>NZ_JACBZH010000001.1:4800000-6952820 GCF_013407855.1 Actinopolymorpha rutila
CCTGGTGGCCGACCAGCCGCTCCGCGGTCGCGGCGACGTCCAGCAGCAGGTCGAGATCGACGCCGGTCTCCACGCCCATGTCCGCCAGCATGTGCACGACCTCCTCGGTGGCGATGTTGCCGCTCGCCCCCGGCGCGTACGGGCAGCCGCCCAGGCCGCCGACACTGGCGTCGAAGTCGGTCACGCCGAGCCGCAGCGCGGTCAGCAGGTTGGCCAGGCCGGTGCCGCGGGTGTTGTGGAAGTGCAGGGCGAGCGACGTGTCCGGGAACGCCTCCCGGGTGCGGCCCACGAGATCCTCGACCCGGGTGGGCGTGGCCATGCCGGTGGTGTCGCCGTACGCCAGGGAGTCCGCTCCCGCCGCGAGCGCCGCGCGGGCCACGCCGACGGTCTGCCCGACCGGGATGTCCCCTTCGTACGGACAACCCCACGATGTCGCGACGATGACCTGGCACCGGGCGCCCTGGCCGTGGGCGTACTCGACCAGCGGACCGAGCTCGGCGAGCGACTCCGCGGTGGTGCGGTTGAGGTTCGCGCGGTTGTGGGTGTCGGAGGCGGAGACCACCACCTCCAGTTCGGTGAAGCCGGCCTCGACCGCCCGCCGGGCACCGACCAGGTTGGGCACCAGCGCGGAGTAGGTGACGTGGGGGCTCTTCGCCGCGGCCGCCCACACCTTCGCCGCGTCACCCATCTGCGGAATGGCCTTCGGGTGGACGAAACTGACCGCCTCGATCCGGCTCAGGCCGGTCTTCGACAGCGCGTCGAGGAGCTCGATCTTTCCCGCGGTGGGTACGGGGGGTTCGTTCTGCAGCCCGTCGCGCGGACCGACCTCCCGCAACCAGACCCGGCTCGGCACCTGCATCGTGGCCACCTCCCCCACCAGTGTGGCGCACGGGCGCGAAGCCGCTGCTGCGGATCGTGTCTCCGCCGGCGGTCACCGGTCGGCTCAGGCCTCCGGCGCCGACTCGGGGATGACCGAGGCCGCCTCGTCGGAGTCGGCTGCGCCTTCCGCCTCGCCCGAGTTCGCCTCGCCCGAGTTCGTCCCGCCCGGCTCCGCCTCACCGCGGCTCTGCCGGGGCACCCCCACGGACCTGGGCGGCCGGTCGGCGTCCGAGGTGGGGTCCGACGCGGCGTTCGGAGTGGTCTCGGCGCTGGGCGTGGGTACGGGGCCGGCCACCACCCACGTGGGTCCGGGTCCGTTCGCGCGGTCCAGCAGCGCCAGCGCGTAGGCGTATCGCCGGCGCACGGCCTCCTGGGCGGACTCGTCGAGGCGGGCCAGCCGCGCGGCGCTGAGGTTGTGCCGGATGTCGGCGCGCTTGACCAGAATGGCGGGCGGTGTCTCCACCAGCCGGTCGAGGTGATCCTCGTACGACTCCCCCGGTCGGCGGGTGAGCGCGTCCACCATGTCCACCACGTCCGAGGGGACACCCAGGTCGATCAGCTGGGCCAGGCTGAGCTCGGTGTCCTCCACGCAGTCGTGCAGGAGCGCCGCGAGCTGCTGTTCGGGCGTACCGCCGCCGTCGCGGGTGAGCCGGGCCACCGCGCGGGTGTGCTCCACCGCGGGCCGGCCGGAGGGGTCGAACCGGTCGTGGTGCACCACCGCGACCAACTGCTGCGCCGCGCCGAGGTGGTCCACCGGCTGGCGGAGATAGGCGAACGCGTGCTGCCAGGAGGAGAACAACTCGTCGAAGACCGGCTCGGTGGCCACCGCCAGCGGGATGAACCGCTCACAGGTCTCGTGGTAGATCTCCCGCTGGGACTCCACCGTCGGGTAGGTGTGCAGCCGCTGCACCAGGGCGTACCTCCCGGCCAGCCGCACCATCGGGGAATCCACGAGTCCGGCGACCCGCGTACCGAAGCGTTCCTCGATGTGCTCCATCGTGCAGGGATAGTCCTCGGACAGGTGGTGCAGAAGCCCGGCGGTGAGCAGGCCGAGTTCGGTGACACCGAACTCCCGGACCAGCAGCTCCGCCACCTCGTAGCGAGTGGCGCGGCCGCCCCAGTGGTCGGCGAACCGGACGGCTCGCCGAAGGTGCGGCGTGGTTCCGGTCGGGAGGTAGCGCGACAGAACGCGGGACGCCTCCGCCCAGGTATCCCAGCCCCGATAGACCTTCATGCCATCCCCATTCCCCCGGTGCCCCTCTCATTCCCCAGGCCAGACCGGCGGACGCTTCTCGTTGAACGCCGCGATGCCCTCCTTCCGGTCCGGTGAGAACGCGGTGGCCCGCCAGGCGGCGTCCTCGATCGCCAGCCCGGCGGCGAGGTCGGCGTCGGCGCCGAGGCGCAGGGCCTGCTTCGCCTGCCGGACACCGACGGGTGAGTTGGCGGCGATCTGGGTGGCGAGGTCCACAGCCGTCTGCCGCGCCCGGCCCGGAGCCACCAGCCGGTCCACCACGCCGAGCCGGTCCGCCTCGGCCGCCTCGACCCGGCGGCCGGTGAGGATCAGGTCGCCCGCCCGGGACCGGCCGACCCGGCGCGCCAGCAGCTGGGTACCCCCGCCGCCGGGGACCAGGCCGACCGAGACCTCCGGCAGCCCGAACACCGCGGTCTCGTCGGCGACGATCAGGTCGCAGGACAGGGCCAGCTCGAAGCCGCCGCCCAGGGCGTACCGGTGCACCGCGGCGATCACCGGCATCGGCAGGTCGAGGATGCTCCCGAACAGCCGGCGGATCACCGGCCGCTGGCGCCACAGATCCTGGTCGTCGAACGTGTTGCGCTCCTTGAGGTCGGCACCCACGCAGAACGCCTTCTCGCAGGCGCTGGAGAGTACGACCGCACGGACCCGCTGGTCGGCCGCGAGCGACGTGGCGGCCCGGATGATCGCCTCGGCCTGGGCGGTGGACACGGCGTTCAGCGCCTCGGGGCGATCGAGGGACAACTCGGCCACGTGGCCCGCGTCGTCGACCCGGCGGACCTGGACACCCTTGGACGTCGCAGACATGCCGGCAAGCCTAGGGTCTGTCCTGGGGCGCGAGCCCGGGATTCTTCCGCGGTGCGAGGCCCGGGCCGGGCCGGTCAGTACGGCTCGTAGTCGGTGCGGGTCCTGGGTCCGTCATAACGCGAGCGCTGCCGGCGGGTGGGGGTCTCGTCATCGTCGTCCTCGCGGGCGAAGACGAGTTCGGACAGCGTCCGCTGGACCGTTTCCACGTTCGGCACGTCGGGCAGGGTGACCCGGCCCTGTTCCCCCGCCGACCACACGATGAGGGTGCCGCAGCCGAGGATCCGGTCGGTGAGGCCGCGTTCGCTGGCCACGTCGTTGATCCGGGTGAGCGGGATGTCGCGGCCGCTCCGGGTGACGACGCCGGTACGGGTGATCAGCCGCCGGTCGGTGACGGCGTAGGTGGAGGACATCCAGTTGAGGGCCGGCCAGACGGCGTAGACGAGTACGCCCACCACGGCCGCGGCGACGATGAACAACTGGACCCACCTCTGGTAGGCACCCGAGGGCACCAGCGAGATCAGCACCAGGGCCGCGCCGAGAGTGAGGAAGAACAACACGACCGGCCCGATCATGATCTTCCAGTGCGTACGCATGCTGAGGTAGACCTGCTCGCCGTCGCCCAGCATCTTCGACGGGATGCCCATCACCGCTCCTCACTCACCGACCTGCCGGACGTAACCGGGCCTGCCGGCCGTCCAGCCGGTCGGAATCACCGGACTCGGGCCAGGACCCACCGGATCGCACCGATTGGTTCCTGACCTCCGATCATGCCCGACCGATACCGGTCAGCGCACGTGCACCACGTCACCGGCACCGAGCGCGTGGTCACCGTCGGTGGTACGCACCACGAGCCGGCCCCCCTCGTCCACGTCCACGGCCCGTCCCTCGAGCCAGCGGTCGGGTGCGAGCTGGACCCGCACGTCCCGGCCCACCGTCGCACACCGGGCGCGGTAGGCGGCCCGGAGTCCGCCCGAGAAGTCGTCACCGGTGCCGCCGCCCGCCCGCCATGCCGCGTAGAGCGCTTCCAGCACCCGGACCACCGCGACCAGCAGGGTGGCCCGGTCGGTGGTGGCCGCTCCCGCGAGGCGCAGCGAGGTGGCGTGGGGGCCGGGAAGCTCGGCGGCGGTCGTGCTGGCGTTCAGCCCGACACCGACCACCGCGGCCGGGCCGGTGGAAGTCTCCACGCGTTCGAGCAGGATGCCGCACAGCTTGCGGTCGTCCAGGAGTACGTCGTTGGGCCACTTCAACCGGGACCGGACGTCGGCCACCGACTCCACCGCCTCGACCACGGCGCATCCGGTGAGCAGCGGCAGCCACGGCCAGTGCTGGGCCGGCACCTCGGCCGGGCGCAGCAGCAGCGAGAACATCAGCCCGGACCGGGGCGGCGAGGTCCACTCACGAAGGAGCCGGCCGCGGCCCGCGCTCTGGTAGTCGGTGGCGACCAGCGTCCCCTCGGGCGCGCCGGCGACGGCGAGCGCCCGGACGTCGGCGTTGGTGGACCCGGTCTCGGCGACCACCCGCAGGTCGGTGACCAGCCGGCCGGGATGCACGAGCGTCGACCGCAGACCGGCCGCCGCGAGGGGCGGCCGGTCCAGGTCGACGTACGGGGACGACATCCCGCCAGCCTAGGCGGCCGGGCGAGGCGGGATGAGGGGACCCGCGCCCGCCTACTTGAGGAAGATCTCCACCACGGGGACGAGCTGGTCGGGCCGCTGCACCGGAAGCTCCAGCGTCACCGTCCCGTGCGGCACGCCCTTCACGCCGATGTTGGAGTCGACTTCCTCCCCGGCGTACTCCCGGAACTTCACCTCCGACGCGTCGTGCAGCAGCTGGGCGTACTTGATCCGGCCGCCGAGCCCGGGCAGGTGTGCGTGCCGGAACGGCCAGCCGAACAGGTGGAGGTAGAGCCGGTCACCGCGCTGGGTGTAGCGGCCGTCCGCCGGCGGGGTGAACTCGGACGGTCCGGCGCCGTAGATCGACCGGCCGTGCCGGCGGGTCCAGCGGCCGATCTCCGACAGCGTCGCGAGGGCCCGCTCGTCGAACTCGCCGCGCCCGGTGGGCCCGACGTTCAGCAGCAGGTTGCCGTCCTTGGACACCGAGTCGACCAGCATCCGCACCAGCAGGTCGGGCGACTTCCAGTCCAGGTTGTCCCGGTCGTAACCCCAGCTGCCGTTGAGAGTCTGGCAGGCCTCCCACGGGACCTCGCGGCCGTCGATGGTGGGCGGGGTGTGCGGCTGGAACTGCTCCGGCGTGGTGAAGTCGCCGGGGAAGTCGAGCCGGTTGTTGATCAGGATGTCCGGCTGCAGGCCGCGCACCAGCTTGACCAGCGCCTCGGAGTCCCAGTCGTCGTGGCCCTTCCCGGGCAGGTCGTACGCCGACATGCCGGGGTAGGAGAAGTCGAACCACATCACGTCGATGTCGCCGTAGCGGGTGAGGAGTTCCTCGACCTGGCCGTGGAGGTAGCGACGGTACTTCTCGATGTCGCGCCTGCCCGCCTGCGAGGCGCGGAAGTCGGCGTCGTCGACACGGGGGTGCAGCGCGTCCACGGGGTACTCGGGGTGGTGCCAGTCGATCAGCGAGTGGTAGAAGCCGACCCCGAGGTCCTCGGCGCGGAACGCGTCCACGAACGGCCGCACCAGGTCACGGGCGGCGGGGGTGTTGGTCGCCTTGTAGTCGGTGAGGCCGGAGTCCCACAGGGAGAAGCCCTCGTGGTGCTTGGTGGTGAGGACGGTGTACTTCATCCCGGCCTCGGCGGCCGCCTTCGCCCACACCCGTGGGTCGTAGAGGTCGGGGTCGAAGTGCTCGAAGTACGGCTGGTACTGCTCGTCGGTGAGCTTCTCGCGCTTCTTCACCCACTCGTGCCGCGCGGGCAGGGCGTAGAGACCCCAGTGCACGAAGAGCCCGAACCGGCGGGCCCGGAGCTTGTCAACTGATGCTTGCGGTGCCGGCATGGCGCAGCCTTCCTGCGACGACGGGCGGGCGGTCGATAGGTCTGATGTCTACCAACCCACCCGCCGGCCGAACAAGCACTCGCCCTGACCGAAACCTGGCACGCTCGCTGCGTGCCCGGTCAGTGACTCAGCCGGTGTTCTGCAGGCCGGCCGCCACGCCGTTCACGGTGAGCAGCACCAGGCGGCGCAGTCGCTCGGTCTCGCCCTCGGAGAGTTTCTGCGTACGCAGGGCCCGGAACGCCCGCAACTGCAGGTAGGACAACGCGTCCACGTAGGGATTGCGCAGCTCCACCGCGCGGCCGAGCACCCGGCGGTTCTCCAGCAGGCGTTCGTGTCCGGCGACCTTCAGCACCCACTCGGTCGTACGGGCGTGTTCGGCCAGCACCTGCTCGGCGAGGTCGGGCCGGTCACCGAGCTCGAGGTAGCCGCGGGCGATCCGGGCGTCGGTCTTGGCCAGCGACATCTCGACGTTGTCCAGCGTCACCGCGAACAACGGCCACTGCGCGTACGCCTCCCGCAGCGCGTCCAGGTCACCGACGGCCTCCAGCCCGGCACCCACGCCGTACCACCCGGTGAGGTTGACCCGGGCCTGCGTCCACGCGAACACCCACGGGATCGCCCGCAGGTCCTCAAGCGACGACAGCGCGAGCCCTCGGCGGGCGGGCCGGGAACCGATCGGGAGCTGGCCGAGCTCCTCCACCGGCGTGACCCGGGCGAACCACTCGGCGAACCCGTCGCTGCGGACCAGCCGGTGGTAGGTCGCGCGGGCCGCGTCGTCCATCGTCGCGGCCAGGCCGGCGAACTTCTCCGCGGCGTTGGCGGTGCGCTTCTCCACCGCGGGGGTGGAGGCGAGCAATGTGGCCGCCGCGACCTGCTCGATGTGCCGGCGGGCGATGATCGGGTCGCCGTACCGGGCGAAGATGACCTCGCCCTGCTCGGTGAGCTTGAACCGGCCGCTGACCGAGCCGGGTGCCTGCGCCAGCACCGCGCGGTTGGCCGGGCCGCCGCCGCGGCCGAGCGCGCCGCCGCGGCCGTGGAAGAGGGTGAGCCTGATCGAGTTGCGTTCGGCCCAGGCGGCCAGCGCGGCCTGCGCCTCGTACAACGCGAGCGTCGCCGACAGCGGGCCGGCGTCCTTGGCGGAGTCGGAATAGCCGAGCATCACCTCGAAGCGGCGGTCGGTCTCGGCCAGCCGGCGCTGGATCGGCTCCAGCTCCAGTGCCTGGTCGAGGATGCCGATCGAGGCGCGCAGGTCGTCCTCGGTCTCGAAGAGGGGTACGACGTCGAGGGCGAGCGGCCGCCCGTCCAGCGCATACTTCGCGAGCTCCGGCACCGCGGCGAGGTCGTCGACGGACTGGGTGAACGACACGACGTAGCGGCGGCACGCGTCCGCGCCGAAGCGCTGCTGGATCTGCGCCATCACCCGGAAGACCGCGAGCACCTCCTCGGTCTCCGGCGACACGTCGCCGCCGGCGCGCAGCTCCGCGAGGGCCCGCGCGTGCACCTTGGAGTGCTGGCGTACCTCCAGCTCGGCCAGGTGGAAGCCGAACGTCTCCACCTGCCAGATCAGGTGCTGGAGCTCGCCGTACGCCTGCCGCGGCGCGCCGGCCGCGGCGAGGGAGGACTGGACGGTACGCAGCTCCCGCAGCAGCTCACCGGCGTCCGCGTAGGCGAAGTCGGCGTCGCGCTGCCGGGTCGCGGCGAGCTTGCGCGCGGCCAGCAGCAGCACCTGCCGGTGCGGCTCGCCCGGCGAGCGGGTGGCGACGTCCTCGGCCAGGTCGGGGAAGGCCGCGCGGGCGTCGGCGAGGATGCGGCGCACCCCCGGGGCCGGCGGCGTGGTCTCGGCGTCCGCGGTCAGCGCGCGGCCGAGCCGCTCGCAGACGCGTTCCAGGGCGCGGAGGACGTGGTCGGCCTGGATGGCCATCGCCTTCTGGGTGAACGCCGCGGTGACGAACGGGTTGCCGTCCCGGTCCCCGCCGATCCACGAACCCAGCCGGACGAACGCCGGCACCCGCGGCGGCTGCGTACCCGCGTTGCTGCCCGCGATCTGGTCGTCGAGCTGGCGGTACACCTGCGGGAGCACCTGGAACAGCGTGTCGTCGAAGACCGTCATCGCCGTACGGACCTCGTCCAGCGGGCCGGGCTTGGTCACCCGGATCTGGGACGTACGCCAGAGGACGTCGATCTCCTCCAGCAGGCGGCGTTCGTTCTCGGCCAGCTCGCCCGCGCCGAGCCGGGAGTCGTCGCGCTGGGCGAGCAGCGTGGAGATGCGGCGGATCGTCGAGGACACCGCACGCCGGCGCGCCTCGGTCGGGTGCGCGGTGAGGACCGGGCGGAACTCCAGCCCGGACAGCAGGCCCACGGCCTCCTCCTCGCCGTACTGCGCGGTCACCTCGGCCACGGCGGCCGCGACGGAGTCGCGGACCGGCGCGTCGCCGGTGTCGTACTCACGCAGCGCGCGGACCCGCTGGAACTCCTCGGCCAGGTTGGTGAGGTGGAAGTAACAGGTGAACGCCCGGGCGACATTGTCGGCCCGCTCGATGTCCCAGGAGGAGACCAGCTCCTCGCACGCCGCCGCGGCCTGGTCGGCGCGCTCGTGGTCGTCGTCGTGGACGGCGATGGTCAGCTCGCGGAGCTTCTCGACGTCGTCCAGGAGGTCCTGCCCGCCGAACTCCTTGAGCACGGTGCCGAGCAGCTCCCCCAGCAGGCGGACGTCCGCACGAAGCGGGGCCGGCATCTCGAAACGAGCATGGACACGGGAAGCCTGGGACGTGGGCATATTGGCAAGCGTAGTCCGCGTCCGTGTGAACCCCTCGGCGCGCCGGTACGACCGCGGCAAGGCTCGGTTTTCGGCTGCCCCTGCGGGTGTCGTTCCGCATCCGGGTGGTATCCGAGGGTAGGTGCCTGCCTGGCCGAACCTGTCACGGCGTGCCCGGAAGCTGGCCGGTCCTGACACGTCGGCTGGTTGTGCAGGGGTATTCGGGGTTTCGCCGCGAGCCGGAGCACGGACCGGGCGAGAACGGCGGAGTAGAGTCTCGGCCGCACCGAAACAGCTGGGGTTGGGGAGGATCGATGGCAGCCGGGCAACCGGACAGTGCCCGCGAGCAGGGCGTGGAGGACAGCGACCCGGCGGACGCCGACCGCGACGGCGCGATCGACATCCACTCGACCGCGGGCAAGCTCGCCGACCTCGAACGCCGGCTCGGCCAGGCCGTGCACGCGGGCTCGGAGCGGGCGATCGAACGCCAGCACGCGCGCGGCAAGCTCACCGCCCGGGAGCGGATCGAGCTGCTGCTGGACGAGGGGTCCTTCGTCGAGCTCGACGAGTTCGCCCGGCACCGGTCCACCAACTTCGGCCTCGGCGGCAACCGACCCTACGGCGACGGTGTGGTGAGCGGCTTCGGCACGATCGCCGGCCGCCAGGTGTGCGTTTTCAGCCAGGACTTCACCGTCTTCGGTGGCAGCCTCGGCGAGGTGTACGGCGAGAAGATCGTCAAGGTGATGGACCTCGCCCTCAAGACCGGTTGCCCGATCGTCGGGATCAACGAGGGCAGCGGCGCCCGCATCCAGGAGGGCGTGGCCTCCCTCGGGCTGTACGGCGAGATCTTCCGCCGCAACACCCTCGCCTCCGGGGTGATCCCGCAGATCTCCATGATCATGGGCACCTGCGCGGGCGGGCACGTCTACTCCCCGGCGCTCACCGACGTGACGGTGATGGTCGACCAGACCTCGCACATGTTCATCACCGGCCCCGGCGTGATCAAGACCGTCACCGGTGAGGACGTGTCGTTCGAGGACCTCGGCGGGGCGCTCACCCACAACACCAAGAGCGGCAACGCGCACTACCTCGCCACCGACGAGAGGGACGCCGCCGACTGGGTCAAGGCGCTGTTGTCGTACCTCCCGCAGAACAACCTGGAGGAACCGCCGGTCTACGACGAGGAACCGGCCGTCGAGGTGACCGACGCCGACCGCGAGCTGGACACGCTGATCCCAGACTCGGCCAACCAGCCCTACGACATGCACACGGTCGTCGAGCACGTCCTCGACGACGGCGAGTTCCTGGAGCTGCACCCGATGTTCGCGCCCAACGTCGTCTGCGGCTTCGGCCGGGTCGACGGGCGAAGCGTCGGCGTGGTGGGCAACCAGCCGTTGCAGTTCGCGGGCTGCCTGGACATCGACGCGTCGGAGAAGGCGGCGCGGTTCGTGCGTACGTGCGACTCGTTCAACATCCCGATCCTCACCTTCGTCGACGTGCCCGGCTTCCTTCCAGGCACCGACCAGGAGTGGAACGGCATCATCCGCCGGGGAGCGAAGCTCATCTACGCCTACGCCGAGGCGACCGTGCCGCTGGTCACCGTCATCACCCGCAAGGCCTACGGCGGTGCGTACGACGTGATGGGGTCCAAGCACCTCGGCGCGGACGTCAACCTCGCCTGGCCGACCGCGCAGATCGCGGTGATGGGTGCACAGGGAGCGGTGGAGATCCTCTACCGCAAGGAGCTGGCCAAGGCCGAGGATCCCGACGCCCAGCGGGCGAAGTTCGTACAGGAGTACGAGGACACCCTCGCCAATCCGTACATCGCGGCCGAGCGCGGCTACGTCGACGCGGTGATCCACCCGCACGAGACCAGGGTGGAGATCATCCGGGCGCTGCGCCTGCTGCGGAACAAGCGGGAGACCATGCCGCCGCGCAAGCACGGAAACATCCCGCTGTAAAGACGCCGTTGACATCCGACCGACATCCCGACCGACGTCCCGGCGAAATCCACGAGCAGGCGGAGGAGGACCACGCGATGACTGGTGAATCGAGCGGTACGCCGGACCCCGCGGCGGCCTCGATGGACTCCTCGGGGCTGCCGGAGCCGGTGCTGCGGGTGGTGAAGGGCAACCCCACGCCGGCGGAGTTCGCCGCCCTGGTGGCGGTGGTGACGGCCAAGCAGCGGGCGGCGGCCGCGGCTGCCGAGGACGACCACCGGCGGGGACGGGGAGGCGCGAAGTCCGGCTGGGCGGCGTACTGGCGCCGGACCTCCCACCAGCCGCTGCGGCCCGGTCCGGGGGCCTGGCGGGCCAGCGCCCTCCCCCGCTAGCCACGTTCCAAGCCGGGCGACGCCGAACGCCTGCGCCCGTCGAGCCGTCGAACCGTCGAGCAGACCGCGGCGCAATTCCCGGGCGTACGACACGGAGCGTCCCCTAAGCTCTCGCCTCATGGGGCGCACTGACGAGATCGCTGACAGGTACGTCGACGACTACGCCGCCGCCGACCCGGTAGGCGCGACGTTCGCGGGCATCGCGGGCTATGACGACCAGCTCACCGACTACTCCCCCGACGGCTTCGACCGGCGGGCCGACCTGGCCCGCGCGGCCGTCCGCGAACTGCAGGCGACCGAGCCGCAGGACGAGCGGGAGACGGTCGCCCGAGCGGCCATGCTCGAGCGCCTCGGTCTCGAACTCGAGCGCCACGACGCCGGTGTCACCACCAGCGACCTCAACGTCGTGGCCAGCCCGCTGCAGGACGTCCGCGGCGCCTTCGACCTGATGCCCACCGACAGCGAGGCGGCGTGGGCCACGGTGGCGGCCAGGTTGGCGAGGATTCCCGACGCGCTCGGCGGCTTCCGGCTTTCGCTCGCCGAGGCCGCCGCGGACGGCCGGGTCGCGGCCCGCCGCCAGATCGACGCCTGTGCCGACCAGTGCCGGTCCTGGCTGCCGCCCGAGGACGACTTCTTCGGCTCGCTGGTCGCGCAAGCCGGCGTTGACAGCGATGGAGGCGTCGCCGTCGGGTCCGCCCTGCGGGCCGATCTCGCCCGTGGCGCGGAGGTGGCCCGGCAGTCGGTGGCCGACTTCGAACGCTTCCTGCGCACCGAGCTCGCTCCGAAGGGACGCACGACCGACGGAGTCGGCGAGGCGCAGTACGCACTCGCCTCCCGCTACTTCCTGGGCGCCGCCGTCGACCTCGCCGAGACCTACGCGTGGGGCTGGGAGGAGCTGACCCGGATCGAGACGGACATGCGTGGCGTCGCCGATCGGATCGTCCCCGGCGGCTCCGTCGCGGACGCCGTGAGCGCGCTGGACACGGACCCCCAGCGCCGGATCGCCGACAAGGACGCCTTCCGCGAGTGGATGCAGGAACTCGCCGACCGGACCCTCGCCGAACTCGCGGGGGTCCACTTCGACATCCCGGAGGAGATCCGCCGCATCGAGTGCCGCATCGCGCCCACCAGTGACGGCAGCATCTACTACACCGCGCCCAGCGAGGACCTTGCCCGCCCGGGCCGGATGTGGTGGTCGGTGCCGAAGGGCGTCACGTCGTTCGCCACCTGGAAGGAGGTGACCACCGTCTTCCACGAGGGCGTACCCGGCCACCACCTGCAGGTCGCGCAGACCGTCGTACGCAAGGACCTCCTCAACCGCTGGCAGCGCCTGCTGTGCTGGGTTTCCGGGCACGGTGAGGGCTGGGCGTTGTACGCCGAACGACTGATGGACGACCTCGGCTACCTCGACGAACCCGGCGCGAAGCTCGGCATGCTGGACGCGCAGGCGTTGCGGGCGGCGCGGGTGGTGGTCGACCTCGGGTTGCACCTCGGCTACCCGATCCCGCCGAACGCCTTCGGCTGGCGGGTCGGCGAACGCTGGACTCCCGAGCTGGCGCTGGAGTTCATGCTGGCCCACACCCGGGTCGACGAGGACTTCCTGCGCTTCGAGGTGAACCGCTACCTCGGCTGGCCGGCGCAGGCCCCGTCGTACAAGGTGGGCGAACGGATCTGGCTCGCCGCCCGCGAGGACGCCAGGGCACGCAAGGGGTCGGCGTTCGACCTGAAGGAGTTCCACCGCGCGGCGCTCGACCTCGGTGCGCTCGGTCTCGACCCGCTGCGGGACGCCCTCGCCCGCCTGTGACCCTCGCGGGCTCGCCCGCCTCGGCCGGCGGCCAGGCCACCAGGTTCCTTCACACTTCGGTCGAAGTGCCGGTCGGCTTCGGTTCGATCGGCTGAACGTGCACCGCTCACCAACCGGTGTCGTTCCTCACCGCCAAGGCCAGAACGCCGAACTCGAGAATCACAGCCAGCACGGCGAACAACGGATACCAGCGGTACTTCCACTGCGCGGCGAACCAGCCCTTCCAGGTGAAGTAGCAGGCGGCGCCTCCTAGCACGAGCATGACCGCTACACCCCAGTCATCCCGTTCCAGACCGCGTCGCAACCTGAACCACCCTGCGATTACCGCCAGCAGAAACGCGAAGACGGCTGGATACATCACGAGGAAGCGAAGGTCGTCGACGGAGCGGTACCCGAGTCCCCGCCGAAACTCTGCTCGGCGGGGAGACCGAATCACACCGCTCTCCCGCTCGACCCGTTCGAGTTCCTCGATACTCCTTCGCATTCGGCCGTATCGATAAAATCTGGCCATCGTCAACAGGAACTTGTCAAGCACCCGGTCAATGGTTCGAAGGACCGCCATGTGCTGACTGCCCTCCTCGCGGTCGTCCTGTCGGGGTCCGGAGCCTATCGGACGGGACAACGCCACCGCGCCGGTTCATCCACAGGGTGCTGAACAACTGTCCACAGGCAGTCGTTCGGCGTAGTTGTCCACAGGAACAAACCGAGGAACGACGCAGAGTTCGACACCTTCCTAGGCTTCCTGACGTCAGATTCGTCGAGCGGAAAGTACCGTGCCATGAGCCTCACCGTTGTCCCTGATGACCTCGATGACTTCGCCCGGCTACTTCGGAGGGCAGGTGACGACGCGGAGGCGATCCACGCGCACGCCCGCCGATACGGCGCGATTTCGCTGTCGTCCAGAGGATTGATAGCGCTGGTAAAAGACTGCCACCAGGAGTTCTATCACCCACTGTGCAACCAACTCGGCGAGCTCGCCCGCCTCTTCGAAAACGCGGAGAAGCAGGTCCGGCTCGCGGCATCACGCTACCGATCAACCGACCTCGAGGCGGCGCAGCGACTCGATGGCGCGCTGCCTCCGACCCGACGCTGAGGCGTGACCATGAACACGGACAACACGTATGCGGACAGCGGGTTCGCCGACGTGGTGGACCCCCAGGAAAACCTCGTCCACCCGAGCGGCATCAACGGCTATCCCAGGACTCTCCTCGACTCGATCGACGAGGTGCTGGCCCTGACCAGCCCTTCTGCCTGGATCCTCGAACTCGTCTACGGAACGATCGGGACGGATCCCTTCCAGGAGGTGGCGGCGCGGCTGGCAGGAGACTGGAAATGCTTCGCCGACTGCGTCGACCTGTGGCGCATGCTCGGTGACGCCTACGGAGCCGTCGCTACCAACCTGCGCCGTGGAAACTCTCTCCTCGACGCGACCTGGGACGGCAACGCGGCCGACGCCGCGTTCGACTACTTCCGTGAACTCACGACTTACCTGGACTCGCTCGATCGTGCACTCAAGGCCGGCTCCGAAGCGTACGAGCGTCTCGCCCTCCTGGTGTGGTACGGCTCCAAAGGACTCGGTGAACTGCTCCAGACACTCATCGACTTCGCGCTCTGCGCAGCGACAGCTGTTGCCGCCGGAGCCGCTACGGCCACCACGGGAGTCGGCCCGGTCGTCGCGGCGGCAGTTGCAGCAGCGGCGCTCACCAAGGTTGGACAGACGTGGATTCTCATCACGAAGATGTTGACCAGGATGGAGGTCGGCATCTTCGGAATCTGCGGAAGCGTTGCCCAGCTCTGTTACGCCATCAAGCATCTTCCGCGGCCACCCACCAACGCTGGGCTTTCCACGGCGCCGCCGACTGGTGACTGGTGACTGGAGTGCACATGGTCACGAATTCTGACGCTGGATCGCGTCGAGGGTCGGAGTCGGATTACGAGAAGGACTTCGATGAGCTCCGGGGGCTCGCCGACGATCCTGGTCGTGATCGTCTCATCCGCCGGTCGCTGGACGTACTCGCCGCGGACAGCACCCGCCCCGTGCTGCGCGACTTTGCCGAAGACGTTCGCCATGGGCGGATGAGCCTGGCCGAGGCCGCTTCCTCCTCCGCCTACGCGGAGGAGTTCACCACCCACGTGCGCGGCTTCCTCGACTGGTACTCCCAGCTGTCCGACGACGAGCGAGCGGCGCGGGCCGCCGCGGGCGAGGCCTACCTGGCCTCGCTCACAGAGGAGGACGACCTCGAGGAAGCCTCATGAACGCTTGGAGAGGGACCGGCTCACCACTCGGCGAGCGAGCCGTCGTCGCGCCGGAACGTCGGAGTACGCCACCGGTGGCCCACCTCCGCGGCCCGCGCGACCTCCTTCTCGTCCACCTCGATGCCGAGCCCGGGCTTGGTCGGCCGGGTGACATAACCGTCGGCGAACCCGAAGACCGACGTGTCCACGAGGTAGTCGAGCAGGTCCGAGCCCTCGTTGTAGTGGATGCCGAGGCTCTGCTCCTGGATCAGCGCGTTGGGGCTGGCGAAGTCGACCTGGAGCGAGGCCGCCAGGGCGATCGGGCCGAGCGGGCAGTGCGGCGCGAGCGCGACGTCGTACACCTCCGCCTGAGCGGCGATCCGGCGCACCTCGGAGATCCCGCCCGCGTGGGAGAGGTCCGGCTGCGCGATCGCGATGCCGGCGCTCAGCACGTCCTTGAAGTCCCAGCGGGAGTACAACCGTTCTCCGGTGGCGATCGGAATCGACGTGGAGGAACAGATCTGGCCGATCTGGTCGGTCAGCTCCGGGACGAGCGGCTCCTCGACGAAGAACGGCAGGTAGGGCTCGAGGAGCGGCAGGGTCCGCCGGGCCATGGCGACCGTGAAGCGGCCGTGGAAGTCGATGGCGATGTCGAAGTCGGGCCCGCACGCCTCCCGGATGGCCGCCACCCGGTCGACCAGGGCGAGACACTGCGCGGCGGTGTCCACCCGGCGCATCTCCCCGCCGCCGTTCATCTTGATCGCCGTGAAGCCCTGGTTCTGCATGTTCTTCGCGGCGTCGGCCACCACGTCCGGCCGGTCACCGCCGATCCAGCCGTAGACCCGCATCCGGTCGCGGACGTGACCGCCGAGCAGCTGGTACACCGGCACACCGTGCACCTTGCCGGCGATGTCCCACAGCGCCTGGTCGATCCCGGCGACCGCGCTGGAGAGCACCGGCCCGCCGCGGTAGAAGTTGCCCTTGCTGAGCACCTGCCAGTGCTCCTCGATGCGCAGCGGGTCCTGGCCGACGAGGTAGTCGGCCGCCTCGTCCACCGCCGCCGCGACGGTGTGCGCGCGGCCCTCGACGATCGGCTCGCCCCAGCCCGTCACGCCCTCGTCGGTGTCGATTCGCAGGAAGCACCACCGTGGCGCCACGAGATAGGTCGTCAGGCCGGTGATCTTCACCCGCGGACTCCTTCCACGCATTCGTCGACGCGACCGAGCACCGTCCGCACGGGGACCGGCACCGGCGTCGCGTACATCCGCGACGACGCTACCGGAGACCCGGCCGCCGCGGGCCATGCCCGGCCCGCCGCGACCGGACCCGGCCCACCGGCGCGGTGCGCGGCCCTTCGGACCGAAGGGGCTAAGGTCGGCGGTGCGGTTGGTTCACCGGTTCGCTCGCTCGGGCCGGTGAGGCAAGAGGGAACCCGGTGCAAATCCGGGACTGCCCCGCAGCGGTGAGTGGGAACGACAGCCGTGAGATCGCACTGGGCGGCATCATCAGCCACCTGGGAAGCGACGGCCAGTAGGAAACACCGGAGACGTACTGCCGGTGGCGCCCACGAGTCCGAAGACCTGCCATCCGTCCGTGGGCCACCCGGCCCGCGGTGGTCCGTGGCCTCGTGGGAAGGCGTTCGGACGACCGGTGGCTTCCGCTGTCGTCGTTCGACCTGGTCCTCCCCTCGTCCGCCCCGGGCTCCGAGTTCCCGAGGGAAGGACTCCATGGAAACCGTGCGTACGACCGTCCTCGGCTACCCCCGGATCGGGGCGCGCCGTGAGCTCAAGCGGGCCACCGAGGACTACTGGGCCGGCCGGATCGACGCCGCGGCACTGCACCAGGCCGCCGCCGCGCTGCGCCGCGACACGTGGGAAACCCTGCGCGACGCGGGCGTCGATCTCGTTCCGTCGCACACGTTCTCGTTCTACGACCACGTACTCGACCACGCCGAACTGTTCGGCGCCGTCCCGCGCCGGTTCGCCGGGCTGGACGGGCTCGACCGGTACTTCGCGATGGCCCGCGGCACCGAGGGCACAGCGCCGCTGGAGATGACGAAGTGGTTCGACACCAACTACCACTACCTCGTCCCCGAGCTCGGGCCGGACACCACGTTCCGCACCGCCGGTGCGCGGTCCCGGCCGGTCACGGAGTACGAAGAGGCAGCCGCGCTCGGTGTCACCACCCGGCCCGTCCTGCTCGGCCCGCTGAGCTTCCTTCTCCTGGCGAAACCCGCGGTTGACGCACCGAAGGACTTCCGCCCGCTCGACCTGCTCGGCCCGCTGCTGGACGCCTACGTCGGGCTCCTTGACGGGCTGGCCGACGCGGGCGTGGAGTGGGTGCAGTTGGACGAGCCCGTCCTCGCCGCCGACCGCAACTCCGCCGAACTGTCCGCGCTGAGGACGGTGTACGACCGCCTGGGATCGCTTGCACACCGGCCGAAACTGATGGTGGCGACGTACTTCGGCCCGATCGGCCCGGCCCTGCCCGTCCTGGCGGGCACACGGGTGGACGGGCTCGCGCTCGACCTCGTGGCCGGAGCCGCCGACGCGGACCGGATCGCGGCGGCCGGGCTCGGCGATCGCACCGTGGTGGCCGGTCTGGTCGACGGCCGCAACGTCTGGCGGACCGACCTGGCCCGCGCAATGTCGGTCGCGGCGTCCCTGCTCGGCTCCGTCGGGGACCTGGTGGTCGGCACCTCCTGCTCGTTGCTGCACGTTCCGCTCGACCTCACCCTGGAACCCGATCTGCCCGACGGACTGCGCGACCGGCTCGCCTTCGCCCGGCAGAAGGTCGACGAGGTGGTCCTGCTCGGCCGGGCCCTGCGCGAGGGACACCAGGCGGTCCAACGCGAACTCGCCGCGGCGTCGGCCGCCACCGGCACCGCCGAGGACACGGTGGACGGGCGGGTCCGGGCCCGGCTGGCCAGCCTGGGCACCGGCACATCCCGGCGCGACTACGCCGAACGCGCCCGGCTGCAGGCCGGCGCGCTGCCGCCGTTGCCGACGACGACGATCGGCTCGTTCCCGCAGACCGCCCGGATCCGCCGGGCTCGGGCCGACCTGCGCGCCGGCCGGATCGACCAGGCCGCCTACGACACGCGGATGCGGGGCGAGATCGACGAGATCATCGCGCTGCAGGAGGACATCGGACTGGACGTGCTCGTGCACGGCGAGCCCGAACGCAACGACATGGTGCAGTACTTCGCCGAACGGCTGTCCGGGTTCGCCGGCACGTCCCACGGCTGGGTGCAGTCCTACGGCACCCGCTACGTCCGGCCGCCGATCCTGTACGCCGACGTGGCCCGGCCGCGGCCGATGACGGTGGAGTGGACGACGTACGCCCAGTCCCGGACCGGCAAGCCTGTCAAGGGGATGTTGACAGGACCGGTCACCATGCTGGCCTGGTCCTTCGTTCGTGACGACCAGCAACTGGCCGAGACGGCCCGGCAGGTGGCGCTCGCGCTGCGCGACGAGATCCGCGACCTGGAGGCGGCCGGCATCCGCTACATCCAGGTCGACGAACCCGCCCTGCGTGAGCTGCTCCCACTGCGGGCTGCGGACCAGCCTGCCTACGTCGACTGGGCGGTCGGCGCGTTCCGGCTGGCGACCTCCGGCGTCGCCGAGCGGACGCAGATCCACTCGCACATGTGCTACTCGGAGTTCGGCGAGATCGTCGACACCATCGACGCCCTGGACGCGGACGTCACCAGCGTGGAGGCGGCGCGGTCGCGGATGGAACTCGTCACCGACCTGGCCAAGGCCGGCTACCGGCGCGGCATCGGCCCGGGGGTGTACGACATCCACAGCCCGCGGGTGCCCACCGTGGCCGAGATCGAGGAGGCACTCCGGCTGGCGCTGGAGGCGGTGCCGCCCGACCGGCTGTGGGTCAACCCCGACTGTGGCCTGAAGACCCGCACCTACGCCGAGGTCGAGCCGGCGCTTCGGAACCTGGTCGAGGCCACCCGCCGGGTCCGCGCCAGTTTGCCCGCCCGCCGACCTGCCTGAGTCCGGTCGTGTCGGCGCCGCTCACCGCGAGGGGCGCTGGCACGGGCCGCGACCTCTCCGGCCGGGCGACGGCCTACCCTGCTGCACGTGGCGCAGCTTGTCCTGCGGACCGGCCCGGAGATCGCCGAGTACCCGCCGAGGACGACGTTCGGTCCCCGGACCCTCGTCGACTTCGAGTTCGTCTGGCTGCTGCGGGGCAGCGCCCACTGGCAGTGCGGCGACCACCGGCTCGACCTGCACCCGGGCACCCTGCTCCTGGCAAGGCCCGGCATGCGCGACCACTTCCGCTGGGACGCAGAACGCCCCTCCGCACACGCGTACGCACATTTCGGCGTCGCGGACGCGGGCAGCCTGGGCGACCCCGACCGCTGGCCGCTCACCAGATCGCTGTCACCGGCGGACCCCATGGCGGCGCTGTGTGAGTACGCGCTGTGGCTCGCGGCCGGCGCCCCGAACCCCGACCTCACCCGGACCGCGGAGGTCCTGGGCTGGCTGCTCGACCTGTTCGTCCGCGGACCGGTACCCGACGACGTGGCGGCCGACGCCGGGCTGTCGCCACACCTGCGCCGGCTGGCCGACTCGGTGGCCGCCGCCTGGCGCAACGACGGCACCCGCCCGCTCTCGCTCGGCGAGCTCGCCGCGGCCGCGGGTGTATCGCCCGGACACCTGAGCCGACTGTTCCGGGCGGAGTACTCCGTGGGCCCGGTCGCCGCGATGGAACTCGTCCGCCTCGCCCGGGCCGCCACTCTCCTCCAGCGCAGCAACCTCACCGTCGCCGCGGTCGCGAACGCGTGCGGCTTCAGCAGTCCGTTCCACTTCTCCCGGCGCTTCCGCGCGGTCTACGACGTACCTCCCCGCACCTACCGGAGCGCCCACGCCACCGACGACCCGCACGAGCCACTCACCCGCGCCGGCGTGCTCCGGCTCGCCCGACGGCTCCTCGCCGACCACACCTGACCCGCCCGAGGGCATTCACACGAGCGCGGGGTGACGGACGGCGTAGGTACGAGCCAGCGTGAACGTGCGCTCGGCGACGTCGCGGATGCTGCTCCGGTCGAAGCCGTACAGCGCGCTGCGCAGCACGTCGCCGAACGGCGAGGTCCAGTGCCGCGGGATCCCGCCCCGCCCGGCGAACGCCCCGGCGGCCGACCCGACCGTCGCGC
Organism: Actinopolymorpha rutila; assembly: GCF_013407855.1. Classification (GTDB taxonomy): domain Bacteria; phylum Actinomycetota; class Actinomycetes; order Propionibacteriales; family Actinopolymorphaceae; genus Actinopolymorpha; species Actinopolymorpha rutila. The sequence goes on from NZ_JACBZH010000001.1 coordinate 4,820,186, forward strand.
CGTTGGAGTCGGTGTCCAGACCTGCCTGGACGGCCAGCCCGATCGCCGTGCCGTAGTCGTCGTCGGCGTAGAGCAGGGCGAGCGCACAGGCCGCGGCGTTGTTGATGGTGTGGATCCAGTGGTAGTGGCCGTAGCGTTCCCGCAACTCCGCGACCGCGTCGTGCCAGTCGGCGTGCTGGTCGCGTGCCTCCACGGCCCACCGAAGCGCCTCGGCCAGGCGGGAACGCCGCGGCACGTGCCGGATCGACTCCTCCACCGCCTCGCACAAGGATCCGGCGGTGAACGCCGCGGCCACCAGCGCCGCCGCCCACATCTCGCCGTAGATGCCGTTGGCCACGTGCGACAGCGCGGCGTCCGCGAACGCGAGCACCGCCGCGTCGCGCGGCCTGCCCGCACAGACGTACCCGAACACGTCGCCACGGATCTGCGCACCGATCCACTCGCGGAAAGGGTTGTCCACCACCGCCGACCGGCCGGGTTCGACGCCGCACACCAGGTTGCGGTAGGTGACGCGTTCGGCGGTGTAGGTGAGGTGGTACGGCAACCGCTGCAGCCACTCCTCCGCGACGTCGGCGGTGGTGAAGTCGAACCCCTTGCTCTCCAGCAGGTGCAGGCCGAGCAGGGTGTAGTCGAGGTCGTCGTCGCGCGGGGCGTAGCGGATCCGGCCCTTGGTGGTCTCCGTCCACGACGGATGCAGCACGTAGCCTTCCGGCATCGGCTGGAGCCGGCTCACGTAGTCGCGGACCGGATAGTTGCCGGTGAACTCTAGGTAGGAACGCAGCCGCTCCGGCGTCCAGAACTCACCGTCCTCCACGGGCTTGCCCAGGCAGTTGCCCGCGCACCGCCCCAGCCAGGCGGCCTGGATTCGGTCCCGGAGTTCGGCCGCGCCGATCGGCCGGAACGGTGTGGTGGTGGTGGACGGAAGCTCGTCGAGGATCTCGGGGAGAGTGGACGGCTCGAGGTAGGGCCAGTCCGGCCTTTCGGGCACGGTGGCCAACTGGTCGAGCAGCAGCCGGGCGAGGTCGGGAGTCACCTCACGCGCCGGGCCGGACAGCTGTGCGGTCACCGCTGACACGTCGTGACCGGACTCGCTCCGCTGGGCGAGTTCGCGGTCGAGAACAGTCGGCAGGCTGGCGTACTCGATTGCCACGGGCTCTCCTCACAGGTCCGTCACGGCCCCCAGGGGTGCCGATGCGGCCTGTCGCGCATCCGGCGAGCCCACTCGGGCGGGGCGCCTTCGTAGAATGCGCCGATGACCGCAAGCTCGTACAGCAAGATCCGGCTGGTTCTGGCGTCGGCCTCCCCGGCTCGGCTCGCGACGCTGCGAGCCGCCGGGATCGAACCTGACGTGATCGTGTCCGGCGTGGACGAAACGGTGGACACCGGCGCGACCGACACCGCCGGGCACGCGCTCGTCCTCGCCCGCCGCAAGGCCGAGGCCGTGGCCGCCGACCTCGGCCGGGCCGGTGAAAGCCGCTCCGACGGCCAGGCCGGCCTGGTGGCCACTCCGACGGTGGTTCTGGGCTGCGACTCCGTCCTGGAGTTCGACGGCGAGACGCTCGGCAAGCCCCGGACCGCCGCTGAGGCCCGGCGCCGCTGGCTGCGCATGCGCGGCCGAAGCGGCGTCCTTCACACCGGCCACTGTGTGATCTCCCCCGAAAGCGGGCGGATCGCCCAGGGCACCGCCTCCACGACGGTGTGGTTCGCCGACGTCACCGACGAGGAGATCGAGGCGTACGTCGCGACCGGCGAGCCGCTGGCGGTGGCCGGTGCGTTCACCGTCGACGGGCTCGGCGGCGCCTTCGTCGAGCGGGTGGAGGGCGACCACCACAACGTTGTGGGCGTCTCCCTGCCGTTGCTGCGCAGGCTGCTGCGCGAACTCGACGTCGCCTGGCCCGAACTCTGGAACCGTTCCCACTGACTCCATCGACGCCGGCCCCGCGTCAACCCCGGCTTGCGTGCGGCGGGCGCACCGCCGCACGCGGCCGAGGGGCGCAGGACCGGGCCGTCGTCAGGCCTTTCCTTCCTCAGGACTTCGGGCGCAACCTGAGGTTCTGCATGCCGCCGTCGACACACAACTCGACGGCGGTGCTGGCAGCGGCGCCCGGCGAGGCGAGGTAGACGATCCCCTGCGCCACCTCCTCGGCCGACACCAGCCGGCCCATCGGCTGCCGGGCCTCCAGCGCCTTGCGCTCGGCCTCGGGGTCCTCGGCCTTGTCCAGCAGCCGGCCGACCCACGGGGTGTCCGCGGTGCCAGGGTGGACGCAGTTGACCCGGATGCCGTCCTCGAGATGGTCGGCGGCCATCGCGAACGTCAGCGCCCGCACCGCCCCCTTGGACGCGCTGTAGAGCGCTCGTTGCGGGATACCCGCGGTGGCCGCGACCGAACAGGTGTTGACGATCACCGCCGACGGCGACTGCCGCAGGTGCGGGAGCGCCGCGCGACTGACCCGGGCGATGCCCACCACGTTGACGTCGAACACCCGGTGCCACTCGGCGTCGTCGTTGTCGGCGACGGTGCCCTGCGCGCCGATCCCGGCGTTGTTGACCAGGACGTCGAGCCTGCCGAACCGGCGTACGACCTCCGCGATCGCCGCGGTGACCGACGCGTCGTCGGTGACGTCGCAGGCCACACCGACCAACGGTGCGGGTACGTCGTCGGGCTTGAGGTCCAGGCAGGCGACCTGGGCACCCTGCCGGGCCAGCCGGCCTGCCGCGGCCAGCCCTATGCCGGAGGCGCCACCGGTGACCGCTGCGACCAACCCGTCGAACTCACCCATCGATCTACTCCCCTCGTTCGTACTCACGCCTCAGGCGTCGACCAGTCGCTGCCGCTGCTTGCCCAGTCCGTCGATCTCGAGCTCCATCACGTCACCGGAGCCGAGGTAGGGGAAGCGCCCGGACAGCGCGACGCCCTGCGGCGTGCCGGTGTTGACCAGGTCGCCCGGGTCGAGGACGAGGTACTGCGACAGGTGCCAGACGAGGTAGGCCACGTCGAACACCATGTCGGCGGTGCTGGAGTCCTGCCGGACCTCGCCGTTGACCGACGAACCGAGCCGCAGCTTCTGCGGGTCGACCTCGTCCGCGGGCACCAGCCACGGCCCGAGCGGGTTGAACGTCTCCGCACACTTGCCCTTGGACCACTGGCCGCCGGACTGCTCGATCTGGAAGGCGCGCTCGGACACGTCGTTGGAGACGACGTAGCCGGCCACGTGCTCCAGTGCGACCTCCGGAGACTCGAGGTAGCGCGCGGTCTTGCCGATCACCACGCCCAGCTCGACCTCCCAGTCGGTCCGGGTCGCACCGCGCGGGACCACCACGTCGTCGTAGGGGCCGACGACGGTGTTGGGGTGCTTGAAGAAAAGGATGGGCGTCTTCGGCGGCGGGTCACCGGACTCGGCGGCGTGCGCGGCGTAGTTCTGGCCGATGCACAACACCGCTCCCGGACGGGCGATCGGCGGGCCGACCCGCAGCCCGCTGCCGTCGGCCGGGTCGTCGATCGGCGACAGCCGGTCGGAGGCCACCGCCTCGCGGGCGGTGGCGATGCCGCCACCGGCGAGGAACGCCCCGTCGATGTCGTTGGTCACCGGGGACAGGTCGAGGAGCCGGCCGTCGTCCGTACGGACCGCGGGCCGCTCGGCGCCGGGGGCGCCAAGTCGCAACAACTGCACGTACGTGCCTCCTTGTCGCGGCGTCCTGGCAGACGTCGCACGTGGTGACGGCACCACTTCCGGCGACTCACCGGTTGGTCGCCGCCGGAAGCGGTGCCGTCGCGAACATCGGGACCCGGCGACCAGGACGTGTGTCGGAACACGCCCTGACGCCGGCGGGGAGGGTCAGCTCCAGCTGGACAGGCCGCGCTCGATCAGCCACTCCGCACCCGTGCGGGAGACGTCGAACGGGTCGCCGGGCGCCTCGTCGAGCTCGATGACGTGGTAGCCGACGTTGGTGCCGGCGGCGATCGCGGCGGGGTTGTCGACCGAACCCTGGCCGACGGCCGTCTGCAGCTGGCCGCGCACACCCGGGCCGTCCTTGACGTGCAGGGTGAAGACGCGGTCGACGTAGGAGGAGATGACCTGCGCGGGGTTCTGCCCGGCGGTGTGCGCCCAGTAGACGTCCACCTCCAGGAACACCCGCGGGTCGAGGTGGCCGACGAGGATGTCGTAAGCCGGGGTGCCGTCCTCGACGGGCTCCCACTCGAAGTCGTGGTTGTGGTAGCCGACCTTGACTCCGCGCGCGGCGGCCCGCTCGGCGGCGGCGTTCAGGCCCTCCGCCAGCAGCTTCACGCCGTCGGCCTTGGCCAGCACGTCGTTGCCCATGCCGCCGCCCACACCGGCGACCGCGCCGGGCACCGCTGCGACCAGCCGGTCGGTGCCGAGGATCTCCAGCTCGTCGTAGACACCGTCGGCCTCGTCGCCGGCGGAGACCGAGCCGTGCACGGCGACGACCTTCAGGCCGTTTGCGTCCAGCTGGGATCGGAACTCCCGCGCGTCGGCCAGCCGCTCCTCCAGCGGTCGCTGGGGGTTTCCGATGCCGAACGGCTCGACGGCCCGGAAGCCCTGCTCCGCGGCCCTGGCCAGGGCGGCACCGCGATCGGCGGCCATCGCGTCGCGCACGGTGTACAACTGCAGGGCGAGGGGTGTCGCCATAACTTCACGCTCCGTTGTGGATTGGGCGGTGGTCTGGACGCCAGGGTTGAGACAGTCCGGCCCCATCCTGCCGCAGCGGCCCCGGGGCTCGTCCAGCGTCCCAGTGCCTGAGACATGGCGTCCGCGAGAGGCCGCCCAGGTCAGCGGGCATGTCACCGCTCAGCTCGGCACGCGCGGATTTGGGCGACCGTCCGGGATCGGACACCGCCGTCACATCGGCCGGCGCCGACGTCACATCGGCGGGACGCCGCGCCGCTTGTCCGGCGTACGCCGGTCCTTGGTCTGGGCCGCGGCCAGCCGCGCCACGATCTCCGCGCGCAGGTCGGCGGGCTCCACGATGGCGTCGATCACCAGGTCCGCGGCCAGCCGGAGAATGTCGATGTCGTGTTCGTACTCCGACCGCAGCCGCTCGACGTAGGCGGCCCGCTCCTGCGGATCCTCGATCTGGGCGATGCGGTTGTAGTAGACCGCGTTGATCGCCGCCTCCGGACCCATCACCGCGATCTTCGCCGTGGGCAGCGCGATGCACGCGTCCGGGGAGAAGCCGGGCCCGCACATGGCGTACAGCCCTGCTCCGTAGGCCTTTCGTACGATCACCGACACAGTGGGCACGGTCGCGTCGGCCACCGCCGTGATCATCTTCGCGCCGGCCCGGATGATGCCCTGGCGCTCGACCTCGCTGCCGATCATGAAGCCGGGAACGTCGGCGAGATAGACCAGCGGGACGTTGAACGCGTCGCACAGCCAGATGAACCTCGCCGCCTTGTCCGCGCTGTCCACGAACAGCACACCGCCGCGCACGGCCGGGTTGTTGGCGACGATGCCGACGACCTGTCCCTCCAGGCAGCCGAACCCGACGACGAGTTCCGCGGCGTAGAGCGGCTTCACCTCGAAGAAGCTGTCGGCGTCCAAGAGCGCGTCCAGCAGGACGTGCATGTCGTATCCAGCGCTGTCCTGCGCGGGCACCAGGTCGGCGGTGAAGGGCCGGGCCGGCGGGCGGGCGTCGAACTCCGGCGGCTGGTCGCGCCAGGTCGCCGGCAGGTAGGAGAAGTACTCCCTGGCGAGCTCGATCGCCTCCTCGTCGTCGGCGGCGAGCAGGTCGCCGCACCCGGAGACGGTGGTGTGCATCCGCGCGCCGCCCATCTCCGACAGCGACACCTTCTCCCCCACCACCATCTCCGCCATCCGCGGCGAACCGAGGTACATCGACGCGTTGGACTCCACCATGATCACCAGGTCGCAGAACGACGGGATGTACGCACCGCCGGCCGCCGACGGCCCGAACAGGCAGCAGATCTGGGCGACCTTGCCCGACAGTGCGACCTGGTTGGCGAAGATCCGGCCCGCGCCGCGGCGACCGGGGAACAGCTCCACCTGGTCGGTGATGCGCGCGCCCGCGGAGTCGACCAGCCAGAAGATCGGCAGCTCGTCGCGCAGGGCGACCTCGGTGACGCGCACGATCTTCTCGACCGTCCGCGCGCCCCACGAACCGGCCTTCACCGTGGGGTCGTTGGCGACCACCAGCACCGGCCGGCCGTCGACCAGGCCGCGCCCGGTCACCACGCCGTCGGCGGGCAGGCCGTCGGCCAGGGCGTTGGCCAGCTGGCCGTCCTCGACGAACGTGCCCTCGTCGACGAGCTGCGCGATCCGCTCGCGGACGTAGAGCTTGTTCTGGTCGGCGAGCTTGGCCGAACCCTTCTCGGTGGGCCGCAGAGTGGCTTCGCGGGCGGCGGCCAGCTCCTGCGCGCCGTTCGTGCGTACGGGCTCACCCGTCGTCCGGACGGGCTCACCCGGCCGGGCGGGACCGCCTGGTCCTAGGGGCTGATCACTCACGCCAACTCCCCGTTCTGCCGACTTCCGCAGCCATCACCGGCAGGCTAGGCCATCTCCCGCAGGTGCTGCACGACCTGCCGAACCCACGCCAGGACATGTTTCAGGCCACCGGAAGTCCGAGCGAGCGGGCGATCACCATGCGCTGGATCTCGCTGGTCCCCTCGCCGATCTCCAGGATCTTCGCGTCGCGGTAGAAGCGGGCCACCGGATACTCCTCCATGAACCCGTAGCCGCCGAACACCTGGGTGGCGGTCCGCGTCGCGGTCACCGCGGCCTCGCTGGCGAACAGCTTGGCCATCGCCGCCGCCTGCTTGAGCTCCGCGGCCGGTCGCCCGGCGTCCTTCATCGCCGCCGCCTTGTACGTCAGCAGCCTGCTGGCCTCCACCGCCACCCGCAGGTCGGCGAGCTGGAACGACAACCCCTGGTTGACACCGATCGGACGGCCGAACGCGATCCGCGTCTTCGCGTACTCCGTGGCCTCGTCAAGGCAGCCTTGCGCCAGCCCGGTGGCCAGTGCGGCGATGGCGATCCGGCCCTCGTCCAGCGTCGCCAGGAACTGCCGGAAACCGGAGCCGCGCTCGCCCAGCAGGTGGTCGGCCGGGACGCGGCAGTTGTCGAACGACAGCGGGTGGGTGTCGGAGGCGTGCCAGCCGAGCTTGCGGTAGGCGGGCTCGACGGTGAAGCCGGGCGTGCCGGCGGGGACGATGATCGCGGAGATCTCCGGACTGCCGTCGCCGTCCTGGCCGGTGCGGGAGGTCACCGTCACCAGCGACGTGATGGGCGTCCCGGAGTTGGTGATGAACTGCTTGCCGCCGTCGATGACCCAGGTGTCCTCGTCGAGGCGGGCGCGGGTGCGGGTGGCCCCGGCGTCCGAACCCGCCTCCGCCTCGGTCAGGCCGAAGCCGGCGAGCGCCTGGCCGGTGGCGAGGTCGGGCAGCCATCGGGTCTTCTGCTCGTCGGTGCCCCACGCCAGGATCGGGCCGATGCCGAGCCCGACCGCGGCCTCCAGGGTGAGCCCGAGCGACTGGTCGACCCGGCCGATCTCCTCGATCGCGACGCACAGGCTGGTGAAGTCGCCACCGCTTCCGCCGTAGTCCTCGGGCACCACCAGCCCGAAGAGCCCGAGCTTGCCCATCGCGGCGACCGCCTCGACGGGGAAATGGTGCGCTTCGTCCCAACGGGCGGAGTGCGGGGCGATCTCGGCCCGGGCGAAGTCCGCGACCACCTCGCGGAACGTCTCGTGCTCGGGAGAGAGCTCGAAGGTCATGGTGGGCTCCCAGGAGCTCGCAGGTTTACGCTTACGTAAACGTAAGCCGATGCCGCCGATCCGCGCAAGGGGACGAAGGACATGCCAGAAGCAGCCGCCCCGACCTGGACGATCACGCAGCTCGCCGAGGAGTACGACGTGACGCTGCGGACGATCCGGTTCTACGAGGACAAGGGGTTCCTGGCGCCGGAGCGCCGGGGCAGTCAGCGGGTCTTCCACGCGCGCGACCGGGTGCGGCTGGGGCTGGTGCTGCGGGGCCGGCGGCTGGGGTTCTCGCTGCGCGAGATCGAGACGATCATCGGAATGTACGACGCGGAGCCGGGTGAGCAGGGCCAGTTGCGCTACCTGCTGGAGCAGATCGGCTCGCGTCGCCGGGAGTTGGAGGAGCGCCGCCGCGACATCGACACCACCCTCGCGGAACTCGCCGAGGTGGAGGGGCGCTGCCGTGAGGATCTGGAGCGGCTCGGCGCCGAGTGAGCGAAGTGGTCGGCGAGGAACGAGCCGCCCGCGCAGCGAACGAGAAGCCGAACGCGACCCTCGGACCAGAGCGGCTCGGCGCCGAGTGAGCGAAGTGGTCGGCGAGGAACGAGCCGCCCGCGCAGCGAACGAGAAGCCGAACGCGACCCTCGGACCAGAGCGGCTCGGCGCCGAGTGAGCGAAGTGGTCGGCGAGGAACGAGCCGCCCGCGCAGCGAACGAGAAGCCGAACGCGACCATCAGACCAGAGCGGCTCGGCGCCGAGTGAGCGAAGTGGTCGGCGAGGAACGAGCCGCCCGCGCAGCGAACGAGAAGCCGAACGCGACCCTCGGACCAGAGCGGCTCGGCGCCGAGTGAGCGAAGTGGTCGGCGAGGAACGAGCCGCCCGCGCAGCGAACGAGAAGCCGAACGCGACCCTCGGACCAGAGCGGCTCGGCGCCGAGTAGGGCTTGCGCATATACCGTAGGGGGGTATGGTGTGCGGCATGAACGAGGTGAGATCCGTGAACGCCCCGCACCCGGAGAACGCACAGCCCGAGCGGGCCGGACACGAGGAACATGCCGCCCAGGCCGCAAGTGCCACACATGCTGCACACGCCGCACATGGCGGGCATGACGACCACATGGGACATGGCGGGCACGACAAGCACGCCGGCCACGACCCGGAGATGTTCCGGCGGAAGTTCTGGCTGAGCCTGCTGCTGACGCTGCCGGTCGTGGCGACCAGCGAGATGGTCATGCGGTGGTTCGGCTACTCGCTGGACTTCCCGGGCATCGCCTGGGTCGGACCCGTCCTCGGCACGGCCGTCTTCCTCTACGGCGGCCGGCCGTTCCTGGCGGGCGCCGTCGCCGAGCTTCGAGACCGGGCTCCCGGGATGATGCTGCTGATCTCGCTCGCGGTCGTCGTCGCCTACGGCGCGTCCGCGGCCAGCAGCCTCGGGTGGTTCGACCTGGAGTTCTGGTGGGAGCTGGCCGCGCTGATCACCATCATGCTGCTGGGCCACTGGCAGGAGATGAAGGCGATCGGCCAGGCCCAGGGCGCCCTTGCGGCGTTGGCGAAACTGCTGCCCGACGACGCCGAACGCGTCACCGCGGACGGCACCGAGCGGGTGCCGGTCGACGCGCTGACGGTCGGCGACGTCGTACTCGTCCGACCGGGCGCACGGGTGCCCGCGGACGGCCGCGTGGTCGACGGAGGCGCCGAGGTCGACGAGTCGATGATCACCGGGGAGTCCCGCCCGGTTCCGCGTACGGTCGGAGACCGCGTGGTCGCCGGCACCGTGGCGACCGACTCCGCCGTCCGGGTGGAGATCCAGGCGGTCGGCAAGGACACCGCGCTGGCCGGGATCGCCCGCCTGGTCGCCCAGGCGCAGGCTTCCGGTGGCCGGGCGCAGGCACTGGCCGACCGGTTCGCCGCGCTGTTGTTCTACGTTGCGCTCGCGGCGGGCGTCGTCACGTTCGCCGTCTGGTGGCTGCTCGGCGATCTCGACAACTCGGTGGTGCGCACCGTCACCGTCCTGGTGATCGCCTGCCCGCACGCGCTCGGCCTGGCCATCCCGTTGGTGATCGCGTTGTCCACGGCGCTGGCCGCCCGCTCCGGCATCCTCGTCAAGGACAGGTTGGCACTGGAACGGATGCGTACCGTCGACGCGGTTCTGTTCGACAAGACCGGAACGCTGACCAAGGGCCGGCACAAGGTCGTCGCGGTGGCCACGACATCCACCAGCACAGCCGGCGAGGCCCCACTGACGGAGGACCGGCTGCTCGCCCTGGCCGCGGCGGTGGAGGCCGACAGCGAACACCCGCTGGCCCGCGCGGTCGTCAACGCCGCGAAGGAACGCACCACCCCGGCGACGGCGAGCGGCTTCCGTTCACTGACCGGCCGCGGGGTGCAAGCCAAGGTTGACGGTACGTCGTACGCCGTCGGTGGGCCGGCGCTGCTGCGGGAGTTCGGTACGTCGGTACCGGACGACCTGCGCGACACGGTCGCCGGCTGGGAGGCGCGCGGCGCCGCCGTTCTCCACCTGGTGCGGGCAGACGAGAACGGACGTACGGACGCGGGCGCGCAGGTGCTCGGCTCCCTGGCACTGGAGGACGAGGTGCGGCCGGAGGCGCGGGAGGCGATCGCGCACCTGCGCCAGCTCGGCGTCACCACCATCGCCATGGTGACCGGCGACGCCCGTCCGGTCGCCGAGGCGGTCGCTGCTGACCTCGGGTTCCTTCCCGGCAAGGACGAGGTGTTCGCCGAGGTGCTCCCGGACGACAAGCAGCGCGCCGTTGCCCGGCTGCAGGAACGCGGGCTGACCGTCGCCATGGTGGGTGACGGGGTCAACGACGCACCCGCACTCGCCCGGGCCGACGTCGGCATCGCGATCGGCGCCGGCACCGACGTGGCGATCGAGTCCGCCGGTGTGGTGCTGGCCGCCTCCGACCCGCGGGCGGTGGCCGGCGTGGTCCGGCTGTCCCGCGCGTCGTACCGAAAGATGCTGCAGAACCTCGGCTGGGCAGCCGGCTACAACGTCGTCGCGATCCCGCTGGCCGCGGGTGCGCTGGCCTGGGCCGGTGTCACCCTCAGCCCCGCCGTCGGCGCGGTGCTGATGTCGGTCTCCACGATCGTGGTGGCGCTGAATGCCCAACTGCTCCGCCGGGTCCGGCTCACGCCGTAACGCCTGGGCCGGCGGCCGGCATAGACCGCACGCCGAGTCGCCGCGAGCCGAACGCCGCTACGATCGTCCGGTGAACGAGACGTCAATCTCGAACTTCGAGACGATCGAGGCGGCGTTCGGCGCGGCCGCCGGCACCTACGACAGTGCTCGGCGCCGGCTGGTGCCCTGCTTCGACGACTTCTACGGCACCGCGTTGCGGTTCGCCACCCTGGACCTGCCGGAGGCTCCGCGGGTCCTGGACCTCGGCGCGGGCACCGGGTTGTTCTCCGCGCTGGTCGCCGGAGTGCGGCCGCGCGCCGAGCTGACCCTGGTCGACTCCGCCGCGCCCATGCTGGCCGAGGCCGCGAGTGCACTGTCCGCGCGCGGAGTCGCCCACGAGATCCGCCGGCAGGACCTCGCCGAGCCGCTCCCCCACGGCCAGTACGACGCGGTGATCTCCGCGCTGGCCATCCACCATCTCGACGACGACGGCAAGCGCGATCTCTACCGCCGCATCCTCGGCGTACTCACGCCCGGCGGTGTCTTCGTCAACGCCGAGCAGGTCGCCGGGCCCACGTCCCGGCTGGACGAGCTGTACGACAGCTGGTGGGAGGAGGACGCACGCGCCCGCGGGTCCGACGACGCCGAACTCGCCGCCGCCCGGGCGCGGATGGCCTTCGACCGGCCGGCCACCGCGGCGGACCAGGTGGGCTGGCTGCGCGAGGCGGGCTTCGCCGACGCGGCCTGCCCGTTCGCCCAGCTGCGGTTCGCGGTCCTCGTCGGCTGGTCACCCTCCTGATCGCCCGGCCGTCGCTCCGGCCGCGGGCCCAGGACGTGTCCTAGACTCCGGGAAAGTTGTGGGGTCGCGCGGGCATGGGGCGACGGCGGCGAACGCCGCGTCGGGCCGCGACCCGCGGAGGGAGGACCACAGGGTGTCGACCATCAGCAAGGTGCTCATCGCCAACCGTGGCGAGATCGCCGTCCGGATCGCGCGGGCGTGCCGGGACGCGGGTGTGGCCAGCGTCGCCGTGTACGCCGACCCCGACCGGGACGCGCTGCACGTCCGCGTCGCCGACGAGGCGTACGCACTGGACGGCGCGACCCCGGCGGACAGCTACCTCGCGATCGACAAGCTGGTCGACGTCGCCCGGCGCGCCGGTGCCGACGCGGTGCACCCCGGCTACGGCTTCCTCGCCGAGAACGCCGGGTTCGCCACCGCGGTCGCCGACGCCGGCCTCACCTGGATCGGTCCCCCGCCGGCCGCGATCGACGCCCTCGGCGACAAGGTCAAGGCCCGCCACATCGCGCAGAAGGTCGGCGCTCCGCTGGTTCCCGGCACCGCCGACCCGGTGGCCGACGCCGACGAGGTGCTGGCCTTCGCCCGCGAGCACGGCCTGCCGGTGGCGATCAAGGCGGCGTACGGCGGCGGTGGCCGGGGCCTGAAGGTCGCTCGTACGGCAGAGGAGATTCCCGAGCTGTTCGACTCGGCCGTGCGCGAGGCGGTCTCGGCGTTCGGGCGCGGCGAGTGCTTCGTGGAGCGCTACCTCGACCGGCCGCGGCACGTGGAGACGCAGTGCCTCGCCGACACCCACGGCAACGCCGTGGTGGTGTCCACCCGCGACTGCTCGCTGCAGCGCCGCCACCAGAAGCTGGTCGAGGAGGCGCCGGCGCCGTTCCTGTCCGCCGCGCAACTGGACACGCTCTACTCCGCCAGCAAGGCGATCCTGCGCGAGGCCGGTTACGTCGGCGCCGGCACGTGTGAGTTCCTGGTCGGCCAGGACGGCACGATCAGCTTCCTCGAGGTCAACACCCGGCTGCAGGTCGAGCACCCGGTGTCGGAGGAGGTCACCGGCCTCGACCTGGTGCGCGAGCAGCTGCGGATCGCCGCGGGTGAGCCGCTGGGCTACGACGACCCGGCAGTACGCGGGCACTCCATCGAGTTCCGGATCAACGCCGAGGACGCCGGCCGCAACTTCCTGCCCGCACCCGGCACGCTGACCCGCTGGCACCCGCCGTCCGGTCCCGGCGTACGCCTGGACGAGGGCTACGACCAGGGCGAGACGGTGCCGGGGGCGTTCGACTCGCTGATCGCCAAGCTGGTCGTCACCGGTCGCGACCGCGAACACGCGCTGGCCCGTTCCCGCCGGGCGCTCGCGGAGTTCGTCGCCGACGGCATGCCCACCGTGCTGCCGTTCCACCGCGCGGTGCTGGAGTCGCCGGCGTTCACCGCGCCCGACGGTGAGTTCGCGGTGCACACCCGCTGGATCGAGACCGAGTTCGACAACACCATCGCTCCCTACGACGGCCCCACCGAGGCCGCCGAGGCACCCGAGCGCGAGCGGATCACCGTCGAGGTGGACGGCAAGCGGCTCGAGGTCGTGCTCCCGGCCGGGCTCGGCGCCACCGGCGGGGCTCCAGCCGGCGGCACCCGCAAGCCGCCCCGCCGGGGTGGCGGCGCCAGGGCCGGCGCCAGTGCCTCCGGTGACACCCTCACCTCGCCCATGCAGGGGACGCTGGTGAAGGTCGCCGTCGAGGAGGGCCAGGCGGTCCAGGCCGGCGACCTGATCGTCGTCCTGGAGGCGATGAAGATGGAGCAACCGGTCAACGCGCACAAGGCGGGCACGGTGGCGGGGCTGTCCGCGCAGGTCGGCGCCACGGTGACGGCCGGCGCCACGCTCTGCGAGATCAAGGACTGACCGCGGTCGCGGCGTGCGCCGCACCCAGCCTCGCCGCACGTCGGGCGCGATCGGGATCGAACGGACGGACCGGGAACGCACACGCCCGCCCGGACGTCTCCTACGCTGAGGGCAACCTAAGAAAGGGCACCCCGTGGAGATCCTGATCCTGCTCGTCGTCGTGATCGGAGTCGTCGCGTTCGTCTCCAACCGGCGCGCACAGACCCGGCGCCGGGAGGTCGAGGCGGCCGAGCTGGCCAAGGTGAGGTCCTTCGCCGAGGAGGACGTCACGAAGTTCGGCGAGGAGCTGCAGCGGCTGGACACCGACGTCGCCGGGCGCGAGCTCGACGAGGCAACCCGCCAGGACTACGAACGCGCGCTGGACCAGTACGACGTCGCGAAGAAGGCCGTCGACACCGCGGCCAGGCCCGAGGACATCAAGCAGATCACCACGATCCTGGAGGACGGCAAGTACGCCGTCGCCTGCGTGCGGGCCCGGATCAACCGCGAGCCGCTTCCGCAGCGGCGCCCGCCGTGCTTCTTCAACCCCCAGCACGGCCCGTCCTTCGAGGACGTGGAGTGGGCTCCGGCAGGCGGCGCCTATCGCACCGTCCCGGTGTGTGCCGCCGACGCGGAGCGGGTGAAGGCGGGCGCCGAGCCCGACATCCGCAAGGTGAGTGTCGACGGCCAGCGCGTTCCCTACTGGCAGGCCGGCCCGGCCTACGCGCCGTGGATGCAGGGTTACTTCGCCGGCTTCGCGACGTCCGGCCTGCTGCCGGCGTTCCTCATGGGCTCGATGATGGGCGGCATGTGGGGCGGCTACGGCGACGGTGGCTTCGGTGACGGTGGCTTCGGTGACGGCGATGGCGACTTCGGTGGCGACGGCGGCGACGGCGGGGATGCCGGCGACGGTGGCGATGGCGGCGATGGCGGCGGCGGCGGAGACTTCGGTGGTGACGGGGGCGACTTCGGCGGCGGCGACTTCGGCGGTGGCGACTTCGGTTTCTGAGTTCCGGACAAATCGACGGCCCTTTCGGGCCGTTCAACAATCCCCCTCCTCGCGTTACGCTCGGCGAGAGAGGGGGATTTGTTTCTCCCTTCGATTTCCTCGACGGGAGGTAACGGAAAATGTCGTCCCAGCGGCTCCCTATTGAGGAGCACCCCGATATAACCGAACTCCAGGGACGTTACGAAAGAATTGGCCAGAAGCCCGCCGTCCAGATGGGCGCCGGCGGGATCGTGCTGGCCGGGCTGTTCGTCGCGCTGTCGCCGTGGATCGCGGGATTCGCCATGTCCACGCCGCTCGCGGTCAACAACCTGGTCGTCGGGCTCACCACGGTCGCGCTCGCACTCGGCTTCGCCGCGTCGTTCCGCTCGACCCACGGACTGAGCTGGGTGGTGCCGCTGCTGGGTGCGTGGACGATCGTCGCACCCTGGGTGATCTACAACGCCGATCACAGCCTTCGGGTCATCCTGTGCAACGTCATCGGCGGCGCCGTGCTGTTCTTGTTGGGCATGGCTGTACTCGGCTCGGGAATGATGCGCCGCAAGAACGAACGCACCTGACCGACAAAGATCGTCACGTCGGAAATGGCGACGCCGACAGTGACAAATGACCAGTAATCGATGTCAGTTTGATCCGTCGGACTGGAGAAAACACCAGAAGATCGATTTCGAAAGAAAAGCGATCTCGTTTCGTTGCGGCCGCGGCGTCGGCGCGCCGACTCGACAGTCGGTGCGTGGTCCCCGCGGCCGCGTCAGCTGTCCTTACGCGGAGCCTGTTGCCCGCGCACGTGCAGCCGGCGAGCCGCCTCGGCGATCGAGCCGCTCAGCGACGGATACACCGTGAACGCGTGTGCCAGCTGGTCGACGGTGAGCCGGCAGGACACCGCCACCGACACCGGGTGGATGAGTTCGCTGGCGTGCGGTGCGACGACCACGCCACCCACGACGATCCCCGTGCCCGGGCGGCACATCAGCTTGATGAACCCGTCGTGGATGCCCTGCATCTTCGCCCGCGGGTTGCGGGTCAGCGGCAGCTTGATCCCGACCGCCTGGACCCGTCCGCTGTCGAGGTCCTGCTGTGACCAGCCGACGGTGGCGATCTCCGGTGCGGTGAAGACGGTCGCCGCGACCTCCTCCAGGTCCAGCGGCGAGACGGCGTCACCGAGCGCGTGGGCCATCGCGATCCGGCCCTGCATGGCCGCCACCGAGGCGAGCATCAGCACGCCGGTGCAGTCCCCCGCCGCGTAGACGCCCCGCGCGGTGGTCCGGGACACCTTGTCCACCTCGATGAACCCGCGCTCGTCGGTGGTCACCCCTGCCGTGTCCAGCCCGAGGTCGGCGGTGTTGGCGATCGAGCCCACGGCGAGCAGGCAGTGCGTACCCTCCACGACCCGCCCGTCGGTCAGCGTCACCACCACGCCGTCGCCGCGCCGCTCCACCCGCTCCGCGCGCGAACGCGACAGCACGGTCATCCCCCGGCGGGTGAAGACGTCCTCGATGACATTGGCCGCGTCGGCGTCCTCGGTGGGCAGCACCCGGTCACGGCTGGACACGAGCACCACGTCGCTGCCGAGAGCGTTGTAGGCACCGGCGAACTCCGCACCGGTGACACCCGAGCCGACCACGATCAGCCGCCCGGGCAGCTCGTCGAGTTCGTACACCTGGTCCCAGGTCAGGATGCGCTCGCCGTCGGGTTCGGCGTCGGGCAGGATCCGCGGCCGGGCGCCGGTGGAGAGGAGTACGACGTCGGCCGCGAGCTCCTCCGTACCTCCGTCGGCAAGGGTGGCCACCACCCGGTCCGGGCCGGCCATCCGGCCGGATCCGCGCACCACCCGTACGCCCTCGCGCTGCAGACTGCGCCCGACGTCCTCGGACTGGTTGTGGGCCAGGGCCTTCACCCGGGCGTTGACCTTGGCGATGTCGGTGGCGATGTCGGTGCTCACATCGCCCGGATCGGGTGCGGACCGGCCGATCCGGACACCGAGCTCGCCGGACTCGCGGACCTGGTTGATCACCTCCGCGGTCGCCACCAGCGTCTTGCTGGGCACGCAGTCGGTGAGCACGGCCGAGCCGCCCAGGCCGTCCCGGTCGACGACGCACACTTCGGCTCCGAGCTGGGCAGCGACCAGGGCGGCTTCGTAGCCGCCGGGACCGCCTCCGATGATCACGACACGAGTCACGGGGCCCTATTCTCCCCCACGCCGTTTCGCGCGCCGGGTACCCTCGGCATCCGTGACCCTGTACGCCGCCTACGCGTCCAACCTCAGCCCCCGGGACATGGCCGATCGCTGTCCGCATTCTCCTCTTCGCGGCACCGGCTGGATGACCGGCTGGCGGCTGACGTTCGGCGGGGAGGACCACGGCTGGGAGGGCGCGCTGCCCACCGTGGTGGAGGACCCCGTCTCGGAGGTCTTCGTGGCGTTGTACGACCTCGCGCCCGCGGACGAGGACCGGCTGGACGACTGGGAGGGCGCCTCCCTCGGGCTCTACCGCAAGGTGCGCGTATGGGTGCAAACCCTCGACGGCGGCGCGTCCGCGACCAGCTACGTGCTCGACGCGTTCGAGGGCGGCCTGCCGTCGGCCCGCTACCTCGGCATCCTCGCCGAGGCCGCCGACCTCGCAGGCGCGCCGTCCGACTACACCGCGGCGCTTCGCCGCCGGCCCTGCCGCGGCATCGGCCACTGACCCGATGGCCTAGGGTCCCCTGTCGTGAACGACGTACTCCCCGACCCGCACACCGACCCCCACGCCGCCGCCCGCGACGCCGCGGCCCGGCTGGCCGAGCTCACCGGCACCGCGCACCACGACGTGGCCGTCGTGCTGGGCTCGGGGTGGCGCCCGGCGGTCGACCTGATCGGCGAGACCGCGAGCGAGATCGCGTTCACCGACCTGCCCGGTTTCGCCCCACCCGGTGTCGAGGGCCACGCGGGGACGCTGCGCAGCGTGCGGATCGGTGACGGTGACCTGCGGGCGCTGGTGTTCCTCGGCCGCACACACCTGTACGAGGGGCACGGCGTGGACGCGGTCGCCCACGGGGTGCGGACCGCGGTGGCCGCCGGGTGCCGGTACGTCGTTCTCACCAACGGCTGCGGCGGCCTGCGCCCGGAGTGGATCCCCGGCACGCCGGTGCTGATCAGCGACCACCTGAACCTCACCGGCAGGTCGCCGCTGTCGGGTGCGAACTTCGTCGACCTCACCGATCTCTACTCCGCCCGGCTGCGGGCGCTGTGCCGGGAGGTCGAGCCCACGCTGGACGAGGGCGTGTACGCCCAACTGCCCGGCCCGCACTACGAGACGCCGGCCGAGATCCGCTACCTGCGCACGATCGGCGCCGACCTCGTCGGGATGTCGACCACCCTGGAGGCGATCGCTGCCCGCGAGGCCGGCGCCGAGGTGCTCGGCCTGTCCCTCGTCACCAACCTGGCGGCGGGGATGACCGGCGCTCCGCTGGACCACGCCGAGGTGCTGGCGGCGGGACGGGCGGCGGCCACCCGGATGGGCGGCCTGCTCGCCTCCGTCCTCACTCGCCTCCAGGCGGACTAGCTCGCGGGCTCAGGCCTTCCGGTCCCGCTGGTTGGCGCCCGCGACGCCGTACGGGTAGTCGTCCACGATCGGCTCGCTGGCCTCGGTGAGCAGCGCGGTCTCCTCCTCCGACAGGTGCAGGCCGGCCGCGCCGAGGTTGTCGTCGAGCTGCTCGATCGTCCGGGCGCCGAGGATGACCGAGGTCACCGCGGGGCGGTCGGCCAGCCAGGCCAGCGCGACCTGTGCCATCGAGATGCCGCGGCTGTCGGCGACCTTGCGTACGGCGTCGATCACCCGCCAGGTGCGCTCGTCGGCGTTGCGCTTGGCGTACGCCTCCATGCCACGGTCGGGGTTCTCACCGAGGCGGGTGGAGCCGGTCGGGGTGGAGTCGCGCTGGTACTTGCCGGTGAGCCAGCCGCCGGCCAGCGGCGACCACGGCAGGATCCCGATGCCCTCGTTGCGGCAGACGTCGGTCAGCTCCAGCTCGATGCTGCGCTGCAGGAGGTTGTACTGCGGCTGCAGCGTGACGATCGGTGCCAGGCCCTTGACCTGCGTGAGCAGGGAGGCCTTCTGGAGCTGCCAGCCGAGGAAGTTGGACACCCCGACGTAGTGGATCTTGCCGGCGCGTACGGCGTCGTCGAAGAACCGCAGCGCCTCCTCGATCGGCGTCAGCGGGTCCCACGCGTGCGCCTGGTAGAGGTCGATCGTCTCCACGCCGAGCCGGCGCAGGCTCGCGTCCAGCGCGCGGGTGAGGCTGAGCCGGGACAGCCCGAGCTCGTTGCCGCTGCCGCCGCGGCTGAAGCGGCCCTTGGTGGCGAGCACGATCCGCTCCCTGGCACCGGGCCGGGCGGCCAGCCAGCGCCCGATGATCTCCTCCGAGACGCCGCCGGAGTAGACGTTGGCGGTGTCGACCAGTGTGCCGCCGACCTCGACGAACCGGTCGAGCTGGGCGTGCGAGACGGACTCCTCGCTCTCGCTGCCGAACGTCATCGTGCCGAGACACAGGGTGGAGACGAGCGTGCCGGTCGGGCCGAGCGTGCGGTATTCCATGGTGGGACCTCCTCAGATCGCTGCACCGCCCACCATGCCGAGCAGCGATTAAGCTGTCCAACAGCAGAAACCGATCTCGTCGATCAGTCGTGACGATGAGTCGCCGCCGAGCCGTCGACGAGTTGCCGGCCGGTCGGCGACGAGTTCTGCGAAGCGTTCTTCGAGAAGGTCCCCCTTGACCCCGGGCAGGTGTGTATGGAGATCCGTCAGCTGGAGTACTTCGTGACGGTCGCCGAGGAGCGCCACTTCACCCGCGCCGCCCAGCGCCTGCACGTCGCGCAGTCCGGCCTGTCGGCCTCCATTCGTACGCTCGAACGCGAGCTCGGTGCCGAGCTGTTCATCCGCAGCACCCGCAACGTCGATCTCACCGACGCCGGGCGGGCAC
This sequence comes from Actinopolymorpha rutila, assembly GCF_013407855.1. Classification (GTDB taxonomy): domain Bacteria; phylum Actinomycetota; class Actinomycetes; order Propionibacteriales; family Actinopolymorphaceae; genus Actinopolymorpha; species Actinopolymorpha rutila. Next base: position 4,839,692 of record NZ_JACBZH010000001.1, read on the forward strand.
TGCTGGTCGAGGCCCGGCACACCCTCAACGACCTCGCCGCCGCGCGGGAGGCGGTGGCCGCCGTGCAGGGCCTGCTGAGCGGTCGCCTCGTCGTCGGGACGCTGCAGTGTCTCGGCGCGCTGAGCGTCCCCGACCTGCTGGCCCGCTTCCACCAGGAGCATCCCGGCGTGGAGATCCGCCTGCGCCAGGGCGGCAGCCACGAACTGCTGGCGCAGGTGCGCGCCGGCGACATGGACGTCGCGATCGTGTCCGTGCCGCCCGCGGGTGAGTCGGCCGGCGTCGTGCTCACTCCCCTGTCCAGCGAGCCGATGGTGCTCGCCTGCGGGCCGAAGCACCACCTCGCCGAGCGGGAGCAGGTCGGCCTGGCCGATCTCAAAGACGAGTCGTTCGTCGACTTCCACCCCGGCTGGATCACCCGCGACGTCACCGACCACGCCCTGGCCGGTGCCCGGATCGAACGCCGGGTCGCGCTGGAGGTCAACGACGTCCACTCGCTGCTGGACTTCGTGGGCGCCGGTCTGGGTATCGCCCTCGTCCCGCACAGCTTCACCGGCAAGCAGACCCGGGCCCGGTTCGTCCCGCTCCAGGCGCCGGTGCCGGTGTGGCAGACCGCGGTCGCGGTGGCGGCCGGGCGCCGGTGCAGCGCCGCCGCGCAGGCGCTGCTGCGCGACCCGACCCTGCGCTGGCCGGCCCAGGGCGGGACCGGTGCGCGCTCCGGCGGGCCGGGCCGGCTCGGCGAGCCCGGCGTGACCGCCCGCACGGCCTGACTGCACGCACGGCGTAACCGCCGGCGAACCCATCGGATAGCTTGGGCGCTCCGGCGGCCCACCCCTTGCGTCGCCGGGCGCGAGGAGGATGTGTGCGCACCACCGGAACCGGTTCCGACCTGCTCGAACAGGCCCGCGCCTGGCTGGCGGAGGATCCCGATCCGCAGACCCGCGCCGAGCTGTCGGAGCTGATCGCGGCGGCCGGGGACGGGGACGACGGGCGCCGGTCCGCGGCGGTCGCCGATCTGGCCGACCGGTTCGCCGGACCCCTGACGTTCGGTACGGCCGGCCTGCGCGGGGCGCTGGGCGCCGGGCCCAACCGGATGAACCGCACGGTGGTGATCCGGGCCGCCGCCGGGCTGGCAAGCTACCTCCGGACCGAGGGCGACGCCGGTGGCGCGGTGGTGATCGGGTACGACGCCCGCCGTAACTCCGACGTCTTCGCCGCCGACACCGCGGCCGTCCTCGCCGGCGCCGGGCTACGCCCGCTGGTCCTTCCCGAGCCGCTGCCCACCCCGGTGCTGGCGTTCGCGATCAGGCACCTCGGGTGCGTGGCCGGGGTGATGGTCACCGCATCCCACAACCCGCCCCAGGACAACGGCTACAAGGTCTACCTCGGCGACGGCTCGCAGATCGTCCCGCCCGCCGACACCGGCATCGCCGCCGCCATCGCGTCGGTCGGCCCGCCGGCCGAGGTTCCGCGCGGGCAGGACTGGGAGACGCTCGGCCCGGAGATCGTCGAGGCCTACCTCGACCGGGCGGCCGGCCTGCTGGGGCCGGGCCCCCGCGACGTCGCGATCGCGTACACGCCGCTGCACGGCGTCGGCGGAGCGGTGGTGCGCGCGGCCCTGGCCCGGGCCGGTTTCGCCGAACCGGAGGTCGTCGCCGCACAGGCCGAGCCGGACCCGGCGTTCCCGACCGTGGCGTTCCCCAACCCCGAGGAGCCGGGGGCGATGGACCTCGCGTTCGAGCTGGCCGGGCGGACCGGCGCCGACGTGGTGCTCGCCAACGACCCCGACGCCGACCGGTGCGCGGTCGGCGTACCCACCCCGGACGGCGTCCGAAGGCTCACCGGCGACGAGGTTGGCGCCCTGCTCGCCGTCCACCTGCTCGACTCCGGAGCCCGGGGCACGCTGGCCACGACGATCGTCTCCTCGTCACTGCTGGGGGTGGTCGCCGCGCGCCGTGGCGAGCCGTACGCGGAGACGCTCACCGGCTTCAAGTGGATCGGCCGGGTGCCCGGGCTCGCGTTCGGCTACGAGGAGGCGCTCGGCTACTGCGTCGACCCGGTGGCGGTGGCCGACAAGGACGGCATCACCGCGCTGCTGCGCATCGCCGAACTCGTCGCTGCGCAGAAGCGGGCCGGGCGTACTCTCCTGGACCTGCTGGACGACATCGCCCGTGACTACGGCCTGCACGTGACCGCCCAGCACTCGGTCCGGGTGCGCGACCTCACCCAGATCGACGCGACGCTGCACCGGCTGCACACTCACCCGCCGCAGGTGCTCGGCGGTCGCGCGGTGGAGCGGGTGGACGACCTGTCCGAGCCGGCCGACAGCCTGCCGGGCACGCCCGGTGTGCGGTACGTCCTGGCCGGCGGCGCGCGGGTGGTGATCCGGCCGAGCGGGACCGAGCCGAAGCTGAAGTGCTACCTCGAGGTCGTCGTCGCCGAGCCCGGCGCGGACCTGACCGCTGCCCGGGCCGACGCCGACGCCGGGATCGAGGCGCTGCTCGCCGACCTCGCCACCCTGGTCGGCTGAGGGTCGGCCGAGGGTCGGCTGGGGGCCGGCCGACGGCGTCCCCCGCTCAGCTCGCGAGCTTGGCGACCACCGCGAGGACGACGCCTGCGCCGACCACCGCGAACTCCGGCCACCGCCACTGGCGTTCGACCTCGTTCGTGCCCCGGGACGCGTCGGCGTACTTGTTGGCCAGCATCTCCAGCCGGCGGATGGCGTAGTTGGCCGGCGACAGGCCGGACAGGGCCGAGACGTCCGGCTGACCGGGGCTCTCACCGCCGGTCGGCCTCCCGGCCATGGCGGCCTCCACCGCGTCGCGCCTGGACTTGCGCATCGCCCGCCGGTCCGCCCCGGTCACCCCGATCGCGGACGAACGGTAGACGCGGTCCCCGACCGGGAGGGTGAGCACCGGCGCGACGTCGACCGACTCGACCAGGTGCCAGGGGATCCGGATGTCGCTGAGGATGTTGCGCAGCACCAGCTCGCGTTCGAACGCGACCACCGCCGGCCGGCACAGACTGAGCCAGACCAGCGCGCAGACCGCGACCACGACGCCGGCCGTGCTCAGCCCGGACAGCGTGCGCCACTCCACGACGATGTCGACCAGGATCAGTACGCCGATCGCCAGCGTGACGTAGCCGAGCACCCGCCCACCGATCGGGGCGAAGCGTTCGATCACTTTGCGCGACCCATCGGTATCCCTACGCGTCAACCCGGCCACCGGCGTTCCTCCTGACATCGTGATCCATCAGATTGTGCCTGGCCCGGCCCGGCGGCGGTAGCAAGCCTCCGCCGCACGCCCCGCCCTACGCCCCCGGGCACGGCCTCTCCCACGCCCTACACTGGCCCGGTGACGACCACCGCAGCCTCCGCGAAGCCTTCGGCCACGACCAACGGGTCGGGGTCCGAAGGCGGCGCGATCTCGCCCGGCCAGGTCGCCGAGATCACCGCCTCCGACGCGAGCCTGCGCCGCTTCCTCGCCGGCCTGCCCGGCGTCGACCAGGTGGGTGCGGAGGCCCGCGCGGCCACCCTGGCCACCCGGTCGATCAAGACCACGGCGAAGGCCTGGGCCCTCGACCTCGCCGTCACCATGATCGACCTCACCACCCTGGAGGGCCAGGACACTCCGGGCAAGGTCCGCGCCCTGTGCGCCAAGGCCCGTCGGCCGGACCCGGCCGACCCCGAGTGCCCGGCGGTGGCCGCGATCTGCGTCTACCCCGACCTCGTGCCGGTCGCCAAGGACGCGTTGACGGGCAGTTCGGTCAAGGTCGCGAGCGTGGCCACGGCGTTCCCGTCCGGCCGTTCCAGTCTCGAGGTCAAGCTGCGCGACACCGCCGACGCGGTGGCCGCCGGAGCCGACGAAGTGGACATGGTGATCGACCGCGGCGCGTTCCTCGCCGGCCGGTACGCCGAGGTGTTCGAGGAGATCGCCGCCGTCAAGCAGGCCAGCGGACCCGCCCACCTGAAGGTGATCCTGGAGACCGGCGAGCTCGCGACGTACGACAACGTGCGCCGGGCGTCCTGGCTGGCCATGCTCGCCGGCGGTGACTTCATCAAGACCAGCACCGGCAAGGTCAGCCCCGCCGCCACCCTGCCGGTGACGCTGGTGATGCTGGAGGCGGTGCGCGACTTCCGGGCCGCGACCGGCCGCCAGGTCGGAGTGAAGCCGGCCGGGGGCATCCGCACCAGCAAGGACGCCATCCGCTATCTCGTGCTGGTCAACGAGACCGCCGGTGAGGACTGGCTCGACCCCGACTGGTTCCGGCTGGGCGCCTCCAGCCTGCTCAACGACCTGCTCATGCAGCGGTCGAAGCTGCGTACCGGCCACTACGCCGGACCCGACTACTTCACGCTCGACTAGGAGAGCCGTTGTCCGCAGGCAAGTTCGAGTACGCCCCGGCGCCGGAGTCGCGGTCCGTCGTCGACCTCAGGTCGTCGTACGGCCTGTTCGTCGGCGGCGAGTTCGTGCCCACCGTCGACGGCCGGATGTTCAAGACGGTCAGCCCGGCCACCGAGGAGGTGCTGGCCGAGGTCACCGAGGCGGGTGCGGAGGACGTCGACCGTGCGGTCCGCGCCGCCCGCACCGCCTACGACTCGGTGTGGGGCCCGATGTCGGGCCGGGACCGCGGAAAGTTCCTGTTCCGGATCGCCCGGCTGATCCAGGAGCGCGCCCGCGAGCTCGCCGTGCTGGAGTCGCTGGACAACGGCAAGCCGATCCGGGAGTCGCGAGACGTCGACATCCCACTGGTGGCCGCGCACTTCTTCTACTACGCCGGCTGGGCCGACAAGCTGGAGTACGCCGGCTTCGGTGCCGATCCCCGTCCTGTCGGCGTCGCCGGCCAGGTCATTCCGTGGAACTTCCCACTGCTCATGCTGGCGTGGAAGATCGCCCCCGCGCTTGCCTGCGGCAACACCGTCGTCCTCAAGCCGGCCGAGACGACGCCGCTGACCGCGCTGCTGTTCGCCGAGATCTGCCAGCAGGCCGACCTGCCGCCGGGTGTGGTCAACATCGTCACCGGCGCGGGCGCGACCGGCCAGGCGATCGTGGAGCACGAGGGCGTGGACAAGGTGGCGTTCACCGGCTCTACCGAGGTGGGCAAGGCGATCGCCCGTTCGGTCGCCGGCACGCCGAAGAAGGTCACCCTCGAGCTCGGCGGCAAGGCCGCCAACGTCGTGTTCGACGACGCACCGCTCGACCAGGCCGTCGAGGGCATCGTCAACGGCATCTTCTTCAACCAGGGCCACGTCTGCTGCGCGGGCTCGCGGCTGCTGGTGCAGGAGAACGTCTACGACGAGGTGCTCGACCGGCTCAAGCGCCGGATGGCCACGCTGCGCGTCGGGGACCCGCTGGACAAGAACACCGACGTCGGCGCGATCAACTCCGCCGAGCAGCTGCGCCGGATCGCCACCCTCAGCGAGGTGGGCGAGGCCGAGGGAGCCGAACGCTGGTCGGCGCCGTGCGAGCTGCCCGACCGGGGCTACTGGTTCGCGCCCACGATCTTCACCGGCGTCACCCAGGCCCACCGCATCGCCCGGGAGGAGATCTTCGGACCGGTGTTGTCGATCCTCACCTTCCGCACCCCTGCCGAGGCGGTCGAGAAGGCCAACAACACGCCGTACGGCCTGTCCGCCGGGGTGTGGACGGAGAAGGGCTCGCGCATCCTGTGGATGGCCGACCGGCTGCGGGCCGGGGTGGTGTGGGCCAACACCTTCAACCGGTTCGACCCGACCTCGCCGTTCGGCGGCTACAAGGAGTCCGGCCACGGCCGTGAGGGCGGCCGGCACGGCCTCGCCGCCTACCTGCAGGCCGGCCACCCGAAGGCCGGCCACCCGAAGGAGGCGGCGCGGGCATGAGCACTACCCGACCCAGCGAGCGCCTCGCCGTTCGCAAGACCTACAAGCTGTACGTCGGCGGGGCCTTCCCGCGCAGCGAGTCCGGGCGGAGCTACGTCGTGCACGACGCCAAGGGACAGTTCCTCGCCAACGCCGCACTCGCGTCCCGCAAGGACGCCCGCGACGCGGTGGTCGCCGCGCGGAAGGCGTTCGGTGGCTGGTCGGCTCGCACCGCGTACAACCGCGGCCAGATCCTCTACCGCGTGGCGGAGGTGATGGAGGGCCGCCGGGCACAGTTCGTGGACGAGGTGGCGGCCGGCGAGGGACTGCACCGGGCCGAGGCCGAGGCCGCCGTGGACGAGAGCATCGACCGCTGGGTGTGGTACGCCGGATGGGCGGACAAGGTGGCCCAGGTGCTCGGCTCCACCAACCCGGTCGCGGGCCCCTACTTCGACTTCTCCGTACCCGAGCCGACCGGCGTCGTCGCCGTGCTCGCTCCCCAGGAGTCCAGCCTGCTCGGGCTGGTGAGCGTCCTCGCCCCGGTGATCACCACCGGCAACACCTGTGTGGTCCTCGCCAGCGCCGACCGCCCGCTGCCGGCGGTCACCCTGACCGAGGTGCTGGCCACCAGCGACCTGCCCGGCGGAGTGGTCAACCTCCTCACCGGCAGGGTGCCCGAGGTGGCGCCGTGGCTGGCGGCGCACCAGGACGTCAACGCTCTCGACCTCACCGGCGCCGGGGATCGCGAGCTCGCCACCGAGTTCGAACGCGCCGCCGCCGACAACCTCAAGCGCCTGGTCCGCGTACCCGACCACAACCAAGACTGGACCGCCGCGCCCGGCATCGACCGGATGGCGGCGTTCCTGGAGACCAAGACCGTCTGGCACCCGATGGGGATCTGAGGAATGACCACCGAATTCGTCGCCGACCCGCTCGTGCCCCTCGAACTCACGCTCGGCATCGGCAAGCGCTACACGCTCTACCAGCCCGGCTGGTACACCGCCGACGACAGCTCGGCCGGGTTCCTCGGCTCGAACAAGCAGCTGTACGGCTTCACCAGCCTGGAGGACCTGGTCGAGTTCGTCGACTCCGGCGCGGCCAACGACCTCACGCCGAGCGCGCACTTCAAGGGACTGCGGATCTGGACCACCGAGGAATACTCCCGGCGGTTGTGCATCTACGACCTGACCCGGCTGCCGGAGATCGCCGACGGCGAGCTCAGCGCCGACGAGCAGGCCGGCCTGGGCTCGACGCTGGCGTTGATGCTCGACCTGCTCGACTACATGGACGTCGAGACCGGTGCCTCCCAGGCCCTGCACGACGACGAGGACATCAGCAAGCTCGCCTCCGGTGACGAGCTCCTCTCGGTGTTCCGGGCCGCGCACCACCGCCAGCACGTCGTCGAGATCCTGGACGCCAACTGGTCCGAGTGCGTCTCCGAGGTGTCCCGCCGGGTGATCACCCCCAAGCTTCCCGAGGGTCCGGCCGGTCGTGGGCCGGCGGGAACCGGCGGGCCGGGCGCGACGCTGGCCGGCGTACGCGGTGCGGTGAACGGCACGGCACCCTCCGACGGACCGGTTCCGCTGGAGGACGCGGCCCCGGCGCTGACGCTGTGGTTCGGACTCGCCGACGAGGGTTTCTACGCCCTGCGCGGCACCGCGCTGACCGACGGGCACCCCGACTACCTCGGTACGCCCTCGCCCGAGGGCGCCCGGCTGGCGGTGTGGACCGACGTCGACCGGATGCAGGCGGAGGCGGCGCAGGGTTCGACCGGCGAGGTGTCCGGCCTCGACCTCGGCGCCGTGGCCGCCCGCGACGACGTGAGCTTCACCCCGCACGACGACAACATCTTCGACCTGGTCGAGCTCGCCGACTCGGTGGGCCCGGACATGGACGCCGACGCCGCGGACCGCCTGGTCAGCGCCTGGTCGGAGGTGCTGCGGCTGGCCGCCTGGGGCGGCTGGCGTGACGTCACCGAACTCCTCGGGCCCGACTCCCCCACCGGTGCGTTCATGGTGTCCTGTGCGCTCGACCTGGCCCAGGACCGGGCCGGTGCCGCGCAGGCCCTGGCCACCGCCGACACCGAGGCGGCCGCGGCCGGCTGGCGGGCTGTCGTACCCGCCCTCACCGCGCGGCTGGACCAGCGTTCCTGACGCCGCCAATGCAGCGAATGCGGGCCCGCACCGACGTGCGATCGGTGCGGGCTTCGCGCACAATGGCCGAGCACGCGAACTGATCATCACCGGGAGGACGCGTCTCATGGCAGCACTGGAACGCCCACGTCAGGGTCGGATGATCGCCGGGGTCTGCGCGGGCCTGGCCCAGCGCTTCGGACTGTCCCGCGGAGTCGTGCGGGTGGCGTTCGTGCTGTCCTGCGCCCTGCCGGGACCGCAGATCCTCGTCTACCTCGCGCTGTGGATCCTGCTCCCGAACGCCGACGCCTAGCGTCTGTCCTGGAAAAGCCTCGTCACGCCGGGGCTCACCACTGGAGTCCGCGGCGAGCGAGTTCGACCTCGAGCTCCAGCCGCCTGGTGCTGCCCAGCGGTGCGGTCGCGGTTCCGGTCTCCACACCCAGCGCTTCGCAGGCCAGCAACAGCGTCTCGTCGTAGGCGAGTTCGGTGACGTGCAGGTGGAACGCCCGCGCGGAGACCCGGCGGTCGGCGTGCAGGCGGACGCTCTCCCCGGCCAGCCGGTGCAGGTCGCCGGCGAGGCGTTCGATCGGCGGGCGGGTCGGCACCTGGCCCGAGTCCACGGAGTCCCACCAGCGGTCCAGCGGGTCCCGCCGGCCGTCCGCGCCGTTCCACCAGCGTTCGAGGCCCTCCCGCCAGCGGCGCAGCACAGCGCCCAGCGCTGACTGCCCTCGCTCGCCGGCCACGGCACGACCTCCTCAGCAGGCCCGGGTCCGTGCCTTGGGTATGTCCCTCAAGGATGCTCCAACCCTCCCGGGACGCACAGGTGGCGGGCGAGGTCAGAAGGTCCCATGGTGCATCTGGGCAAAGGCCCGCTCGGCGCCGAGCGCGGCGTACCCCGGCTTGATCACGTTGTTGATCAGGGCCAGTCGCTGGTCGAACGGCAGGAACGCGCTCTTCATGGCGTTGAGGGTGAACCACTGCAAATCCGCCAGCTCGTACCCGAACGCGTCGGCAAGTCCGGCGAACTCCCGCGACAGCGACGTACCGCTCATCAGCCGGTTGTCGGTGTTGATCGTGACGCGGAACCGCAACCGGGTCAGCAGCCCGGCCGGGTGCTCGGCCAGCGACGGCGCCGCACCGGTCTGCACGTTGGACGAGGGACACATCTCCAGCGGGATGCGCTTGTCCCGGACGTACGCCGCGAGCCGGCCCAGTCGGACGTCGCCGTCCGCGGTGTGGGTGATGTCGTCGACGATGCGTACGCCGTGCCCCAGTCGGTCCGCCCCGCACCACTGGATCGCCTGCCAGATCGACGGCAGCCCGAAGCCCTCGCCGGCGTGGATCGTGAAGTGCGCGTTCTCCCGCTGGAGGTACTCGAACGCGTCCAGGTGCCGGGTGGGCGGGTAGCCGGCCTCGGCGCCGGCGATGTCGAAGCCGACCACACCCTGGTCGCGGTAGCGCACCGCGAGTTCGGCGATCTCCATCGACCGGGCGGCGTGCCGCATCGCGGTGACGATCTGGCGTACGACGATGGGCCGGCCCGCCTCCGCCGCCCGGCGTTCCCCCTCGGCGAAGCCGGCGCCGACCGCGCGCACCACGTGGTCCAGGTCGAGGTCGCCGGACAGGTGCAGCTCCGGCGCGTACCGCACCTCCGCGTACACGATGCCGTCGGCGGCGAGGTCCTCCACGCACTCGGTGGCCACCCTGGTCAGCGACTCGGCGGTCTGCATGACGGCGACGGTGTGGGCGAAGGTCTCCAGGTAGCGTTCCAGCGAACCCGAGTCGGCCGACTCGCGGAACCACTCGCCGAGCTGCTCGGGCGCGGCCGGAAGCTCGTGCCCGATCTCTCGGGCGAGCTCGGCCACCGTCTGCGGACGGAGCCCGCCGTCCAGGTGGTCGTGCAGCAGCACCTTCGGTGCGCGGACGATCTCCTCGGGAGTGATCTTCATCGTCGGGTGGTCCCCTCCCCGGTTAGCGGCAGTCGCGGCGGCAGTTGTCGCGGCTCGGCCGGTGGTCGTGGCGGCTCGGCCGGTGGTCGTGGCGGCTCGGCCGGTGGTCGTGGCGGCTCGGCCGGTGGTCGTGGCGGCTCGGCCGGTGGTCGTGGCGGCTCGGCCGATGGTTGCGGCGGCTCAGTCGATCCGGCCGAGGATCAGCCTCTGGTCGACGCGGGCGAACCTGGGCGCGATCTCCACCGCACCCTCCAGGGCCTCCACCGCCCGGGCGAACCGCATCGGGTCGTCGGCGTGCAGGGTGAGCAGCGGCTGCCCGGCACGGACCATCGCGCCCGGCTTCGCGTGCATCTCCACTCCGGCACCGGCCGACACCGGATCCTCCTTGCGGGAACGCCCGGCGCCCAGCCGCCATGCGGCGAGACCAACCTGGTAGGCGTCCAGCCGGACGAGTACGCCCTCCGCCGGCGCCGTCACCTCGTGGGTGTGCGCAGCGTGCGGCAGCGGCGCGTCCGGGTCACCGCCCTGCGCGCGGATCATCGACCGCCACACGTCCATCGCCGTGCCGTCCTTGAGGACGTCGCTCGGGTCGGGGCCGCCGACCGCACCGGCGGCGGTGAGCATCTCCCGAGCCAGCGCCACTGTCAGCTCCACCACGTCGTGCGGCCCGCCGCCGGCGAGTACCTCCACCGACTCGCGTACCTCCAGCGCGTTCCCGGCGGTCAGGCCGAGGGGGGTGCTCATGTCGGTGAGCAGCGCGACGGTGCGTACGCCGGCGGACCGGCCGAGCTCGACCATCGTGGCGGCGAGCGTGCGGGCGTCGTCGGCGTTCTTCATGAACGCGCCGGAGCCGACCTTCACGTCCAGGACGAGCGCGCCGGTGCCCTCGGCGATCTTCTTGCTCATGATCGAGCTGGCGATCAGCGGGATCGACTCGACGGTGCCGGTCACGTCGCGCAGGGCGTACAGCTTGCGGTCCGCGGGCGCCAGCGTGTCGGTGGGTGCGCAGACGACCGCGCCGACGTCGCGCAACTGGGACACGATCTCGTCGTACGACAGCGACGCCCGCCAGCCCTTCAGCGACTCCAGCTTGTCCAGCGTGCCGCCGGTGTGGCCCAGCCCGCGACCGGACAGCTGGGGTACGGCGACGCCGCAGGCGGCGACCACCGGCGCCAGCGGCAGGGTGATCTTGTCGCCGACGCCGCCGGTGGAGTGCTTGTCGGCGGTCGGCCGGCCCACGCCGGCGAAGTCCAGCCGCTCACCCGAGGAGATCATCGCCTGGGTCCAGCGGGCGATCTCGGCGGGCTCCATGCCGCGCAGCAGGATCGCCATCAACAGCGCCGACATCTGCTCGTCGGCGACCACCCCGCGGGTGTAGGCGTCCACCACCCAGTCGATCTGCGCGTCCGCGAGCCGGTGGCCGTCCCGCTTGGCGCGGATGACGTCGACGGCGTCGAAGTGTTCGGTCACGGGCGGGCCTCGCTCCCGGTCTGGTACTCGGTCAGGTGGTCCGGCCCGAACGCGTCGGGAAGGACCTCGGTCATCGGCAGCACTCCGCGCGGGGTGTCCACCAGCAGGCGCGGGCCGCCGTGCTCCCACAGCAACTGGCGGCACCGGCCGCAGGGCATCAGCAGGGCACCCTGCCCGTCGCAGCAGGTGAACGCGACCAGCCGGCCTCCGCCGGTGGCGTGCAGGGCCGAGACCAGCCCGCACTCCGCGCACAACGTCATGCCGTACGACGCGTTCTCGACGTTGCAGCCCGCCACCACCCGGCCGTCGTCGGTGAGCGCCGCGGCGCCGACGGGATAGTGGGAGTACGGCACGTACGCCCCGGCCATCACCTTCCGGGCCGCCGCCCGCAGCCCGGCCCAGTCCACCTGCTCGCCGCTCACGTCACCGTCCACGCTCGTACTCACGTCCTCGTCTCCCCCACTCGTCCCGCTCGTGCGCTGGTCGGCGTCCCCAACCCGTGTCCCCCACCGTGCCCTGCGCGTGCCCACCACTCATGCCCGGCTCCGGGCCGCCCGCACACGCGAAGACCCGCAGGCTAGCTCTTGACGTAGGGTTCGCCGTCGGCCTTCGGGGGCCGCACCCGGCCGACCGCCCCGGCCACCGCGACGACCGTCGCGAGGTAGGGCGCCATCACCAGCAGCTCACCCGGAATGGGCGTCTGCAGGATCTGCAGCTGACCCTGCAACTGCTGGGTGAAGCCGAAGAACAACGCCGCCACCGTCGCGCCGAGGGGATTCCACCGGCCCATGATCAGCGCGGCCAGCGCGATGAAGCCCTGGCCCGCGGTCAGGTCCTTGTCGAAGCTGCCGGTGAAGCCGATGGTGAAGAACGCACCGCCGAGGCCGGCGACGATCCCACCGGCCAGCACCGCCTGGTAGCGGACACGGAGTACGTTGATGCCCACCGTGTCGGCGGCGCGCGGGTGCTCGCCCACCGACCGCACCCGCAGTCCCCAGCGGGTCTTGAACAACACCACCGTGACGACCGCCACCGCGACGTACATCGCGTACACCAGCAGGGTCTGGGCGAAGAACGTCTGCCCGATCACCGGGATCGCCGACAGCACCGGGATCGGGACGTTCGGCAGCACGCCGGGGTTGTTGTAGCGCTCGGAGTCCGACTGCACGAACTGGTCGAACAGGAAGCCGGTGATGCCGGACGCGAACACCACCAGCACCACGCCCAGGACCACCTGGTTGACGCGGTAGCGGATGGCGAACACCGCGAGCATCGCCGCGATCAGCACACCGGCCAGGATCGCCGCGAACGCACCGGCCCAGAAGCTGCCGGTGGCCGAGGTCACCACCGCGGCGGCGAACGCCCCGGAGAGGAACTGCCCCTCGATCGCGACGTTGATGACGCCCGCGCGCTCGCACAGCACACCCGCGAGCGCACCCAGGATCAGCGGGGTGGCGAGGTTGAGCGTTCCCTGCAGCTGGTTGGTGAGCGGGAAGGTCTTGCCCGCCGCCGCCCAGCACAGGAACGTCACCACCAGGGCGAGCGCGAAACCCACCCACAACAGCCTGGCCCAGCGGCCGCGTACGCCGCGGAGCAGTTGGGTGAGTGCCAGCACCAGCGCGTACGCCGCCAGCGCGAGCGCCACCGGCAGAGCGGGCAGGGAGATGTCGGGCAGCTGCGCGGCCGCGAACTGGTCGGACAGGCCGAACTTCGCGGTCTTCGGCGCGGTGAACACCGCGAGCAGCACGCCGAGCACGGCGAGCACCAGCGCGAGGATCCCGGTCCGGATCCGCCTGCGGCGCTCCTCCGGGGACTCGACCGCCGCGCTCTTCTCGGGTCGGGTGAGGGTCGTGGTCATCGGGTCAGCTCCTCGTCCCTCACGCGTTCCAGCCCTTGGCGAGCACGGCACCCGTGCCCTCGCCCCGGATCCGGAACACCGCGCGGACCAGTGCCGGCGCGGCGATGAACAACACGATCGTCGCCTGCAGCACGGTGGTCAGCGTGAGCGGCGTCTGGGTCTGCAGCTGCATCTGCAGGCCACCGGCGTTCAGGGCGCCGAACACCAGCCCGGCGACGACCGTGCCGACCGGCGACGCCCGGCCCAGCAGGGCGACGGTGATCGAGTCGAAACCGACCGTGCCGGCGATCCCGTCGGTCAGTGGCGAGTTGGTGCCGAGCACCTGCTGGACGCCGGCCAGGCCGGCCAGCGCACCGGCGCCGAGCATCGCCAGCGTGTACGCCGTACCGACGCTCATGCCGGCCGTCCGGGCGGCGTCGGGGTTGGCACCCACCGCCCGCAGCTGGAAGCCCGTGGTCGACCGGGTGAGCAGCCACCACACCGCGCCCGCGGCCAGCAGCGCGACCAGGAAGCCCAGGTGCAGCCGGGAGCCGGGAATCGCCGGGAACTGCGCGGAGCCGTCCACCACCGGGCTGATCGGGTCGTTGCGGCCCGGGCGCTGGAAGGCGTTCGTGGTCAGCAGCCACTGCAGGAGGTACAGCGCGACGTAGTTGAGCATGATCGTGAGGATCACCTCGTGCGCCCCCGTGCGCGCCTTGAGCACACCGACGATGCCGCCCCACAGCGCCCCGCCGAGCACGCCGGCGACGAGCGCGACGAGCACGTGCAGGCCGGGCGGGAGGTGCAGGGTGAAGCCGACCCAGGCGGCGCACAGCGCGCCGACGATCAGCTGGCCCTGGGCGCCGATGTTGAACAGCCCGGCGCGGAACGCCAGCGAGACGCCGAGACCGCCGCAGATCAGCGGGGTCGCCTGCACCAGCGTCTCGGCGAGTTGCCGCAGGCCGCCGAACGCGCCGGAGAAGAGCGCGCCGTACGCGTCCGACACCGCCGACCACGACGCCGACAGCGCGTCGGGCGGGTAGGAGAAGAAGTACGACCAGGTGGACAGGACCTCGGCGTCGCTGACGACGATCAGCACCGCGCCGACCGCCAGCGCGAGCACGACCGCGGCCGCGCTCACCAGAAGCTCGCGCGCCCAGGCCGGACGGGTGGCGCTCACGAGGCGTCCTCCAGCGTTCCGAGGGCGGTCGGGTTGGCCTCGGCCAGCTGCGCCGCCTCCTCGACCGGGACGCCCGCCATCATGCAGCCCAGCTGGTCCCACGGCGTGTTCGTACCGACGATGCCGACCAACCTGCCGCGGTACATCACCGCGATCCGGTCCGCGAGCGCCACGATCTCCTCCAACTCCGTGGACACGATCACCACCGCCGTGCCCTGGTCGCGCTCGGCCACGATGCGGCGGTGGACGAACTCGATGGACCCCACGTCCAGGCCGCGGGTGGGCTGCGCGGCGATCAGCAGCTCCAGCGGGCGGGACAGCTCCCGGGCCAGGACGACCTTCTGCTGGTTGCCGCCCGACAGCGCGCTCACCGGGGTGTCCACCGACTGTGTGCGGACGTCGAACTCCTCGACCCGGTGATCGGCGTTGTCGCGTACGGCGGCCTGCGACAGCGCTCCCCTGCGCGCGAACGGCGCGCCGCGGAAGAGGTCCAGGATGAGGTTCTCCGCCACCGAGAACGTCCCGACGAACCCGTCGTGGGAGCGGTCCTCGGGGATGTAGCCGATGCCGGCGGCGAGGTGCTGGCGTGGTGTCGTACCGACGAGCTCGCGGCCGCCCAGGCGTACCGACCCGGCGGCCACGTCGACCAGCCCGACCAGTGCCTGTACGAGCTCGGTCTGGCCGTTGCCCTGGACGCCGGCGATGCCGAGGATCTCCCCGCCGTGCACGTCGAACGACACGTCGTCGACGGCGACCAGGCCCTGGCCGTCCACGACGCTCAGGTCCTTCACCGTCAGCTTGGGCTCGGCCGGGGTGGCCGGCGCCTTGTCAACCTGGAGTTGCACGGGTCGGCCGACCATCAGCTCGGCGAGCTCCGCCTCCGAGGCGTCGGGTGCGACCGTGCCGACCACGGACCCGCGGCGGATCACCGTGATCGTGTCGGCGATCGCCCGCACCTCCTTGAGCTTGTGGGTGATGAAGACCACCGTGGTGCCGTTCTCCCGCAGAGCGCGCATCACCTCGATCAGCTCGTCGATCTCCTGCGGGGTGAGCACCGCGGTGGGTTCGTCGAGAATCAGCACCTTGGCCTCGTTGGCCAGCGCCTTGAGGATCTCCACCCGCTGCTGCACACCGACCGGAAGGTCCTCCACGCGGGCGTCGGGGTCCACGGCCAGGCCGTAGCGCTCCGACAGGTCGCGCACCAGCGAGCGGGCCGCCCGCTGGTCGAGCAGGCCGGGGCCGCGGGTGCGTTCGCGACCCAGGACGACGTTCTCGGCGACGGTGAAGACGGGCACCAGCATGAAGTGCTGGTGGACCATCCCGATACCGGCCGCGATCGCCTCACCGGGTGAGCCGAACGACACCGGAGTGTCGTCGACGAGCACCTGGCCCTCGTCGGGACGCAGCAGCCCGAAGAGCATGTTCATCAACGTGCTCTTCCCGGCGCCGTTCTCGCCGAGCAGACAGTGGATCCGCCCGGACTCGAACGTCAGGTCGATGTGGTCGTTGGCGACGAGGGACCCGAACCGTTTGGTGAGCCCGCGGAGTTCGAGCTTCATGCACTACTCCAGCCTGAAGGTGCGCACCCGTGCGGCGGGGAGGGCCGGTGCGGCGCACCAGCCCTCCCCCACGGCTGCCAAGGGTCGCGACGCGGTCACTTCGACTGCGGCTGCGCCTTCGACTTGATCGTGATCTTGCCGTCGATGATGTCCTGCTTCAACTTGCCGACCTCGTCCTTGAGCTCGGACGGGATCTTGCTGTCCCACTGGTGGTAGGGCGAGAGGCCGGTGCCGTCGTTCTTCAGCGTTCCGACGTAGGCGGTGCTGTCGAACTTGTCGTCGGCCGCCGTTGTCACGACGTCCTTCACCGCCACGTCCATGCCCTTGTAGACACTGGTGAGCAGCACGTCGCAGTACTCCGCGGCGCTCTTGCAGCCGTCGGTGTCCACCCAGATCGCGTTGACCTTGCCACCGGAGGCCTTCGCGGCCTGCAGGCCACCCAGACCGGCGGGGCCGGCGACCGGGAAGATGATGTCCGCGCCCTGGCTGATCAGGTTGCTGCCGGTGTTCTTGCCCTGCGCCTTGTTCTCGAAGTCGTTGGTGAACAGGCCCTTCTGGGTCTTCTCGCTCCAGCCGAGAACCTGGACGTTCTTCTTCTTGACCTTGTTGTAGTACTGCACGCCCTCCCAGTAACCGTCCATGAAGATCGTGACGGTGGGGATGGGCAGGCCGCCGAAGGTTCCGACCTTGCCGGTCTTCGTCATGCCGGCGGCGAGGTAGCCGGCGAGGAAGCTGGACTGGGCGGTGTCGAAGAGCAGCGACTTGACGTTCTTCGGCACCTCCTTCAGGCCGGTCTTCTTCAGGTCGGTGGCGGCGATGTCGTAGTCGACGATGCCCCACTTGATGTCGGGGTTGGCCGAGGCCGACTTCGCCGTCTGGTCACCGAGCTTGAAGCCCACGGTCACGATCGCGTTGCACTTCGCGTCGACCATGCCGCCGACGTTCTTCGCGTAGTCGCTGTCGGACTTCGACTCCGCGGTCGAGGTCTTGATGTTCAGTTCCTTCGCGGCGTCCAGGAAGCCCTGGTAGGACGTCTGGTTGAACGACTTGTCGTCGAAACCGCCGGAGTCGGAGACCATGCAGGCGCGGAAGTCCTTCGCCGCCGCGTTGGACTTCGAGCCGTTCCCGCCCGAACCCGAGTTGCTCTCGGTCGGCTTGCTTCCACAGCCGGTGACCACCAGGGCCACCGCGCCAAGGACCGCGAGGCCCTTGAGGTACTTCGTCACAACGCCTCCTCAGCGTGCCCGATCGGGTGGGGTACCCGCGCCCGCGAACGGGCGTCGAGGACGGACGCCGCGCGATGCGCATGGGTGACTATAAGGTGCGCCGACAGCAGGTGAGGAATCGCGGCTTCGGATCCCTGCCATGTGATCCTCCCGTGACCTTGCCCGGAGGCCGGAGCATCTTCCGCCCCGTGGTCGATACGGGCAAATCTGTCTCGTCCGGCACAGGTCGTCCGAGTCGCCTCGAATGCCTGGGTTCATCCGGCGGTTATGAGGCTGTTACACCGGTCGCAAACGCGGGGCGGCCCGGCGGTTCGGGCCGGCGGTTCGGTCCGTGGTTCAGCCGTCGTCGTCCTCGCCCACGAGCAGCGCGGCGCCGACGAGGGTGCGTACGCCAACCGAGATGGCGTGCTCGTCGATGTCGAACGTGCCCTGGTGGATGTCGAACGGGCGGGTGCTGCCGGTCGGGCGAACTCCCAGGCGGGCAAGGGCTCCCCGGGTCCTGGTGAGGTACCACGCGAAGTCCTCACCGCCCAGGCTCTGCTCGGTCGTGCCCACGGCGTCGCGGCCCATCGTGGCCTCCACCGCCCGCTGCAGAAGACCGATCGCGAACGGGTCGTTGACCACGGGGGGTACGCCGCGGTGCACCTCGGCCTGCACGCCCACGCCGTAGGGCGCCACGATCTGGTGCGCGAGCACGGGAACGAGTTCGGCGGCGGACTCCCAGACGTTGACGTTCAGGCAGCGCAGGGTGCCCTCGGCCTCGCCCTCCATGGGGATCGCGTTCGCCGCTGCGCCGGCCTGGATGCGTCCCCACACCAGGGTCAGCCCACCGCGCGGGTCGACCCGCCGGCTCAGGGCCAGCGGAAGCTGACTCACCAACGTGGACAGGGCGTGTACGAGGTCTGCGGACAGGTGCGGCCGGGCAGTGTGCCCGCCGGGGCCGGTCAGGCGTACGTGCACCCGGTCGGCGGCGGAGGTGATCGGGCCGGCCCGCAGGCCGACGGTGCCCACCTCCAGCCGTGGGTCGCAGTGCACGGCGAAGATCTGCTCCACCCCGGCCAGGGCGGCGTCGGTGGCGAGCACGTCCAGCGCACCGCCGGGGATGATCTCCTCAGCGGGCTGGAAGACCAGGCGCACGCGGTTGCCGAGCATCCCGGCCGCGGCGAGTTCGCCGAGCACGAGTCCGGCACCCAGCACGATCGCGGTGTGCGCGTCGTGGCCGCAGGCGTGACACACACCCGGACGGCTGGAGCGGTAGGGAACGGTCTTCTCGTCCACCACCCGCAACGCGTCCAGGTCGGCGCGCAAGGCGGCCTTGACCGGTCCGAGGCCGGGCCCGCCGACGTCGCACAGCAGTCCGGTGCCCACGGGCAGGCGGACGGGGGCGAAGCCGGCCAGCTCCAGGCGGTCGCTGACCACCCGGGTGGTCCGGAACTCCTCGCGGCCGGGTTCGGGATGGGTGTGAAGATCGCGCCGGAATGCGATCAGCTCGTCGGCGTAGGTCTTGGCGAGCCGGTCCACCTCGGCAACGACAGTTGAGTCGAGGGGCACCTTGCGATTGTCCACCCCGCCCGATTTGTCCCGCACGCCACCCTGCTTTCGCCGTTGGTTCCCGGCTCGTCACCCACAGTCTCGCCCCGGTCCCACCCGGACGGACGCCGAAAGCCCAACTGGCACCGGCGTCCACCGACGGCGTCCACCGACGGCGTCCACCGACGGCGTCCACCGACGGCGCCCTCCGACGGCACCTCAGATCGCGTCGGCCGGGGTGTAGACGCCCCAGACCTCCCGCAGCGCGTCACAGACCTCGCCGACGGTCGCCCGGGCGGCCAGCGCCCGCTTCATGGGGTAGAGCACGTTGTCCGAGCCCGAGGCCGCCGAGCGCAACTCCGCAAGGCAGCCTTGCACCTCGTCGTCGTCGCGGTCCGCGCGCAGTCTGGCCAACCGGGCGCGCTGGGCCTCCTCGATGGTGGGGTCGACCCGCAGCGGCTCGTAGCGCTCGTCGTCGGGAACGACGTACCTGTTGACGCCCACCACGACGCGTTCGCCGCCGTCGATGTCGCGGGAGATCTGGTACGCCGCCTGCTCGATCTCGGCCTTCTGGTAGCCCTTCTCGATCGCGGCCACCGCGCCCCCGAGGTCCTCGACGGTCTCCATCAGCGACCGCGCGGCCTCCTCCACCGCGTCGGTCATCGACTCCACGGCGTAGGAGCCGGCGAACGGGTCGACGGTCGCCGTCACGTCGGTCTCGTACGCGAGCACCTGTTGGGTACGCAACGCCAGCCGGGCGGCCTTCTCGCTGGGCAGCGCGATCGCCTCGTCGTAGGCGTTGGTGTGCAGCGACTGCGTGCCCCCCAGCACCGCCGCGAGCCCCTGCACCGCGACCCGGACCAGGTTGACCTCCGGCTGCTGTGCGGTCAGCTGCACCCCCGCGGTCTGGGTGTGGAACCGCAGCATCTGCGACTTCGGGTTGCGCGCACCGAACCGGTCGCGCATCACCTGCGCCCAGATCCTGCGGGCGGCGCGGAACTTCGCCACCTCCTCCAGCAGGGTCGTACGGGCGACGAAGAAGAACGACAGCCGCGGCGCGAACTCGTCCACGTCGAGTCCCGCGTCGATCGCCGCCTGGACGTACTCGATGCCGTCCGCCAGCGTGAACGCGATCTCCTGCGCGGGCGTGGCGCCGGCCTCGGCCATGTGGTAGCCGGAGATGGAGATCGTGTTGAACCGCGCAAGCTCGGCTTGACAGTAGGCGAAGATGTCGGACACCAACCGCAGCGAGGCCTTCGGCGGATAGATGTAGGTGCCGCGGGCGATGTACTCCTTCAGCACGTCGTTCTGGATGGTCCCGCTCAGCCGGGCGGGGTCGACGCCGTGTTCCTCACCGACGAGTTGGTACAGCAGCAGCAACACCGCGGCCGGCGCGTTGATCGTCATCGACGTGGACACCTGGTCCAGCGGGATGCCGTCGAACAGCAGCCGCATGTCGTCGATGGAGTCGATCGCCACCCCGACCTTGCCCACCTCGCCGTGCGCGATCGGCGCGTCGGAGTCGTAACCCATCTGG
The DNA here is from genome assembly GCF_013407855.1 of Actinopolymorpha rutila. Classification (GTDB taxonomy): domain Bacteria; phylum Actinomycetota; class Actinomycetes; order Propionibacteriales; family Actinopolymorphaceae; genus Actinopolymorpha; species Actinopolymorpha rutila. Next base: position 4,859,948 of record NZ_JACBZH010000001.1, read on the forward strand.
GTGGGCAGGTCGAAGGCCACCGAGAGGCCGGCGGTGCCCGCCTCGATCAGCTGGTGGTAGCGGCGGTTGGACTCCGCCGCGGTGCCGAAGCCGGCGTACTGCCGCATCGTCCACGGGCGGCCGGTGTACATCGTCGGGTAGACACCCCGGGTGTACGGATAGGAGCCGGGCTCGCCCAACTGGCTCGCGGGCGTCCACCCGGCGAGGTCGTCGGGTCCGTAGACGGGCTTGATCGGCAGGCCGGACTCCCCCACCCGCGCCGGGCGCGAGGGGGAAGCTTTCGACGCAGCGGCATCGGTCATGGGTTCTCGCCTCCGCGACGAGGATATCCACGAGCGGGGTCCGCCCACGCCGACGCGTCGCGGTGGAGCACCTCGACGTCCTCGCGAAGGTCGGTGGGCAGCCAGGCCATCGCGTCCGCGGCGTAGTAGAACCCCTGGCGGCCGGCCCGCGGCGGCGTGCGGGCACGGGTGAGGACGGCCAGGGCGCGGGCCTCGCTCGCGTGCAACCAGACCTCGGTGCCGTCGGTGGTGGCGTAGTCGGCGCCAGCCTGGGCGTAGCGGATCGCGTCGTGCGGACGGCCGATCCAGTACGACACCACCGACTGCAGCCCGCGTGCCCACGCCCGCAGGCCGTTGTGGTCGGCGAGGTCGGCGCACACGAACGCGGCGTAGGCGTGCGCCATCGCGTTCGGCGCGTCCACCCGGTCGTGGGCGAGCTTGGCCAGCATGCCGGACACGAGGGCGGCGGCGAAGTGCAGCCTGCGTACGTGCGCGGGATGTTGCGGGCCGTCCAGCAGGGTGAACAGCAGGTCCTGGGTGGCGGCGAGCGTGCCCAGGATCCGTGGCAGCGGCCGCTGTTGGTAGGCGTGGGTGAGCTGGCGCACCTCGGCGTACACCTGCTCCAGGCTCTCCTCGCCGAGGGCGGTGCGGGCGACCAGCAGGCCGAACCCGCGCGCCCGCCGGGCGGACCGTTCCAGGACGTCCAGGTCGTCGGCGCCCTGCCCGAAGGCGGTTTCGTGGTCGGGCGTGGTTGCCGGCCCGGTCGCAGGCCCGGAAGCCGGCCCGGGTGCCACGGTCGGCCTCGTCGCGACGGTGGGTCCGGTCGGGGCGTACGGCGCGACGAGTTCGGCGGCGGGCCTGCCGAACATCGCCTGCAGCACCCGCCGGGTGACCGGCGTCGTGCCGGTGCGCTGACCGGACGCGAGCCGGCGCAGGTGCCGCGCGGACATGCTCGCGCCGCGTTCCCCGGTCTGGCGGGCCAGCGTCTCGAACGCCTCGGCCACCTCGTCGTAGGTCTGGTCCCGTTGCCGGATCAGGTGTTCCAGCACGGTGCGTGGGGCGGTGTCTCGTCTCCCCGTCATCCACTCCTCCTGGTGGGCAGGCCCCCGTTGGCCGGAACGCTCGCCCCCGAACGCTCCACGAAGTTGTACCGGCAGGCACCGACCGACGGCCGCGCCGAGCGCGCGGGGTCCGGATGAGGTCCGGCACAGGTCCCCCCGGGTGCCATTCGGGTCCGGCACAGGTCCGCCACAGGTCCGCCGTGGGACCTCGCCTGGACACGCCCACCCACCGAATGCTTGAGCCCTGCCCGAGGTCGGTACCTGCAAGCCAGGTGCCGGCGAGGGCATCCCGCCGGACCCGCCCCGCACACGACCACGTCGACGGATCGTCGTCCGCACGATCACAAGGAGGCAAGCAGCCGATGACAGTGCAGGCCCCGCCGTCGGAGGACCGACAGCGCGAAGAGCTGATCGAGTCCGCGCGGATCGCCCTGAAGTCCGCCGGGTACCGGTCCCATCCCCGCGTGGGCATGGCCGGTAAGCAGTACGGCATCGAGATTCCCTACCCCTCGCTGCCGGAGATCTCGGTCGTCCTCCGCTGTGACCGCTGGGACGGCCGGTGGGTCTTCCGCCAGACCGGATGCCGCCCGGTGGCCGACGCCGACGACCTGGAGTACCTCATCGCGTGGGTGAAGGAGCTCGTCGAACCGCCGTTCGGCATCCAACCGTGAGGCCGGCAGCCGCGGGCCGGCCCGTTGAGGTTGCCCGGTCATACTGGGGTGGTGCGTATCACCAGGAAGATCGCCGCCCTGCTGCTCGGCGTGGCCGGCTGGAACGTCGTCACCTACGCCACGTTCATCCGCAATCTGGCGAAGACGGAGGGGCGCCCGACGGGCTTCTACGTCGCCCATACGGTACTGATCATCGTCAACCTCGCCATCGCGGCCGTCCTGGGCCGAATCGGCTGGCAGGCGCTGAAGGCGGAGCGGTCCGGCGCCGGCGAGGCGGGGCCCGGTCAGGACCGCGACGAGGTGTCCGCCGACAGGTGACCCGCCGGGTGGTCCCCCGGGTTGTCCGGCGCGCTTGCCCGCTCCGCTGGTCTCCCCACCGGTGACCACTCTCTTCCCCAGCGGCAGGTACTACCCTGTGCGAACCATGCCCCCAGCCGATCATCCCAGTCCCCGTGAACGGGCCGGCCTGACCGTGGGACGAGTGTGTCCGGCGCGCCCGGCACAGATCGTTGGTCGTGCCGGTTCCGCCACCCGCATCGCCCGGGTGATCTGCGTCCTGGTGCTCGGTGTGGCGACCACCCTCGGCCTGACCGTCGTACCTGCTGGTGCGGCCGTCGGCGGGCCCGGTGCGAAACCGACGCCCAGGACGGACCCACGCGCTCCGGCCCCGCCCGTGCCGGGCCCCACCGCGGCGCCGGTTCCCACCGCCAATCCGTTCACCGGCCCGGTCGGCGGCGCGGCACTCGGGCATCGGGGCGTGGTGGTGGACCGGACGGCCGCATCCGCGCCGCCGAAGGTCGACGTCGCGTCCTACGTCGTGGCCGACCTCGACACCGGCGAGGTCCTCGCGTCCAAGAACGCCCACCTCCGGTTGCCGCCGGCGAGCACGCTCAAGACCCTCACCGCAGTGACCCTGCTGCCCCGGCTGGACAAGCGCGCCCGCTACACCGCCCAGCCCGCCGACACGCGGGTCGAGGGGAGCCGGGTCGGGATCGAGAAGGGCCGCGCCTACACCATCGACCAGTTGTTCTACGGCTTGTTCCTGCCGTCCGGCAACGACGCCGCCAGCGCACTGGGCAACGCCGCCGGGGGCACCAGCACCGCGGTCGAGATGATGAACACCGAGGCCCGCCGGCTCGGCGCGTTCGACACCCACGCGGTCAACACCAGCGGGCTGGACGCGCCCGGTCAGGTGTCGTCCGCCTACGACCTGGCGCTGGTCGCGCGGGAGGGTATGACCCGCGCCGACTTCCGCCGCTACGTCACCACCCTGCGCTACAGCTTCCCCGGCAGGGGCAAGAAGTCGTTCCAGATCCAGAATCTCAACAAACTGCTCGGCCACTATCCCGGCGCGATCGGGGTGAAGAACGGCTACACCACCATGGCGCACAGCACGCTGGTCGGCGCGGCCGAGCAGGACGGCCGCCGGCTGGTGGTGGTGATCATGCGCTCCAAGGCGCCGTACTGGACCCGCGCGGCCGCCTTGCTGGACTGGGGATTCACCGCAGGCGCCAAGGCGAAACCCGTCGGCACCCTGGTCACCGGTGACGACGTGGCCCGGGCCGCGGCCGCCCGGGCGCCCACACCTGCCACCCCGAAGCCCGGGGCCACCAAGCCGGCCAGCCCGGAGGCCAGTCCCAGAACGACACCCACTCTTGCCCCCGGCGCGGCCGGCCCGAACGACCGGGGCATCGCCATCAGCGCGGCGAGGTCCGCCTGGCCGCGGCTGCCGGTCTGGCTGTGGCTGATGCTGTTGGTGTTCCTCGGGCTCGCGGGCCTGCGCGTCTACAGCTACGTACGCTCCCGGCGCTGACGTTCGGCCTTGCGGCGCTGACGTTCGGCTTCCCGGCGCTGCCGCCGGGTGGCCAGCCAGCCGACGGTGAGGCCACCCACGAACGCACCGAACGCCGCCGACAGTCCCCGGGCGATCCGCCGGGCCCGGCTGCCGGCCGGGGGCGGCTCCGCGCCGCCGGCACCGTTCGGCCGACCGCCACGCTGCGGTACGCGCCGCACCCCGCCGGCCTTCTCCGGATGAGTCATCTTCTCCACCGGGACGGCGGTGACCGCCCACGCCGCGCCGAGCACGGTCAGCCGGTCGAAGTAGTTGATCCACACCAGCAGGGCGACCAGGATCGCGAACGCGCCGTAGAGCGGGTTGCCGGTCACCGTGCCGAGCACCAGTCCGGCGAGCTGCTTGAGGACCTCGAACCCGAGGGCGGCCAGGAGTGCGCCGCGCCACAGCTTCTTCGCCGGTACGTCGTGCCGGGGCAGCAGGCGGTAGAGCGTGAAGAACAGCAACGTACTTGCGCCCACGCCCACCACGGCCGCGACCGCCCACAGCAGGACGCCCACGCCGGGAACCTTCGTCAGGTGGGCGACGGTGAGGATGAAGTCGGCGAACGCCGTGACGACCGTACTCACCCCGACCGACACCAGCAGGACGGCGCCGACCGCGACCAGCACGACCAGGTCGAACACCTTGTTGAGCACGAAGTTGCGGCCTTCCTCCGCGACCGCCGCGAACACCGCCTGCAGCGACGTGCGCAGTGCGGAGATCCAGCCCAGCCCGGAGTAGAGCAGCACCGCCAGGCCGACGATGCCCACGCCTGCCTTGTTGCGCGCGATGGCCTGGACGTCGATCTGGTTCTTCCCGGTGCCGATCATCCCTGGCAGCACCGACGACATCGCCGAGGTGACCGCGTCCCCCGCCCCCGGCACGTACTCCACCACGTAGCCGACCCCGGCGAACACCAGCGCGACCAGCGGGAAGAAGGACAGGAAGGCGAAGTACGTCGCCGACGCGGCGAGCTGGCTCCCCAGCACCTTGTTGTAGTGGGCCAGCGCCCGGGCCAGGTGGTCGACCAGCCTCGAGCGCACCCGCGCGCGAGCAACCTTGTAGTTCAGCCGTTGCCGCGCCCGCGAAACGTCCATGCAACGTCCCCTTCCCCGTGCGGCCTGCCGGCACCGCGGGCGAGCTGACCAGGAGCTGCCAGGGGTCTGACCACGAACTGACCGGGAGCCGCGCCGCCCGCGACGGCAAGATCAGTGTGCCCCGGCGGGGACGATCGGACGGGACCTTCGGGTACGCCGCGCCGAATCGGTCACGCGCCCGGCTCTGCCACCTCCGGCTAGCCGGGCTCGCCGGACTTGCCGGGCGGCTCGTCGGGCGGCACTGGGCCGGGCAGCGGACCGCCCAGCGCGAAGTCCCGCTGCGGCCGCCACACCAGGTCGGTCCCGTGCTCGAACAGGCTGAACGTCTGCACGGTGAAGGCACAGGTGTAGCTGTCCAGCGCCTCGTACGCCTTGTCCAGCACGTGTTCGGGCAGGTCGTGGGCGATCGTGACGTGTGGGTGGTAGGGGAACGCGAGCTCGCGCCGCAGCGGTCCGCTGCGCACGCCCTCGGCCAGCAACTCGCAGGAGGAGATGCCCTCCGCGACCGCCACGAACACCACCGGCGACACCGGCCGGAACGTCGCGGTCCCCCGCAGCCGCATCGTGAACGGCTCCGCGGTCTCCGCCACCGCGAGCAGGTGGCGTTCGATGGCGTCCATGGCGTCGTCGTCGACCTGGGTCGGCGGCAGCAACGTCACATGGGTGGGGATCGCGTCGGCGAGCGGGTCACCGAACGCGGCCCGCCAGCGCTGCAGCTCACCGCCGTAGGGTTCGGGGATCGCGACCGCGACACCGATCGTGCGCACGGAAGTCGCCGCCTATCGTTTCGCCACGACGAAACCGAGCCGGTCCTCGACCTCGCGCAGCGTCTCCGCGGCCACCGTCCGGGCGCGCTCGGCTCCACGGGCCAGGATGTTGTCCAGGCTCTCGGGGTCCTCCAGCAGGGCCAGCGTGCGCTCGCGGTAGGGCGTCACGAACTCCACCACGACGTCGGCGACGTCCCGCTTGAGGTCGCCGTACCCCTTGCCGGCGTAGGCGTCCACCAGCTCGGGGACGGGGCGTTCGGTGAGCGCGGACAAGATGGTGAGCAGGTTGGACACCCCGGGCTTGTTCACCCGGTCGAAGGTGATCTCCCGGCCGGAGTCGGTGACCGCGCTGCGGATCCGCTTGGCGGAGGTCTTCGGGTCGTCGAGCAGGTCGATGATGCCGGTCGGCGACGAGGACGACTTGCTCATCTTGGCGGTGGGGTCCTGCAGGTCGTAGATCTTGGCGGTGTCGGCCAGGATGAACGGCTCGGGCACCCGGAACGTCCTGCCGTACCGGCTGTTGAAACGCTGCGCGAGGTCGCGGCTCAGCTCGAGGTGCTGGCGCTGGTCCTCACCGACCGGGACGGCGTCGGTCTGGTAGAGCAGGATGTCGGCGGCCATCAGCACGGGGTAGGTGAACAACCCGACCGTGGCGCCCTCGACGCCCTGCTTCTGCGTCTTGTCCTTGAACTGCGTCATCCGGCTGGCCTCGCCGAACCCCGTCAGGCAGCCGAGAATCCAGGCCAGCTGGGTGTGCTCGGCGACGTGGCTCTGCACGAACAACGTGCAGCGTTCGGGGTCCAGGCCCGCGGCCAGCAGTTGGGCCGCCGAGCGCAGGCTGCGTTCGCGCAGCCGGGCCGGGTCGTGGCCCATCGTGATCGCGTGCAGGTCGACGACGCAGTAGAACGCGTCGTGCTCGTCCTGCATGCCGACCCACTGCCGGACCGCCCCGAGGTAGTTGCCCAGGTGGAAGGAGTCGGCGGTGGGCTGGATGCCCGAGAACACGCGCGGTCGCGACATGCTCTGAATTGTGCCAGCCCCTTCGCCGGGCCCCGACCCGCCGTCCACACCAGGACCGGAGTGGGCGTGCGGCATACTGGATGATCACCGCGAACGGCACGTACGCGTGTTCGCCCCCGTCGTCACCAAGCCCGGTCAGGCCCGCTCGGCCGGCTGGGTGGGCTCGGCAGCGGGCCTGTCGCCGGAGCCGTTGGAGCCACCAGCGCCACCAGAGGCACCGGAACCACCAGAGGCACCGGAACCACGGGATCCGTCGGGACCGGCGGAGCCCCCGGACCTGTCGGAGCCGTCGGAGGACGCCTGGTCGGCTGCCCCCTCGGGTGCGGAGCTCTCCGGCGGCCGGGGCGTGAACCGCAGCCGCGCCACCCGCCGCCCGTCCATCTCGATCACCGTGAACCCGTGACCGTCGAACTCCGCCGACTCACCCTCGGACGGCACGTGTCCGAGCAGGGACACCACGAAGCCGGCCACCGTCTCGTACGGCCCGTCCGGCACGGTGACACCCGTCTCGTCGGCCACGTCGTCCAGGCCGATCCGGCCGTCCAGCTCCACCTCACCGGAGACCAGCCGGCGTGAGGCGGCCTCGGCCGCGGTGTCGTACTCGTCCCGGATGTCGCCGATGAGCTCCTCGACCAGGTCCTCGAGGGTGACGATGCCCGCGGTGCCGCCGTACTCGTCCAGCACGATCGCCAGGTGGTGGCTGGTCGAGCGCATCTCCGACAGGGCGGGCAGGACCCGCTTGGTGCCGGGCAGGAAGAGGACGTCCCGGGCCAGGTCGCCGACCCGGACCGAGCGGTTGGCCACCTCGGGGTTGAGCAGGTCGCGGACGTGGACGAAGCCCACCACGTCGTCGGTGGAACCGCGCACCACGGGGTAGCGCGAGTGCGGGCTCGCGGTGACCTCCTTCACCGTCTTGTAGACCGGCGTGGACGCGTCCAGGAAGTCGGTTTCCGTACGCGGCAACATGACCTCGCGCAGCTGCCGGGTGCCCGCGTCGAACACCTCGTCGACGATGGCCCGCTCCTCCTCGCCGAGCGTCTGGTGCCCCGACACCAGCTCGCGCAACTCCTCGTCGGTCATCTGCTCCCGGCCGATGTTCGGGTCGCCGCCGAGCAGGCGGACCACCACGTTGGTCGACTTGGACAGGAACCAGATGACCGGCCGGGCGAGGGTCGCGATCGAGGCGACCATCGGGGCCAGCGCGGAGGCCACGCCCTCGGCCCGCTGCAGCGCGAGCCGCTTGGCCGCCAGCTCGCCCAGCACGATCGAGACGTACGACACCGCGATCGTGATCAGCACCAGGGCGACCGGTTCGGACGCGCGCGGCGGCACGCCGGCGTTCACCAGCACCGGGGCGAGGTACTTGGACAGGTTGGCGCCGGCGAACGCCGAGGCCAGGAAGCCGGAGAGGGTCACGCCGATCTGCACGGCGGACAGGAACTGGTTGGGGTCGGCGGTGAGCCGGGCGATCACCTCGCCGCGCCGGCCACGCTGGGCGAGGGACTTGACCTGTCCCTCGCGCAACGACACCAGCGCCATCTCGGCCGCGGCGAAGACGCCGCCGATGAGGACGAAGATCAGGGCCAGCCCGATGTTGGCCAGAACGGCGTTCATGGAAGCGTCACCGGGAAGTCAGGAGGTGCCCGGCGGCCGGATGTCGCCTGGTGTGCCTGATGTACGTGATGTGCCCGTTGTGCACGTTATGGCCAGCCGGACCGCTGGTTGTCGCCATGCGCCCAAGAGTAACGACTTCCTTCCGCGACATTCGCCGACCGCTCCGTGCAGCCGGTCCGTGCCCACCCGAGCTGGCTCGGTCGATCACGGAACCGGGGTTCCCGCTAGGGTTCCTCTGACGTGCGCGCCGCCCGATCGGTTGCGCGTACGCCGGACGAAACTCACCGCGGGCGCAGTGGTCGAGACGCCGGTCGGCGACGGCCGCGCGGAGTCGGCGCCGCCCGGAGACGGACGTGACATGAAGAGAACCGCGACCCGGTTGGCCGACGGGCGAGAGCTGATCTACTTCGACGAGTCCGACAGCGCCGTCCGCGACGCCGTGGACCAGCGGGACCTCCCGCCGCGCCCGCCGGCGTCGGAGCTGCGCTACGACCCGCTGGTCGACGAGTGGGTGGCGGTCGCCGCGCACCGGCAGAGCCGCACCTTCCTGCCGCCGGCCGACGAGTGCCCGCTGTGCCCGTCCCGGCCGGGGCATCCCTCGGAGATTCCGGCCGAAAGCTACGACGTGGTGGTCTTCGAGAACCGCTTCCCGTCGTTCTCCGGCGGCTCCGGCGGCTCCGGCGGCCCCGGGGCGGACGGCGCGGCCGACGTCGGCGGCCTGACCGAGGAGGCCGACCTGTTCGCCCGCCGGCCGGGCGTGGGGCGCTGTGAGGTGGTGTGCTTCACCTCCGAGCACGGCGGCGCTTTCGGGTCGCTGTCCCCCACCCGGGTACGCACGGTCATGGAGGCCTGGGCGGACCGGACCGCCGAGCTGTCCTCCCTGCCCGGCGTGGAGCAGGTGTTCTGCTTCGAGAACCGCGGCGAGGACATCGGCGTCACCCTGCACCACCCGCACGGGCAGATCTACGGCTACCCGTTCGTGCCTCCGCGCACCCGGCAGATGCTCACGGCGGCCCGCTCCTACGCCGAACGCACCGGCGGCAACCTGTTCGCCGACGTGCTCGCCGCCGAGCGCGCCGCGCAGGTCCGGGTGGTCGCGCAGACCCGGCACTGGACCGCGTTCGTGCCGGCGGCCGCGCGCTGGCCGGTCGAGGTGCACATCCACCCGCATCGCCGGGTGCCCGACCTGGCGGCGCTGGACGACGCCGAGCGCGCCGAGTTCGGGCCGCTCTACCTCCGGGTGCTCCGTGCGCTGGACCGCTACTTCGCGCCCGAGGGCGGGCCCGACCTGCCCCTTCCGTACATCGCCGCGTGGCACCAGGCGCCGGTGCACACCGACCGCGACCTGGCCGCCCTGCACCTGCAGGTGTTCTCGGTCCGCCGGGCCGCCAACAAGCTGAAGTACCTCGCGGGCTCGGAGTCCGCGATGGGCGTGTGGATCAACGACGTACGCCCCGAGGACGTCGCCGCCCGGCTGCGCACCCTCGTCGACGAAGGAGGACGGGGATGAAGCTCCTGGTCACCGGCGGTGCCGGCTACATCGGCGGGATCGTCGCGACGCTGCTGCTGGAGGCCGGGCACGAGGTGACGGTGCTGGACGACCTGTCCACCGGGCACCGTGACGGCGTGCCGGAGGGCGCGGCCTTCCACCAGGCCGCGATCACCGACGCCGCCGACGTGCTCGACCCGTCCTTCGACGGTGTGCTGCACTTCGCCGCCAGGTCGCTGGTGTCGGAGTCGGTACGCCGGCCCGAGCTGTACTGGCGTACGAACGTCTGCGGCACCCTCGCCCTGCTGGACGCGATGCGGGCGGCCGACGTCCGCCGGATCGTCTTCTCCTCCACCGCCGCCACCTACGGCGCGCCGGACACGACGCCGATCACCGAGGACGTCCCGCCGGTGCCGACCAACCCCTACGGCGCGTCCAAGCTGGCCGTGGACGCGATGCTGACGAGCGAGGCGCAGGCGTACGACCTGGCGGCGGTCAGCCTGCGCTACTTCAACGTCGCCGGTGCCTACGCCGACCACGGTGAGCGGCACGACCCGGAGACCCACCTGATCCCCAACCTGCTCGCGGTGGCCGCCGGTGAGCGCCCGGCAGCGCAGGTGTTCGGCACCGACTACCCCACCCGCGACGGCACCGCCGTCCGTGACTACCTCCACGTGGTCGACCTGGCCGACGCGCACCTGCGCGCGCTGTCCGCGGCCACCCCCGGGCGGCACCTGATCTGCAACCTCGGCACCGGCACCGGCTCGACGGTGCGGGAGGTGCTGGCCGCGGTCCGGGAGGTGACCGGGCACGAGGTGCCGGTCGAGGAGTCGCCGCGCCGCGCGGGCGACCCGCCGTCGCTGGTCGCCTCGCACGACCGGGCCACCGCCGAGCTCGGCTGGAAGCCCCGGCGCGACCTGACCGCGATGGTCGCCGACGCGTGGAGCTACCGGCAGCGGCACGCGGGCAGCTGACCGACCCGGAGCACACGGACCGCACGGACACCACGGAGCAGACGGAGGACGTACGCGATGAACGCGCGCACCACGCTGGACGGTGAGTTCGAGTCGGCGTTCGACGGCTCGGCGGCCGGCATCTGGGCGGCACCCGGGCGGGTCAACCTGATCGGGGAGCACACCGACTACAACGACGGGTACGTCCTTCCGCTGGCGCTGCCCCAGGGCGTGGCGGCCGCCGCCGCGACCCGCTCCGACGGCCTGGTGCGGATGGCGTCCCGGCAGGCCGACGGCCGGGTGGAGGTCCGCCTGGACGCGCTGAAGCCGGGCGCGGTGGACGGCTGGGCCGCCTACGTCGCGGGCATGGTGTGGTCGCTGCGCGAGGCCGGGCACGACGTCGGCGGGCTGGACATCCTGGTCGACGGTGACGTACCCCTCGGCGCCGGCCTGTCCTCCTCCGCCGCGCTGGAGTGCGCGACCGCGATCGCGGTGTCCGACCTGTACGGCCTGAAGATCGACCGGACCACCCTGGCCGGGCTGGCCCAGCGCGCGGAGAACGACTTCGTGGGCATGCCGTGCGGGATCATGGACCAGTCCGCGTCGCTGCTGTGCACCCGCGAACACCTGCTGTTCCTGGACACCCGCACCCTGGGAACCGAGCAGGTGCCGTTCGACCTCGGCGCGCACGGGCTGGCGCTGCTGGTCGTGGACACCCGCGCGCCGCACCGGCTGGTCGACGGGGAGTACGCCGCCCGCCGGCGCACCTGCGAGGAGGCCGCGGCGAAGCTCGGCGTCCGCGCCCTGCGCGACGTCGAGGGCCTGCAGGCCGCGATGGACCAGCTGTCCGACACCGTGGTGGCGCGGCGGGTACGCCACGTCGTCACCGAGAACGCCCGCGTCCTCGCCACGGTGGAGCGGCTGCGCACCGGCAGCCCCCGCGACATCGGCCCGCTGCTCACCGCCTCGCACGAGTCGCTGCGCGACGACTACGAGGTGACCGTGCCCGAGCTGGACAAGGCCGTCGAGGCGGCCCTGGACGCCGGGGCGCTGGGGGCACGGATGACCGGCGGCGGGTTCGGCGGCTGTGTGATCGCGCTGGTCGACGCCGACGCCGCGGACACGGTCGCCGGCCGGGTGACGGAGGCTTTCGCGGCCGCGGGATTCAACGCACCGTCGTCGTTCATGGCCCAGCCCAGCCAGGGTGCCCGGCGGATCCGCTGAACGGAGCGCCGATGTCGAGCTGCTGCAGTCCCTCCGCCGGCCACGAACCTTCCGCCGGCCACGGCCTCTCCACTGGCCACGGTTCCCCCGCCGGCACGGCGTACGAGCTGCCCTTCGAGGTGCCCACCCGCGACCCGCGCGAGGTGGCCCGCGGGATGGTCTCGCTGCCGGCGGGTGAGTTCGCGATGGGCGGCGCCGACGAGGACGCCTTCCCCGACGACGGCGAGGGCCCGGTCCGCCAGGTGCGGGTGTCGGCATTCCGGCTGGACGAGACCGCGGTCACCAACCGCCAGTTCGGCGCGTTCGTCAAGGCCACCGGCTACGTCACCGAGGCCGAGCGCTTCGGCTGGTCGTTCGTCTTCCACCTGTTCGTCGGGCCGGGGCAGCGCGCCCACGTCAAGGACGCCAGCGTGCCGGGCGCCCCGTGGTGGCTGGCGGTGGAGGGCGCGACCTGGCGTACGCCCGAAGGTCCCGGCAGCGACGTCCGGACCCGCCCACAGCACCCGGTGGTGCACGTGTCCTGGCGCGACGCGTTCGCCTACGCCCGCTGGGCCGGCAAGCGGCTGCCGACCGAGGCCGAGTGGGAGTACGCCGCCCGGGGCGGGCTCGCCCGCGCGCGCTACGCCTGGGGCGACGAACTCACCCCACGGGGCCGCTGGCGGTGCAACATCTGGCAGGGCCGCTTCCCGCGGGTGGACACCGCCGAGGACGGCCACACCGGGACCGCGCCGGTGAAGTCGTACGCCCCGAACGGTTTCGGACTGTACGAAGTGGCCGGCAACGTCTGGGAGTGGTGCGCGGACTGGTGGAGCACCAGCTGGCACGCCCAGGAGCGGCCGGAGACGCGGGACGACCCGGCGGGGCCGCCGGGGGGCGACACCCGGGTGATGCGCGGCGGCAGCTACCTGTGCCACGCGTCCTACTGCAACCGCTACCGCGTCGCGGCCCGTACCAGCAACACCCCGGACAGCTCCAGCGGCAACCTCGGTTTCCGCTGCGCGGCGGACCTACCCTGATCCAAGGCCCCGACGCGAAGTCTCTTGCCCTCAGCAGCTCGCCGAGAATCCAGGAGCAGACCATGCCGGACACGCCGAGTCCCTCCGCCAGCTCCTCCGCTCGCCGCGCCGTCGTCTTCGGGATGGACGGCGTCCGCTTCGACGTCCTGCGGCGCGCCCACACGCCACACCTGGACGCCATCGCGGCCGACGGTTTCCTCGCCCCGATCCAGGTGGATCCCAGTGGACCCACCATCTCCGGGCCCGTGTGGGCGACGGTGGCGACCGGCGTCCTCCCACCGGTGCACCGGATCTTCGACAACAACCTCCACGGCAACCGCCTGGCCGCCCATCCGAACTTCCTGACCCGGGTCGAACACGCCCGCCCGGGAGCGCGCACGTTCGCGCTCGCCGACTGGCCGCCGCTGGTGAGTACGGACCACGGCGGCCCGGTCTTCCCCGGCGGCCGGCTGATCCCGCCCGGCGGCACCGAACACCACGGCCTGGCGACCTGGGAGCAGTGCGAGGACGAGCTCGCCGACGACGCGGTCGAGGTGCTCGGCTCCCAGGACGTGCACGCGGCGTTCGTCTACTTCGTCGGGCCGGACGCGGTCGCCCACGAACTCGGCGTCGGCCCGGAGTACGTCCACGCGATCGAGGCCACCGACGCCCGGATGGGCCGGATCCTCGCCGCGATCCGGGCCCGGGCCACGGCCGCGGCCGCGGCCGAGGAGTGGACGGTCGTCGTGGTGACCGACCACGGGCACCGTGACGAGGGTGGTCACGGCGGCGACTCCGCCGAGGAACGGACCGCCTGGATCGCCGCGTCCGGCCCCACGGTCCCGGCCGCACCACCGGAGGGGCTCGCGCACGCCGACATCCACCCGCACGTGCTGACCGCGCTGGGCATCGACCTCGATCCGTCGTGGGGTCTGTCCGGCCGGCCGTTCGACGTCGACGTCCAACCCGCCTGAGTACGCCCGGCGCGAAGCCTGGGCGGTGATTCTTCCACGGAAGAATGCCACGCGGCGGAACAACAGCGGGACGGCGCCGGCCGCCGGTGCCGCCGAGGTCGGCCGTCCGGACCGGGACGAGTGACTTCCGCGTGACCGCCCTCGTCGGCTCGAATGGCCCGATGAGGATCGAGACCATCGAGACGTTCCTGGCCGACCAGATCGCGATCGTCCGCATCCGTACCGACGACGGAGCGGAGGGCATCGGGCAGACGTCACCGTTCCGGCCGGGTCTGTCCGTACGCCTGCTGCACGAAATGGCCGCGCCGCACTTCCTCGGCCAGGACCCGTGGGACCTCGAGGCGCTGGTGGAGCGCTGCCTGCGCAAGGAGTACAAGTTCCCTTCGACGTTCCTGTACCGCGCGCTCTGCGGCATCGACACCGCGCTGTGGGACCTGCTCGGCAAGGTGACCGGCCAGCCGGTGTACAAGCTGCTCGGCGGCCAGGTGCGCGACTTCGTACCGATGTACGCGTCCAGCATGAGCCGGTCGATCACGCCCGAGGCCGAGGCCGAGCGGCTGGCCGCGCTGCGCGAGGAGTACGGCTTCGCCGCCGCCAAGGTCCGGGTCGGCGACGTGATGGGCGCGGACCGGGACGCCTCGCCCGGCCGGACCGAGAAGCTCATCCCCCACATCCGTGCGGCCATGGGCGACGACTTCACCATTCACGCCGACGCCAACAGCGGGTTCTCGGTGTCCCGCGCGATCCGGGTCGGCCGGATCCTGGAGGACAACGGATACGGCCACTTCGAGGAGCCCTGCCCGTATCCCCTGCTGGAGAACACCGCGCAGGTCGCCGCGGCACTCGACATCCCGGTGGCCGGCGGTGAGCAGGACAACTCGCTGGGGCAGTTCCGGCGGATGATCGAGTCGCACGCGGTCGACATCGTGCAGCCCGACATCGGTTACATCGGCGGCGTCGCCCGTGCCCGCCGGGTGGCCCGGATGGCCGAGGACGCGGGGATTCCGTGTACGCCGCACTGCTCGAACACCTCGATGCTGCAGGTGTTCACGCTTCACCTCGCCGCGTCAATGCCGGCTTGTCACCAGTTCCACGAGTGGGGCATCGAGGACACACCGTGGACGCGCGGCGTCTACGAACCCGCACTCCGCTTGGAGAACGGTGGCGTCAAGGTGTCGGACGCGCCGGGCTGGGGCGTGGAGATCACGCCGGAGTTCCTCCGCGACGCGCACCGCGAAGAGTCGAGCAGCTAAGGTTTCGCGACACCTGAGCGAGCGGCACCGCGGTCACTGCTTGTCGATCAGCCCACGCAACCACACGGCGGCGGACTCGATGTCGCCGTACGACAAGACGGCCCACGAGGCGACCCAGGAGACGACGTCGCCCACCCGGCCGGAGCGAACCGGCCCAGGTGGGCGACGAACGTGCGTACGACCTGGCGAAGATGAGCCCTACTGCTTGGCCACCTTGGCCGACAGCGTCTCGGCCAGCGCGGCCAGGAAGTCGTCGGTGCTGAGCCACTCGGTGTCGTCACCGACCAGCAGCGCGAGGTCCTTGGTCATCTTGCCGGCCTCGACGGTCTCCACGCAGGCCTGCTCCAGCGTCTTCGCGAACTCCGTCACCTCCGGCGTGCCGTCCAGCTTGCCGCGGTGGGCCAGGCCCCGGGTCCAGGCGAAGATCGACGCGATCGGGTTCGTCGACGTCTTCTGGCCCTTCTGCCACTGCCGGAAGTGCCGCGTCACCGTGCCGTGCGCCGCCTCGGCCTCGACCGTCCGACCGTCCGGCGTCATCAGCACGCTGGTCATCAGGCCGAGCGAGCCGAAGCCCTGCGCGACGGTGTCGGACTGCACGTCACCGTCGTAGTTCTTGGCCGCCCAGACGAAGCCGCCCTCCCACTTCAGGGCCTGCGCCACCATGTCGTCGATCAGCCGGTGCTCGTAGGTGATGCCGGCCTCTTCGAACTTGCCCTTGAACTCCGTCTCGAAGACCTCGGCGAACAGGTCCTTGAAACGGCCGTCGTAGGCCTTGAGGATGGTGTTCTTCGTGGAGAGGTAGACCGGGTAGCCGCGCTGCAGGCCGTAGTTCAACGAGGCCCGGGCGAAGTCGCGGATGGAGTCGTCGTAGTTGTACATCGCCATCGCGACGCCGCCGCCGGGGTACTCCGCGACCTCGAACTCCATCGGCTGGCTGCCGTCGGTCGGGGTGTAGGTCACGGTGAGCTTGCCCGGACCCGGCACCACGAAGTCGGTGGCCTTGTACTGGTCGCCGTGGGCGTGCCGGCCGATGATGATCGGCTTGGTCCAGCCCGGCACCAGGCGGGGAACGTTGTCGATGATGATCGGCTCGCGGAAGACCACGCCGCCGAGGATGTTGCGGATCGTGCCGTTCGGCGAACGCCACATCTTCTTCAGGCCGAACTCCTCGACCCGCGCCTCGTCCGGGGTGATCGTGGCGCACTTGACGCCCACGCCGTGCTGCTTGATCGCGTTCGCGGCGTCGATCGTCACCTGGTCGTCGGTGGCGTCGCGGTGCTCGATGCCGAGGTCGTAGTAGTCGAGCTGGAGGTCGACATAGGGCAGCAACAGCTGCTCCTTGATGTCCTTCCAGATGACCCGGGTCATCTCGTCGCCGTCAAGCTCGACGATCGGGTTCTTCACGCTGATCTTTGACAAAGGGGGCTCCTCCGGCCAGGACGTGGATCGGGGTGGGGGCAACCCCGCCGGCCACCCACGTCAAGGGTGGGGTTAGAGGTTCTGGACGTCGGACTGCTTGCTGCGGACGGCTTCCGCCGCCTCCTTCAGCGCGGCCAGCTCGCTGTCGGTGAGATCGGTCTCGACGACCTTGCGTACGCCGGTCCTGCCGAGCTCGGCGAGGACGCCGAGGTAGACGCCGTCGATGCCGTACTCACCGTCGACCCACGCGCACACTGGCATGACAGCTCCGGAGTCCTCCGCGATCGCCTTGGCCATCCGGGCCGCCGCGGCCGAGGGTGCGAAGTAGGCCGAGCCGGTCTTGAGCAGGCCGACGACCTCCGCCCCGCCGTTGCGGGTGCGCTTCACGAGCGCCTCGATGTCCTCGGCGGACAGCAGCTCGGTCAGCGGCCTGGTGGAGCCGTCGACCTCGACGGTGCACTTGCTCGGGACCGGCACCATCGTCTCGCCGTGCGAGCCGAGGGTCAGCGTGGTGACGGCGCCCACCGGGACGCCGAGCTTCTCCGCCACGCTGTTGGTGAACCGCGCGGTGTCGAGCATGCCGGCCTGGCCGAGCACGCGGTTACGCGGGAACTGCGTGGCCAGCTGGGCCAGCGCCGTCATCTCGTCCAGCGGGTTGGACACCACGACGACCACCGCGTTGGGCGCGTGCTTGGCGACGCTCTCGGCGACCTGCCGGACGATCTTGGCATTGGTCTCGATCAGGTCCATCCGGCTCATGCCGGGCTTGCGCGGCAGTCCGGCGGTGATGATCACGATGTCGGAGCCGGCGATCGCCTCGTAGCCCTCGCCGTTACGGCCCGTCGTCTGGCCGGTCACCTTGGTCTCGAAGCCCTCGACCGCGCGGGACTGGTTGATGTCGAGCGCCAGCCCCTCGGGCCGGCCTTCGAGAATGTCGGTGAGGACGACCTCGTCGAAGATGTCGTACTCGGCGAGTCGCTGCGCGGTCGTCGACCCGTAGAAACCCGCACCGACGACAGCGACCTTGCCGTTACGCGCCATGTGTGCTCGCCTCCTGGAAATGCCGCCCGGATGTGCGGCGCTCGGACTCAGCGTTCTCGGCGTTCTCGGGAATTGTCTTGGCGTCGAGATACTTCTCGAAGCCTAACCGAGCAACCGTCCCCACGGCTGTTCGGGGTCATTCGGGAGTCATCGGATGTCCGGCACGGCCAGCGCCAGCACCAAAGCCGCACCTCCCATGATCGCGAGCGTCACCACGTCGGTCATCCGGCTCCGCAGCACCAGCAGGCCGGCTCGCCTGGTGGTCAGCACCAACCGGAACACCGCCGCCAACAGGACCGAGCAGGCGAACAGTGCCGTACCGGGCCGGAAGTCGACCACCACCACGACCACCAGGGAGGCGACCACGCCGGCGAGAACCACCAGCAGCGGCCACTGCCGGCGCGGCCAGGGACGAATCGGCGGAAGTGGGCGGCCCCGTGGTCGACCCCAACGCTTCCAGAACGCCTGCCTGTCGGCGGGCGTTCCCCCGGCGGCCGGGACAGGGGACACCTGGGATGCCTGGGCTGCCGGCCGGGCCGCTTCCTCGCCTGGCTGGTCGACCATGACCGCCCTCCTGGGACTCCGCTGGGATTCCTCGCAGAACGGCAGGCTACTCGCCCCGGCTGCGACGGCTGCTCGCAACCGCCCGGCGTGGCCCGAACGCCGCGGAACGCGGGGCGGCTCCGTGAGGGTCAGGGCACCTCGTCAGGGCACCTCGGAGACGAAGGAGGCGACGCTGGTGAGGAACGAGCCGAGGTACGGCCGGAAGTCCCGGCGTACAGGCTCCGGCGTACCGGGCAGCTCCGACGGGTGCGGCAGGAGCGAGCACAGGGCCACGGACGTACGGCGACGGTGGACGGGGTTCTCCGGTACGGACGGGAGCACCCCGACCGGCACCTTCATCCCGCTGAGCTCACCCTCGGTGACCCCGCGCAGGACCTCGCCGGAGAGCAGGTCCTTGGCGATCCGGGGCGACGCGCCGAGTTCGGTCAGCTCCCGGCGGGTGCGTACGTCCACCACGGCCTCGCCGACCGTCGCGGGCCAGGCCAGGACCAGCCGGTCCACTCGGTCCGGACAGGTCAGCGCCAACCGGACGGCCACCGAGCAGCCGTTCGACCCGGCCACCACGCAGACCGGGCCCGGCGGCAGCAGCGGCACCAGGTGCTCGACCTCGGCAAGCCAGGAGCGCGCCCGTGGGAGGCGGTCGGGCACGAGCACGGGGAACCCCCGCTCCTCGAGGCCGGCGACGATCCCGGGCTCGCGCCAGAACCGCTCGGCGTTCATGTCGTCCCAGAGGCCGCCATGAACCAGCAGCAGTGTCGTCACCTTCCCCACTCTGCCGACCTCACCCGGTCGGCGGCAACGCCGGGGCGCTGATGCACCGGATACCCCGGATACGCGGCCCGCGTGGGTCGTAGGTCCACTGCACCCTGTGTGAACTACGGGGGCGATGGGAGCTAGGCGAGCTACGCGGGCTACGCGAGCTATGCGTGGTTGGGGACGTCGGCGGAGCTACCGGATCGGCGCTCGGCCGCGGCGGCCGACCGGCTGGGTGAGGCGCCGGCGACGGAGAGCAACAGGAGGATCAGGATCGCCAGCCCGGCGAGCGCGCCCAGGTGGTTGCCGAGCGCCTGCACGACCGGATACTCGGGACCGGCGTACACCGACGGCACAGCGAACACGAACGCCGCGCGCCACGAACTCCACGCGAACAACGCGCCCGAGGCCACCCAGGTGAGCAGCAGCGTGCGCCAGCGCTGCGAAGTAGGCGGCGACCTTACGGGCCACCATCAGCTTCGGCGTGCGTCCCGGGACCACCGATGTCGTCATGGCACCGAAGCTCGGTGCGTGGCGGGGGCGGTCCCGTCTCCCGTGACGGCGAGCCTCCTCCCCCTGGGAGGGAGCCGGTCCCCGTCGCCTCACGGGGACCGGCTCAGTGGAACCGGTGGGACTCGGTGGAACTCAGTGGAAGAAGTGGCGCGTCCCGGTGAAGTACAACGGCACCCCGGCCGCCTGGGCCGCCGCGATCACCTCGTCGTCGCGGACCGAGCCACCCGGCTCCACCACCGCGCGCACCCCGGCGTCCAGCAGCACCTGCAACCCGTCGGCGAACGGGAAGAACGCGTCCGAGGCGGCCACCGACCCGGCCGCCCGCTCGCCCGCCCGCGCCACCGCGAGCCGGGCGGAGTCGACCCGGTTGACCTGCCCCATGCCGACACCCACGGTCGCCTCGCCACTGGCGAGCAGGATGGCGTTGGACTTGACCGCACGCACCGCCCGCCACGCGAACACCAGGTCGGCCAGCACCGAGTCGTCGACCGGGTCGCCGGCCACCAGGCGCCAGCCGAGCAGGTCGTCGCCGGGAGCGTCCACCGCGTCCACGGTCTGCACCAGCGCACCAC
The DNA here is from genome assembly GCF_013407855.1 of Actinopolymorpha rutila. Classification (GTDB taxonomy): domain Bacteria; phylum Actinomycetota; class Actinomycetes; order Propionibacteriales; family Actinopolymorphaceae; genus Actinopolymorpha; species Actinopolymorpha rutila. The sequence continues at coordinate 4,880,043 of NZ_JACBZH010000001.1, forward strand.
CGGAGACCTGGCGGATCTCGACTCCGGCACCGGCGGGCGCCGGGCAGCGCAGCAGCCGGATGTTCTTCTTCCGGGTGAGGATCTCCAGGGCCACCGGCTCGAACTCCGGCGCCACCACGACCTCGGTGAACACCTCCGCGACCTGCCGGGCCATCGCCTCGGTCACCGGACGGTTGGTCGCGATCACCCCACCGAACGCCGACACGGGGTCACACGCGTGTGCCTTCGAGTGCGCCTCGGCCAGGTCGGCGGCCACCGCGATGCCGCACGGGTTGGCGTGCTTGATGATCGCCACCGCGGGGGCCGCGAAGTCGTAGGCCGCGCGCCGGGCCGCGTCTGCGTCGACGTAGTTGTTGTACGACATCTCCTTGCCGTGCAGCTGCTCGGCCTGGGCCAGGCCGGGCGCGGTCGAGCCGGAGGAGTAGAGCGCGGCGCGCTGGTGGGGGTTCTCGCCGTACCGCAACACCGCCTTGCGGTTCCAGGTCGCACCGAACCAGGCCGGGAAGCCGGTGCCCTCGTCGGTGGGTGCCACGACGTTGCCGAGCCAGGACGCGACCTGCACGTCGTAGGTGGCGGTGTGCACGAACGCCTCGGCGGCGAGCCGTTGCCGCTGGTCCAGGGTGAAGCCCCCGGCGGCGACCGCGGCCAGGACGTCGGCGTACCGCTGCGGGGAGGTGACCACCGCGACGCTGGCGTGGTTCTTGGCGGCCGCGCGGGTCATCGCCGGGCCACCGATGTCGATCTGCTCGACCACCTCGTCCGGCCCGGCGCCGGAGGCGACCGTCGCCGCGAACGGATAGAGGTTCGACACCAGCAGGTCGAACGCCTCGACGTTCAGGTCGGCGAGCTGGCGGACGTGGTCGGGGTTACGGGTGTCGGCCAGCAGGCCGGCGTGCACCCGCGGGTGCAGCGTCTTGACCCGGCCGTCCAGGCACTCCGGGAACCCGGTCAGCTCCTCCACGCGGGTCACCTCGATCCCGGCCGCCTCGATGGTCGCGGCGGTGGAGCCGGTGGACACGATCGACACCCCGGCGTCGGCCAGCCCGCGAGCCAGCTCTGTCAATCCGGACTTGTCATAGACGCTGACCAGCGCGCGGCGGATGGGACGCCGGCCTTCCTCGGCGGCGGCCGATGCGGCGGTGGTGCTGGTGGTGTCGTTCACGGGATGGTGACCTTTCTGCCCTGAACGGTGTAGCCCTCGCGCACCATCGAGCCGACGACGTCGACGAGCTGGCGGCGCTCGGCGACCTTGATGCGTTCGGTCAACGTTTCTTCGGTGTCGTCGTCGCGCACGGGCACGGCGACCTGGGCGATGATCGGACCGGCGTCGACACCCTCGTCGACGACGAACAACGTGGCGCCGGCCAGCCGGACTCCGTAGGCGAGCGCGTCGCGCGGCCCGTGCATCCCGGGGAACGCCGGCAGCAGCGAGTTGTGGCTGTTGACGTACTTCCCGCCGAACTCCGACAGGAACGACGCGCCGACCAGCTTGAGGAAGCCGGCCGACACCACCAGGTCGGGCTCGAACGCGGCCACCTTCGCGGTGAGCGCGGCGTCCCAGTCGGCGCGGGCGGGATGGTCACGGACCCGCAGGACGAACGTCGGAATGCCCGCACGCTCGGCGCGGGCCAGGCCCTCGATCCCGTCGCGGTCGGCGCCGACGGCGACGATCGTGGCGCCGTACGCCGGATCGCGGGTGGCGTCGAGCAGGGCCTGCAACAGGGTGCCCGAACCGGAGAGCAGGACGACGAGGCGGGCGGACAGGATGAACTCCTCGCTGATCGGTCGGCCGCGGACGCACGAACTGGACGGCGCCGGCGACCTACCCGGGGCACGTTCGCTTCGAGTCCGACGTTCCGTCACGATAGCGGTAGGCGCGCAAACGACGGGAGAAGCCCCTGTGAGCAGTACCGACAATCCCCCCGAGGGCCGTCGCGAGGACGAGCCGACCGGCACGCACCTGGAGAAGGTGCGGGCGGCGAGCACGGCGGCGGGCACGGCGGAGGGCACGGCGGAGGGCGGCAGCGGAGGCACGGGCACCGGGACGGATACGGGCTCCGGGGGGGATACGGCCACCGGTGCGGACGAATCCGGCGACGCCGGACTTGCCCCCATCCCGCCAGAGGGCACCGTCGCTCCCCCGGACACCGAGCGGGTCTTCGGCCGGCCGCGCACTGGTTCGCCGTACTCGCGGATCATGCCCACCCGTGACAGCTCAGGCGGCGGCGCGAGCGGGAGCGGGCACGGCGGGAGCGGCCCCGCTGGCGGTGCTCCCCAGGGCGGTTCCCAGCCCGGCGGCGGTTGGGGCGGACCGACCGGAGGCTGGAGCGGTGGTCCCGGCGGACCTGGTGGTCCTGGTAGTCCCGGAGGTCCGGGCGGACGACCCGGCGGCGCACCCGGACCGGCCGAGTCCGAGGACCAGCGTCGCCAGGTGAACGTCTACGGCCGCATCGCCTTGATGCTCGGCATCTTCGGCCTGCTGGCGAGCATCTTCGTTCCCCCGCTCGGCATCTTCGCCGGTGGCATCGCGGTCGGGCTGGGAGTGGCCGGGCGACGCAAGGGCCGGCGCGCCAACCGAGTGGTCCCCGGCGCCGGACCAGGCCTGGTCCTCGGCGTGGTCGCGGTGGCGATCGGCCTCGTGCTGTCGGTGGTGTGGGCCGTGTTCTGGAACGAGATCGTGGACTACCAGGAGTGCGTGTCCGGCGCCAACACCCAGACCGCCCGGCAGAACTGCCAGACGACGTTCGAGAAGAGCATCTTCGACCGGCTCTCGCCGCCGTCGCGGTCCTGACCCAGGCCTCGTCTCTCAGTCCTGGTCACTCAGTCCTCGTCGACCGCGTCCTGCTCGGTCGCGGCCTCGCGCCGCCGGCCGGGCAGCCGGTCGAGCACGTGCCACCGGGCGGCCGCCCTGCTCGCAAGCACCGCAACCGCACCGGCGATCCCGAGCGTGCTGATGGCGATCAGCGCCGTCTGGGCCGCGGGCGGCCCGACGTCGGCCAGCCGCCCGGGGCCGACCGAGCCACCGGCCAGCAGGGCGACCAGCGTGTAGAGAACCCCGCCGGCCACTCCGGCCAGTCCGGCACGGGTGGCCGCGGTCTCCACGCCGTACTCCGGATACCGCCGTACGGCGGCCAACCCGGCCACCGCGCCCGCCGCGATCGGCAGCAACAGCACCGCTGCCAGCCAGCCGGGCGGCGTCGTGGTCACCGGCAGCGCGCCGAGGAGCGGGAACGCCGGCAGCGAGCCGAGCAGGACCCCCGACGGCGCGACGACCGTGCCGGTACCGACCGCGAAACCCGGGCCGAGGGCGTACGCCGCACCGAACACCGCGGCGTTCGGGAGGTACGCCAGGCACGCCACGAGCAGCAGCACCAGACCGACCGGGCCAGGTGCCAGCGACCTGGTGAGGTCGGCGACCCGGCCGGCGTGCACGACCAGGGAGACCGCGACCAGCAGGGTGCCGCAGGTCAGCAGGGCGACCAGGCCGGCGGTCCCGCCGTACAGCACGGCCCGCACCCCCTCGGGCAGGCGCTCCCAGAACGACTTCGCGTGCCCGGTCTCCCGGACCGTGCCGGCACCGCCCACCACCGCGGCGAGCAGGGTGGCGAAAGCGAACGCCCGAACAAGGTCGGGAGCCGCCTCGTCGGCGCGGGTGGCCAGGGCCACGAGCGTCACCAGCGCGCCGTAGGCGACCGCCAGGGAAGCCACTGCCAGGGAGGTATCCCGGCCGCCGCGCAGCTCGGCCGTGCGGGCGACCCAGCCACCTGCCCGCCACAGCAACAGGACGGGCAACGCGGTCAGACCCCAGGGAGCGAGGTGGTAGCGGCCGTCGGACAGGGCGATCGGCACCCAGTGGGCCGACAGCCAGGCGTCGACACCGACCCGGAAGGCCCACGACGCCGTACCCCCGGTGGTGGCGAACCAGCCCACGACGGCGATCGCCGCACACGGCAACGCCCCCGCCAGCACCGCCCAGCCGGCCGCCAGGAGCGCCCCCACGGGCGCCGGCCTGGGGTGCCCACCACCGGGTGGGCGTCCTGGTACGCGCGCGACGGAACGCGCCAGCAGGTCGGTCATCGCAGACATCGTCCCAGCCGAGCCGGGTTCGCGCCGCCTCGGACACGCCGCACGGGCACACCGCCACCAAAAGATCCGAAACGACATGGGAGGATTCGCACCGGAAAAGTCACAGATGTTTCTCGATCGGCCGGTATGAGAAGCCGTAACGGGACCGGTTTGACTATGTTCGTCCTGACACCCGTGGTTCGCGGCAGAAAGTTCCCCATCTGAGGACACGATCGCTGCAACCACCGGCCGGGGTGCGGTGTCATCTGGAGAGAGTCGGCGGGAGTGGCGGAGGGCTCATGGCGGAAGCCGACGACTTCGACGCCTTCTACCACGCCACTCGGCAACGACTCCTCCACCAGATGTACGCGATGACCGGAAACCTGGCCGATGCTCAAGACTGTGTCCAAGAGGCGTACGCCCGAGCCTGGCAGCACTGGACGGACGTGGCCGGCCACGCCAACCCCGAGGCCTGGCTGCGCACGGTCGCCTGGCGGATCGCCGCCAGCAGGTGGCGCAAGATCAAGAACGGCGTCGCCGCGATGGCGCGGCACGGGCCGCCGTCGCACGCACCTGAACCCAGTCCGGACAACGTCGCACTCGTCGCCGCCCTCAAGGAGATCCCCGAGGCTCAGCGACGCACGATCGTGCTCCACCACCTGGTCGGGATGTCGGTCGAGGAGGTGGCCCGGGAGATGAGTGTTCCGAGCGGCACCGTCAAGGCCAGGCTGTCCCGAGGCCGCGCCGCGCTCGCCGCGCTCCTGCGCGAGAGCGATCCCCGAGCCGACAGTGCGACTGAGGAGACCGAGCATGCCCGCTGACTCAGACCGCCGGGTCGACGACAGTCTTTCCAGGTTGCGCTCCGACATCGACGTCGTCGAGTGGGCGGAAGCCGACCAGCTGCGCCGACGCGGTGTCCGGCGGCACGTCCAGCGCGCCGCGAGCACCGGCATCGCCGTCGTCGCGGGCGTCGGCCTGCTCGGCTACAGCGTGATCGCCGGCATACCCAGCGAGACCCCCATCCGGGTCAGCGACCCACCGGCCACCTTGCCCGGGATGCCACGACCGACGCCCACGGGCATCCTCGGCACCGCCCTGCGCATCGCCCCCGAACCCCCGCCGGCCCGGCTCCGTGCCAGCGGCGCGGCGTCCCGTTACGCCCGGCCGAAGCCGCCCCACGCCCCGGCCGAGCGGCGGCGGCACGTAACCATCACCAGGTCCTCGACTCCCCCTCCGTCGGTTCCCACGGCCTCCTCCACCGGCACGGCCGCTCCGCCGGTGAGTCCCGAACCCACTCCGACGACCGCTCCGCCGGCCCCGTCGGCTCCCCCGCTGACCGCCGACGCGCTGCTGAGCGCGGCGGAGATGCCGAAGGTCGACGACTCCGGGGCCGGCTGGGCGGACGCCGGCACCAGTGAGGCCGAGGGTTCGGCTGCGTCGCACTGCCAGTCCGGCAGCCTCGCCGGGCTCGGCGCCGTGCAGAGCGTGCGCCGCGACTTCGCCTGGGGCACCGAGGGCACCGTCATCGGTGCCAACGTGGTCGGCCGGTTCGGGACCGGCGCGGAAGCAGGGTCGGCCTACGACACGTTCCGCGGCTGGTTGGCCGACTGTGCCTGGGGGCAGGTGCACGGCCCGACCAGCGCCGACGCCGGAGACCAGGCCGCCTGGTGGTGGTTCGGCCACGACAACGGCGACGGAACCGGCCGGATCGAGGTCGTCGGACTGGTTCGTTCCAACGCCCAGCTGTCCGTGGTCGTCTGGCGTGAAGACGGCCTGGACCTCAACTACAGCACCGACCCGATGGCCACGACCCTCACGGCGACCGCCGACCGGCTGGCGACCAGCGGCGGCAGCTGAACGCCGACGGGGCCGGACTCCGACAGGGCGCCGACGAGGCGAACCGCCCGCACCGACACGACGACGAGGCGGGTCCCTTGGCCAGGGACCCGCCTCGTCGTCTTCTCGCCTGTGGGTCGCGCCCTCGCGTTCGACCTGAGGTCGGCGCGGGCGCGGCCGGACTAGCCGCGGCCCTCGACGACCTCGCGAACCAGCCGGGCGGTCTCGCTGGGAGTGCGGCCGACCCGCACACCGCAGGCCTCCAGCGCCTCCTGCTTGGCCTGCGCGGTGCCGGACGAGCCGGACACGATCGCGCCGGCGTGGCCCATCGTCTTGCCCTCGGGCGCGGTGAAGCCGGCGACGTAGCCGACGACCGGCTTGGTGACGTTGGCCTTGATGAACTCCGCGGCCCGCTCCTCCGCGTCACCGCCGATCTCGCCGATCATCACGATGACCTCGGTCTCCGGGTCGGCCTCGAACGCCGCCAGGGCGTCGATGTGGGTCGTGCCGATGATCGGGTCACCGCCGATGCCGACCGCGGTGGAGAAACCGATGTCGCGCAGCTCGTACATCATCTGGTAGGTCAGCGTGCCCGACTTGGAGACCAGCCCGATCCGGCCCGGACCGGTGATGTCGGCCGGGATGATGCCGGCGTAGGACTTGCCCGGCGAGGCGACGCCCGGGCAGTTCGGCCCGACGATGCGGGTGCGCCCGCCCTTGGCCTGCGCCCGGGTGAAGAAGTCCGCGGTGTCGTGCACCGGCACGCCCTCGGTGATCACCACGACCAGCGGGATCTCCGCGTCGACGGCCTCGTTGACCGCCGCCTTGGTGAACGCCGGCGGGACGAACGCCACACTGACGTCGGCGCCGGTCTGCTCCATCGCCTCCTCGACGGTGGCGAAGATCGGGAGCGAACGCCCCTCGACCTCGACCTTCTGGCCGGCCTTACGCGGGTTGGTGCCCCCGACGATGTTGGTGCCGGCCCGAACCATCTTGCGGGTGTGGATGCTGCCCTCGGAGCCGGTCATCCCCTGAACGATGACCTTGCTGTTCTCGGTGAGGAAGATCGCCATGGTGTGAAGTCTCCTTACCGCGCCGCGGCCAGTTCGGCCGCGCGACGCGCGGCGCCATCCATCGTGTCGACCTGCTCGACGCCGTTCAGCGCGGCGTCGGCGAGGATCTGCCGGCCGAGCTCGGCGTTGTTGCCGTCGAGGCGGACGACGAGCGGCTTGGAGACCGCCTCGCCCCGGTCCGCGAGCAGCTTGAACGCCGCGACGATGCCGTTGGCCACCGCGTCGCAGGCGGTGATCCCGCCGAAGACGTTGACGAAGACGGCATTCACCTCGGGGTCGGACAGGACGATCTCCAGCCCGTTGGCCATCACCTCGGCGGACGCGCCGCCGCCGATGTCGAGGAAGTTGGCCGGCCGCACGCCGCCGAACTCCTCACCGGCGTAGGCCACCACGTCGAGGGTGCTCATCACCAGGCCCGCGCCGTTGCCGATGATGCCGACCTGGCCCTGCAGCTTCACGTAGTTGAGGTGCTTGTCCTTGGCCCGCTGCTCCAGCGGGTCGGTGGCCGCCTTGTCCTCGAACGCGGCGTGGTCCTCGTGCCGGAACGCGGCGTTGGCGTCCAGGGTGACCTTGCCGTCGAGCGCCTCGATCGTCCCGTCGGCCAGCTTCACCAGCGGGTTGACCTCCACGAGCGTGGCGTCCTCGGCGACGAAGGTCTTCCACAGCGCGAGAATCGCGGGGACGGCCGCCTCGGCGACGTCCGCGGGGAAGTTGGCCGCGGTGACGATCTCGCGGGCCTTCGCCTCGTCGACACCGGCCACCGGGTCGATCGCGACCTTGGCCACTGCGTCGGGGTTGGTGTGGGCGACCTCCTCGATCTCCACCCCACCCTCGGCGCTGGCGATGCAGAGGTAGGAACGGTTGGAGCGGTCGACGAGGAACGAGAAGTAGTACTCGTCGGCGATCGCCGCCGCCGGCGCCACCAGGACGCGGCGGACCACGTGGCCCTTGATGTCCATCCCGAGGATCGCCTCGGCCTGGGTCACCGCCTCGTCGGGGTCGGCGGCGAGCTTGACCCCGCCGGCCTTGCCCCGGCCCCCGGTCATCACCTGGGCCTTGACGACGACCCGCCCGCCGAGTTCCTCGGCGGCCGGCCGGGCGTCGCCGGGTGTCTCGACGACCCGTCCGAGTGTGACGGGTACGCCATGCTTGGCGAAGAGTTCCTTCGCCTGGAATTCCATCAGGTCCACGAGCGCGCTCTTCCTGGTCGGTTCGCATACGCCTTGGCTGGCGGGCCGTACGAAGGCCCGGCCGCGAGCCTAACGCCGCCGCCTCGCCGCACCGCGAGCGGGGCGCACGGTCACAAGAGGTGACCGATCGCCCGTGCGGGCGCGCGCTGACCTGCGAACAAGGCCGCGAACCGGACCGCGAACCAGAAGGGACGCTCAGGCCGGTGACGCCTCCGTGCCCTCCACGTTGTCCCCGGTCTGCGCGGCTCGTGCGGTGTGCGCGGTCTGCGCGACGGACGCCTCCGGGCCTTCGGCCTGCTCGCCGAGGTTGGCGCTGACCCAGCCCACGATCTCCTGGGTCGACGCGCCGGGGGTGAAGACGCGGGCCACTCCCATCCGCGCCAGCGTGGCGATGTCGGCCTCGGGAATGATCCCCCCGCCGAACACGACGATGTCGTCGGCTTCCCGCTCACGCAGCAGATCCGTCAGCCGCTGGAACAGCGTCAGGTGCGCGCCGGAAAGAACGGACAGGCCGATCCCGTCGGCGTCCTCCTGGATCGCGGTCTCCACGATCTGTTCCGGTGTCTGGTGCAGGCCGGTGTAGATGACCTCCATGCCGGCGTCGCGCAACGCACGGGCGACGACCTTCGCTCCCCGGTCGTGGCCGTCCAGTCCGGGCTTGGCGACGACCACCCGGATCGGCGAACGTCCTCGTTCTGCCTGCACGTCACCCACGCACCTCTCGACTGAAGACCGGAACCCGCGCCGACATTCTCACCGGAATTCTCGCGGAGTTCTCACGGAAAGCCCCGAGGCGAGGTCTTGGAACCACTCGGCGACTGTCTCGAACTCAGACGAACTTATGGCATCGAACGCGGGTTCCGATAACGCGCGGTGTCTCTCGTACGGCAGATACGTGACGCGTGGTGTCCTGCCGCGCCGGGCTGGTCACACCGCGTGTCACGAACCTGCCGGGAATGCCCGAGTTGTAGCATCTGCTGGTCCACTTCCGGCCTGGCCGGTACGAGTTGTTTGGCCTGTTGACACCAATCCGTTATCGTCTGCCGCGTTTGCTGCCGAAAGCGCGAAGAACTCGAGATCGGCAGACCCCCGCTTCAGGAAGGTTTCTCACCAGTGGCCGAGACCGCGAAGCATCGCCGTGACCGATCGGCGGGTCGCACTCGACCGTCGCGAGACACGTCGGCTTCCCGGGCCAACCGTCCGGCGACCCCGGCGGAGTCACGTGGCGCCGCTCCCGTCCTCCGGACCCCCTCGACTCTCGAGCTCCCCCCGACGCAGGCACAGCAGCGCGGGCATCGCAAGCCCGAGACCAGGCGGGGTTTCCCCACCGTTCCGGTCCTCGCCGGTGTCGCGACCTTCGCCGTCGCCTCCGGCGCCGTCTTCGTGGGCTCGAACACGCTGGCGAGGGGCGAGACCACCGTCCAACGCGCGCTGCCGGCGAGTATCGCCCGCAGTGTGAGCCAGGTCGAGCAGGCCCGTGAGAACGCGGCCAAACGGGCCGACCGCTCCAAGCGCACCGCCAAGCCCAGCACCGACGCTGCCGACCTGGCCGCCGCCCACCGCGCTCGGGCGGCCGCCGACCAGGAACGGGCGGCCTGGGCCGCGCAGCACAGCCAGGAGATCCAGTCGATGGAACGCACCGCGGCCGGAGCCACCGAGCAGCAGACGATGGAACGCTCCATCGAGTGGACGCTGCCGGTGCAGAAGTTCCGCCTGTCCGCGGGGTACGGCCGGGCCGGCTCGATGTGGAGCCACCTGCACACCGGGCAGGACTTCGCGTCGCCGCTCGGCACACCCGTCTACTCCGTCGGCAACGGCGAGATCATCGGCGCGGGCTGGGAGAGCGCGTACAGCGCGTTCGGCAACCGGATCCAGGTTCGGCACGATGACGGCACCGTGACGTGGTACTGCCACCTGTCCCGGTACGCCCGCCGGAGCGGCCCGGTGCGCGCCGGCACGCTGATCGGCTACGTCGGGAGCACCGGCAACTCCAGCGGACCACATCTGCACTTCGAGGTGCACCCCGGCGGGGGTACGGCGATCGACCCGCTCCCCTGGCTGCGCCAGAAGGGCCTGCTCTGACCTGACGTCAGAGCTTCTGCGGCGAGACCCTTACCTCAGAGCTTCTGCGGCGAGACCCTTACCTCAGAGCTTCTGCGGCGACGCTGACCTCAGAGCTTCTGCAGCGGCGCGTAGCGGAGCAGGAACCGCTTGACGCCCTCCGACCCGAAGTCGACCGTGGCCTCGGCGTTGTCCCCCTGGCCCGCGGTGGCCACCACCGAGCCCATACCGAACGTGTCGTGCACCACTCGGTCGCCGGGCGACAACGCGACGATCGGCCGCTGCCCTGGCCTGGTGGTCTTCTGCCGGTCGGTGCGTCGGCTGCTGACCGACTGCGAGCCCCACGAGATCTGGTCGGCCTCCGTACGCCGCCAGTCCACCAGCTCGGCCGGAATCTCGTCGAGGAAGCGGGACGCGGGATTGTGCTGGGGTGCTCCCCACGCACTGCGGACCACGGCCCGGGAGACGTAGAGGCGCTTGCGTGCCCGGGTGATGCCGACGTAGGCGAGCCGGCGTTCCTCCTCCAGCTCCTTGGCGTCGCTTTGTGAGCGCTGGTGCGGGAAGACGCCGTCCTCCAGACCGGTGAGGAAGACGACCGGAAACTCCAGCCCCTTCGCGGTGTGCAGGGTCATCAGCGTGACCACCCCGCCGTTGTCCTCGCCGTCGGGAATCTGATCGGAGTCGGCGACCAGGGCGACGCGCTCGAGGAAGTCGGCGAGGGTGGCCGGCACCCCCTCCGCCACCGCGCCTTCGGTGAACTCCCGGGCAACCGCCACCAGCTCGGAGAGGTTCTCCACCCGGGTCTCGTCCTGGGGATCGGGTGAGTTTTCCAGCTCCTTGAGGTAGCCACTGCGGTGGAGCACCTGGTCCAGCAGGTCGGCCGGCGGCATCCCCTCGGCCACCGCGGCCACCAGCTCGTCGATCATCGTCACGAACCCGCGGATGGCGTTGGCCGAACGGGTGGCCAGGCCGGGCACCTCGTCGGTGCGGCGCAGCGCCTGCCAGAAGGTCGTCCGCTCACGCTGGGCGAACGCCTCGACGCAGGCCTCGGCGCGGTCACCGATCCCCCGCTTCGGGACGTTGAGGATCCGGCGCAGCGACACGGTGTCCTCGGGGTTGGCCAGCAACCGGAGGTAGGCGAGTGCGTCCCGCACCTCCCGGCGCTCGTAGAAGCGGACCCCGCCGACGACCTTGTAGGGCAGACCGACGCGGATGAAGATCTCCTCGAACACCCGGCTCTGCGCGTTGGTGCGGTAGAACACCGCGACGTCCTTGGGCTGGGCCGCGCCCTGGTCGCCCAGCCGGTCGATCTCCTCGGCGACGAACTGCGCCTCGTCGTGCTCGTCCTCCGCGACGTAGCCCACCACGGACTCACCGGAGCCGGCGTCGGACCAGAGGTTCTTGGCCTTGCGGCCGGCGTTGCGGCTGATCACCGCGTTGGCGGCGGACAGGATCGTCTGAGTGGAGCGGTAGTTTTGCTCGAGCAGGATCACCTGGGCGTCGGGGAAGTCCTCCTCGAACTGCAGGATGTTACGGATCGTCGCGCCGCGGAAGCCGTAGATCGACTGGTCGGCGTCGCCCACCACCATCAGCTCGCCGTGCGGCCCGTCGCCGTCGGCGCTGGTCAGCTCGCGGACCAGGACGTACTGCGCGTGGTTGGTGTCCTGGTACTCGTCGACGAGGACGTGCGCGAACCGGCGGCGGTAGTGCTCGCGGACCTCGGGGAACGCCTGCAACAGGTGCACCGTGGTCATGATGATGTCGTCGAAGTCCAGGGCGCTGGACTCGCGCAGACGCTGTTGGTAGAGCCCGTAGCACTCGGCGAAAGTGCGCTCGAGGTGGTTTTCGGCGCGGCGCGCCGCCTCCTCGTGGTCGATCAGCTCGTTCTTGAGGTTGGACACCCAGTTGAGCACCGAACGCGGGTTGTAGCGCTTGGAGTCCAGGTCGAGGTCGCGGCACACCAGCGTCATCAGCCGGCGGGAGTCGGCGTCGTCGTAGATCGAGAACGACGAGGACATCCCGAACCGCTTGATCTCCCGCCGCAGGATGCGCACGCAGGAGGCGTGGAACGTGGAGACCCACATCGCCCCGGCCGCCCGCGGCCCCACCAGCTCGGCGACGCGTTCGCGCATCTCCCCCGCGGCCTTGTTGGTGAAGGTGATCGCCAGCACCGAACTCGGCCGCGCGCCCCGCTGGGCCAGCAGCCACCCGATCCGGCGGGTGAGCACCCGGGTCTTGCCCGACCCTGCGCCGGCCACCACCAGCAGCGGGTGTCCCTCGTGCACGACCGCCGCCCGTTGGGAGGGGTTGAGCCCCTCCAGCAGGGTCTCCGGGTCGTGCCGGGGACGCCCGGCCGACGCGTCGGCCCGGCCGGGTTCGGCGGCGGACCTCTCGCCGGTGGACTTCGCGTCGGAGGTCGCGTCGGAGTCGGTCATCAGGTGGGTGTGCGAAGACAGGGCGCTCATCGTGTGGCCCAGCCTACGAGTGCCCGCCGACACCGCCACCCGACAGGCCGGACATGTCCGGCCAGCTCGGCCCGGACCGGCCCGGCGGGGGCCCGGCCTACGACGGGTCCACGGTCAGCGGCTCGTCGTCGCGGTGGGCGGCGAACTCCGCCGACCTGGCTTCCGTAGCGGCTTCGTACCGTCGCAGCCGGTCCTCCCAGTCCGCGCTCACCCCGAACTCGGCGGCCGCCAAGCCGGCGTCGCGGACCGCCGCCGCGGCCTCGTCCCGCTGGTCCGGCGTGACCACCCGGACCGGGTCGCCGGCCGCGAGCGTGTGCGGGGGTACGAAGAACCCGTCGGGTACGAACGTACGGGCGTGCACCAGCGCGCCGACCGCGATGCTCGCGCCCGGGCCGAGGCGGGCACCGTGCAGGACGGTCACGTTCGCGGCTAGGTAACAACAGCGTTCCACCGTGCAGCCGAGCACGGTGGCGTGCGGGCCGACGACGACGCGGCCGACCAGGGTGGCGTTGGGGGCGACTCGTGGACGGTCGGCGCGGCACCCCGGTGACGGATCAGCATGCCGCCATCGCCGGACACGCCGCCGACATGCGGAAGGCCCGCCACTCCCGGGTGCGGGGTGGCGGGCCTTCCGTGACTGCTCAGACCTTGTGGTCCTCCGGCTTGTCCCAGAAGTACAGCTCCGGGTCGTACACCGCCGGGGACGGCAGGATCCAGGGGTTCACCCAACCGCCGAGCGTGAGGTTCTCCTTCTTCGGGACGTTGTGCAGTCCCTTGCGGGTGAGCACGATGCGCGGGTAGTTGGCGACGATGCCGAAGAAGAACGGACCGTCGTCGATGTGGATCTTCTCGATCTCCCACATGATCTGGATCCGCTTCATGTTGTCCGGCTCGACCCGGGCCTGCGCGTACAGCTTCCACAGCCGGTCGATCGGGTCGCCCTTCTCGGCCAGCATCCACGGCGGCGTCCGCTTCCACGGCGACAGGTTGGCCTGTGACTTCAGCTTCTTCGGGTCGCCGGTCTGCAGGGTGAACGCCTGCCCGTGCAGCGGTGCCCAGTGGCCGGTCTCGACCGGGATCACCCAACCGGGGTAGATCAGCGGCGAGCAGTCGCCCACCTCCCACGCGGTGGTGGTCATCAGTTCGCCGCGGCCCCAGCGGTCGCCGAACGCCTCCGGCGGAACCGGGTTGATGACGGTCTTGACGCCGACGGCCTCCCAGTCACGCTTGAGGTGGTTGTTCTTCTGGACGTGCTCGGCGCTGGCGTCGGCCGGGTAGTCCAGGGAGATCTGCAGCTTGGAGCCGTCCGGCAACTCGCGCTTGCCGTCGCCGTTCTTGTCCACCAGGCCCAGCTTGTCCAGCATCGACTTGGCCTTGTCCGGGTCGTACTTCACGTACGCGTCCCGCCACTGCGTGTACTTCTGCTTCGCCTCGTCGTTGATGGTGAACATCTGCCCCTTGGGGCTGAGCGTTCCGGTGGTCACCTCGCCGGTGTCGAAGTAGATCGCCTTGCGCGCGTCCGGCCGGTTGATGGCGTGCGACAACGCCTGCCGGAACTCCGGCTTGCGGATCACCTCGCGCATCTTGTCGTCCGGGTAGTCGTAGTTGAGGAAGCAGATGGAACCGGTCCCGGATCCGCTGTCCCAGAAGCTGACCTGGACACCCGTGCGCTGCTCGGCCTGCTTGAGCCCGGAGATGTCGCCGAGTACGAGGGCGGTGTGGCCGCCGTGCACGTAGTCGTACCTGCCGTTGCTCATCTGCAGCTTCTGGACCTGCGGGTCCTTCACCACGGTGAACCGGACCTCGTCGAGGTAGGGCAGCTGCTTGCCGTCCTTGTCGACCACCCAGTAGTAGGGGTTGCGTTCGAGTACGACGCTGCGGCCCTCGTCGTAGGTCTTCGTGTACCAGCCGGTCATCACCGGCGAGCCCGGGTTGAGCTGCCAGTCCAGGTGCAAGTCGTGCTTGACGTACCAGTCCTTGCCCTTGATCTTCTTGTTGTACTTCGGGTGGTACTTCATCAGCACGTGCTTGGGCGCCATCCACTGCGGGCCGATCCCGCGGTTGACCCAGGCGGCGAGGCGTTCCGGCGTGATCGGCGCGGGCGCGTCGAACTTCATCCTCAGTGTGTAGTCGTCGGACGCGGACAACGTCGCGACGGTGTCGCGGCCGGAGCGCACGTCGTCCGGTGGCACCTCCGGGTGCTCGGTGTTGAGCACCATGTCCTGCCACCAGTACATGATGTCGGCGGTCGTCCACGGCTGACCGTCGGACCACTTCAGGCCCTTGCGGAAGTGGAAGGTCCAGTCCGATGCGTCGGCGTTGGACTCCCAGCTCTCCACCAGACCGGGCCCGATGTCCAGACCGTCGTTGAGGAACCGCAGCAACGAGTGACCGTAGCAGTACTCCTTGATGGCGCCGGAGTTGCTCGTGTCGATCACCATCTGGAGCTGGCCGCCGTAGTTGCCCGGCTCGGCCCAGCGGTGGGGAATGACATACGGCGTGGAGGGCAGCCGCTTGTCGAGCGAAGGGATCTTGCCCGCCTTCACCTGCTCAGCCAGTGACGGCGCCTCGGAGAACTTCTTCGGTGGGGCGAGCGGCTTGGTCGCAGACCCCTTGGGCACCTGCCCCGAACCCGCTCCGCCGCCCGCGGCCTTCTTGCCCGACCCGCCGTTGCCTCCGGTGGAGTCGTTGCCCGAACACGCGGCCAGCATGAGCGACCCGGCGGCCACCGCCGAGCCGTACAGAAAACCGCGCCTGCTGACGCCGTTGCCATGCACCATCCGTCACACCTTCCTTGCGAACGAAGCCGCGCTCCGCTTCGGCACGGCTCAGCAACCTGGCACGAGTGACGGGCGCACGGACACGCCTTCGCCACAGCCAGGTCCGGAAAGGCCCATCATGGACAGCGTCGAGGCCGGATGGAGCGCAGTCGACAACCCCTGGGCGACCAGGATCGGTCACGGCCGGGATCGGACACGGATTCGTTCATTCCGTGAACTCAGAACCCAACGTGGTAAGGCGTCTCGCGGCCCGCGTCCGCAGCCCGTCACACGTCCGCGGCAGAAGTCCGCGTCACCGGACCGGGGTCAGCAGTCGAGGGCGCGGAACACGTACCCCCGCTTTGCCAGCGTGGTCAGAACACCGTCGAGCGCGTCGACGGTCTGCTGCCGGTCGCCGCCGCCGTCGTGCATGAGCACGATCGCGCCCGGCCGCGCACCCTCCACGGCCCGCCGTTCGATCGTGTCCGAGCCGGGCCGGGTCCAGTCGCGGGTGTCGACGTCCCACAGCACCACCCGCAGATTCAGCTCGTCGGTGACCGAGCGGACGTCGGAGTTGGTCGCGCCGTAGGGCGGGCGCAGGCACTTCGAGGCCGGACCGCCCTTGATCTCCTTCCGCATCCCCGACCACGACTGCGTCGTCAGCGACGCGTGGTCGAAGGTGTGGTTGCCGATGGTGTGCCCGGCCTTGCGCACCTGGTCCGCCATGCCCGGAAACTCCTTCTGTTGCTGTCCCAGTTCGAAGAACGTCGCCTTCGCGTTGTGCCGGGCGAGCACCTCGAGGATCTTCGGCGTCCACTCGCTCGGGCCGTCGTCGAAAGTGAGGTAGAGAACCTTCGGGCCCTCCGCCGTCCCCGGCCCCGGGGTGTGGCCCGGAGTCGACGGGGAGTCGGGGGTGCCGACGGTGGAGTCGCCGGGCAGGGTCGGCCGCGGGGTGGGCGTCGGGGAGGCAGTCTCACCAGCCCTCGCGCCGGCCGAGGGCGTGCTCGGCGAGGGCGTGCCGGACGGCGATGTGGGCTGCCGGGGCAGCCCACTCGGCGGCGTGGCCCGGGCCACCGAACTCGCCGTGGGCAGGCGCGGGTCGGACGAAACGTCCTGAGGTGTAGACGGCGCACATCTGACCAGCGAGAGCCCGACGACGATGACCCCCGCCGCCGTCGCCGTTCGCCGTAACCCGATCGTGACGCCCCGGCCGGCCCGGGGAACGGCGGTGGCTCGCCTGTCGGAATGGCCGCGTACGAGTGCGGATATTCGTACGACGAAACCACGCCAGCACGCGGCAGCCCGCGTTTCAGCCATCGCCCATCACTCCCCCGCTTCACCGCCAGCGTGAAGGAGGGGGTGAGACGTTTCCAGTCCCGGCGGGTCCCGTGAGCTGGGGACCACTGTCCGGGAAGATCCCTTCCAGGAAAGGGAAAAGGGCGGCCCGGTTACCCGGTGGCGCCCCCTGCCAGTGTCACCGAGGTCGGACGATGTTCGGTTCTGGCCGACGGAATTCGGCCTGCGATTCGGTCTCGGGCGTCAGCTCAGAGGTCGGGCCGCCATCGACTTCAGCCGGTCCTGCACCGCCTTGACCACCGGTGCCGAGCCACCAGACCCACCCCGACCCACCAGTGCCGGGCTTTTCCGGCTGACCCGCGGCCGCCGCCGACGGGCAGCGGGTCTCGGACAGACCGGAGCATGGCATGCAAATCGGGGCGGCCCCGGGATCCTCGTCCCGGGGCCGCCCTGCACCTCTGTCAGGTTGTTCGGTTGTGGTGTTCAGTTGTGTCAGGTTGCGGTTGACAGGAGCTCGGCCAACTGTGGCCGGTTGCGGTTGACAGGAGCTCGGCCTACAGGTCGGGCCGCTGGACGACGCGCAGCGCGTTGACCACCGGCGGCCGGTACGAGCGCCGCGGGTGGAACGTCACCTGCAGAGTGCCGCCCTCGGGCACGTCCACCACGATCGAGTGGCTGTCGGCCCGGCGGCCGCCCACCTCGTCGGCGATGTCGTACCCCACCAGCGCCCACTGGCCTTCGACGTCCACGTCGAACATCCGCCAGTCCACCCGCGGCGAGCGGGCCAGTTCGGCGAAGTCCATCGTGACCTCGTACTTACCGGCCGGCAGCCGGTCGAACCGATAGGCCTCCATACCCTGCCGCAGGTCGCGGTAGAGCGGGTCGTCGTCGGTGCCCCGGATGTCCACCTGCGAGCCGACGGCGTGCACCGTCGACGTACCGACCCAGCCGAACCGGCCGGAACGGTACTGCTGGTCGGCCACCCATGGCAGGCCCTGGCTGTCGGTGTAGGCGCCGCCACCTGCGTTGACGCCCTTCCAGTAGCCCGCCACCACCACCTGCACCGGTAGCTGTACGAACCGCTGCCGGCCGCTGGTGGTGTCCAGGATGACGGTCGCCCGGTAGACCCCCGGCTCCAGTCCGGTGGTGTCCACCGTGACGGTGACGTCCTGCTCACCGCCGACCGGCACTGTGCCCTTCTCCGGCTTCTCCGACAGCCACGGCACGTCGGTCGCCTGCGGCACTCCGGTCTCGACCAGGAACGCCTTGTTCGACGCCTGCGAGGTGACCCACAGGTTTCCGGAGAAGTCGAGTTCGGCGCCGGCGCCGGCGAAGCCGTCACCGTCGGGGAACCCGAGGGTGGTGATGACTCCGCAGTCGTCCGGGTCGACTTCGAGGATGTCGTCGGTGGGCGAGTTCGTGGTCACCCACAACACCCCGGCCGTGGAGTTCCACGCCAGCCCGGCCATCGACGCTCCGGCCAGCGAGCACTGACCGAGCACCTCGCCCGGGTTGGACGAGGACGCGCCGGCGACGTGGTAGAGGACGTCCTCGTTCCAGCCACCGACATAGAAACTGTCGTCGTCGGCCCGGTAGGCCAACCCACGCTGGGAGATGGCGCTCCACGGCGAGCCGGTGAGCGAGTAGTCCACCGCACCCGAGGCCGGGTCCCAGCAGGAGATTCCGTTGTCGCCACCGACGTTGACCTGGCACATCCGGCCCCGCCGGAAGTCGTAGGCCATGTCGCCGTTCCACTCGCCGGCCCAGTCCGCGGTCAGCGTCTGGACAGGCTCACCCGCGGCGGTGAACTCGTTGTTGGTCCTGTTCGGGGGGTCGGAGACCCAGACGTCACCGTCGTAGCCCACGCCCCAGGCGACCTCGGCACCTTCGACCGGCCAGGACGCGAGCACGCCACCGGCGGCGCTGGGCCGGGCGCGTTCCCGCTCGGTCCTGGTGTAGCGGCCGACCGCGGTCCTCGCGTTGGCGTCCTTGGCCTTCGCGCTCACCTTGGTCCTGGCCTCGGCGACCTTCGCCGCCTTCGCGGCCGTACGCCGGCCGCCACTCTCCAGCGCCTGCCACGTCAGCGGAGCCGAACCGGTGTTCGAGATGGTGAAGGTGGCCTGCTGCTTGACACCCTGGGGCAGGACCCATGACAGGTCGGGCGAGTCGACCTCGGCCCGGGCCGTCCTCAGGACGAAGTCCTTCCTGACGGTCTGGCCCTCGGCGACCGACACCTGGGCTGTCTGCGAGACGTAGTTGGTCGCACTCACCTTCAGGGTGTAGGCACCCACCCAGACCTGGCCGAAGTAGATCCCGTCGGCGTCGGTCCTCAGCTGCCGTACGACGGTGTCGCCGTCCAGGACGTCGACGGTCGCGTTCGCGACCGGGTTGCCGTCGTCCTTGTCGGTCACCCTGCCGGTGACGAACCCGTTCGGCGGCAGGGTGAACCGCACGGACTGGCCGTCCGCCAGCACCGGTGAGTTGTAGCTGTACTGCAGGGCGTCGGTGCCGTCGGCGTTCTCGATGCCGGTCGTCGCCGACGCACCCCGCTCCAGCGGGTCGTTCTCGTCGAGATTGCGCCAGTTCAGAACGATGTCGCCGTTCTCGTGCAGGACGATCTCGGCGTCCACCCGGGCCCCGGACTCACTGGCCAGGATCAACGCGTTGCGCCACTCGACGACGAACGTACGGTTCGGCGCCGAACCCGAGGTGCCCGTGTAGAGACCCGACTCCTCGTCCAGCACCAGGTCGTCCCAGAACGGGTAGATCGCCGCGTTCGGCTCGGCCCGGTTGGGGATCTGCGTGTTCCCGAATTCGGCGCTCGGCGAGGTGAAGGTCAGGTGGCCGTTCGTCGAGGCGTACGCCTCGTTGTAGCCCGCTCCGTAGAGCACGCCGCGGAACGGCAGGTCGATCGGGACGGCGGCGTCGTCGTCGACCAGTCCGACGTTGGTGTCGCCCTCGATGTAGTCCGCGGACTCGACCACGCACCGGTAGCCGTAGTCGTCGGCCCGGTCGGCCAACCGGAAGTCGACCACCTTGTCGCCGTCGACCGTGACGTCCTTCGACTCCTCGGCCATACAGCCCGAACCGGCGACCGTGACGGTGTAGCTGCCCTCCGGCACCGCGTCGAAGGCGTAGTGCCCCTGCTCGTCGGTGGTGGCCGGCGGCATCGGCGTGCCCTCCGCCGTGACGTCGACCCCCGCGACCGGCTGGCCACGCGCGTCCGTCACCGTGCCGCTGAGCGAGTGCGACGGCGCGGCGGTGAGGGCGAAGTCCTGCGTGGTCGTGTCGTCCTTGCTGACCGTCACCTGCTCGGTCTGGTCGACGTAGCCGAACGCGTGCACCGAGACCGTGTAGCCACCGACCGACAGAGTGAGCCGGTAGGTGCCGTCCTCACCGGTGGTGGTCGTCCGCGACAGCGGTCCCTCCACCGACACGGTGGCGCCGGCGATCGGCGCACCGCCGTCGGCGGCGGTGACGGTGCCGGTGAGCACACCGGTGTCGCCGCGCGGCGCGGCGTCGACCGCGGCTAGGGCG
Source organism: Actinopolymorpha rutila (assembly GCF_013407855.1). Lineage (GTDB taxonomy): Bacteria > Actinomycetota > Actinomycetes > Propionibacteriales > Actinopolymorphaceae > Actinopolymorpha > Actinopolymorpha rutila. The sequence goes on from NZ_JACBZH010000001.1 coordinate 4,900,325, forward strand.
TCCACCCTGCCCTCGCCCCAGACGTTGTTGTTGTCGGCCGTACCACCGCAGGTCTGGTCGTCGACGTCGACCGCGGTCTCGTTCAGCAGCGCGCGGGTGGCCTCGACGTCACCGGCGAGTGCCGGTGCGGCCGACCAGAGCAGGGCGACGGTGCCGGACACGTGCGGTGCCGCCATCGACGTACCGCTGTAGTAGTCGTAGCCGTTGCCGGGGACCGACGACCGGACGTTCTCACCCGGCGCGGACACGTTGGGGCGGATCTCGCCGTTCGCGCCCGGGCCGCGGCTGGAGAAGTCGGCGATCTGCCCGGCCTGGTTGAAGGCACCGACCCCGAAGGCGTACGGCGAGTCCGCCGGCGAGCCGGTGGTGTCGCAGCCGGGTCCGTCGTTCCCGTTGGAGAACACCGCGAACTGGCCGCCCGCGGTCCACGCCTGGACGATCTCGTCGAACCACGGGTCCACGTCGGATCCGTTCGACCCGCCCCAGGAGTTGTTCACCACGTTGGGGCGCAGGTCCGGACGCGGGTTCTGGCCGTTCAGGTCGGTGGGCGCGAGCGTCCACTGGCCGGCGGCGAGCAACGAGGTGTCGGTGCAGGAGTCGCTCTCGCACCCCTTGGCGGCGATCCAGTTCGCACCCGGCGCGACGCCGACCTGGTTGCCGGTGCCGTCGTCGCCGACCATCGTGCCCATCGTGTGGGTGCCGTGACCGACGTTGTCGCACGGCTCGGTCGACGGGGTACCACACACGTTGGCCGGGTCGAACCAGTTGTAGTTGTGGTCGAAGGTGCCGTCTCCCCGGTTGCCGCGGTACTTCCCGACCAGCGCCGGGTGGTCGTACTGCACACCGGTGTCGACGTTGGCGACCGTGATGCCCTCACCACGTACGCCGTAGTCGCTCCACACCTGGTCGGCCCTGATCGCCGCGATGCCCCACTCGACCGCGTCGACCTTCTTCCTCGCGGTCGCCTTCTGCGCGGGCGGAAGCTTCCAGGTCCGGAGCTCGGTGATCTGCTGTACGCCGGGCAGGGCGGCGAGGGCACGGGTCAGGCTCGGCGTCGCACCGCGCACCAGAATCCGGTTGGCGCCCCAGTAGGCCGTGTACTCGACCCGCTTGGCCTTCAGCGTGGTCTTCGCCCGCGCCTGGCTCCTCGTCGCGGTGGCCTTCAGCGCCTTGACGACCGCGGCGCCACGAGCGTCCCAGTCCTTGACCTTGGCGGCTTTCTTGAGGTCCGCCCGCTGGGAGAAGACCAGCCACACATCGGCCGCGCCCTTGGCCGCCAGCTTGCTCTGGACCGCCTTGCTGATCGGCGCGGGCTTCGTCGCCTTCGTCGTGGGTGACTGTCCGGCCACCGCGGCCGCCGGCGCCAACAGGCCGGCCAGTACGGCGAGCACGGCGCCGGTGGCGAGCACCAGCGACCGTCGGGCCGCGGAGGAGCGACGGCCCGACGGCCGACCCGCCGGGCGCTTCACCGGGCGGCTCACCGGGTGCGGCGAGCCTGCTCGATCCCTACGTCTGAACACGTACCCCTCCTTGTGGGGAGTCGGGAGCGTCCGCCGAAAGTGGTGACGGATCACGGAGGACACGGCGGACGGGTTGCCACCATCGGCACACACGTTCCTGCGCAGAGAACTCGGGAACGGGCGGGCGGGACAGGGCGCGGTCAGGGCGCTCGGGGGGCATTTTCGGGTCGCCGACCGGTTCCCGGCCGTTTCCGGGCAACGGCCCCCGGGATCACGTTCCGAACCCGCGACGACCGCGGGCCGCCGAAGTAACCGACCGCGTTCCATCCCTTACGCAGACAAACAGGACCTGCCAGAATTTCTGCGAACGGGGGGCGTGACCTGAAGATTCGCAGGCTGCGCCTGCCCGGTCGGTGGCACCCGACACCCGGGGGGTGCAGCAACGTGCAGAACCTCTTTCTCGATGCCGCGGACCCGACCGATGACTCCACCGGCCTGATCGACGTGACCGGCGCTACCGGCGCGAGCGACGCGGACGAAGGCGGGCACACCCCCGCACCAGCTGCTTCGGGCCACGCGGCAGCCGACCAGACGCCGACCGTTCCGGTGCAGGGCATGGGCCTGGTCCTGTGCGTCGGCCTGGATCCCGACCAGTGGTCGTCGGTCATTCGCAGCGTGAACGGCGACATCGCGGTCCTGGTCGTCGCCAACACCGAGAGCGCGCTGCGGGTTCTCGTGCCGGGCGGCGTACTCCCCGAGCAGTCCCCGGGCCGGCGAGCACACCACGGCAACGGCCACGGCGACGACGGCCAGGACGAACACAGCGGGTACGACGGACACGGCCTGGGCGAACACGGCGAACACTCGGCTCGGCGACCGCTCGCCCTCGGCGTCGCGCACGGCCGGAGGCCGCCGCCGGAGCCGGGCCGCGGACCGGGATCGAACACCCGGGCAGTGGTGGAGTTCGGCCCGCTTCGGCTGGACCACAACCGCCGCGAGGTGTTCTGGCACACCAGGCCGATCGAGCTGTCGGCCCGCCAGTTCGACCTGCTCGCCACCCTGGCCGGTGCCGGCAACCGCGTGTGGACGTTCGCCGAGCTCACCGAGGCGGTGTGGCGGCGCCCTTACGTCGGCGACGTCGACGCCGTCGCCTCCGCGGTGAAGCGGCTACGGCGGCGACTGCAGGACGTCACCCCGGAGCTGGCCGTCGCCTCGGTCCGGGGCGTGGGCTACCGGATCGCCCTGGTGCCGACCACGCTTCCGGTGCGGTCGGACGCGGTGCGGGCTTGGTAAGTTCTCGCGGGTGACCCTCGTCCTCCCCGATTCCGAGATCAGCCGCGTTCTCGTCATCACCGCGCACCCCGACGACGTCGACTTCGGCGCGGCCGGCACGATCGCCCACTTCACCGCCGCCGGGCTGGAGGTCGTCTACTGCATCTGCACCGACGGCCAGGCCGGCGGGTTCGAGGACCACGTGCCGCGTTCGAAGATCCCGGAGATCCGCCGAGCCGAGCAGACCGAGGCGGCACGATGCGTCGGTGTGCACGACGTACGTTTCCTGGGTCTGGTCGACGGTGAGCTCGAGGCGAACGCCGATCTCGTCCGCGCGCTCACCCGGGTCATCCGTGAGGTACGCCCGGACCGCGTACTCACCCAGAGCCCCGAACGCGACTGGTCGTTCATCGCCCGCAGCCACCCCGACCATCTGGCGGCCGGCGAGGCGGCGGTGCGCGCGGTCTATCCCGCGGCCCGCAACCCCCTACGCCTTCCCCGAACTCGCCGAGGAGGGCCTGGCGGCCTGGACGGTCCGGGAGCTGTGGCTGTCGGGACACCCGACCACCAACCACGTCGTCGACGTCACCGAGACGTTCGGCCAGAAGATGGCGGCGTTGTACGCCCACCAGAGCCAGCACCCCGAGCCGGACCAGCTCGAGCCGCGGCTGCGCGAGGGGTTCGGCCGGGTGGCCGCCACGGCGGGACTACCGCAGGGCCACCTCGCCGAGGGCTACTTCGTGGTGGAAACCGGCTGACCCGCGGGTCAGCGCCAGAAGACCGCGACCGCGACGTTGAGCAGCGTCAGCGCGGTGAGCCCGAAGAACAGCCCGGCGGCGATCGTGGGCTTCTTGCGGTTGACCCAGGCGAGCACGGTGATGACCAGGACCACGATCAGCTTCACGCCGATCTTCGGGTTGTTGACGTGGTCACCGAGGCCACCCTGGATGACTCCGACGAGGAGTACTCCGGTCACCAGCTGGGTCAGCGCCCCGTGCAGGATCGCGGGCAGGATCCGGCGTTCGGGGCCCTTCATCTGCACCAGCAGCCCGCCGAGCAGGCTCGCCAGTCCGACGAAGTGGAGGAACAGGAGCAGATGACGAAGGAACTCCACGGTGACGGTGCCTGCCTTCCCTGCGCTGACGGCGACGTGCCTGCGCGATACTACAGCAGGTAGTAATAGCGGCCCGTCACCGCACCGGGATCCCGCCCCGCCCTGATCTCCGGGACCCGCCCGGATCACACCAGGCGGCGGTCGGTGGCCCAGCGGGTCAGCTCGTAGCGGTTCGACAACTGCAGCTTGCGCAGGACCGAGGACACGTGGGTCTCCACGGTCTTCACCGAGATGAAGAGCTCCTTCGCCACTTCCTTGTACGCATAGCCGCGGGCGATCAGCCGGAGCACCTCACGCTCCCGCTGGGTCAGCCGGTCGAGTTCCTCGTCGATGCTGCCGGGGTCGACGGCGCCGGCGAACGCGTCCAGCACGAAGCCCGCCAGCCGCGGCGAGAACACCGCGTCCCCGTCGGCGATCCGGCGTACCCCGTCGACGATCTCCTCACCGGTGATCGTCTTGGTGACGTACCCGCGCGCGCCCGCCCGGATCACCCCGATGACGTCCTCGGGGGCATCGGACACACTCAGCGCGAGGAAGCGCACCTCCGGGTCGGTGGCCAGCACCCGGCGGGCCACCTCGGCACCGCCGCCACCGGGCAGGTGCACGTCCAGCAGGACTACTTCGGGTTTGGTCTCGAGGATCACCTTGACCGCCTCGTCGACGTCGCCGGCCTCCCCCACGATGTCCACGGCGGCACCGATCTCGGTGCGTACGCCGGTCCGGAACATCGCGTGGTCGTCGACCAGGACGATGCGGCGCCTGCTGTCGGGGTTAGTGCTCACGGTTCTTCCTCTCACCGTCGACTCGGACCTGATCTGGTCTGGTCGGCTCGTGCTCTGGCGTCGCGGTCGTCCACGACGAGGCGTACCTCGGTCCCCTCGCCCGGGCCGCTGCGCACCTGCGCCCGGCCGCCGTGGCGTTCCATGCGTTCGTAGATGCTCCGGCGCACACCGAGGCGGTCCTCGCCCACGCGGTCGGGGTCGAAACCCACCCCGCGGTCCCGGACGTAGACCTCCACGCGGTCCTCCTCCACCTCGGCGTAGACGTCGATCCTAGGCGCGCCGGAGTGCTTGGCGGCGTTCACCATCGCCTCCCCCGCGGCGCGGACGACCGCGGTGAGCGCCGGGTCGAGGGGCGCGTCGCCGACCATCACGACCTCGACCGGGATGCCGTGCTTGTCCTCCACCTCCGCCGCGGCCCGCCGCAACTCGCTGCGCAGGGTGGCGTCGGCGTCCTCGTGGTCGCCGTACAGCCACTGGCGAAGGTCGCGTTCCTGGGCCCGCGCGAGCCGGACCACCGCCCGCTGGTCGTGCGCCTGCTTCTGGATCAGTGCGAGCGTCTGGAGCACCGAGTCGTGCAGGTGCGCGGCCATGTCGGCGCGTTCCTGGGAGCGGATCCGCTCCCCTCGTTCCTCGGACAGGTCGCCGACCAGGCGCCACATCCAGGGACCGGCGATGAGGACGAGGCCGATCGCCGCGCCGAGGAGGACCGGGAGCCCGGCGTTGACGGCGTTCGTCCCGACGGTGGAGGACACACCCCACGTCAGCGCCACCACGACAAGGAGGAGACCCACCCCGGTACGCAGGACGGTGACCCAGCCGCCGGTCATGAACAGCGGCCACAGCCAGCGCAGCTTCGTCGGCGCCGAGGAGGTCCAGCGCACCCGCTGCGACTCGTCGGCCTGCCGCCACAGCAACGCCAGCCCGCCGCCCCCGACCAGCAGCGGCCAGAACACCTTCGTGGAGACCCCGCCCAGGTGCGGGAAGAGCGCGATCACGCCGATCGCCAGCACGGCGATCGACACCAGCTGCCCGGGATCCTGCACGCGGCGGCGCCGTGGCCCCTCGGTGCGCTTGCCCTGCCGGGTGGCCGCCTCGACCCCGGCCGGTTGCGCGGCCGTGCGTACGGCGGTGTCCTGGGGAAGGACCACCCACAGCGCGGCGTACAGAAGGAGGCCGAAGCCACCCATCATGGCCAGCGCGATGAACCCCAGTCGCACGTGGATGGGCTGCAGCCCCAGATGGTCGGCCAGCCCACCGGCGACCCCGCCCATGACCTTTCCGTCGGTACGCCGCACACAGCGAGGGGGCGCGTCGTACGCGCCCGCCGCCATGGGGGTACCGAGGGTTCCGGCACTCGGGTCGGTGAAGATGGGGTCCTCCTCGGGCAGTCGTCTCCCCGATGGTCACACGGGAGGGACCCGCGGAGCCACCGGGACGCCCCCTGTCGGCTCCGGAGACCCGAAGGGACAAGCCCAGGGACATCCCGGATGCGGCTGCGACGGTCACGGCGAAGGATCTAAGGATGGCTGACACGACTCCGCCCGCAGAACGCGGAGACCCCGCATCTCGTGGCGGCGTACCCGGCGGGAGCGGCGTACCCGGCGGGAGCGGCGAGCACACCGAGCCGGGCACTCCGGGCGCACCGGGCGGGTCCGGCATTCCCGCCGGGACCGGGCCGAACGCCGACAGTCGTCAGGAGCGCGACGAGGGCGAGCCACGCGGAGTTGACGGCCAGGACACGCGGCGTACCGACGGCATGGTCCGCGACCTGCGCAGGCTGCACCGCAGCGACGAGGGACGGGTGGTCGGCGGGGTGTGCGCCGGTCTCGGGCGTGAGCTCCAGGTCGATCCGGTGCTGCTGCGCGTGGTGCTCGCCGTGCTGGCGCCGTTCGGTGGGGTCGGCCTTCTGCTGTACGCCGCGGGCTGGGTGCTGATCCCCCGCGTGGGCGAGGAGCGGTCGATCCTGGAGCAGCAGCTCGGCCGGCGCCGGGACGGCAAGCCGGACGGTCCGGTGTTCGTGGCCGGCCTGGTCGTGATCGGCCTGGTCGTGGTGAGCATTCCCTGGTGGGGGCTCCCCTGGCACGTACCCGCGCTCCTGGTCCTCAGCGTCCTGGGCCTGGTCGCGCTGCTTCGCCGTCAGTCCGACCGCGCCCAGGCTCCCGCCGCCCCACCGGAGGCCGCGCCCGAAGCGACGGTGCCACCGGGTGGGAACACCCCACCGGGTGTCGGCGTACCTACCGACGCGGAGGCGCCCACCACCGCGATGACCCGGCCGCTCTCGGAGGTCGCCGACGGGCTCGGCCACACCGGCAACGTCGCCGACGTCGAGGACACCGGTGCCGCCACCGACCCGGACTCGCAGGTCACCCGCCCGCTGCCCACCACGCCCGCACCGGCGCCATCCCCCGACCAGCAGGTGGAGGCACCTGCACCCCAGGACCCCCAGGACCCACGGGACACCGACGGGCACACCCGTCCGCTCCAGGTCGGCTCGTGGCGGGCCTCACCGCCGGTCCCCCCGGAGTTCTGGGACCAGCCGGACCCGCTCGGCCTCGGCGGGACCACCGACACCGAGGGCGGGCCGGGCGATGGGCCCGCGAGCCGGCCGGAAGCCGAGTTCGCCCCCGCTCCACCGCCTCCTCCCCCACGGCGGCGGCGCTTCGTGCTGTTCCTCGTGACCATGCTGGCCGCCCTGGTCGTCTGCGCGGCGCTGGCCGGACTGCAGGAGGGCAGCCAGCTTCCCAGCGGGGGGTACGCCGTCACCGTTCCGGCCGGCGGGTACGTCGCCGCGGTGCTGGCGGTGGTCGGCCTCGGGCTGATCGCCGGTACGTGGTTCGGGCGTTCACGCGGACTCATCGCCGTGGGGACGATCCTCGCCGTCGCGCTGGTCCCGGCGACCGCGGTCGACTTCGACGTCATCGCCGCCGCCCACGACCACAGGGTGCGGCCCACCTCGCTAGAGCAGGTCCGGCCAAGCTACGACTACCCCACCGGTGTGGTCCGGATGGACCTCACCCGGTTGCCTCTGCGGGACGGCCGGAAGGTCCGGACGAGCGTCGCCCTGGGCACCGGAAAACTCGTGGTCAGGGTGCCGCCCCGGGTCGACGTCCACGTCGACGCGGACGTGGGAGTGGGCGACCTGAAGGTCTTCCACCGGAACCACTCCGGTGCGGACAACTCAGTGAAGGCGACCGACCTGGGAACCGACGGTGCCGGCGGTGGCGACCTGTGGCTCAAGGTCGACCTCGGAGTGGGACAGGTGGAGGTGGACCGTGGCTGACCCCCGACGGCGCAGCACCGACGTCGTTTCCCTGGTGGCCGGGCTGGTGTGCTGCGGCATCGCGCTCAGCTGGCTGCTGGTCTCGGTCGGCGAGATCCGGCTGCGGGACCTCGGCTGGCTGATGCCGATGGTCCTCATCGGTGCCGGGCTGTTCGGCGTACTCCTCTCCATCCGGCGCAGTCGGCGGTTGCGCCGTCCCGATCGCCCGCGCTGATGAGCCCACTGTTCGATCAACCTCGAGCTGACCCCGACAGCCGGCCGGCAGCGCACCCGGACCGAGGTCGGGGTCGGCTCAGGGGGCGGTCGGGACCGTTCCGGATCGTCCCGTCCGCTCCGGTCCGCGAGAGTGGAGCCATGAACGAGATTGCATCCCAGAAGAAGTTGGTCCGGACCAAGAACGAGCGGATGATCGCCGGTGTCTGCGGCGGCATCGCGCGCTACGCCGGACTGGACCCGGTGATCATCCGGCTGGCGCTGGCGGCCTCGATCCTCCTCGGCGGCGCGGGCGTCGTGCTCTACATCGTGGCCTGGATCATCGTCCCCGAGGAGGACCCGGCGACGGCGTGACCGCCGCCGCCGGCCCGGTCGCCGGCCTCATACAGCCTCCCCGTCCACCACTTCCGCAGCAGTTTCCCCTGCGCCACAACGACAACGCGGGCTCTTCGCCGAAGAGTCCGCGTTGTCGCGTTCGGGGGGTAGGCCCGTCAGCCTCGCCCGGACGGCACCGCCCAGCCGGACGGGTCCGGCCCCTTGGGCACGACACCGGTCGGGTTGATCTTGTGGTGGGTGGCGTAGTAGTGCCGCTTGATCTGGTCGAAGTCGACGGTCTCCCCGAAGCCCGGGGACTGGTACAGGTCGCGGGCGTACGCCCACAGCACGGGCAGTTCGGTGAGCTTGTTCCGGTTGCACTTGAAGTGGCCGTGGTAGACCGCGTCGAAGCGCACCAGCGTGGTGAACAGTCGCACGTCCGCCTCGGTCAGCCGGTCGCCGCACAGGTAGCGCTGGTCGCGCAGGCGGTCCTCCAGCCAGTCCAGCCGGGCGAAGAGCCGGTCGTACGCCGCCTCGTAGGCCTCCTGTGAGGTGGCGAACCCGCACTTGTAGACGCCGTTGTTGACGTCGTGGAAGACCAGGTCGGCGACCTCGTCGATCTCGGCCCGCAGATCCCGGGGATACAGGTCGGGCGCGTCCGGCCGGTGGAAGGCCTTCCACTGCGTGGAGAAGTCGAGGGTGATCTGCGGATAGTCGTTGGTCACCACCTGACCGGATCGCTCGTCGACCAGGCAGGGCACCGTCACCCGGCCCTGGAAGCCGGGGTCGGTGGCATGGTAGGCCTCGGCGAGGAACTCGATGCCGAGCACCGGGTCACGGCCGCCCGGGTCGAGGGTGAACCTCCAGCCGCGTTCGTCCCGGATCGGGTCGACGGTCGCCAGCGAGATGGCGTCCTCGAGGCCGAGCAGCCGCCGGACGATCACCGACCGGTGCGCCCACGGGCAGGCCCGCGACCACACCAGGCGGTAGCGACCGGGCTCGGCGGCCAGGCCGGAGGTCCCGTCGGCGGTGATCCGACCGGTGAACCGGTTGGCCTGCCGGACGAACTCACCGCGCGTTCCGGTCTCCCGGCCGAACTGCGCGGCGCCGCCCTGGCTCGCTGCTTCGCTCTGGCTCTGGGTGCTGCTGGCGTGTTCGGGCATGGCCCCAGTGTTCCCCGCGGGGCCTCGCGCCGCCATCACCGCCCCGGTGCCCCAAACCGGAGGCCAACCCGTTCGCGCAGCCGGGGTGATTCTTCCGCGGAAGAATCCCCGACTCCGATGGCGAGCGCTGGACCCGGGCTCCTCCTCCGAGGCGGAACGGACACCGCCGTACCCCGGTCCGCGCATTCTTCCGCGGAAGAATCCGTGCGCACGCCTGGCCGCCTGGACGGTCACCACGAAGCGTGAAGATTGCGGGTGGCCCTGACCCCCGCGAGCCTTCACACTTCGATCGGCTCGGCAGGCCGGACCCGGAAGTGTGGAGATTCCTGGTGGCTCTGACCCCCGCGGGTTTTCACGCTTCGGTCTGTCTCGGCAGGCCGGGCGCCCCGAGCCGCTCGGCGCGGAGAGATTCTTCCGCGGAAGAACCGGTGCGCCCGCAGCGAAGTGTGGAGACTGGCCAGGTGGCTCCGGCTCCCCGCGGGTCTTCACACCTGGCTGAGTACGGCCACCGTCATTCCGGCGCCGGGGAGGCCGAGGCGCGGGCCGTTCGGGCTCATCGCCGCCAGCGCGTTCGGTACGTCGGCGAGGTCGATCAGCTTGCCGACCAGCCGGTCGGGCCGCAGGCGTCCGGCCGTCACCAGGCCGAGCATGGCGGGGTACTCGTGGGCGGGGAGTCCGTGGCTGCCCACGACGTCGAGTTCGTACGCCACCACCCGGTCCATCGGCACCGGGGTCGCGCCACCGTGCAGCAACCCCACCTGCACGTGCCGGCCGCCCCGGGCCAGGCCGAGCACCGAGGCCGCACAGGTTGCCGGTGAGCCCAGGCAGTCCAGCGAGACCCGCGCTCCCCCGTCGGTCAGGTCGTGCACCACCGAGGCGACCGCGGCGGGTTCGGGGTCGATGGAGGCGTCCACCACCTCCGCGGCACCCAGGGCACGGGCGAGGTCGAGCGCCGCGGCCGAGACGTCCACCGCGACCACCCGGGCGCCCGCCGCCACGGCCACCTCGACAGCGGACAGCCCGGCGCCCCCGCACCCGTGCACGGCCACCCAGTCACCCGCGCCAACCCGGCCTTGACGCAGCACCGCCCGGTAGGCCGTACCGAACCGGCATCCCAGCCCGGCCGCGGTGGTGAACTCCAGCGCGTCCGGAAGCAACACGAGGTTGACATCGGCGTGGTCGACGACGACGTACTCGGCGAACGAACCCCACCTGGTGAAACCGGGCTGGGTCTGCCGGGCGCAGATCTGGTGGTCGCCGCGGGCACACTGCGCGCACCGGCCACAGGCGTGCACGAACGGTGCGGTCACCCGCTGACCCGGCCGAAAGCCGCGAACCTCCGCCCCGACCTCGGCCACCACGCCGGCGAACTCGTGCCCGCCCACGTGCGGCAGGCTCACGTCCGGGTCGTGTCCCTGCCAGGCGTGCCAGTCACTGCGGCACACCCCGGTCGCGGCGACCTCGACCACCGCTTCGTGGGGAGCGGGCCGCGGCGAGGGCACCTCGCGTACGGACACCGGCCCGCCGAACGTGTCGTACCAGACTGCGCGCATCCAGGCTCCCCGTTCACTCCCACTCGATGGTGCCGGGCGGCTTGCTGGTCACGTCGATCACGACGCGGTTGACCTCGAGGACCTCGTTGGTGATCCGGGTGGAGACGCGTTCGACCAGGTCCCACGGCAGCCGCGCCCAGTCGGCGGTCATCGCGTCCTCGCTGGTGACCGGGCGCAGGACGATCGGGTGGCCGTACGTGCGCTGGTCGCCCTGCACGCCCACCGACCGCACGTCGGCCAGGAGGACGACGGGGAACTGCCAGATGTCGCGGTCCAGCCCGGCGGCGGTCAGCTCCTCCCGGGCGATCGCGTCGGCCCGGCGGAGGATGTCCAGGCGTTCGCGGGTGACCTCGCCGATGATCCGGATGCCGAGGCCCGGGCCGGGGAACGGGTGCCGCCAGACCATGGTCGGCGGAAGGCCGAGCTGCGCCCCGACCGCGCGTACCTCGTCCTTGAAAAGCGTGCGCAGCGGCTCGATCAGCTCGAACCGCAGGTCGTCGGGAAGCCCGCCGACGTTGTGGTGGGACTTGATGTTGGAGGTTCCGGCGCCGCCGCCGGACTCCACGACGTCGGGGTAGAGCGTGCCCTGCACGAGGTAGGCCACCGCGGCCTCGCCCTCGGACAGGTCGCCGAACACCCGCACCTCCGCGGCCTCGAACGTACGGATGAACTCCCGGCCGATGATCTTGCGCTTCTGCTCGGGATCGGAGACCCCGTCCAGTGCCCCGAGGAACTGGTCGGAGGCGTCGACCACGTCCAGGTCGCTGAACACCGCTTCGAAGTCCCGCTTGACCTGTTCGGTCTCGCCGAGCCGCATCATCCCGTGGTCGACGTACACGCAGGTGAGCCGGTCACCGATGGCGCGCTCCACGATCGCGGCGGCGACCGCCGAGTCGACGCCGCCGGACAGCGCGCACAGGGCACGGCCGTCGCCCACCTGCCGGCGGATCCGTTCGACCTGTTCGTCGATGATGTTGAGCATCGTCCAGGTCGGCTGGCAGCCGGCGATCTCCAGCAGGAAGTGCTCGAGCACCTTCTGCCCGTGCTCGGTGTGCAGCACCTCCGGGTGCCACTGCACACCGGCCTGGCCGCGGGCGAGGTTCTCGAACGCCGCCACCGGCGTGGTCGAGGTCGCGGCCAGCACGTCGAAGCCGTCGGGCGCCGCGGTCACCGAGTCGCCGTGCGACATCCAGACGGTGTGCTCGGCCGGCAGGTCGGCGAGCAGGGTGCCGGGCGCGGTGACGTCGACGCGGGTACGGCCGTACTCGCGCGCACCCGTTTGGGCCACCTCGCCGCCGAGGCTGCGGGCCATCGCCTGGAAGCCGTAGCAGATGCCGAACGCCGGCACCCCGGCCTCGAACAGCGCCGGATCGACCTGCGGCGCGCCCGGTGCGTAGACCGACGCCGGGCCACCGGACAGGATGATCGCCTTCGGCTTGCGGGCGAGGATGTCCGCCACCGGCGTGGTGTGCGGAACGATCTCGGAGTAGACCCGGGCCTCGCGCACCCGGCGGGCGATGAGCTGGGCGTACTGCGCGCCGTAGTCGACGACGAGAACGAGGTCGTGATCGGTCACGATGGCCTTCCGTACGGGCCTTGCACTGACCTCGGCGAGTCTAGTGGGCGCCGCGCCTGATCAATCGTGCGAGGTGATCGGCAGGCCCGGGGTGCGGACCGGTCGACGGGTACACGTCCCGTACGCCGCAGGTATGACGCCCCCGGCGACCGTACGGGCATCCGGCGCCGCCGACGCGCGCCCTGGCGGCGACGCGGCGGTGCCCAGCTCGCCGAAAGACTTGCCGGCATGCAGATCAACCAGACCTCGGTGCCCGGCGACGGCGGCGGCCGGCCAGGGCAGCCAGGGCCGCCGCGTCCGCCGTTCGTGCCGGCACTGTCCGGGCACGGCCTCGGCAAGCGGTTCGGTACGACCGTCGCCCTGGCCGACGTGAGCCTCACGGTGGGGCGGGCCGAGTCCGTGGCGATCATGGGCCCCAGTGGCTCGGGCAAGTCCACCTTGCTGCACTGCCTCGCCGGGATCATCCGGCCCGATGCCGGCGAGGTGGTTCTGCACGACGTCGGTGGCGGGGACGGCAGGGACGGCGGGCGACGGGTGGACGCCATGAGCGAACGGGAACGCAGCCGGCTGCGGCGGACGCGGTTCGGGTTCGTCTTCCAGTTCGCCCAGTTACTGCCCGAGCTGCCGGCCGAGGAGAACATCGCGCTGCCGCTGATGCTGGGCGGAACGCCCCGGCGGGCGGCGGTCGCCCGGGCGCACGCCTGGGTGGAGCCGCTCGGCCTGGCCGGGATGGAGAAACGGCGGCCGGGAGAGCTCTCCGGCGGCCAGGCGCAACGCGTCGCCCTCGCCCGCGCGCTGGTCATCGAGCCCGCCGTCGTCTTCGCCGACGAGCCCACCGGTGCCCTGGACCAGGCGACCGGCGAGGAGACCATGCGCCTGCTGGTGTCGACCAGCCGGGCCAACGGAGCCGCCCTGGTGGTCGTGACGCACGACCCGAACGTCGCCGCCGCCTGCGACCGGGTCGTGGAAGTACGCGACGGCCGGCTGCTGACGCCGGTCGGGCCGGCGGCTGCTCCCACGGCCGGGACGGGGGCGTACCGGTGACCAGTGTCAACCTCAGCTTGCGTCTGCTGCGGGTCGGCGGCCGGCGCGGACTGCTCGTCGTCGGCCTGACGGCCGGCGCGGTCGCGGTGTGCACGGCGTTGCTGCTCGCCGCCGTCGCCGCGAACGTCGCGTTCGCCGGCCGGGCCGACCGGGACGCCTAGCGTCACCCCGACCACGCCGCCGCGGCGGCGAAGGCGGTGGCGCTGGAGGGCACCAGCCTGGACTACGTACGCGGGCAGGTGGTGACCGTGGTCGACCTGGCCGCCCTCGAAGGTACCGACCGGACGAACGAGACCAACGACACCAGCGAGATGCCCACACCGCCCGGCATGCCCCGCTTCCCGGCGCCGGGCGAGGTCTGGATGTCGCCGGCGCTCGCCCGGCTGGCGGCCTCGTTGCCGTCCGCCCAGCTCGCCGACCGGTTTCCCGCACGTACGCCCACCGGTCTGCTCGGCGACGACGCGCTGGTCCACGGCGACGAACTCGTCGCGGTGGTCGGCCGGCACGCGGACGACCCGGCCATGCACGGTGACCGCGGCGACCTGGCGGACGCCACCAGCCCGACTCCGATCGCGTCCTTCGACGACGGGCGGCCAAACCACGCCGCCGGCTTCTACCGCATCCTCACCGGGCTGGCCACCGTGCTGCTCGGCGTACCCCTGCTGGTCTTCGGCGGTGCCGCCGCCCGGCTGACCGTGGCCCGTCGTGACCAGCGGCTCGCGGCCCTGCGACTGGTGGGCGCCACCCCCGGCCAGGTGGTGGCGATGACGGTGGCCGAGTCGATGGTGACGGCGTTCGCCGGTGCGGTCGCCGGTGCGCTGCTGTACGTCGTGATGATTCCGGGGCTGACCCGGATCTCGATCTCCGGCGGGACGTGGGCCGCCGGCGACCTGTGGATCGGGGTGCCGCTGATCCTCGCCGTCGTGGCGGCGGTGGTCGTGCTGGTCGGGGTGAGCGCGGTGACGGGCCTGCGCCGGGTCGTGGTCAGTCCGCTCGGGGTCGCCCGGCGGCAGACGCCACCGGGCCTGCGCGCCGTCCGGGTCGCTGCGTTCGTGGCGGCGGTGGTGGGTTTCCTCTTTGCCAGCAAGCTGATGCAGGGCTCGTTCGCCACCGTCTTCACGGTGATCGTGGTCATGCTCGCCGTCGGGTTCTGGACGCTGAACCTGGTCGGGCCCTGGGTGGTCGGGCTGGTCGGCCGGATCGCGGCCGCCGGTGCTCGCCGGCCGGCCCGGCTGCTCGCGGGACGGCGGCTCATGGACGACCCGCGCTCGGCCTGGCGAACGGTGAACGGCATCGCGCTGACCGGGTTCGTGGCCGGGTTCACCGTGCTGCTGAATCCCGGACCGGGCGGGCTCGGCCACTCCACCGACGAACAGTTGCGGGCCCGGGTTCCGGCCCAGCACGCGACGGCCGTGGTCGCGGACGCCCGGGAGCGGCTGGCCGGGATTCCGGGCGCTCGCGTGCGGCTCGCCGAGCGTGCGGAATCCGGAAGCGGCACACCGGCCTACCGTTCGGTGGTCGTCACCGTGCCCGGTGGTCAGGAGCGAACGGACGAGGCGCGTACGTCGCTCGCCGGGCTGGTACCCGGCCGGCCGTTCGCCAGCCCGGCGGACGCCGACCGCGGCACCGAACAGATGCTGGCCGACATCCAGACCGGTGCGCGAACCGTCCTGATCGCGTCGTTCCTGCTGGGTACGGTCAGCGCCGGGATCACCGGCGTCTCCTCGATCCTCGACCGCCGGCAGACGTTCGCCCTGCTGCGGTTGGCGGGTACGCCGCTGCGGGTGCTGGACGCCGCCAGACGCCGCGAGACGCTGATCCCGCTGGTGGTGATGGGCGGCGGCGCGCTGGTGACCGGCCTGGTGATGGCCGCGCCGTTCGCACTGGCCAACCCGGTGCGACCCGAGGGGCTGGTGACGCTCGCGCTCACCGTGCTCGGCGGCCTCGGCGCGGTGATCGGTGCCAGCGAGCTGAGCCGGCCGTTCCTGCGCGCCGTCACCGCCGACCCCGCACCACGTCCGGACTGACCGATTCGACCGATGCCCCGAACCGAGCGAGTGAGTGGCCGGGACAGACCCTGGAACGACCGAAGGGTGGAAGGGCCAGCAACTCGGGCGAACCGGGCCGTAACCGGATGCGAACTCGGTCGTTCACTTACCAGACGGCGTGACTCCGGGCAACCGGACAATGCCGTCAGTGCGACGGGTACCGCTCGCGGCCTCGCGGGCCGTCGTACCGGAGGACCCGGCTCCCCGCCTGCTGGAGCCGGGTCCTCCAACATGTTCAGGGACATGTGCGGTGACCTGTGCGGTGACATGTTCAGGGCCACCGAAACGGAACCCGTACCAGAAGCGAGACGTCAGAACCGGCATGATGCTTCCTGTACTTCGACGCGGTGCGCCGCTGGCCGCACTCATGGGGGTTCTCGTTCTCGGCATGGCGGCATGCGGGACCGAGCAGGCGACGACCACGAAGGCACAGGCAACGTCCACGCCCACCAACAGTGCGCACCCGACCCCGGGACCTACCATGAAATCCTCGCTCTCCCTGCACCGCACTGGCGGTGTCGCCGGCTTCAACGACGAACTCGTGATCGAGGCCGACGGCAGCGCCACCCTCACCAGCCGGGGCCGGGAGCCCTTCACCTGCAGCGTTAAGTCGGCGACGATGTCCCGGCTCGCCGCGGCCGCCGACCGGGCCGAGAAGGCTCCCCGGCCCAAGGCGCAGGAAGAGAAGAAGCGGAAGCTGCTGACGCCCACGCCGGACGCGATCCACCTCTACCTCACCGTGGGCGACGAGCAGATCGCCTACGAGAACATCAAGGGCGCCGACCAGTCCTACCGCGACCTGTTCGACCTGATGAACGACGTGATGAGCTCCGCGTCCACGCTGCGCAAGGGCGGCGACGGCGCGGCGCAGTCCGGATCCGTCTGCTCGTAAGGCCTTTCAGCGCCGGTTCACCGCTGGATCACTGCCGGGCCTCCGCCGTTTCACCGCCGCTAGCACGCGTCAACCTCGGCTTGCTCGCGGCGAGGTGAGGTGCAGCGCACCGGGCGCACTCGCAGGTACGACCGGGCGCCGTGGCGCCACCGGGTCGATCCGCTGGTACTCCCCACCGAGCTCCGGTCGCGGGTCGGCCTCGCCCCGGTTGGGCCAGTACGCCACCGCCCGCTCCGCCTGCGCGGTGATTGTCAAGGACGGGTTGACACCGAGGTTGGCCGACACCGCGGCACCGTCGAGCACGTGCAGCCCGGGATGTCCGTACACCCGTTGGTATCCGTCCACGACGCCGTGGTCGGCGTCCGCGCCGATCACACAGCCGCCGATGATGTGCGCGGTGATCGGCATGTCGACCACCTCACCGACCGTGCCGCCCGGCGTGCCACCCACCAGTTCGGCCAGCCGGCGGACGACCTGGTTGGCCACCGGGATCCAGGTCGGGTTGGGCTCGCCGTGTCCCTGCCGGGAGGTGAGCCGCCAGCCGAGGACACCGCGCCGCAGCCGTACGGTCAGGGAGTTGTCCAGCGACTGCATGACCAGCGCGATGACCGTGCGCTCCGACCAGTGCCGCAGGTTGGCCAGCCGGACCAGGTCACCCGGATGGCGGGCGGCCTGGCGCAGCCACGTCACCCAGCGGCGGCCGCCGTCTCCTCCGTCGGTGAGGACCGTCTGCAGCAGCCCCATCGCGTTGCTGCCCCGGCCGTACCTCACCGGTTCGATGTGCGTCTGCGGGTCCGGGTGGAACGACGAGGAGATCGCGACGCCGCGCGAGTAGTCGGTCTCCCGTCCCCTGGCGATCGCGCCCAGGATCGACTCGGAGTTGGTCCGGGTCAGCACGCCCAACCGGTCGGAGAGGTTGGGCAGCCTGCCCTCGGCCTTCATCCGGTGCAGGAGCCGCTGGGTGCCGAGCGCGCCCGCGGCGAACACCACCTGGTCGGCGTGGAACGTCCGCCGTGTCCGGTCGCGGCGCAGGCCGCCCCGGCGCTGCCGGCCGCCGGGCGTCGGCTCGGTGTCCACGGCGTACCCGCCGCCGGCCAACGGGCGTACCGCGGTCACGGTGGTGAGCGGATGCACCCTCGCACCGGCCTCCTCTGCGAGGTAGAGGTAGTTGGTGGTCAGGGCGTTCTTGGCGTTGTGCCGGCAGCCGGTCATGCACTCACCGCACTCGATGCAGGAGCGCCGGCGAGGCCCCGCACCGCCGAAGTAGGGGTCGTCGACCTCGGTGCCCGGCGGCATTCCCGGCGTACCGAAGAACACCCCGACCGGCGTCTGCCGGAAGGTGTCACCCACGCCCATCTCCTCGGCGATCTTGCGCATCACCACGTCGGAGGGTGTCATGGTCGGGTTGACGGTGACGCCGAGCATCCGCTTGGCCTGGTCGTAGTGGGGTGCGAGCTCGGCCCGCCAGTCGGTCAGCCCGCGCCACTGCGGGTCGTCGTAGAACTCCGCGAGGGGTTCGTACAACGTGTTGGCATAGACCAGCGAGCCACCCCCGACGCCTGCCCCGGACAGCACCAGAACGTCACGCAGCATGGTGATTCGCTGGATGCCGAGACAGCCGAGGCGGGGCGCGAAGAGGAAGTCGCGGAGCTGCCAGGACGTACGCGGCAGCGTCCGCACCCCGCCGTCCTCGGCCTTTCCGGCACCACCACGGGATCCGCCACCGCCGGAGTCGCCGCCGCGGGAGTCGCCGAGGCCGTGGTCGGCCGTGCTCGCGTCCGCGAACCTCGCCCCGGCCTCCAGCACACCCACCCGGTAGCCCTTCTCGGTGAGCCGGAGGGCGGCGACGCTTCCACCGAAGCCGGAGCCGACCACCACGACGTCGTAGTGCGGCATCCGCGGGTCGCGACGTGGACGGCTCACTTGTGGCCCGCCTTCCTCATCGCCCGCAGCGCGAGGGTGAGCCCGCGGGCGAAAGCGTCGTGGGACACCCTGGCCGGCGGCGCCATCGGCACCCGTTGCACCGCGATGGTCTGGGCCTCGGTGTACTTCAGCAACCCGTCGGCACCGTGCCGGCGTCCCATGCCGGAGTCGCCGACGCCGCCCATCGGCGCGTCCACGCTTCCCCACGCCGCGGCGTACGCCTCGTTGACGTTGACCGTGCCGACGTGCAGGCGTTCACCGACCGCGCAGGCCCGGCGTACGTCCTGGCCGTAGACCGCGGCGTTCAGGCCGAAAGCGGTGTCGTTGGCCAGCGCCACCGCCTCGTCCTCGTCGGCGACGCGGTAGACCGACACGACCGGGCCGAACGTCTCCTCGGCGAAGCAGGTCATGTCCGGGGTCACCTCCGCCAGGACGGTGGGCGCGAAGAAGTACGGCCCCAGGTCGGGCCGGGCGACCCCACCGGTGAGGACGCGTGCGCCCTTGGCCCTGGCGTCCTCGACGTGGGCGGTGACGGTGCGGAGCTGGTCGGCGGAGACGAGCGAGCCCATGTCGGGGCCGAAGTCCAGCGCCGGGCCGACCCGCATCCCCTCCACCCGGGCCACGAGGCGTTCGACGAACCGGTCGTACACGGATGCCGCGACGTAGAGGCGTTCGATCGAGATGCACAGCTGGCCGGCGTTGGAGAAGCATCCCCGGACAGCGCCCTCGGCGGCCACGTCCGGGTCGGCGTCGTCGAGGACCAGCATGGCGTTCTTGCCGCCCAGCTCCATGGTCGCGCCGATCAGCCGCTCACCGCACCGGGCGGCCACCGAACGACCGGTCTGCGTGGAGCCGGTGAAGCAAACGAAGTCGGAGTGGTCGATCAGGGCGTTCCCGATCGAGGAACCCGGGCCCACCACCACCTGCCACAGGTCGGGTGGCAGGCCGGCGTCGGCGAGTAGTTCGGCGCCGGCCAGGGCACACAGCGCGGTGAGGCTGGCCGGCTTGGTGACCACCGCGTTCCCGGCGACCACCGCGGGCAGCGCGTCGGAGATCGCCAGCGTGAACGGGTAGTTCCAGGGAGCGATGATGCCGACGACCCCCTTGGGGTGGCGCAGCTCGGTGGCCCGGGTGAGGAACGGGAACATGCCCACCCGCCTGGTCGGCAGCAGGTGTTGCTGGGCGACCCGGGCGTAGTAGCGCGCGGTGTTCGCGACGTCGGCCAGCTCCTCGAACGCGTGCTTGCGGGCCTTCCCGGACTCCCACTGAACGAGGTCCAGGAGGTCGTTCTGACGGTCGAGCACCAGGTCGTGCAGTCGCAGCAGCACTTCGGCGCGCTCGGCCACCGGCACCCGGGCCCACTCCGCCTGGGCCGCGCGGGCCCGGGAGAACGCCTCGGCCACGTCGTCGGTGCTCGACACCGGCACCTGGCCCAGGGGCTTGCCGGTCAGGGGCGAGACGGCGTCCAGGGTGTCCCCCGTGGTCGCGAACGCCCGGCCGGTCAGCTCGGTCACCCGGGCGGAGGTGAGTTCCCGCTCAGTCATGGTTTCAGCCTAGGGCGTCTCCTGTGGATCAGGCGGCGAAGAGTGAGCCGGGGGGCATCCGGGCCAGCGGCGATCAGGGTGCGGACCGGGCGAGCGGGTGATCAGGTTCACCGCCCGCCGCGCCGGCCTCGGTCGCGACCTCCTCGGCGCAGACCCTGGCCAGCGCCTCCACGGCGGTGGCCAGCCCGGAAAGAACGTCGTCGTCCAGGCGGGCGAACATCCTGCGCTGGTACGCCCGGCGCACCTCGTCCACGTCCCCCAGCAGGGTCCGCCCGGCGTCGGTGAGATCCACCCGCCGGACCCGGCGGTCGTGGCCGTCCGGGATGCGGTGGACCAAGCCGCGCACCTGCAGGCGGTCGACGATCCCCGTGAGGGTGGTGGGTCCCACCCCGAGCGCGTCGGCCAGGTCGTGCGCCGACAGCGGCCCGGACGCGCCGAGAACGAAAAGCGCCCGAAGCTGCGTCATCGTGAGGTCCACTGAGAACAGATCCGGACCGCACAGTCGCAGCAGGGACTGACGGAAATCGTCCTCAGCCGCCTCGATCCGGGCAATCAGCCCGGCCCTGTCCTCCACGCCGCGTACCCCCTTCTCGTCCCTACGGAGGATCTTCTCCGGTAAGACCCTGAATTAGCTCGCTTGACGACGATATTCCGTCTGAGGCGAAGTATTCTCGGGGACGGTCAAAGTCGGCCGCCCACCAGCACGTCGCGCCCGCCGGGGCAGCTAGTCCGAGGGGAATCCATGTCCAGACTGGCCAGACTGAGTCTCGCCTACCGGAGCCTCGTCGCCCTGGTCTCGGTCGCGATCCTCGGCTTCGGCCTGGTCGCCACCGGTGCACTGAAGCAGGAGCTGATCCCGAGCCTGGAGATCCCCGGCGCCTACATCAGCACCGTCTACCCGGGCGCCTCGCCGGAGATCGTCGAACGTGAGGTCACCAAGCCGATCGAGTCCACGGTCGCCGGCGTCGACGGCCTGGAGAAGACCACCTCCACCTCCAGCGACGGCTTCTCCCTCGTACAGGCCGACTTCACCTACGGCACCGACATCGGCCGCGCCGTCCAGAACATCCAGCAGTCGATCAACCGGCTCTCCGGGCAGCTCCCCGACGACGTCCAGCCGACCGTGCAGGCCGGCAGCTTCAACGACCTGCCTGTCGTCCTGCTCGCGGTCAGCTCCGACCAGAGCCAGCAGGACCTCGCCCGCGCGCTGGACGACCGGGTGGTCCCCGAGCTGGACAAGCTCACCGACGTACGCCAGGTGATGGTGACCGGCGTGCGCGACCGGCAGGTGTCGGTCACCGTGGACGACAAGTTGCTGGCCGACCGCGGCGTCAGTCTGCAGAGCGTGATCGGCGCGCTGCAGGCCAACGGCGTCAACGTGCCGGGCGGACAGTTCGAGTCGGGTGACCGCTCGCTGTCGGTGTCCGTGGGGTCGCCGTTCACCTCGGTCGCGGACATCCGCAACCTCCCGGTCCTGCCCGGCGCCGGTGCGGCCGGTGCCGGAGGGTCGGCAGGTGCGGGTGGGTCGGCAGGTGCGGGTGGGTCCACGGGTGCGGGCGGATCCGCGGGTGCGGGTGGCGCCGGACAGTCCTCCCCGGGGAAGGCCGGCAGCGGCTCCACCACCGGGTCCACCGGGTCCACCGGGTCCACCGGGTCCACCGGGTCCACCGGGTCCACCGGGTCCACCGGGTCGGCGGGAGCGGCCGGTGGCGCGGCCGGCCAGGCGGCTCCGGCCGCCCCGACGCCGGTGAAGCTCTCCGACGTCGCCACGGTCAAGGAGACCCTGGCACCGACGAGCTCGATCACCCGCACCAACGGGCGGCCGACCCTCGGCATCGCGGTCACCAAGACCGCCGACGGCAACACCGTCGCCGTCTCCCACGCGGTCCAGGACCGGTTGGACGAGCTGCGCACCTCCATCGGCGGCAACGCCAAGCTGACGGTGGTGTTCGACCAGGCACCGTTCATCGAGGACTCGATCCACGGGCTCACCACCGAGGGCGCGATCGGCCTGCTGTTCGCCGTCCTGGTGATCCTGGTCTTCCTACTGTCGCTGCGGTCGACGCTGGTCACCGCGGTGTCCATCCCGTTCTCGCTGTTGGTGGCGATGCTCGGGCTGTACGCCGGCGGCTACTCCCTCAACATCCTCACCCTGGGCGCGCTCACCGTCGCCATCGGCCGCGTGGTCGACGACTCGATCGTCGTACTCGAGAACATCAAACGGCACCTCGGCTACGGCGAGGACAAGCTCCGGGCGATCCTGGACGCCGTTCGCGAGGTGGCCGGTGCGGTCACCGCGTCCACGGTCACCACGGTCGGCGTCTTCGCCCCTATCGCCTTCGTTGGCGGCCAGGTCGGCGAGCTGTTCCGGCCGTTCGCCGTCACGGTGAGCATCGCGCTCGCCGCGTCGCTGCTGGTGTCGCTGACGATCATCCCGGTCCTGGCGTACTGGTTCCTCCGCCGTCCGAGTGTCGACCCCAGCGACGAGGAGCGGGTGCGGGCCGAGGCGGTGGCGAAGGAACGCCGCAACCCGCTGCAGCGGGCGTACGTCCCGGTGATCAGCTGGACCACCCGGCACAAGGTGATCACCCTGCTGGTCGGCGTACTCGTGTTCGCCGGAACGCTCGGTGCCGCGCCGCTGCTGAAGACCAACTTCCTCGACGACAGCGGGCAGAACACCGTCACCGTCAACCAGGCCATGCCGGTCTCCTCCTCCCTGGCCGCCACCGACACCGCGGCCAAGAAGGTGGAGAAGGTCATCGCCGGTCTGGACGAGGTGGAGTCGTACCAGACGACCGTGGGTACGGCGGAGTTCGGCAGCTTCTCCACCGGCGGCCGCACCAACCAGGCGACGTTCTCCCTCACCACGAAGGACGACATCGACCAGACGGTGTTCCGCGACCGGCTGCGCAAGGACCTCGACCGCCTCACCGGGGTCGGAACGCTCACGGTCGAGGGCGCACAGTCCGGGCCGCCCGGGTCCAGCAACCTCGAGGTCGAGGTCACCGCGCCCACCACCGAGGCGCTGCGTACCGCCGCGGCACAGGTGGAGAAGGCCGTCCGCGGTGTCGACGGCGCCTCCGACGTGACCAACAACCTCAGCTCGGAGAGGCCGATCGTCCAGGTCGAGGTCGACCGGGCGAAGGCGGCCGCGGCCGGGCTGTCCGAGGCCCAGATCGGGCAGGCCGTACGCCAGGCGTTCGAGGGTCAGCAGGCGGGCACCGTCACCCTGGACTCCGAGCAGAGCGACGTGATGGTCTACGCCGGCAGTAGGCCCAGGGACCTCGCGTCCATGCGCCGTCTGCCGCTGCCCACCCCGCTCGGGACCACCGTGCGGCTGGACTCGGTGGCCAAGGTGTCCGAGGTCGCCAGCGCCGCACAGCTCACCCGGACCGACGGCCGGCGCACCGCCACCATCTCCGCGACACCGAACACCTCCAACGTCGGCAAGGTCTCCACCGACCTCAACGCCGCCCTGAGCAAGCTGAAGTTGACAGGCGGTGCGACGTACAAGCTCGCCGGTGTGAGCTCTGAGCAGAGCGACGCGTTCGGCCAGCTCGGGGTGGCGATGCTCGCCGCGATCGCGATCGTCTTCCTGGTCATGGTGGCGACGTTCCGCAGCATCGTGCAGCCGCTCATCCTGCTGGTGTCCGTGCCGTTCGCGGCGACCGGTGCGCTCGGGCTGCTGCTGGCGACCGACACCGCGCTCGGCGTACCCGCCCTGATCGGCATGCTGATGCTGGTCGGCATCGTGGTCACCAACGCGATCGTGCTGATCGACCTGATCAACCAGTACCGCGAGCGCGGGATGAGTGTCCGTGAGGCGGTGATCGAGGGTGGCCGCCGGCGGCTGCGGCCGATCCTGATGACGGCGCTGGCGACCATCTGCGCACTGGTGCCGATGTCGCTCGGCCTCACCGGTGGCGGAGTGTTCATCTCCCAGCCGTTGGCGATCGTGGTGATCGGCGGCCTGGTCAGCTCCACCCTGCTGACGCTGGTCCTGGTGCCCACGCTCTACACGCTGGTGGAGGAGTTCAAGGAACGCCGT
The DNA here is from genome assembly GCF_013407855.1 of Actinopolymorpha rutila. Taxonomy (GTDB): domain Bacteria; phylum Actinomycetota; class Actinomycetes; order Propionibacteriales; family Actinopolymorphaceae; genus Actinopolymorpha; species Actinopolymorpha rutila. Next base: position 4,924,552 of record NZ_JACBZH010000001.1, read on the forward strand.
CGGCGGCGCAGGGGAACCACCGACACCCGCGAGGGCGACGTGACGCGGGTGGACGGTACGCCACGCCGCAACGGTGCGCACGCCGGGCAGGCGCGCGCGGACGAGTACGCCGACGAGGGCGAGTACGCCCACGCCGGTGGGCACGCTCTCAGCACGCACGCGGCGGCGCACCACCACGCCGCGCACAGCCACGTGGGCGGAGTGAGCGAGCACGACGGCGAGGTGGACACCCACGCCAACGGCGTTCCGGCGAGTGGCCGGACCGGAAACGGCTCGTCGTCGGCTTCGACCGCCGCGCCGGTCGGCGCCGCCGCTGGTGGCGCGACCGGTGCGGTAGCGGGCAGCGCGGTGACGACGGTGAACGCGGCCCGGTCTCCCTCGGCGGACGGCTCCGCGGCCGGTGAGCCGGTCCGGGTCCAGGTCGAGGTGGTCGTGCGTACGGTCTCCTCCGAGCCGGACACCCGTCCCTCCGCCGACGACAACTGACCTGCCCGCTCGGCAACGCTCGGCCGCTGCAAGAGGGACGGATTCTTCCGCGGAAGAATCCGGCTGGGTCGCGAACGCAGAACCGCCCCCGACCTGGCTCAGGTCGGGGGCGGTTCGTGCTGCGGGCTCGTGGCCTACTGGACGACGACCTCGATGCGCTGGAACTCCTTGAGGTCGGTGTAACCCGTGGTCGCCATCGCCCGGCGCAGCGCGCCGACGAGGTTCATCGTGCCGTCGGAACGCCGGGACGGCCCGAAGAGGATCTCCTCCAGCGTGCCGATCGTGCCCACCTCGACCCGGGCTCCACGCGGCAGCTCGCCGTGGTGTGCCTCCAGGCCCCAGTGGAACCCGTGCCCGGGCGCCTCCTGCGCGCGGGCCAGCGGCGAGCCGAGCATCACCGCGTCCGCCCCGCAGGCGACCGCCTTGGCGAGGTCGCCGGACCGGCCGACCGAACCGTCGGCGATCACGTGGACGTAGCGGCCCCCGGACTCGTCGAGGTAGTCGCGGCGGGCCGCGGCGACGTCGGCCACCGCTGAGGCCATGGGTACGGCGACGCCGAGAACGCTGCGGGTGGTGTGCGCGGCACCGCCGCCGAAGCCGACCAGTACGCCGGCCGCGCCGGTCCGCATCAGGTGCAGCGCCGCCTGGTAGGTCGCACACCCGCCGACCACGACGGGCACGTCGAGCTCGTAGATGAACTGCTTGAGGTTGAGCGGCTCGATCTGGGAGGAGACGTGCTCGGCGGAGACGGTCGTACCGCGGATCACGAAGATGTCCACCCCGGCGTCGACCACGGTCTTCCACAGCTGCTTGGTACGCGGCGGCGACAGAGCGCCGGCCACGGTCACCCCGGCGGCGCGGATCTCGGCCAGCCGCGCGGTGATCAGGTCGGGCTTGATCGGCTCGTCGTAGATCTGCTGCATCCGAGCCGTGGCGGCGTCGGGCTCGAGCTCGGCGATCTCGGCGAGCAGCGGCTCGGGGTTGTCATAGCGGGTCCACAGCCCCTCGAGGTTGAGGATGCCGAGGCCGCCCCGGCGACCGAGCTCGATCACCGTGCTCGGCGAGGCCACCGAGTCCATCGGCGCGGCGATCACCGGCATCTCGAAGCGGTAGGCGTCGATCTGCCAGGCCGTCGACACCTCCTCGGGGTCGCGGGTGCGCCGGCTGGGCACGATCGCGATGTCGTCGAAGGAGTACGCCCGGCGACCGCGTTTGCCGCGGCCGATCTCGATCTCGGTCACGGCCCCGATTCTCCCCTACGCCGCGAGGACGGCGGTCAGGCCCCCCGGATCGCTCAGCGGCCCCAGTAGTTGGGCGCCTCGACCGTCATCCGGATGTCGTGCGGGTGGCTCTCCTTCAGACCGGCGGGGGTGATCCGCACGAACCGCCCCCGCTCCTGCAGCTCGGGCACCGTCCGGGCGCCGACGTAGAACATCGACTGCCGCAGCCCGCCGATCAGCTGGTGCGCGACGGCCCGGAGCTGCCCGCGGTAGGGCACCTGCCCCTCGATGCCCTCGGGGACGAGCTGGTCGTCGGAGGGTACGTCGCCCTGGAAGTAGCGGTCCTTGGAGTAGGAGCGGTTCTTGCCTCGGGAGCTCATCGCGGCGAGCGAGCCCATGCCGCGGTAGGCCTTGTACTGCTTGCCGTTGATGAACACCAGGTCGCCCGGGCTCTCCTCGCAGCCGGCGAGCAGCGAGCCGAGCATCACCGACTCGGCGCCGGCGACCAGGGCCTTGGCGATGTCGCCGGAGTACTGCAGCCCGCCGTCGCCGATCACGGGTACGCCGGCCTGCTTGGCCGCGCGGGCGGCCTCGTGGATCGCGGTGACCTGCGGCGCGCCGACTCCGGCGACCACCCGGGTCGTACAGATCGAGCCGGGCCCGACACCCACCCGCACACCGTCGGCGCCCGCGTCCACGATCGCCTGCGCGCCGGCACGGGTGGCGACGTTGCCGCCGATCACGTCCACGTGCGCAGCGGCCGGATCGGCCTTGAGCTGGCGGATCATGTCGAGTACGCCGGAGGTGTGCCCGTGCGCGGTGTCGACGACGAGCAGATCGACGCCGGCCTCGACCAGGGTCATCGCCCGCTTCCACCCGTCGCCGAAGAAGCCGACCGCAGCGGCCACCCGCAGCCGGCCGGTGTCGTCCTTGGTGGCGTTGGGGAACTGGTCGCGCTTGACGAAGTCCTTCAGGGTGATCAGGCCCTGCAGCCGGCCGGCGTTGTCGACCAGCGGCAGCTTCTCGATCTTGTGCCTGTGCAGGAGCCCCATCGCCTCGTCGGCGGAGATGCCGACCACGCCGGTGACCAGCGGCATCGGCGTCATGATGTCGCGGACCAGCCGGGACTGGTCGGTCTCGAACCGCATGTCGCGGTTGGTGACGATGCCGAGCAACTGCTGGTCGGGGCCGACGACGGGGACGCCGGAGATGCGGTACTGGCCGCAGATGGCGTCGGCCTCGCCGATGGTCGCGTCGGGCCCGATGGTGATCGGCTGGGCGACCATGCCGGCCTCGGACCGCTTGACCAGGTCGACCTGCTGGGCCTGGTCCTCGACGGAGAAGTTGCGGTGGAGTACGCCGATCCCGCCCTGGCGCGCCATGGCGATCGCCATCCGGGCCTCGGTCACGGTGTCCATCGGACTGGACAGCAGGGGGATCCGCACACTGATCCGGCGGGAGATCCGGCTGGTGGTGTCGATCTCGTTGGGGATGACGTCGGACTCGCCGGGCAGCAGCAGGACGTCGTCGTAGGTCAGGCCGAGGGTGGTGAAGGGGCCGGTGACGTCGCCGTCTTCCTGCCGGGGATCAAGGTTCATGCTTCCTCCGGTCGCGAACGTCCCTTCATGTTAGCGAGGGTTCCACGGGCGCCCCCGACGCGGGGCGGGTGTGTCATATGCGGCATTTCCCGTACGCCCGGACTTCGGTGCGGAACTCGGTCCGGACACCGGTCGGAGCTCGGCCCGGAGTTCGGTCCGGTGGGACCGCGGCGTCACGGGCTGTGCGGCAGTGGCCGCGGCGCCGGCTGGTGCCGCGGGATCCAGCGGCCCATCAGGACGGCGCCGACCAGGCCCACCCCGCCCATCAGGAGTACGGCCGGGCCGAGCGCCACCGAGGCGCTCACCGCGCCGATCACCAGCGGACCCGCGCTGTTGCCGGCGTCCGCGCACAGCCGCCAGGCGCCGAGGAACGCCGTCCGCCCGACGGGTGGGGACACGTCGGCGCCGAGCGTCATGATGATGCCGCTGCCGATGCCGTTCCCGAATCCCATCAGCAGCGCGACCCCGGCCAGCGTCACCGCGTGGTGGGTCGCCGGCAGCAGCAGGTGGGCGAGTCCCAGGATCACCATCGAGGGCACGGCCACGAACGCCCTGCCCTTGCGGTCCATCACCCGCCCCGCCGGATAGAACAACAGCATGTCCACCGAGCCCGCGATCCCGAAGATCAGACTGGTGGCGGCGGCGTCCAGGCCGATGGAGTCCGCCCACAGCGGGATGACCACCTGACGCGACGCCCGGACCGCACCCACCAGCAGGGCACCCATGCCGAGGGTGCGCAGAACGCTGGCGTGGCTGCGGGCCACGTCGATCGTGCGGATCGGGCCGCCGGTCTGTGCGGCTCTGCCCTCGTGGGCGGGTTCGGGCAACGCCAGCAGCAGCAGGCCGGCGAGCACCGCGGTCGCGGCGTGCAGTCCGTACGCACCGTCGGTTCCCCACACACCGACGGCGAGCGCGCCGAGGAACGGCCCGACGAACATCCCGATCCGCTGCACCCCGCCGAGCGTGGACATGGCCCGGGCCCGCAGCTGGAAGGGCACCACCTCGGCGAGGTACGCCTGGCGCGCAAGGCCCCACACCGCTCCGGCGAGACCGGTGCAGAAGATCCCCGCCGCGAGCAGCCACTCGGTGGACGCCAGCATGCAGACGCCGAGCGCGCCCACCACCAGCGCGGACGCGGCCAGCATCGCCCGCCGCTCCCCGATCCGCCCGGCCAGCGCTCCCGCCGGCAGGTCACCGACGAGCTGACCGACGCCGGCGGCCGCCACGACCAGGCTGGCGGAGCCGACGGAGGCGCCGAGGTCGCGGGCGGACAGGGCCACGATCGGTGCGATGGCCCCCTGTCCCACGCCGTAGAGCAGGGACGGCAGGTACACCCGCACGCCGAGGGACCTGAGGGTGACCTGGGTTGACATCAGACCTATTGTCGCCGGTTCCGGGTTCGGGCGATTCGCGCGGGTCGGCGCCGGGACGCGTCCGGCGCACCGTCAGACGGGAAGCATGCAAGGGATCCGGGGTCGGGCGCGTCATGAGGGTGTGTCCTGTATGAGCGTCGTATCCATCCGGCACGAGCAGAACGGGGGTTCGCCGGTGCCTGATGTCTCCGATGTCGCGGAGGAGTTCCAGGCGTACGTTGCCGCACGCCAACGCGCGCTGGTGAGGACGGCGTACCTGCTGACCGGGAACCTCCACGAGGCGGAGGACCTGGTTCAGTCCGCGCTGACCCGCACCTTTCTCGCCTGGCACCGCATCCGCGACGTCCAGGCCGTGGACGCGTACGTGCGCCGCATCCTCGTCAACGAGCACAGCAGTTGGTGGCGCCGGGCCTGGCGCCGTGTCGAACGCAGTACGGACAACCTGCCCGAGCGGCCGGCCGAACCGGAACCGGACCTGGTGGACCGGGACGAGATGTGGGCACTGGTGTGCACCCTGCCGCCGCGGCAACGGGCGGTGGTGGTGCTGCGGTTCTACGAGGACCTCAGCCCCACCGAGATCGCCGACGCGCTCGGGTGTTCGGTCGGCACCGTCGGCAGCCAGACCAGCCGTGCCCTCGCCACGCTGCGGGAGAGGTACGGCGCCGCGCACGACACCGGGAGCGGCGGCCGACCGGCCGGGCCGCCCGGACCAACGGGACCAGCCGCACCAGCGAGCCCGGCCCCGCCAGCAGGATCAGCGAACCGACCGGCAGCAAGGTCGACCGGCGAGAAGGGAGCCTGACGATGCCGCCCGGCAACGATGTCAACGATGTCAACGACGTCCACGACGTCCACGACGTCCACGACGTCCACGACGCCGACGAGATCGACGAACTCGTCTCCGCCTCGCTGCGCCGCCATGCCGCCGGGGTGGACAGCACCCGCCCGCTCGGCGCGGAGGCGTACCGGCGCGGCCGCCGGATCCGCACCCTGCGCCGGGCCGGCGCCGCACTGGCCTGCGTCGCGCTGCTCGCCGTGGGTGTGCCGGTGGGCGTCGACCACCTCGGAGGCGCGGAACGTACGCCGATCCAGCCCGGCAACAACCACTCCCCCGCCACCGAGCCGTCCCCGACGCCCACCGGGCCGGCGGTCGACTTCACCGTCGACCTGCGCAGCCTCCCGTCGGGCCCGGCCCCACTGGTGCCGTGGTACGCCGACGGGGTGATCCACGACGGTGACAGGAAGACCCCGGTCCGGACGGTCTCCCCGTCCTCGGAGGTCTTCTTCGTCTCCGTCGCCGGTGGGTACGTCGTCCAGGACAACGGGACCGCCGGCAAGCCGGCCGACGTGACCCGGCTGGTACGCACCGACGGCACGGTCGTACGCACCTTCCCCACAGGCCTCGGCCTGCCGGTGGTCTCCGCGGACGGTCGCACGCTGGCCTGGGCCGGGGCCGGTGCCACCGGCCGTGGTGACGACAGCGCCGACCTGATCCTCACCGACGCGGTGACCGGTGCCGACCTGGCGCGGAAGAAGGTCGACCTCATGGGGCCGACACCGGTGGGCTTCCTGCGCGGCCGGGTCGCGTTCACCGACGACGCCGCGGACGGGGGTACGACCGGGATCTGGGACCCCGGCACCGGCCGGATCTCGTCGCTGGGCAGGGCCGCCCAGCGCGCGCTCGGCACCGACGGGAACGACCGGCTGCTGGTGGTCACCCGGACCGACCCGAAGACCGCCCTGCCCAGGTGTTCGGCCCTGCGGGACCTCTCCGCCGGTGGATCCGGTGGACAGGTGTGGGAAACCTGCGGGCTGCGAGCGTGGGGCTTCCTCGGCTCCGGCCGGTACCTCGTGGGCGACACCGGACGAGACGGCGGGCCGATGGTCGTGGCCGACGCCCGGACCGGGCGCACCGTGCTCAGGCTGAACGCGGCCTCGGCCGGCAACCCGGTCCTGGAACCGGGCGGCCCTGATGACGCCGTTGGATTCCTGGTGCGGGTCACCCAGGGGCCGCGAGCGGCGCTCGTGCGCTGCGCCCTGTCCGGGCGATGCGAACTCGCCACGCCCGTACGCCGGGTCCCTCAGGAGGGCGCGGGCCCGGTGCTGCCAACCACCTTCGGCCCGGCGACCGCTACGGCCGTGGCCCTCGGCGGGAACGCCGGAACGGCCGGGGACACGGGGAAGGCCGGGCCGGGCGGCAACTGAACGGGTACGGCACATCGGCGAAACGGCCGAGGGGCCGGGACTCCTCCGCGGAGGAATCCCGGCCCCTCGGCCGTTCTGCGTGCTGTCCGGAGTCAGCCGGTGTCAGCCGGCTGCCCGATCAGTGACCGTGGCCGTGGCCGTGGCCCTGTCCGGCGGCCTCCTCGGCCTCCTCCGGCTTGTCGACGACGAGCGTCTCGGTGGTGAGCAGCATCGCCGCGATGGACGCCGCGTTGGCCAGCGCCGAGCGGGTCACCTTCACCGGGTCGATGACGCCCTGGCCGACCAGGTCGCCGTACTCGCCGGTGGCGGCGTTGTAGCCCTTGCCGGGGCCGTTCTCGCGGACCTTCTCCACGACGACGTAGCCCTGGGCGCCGGCGTTCTCGGCGATCCAGCGCAGCGGCTCGCGGACGGCCTGGCGTACGAGCTCGACACCGACCTTCTCGTCACCGGTCAGCTCGGACAGGTTGTCGAGCGCCGTCGCGGCGTGCACGAGGGCGGCGCCACCGCCGGTGACGATGCCCTCCTCGATCGCTGCCCGGGTCGCCGACACGGCGTCCTCGATGCGGTGCTTCTTCTCCTTGAGCTCGACCTCGGTGGCCGCGCCGACCTTGATCACGCACACGCCGCCGGCCAGCTTCGCGAGCCGCTCCTGCAGCTTCTCGCGGTCCCAGTCGGAGTCGGTGTTCTCGATCTCGGCCCTGATCTGGGAGACGCGGGCGGCCACGTCGTCGGCGGAGCCGCCGCCGTCGATGACCGTCGTGTCGTCCTTGGTCACCGTCACGCGACGCGCGGTGCCGAGCACCTCGAGGCCCACCTGGTCGAGCTTGAGCCCGATCTCGGGGGCGACGACCTGCCCGCCGGTGAGCGCGGCGAGGTCCTCGAGCATGGCCTTGCGGCGGTCACCGAACCCGGGAGCCTTGACGGCCACCGAGTTGAAGATGCCGCGGATCTTGTTGACCACGAGGGTGGCCAGGGCCTCGCCCTCGACGTCCTCGGCGATGATCACCATCGGCTTGCCCGCCTGGACGACCTTCTCCAGCAGCGGGAGCAGGTCGGCCATCGAGGAGATCTTGCCCTGGTGGATCAGGATGTAGGCGTCGTCCAGGACGGCTTCCTGGCGCTCGGCGTCGGTCACGAAGTTCGGCGAGATGAAGCCCTTGTCGAACTGCATGCCCTCGGTGAGCTCGAGCTCGGTGCCCAGGGTGTTGGACTCCTCGACGGTGATCACACCGTCCTTGCCCACCTTGTCGAAGGACTCGGCGATCAGCTGGCCGATCTGCGCGTCCTGCGCGGAGATGGTGGCCACGTGGGCCATCTCCTCCCGGGTGTCGACCGACTTGGCCTTGTCCAGGAGGAAGGTGTTGATCGTCTCGACCGCGCGGTCGATGCCCTTCTTCAGCGACATCGGGTTGGCGCCGGCGGCGACCGCCCGCAGCCCGACGTGCACCATCGCCTGGGCGAGCACGGTCGCCGTGGTGGTGCCGTCACCGGCGATGTCGTTGGTCTTGGTGGCGACTTCCTTGACGAGCTGGGCGCCGAGGTTCTCGAACGGGTCCTCGAGCTCCACCTCGCGGGCGACCGTCACACCATCGTTGGTGATGGTGGGCGCGCCCCACTTCTTGTCGATGACGACGTTGCGGCCCTTCGGGCCCAGCGTCACCTTCACGGTGTTCGCGAGGGCGTCGACGCCGCGCTCCAGGGCGCGTCGTGCGTTCTCGTCGAACTCCAGGATCTTCGGCATGGGTGTAAATGTCCTTCCACGACGCCCTACCGGGTCGTCCGGCGGTGGCCGGGCCCCGGCTGGTGCCGGTCGTCAGTCGTCCGTCAAACGTGTACGTCTGTTGCCGCCTGTGGCCAGGGACACGGGGGACCCGGGCCGGGCGGGTACGAGCCGGCGGCAGGAGGGCGGTGCGACGCGACCACACGGTCGCGACCAGGTGGGCGCGCGGCGCGCCCTCCTGCCGGGCGGCGTTGGCCTACTTCTCGACGACGGCGAGCACGTCGCGCGCGGAGAGGATGAGGAACTCCTCGCCGCTGTACTTCACCTCGGTGCCGCCGTACTTGCTGAAGATCACCTTGTTGCCGACAGCGACGTCGAGCGGGACCCGGTTGCCGTTGTCGTCGATGCGACCCGGACCGACCGCGACGACTTCGCCCTCCTGGGGCTTCTCCTTCGCGGTGTCGGGAATCACCAGACCCGACGCGGTTGTCTCTTCGGCGTCGAGGGTCTTGATGACGATGCGGTCCTCGAGCGGCTTGATGGAGACCGACACTTGCTGACCTCCCCCTTCACGGGATGTCACGGTGAACACGTGTACGTGAGTTGTTTTCACCTGTGGAGCAACGCTGGCGAGCCGTCGTCGCGGTGCCGGCCGCCTCGTCGCGGGCTGTAGCTGGCACCCTAAGGTCGAGAGTGCCAAAGCCGAATCTATGCGGTTGTTAGCACTCGGTCAACCTGAGTGCCAGGCGGGTCGGAACCTGACCCGGAAAAACCTCGACCCGCGGAGGAGCCGATGGACCTCGAGGTGTTCCGGGCACTCCGCGGACCTGCCGGCCAGGGCCTGCTCGCCGAGGCGGAGGCGGCCTACGACGAACGCGCCGCGATCGCCCTCGCCACGCGGCTGCGCCGCGACCACCCCGCCGACCTGGTGGCCGCCGCCCTCACCCAGGTCGCCCTGCGCCGCCGGGCGCGGACCAAGTTCGGGGCCGACGCGGACCGGATGTTCTTCACCCGTGACGGGCTGGAACAGGCCACCACGGCCGGAGTCGCGGCGTACCGCGCCGGACGGATCGCAGCCGTGCTCGGCGCCGGGGGCGGCTCTCCCGACCAGGCCGCCGCCGCGCGGGTGGCCGACCTGTGCTGTGGCATCGGCGGAGACCTGCTGGCGCTGGCCCGGGCCGGGCTGGCCGTGACCGGGTTCGACCGGGACCCGCTGACCGCCGAGATCGCCCGGGCCAACCTGGCCACCCTGGCCACCCTCGACGTACCCCCGGGCTCCCCCACTTCGTCGTCGCCCGGCGCACCCGGCCCGCCCGGCTCACCCGGCCCCGTGCACGCCCGGGTCGAGGTGGCCGACGTCACCGAGGTGGACCGCTCGGAGTACGCCGGGGTGGTGGCCGACCCGGCGAGGCGCTCGGGCCGGGGCCGGGTCTTCGATCCGGCCGACTACTCACCGCCCTGGTCGTTCGTGACCGACCTGCTCACCGGCACCGCCTGCGTCAAGACCGCGCCGATCATCCCCCACGCGCTGATACCCGCCGAGGTGGAGGCGGAGTGGATCAGCGAGGGCCGCGAGGTCAAGGAGGCTGCCCTGTGGTCGGGTGCCCTGCGGTCGCGGGCGGAGAGAACCGGTGAACCCGTACGCCGGCGCGCGACCGTGCTGCCGGCGGCAGCCGGGCTCACCGACGCCGACGACCCGGGCGAGGCACCGGTCAGCGAGCCGCTCGGGTATCTCTACGAACCCGACGGCGCGGTGATCCGTGCCGGGCTGGTGACCGCGGTGGCGCCGCTGGTGGACGGGGCACTGGTGCACCCGAAGATCGCCTACCTCACCTCCGACCGGCAGGTGCCGACGCCGTTCGCCACGGCGTACCGCGTCGAGGAGGTTCTGCCGTACGACGTGAAGGTACTCAAACGCGCGTTGCACGCCCGCGACGTCGGTGCGCTGACCGTGAAGAAGCGGGGCGTGGACGTGGACCCGGACGTGCTCCGCAAGCGGCTCGCCCCGCGGGGCTCGACCGCCGCGACGCTGGTGGTGACCAGGACCGCCGGCGGCAGCGCCGCGCTGTTGGTGACGCCGTTGGTCACGCCTCCGGTGACGCCGCCGGCCGGGTGAGGGCGTACTGCCAACGCACCGGTGGGCGGGCCGGGTGTACCCGTTAGTGTCGCTCAGCGGCAGGAATCGGACCGAGCGGAAGGACCTCCATGGCCAAGGAAGCGATCCAGACCGACCAGGCGCCCAACCCGGCCGGTGCCTACTCCCAGGGCATCGTGGCCAACGGTTTCCTCTACACCGCGGGCTTCGGCCCGGCCGACCCGAAGACCGGCAAGCTCGTGGAGGGCGGTGTCGCCGAGCAGACCGCTCAGGTGATGCGCAACGTCGCCGCGGTGCTCGCCGAGCGCGGACTCACCTTCGCCGACGTGGTGAAGGCCACCGTGCACCTGGCCGACCTCGCCGACTTCGCGGACTTCAACCGGGTGTACGAGTCGTTCCTCGACGAGCCCTACCCCGTCCGCACCACGGTGGGCTCCCAGCTGAACAACATCCTGGTGGAGATCGACGTCGTGGCCGCGCTGCGGTCCTGACCCCACTCGCCCGTACGACACTCCGGCCCGCGATCTCCCTGCGAGACGCGGGCCGGAGTTCGTACCGGCTGATTCGCTAGCGGCAGTGCTGCGCGGGCAGGTCCCCGACGTGCACCGGAAGGCGGCCGCCACCGCGGGCCCTGCCGGTCAGCACGTCGACCAGGGCGTGGAACGCTTCCGGTGTACGCCCGTACAACGCGATCCGCGCCTTGGAGGCGGAGCTGCGCGCCAGGCCGTACGGCGTGTCCAGCGTGACGACCACCGCGCCCGAGCCCGCCTCGCCCCGGTTCAGCAGGTGTACGACGTCGCCGCCCTCACCAACTGTCAAGCCCGCCTTGCGGGCGGCCTCGGTGAGCCGGGCCCGGTCCTCGGCGCGGCCACCGACGACGCTGATCCGCTCACCCACCAGGCGGCCTTCACACTTGCCCGACACCACGGTGAGCCCCTGCAGCGAGGCGTCGTAGGAGACGTCCTTCGCCCCGCCGAACTCGACCTGCGACGGCTTCTTCTGCGCAGTCGACCTGGCGTGCAGCATCAACGCGATCGATCGGGCGGCTGCCTCGTCAAGCCGCGCCTGCGGCAGCCGGCCCGAACGCAGCGCCGCCATGATCGCGTCATGCGTCTTCGCCGCACTGGCCGGCAGCAGGAGGACGTCGGCACCGGCGAGCAGGGCGCGAACGCCCGCCTCGGCGCTGCCGTACTTGTCGGCCACCGCGGCCATCTCCAGCGCGTCGGTGAACACCGCACCCTGGAAGCCGAGCTGCTTGCGCAGAATCCCGTCGATCATCGGCTTCGACACCGACGCCGGCGTGCCCGGGTCGACCGCACGTACGTCGATGTGGGCGACCATGACCGCCGACGCGCCGTCCTTGACCGACGCGGCGAACGGCACCAGGTCGCGGCGCTTCAGCGTGGCCAGGGAGGCGTGCTGGACCGGCAGGCTGACGTGGCTGTCGACGGGGACGCTGCCGTGCCCGGGGAAGTGCTTGGGAACGGACAGGATCCCGGCGTCGGCGTACCCCTGCAAGGAGCCCTTGACGATGGCGGCGACCTCCTCGGGGTCGTCCCCGGCGGAGCGGCTGGCGATGGTCGGGTCGTCCGGTCCGGTCGTCACGTCGGCGTCCGGCGCGAAGACCATCGTGAACCCGAGCTTGCGAAGCTCCTCCCCGCTGGCCCGCGCCACGCGCCGGGCGAGCTTCGGATCGCGGGCGGCGCCGAGCGTCATGTACGCAGGGAACTCCGTCAACGGCGCCTTGACCCTGGCGACCAGCCCACCTTCCTGGTCCACGCCGACCAGCAGCGGCCAGTCGCGGCCCTCCTTGCGGGCCTCCGCGTGCAGGGCGGCGTTGACAGCGCCCACCTGCGCCGCCGACTCGACGTTGTAGCCCATCACGATCACGCCGCCGACGTGGTACTTGCGCAGCGACTCGATCGGCGCCTCGGTCCCCTGGAAGCCGGCCACGATCACCTGGCCGGCCTTCTGGCTGGCCGTCATGCCCGCCACGGTCTGCTGGGCGCTGCGCCACTCCGCCTCGGTCGGCCCCCACGCCAGCGGCTTCGAGTCCGGACTCGGCGTCGGCGTGGGCGTGGCGGTGGGGCTCGGGCTGCTCGTCGGTGTCACCTTCCGGCCACCCCGAGCGCCGTGGTCCGCGCTCCCGGCCCGGTCCCGGCCGCCACCGTCGCCGGACATGCCGCAGGCGGTGGACATGATCAGCAGGAGCGCGAGCGCGACGGCGTAGGCCGTCCTCGCCCGCCATCGGCGTAGCGGCATTCGGTCATGGTGCCAAACCTCCGTAGGGCCCGCGGGCCCGGCCGCCGGCTTCGAGGAATCGGGTGAGTTCGTGGCCACCGTCGATTGTGAGCACCTGGCCGGTGACCGAGTTCGCCCGGGGGTCGGCCAACCGCAAGATCCAGTGGCGGGACAGTAGCGAGATGATGACGGGATGACGACGATCCCACCGGCGGCGGAGGAGGTCGACCTCACGGCGGCGCGGGCGCTGTGGGCGGCCGGCGACCCGGTGGTCGACGTACGGAGTCCGCAGGAGTACGCCGCCGGCCACGTCGCGGGCGCGGTGAACGTCCCGCTGGACCGGCTGGCGTTCGCCCTCGACACGCTGCCACCCGGCCAGGTCCTGACGGTGTGCTCGCTGGGAAACCGGTCGCGGCAGGGTGCGGAACGGCTGGCCCGGCTCGGCCGCCCGGCGGTGTCCCTGCGCGGCGGCACCAAGGCGTGGGCGGCCGCCGGCCTGCCCACCCGGACCGGCCCCGAACCCGGAGAACGCGGCCGCCCGCGTCGGTCACCCTGGTCCCGTTGGTGGCGGTGCGCTCGTACGACGCGAGCGGGCGGCGGCTGAACGACGCGCGTACGGGCCGTGGCGGTTCGTGAGTACTCGCCGGGCCCGGGCTCCTACGCTCGGCTCATGCTGGCGCTCACCGGCGAGACGGGGCAGCCGGTCCGGACCGCCGACGGCGCCACCGTCGGCCACCTGCGCGACCTCACCGCGCGGATCGGCTCACCACATCCGGTCGTGCACCGGTTGCTGGTCGGGTCCCGCAGCCGGGCCACGCACCTGGTGCCCTGGGGCGAGGTCGCGTCGTTCGAGCGGTCCGCCGTCCAGCTGCGCGACGCCGAACCCATCTCCGCGTACGCCGACGGTTTCGAACTCGCCGGCGACGAACTCCTGCTGGTACGCGACGTCCTGGACACCCAGATCGTGGACGTCGTGGGGCACCGGCTCGCCCGGGTGTCCGACGTCCTGCTCACCCGGCTACCCGACCAGCGCCTGGAGGTGGCCGCCGTCGACGTGGGGATGGGCGCGGTCTGCCGGCGGCTCGGCCTGCGTCTCCTCGGCGAGCGGCTGCCCGAACGCGCCGTCGACTGGCGCGACCTGCACCTGACGTCGAGCCGGGGGCACGTCGTCCAGCTCGCCACCACCGCGGCCACGGTGCACCGCCTGGACGCCCGCGGGCTGGCGGAGCTCCTCACCCGGCTGGACGTGGACAGCGCCACCGACGTGCTGCGGACGGTCGGGCCCGCACGCGCGGCGGAGGCGGTCGCCGCCACCGATCCGGCCGTGGGCGGCCGGCTGATGCTCGCGCTCGGCCCCGAGGACGCCGGCCGGGTGCTCGACGAACTCCCCGAGGAGACCGGCCGCCACTACCGCCACGTCCTGCGGTCGCGGTCTCCCCTGACCAGGCGGCGCTTCTTCCGGCTGCGCGGCTGGCGAACGCACCGGCCGCGGCACCTCGGCCGCCGACGCGGCGACCACGGCGACCGCGGCGATCACCGCGGCGACCACCGGGGGCCGCGGGAGGACCCGGCGTCATGACCCCACATGTCGGTCACCGCGCCGCGCCGCCCCGGGCCGCCTGGCGGGTACGCATGCTGGCGCTTGTGTCGGTGCTCGGGCCCGGGCTGCTGGCCGGACTGTCCGACGACGATCCGGCCGGGATCACGACGTACTCCGTGCTCGGCGCCGACCACGGCTACCAACTGCTGTGGGTGCTCCTGCTGTCCACCGTCGCGCTGGTCGTCTTCCACAACCTCGGCGCCCGGATGGGCGTGGTCACCGGTCAGGGCCTCACCGGACTGATCCGCCAGCGGTACGGCGTGCGCGCGGCCGGGCTCGCCGTCGTCGCCCTCGTGGTGGCGAACGTGGGCACGACCTGCGCGGAGTTCGCCGGGATCGCGGCGGGCTTCGAGCTTTTCGGGGTCAGCCGGTACGTCTCCGTCCCGCTGGCCGCGGTCGTGGTGTCGCTGCTCGTCCTGCGCGGCAGCTTCCACCGGGTGGAACACATCCTGATGGCGCTTGCCACGGTGTTCGTGGCGTACGTCGCCGCCGGCCTCCTCGGCCACCCCGACTGGGGGCAGGTCGCCCGCGGACTCGTGGTGCCGACGATGCCGTTCGACCGGGACGCGCTGCTGATCGCCACCGCCACCGTCGGCACCACCCTCGCACCGTGGGGCCTGAGCTTCATCCAGTCCTACGCTGTGGACAAGAAGCTGCGGCCGGCCGACCTGCGCTACGAACGGATCGACGTGGTGACCGGCGCGGTGCTCACCGGCGTGATCGGCGCGTTCGTCGTGGTCGCCTGCGCGAGCACCCTGCACACCAGAGGTGTCCCGATCGACACCGCCGCGGATGCGGCCCGCGCGCTCGAACCCGTGGCCGGCCGGCTCGCCAGCGGGTTGTTCGGCATCGGGCTGATCGGGGCCGGCCTGCTCGCGGCGGCGATTCTGCCGCTGTCGACGGCGTACTCGGTGTGTGAGTTCACCGGCTACGAGGCCGCTCTGGACGACAGCATGCGCGACGCCACCCTCTTCTACCTGACGTACGTGCTGGTCACCGGCGTCGCGGCGGCCGTGGTGCTGGTGCCGGGCGCGCCGCTGATCCCGATCCTGGTGCTGACGCAGGTGCTGAATGCGGTGCTGCTGCTACCCCTGCTGGCGTTCATGTACGGCATCTCCCGCGACCGCGACCTGATGGGGCCCTACACCGCGACGGCGGGTGCGGCCGGGCTCTACCTCGCCACCATCGCGTTCATCGCCGCGTGTGTGCTCGGGCTGTTCGTGCTCGGGCTCGGCTGACCCCGGCCACATCACGCCGCGCGCGTCAGCGGGGGTGGACGACGCACCGGAAGCCGACGTGGCCGGTCGCGGTGGCGGAGTCGCTGGGCTGCCTGGCCGCCGGGCGATACCGCAGGCAATACGTCGCCGAACACAGGTACGAGCCGCCCTTGACCACCCGCGCCACGCGGTTCCCGTCGGCGGTGCCGGCCTCGGCGTCGGCCGCGGTGCGCTGCCAGGGCAGCGGCGACTGCCGGTCGAGAGGTACGAGCAGGGGTACGCAGGCCGCCTTGGCCGCGCGGTCCGGCTCCGGCGCGCGGTAGACGTCGCTGGTCCACTCCCACACGTTGCCGGTCATGTCCAGCAGGCCGTACCCGTTGGCGGGGAACAGCCCGGACGGCGACGTCCGCTCGAACGGGCCGAGCCCGGCGTGACGCCACGGGAAGTCGCCCTGCCAGACGTTGGCCATCAGGCGTCCGCGCGGGCTGAAGTCGTCACCCCACGCGTAGACCGCGCCGTCCAGCCCACCGCGCGCCGCGTACTCCCACTCGCTCTCGGTCGGAAGTTGCTTGCCCGACCAGTGCGCGTACGCCTCGGCGTCCTCGTAGGCGACGTGCGTCACCGGATGGCGTTCGCGTCCGTGCGGGGCGCTGCCGGGGCCTTCGGGCCGGCGCCAGTTCGCGCCCGGGACATACGACCACCAGCTACCGCAGTCGGACAGGTCCACCGGCCCCGGCGTGGGGTGGAAGACCAGCGAGCCCGGCGTCGTCAGTCTCGGGTCCGCACCGGGATGCAGGTCCGCGTCGAGCCGGCGTTCGGCGACCGTGACGTAGCCGGTGGCCCGGACGAACCGGCGGTACTCCGACACCGTCACCGGGCGCTCGTCCATCCAGAAGCCGGCCACCTCGACCGTGCGGACCGGGCGCTCCTCGGGGTAGAAGTCGTCGCTGCCCATCGCGAACGTGCCGCCGGGCACCCAGACCATCCTCCTGCCGGGACGGGCGCTGGTCCTGCTCCTGGGCCGGTCCCCGGGCTCGCTCCCGTGCCGGCCACTGTGCTGAGTCCTGGGCAGAGTCCTGGGCTGGGTCCTGGGCTGCCCGGTGGGCTGACTCTCCAGCCGGCCCTTGGACCGACTCTTCGACCGGCTTGCTACCCGGCCACCGGGCTGGTCTCCGGGCTGGTCTCCGGGCTGATCTCCGGGCTGGTCTCCGGGGACGACACCGGACCCGTTCGCGGTGCGAGTGGTCATGGCGGCTCCGGTGAGCTGTGACGCTTCTCCTGTCCGCCTCCTATCCGCTCCCCCGCCCGGTCAATCGTGCGACCGGTAACCCGCACCGGGAGCGAGCGCAATCCGACGTTGACACCGGTCGGCAATCAGGCGGCAACCGGGGCGAACCGAACAACCAGCCCAGTCGGAACCAAACGTACGAAGGGGAAACGAGAGGTCAGCCGGCGACGGTCGTGACCGGAAGCGAGGAGTCGGCCACCAGGTCCAGCCGGGACGCGGTCCGCCCGCGGGCCAGCATCTGTGCGCCCAGCGCGGCCACCATGGCGCCGTTGTCCGTGCACAGCTTGGGCCGCGGCACCCGCAGCCGGATCCCGGCGGCGGCGCAGCGTTCCTCGGCCATCGCGCGCAACCTGGAGTTGGCAGCGACCCCGCCACCGATCAGCAGGTCGTCCACACCCCTGGTGCGGCAGGCGTCCACGGCCTTGCGGGTGAGCACGTCACACACCGCCTCCTGGAAGGACGCGGCGACGTCGGCCACCGGCACCGGCTCTCCGGCACGCTCCCGGGTCTCCACCCAGCGGGCGACGGCCGTCTTCAGACCGGAGAAGGAGAAGTCGAACCGGTGCCGCGCAAGGTCACGTTGACCGGTCAGCCCGCGCGGGAACCGGACGTACGCCGAGTCGCCGGCCTTCGCCTCCCGGTCGACGTAGGGGCCACCG
Source organism: Actinopolymorpha rutila (assembly GCF_013407855.1). Taxonomy (GTDB): domain Bacteria; phylum Actinomycetota; class Actinomycetes; order Propionibacteriales; family Actinopolymorphaceae; genus Actinopolymorpha; species Actinopolymorpha rutila. The sequence goes on from NZ_JACBZH010000001.1 coordinate 4,942,254, forward strand.
GGGAACGGCAGGCCCAGCAGCCTGGCCACCTTGTCGAACGCCTCGCCCGCGGCGTCGTCCACGGTGGAGCCGAGCGGGTCCACCGTGTCGGTGACGTCCTCGACGAGCAGCAGCGAGGAGTGCCCGCCGGACACCAGCAGGGACACGCACGGCTCGGGCAGCGGGCCGTGTTCGAGGGTGTCCACCGCGACGTGCGCGGCCAGGTGGTTGACGCCGTACAGCGGCTTGCCCAGACCGAGGGCCAGCGCCTTCGCCGCGGCGACGCCGACGAGGAGGGCACCGGCGAGTCCGGGCCCGCTGGTCACCGAGATCGCGTCCACGTCGGCGAGCCGGATGCCGGCCGTCTCGCAGGCCCGGTCGACCGACGGGATCATCGCCTCCAGGTGCGCCCGGCTGGCGACCTCGGGCACCACGCCGCCGAACCTCGCGTGCTCCTCCAGGCTGGAGGCGACCGCGTCGGCGAGCAGGGTGCCGCCCCGGACGATTCCGACACCTGTCTCATCGCACGACGTTTCGATGCCCAGCACCAGCGGCTCGTCGCTCACGCGACCACCTCGGCCCACTCCTCGTTCACAGCACGGTCGTTCACACACAGCACGACCGCGAGCCTAGCCCGCCGGTGCGGCGGACCGGGCTCGCGGTCTGATGTGCCCGAGTTCCTACGGTCAGATCGTGTGCTGGTCGGGGTTGGTCCAGAACCACGTCTCCGGGTCGTACACCGCCGGCGTCGGGTGGATCCAGGGTGCGGCGAACCCGCCCATGGCCAGCTCGTTCCGTGCCGGGACGTTCTGCATGTCCTCGTGCACGAGCAGGATGTACGGCGTGTTCGCCACGACGCCGAGCAGGTACGGGCCGTCGGTGATGTGGATCTTCACCATCTCCCAGACGAGCTGGTTCCGCTTCATCTGGTCCGGCTCGACCTTGGTCTGGTCGTAGATCTTCCACAGCCGGGCGACGGGACTGCCCGGCTCGGCGTCCATCCGCGGCGGCGTGCGCTTGTACGGATCGACGTTGAGTTCCTTCTTCTCACCCGGCGTACCGCGCTCGTTGTAGAACTCGCCCTGCAGCGGAGCCCAGCGCGAGGACTCCATCGGCACCAGCCACTGCGGGTAGACCAGGCAGTTGGGCCCGTCGCCCGTCTCCCACGTGGTGTTGGTCATCAGCTTGCCGAACCGCCACTGGTCGCCGAAGCCGTCCGGCGGCACCGGGTTGAGCCGGGTGTCGATGCCGATCGCGTCCCAGTCCTTCTTCAGCAGGTTGTTCTTGTGCTGGTGCTCCTGCGCGGTGTCGGCCTGGTAGTCGAGCCGAACGTGGAGCTTGGACCCGTCCGGCATCTCCCGCTTGCCGTCACCGTCCTTGTCCACCACGCCGATCTCGTCGAGGATCTTCTTGGCCAGCTCCGGGTCGTACTTGATGTAGCTGTCCCGCCACGACCTGTAGACCTTCTTGCCCTCGTCGTTGACGTGGAACTCGATCGCCTTCGGGCTCATCGTCCCGGTGGTGAGCTCGCCGGTGTTGTAGTAGACCGCCTTTTGCACCTCGGCCCGGTTGTAGGCGTGCGACAGCGCCTGGCGGAACTTCGCGTTCCGGATCAGCTTGCGCATCTTCGGCTCGTAGTAGTCCTGGTTGAAGAACACCAGCGAACCGCTGCCGTCGCCGGCGTCCCACAGGACCACGTCGAGCTTGGTCTTGGACTGCGCCTGCTTGAGCGAGGAGATGTCGTTGAGGAACAACGAGGTGAACCCGCCGAACAGGAAGTTCATCTTCCCCTCGACGGCCTGCAGCTTCTGCACCTCGGGGTTCTGGACGACGTTGAAGTTCAGCGCGTCGAGGTAGGGGAGCTGCGCGCCGTCGGGCCCGACACACCAGTAGTACGGATTGCGGTCGAAGACGACCCGGCGGCCTTCCTTGTACGACTTGCACTTCCAGCCGGTCATCACCGGGCAGTCGGGGTTGCGGGTCCAGGCCCGCTTCTGGTCGAACTGGCCCTTGTCGGTGGCCCAGTCCTTGCCCACCGAAGGGTTGTACTTCGGGTGCCACTTCTTGAGGTAGTGCTTGGGCTCCATCCAGCCCGGGCCGTTGCCGCGCTTGACCCACATGGCCAGCCGGTCGGCGGTCAGCGGGGCGGGCGCGTCGAACTTCATCGAGATGGTCAGCGCGTCCGGCGCGGTCATCTTCATGACGGTGCCCTTGCCCGAGCGCGCCTCGTCCGGGGGGACCTCGCTGTGCTGGGTGTTGAGCACCATGTCGTTCCACCAGAACATGATGTCGTCGGTGGACCACGGTTGGCCGTCGGACCACTTCAGCCCCTCGCGGAAGTGCAGGGTCCACTCACTGGCGTCGGCGTTGGACTCCCACGACTCCACCAGCCCCGGGGCGATGTCCTTGCCGTCGTTGAGCCAGCGCAGCAACGAGTGGCCGTACATGAACTCCGCATGGGTACTGGAGTCGCTGGCGGAGGTGACCGTGCTGATCACGCCGCCGTACTTCCCGTGGTCCAGCCAGTTGTGGGGTACGACGTAGGGGTGCTTGGGCAGCCGCTCCTCGAGCTTGGGCAGCTTGCCGGCCTGCACCAGCTTGGCCAGCTCGGGCGACTCCTTGAGCTTCGCCGGAACAGTCATCGGCTTGACGCGCGATCCCTTGCGGGATTGCGAGGTCGGCTTGGGCCCACTCTTCGGGCCGCCGTTCTGTGTCTGGTTGTCGCCGCCCGAACATCCCGCGAGAACCACACCGCCGGCCGCGACCGCGGACAGGTGGAGCAGGGCACGGCGGCTCAGGCCGAGTCGGTCGTTCATGGTTCCCTCCCGACCGGCGGTACACCTCACCAAGAGCCGCCGGCGTTCTGCGCACGGCGAAAGCGTGCGAGCAATCGATTTCTCGCACGAAGGTAAGAGTCCGCCACAGGACCGTCAAGCAATCGGGACAAGATCGTCCGAGACCGGCAACCGGCACTTCCCCGGCCGATCGATGGTACGGACGGTTCCGGGGAGCCGCCCGGGATCAGGGCCCGGGGGATCAGAGTTGGGCGGCGGGGAGCTCCTCGCCCAGCGGGGCGAGCCGGAGTACCAGGGCGTCGGCCACACCGTGGTAGTAGCCGCGCCGCCGGGCGATCTGCTCGAAGCCGGTCGCCTCGTACATCGCCAGAGCGGCGGCGTTGTCGTGGCGTACCTCCAGCAGGGCTTCGGCACAGCCACGGACCCGGGCCTGTGCGAGCAGGGCGTCCAGCAGCGCCCGCCCGATCCCCTCCCGGCGGCGGTCCGGTCGTACGGCGATGCGTTGTACGTCTGCCGTGGCCGCGACCGCGAGCAGGGAGGCGTACCCCGCGATCGCGGGCTCGTCGGTGTCGGCGCCGGTGCCCCAGCAGGTGTCGCCGACATCGGTGCCGGTGGCGTCGGCGTCCTCGGCCACGAGAACGCACCTGGTGTCGGGCACCCCGGCCAGCTCGCCTTCCAGTGCCTGCTCGCCCCAGGCGTCCCGGCCGAAGCAGGCCGTCTCCAGCGCGCGCAACGTCGCGAGGTCATCGGTTCGAGCCGGCCGGATGGAGATCACGTCGGGACCCGCTCCTCGCGTGCGGTCAGGACACGCTTGCGGCTGCGGGGCTCGACCGCGTCGGGACGGCGGAGGTACATCGGAGTCGCGGGTACGACCTTCGCCGTGCCGGATGCCACCAGCTCGGCCAGCACCGCGGCATCGGGGTCCACCGGGCCAGCCGCGGTCGGGAACGCCGCGGGGTACAGCGTCGCGCCGCGTCCCACCACGGGGTCGGAAGTGGCGAGGGCGTCCGGCCGGTCCACCAGCGGGCCGTCGACGCGGGTGTGCCGGTCGGCGTATCTCCCCCAGTAGACCTCCTTGCGCCGCGCGTCGGTCGCCACGCAGAACGGTCCGGAGTCGATCTCGGCGGCGGCGAGCACGTCGAGCGTGCACACGCCGTGCACCGGAATGTCCAGGACGTGACCCAGCGTCCGGGCCGTCATCAGGCCGACCCGCAGCCCGGTGAACGGGCCGGGGCCGACGCCGACCGCGATGTCGGTCAGGTCGGTCCGGTCGGCACCGGCCTGGTCGAGCACCGCCGCGATGCCGGGGGCGAGGAGCTCGCCGTGACGCATGGCATCCACGACCGTGGACGTCGCCACCACCGACGTCCCGTCGTGGAGCGCGACCGTGATCGCCGGGGTGGCCGTGTCGAACGCGAGGAGCAGCACGTTGGTCAGGCTAGCCCGCACCGGTGGCGAAGGTCAGTTCGGGACGGACCTGACGTCGGCCGCGAGACCTTCGGCGAGCGCGTCGCGCACCGCGACGTCCAGCCAGCGCCGGCCGACCGGGACGACCCGGACCTGCCGGACATCCTCGCGTTCGTCCTCGGTTTCACCCGATCGCCCCTCGGCTTCGCCCGTGGTCTCCTCCCCCACGCCCCGGCTCACCACGATCTCCAGCCGGTCCTCGGCCAGGCCCTCGGCAAGGCCCTCGCCCCACTCGACCACCGTGACCGCGTCGTCCACGGAGGTGTCCAGGTCGAGGTCGTCGAGTTCGGCCACGCCGCCGAGCCGGTAGGCGTCGACGTGCACCAGCGGCGGGCCACCGACCGTCGACGGGTGCGCGCGGGCGATCACGAACGTGGGCGAGGTGACCTGCCCGCGAACACCCAGGCCGACGCCGATCCCCTGCGTCAAGGTGGTCTTGCCGGCGCCGAGCTCCCCGGTCAGCAACACCAGGTCACCGGCGCGCAGGATCTTCGCGAGCCGCCGGCCGACCTCCTGGGTGTCCTCGACGCTGACCGCCGTCACCTCCACCGGCAGTCGCTTGGCCAGGTGGACGTTCGGCCCGTCCCGGCCGGCCTCGAGGTAGCCGCGGTGCCGCCAGAACGTGAGCGTGGCCGGCAACTCGGCGCGGGCGACCAGGCGTACGCCGGCGAGCCCGCGTTCGGCCGCCACCTCCTCCGCGCAGCCGACCATCGCGGTGGCCACGCCGCGGTGCTGGAACCTCGGGTGCACCGACACCCGGCGCAGGTCGAGCCACCCGGCGTTCTCGGCGAGCAGCATGGCGCCGGCGGGACGGCCGTCGACCTGGGCCAGCAGGCCGCCGTAGGAACGCACCGCGTCCTCCACCGTCTGGACCGTCTCCCGCAACGCGGTGCCCGGTGGGTCCAGCGGCGGCCGGGCGCCGAACGCCGCGTGGATGACGCCCACCAGGGCAGCCGCGTCCGTGGGCTTGGCCTCGACGACGTGCAGGTCGGTCACCTTGTGCGCTCCGCTTCGTCTGCTCGTTCGCTCGTTCTTCGGTCAGTCTGTTCTTCGTCCGCCCGGTTGGTCGTTCCTCGTCCGGCCGGTCGTACGGCGGTTCGGCGTCCAGCCGCGGTCAGCCGGTCTCGTCCACCGGTGGTTGCGTCATCGAACCCGCCGCCGCGGCGGCCCGGCCGAGCAGGTCCGCCAGCGCGGCGTTGACCACGTCCGGATGCTCGATCAGGAACATGTGCCCGCTGTCGGACAGCTCGATGTACTCCGCGGCGGGATGCCGCTCGGCAATCTCGCGGCTGTGCTCCACCGGGGTGATCAGGTCCTCGCGGCCGCCCATGACCAGCGTCTCCACGCCGTGCAGCGCCTCCAGCGCGTGGTACTTGTCGTGCTGGGCGAACCCCGGGTAGAAGTCCGCCACCACCTCGATCGGCGTACTCGCGAGCATCTCCGCCACGAACTCCACCCGCGCCCGGGAGACCTTCGAGCCGAAGGAGTAGTGCTTGGTGAGGAAGTACGCCACGTCGCTGCCGGCCTTGCGGCCACGCTCGATCAGGCCGGGCGCCCGGGACATCGCGGCGACCGCGGCCGGTGTCAGCCGGTGCACCAGCCTCCCGACCGGCCCGGGCACGCCGAGCGTCACCGAGTCCAGACCGCCGGCGCTGCTGGCCAGCAGGGCGACCCCGACGACCCGCTCGGCGAAGATCTCGGGGTGCTGGTCGGCCAGTGCCAGCACGGACATGCCGCCCATCGAGTGGCCGACGAGCACGACCGGGCCCTCCGGGGCGAGGGCGGTGAGCACCTCGCCGAGGTCCTTGCCGAGCTGGTCGACGTTGCACAGGGTGCTCGGCGAGCGGCCGGAGCGGCCGTGGGACCGCTGGTCGTAGAACACCATCCGCGCCTCGCCGGCCAGCGCGGCCCGCTGGAAGTGCCAGCAGTCGAGGTTGAGGGCGTACCCGTGGCAGAAGACCACGGTGAGCGGGTTCGGCACCCGGGGGTTCGGCTCGTCGACCTCGGCGTACAGCTCCAGGCCGTCGGCGGTCTTGACGATCGTCGGGGCGCCGCGCCGGGTGCCGAGCGGGCCGTCGTCGCGCAGGTCGGCGGTGCGGCGCCGGCCGACGACGTAGCGTTCGAGCGCGATCCCGGCGGCGGCACCGGCCGCCAGCATGCCGGTGGCGGCACCGAGGACGCCGGTGCGGCTGCCGAGCAGCTCGACCATCCGGTCCGCGCCGTCGGCCCGGCCCGGCCGGGCGGCCCTGGCGGCCTTCGCTACCTGGGCGACCCGGGAGACCCGAGTGGCTCGACCGAGCCTGCCCACCTGACCCGCGCGGTCGACGGCGCGGCCGACGCGGTTCAGCTCACCTGCCATCAGGCCCTCCCCCGACGTAGTGCCGGGGCACGCGGGCACCGATGCGGGTGACGATCTCCCAGGAGATCGTGTTGGTGGCGTCGGCCCAGTCCTGGGCGGTCGGCTCGCCGGAGGTCCCCGCGCCGAACAGCACCACCTCGTCTCCGGCGACGGTGGGGTCGTCGCCGAGATCGATCACGAACTGGTCCATGCACACGGTGCCGGCGATCGTACGCCGTCGCCCGCCGGCCCAGACCGGCCCGAGGTTGCTCGCGGCCCGCGGCACCCCGTCGGCGTACCCCAGCGGCACCAGGCCGAGGGTGGTCTCGGTGGTGGTGACGTACCGGTGGCCGTACGACACGCCCTCACCGGCCGGCACTCGTTTGACCAGGGCCAGCCGGGCCCGCAACGACATCGCGGGGACCAGGCCGAGCTCGTCCGGTGAGGACACCTCGGGCACCGGGGACAGGCCGTAGACCGCGAGACCCGGGCGTACGAGGTCGAAGTGGGTGTCGGGCCGGGTGAGCGTCGCGGCGGAGTTGGCGAGGTGGCGTACCTCTGGCCGGATCCCCACGCGTTCGGCGAACGCCACCGCCTCCTCGAACACCGCGAGCTGCCGGTCGACCGACGGGTGGCCGAGCTCGTCGGCGCAGGCCAGGTGGGACCAGATCCCGGCGACCCGGACGGTGCCCTCCGCCTGCGCGCTGAGCGCCGCGTCGATCAGGGCCGGCCAGTCCTTCGGCCCCGCGCCGCCGCGGTTGAGTCCACTGTCGATCTTCAGGTGCACCCGCGCCGTGGTGCCGGCGTGCTCGGCCGCCTCGGCGATCTCGTTCAGCCGCCAGGCGGAGTAGGCGGCGACGTCGACGCCGGCGGCCAGTGCCGGCTGCCACCGCTCGCCGGGTACGGCCAGCCAGGACAGGATCCGCGGCGCGGTCAGCCCGGCCGCACGCAGGGCCAGCGCCTCCTCGACCGTGGCCACGCCCAGCCAGCCGGCCCCGCCGTCGACCGCGGCCCGGGCCGCCGGGACCAGGCCGTGGCCGTAGCCGTCGGCCTTGACCACGGCCAGCACGGCGGCGTCACCGACCCGGCCGCGGATCGCCTCGACATTGGCGCGGATGGCGGCGAGGTCGACTCGTGCCTCGGCGCGGCTGGAGGGGGCGCCGTGCTCGGGGGCGGCAGCGCGCGCGGCGGTGCCGCCCGCGCCCTGCCGGCTCGCGGCGACGCGAGGTGAGTGCGTTCGACCTGTGTCCATCCCTCTGCCCGTTCGACCTGGCGCGCGTTCGGCGAACCGCGTTCATGACGGCTCCAGTGTTCCAGGCCGCACCCCCAAGGCCGGTCGGGGCAGGGCCGCCACGCCTGAACGCCCACTCCCAAGGTCGGTCCAGGCAGGGCCGCATCGCTGTCCGAGCCTCCCGGAGCGATCGGACACGCCGCTCGCAACGGCAGGTTCCGCCAGGATCGAGACGTGCCGGGACGGTGCGGATCCCCCTAAGCTCGGCACTTGTGGACGAACAGCAGAACGCGGGCGGGCCGGTCAATCCGTACGGCGCCCTCACTGACGTGCCGGACATGCTGGTGGGCCAGGTCGAGCGCGTGGGTGGCGGCTGGCTGACCGGCGTCACGGCGGTGATCCCGCCACCCGGGACCATCGGCGCGGTCGACGTACGCGGCGGTGGGCCGGGTACGCACGAGACGGACGCGCTGGCGCCCGGGACGCTGGTCGACACCGTGGACGCGGTGACGCTGGCCGGCGGAAGCTCGTTCGGGCTGGCCGCCGCCACCGGCGTACAGCGCTGGTGTGAGGAGCAGGGCCGCGGAGTGGCCATCGGCCCGGAGGCGGTGGTGCCGGTGGTGCCGGCCGCGATCGTCTTCGACCTGGGCAAGGGCGGGGACCTCCACAACCGTCCGGACGCCGACCTCGGCTACGCGGCGGCCACCGAGGCCGCCTCCGGCGTGGTCCGCACCGGCTGCGTGGGCGCGGGAACCGGCGCGTCGTTCAGCCTGCCCCGGCTCAAGGGCGGCGTGGGTACGGCGAGCGTCCGGCTACCCGGCGGCATCGTGGTCGGCGCGCTGGTGGTGGCCAACGCCTACGGTTCACCCTGCCTGGGCGACACGGGTGCGCTGCTGGCCGCGCAGTACGTCACCGACGAGGCGCTGCGGCCGGGAGTCCCGGCGCCTGCGGAGCACGCCCGGGTGCAGGCCGACCCGGCGGCCCGGGCAGAGGAATCAGGCGAGCCCCTGGACGTCCTGAACACCAGCCTCGCCGTCGTGGCCACGAACGCCCGGCTCACCCACCCGCAGACGCTGCGGATGGCCGCGGCGGCGCACGACGGCCTGGCCCGGTCGGTCCGGCCGGTGCACACCCTGGTCGACGGGGACTCGATCTTCGCCCTGGCCACGGGCACGACCGACCCGGTCGCGGCCGCACCGGTGTCCTGGCCCGGCGCCGCCGAGATCGGTGGCGTGGCCGCGGTGCAGGCGGCCGCCGCCGACGCGGTCACGCTCGCGATGGTGGACGCGATCCTCGCCGCCACGCGGGTACGGACGCCGGCCGTGGACCTGCCGGGCTACCTCGACCGCTATCCCTCCGCGCGCCCGCCCGGGAGTTCGGACCGCAGTTTGCCGTCGGCGTAGACCAGGGCCCGCCCGAAGGTCACCGGCACCGTCTCCTGGCCGACGGGGGTGTCGGCGCCGACGAAGGCGCGCAGGGTGAGCGGCCCGAGGTCGAGCACGAACTCGGTGAAGTGGCCGCGGGGCACCTCCCGGACCACCCGCGCCGGCACGCCGCCGGGGTGCCCGACCCGCACGTCCTCGGGGCGGACCCCGACCAGGCCGGGCTGCTCGGCGAGGGCGGACGGGGCGTGGCACGGCACCACGACGTCGCCCACCTCCACCACGGCTCCCGCGTCTCCGGTCCCGCCCGCCGGGGCCGCGCGCACTTGCCCCTCGAAGAAGTTCATCGTCCCCACGAAGTCGGCCACGAACCGGGTGCGCGGCTCGCGGTAGAGGTCGTGCGCACCGGCGTACTGCTCGATCCTCCCGGCGTTCATCACCGCGATCCGGTCGGAGATGGACAACGCCTCGTCCTGGTCGTGGGTGACGAAGACCGTCGTGATGCCCACCCGCTGCTGGATCTCCTTGATGTCCTCGCGCACCTTGACCCGCAGCTTGGCGTCCAGGTTGGACAGCGGCTCGTCCAGCAGCAGCACCTCCGGCTCGAGGACGAGCGCCCGGGCCAGCGCCACGCGCTGCTGTTCGCCGCCGGAGATCTGCGCCGGGAAGCTTCGGATGTGGTGGGTCAGGTTGACCAGGGCGAGGGTCCGCTCGACGCGTTCGGCGATCTCGGCCTTGGGCAGCTTGCGCAGCCGCAGGCCGAAGGCGACGTTCTTGAAGACGTTCATGTGCGGCCAGAGCGCGTAGTTCTGGAACACCATCGCCGTCGGACGGCGCTCCGGCGGGGTGGTCGTGTAGCCGCGGCCGCCGATCAGCACCTGGCCGGCGTCCGGTCGCAGGAAGCCGCCGATCATCCGCAGCGTGGTCGTCTTGCCGCAGCCGGACGGGCCGAGCAGGCAGACGAGTTCGCCGCGCCGCACCCGCAGGTCGAGGTTGTCGACGATCAGCCGGCCGCCGAGCGTCTTGGCCACCTGGTGCAGCACCAGCCCGGCGTCGGCGTCGCGGTCCGGACCGCCGGCAGTGGTCGCGGACGTGCCGGTCGCGCCGGCGGCACCCGTCGCGGACCGGTCGTCCGGGCCCTGCCGGTCGCTGACCGCGGAGGTGGGTTCGGCCATGGGGTAGCCCCTAACGAAGCTGGAAGCCCTCGGCCAGGTGCCCTCCCATCACGTGCCGGCGGACCAGCAGCATGAGCACCACCGAGGGGATCGACAACAAGATGGAGAAGACCGCCGCGGCCTGCTCGGGGTAGTTGAGGACGAGGGTGTACATCTCCGTCGGCATGGTGACGTACGTCGGCGCGCCGACCAGGAACGTGCCCTGCGCCTCGTCGAAGGACGCGAGGAACGAGAGGATCATCGCCACCAGGATGCCCGGCGCCGCCAGCGGGAACGTCACCCGGAAGAACACCGTGAGCGGCCGCGCCCCGACGTCGCGGGCGGCCTCCTCCAGGCTGCGCGGGACGGAGGCGAACGCCGCCGCCGGGATCCAGGTCATGAACACCACCGTGCCGAGCATCTGGATCACCACGACGCCGACGAAGGTGCCCATCAGGTGCAGGGAGTAGAACAGCCCGGCGATGGACACGAACAGGCCGATCTTGGGGAACGCGTTGGTGGCGAACAGCGAGATCAGCAGCACCCGCCGGCCGGGGAACTGGTAGCGGGAGAACGCGTACGCCGCCGGCAGGCAGATCACCGCGGACACCACCGTCACCACCGGCGCGAACGTGAAGCTGAGTCGGATCGAACTGCCGAGCGTCTGGTCGGACAGCACCTGCCGCCACCAGTGCAGGGTCCACTCCCCCGGCAGCAGCGCCGGGAACTTCCAGGCACCCGAGAACGCCCGGGCGGCCAGCCACACCAGCGGGCCCAGGATGAACACGCCGAGCACGAGCACGAACGCCGCCAGCAGGACGCGGGCGACCACCCGGCCCACCAGCCCGCCCGGCGGTGCGACGTCGGGCACCGGTGGTGGTGGCGTCGTCGAACTGGCGCCGGGACCCGCTGTCCCGGTGCGTGCGTCGAGGTCGTCCGGACGGACGACCGGGACCTCCGGCGCCGTCACAGCACCGCTCCCGAACGCTTGGCGGTACGGAAGTTGGCCCACACGTAGACCGCGCCGATCACCGCGGCGAGCGCGAACACCACCATCGCCATCACCTGCGCCTGCTGTGGCTGGTTGAACGACCCGAACGTGTTGGTCATCTGCGGTCCGAGCATGTTCGGCGCCGACGGGCCGGTGAGGTAGGGCACCGTGAAACTGCCGAGCACGGAGATACCGGTGAACGTCGCCACGATGACGGTGGGTACGACGTTCATCGGCAACAACACCGACCACACCGCGCGGGGCAGCGAGGCGCCGGCGTCACGGGCGGCGTCGACGAGCACGGTGGGCACGGCGTTCAGGCCCGAGGTCATCATCAGCACCCCGAACGGCAGGCTCACCCAGATCTGCCCGATGGTGACCGCCACCATCGTGTAGCTCAGCGTCGGCGCGGACTCCCAGCCGACCAGGTGGGCGACGGTGCGCAGGAAACCGTCCTGGGCGTAGAAGGTGAGGATGGCGTACGACGCGATCACCACCGGGATGAACAACGGCACCACCGCGAAGGCGGAGAACACCTTCGCCAGCCGGCTGCCGGACAGCCGGACGTACAGCCCGATCGCCCACGCCAGCACGACGGTCACCACCACCGCCACCACCGTGACCACCACCGAGGCGGTCACGCTGCGGCGGAACTGCCCGCCGGCGAACACCTCGGAGTAGGCGGCGGTGGTCCCCCACCAGTGGTCGGCGACATGCTGGCGCTGGGCGATGGAGGCGATGACGGAGTTGGGTCCGCCGGTGTGGCCGAGGGTGTACATCGCCGCGGACACGACGGGGAAACCGACGAACAACGCCACCACGAGCACCGGCGGTGCGGCCATCAGCAGACCGCGCAGGCGGTTGCTCAACCCGGCACCTTCTGCTGCCAGAGGTTGTTCAGGTCGTTGGTCATCTTCTGGGAGTAGGTCTGGCGCAGGTGCTGGGTGTCCAGGCCGGCGAACTTCGTGCGTACGTCGGCGGGCAGCTTGTCCAGCGACACCGCGGGATAGCCGGCCAGCACGTTGACGACCTTCTTCTGCTGGGCCGGCTCGAGCAGCCAGTCGAGCAGCTTGTAGGCCGCGTCCTTGTTGGGTGCGCTCGCGGCCACGCCGAGGTAGACCGCGCCACCGGTGAAGGACGGGTCACTGATCTGGGCGAGCTTGATCTCCTTGCCGAGCAGCCCGGTCTGCTTGCCCGACAGCGCCATGTCCGACCACACCGGCGCGACCCAGATCTGGCCCTTGGCCAGCAGGTTGAGCACGTCCTGGTTTCCGTTCGGATAGACGTGCTGGTAGATCGAGCCGTTCAGGCCCTTCAGCTCCGCGAACCCGCGGTCCCAGTCCTTCTCCAGGTCGGGCACGTAGTCGGTGACCATCTTCTGCCGGTCGCCGGCCGGGACGTACTTGTCCAGTACCGTGGTGACGAACGACTGCCCGGAACCACCCGTGGGCGGGGAGTTGTAGGTGAACTTCCCCGGGTGTGCCTTGATCCAGGCCAGCAGGTCGTCCAGGGTCTTCGGCGGGTCGGGCACGTGGTCGGCGTTGTAGGCGAGCACCACCGACGAGCCGCGGTAGGGCACCGCCGACTGCTTCACCGGCGTGAGCAGGCCGGAGTCGACGTTGGTCAGGTTGGGCACCTGCTTCGTGCTCACCTTGGTGAGCAGGCCGGACAGCGCCGCGGTGCCGATGAACCCGCTCTCGGCCAGGTCGAACCCGGGGTCCTGCTTGCCCTTGACCGCCGCGCCGAGCTTGGCCAGAGTCGTGGTGTCGTTGACGCCGTGCTCGGAGAACGTCAGCTTGACGTCGTAACCGGGATTGTCCTTACGGAACGCCGGGATGAGCGACTTCTGCCACATGTCCCGGAGGTTGACGTCGCCGCCGACGTAGAGCCGGGCTGTCTTCCCGCCGCCACCGTCGGACGTCGAACCGGTGCCGCCGTTGCCGGCGCATGCCGTACCTGCCAGTCCCAGTGCCAGCACGGCCACCGAGGACAGCACCGCTTTGTGCCAGGAACCCCTGCGCAACGAGACTTCGTGCCACGAACGCGAACGCACGACCGCATTCCTTTCGCCCGGTCGCGCGCGGAGTGCACGTGACCAGGCGGGAGATTACTACGGCCAACCGAAGGAAACGGTGAACTTTCCCCAGTGTCGGCGCGCGTTTCTCGCCCGGGCCACCGGCCGGTCTCGCGGTGGTCAGGCGGACTCGGCGTCCCCGGCTTCCCGGACGAACCGGTAGGCGTCCGGCAGCGCGGCGGCGATGTCCTCGGCCACGATCGGGCCGCCGCGCGAGGCGAGGACACCGGCCGTCTCGTGCAGGAAGCAGCCCATGCTGCCCGCGTCCAGCGGCGACAGCCCGCCGGCCAGCAACGCACCGCAGATGCCGGACAGCACGTCGCCGGACCCGGCGGTCGCCACCCACGGTGTGCCCACCGAGTTGACCCGGACCGGGCCGCTCGGCGGCGCCACCACCGTGGTCGCGCCCTTGAGCAGCACGGTGGCGTTCCAGCGGTCGGCGGCCTCGCGCGCGTAGTGCAGGCGGCGGGCCGTGACATCTGTACGCTCCACCTCCAGCATCCGGGCCAGCTCGCCCTCGTGCGGAGTGAGCAGCACCTCGCCCTCGCACCGCCCGAGCACGTGCCGCAGCCCGTCGGCGTCGACGAGCACGGGTACGTCTCCGGCCAGCGCGCGGGCGACGTCCTCGGCGCGTTCGGGTGCCTCGCCCAGACCGGACCCGACCACCCATGCCTGCACCCGGCCCTCGCCCGCGACCACCTCGGGCCAGCGCGCACGAACCAGGCGCGCGGGTTCGTCCGGCCCGACGTAGCGGACCATGCCGAGCGGGCCGCCCAGGGCGCCGCTGACCGCGAGCACCGCCGCGCCGGTGTACTGGTCGGAGCCGGCGACCACGCCGAGCACGCCGCGGGTGTACTTGTGCGAGGTGCGGTCCGGCACCGGCAGCAGGGCGGCCACGTCGGAGGCCTGCAGCGACTCCACCACCGGATCCGGGAGGTACGGGCCGAGCCCGATGTCGACGAGGTGCACCACTCCGGCGGCGGAGGCGCCCGGGTCGACGAGCAGGCCCACCTTGTGGGTGCCGAACGTCACCGTCACCGCGGCGCGTACGTGTGGCTCGGGAGTCTCGCCGGTGTCCACGTCGATGCCGGACGGCACGTCGACCGCGACCACGGGTACGTCGTACCGCTGGACCAGCTCCATCACCCGGACGGCCTCCGGGCGCAGGCCGGGCTTGCCCCCGATGCCGACGATGCCGTCGAGCACCAGGTCGGCGCGAGCCACGGCGTCCTCGCGTTCGTCCTCGGGTACGACGTGACCGCCGGCAGAACGCAGCGCGGCGAGGCCACCGGCGTGCGCCTTGGCGGGGTTCAGCAGGATCGCGGCCACCCGGGCGCCGCGCCGGGCGAGTCGGGCTCCGGCGTACAGCGCGTCGCCGCCGTTCGCGCCCGATCCCGCCACGATCAGGACATCGACGCCATAGGCACCGCCCAGGAAGTCGACACAGGCGGTGGCCAGCCCGGTGGCGGCGCGGTCCATCAACGTGCCGTCGGGAACGGTCGCCATCAGCGCGGCCTCGGCGGCCCGGACCTGGACGACGGTGTGCGCGGTGCGCATCGGCTGCGGTCAGCCCCTCTCGAGTACGACGACCGCCGAGGCGATCCCGGCGTCGTGCGACATGGACAGGTGCATGGAGGTGACGCCGAGCTTCTCGGCCTGCCGGGCCACCGTGCCGTGCACCTCCAGCCAGGGCCGGCCGTCGGCGTCGGTGACCACCTCGGCGTCGTGCCAGCGCATGCCGACCGGTGCGCCGAGCGCCTTGGCCAGCGCCTCCTTCGCCGCGAACCGGGCGGCCAGGCCCGCGATCGGACGGGTGCGCTCGTCGTCGGTGAACAGCCGGGTGCGTAGTCCGGGCGTACGGTCCAGCGTCTCCTCGAATCGCTCGATGTCGACCACATCGATTCCCAGCCCGACGATCATCCCTCCATCCTTGCGCATCGCTCCCGCCGGATGCGTAAGGCGGGCGGAGCCGAGGGCGGAGCCGCCCGGCGGGCCGCGTCCCGCGCGAGCCACGACGGCACGAGTGCACGTCACGCTGGCCGGTCCCTACGGACCGGCGAACCTTCGGGACCGAACACCTCGCGGTCCGCCTCGTCGCCGAGCGACGTGGACGCCAGCCGCTGCAGCAACGCGGACAGCTCGGGGTGCTCCTCGGGTCGCCAGCCGTCCAGCCGCCGCCCGAGCGCGGCCCGGCGGGTGGCCACCAGCTGGTCGACCGCCGCCAGGCCGGACGGGGTGACCCCGAGGCGGTCGCCGTCGTGGGCCACGTACCCCGCCGCCAGCAACGTGTCGACGTGCGGCCGGGCACGTTCGGGCGGCACCCTGGCCACCGCGGCCAGGTCGGCGGCCCGCGCCGGACCGGCCCGCGCGATCCGGCACAGCGCCCACAGCGAGCCGGCCGGAAGTGCCACGCCGGCCGCCTGCCCGAGCTGCTGGTAGAGGCCGCGGGCCCGGTCGTCGCGGCGCACCAGCAGGCTGAGCGCGCGTTCGATCTCCTCCTGCGAGGTGCACACGGCCATCCGGCCGGGCATGCCCTCGCCGTAGTCGGCGGTGGGTGTGGTGGTGGCGGTTGCCCGCAACGGAAGCTCCCGCAGGAACCACGCGAGTACGAACGCCGCGAGCGCCACCGGTGTCGCCCACACGAACACCGAGTGGATCGACACCGCGTACGCGTGCAGCAGCTCCTCCCGCACCTGCGGCGGGAGCGCGGCCATCCGGGCCGGCTCGCGGGTGATCGTGGTCGGGTCGAACCCGCCGGGCAGCGGCCGCCCGTGCAGCGCGGCCGCCACGTTGCCGAGCAGCTGGTTGGAGAAGATCGCACCGAACACCGCCGTACCGAACGCGCCGCCGATCGACCGGAAGAACGTCACCCCCGACGTGGCCGCGCCGAGGTCCTGGTAGTCGACGGCGTTCTGCACCGCGGTGAGGAGCACCTGCATCACCAGCCCCAGCCCAGCACCGAGCACGAGCAGCGAGCCGGCGATCGCCTGGGTGGTGGAGTACTCGTCCAGTCGTGAGCACAGGAACAACCCCACCGCGATGGTCGGCGTACCCACCAGCGGGAAGACGCGGTAGTAGCCGGTACGGCTGACCACCAGCCCGCTGGCCACCGAGGTGGCCAGTATCCCCAGCACCATCGGCAGCAGGTAGATCCCCGACAGCGTCGGACTGACCTGGTGCACCACCTGCAGGAACAACGGCAGGAACGCCAGCGCGCCGAACATCACGAACCCCACCACGAAGCCGATCGCGGCACCGATCCGGAAAACCGGCAGGGCGAGCAGCCGAGGGCTCAGGACCGGCTCGGCCGCCCGGCGTTCGACCGCGAGCCACGCGCCGGCGAAGGCGACCGCGGCCACGAACAGCCCGACGATCATCGCCGAGGTCCAGGCGTACTGCGTACCGCCCCACGACGTGGCCAGCACCAGGCAGGTCGCGGCTCCGGCCAGGGTCAGCGCGCCGAGGTAGTCGATGCGGTGCCGCCTCCCCGCACCGCCGTTGGCGGGCCGCCGGGCCGGGAGCACCACCGCGACCACGGCCAGCGCGAGCGCGCCCAGAGGCAGGTTGACGTAGAACACCCAGCGCCAGCCGAGGTTGGTCACGAAGAAGCCGCCGAGCAGCGGGCCCGCGACGCTCGCGATCCCGAACACCCCGCCGAAGATGCCCTGGTAGCGGCCGCGTTCGCGGGGGCTCACCACGTCGCCGACCAGGGCCATCGTCAACACGATCAGCCCGCCGCCGCCGACCCCCTGCAACGCGCGGAAGCCGATCAGCTCGCCCATCGAATGGGCCTGTCCACACAAGGCCGAACCGGCCAGGAAGACGAGGATCGCGGCCTGGAAGAGGCGTTTGCGGCCGTACTGGTCGCCGAGCTTGCCCCACAGCGGCGTGGAGACCGTCGAGGCCAGCAGGTACGCGCTGACCACCCAGGACAGGTGGGTGAGCCCGCCCAGGTCGCTCACGATCGTGGGCAGCGCGGTGGCGACGATGGTCTGGTCGAGGGCGGCCAGCAGCATGGCCAGCATCAGGGCGGTGAAGATCGCGGCCAGCCGGCGGGGAGGCGCAGCCGTCGGCGCCTCGACGGTCTGGCTGGCTGGTCCGCTCATCGGCAGGGTTCCGGGTCGGGCCGCCGCGGGCCGGCGGCCGGTCGTCTCTCCCGCGAACCGTAGCGCGGCGCCGCCCTCCGCGAAGGACCCCGACAGCCCGGTTCGTGACGTTACGTGCACACCCGGCGCGCCGGTGCGGCGCGGGGTCGGTGAGGCTGTCCTCGCTACCGTCTGTCGGTCGTACTGGCTAGCGTTCCCCCATGAGCGACGCGCGGACCGAAACCGGCACCGAGGAGATCCACGCGAACGACGCAGACCAGGGCATCGGCAGCGTCTCGAACAGGCTGAACTGGCTGCGTGCGGGCGTCCTCGGAGCCAACGACGGGATCGTCTCCGTCGCCGGCATCGTCGTGGGCGTCGCCGCCGCCACCGCCGAGGTGTCGGCGATCCTGGTGGCCGGCATCGCCGGTCTGCTGGCCGGGGCCTTCTCCATGGCGGCGGGCGAGTACGTCTCGGTGAGCACTCAGCGTGACACCGAGAAGGCGCTGCTGGACAAGGAGCGCTGGGAGCTCGCCAACATGCCCGACCAGGAGCTGGACGAGCTGGCGAGGATGTGGGAGGCCAAGGGCATCTCACCGGACCTGGCCCGCAAGATCGCCGAGGAGCTCACCGAGCGGGACGCGCTCCGGGCGCACGCCGAGATCGAGTTCGGGATCGACCCCCACGACCTCACCAGCCCCTGGCACGCCGCCCTCGCGTCGTTCGTCGCGTTCACCGTCGGCGCCCTGCTGCCGATGGCGGCGATCATCCTTCCCCCGACCAGCCTGCGGGTGCCGGTCACGTTCGGCGCCGTCGTGATCGCCCTGGTGATCACCGGCACCGTGAGCGCCCGCCTCGGCGGCGCCGATGCCCGCCGCGCCGCCATCCGCACCGTCGTCGGAGGTGCGCTGGCGATGGTGGTGACCTACGTCGTCGGTCACCTGGTGGGCGTCGGCGTCTGACGCCGCACGGGCGGCCGGCCTACCGCGGGGTCCGCGGGCTGCCGGCCGCGGAGGATTACTCCACCGTCACCGACTTCGCGAGGTTGCGCGGCTGGTCGACGTCGTTGCCCCGCGCCATCGCGAGCTCGCAGGCGAAGATCTGCAGCGGGACCGTCGCGACCAGCGGCTGCAGCAGGGTGGGCACCCGCGGCAGCCTGATCAGCGTGTCCGCCCACGGGACGACGGACTCGTCGCCCTCCTCGGCGAGCACGATCGTGCGCGCGCCGCGGGCCCGGATCTCCTGCACGTTGCTGACGATCTTGTCGTGCAGGACGTCGCGGCCGCGCGGAGGTACGACCACCACGACCGGCAGCCCCTCCTCGATCAGCGCGATCGGCCCGTGCTTCAGCTCGCCCGCCGCGAACGCCTCCGCGTGCATGTAGGCGAGCTCCTTCAGCTTGAGCGCACCCTCCAGCGCCACCGGGTAGCCGACGTGGCGCCCGATGAACAGCACCGACTTCGCCGTGGCGAGCTCACGGGCCAGCGCCCGGATGTCGGACATCGTCCCGAGCACGGCACGCACGGCCGCGGGCATCCGGTCGAGCTGGTCGACCTCGGCGGCCACCTCGTCCCCGAACTTCGACTCGCGGACCTGCGCGAGGTACAGGCCGATGAGGTAGCAGGCCACCACCTGGGTGAGGAACGTCTTGGTCGCCGCCACCCCGACCTCGGGGCCGGCGTGGGTGTAGAGCACCGCGTCGGACTCGCGCGGGATCGTGGAGCCGTTCGTGTTGCAGATCGCGAGCACCCGGGCCCGCTGCTCGCGGGCGTGCCGCAGCGCCATCAGGGTGTCCATCGTCTCCCCGGACTGCGAGATCGCGATCACCAGCGTCGCCCGGTCGAGGATCGGGTCGCGATAGCGGAACTCGCTGGACAGCTCCACCTCGCACGGGATGCGGGTCCAGTGCTCGATGGCGTACTTCGCGGTGAGGCCGGCGTAGAACGCCGAACCGCAGGCGATGATGACGATCTTGTCGATCTCACGCAGCTCGTCGTGGGACAGCCGCATCTCGTCCAGCCGGAGCCGGCCCTCCGGCGTGAGCCGGCCGAGCAGGGTGTCGGCGACCGCCTTGGGCTGCTCGGCGATCTCCTTCAGCATGAAGTAGTCGTGGCCGCCCTTCTCGGCGGCGGAGATGTCCCAGTCGACGTGGTAGTCGCGGGTCGGGGCCGGCTGGCCGGCGAAGTCGGTGACGGTCACCGAGTCGGCGGAGATCGTCACCACCTGGTCCTGGCCCAGCTCGACCGCGTTGCGGGTGTGCTCGATGAACGCCGCCACGTCGGAGGCGAGGAAGTTCTCCCCCTCGCCGCGGCCCACGACCAGCGGGGAGTTGCGGCGGGCGCCGACCACGACGTCCGGCGCGTCCGCGTGCACCGCGACCAGCGTGAACGCGCCCTCCAGCCGGCGGCACACGTGCCGCATCGCCTCGGCGAGGTCGTGACCGCTGGGCTCCCAGGCGTCCTCCAGCAGGTGGGCGACCGCCTCGGTGTCGGTCTGGGAGGTCAGCTGGTGACCCTTCGCCTCGAGCTCGGCACGCAGCGCCGCGAAGTTCTCGATGATGCCGTTGTGGACCACCGCCAGCCGGCCCGCGCAGTCGATGTGCGGGTGGGCGTTGGGGTCGGTCGGCGCCCCGTGGGTGGCCCAGCGGGTGTGGCCCATCGCCGTACCGCTGGCCGGCAGGGGGTCCTCGCTGAGCGCCGCCTGGAGGTTGGCGAGCTTGCCGGCCCGCTTGCGGACCCGCACCCCGCCGCGGTCGGCGACTGCGACCCCGGCCGAGTCGTACCCGCGGTACTCCAGCCGCCGCAGGCCCTCGACCACGACGTCGACACCCTTGGTCGAACCCGAACCTACGTACCCGACGATTCCGCACATGGAAGCTCAGGGTAGCCACCACCGGTGAACGCCGGGCGACCATCGGGCAAGAGGAGGGCTTCCGAGTACCGCCTGTGACCGGCCCGAACGACCGTCAGGGAAGAATCAGGCACATGCAGCGCATCCGGGAGGCCCGACTCGTGAACGGCACGACCACGCCGTACGTCGAACTCGACCGGGCCGCCTGGTCCCGGCTGGCCGCCTCCACCCCACTCCCCCTCACCGCCGAGGAGGTGGAGCGCCTGCGTGGCCTGGCCGACGAGATCGACCTGGCCGAGGTCCGCGAGGTCTACCTCCCGCTCACCCGGCTGCTCAACCTCTACGTCCGGGCCACCGGCGCGCTGCACCAGGCCACCCAGACGTTCCTGACCAGCGAGCCACCACATCCGGGCGAGCCCGCCGCAACCGGCACGAACGGCGGGACCGGGGCGAACAGCACGAACGGCGGAGCCGGTGCCGACCCGACGGCCGGACGGACGCCGTTCGTCATCGGCATCGCCGGCTCGGTCGCCGTGGGCAAGAGCACGGTGGCGCGGCTGCTGCGCGAGCTCCTCGCCCGCTGGCCGGACCACCCGCGGGTGTCGCTGGTCACCACCGACGGCTTCCTGCTCCCCAACGCCGAACTGGAACGCCGGGGCCTGCTGCAGCGCAAGGGCTTTCCGGAGTCGTACGACCAGCGGGCACTGCTGCGGTTCGTGGTGGCGGTGAAGTCCGGCGTGCCGGTCGTCACCGCACCGGTCTACTCCCACCTGAAGTACGACATCCTCCCGGACGAACGCCTCGAGGTGCGCGCACCGGACATCCTGCTCATCGAGGGCCTGAACGTCCTGCAGCCGGCGCGAGCGCACGAGGACGGCCGGCGCGGCCTCGCGGTCAGCGACTTCTTCGACTTCTCGATCTACCTCGACGCCTCACCGGTCGACGTACGGGAGTGGTACGTCAAACGGTTCCTGGCCCTGCGGGAGACCGCGTTCCGGGACCAGGAGTCCTACTTCCGCCGGTACGCCGACCTCAGCCACGCCGAGGCGGTCGAACGCGCCTGCCGGCTGTGGGACAGCATCAACGGCCCGAACCTCGAACGCAACGTCCAGCCCACCAGGGGCCGGGCCCGGCTGGTGCTGCACAAGGGCTCCGACCACTCGGTGACCCGGGTGCGGCTCCGCAAGATCTGAGGGCGCCGGGCCGGACCTCGAGGCCCGCAGGACAGACCCTAGAGGTCGCGCTGCCACTCCTGGCAGGCGTCCATGATCCGGTAGCCGAGCTCGACGTTCACCGCCACCATCGGGCCGTTCTGGACGGCGTTCCAGGTGTCGATGCGGGCTACCTCCGGGTGCGCCTCCGACAGAGCCTGGGTGTTCGCGACCTTCAGGGCCAGGCCGAGCCGGTGACCGCAGTGCGCGGCGTGCACCAGGGTGTCCCACTGGTAGGCCCGGCCCGGCTCGTGCCGGGGTACGGCGAGCTGGGTGTGGCCGGCGAGCGAGCCGTCCGGCGCGACGGCGACGGTGGTGAACAGGGTCCGGCCCTGTGCCGCCGCGCGGTCCTCCGTCTCCCGCAGCCGGGCGACGTCCCAGACCTCCTGCTCGTAGTCGACGTCTCCCAGCGGCGCGTCGACCGAGAGCCGGCCCTTCAGCTCGGCGTACTGCTCGGCGTACTCCGCGGGACACGCGCCCGACCAGGACACCAGGCGGTAGTCCGAGGCGCGCTGGACGGCCTTCCCGGCGAGCGTGCGCAGGTGCACCGGCTCGACCGGCAGCCGGAGCTGGCGGCGCAACTCGGTGTTGCGCAGCGTGAAGCCGACCTTCTCGGCGAACCTGGCTCCGGGCCACTCCTCCCGCGGTGTCCCGTCGGGGACGTTGACCTCGGTCATCAGGCTGGTGCGTCCCTCGGCGCGCGCTCGCTCGACCACGTGGGCGTACAACGCGCTCCCCACGCCACGCCCACGATGCGCGGGCGGGACCCCGAGTTCGAAGACCACCAGTCGGGGGTTCTCCCGCAGCGGGAACAGCAGCTCCGCCGCCCCGACCACCGCTCCGCTGCCGTCCACGGCGACGAACGGCTCCCTGCGCATGCTGGAGTCCGGCGTGCGGTAGGTGGCCAGCACCTCCGGGAGGGTCCACGCGGGCGGGTCCTGCAGGCCTGCCATCAGACCGGCATGAGTCACCGCGTGCCAGCGTCCCAGCGCGGCGTCGTCGGCGACGTCGACGGTGGAGATCGTCACCGACGCGGCATCACGCGCCTCGGCACCGTTGCCCGGCCGCGGCGAGGCGGCCGGGTTCCTCTGCTGCTGGACGTCGTTGTCTTCGCGCACGCGGGGAGCCTGCCACGCCTACTCCCGGCCCGCAAAGCCGTTTTCCGGCGCGTCGCAGGTCGGCGTACTCGGGCGCCGTGGTCCTCGCCGCCAAGCTGCGTGTCGCGCCGTCCTTCTCCAGTCGTACGCAGGCATGTCCGAGCTTGGTGAGCCGCGGCGGGCCTACAGAGCCAGCGCGCGCTGCACGGTCCGGGCGAGCTGGTCGGCGACCTGCTGGGCGTGTTCGAACGTCGGCGCCTCGACCATCACCCGCACCACGGGTTCGGTGCCCGAGGGCCGGAGTACGACCCGGCCGGTCTCCCCCAGCTCGGCGGTCGCCGCGGTCACCGCGGCGGCCACGTCGGGGTCGGCGTCGGCCCGGGTCCGGTCGACGTCGCGGACGTTGATCATGACCTGTGGAAGCCTCGTCATGACCCCGGCCAGCTCGTCCAGCGGCCGGCCGGTGGACGCCATTCGCGCCAGCACGTGCGCCGCGGCCAGCACCCCGTCGCCGGTGGTCGCGTGGTCGAGCAGGACGACGTGCCCGGACTGTTCGCCGCCGAGGTTGAACTTGCCGGTCTTCATGGCTTCCAGGACGTACCGGTCGCCGACCTTGGTCTGCTCCACCGCGATGCCCTCACGCTGCATCGCCAGGGAGAATCCGAGGTTGCTCAACACGGTGGCGACCACGGTGTCGGAGGCGAGCCGGCCCGCCTCGCGCAGGCTGAGGGCGAGGATCGCCAGGATCTGGTCGCCGTCGACGACCTGGCCGAACCTGTCGACGGCGAGGCACCGGTCGGCGTCACCGTCGTGGGCGATGCCGACGTCGGCTCCGTGCTCGGCGACCGCGGCGATAAGCGACTCGAGGTGGGTGGAACCGCAACCCTCGTTGATGTTCAGGCCGTCGGGTTCGGCGTGGATGGGGATCACCGTCGCGCCGAGCCGGCCCAGCGTCTCCGGAGCGGTGCGGTAGGCGGCGCCGTTGGCGCAGTCGACCACCACGCGGATCCCGTCGAGCCGGTTGGGCACCGATCGCACCAGGTGGGCGACGTAGGCGTCGAACCCGTCCCGGTCGTCGGTGACCCGGCCCACGCCCGCTCCGGTGGGCCGCTGCCACGGCTCCCGCAGGCGGGCCTCGATCAGATCCTCCAGAGCGTCGTCGAGCTTGTGCCCGCCCCGGGAGAAGAACTTCACGCCGTTGTCCGGCATCGGATTGTGCGATGCGGACAGCATCACGCCGACGTCGACGCCCATGGCGTCGGTCAGGTGTGCGACCGCGGGCGTGGGAATGACGCCAAGCCGAATGACGTCGATGCCCGCGCCCGCCAGGCCCGCCACGACCGCGGCCTCCAGGAACTCCCCGGAGGCACGCGTGTCACGGCCGACCACTGCCCGAGGCCGGTGTCCCTCGAACGCACCGACCTCGCCGAGCACGTGTGCCGCGGCGACCGACAGGTCGAGAGCGAGTTCGGCGGTGAGCTCGCCGTTGGCGAGCCCCCGCACTCCGTCGGTGCCGAACAGTCGGCCCACGGTGAGGACCTACCGCTTGGAGTACTGGGGAGCCTTGCGGGCCTTCTTCAGCCCGGCCTTGCGGCGCTCCTTGGCCCGCGGGTCACGCGTCAGCATGCCGGCCCGCTTCAGCGGCGGACGGTTGGCCTCGGCGTCGACCTCGTTCAGTGCCCGGGAGATGCCGAGCCGCAGCGCGCCGGCCTGGCCGGTGACACCGCCGCCGTCGAGGTTGGCGATCACGTCGTACTGACCGTCCAGGTCGAGCAGGACGAACGGCTCGTTGACGTGCTGCTGGTGGACCTTGTTGGGGAAGTACTGGTCCAGCGTCTTCCCGTTGATCCGCCACTGGCCACTGCCGGGGAAGACCCGCACCCGCGCCACGGCTTCCTTGCGACGACCGGTCGCGGCGGCCGGGCCGATCGCGGCCGGCCGGGGAGCTGCCGAAGCGGCCTCGGGAGCGCTCTCGGAGCTGTAGGCGACGGTCGCGTCGCCCTCGGTCTGGCCGGCGGCGCCCTCGACGGTCGCGCCCTCGGCCTCGACAGTGGTGGTGGACTCAGCCACGGGATTCCTCACTTCGGCGCAGTCGGTTACTGCGAAATCTGGGTGATGGTGTAGGTCTGCGGCTGCTGGGCCTGGTGCGGGTGGTTGGGGCCCGCGTAGACCTTCAGCTTCTTCAGCAGCTTCCGGCTCAGGCGGTTCTTGGGAAGCATTCCCCACACTGCCCGCTCGATCGCCTTACGGGGGTCCTTCTCCAGCAGCTCGCCGTAAGGAACCGCGGAGAGCCCGCCCGGGTAACCGGAGTGCCGGTAGGCGAACTTGGTCTCGCGCTTGTTGCCGGACAGCGCGACCTTCTCGGCGTTGACGATGACGACGAAGTCGCCGGTGTCGACGTGCGGCGCATAGGTCGGCTTGTGCTTGCCGCGCAACAGCGTCGCCGCCTGGCTCGCGAGCCGACCGAGGACGACGTCGGAGGCGTCGATGACGTGCCACTCGCGTGGGACGTCGCCGGGCTTGGGGCTGTAGGTGCGCACAGTCGTCGACCTTCGCTGATCGTCGGGGTAAGCCGTGACATGGCGACACGGCTGGTCTTGGTGTCGAACTTCTCCGGAACAGGAGAGTGCGCTCGCACATGGCAGCAGCCAGCAGGCGCAACGACCGCCCAGAATACTCGGGGCTCGGCGGACTGGTCAAAATGGGTCCGCTTCTGCCCCGGGGTGGGCGCAGAGATCGCCCCCGGCCACCGTCCAGGCTCGGTTCCGACGAGCAGGATACCCCGCTTCGTCCGGATCCGTGTGACACTCGAGCACGCACGAACAGTTGCCGTCCGCACACCCTCGGCAACTAGGCTGGTGGGGTGCTCGCCGCTCGACGTCGCCACGTCCGGGCGACCGGCGCGGTCGCCGGTGCGGTCATCTTCGGGGTCGTACCGGCCGTGCTGGTCTCCGCCTGCGCGGTGCTGCCGGTGGCGGCCCCCTCCCCCACGCCGTCGCCGACCCCCGTCGTGCTCAACGGTCCGAAGCCGACAAGCTTCGCGTTCCTGCGCGCACCACGGAACGCGGTCCGGGGTGACAGCCTGATCGCCTCCCAGCGGACACTCGTCACCCATCTGGACATCCCGTGGGGTGTCGCGTTCCTGCCCGACGGAAGCGCCCTGGTCACCGAGCGCGCCAAGCGCCGCATCCTGCGGGTCGGGCCGCGGCGCACCGCGAGCGGCGAGCTGACCGTCACTCCCCTGACCTCCGTCGAGGGCGTGTACTCCAACAACGAGGGCGGGCTGCTCGGCATCGCGGCGTCCCCCCGCTTCGCCCGCGACAGGACCGTGTTCATCTACTACACGACGAAGGTGGACAACCGGATCGCCCGGCTGCGCCTCGTCGGGCCCAGGCCCAGGCCGGAGGCGATCGTCACCGGGATCCCGCTGGCCGGCGTCCACAACGGCGGCCGGCTGGCGTTCGGCCCGGACGGATATCTGTACGCCAGTACCGGCGACGCCTCCCGCGCGGGCGCGTCCCAGGACGTTCGCAACCTCGGCGGGAAGATCCTGCGGATGACCACCGACGGCAGGCCCCCGCCGGGCAACCCGTTCCCCGGCTCCCTGGTCTGGTCGTACGGTCACCGCAACCCCGAGGGGATGGCCTGGGACGCGAGCGGCCGGATGTACGTCGCGGAGATCGGCGAGGCGATGTGGGACGAGCTCAACCTCGTCCAGCCGGGCCGCAACTACGGCTGGCCCAAGGTGCAGGGCATGGGCCGGATGGCGGGGATGACCAACCCGATCGCCGTGTGGCGCCCCGAGGTCGGCGTGACCGACGGCATCGCCATCATCGGGCACGCCGCGCTCATCACCTGCCTGCGCGGGCAGCGGATCTATCTCGTGGACCTCGGCCGGCCGATCGACTTCGCCAGCACCCGGATCGTCGGCGCGGGCACGGGCGAGGCGAGCATCCGGTGGCGACCGGCCGCCGGTGTGCTGGGCCGGCCGCTGGCGGCACTGGTCGGGAAGTACGGCCGGCTGCGGGCGGCGATCGTCGCACCGGACGGCAGCGTGTGGCTCACCACGTCCAACCGGGACGGACGCAACCAGCCGGTGGCCGAGGACGATCGGATCATCCGGCTCACCCTGCGCCCGGCCGCGATGCCGGGTACGACCGGCGGCTCCGGTGCCACGGCAGGTCCGGTGCCCGGCGAGCCCGGGACCGCCCTTCCCACGCAGCCCGGTGCGACGCCCGGGTCGACGGCCGGACCGACCGCAGGACCGACTTCGCGCGCGCCCGGTCGAACGCGCGGTCCGCTGCCCAGCCCGATGCCCAGTCCGATGCCCAGTCCGATGCTGAGTCCGGCGCCGAGCCCGCGGGTCCGCTGACGCCCTGCCGTGAGCCCCGGCCGGTCCGGAAACCGATGGGACGGATCGGACGATCGTGTACGAAGCGCCGGCTGTCGCTGTCGGACGGAAAGCGTCCGTCGCCTCGTTTCCCCGTCCCGACCTGGGGAATCAATGCCCCGATGATCGACCTTGACCCCGTGCTCCGCCCCTGGCGGGGCACCACGCCCTGGCAGACACCGCTGCCGAACTGGGGACGAGAGAGTGCCGGATCGGCCTTTCGGTCCCTGGTCCGCGCGTACGGGTTGAGCCTCACCGCCTACGAGCCGCCGGACGAGGAGTGGATCGTGGTCCGCAACGGCGAGGCCACCGCTATCGCCTCCGCGTTGGTCCCACTCGCGTTCGTCACCGACGGGCTGGCCACGATCGTCCGCACGGCGCTGCCGCACCTGACCCTGGTGGCACTCGCCTCGACCGTCGCGGTCGACTACCGCGCGTCCGCCGAAGTCCTGCGCGACACGCTGTTGCGCGACGGCTGGACGAACGACTTCTCCCCCGAGGGGTTCTGCGTCTCCGACCTGCTGGTGGAGAGCGTCCAACCGGTCTAGCACCGGCCGGTCGCCGGCCCGGCACGCGGCGCGCTCGCGCCGACGTACCCGCGGCCCTGGGTCAACGCACCCGGCGGACCCGCCCCTCGTCCCACACCGGTTCGTCGGACTCGTAGACCTCTCCGTCGGCGCCGAACACCAGGAACCGGTCGAACCCGCGCGCGAACCACCGGTCGTGCGTCACCGCCAGCACGGTCCCCGCGTACGACGCCAGCCCCTCCTCCAGCGCGTCCGCCGACGCCACGTCCAGGTTGTCGGTCGGCTCGTCGAGCAGCAGCAACGTCGCACCGGACAACTCCAGCAACAGGATCTGCAGCCGTGCCTGCTGCCCGCCCGACAGCGAGTCGAAGGTCTGCTCGCTCGCCTCGGCGAGTTCGTACCGGTCCAGCGCCCGGGCCGCCTCCTCCCGCGGCATCCCCGCACGGTGCTCGTCCCCGCGGTGCAGGATCTCCAGCAGGGTGCGGCCGACGAGTTCGGGATGCTCGTGCGTCTGCGCGAACCAGCCCGGTCGCACCCGGGCGCCCAGTTTCGCGCGTCCGGTGTGCGTGACGGGGGTGATCACCGCGTCGCCGACCGGCAGGTGTTCGCGTTCGGGCAGCGTTCCGCCGGCGGCCAGCAGCCGCAGGAAGTGGGACTTGCCCGAGCCGTTGGACCCCAGCACGGCCACGCGTTCGCCGTACCACACCTCCAGGTCGAACGGCTTCATCAGACCGGTGAGCTCCAGGTCGGTGCACACCACCGCGCGCTTGCCGGTGCGCCCGCCGCGCAGGCGGACCTTGACGTTCTGCTCGCGCGGCACCGCCTGCGGCGGGCCCTTCTCCTCGAACTTCCGCAGCCGGGTCTGTGCCGCCTTGTAGGCCGCGGCCATGCCGTCGTTGAGCGTGGCCTTGAGCTTGTACAGCGCCACCAGATCCTTGAGCTTCTGGTGCTCCTCGTCCCAGCGCCGGCGCAGCTCCTCCAGCCGGGCGAACCGG
The DNA here is from genome assembly GCF_013407855.1 of Actinopolymorpha rutila. Classification (GTDB taxonomy): domain Bacteria; phylum Actinomycetota; class Actinomycetes; order Propionibacteriales; family Actinopolymorphaceae; genus Actinopolymorpha; species Actinopolymorpha rutila. The sequence goes on from NZ_JACBZH010000001.1 coordinate 4,970,820, forward strand.
TCCCGCCGGGCCTGGTGGTAGGTCGCGTACCCCTGCGGATGGGTCCAGGCGGTGTTGCCGGCCGCACCCAGCTCGACCGTCACCACCCGGGTCGCGGTGTTGGCGAGCAGCTCGCGGTCGTGGGAGACGTACAGCACGGTCTTCTGGCTCTCCCTGAGTCGCTCCTCGAGCCAGCGCTTGGCGGGTACGTCGAGATAGTTGTCCGGCTCGTCGAGCAGCAGCACCTCGTCCGGCCCGCGCAGCAACGCCTCCAGCGCCAGCCGCTTCTGCTCACCGCCGGACAGCGTGCGCACCTCGCGGTAGCGCGCCCGGTCGAAGGGCAGGCCGATCGCCTCGGTGCAGCAGACGTCCCACAGCACCTCGGCGTCGTAGCCGCCGGCGTCCGCCCAGTCCGACAGAGCCTGGGCGTAGCGCAGCTGGGTCCGCTCGTCGTCGCGTTCCATCATCGCCAGCTCGGCCCGGTCGACCGCGGCCGCGGCCTCGCGCACCCGCGGCGGCGCCACCGACAGCAGCAGCTCGGCCACGGTGGTGGCGTCGCGCACGCTGCCGACGAACTGCCGCATCACGCCCAGCCCGCCGCCCCGGGTCACCGCGCCGTCGTGAGGGGCGAGGTCACCGGAGACGATCCGGAGCAGAGTGGTCTTGCCCGAGCCGTTCGCACCGACCAGGGCGACCTTGGCACCCTCGCCGACGCGGAACGACACGTCGTCCAGCAGCACCCTGCCGTCGGGGAGCTCATACCTGATACCGGCCACATCCACATGTCCCACGAGACCCAAGTGTGACGGCCGGGCCCGGCCGGAGCGAATTCGTTTTCCGCCCCGGGCCGCTCAGGCGGTTGTCGCCGTCCGCCGGTTTGCCCGCCCTCGTCGGCCTCGTCGGCGTCAGGCGGCCTCGGCCAGGCGGCCTCGGCCAGGCGGCCTCGTCCGGGCAGCCTCGTCCGGGCAGCCTCAGCCGGGCAGCCTCAGCCGGGCGGTCGTACGGCGAGCACGCGGAAACCCTTGGCGCTGGCGTGCCGCTCGCATCGCCAGCCCTGCTCGGCCAGCCACCGCTGCAGCGAGTCCGCGCCGAGGTTGCGGCCCACCACCAGCCACGCCACACCGTCGGGGGCGAGCCGGGGAAGCCAGCGCTCGAGCAACGCGTGCAGGGCCGGCTTGCCGATCCGGATCGGCGGGTTGGACCAGATCTGGTCGAACCGTACGTCGTCGGGCACATCGTCGGGCGCGGCCACCCGGACCCGCTCGGCCACCCCGAGCCGTACGGCGTTCTCCCGGGTCAGGTCCAGGGCCCGGGTGTTGACGTCCACCGCCCACACCGTGCTGCCGGGGACCTGGGTCGAAAGCACGCTCGCGATCGGCCCCCAGCCGCAGCCGAGGTCGAGGAACGTGCCCGGCCGCGCGGGCGGTGGCACCTCCCGCAACAGCACCGAGGTGCCGAGGTCGAGCCGGTCGCCGGAGAAGACACCGGTCGAGGACCCGAGCGTGTAGTTCTGTCCGTACGCCGAGAACGTCACCGTCCGGGGCGTGGCCTTCGACTCCGGTGTGGTGGCGAAGTAGTGGTCGCTCACGGTGCCGGTGTCCTCCTTCGGCGGGCCTGCTCGGCCCTGGCGGCGAGTTCCTCGGCCGGCGGGTAGCCGACCTCCTCAAGCGTCAGCCCACGAGCGGGTACGACATGCACGCCGGAGTCGCGGACGCGCCCGGTCAGCACCTGCGCCGGCCACTCGGCCGGACGCCCGCCCTCGCCCACGCGCAGTAGGGCTCCCACCAGCGCCCGGACCATCGAGTGGCAGAACGCGTCCGCCACCACCCGGCAGACCAGCAGCCCGGACGCATCGCGCTCCCACCCCAGCTCCAGGAGCCGCCGGATCGTGGTGGCACCCTCCCGGCGCCGGCAGAACGCCGCGAAGTCGTGCTCGCCGAGCAGCAGGCCGGCGGCGGCGTTCATGGCGGTGAGGTCCAGCGGCCGGCGATGGTGCTGGAGCACCTCGTGCCGGCGCAGGGGGTCCTCCGCGGCCGGGTCGGCGCAGACCCGGTAGGCGTAGCGCCGCCACAGCGCGGAGAAGCGGGCGTCGAAGCCGGGCGGTGCCAGGCGTACGTCCCGGACGCGGACGTCGGGCGGCAGCGCGCCGAGCAGCCGGGTGGTCAGCGCCAGCTCGGGGGTCCTGGTGGAGCGGCCGGACGCCGCCGCGAAGGACGCGGTGGGTACGTCGACGTGACACACCTGGCCGCGGGCGTGCACACCCGCGTCGGTGCGGCCGGCGCAGGTGACCGCGGCCGGTCCGGACAGGCGGAGCACCCGGACCAGCGCCTCCTCCACCTCACCCTGCACGGTGCGCTGACCCGGCTGCGCGGCCCAGCCTGCGAAGTCGGTGCCGTCGTAGGCCACGTCCAGCCGCAGGCGTACGTCCCGCTCCCCGGGCTCGCCATGCTCGCGGTGCTGACCCTGCTCACCCGGCTTGTCCGGGAGGCACGCGAGCCCGCCGGCCTCCTGGGTGGGAGGCACAGCGGGCTCGTCGTGCGCGGGTGGACGGTCGGCCGTCAGGACTTACCGTCCTGGTCGCCCTCACCGGCCTGCTCGGCACCGCTGGAGTCGGCCGAGTCCTGCGCCGGGGTCTCCGCCGAGGTGTCCTGCGCCGGGGCCTGCGCCTCGGTCGTGGTCTCTTCCTCGGTGGCGGCCGCGGCCGGAGCCGGCGTCGCGGCGGACCGGTTGCCGCTCGGCGACGACGTGGTGACCGGGCCGCTCTCGACCAGCTCGATCACCGCCATCGGGGCGTTGTCGCCCTTGCGCGGGCCGATCTTGGTGATGCGGGTGTAGCCACCCGGGCGGCTTTCGAAGCCCGGGCCGATCTCGGCGAACAGGGTGTGCACGACCTGCTTGTCGCGGATCACCGAGTGCACCTGCCGACGCGCGTGCAGGTCACCTCGCTTGGCCTTGGTGACCAGCCGCTCCGCGAACGGGCGCAGCCGACGGGCCTTGGTCTCCGTCGTCGTGATGCGGCCGTGGCGGAACAGCGACGTCGCGAGGTTGGCCAGCATCAGCCGCTCGTGCGCGGGGCTGCCGCCAAGACGGGCGCCCTTGGTGGGAGTAGGCATCGAACAGGTTCTCCTTCCTGCACCGGCCGGATCAGGTACCGGTGGCAGTGCGGGCGAGTACGCGGTGGTCTCGCCCGCGGATGGGTGGGGTCACAAACTGCTGTGCGACCGCGCAGTACGTCAGTACTGCTCGGTCTCGGCGTAGCTCTCTTCCTCCTCGTCGAAGGAGTCGACCGCCGCCGTCGGGTCGAAGCCAGGCGCGCTGTCCTTGAGGGACAGGCCCATGCCGACCAGCTTCTGCTTCACCTCGTCGATGGACTTGGCGCCGAAGTTGCGGATGTCCAGCAGGTCCTGCTCGCTGCGCGAGATCAGCTCGCCCACGGTGTGGATGCCCTCGCGCTTGAGGCAGTTGTACGACCGGACGGTGAGGTTGAGGTCCTCCACCGGAAGCGCCAGGTCGGCGGCGAGCTGGGCGTCCACCGGCGACGGGCCGATGTCGATGCCCTCCGCGTCGACGTTCAGCTCCCGGGCCAGACCGAACAGCTCGACCAGGGTCTTGCCCGCGCTGGCCACCGCGTCGCGCGGCCGCATGCTCGGCTTGGTCTCGACGTCGACGATCAGCCGGTCGAAGTCGGTGCGCTGCTCGACGCGGGTCGCCTCCACCTTGTAGGTGACCTTGAGGACCGGCGAGTAGATCGAGTCGACCGGGATCCGGCCGATCTCGGCGTCCGCCCGCTTGTTCTGGACGGCGGAGACGTAGCCGCGGCCGCGCTCGACGACCAGCTCCATCTCCAGCTTGCCCTTGCTGTTCAGGGTGGCGATCTGCAGCTGCGGGTTGTGCACCTCGACACCGGCCGGCGGCGCGATGTCGGCCGCGGTGACGTCACCGGGGCCCTGCTTGCGGAGGTACATCGTCACCGGCTCGTCGTGCTCGCTGGAGACGACGAGCTCCTTGAGGTTGAGGACGACCTCGGTCACGTCCTCCTTCACCCCGGGGATGGTGGAGAACTCGTGCAGGACACCGTCGATCTTGACGCTGGTGACCGCCGCGCCGGGGATCGACGACAGCAGCGTGCGCCGCAGGGAGTTGCCGAGGGTGTAGCCGAAGCCCGGCTCGAGGGGCTCGAGGACGAACCGCGAACGGTGTTCGTCGACGACTTCCTCGGTCAGGGACGGGCGCTGTGCGATGAGCATGATTCGTTCCTTTCCGCGACATCCGCCATATGACGTCGCGAATGGGTGATACCCCGGGGGCGCGTGGCCCCCGGGGGTTGGATCAGACCTTCGAGTAGTACTCGACGATCAGCTGCTCCTGGACCGGGATGTCGATCTGGGACCGGACCGGGAGCTGGTGGACGAGGACCCGAAGGCTGCCGGGGAGAACCTCCAGCCAGCCGGGAACGGGTCGTTCGCCGTGGGTTTCGCGGGCGATCACGAACGGCGTCGACTCACGCGACTTCTGCCGTACGTCGATCACGTCGTGTGCACTGACCTGGTAGCTCGGCACGTTGACCTTCTGGCCGTTGACCTGGAAGTGGCCGTGCACGACCAGCTGCCGGGCCTGCCGCCGGGTCCGGGCGATGCCGGAGCGGTAGATCACGTTGTCGAGCCGGCACTCCAGCAGCTGCAGCAGGTTGTCGCCGGTCTTGCCCGCACGACGGTGGGCCTCCGCGTAGTACCGGCTGAACTGCTTCTCCAGGATGCCGTAGGAGTAGCGAGCCTTCTGCTTCTCCCGCAACTGCAGGAGGTACTCGCTCTCCTTGATGCGGCCGCGGCCGTGCTGGCCGGGCGGGTACGGACGGCGCTCGAACGCCTTGTCGCCGCCGACGAGGTCGGTTCCGAGTCGGCGCGACTTCTTGCTCATCGGTCCGGTGTAACGGGCCATGGTTGAGTCCTACTCCTTCGTGATACGCGCAGACCGGATCAGACGCGACGCCGCTTCGGCGGGCGGCATCCGTTGTGGGGCACGGGGGTGACGTCCTGGATCGTGCCCACCTCGAGGCCGGTGGCCGTGAGGGAGCGGATCGCGGTCTCGCGGCCGGAGCCCGGCCCGCGGACGTAGACGTCGACCTTCTTCATGCCGTGTTCCATCGCCCGGCGGGCAGCCGCCTCGGCGGCCATCTGCGCGGCGAACGGCGTCGACTTGCGCGAGCCCTTGAAGCCCACGGTGCCGGCGCTGGCCCAGGCGATCACCGAACCGTTGGGGTCGGTGACGGTCACGATCGTGTTGTTGAACGTGCTCTTGACGTGCGCGTGCCCGAAGGCGATGTTCTTCTTTTCCTTGCGGCGCACCTTCTTGGCGGCGCCGGCGGTCCTGCTCTTGGGAGGCATGAGCTCGGCAAACTCCTGAAGTCGAGGTGGGAACGACGTCCCGGATTCGGTTGACGATGCGGGCTGGGTGGAGCCGGCGGACTACTTCCGGCCGACCTTCTTCTTCCCGGCGACGGTCTTCTTGGGGCCCTTACGGGTGCGCGCGTTGGTACGCGTGCGCTGACCGTGTACGGGGAGACCGCGGCGGTGCCGCACGCCCTCGTAACAACCGATCTCGATCTTGCGCCGGATGTCGGCGGAGACCTCACGACGGAGGTCACCCTCGGTCCGGTAGTTCGCCTCGATCCAGTCGCGGAGCTTCACCAGCTCCTCGTCGCCCAGCTGGTGGACGCGGAGGTCGGGGTTGACCCCGGTGCCGCCGAGCGTCTCCAGGGCGCGGGTGCGACCGATGCCGAAGATGTAGGTGAGTGCGACCTCGATGCGCTTGTCGCGCGGAAGGTCGACACCGACGAGTCGTGCCATGTGGGGCAGGTTCCTTTCGGTTTGCGGAGGTCTGCTCACGTGCCGCGCCCCGGTCTGCCCTGGACCGCCGAGCCTTTCTGCTCGGGCGTTCCGACCGGGCCCCGGCCTCCGACCGGGGGTGACACCGGTGCGGATGCACCGATGAGCGGTCACGCTTGGTTGGGTGTGATCCACACCCGCTGGCGAACCGCGCCAGGCTCAGCCCTGGCGCTGCTTGTGCCGCGGGTTCTCGCAGATCACCATGACCCGGCCGTGCCGCCGGATCACCTTGCACTTGTCACAGATCTTCTTGACGCTGGGCTGGACCTTCATGACTTCTTCTCCGGACGGGAGCGCCGCTCCCATCAGTCCACTCGGCGGGCTGGCCCCGCGTACGGGAATGTCGGCTCCACGGGGGCGGCACCCCCGCGCTGCTGCTAGCGGTAGCGGTAGACGATCCGCCCACGAGTCAGGTCGTAGGGTGAGAGCTCCACCACGACGCGGTCCTCGGGAAGGATCCGGATGTAGTGCTGCCGCATCTTGCCGCTGATGTGCGCGAGGACCTTGTGGCCGTTCTGGAGCTCCACGCGAAACATCGCGTTGGGGAGCGCCTCGACCACCGTGCCCTCGATCTCGATGACACCTTCCTTTTTCGGCATGTCCTCCGCACTTCGCCTGGCTTGTGTGAACGTCGCGGGCGTACGTCTTGGTCACCGCCCACCCGCATCTGTGCCCGCCCACGCACAATCGACCAGCCGCTGGGCAGGGAGAGACCGACGTCAGAGTTTACGTCACGGGTGGGCAGGATGCGAAACCGGCACCGAACCGACGCCACACCGCGCTCTCGATCGGGTCGAAGAAGCGGTCGGAGGCCACCGACTCGGCCCTAGCCGTCCTCCGAAATGCCTCCGAACCGGGTCGATCCGACCGGGCTCGACGGCTGTTTTGATCTTGGCCTGATCCTCGCCCGATCCTCGCCCGATCCTCGACCCGAACCCGCCCGGCGCCCGGTCAGTCCCGGACGTACCGCCTGCCCACCGTGATCGCGGCCAGGATGGCGCCCCACGGGCCGGCCACCCAGATCGGCCAGAAGTACTCAAGATCCCAGTTGGTGACGCTGACCAGGATCCAGACCACCAGGTTGACCGCCACGGCCGCGGCCCAGATGGTCCACATGACCGCGAGCCCCTTGTCCCGGCGAGACCGGCGGGCGGGCTCGCCGGTCGTCGACGCGGGCCGGTCCGGGACGACCGCCTGGGTGTGCGGTGTGCGGCTCACCGGGAGGTCGCGGACGAGCGGCTCGAGCTCGCCGTAGGTCTGCGCGGAGTAGAGCGTGTCCAGGCGGTCCTGGAACTCCCCGAGGGACAGTCGTCCCTCCGCGTGTGCGTCGCGAAGGCGGGAGGCGATCTTCTCCCGGTCGCCGTCGGAGGCGCGCATGTCCGGTCCATATGGCACGTGGACAGTCTGCCCGGCCGCACCCGGGACCGCATCCGGGATGTCCCCCCAGGGGAGGCGGGAGGAAACCCCCTGGCCGGTGGTGGGGTCCGCCCTACCCGGGAGCCCGCGCTCCTACCCGGACGACTGGTGTCACCTACCCGGGTAGCCGGTGTGTCCTATCCGACGGGCTGGTGGCCCTGGCCGCCGACCGCGATGCCGAGCTCGGCGAACTTCGCCGCTCCCCCGTCCAGCGCGGTGAGCACCCACGGCCCGGTCTCGGTCAGCGCCACCGTGTGCTCCACGTGCGCCGCCGTGCCGCCGTCACGGGTGACCACCGTCCAGTCGTCGTCGAGGACGTCGGTGTCCTGGGAGCCCAGGGTGATCATCGGCTCGACCGCGATCGTGAGTCCCGGCTGCAGCCGCGGGCCCTTGCCGGGCTTGCCGAGGTTGGGGACGTTGGGGGGCTGGTGCATCTGGGTGCCGATCCCGTGTCCCACGTAGTCCTCGACGATGCCGTAGTCGCCCTGGCCGCGCACGTGCGTCTCCACCGCGGCGGAGACGTCGCTGAGCCTGCCGCCGGTGCGCACCGCGGCCAGACCCCGCCACAACGCCTCCTCGCAGACCCGGGCGAGTTCGAGCAGCCGCGGCTCGACCTCCCCCACCGGGACGGTGATCGCCGCGTCGCCGTGCCAGCCCTCCACGATCGCGCCGCAGTCGATGGAGATGAGGTCACCCTCACGCAGGGTCCGGCCGCCCGGGATCCCGTGCACCACCTCGTCGTTGACCGAGGTGCAGATCGAGGCCGGGTAGCCGTGGTAGCCGAGGAACGACGGCACCGCCCCGCTGGCCCGGATCCGCTCCTCGGCCAGCGCGTCGAGGTCGGCGGTGGTGACGCCCGGCGCCACCGCCGCGCGCAGTGCCTCCAGGGTCTGCCCGACCACCACGCCGGCCGCCCGCATGAGCGAGATCTCGGCGGGCTTCTTCAGGTGCAGTCTGCGGTCTGAGAACACGGTGCCTCCTGTCGCTCCGCCTATTTCGCGAGCGCGGACAGCACCCGTTCGGTCACCTCGTTGACCTCACCCATGCCGTTCACCGGCACCAGCAGGTGGCGACCGTCGTACACGTCGAGCAACGGCTCGGTCTGCTCGGCGTACACCTCGAGCCGGCGCCGGATGACGTCCTCGGTGTCGTCGCTGCGGCCGCTCTCCTGGGCGCGGTTGAGCACCCGCTTGACCAACTCGTCGGAGTCGACCGTGAGCACCAGCACGCGCTCCAGCGACACGCCCTCGTCGGCGAGGATGTCGTCGAGCGTGCCCACCTGGGCGAGCGTGCGCGGGTAGCCGTCGAGCAGGAAGCCGCTCTCGGTGTCCGGCTCGTCCAGCCGGGCCCGCACCATGCCGTTGATGATCTCGTCGGGGACGAGCTCGCCTGCGTCGAGGTAGCGGGCCGCCTCCCGGCCGAGGAGCGTGCGGTCCTCGACGTTCTGCCGGAGGATGTCGCCGGTCGAGATGGCCGGAATGCGCAGTCGTTCGGCGATCTTCTTGGCCTGGGTACCCTTGCCCGCTCCGGGTGGACCCATGATGAGCAGGCGCGTCAACGCAGGAACCCTTCGTAGTGCCGCTGCTGGAGCTGGCTCTCGATCTGCTTCACCGTGTCGAGACCCACCCCGACCACGATCAGGATGGACGTGCCGCCGAACGGGAAGTTCTGGTTGGCCCCGATGAGCGCGAACGCGATCAGCGGGATCAGCGCGAGCACACCGAGGTAGAGGGACCCCGGTGCGGTGATGCGCGAGAGCACGTACTGCAGGTAGTCCTCGGTGGGCTTGCCGGCGCGGATGCCCGGGATGAAGCCACCGTGCTTCTTCATGTTGTCGGCGACTTCGTTCGGGTTGAACGTGATGCCCACGTAGAAGTACGTGAACGCGACGATCAACAGGAAGAAGCCGAGCATGTAGGCCGGATGGTCGCCTCGGGAGATGTTGGTGGTGATCCACTGCGCCCACGGTGCGTTCGGATTGAACTGAGCGGCGAGCACCGGCACGTAGAGCAGGCTGGAGGCGAAGATCACCGGGATGACGCCGGCCTGGTTGACCTTGAGCGGGATGTACGTCGAACTGCCGCCGTAGGCGCGCCGGCCGAGCATCCGCTTGGCGTACTGCACCGGAATCCGGCGCTGGGCCTGTTCGACGTAGATGACGGCGCCCATGATGACCAGGCCGATCGCGATCACCGCGAGGAAGGTGACCCAGCCCTTCTGCTGGCGGATGCCCCACAGCGCGGTCGGGAAGCCCGCCGCGATCGACACGAAGATCAGCACCGACATCCCGTTGCCGACGCCGCGGTCGGTGATCAGCTCGCCGAACCACATGATCACGCCGGTGCCGGCGGTCATCGTCAGCACCATCGTCACCAGGGTGAGGATGTTGTCGTTCGGGATGATCGTCTCGTTGCAGCCCTGGAACATCCGGCCCGACCGAGCCAGCGCCACGATGGTGGTCGACTGCAGGATGGCCAGACCGATGGTGAGATATCGGGTGTACTGCGTGATCTTCTGGGTGCCGGAGTGCCCCTCCTTCTTGAGGCTCTCCAGGCGCGGGATGACGACCGTGAGCAGCTGGATGATGATGCTCGCCGTGATGTACGGCATGATCGTGAGCGCGAAGACCGACAGCTGCAGCAGCGCGCCGCCGGAGAAGAGGTTGAGCATCCCGTAGATCTGGTTGCCGCCACCCGACAGCGCGGGATTCAGGCAACGGCGTACGGCCGCGGCGTCCACCCCTGGTGTGGGCAGCACCGAACCGACCCGGAACAACGCGATGATGAAGAGCGTGAAAAGCAGCTTCTTGCGCAGGTCCGGCGTCTTGAACGCGTTGACGAACGCGGTGAGCACCCAGTCCTCCTGCGTACCGCCTGACGGCGGATCCTCGTGATCGGTGGACACCACTGGGAACCGACGCGACGCCGCCCCGGAGCCCTGACGTTCCCTCGGACAATACAGCCCGCTCGGGCCGGCGACGCCGCACGGGGCGCCCTGGCGGGGTTCCCAGGAACCTTACCGCCAGCGGCGCCCCACTTTGTCGCGTGTGTGACGAACTTCTACAGCTCGGTGACCGTGCCGCCCGCCGCGGTGATCTTGTCCCGGGCGCTCTGGGAGAACCTGTGGGCCGTCACCTCGAACGCCGCCGACGCCTCGCCGGTGCCGAGGACCTTGACCGGGCGGTCCGGGCGGACCGCACCGTGGGCGACCAGCGCCTCGACGGTGACGTTGCCGCCGTCGGGGTAAAGCGCGCTGATCTTGTCCAGGTTGACCACTTGGTACTCCGTGCGGAAGGGGTTCTTGAAGCCCTTCAGCTTCGGCATCCGCATGTGCAGCGGCATCTGGCCGCCCTCGAACATCGCGGGGATGCTGCCACGGGCCTTGCTGCCCTTGGTGCCGCGCCCGGCGGTCTTGCCCTTGCTTCCCTCACCGCGACCCACCCGGGTGCGGGCGGTCTTGGCGCCGGGCGCCGGCCGCAGGTGGTGGACGCGCAGCGGCGTGCCGCCCGCGCCCTCCCGCTGTGCCGTGTTGTTCTTGGCCTGGCTAGCCATCGTCAGTCGACCTCCTCGACCGCGACGAGGTGGGAAACCGTCGCGATCATGCCCCGGATCTCGGGACGGTCCTCCTTGACCACCACGTCGTGCAGGCGCTTGAGCCCGAGCGACCGGAGGGTGTCCCGCTGGTTCTGCTTGCGGCCGATCGCCGATCGGACCTGGCGGACCTTGAGCTGCGCCATCACGCGCTCACCTCCGCCCGGGCCCGCAGCAACGCGGCCGGAGCGACGTCCTCGACCGGCAGCCCGCGGCGTGCCGCGACCTTCTCCGGCGCCTCGAGCAACCGCAGCGCCTCCACCGTCGCGTGGACGATGTTGATCGCGTTGGAGGAGCCGAGGGACTTGGACAGGATGTCGTGGATGCCCGCGCACTCCAGTACGGCGCGCACCGGTCCGCCGGCGATCACACCGGTACCGGGCGAAGCCGGGCGGAGGAGGACGACACCGGCCGCCTTCTCGCCCTGCACGGGGTGCGGGATCGTGCCCTGGATACGGGGGACCTTGAAGAAGTGCTTCTTGGCCTCCTCGACGCCCTTGGCGATCGCGGAGGGCACTTCCTTCGCCTTGCCGTAGCCAACGCCCACGGTGCCGTCACCGTCGCCGACGACGACCAGCGCGGTGAAGCTGAAGCGCCGGCCACCCTTCACGACCTTGGCGACACGGTTGATCGAGACGACGCGCTCGATGTAGGCGGTCTTCTCCGCCGCCGAACCGCCCCGACGTTCGTCCCGGCGGTCCCGGCGGTCACCAGTGCCGCTACCGCGGCGCTGCTGGGGTCCAGCCATGGTTACCTCTCTTCTCCTGGTCGAACGTCAGAACTCGAGCCCGGCTTCGCGGGCCCCGTCCGCGAGCGCGGCGACGCGCCCCTGGTACCGGTTGCCGGCGCGGTCGAACACCACCGCGGACACACCCGCGGCCTTCGCCCGGTCGGCGACCAAAGCGCCGACCTGACGGGCCCGCGCGGTCTTGTCGCCGTCCGAGGCACGCAGGTCGGCCTCCAGCGTGGAGGCGGACGCCAGCGTGTGGCCCGCGGTGTCGTCCACGACCTGCGCCACGACGTGGCGAGCGGACCGGGTGACGACCAGGCGGGGACGCTCGGGCGTACCGAAGATCTTCTTCCGCACCCGCAGCTGGCGGCGCAGTCGCGCGCGCGTCTTGGCGTTGGCGGTCCTGTGGCTGCTGAGACTGGCGGCCATCGCTTACTTACCCGCCTTTCCGACCTTGCGCCGAATCTTCTCGCCGGCGTAACGAATGCCCTTGCCCTTGTACGGCTCCGGCTTGCGCAGCTTGCGGATGTTGGCGGCGACCTCACCGACCTGCTGCTTGTTGATCCCGGAGACCGAGAACTTGGTGGCCGTCTCCACGGCGAACGACACCCCTTCGGGGGCGTCGAACGTGATCGAGTGGCTGTAACCGAGCGAGAGCTCCAGCTGGGTCGGGCCCTTGGGCACGACGCGGTAACCGACGCCGACGATCTCCAGCTTGCGCTCGTAGCCCTGCGTCACACCGATGATCATGTTGGAGACCAGCGTGCGGCTGAGCCCGTGGAGCTCCTTGCTCCTGCGCTCGTCGTCGGGGCGCCTGACCTCGAGCTGCCCTTCGTCCTGGACGACCGTGATGGGTGCCGAGACGGTGTGCGCCAGGGTTCCCTTGGGCCCCTTCACGGTGACCGTCTGGCCATCGATCGACACGTCGACGCCCGAGGGCACCGGGATGGGGAGCTTGCCGATGCGGGACATGCGGTGTTCCTCCTTCCCGTTCCCGTTACCACACGTAGGCGACGACTTCGCCGCCTACGCGACGCTGGGTGGCCTGCCGGTCTGTCAGCAGCCCCTGCGACGTCGAAATGATCGCGATGCCAAGTCCGCCGAGCACCTTCGGCAGGCCGGTCGACTTCGCGTAGACCCGCAGGCCCGGCTTGGAAATCCTCCGGATACCCGCGATGGAGCGCTCCCGGCTGGGACCGAAGCGCAGCTGCAGCACGAGGGTCTTGCCCACCTCGCCGGCCTCCGGCTCCTCGACCCGCCAGCCGGCGATGTAGCCCTCCTGCTGAAGGATCTCGGCGATGCCCGCCTTGAGCTTGCTGTAGGGCATCGAGGTGGTGTCGTGATAAGCCCGGTTGGCGTTCCGCAGACGGGTCAACATGTCTGCGATCGGGTCGGTCATGCTCATAGGTCTGGCCACTTTCTCACCACGGTTTCCGGGACTCCGGACCTGAGGTGACTAGTTGGGAAGGCGATGCCTGTGGTCGGCTTACCAGCTGCTCTTGGTCACACCGGGCAGTTCGCCGCGGTGTCCCATCTCGCGCACGCAGATCCGGCAGAGACCGAACTTGCGGAATACCGCACGCGGCCGACCGCACCGCTGGCAACGGGTGTAGGCGCGCACGCCGAACTTCGGTTTGGCCTTCGCCTTGTTGATCAGGGCTGTCTTAGCCACGTCAGGACTCCTTGAACGGGAAACCGAGGTGCCGGAGGAGAGCGCGCCCCTCCTCGTTGTTCGATGCGGTCGTCACCACGGTGATGTCCATGCCACGCGACCGGTCGATCTGGTCGGGGTCGATCTCGTGGAACATCACCTGCTCGGTGAGGCCGAACGTGTAGTTGCCACGGCCGTCGAACTGCTTGGGCGAGAGCCCGCGGAAGTCGCGGATGCGCGGCAGCGCCAGCGAGAGCAGCCGGTCCAGGAACTCCCACATCCGGTCGCCGCGTAGCGTCACGTGGGTGCCGATCGGCATGCCCTCGCGCAGCTTGAACTGCGCGATCGACTTGCGGGCCCGGGTGACCGCCGGCTTCTGGCCGGTGATGTTCGTCAGGTCGCGCACCGCACCGTCGATCAGCTTGGAGTCGCGCGCGGCGTCACCGACGCCCATGTTGACGATGACCTTGGTCACCGTCGGGACCTGCATGGGGTTGGCGAAGCCGAACTCCTTGCGCAGGGACCCGGCAATCTCGTTGCGGTAGCGCGCCTTGAGGCGAGGCTGCACGCGCTCCTCGGTCGCAGCCGTCATCAGATCTCCTCGCCGGTCTTCCGCGCGATACGCACGCTGCGGAAGGCCTTGTACGTCGAACCGTCGGCGCGGGTCTTCTCCACCTCACGCCGGTCGTAGCCCACTCGGGTCGGCACCTTCTTGCCGTCGACCTCGACCAGCAGGGTGACGTTGGAGACCGGAATGGAGGCCTCCTGCGTCACGATCCCGCCGGTCGTGCCCTGACGGCCGCCGCCCTGGACCACCTTGGTGTGCCGCTTCACGCGGTTGGCGCCCTCGACGAAGACCCTGCCCTTGGCCGGATCCACCTCGATCACCTTGCCCTCGACCCCACGGTCGCGGCCGACGGTGACCCGTACGAGGTCGCCCTTCTTGATGTGCAGCGAATTCGCCATTGTCTAGAGCACCTCCGGAGCGAGCGAGATGATCCGCATGTAGCGCTTCTCGCGAAGTTCACGCCCGACCGGCCCGAAGATGCGGGTCCCGCGGGGCTCGCCGTCGTTCCTCAGCAGGACCGCGGCGTTCTCGTCGAAGCGGATGTAGGACCCGTCCGGGCGCCGGCGCTCCTTCACGGTGCGTACGACGACGGCCTTGACGACCTCGCCCTTCTTGACGTTGCCACCGGGAATGGCGTCCTTCACGGTGGCGACGATGACGTCGCCGATCCCGGCGTACCGCCGACCGGAGCCGCCGAGGACCCGGATGCACAAGATCTCCTTGGCTCCCGTGTTGTCGGCGACCTTCAGTCGCGACTCCTGCTGAATCACCACAGTCTCCCTGTCGGACGACCCAACCGGCCCCGCCGGCTGTCCAACTTCTTCGTCGACCGGCGTGGCCGATCGGCTCTGGTCTTCGCGGGCATGATGCCGCTCGAAATCCTTACTTGGCCTTCTCGAGAATCTCGACGATCCGCCAGCGCTTCGTCGCCGACAGCGGCCTGGTCTCCATCAGGAGCACCCGGTCGCCGACGCCGCACTCGTTCGCCTCGTCGTGGGCCTTGAGCCGGTTGGTCCGGCGCATGACCTTGCCGTACAGGGCGTGCTTGACGCGGTCCTCGACCTCGACCACAACGGTCTTGTCCATCTTGTCGCTGACGACCAGGCCCTCACGGGTCTTGCGGAAGCCGCGCTTCTGCTCGGTCGTCGTAGCACCCGTCTGCGCGGCGGACACCGATCCCACCTCTTCGTTCGTGCTCATGCGGCTCCCTCCGCCGTCGAATCGGACTCGACCGCGGCCGTGATGCCGAGCTCGCGCTCCCGCATCACCGTGTAGATCCGCGCGATCTCCCGCCGCACGGTGCGCAGCCGGCCGTGGCTTTCCAGCTGGCCGGTCGCGCCCTGGAAGCGGAGGTTGAACAACTCTTCCTTCGCCTCGCGAAGCTTGTCCGCCAACTCGTCCGCGCCGAGGTTGCGCAGCTCAGTGGCCTTCGATGTCGTGGCCATCAGCCTTCACCTGCCTCACGCTTCACGATGCGGCACTTCATGGGGAGCTTGTGGATCGCCCGCTGCAGTGCCTCACGAGCGACCTGCTCGTTGGGGTAAGCCAGCTCGAACATCACCCGGCCCGGCTTGATGTTGGCGATCCACCACTCCGGCGAGCCCTTACCGGAACCCATCCGGGTCTCGGCCGGCTTCTTGGTCAGCGGGCGGTCGGGGAAGATGTTGATCCACACCTTGCCGCCACGCTTGATGTGCCGGGTCATGGCGATACGAGCCGCCTCGATCTGCCGGTTGGTGACGAAGTGGCTCTCCAGGGCCTGGATGCCGTACTCACCGAACGCGACCGACGTGCCGCCCTTGGCCATACCGCGCCGATTCGGAGTGTGCTGCTTGCGGTGCTTGACCTTCCGCGGGATGAGCATCGTCAGCCCTCCTGTCCGGTGCTCGTCGTACCGGAGGCCGCACCAGCGGACTCGGGGGCGCTCGCCTCGGTGCTCGCCGCGGCGGGCTGCTGCTGCCGCCCGCTGTCGCGCCGCTCGCCGCCACCGCGCCGCTCGCCGCCGCCGCCGCGCCGTCCGCCACGCGGCGGACGCTCGCCGCCGGGGCGACGCTGGGCCGCGTTACGGGCCTCCATCTGCTTCTGCTCGCGCTCGGCCCGGGACACCGGGACCTCGCCCTTGTAGATCCAGACCTTCACGCCGATCCGGCCGAACGTCGTACGGGCCTCGTAGAAGCCGTAGTCGATGTCGGCGCGCAGCGTGTGCAGCGGAACCCGGCCTTCGCGGTAGAACTCCGACCGCGACATCTCGGCGCCGCCGAGGCGACCCGAGCACTGGACCTTGATCCCCAGCGCGCCGGCCTTGTTCGCGCTCTGCAGTGCCTTGCGCATCGCCCGGCGGAACGCCACCCGGCTGGCAAGCTGCTCGGCGACGCCCTGGGCGACCAGCTGCGCGTCGACCTCGGGGTTCTTCACCTCGAGGACGTTCATCTGCACCTGCTTGCCGGTGAGCTTCTCCAGCTCACCGCGGATGCGGTCGGCCTCGACACCACGCCGGCCGATCACGATGCCCGGACGCGCGGTGTAGATGTCGACGCGAACCCGGTCACGGGTGCGCTCGATCTCGACCTTGGAGATGCCGGCCCGGTCCATGCCCTTGGTGAGCAGGCGCCGGATCGCCACGTCCTCGGCGATGTAGGACTTGTAGAGCTTGTCGGCGTACCACCGGCTCTTGTGGTCGGTGGTGACCCCGAGGCGGTACCCGTGCGGGTTGACCTTCTGTCCCACTAGCGGGTCCTCCTGTTCCTCTGCTGGCCGGCCGGCTGGTCTTCCGACGGCTCCACGACCACGGTGATGTGACAGGTCCGCTTCTCCAGCGGGCCGGGGCGACCCTGTGCGCGGGCACGCCAGCGCTTCATCGTCGGGCCTTCGTCGACGTACGCCCGAGCGACCCGCAGAGTGCCGCGGCCCAGCTGCAGGTTGTGCTCTGCGTTCGCCATCGCGCTCTCCAGCACCTTCAGCACCGGCTCGCTGGCTGCCTGCGGCGCGAAGCGCAGCAGGTTGACCGCGTCCTCGGCCCGGTGACCGCGGATGAGCTCCACGACCCGGCGGGCCTTCCTCGGCGTGATGCGGACGAATCGCGCGACGGCCCTGGCCTCCACGGCCGCTTCCATGGCGTCACTCCTGACTGTGGCGGTCACCGGCGCCGGCTCCTTCGGTCATCCTTCTCGTGACCGCGGAACGTCCGCGTCGGGGCGAACTCGCCGAGCTTGTGCCCGACCATCGCCTCGGTCACGAAGACCGGCACGTGCTTACGTCCGTCGTGAACGGCGATCGTGTGGCCCAGCATCGCCGGCACGATCATCGAGCGGCGCGACCAGGTCTTGATGACCTGCTTGCTCCCCTTGTCGTTCTGGGCGTCCACCTTCTTGATCAGGTGGTCGTCGACGAAGGGGCCCTTCTTGAGGCTGCGTGGCATCGTTCAGGCTCCCTCTTACCGCTTGCCGCTCTTGCGGCGACGGACGATCAAACGGTCACTTGGCTTGTTACGGCGGGTGCGACCCTCGGGCTTGCCCCATGGCGACACCGGGTGCCGGCCACCGGAGGACTTGCCCTCGCCACCACCGAGCGGGTGGTCGACGGGGTTCATCACGACACCGCGCACCGACGGCCGCTTGCCCTTCCAGCGGTTGCGGCCGGCCTTGCCGAGCGAGATGTTGCTCTGCTCGGCGTTGCCGACCTCGCCGACGGTGGCGCGGCAGCGCACGTCCACCATCCGGATCTCACCGGAGGGCATCCGCAGCGACGCCATCGCACCCTCGCGGGCCACCAGCTGGACGCTGGCACCGGCGGAGCGACCGATCTTGGCTCCCCCGCCGGGCCGCAGCTCGATCGCGTGCACCGTGGTGCCGACCGGGATGTTGCGCAGCGGCAGGTTGTTGCCGGGCTTGATGTCGGCGCCGACCCCGCTCTCGACCCGCTGCCCCTGCTGGAGCCGGGCCGGAGCCAGGATGTAGCGCTTCTCGCCGTCCACGTAGTGGAGCAGCGCGATCCGGGCGGTGCGGTTGGGGTCGTACTCGATCTCCGCGACCTTCGCCGGCACGCCGTCCTTGTCGAACCGCCGGAAGTCGATCAGGCGGTAGGCGCGCTTGTGACCGCCGCCCTGGTGCCTGGTCGTGATCCGGCCGGTGTTGTTGCGGCCGCCCTTCTTCGGAAGGGGGCGCAGCAGCGACTTCTCGGGCGTCGTGCGCGTGATCTCCGCGAAGTCCGCGACACTCGCGCCACGACGACCGGGTGTCGTCGGCTTGTACTTACGGATAGCCATTCGTCAGTCCTCGCCTTACGAAACCGGTCCGCCGAAGATGTCGATCCGCTGGCCGTCGGCCACGGTGACAATCGCTCGCTTGGTGCTCGCCCGCTGACCCCAGCCGTAGCGGGTACGGCGGCGCTTGCCGTGCCGGTTGAGCGTGTTGACCTCGGTCACCTTCACGTCGAACACCTTCTCGACCGCGATCTTGATCTGGGTCTTGTTGGCGCTCGGGCTCACCAGGAACGTGTATTTGTTCTGGTCGAGGAGGCCGTAGCTCTTCTCACTGATCACCGGCGCGACGAGCACGTCGCGGTGGTCCTTGTGCAGGTTGCTCACGCGTCCTCCCCTGCGTCAGTCGTGGTGTCCGTCGCGTTCGCGCCGGTGAAGGTGGCGTACGCCGCGCTGGTGAAGACCACCTCGTCCGACGTGAGCACGTCGTAGGTGTTGAGCTGGTCCGGCACGATCAGGTGCACGCTCGGCACGTTGCGCAGGCTGTGCCAGGTGAGCGCGTCCTCGCGGTCGACCACGACCAGGAGCTGGGCGCCGGTGGCGATCTTCGCCAGCGCCGCAACCGCGGACTTCGTGGACGGGGCGTCGCCCTCGACCAGCGAGCTCGCCACGTGCAGACGGCCGTGACGGGCCCGGTCGGACAGCGCACCGCGCAGGGCGGCCGCCTTCATCTTCTTGGGCGTGCGCTGGTCGTAGGACCGCGGCTGCGGGCCGTGGACCACACCGCCGCCGGCGAACTGCGGCGCCCGCCGCGAGCCCTGCCGGGCTCGGCCGGTGCCCTTCTGGCGGTACGGCTTCGCGCCGCCACCGGACACCTGCGAACGCGTCTTCGCCGCGTGCGTGCCCTGTCGGGCCGCCGCCTGCTGAGCCACCACTACCTGGTGGATCAGAGGCACGTTGACCTGGACGTCGAAGATCTCCGCCGGCAGGTCGACCGAACCGGTCTTGCCGCCGGTGTGGTCGACGACATCGATACTCGTCGCCGTCACTTGGCCGCTCCCTTCGCCGCGTTGCGGATGAGCACCAGACCACCGCGCGGGCCGGGGACGGCGCCCTTGAGGAGCACCAGACCCTTCTCGGCATCCACCGCGTGGACGGTGACGTTCTGGGTGGTCACCCGGTCGCCGCCCATCCGGCCGGCCATCCGGACACCCTTGAAGACGCGACCGGGAGTCGCGCAGGCGCCGATCGAGCCCGGGGAGCGGTGCTTGCGCTCCACACCGTGGCTCGCCCGCAGGCCGTGGAAGCCGTGGCGCTTCATGACGCCGGCGAATCCCTTGCCCTTGCTGGTGGCCGTCACGTCGACGTCCTCCCCCGCCTCGAACACCTCGGCCGTGATCTCCTGGCCGGTGTCGAAGGTGGCGGCGTTCGCCGTACGGAGCTCGACCACGTGCCGGCGCGGCGTCACGCCGGCCTTGGCGAAGTGGCCCTGCTCGGGCTTGTTGACCTTGCGGGGGTCGACCGCGCCGTACGCGATCTGGACCGCCGCGTAGCCGTCCCGGTCCGGCGTGCGCACCTGGGTGACGACACACGGACCGGCCTTGACCACGGTCACCGGCACGAGGCGGTTCTGGTCGTCCCAGACCTGCGTCATGCCGACCTTCTCGCCCAACAGGCCGCGTACCTCTCGGGCCGCGCCTTGGCTCACACTGTTCACGCTGCTCATAGGTGCGTCCCTCAGAGCTTGATCTCGATGTCGACGCCGGCAGGAAGGTCGAGTCGCATCAGCGAGTCGACCGTCTTCGGCGTGGGGTCGATGATGTCGATGAGCCGCTTGTGCGTCCGCATCTCGAAGTGCTCGCGGCTGTCCTTGTGCTTGTGCGGCGAGCGGATGACGCAGAAGACGTTCTTCTCGGTGGGCAGCGGCACCGGGCCGGCGATCTTCGCGCCAGTCCTGGTCACCGTGTCGACGATCTTGCGCGCCGAAGTGTCGATGACCTGGTGGTCGTAGGCCTTGAGCCTGATGCGGATCTTCTGTCCCGCCATGGCTGTTTCGCGTCCTTCTCTCGTACGCCGGGAGCCGTTCGCCCCCGAGATGCCTTTCCGGCTTCGCTCCGGTTGGCCGCGGCCCGATGCTGCGCCGCCAGGCTCCCGGGTGGAGCCCCGCGGCCCGCGCTGACTGTCCTTCCTCCGACCCCCGCGGTCGGGTGTGTCGCACACCCTGCCCGCATGGATCCCATGAAGGCGACCCGCTGGGGGAATCTCGAAGGCCCGGACCTGCCGAGCGCGAACATTGCTCTGCGACTTCCACGTCACCTCGATCGGGCTGCGATCGAGGCGCCAGGCGCACCCTCGAGGGGCGAGACCTCCGTGTCGGCCGTGTCCGGGGAGAGAACTCCCGCCAGAACACGCCACGGCGGCCAGCCGTAGGCAACTGCAGCAGTATGCCAGAGTCCCCGGTTTGTTGACCAATCGGGGCCTCACAGCAAGCGGGGTGGGCCGCTGGGGAGCGGTCCACCCCGCTTGCTGGTGGTGTTACTTGAGGATCTTGGTGACCTGACCCGCACCAACGGTGCGGCCACCCTCACGGATGGCGAAGCGCAGCTGCTCCTCCATCGCGATGGGCTGGATCAGCTCGACCCGCATCTCCGTGTTGTCGCCCGGCATGACCATCTCGGTCCCTTCCGGAAGGTGGACGACACCAGTGACGTCCGTGGTCCGGAAGTAGAACTGCGGGCGGTAGTTGTTGAAGAAGGGCTTGTGACGGCCACCCTCCTCCTTCGAGAGCACGTAGACCTGGGCCTCGAACTCCGTGTGCGGGGTGGTGGTGCCCGGCTTGGTGATGACCATGCCGCGCTCGACGTCCTCGCGCTTGATGCCGCGCAGGAGCAGACCGACGTTCTCGCCGGCACGCGCCTCGTCGAGGATCTTGCGGAACATCTCGACCGCGGTCACCGTGGTCTTGGGGGCGGTGCCCGTACGGATGCCGACGAGCGCCACCTCCTCGTTGACCTTGAGGACACCGCGCTCGACCCGGCCGGTGACGACCGTGCCGCGACCGGTGATGGTGAAGACGTCCTCCACCGGCATCAGGAACGGCCGGTCGATCTCACGCTGGGGCTCGGGCACCGACTCGTCGACGGCGGCCATGAGCTCCATGATCTTGTCGGCCCACTCCGGGTCGCCCTCGAGCGCCTTCAGCGCCGAGACCCGTACCACCGGGGCGTCGTCGCCGGGGAACTCCTGCGACGAGAGCAGCTCACGGACCTCGAGCTCGACGAGCTCCAGGATCTCCTCGTCCTCCACCATGTCGGCCTTGTTCAGGGCGACCACGATGTAGGGAACGCCGACCTGACGGGCGAGCAGCACGTGCTCACGCGTCTGCGGCATCGGGCCGTCGGTCGCCGCGACCACGAGGATCGCGCCGTCCATCTGAGCCGCACCGGTGATCATGTTCTTGATGTAGTCGGCGTGACCAGGGCAGTCGACGTGAGCGTAGTGCCGCTTCTCCGTCTGGTACTCGACGTGGGCAATCGTGATCGTGATGCCACGCTGCTTCTCTTCCGGCGCCTTGTCGATCTGGTCGAAGGCGTAGAAGGGATTGACGTCCGGCATCTTCTCGTGCAGCACCTTGGTGATCGCCGCGGTGAGAGTCGTCTTGCCGTGGTCGATGTGCCCAATGGTGCCGATGTTGACGTGCGGCTTAGTGCGCTCGAACTTCGCCTTCGCCACTTCGGGCTCCTCCTGGTTTCTTACTATCTACGCCGTTCGGACTAGGCGCGGAACTATACGGACTGATGGCGTGGGCGGGTTATTCGCCCCGTACCTTCTTCACAATCTCTTCCGCCACGGTCCTGGGAACCTCGGCGTAGGAGTGGAACTCCATGTGGGGTACGGCACGACCCTGGGTCTTGCTTCGCAGGTCGCCAACGTACCCGAAGGTCTCCGACAGCGGAACAAGCGCCGTGATGACCCGGTTACCGGCGAACTCGTCCATCTTCTGGACGTGCCCGCGACGGCTGTTGATGTCGCCGATCACTTCACCGAGGTAGTCGTCCGGTGTCGTGACCTCGACCTTGAAGATCGGCTCGAGCAAGGTGGGCTTGGCGCGCCGCGCCGCCTCCTTGAACGCCATCGAGCCGGCGATCTTGAAGGCCAGCTCGGAGGAGTCGACGTCGTGGTAGGCGCCGTCCTGCAGGGTGACCTTGATGTCGACCATGGGATAGCCGGCGAGCACGCCGAACTCCATGGCCTCCTGGATGCCCTCGTCGACCGCGGGGATGTACTCCCGCGGGATCCGGCCACCGCTGACCGCGTTGACGAACTCGTAGCCGCCGTCGCCTTCACCGCCGGTGGGCTCCAGGTCAATGATGACCCGGCCGAACTGACCCGAGCCACCCGTCTGCTTCTTGTGGGTGTACTCGACCTTCTCGACCTTGTTGCGGATCGTCTCGCGGTAGGCCACCTGCGGCTTGCCGACGTTGGCCTCGACGCGGAACTCGCGCTTCATCCGGTCGACCAGGATGTCCAGGTGCAGCTCACCCATCCCGGAGATGATCGTCTGACCGGTCTCCTGGTCGGTGCGCACCTGGAAGGTCGGGTCCTCCTCGGCCAGCCGCTGGATGGCGCCCGACAGCTTCTCCTGGTCGCTCTTGGTCTTCGGCTCGATCGCGACCGAGATCACCGGAGCCGGGAAGTTCATCGACTCCAGGATGACCGGGGCCTCCGGGCCGCAGAGCGTCTCACCGGTGGTGGTCTGCTTCAGACCCATCACCGCGACGATCTGGCCGGCGGACGCCTTCTCGATCTCCTCACGCTTGTTGGCGTGCATGCGGTAGATCTTGCCGATCCGCTCCTTGCGGTCCTTGGTGCTGTTCAGCACCTGGGTGCCGGCGGTGAGCGTGCCGGAGTAGATGCGCAGGTAGGTCAGCTTGCCGAGGTGCGGGTCGCTCATGATCTTGAACGCCAGCGCGGCCAGCGGGCCGTCCTCGTCGGGCTCGCGCTCGATGATCTCGGACTCGTCCCGGAGCGAGTGCCCCTGGACGGCGCCGACGTCGAGCGGCGACGGGAGGTAGTCGATCACGGCGTCGAGCAGGGGCTGCACGCCCTTGTTCTTGAACGCCGTACCGCAGAGCACCGGGGTGATCTTGTCGGCGATGGTCGCCCGGCGGATCGCCGCCTTGAGCTGCGGCACCGAGGGCTCCTCGCCCTCGAGGTAGAGCTCCATGATCTCGTCGTCGGCCTCGGCGACGGTCTCGATCAGCCGGTCGCGCCACGCGGCCGCGGCCTCCTTGTGGGACGCCGGGATCTCCTCGATCGCGTAGTCCTCGCCCTTCTGCGTCTCACCGCGCCAGGTGAGGGCACGCTGCTCCACGAGGTCGATGACCCCGATGAAGTCGGCCTCGGCACCCAGCGGGAGCTGCAGCACAGCGGGGACGGCGTTGAGCCGGCTGACGATCATGTCGACGCAGCGGTGGAACTCCGCGCCCACGCGGTCCAGCTTGTTGACGAAACACATCCGCGGGACCTTGTACCGGTCGGCCTGCCGCCACACCGTCTCCGACTGTGGCTCGACGCCGGCAACGCCGTCGAACACCGCGACCGCGCCGTCGAGCACCCGGAGGTTGCGCTCCACCTCGACGGTGAAGTCGACGTGACCCGGGGTGTCGATGATCGTGATCGTGTTGTCTTTCCAGTGACAGGTCGTCGCGGCGGACGTGATCGTGATGCCGCGCTCCTGCTCCTGCTCCATCCAGTCCATGACGGCAGCGCCCTCGTGGACTTCACCGATCTTGTACGTGATACCGGTGTAGAACAGGATCCGTTCGGTGGTGGTGGTCTTGCCCGCGTCGATGTGGGCCATGATTCCGATGTTGCGGACCTTGGCCAGATCAACGGTGCGAAGGTTGGTCGCCATCAGGCAGTCGGTTCTCTCGGGTCTCGGCAGTTCAGTCGGCAGATGGGAGCAGGAGCGGCCGGTGTCGGCGTGTCCTGCCCGTAGCAGGCGCCTGGTCTACCAGCGGTAGTGCGCGAACGCCTTGTTGGACTCCGCCATCTTGTGGGTGTCCTCGCGACGCTTGACACTCGCGCCGAGCCCGTTGGAGGCGTCCAGGATCTCGTTCATCAGCCGCTCGGACATGGCCTTCTCGCGGCGGGACTGGGAGTAGCTCACCAGCCAGCGCAGCGCCAGCGTCGTCGAGCGGCCCGGGCGGACCTCGATCGGCACCTGGTAGGTCGCGCCACCAACGCGGCGGCTCTTCACCTCGAGCGCCGGCTTCACGTTGTCGAGCGCGCGCTTGAGAGTGATCACCGGGTCGGTGCCGGTCTTCTCGCGGCAGCCCTCGAGCGCGGTGTAGACGATGCGCTGAGCGAGCTGCTTCTTGCCGCTCCGGAGGATCTTGTTGATCAGCTGACTCACCAGCGGCGACGCGTAGACCGGGTCGACGATCGGCTGACGCTTCGGAGCCGGACCCTTGCGCGGCATTAGCTCTTCTCCTTCTTGGCGCCGTAGAGGCTGCGGGCCTGCTTGCGACCCTTCACACCCTGGGTGTCGAGGGAGCCGCGGACGATCTTGTAACGCACACCGGGGAGGTCCGCCACCCGGCCACCGCGCACGAGCACCATCGAGTGCTCCTGCAGGTTGTGGCCCACGCCGGGGATGTAGGCCGTGACCTCGATCTGGCTGGTCAGCCGCACACGGGCGACCTTGCGCAGAGCGGAGTTGGGCTTACGAGGGGTGGTGGTGTAGACGCGCATGCACACGCCACGCCGCTGGGGCGAACCCTTGAGCGCCGGCGTCTTGTTCTTGGACACCTTGTCCTTGCGGCCCTTGCGGACCAACTGCTGGATCGTGGGCACCGCGTCGTTCCCTCTTCTGCTCGGTGGACTGTCTCTCCGGTGTGACTGTCTTCGCGGCGGCGACGTCTCCTGGGCTCACCGCGCGACCCCCGCGGTCGGGTGTGTCGCCGCGGGGCCCAGTCGCCGAGATCACCTCGAACGACGGGATCTGAAGACCTCACGCACGCCCGGCAAGGGGCACACATGAATGCCCAGCTACAGCCAGGCACGACGTCGAACATTACCCGCATGGCCCTCGAAGGTCAAAACGGATCGTTCCCGGCCCCGTCGCACACCCTACACACCCGGGGAATGCTACGCGTCAGCCGCCGCGCCGAGCCGACCGGCCCCGCCGAACCCACCGGGAGTCACCCGGACGGACCGGCTGGCGAGGCCCGCCCGGACCGGCCGGGAACCCGAGATCGGGACCTGGTTGGCCGGGCTGCCCGGCAATCGTCGCGGGCGGCCGTCCGGCCCGTCACCGAGCCCGGACGCCGCCCGCGGCGTCGTACAAAGACGGCGCTGTTGTGCGTTTGGGACCAACCCCGGTCAACGGGGTCAACTCCGACGAGAATCGACGAGAGCCGACCGATCCGTCCGACCCGACCACTTCGGCCGGGTCGGACGGATCGAACTGGTCAGCTGGTGTAGCCGCCGAAGTCGAAGTCCTCCAGGCGGACCGCTTCGCCGGAGCCCGCGCCGAACGAGTAGTCGGCGTCGTAGCCCTCGTAGCCCACCATGGAGTACATCGCGGCCTTCGCCTCCTCGGTCGGCTCCACCCGGATGTTGCGGTATCGGTCCATGCCGGTACCAGCCGGGATGAGCTTTCCGATGATGACGTTCTCCTTCAGACCCCGCAGCGAGTCGCTCTTGCCGTTGATCGCGGCCTCCGTGAGGACCTTGGTGGTCTCCTGGAAGGACGCGGCCGACAGCCACGAGTCGGTCGCCAGCGACGCCTTGGTGATGCCCATGAGCACGGGACGACCCGAGGCCGGCGTGCCGCCTTCGGCGACGACGCGACGGTTCTCCTCCTCGAACCGGATCCGCTCGGCCAGCTCGCCGGGAAGGAGGTCGGAGTCGCCCGACTCGATCACGGTGACCCGCCGCAGCATCTGCCGGACGATCGTCTCGATGTGCTTGTCGTGGATTGCCACACCCTGCGAGCGGTAGACCTCCTGGACCTCGTCCACGAGGTGCTGCTGGACGGCGCGCATACCCAGGACGCGGAGCACGTCCTGCGGGTCGGGCGTACCGTGCGTGAGCTGCTGGCCCACCTCGACGTGGGTGCCTTCCTCGACGAGCAGACGGGACCGCTTGGAGACGGGGTAGGCCTTCTCCTCGCTGCCGTCGTCGGGAATGACCACGAGCTTGCGGCTCTTCTCGGAGTCCTCGATCCGAACCCGGCCCGAGACCTCCGCGATGGGCGCCTTCCCCTTGGGCTGGCGCGCCTCGAACAGCTCGACCACACGCGGCAGACCGTGCGTGATGTCCTCACCGGCGACACCGCCGGTGTGGAACGTACGCATGGTCAGCTGGGTACCCGGCTCACCGATCGACTGGGCGGCGATGATGCCGACCGCCTCGCCGATGTCGACGAGCTTGCCGCTCGCCAGCGACCGGCCGTAGCAGGCCGCACAGGCACCGACCCGCGAGTCGCAGGTGAGCACGCTGCGTACCCGCAGCTGCTCGACCCCGGCCTTGACCAGCTGGTCGATGACCTGGTCGCCCAGGTCGGTACCGGCCGGAGCCGCCACCTGGCCGTCGCCGCCGATCGCTTCCTCGGCCAGCACCCGCGCGTAGACCGAAGTCTCGACGTTCTCCTCCTTGCGGAGGGTCCCGTCGGGCTGGCGGGTGGCGATCCGCTTGATCAGGCCGCGCTCGCTGCCGCAGTCGTCCTCGCGGACGATCACGTCCTGGCTCACGTCGACCAGTCGCCGGGTGAGGTAACCCGAGTCCGCGGTCCGCAGCGCCGTGTCGGCCAGACCCTTGCGGGCGCCGTGCGTGGCGATGAAGAACTCCACCACAGACAGGCCTTCACGGTAGTTGGACTTGATCGGACGCGGGATGATCTCGCCCTTGGGGTTGGCCACCAGACCACGCATCGCCGCGATCTGCCGGACCTGCATCATGTTTCCGCGGGCGCCGGAGTGCACCATCATGTAGATGGGGTTGATCTTGTCGAACCCCTCCTCCATCTCGCGGTGCACCTCGTTGGTGGCCTGGGTCCAGATCTCGATGAGCTCCTGGCGACGCTCGTCGTCGGTGATCAGGCCGCGCTCGAACTGCTTCTGGACCCGGGCGTCCTTCTCCTCGTAGCCCGCGAGGATCTCCGGCTTGCGTGCCGGTGTGATGACGTCCCCGATGGAGATCGTCACGCCGGAACGGGTCGCCCAGCGGAACCCGACGTCCTTCAGGCCGTCCAGGCACGCCGCCACGTCGACCTTGGAGTACCGCTCGGCGAGGTCGTTGACGATCACTCCGAGCTGCTTCTTGCCGACCTCGTAGTCGACGTACGGGTAGTCGGCGGGCAGCACCTCGTTGAACAGCGCCAGGCCGAGGGTGGTGTCGAGGATGATCGGCTGACCAGGCTCCCAGCCCTCGGGCACGGTCACACTGGGCGGCGGAACGATGTCCTTGAGCCGGATCTTGATCCGGCTCTGGATCTGGATCTCGCCCCGCTCGAACGCCATCATCGCCTCGGCCACCGAGCCGAACGCACGTCCCTCACCGGACATGTTGTCCCGGGCCATGGTGAGGAAGAAGATGCCGATGATCATGTCCTGCGTCGGCATCGTCACCGGCCGGCCGTCGGCCGGCTTGAGGATGTTGTTGGTCGAGAGCATCAGGATCCGGGCCTCGGCCTGCGCCTCGGCCGACAGCGGCAGGTGCACCGCCATCTGGTCACCGTCGAAGTCGGCGTTGAACGCCGAACACACGAGGGGGTGGATCTGGATGGCCTTGCCCTCGATCAGCTGCGGCTCGAACGCCTGGATGCCGAGCCGGTGCAGCGTCGGCGCCCGGTTGAGCAGGACCGGGTGCTCGGCGATGACCTCCTCGAGCACGTCCCACACCACAGGACGGGCGCGCTCGACCATCCGCTTGGCGCTCTTGATGTTCTGGGCGTGGTTGAGGTCGACCAGCCGCTTCATCACGAACGGCTTGAAGAGCTCGATCGCCATGCCCTTCGGCAGGCCGCACTGGTGCAGCTTCAGCTGCGGGCCGACCACGATGACCGAACGGCCGGAGTAGTCGACACGCTTACCGAGGAGGTTCTGGCGGAACCGGCCCTGCTTGCCCTTGAGCATGTCGGACAGCGACTTCAGCGGACGGTTGCCCGGCCCGGTGACCGGACGGCCGCGGCGGCCGTTGTCGAACAGCGCGTCGACGGCCTCCTGCAGCATCCGCTTCTCGTTGTTGACGATGATCTCGGGCGCGCCGAGGTCGAGCAGCCGCTTGAGGCGGTTGTTCCGGTTGATCACCCGGCGGTAGAGGTCGTTCAGGTCGCTCGTCGCGAACCGCCCACCGTCGAGCTGCACCATCGGGCGCAGGTCCGGCGGGATGACCGGCACGCAGTCGAGCACCATGCCGAGCGGGTTGTTGTTGGTGGTCAGGAACGCCGAGACGACCTTCAGCCGCTTCAGGGCGCGGGTCTTCTTCTGCCCCTTGCCGCTGCGGATGATCTCGCGGAGGTTGATCGCCTCGGCCTGGAGGTCGAACGACTCCAGGCGCTCCTTGATCGCCGCGGCGCCCATGTTGCCGGAGAAGTACTTGCCGAACCGGGACCGCATCTCGCGGTAGAGGATCTCGTCGCCCTCGAGGTCTTGGACCTTGAGGTTCTTGAACCGGGTCCAGACCTCCTCGAGCCGGTCCAGCTCGCGCTGGTTCCGGTCGCGGGTCTGGCGGATCTCGCGCTCGGCGGACTCCTTGACCTTGCGGCGCGCGTCGGCCTTGGCGCCCTCGGCCTCCAGCTGGGCGAGGTCCTCTTCCAGCTTCTTCATCCGCGTCTCGACGTCGTTGTCGCGCCGCTGCTCGATCTGCTTGCGCTCGACGTCGATCCGCGCCTCCAGGGAGGGCAGGTCGCGGGACCGGGCCTCGTCGTCGACCCGGGTGATCATGTATGCCGCGAAGTAGATGACCTTCTCGAGGTCCTTCGGGGCAAGGTCCAGCAGGTAGCCGAGGCGGCTCGGCACGCCCTTGAAGTACCAGATGTGGGTGACCGGCGCGGCCAGCTCGATGTGGCCCATCCGCTCACGCCGCACCTTGGTGCGGGTGACCTCGACGCCGCAGCGCTCGCAGATGATGCCCTTGAAGCGGACACGCTTGTACTTACCGCAGTAGCACTCCCAGTCGCGGGTCGGCCCGAAGATCTTCTCGCAGAAGAGGCCGTCCTTCTCGGGCTTGAGCGTGCGGTAGTTGATGGTCTCCGGCTTCTTCACCTCTCCGTGTGACCACTGCCGGATGTCGTCGACCGTCGCAAGGCCGATTCGAAGCTCGTCGAAGAAGTTGACGTCGAGCACTGTGTTCTCGAACCCCTTAGTTGTTGAAGGCCTACTCAGATTCGGGGTGAGCGGGTGCGGCCCGAGTCACCGGACCGCACCCACTCGTCACCTCAGACTTCCTCGACGCTGCTCGGCTCCTGCCGGGTCAGGTCGATTCCGAGTTCCTCCGCGGCGCGGAAGACGTCCTCCTCGCTGTCGCGCATCTCCACGGCCATGCCGTCGCTGGAGAGCACTTCGACGTTGAGGCAGAGCGCCTGCATTTCCTTGACGAGCACCTTGAACGACTCCGGGATACCCGGTTCAGGGATGTTCTCGCCCTTGACGACTGCTTCGTAGACCTTGACCCGGCCTGTCACGTCGTCGGACTTGATGGTGAGGAGCTCCTGCAGCGCGAACGCCGCGCCGTAGGCCTCCAGTGCCCAGACCTCCATCTCACCGAAGCGCTGACCACCGAACTGCGCCTTACCACCCAGCGGCTGCTGGGTGATCATGGAGTACGGGCCGGTCGACCGCGAGTGGATCTTGTCGTCGACCAGGTGGTTGAGCTTCAGCATGTAGATGTAGCCGACCGCCACCGGCTCGGGGAACGGCTCGCCGCTGCGGCCGTCGAGCAAGGGAGCCTTGCCGTCGGCGCCGACCATGCGGACGCCGTCCCGGTTGGGGAACGTCGAGGCGAGCAGGCCGGTGATCTCCTCCTCGCGGGCACCGTCGAAGACCGGGGTCGCGACGTTGGTGCCCGGCTCCGCCTCGCCGGCACCGATGCCGGCCAGTCGGGTCTTCCACTCCTCGTCGTCGCCCTCGACCTTCCAGCCGGCCTTCGCGACCCACCCGAGGTGGGTCTCGAGGACCTGGCCGACGTTCATCCGGCCCGGTACGCCGAGCGGGTTCAGGATGATGTCGACGGGGGTGCCGTCCTCGAGGAACGGCATGTCCTCGACGGGCAGGATCTTGGCGATCACACCCTTGTTCCCGTGCCGGCCGGCGAGCTTGTCACCGTCTTGCACCTTGCGCTTCTGGGCCACGTCGACCCGGACCAGCTGGTTGACGCCCGGCGGCAGCTCGTCGCCTTCCTCGCGGTCGAAGACGCGGACACCGATGACCGTGCCGCTCTCGCCGTGCGGAACCTTCAGCGACGTGTCGCGGACCTCGCGGGCCTTCTCACCGAAGATCGCCCGGAGCAGCCGCTCCTCCGGCGTCAGCTCGGTCTCGCCCTTGGGCGTGACCTTGCCGACGATGATGTCGCCGGGGACGACCTCGGCGCCGATCCGGATGATGCCCCGCTCGTCGAGGTCGGCCAGCATCTCCTCGGAGACGTTCGGGATGTCCCGGGTGATCTCCTCCGGTCCCAGCTTGGTGTCGCGGGCGTCGACCTCGTGCCGATCGATGTGGATCGAGGTGAGGACGTCCTCCTGGACGATCCGCTGGGACAGGATGATCGCGTCCTCGTAGTTGTGGCCCTGCCACGACATGAACGCGACGAGGAGGTTGCGACCGAGCGCCATCTCGGCGTTGTCGGTGCACGGTCCGTCGGCGATCACCGAACCGACCTCCACCCGGTCTCCCTCGGAGACGAGCGGACGCTGGTTGATGTTGGTGCCCGCGTTGGACCGCCGGAACTTCGCCAGCCGGTACGTCTGGTACGTACCGTCGTCGCAGGCGACCTCCACGAAGTCGGCGCAGGCCTCGCGGACCACACCGGCCTTCTCGGCGGTCACGACGTCACCGGCGTCGACGGCGGCGCGGTATTCCATCCCGGTGCCGACGAGCGGCGACTCCGAACGGATCAGCGGCACCGCCTGGCGCTGCATGTTGGAACCCATCAGCGCGCGGTTGGCGTCGTCGTGCTCGAGGAACGGGATCATCGCCGTGGCGACCGACACCATCTGCCGGGGCGAGACGTCCATGTACTGGACCTCATCGCGTGCGATCGCGTCGACCTCACCGTGCCGCTTGCGGACCAGCACGCGGTCCTCGGCGAAGGTTCCATCGTCGTTGAGCACCGCGTTGGCCTGGGCGATGACGAAGCGGTCCTCCTCGTCGGCGGTCAGGTATTCGACCTCGTCGGTGACCCGGCCGTCGGCGACCTTGCGGTAGGGCGTCTCCACGAACCCGAACGGGTTGACCCGGCCGTAGGTGGCGAGAGACCCGATCAGACCGATGTTCGGCCCTTCCGGCGTCTCCACCGGGCACATCCGGCCGTAGTGGGAGTGGTGGACGTCGCGGACCTCCATGCCGGCCCGGTCACGGGACAGACCACCGGGGCCCAGCGCCGAGAAGCGACGCTTGTGCGTCAGCCCGGCGACCGGGTTGGTCTGGTCCATGAACTGGCTGGACTGGGAGGTGCCGAAGAACTCCTTCAGCGCCGCCACCACGGGGCGGATGTTGATCAGGGTCTGCGGCGTGATCGCCTCGACGTCCTGGGTCGTCATCCGCTCGCGGACCACCCGCTCCATCCGGGCCAGGCCGGTGCGGAGCTGGTTCTGGATCAGCTCGCCGACCGTGCGGACACGGCGGTTGCCGAAGTGGTCGATGTCGTCGTCCTCGACGACGATCTGACCCTGCGGCGCGTCGAGCTCGGTCCGGCCCTCGTGCAGCGCGACGAGGTAGCGGATCGTGGCCACGATGTCGTCGATGGTGAGCACCGACTGGTCGTGCGGCAGCGTCAACCCGAGCTTCTTGTTGATCTTGTGCCGGCCGACCTTGGCGAGGTCGTACCGCTTCGGGTTGAAGTAGTAGTTCTCCAGCAGCGCCTGCGCCGCCTCCCGCGTGGGGGGCTCGCCGGGCCGCAGCTTGCGGTAGATGTCGAGCAGTGCGTCGTCCTGGCCGGAGGTGTGGTCCTTCTCCAGCGTGAGACGCATGGACTCGTAGTCGCCGAACTCCTCCAGGATCTGCGCGTCGGTCCAGCCGAGCGCCTTGAGGAGGACGGTTACGTTCTGCTTGCGCTTACGGTCGAGCCGGACACCAACGGTGTCGCGCTTGTCGACCTCGAACTCCAGCCAGGCGCCCCGCGAGGGGATCATCTTGGCTGTGAAAACGTCCTTGTCGCTCGTCTTGTCGAGCGAGCGCTCGAAGTAGACACCTGGCGAACGCACGAGCTGGCTGACCACGACACGCTCGGTGCCGTTGATCACGAACGTTCCCTTGTCGGTCATGAGCGGGAAGTCGCCCATGAACACGGTCTGGGACTTGATCTCGCCGGTCTCGTTGTTCATGAACTCCGCGGTGACGAACAACGGGGCCGCGTAGGTGAAGTCGCGGTCCTTGCACTCGTCGACGGAGTTCTTCGGCGGCTCGAACCGGTGATCGCGGAACGAGAGGGACATCGTTCCCGAGAAGTCCTCGATCGGAGAGATCTCCTCGAAGATCTCCTCCAGACCGGAACGGTCGGGAACGTCGTGACGGCCCTCTGAGAGGGCCTTCTCCGCGCGGGCCTGCCACCGCTCGTTGCCGACCAGGGTGTCGAAGCTCTCGACCTGCAGCGCGAGCAGGTCGGGAACCTCGGCGGGTTCCTTGATCTTGGCGAACGAGACGCGGTGTGGCGCAGCGACGCGATCGGAGGTGGACGTGCGGGCGGACGTGGTGGACGCAGTGGAACGCGAAGCGGCCAAGAGGGGTCCTTCCGAGGCTTGCGGACTCGTCTCTCACATGCCGGACCGACCTCAGGGTGAACCCAGGCACGGTCGGAAGGCAGGGCAAAGCGACAGTGTAGCCCGCTGGCGCACTGCTGTCTAGTACCTCGGATTACGCGGAGAATTCGCCGCCGAAGCTCCATCGCCATCGGCGAGCTCTTGCCCGGCCAGCCCCCGGCACGGCCTTCCCGGAAGCATGGACCGAGCGCGGTGCCGAGTCAAGGAGGCAACGGCCGGATTGGCGATCTTTCCCGGGACGAACCGGCAGATCACAGGCCTTTCATCCCACTGACCAGCCACCGGTCGCCCACCCGGCGCATGGTCATCCGGACGCGGTTGAGGTCGGTGCGGGGCTCGGCCGTCCGGTTGCTGGTGGTGGTCTGGTTGACGAACAGCAGCATGACCACCTGGTCGGGGGTCGCGGACACCACCGACACCGACCGGACCTCCGCGACCACGACCGCGTGTGTCTGGGCCGCGGTCGGCCTGACCAGGGTCGTTGCGGTCTGGGTGTACTTGTCACGGAAATCACCGGTCAGCAACGCCCGGGACCGGCCGAAGTCCGCGTCGAGGTGGCGGTAGTCGTAGCCGAGTACGACCCGGGCCGCGGTACGGGCGGCGCTCGAAGCCCCGGTCCGGGCGGACTCCACCTCCCCCGCAGCCTTCACCCGGTAGCCGAGGACCGCGGTCGCGGCCAGCACGACGGCCACGGCGCCGGCGAGGACGGCCACCGGCCAGGTGCGCCGGCGGGGCTTCGCCGTGGTGCCGTTCGGGTCGGCCGCGTTCGGGACGGCCGCGTTCGGGCCGGTCGCGTTCGGGCCGGTCGCGTTCGGGTCGGCCGGGTGGGTCTCGCCGGCATTCGTGTCGGTGGCACTCATCGTTCGGTACTCCTGCTCTCCCCGTCCCCTGACAACTCGCCTGGTCTCGGCCGGCCTCGTCCTGCTCCCCCGCTGTCCCGGTCCCCGGGTGTCACTCAGCCGACGAACTGCAGCTCGACCACCCGCCAGCCCGCCTTCTCCCGGCTGAGGTCGAGCTGGAGCCGGTACGTGCGAAGCTCGGGCTTGTCGGCACCGACGTGCTTCACCTGGGCGTCGGCGACGACCAGCACGCGGGCGGAGTCCTGGTCGAAGCTGGCGATTCCGGCCTCGAGGATCTGCCCGCGCGAGACGGTCCTGTTCTGGGTGACCAGGGTCCGCAGCTGCTTCGCCGCGTGGGAGTACTGGCTGCGGAAGTCGCCCGAGGCGAGGTTCAGCACGTCCCCCGACTGCCGGTCGAACTTCCGGTAGTCGACGGTGGTGAAGTCGGCCACCAGCTGGCGCGCCGCGTGCAGCGCCTGCGCGCGTGAGCGGTCCTCCTTCTGCGCGGCGAGGACCCGGGAGCCGAGGAAGCCGGCGGCCACCAGCCCGGCGAGGAGCAACGCCGCCAGTACGGCGACGGCCGGGGCGAGCGACCGCGGCCGGGCCGGGTCGTGTGCCGGGTCGTCGTCGACGGTGTGCTCGACGGTGTGCTCGATGGCGTCCGGTGGCTCGTCCAGCACGTTCGTCATCGCGTCATCGGTCCGATCAACAGCCACTTCCACGACTCCTTTCCGAAGGCACGTTGCTCTCCCCCCAGTGAGCCGATCCGGGCCGGCTCTCCCCCTGGGAGCCGGACCACTCCGGTCGACGGGTCGTACGCCGCCGGCCGTACCCCTGACTGCGGAGCGCCCGATCCCGTTCGCGGCTCACCGGCACCGGCGCTGGCTCCAGGAGCGTTCTGGGCCCCGCGCTCGGTGGTCGTACGGTCGGTGCACCGCGCGTCGTGGTTCACCGGTGCCGGCTTCAGGTCCTGCGGGCTTCGCCGTTTCGTCCCCTGGTAGCCCTCCCGGCAGGCCCCGGGCGAGGTCGCGAGCTGGAGCCCGAAGTGCGCGGTGTAGTGGCCGGTGCCGGGGTCGCGGGCGACCACGGTGTAGCCGCCGCGGACGACGTACGGGTAGAGGATCAGCGCCTGCTGGACGCCCCGAAGCCGGACCCGGACGAGCTGTCCGGTGCTCGCGAGGTTGGCCAGGAGTACGGGCACGTCGCCGGCGTTCTCGTCCACCAGGCCCTGCACCTGCTCGGCGGTCAGGACGCCGGACGCCAGCACCTCGCGTACGTCCGGGTCCGCCTGCACCAGCGTGTCGGACAGGTCGGCGAGGTCGCCGGCGAAACTCCTGATCGCGCTGCCCGAGTCCCGCTGCGTGTCCAGAACGGTCCCGCCGCGGTCGATCAGGTCGACGGTCTGGGCGAGGTTGGCGTCAGCGGTCTCGACCAGGGAGTTCCCGGCGTCGACCAGCCGGCCGAGGTCCGGGCCGGTGCCGGCGAACGCGGTCCCGAGCTCGTCCAGGACGGTGACCAGGTCCTTCTTGGGCACCGACGACGCGAGCCGGTCAAGGTCGAGCAGCAGGGTCGTCGTGGGCAGCGGCGTCCGGGTGTCGGCGCGGGCGATCCGGGTGCCGTCGCGCAGGTACGGTCCCGCGCGCCGCCTGGGCTGCAGGTCGACGTACTGCTCGCCGATCGCCGAGCGGTTGGCGACCACGGCGAGGGTGTCGGCGGGTACGCGGGTGCCGGCGTCGAGGGTGAGCGCCACGTCGACGCCGGACCTGGTGGGGCGCAGCCGGTCGACCCGGCCGACGGCGACACCTCGGTAGGTGACCTCCGCACCGGTGAAGATCCCGCCGGCGTCGGCGAAGTCGGCGTGCACGACGTACGTACCGCCGACCAGCGCCCGGCCGAGTCCGGCGTACCTGATCCCGGCGACGGCGGTGCCCACCAGCGTCAGCGCCAGGAACACCACCAGCTGGACCCGGACGGTGCGGGTGATCACAGCACACCTCCGACGAGCAGCCGGCCGAGGTTCGGGTCGTAGGTGGGTGCGACGTACGCGGCGCCGTTCGCGCAGTTCAGCGGCGGCAGGCAGCCCGGCGCCGGGCTCTTCGGGTGCGGCACCGGCAGCGTCGGCTTCGAGGTCGGCAGAGTGGGCAACGCCGTCGGCAGGGGGACCGTGGGCAGCGCCGTCGGGACCGGGACGGTCGGCAGGGCGGTCGGGGCCTTCGTGGGAAGCGGCACCTTCGGCAACGGCGGCACAGGCGGCAGCGGAGCAGGCGTACGACCGGACAGCAGATCCTGCAGGTCGACGTCCAGGGAGAGCTGGAGGTTGGTGTAGTCCCCGGCGACCGCGTTCGCCGTCGCGTCCGAGAACGGATAGGTGAACAGCAGCTGCAGTGACTTCGGCAGGCTGTCCCCCGCGCGGGCCAGTTCGGTGAGGATCGGGTCCAGCGCCCGCAGGTTCGCCAGCAGGTCCTCACGTGAGGCGACGATCACCCGGGCGCCCACGTCGCCGAGCCGGGACAGCTCCACCAGCATCCGGGTGAGGTCGCGGCGCTGGTCGGCGAGGACCTTCAGGGCCGCCGGCAGCTGGTCCACCGCCGCGGCCAGGGTGGTCTTCTGCGCGGCGAGTGACGCGGACAGCCGGTCCAGTTCGTCGATGGCCCGGGTGATCTCCTGCTTGTGGGCGTCGAGCTGGCCGAGGAAGGTGCTCAGCCGGGCCAGCAGCCGGCGTACGTCCGGTTCGCGCCCCGACATCGCCTTGTTCAGCTCGACCTCGATGGTCTTCAGCTGCGCGACGCCCCCGCCGTTGAGCAGCAGCGACAGCGCCGAGAGCACCTCCTCGACCTCGACGTCGCGGCCGGTGCGGGCGAGCGGGATCACGTCGCCGTCGCCGAGCCGTCCGTAGCCGGCCTGGTCGGTGGGCGGCGACAGGGAGACGAACTTCTCCCCGAGCAGGCTCGTCTGCCGGATCCGCGCGGTCGCGTTGTCGGGCAGCCGCACCGTCCGGGCGAGCCGGAGTACGACGTCGGCGGTGTAGCCGTCCAGGCGGATCTTCTCCACCTCGCCGACGGTGACGTCGTCGACCTTCACCGCGGAGCGGGGCACCAGGTCGAGCACGTCCCGGAACCGCACCGTCACCTGGTAGGCGTCGCCTCCGGCTCCCCCGCCGCCGGGGAGGGGGAGGTCGTAGACGGTGAACCCGCAGCCGGTGAGCAGGACGCCGACGAGGAGGAGTACGGCGGTCCGGCGTACGGTCGCGAACGCTCCGGCGCTCATGGGCTGCGCGCTCATCGGAGGATCCCGCCGAGCGTGCGGTCACTGGTCGCCGCGGGCCGTCCGGCGGCCGTACCGCCTCCACCAGCGGCACCCCCCGGTCCGGCCGTGCCGTTGACCGCCGGACCGCCCGGCACCTGCGGCAACGGCAGGTCGTCGAGCACCTTGGTGAGGTCGTCGCACACCGACTTCGGCTGCCCGGACTGGCGCAGCAGCGCGCACAGGTAGGCGCCCGGGTCGTCGGTCTGGGCGAAGTTGTTCCGCGTGTCCAACGTGCCCGTACCCGGGTTGTAGGTGTGGTCAAGGTTCGACAGGGCGACCGGCGCGGTGTCCAGCACCTCGCGCAGGGCATCCTGCTGGCGTACGAGCGTCTTCGACAGCTCGGTGAGCCCGTGCACGTTGGCGCGCACCTCGGCGCGGTTGTCCCGGACGAACGCCGCCACGTCGGTGAGGGCGGCCGCGAGCTGGGCGAGGGCGGCCCGCAGGTCGCCCCGCTCCCCCGCGAGCTGGTCCGCGACGCCGGCCAGGTCGGTGTTGAACGCGCGTACCTGCGTGTCGCTGGCGGCCAGCGCGCCGGTGAACTCCTGCAGCTGCCGTACCGTCGCGAACAGGTCCTCCCGCCCACCGGACAGCGTCTGCGTCGCGTCGGCGAGGTCGCCGACCGTGGTGTGCAGCTTCCCGCCCTGCCCCCGCAGGTTGTCCGCGCCCACGGTGAGCAGCCGGGACAGCGAGCCCTTCCGGTTCGCGCCGTTCGGGCCGAGGGCCACCACCAGGTCGTCCAGGCTCTGGTAGATGCGGTCGAGCTCGACCGGAACGGCGGTGCGCGGCAGGGCGATCTCGGCGCCGTCGGCGAGTACGGGCCCGCCGCGGTAGACCGGGGTGAGCTGGACGTACCGGTCGCTGACCAACGACGGCGAGATCACCACCGCCCGGGCGTTCGCGGGCACCTTCTGCTTCGCGTCGTACGACATCTCCACCCGCACCGCGGTGCCCTCCGGGCGGACCTGGTCCACCCGGCCCACCGGTACGCCGAGGATGCGTACGTCGGAGCCGGCGTAGAGGCCGACGGTGCGCGGGAAGTGCGCCACCAGGTGCCTGCGCGGAGCCTCCGGCCACACGGCGTAGGTGACTCCGGCCACGGCGGCAAGGGCGAGGACGACGGCCACGGCCCGCCCGCGCGCCCGGGCCCACTCCCACCCGTTCGACGGCACTTTCGCCGTACGCGCCGTCGATCGCACCTTCCTGCGCAGCCTGGTGAGCACACGGGTCATCGGCCACCTCCGGGTAGCCGGGGCGCGGCGGGAAGCGGCACCAGGTTGGGAATGTAGGTGTCGAACCACGGCCCGGTGCCGAGGGTGTTGGTGAACACCCGCAGGAACGGCGCCAGCAGCCGGATGCTCTGGTCCAGGCTGTCCTGGTTGGCGCGGAGCATGCCGACCACGGAGGCCAGCCGCTTCAGCGCCGGCTCCAGCCGGGCCTGGTTGTCCGCCACCAGGCCGCTGATCTGCGCGGACAGCTCCTGCGCGGTGACCAGCAGCTGGTGGATCAGTGCCCGCCGGGCGCGCACCTCCCGCAGCACCAGGTCGCCGTCGCGGACCAGCGCGACGAGTTCGGTGTCGCGGTCGGCGAGGACCCGGGACACCTGGTTGGCGTGCGCGAGCAGCCGGTGCAGCTCCTCGTCGCGTGAGGCGATGGTGCGCGACAGCCGGGACAGTCCGTCGAGGGAGCCGCGGACCTCCGCCGGCGTACCCGCGAACGTCGTGCTCAGCGTGTCCAGCGCGGTGGCGAGCTGGGCGGTGTCGATCCGGCCGGTGGTGGTGGCCAGGTCGCTGAACGCCTCGACCACGTCGTACGGCGAGACCGTGCGCGACTGCGGGATCTCCCTGGCCGGGTCCAGCCGGCCAGGCCCCGCCGGCACCAGGGAGAGGTACTTGCGGCCGAGCAACGTGCGGATCCGGATCGCCGCACCGGTCTCGCGCCCGAGCCGGACCCGGTCGTCGGTGATCCGGAACTCCACCCGGACGTGCGACCCGGCGAGCTCCACCGCGCGGACGTGCCCGACCTTCACGCCCGCGACGCGTACCTCGTCGTCGGCCCGGAGCCCGCCGGCCTCGCCGAACCGCGCGGCGTACGTCGTACCGCCGCCGATCAGCGGCAGGTCGGCGGCGTGGAACGCGCCATAGACCAGCGCGGCGAGCACGACCAGGCCCACCACGCCGACGGTGATGTAGTAGCGCGGCGTCCGCGACCTCATCGTTGGCACCTCGCGTCGGTGACGTGCAGGCCCGCGCGGGGCAGCTCCTGGCCGGTCGGCAGCACGATCCGCCCGTCGAAGTCGCACAGGTAGAAGTTGAACCACGAACCGTACGTCGCGGTCCTGGTGAGCCGGTCGAGCTTGGTGGGCATCCGCCGCAGCGTGCGCTCCACGAGGGCGGAGTTGTCGTCCAGGGTTCCGGCCACCTGGCCGAGCTGGGTGACGTCGGTACGCAGGTCCGGGCGGGCGTCGCGGAGGAGTCCCGCGGTCTGCCGGTTGAGTGCGACGATCGAGTCCAGCGAGCCGCCGATGGCCTTCCGGTCCTCGGCCAGGCCGGACACGAACCGCTGCAGCTGGACGACAAGATCGGACAGCTTCCGGTCGCGTTCGGCGACGGTGGCCAGCACGGTGTCGAGATGGTCGATCAGGTCGCCGATCACCTTGTCCCGGTCGGCGAGGGTGCTGGTGAGGGACGCGGTGTGCGCGAGCAGGCTCTCCACCGTGCCGCCCTCGCCCTGCAGCACCTGGATGATCTCGTACGCCAGCTGGTTGACGTCCTGGGGCGACAGTGCCGCGAAGAGCGGCTTGAACCCGTCGAAGAGCACGGTCAGGTCGAGCGCCGGGCGGGTCTGGGCGACCGGGATGGTGCCGCCCGCGGGCAGCGGCGCGGCGCCGCCCGCTCCCTCCGACAAAGCGATGTAGCGCTGCCCGACGAGGTTGCGGAACCTGATCGTCGCCAGGACGCTGCGGGCGAGCACCTGGTCCGCGGCGACGGTGAACGTCAACCGGGCCAGCGCGCCGTCGCCGCCGGGTTTGGGCAGCACGTCCACGGCGCGTACCTCGCCGACCCGGACACCGGCGATGCGTACGTCGTCGCCCTTCTCCACGCCGGTCACGTCGGTGAACACTGCGTGGTACTCCCGGGAGGCGCCGAGCCCGACGTTGGCGATGGTGACCGCGAGCAGCGCCGTGGCCAGGGTCGTCACGGCGACGAACACGGCGAGCTTGGCCGCCGCGGCCGCCGTCGTACGGTCCGAGATCCGCGCGCGGCGAAGGAACGAACGGCTCATCCGACGCTCACCTGGGTCCCACGGACCAGCGGGCCGAACAGCAGCGTGGCGACGTCGGGCACGTCGCCCGGCGGGGTACGCAGGACCGGTGCCACCAGGGCGTCGACCACCCGCTGCTCCTGGGCGGTGCCGGCGTACCCGCTGGACAGGTCGAACACCGGAGCCCGCGACCCCGCACCGGTCGCCGCCACGCCGGAACCAGACCCGGAACCGGAACCGGAACCGGATCCGGAGTCGGACCCGCCGACCCCCTCCCGTACGCCGCTGCCCGGCGCCGGGTGTGCCTGGGAGTACGGCGGGTCCGGCAGCGAACGGCAGCCCGGCCCGCGGTCGTCGTCGTACGCCGGCCGGTCCTGCGGTCCGTACCCGCGGTGCTGGTCGACGATCTCCAGCGTGATGTGCAACGAGGGCGCGCTGCCCGGGTAGTGCTCGCCGCCGCCGAACGCGTCGTCGATGCGGGGCACCCAGTTGGCCAAGCCCTCCAGCAGGCAGGAGTACTCCGGGGAGTACGTCGCCAGCAGGTCCAGCGTGGGCCGGCTCACTTCGCCGACCCGGATCAGGCCGGCCTCGTTGTCGGCCAGGAACCTCCGGGTGGACGCGCTGGTGCCGGCGAGGTCGGTGAGGAAGTCCTCCAGCACCCGCTGCTTGACCACGACGGTGTTCCCGGTCTTCGTGGCGTTGCGCAGCAGCCGCACCAGGTCGGGGGTGGCGTCGGCGTAGATGTCGGCGACGTCGGCCAGGGCGGACACGTCGTGGGTGAGCTGCGGCAGGTGCGGGTCGAGCTTGCCGAGGTAGGCGTTCAACCGGGTGAGGTTGCCGCCGATCCGGTCACCGCGCCCCTCCAGCGCGGTGGCGAGCGCGGCCAGCGTCGCGTTCAGCTGGGCCGGGCGGAGCGTGCGCAGCAGCGGGTAGACGTCCTCGAGCACGGCGGCGAGTTCGATCGCCACGCTCGACCGGTCCGGCCCGATCACGTCGCCGGCCGCGAGCCTGCGCGCGGACTGCCTGGGCGGCAGGACGAGTTCGACGTACTTCTCCCCGAACAACGTCTTGGGCACGATCCGGGCGGTCACGTTGGCGGGGATCGCGGCCAGGCTGTCCGGCGTCAGCGCGAGGTCGACCCGGGCCCGGCGGCCGTCGGAGGAGACGTGGCGTACCTCCCCCACGATCAGGCCGCGGACCTTCACGTCGGCCTGCCGGTTGAGCTCCAGCCCCACGTGGTTAGTCTCCAGGGTCACCTCGGCGGTGTCGGTGAACGCCTGGGTGAAGAACGCGTACGTCAGACCGCCGAAACCCACCAGCAGCGCCAGGAAGACGATCCCCAGCGCCCGCGGCCCGAGCCGCCCCGAGCGCCTCGCCTGCCGCGACCGCCGGGTCGGCTTCCCGACCTTCGCGACCTTCGCGACCTCCGCGAGCTGCGTCCGACCGGTCATCGCCTACCCCGCCAGCCGCACGGTCGTGCTCGCGCCCCAGATCGCCATCGACAGCGCCAGGTCGACGACGTTGATGGCCACGATGGAGGTACGCACCGCCCGGCCGACCGCCACGCCGACTCCCGCGGGGCCGCCGGTGGCGTGGTAGCCGTGGTAGCAGTGGATCGAGATGATCACCACCGCGAAGACCAGCACCTTGCCGAACGACCAGAGCACGTCGTGCGGCGGCAGGAAGAGATGGAAGTAGTGGTCGTAGGTACCGGAACTTTGGCCGTAGCCCGCGGTGACGACGAGGCGGGTCGCGAAGTACGACGAGAACAACCCGACGACGTACAACGGAACGACCGCGAGCAGCCCGGCGACGATCCGGGTGGTCACCAGGAACGGCAGCGACGGGACCGCCATCACCTCCAGGGCGTCCACCTCCTCGCTGACCCGCATCGCGCCGAGCTGGGCGGTGAAGCCGCAGCCGACCGTCGCGGCCAGGGCGATGCCGGCGATCAGCGGCGCGATCTCGCGGGTGTTGAAGTACGCCGAGACGAAGCCCGCGTAGGCGGAGGTGCCCAGCTGGTTGAGCGCGGCGTACCCCTGCAGGCCGACCTCGGTGCCGGTGAAGAACGCCAGGAACGCGATCACCCCGACGGTGCCGCCGACGACCGCCAGCGCGCCGGTGCCGAAGCTCACCTCGGCCAGCAACCGCAGTACCTCGCGCCGGTAGCGGCGTACGGTCGCCGGCATCCACCCGGCCGCCCGCAGGTAGAACGCGAGCTGGTCGCCGAGGGTGTCCAGGCCACGCAACGGAGCGCGCACCTCAGGCACCCTTCGGCGGAACGAGCTGGAAGTAGATCGCCTGCATCACGAAGTTCGCGAAGAACAGCAGCATGAACGTGATCACCACGGTCTGGTTGACCGCGTCGCCGACGCCCTTCGGCCCGCCGCCGGCGTTCAGGCCCTTGTACGACGCGACCACCGCGGCGACCAGTCCGAACACCAGCGCCTTGACCTCACCGGCCCACAGGTCCGGCAGCTGCGCCAGGGCGGTGAACGACGCGATGTAGGAGCCGGGCGTACCGCCCTGCAGCACGACGTTGAAGACGTAGCCGCCGATCACACCGACCACGCTCACCAGGCCGTTGAGGAACACGGCGACGAACATCGCGGCGAGCACCCGGGGGACGACCAGCCGGTGCAGCGGGTCGATACCGAGGACCCGCATCGCGTCGATCTCCTCCCGGATCGTGCGCGAGCCGAGGTCGGCACAGATCGCCGAACCGCCCGCCCCGGCGATCAGCAGCGCGGTCGCGATCGGCGACGCCTCCCGCACCACGGCGAGCACCATCGCCGCACCGGCGAACGACTGGGCGCCGAACTGCCTGATCAGGCCGCCCACCTGCAAGGCGATGACGGCACCGAACGGGATCGCCACCAGCGCCGTCGGCACGATCGTGACTCCGGCCAGGAACCACGCCTGGCGGACGAACTCCTGCCACTGGAACGGCCGTCGCGGCAGCCCGCGTACGACGTCGAGTCCGAACGCGAACAGCCGGCCGCTCGCCTGCAGTGGCGCCGTCGGCTGCCAGCTCACGATTCGTCTCCCGCCGCCATGCCCGCCGCGGCCGGGACGGCCGGCGCGGCCGGGACCGCCGGCGCCGCGCCCGGGTCGCACCCCTCGAACGACCCGGGCGGCGGCGTCACGTCGTTGTCGGCACACCACTGCCCCGGCGGACGCTGGCTGGGCCGAGGTTCACCGTCGGACGGCCCGAGCTGGAGCGGGATCGGCGGCAGCGGCGCCAGCTCGGCACCGGCGGCCGCCTCGGCCGCGAGCTCGTCGGCGTCCTTCTCCTCCGACATGCCGATCGGGCCCACCCGCTGC
Source organism: Actinopolymorpha rutila (assembly GCF_013407855.1). GTDB lineage: Bacteria > Actinomycetota > Actinomycetes > Propionibacteriales > Actinopolymorphaceae > Actinopolymorpha > Actinopolymorpha rutila. Next base: position 5,014,550 of record NZ_JACBZH010000001.1, read on the forward strand.
GCGTTGAGGAACTGCCGTACGACGGGTTCCTGCGAGCACAGGCACATCTCCCGCGGACCGAACATCGCGAGGTGCCGGTGGTAGAGCAGGCCGATGTTGTCGGGCACCGTGCGGGCGGTGTTGATGTCGTGGGTGACGATGAGGAACGTCGCGCCGGTCTGCTGGTTGAGGTCGACGATCAGCTGGTTGAGGTACGCGGTCCGCACCGGGTCCAGGCCCGAGTCGGGCTCGTCGAACAGGATGATCTCGGGATCGAGTACGAGCGCCCTGGCCAGCCCGGCCCGCTTGCGCATCCCGCCGGAGATCTCACCGGGCAGCTTGCGCTCGGCGCCGAGCAGCCCGACCATGTCGATCTTCGACATCACGATCGAACGGATCTCGTTCTCGGACTTGCGGGTGTGTTCACGCAGCGGGAACGCCACGTTGTCGTAGAGGTTCATCGAGCCGAACAACGCGCCGTCCTGGAAGAGGACGCCGAACAGCCTGCGGACGCGGTACAGCTCGCGCTCCCGGCAGGTGGCGATGTCGTGGCCCTCGATGAGGATGTGGCCCTGGTCGGGCTTGAGCAGACCGACCAGGCACTTCAGGAAGACCGACTTGCCCGTGCCGGAAGGCCCCAGCAGGACGCTGATCTCACCGGACGGAAGCGTCAGGCTGACGTCGCGCCAGACCGGCTGACCCCCGAAGGACTTGGTGAGTCCGTCCACTCGGATCTCGACGCCCACCAGAACTCCTCACAGCCGGTCTGGGTGCGTACCGGCCGCCGCAGACCCCCCGGTGGCGGCGACCGATACGCACGCCCCCTCAACGAGCAGAACTTCGGGAGGTTACGGGCGCGCGGACGACAAAGTTTCCGGCCCGCGGACGCGAAAGAGGGCGGCCACCCCCGGTGGGGTGACCGCCCTCTTCGCAGCCGGCCGACCGCGGTCGGGTCGCGGCTCGGGAGTGCGGTGTGCGTACTTCCCGGCCGCGCGGACCGCGTGCGACGCGTCGCTTACTTCAGGGTGACCTTGGCGCCAACAGCCTCGAGGGACTCCTTGGCCTTCTCCGCGGTCTCCTTGTTGGCCTTCTCCAGGACGGGCTTCGGCGCGCCCTCGACCAGGTCCTTGGCCTCCTTCAGGCCGAGGCTGGTGAGCGTGCGCACCTCCTTGATGACCTGGATCTTCTTGTCGCCGGCAGCCTCGAGGATGACGTCGAACTCGTCCTTCTCCTCCTCGGCCTCGGGCGCGGCACCGCCGGCCGCGGGGCCCGCCGCGACGGCGACCGGAGCGGCCGCGGTCACGCCGAAGGTGTCCTCGAACTGCTTGACGAACTCGCTGAGCTCGAGAAGCGTCATCTCCTTGAACGCGTCGAGCAGCTCGTCGTTGCTGAGCTTAGCCATGAGTGGCGTACCTTCCGTGTGTCGTGCAGTGGTGACGGTCAGTCCTGGTCAGGTCAGGACTCGCTGGACTCGCCGGCGTCCGACGCGTCGGAGCTGGCTTCCGGTGCGGCCTCGGCGTCGGCCTCGGGGGTGGCGTCGGCAGCACCAGCGGCCGGGCCCTCCTCCTCGACCTTCTGACGCAGCGCCTCGGCGAGCCGGGCGGCCTGCGACAGCGGGGCCTGGAACAGCGAGGCGGCGCCCGAAAGCGACGCCAGCATCGCGCCCGCGAGCTTCGCGAGCAGGACCTCGCGGGACTCGAGGTCAGCGAGCTTGGTGATCTCGTCGACGGCGAGGGACCGGCCCTCGAGCACGCCGCCCTTGATGACGAGATTGGGGTTGGCCTTGGCGAAGTCACGCAGACCCTTGGCGACCTCGACCGGGTCACCGCTGATGAACGCGATGGCCGAGGGACCGACGAGCAGCTCGTCGGCGATCTCGACTCCCGCCTCCTTCGCCGCGATCTTGGTCAGCGTGTTCTTCACCACGGCGTAACTGGCGTTGTCACCGATGGAGCGCCGCAGTTCCTGCAGCTGCTTCACGGTGAGTCCGCGATACTCGGTCAGGACCGCGCCGGCGGAGTCGCGGAACTGGTCCGTGAGCTCTGCGACGGCGGTTGCCTTGTCCGGCTTCGCCATGGGTCTCCTTCTCCTCTGGGTGGCCTGCGACCGCGGCCTGGAAGGAACACACACACAATGCGAAAAGCCCCGTACGCATGCGTACGGGGCGAACACGAACTCGAGGGCCAGGACTCCGCTCGCGGTGGACCCGCGACCCAGAAACCTGATCTTGACTTCGCTACCACGTGACGCCTGCGCGGGCCGCCCGACGTGCGGGACCTTCAACCACCCCGGAGGGAGGCAAACCAGCGGTCTTCGGCAGCCGCCAGAATACGGGACGCCTCCCCCGGCCGCCAAATCGCCCCCGGCCTCCTCCCGCGGCCGGCCGGAGATCTCAGCAGAAGGAGCGTTCCCTGCGATTCTTCAGCGGAAGAATCGCAGGGAACGCTCCGGCTATCGTCCGAGCACCGGGTGGGACTCGACCACCTGCACGTTGGCGTCGACGCCGAAGGTGACCGGCACGATCGGCTGCGGCGGGACGGAGTCCACGACGACCGTCCCCGTCCAACGCACCTGCAGATGGACCTTGCCCTCGCCGGCCGTGCCGAAGGTGTTCGTCACGTAGTAGCCCGGGTGCCCGTCCGGCAGCGTGCCGTCGAACTCCCGACCTGCCCCCTCGACGGTGTGGGTTCTTCCGTTGGCGTCGGAGAAGGTCCAGGTGTACTCCGGAGTTGCGGTGATCTGCCCGTGCAACTCGAAGTGGCGTCCCTGCGACGGGGGCACCGTGATGTCGAAGGTCTGCGTGCCCGGGTCGTCGACCGAAACGATGGTCGGCAGGTTGACCAACGTCTTGGGCGCCGGATGCAGCGAGATCTTCGGCCTGGGCAGGTTGCGCTGGATCTCGTACTTGAAGTCGTAGCTGAGCTGCTCGATCGGGACCCACTCCGGGGTGGGGTAGCACTCTGCCGTCCCGTGCCACTTCGCGCGGTCGCCACGGTCCTTCCACTGATAGCGGAGGACCGAACGAACGTAGATCGGCTCACGCGGATTCGGTGACAGGTCCGGGTTGCACCAGATGGCCAGCGGGGAGCAGTCGCCGATCCCGGCGCCCTGGCAGTCCCACTCCGGCTGGTTGATCAGGACCTCCTCCACCCAGTCGTTCGGACCGGGTGGCTGGGAGGGAACAGGCGTGCCCTTGGGCGGCTGGTAGTAGCCCCGGCCGGACTCGCTGTACTGCCATCCGACGTCCCCTCGCGGGATGTCGGCGTACGCGTCCGGGACCACCACCCCGAACGCCATCAGGAGAAAACCGCCCAGCGCGATGCCGATGCCTCTGCTCGTTGCCCTCATTGCGACTTCCCCCCGGCTGTCAACTGCCAGTTGCCGCTGATCTTCCGAACGCCGTACGAGTAGGTCACTCGCTCCGCCGGCCCCTGGTTGGTCACCGTGCCGGAGGAGTTGTACTGCTTCCAGGCGGTGGACAGCGACCGTACGCGGACCATGTAGGTCCCGCCGGACTCGGAGAACACCTCGACGTGGTTCTGGGTGTAGAGGCCGCCGACGAACTTCCCGCCACCGCTGTACGTGGACCTGATGCTGGCGACGAGTTGTACGCAGTCCAGGCATCCGCTGGTGTACATCGGGCGAAGCCTGGAGACGTCGCCGTTCTCGATCGCCTTGTTGACCGTGCTGACGTACCTCGTCACGAACGCCCTCACGGCCGCGGCCTCCGGTCCGGTGGGCGCCGGACCGAACGTCTCGACCCTGCCGGACTTCGCCGGGCTGGCCGACGGGCTCGGAGTCGGGGTTGGTGTGGCCGACTTCGTGGGGGTGGACTTGGCAGTCGGGGTGTCCATCGTCGTCGGCTGCGGAGAGTCCCCGCCACACGCCGTCAGCGACAGCCCGAGAACGACACCCGCGACGACCGCGACCGCCCTGGTCGCCGATCGTCTGTTGGTCAGCCCAGCTGCGCACCGCACGACCGCGTACCCCCATGTGTGCCCGTCGCCTCGTCACCCGTCCGCGACAAAGCGCCCACATCATAACCGCGTGTGATCGGCGCCCGGAAGCGTCGAACGATGGTCCGACGCACAAATGTCACCGGGCGTTGCCCCGGAAAGGCGACGACTTCCGCGAGTCGAGGTGGACTCTCGCCTGCCGGACACAGCAGAACGCCCCCGCACCGAGTGGTGCGGGGGCGTTCTGGACGGATCGCGGATCGCGTCAGGCCGAGGCCTCGGCGGTCGAGACGGTCTTGGCCGGGTCGATCGGAACGCCCGGGCCCATCGTCGTCGACATCGTGACCTTGCGGATGTAGCGGCCCTTCGAAGCGGACGGCTTCAGCCGGAGCACCTCGTCGAGAGCGGCGCCGTAGTTCTCCGCGAGCTGGTCCTCGCTGAAGGAGGCCTTGCCGACGATGAAGTGCAGGTTGGCGTGCCGGTCGACGCGGAACTCGATCTTTCCGCCCTTGATGTCGGTAACGGCCTTGGTGACGTCGGGGGTGACGGTGCCGGTCTTGGGGTTCGGCATCAGACCGCGGGGGCCGAGCACCCGGCCGAGGCGGCCGACCTTGCCCATCAGGTCCGGCGTGGCGACGACGGCGTCGAAGTCGAGCCAGCCGCCCTGGATCCGCTCGATCAGGTCGTCCGAGCCCACGTAGTCGGCGCCGGCGGCGGTGGCGTCCTCAGCCTTCTGACCGGTGGCGAAGACCAGGACCCGAGCGGTCTTGCCGGTGCCGTGCGGAAGGTTGACGGTGCCGCGCACCATCTGGTCGGCCTTGCGGGGGTCGACACCGAGACGCATCGCGACGTCCACGGTCTCGTCGAACTTCTTGCTGGCGTTCTGCTTGGCCAGCGCCACCGCGTCGCGGGGGTCGTGCAGAGCGGCCTGGTCGACCTTCTCGGCCGCGGCGCGGTAGGACTTGCTGCGCTTCATGATCACTCCTGGAATCGAAGGGTGGAGTCGTGGTGCGGGCCAGCGCGGGCCCTCCCACCAGGACGCCGGACCGAAGCCCGGCGGGTCGTACGTCGTGCTCGTGCGTACGGACTACTCGGAGACCGTGACGCCCATCGACCGCGCGGTGCCCTCGACGACCTTCATCGCGGCCTCGATGTCGTTGGCGTTCAGGTCGGGCATCTTCATCTCGGCGATATCCCGCACCTGGGCGCGCGAGATGGTGCCGACCTTCGCGGTGTGCGGAGTCGGCGAGCCCTTGTCGAGGCTGATCGCCTTCTTGATCAGCTCCACGGCCGGAGGGGTCCGGGTGACGAAGGTGAACGTCCGGTCCTCGTAGATCGTGATCTCGGCGGGGATGACGTTGCCCCGCTGGGACTCGGTCGCGGCGTTGTAGGCCTTCGTGAACTCCATGATGTTGATGCCGGTCGGGCCGAGCACCGTACCCACCGGCGGGGCGGGGGTGGCGGCGCCAGCCTGCAGCTGGAGCTTGAGTACGGAGGCGATCTTCTTCTTCGGAGGCATGGTGTTCGGGTCCTCTTGGGTGGTGAAAAGGGGCGAGAGTCCGGCCGGGCCGTCAGACCTTCTGGATCTGCGTGAAGGACAGCTCCACCGGGGTCTCCCGGCCGAAGATCTCGACGAGGGCCTTGACCCTCTGTGCGTCGGGGTTGAGCTCGGTGATCGTCGCGTGCAGGGTCGCGAACGGCCCGTCGACCACCATGACCGAGTCGCCCACGGCGAAGTCGACGACCTCGGCCTTCTTCTTCTTGTCCGGCTCCTTGGTTTCCTCGACCGCCGGGGCCAGCATCTTCTCAACCTCGTCGAGGCCGAGCGGCACCGGCTGGTGGGCGTGGCCGACGAAGCCGGTCACCGAAGGAGTGTGCCGGACAGCTGCCCACGACTCGTCGGTGAGGTCCATCCGGACCAGCACGTAGCCGGGGAGGACGGTGCGCCGCACCATCCGCCGCTGGCCGTTCTTGATCTCCGCGCGCTCCTCCTGGGGGACGACCACCTCGTAGATGTAGTCCTCCATGTTGAGGGACTGGATGCGGTTCTCGAGGTTGGTCTTGACGCGGTTCTCCATGCCCGAATAGGTGTGGATCACGAACCAGTCGCCGGGCTTGGACCGCAGGGCCGCCTGGAACTCCGCGAGCGCGTCCTCCGCGGTGGGCTCGGCGTCCTCGTCGGCCTCCTCGGCCGCGGTGTCGCCGGACTCGCCGGCGCCGGCCTCGGCCGCGCTCGGCTGCTCCTCGGCGCCGGACCCGCTCTCGTCGGAGCCGGGCTCGGAGTTGGTCTCGGAGCTCGCTTCGGGGCTGGTCTGCTCGGAGTCGGCGGAGGCCTCGTCGGCAGGCTGGCCGGCCGAGGCGTCGGCGGCGGCTGCTGCCTGCTCCGAATCCGCGCGCTGCAGGTCGCGGATCTCGTCGTCGAGGTCGGACACTCTTGGTACTCCGTCTTCTTCAGCGATTTCTTGATCGTCCGGCGGTGTTGCGGGGGTCTCGGGCGGCGTACTCGCCGTCAGCCGAAGATCTTGAACATCAGCTGGCCGATGCCCAGGTCGAGCAGCGAGACGATCGCGATCACCACGAGCACGAAGACCAGCACCACCGACCAGTAGGTCGTCAGCTGGTCACGCGTGGGCCAGATGACCTTGCGAAGCTCAGCCACCACCTGGCGGTAGAACAGGCCGACGCGCGCGACGCGACTGCCGCCGCCTTCGCCCTTCTTGTCCGGGCGAGCACGCTCCGGGGTCGCGGTGGATCCGCGGGTCTCCGTCACTTTCGTCCTCACCGGTCCTCTGGCCCGGCCGGACATTCCGTCCGGGCTGGGAGGTCGCACTACATGGGGAACGAACGAACGTCCCCGTTAGTGCTACCACCCACGCATCGTCCGCCGGGGGCGACGCGCGCGACTTCGGCCAGCCGGCCGAGGCCTGCAGGGCAGGAGGGACTCGAACCCCCAACCGCCGGTTTTGGAGACCGGTGCTCTACCAATTGAGCCACTGCCCTACGGAGATCGGAAAGCCTCCACGTGGCGCGCTCGGGACCGAGTCGCCCCGGGCACACTTCGGAGAGGTCCTCAGACCACCGATGGAAGAGTGTACGGGGTCACGCCGCCGAAGGTCGAACCGACCCGGGCGGTTTGTACCGCCCTCGACTTGCCAACACCCTCGCCCCGCCACCGCGCGTACGCACGCGAGGTGCCACGATAACTCTCATGACCAGCCCTGAGAGCGGCCCGCCCATGCCGGCCGCAGACGAGTCCCTCGCAGCGCCCGCGAGCGACCGGGCAAGGATCGCCGCCCGGGTCGCCGCCATCGCCGAATCGGCCACGTTGGCGGTCGACGGCAAGGCGAAGGCGTTGAAGGCGGCCGGGCGCCCCGTGATCGGTTTCGGCGCCGGCGAGCCCGACTTCCCCACCCCCGACTACATCGTCGACGCGGCCGCGCAGGCCTGCCGCGATCCGCGCAACCACCGCTACACCCCGGCCGGTGGGCTGCCCGAGCTGCGCAAGGCGATCGCCGCGAAGACCGAACGCGATTCCGGGTACGAGGTGACGCCGGCCCAGGTGCTCGTCACCAACGGCGGCAAGCAGGCGGTCTACGAGGCGTTCGCCCTGCTGCTGGACCCGGGCGACGAGGTGCTGCTGCCCGCGCCGTACTGGACGACCTACCCCGAGTCGATCGGCCTGGCCGGCGGTGTGACGGTGCCGGTGCTCGCCGACGAGACCCAGGACTACCTCGTCACGGTCGAGCAGTTGGAGGCCGCCCGCACTCCGCGGACCAAGGTCCTGCTGATGTGCTCGCCGTCCAACCCCAGCGGTGCGGTCTACCCCGTGGAGCGGCTGCGCGAGATCGGCAGCTGGGCCGCCGACAACGGCCTGTGGGTGATCACCGACGAGATCTACGAGCACCTCACCTACGACGACGTGAAGTCCGCGTCGCTTCCGGTGCTGGTGCCCGAGCTCGCCGACCGCTGCATCGTGGTCAACGGCGTCGCCAAGACGTACGCCATGACCGGCTGGCGGGTCGGCTGGCTGATCGGGCCCACCGACGTGGTGAAGGCCGGCACCAACCTGCAGTCCCACGCCACCGGCAACGTCAGCAACGTCGCGCAGCGGGCCGCACTGGCCGCGGTGTCGGGCGACCTGTCCGCGGCGGCGAAGATGCGGGAGGCGTTCGACCGGCGCCGGCGCACGATGGTCGAGCTGCTCTCGGAGGTGCCCGGCTTCACCTGCCCCACGCCGAAGGGCGCGTTCTACGCCTACCCCTCGGTGAAGGGCGCGCTGGGCAAGCTGATCCGCGGCCGGCGGCCGACCACCTCGGCCGAGCTGGCCGAGCTCATCCTGGAGGAGGTCGAGGTCGCGGCCGTACCGGGCGAGGCGTTCGGCACGCCTGGCTACCTGCGGTTCTCGTACGCGCTCGGCGACGACGACCTGGTCGAGGGCGTCACCCGGATCCAGAAGCTGCTCTCCGAGGCGCAGAGCTGAGGTGAGCGGAGCCCGGCTCGGGGTGCGCCCGCTCGACACGCTGCCGAAGGCGCACCTGCACCTGCACTTCACCGGGTCGATGCGTCACGAGACGCTGGTCGAGCTGGCCGAGCAGCACGGCCTGCACCTGCCGGAGGCCCTGCGGGACGACTGGCCGCCGCAACTGCTGGCCACCGACGAGAAGGGCTGGTTCCGCTTCCAGCGGCTGTACGACATCGCCAGGTCGGTGCTGGTCACCCCCGACGACGTACGCCGGCTGGTGCGGGAGACCGTCGAGGACGAGGCGCGCGAGGGGTCGGGCTGGCTGGAGATCCAGGTCGACCCCTCCGGCTACGCGAACCGGTTCGGCGGCATCACCGCGTTCACCGAGCTCGTCCTGGACGCCGTACGCCAGGCCGCCGACCGGACCGGGGTGGGCGTCGGGCTGGTGATCGCCGCCAACCGCACCCGGCACCCGCTGGACGCGCGCACGCTCGCCCGGCTGGCCGCGCAGTACGCCGGGCACGGCGTGGTCGGGTTCGGGCTGTCCAACGACGAGCGCAGGGGGCGACCGGAGGAGTTCGCCCGGGCGTTCGCCATCGCTACCGGGGCCGGGCTCGGCTCGATGCCGCACGGCGGCGAGCTGTGCGGCCCGGACAGCGTGCGCGGCTGCCTGGACCGGCTCGGCGCGACCCGGGTGGGCCACGGCGTGCGCACGGTGGAGGATCCCGCGCTGCTGGACCGGGTCGCCGCGGCCGGGGTGCCGCTGGAGGTCTGCCCGGCGTCCAACGTGGCGCTGGGCGTCTACCCCGAGGCCGACGTCGTGCCGCTGCGGAAGCTGTTCGACGCCGGGGCCCGGATCGCACTGGGTGCCGACGACCCGCTGCTGTTCGGGGTGCGGCTGGTCGGGCAGTACGAACTGGCCAGGGGGCTCGGCTTCACCGATGCCGAACTCGCGGAGCTGGCCCGGATGTCGGTGCGTGCCTCGACGGCGCCGGTGCCCGTGCGGGACCGGTTGCTGGACGGGGTGGACCGCTGGCTGGCCGAGCCGGAGGACGGGAACGCCCGCCCGGAGCAGCCGGAGGGTTCGGAGCGGGCCGAACGCGAGCGGATCCGGGCGGGCGCGCCTTCGGCGGACGCGAGCGGGCCGGAGTGGTGGGTGGACCGGCTGAAGGCGCTCGGCCTCCCGGTCGACGAGCCCCTCGGCGCCGGGATGGACGGCGTCGTCTACGCCGTGGACGACGACACGGTGGCGAAGGTCTGGTTCCGGCACTCGCCGGGGGCTCTGCACCGGCTGCGGGACTTCCACGCCGACCTGGACGCCGCCGGCCTGCCGTTCGCCACGCCGTGCATCCACGCCGTCCGGGTCGTCGACGGTACGCCGGTCACGATCGAACGCCGGCTGCACGGGCGGCCGTTGTCGGAGTTCGTCTCCGCGCACGGCCCGACCGAGCCGGCGCTGCGTACGTTCCTCGACGTGCTCGAGGCCCTGCGGGACACCAAGGGCGGGCCGTCGGCCCGGGCGTTGCCGGTGATGGCCGAGCCGGACGCCTTCTACCGCGACGCCGGCTCGTCCTGGCCCACCGCGCTGCGCGCGCTGGTCGACCGCAGGGCCGAGGCGTACGGCGACGTGCTGCGGTCGGCGGTGCCCGCGTTCGACACCCTGCTGGAGCAGGTCAGGGCGGGTCTGCGTGCGCTGCCGGACGGCGAGGCCGCGGTCGTGCACGGTGACCTGTGCCCACCGAACGTCCTGGTCGAGCAGGTGGGCGACGGCGGCGACCTGCGGGTGACCGCCGTACTGGACTGGGCCTTCCTGACCACGGCCGGCGACCCGGCGTTCGACGCCAGTCTGGCCGCGGGATTCTTCGACATGTACGGCCCGAAGGCCCGGGAGATCGACCAGACGCTGAGCGGGTGGATCGTCGCGGAGTTCGGCTACCCGCCGCCGCTGCTGCACCTCTACCGCGCCTGTTACGCGATCACCGGCGCGAACGCCTACGACCCGGCCGGCGGCGACGGGCACTTCGCCTGGTGCGCGGACCAGTTGCGCCGGCCGGACCTGCGGGCCGCCCTCGGCATCTGACCGGGGCCGGGATCGCGAGGTCTACAGCTCGCAGCCGACCAGGACGGGCTCGTTCACGAGGTCGACGCCGAACCTGCCCAGGACGCCCGCCCGGATCTCCCGGGCCAGCGCCAGCAGGTCGGCGGTGGTGGCGGTGCCGGTGTTGGTGAGCGCCAGCGTGTGCTTGCTCGACAGGCGGGCAGGCCCGGTGCCGTATCCCTTGCCGAACCCGGCGTGCTCGATCAGCCAGGCGGCGCTGGTCTTGACCAGCCCGTCGCCGGCCGGCCAGCGGGGCGCCTTCGCGGGCAGCCCGGCCGCCGCCTCCGCCGGGATCACCGGGTTGGTGAAGAACGACCCGGCGCTCCAGGTGTCGTGGTCGCCGGCGTCGAGCACCATGCCCTTGCCCGCCCGCAGGCCCAGCACCGCGGCCCGCACGTCGGCCGACGGTGCCCGCGCGCCGAGCTCGACCCCGAGGGTGCGGGAGAGTTCGGCGTACTGCACCGTCGCGCCCAGCTCCCCGAGCCGGAGCTGGAACACCACCTCGAGGACGACGTACCGCTGGGGTGAGCGCTTGAACCTGCTGCTGCGGTAGCCGAAGCCGCACTCCTCCGCCGCGAACGTGCGTACGGCCGAGTCCTCCCGGTCCCACACCCGCACCTGCGCGAGGGTCTGGGCCACCTCCTGGCCGTAGGCGCCGACGTTCTGGATCGGTGCGGCGCCGACCAGCCCGGGGATGCCCGACAGCGCCTCGACACCGACCCAGCCCTCGGCGACGGCGCGGGCGACCAGGGCGTCCCAGTTCTCCCCCGCCGCGACCCGCACGACGGCACCGCCGCAGGCGTCCTGCGACTCCACTCGTACGCCCCGGGTACACACGTGCAGGGCGGTCCCAGGGAAGCCCTCGTCGGCGACCACGACGTTGCTGCCGCCGCCAAGGACCAGCAGCGGCTCGCCGGCCGCGTCGGCGCCGCGCACCACCTCGAGCAGGGCGGCCTCGTCGTCGACCTCGACCAGCCGCTTGGCCGGGCCGCCGAGGCGGAGCGTGGTGAGCTCGGCGAGCGGGATGTTCGTGCGTTCGGGCACCGTCAGTCCAACCGGACCATGGCCCGGGCGGCGCCGAAGACCTTCGCGCCGTCGGCAACCGCTGTGAGGTCGACCCGCACCACGCGGTCGGGCAGCTTGTCGGCGACCTTTCCGCCGAACGTCACCGCCACTCCCTCGTCGTCGTCGGGCACCGTCACCGGACGGGTGAACCGCACGGAGTACTCCACCACCCGGGCCGGGTCGACCGCCCACTCGGTGAGCACCCGGGCACCGGCACCCATCGTGAGCATCCCGTGCGCGATCACGTCGGGCAGGCCGACCTCGCGGGCCACCCGGGCGTTCCAGTGGATGCGGTTGAAGTCTCCGGAGGCACCGGCGTAGCGGACGAGGTCCTCCCGGCGCACCTGGACGGTGACCGAGGGCAGCTCGGTGCCCTTCTCCACGTCGTCGTACGCCGGAACGCCGCCGGCGCGCACGGCGGACCCGGTGTGTTCGGCGTTCATGCGGCCTCCTCGCGGTGGACCACGCTCGCGCGCGCCGTGCAGACAGGTGCGCCGTCGGCGGTCGCGATGTCGGTGCGGGTGAGGATCAGGTCGGTGCCGGCGACCTGGCGCACGCTCTCGATCGTGAGCGTGGCCACCAGCTCGTCGCCGGGGTGGATGGGCCGGTCGGCGGCGAACTTCTGGTCGGCGTGCACGACCCGGTGCAGCGCGAGCCCGGTGGTGGGATCGGCGAACAGCTCGTTCAGCAGCTGGAACGCCACCACGATCGGGAACGTCGGCGGGGCCACCACGTCGGGGTGGCCGAGCGCGCGGGCGGCGTCGGGGTCGCGGTAGGCGGGGTTGGGGTCGCCGACGGCATCGGCGAACTCGCGGATCTTCTCGCGGCCGACTTCGTACGGCGTCTTCGTCGCGTAGGTTCGGCCGACCAGCGTGGAGGCGACGGGCATGTACGCGACCGTACCGGAGCCGACCGGCCGGAGTCCGCGCGCCCGGTCAGGTGTCCGAGTGCACTCCGGACGCACTCCGGACGCACTCCGGACACGCGAAAAGGGCCGCTCCCACCAGTCGGCGGGGCGGCCCTTTCGACGATGCGTCGAGAACCTATCGAGTCTCGCGGTGCGCCCGGTGGGTCCGGCAGCGCGGGCAGAACTTCTTGATCTCGAGCCGGTCGGGGTCGTTACGACGGTTCTTGCGCGTGATGTAGTTGCGCTCCCGGCACTCAGTGCACGCCAAGGTGATCTTGGGGCGGACGTCGGAACTCTTGCTAGCCACGGGATGCCTCTTGTGATCCGTCGGGACAGTCGGTCCTGCAATGGTACGCAGTCATGCAAGAACGGCCACGCCGGTGGTCTCCCACCGGCTGGCCGCGGTCGTAGCGGTGGCCGGACTCGAACCGGCGACACAGCGATTATGAGCCGCTTGCTCTACCGTCTGAGCTACACCGCCGCCGGACCGGTTGGCCGCCCGAGTGGGCGGCTCCGGCCACAGAGCCCCAATACGGAATCGAACCGTAGACCTTCTCCTTACCATGGAGACGCTCTACCGACTGAGCTATTGGGGCGAGCGACAACCGAGGATACAAGAGCCCCGAACCCCCTCGACACCGGGATACCGCCGAAGCGGTGTCCTTGGTGCGAGCCGCCCGATCCGGGCAGGACCTGACCTTTCGGTCACATCCTGCTCAGACCGCGCGGACCGTGCCGACGACAGGCGTCGCCGACCCGCCGGGCTTCGATCTCCCTCGGCAGCCGGAGATACTTTACGCGGTCGGCTCGTCGACCGCGACGTCGACCACCACCCCGTCGGGCCGGTGCAGGGCCACACTGTTGCGGCCGTGGGCGAAACCGGCCCCGGACGGCTCGGCGAAGTAACGGGCGGAACCGCCCGGGCGTCCTCCCTGCCGGCCGTCCTGGGCGCCGTCGTGCGCGCCGCCGCGGCCGGGACCCGAGTGCACCTCGAGCGTTTCGCGCGCCGGGATCGTCACCCCCGGGGCGATCGGCAGCCGTACGCCGGGGTCGTCGCGTACGTACCATCCGCCCAGATCCACCGGCTCGGCGGTCAGGTTGCGCAGAACGGCGTACCGGCCGCTGTCCGCGGCCTCGGCGGGGCCGTCCACGGGGGCGTCCGCGACGCGTTCGACGACCACCGTCTGCGCCGGGAAGGCCGGCTGGCCGTCGAGCACCGCCCGGGCCACCCCGGGGTAGTTCTGGATCACCGCGGTCGCGCCCTGCGCGGCCAGCGAGGCCACCGCCGCCGGGTGGTTCGGGCACCAGAACGCCGGCCGCATCCCCGCCGCCCGGATGCGCACCAGGTCGCCGGGACGCAGCCGCCGGAAGTTGGGGATGAAGTAGTCCATCCAGCCGCCGACCTGGCGCAGGGTCTCGTCGTCGGGGACCGACTCGACGATGCCGCCCAGCGGGACCGCGTGGTCGATCTCGGCGGCGAACTTCGCCAGCGGGTCGAAGTAGAACGACGTGGCGACGAACCGCCGATGCCGGTCGGGTGCGGTCAGCCAGCCGCCCGGAGTGTTGCGCAGCACCTCGGTGACCGCCGGCACGAAGTCCGGATGCCGGTTGGCGCCCTTGAGCTCGGCCCACAGCCCGATGCCGTACTCGTCGAACGCCGCCAGCGCCTCGGCCAGCGTCGGGATGCGTTCACCGGCGAAGCTGTCCGCGAACCACGAGCCCGCGTCGAGGCGGCGCAGTTCGGCGAGGGTGAAGTCGCCGGGGTGCCAGGGCGCCCGGTCGGGGAAGACCGTGGCGGCGTCGGTGGTGCGTACCAACGTGTTGTCGTGGAACAGGACCGGCACGCCGTCCCTGGTGAGCACCACGTCGACCTCGGCGAAGTCCGCGCCCTCCCGTGCCGCCGCCCGGATCGCCGCGACGGTGTTCTCCGGCGCCACCCCCGACGCGCCGCGGTGGGCGACGACGAGGACGGGCGGCGACTCGTGGCCGCTGCCTGCGCCGGCGTTGTCGTCGTGGGAAGGAGCGGGCGTACGCATCGAGGGAATCCTCCTGGCGGTGCACCGGTGCCGGACATGGCGAAGCGGGCCCGGACGAGCGGGGCCCGCTGGTCTCCTGCTGATTTCGGCCGATCGCTTGATGATCGTTGCCGATCCCTGCGCATCAAGATTGTCCGACACCCACCGGGAACGTCCAGTCAGGTGCCCAGGTGTCGGCGACCGAACCAGGCGCCGAAGGTCCCGAACCACTGGCGGGGTCGGCGACTGGCGCCCTCGGTGAATCACGGAGTCGCGAGTCGGACGCCCGCTCATCCCCCGCCGATCATCCCCGCCGATCACCGGATCCGCTCGGCCCGGCGCGCCGAGGCGGATCCGGTGGGCGGCGGCTCACGCCGGGTTCAGTGCTTCGAGCGGCGCGCCATCGCCGCGGTGGCGGCGGCAACGCAGATCAGACCGGCCACAACGCCCATGGCCTTCAGGGCGCGACGCGGACGGCGAGCGCCGCCGCGCATGTCCTTCATCCGGGACCTGGACCCCATCGTGCACCTCTCTTCGAGAAACCACGGCACACCCGTGGACTTCGGCCGACAGTCCCTTTACCCGGTCAACGGCACATCCCCCACCGAGGGTGAATATTTCGTGTCACCGGGCCGGTCGGCGATCGGGCCACCGGATGCCTCACCGTTCCCGGCCGGCAGGTCGTGCAGCCACCGCACCGCCGCCACCGGATCGCCGGCCCCGAAGACCAGCGAGCCCGGCACCACGCCGTCGGCACCGGCCCGCGCCAGGGCCGGGACGGTGTGCGTACGAATGCCGCCGTCGACCACGATCCGCGGCGTCGAGCCGTGAGGTCCGCCCTCCGGACGGGCGGCGACCAGGTCCTCGACCCGGGCCGCCGTCGCCGGGTCCTGGTCGCACCCCTTCACCCCGACCACGGTGCCCATCACCAGCACCCGGTCGGTGTCGTCGAAGTGTGCGACGGCGTGCCCGGTGGGTTCGTGTGTCTCCAGTCCGAGCCCGGCCCGTACGCCGCGGGACCGAATGTTCCGCAGGGTCGTCCGAACGTCGGGGCAGGCGCCGGTGTGCACCGTGATCAGGTCCGCACCGGCGTCGGCGAACCGGTCGATCCAGTCGTCGGGGCGGGCGACCATCAGGTGCACGTCGAGCAGTGCGTCGGTGCGGGCACGCAGCGCGGCCACCAGGTCGGGGCCGAAGAGCAGGTCCGGCACGGCGTGCCCGTCGAACACGTCGAGGTGGAACCCGTCGGCGACGCCGGTGAGCCGGTCGACGGCGGTACCGAGGTCGAGCAGATCGGCGGACCAGAGCGAGACGTAGGCCTCCACGGGAGCTCCTTCGGCGAGTGGCGAGTAGTGGAGCGAGGGAAGAGGGTCGGCTTCACCTCGTACGGCAGGGTCGTCATCGCCGGTGGTGGTCTTCGATTAGACTCGTTTCGAGTACGCAAACGAAGCCGACCGAAGCGACCCGAACCGAAGGGTACCCGGATGACGAGCCCCGCCGCACCGCCGCCTCCACCCACGCCCGCATCCCCCTCCACCCCGCCGCTGCGGCTCGGGGTGATCGGCTGCGGCCGGATCAGCCAGGCCGTCCACCTGCCCGCGATCGCCAAGACCGACGCGTTCACCCTGGTCGGCGTCGGCGACACCAGCCCGCGCCTGGCGCAGGGGGTGGCGGCGAAGTACGCCGTGCCCGCCTTCGCCACCGTCGAGGACCTGCTCGACCAGGCGCGCCCGGACGCGGTGCTGGTCGCCGTACCCGACCGGTTCCACCAGCCCGTCGTCACCGCCGCGCTGAACGCCGGCGCGCACGTCCTGGTGGAGAAGCCCGCGGCGGCCACCAGTGCCCAGGCCGCGGAGCTCGCCGACCTGGCCGACACCAGGGGGCTCAAGCTGCAGGTCGGCGCGATGCGGCGGCACGACCCGGGGATCGCGTACGCCCGAGCGGCCGTACCCCGGCTCGGCACCCTGCTCAGCGTCAGCAGCTGGTACCGCATCCAGTCCCGGCTGCGTCCCCCGACGGAGGCGGCGTTGTTCCCCGCCATGGTCGTGGACGAGGACGTACGCCGGACCGAGGCGGGGTTCAAGTCCGACCGGGCGCACTACCTGCTGAACACCCACGGGGCACACGTCTTCGACGCCCTCGCCAACCTCGTCGGGGCGCCGTCCACGGTGCGGGCGCAGTTCGCCGGCCACGGGCGCGACTGCAGCTGGCACGGGACCGGACGGCTGCCCGACGGCGGGCTGGCGTCGTTCGAGATCAGCGCCGACATCCACGCGGACTACGCCGAGGGCATGGACATCCACGGCGAGTACGGCCAGGTCAGCATCCGGTCGACGTTCCCGTTCTTCCGCCGGGCCAGCACCGTCCGGGTCCACCTGGAACGCGACGGCGAGACCCGCAGCCCGGTGTTCGGGGCCGCCGATCCGTACCAGCTGCAGCTGGAGGCGTTCGCCGCGGCGATCGCGACGGACGGACCGGCCAACCCCTCCGGCGCGGACGGCGTGACCGCGCTGCGGCTGATCGAGGCGGTCCGGGACAGCGCCGCTGCCGACGGCAAGGAGGTGGCCCCATGAGCGACCCCGGGAGCAAACCCGTGGCCACTCCCGCGAACGAGCCGGCCGAGCTGGGCATCTTCGCGCGGATCTTCCCGCGGCCGACCGCGGCCGAGGTCGCCGCCGCCGTCGCCGCGAACGGCTTCACCGCGACCCAGCTCAACCTCTCCGCGGTCGGCCGGCCGACCATCCCCGACCCGCCGACCGACCCCACGCATCCGGACGGCCCGCTCGACCACCCGCGGGTCGGGACCGACTTCGCCGCCGCGGGCGTCCGGATCTGGGGCGTGTCCGCGACGTACAACACGATCCATCCCGACCTCGCCCTCCGGCGCCGGCAGACCGCCGCCGCGGCCGCGTTCATTCCGTACGCCGCCCAACTCGGCGCGGAGGTGGTGACCCTGTGCACCGGCACCCGCGACCCCGGCGACATCTGGAGGCAGCACCCGGGCAACGACGAGCCGGCGGCCTGGCACGACCTGCGGGAGACGCTCGACGTGCTGCTGCCCGCCGCGGAGCAGGCCGGCGTCCGGCTCGGTGTGGAACCCGAACCCGGCAACGTCGTCACCGACGCCGCCCGGGCCCGTCGGCTGCTCACCGAGCTCGACTCCGACGCCCACCTCGTCGGCATCGTGCTCGACCCGGCGAACCTCCTCGACCCGGTCACGGCCGGTGACCAGAAGCGCATCCTCACCGCCGCGTTCGGCACCCTCGGCGACTCGATGGTGTGCCTGCACGCCAAGGACGTGGTGACCGCGGGCTACGCCGCCGCGGGCTCCGGGCTGCTCGACTACGACCTGGTGCTCGCGCTGCACGCGGCCCTCCCCCACCGGGTGCCGGTCATCGTCCAGGACGCCACCGAGGACGACGTGCCGCGGGTACGCGACTTCCTGCGCGCCCACGAGCCGGTTCGATGACCGGTACCGGCAGCAGGGCGTTCACCGAGGAACGCCGCACCCGGATCCTGGAGCTGGTCGAGTCGCGCGGCCGGGTGCGGGTCGCCGAGCTCGCCGAGCTCCTCGGGGTCGCCGAACCCACCGTCCGCAAGGACATCGCCGACCTGGACCGCCAGCACCTGCTCCGGCGTACGCACGGCGGCGCGCTCGCGATCCGCCCGACGTACGACCCGGAGCTGGCCACCAGAGCTCGGCACAACGTCGAGGGCAAGCGGGCCATCGCGAAGGCGTGCCTGGCCCGGATCGCCGACGGCGACGCGGTCTACCTCGACAGCGGCACCACGATCCTGGCACTCACCGAGGAGCTGCGGCTGGCGCTCACCGGACCGGCCGGCGGGCGGGGCGAGCCGGCCGAGGGCCGCCATCCGCGGCAGGTGAACGTGCTCACCAACGCGGTCGGCGTGGCGCAGGTGCTGGCCGACGTACCCACCGTCCGGCACACCGTGCTCGGTGGGCAGTACCGCACGCTCGGCGGCTGCTTCGTCGGCCCGCTCGCTCTGGAGGCGGTGCGGCAGTTCACCGTCAACACCGCGTTCGTCGGGGTCACCGGGCTGTCCACGGTCGGGTTCACCGTGTCCGACGTCGCCGAGGCCGAGCTGAAGAACGCGGTGATGGACCAGGCCCGCCGGGTGGTCGTGGTGATGGACCACACCAAGGTCGGCGCGCACGACTTCCGGAAGGTCTGCGACCTGGACCGGGTGGACGCGATCGTCACCGACCGGCACCACGACGACCTCGCCCGGCAGTGCGCCGACGCCGGCGTCGAGCTCGTCGTCGCCTGACGGAGCGCTCGCTCGCCGGTCACGTCGGTTGCCGGCACGCCGGTCGCCGGTTGTCGGCAAGTCGCCGACAACCCATCGACGTAAGGTCCCGACGGGGCTAGCATCATTTTCGAGCCGGACGCTTAGTTCGGCTCACCAAACTACCGGCGCGGCCGCCCGTACTCCTTCCGGGCCGGCCGCGCCGATCGTCGTGGCGACAGAGCCGCTGATGCGGTCCACGAGCGCGGTCACGGGTGCCACGTGGGCGTACAACCCGGCGAACGTCACCACCACCATCGCCAACGCGAGCAGGTGCTCGTACCACCGGCCGGTGGTCAGCAGACCTCTCCCCATCCGGTTGGGCCGTCCGTCCAGCCAGCTGAACGGCTTGGGGATCGACCCGACGGTGAGCGCGTCCGCCCCGATGTGCACCAGCACACCGACCATGGCGGCGAACGGCAGCCAGCTCGCGTCGGCCGCCGCTCCGTTGCGCACCAGCCACCAGCCGGCCCCGGCGGAGACCAGCAGGTTGATCGGCCAGGACTTCTCGTACTGACCGGGAATCACGAAGTGGCACGCCCGCAGTGCCAACCCGACGGCCAGGGCGAGTACTGCCATCAGGGCCCACTGGTTCAGTCCGGCGAGGAAGACCAGCAGCGCCCAGAACAGCGGCGCGACGACGAAGTCGTGGGTCCCGCCGCGATGTCCGCGGCCGAGCCAGCAGACGACGACACCGAGGGCGCGGGACAACGGGCCCCACATCCGGGTCACGGTCGAGGAGTGGTGGTCCAGGTCGGGAAGAAGTGCCATGCCACCGCAGCAGGCGACCCAGGCGAGCTGACCGGCCATCCGGTCGAGGGGTACCAGCGGCAGGGCCACGGCACCGACGGCCATCCCACAGACGGCGTGCGTATGTCCCATCACCGCCGAAACGATCTCACTGCCGCAGCGACGCACCCGCACTGGGTCGAGGCCGAAGATCGTCCACGGAGTCCACCGCGTCCACGGCGTCCACCGCCGAGCCCGCCGCGGGCGCCACCGTGGGCGACACCGTCCGCGGACCGCCCGCACGGCCCCGGTGACCGGGGCCGCCCAACGCGACGACGTTGCCCGCGGCGGGTGCCTGCTGGGCCGCGGGGACATGCTCCGCGGGCGCCTGCTGGGCCGCGGGTGCGTGCTCACGTACGACGACGGAGCCGGGGTCCAGCGCGGCCGGCCGTTCTTGGTCGGCCGGGCGTTCGTGGTCGGCCGGGCGGTCGCCGTCGGGAGCGTGGATGGCGTCGGTGCCGGGTGCGTCGACGCCGCCGTAGGTGTGCAGCAGCTTCACGCGGTACATCGCCTGGTCGGCCGTACGCAGCAGCTCGTCCACGCTGGCCGTCCCTGCCGTGGCCGCGCCGAGCCCGATGCTGACCGCGACCTGGACCTCGCGCTGGCCGAACCGGACCGGGCGGCGGACGTCCGCGGCCAGCCGGCGGGCCAGAACGGCCGCCTCCTCCTCGGTCGTGTCGCGCAGGGCGAGGACGAACTCGTCGCCGCCGATCCGTGCCACCACGTCGTGCTTGCGGACGAGCGCCCGCAACCGCCGCGCCACCTCGACCAGCACCACGTCGCCGACCTCGTGCCCGTGCTGGTCGTTGATGTGCTTGAACCGGTCGATGTCGCAGAACAGCACGCACACGTCGCGGCGCTCGGCGACCAGCTGGTGCAGCCGGGACCGCAGCTCGACGCGGTTGGACAGCCCGGTCAGCGGGTCGTGGGCGGCGAGGTGGGCCAGCTGTTCCTCACGGTCGTGGCGCTCACTGACGTCCTCCAGGTGGACGAGCTTGAAGTCGGGTACGCCGGTGGGGTCGACCACCACCGAGCAGTTGGTGGACACCCAGACCACCCGGCCGTCGCGCCGCACCATCCGCAGGTCGCCGCGGTAGGTGCGGCGGGCGTTGGACCACAGGTGCCGGTCCTTCGGATGGGTGACCTCGGCCAGCCCGCGCCGGCGCAGCTCCTCGTCGGAGTAGTCGAGCATGTGGCACAGCGCGGTGTTCACCCGGCGCAGCACGCCCTCGTCCGCGGGGGCCAGGCTGACCACGGCCATCCCGCTCGGAGCGCTCTCGAAGACCTGCCGGAAGCTCTCCTCGCTGGCCTGCAGCGCCCGGTGCTCCTGCTCCAGCCGCTCCATCGTGGTCAACACCTCGGAGTGCAGCCGGGCGTTGTCGACAGCGACGGCGGCCTGGGCGGCGAACATCTCCAGCAGCTCCCGCTGCAGCTCACCGGGGACCCGGCCGTCCGTGGGCAGGTCGACGCTGAGGACGCCGACCAGCTCACCGTCCGGCGCGTACAGCGGGGCGACGAGAGCGTCCTCGGGGTGCCAGGCACCGGGCGTCTCCTCCGCGCCGGCTCCGTCGGAGACCCAGACCGGCACCTCCGACGGCACCTCGACGCCGTGGGGGACGAATCGCAGGGTGCCCCACGGCACGGCCGAGGCGAGCAGGTCCTCCCACGCGTCGCGCGGGCCGCTCTGACCCTCCAGCGCCGCGCGGACGTCGGGCGGCCCGGCCACCGCCGCGACCCGCAGGCTGTCGTCGTGGACGACGTTGATGGCGGCCACCCCGAAACCGAGGCTGCTCACCACGCTGTCCACCAGGAACTGCAGGGTCGCGGACAGGTCACGGGCCGAGCTGAGCTCCCGGCTGACCCGATGCAGCATCCTGAACGCGTCGAGTCGTTGCCGCAGGCCGTGCTCCTCGTCCACAGCGCCCCCACGCGGTCGTTCGATCACTGGAGGGAGCCTAGCCTGATCCGATCACGTCGGCTCGGACGCAGTGTCCGGGATTGGGCCGCCTCCGTCCCGGCCCAATCCCGGACCCGCTTGCTCCCCGCGCTGGTGCATGTCCGGGGACGTCCCGGCCGACTCCGGCCTTCCCCTGCGTCCCCGGACCGCGGGACCCCAGGCGTCCGCACGTGTGTCGCGCGCACGCGCGGGCCGAACCCCTCAACCGGCCCGCGCGCCGCGCGGTCGCCCCCCGACGGCTGCCCCGCTACAGGTGGTTCGGGGCGGGCGCGGGCACGGATTGGGCGGAATCAGGAGAAGTACGAAAAACTTCGGTCGCGCTTCCTAGGAACCGAGTTGGCCGCGCAGCACCGACCGGCCGGAGTGAGCCGGATTGCCGTCGTACGGCTCGGCGGAGACGTCGATCCCCGCGAACCTGCTGACGTCCATTCCCTCTCCTACGTCCACAGGAGCGACGGCGGATGCAGTTCGGCCCGACAATCGAGCCGACAATCGGCGTCAGTCGTTCCAGCGCGCGGGCTCGGGCTCGCGGGTTCGCGCCCGCGAGCCGGCCACGCTGGCGACGCTGGTCACGGTGAGCGTGGCCGCGATGAACGCCAGCGACGCCACGATCCCGATGTGCGGCAAGTGGACCGGGCCGATGTCGTTCAGCCCCTCGCTCTCCATCGCCTCCAGGATGAGCTTCACGCCGATGAAGCCGAGGACGACGGCCAGGCCGTAGCTCAGGTAGATCAGCCGGTCGAGCAGGCCGCCGAGCAGGAAGTACAGCTGGCGCAGCCCCATCAGCGCGAACGCGTTGGCGGTGAAGACCAGGAACCCGGCCTGGGTCAGCCCGAAGATGGCGGGGATGGAGTCGAGGGCGAACACGACGTTGGCGGCGCCGATGGCGAGGACGACCACCACCATCGGGGTGAACATCCGGCGGCCGTCGACCCGGGTGGTCAGCTTCGACCCGTCGTACTCACCGGACGTGGGCACCACCCGCCGCATCATCCGGACGAGCCGGCCGTTGTGGAAGTCGGCCTCCTCCTCCTCCTCGCCCTGCACGGCCAGCTTGATCGCGGTGTAGATGAGCAGCGCGCCGAAGATGTAGAAGACCCACTCGAACGCGTTCACGGCGGCGGTGCCGGCGGCGATGAACGCCGCGCGCAGGACCAGTGAGATCGCGATGCCGATGAGCAGGACCTTGTGCTGGCTGACGGCGGGTACGGCGAAGCGCGACAGCAGGATGACGAAGACGAACAGGTTGTCCACGCTGAGGCTGTACTCGGTGATGTAGCCGGCGAGGAACTCTCCGGCCGGCCGGGACCCGGCGGTGAGCAGCAGGCCCAGGCAGAACGCGCCGGCGAGACCGACGTAGAGCAGGACCCACGCTGTCGCCTCGCGCATGCTCACCGTGTGCGGCCGGCGGTCGGCCCACACCAGGTCGGCGACGATGATCGCGGTGATCCCGAGAACGGTGATCACCCAGACCCACAACGGCACGTGCACGCAACACCTCCGGCGATGGACGGACGTCTACGCCGGAGGTCTCCTCCGCCCGGGCGCGCCGCGTCCGGACCGGTGGTCCCGGGCCGTCGTGGACGAGCCGTGATGACGACACCACCGCGTGGGAGTACTCCCCTCCAACTCAGCGAGAAGTGTAGTGGCGACGCAGCGAACCCGGACGAGCCCGAATGAGTGAGGTCTCCCCGAGGCGCGCTTGACGACTCTCGGGACGCGCGCTAAATAGGGAGCTAGTTGAGTCGAGCAGACTCAAGGTAGTTGTAGTGAGACACATCAGAAAGATCAGGATCGTAGGTTTCTGAACCGTTTTCCGGGAGTCACGATGTTGATGCGCACCGACCCGTTCCGGGAGATCGACCGTCTCAGCCAGCAGTTGCTGACCTCCGCGGCCCGGCCGACAGCCGTTCCCATCGACGCCTACCGCAAGGGCGACACGTTCTACGTCCACTTCGACCTTCCCGGCGTACGCGTCGAGGACATCGATCTGACCGTGGAACGCAACATCCTCACCGTGCGCGCCGAGCGGCACGGTCCGCGAGACGACGAGGTGGAGACGCTGGTGGCCGAGCGCCCGCAGGGCACCTTCACCAGGCAGCTGTTCCTCGGCGACACACTGGACACCGACCGGATGGAAGCCGACTACGAAGCCGGCGTGTTGACCGTGAAGCTGCCGGTCGCCGAGCAGGCCAAGCCGCGCAAGGTGCAGATCACCGGCGCCACCGAGCGCCAGAAGATCGGCGCCTGACGCCTACTTCGACACGGGTCCCTTGGGCGGGTCGGCCGAGGTCGCCGCCCCGCCCCTGGGACTATCTGCGGTATGCCCGTCGGTACGGTCGAGCCCGCTCCCGCCACCTCCCGCCGACTCGACGCACTCGCCCACGCTGCCGTCGGCGCCGGCGTGGTCCCCGGTCTGAGCGTCGCGCTCGCCAACCACACCGGCCCCACGTGGAGTTCGGCGTACGGCGTCACCGACCTCTCGGCCCCCTCACCGGTCGGTACGGACACGGTGTTCGAGTGCGCGTCGCTGACCAAACCGGTCGTCGCGTACGGCGTCCTGCTCCTCGTCCAGGAGGGCCGCCTGGACCTCGACCGCCCGCTGGACTCCTACCTCCCCGCCCCGTACCTCCCCGACGAGCCGGCCGCGGCCGGCATCACCGCCCGGATGGTGCTCGGGCACACGACCGGCTACCCGAACTGGCGGCCGGCCGGAGGTCCGCTCACCCTGACGCACTCCCCCGGCAGCCGGTTCGGCTACTCCGGCGAGGGCTACGTCCAGGTGGGACGGGTGGTGGAGCACGTCACCGGCCAGCCGCTGGCCGCCTTCCTGGCCGATCGGGTCCTCGCGCCGCTGGGAATGACCGACAGCGCACTCACCTGGCCCGGCGACCTCGGGGACGGCGACCTGCGGGGCGGTGACCTCGGAGACAAGGTCGCCCTCGGCCACACGGCGGCCCGCGAGGTCCTCGCCAAGGAGCGGCCGGAGGAGGCGATCGCTCCCTCGTCCCTGCACACCACCGCTACCGACCTCGCCCGCTTCCTCGCCTGCTTCCTCTCCCCCGTCGCCTCTCCCGCCACGTCTCCGGCCGATGCCTCAGCCGCTTCGCCGGCGGCTCCTGCAGCGGTTCCTCCGGCGGGGCCGCTGCGGCCCGAAGGTGTGGAGTCGATGCTGACGCCGCACGTACGACTGGACCGACCGCTCGCCTGGGGACTGGGCTGGGGCCTGAGCCTCGAGGGCGGCCCCGGCAAGGAGTGGGCGTTCTGGCAGTGGGGCGACAACCCCGGCTACAAGGCGTTCGCCGCCGGCTCGCCGGGCGCGGACCTCGGCGTCGTGGTGCTGACCAATGGCGACCAGGGACTCGACGTCGCCGCCGGATTGGTGCGCGAAGTGCTCCCGTCCACCGCGCCGGCCTACGTCCGGGTCGCGACCAACCGGCTCACGCCCGGTCCAGGATGAGGTCCGCCGCCCGCCAGGCCATCGCCATCACCGGGCCGTTCAGGTTGCCCGAGACCATGGCCGGCAGCACCGAGGCGTCCATGACCCGGAGGTTGTCCACGCCACGGACCCGGAGGTGGGAGTCGACGACGTCTACGTCGTTCGGGCCCATCGCGCAGGTGCCGATGGCGTGGTAGCCGCAGTAGCCGGAGTCCAGCATCGTGTCGACGACCTCCTCGTCGGTGCGTACGTCCGGACCGGGGAACGTCTCGGTCGACAGCCGCGCCGCGATCGGGTCGTGCGCGAAGAACTCCCGCATCCGGGCCAGGACGTCCACGGCGATCCGGCGGTCGTGCCCCGACCCGAGGTAGTTGGGCTCGACGTCCAGCGGCGCGTCCGGGTCGGCCGAGGTGATCCGTACGCTCCCCTCCGCGGTGGGGCGCAGGATCTCGGCCACGGCGGACAGCCCGGGCTCGCGCTCGACCGTGACCGCCTCCCCCGCCTGGTAGGTCGCGACGGACCACGGTCCCATCAGCACCTGCGCGTCCGGACGGTTCAGGCCGGGCCGGCTCTTGACGAACGCGAGCACGTCGTACGCCGGTGTGGCCAGCGGGCCGTCCCGGCGGACCAGGTACCTCAGCGCGGTGAGCCCCTGCCGGGCCGGTGAGGACAGCATCCGGTTGGTGCCGAGGTTCTCCCGGAGCCGGAACTTCAGCGGCAGGCAACGATGCTCGCGCATCCGTGCGCCGACCAGTTCCCGGTCCAGTCGTACGCCGACACCGGCCGCGCGCAGCACCTCGGCAGGGCCGATCCCGGACTGCTGCAGCAGTTTGGGCGTACCCAGACTGCCCAGGGACAGCACCACCTCGCGCGCCGCGGAGAACTCGACCGTCGCCCCTTCGGCGTCGCGGGCACGCACCCCGACCACCTTGTCGCCGCCGAACACCAGCCCGGTGACCGTCGTGCCGGTGCGCACGGTGAGGTTCGGCCGGTGGCGTACGGGGCGAAGGAACGCGGTGGCCGCGCTGACCCGGCGGCCGGCGCGGATGGTGGCCATGGTGTGCCCGATGCGTTCGCCGTCGGACTCGTCGACGTCGTTGACGTCCCGCACCGGCGTGAGCCCGACCGAGCGGCCGGTCTCGACCATCTCCACCGAGAGGGGGTCGGGCCTCCGCGGCGGTGAGACCCCGAGCGGCCCGCCCGCGCCCCGGCTGTCCGACGGGCCGAAGACATTGTCCTCGAACCCCGTGAAGATCGGCAGCATCGTGTCCCATCCCCAGCCGGGGTTGCCGAGCCGGACGAGGTCGTCCCAGTCGTCGCGGCCGCCCCGGTTGTAGACCAGGCCGTTGATCGAGCTCGACCCGCCGAGGACCTTCCCCCGGGGCCACACCTCCGGTCTCGCTCGCGGGCCGAAGGGCCTGGTCCGGTAGTGCCAGGCCTTGCCGGGGTCGTCCATCAGCTTCCCGAAACCCTTCGGCACCCGGAACAGCGGATGGCGGTCGGGCCCGCCCGCCTCGACCAGCAGCACCCGCACGCCCGGGTCGGCCGACAGCCGATTTGCCAGTACGCAGCCCGCGGACCCGGCACCGACGATGACGTAATCGAACACGGCGGCCCTCCTCCTGCTCCTCGTCGACTCCTCGCGAATGCCCCGAGGACGGTCCGCTCGGCGCTTCGGCAACGAAGGTAGCGGGCGCGTGCCGGAACCTGCGCTAGTCCGCGGCGATGTTCGCGGCCTCCTTCGCCAGGTGGTCGACCTGGGCCGGGGTCACCTCGTCGGTGACGTCGACGAAGCCGACCCGGGTGCCCACGGAGAAGACGATGTACCCACCGGCGGGCGCGTCGGAGTCGTACGCGGGGAAATAGGTGACGTTCAGTTTCGACTCCACGGTGACCGCGGCCCCGTATCCGAAGTCGCCCCCGGTGATGCCGGCGCATTCGTCGACCAGCGTCACGATCCTGTCCGCGGTGGCTCTCGCCTCGCCTGCGGTCCGCGTCTGGGCCACCTGTTCGACGACCTGGTGACCAGGCGTGAAGTCGTCGACGAGCTTCGAGCCGATCCTCGTCACGCCTCGGCTCGGCAGGACGTCGGCGAATGTCGTGTCACCCGTGCACGGGCCCAGGGTCTGCGCGGGGTCCGGGTCGGCCCGGGTGAACGAGTGGTCGGTCACGTCGAAGTAGAGACGTTCGCGGATGACGTTCTCCTCGGAGAGAGGGTCGCGCGGTTTCTGCGCGGCGGTCGTCTTCTGCGCGGTCGGCTTCTGCGTCTTCGGTGCGGGTGTGGCCGGTGCCTGCGTGGCCGGTGTACGTGCCGTCGACGGCGGCGACTGGGCGGCCGTCTGGTCGCGGACATTCGCGAGATGAGCAGCGCCGGCACCTCCACCGACGCCGGTGACCACAGCGGCGACGATGGCCAGTGCCGCGTTGGCGAGCTTCATGTCGTTCCCCCGTACGGAATGGGCGGTCTGTTTCCGCCGTTCACTCCCTCAGATGCACGAACAGCACAGTTCGTTGGCTGCCGGTCAGGATGAGGACGTGACGAGGATGTGCGGGTGAGGGGTCACAGCCTGGTCCTCAGCGCGGACCGCATGAACTTCCGTGCGACGTGGATGCGGTCGCGGACCGTGGCGAGCGAGGTGCCGGTGATCGCGGCGATCTCCTCGTACGGCAGCGAGCCGAGGTCCCGCAGCACGAAGGGCTCCACGACCTGAGGCTTGCTCCGTTCCAGTTCCGAAAGCGCCTCCATCACGTCGAGCCGGGTTCCGGCCATCACGCTCGTGGTGCGCGGGTCGGCCGTCTCGGGAAGCTCGGCGGCGCCGTTCTCGGCCGCACGCCGGCGCAGCCGCCGGTAGGTCATCCGGGCACTGTTCGAGGCGATCACGGTGATCCATCCCTCGAACGACCCGCTGCCGGTGAAGTCGCCGATGTTCCGCGCGATCGCGACCAGCGCGTCCTGGGCGGCCTCCTCCGCGTCGTCGAGGTGCGGCAGGAAGCGTGAGCAGCGCCGGACGAGCAGAGGACGGATGACGCCGAGCAGTTCCTCGAGCGCGTCGCGGTCGCCCGAACGCGCGCGCTCCACCAACTCAGAGAGCGGCACCGGGTCCGCGAAGGAACTCATAGGACAATCTTGTCCCCATGAGACAGGTCGGGCGATACCGCATGCGGCGCGTGCTCGGCTCCGGCGCGTTCGCGACGGTGTGGCTGGGCGAGGATCCGGCCCTCGAAGCGGACGTCGCGATCAAGGTGCTCGCCGAGAACTGGGCGAACAACGCGGACGTGCGGGAGCGCTTCCTTGCGGAGGCGCGGCTGCTGCGCCGCGTGGACGACCCCCGCCTCGTGCGGGTCTTCGACGTCGGGCTGAGCGACGACGACGAAGCCCGGCCCTACTTCGTGATGGAGTACATCCCCGGCGGCACCCTCGCCGACCGGATGGGCTCGCTGAGCACGCGGGAGGCGCTGGCGTACGCCGTGGCGGCCGCCGACGCCGTCCAGGTGCTCCACGACGCCGGCATCGTCCACCGCGACGTGAAACCGAGCAACCTGCTGATCGACGACCGCAGCACGCCGCCTCGGCTCGTGGTCTCCGATCTGGGTAGTGCGAAGGTGCTCGCCGAGGCCACCGGTTTCACCGTCACGACCGGCACCCCGAGCTACATGGCCCCCGAGCAGGCGCACCAGTCCGACGGCTTCGACGGCCGGGCCGACGTCTACGCCGTGGCCGCCGTCACCTACCACCTGCTCAACGGGCAGCCGGCCTTCGCCGACCGCACCGCGGCGGCGGTCCTGGACCGCCGGGCCGACAGCAGGCCGCCACCCCTGGCGGCGCGCCTGGGCCAGCCCGCGGCGCTCGACCGGCTCCTCACCCGCTCGCTGAGCTGGGACCCGGCGAAACGTCCGGGCACCGCTGCGGAGTTCGCCCGGGACCTCGAGCGCCTTCTCACCGACGACCCGCACCCCCTGCACCGGCCGGGGCGCGAGGTGCCGACCGTGCCGACGCTGGTCTTCTGTGCCGTCCTCGCGGTGGTGCTGTTCGCCGTCACGTACCAGTTGCTGGCCCGATGATCGCCGGCTCGATGATTGCCGGCCCGGTGATTTCGGTGCGGCCAGGTCCGGTCGGCGCTGGTCCATGTAGGTCGCGGGGGTTGCGGGCGGCGACGGGACCGGACGACGCTGCTCGGGACCCGACGCGTTGCCCGGCGGGCCTGACAAGGCAGGGTTGACAGACAGAGGTCGACAGACAGAGGTCGACATACGGCGTCGACCGCGAGGAGGCAAGTGGTGCTTGACATCGGGGTGGTTGGTGCCGGTATCCGTGGCCGGATGTTCGCCCGGGCGCTCGGCCAGCTGCCGGACGTACGCGTGGTGGGGGTCGCCGACCCGACGCCCGCCGGAGCGGCGCTGGCGGCAGAGCTCGGCGCCGATGCCCACGCGGACCACGAGGACCTGCTCGCCGCGCACGACCTCGCCGGCGTCGTGGTGGCCACCCCGGACTTCGCCCACCGGGACGCGGCGGTCGCCGTCGCCCGGGCGGGGATCGGCCTGCTGGTGGAGAAGCCGGTGGCCACCGACGTCGGGCAGGCACGGGAGATCGAGGCCGCGGTGCAATCCGGGGGCAGCCCGGCGATGGTGGCGTTCGAGAACCGCTGGAACCCGCGCTTCGTCGCCGTACGGCAGCAGATCACCGACGGCGCCGTCGGTGACGTGCTCTTCCAGTGCGCCCACCTCAACGACACCAGGTTCGTGCCGGAACGGATGCTGTCGTGGGCCGCACGGACCACCCCGGCGTGGTTCCTCATGCCGCACACGGTCGACCTGGCGCTGTGGCTGTCCGGGCGTACTCCCCGCTCCGTCTACGCGACCGGCCTGCGACGCGAGCTGGCCCGGGACGGCATCGACACCTACGACGGCGTACACGCGCTGGTGACCTTCGACGACGGGACCACCCTCGCGCTGCAGTCGCACTGGGTGCTGCCCGAGTCCTATCCCAGCGTGTTCGACTTCCGGTACGAACTCGTCGGCAGCCGGGCCGCGGTGCGGGTGGACGGATCCGACGAGGGCGTCCACTTCGCCGGGCCGTCCCTGCAGTGGCTGCACCACTCGACGGTGGAACGCGACGGCCGGCTGGTCGGCGTGGCCGCGGAGATCGCCCGCGACTTCGCCGGCCTGCTGCGTGGCGAGCCGGTGAGCGTACCCAGCGTCGCCGAGGGTGTCGCGGTCACCGCCGTCGTGGCCGCCGTGCACGAGAGCGTCACCTCCGGCCGGGTCGTCGGCCTCTGACCCGCGGCCGACCCACCGAGCGGCTGGCTCACCGACCTGCCGGCTCACCGCCCGGTGGGCCAGCCGTCCGGGCGGGCCGTGTCGAGGATCCGCTGAACGAGGTCCACGTCGGCGCGAAGATGGTCCCGCACCGGTGCCGGCCCGTCCACGCCGGCCACCGCGTGCCGCACCACGGCGAGGTGACGAGCGGCCACCGGCAACTGGTGGGCGGTGAGGTCACGGCGCAGCTGGGTGAGGGTCGCGACGAGCCGATCCTGGTCACCCTGGAGCGCGGCGGCGTAGACCCCGTCGACCCGGCGCAGCATGTCCGCGACCTCCGCCGCGGCACCTCCCACCGGATCGGCCTGCGGGTCGAACGCCTTCCGCCGGTAGACCGACCGGGCCAGCGCGGCCTGGTGCTCGGCGTCCAGGGAGTGCCAGACGAAGTGGGCCTGCCCGGTCGCACCCGCCTCCCGGGCGGCGACCACCTGCCAGACACTTGCTTCCGCGGGCGCGGCCAGGAACGACGGCGCGATCCCGATCGAGGTGAAGGCGTTGGTACCGACCTGCGTCACGAAGTCGGCAGACCTGTCGTGTACGTCGCCGGTGCCTACGGAGTACACCTCCGGTACGACGACGTCCAGCAACCTCGCCCGCACCCAGGACGCGAAGTCCTGGTGGAACTTCGCGACGTCGGCGGCGTTGTCGGTCGTCTCCAGCGCCGAGGAGAGGATGGTGCCCTTCGGCAGCGCGGCCCGCGCTTCCCGGACGAAGGTCGTGACCTGCTCTGTCTGCCAGTCCAGCCAGGTCTGGTAGAGCGTGTCACCAGGGTGCAGCTGTGCCGGGTCGGCGCCGTAGCGCTCCTCGAACCGGGCGCGGGCCAGGTCGTTGTAGGACGACACCTGGTCGGAGGTCGAGCCCTGGGAGGGATAGCGGATGTAGTCCAGTTGGACGCCCGGCACGTCGTACCTGCTCGCAGCCTCGGTGAACACCCGCAACAGCCACGCCCGCGCGGCCGGGATCGCCGGGTCGAGGAAGTAGTAGCCCGGCTCGGTGGTACTGACCACTCGGCCCGCCCGGTCCTTCACCAGCCACTCGGGATGGTCGCGCACGACCGGACCGGCCCCCGCGTCGCCACCGGAGAAGCCGATGAAGAAGCTGTGCACCCACAGGTGAAGGTGGACGCCGTGGCGGTCCGCTGCCGCGACGTAGGCCACCAGCGGGTCCCAGCCCGCGAACGCGGGATTCTGGTCCGTGAAGGCGCTCGGGTAGATCGTCTGGCCGCCCCAGAAGGTCTCCAGATACAGCTGGTTGAAGCCGGCCGAAGCCATCGCCGCGACGGTCGCGTCGACGGCTGCCGGACTGGTCTCGGTCGGCCGGTGCCAGACGGCCCTCGCCTCCACCGCGTCGGACTCCGCGGTGAGCTCTCCGGCCTGTACGGCGGTCGTCGCGGCCTGGTCCGCGGTCTCGATCGCGCCCCGGTCGTCACCGGCCTCGTGCTTGTCGCCGGCCTGGGTGAGCTGACCGCGCGCCTGCGCCAGCGTGCCGGTGGCCCGGTCGAGCGGTGCGTCGGCGAAGGATGCCCGCGCGGCGTCGATCCGGTCCTGGGCGGCGTCGACGGCGAGTTGCCCGGCGTAGAGGTACGACATGGCGTCGATGGTCGCCGACAGGGTGGCACCCGCGGTGTCGTCCGACAGCGTGAGCAGCGTTCCCGGAATGACGTTCTGCTGGATCCAGGCGAGCATCGTGCCGTGCCCGGACAGGACGATCCCGTTGGCGGGGATGGTGGAGTTGTTGCCACCGACGGCGGTGACGCGGTAGCCGGAGCCCGCGCGTTCGGCAACCGCCTCGACGCCGTACTGGTTGGTTCCGGTGGTCGCCTCGGAGTACGCCGGGGTGTAGACCACCAGCTCGTCGGGCCCGCGCCCGCCTGGGAACTCCCACGGCGGCGCGGGGTCGACCTTGGTGACCGTGGTGGTGTCCGTGTGGCTGGTGGCCATGATGGCGTCCTTGCGGAGCTCGATCCGCATGCCGACGCGCAGGTGGGCACCCATCCAGGTCGCGGCCTGCCCGTGGCCTGACAGGGTGTCCCCGCCGGCAGGGACCGGGGCGTCTCCGCCGATGCCGGGGGCGGTGAGCTTGGTGATGACGCCGCCGTCGACCACCGCTTCGGCACCCCACTGGTTCTGCCGGGTCGACTCGCCCCACGCCGGCGTGTAGACGAGGAGCTGGTCGGCCCCGCGGGTGCGGTCGTATCCCGACACTGCGAGATAGCTGCCGTCCGGTGTCACCACGAAGTCGCCACGCAGCCCACTCGCGTACGCCGGTGACGCCGGCCCCGCGGCGAGCCCGGTGAACAGGCACACCACCGCGAGCAGGGCCACGAGCAACGCTGTTCGGGAATGCCGCGTGAGCCACATAGGGCAGGCGGGGAACATCGGTCGTGGCCACATGCGGGGCTCCTCGAGGCGTACGAACCCGATGAATGGTGAGTACCAATGCGTGTTCGCGATCAGGATGGACGCTCCACCCACGGCGGCCAAGCCCGATGTCCGGCTTCAGCCCGTAGAGGTGGCGGATGGCTGGTTGACCGCGACGATCCCCTGGCACCATCGTTGGCACGGTGCCCGCACAACCCAACGACCACCACGCGCCGCACTTCCACGTGCGCTCGGTGGATGGCTACGTCAACGACCCGAACGGCCCGGTCCACTACCGGGGCGCCTTCCACCTCTACTTCCAGCAGGTCTTCGACACTCCCCGCACCGGGCCCGTGCACTGGGGCCATGCGACCAGCACCGACCTGGTGACCTGGACGCTGCACCAGCCCGCGCTCGCGCCCTCCCCCGGCACGCCGGACGAGGACGGGTGCTGGTCGGGCAACACCGTGGCGGCGGACGACCGGCTGTACGCGTTCTACTCCGCGTTCGACCCGGCGAACCCGTTCCAGCCCGTACGACGGGCCGAGTCGGCGGACGGGTTCGAGTTCACCGGTTCGGTCCCGATGGTCGATCCGCCGGACGCCTCGGAGTCGCCGGTGCAGTTCCGGGACCCGTTCGTGTGGTGGCACCACGGCCGGTGGTGCATGATCGTCGGCGCCGGGCTCGCCGGAGCTGGCGCAGACGGTGCTGACGGTGCTGACGGCGGCGCGCTCGGCCAGGCGCGGCTGTACGAGTCGAGTGACCTGGCGCGGTGGACCTACGTCGGGCCGTTCGCGAGCCGGCGGCGTACCGACGAGGGCACCGGCCACGACACCGGGATGATGTGGGAGTGCCCGCAGTACGCCGCGCTCGGCGAGTGGGGCGTACTCCTCGTCGGCGCGTACGACCATTCGATGGGCATCACCCACGTGCTCTCGCTCACCGGCCGCGACCAGGCCGACCGGCTCGCCGACCCGGGGCCGGCGGGGCGCGCCGACCAGGGCCCGAACTTCTACGCGCCGTCGGTGATGCGCGACCCGAGTGGCCGGGTGCTGGTGTGGGGCTGGGTCACCGAGGGCCGCGAGACCGCCGCCTCGGTCGAGGCCGACTGGTCCGGGATGCTCACCCTGCCCCGGGTCCTCACTGTCACCGACGCGGGTGAACCCCGCTGGCATCCGCCGGCCGAGCTCGCCGCGCTCCGCGACGGCGCGATCGCCTCCGTCGAGGGCCCACTGGAAGCCGGGTCCTCCGTGGACGTGGCGGACGTGCCCGCGCAGTTCGAGCTGGACCTCGCGCTCACCGCTTCCGGCGCCGACCGCGAACCCACACGGGTGCGACTGTTCGCCTCCGGCGCGGAGGACACGGGCGAGGCCGAGCACCTGGACCTGCTCGTCGACTGGCGGGCCGGAACGCTGGCCGTCGACCGGGACGCGGCGAGCCGGGACCCGAGGTCGCACCGGGGCACCTTCACCATCACCGATGCGGTGACCAGCGCGACCAGCGCGACCAGCGCGACCGGCGGGGACGCTGGGGACGCCGAGGACCGGGTGAGCGTGCAGCTTCGCCTGCTGGTGGACGGGTCGGTGGCCGAACTGTTCGCGGCCGGCCAGGTGCTCACCTGCCGCCTGTACCCGCAGTCGCCGCCGCCGTGGACACTGCGGGTCACGCCTGGGGCGGGCGGTCCGGTCGACGGACGCGTCACGGTGTGGCGCCTGCGCAGAGCGGTGCGGTGACGTACGCAGAGCTGCTGGCCGAGGCAGGCACGCTTGCCTCCCCCGGCCGGCGGCGCGTCCTCGGCATCGTCGGGGCGCCCGGCGCCGGGAAGTCCACCCTGGCCGAACGCCTGGTCGCAGACCTCGCACCGGCCGCGGTGTACGTACCCATGGACGGCTTCCACCTCGCCCAGGCCGAACTCGAGCGGCTCGGACGCGCCGACCGCAAGGGCGCGCCGGACACCTTCGACGCCGCGGGGTACCTCGCCCTGCTGCGGCGGCTGCGGGACCCGGGCGAAGGCACGGTCTACGCACCGGCGTTCTCCCGCGTCCTGGAGGAACCGGTGGCCGGCTCGCTGCCGGTGGCTCCGGACACCCCGTTGGTCGTGACCGAGGGCAACTACCTCTTGCTCGCCGACGAGCCCTGGCGACAGGTGCGCGTGCTGCTGGACACGTGCTGGTTCGTGGTCACCGAGCACGACGTCCGGATGGACCGGCTGCTCCGCCGGCACCAGGAGTTCGGCAGATCGCCGGCGATGGCGCAGGCGTTCGCGACCGGCTCCGACCAGCGCAACGCCGACCTGGTGGCGGCCGGGATCGCCCGCGCGGACCGGGTGGTCGACGTCACCGCGTGGGACCTTCGCCCGCGCGTTGCCGGCGGCTCGGCCTGACCCGTCCCGGGTCGCACGTCCGCCGCCCGCGTACGACATCCGCCGTCACGTACGCCGCGCACAACGCCACCAGGAGACCGTCGGCGACGAACAGCCAGCCCATCGGCAGCCACACCGAGCCGACTCCGAACGCGGCGAACACCGCCAGCGCGGCTCCCTCGGACAGCACGCCGGACAGCGACGTCACGGTGGCCCGGGCCGGCCCGCTGATCGCGTGCTGGAGCCGCGCGTCGAGCAGCAGCCTGGCCAGGTGGAAGGCGCCGATGCCGACCCCGATCGCGACCACGCCGATCGTGGACGTGGCGGCCGCCCCGGCACCGACGAGGAAGCCCGCGACGGCCAGCGCGACGGGCGCGACAGCGTACCGCCACCGCCGGGCGGCGACCAGCAGCGCCGCCACCACCATGGCCAGCCCGGGCACCACCATCAGCAGCGGGACGTACGGGTCGGGGACGCCGACCGCCCGGGCCAGCAGCGGGAGGTACTCGTCGAAGGCGACCAGCCCGGGCAGCAGACCGGTCAGCAACGTGAGCCGGCGTACGGTCGGGTCGCGGACCGCCTCGGCCACGCCCGCCCGCAACGTCGTGACGTACGCGCGTAACCCGGTCGGCTCGGACTCGGCGCCGGTACGGGGTACGTCGGGGAACGCCAGCGCCACCGGCACCTGCGCCAGCCCCATCGCCACCGAGGCCCACCCCACCACCTGGTAGCCGCCGAGCGCGAAGATCGGGGCGGCCAGCGCGGTCGCGACCAGTCCGGCAGTCCCCTCGGCGGCCGCGGCCCGGCCGAGCAACCGGTCGTAGGTGGACGCGGCGCCGACCGCGGCGAGTTCGTCGTACACCAGTGCCTGCAGCGTGCCGGACTTGAGCGCGCCCTGCGCGGACCACAGCACGAAGCCGACCGCGAAGGCCGGAAACGACGGCAGACAGACCCACAGGACGAACCCGGCGGCCCGCAGCACCGCTCCGACGGCGAGCAGGTGGCGTCGCGACAGCCGGTCGGCGAGGACGCCGGAGGGCACCTCGAGGACGAACGCGGCACCTGCCCACAGGCTGAGCAGGACAGATATCTCGCTGGTGGACAGCCCGCTGTCGGCGAACAGCAGGGTGTACAGCGGGTACAGGAAGATCGCGTCGTCCAGCCCGGAGAAGACGACGAACAGCCGGCCGATCCGGCGAGCGCGATCGGCCGGCAGGTCAGCGTGCCCCGCCGCGCGGCGGCGGGACCGGCTGGAAGCTCAACGAGGCCAGTTCATGGGGAGATCCTAGGCTCGGTCACGCGTTGACGGGGCTGGGCGGCGCCGGAGTGGTCACGTACGCCGGGTCTGCTCACCGCCGGTGCCAGGCGGCGAGGACGTCGGCCTCCTCCGCCGCGGTCAGCCCGGCGTGCAGGTCGGCCGGGTCGGTCTTGTCGCGGCCGCTCTCCCGGGCCCAGGCCAGAGTGTCGCGTGCGGTCTGGGCGAGGTCGCGGACCGCCAGCCCGGCGGCCAGCGTCGCGCTGACGTCGTGGTCGAGCATTCCGGCGTACTCCGGGAGCGGCAGCCAGGCCGGCAGTGACCGCGGCCCCGCCCACGGGTTGACCTCCTGCGCCTCGAGGAACTCCTGGTCCACCCAGGTCAGCTTCGGCTCGGCGCCCACCCCGGCCGCGACCCGGTCCAGGAGCTCACCGCGCCCCACGGCCGGCCCGGTGGCGTCGAAGACGCCCACCACACCGGTCTCCGCGGACCGGACGATCCAGGCCGCGAGGTCGCGTACGTCGACGACCTGCACCGGCTCCTCGGGGGCACCAGGTGCGA
Organism: Actinopolymorpha rutila; assembly: GCF_013407855.1. Classification (GTDB taxonomy): domain Bacteria; phylum Actinomycetota; class Actinomycetes; order Propionibacteriales; family Actinopolymorphaceae; genus Actinopolymorpha; species Actinopolymorpha rutila. The sequence continues at coordinate 5,051,379 of NZ_JACBZH010000001.1, forward strand.
GCACCTCGCCGCCGCGCGCCAGCCGAACCGGCCAGTAGGTGAACCGGTCGCTGCCGTCACCCGGACCGACGATCAGCCCGGCGCGCACCACGTTGGCCCGGTCGCCGAGCGCGGCGAGCACCGCCTGCTCGCAGGAGACCTTCGCCGGTCCGTAGTTCTCCACGTCGCGCTCGTCGGCGTCCGCGGACAGCGGGGCGTGCACGGGCCCGGTGTGCGGGTTCTGCCCCGGCGTGGAGTTGTCGCTGTAGACGCTGATCGAGGAGACGAACGTCCAGTGGCGTACGCCGTCTGCGAGCGTGTCCACCGCCTGGCGGACCTGACTGGGCAGGCGGGCGACGTCGACCACCGCGTCGAACTCTCTGCCGGCCAGCGGGGCCAGCCCGTCCGGGTCGTCGCGGTCGACGCGGACGAACGTCGTTCCGGCCGGCGGCTCACCGCTGCTGCCGCGGGCCGCGCAGGTGACCTCGTGGCCACGCTCCACCGCCTCGGCGGCCACCGCTGCGGACAGGAACACCGTTCCGCCCAGGACCAGGATCCGCATCGGGCCACCTCCTCGTCGCTCCGCGTCATCCGGTCGGGCCGGTCCCAGCGCCGGTCCGCACAGCCGCGGATCCGGGAAGCCTGGCCGACACCACGGTGGGAGCGCCAGCCGATTCCGCCGACGGCGATCGCGCTACGCCGTCGGCGGAACCAGTTGCGATATCGGTTGCGGATCGGTTGCGAACCCTCGCGGAGCCGTTCCGCCCCCGAACCGGGCTACTTCCGCAGCGGCACCCTCGACGCGAGCGTGCCGGCACCCGACTTCGCCTCCCAGCCGGCCAGCACCCGCGGGTGCCCGGCCAACGCGCGGTCCAGCGGCACCTTCACCGCGGTGCGCCCGGGGCCGTCGACGGAGACGACCGCGCTGCCCGCCGTGCCCTTGTCGTCCACGACGAACACGTGCGCCTCGCCGGCACCGGTGCTGCTCAGGTCGGCGGTCAGGACGTCCCTGCTCCACCGGGCGCCGACCAGCCAGCCGCTGTCACCGAGGGGTGCGGCCGTACCGCCCGACAGCGGCACGTTGACCCGCACCGACTGCTCGACCGTCTGCGGCGACTCCACGCTGCGCAGCGCGGTGTTGGGCACCACCGGGTCGGCTGTCGGCCGGTCCGCGGGCGGCTGGTAGCCGGCCAGCCGGGCGAGTCCCCAGCGGTAGGGGTCGCCTTGCACGCCACCCCAGGTGGACCAGCCGATCCGCGTCTGGCCCGTCTTGTCCTGGGTGTCGGAGTCGTAGACGAGGATGTTCAGGCCGAGCTTGTCCGGGTCGACCGAGGCGGGGAGTTCGGCCAGCGGGATCGCGGCCTCCACGGTGTATCCGGTGTACGGCGAGCTGACCGTACTCGCGAACTTCACCCCCGGTGCGGTCTGCGCGATCGGGCCCTGGTGGTTGTCGGCGTCGCGCAGCGCGCACGCCGGCCCCTCCGCGGTGAACGGCAGCACGCCCAGCTTGAACGTCGAGGCGGTGTTCTCGCTGGTGCCGCGCGGGTCCAGGGCGATCTCGACGCTGTCGGTACGCCAGTGCCGCTTGCAGTCGCTGGTCGCCAGCGGCGTACCGGCGGTGTCGTCGCGTACCTCCACGGCCACGTAGATCGTGTCGCCCGCACGGGTCACGTGCGCCGTGCCCGAGCAGTCGGCCGCGGAGTCACACGGCGAGCCCTCCCACAGCCGGGAGATGTCCAGCGCCTCACCGGGGTACTCGCCGTCGCTCACCTTGCCGTCCACGGTGGGTGCGGCCGCGGCCTGATCGACCGTGGTCGCCGGCACGAGCTCCAGGGCCGGGTTGCTCACCGAGGTGGCGCCGTCGGCCGTGGTCGTGGTGACGGTGTACGCGTAGTCGCCGGGCGCCGCTCCCTTGGTGCCGCCCGCGTTGGAGGTGGGCAGCGAGGCGTCGGTGTTGCGCACCGTGAACGTCACCTTCGTGGTGGCGCCCGCGGCCAGGTCGGTGAACGGCTTCTCGGCCGCGTTCGCGGCGAACCCGTCCGGCAAGGTCAGCTTGACGGTGCCGGACCGGGTGGTGTCGGAGTTGTTCGTGACCGTGTAGTCGATCGCCCGCTCGCCGCCGGACGGGATGGTGAGGACCGGAACGACGAAGCCGCGCAGTTGCGGTGCGCCGACCTGCCGGGCCCACGTCTCGAACGAGGAGACCTGCGGCAGGAGCTGCTGCTGGGTCGCGACGTCCGGGGTCAGCTGGACCTGTGCCGCCGCGTACCCGCTGCCTGCACCGGTGGTGAGGAACGCCTCCAGCCGGGACCGCTCACTGACCGGGTCACCCTTGGGCTGGGTCGCCGGCGGGGTCACCGTGAACGTCGCGGTGGCCGAGCCGCCGGGCCGTACCCGGCCGAGCGCGCCGTCACCCGCGACCTGCCAGCCGTCCGGGGCGCGCAGCGTCACCGACGACTGGCCGAGGTTCGCACCGCCCGGTGCCGTCACGTGCACCCGCACGGTGGTGGGCTTGCCCGGGCGTACGTCGAAGTCGCTGTTCACCTTCAGCTGCGTGCCCAGCGGGACGGTGCCGTCGGGCCGGGTCAGCGCGCCGTCCAGGATCGCGTCCGGCTCGGCGGCGGCTTCCGTACCCACCTTCGGGTACGGAACCCGCGAGGCCACCTGGGTGAACCGGTCGCAGCCCAGCTGCGCCGGGTCGGAGGGGGCGTCGGGGAAGCCCGCCCAGCCCTGCGAGGCGTACTCGCGCTGGGCTTCGCGCTCGATCTGTGCCCAGGTCTTCCCCTGCTCACGCGAGACGTTGCCGGAGAAGACGCCGTAGATGTCCTGGGACGGGTCGACCGGGGTGAACGTGTTCACGCAGGACGGCCCGGACGGTCCGGTACCGCGCGCCCGGCTCAGCAGCACCTTCGACGGCGCGAACGGCTTCAGCTTCTCCTTGGTGATCTGGTCGGGGAACGCCTTGGGGTCGGCGGCGGCGTAGTAGGCGGCGATCGCCAGCCGGGCCGCCTCCTGGTGGTTGCCGTGGTTGCCGGGTGAGGGCGCGGGGTCCATCGTGACCAGGATCTCCGGCCGGGTCTGGCGGACGATCCGGACCACCTTCGCCAGCGTGTCCTGCTGGTCCCACAACTGCTCGGTCAGCGGCGCGGACACGGTGTAGAAGAAGTCGACCTTGTCCAGGTTGAACACGTCGGTGACGTCGGCCTTGCCGACCGCGCGGCGTTCCTCCGCCTCACGGATCAGGCCCAGCGCGGGGCCCTCCTCCGGGCCGACCGCGTTGCCGCCGCCCTCGCCCCGGGTGACGGTGATGACCCCGGTGCGTACGTCGTGGTCCTCACCCCACTGACCGAAGGTGGACAGGGCGCCGGACTCGTCGTCGGGGTGCGCACCGACGAACAGCGCACCGAGGTCGACCGGAGTCCCCCGCGAGGTGTCCGCGGTTGCGTCGGCGGCTGTGGCGGCGGTGCGGGCGTGCGCGACCTTGGTCACCGCCTTGGTGGCCGCGACCGGCGCGGTGGCCGCGGTGGCAGTCGTCGCCGATGCGGTGGCCGGCGCGACGGCGGCGGTGGCCGGCCCCGCGGCCGTCACCAGCCCGGCGACGACCAAGCTCGCGACCGCGCTCAACGCCGTTCGCGTTCGAACGGGTGGAAACCCCATGCTGTCCTCCTCATGCCGTGCCGACGACCGGCACGACGCGTGACCGGCGACGTACGTCCGCGCCGAAGCGCCGGCGACGGGCACACTCCCCCGCCACGGTGCTCGCGTGATCGTCTCGCGTCACTCGTGATCTTGGAAAGAGTGCGAACGGGACGGTCTTCCGCTCGTACCGCTGAGCAAGCGCGGCGGAGCCGGATGTGGCCAATGCGCACGCGCTCGGCGTCATGAACTCAGCCGCGTGGGTAGCGTGCGGAGTCAGCCGTAGCCGTGCAAGCCCATCGCAGGAGGCACGCGTGCCGAGGAGACTGTCCGCAACCGTCGCGCTCGTGTGCGGCCTGGCCCTGCTACCCGCCCTGCCCGCGTTCGCGTCGTCGACCACCACGTCATCCGGCTCCTCCTCGCCGTCCGCGGCCACTCGCGCCGCAGGCTCCGGCGAAGGGCACCGCACCGAGCGGACCTACGCGCCGAGCACCGAGAACATCGCCAACCCCGAGCGTGGCTTCTACCACCACACCGAGACGCACTTCCGCGCCGACGGTTCGGGGTACGAGCCGCTGGACCTGGCCACCCTGCGCGGCTGGCGCGAACGCGAGCACGTCTCCCAGATCCTGCGGGTCTTCTACCTGGAGAAGTTCGCGAGCACCGACACGATCGACCCCGCGTACCTGGCGCGGGTCCGGGCCGACTTCGCCACCGCCCGTTCGGCCGGGGTCAAGGTGATCGTGAGGTTCGCGTACGCGCAGCCGAAGGACGACTGGCCCTACCAGCCGCCGTACGGTGACGCGCCGAAGGAACGCGTCCTGCGCCACATCGCCCAGCTCGCGCCGGTCCTGCGGGCGAACGCGGACGTGATCGCCACCGTGCAGGCCGGCTTCATCGGGCTGTGGGGCGAGGGCTACTACACCGACTACTTCGTCGCCGACCCCCTCCACCCGGAGAACGTCACGCCGCAGGACTGGGCCAACCGGCGCGAGGTGTTCCTCGCCCTGCTGCGCGCGTTGCCGACCACCCGCACCATCCAGGTGCGCACGATGCTGATGAAGCAGCAGACGGTTGGGCGGCCCACCGGCAAGGAGGGTGCGCTCACCCCAGCGGAGGCGTACTCGGGTACGCCCGTCGCCCGCATCGGGCACCACAACGACTGCTTCCTCGCCAGCCCGGACGACTTCGGCACCTTCCTGTCCGACCCGATCACGCTGGACCAGGAGTACCTCGCCCAGGACTCGAGGTTCGTCCCGGTCGGCGGTGAGACGTGCAACGTCGACCCGCCGCGTTCGGAATGGCCGAGCGCGGTGGCGGAGATGGAGCGTTACCACTACAGCTACCTCAACTCCGACTACAACCAGGACGTGCTGGGCAGCTGGGGCGCGAACATCGAGGAGGCCAGGCGGCGGCTGGGGTACCGGCTGCGGCTGACCACGGGTGACTTCGCGGACGGCGTACGGCCGGGTCGTTCGTTCGCTGTCAACCTGGGCCTGCGCAACGACGGTTTCGCCGCGCCGTACAACCCGCGTTCGGTCCGGCTGGTGCTCACCGGTGCACACCGGTCGTACGAGGTGCCGCTGCCGGTCGACCCGCGCCGCTGGGAGCCAGGCACGCCGATCGCGGTGAACGCCCGGGTCTGCGCCAGCCTCCCGCCGGGTAGGTACGCCCTGTCCCTCGACCTGCCCGCTCCCGAACCCCGGCTGCGGTCCCAGGCTCTGCTCCCCGGCACCGACACCAGCTACCACGCGGCGTACGCGATCCAGCTCGCCAACACCGGCGTGTGGGACTCGCGCACCGGCTACAACGACCTCGGGCAGTCCGTCGTCGTCGGCCGCGACCAGGCTTCCTCCGCGTCGTGCGCGGGCGGGATGCGGCCACGGCCCCTGCCGAAGCCGTAATGGGTTCCCAGGCATGTCCGGCCGGGGCATGTCCCGGGGCATGTCCGGCCCTGGGGAGGTGGTGTGCCGAGGTGGTGCGCCCGCGCCGGATGACACGCGCCCGTGAGGTCCTTGACTTGCCTCCGTCGGCCGGTGGCTGGATAGCCTTGCGGGATGCGTGAACCTGCCTGCGTCGGCGCCCTCATCCGCGACTCCCAGCATCGGGTCTACGCCCAACGCCGGAGCCCGGACCGTCGGCTGCTGCCCGGGATCTGGGACGTCGTGGGTGGGCACGTCGAGGCCGGCGAGACGCCGGAGGAGGCGCTGGCCCGGGAAGTCGAGGAAGAAACCGGCTGGCGGCTGCGCAGCATCGAGGCGGTGGTCGCCGACTGGGAGTGGTCCCACGAGGGTGTCGTACGCCGGGAGCTGGACTATCTCGTCGAGGTGGACGGCGACCTCACCGCGCCCCGGCTGGAGGAGGGCAAGCACGACGCGTACGCCTGGGTGGGACCGGCGGACCTCGATCTGATGATGGTCGACCGCTTCGACGGCGACCGGCGGCTGCGTGATGTGGTGGCGAAGGCGATCCGTACCAGGTTCACCGACCGGCTCCGGCTCGAACCGGTCGGGCCCGAGCACGCCGAGGATCTGTGGACGATGCACCAAGACGCGGCGGTGGCGGAGTGGCACGCGGGCCGGTGGTCCATGGAGGCCGCGCGGACCAACGCGGCCGAGTGGGGCGCGGCGTGGGAACGCGACGGAGTGCACAAGTGGGTCGCCTACGCCCGGGCCGACAGCAAGCTGGCCAGGCGCGACGAGCTGATCGGGCGGGGCGGGCTGTCCCGCGCCGTCGTCGACGGGTCGCAGTGCCTTGAGCTTGGCTGGAATCTGCGGGACCGCTTCTGGGGACAGGGGTACGCGAGCGAGATGGGCCGGGCGGGGCTGGCGTTCGCGTTCGACCACCTCGGTGCCGACGAGGTGGTGGCGTTCACCGAACGGCACAACCGGCGCTCGCGTGCGGTGATGGAACGCATCGGCATGGGGTTCGTCCGGGAGTTCACCTCGCCCGGCCTGGTGGAAGGCCGCGAGGACGTACATAACGACGCGGTCTTCGCGTTGTACGCGGCGGACCGCGCGACGCATCGTTCCACTGCGTAGGGCTCCAGGGCATACCGCTGCCAGGTCGTCAAGACCTTGTTGACGGTCGGAACCACTTCTCGCGGGACTCACGGGCGCCGCACTTTCTGCTGCGGGTCCACCCACTCCGGTGGAATGTATTCGGGGTGTCCGTGTGCACCCATACGGACCGTCCAGCCTCTGTGGTGGACGAACGTGTGATGCGACTTGCACAACAGCACACCGTTGGCGAGATCCGTCGGTCCGAAGTCGTCCCAGGCCGTCATGTGGTGGGCGACACAGCGCCGCTCGGGAACCTGGCAGTCGGGGAAGTGACAGTGGGACCCGTCCCGGATCGCCAATGCGCGGCGCTGCGCCTCGGTGAAGAACCGGTCGGCCTCTCCGACGTCGAGGACTTCGCCGTTGCCGCCGAGCACCACGGGGATGATGTTGGCGTCGCACGCCATCCGGCGGATGGTGGCGACCGAGAGCGGTTCGCCGCGCAGGCCGAGGATGCTGGCCGATCCACCACTACCGCACTTCTGGCAGCCGTCGTGGGGGTCTATGGGATCGTCGGGGTCGATGGCAGCCTCCGGCACCACCGCACCCTGCTCGACTTCAGGATCGGCGTCGGTTGCCGGATCCGTTTCACCTGTTGGATCCGCCCCGGTTGCGGTATGTGGTTGTGGGTGTTGGCCAGGGTCTCTCGGTTCGGGTATCCGATCAGCGGCTCCAGCTGGATCGCCCGGTGGTTTCTCCTTGTCTGGTTGACCTTCCCGCGTAGCCGCTGTGCACTCGACACCGGCCGTACTTAGGTCACCGGTCGGGGCTGGCGCGGTGGTCTCGCCGGGGTCCGTCCTTGCTTCCGGGTCGATGACACCGCCACCAGTCCCGGCTTCGCACTCGGTGTCCCCGGTGCCGTCGGTGCCATTGCTGCGAGCGGGCTTCTTGGGCTTGGCGCCTGTGGCACCGCCGGTGTTCGTGTTCTGCTGTCGGGCCTTGCGCTGGGTCTTGCGCTGGGCTTGGCGTTTGGCGTCGGGGGTTTGGCAGTTGCAGGGCATGAGGCGCACGGGGTTGAGGTCGTCGATGGTGCCGAACCCGGTTCCGTTCATCAGCTGCTGCAGTCCGATCAGCACGGTGACGCAGTCGCGTCCGCGGCCGCGGTTGGGCGATGCCTGCTGCTGCGCCCACTGGGCGAGGAGTTCGGCGAAGGCATCTCCACGCCGTTGGTCGAGGGGGCGGTCGTCGGGGTCGGGCCGGGTGTCGGAGGCGATCAGCGCCTCGATCATCTTCCGCAGGGCTTCCATCTCCACCGCCGGCAGTTTGATCACCACGGTCTCCGACCCCGGAATCCCGTTCGCCAGGTAGCGCAGGGACCGTTTACGTTCCGCGGCACGCTCGGCGTCGCCGAGCTCCTTCCCGAGCCGGCGCTCCCACTCCTCTGGTGCGAGGTACTGCAGCAACGCCCGCCCCAGCAGGCGCACGTCGTCGGGGTTACGCCGCTTCGACCAGGTGATCAGGTACTCCTCGGCCTTCAGGCGTTGTTCGGGTCCGATCCAGGTGGGCAGGTCCTTGACCGCGAACGCGATCACCTGCGCATGCTTGAACGACAGCTCTCCACGGGCGAGAGCGGCGGCGGTCAATGTGACCGTGCGGTCCAGGTCCCGGGCCAGGCCGACGGTGGCGGAGGCCTCGGTCTTCGACATCCGCTGCGCGGTGCGCAGCCATGCCGCGGTGGTCGCAGCACCCGTGGTTTTGCCGACGTCGCGGGCTTCGGCCTCGCGTACCCAGGTCAGGGTGAGCGCGTCCGCGCGCGCCTTCTCCACGGCCAGTTCGCTGATCAGTTCGCCGAGTTCGCGCGCTTCCAGGCAGGCGGTGGGGGTGGACAGTGCCTCGTCCATCCCGGCGCGGAACATACCCAGCGCAGCCCTCAAGCGGGCGACGGCGCCGCTGCCGCCTGCGCCGGGAAGGTCCTGCGTCGTCGAATGCATGTTCGAAGTCTAGAGGCCACCGCCGACACGAGATCCGTTGTCCACAAGGAGACCCGATGCACAACCCGATCCGCTACCTGTGGACAAAAACCTGGCACCGCACTACTCACGGGAGGTACTCCCGGCTCGGAGACGCCCAACCGGAGAAGGCGCCGACGGCACGGCAGGCCCACGCATGCCGGTCAGCAATGGCCGACCCTGATCAGCGGTCGGTCGACACCTGAAGCCGGCTGAGGAGTTGCGGAGTGACGGATACGCCGACGGACTGCAACGCCATCAGTGCCGCCCCACTGAGCGGATCGAGTGCGGCACTGGCGACGCTGATTGCGGGTGCCGATCCGACGGTCAGAAGCCGCCCGAGCCGCTCGGCGAACCCGGGCGCGGTCGCCAGCGCACCCGCGAGCGCCACCGGCACGGAGGCGCCGCTGACCAACGGTGCCAGCAGGCGTACCCCGGCCGCGGTCTTCTCGGCCAGGCGGGTCACCGCGGCGTCGGCGAGCGGAGAGGAGTCGACGGCAGCGGTGATCGCCGGCGCCAGACTGCCGTACCGACGCTTCACGTCGTTGTAGTCCAGGCCGCCGAGCCCGAGGACGATCCGCCGAAGGTCCGCGACGTCGCGGGCTCCCCACCAGGCCAGCACCGTCTCGATCAGCTTCCGATCGGCGTCAACGTGGTCGCCGAGCAGGACGCGATGCATCACGTCGTAGACGAGGTGCCGTGCCCCGCCGGCATAGTGCTGGAACCGGCCGCTCTCGAGCACCGTTCCGTCCGCGGTGATGGCCGCGATCATCGAACCGGTACCGCCGACGACGATGATTCCCGGCACTCCGGCGAGGGCGCCTCGATGCGCGATCACCGCGTCGTTGACGACCTGCCGCGGGCAGGTTACTACACAGCTGTCGAAGAAGGCGTCGATCCAGTCAACTTCGCCGTCGATGGGGTACCCCGCCACGCCCGCCGTCATCGCGACCGCGTCCTCGACCGCGAGTCCGCCACCGGTCACCGCCCCGGCGATCGTGGAGCAGACGTTCTCGGCCGCGGTGTGGTTGTGGGAGGGCGACCCACCTGCTCCGAAACCCCGCGCCAGCAGCGCACCGTCGAGGCCGAAACAGCCAACCCTGGTTTGGGTTCCGCCCGCGTCGACCGCGACGACATAAGGTCCGGATGTCGGCATGATCTGCAGGCTAGTCGATGCCGGGTTCTTCGACACCCTCGACGAAGACTCAGACGCCGGCGAGCTCGGGCTGGAGGACCGCCTCGACGTCCACGGTGACGTCGACCAGGTCGCTCACCACCACACCGCCCCGGTCCACCGAGTCGTTCCAGCTGACCCCGAAGTCGTGCCGGTTGATGCTCGTACGCCCCACGAACCCGGCCCTGCGACGCGGGCCGAGGTCACGCCCTTCCTCCCACCACGGCGTGTCCCACTGACCGAGGTAGGTCACGTGCAACGTGACCGGGCGCGTCACGCCGCGGATCGTGAGGTCGCCGGTCACCTCGAATGCCGAAGCGCCGATCCGCTCCACCGTGCCGCCGACGAACGTCCAGGTCGGGTGGTTCTCGACGTCGAAGAAGTCCGCGCTGCGCAGGTGCGCGTCCCTCGCCGGCTCACCGGTGTAGACCTTGGTGGCGTCGATCGTCGCCTCGATCCGCGTACGGTCGAGGTGGTCCGGGTCGACGACGACCGACCCGTGCACGTCCTTGAACTGTCCCCGCACGTAGGCGACCATCATGTGCCTCGCGGTGAACTCCGCGCCGGTGTGCCCCGGCTCGAACTCCCAGTGGCTTGCCCCCATGACTCCCCCTCGACACGGTGTTGTTCGTCGTTGTACGTGGTTGTACGCACTCGTACGTCATCCGGCGCGGACCCGGCATCCGGAGCAAATCACCCGATCGGCGGCGCGGGCAGGCGGCCGGCCTCCTTCAATCGTGTCACGCCGAAAAGTCACCCAGCGGAGGCCGCGACAGCCGGAGGCTCGCTCGGGTCGGCCGCGGCGATCACGCCGTCCAGCACGCGCAGCGACGCGGCCAACTCCTCGATCTGGCGCAGGATGCGGGTGCGCTCCACCTGCAGGTCGCCCACCAGGCCCGCGGAGGGGATCACGCGTTCGCCGTCGGACCGGATGCACGGCAGCAGCTCGACGATCTTCGCGCTGCACAGGCCCGCGGAGTACAGCAACTGGATCTGGCCGACCCGGGCGACTGCCGACTGGTCGTACTCGCGGTAGCCGTTGGGGCAGCGCCGCGACGCCAGCAGGCCCTGCTCCTCGTAGTAGCGCAGCGCGCGCACGCTGACCCCGCTCCGCCTGGACAACTCTCCGATGCGCATGCGGTGGAGCGTAACCCTGATCGTGTCTTGACCCTCACGCCGACGTCACGGTTTAGCGTCTGGGCTCATGACGACGACACCGGTCTCCCCGGACCACCCCGATGGCCGGCCCCAGGACGGGGCCGACGACGACCTGCTCCCCTACCTGCGCCAGGCGCTCACCCTGGCCACGGCGAACGCGGACGCGGGCCAACTGCCGTTCGCCGCCGTCGTGGTCCGCGACGGCCAGGTGCTCGGAACCGGCGTCAACACCGCCGGCCGCGACTCCGACCCGATCGCGCACGCCGAGGTCGAGGCGGTACGCGACGCCTGCCGAAAGCTCGGCGGCGGCGACCTCACGGGAGCGGTCGTGGTGTCCACCTGCGAGCCGTGCGCGATGTGCCACACCGCGACGCTGGTGGCCGGAGCGGCCCGGATCGTGTACGCCGCGCCGAAGGAGTACGTCCCGGACTTCGGCGGTACGCCGCGACCGGACCTCACCCGGCTGCAGGGGATCCTGCGCGAGGCCGCACCGGAGACCGTCACCCACCAGCCCACCGACGGAGCGCGGGAACCGTTCGACCGCTACCTGGCAGTGCTCGCGGCGGGAGGTGCGGGCCGGTGAAGCTCGGCGTCAACGTCATCAACTTCGGTGCGGGCACGAGCCCGGACGCGCTGCTCGGCTGGGCGAGGTTCGCCGAACGGTCGGGCTTCTCCCTGGCGATGATCTCCGACCACGCGGCGGTCACCCAGGACGTCGCCGACCTCTACCCCGAGCCGTTCTACGAGCCGTTCACCGCGATGGCCTGGCTGGCCGGTGTCACCGAGCACCTCGAGCTCGGCACCTCCGTGGCGATCGCGCCCTACCGCAACCCGCTGTTGACAGCGCGGATGACGACCGCCATCGACCAGTTCAGCAAAGGGCGGGTCGTGCTCGGGGTCGGCGTGGGCTGGTCGGAGTCGGAGTTCGCCGCACTGAACGCACCACCGTTCAGGCGACGGGGCGACGTCACCGACGAGTACCTCGCCACTGTCAAGGCGCTCTGGACATCCGAACGCGCGACCTACGAGGGCGAGTTCGTGTCGTTCCGCGACGTCTACAGCGGCCCCCCGCCGGTACGCCGGCCGCACCCGCCGATCTGGGTGGGCGGTTCCAGCCGGGCCGGCCTACGACGGGCGGTGACCTACGGCGACGCGTGGCACCCGATCAACCCGCGTCCGGGCTGGCTGCGTACGAAGGGAATGCCCGGCCTGCGGGAAGAGGCCGACGCCGCCGGCCGCGACGTGCCGGTGCTGAGCCCGCGGATCCGCGCAAACCCGGGCGACACCCGGCGCGACGACGCCGAACGGCTGACTGGCGAGGGCACCATGTCGCAGATCCTGGACGACGTGGCGGACCTCGCGGACCTCGGTGCGGAGTACGTCACCCTGGACACCGTTCTCGAGAACCCCTCGCTGCGGCGTCCGCTCCAGGAGGACTGGCGGCTGCTGGAGAAGGTCGCGAACGCGCTCTTCGATGCCGGGATCGCCAAGCCTGCGGTCGGTTCCGCGACCTGACCGACCGAAGGCAGGGGAAGGCGAGCCGGAGCCCTCACATCGACTCCAGCTCCCTGCCCTTGGTCTCCCGCACGCCGCGCGCGACGAACAGGAACGACAGGACGGCGAAGAACGTGTAGAGCCCGTACGCGAATCCCAGCCCGATCTGCTGCAGCACCGGGAAGGTCGTCGACACGGTGAAGTTCGCCAGCCACTGCGCGGCCGCCGCCACCGCCAGCGCCTGCGCACGGATGCGGTTGTTGAACATCTCGCCGAGCAGCACCCACACCACCGGTCCCCAGCTCAGGCCGAAGAACACGACGTAGACGTTCGCCGCGATCAGGGCCAGCGGCGACATCACCCCTTCCAGCGCGGGCTTGCCGTGCACGAGGGGCGCGGTCCCGAACGCGTACGCCAACGTCCCCAGCGTGATGACCATGCCCGCCGAGCCGATCAGCAGCAGCGGCTTGCGGCCAATCCGGTCGATGGTGGCGATCGCGATCAGGGTGGTGACGATGTTCGTCACCGAGGTGATGACCGTGATGACGAGCGAGTTCTGCTCGCTGAAGCCGACGGCCTGCCACAGCACCGAGGAGTAGTAGAAGATCACGTTGATGCCGACGAACTGCTGGAACACCGACAGCAGGATCCCGACCCACACGATCGGCAGCAGGCCGAGTCGCGGACCACGCAGGTCACCCAGCCGGGAGCGCCGGTCCGTGCCGAGCGTGCGCTGGATGTCCACGATCTTCACGTCGACGTCGCCGCCGACGTACTGCACCAGGACCTCCCGCGCCTCGACCAGCCGTTTGCGGGCGACGAGGTAGCGCGGCGACTCCGGGATCTGCAGCGCCAGGATGCCGTACGCCAGCGCGGGGATCATCAGGGACAGGAACATCCAGCGCCAGGCGTCCAGCCCCAACCACAGCTCCCTGGTCGCACCACCAGCGGCCGCGACCAGGCCGAAGTCGACCAGCAACGCCATGAAGATGCCGGTCACGATCGCCAACTGCTGCAGAGAACCGAGCCGGCCGCGTATCCGGGCGGGCGAGATCTCCGCGATGTACGCCGGTGCGATCACCGACGCCGCGCCCACGCCCATGCCGCCGATGAACCGCCAGACCGCGAGATCCCAGATCGAGAACGCGAACCCGGACCCCAGCGCGCTCACCATGAACAACGCGGCTGCGATGACCATCACCCGGATCCGGCCCATCCGACCGGCCAGCGGCCCGGCGAACCACGCGCCGAGGGCCGATCCGAGCAGTGCGGCGGCCACCGCGAACCCCAGCACTCCGGGCGAGGCGTGGAACGTGTCCCGAACCGCGGCGACCGCGCCGTTGATGACCGCGGTGTCGTAGCCGAAGAGGAAACCACCGAGGGCGGCGACCATGGCCACCAGCACAGTGTGGCCCGAACCCGCGGCGCTGGAGGCACCCGATACGTCGGGATCTGGTCGGCTCATCCCGGTCTCCTCACCCGGCGGGGTGGCGAGCCGGGCCGGATCACCTCAGCTCACGACTCACCGTAACCGAGCGATCCGGCTGCGTCCTCGCGCCGCGACGAAGCGGCGCGAGGACACGTGCGGCCGGCAGCGGTCCGGGACCGCTGCCGGCCCGCGACCTCAGGCGGGCTGGTCGGGGTGCGGTGCCCGCTGTTCCCGATGGCGGCCGTCGGAGTCGACGTCGCCTGCCTGGTCGTACGTCCGCTCGTCGGGGTTCTGGCCGAACGCCTGCTCCTCGCCCGGCTGGGCGGCGGGGCGCTCGGCGGTCGGCTGGTCGTGACCACCCTGGTCGTACGCCCGCTGGTCGCGGCCGGCCTGCTCGTGACCCGCCTGGTCGTAGCCGGCCTGGTCGTGACCCGCCTGGTCGTGACCCGCCTGGTCGTGACCCGCCTGGTCGTGACCCGCCTGGTCGTGACCCGCCTGGTCGTGACCGGGCTGCGCGTAGTCGCTGCCCCGCATGTGCTCCACGGAACCCCGCGGACCCCGGTGACGCTCCTCGCCCGTCACCGGCTGGTCGCCTTCGTCGACGGGCCCGCCGGCCAGGTGTTCGCCGTGCGGATGGTGCTCACCGTCGGCCCGGTCGGCGGCGAGGTCGTCGGTCCGGTCGTCAGCGCGTACGTCCCCGCGGCCATCGGCGCGTACGTCCCCGCGGCCATCGGCGCGTACGTCCCCGCGGTCGCCGGCGCGTACGTCCTCGCGGTCGTCCGTGCGCACGTCCGCCGGCTCGTCGGCGCCGTCGTCCACCCGGCCGTCCCTACGGTCCTCGTCGCGCAGGTCGGGGTCGAGCTCGTCGGCCCGGCGCAGGTGCTCCTCGGCCTCGGCGCGGGTGGAGTGCGCGCGCTCCCCACGTGCCCGGGCCTCCTCCTCCAGCCGCTGGGCCTCGGCCAGCTGCTGCTCCGCGGCGGTGCGCACCTCCTGCGCACGGTTACCCAGTTGTCCGGCCTCACGGTCGTGCACCGCGGCCTGCCGGCTGATCTCCACCGCACGGTCGCGGGCCTCCTGCGCCGCGATCCGGCGTTCCTCCTGCTTCTTTGCCCGCTGTCGCAACGCGACGGCCACGCCGACGATGATCAGCGCGACCACCACGATCACGGCGATGATGATCCCTGTGCCCATCTGGACCTCCGGTGTTCGGACACTCGGCCCGATCTGCCCGCGCACCGTTGCCGATCGGCCCGCAGGAGTGCGTCGTTCGGTCACCGGCAGGACACAGCCATCTGTGACCGCGCCGATGCGGCCATCGGACGCTAGCACCGGTGAGACCGCTTCGCAGGGACGCTCAGGACAGGCCTAGTCGGCGGCCCGGTCTCCCCAGGTGGCACTTTCGTTCAGGTGCGGGTACGGCTCCGCGGGCACCGGCTGGTCGAGGAAGGCGCACAACGGCTCCCAGCCGTCGCCGACGTGGTGGACGAGCAGCCGGTCCGCCGGGACCGTTGCCCGGACCTCGGCGTTGTGGCGTTCGAACGCCGCTACCAGGTGTTCGCGGTCGTGCGGCTCGCCGTCCAACAGGCGCCGGACGACCACCTCCTGCACCATGGCGTTCCACCTCTCGGCGCTCGGGTCGTCCCAGCCGAGCGCGATCGGGCGGTAGACGGTGGCGTGGTAACTGGCGAACCACCGCTCCGGGTCGCGCACCGTCAGCAGGACCCTCGCCTCGGGATAGGCGGCGAGGAGCTCTCGCCAGAACACGCTGCCCGGCCAGTCGACGGTCGCCGCGTAGCCGGCGTAGATCCGTTCCCAGTCGAACTCCGGCGCGCCCCTCGCCGCCTCGAGGAAGAGATCGGCCTGCTCGGGGTGCTCGAACACCTCGTGCATGTGATGGCAGGGCAGTCCGAGTAGTTCCAGCGCACGCTTCATGGAGGTGGTGCCCGTACGTGCCCAGCCGGCGCCGATCACCCGCAGCGTCATCGCCGCACCCCCGCCCTATGCCGCGTGGCCGTGGCCGGCCGGGTCGATGAGGTTGGCGAGGTCGGTGACCGCGCCCTCCATCCGGCAGAAGTAGGGCCGCCGGTGCCAGGGCATGAGTTCCCCGTCGAGGACGTCGCCGACCACGCAGGTGACGTTGTCGCGACCACCGGCGACCAGTGCCGCCCGGACGAGGTTGTCGGTGGCCTCCTCCGGCGTCGCGTCCAGCAGGAGCGAGCGGATCTCGCCCTCGTCCACGAAGTCGGTGAGCCCGTCGCTGCACAGCAGCAACCGGTCGCGCGGCCGCAGGTCGAGCAGCACGATGTCGGCGTCCGGGCGGTCGCCCCCGTCGACGAACCGCGTGACGGCCGAGCGGTAGGGATGGACCCTGGCCTGCGCCGGGGTGATCCTTCCCTGGTCGAGCAGCGCCTGGACCAGCGTGTGGTCGACGGACACCTGCCGCAGACCTCCGTCACGCAGGACGTACGCCCGGGAGTCGCCGGCATGGCACATCGCGAAGGTGTGGCCGTCGGTCAGGACGGCGGTGAGGGTCGTGGCCATGCCCGCGCGGGTCGGGTCGGCCGCGACGCCCTCGACCAGGAGCCGGTGGGCGCGGTCGACCCACTCCCGAAGGACTACGGGAAGGTCCTCATCCGGAGTCGAGGATTCGCCGGATGCCGGCTTGGGCAACAGCGACATCGCACCGAGCAGATGCGCCACACTCGCCGAGGCGACCTCACCCGCGGCGTGCCCGCCGACCCCGTCCGCGACCAGCAACATGTGTGGCCCCGCGAACGCGGAGTCCTCGTTGTTGCCGCGGACCAGACCGACGTGAGTACGCACCGAAGAGGTGAAGCGCATAAGACATCCTGCCACGCGCGGTCGGAGCAGCCCACCCCCGAGGGCACACTCGTCAGACGAATCGGCCAGGCGACATCGGCCACGCGCGAATCAACCGCCGTCGAGCAGGCGCCCCAGTGCGGCGTCCAACTGGTCGAGCCGTCCGGCGACCCAGGGCAGCGCCACCGGATCGGCAGCGGTCAGCGCCTTCTCCCGCTGCTCACCCTCGCCGTACAGCATGCTCGTCGCGACCCGCAGGCTCAGTCGCTCGTCCTGGTCACCGAACGCCGCGCCGGGCAGGGTCGCCACGTCGAAGGAGTCCAGCAGCAGGGTCGCGAGGTCGGTGCCGGTGCGGACCGACCACCGGTCGGCGAGCAGTTCGGCGTATGCGGAGAAGTCCGGGTAGAGGTAGAACGCCGCGGACGGCGGGTGCACGGCCGCGCCCGCCGCGGCGAACCGGTCGGCGACCGCGGTGGCCACCCGCGCGTGCAGCGAACGACTGGCGGCGATGCGTTCGGTGAGCTGCTCCGGCTCCTCGAACGCCCAGGCGGCGGCCTGCTGCACCGGGTTCGCCGGGCTGGACCACACCTCGCTGGCGATGGCGGCGACCTCGGCTCCGAGCCGGTTGCCGAGCGGGCCCTCAGGCATCCGGGCCACACCGATCCGCCAGCCGCCGAGGGCGAGGTTCTTGCTCAGGCCGGTGGTCACGACGGTGCGTTCGGGTGCCAACTCGGCCGGGCTGAGGAACTCACGAATCGGGTCGTGTACGAGGTCGCGGTAGATCTCGTCGGAGACGATCAGCAGGTCGTGCCGGCGGGCGACGTCGGCGACGGCCCGGATCGTGCCGCTGCCCGCCAGGGTCCCCGTCGGGTTGTCGGGCAGGGTGAGCACGACCAGCCCGATCGGGCGGCCGGCGGCCCTCGCGGAGGCGGCGGCCGCGTCGAGCAGGTCGGGATCGGGTACGCCACCCTGCCCGTCGGGCGTCGGCACGTGGTGCACCTCGCGACCGAGGAGCTGGGCCTGTGCGGCGTAGCTCACCCAGCTCGGCCGGGGCAGCGCGACCCCGCCGACGCTCGCCCGCAGCACGGCGTACAGCAGTGGCTTGCTGCCCGGGCCCGCGACCACCTGAGCGGCCGTCGTCGGCAGGCATCGCCGTCGCCAGTAACCGGCGGCGGCCTCGCGCAGCGCGGGAAATCCCACGACCGGCCCGTAGCCGCCGGACGACCCGGTCGCCGCGGCCGCACTCAGCGCCGCCACCAGGTCGGGATGGACCGGTAGTCCCGCCTCGCCGAATCCGAGGGGCAGGACGGGCCGCCCGGCCGCCAGCCGGTCCGCGGTGAGCTGGTTGATGGCGAGGGTCGCAGAGACGGCCATGGGCGTCACTTCATCACACGTACCGCTCGTGCAGCGCGGTTAGGTCGATCCTGCCGGCGAGGTCGTCGGCGACGGCGAGGTTGGCGCGTACGACGTCCGGGTCCCGCATCCCCACCAACGCCACGTCGACGTGCGGGTTCGACAGCACGAACTGCACCAGCGCGCTCGAGTAGTCGAAGGTGTCGGCGGGGTTCACCGTCGCCAGCCAGCGCTGGAACGTCCCCGAGGTGGTGGTGCGCATCGTCAGCGTGCCGAGCCCGTGCCGGCGGGCCTCGAGCAGGCTGCCGAACGGCCGGGTGGGGTCGTACGGGTGCTGAAAGAGGAGGTTGTAACAGACCTGCACGGTGTCGAACCGGCCGCTGCGGATCAGCCGGTAGACCGAGTCGTTGTTGTCCTCGGTGGTGAAGCCGACATGCTTGGTCAAGCCCTCAGCCTTGACGGAATGTAACTGTTCGGCTACACCACCGGGTGCGAGGATGGCGTCGGTCTGCTCGGTGGTGAACGAGTCGCCGTGGATCTGCAGCAGGTCGACGTGCGGCCGGCCGAGGCGTTCCAGGCTGGCCTGCAGCGACGTCCGCACGTCCACCCCGTATGGCACCTTGGTGGCCACGAACAACGGGCACTCGCCGCTCGCCTCCACCCCGCGCAACGCCTGGCCGAGCACCCGTTCGCCGGCTCCGGCGCCGTAACCGGGCGCGGTGTCGTAGTAGTTGATGCCGCCTTCCAGCGCCACCTCGATCGCCGCGAACATCGCCGCCCGGTCGCCCGCGTCGTCAGGGTCGAACCGCCCGAGGTAGTTCGTCAGGCCGAGCGTCGCCCCGCCGAACCCGATCCGGCTGACCTTCGCTCCGGTCCCGCCGAGAGTGGTGTACTCCATCGCCGCCTCCGTTTCCCCGTCCGCCAGTTCGCCCGTTCGTGATCATGTGCCATTCTGGTCGCCGACGACAGGGAGGAACCCGGTGCGAGTCCGGGGCGGTCCCGCCACTGTCACCAGGAAGCGACCTCTCCACGCGAGGGCCACTGCCGCGCCGCGAGCGCGCGGTGGGAAGGCCGGAGCGGAAGCCACGATCTGGGAGCCAGGACACTCCGGTCGTCGGTACGACCATCCAGGGCGCGGACTCCTGTGGAGGGACAACTCGTGGCTGCCGTGAACTCTGCCGACTCGTCGAACCCCGACGACCCGATCGGCTCTGCCAGCTCTGACAGCTCTGCGAACCCCGGCGGCACTGCCGGCTCGCTGCTGAGCCGTACGCTGCGCGCCGTCCGCCCGCCGGACGCCGACGCCGTGGCCAGGGCCCGCGCCCGGCAGGACGCGCTGGCCAAGCCGCGCGGCGCGCTCGGTGCCGTGGAGGACCTCGGCGCGCAACTCGCCGGGCTCGCCGGAACCTGCCCGCCACCGTTGCCCGAACCCGCCGGGCTGGCCGTCTTCGCCGGTGACCACGGCGTTCACCGGCAGGGCGTCTCGCCGTGGCCGCAGGAGATCACCGCCGCGATGGTGTCGACGTTCCTGTCCGGCGGCGCGGTCGTCAACGCTCTCGCCCGGCAGGCGGGTGCTTGGGTGCTGGTGGTCGACGTCGGGGTCGAGGCCGACCTTCCGCCGGCGCCGGGTCTGCTGGACCGCAAGGTACGCGCGGGCACCGACGACCTCAGCGAGCGGCCCGCGATGAGCCGGGACGAGGCGGTGGCGGCGGTCGAGGTCGGCATCGAGGTCGCCGCGGACCTGGTGGCTCGCGGCTGCCGGTGCCTGCTGACCGGCGACATGGGCATCGCCAACACGACTCCCGCGGCGGCCCTGGTCGCGGCGTTCACCGGGGGTACGCCGGAGCAGGTGACCGGACGCGGCACCGGGATCGACGACGCCACCTGGGCCACCAAGGTCGCCGTCGTCGGCCGGGCACTCGAACTCCACCGCCCCGACCCGGCCGACCCGCTCGGCGTCCTCGCCGCGCTCGGCGGCCTCGAACACGCGGCGACGGTCGGCTTCCTGCTGGGTGCGGCCGCCGCCCGGGTGCCGGTGGTCCTGGACGGCATCGCCGCCGGCGCGGCAGCCCTGGTGGCCCGTGCACTCGCCCCCGAGGCGGTGGGTGCGTTCGTCGCCGGGCACGTGTCCGCCGAACCGGCCGCGCGGCGGGCGCTGACGGCGCTGGGCCTGCGTCCTGTCCTCGACCTGGACCTGCGGCTCGGTGAGGGGTCCGGCGCGGTGCTCGCGCTGCCTGTCGTACGGGCCGCGGCCGTGGTCCTGACCGAGGTCGCCACGCTGGACGAGGTCGCCGCGGGCGGAGCGGCCGGCCAGGGCGCCCGGCGACCGCGGCGGATCCTGGTGCTGGGCGGCGCGCGCTCGGGCAAGTCCACGACCGCCGAACGGCTGGCCGGACAGGCCGCGCAGGTCGGCCCGGACGGGCAGGCCGGACCGGTCACCTACCTCGCCACCGGCCCGCGGCCCACCGCCGACGACCCGGAGTGGGCCGAGCGCGTACGCACGCACCGCGAACGCCGCCCGCCGTACTGGACCACCGTGGAGACCGCCGACCTGGTGGCCCACCTGAAGGCCGACGATCCGGGGCGTACGGAAGGCACGGAGAGCACGGAGAGCCCCGACAGCACCGAGCCGTTGCTGATCGACTGCCTGTCCACCTGGCTGACCCGGGTGATGGACGAGGCGGGGTGCTTCGGCACCGAGCACCACTCCCCCGGCGCCCCGCCCGGTGGCACCGACAACGTGCGGGACCCGGCCGCCGTGCTGGCGGCGGAGGTCGACGCGCTGGTCGCGGCCTGGGAGTCGACGAACCGTACGGTCGTCGCGGTCAGCAACGAGGTCGGCGGCGGGGTCGTGCCCGCGACCACCTCCGGACGGCTCTTCCGCGACGAACTCGGCGTACTCAACGCCCGGATCGCCGCCGCGTCCGACGAGGTGTGGCTGCTCACCGCCGGCATCCCCCAGCGGCTGCGGTGAGAAGCGCGACGAGCGCCGCCCCGGGTGAGCAGGCGGCGGAAGGACGCGGCCTGGTGCTGGCGGTGACGATGTTCACCGGCGTGCCCGTGCCGGGCCGGTGGGCCGGCACTCCGGTGGACCGCGGCACCGCCGGCCGGGCGGTGTGCTGGCTGCCGTTCGTCGGCGCGCTCCTCGGTGCGGTCGCCGGACTCCCCCTGCTCGCCGCCAGCACGCTCGTACCGGACGGCACCGGCGCGCTGCTGGGCGCCGCGCTCGCCGTCGCCACGCTGGCGCTCGCCACCCGCGGCCTGCACCTGGACGGACTGGCCGACACCGTGGACGGGCTGGGGAGTTCCGCTCCGGCCGAACGCGCGCTGGCGATCATGCGGCAGCCGGACATCGGGCCGTTCGGAGTGGTGACCGTCGTACTCCTGCTGCTGGTGAAGGTGGCCGCCCTGGCTGCACTGGCGAACCACGCACCGGTCGCCGCCCTGCTCGCGCTCGCGGCGGCCGAGTGCGCGGGACGCCTGGGCGTGGTGTGGGCGACCGGTGCGGGCGTGGCGTCCGCCCGGCCCGGCGGGTTCGGAGCGCTGGTGGCCGGTACGACGACCCGGCCCGCCCACCTCCTGCTGACCTCGGCCGTCGCCGCCGGCTGCCTGCTGCCGCTCGGCTGGCACGAGCCGCGGCTCGCCGGAGCGCTCCTGGCCACGCTGGCCGTCGGGCTCGGCACCGCCGTGGCCTGGCGCCGCCACGTCGTCCGCCGGCTCGGCGGGGTCACCGGGGACGTGTTCGGGTCGGTCGTGGAACTCGGCGCCGCCGCGGGCCTGCTCGCCGCCGTACTCCTGCGCTGAGGGCAGGACACCCGCCGACCAACCCTCCACCGCCGTACGCCACACCGACAAACGCCACACCGACCAACGCAGGACCCACCCCGGGAGCCGACATGTCAGCCAGCACCTCCTTCGCCCCGGTCCGGCTGCGGCCCAGGAGCACCCTGGTCCTGCTGCTGGCCTCCGCGGTCGGCCTGGCCGGCTTCGGCTGGCCGTTCCTGGTGGCGACGCCCGCGGGGACCGGCGCGAGCCACGGGCAGGACGCGGCGTACCTGTTCGTCGCCCTGCTGCCGTTGCTGCTCGGCCTGGTGTGGGCCGAGCTCGGCGACGGAGGCATGGACGTCAAGGCGGTGGCGATGCTCGGCGTGCTCGCCGCCGCGGGCGCCGGGCTGCAGACCCTCAGCCCGGGCACCGGAGGGTTCGACCCGGCGTTCTTCCTGCTGGTCGTGGCCGGGCGGGTGTTCGGGCCGGGGTTCGGCTTCGCGCTCGGCGTGGTCGCCATGCTCGCCACCTCCCTGCTCACCGGCGGAGCGGGCCCGTGGCTGCCGTTCCAGATGATCGGGCTGGCCTGGGTGGGGCTGCTCGCCGGCTGCCTGCCGGCCGCCTCCGGCTGGGCCGAACGTGGGCTGCTCGCGGCGTACGCGGGGCTGAGCGGCTTCGGCTACGGCGCGCTGCTCAACCTGTGGTTCTGGCCGGCCGCGGCGTATCTGCCGAACGGGGCGGCGTACGTCCCGGGGGCTTCACTCGGCACCAACCTGCACCACTACGCCGTCTTCTACGCCACCACTTCCCTCGGCTGGGACACCGCGCGGGCGTTGCTGGGCGGGGTGCTGGTCCTGGTCGCCGGGCGGCCGGTGCTGGCGACCCTGCGCCGGGCCGGCCGGCGGGCCGCCTTCACCGCAGGACGGGACAGCGGGACCGAACCGGGCTGACGTGCGGCGCTGACGTGCGGGGCTGACGTGCGGGGCTGACGTGCGGGGCTGACGTGCGGGGCTGACGTGCGGGGCTGACCTGCGGGCTGACAGTGATCTGTGCGGGCTCTCTCAGCGGCCGGGGTCATCCTCGATGACGCCGGGGTGGACGGCGGCGGGCCGCACTGTGCCAACGCTCGGGAATCGTCTCGACTGGCGGTCCGGGACCACCTAGATTGCCGTCGGCGGTACCGACCGTGACCGGTCGCACCCGCCGCCGATCCCGCCCGGCACCCGAGACCCACGACCGCCCGACCCGCCCCTCGACCTCAGGAAGGCCCGCGTGCTCATCCGTCTCCTGCGCGCCCACCTGCGCCCCTACACCAGGCCGATCGCCCTGGTCGTGGTGCTGCAGCTCGTGCAGACCCTCGCCACCTTGTACCTACCAAGCCTGAACGCCGACATCATCGACAACGGCGTGGTCAAGGGCGACACCGGCTACATCATGTCCACCGGTGGCGTCATGCTCGCGGTCACCCTGGTGCAGATCCTGTGCGCCGCCGCCGCGGTCTACTTCGGTGCACGCACGGCGATGGCGCTCGGCCGCGACGTACGGGCCGCGATCTTCGACCGGGTCCAGGAGTTCTCCGTCCGCGAGGTCGGGCAGTTCGGGGCGCCGTCGCTGATCACCCGGACGACCAACGACGTCCAGCAGGTGCAGATGCTGGTCCTGATGACGCTCACGCTGATGGTGTCCGCACCCATCATGTGCGTGGGCGGCGTGCTGATGGCGCTGAACCAGGACGTTCCGCTGTCGGCGCTGCTGCTGGTGATCGTGCCGGTGCTGATCCTCGCGGTGAGCATGATCATCCGCCGGATGCACCCGCTGTTCCGCCAGATGCAAGAACGCATTGACACCGTGAACCGCGTCATGCGCGAGCAGATCACCGGCATCCGCGTGATCCGGGCGTTCGTCCGTGACACTCACGAGCAGGCGCGGTTCGCCGCCGCCAACAACTCGCTGATGGACGTCTCCCTCGGCGTCGGCCGGCTGATGGCGTTCATGTTCCCGATCGTCATGGTCGTGATGAACCTCTCCAGCGTGGCCGTCATGTGGTTCGGCGCGCAGCGCATCGACAGCGGCTCGATGCAGATCGGCGCGCTGACCGCGTTCCTCAGCTACCTGATGCAGATCCTCATGTCGGTGATGATGGCGACGTTCATGTTCGTCATGGTGCCGCGGGCGTCGGTGTGTGCCGAGCGGATCAGTGAGGTGCTCGACACCGAGACCAGCGTGCGCCCGGCCGCCTCGCCGGTACGCCAACTGCACGGGCACGGTCAGCTCGACCTGCGCGGTGTCGACTTCCGTTACCCCGGCGCGGAGGCGCTGGTCCTCGGCGGTGTCGACCTGACCGCCCGGCCGGGCCAGACCACCGCGATCATCGGGAGCACGGGCGCGGGCAAGACCACCTTGCTCAACCTCGTCCCCCGGCTGTTCGACGCCGACGGCGGCCAGGTGCTGGTCGACGGTGTGGACGTCCGCGAGTTCGACCCGGCACTGCTGTCGCGCACCGTCGGGCTGGTTCCGCAGAAGCCGTACCTCTTCTCCGGCACCGTCGCGTCCAACCTCCGTTACGGAAACCCGGACGCGACCGACGAGGAGCTGTGGAACGCCCTGGAGATCGCGCAGGCGCGCGACTTCGTGGAGACGATGGAGGGTCAGCTCGAGGCGTCGATCGGCCAGGGCGGAAGCAACGTGTCCGGCGGGCAGCGGCAGCGCCTGGCGATCGCCCGGCTGCTGGTGGCCCGCCCGGAGATCTACCTCTTCGACGACTCGTTCTCCGCTCTCGACTACGCCACCGACGCCGCCCTGCGGGCCGCGCTGCACCGCGAGATCGGCGACGCCACGATCGTCATCGTCGCCCAGCGGGTGTCCACCATCCGCGACGCCGACCGGATCGTCGTCCTCGACGAGGGCCGCGTCGTCGGGACCGGAACGCACAACGAACTGATGGACACCAACCAGACCTACCGGGAGATCGTGCTCTCCCAGCTCACCGAGCAGGAGGCCGCATGAGCACGCAGGTGAAGCCGGCCAGCCCGCCCAAACGCGGGATGGGGCCGGACCGTCGCCACGGCCCGATGATGGGCGGCGGGATGTCCACCGAGAAGGCGATGAACTTCCGCGGCTCCAGCAGGCGGCTGATCGCCATGATGCGTCCCGAGCGCCCGGTGGTCGTCACCGTCCTCGTCCTCGGCGCGATCAGCGTCGGGCTGTCGGTGCTCGGGCCGAAGATCCTCGGCCACGCCACCAACCTGATCTTCGCCGGGGTGGCGGGGCGCCAACTCCCGCCCGGGATCACCAAGGAGCAGGCGATCGAGGGCCTGCGGGCACGCGGGCAGGGCGGCATCGCCGACCTGCTCCGCACGGTGGACGTCGTACCCGGACAGGGCATCGACTTCCACGCGGTGGCCATGGTCCTGATGGCCGCGCTCGGCGTCTTCGTGGTCGCGTCGCTGTTCGCCCTTGTCCAGGGCAGGTTGACAGCGGTCGTCGTACAGAAGCTGGCGTTCCGGCTGCGCGAGCAGGCCGAGACCAAGCTCGCCCGGCTGCCGCTCGGCTACTTCGACCGGCAGCCGCGCGGCGAGGTCCTGTCGCGTACGACGAACGACATCGACAACATCGCCCAGACGCTGCAGCAGGCGCTCAGCCAGATCGTCACCTCCGTGCTCACCATCATCGGCGTGCTGGCGATGATGATCTGGATCTCGCCGCTCCTCGCGGTCATCGCGCTGGTGACCGTGCCGGTGTCGGTGCTCGTCGTCGCGGTGATCGGCAAGCGCGCCCAGCCGCAGTTCATCAAGCAGTGGGCGACCACGGGAACGCTGAACGCCCACATCGAGGAGATGTACACCGGGCACGCCCTGGTGAAGGTGTTCGGGCGCCAGCGGGAGGCCGCGCAGACCTTCGCCAAGGAGAACGACGCGCTGTTCGACTCCAGCTTCCGGGCGCAGTTCATCTCCGGCACGATCCAGCCGGCGATGATGTTCATCGGCAACCTGAACTACGTGCTGGTAGCGGTGATCGGCGGGCTGCGGGTCGCGTCCGGGACGCTGTCGCTGGGCGACGTGCAGGCGTTCATCCAGTACTCCCGGCAGTTCAGCCAGCCGATCACGCAGGTCGCCTCGATGGCCAACCTGCTGCAGTCCGGCGTCGCCTCGGCCGAGCGGGTCTTCGACCTGCTGGACGCCGAGGAGCAGCAGGCCGACCCGTCGCCGTCGCGGCGGCCGCAGCAGGTGACCGGAAAGGTGGCGTTCGAACACGTGTCCTTCCGGTACGACCCGGACAAGCCGTTGATCGAGGACCTCTCCCTGGCGGTCGAACCCGGCCACACCGTGGCCATCGTCGGGCCGACCGGCGCGGGCAAGACGACGCTCGTCAACCTCCTCCTGCGGTTCTACGAGGTGACCGGCGGGCGGATCACCCTCGACGGAGTGGACGTCACCGAGATGACCCGGGAGGACCTGCGCGCCCGGATCGGCATGGTCCTGCAGGACACCTGGTTGTTCGGCGGCACGATCGCGGAGAACATCGCCTACGGTGCCGGCGACGTGCCGCGGGACAGGATCGTGGCGGCGGCGCAGGCCACGCACGCCGACCGGTTCATCCGTACCCTGCCGGACGGCTACGACACGGTGATGGACGAGGAGGGCGCGAACGTCAGTGCCGGTGAGAAGCAGCTGATCACCATCGCCCGCGCGTTCCTCACCGAGCCGTCGATCCTGGTGCTGGACGAGGCAACCTCGTCGGTGGACACCCGTACCGAGGTGCTCATCCAGCACGCGATGACCTCGCTGCGCGCCGGGCGTACCAGCTTCGTCATCGCCCACCGGCTGTCCACCATCCGCGACGCCGACGTGATCCTGGTGATGGAGAACGGCCGGATCGTCGAGCAGGGCAACCACGAGAAGCTGCTGGCCGCCGACGGCGCGTACGCCCGGCTCTACGCGGCGCAGTTCGCCCAGGCGGTGGCCGAGGTCGACTGACCGGCGCAGAGGTGAGCTGAGGAAGGGCGGCCGGGCCGACATGGTCCGGCCGCCCTTGCGTTGGTGGCCACCGACTGCCGTACGTCAGCCGCCGGCCGGCCGTCGTCAGCCGAGGCCGCGCAGGTACGCCGCGGTCTCCTCCTCACCGGAGTGCTCGGCCCAGCCGAGCGGCGTCGCGTCGAAGGAGGCTTCGCGCAGCTCGGGATCCGCGCCCTGCTCCACCAGGAACCGGGTGAGCGGGAGGTTTCCGGCCAGTGCGGCCTCGTGCAGCGCCGTGCGCCGCAGCGGTGGGCCGAGCACACCCCCGCGTACGCCGGCGTTCACGTCGAAGCCCTGCTCCAGCAGGAGCCTCATGGCCTCGACCCGGCCGGTGCGGGCCACCAGAACTCCGGCGTCCGGGAACCGTTCCCGCACGTGCGCGGGCAAGCCGGGGTTGACAGCGGTCAGTCGTTCCACCCCGGTCCGGTCACCGGCCACGCACGCGCCGACGAACTCCTGCACCGCGTCCACCCGGCCGCGGTCGGCGCCGGCGTCGACGAGCATCCGGGCGATCTCGCGTTCGCCCGCCAGCGTGGCCAGTTGCAGGGCGGTGAGGTCGCCGTAGTTCGGGTGGTAGCCACGGCCGTCGGCGGCGACACCGTGGTCAAGCAGCAACCTGACCCGGGCGGTCATCCCGTGATCTGCCGCCCACCGAAGCTGCTCCTCCACCATCGCGGTGGTCGAGGGGTAGGTGTGGCTCAGCCGGCGGCGCCACGGACTGTCGAGCTCCTTGCCGAGCCCGAACTCGAACAGCACCTCCAGGTGGTCGTTCGCGGAGGTGAACTGCCTGTTGTACAAGGCCTGGTTGTCGTTCGGGTCCGCGCCGGCCCGCAGCAGCGCACGGGCCAGCGCCACCGCCTGCCGATTCGGTGACTGAGCCTGCTCGCCGCCGCCGAACGCTCCGGTGAGCGCGGTGAACGCCGACGTCATCCCCTGCCACAGGCGCCCGGCGTTGGGGTCGGCACCGGCGGCCAGCAAGGCCTCCACCGCCTCGACAGGTTCGCCCGCGCCGAGGCGCGAGTACGCGAGGTACATCAGCGGCGGCCAGCCGTACGGGCCACCGGCCTGGTCGACCTGGGAACGATCCCGCTCCAGCGCCTCACGGAGTCCGGCCGCGTCACCGGCCGCCGCCATCGTGTGCAGGGAGAACGCCGCGACCTCCGGGTGGGCACGCAGGAGCTCGCGGGCCCGGACCGGCCGGTGCGGGGTGTCGCGGGTGTAGTTCAGGCAGGCGAGGTCGAGGAAGCGGTCGGCGAGAGCGGGCAGGTCCTGGCTGTTGGAGAAATCGGCGTCGGCGTCGGCGTCGTCCACCGGCCGCGGCCAGTAGGAGTACTCCGCGACCACCTCGACGTGGGCCCGAAGCCGTTGCCAGCTGGGGAATCCGTAGCCGCGCGCGACCACGAGCTGCGCGTCGCTGAGGGAACATCCGCCGGTGAGGTCACGGCGGGAGTCGAACTCCTCGAACGCCGCGAGCGCCTCGGCGTCACCGGCCTGCGCCCTGCGCTGCAGCGACCTGGCCTGGTTCCTGAGATGCTCGAGACTGGGATTGTCGGGGAGCGGACGAGTCGGCACGGCGGCCTCCTTCTCTCACGCCCGATGTCCGCATGATCAGGCCGAAAAGGAGGAACCTCGGCTGGGAGACCAACTCAGGTGGGCTGTGCCCTTCCCGCGGACCGGATGCGCCCCGACGCGCGACCACACCGTACACACGGCCGGCTCCGCCGCGCCAGTCCCTCAAGTCGAGACCACGAGACGATGACCCCGATGACCCCGATGACCCCGACCACCCCGACCACCCCGCCGACCCGGATCACGACCTTCGGCCATGGCACCGCCACCGCTGACGCCACCGTCGAGCTGCTGCGTGGCGCCGGAATCACCACGGTGGTGGACGTTCGGACCGCACCGGGCAGCCGCCGCCACCCGCAGTTCTCCCGGGCAGAGCTCGAACGCTGGCTGCCCGAGCACGGGATCGGCTACCGCTGGGAACGCCGGCTCGGCGGCTTCCGCAAGGTCGCACCGGACTCGCCGGACTCGGCCTGGCGAAACGACGCCTTCCGGGGGTACGCCGGGCACATGCGCACTGCGGAGTTCCTGGCCGGCATCGACGACCTGCTCGCCGGAGTAGCCGAGGACAGCTCCGGCGCGACGGCGATCATGTGCAGCGAGAGCCTGTGGTGGCGGTGCCACCGGCGGATGATCGCCGACTTCCTCGAACTGGTGCGCGGGGTCGAGGTGCGGCACCTGTTCCCGGACGGTTCGGAGGCCGCGCACCAGCCCGGCCCGGGGGTGCGGGTGCGTTCGGATGGCCTGCTCGTCTACGACGGTGGGCAGGCCAGCGTGTTCGACGACCCGGAGTAGGCCAGGAATCTTCGCGTACGCAGGGGTCCGGTTCGCCGCGTTCGCCCCGGATGCGCCACCGGACGAGTCCGGACAACAACGCGTTCGGCGGCTCTGAGTTTTTGTCACGTGTAACGAGCGACGCGGCCGGTTCGGGCTTTGTGTGCAACGGAAAATAGCCCTCCGACGCCTCGGCGTGCGACTAGCGTCACCAGTCGTGAGCACACAGTTGCCTCTGCGGGCCAGGCTCGCAGCCACGGCCACGCGTGGTGTGGCCGCCTTCTCCCGGGCGACCGGGCGCGGCGACGGATCGGTGATCGGCGGCCGCGTCGGGCTCGGCATCGATCCCCGGCTTCTCCGCCGGCTCGCGGCCAACCGGCAGGTGGCGTTGGTGTCCGGCACCAACGGCAAGACCACCACCACCCGGCTCACCGCGGCGGCCATCGGGGTGCTCGGCCCGGTGGCCAGCAACCCCTTCGGCGCCAACCTGCCGAACGGCCACGTGTCCGCGCTGGCGCTGGCCCCCGACACCGACCACGCCGTCCTGGAAGTGGACGAGCACTATCTCCCGCACGCCTGTGACGCCGCACAGCCGCGGGTGATCGCGATGCTCAACCTCACCCGCGACCAGCTGGACCGGGCCATGGAAGTCGCGATGATCGCGAAGCTGTGGCGGGACACGGTTCGCGGTCGCCACCTGCACGTCGTGGCCAACGCCGACGACCCGATGGTGGTGTGGGCGGCGGACGCGGCCGAGGAGGTCAGCTGGGTGGCCGCCGGCCAACGCTGGCACGACGACTCCGCGGTCTGCCCGGAGTGCGGCAGTGCCATCGAACGCGTCCCGCACGCGAACGGTACGGCTATCCACTGGCGGTGCACCGGCTGTGCGCTGGCCCGGCCGAAGGCGCAATGGACGCTTGACGACGAGGCCGTGATCGATCCCGACGGAAACCGCCACGATGTCAAGCTGAACTTGCCTGGCCGGGTCAACCGGGCGAACGCCGCGATGGCGCTGGCGGTCGCGGCGCGGTTCGGTGTACGCCCGAACGACGCACTGCCGCGGCTGGCGGAGGTCACCTCGGTCGCCGGGCGCTACGCGGTCGTGGAGCGCGACGGCAAGGCGATCCGGCTGCTGCTGGCGAAGAACCCGGCCGGCTGGCTGGAGGCGTTCGACATGGCCGAACAGGCGCCGACCCTGCTGTGCATCAACGCCCGCGACCCCGACGGCCTGGACACCTCATGGCTGTTCGACGTGGACTTCGCGCCGCTGCGCGGGCGCCGGGTGCTGATCAGCGGCGACCGCGCGTACGACCTCGGGGTCCGGCTGGCCGTGAACGGCGTCGACTTCGTCCACGTCCGATCCTTCACCGACGCGCTGGCGGCGATGCCGGACGGGCGGGTGGAGGCGATCGCCAACTACACGGCCTTCCAGCAGATCAGAGCGGAGCTGAATCGTGTCGACTGACAGTGCACTGCGCATCGTGTGGGTGTACCCCGATCTGTTGTCGACGTACGGCGACCGGGGGAACCTGCTGATCCTCGCCCAACGGGCCCGCCTGCGCGGAATTCCCGTGCAGAGCGAGGAGATTCGTACCGACGAACCGATCCCCAGCGACGCCGACGTCTACCTGCTCGCCGGCGGGGAGGACGCCCCGCAGACCCTGGCCGCCGAGCGCATGCTCGCCGACGGCGGACTGCGGCGGGCGGTCGAGCACGGGGCGATCGTCTTCGCGGTGTGCGCGGGCTACCAACTGGTGGGCTCGTCGTTCGCCGCACGGGGCCGGCAGTACGCCGGGCTGGACCTGTACGACCTGAGCTCGGACCGCGGGCCGAGCCGGGCCGTCGGCGAACTCGCCGGACCGGTCGACCCGGCCCTGACCCTGCCGCTGCTCACCGGGTTCGAGAACCACGGCGGGCGTACCCATCTCGGTCCGGGTGTGCGCCCGCTGGCCACCGTCTCGGTCGGCGTCGGCAACGACGGACACACCGAAGGCGCCTGGACGAAGGGCTTCATCGGGACGTACGCCCACGGACCGGCGCTGTCCCGCAACCCGGCCCTGGCCGACCTGGTGCTCCGGTGGGCGACCGGCCGGGACTCCCTCGAACCACTGGACGACACCTGGCACGACAAGCTGCGCAACGAACGCCTGGCCGCGCTCGCCGCGCGCGGCAAGGACCTCCGCCACGTCGCCTGACCTGACGGCTCAGGGGCGGGGACGCTGCTTGCGGCCCTCCTTCAACCACCCGACGGTGCGCTCGATCCGGGTCTCCCGCTCCTGCGGCCGGCGCTTGGTCGCCTCGATCCAGGTCAGGTAGCCCTTGCGGTAGAACTGCGCGAGCGAGTCGAAGAAGGCCCCCGCCTCCGGGTCGGACTCCAACGCGGCGGCGACGTCGGCCGGCAGATCGGCGCGCTGCGGGCCCTCCGCCGTCACGACGACCCTGACGGTGCTGCCGATCTCGACCGGGTGGTCGCGCCGCCACGCCGGGGTGAGAACGATGCCAGGTCCGTCGTCGAGCCGCTCGACGACCGCGCGAACCTTGCAGCCGTCGACCGTCCCGGTGACGTGGTGGCGCGGCTTGACGCCCCACACCTCGTCCGGGTCGAACGGCAGCGGGACCGTCACCCGGTGCCGGCTCCCCTCGGCGACGGTCGCGGTGAAGCTTCTGGTCTCGGCCATGTCAGATGGTTGCACGGCCCGGGCCGGACGACGAGGGACCGGCTGACCCGGACCGACCTCAACGCTGACGACGCCCCGGTCTTGACAGCGGTGGCCGGCCTGGGCAATAACAGCGGCACATGGACCGAACGAGGTCCGCGACGGGCACGTCGGCATCCGGTCCATGGGCCGCCTGACCCGGCCCCGCTCCCGGCGGGATCGGGTCAGCGCAGGAAGGGCGCCGCGATGAGCTACTCGCCGATGACCCCCGAGGATTCCCTCGCCATCGCCAGGCTGGTGGTCGCCGTCTTGTGGGTGCTCGGCTCGCTCTATGCCTGGGCCCGAACGGGCTTTGCGCACGATGATCCCTGGCTGTTGCTCGTGGTCCCCGCCACCGGGGTCTGGTGGGGACTCGTAGCGGGATTCGTCCTGGGCATTCTGGGGCTGATCTTCGAGAGCCGGTTGCTGACCGCGTACTGGTGGTGGAAGAACAGGCCCGGAAAGAAGGCATGAGAGAAACCCACCGGCATCGGCCCGGCGCGGTCGATCTCGACGGTCACAGTCCCCGTACACGCAGCCAGCGCAGGCACGCCAGGCCCTGCGCGCGCTGGAACGCCCGCACCGTCGGGATGCCCGGCGGCGGTGGCTGCAGGGACTTCGACACGAAGTAGCCCGCCAACGCGACGATCACGGCGGTGATCGCATCCTTGTCCGCTGACCGGGCCAGCGGATGGGTGCGCAGCAGCTCCTCGGGTTCACCCGCGCCCTGCATGGTCATGCTCGGCAGCGCCAGCACCAGGTCGACCCAGGCGGCGCCGACCATCGCGGCCGGCCAGTCGACGAAGTACACCCCGTCGCCGGTGAGGAGAACGTTGTCCGCGCGGATGTCCCCGTGCAGGAGCGTCTCTCCCCGGGCGGCCGTCAGCCAGTGCGTCTCCCACGTCGCCAGGTCGGCGAGGCGCTCCGCGGCCCAGGGGTCGACCTCGGCCAGCCGCGGATCGGGCCGGTCCAGCAGACCGCGCCAGCCGGAGAACTCCTCGTCCAGGACGTCGATCGGACGTACGTCCAGCCCGGGCGGTGCCGGGGTCATCGCGGCACCGAGGTCGGTGAGTGCGGCGAGTACTCGGTCGCGCTCGGCCGGGACCCACGGCAGCGTGGGCGAGTCGCCGGTCAGCGCCTCGAACACCAGCACCACCCAGTCGCCGTCGTCGTGTGACCACAACAGCTTCGGGACGGGGGCGGACGCGGGGAGCTGAGCCGCGATCGCGGCCTCGCGCCGGTGTATGCCAGGTGACACCGGGTTCGGAGCCGAGCTGACCGCCTTGGCGAACACCTGCCGTCCGTCGGCGAGCCGGAGCACCGAGGCCAGTCCGGGCGAGAAGCCGCCCGCCCTGCTGGCCGCCGCGACGACCGAACTCCCAAGCCGGCTTTCGATCTCGGCGCGAAGCCCGTGCGGAAGATCCGGCCACAGCAGGCGGTTGCCGCCTCGTCCGTGCAACGTGTCGACGTGCGGCTCTTCCTGCTCGGCGGTCATCCCCCGATGATGGCAGCGCCTCTCGCCGTGCGCGACCAGGTTTCGCTCCGCCCCGCTACTTCGTACGCCCGGCTACTCCCTGCGGCCGGCCCAGGTGCCGCGGACATGGCCGAGATGCCGGTGCATCAACGCCCGTACGGCTTCGCCGTCGCCGGCTGCCAACAGGTCGAGCAGCGCGAGGTGTTCCCGGGCAGACGCCACCAGCACACCGCGCTCGGCCAGATGGCCCAGCCCGAACAGGCGGGTACGTTCCCGGAGTTCGGCCACGGTGTCCACGAGGGTGGCGTTCCCGGCCAGTCGCAGCAGGTCGAGGTGGAACCGCCGGTCCGCCTCGACGTAGCCGATCAGGTCACTCGCCCGGGCGGCGTCCACGATCGTCTGGGCGAGCGGCCGAAGCTCCGCGTACGCCTCGGCCGGGACCTCGCCCGCGAGCCCGGTCACGGTCGGCACCTCGATCAGCCGGCGGAGCTCGGTGATGTCGTCCAGCTCGGCCTCGGACACCTCGGTGACCCGAAACCCCTTGTTTCGTACGACTTCCACCAGCCCGGTCCGGGCCAGGTCGAGCATCGCCTCCCGCACCGGCGTCGCGGATACCCCGAACCGCGCGGCCAGTGTGGGTGCGGAGTACACCACGCCCGGGCGCATCTGACCTGACACCAGCGCAGCCCGCAGGGCAGCGGACACCTCGTCCCGCAGGCTTCGAAATCCCCGCAGGGGCGGGAAATCCGGGGTGCTCTGGCCGGTTTCGTCCACGGCGTCCACGGGGCTCACGGGGCTCACGGGGCTCACAGGGAGAATCCGTGCGGGAACGGGTCCTCCGGGTCGAGGAAGTACTGCGCGGTGCCGGTGAGCCAGGCCCGCCCGGTCACCGTCGGCACCACGGCGGGGAGGCCACCGACGGTCGTCTCGGCCAGCAGCCGGCCGACGAACGTCGTACCGATGAAGGACTCGTTGACGAAGTCGCGGTCCAGTTCGAGCAGGCCACGGGCATGTAGCTGTGCCATCCGCGCACACGTCCCGGTGCCGCAGGGCGAACGGTCGAACCAGCCCGGGTGGATCGCCATCGCGTGCCGGGAACGGTGCGCGTCCGAGCCCGGTGCGGCGAGGTAGACGTGGTGGCACCCGGAGATCTCGGGGTTCTCCGGGTGGCGGGGCGGCGCGGCCTCGTTGATCGCCGCCATGATCGCCAGCCCGGCGTCAAGCAGCGCTTGCTTGTTCGAACGGTCGAAGGTGAGCCCGACGCGTTCGGTCTCCACGACGGCGTAGAAGTTGCCGCCGTACGCGAGGTCGTACGGCACCTCACCCAGCCCCGGTACCTTGACCGACAGGTCCAGCCCGGCGGCGAACGCGGGAACGTTCCGCAACGTCACCCCGCGGGCCACCCCGTCGGCCACCGCGACCTCGGCCACCACCAGCCCGGCCGGGGTGTCAAGGCGAACCTGCGTGACCGGCTCCACCACCGGGACCATGCCGGTCTCCACCAGAACGGTGGCCACCCCGATGGTCCCGTGCCCGCACATGGGCAGGCAGCCGGACACCTCGATGAAGAGCACGCCGAAGTCGGCGTCCGGGCGCGTGGGCGGCTGCAGGATCGCCCCGCTCATCGCGCTGTGGCCGCGCGGCTCGTACATCAGCAACGTACGCAGATGGTCCAGGTGCTCGACGAAGTGCTGCCTGCGTTCGAACATCGTCGCGCCGGGAATCACGCCCACGCCGCCGGTGATCACGCGCGTCGGCATCCCCTCGGTGTGGGAGTCGACGGCGTGGAAGACGTGCCGGGTCCTCATCGGCCGGCCCGGCCGGACGGCGCCACCTCGAAGGCCGCGACCACCTGCTCGGTCGCCGCCCGTACGACCGCCTCGTGCTCGGCCGTCAGCGCCAGCCGCGGGTGCCGGCACGGGCCGCCGCGACGGCCCACGATGTCCATGGACAGCTTGATCGCCTGCACGAACTCCGTCCTGGAATCCCAGCGCAGCAAGGGATGCAGCGTGCGGTACAGCGGCAGAGCGGTGGCCAGGTCGCCGGCCCGTGCGGCGTCGTACATCCGCACACACTCGGCAGGGAAGGCGTTCGGGAATCCCGCGATCCAGCCGACCGCGCCGGCGACGGCGAGTTCGAGCGCCACGTCGTCGGCGCCGATGATCAGGTCCAGGCCGGGTGCGAGCTCGGCGATCCGGTAGGCCCGGCGCACGTCGCCGCTGAACTCCTTCACCGCGACGATGTGGCCCTCACCGTGCAGCCGGGCAAGGAGTTCCGGGGTGAGGTCGACCCTGGTGTCGTACGGATTGTTGTACGCCACGACCGGCAGCCCCACCTTGGCCACCTCGGCGAAGTGCGCCAGCACGATCCGGTCGTCCGCGCGGTAGGCGTTCGGCGGCAGGCACAGCACGGCCGGGGCTCCGGCCTCCGCGGCGTCCTCGGCCCAGCGCCGGGCGGCCTGCGCACTGTAGGCGGACACCCCGGGTACCACCGCCGCCTCGGGCACCGCCTTGAGCGCGGTACGAAGGACCGCCGAACGCTCCTCGTCGGTGAGCGAGGCGTACTCCCCCAGCGAACCGTTCGGGATCACCCCGGCGCAGCCGTTGTCGACCAGCCAGCGCACGTGCTCGGCGTACCGGTCGTGGTCCACGGTCAGGTCGTCGTGGTACGGCAGCGCGGTCGCCACCAGGACGCCGTGCCAGGGCCTGGTCGGCGGGGTGGGCTGGATCGTGCTCGTCATCGGATTGTTCCTCCGGGGGATCCGTCGGTGGTTGCCGAGTCGTCGGTGGGCATGGCGGCAGTGGGCATGGCGGCAGTGGGCGCGGAGTCGGTGAGGGAGGCGAGTACGCCGAGCGGCACCGGCTGGGCGATCGGCCTGCGGGCCAGCGCTGCCGCGTCGGTGACGTCCGGCGGCGAACCCGTCAGCCGGCCGACCAACGCCGCGGTGGCCACCGCGCACGTACGCCCCTGGCACCAGCCCATCCCGGCCCGGGTGAGCAGCTTCGCCGAGCGGGGGTCGCCGGCCCCGAGGTCGCGGATCGCCGCCCGGACCGCCCCGACCGGCACGTCCTCGCACCGGCACAGCACCGTCTCGTCGGGCACGTCGTCCAGCCAGTCGGCGGGCAACGGATGTACGGCGTCGAGCACGTCGGCGAAGGCGCGCAACCTGGCCTTGCGCCGCCGCAACCGGTCCTTGCGCGTCTCCTCCACCGGCCCGCCGGCCGCGGTCGCCACCGCGAGACCGGCGAGCTCGCCCTCCACCAGGGCCAGGGCCGCGCCGCCGACACCGGTCGTCTCACCGGCGGAGTACAGCCCCGCGCAGGTCGTTCGCTGGTCGGCGTCCGCCACCACCGCCGGCGTGCCGTTCGTGTCCGTTCGTACGTCGCAACCGGCCTCGACCAGCAGGTCGAGCTGCGGGGTGAAGCCGTACCCGACCGCGAGCGTGTCGCAGGCGACATGCCGTTCGCTGCCCGGGAGCGGGCGACGCCGCGCGTCCAGCCGGGCGACCGTGACACCGGTGAGCCGTTCGTCCCCGTGCGCGGCGACGACCGCACGGCCGGTGCGGTACGGAACCCGGTGCAAGGCAAGCTTGCGGGCGTACCCGGCGGCTTCGGCGAACCGGCCCGGCTGCCCCGCCAGCGTCCGCGCGTGCCGCAGGTAGTTCCGCGGCCTGCTCGCCTCGTACACGCCCGCGACTCGTACACCCGCCTCCGCCAGCCCGGTGGCCACCGGCAACAGGAACGGTCCGCTGCCCGCAACCACCACCCGACCGCCCGGGCCGCCGGGCGCGACACCACTTCCCTTGAGCAACGCCTGGGCGCCACCTGCCGCGACGACGCCGGGTAGATCCCAACCAGGGAAGGGAAGCTGACGGTCGTACGCGCCGGTCGCCACCACCACGGCGGGTGCGACCACCTGGAAGGCTGCGGATTCGGGACCCTCCGCCAGCGCGTGCACCGTCCACACCGGGTCGGCTGGTTGCGCCGCCGCGGGTGCGGGAACCGGTGGCGGCGTGCGTTCCAGCGTCCACACCTGGTAGCGGGGCCGGTAGTCGATCCGGCCGGCGACCACGTGCCGGTCCAGGTCGGCCCGCAGCGTCCGGAAGTGGGGGCTCGCGGCCTCGGCCGACTCGGCTCGGACGGAGTGCCGGTAGTACTGCCCGCCCGGCCGCTCCCCGGCGTCCAGCAGGACGACCGACAGTCCGTGCTCGGCCATCGCGTTCGCGGCGGTGAGGCCGGCCGGTCCCGCGCCGACGACCACGGCGTCGCACCTGGTGGGCGGCACCGGGCTGGACATGTGGCTCGCCTCGTGCGGCACCTCGAGCACCTCAGGACTTACCGGCCCGGTGGTCACCACGTCACCGCCGCGGGCGGGTTCCAGGCAGGCGCGCACCCGGCGGCCGTTCGTGGTGACCAGGCAGTCGAAGCAGACCCCGATGCCGCAGAAGATCCCGCGCGGGCGGCCGGCGCGGGTCGTACGCCACGAGGTCCGGTGCGCCGCGAGCAGCGCCGCCGCGATGGTCTGCCCGTGAGCGAACGCCACCGGCTGCCCGTCGACGACCAGGTGCTCGGCGGGCCCGTCGGATGCCGGAGCACCGGCTTCGGTGGTCATGTGCTTACCTCCCCCTGCTGTTCTGCGTACGTCGGCGAGGCGTCGAACCGGTCCGCGCGGAACGCCCGGAGATCCACCGCGGGCTCGGTCCCGGTGAGCACCGAAGCGACCAGCGACCCCGTGATCGGCGCCAGGCCCACGCCCGCACCCTCGTGCCCACAGGCGTGGAAAAGCCCTGCCACGCGCGGATCCGGGCCGATGACCGGCAGGTGGTCGGGCAGGTAGGGCCGGAACCCGCGGTACGCCCGGATGGTGGAAACCCCTTCCAGGAAAGGGAAAAGTCTTACTGCCTGGGCGGCGAGCCGGGCCAGCACCGGCACCGACAGGGTACGGTCGAAGCCGACGCGCTCGCGGCTGGCTCCGATCAGGATGGTGCCGCCGCGCGTTCCTTCCACGACCGTGGACGTCTCCAGTCCTGGCGAACTGCTGGCGACATTGGCCACGTAGTCGGCGTCGTAGACCTTGTGGCGTACGAGCGGCGGCAGTGGCTCGGTGACCAGGATGAACCCACGGCGCGGCTGGATCGGAAGCATGACACCGGCGAGGGCGGCCACCTCACCGCTCCACGTGCCGGCGGCGTTGACGACCGCACCTGCGGCCAGCCGCCCGGCCGAGGTGACGACGCCGGTGATCCGGCCGTCCGCACCCTCGCCCGCACCCCGATCGATGCCGACGACCCGGACTCCGGTGTGCACCTGGGCGCCGCGTTCACGCGCCCGGCGCAGCAGGCAGGCGGCCGCCAGCATCGGCTGCACCTGGGCGTCCTGCGGGTAGTGCACGCCGCCCGCGAGGCCGGGTGCGAGGTTGGGTTCGAGCTCGGCCAGGCCCGCACCGTCGGCCGGCTCGGCGACGACGCCTGACGCGCGTTGGACATCGGCCAGTTTCGTCAACGCCGCAAGGCCTTCCGGCGTCTCGGCCACCACGACCCCGCCCTTGGGTTCGTACTCGACGTCGGCCGGTGCGAGGTCCTCGGCGAGCTCACCCCACACCTTCAACGACGCCAGCGCGAGGTCGAGTTCGGGACCCGGCTCCTTGTCCGAGACCAGCAGGTTGCCTTCTCCCGACCCGGTGGTGCCGCCCGCGATCGTGCCGGCCTCGACCACCGCCACCCGCAGCCCTGCCCGCGCGGCGTAGTAGGCACAGGCAGCGCCCACCACGCCGGCGCCGACGATCACCACGTCGGCGGGCCGTCCAAGATCAGCCACCGCAGTACCATGTCACATCACAGTGGCGGCACACCCGGCCGGACGGCCGAGCTGACAGGATCCGGCCGCGAACCCCACCGCTCAGCCGGGCCGGTCAGCGGGTCGCCTGCACGGTCACCCGGTCGATGTCCGGCCCGTAGTCACCGACATGGCTGAACGTCAGCGTGTTCGAACCAGCCTTCAGGTTCAGCCGCAGCGTCTCGCTCTGCGGCCGGTCCCAGCGGTCGTCGTCCGCGCCGCCGAGCACGACCCGCCGCACCTCGCCGCCGTTCACCGCGATCCCGATCGGCCGCCCCGCCGAGCCGTCGACGTAGGACACGGTGACGTCGTAGCTGCCGGCACGCGGGGCCTCCACGCCGGTGATGGTGAGGCTCGCGCCGTCGTTGAGGTTGCCGACCTTGAGGCCGCCCGCGCATCCGTCGCACTCGTTGATGCTCGCGCCGCCCGTACGGACGTTCCCGGCAGCTTCGGCCTCGAACGACTCCGCCGGCCGGACCGGGGTGACGCGCAGCAGCCGGGAGCCGTGGCCGGGGAGCATCGCCGCGTACCCATCGGCCTGCCGGCCCAGTTCGCGCCCAGCCCACACGTCCCGGACGGCGGCCGGGCCCGCGAAGCCCACGTCGGTCCACCGCGCGCCGACGACGGCGGGCTTGCGGTCCAGGTTGAACAACGCGACGGTGTAGCTGCCGTCGGTGTTCTGCACCCGCCACACCTGCTGCAACGCGTCCGGGACCACCGGGCTGGCCGGTCGGCCCTGCGTGTTGATCGCCAGCACCTCGCGGTTCGTCAACAGCCGCTTGCCCAGCCCGTCGAGCCGGGTGAGGTCGTCGCCGGTGTAGAGCGGAGCGGCCGAGATCGCCCACAAGGTCATGTACGAATAGCGTTCGGCGTCGGTGAGCCCGTCCATCTCGCCGTTGCCGACGTCGAGGGAGTCCAGGTTGTTCGAGCCCTCGGGGCCGGCGTGCTGCACCCAGGGGGGCACGTCGTGAAAGCGGTTGTCGACGGAGTTGGCCCAGGTGACGAGGGTGTCGCAGTAGCACTCCACGTCGGTGTCGATCCGCCATCCGTCGGCGTACTTCTGCCAGTCGGCGATCGCTGCGCGGTCCAGCGACCAGGACAGCTCGAGCCTGATCTCGCGTCCGGTCCTGCCGATCGCCTCGTGCCAGGCCCTGATGTCGGGCCGGTTGTCGTAGTTGGGGCCGGACTTGAACGACCCCGGTCCCACACCGTCGATCTTCAGCAGGTCGTAGCCCCAGTCCGCGATCATCGCCGCCTGGGAGTCGACGTACGCCTGGGCACAGGGCTTGGAGAAGTCGATCTTGTACGCGCTGTCCCACCCGTTGGTGGTGCGCAGGTCCGGGTAGACGATGTCGTGCGTGCCACAGCCGGGCGCGCCCGCGATCGGCAGGTCGCCGCGGTCGTACGCGGCCTTGTCCAGGCCCACCGCGAGATAGATGCCGGCCCTCAGTCCGAGCCGGTGGATCTGTTCGGCGACGTACTTCATGCCGTGCGGGAACCGCTCCGCGTTCGCCTTCTGCCGGCCGTGCTCGTCGACGTCAGCCTGCCAGTCCCAGCTCGCGGTCCAGCCCGAGTCGATGTTGACGTACTCGTAGCCGTAGGGCTTGAGGTATCTCGCCATCGCCCGCGCCTGGGTGAGCACGTTCTCCTCGTGCAGCCAGCTCGCGCCACCGCGCGGGTTGAGACCGGGATATTTGGTGGACTGCAGACTCCAACTGCTCCAGCCGCGGTACGGCGGATCGCCGGCCTCCTGGGTGGACCGCGTGGTCGGCGGAGTCACCACCTCCTTGCTCACCGCCCGGGCGTGACCCGCCGGCTTCGAACCCGGATCCGCCGGTGCGGCCGGAGCCCTCGCACCGGACGGGGCGCCGAACACACCGGCCACCAGCAGGGCCAGCGCACCGACGCCAACTCGAACACCCGTCTGCAGGAGCCGGCCGTTGCGCATGGGACCTCCATCGAGTTCCGGGACCGGGCACTGCCCCGTATCGTGGTCGCGCAGCCGCCCGAGTCAACGCCCTCGAGGTGGCCGGATTTGCCCAGCGCTTCGCCGACGCTGCGTCCGGCCGGTCGATCGTGGGAGGATCCCCGACCGTGCCCCCTTTGGTCGACCAGCTCGAACGCCTGTTGTCGCGCACGGCCGGCACGCCCGTGCGCGTCGTCTCCTGCGAGCCCCATCTGGACCGCGACGTCGCCGGCAGATGGACGGAGTCGCATCCGTGGGTACTGCGGTGCAGGGTGGACAGTAGGCTCGGCGACGCGGGGGCCGCGCTTCCCCGACAGCTCATCGTGAAGACGCTCAGGCCGGCCGGCGACTGGCGAGCGGATCCGGCGTACCTGCGAACCGAACACGCTGCCCTTCGGTTCCTCACCTCGATCGGCAGCACTGCCGCGCCGCGGTTCGTCGCCGCGGACGCGGATGCCGGGCTCCTCGTGATGGAGGACCTCGGTCCCGGGCCGTCACTGGACCGGCTGCTTCTGGGCGAAGATCCGAACGCGGCCAGGGACGGCCTCGTGCGGTACGCCACCGCGCTCGGCCGGCTGCACGCCACAACCGTCGGGCGGGCGGAGGAGTTCTACGCGATCGCGTCCGCACTCGGACCCATCGACCCGGCGCTGGACCTGGTGAGCTGCAACGGGTTCCCGCTCGCCGGGCCGCGGGATCGGCTCCTCGCCTACGCCGCGACAGCGCCCGATCTTCCCGACCCGGTGGGCATCGACGACGACATCGACCAGGTGTTCGCCACGTTGTCGGATCCCGGCGACTATCTCGTGTTCGTCGGCGGCGACAGCTGCCCGCAGAACTGCCGACTGGTCGACGACGGCGGTAGCGGCGTGCGGTTCTTCGACTTCGAGAGCGCCTGCTTCCAGCACGCGCTGCTGGACGCGGTGTGCCTGCGGTTCCCGTTCCCGGGCTGCCCCTGCTGGTCGCTGCTTCCGGAGGAGATCTGCGACGAACTGGAGACTGCCTACCGGAAGGAGCTCGCGGTCCGGTGCCCGGTGGCTGCCGACGACGCCGGTTTCGCCACCGCCTTCACCGCCGTCGCCGCGGCGAAGACCATCCAGCTGGTCAGCCATTCGGAGAAGTACGACGGCACCTACCCGCCGCACGGCGGAGGTTTCTCCAAGCGGGCAAGATCACTCGCCACGGTCGACACGTTCCTCACCTGTGCGCGGCGCTCCGGTACCCTCACGTCGCTGGCCGGGTGGTTCGAGGAGTTCGCCACCGCGCTGCGCAGACGATGGCCGGACGCCGCCGCGGTGCCGGTCTACCCGGCCTTCCGCGACCGGATCGTCGTCAAGGTTCGACACTGAGGCGACCGCAGCGGCGCTTCGGTAGCCACATCGGTGCCGTACCCACCACAATGGTCGCGCAGATGGCGCGAGGAGGCCGCACATGACCACGGGAAACCTGTCCAAGGCACGACTGGCCCGCATGCACGACACGATGGCCGGGCACGTCGCGCGCGGCACCGCACCTGGTGTGGTGACGTTGGTCAGCAGGCGCGGTGAGACCCACGTCGACGCGATCGGGCTCACCGAGGTGGACGGCCGCACCCCGATGGCACGGGACACGATCTTCCGGATCTCGTCCATGACCAAGCCGGTCACCGCGGTGGCGGCGATGATCCTGGTCGAGGAGTGCCAACTCCGCCTTGACGATCCGGTCGACACGTTGCTGCCCGAGCTCGCCGACCGCCAGGTGATGAAGCGGTTCGACGGGTCGGTGACCGACACGGAGCCGGCGAACCGGCCGATCAGTGTGCGCGACCTGCTCACGTTCCAGCTCGGTTTCGGGGTGTTCTTCGCACCGCCGGGCAGCTACCCGATCCAGGACGCGATCGCCGAGGCGGGCATTGGCAACGGCCCGCCCCGGCCGGCCGAGCTGCCCGGGCCGAACGAGTGGATCCGCCGGTTCGGCACCCTGCCGCTGATGCACCAGCCCGGCGAGCGGTGGATGTACAACACCGGCTCGGACGTTCTCGGCGTACTGATCGAACGCGCCTCAGGCCAGTCCCTGGAGACGTTCTGCCGCCGCCGGATCTTCGAACCCCTCGGCATGAGGGACACCGCGTTCAGCGTTCCGGCGGGCAAGCTGGGCCGGTTCGCCACCAGCTACGAACCCGACCCCGACACCGGTGCGCTGCGGGTGTACGACCCGGCCGCCGGTGGCCAGTGGGCGAGCCCGCCGGCGTTCCACTCCGGCAGCGGCGGACTCGTCTCCACCGTCGACGACTTCGCGGCGTTCGGTCAGATGATGCTGGCCGGCGGGCGGTACGGCGACGAACGCATCCTGTCCCGCACCACGGTCCAGGCGATGGTCACCGACCACCTCACGC
The DNA here is from genome assembly GCF_013407855.1 of Actinopolymorpha rutila. Lineage (GTDB taxonomy): Bacteria > Actinomycetota > Actinomycetes > Propionibacteriales > Actinopolymorphaceae > Actinopolymorpha > Actinopolymorpha rutila. The sequence goes on from NZ_JACBZH010000001.1 coordinate 5,094,894, forward strand.
CGCGGGTGAAGGAGGAGTCCGGCTTCTATCCGGGGTACTTCGACAGCAGGAGCTGGGGACTCGGCCTGGCCGTGGTGACCCGCCGCGACTCGACGTCGGCCGTGCCCGGGCAGTTCGGCTGGGACGGCGGCCTCGGCACGTCGTGGTACTCCGACCCGCGCGAGGACCTCACCGCGATCCTGATGACCCAGCGGTCGGGGTTCCCGCAGCTGTCGGAGATCTACCTCGACTTCTGGACCTCGGTCTACCAGGCCCTCGACGACTGAGGGCCTGGTAGACCTGACAGACCGAGTAGGCCCGCGTCAGCCCTGGTTGGAGCCGCGGCCCCACAGAGGCGCGATCTGCGCTTCGGTTGCGCTCTGCTGGGTGGCCGCGCTGATCGCCTCGATCGGCCCGGCCCAGTGCACGCCGTACTGGTCGAAGCGGTTCCGGTCGCGCAGGTATGACACGGTCGCCTGTCGCTGCAGGTAACGCTGGTAGGGCCGGCCGCGCAGCATCGCGTTCAGCTCGCCGAGGTTGCGGACGTAGACGCCCTTGAACGTCGGCCCGTCCGCGCCGCAGCCGTTCGGCTCGCACGGCTCGGTCAGCACGCCGTCGGGGTTGAGGTACTCGCTACCGGTCGAGGCGTCGGCGAGCTCGCGCGCCTGGGTGAGGTAGGAGCTGTCCTTGGTCGCCGCGGCCAGCTCGGTCAGCGCGCCGAGGACGATGCCCTGGTTGTAGGTCCAGGTGGTCTGGCCGTTGTTCTGGCAGGTCGTACCGTTGAGGCCGTCGTTGATCAGGTTGTCCGAGTTGATCATTCCGCTGGCCCGGAACCACTGCCAGATGTTCAGCGCCCGGCCGAGGTACTCGCTGTCGCCCGGGATGCGGTTGTGCAGGCTCGCCGCAGCCTTGATGAACAGCTCGTTGGTGACCGCGTTCTTGTAACGCTGGTTGACGTTCCACACCACACCGCCGCCGCAGACGTCGTCGTGGGTGCTCCACATGTAGTCGACGTCGTACTTCGCCGTCTCCAGGTAGCGCTGCTGTCCGGTCAGGTCGTACGCCCTGATCCAGGCCAGCGCCCACCAGCCGGTGTCGTCGATGTAGTCGTTGGTGAAGTTGCCGCCCTGGGCGTGCAGGTTCTTGTCGTAGGTGTTGGCGATGATCCAGTCGTAGGACCGGTCGCCGGTGGCCAGCTCGTAGTCGAGCACGGCGGTCAGCGCGTTCGCGGAGTTCCACCAGCCGGTGGTGTTCCACAGCCCGGTGTCCCGGTTGTACAGCTTGACCAGGGCCTCCACCGCACGCTTGGTGGGTGTTCCCTGAGTGTTCGGGCGTTCGACGCCGGTCCAGGCGGTGCACCGCACGTCGTCGCGGTTGCCGGCCTTGCCGCAGGCGCGGAGTACGCCGGTGCGCTGGTGGTCCGGGTCGTTCACGTTGAACATCGCGGTGGTGGTGCCGCGCTTGCCCGCGGGGATGGTCGCGTCACCGAGCTTGGTGTCGGCGACCGTCTTCCCGCCGTCGTAGGACCGGTCCAGCCACACCTCGTCGGTGGGGTCGCCGTTGTTGATGCTCGCCCAGCCCATCGCGTCCCGGTCGGACAGATGCAACTCGATCGAGCGTCCGTAGATGGTCGTTCCGTCGGCCAGCCGGTCCTCGCGTGCATCGGTCACCGGAGCACCGTCGCACAGCGTCCCGCAGACGGGGGCGCCGAGGGTCAAGGTGGATGGCCTGGTCGCTGTGGTCGCGGTGGCGGGCTTGGCACCGGTGGCAGCTGTTGCCACCTTGACCGCCGGGTGCGCGGGCGTGCCGCGGACCGGCTGGGGTGCTGCCGCCGCGGTTCCGGTCAGTACGCCGAAGCCGAGCGCGAGCGTGCCGGCCGCCGCCAGCACCCGCGGCACCAGGTGCGAAGACCGGGACGGTGTTCTGGACACGGAGCCTCCTGGGCGGGAGTTGGACAGTCCCGGGGAATCTAGGCGTGTCCGCGTACGCCCACAAGATCATCGCGGCCAGGTGACCGGACTCGGATACGCGCCACGCCCGGCGAGCGCGAGAGGTCGAGCGCGCTCGCACCGGCCGGTGGCGACAATGGGGCATGACTGATCACAACCGGTTCGAGGCCGACCCCGCCCGCGTCGCGATCGTTCTGCCCGGCGGGTACTACACGCCGGCCCGCCCGCTGCTGCACTTCACCGGCGCGGTGCTGCTCGCCCGAGGCTGGACGGTGCAGGAGGTGTGGTGGGAGCCCCCGGCCCTGTCCGACCGCGCGGCGATCGCCGGCTGGGTGTGCGACCAGGCGGTCGCGGCGCTGGACCGGGAGAAGGCCGAACGCCTGCTGCTGGTGGGCAAGTCGCTCGGTACGTTCGCCGCACCTGTCGCGGTCGAGCGGAACATCCCGGCGATCTGGCTGACCCCACTCTGCGGCGAGCAGCACGTGACCGGCGCGCTGACGTCGGCCACGGCGCCGACGCTGCTGGTCGGCGGCACCGGCGACCCGACCTGGAACGGCGACCTCGCCCGCTCCACCAAGGCGGAGGTGCTGGAGATCCCCGGTGCCGACCACGGCCTGGAAACCGCCGCCGATCCGGTCAATTCGGCCGACATCCTTCGCGAGGTGGTGGCGACGACGGACGGTTTCGTGGCGAGGTTGTGACGCCCGGGCTCGGTGCACCGATACTGGTCGGGTGCGGTACGGGGGAAGGCGCGCGGTGGCGGTCTGGATCGTTCTCGCCGCCCTTGCCGGGAGTCTCGCGGCCTGCGCGTCCGGCGGCCACGGGCGCAACTGCCCCCGCGCCCAGGCCGGTCCCGATTTGTCGGACAGAACGCTGTCCGGCTCCTCGCTCAGCCGCCGGACGATGCGCTGCGCGAACCTCGAAGGCGCCACCCTCGACGACCAGCAGGTGAGCCGGGCCACCCTCAGCCGGGCCAACCTGCACCGGGCGAGCCTGGCAGCGGCGAGGCTGAGCCACGTCGACCTGTCCGGCGCCGACCTCACCGACGCCGTCCTGGAGACCGCGACACTGCGAGGCGTCGACCTGGGCAGCGCGGACCTGCGCCGGGCCGGCCTGCACGGCGCCTACCTGTCCGCGGTGGGACTGATCCGGGCGCGCCTGAACGCCGCGGACCTGAGCCAGGTGACGCTCAGCCGCGCGGACGCGACGGGTGCGGACCTGCGCGACGCCGACCTGTCCGGCGCCCGGATGGTCGACTCCGACCTCACCGGCGCCCGGTTGGAGGACGCCGACCTCACCGACGCGGTGTGGTCGGACGTGGTGTGCCCGGACGGCTCACGGTCGTCCGGGCAACCACAGACCTGTGTCGGCCACCTCGAGCCCGCCGGCTGAGTCCGGCCCGCTACCTGGACAGCGAGACGCCGAAGAACGCCCGGGTCGGCACCGGGAACGCCAGCACCTGCGGCGTCAGCACCGGGAACACGCCGGGGCCGCCCACCCCGCTTGCCGTTCCGGTCAGCACCATCGCCAGACCCTGGTTGGCGTTCGTACCCACCGCCGTGATGGCAAGGTCCGCGCGGCGGTCCCGGTTGAAGTCCCGGAACACCAGCGCCCAGCCGAACTCGTTGCCCGACGCGACAGTGCCCGGGACACCACCGGATCCCTGCTGGTACGCCTTGGACGACGCGAGGTTGAGCCCGGAGGCAGCACCGAGGATCACGGTCGCGAAACCGGCGTCGACGACCGTGCCGATGTCCTCGAACGGCACCCCGATCGCGAGGTCGGCCTTCCCGTCGCCGGTGGCGTCGCCGAGAGCGACGCTGAAGCCGAAGTAGTCGCCCGCCTCCGGGCCGCCTGGCACCCCGGGTGAGTTCTGGTTGATCACCGTGACCCCGCGGCTGAGGAGCAGGCCGGCCGCACCGCCGAACCAGACGCGTACCTGCCCGGCGAGATCGATCGAGCCCACGCTGTCGGAAGGGCTGCCCACCGCGAGGTCGCCGAACCCGTCCGCGTTGATGTCCCCGATCGAGGCCGAGGTGGACAGTGACGTGGCGATCTGCTGGGAGAAGTTCGTGCCGAGGCCACCGGCGCCGCCGAGGTAGACCTGCAGCACCACACCGCGCGTGCGGGAGGCGGTGTAGACGACGTCGGAGAAGCCGTCGTGGTTGAGGTCACCGGCCGCGAGGGCTGCCCGCGCGAACAGGTCGGAGTTGACGACCCCGAAGTTGCGCAGCACGATGCCGCCCGGGTTGCTCAGGGTCGCGCTGCCGTACACCACGTGGGGCTGGTCACCGAGAACCGCGAGGTCGGCGAACCCGTCCCCGTTGAACCTTCCGGCCGCCACCTCGTCGCAGTTGGAGAGGACCCGCGAAGCACGCGTCAACCCCGCGGAAGTGCCGAACAGGATGTAGAGCGCTCCGACTCCACTGAATCCGTCCTCTGTCTCGGTGGGCGCACACACCGCCAGGTCGGCGAACCCGTCGGCGTTGAAGTCCGCCGAGGCCAGCGTCGACCCGAACCCCTCGTCCTGTTGCGGAACACCCGGTACCCAGGCCAGCGACTCGTCGATCCGCTGCCGCTTCGCCGGGTTCAGCGTGGTGCCGTTGCCGTAGACGATGGGCACCATGCCGGCGAACGGGAACCCGGCGACGGTCGCCTGCGAGCCGAGGGCGAGATCGATGAACCCGTCCCCGTTGAAGTCGTTCGGCGTGGCCGTCTTCGCCGCACGCGGCCTCGGCGTGGACGTGGGTGTCGCCGCCGGCGTCGGGGAGGAAGTCGTCGCCGCGGCCGGAGGGGCGATCGTCGTCGCCACGAGTATCACCGCGGGAAGGCAGGCCACGATTGACAGTGCCCGCACTCGCCTGGAGACCGGACGCATTCTGGGCATCTCACCTTCAACAAGGTCTTTACGACAGAGGCGCGTCCGAGTGTCTCAGCCGGAATTCGTCGTACGCCGCGGATGACGAAACTCTCCTGCCGGCCTCCTCCCCGTCGAAAGGACACGTCCCGGCCGTCATGGCCTCGCGTACGTCCGCGACCGAACGCAAGGCCGACTTGACAATCGGCTCGGGGTAACCGAGCACGCGGCGATGCTCCTGGAACTCGTCCTCGTCCAGGACCTCGACGGCTCCGTCCCACGTACGTACGACGTCGAGGTCCAGGTCGACCAGGTGCACTCCGTGCTCGTCCAACCGCGCCGGCGTGGTGATGTCGACGTAGCAGGAGTAGCGCGAGGCTCGCCCGGCGGCCGCCTGCCTGGCGTACCACCGCGCCGCCCAGCCCCGTCCGTACGGCAGGAACGAAACCCAGTCCTCCGAGACGACGTTCGGGCGCCGTCCCGCCCCGCGGTCCACCGGGCGGCCCTTCATGGAGCCGACCCAGGCACCGAACTCGTCCGCCCCGAGGAACACGGCCGTCACCCGGTAGTGCAGGGTCGCGGGCCACTTGCGGAACTCGACGAGCAGATCGTCGCCGGTGGTGAACGACGCGTACGAGGCACGGGAGGCGGATGGCATCGCGCAAGTATGGCCCGTGATCCGAGGCCCGCGGGCCGCCACACCTCGTCAGGTTTTCGGCACGACGCCACGCCTGCGTCCGCCTACGCCTCCGCCCGCCAGACGTGGTGAGCGGGACCGTCGCCGGGCAAGGCCTCGCCGGCCCGGACGTCGGGTGCGCCCGCCAGACCGGTGGCCGTGAACGGTGCGGGCAGCGGTCGGTGGGCGGCGCGGGAGACCTGGACCAGCAGCCGTTCGTCCAGGCACTCGCGTTCGAACAGCACGACGTCGCCTGCCGCGTGCAGCCAGCGCAGTCCGCCGTGGCGCAACGCCCGGTGCGCGCGCCGCAGCGCGATCAGCTCGCGGTAGGTGGCGTACGTCCGGGTGTCCCACTGGGAACGATCCCATGGGAACGGCACCCGCCCGGACTCCAGGTGGTCGCCCTCCACGCCCACCTCGTCACCGGCGAACACCATCGGTATGCCCGGCAACGTCATCGTCAGCGCTGCCGCCACGAGCTGACGATCCGGCCCGGCGAAGGACCGGAAACGTCCGGTGTCGTGGCAGTCGATCAGAGTCAGGTTGTGGCGCACGCTACGCCAGGGCTGCACCGCGTGGAACGTGTCCATGACCGCCGCGAGGTCGCCCGCGTCGTAGTCCGGCACCGGTCCGGGCGTACCCCAGAACGTCTCCTCGCCGATGTCGTCGACCAGCCAGGACCACACCGGCCGGGTGAACCCGGCGTAGTCCATCGTCCCGTGCCACCCCGGCCCCTGCAGCGCGGCCGAGGCGTCGAACTGGTCCTCGGCCAGCAGCAGGCCGTCGGGCCGGGCGGCCTCGACGGTCGCCCGCGTCGTCCGGCTCACCAGCTCCCCCAGGTCGGTGGGACCGTGCTTGCCGGCCGAGTGCGCGACGTCGACCCGCCAGCCGTCCAGCCCGAACGGCTCACGCAGGTAGCGGTCGACCACCGAACCCCGGCCGGCGTAGAGACGGTTCCGGAGCTCGGCGCTGGTGTGGTCGAGCTTGGGCAGGGACGCGACTCCGGCGAAGGTGGCGTAGCTGCCGGTGGCTCGGTCGATGTGGAAGAAGCCGTCCTCGACGCTTGCCGGGTCGGCCGTCGCGGCCCGGAACCACGGATGGGTGGCGCCCACGTGGTTGAGCGTGATGTCGCCGATCACCCTGATTCCCCGTCGATGCGCGGCCTCGGTGAGCCGGGCCAGCGCCGCGTCGCCGCCGAGCAGCGGGTCCACGTGGTCGAAGCCGGCCGCGTCGTAACGGTGGTTGGAGCGAGCCGGGAAGAACGGCGTCAGGTAGATCAGGTTCACCCCGAGCGTGCTGAGGTGGTCGAGGCGTTCGGCGATGCCGTCGAGGTCCCCGCCGTACACCTGCCGAACGGCATCCGGGTGCCGGGCGAGGACGGGCGTGTCCCAGGTCGCCGGTACGGCCCAGTCCGGCAGTTCCCGGCCGTCCGCGGCGGCCGACCGCGCGAACCGGTCGGGAAAGATCTGGTACGCCACCGAGTCCGCGGCCCACGAAGGCGGCTCCGACGCGGTGCTCAGCCGGAAGTCGGCACTGTCATCCACGTCGCGCTCATTGGTGCCGCGGCCGTTGAGCCAGCGGTCGCGGCCGCGCGAGCTGTCCAGCAGGAAGCGATACCGCAAGGTCTCGTTGACAACGGGGAGGTCCGCGCGCCACCAGGTCGCGCCGTCGGCGCGTCGGTCCACCGTGGCCTGGACGTACGCCGGTTCGCCGTCGCGGATCATCCGCGCGTGCACCCGATCGGCCGGGCCGTCCGGATCGTCGTCGGCCGTGCGGACGAACACCGTCACCGTGTCGCCGACGCTCGGCGCCTCGTCGCTCACGTAGCGTTCGGAACCGTCGTGGTGGGGCCGGCGGCCGGCGGCGTACGACATGTTGCTCCTCGACGCACTGCGATCAGTGGTTGGCGTCACCTCGGTGTGGCACGCGTTCGGCGCGCCCTGACGCCGCCGAACGGTACGCCGCGTCCAGGAACGCCACGGTGGCGGCCGCCAGATCTCCGGGCGCGCGGTTGGTGCCACGGCCGGCGAGCAGCTCAGCGAACGCGCGCACCGGGGCGCCCACCGGGTACGCCGGACCCTCGCTGGGCGGCGGGCACTCGACCCGCTGCCCGCCCGCCCGCACCAGGGTGGCAGCTCCGGTGGCGAGGTCGTGGAACACCGTGCCGCGGGTGCCGTCGTAATGGATGCGGTGCCGGGGCGGCTGGCCGTCCACGGCGGTCCCGGTCGAGGTGACGGTCCCGAGGCCGCCCCCGGCGAACCTGAACGCCATCACGTCCACCAGGTCGACGGGCAGCCCGCGGTCGTCCTGGTAGCAGAACACCTCCTCGACCTCCCGGCCCGTCGTCCAGATGACCGCACCCATCAGGTGCGTCACCTGGGTGTGGCCCTGTCCGCCGCCTGACCTGGCCGGGTCGGCGTACGTCATCGGGTGCGGAACGTCCGGCTCGCCGGGGTCGTCGCCGCCGCCGAACAGCGTCTGGGTGGCGGAGTTGAACTGCGCGGCGACGCAGACGAGGTCGCCGATCTCCTCGCGGACCGCGTCGCGCACGAACGCGGCGGCCGGAGTGTGATGGTAGGTGTAGCCCACGGTCAGCTGCAGCCCGCGGGACTCCGCGAGGTCGACGAGGTCGAACGCCTCGGCAGCGCTGGTGGTGAGCGGCTTCTCCACCAGCACGTGCACCCCGGCCTCCAGCGCGGCCCGGGCGAGGGCGTGGTGGGTGGTGTGCGGGGTGGCGATCACCAGGCCGTCGACGACCTCGGCGGCGAGCAGGTCGGCGAGGTCGACGAAGACGTGGCGTACGCCGAACCGCGCGGCCACCTCACGGGCACGGTCGGCCTTCGGCTCGCAGATCGCCGTCAGATCGGCACCGGGGTGCGCGGCCAACGCGGGAAGGTGCGCGGTGCCGGCCCACCAGCCGGTGCCGACCACACCTACGCGCGGCTTCGTCATCGCGCCACTCCGGACAGGTCGGGTACGGCCGGCACCAGTTCCACGTCGGGGTTCAGCGCCAGCCCGAAGCCGGGGTTCTCGCCCACTGTCAACCAGCCCTTGTCAGGGATGTCCTCGCCGAGCAGCAGCGGGGCGTGCTGGGGCGCCAACTGCTCACCGTCGGCGGACAGCACCGGAAACTCCGCCAGGTCACCGCCCGGTTGGGTCACCACGAAGTGGTAGTTCGGCATGCCGCACGTGTGCGGGATCACCCGTACGCCGTACACACGGGCGACCGCGGCGATCCGCAGCACCTCCGTCATCCCGCCGCACCAGCCGAGGTCGGGCTGGATGACGTCCACCCCTGCCTCGCAGAGCAGCCGGAAACCGTTCGCGGTGTACTCGTGCTCGCCGGTGTTCAACGTCATCGTCGGCGGCATCCGGTCCCGGATCCGGCGCAGGCCCGCGTAGTCGTCGGGCGGCAGCGGCTCCTCGATCCAGGTGAAGCCCAGCGGCTCGACCGCGTGCGCGAGGCGGACGGCGTAGTCGACGTCCAGCGCCATCCAGCAGTCGTACATCAACGGGAAGTCGGCGGGCACCGCCTCGCGTGCCTCCCGGGCCAGAGCGACGTTGTTCCGGAAGCCCGCCTCGCCCTCCGACGGGCCCCACACCAACGGCAGCTTGGCGCCCGCGAACCCCAACCGGGCAGCGGTTTCCGGCCGCGGACCGGTCGCGTAGACCTGCACCGCGTCCCGGATCCGGCCACCGAGCAACGCGTGCACGGGCTCGCCCACGACCTTGCCGTGCAGGTCCCAGATCGCCAGGTCGACCGCCGAGATCGCGTGCAGCACAAGGCCTTTCCGGCCGTACCGCAACGTGCTGGAGAACATCCGGTCCCACGTACGCGAGTGCGCGCTCGCGCGTTCGCCGACGACCAGCCGGGCGAGGTGCTGCTGAATGACCGCCGCCGTCGCCAGTCCGGCCGTCGTGGAGACACCGACCGCGCCGGACTCCGACTCGACCTCCACCACGACCGTGCCACCGTCGGCGGCGCCGATCCCCGCGTCGCGGTTGTCGCGGAACTCCGCGTACTTCGTCATCGGGTTGGCGACCTTGCCGCCCAGCCAGTGGTCGCGCCGGACCGGTTCCCGGTCACCACCGTCGCGGCGGTCCGGCTCGGGCTTGTCGGCGTGGACAAAGGACGTACGGACGTCGACGATGCGGTCAGCTGTCACGGTGCCACTGTTCGTTGGCCGCTCTCACCGTGTCCAGGGTGGTGGCCGTAGCTGGACCGGCGTCGGCAACAGGTGGCCGAGCAGGAGCCGCTGTCGGTCGTGCCCGCTACCTTTCGCGCATGCGATTCTCGGTGACGACCGGAGCGGCCGGGCCCGGACTCGACCCGGCCGGACTGGCACGCCTGGCGGCACAGGCCGAGCAGGCCGGCTGGGACGCGTTCTTCCTCGAGGACTACCTCGTCTACCAGGGCCGGACGGACCTGCCGACCTACGACCCGTGGGTCTGCCTGGCCGCGATGGCGACGGCCACGAGCCGGATCCGGATCGGCACCACCGTCACTCCGCTCCCCCGCCGCCGGCCGTGGAAGCTCGCCAGTGAGGCGGTGTCGGTGGACGTGTTGTCCGGCGGGCGGCTGATCCTCGGAGTCGGCAGCGGCGACGGCCACGAGCCCGGCTTCGGCGCGGTCGGTGAGCCGGCACACCCGCGCGAGCGAGCCGAGCGCGTCGACGAGGGGCTGGCGATCATCGCGGCGTTGTGGACCGGCCGGCCCGTTCACCTCGACGGTACGCACTACCGCGTCGACGGGCTGCGCTACGCCGCCACCCCGGTCCAACGGCCGCGGATCCCGATCTGGATCGGTGGCGACCTGCTGGCTCCGGGCGTTCGCCGCCGGATCGCCCGCTGGGACGGCTGTTGTGCCTACAAAGGACCGCCGCAGGCGAGCGAGGGACCGATCACTCCCGCCGACGTCCGAGAGCTCCTCGCGTTCGTCGCCCGCGAACGCGGAACCTGTGACGGTTTCGACATGAAGGTCAGCGGCATCGACGATCCGGACGGAATCGCCGCTCTCGCCGACGCCGGCGCCACCTGGTGGGGACGTTGGCTGGCGCCCGGTGACCCCGCCAGGATCGAGGACGCGATCCTGGCGGGCCCGCCGCGCGGTTGAACGGGACTGATCCGATCTGCTCCGACCCCTCAGCCGGCGAAGTCCGGGGCATCCTGGTGGAGCATCCACACGTGGCCGAACGGGTCACGCAGGCGGCCCATCCGCCCGTACGGCGAGTCGCCGACCGGGAAGACCACGGTGGCACCCGCGCCCACCAGTTGCGCGGACACCGCGTCGGCGTCGGACACATACAACGTGAGGATCACCGGCGAGCCGTCCAGTGCGGCCGGGCCCATGTCGGGGGTGCCGGGGTCCTCGTCCTTCAGGGTGATCGCCACCGGCCCGAACCGGAGTTCGGCGTGCACGACCTTCCCGTCGTCGTCGGCGAACCGGGCGACCTCCTCGGCGCCGAACGCCTTGCGGTAGAAGTCGATGGCCGCGTTCGCGTCGGAAACGATCAGCCTGGGCAGCAGGTTCTGGTAGGTCATGCCCCCATTCTCGACCGCCGGCCCGGAGCGACGATTGTAAAAAACCGCATCCCTTCCGCAACCGCGCCTTGACGCGGCGCCGAGAGGCCGAGCAAGCCGAGCAACTGCTCAGCCTGGCACGGCCGAGCGTTCGGACTCGATCTGTTCCAGCGACTTCCCGGACGTGTTGGGCATGAAGAAGTACCCCACCGCGGCGCTGACCAACAAGAACAGCGCCAGCAACGCCGCGACCGGCCGGATCCCCGCACTGGCGAGCGTGGGCACGAACAGGCTCCACACCCCCAGGCAGGTCCGCGCCACACCGAACGTGAAGCCCTGCGCCGTACCCCGCAACATGGTCGGGAACAGCTCCTGGCTGAACACCTTGTAGAACGCCTCGCCCGCCAGCGCGCCACCCACGGCGAAGAGCACGATGTTGAGAATGATCACCGGGACGGTGAACGGGAACACCAGATACGCGCCGTACGCCACCACCTGCATGACGCCGCCGACACCCCACATGATGCGCCGCACCCGGTGGGAGTGGTCGGCGTACTTCATGAACAGCAACGGCGTGGCGATCATCCCGATGGCGAAACCCACGGCGGACAACGCGACGCTGGCCGCCTGGCTGCCCGCGTGCAGCGTCTTGATGATGTACGGCGTGAAGATCCCGCCCGTACCCGCGGCGATGTTCCAGAACACGTAGATCGTCGCGGTCCACACCAGCGCCCGCAGGTTGGCACCGCTGAACAACGCCCGCACCCGGTGGTGCGGCTGCACCTGCTTGCCGCCGTCGGCGGCAGACTGCCAGCGCGGCGATTCGGTGAGCCGCCGGCGCAGCGCCCAGGTGACCAGGGCGACGACGAACAGGTGCAGGAAGACGATCCGGATGCCCAGCAGATCAAGGGGTGCCAGCAAGTACGCGAGGATCAGCACGACCAGCGGCCCGGCGCCCCACGCGACCTGGGTGAAGCCGAGCAGCTTCCCGCGTGCCTTCGCCGGGGAGAACTCCGCCACCAGAGCGAGTGAGGTGGGTACGTCGGCGCCGACGGCGATGCCGACCACCAGGGTCCCGACGAACAGCATCGGCGCATTGAACGCCAGCGCGATGCACAGGATGCCGAGCGCGTACACCAGCAGGTCGTACTTGTAGATGCGTTTGCGGCCGAGCTTGTCACCGAGTCGTCCGCCGATGAACGCGCCGATCGCGCAGCCGATGGCGTTCGGGCCGATCGCGGCGAGCGCTCCCACCGCACCGCTGCTCAGGTGCAGGTAGCTCTGGAACAACGCGAGTCCGGCACCGAGGGCCACGATCGAGCCGGCGTCGAGGTAGGACGCCATGCCGGCCAGGACCGACCAGGTCCACTGCTGCCGGCTGACGGCGCCGTCAGCCGGCTCACCGCCCTCCTGCTCGTGCTGGTGCTCACCGTGCGCCTGTCGTGGTTCCACTGCGACTCCTCGGGTTGGTCGAGGTACGTCGGGCTTCGGATTCCCACCCCCGGGCGTAGGCGAGGCTAGCGCCGGACTGACCAACTGGCGCGAGCCCTGAGCGCTGGCCCTTCCGGCCGGATGAGGACAGCCGACCGGTCTCGGACAGCGCGACGCGGGCGCCACGGCCGGGAACGGACGCCGCCGCAGGTTCGAGCCGGTACTGGTTCTGGTAAGGACTGATAGGCGACCTGTTGTCGCCGAACCACCGACGAACCACCGCACCACCGAACCACCGACGAACTACTGCACTGAACCCGCACCGATGGAGACGACATGACGATGCCCGCACGTACCCTCGGCCGCTCCGGCATCTCCGTGAGCCCGATCGGCTTCGGCTGCTGGGCGATCGGCGGGCCGGCGTTCCGCGACGGCAACCCGATCGGCTGGGGAAAGGTCGACGACAACGAGTCGGTGGCCGCGATCGAGGCCGCCCTGGACGCCGGGGTGACCTTCTTCGACACCGCGAACGTCTACGGCGCGGGCCACAGCGAACGCGTCCTCGCCCGGGCACTGGCCGGCAGGCGGGACCGCGTGGTGATCGCCACGAAGTTCGGCAACCTGATCGACGAGGGTGCCCAGCAGGCCATCGGCCGGGACGCCTCCCCCTCCTCGATCCGCGCGCAGTGCGACGAGAGCCTGGCCCGCCTGGACACCGACGTGATCGACCTCTACCAGTTCCACATCGGCGACTATGACCTCGAGCAGGCCGAGGACGTGGTGGCCACGCTGGAGGAGCTGGTCCAGCTCGGAAAGATCCGGTCGTTCGGCTGGAGCACCGACGACCCGCAGCGGGCGGCGGTGTTCGCCCGCAGTGAGCACTGCGCCGCGATCCAGCTGCACGCGAACGTCATCGACGACAACCCCGAGATGGTGAAGCTGATCGAGTCGGAGAACCTCGCCGGCATCAACCGCGGACCGTTGGCGATGGGCGCGCTGACCGGGAAGTTCAACCGGGACACGAAGTTCGCCGACGACGACGTACGCCGTCGGTTCGACTTCGCAGGCAAGGAGGGCCGCACGCTGGACGCGCTGGAGCACATCCGCGGCGTGCTCACCTCCGGCGGCCGTACGCTCGCCCAGGGCGCGCTCGGCTGGCTGCTCGCCCGCAGCGAGGCGTTCGTGCCGATCCCCGGTATCCGCACGGTGGCCCAGGCCCAGGACAACGCCGGCGCGCTCCGGCACGGTCCGCTGACCAACGGGCAGATGGCCGAGGTCGACACCGCGCTGAAGTCGCTGTCGCTGCGCTGAGTTTCCTCACGTACGCAGAAAGCCCGGCCGGTCACGTGACCGGCCGGGCTTTCTGCTGTCTGGGCTCTCGGCTCGTCGAGCGCCGGGATAAAGGCTGTCAGAAACCCCAGATGTGGTACTGCTCGACGTCCATCCAGGCAGTCACGCGTGGGCTTTCGCGGTTGGGGTACTGCTTCCCGCCGTAGTGCTTGGACAGCCGATCGATGTCGGCCAGGTCCGGGTCCGGCTCCAGCGTCACCGTGCCCTGCAGGCTCACGTGGCGGTACCACGAGTCGCCGTCCAGGACCGTCAGCGAGACCCGCGGGTCGGCACGCAGATGCTCCAGGCGCTTGCGGGTCGCGTCCAGGTTGAGCAGCACCCGGCCGTTGTCCCAGATGTACCAGGTGGCCACCGACACCGGCGTACCGTCCGGGCGCACCGTTGCCATCACGGCGGGGTTGGGACTCTTCAGGATCACTTCGACGTCGGCGGGCACGGGCGGCTTCGGCACGGCAACTCCTTCCCTCGGGGGAACACCACGTCGGTGGCGTACTCCTCGACCCAACCACCGACGCCGTACGCCTGTTCCACCGGCCCGCCCGCGCTGCGGAGCAGAACCTATGCGGAAGCGGCGGCATGGCAGGCGCCGTAACCGTCCGCGCGGGCGATGATCCGGCCCGCCTGGATGCGGACTGCCGTCTCGGTGGCGTCGCTGACGGCGGACACTCCGGCGGCCGCGGCGAGCTCGCCGGACTCGTCGTGGACGATCCGGAGCCTGGGCCAGGCTGACGGCGCGAAGGCGCCTTTGAGACCGGTGCGCAGGTCGGTGACGGCCAGGCGGGCGAGCGGGCCGAGCTCACCGGGATTGCTGGTGACGAGGACCGCCGTCACCGCGCTCTCGGGCGGCGCAGCGCGCAGTGCCTCCTCGACGGCGGCCAGCCGATGGAGTCCGAGCACGGCGAGGACACCGTCTTGTTCCAGGTCGGCCGGCTCGTCCCGCAGTGCGTCGGTCGTCGCCGGCGGTCGCCAGGGCCGGTCGACGGGTCGCGCCGGTGCGACGTGCGGCAGGTGAGCGGGCCGCCACGTGTCGTCAAGGTCGAGCTCGGCGAGCTGTTCGCACGCGCGGACGACGGCGAAGGGCTCCCCGAACCCCGGCGCCGCCGCGGCGAGCTGGCCGGCGCCGTGCAGAGTCGTCAGGGCGATCTCGGCCACCTGGACCATGCGGGAGGCGGCCCGGCGCGAGGACGGGAACTGTTCCAGGCACAGGCCGAGCAGGATGGCGCCGAGACTCGTCAACTGCGAGAACGGTCGGCTGACCCGTTCGTCGGACACGATCTCGGGGATGAGGTCCCGGCCCAACCGGCTCGCACTGCGCTGATCCTCGGTGGACAGGGGAAGCCGGGCCATCCAGGCACGCGCGAAGTCACCCAGTGCCGCGCCGGCAGTCGTGGCGGTCGGTGGGTACTGCTGGTCGGCTGCCCGCTCCGCGTCCTCCGCCAGTACGGCGAAGTAGAGGGCCCGCTTGCTCGGGAAGTTGGAGTAGACCGCGCCGCGGGTCAGCTCGGCTCGCTCGGCGATCTGGTCGATCTTGGCGTCGCGGAAACCGCGTTCGGTGAACTCGTCCCGGGCCGCGGCGAGTACCCGGCCCCGGTTGTGCTCCTGCATCTCCGCCCTGCTGCGCCGGACCATCGCGTCCCTTCGTGCACTTCGTTGCCGTCGCTCCGCGGGTAGGATACTGTCCCCATTCAGATGCCGTCATCATCTGAAATTACCATCTGGAGTACGCATGACTGCCATCCCCGAGATCGACCTGTCCAATCCCGCCGCCCTGCGCGACCCCTTCACCGCGTACGGACGGGCCCGCGAGATCTGCCCGCTGGCGCGGCTGGTGACACCGGGATTTGGCACGATGTGGGCGGTCACCAGGTACGAGCACGCGAAGGCGATGCTGACCGACCCGCGGTTCGAGCTCAACGCGAACAGCTACCTGCGTCCGGACGTTCCCGAGCACTGCCTGAAGTACATGCGGACCATGCAGGAAATGGACGGACCCGAGCACACCCGACTGCGCCGGCTCGTCTCACCGTCGTTCAGCGCACGGCGTGCCGCGGAGTTCCGGCCGCGCGTCATGCGCATCGTCGAAGGCATGCTCGACGACCTGGCCGAGAAGGCCGAGCGGGCCGAGCCCGCCGGCGGCGGCAACGGGAACGCGGTGGACCTGCTGGACCACTTCGCCAGGCCGCTGCCGATCGAGGTGATCTGCGAGCTGGTCGGCATCCCGCCCGAGGACCGAGGGTCCTGGCGCACCTACGGCGCCGCGGTCACCGCCGGACACGGCCCCGCGTTCGCGCGGGCCATCCCCGCCATCATGCGCGACGCCGTGGCCGCGGTCGCCCGCCGTACGCACGAACCCGGTGCGGACCTGCTGTCCGAACTGGTCGGCGTCCACGCCGACGACCAGGACCGGCTCGGCGACACCGAACTGGTCACCCTCGTCTGGCACCTGATCCTTGCCGGCCAGACCCCGGCGAACCTCGTCGCCAACGCCGTGGAGACTCTGCTCGGTCACCCCGGCCAACTGGCCGCGCTGCGCGCCGACGAAGACCTGATGCCCGGCGCCGTCGAGGAACTGACCCGTTGGTACGGCCCTCAGCTACTGACCCTTCCTCGCTACGCCCGCGAGGACGCCGACATCGCCGGTTTCCCCATCGGCAAGGGAGAACCCGTCACCGTCGCACTCGCCGCCGCCAACCGTGACCCGCGCGTCTTCGCAGACCCCGACCGGTTCGACCTGCGCCGCCCGGCAGGCAAACCGGCGCACCTAGGATACGCCCACGGGCCGCACTTCTGTCTCGGCGCGGCCTTGGCGCGCGTCCAGACGGAGGCCGCGCTCACCGGACTTCTGCGCCGGTTTCCCGATCTCGCGTTCGCGGGCGACGGCGCCCAGCGCGCACCGGACCCGGGAACCTGGCGCCTCACCGCTCTGCCCGTCTCCCTCTGCCCGGTCTCCCTCTGACCTACCGCCCTACTAGGGCAGGATCCGGGGATGACTCTGACCACCGAGGACCGGCTCGCCATCCACGAGCTCATCGCCCTGCACGGCCACCTCGTCGACGAGGGCGCCCTCGACAGGCTCGGCGAGGTGTTCACCGGCGACGTCGACTACGACCTGACGCCACTGGGAGGCGAGGTTCTCAACGGCATCGACGCGATCCGCGCATCGGCACTGGAACTCGGCGACCGAAACCCCGTCGCCCACCTGGTGACCAACATCGTCGTGGCCGAACACGACGGCGAGATCACCGCTCGCTCGAAGTTCATCGGCCTACGGCGTGACGGATCCGTCGGCAGCGGCGTTTACACCGACGTGCTGCGGCGCACGCCCGACGGCTGGCGTATCGCCCACCGGAGGGTGTCGCTGCGACGTGAGCCGCTCCAGCCGTGAGCGCTCCAGCCCTGCGGCCGGCGGCCGTCGTCAGACACCGAGGTCGGCAGCCAGCCGGCGAAGCCGGTCCTCGGCGGCCGCCACCTCCGCCATCGCGTCCCCGACGCCGGTGTCCGGGTCGGCGTACCGCGTCATCCATCCGGTCTGCGGAGCGCCGGTGACGACGGCGTCGACCATGCCCGCCAGTCGGCCGAGTTCGCTGCCGAGCTTGTGGGCGAAGAGGTTCTCGCCGAGTCCGCCGACGAGCTTGCCGCCGTTCGCGGCGTAGGACGCGAGCGTGCGCCGGACGAGGCGGGGGTCCCGGTACGCGAACGTCACCGCGGCGAACCCCGTCTCCAGGCTCGCGCTGTCCGGCCCGATCACGTCCCAGTCGGTGAGTACCGGACCGGTGGGGGTCATCAGGACGTTGAACGGAACCATGTCCCGGTGGGTGAGGACGTGGTCGCCGATGCCGGAGTACGTCGTACGCAGGCGTTCGGTCTGGCGTAGGTAACCGTCCAGCCGACCGGCGAACTCCGTTGCCCACGGGCGGCCCTGACGCCGCGCCTGCGCGGCCCACTCGCGCCAGCGATCGGCCGGATGCACGTAGTAGAAGGGTTCCAGGTCGCCGGTATCACTAGGGTAGGGCTCGAAGCTGTGCAGGACGGCGAGCACGCGTCCCAGCCAGTCGCTCAGGTCGTCATCGGCGGTGACCTTGCGGTGCTCGACCCATTCGGTGACGCGGTAGGCACCCCGGCCGGCGACCCGCGACGTCCAGCCGTACGCCTTCGTAGGCGGCGGCACCGGGGGCGGGATCCGGATGCCCGCGGCCGCGACGCGTTCCTCGAAGGTCCTTCTCCAGTTGAGCTCGTCGGCCCACGGGCGGTCCTCGTCGGGCCAGAGTTCCTTGACCAGGAAGCGTCCCGCGCTCGTGGTCAGCCGCCAGGTCTGCGACACCGTGTGCTGGACGAGATCCAGCTCCCCGGTCGGCGTACCCAGGTCGAACGCCTCGGCCACCTGGCGTGCGGTCACGTTCCCGACGGCACCAACGGTCACGTCGTACGCCAGTCGTCCACGCCGATCCGCCACAGCACGTGCCGCCGGATCGGGTGCCCCTCCGGAACCCGCGGGTGGTCGAAGTCGCCGTCCAGGTCCGGGCGCATGCCGATCTTGCGCATCACCGACTGCGAACGCTGGTTGACCGGTGCGGTGAACGACACCACCTCGGTCAGGCCGACCGTCTCGAAGGCGAACCCGAGCGCCGCCCTGGCCGCCTCGGGTGCGTACCCGCGTCCCCACGCGTGGTGGGCGAGCCGCCAGCCGACCTCCACCGCCGGCACGAACGGCGCGTCGAAGCTGACACGGGACAGTCCGGTGAACCCGATGAAGTCGCCGGTCTCGCGTACCTCCACCGCCCACAGGCCGAAGCCGTCCCGCTCGAAGCCGGCCTCCATCCGGTCGACGAACGCGTCGCTGTCGGCCTCGCTCAACGGATTGACGAAGTGCTCCATCACGGCGGGGTCGGCGTTCATCGCCGCGAACGGCGCCCGGTCACTTTCCCGCCACCGGCGCAGTAGCAGCCGCTCGGTGGTCAGCTCAGGTCCTTCGCCCATCCGTCGATGATAGGCGAGCAGGTGTGAAGCGTACGAACGAGATTCGCTCGCCGACGGCGCGGTAGTCGTCCTGACTGCCGTCCACCTGGAAGCCCATGAACCGAGTCAGCCTGGGCGCGAGCCGCGGATACCTGACGGCGTAACGGGCCATGAGCTCCGCGCTCTCCGCCGGCGGCACCGGAGTGGCGGTCATCGCGCGCACGCGCCGGCCGACCTGAACGGTCACGCCGGGGTTGGCGAGGATGTTGCGGTACCAGTCCGAACGCCGTCCGTACCCCGACGGGCCGACGTAACTCCCGTCGCGCGGGTCGTGGTCGATCGCCTCGATCACCACCCGGCGCGCACTGCCCGACACCCGCCCGGTGTGGGTGAGCAGCATGAACCTGCCGCCCAGCAGCCAGCCGAGGTGTGCCCGGTAGAGGTGGATGGGCAGCCGGAAGAAGAGTCGGCGCAGTCCGCTCGGCGGCCGCGGGGTGTCGAGCACCTTCATGACGGGTCCTTCCCCCACGTAAGGCGCCGCTGCACTGATTTGGTCACTCGCCCAAATTAGCACGTCGTCCGCCACCGAGGCGCCCGGTCGTCGCGGCAGCGGCGGCGGGAGGGATGTGCCGTCCTGGCCGGATCAGGCCGGACGGGCGAGACATTCGGCGTCCTAACGGTTAGCCTCCTTAACTGTGAAAGATGACGAACCTTCGGTCGAGCGTGCCGTGCGGGCGATCGTCCGATTGGCGCGGCTGCTGGAGCGTGCCGACGCCGGGCTGACCCTCGCGCAGTTCCGGATCCTGGAGCTGGTCTCCCGTGGGACCGAGCGCTCCACCCACATCGCGACCCGCCTCGCCACCAGCAAGCCCGCGATCACCGTCGTCGTCGACGGGCTGGTCGCCGCCGGTCTGCTCACCCGGCGTGGCGAACCCGGTGACCGCCGCGTCGTCCGCCTCGCCCTCACCGCCGAGGGACGGGAAGCGCTCGCCCAGGCCGAGACCGCCTACGGCGACCGGTTGCGCCCGCTGCTGGCGGAGATCTCCGCCCCGGACGCCCTGCTCGGCCAGCTCGCCGAGGTCGACGACGCGATGGACGCGCGCTGGGCCCGGCACTCCCCCGCCGCGAAGGACCGCGCCCCGAAGAGCGCCGCCGCCCCGAAGGAACCCACAGCCCTCCAGACCCCACCGTCGCCGGAAGCCGAGGTGCCCGCCACCAGATGACCGCCGCCACGACAGCCTCGTCCAACGGCTCCCAGCAGCCGGGCCGGCCCGCATCCGCCGGCAACAGTCAGCCCGACCAGCCCGAACAGCCCGAACAGCCCGGCCACTCGGGCACACCCGCGGCCCCTGGTCAGTCCTCCGCCGACCGGTGGGTGCGCCGCCTCGCCCGCTACTGCTGGCGGTCCAGGCCGCTGGTGTTCGCCAGCTTCGGCGGGGCGATCGTGGCCATGGCCGCGAGCGCGTTCGTTCCACTGGTCCAGCGCCAGATCGTCGACCACGTGATCATCGCCCGGACCGCGCCGATGCTGCCGTGGATCGGAGTACTGCTCGTACTGGGCCTGACGACCTTCGGCGCGGGTTTCGTACGCCGTTACCTCGGCGGCCGGCTGGCACTCGACGTCCAGCACACGATCCGCGGCGACCTGTTCCGCGCGCTGTCCCGGCTGGACGGCGCCCGCCAGGACGAGCTGCACACCGGGCAGGTGGTCAGCCGGTCGATCAGCGACATCATGATGGTGCAGGGCCTGCTGCAGATGTTGCCGATGATGCTGGGCAACATCCTGCTGTTCGTCATCTCGCTGTCCATCATGGTGTGGCTGTCGCCGCTGCTCACGCTGGTCGCGCTCGCGGTGGCGCCGGCGTTGATGCTGATCGGCTACCACAGCCGCAGCCGGCTCTTCCCAGCCACGTGGGACGCCCAGCAGCAGGCGGCCGAGGTCGCCGGCATCGTCGACTCCGCGGTCACCGGCGTCCGGGTCGTCAAGGGCTTCGGCCAGGAACGGCGCGAGCTCGGCCGGCTCGAACGCCAGGCGCGCAACCTCTTCGGCTCCCGGCTGCGCGCGATCCGGCTGACCAGTCGCTACGGGCCCACGCTGCAGGCGGTCCCGCTGCTCGGCCAGGTCGGCATCCTCGCCCTGGGCGGATATCTCGCCGTACGCGGCAACATCACCCTCGGCACCTTCCTGGCGTTCTCCAGCTACCTGAGCCAGCTCGTCGCACCGGTGCGGATGCTGTCCAACTTCCTGGTCATGAGCCAGCAGGCCCGGGCCAGCGTCATCCGGGTGTTCGAGGTGATCGACTCCCGGCCGGTGATCACCGAGAAGCCGGACGCGATCGAGCTTCCTGTCGGCCCGGGTGCCGTCGAGCTCCGCGACGTGCACTTCGGCTACCTCGCCTCCGACCCGGTGCTGTCCGGCCTGTCCCTGAACGTGAACGCCGGGGAGACGGTGGCACTGGTGGGTACGGCGGGATCGGGCAAGTCGACGATCTCCCAGCTGCTCCCCCGCTTCTACGACGTACACAGGGGCTCGGTCCTGGTCGACGGACACGACGTCCGCGACCTCACCCTCAGCTCGCTGCGGGCCCGGATCGGCCTGGTGTTCGAGGACAGCTTCCTGTTCTCCGACACCGTGCGTTCCAACATCGCCTACGGACGTCCGGACGCCACCGACGAACAGGTGCGCGCCGCCGCCCGGGCCGCTGAGGCCACCGACTTCATCGAGGCACTGCCCGACAGCTACGACACCGTGGTCGGCGAACGCGGGCTCACGCTGTCCGGCGGGCAGCGGCAGCGGGTCGCGCTGGCCCGGGCACTGCTCAGCGACCCGACCCTGCTGGTGCTCGACGACGCGACGTCGGCGGTCGACTCCCAGACCGAGGCGGAGATCCACGCCACCCTGCGCCAGGTGATGGCGGGGCGGACCACGATCATCATCGCCCACCGGCGTTCGACACTGCAGTTGGCCGACCGGATCGCGGTGCTCGACGAGGGACGTGTCGTCGACGTCGGCACGGACGAGGAACTCACCAGCAGGTGCTCGCTCTACCGCCTGCTGCTGTCCGGACCGGGCGAGGACGCCGAGGGCATCGAGGCCGGCGAAGCCGAGGTCGAGCAGCGGCAAGCCGAGGTTGACACCCAGGTCGACGGGGTCACCCCCGCCCTGTGGGTACGCAGCGGCGACGACACGCCCAGCCACCTGACCCGGGTGCAGCAGGCGACCGGTCTCGGAGGCGGGTTCGGTGGCGGCGGAGGCCGCGGCGGTGGCGGAGGCGGCATGGGTGGCGGCTGGCTGGCCAGCATGCCGCCGACGCCGGAAGTGCTCGCCCAGGTGGCGAAACTGCCCCCGGTCCGCGACGTCCCCGAGGTCAGCATGGAGGACGCGCAGCAGGCCGACCCGGGCTTCACCCTGCCGCGTACACTCCGGCCGTTCAACCGGCCGCTGCTGCTGGCGCTGGTCCTCGTGGCGGCGGACGCGATCGCCTCGCTGTGCCTGCCCCTGCTGATCCGGCACGGCGTGGACGCGGGCGTGCAGCGGCAGGCGGTGTCGGTCGTCCTGGTGGCCGCGGCGGTCGCGCTCGGCGTCGTGATCACCGACTGGATGATCAACATGGGCCAGACCAGGGTGGCCGGCCGCACCGGCGAACGCGTGCTGTACTCCCTGCGGGTCAAGCTGTTCGCCCATCTGCAGCGCCTCGGGCTCGACTACTACGAGCGCGAGATGGGTGGCCGGATCATGACCCGGATGACCACCGACATCGACGCGCTCTCGTCGTTCCTGCAGACCTCACTGCTCACCGCGGTGGTCGCGATCCTTCAGTTCGTCGGTGTTCTGGTCGCGCTGGTGTGGATCAACTGGGAGCTCGCCCTCGCGGTGCTCACGTTGATGCCGGTGCTGATCGTGGCCACCCTGATCTTCCGGGCCAAGTCCTCGGTCGCCTACCAGGAGGCGCGGGAGCGGATCAGCGTCGTCAACACCAGCTTGCAGGAGAACGTCGCGGGGATGCGGGTGGCGCAGGCGTTCGGCCGCGAGGAACACAACGCCAACCGGTTCGAGGAGAAGAGCGACGCCTACCGGGTCAGCAGGTTGCGGGCCCAGCGCTACATCGGCACGTACTTCCCGTTCGTGCAGTTCCTCAACCTGGCCGCGGCGTCGGTCGTGCTCGGTGTGGGAGCCGGGCTGGTGCACTCCGGCAGCCTCACCACCGGTGCGCTGATCGCCTACCTGCTCTACCTCGACCTGTTCTTCTCCCCCGTCCAGCAGCTCTCCCAGGTCTTCGACGGCTACCAGCAGGCGCGGGTGGGCCTGCGCCGGATCGGTGAGCTGTTGCGTACTCCCACCACCACACCGCAGGCCGAGCACCCGAAGCAGGTCGGCCGGCTCACCGGTGAGATCGTCTTCGACGACGTGCGGTTCCACTACCAGAACGCCGCGGGCGACGCGTTGCAGGGAATCAACCTGCGGGTGCGTGCGGGCGAGACGGTCGCGCTGGTCGGGGAGACCGGAGCCGGGAAGACCACGCTGGTGAAGCTGGTCGCCCGGTTCTACGACCCGACCGGCGGAAGCGTACGGGTGGACGGAACGGACGCCCGCGAGCTCGACCTGGGCGGGTACCGTCACCGGCTCGGTTACGTACCCCAGGAGTCGTTCCTCTTCCCGGGCACGGTCCGCGACGCGATCGCGTACGGGCGACCGGAGGCCACCGACGCCGAGGTCGAGGCGGCGGCGCGGGCGGTGGGTGCGCACCAGGCGGTCGCCCGGATGCGGGACGGCTACCTGCACACGGTGGGCGAGCGCGGGCGCAACCTGTCCGCCGGGCAGCGGCAGCTGCTCGCACTGGCCCGGGCGTACCTCGTCGACCCCGACATCCTGTTGCTGGACGAGGCGACCGCTGCGCTGGACCCCGGCACCGAGGCGCTGGTCATCCAGGCGACGGAGACGCTGGCCCGGCAGCGCACCACGCTGCTCATCGCGCACCGGCTCACCACCGCCGAACGCGCCGACCGGATCGTCGTGGTCGACCACGGCCAGGTGGTGGAGGACGGCACGCACCGGGACCTGGTGGCCGCCGGCGGCCGGTACGCGCAGCTGTGGCGGGTGTACTCCGGCGCCGAGCCGGTCCACGCCCACGGCTCAGGCGCGGTCTCCGTCGTCGACCCCGCCTGAGGTCAGGCGGGGAGGTGCCATTCGATGCGAGTGTGGTTCTCGGTCTGCGACACGGAGACCCGGCCGCCGTGTTCCCGGGCACGTTCCTCCAGCCAGGCGATGCGTTCTGCCTCGATGGTCGTGGCCGGCGGGCGTCCCTGGTCGGAGACGGTCAGCACCAGGTGGTCGACCATGGCCTCGATGCACACCTCCACCGAGGTCGCCGACGGGTGTGGCGCGAGCGCGAGCGAGTGCTGGACCGCGGCGGCGAGCTCTCCGCGCACAGAGCTGGCCAGGGCCGTCTGGTCCAGGTGACCGGTGAGCACCAGCCGGGGATGCAGGCCGGCCGTCGAGCAGGCGGAGTCGATCTCCTCCAGCAGCGGCTGCCAGGCAGTCGACCGCACGTCCGTGGTTGCCTCGTCCTGGGTCTGGAACACGGTGTCCCGCATGGCCCGGACCGTGTCCTCCAGCGCCTCGACGGCCGACTGCAGGCGGCTGCGTACCTCGGGTTGCCGGGTGAGACCGAGGGCGCTGTGCAGGTCGAGCTCCGACTGGGACAGGCGTTCGATCACGCCGCCGCTCAGCTCGCCGGCAATGCGGTCGCGTTCCCGTAGCAACAGCAGCTGGTCGCGGTCCTCCTCCGAGTGCAACCGCAGCAGCGCAAGGGCGGCTTGACGGGCGAAGCCGCGTACCAGCTCCACCTGCTCCCCCCGTTCCAGCGCCGCCACGCCCTGCGGCGAGCCACGGCGCCAACCGACCTGCAGGACGCCGAGGATCCGTCGCCCGGCCTGCAAGGGCAGCAGCATCCCGGGCCCCATCGAGGCGAGGCGCCTGGCGCACGGGACCGGCGGGTTGTAACCCTCGACCGCGGACAGGTCGGCGCTGATGATCTCCTCGCCGGTACGAAGGACCCGCCCGGTCAGGCTGTCCGGCGACATCTCGGTGACCGGGACGTCGTCCAGACCGAGTCCGTCCACGGCGATGATCAGCGGTACGCCCGGCCGGAGCGGGTCGGCGCACATCACCGCTGAGACGTCGGCGCCGCACAGTTCCCGGAAGCCGCCGCGCAGGATCTCGCGCAGCGCCTCCTTCGGGTCGACGTGCTTCAGCAGCAGGCTGGTCACCGTGGCGCTGATGGAAAGCCAGTGCTGACGTCGTCGTTCCCGGGCCGCGATCCGCGCCTGTTCGATCGCCGCTCCGGCCGCGTCGGCGAGAACGGTGACCACGGAAGCGTCCTCGGCGGTGAAGGTGCCGCCGCGCTTGGCGGCCACGACCAGCGCCCCGCACAGGTCACCGCACTCCGGGGAGAGGATGCGGTCGCCGAGCAGGCCGCAGGTCGGCGTCGAGGGTGAAGGTGAAGGTGAAGGTGAAGGTGAAGGTGAACTGCCCGCTCCTCCGGCCCGCCGACGCCCCCGCGAGCGTTGGTGCGGAACGGGCAGGCTGTGAACGTCGGTGACGTGCGTGGGTCCGTCGCAGTCGAGCACCCGGCGCAGCACACCCGACTCGGCACCGAGCAGCAGCGCGTCGTATGTCGAGTGGTGCGGGCCGTGCGACACAGCGAGTTCGGGTGGTTCGCCGTCGACCAGCACGATGCCCGAATACTCCGCATCGGTGAGCGCGGCGGCGCTTTCGGCGATCCGTTCCAAGGATCCCCGTACTCGCTCGTTCGCGATGAGAGTCACCTGAAAACCTCGCTTCTCTTACCCCAATCCTCGCGCGCACCGGCGTGGGAGTCGACACCGCGAGCCCCCATCGGTCCTTCGGGGTCCCGGGGCTTCCATCGTTACGCGCAGGCAGGAATGCCTTACCGAGCACGGTCGACTTGCCCGCCATCCTGCCTGCTCCGGGCGCGGTTTTCCGGCCGTTGGACCTGGAGTTCCAGCCGCGGCGCCGGACATGGGGCGAGTGAGAATTTCTGCCCGGGATGCCCGTGGTGCCCGGTCCGGGAAAACCTCGGTGTGCCTCGGTGTGCGCCGGTGCGCGCCGGTGATGAGGCCGAGGGACCTGTCAGCGGCTGTCCCGCTCCTGCGCCCACGGGGTGTTTGCCCACGGGTCGTAGTCGACCTCGAGGGGTTCCTGCGGTGGGCGGTGCGCCTCGGGGACGTGCTGGAGGTTGACCCGGATGCGGTACCAGACCGAGCTTCGTCCGCGCATGCCGTCGACCAGGATGTCGGCGGGTTGCAGCTGCCCGACCACGGCTTCGTGCCGGGACTTCCAGCGTTCCAGCCCTTCGAGGGCCTCCTCCTTCGTCTTCGCCCGGGCTATCTCGACCAGCGGCATCGTCTGTTGACGGCGGCCGGTCCCCTTGGGCGGCTTCTCCGCGGGTCCGAGTCGCCTGGCGAGGTCGAGCAGGGGTTCCAGGGATCCGTGCGAGCTGCCGATGCCCTCCCACTGGTCGCCGAGCGCGTCGTAGCGTTCGAGGACGGTCGGCAGGGTGTACGCCTCGGGCCGGCAGTCGGGCACCTCGTCCCACCGCAGAGGGGTGGACACGCGGGCGTCAGGGGTGGGCCGCACGGAGTACGCCGACGCGACCGTGCGGTCCTTGGCGTTCTGGTTGAAGTCGACGAACACGCCCTGGCGTTCCTCCTTCCACCACTTGCTGGTGGCGAGGTCGGGCGCGCGGTTCTCCACCTCACGGGCGACGGTCTCCGCGGCGAGTCGTACGTCGCGGAACGTCCAGTGGGGTTCTATCCGCGCGTAGATGTGGAAGCCTCGCGACCCGGAGGTCTTCGGCCAGGCGGCGAGCCCGTGGTCTTCCAGCACCTCGCGGGACACCAGCGCGACATCGAGGATCTGCTTCCACTCCACGCCGGGAACGGGGTCGAGGTCGATGCGTAGCTCGTCGGGATGGTCGAGGTCCTCCGCGAGCACGGGGTGGGGGTTGAGGTCGACGCAGCCCAGGTTGACCGCCCACGCCAGCCCGGCCGCGTCACGCACCACGGCCTCCTCCGCCGAACGCCCGGAGGCGTAGTGCAGCTCGGCCACCTCCACCCAGTCCGGCCGGTTGCCGGGTGCGCGTTTCTGGAAGAACGCCTCCTGCTCGATGCCCTTCACGAACCGCTTCAGGATCATCGGGCGGCCCTCGATGCCACGCAGGGCTCCGTCGGCGACGGCGAGGTAGTAGCGCACCAGGTCGAGCTTGGTGTGGCCGCCGGCGGGGAAGACCAGCTTGTCCGGGTTGGTGACAGTCACCTCATGCCCGGCCACTTCCAGGACCTGCGACTTCGACATGGGCTCACGATAGGCGGAAGCACGCCCAGATCGCTGTCATGGCCGGCGCACTTTCTGCCGCGGGTCCACCCACTCTGGCGGGATGTATTCGGGGTGTCCGTGGTCACCCATCCGCACTGTCCAGCCTTTGTGGTGGACGAAGGTGTGGTGGGTTTTGCAGAGCAGCACTCCGTTGGTGAGGTCTGTCGGTCCGAAGTCGTCCCACGGGTTCAGGTGGTGAGCGACACAGCGCCGCTCGGGCACCTGGCAGTCGGGGAAGTGGCAGTGGGACCCGTCCCGGACGGCGAGTGCTCGGCGTTGGGGTTCGGTGAAGAACCGGTCGGCCATCCCGACGTCCAGGACCTCCCCGTTGCCGCCGAGGACGACGGGGATGATGTTGGCGTCGCAGGCCATCCTGCGGATGGTGGCGACTGAGAGCGGTTCGCCGCGCAGGCCGAGGATCCGGGCCGATCCACCGCCTCCGCACTTGGTGCAGCCGTCGTGCGGGTCGGGGGCAGCCTCCAGGCGCGCCGCACCCTCCCCGGTCTCGGCGTCGGTTTCCGGATCCGTTTCACCTGTTGGATCCGCTCCGGTCTCGCTGTGCGGTTGTGGGTGCTGCCCGGGGCCTCGCGGTTCGGGTACCCGGTCCGCGTACCCACCCGGATCGCCCGGTGGTTTCTCCTTGGCTGGATGACCTTCCCGCGTAGCCACCGTGCACTCGGCACCGGCCTCCTCCGAGTCGCTGGTTCCGGCAACGCCACCTGCACCGGCTTCGCGCTCGCTGTCGTTCGCGTCCTCGCTGCGGACGGAGTTCTTGGCCTTGGTGTCCTCGGTGTCGTCGGCGCCATTGCTGCAGGCGGGCGTCGTGGGCTTGGTGCCCGTGGTGCCGTTGGTGTTGCTGGTGTTCTTGTTCTGCTGTCGGGTCTTGCGCTGGGCCTGGCGTTTGGCGTCGGGGGTTTGGCAGTTGCAGGGCATGGGGCGCACGGGGTTGAGGTCATCGATGGTGCCGAACCCGAGGCCGGTCAGTAGCTGGTCGACTCCAACGGTGACCGTGACGCAGTCGCGTCCGCGGCCGCGGTTGGGCGATGCCTGCTGCTGCGCCCACCGGGCGACCAGTTCCGCAAAGGCGTCCCCACGCCGCTGGTCCAGGGGGCGTTCGTCGGGGTCGGGGCGGGCGTCGGAGGCAATCAGCGCCTCGACCATCTTCCGGAGGGTCTCCATCTCCACCGCCGGAAGCTTGATCACCACGGTTTCGGAGCCGGGAACACCGTTGGCCAGGTAGCGCAGGGACCGTTTACGTTCCGCTGCGCGTTCGGCGTCGCCGAGCTCCTTGCCGAGGCGGCGTTCCCACTCCTGCGGTGCGAGGTACTGCAGCAACGCCCGGCACAACACCCGGATGTCGTCGGGGTTACGCCGCCTCGACCAGGCGATCAGGTACTCCTCGGCCTTCACCCGCTGTTCGGGACCGATCCAGGTGGGCAGGTCCTTGACCGCGAACGCGATCACCTGCGCATGCTTCAACGACAACTCCCCACGAGCAAGAGCCCGCGCGGTCATGGTCACCGTACGATCCAGGTCCCGCGCCAAGCCGACGGTGGCGGACGCCTCGGTCTTCGACATCCGCTGCACGGTGCGCAACCACCCCGCCGCGGTCGCAGCACCCGTCGTCTTCCCGATGTCGCCGGCTTCGGCCTCGCGTACCCAGGTCAGGGTGAGCGCGTCCGCGCGCGCCTTCTCCACGGCCAGTTCGCCGATCAGTTCGCCGAGTTCGCGCGCTTCCAGGCAGGCGGTGGGGGTGGACAGTGCCTCGTCCATCCCGGCGCGGAACATACCCAGCGCAGCCCTCAACCGGGCGACGGCGCCGCTGCCACCTGCGCCGGGAAGGTCCTGCGTCGTCGAATGCATGTTCGAAGTCTAGAGGCCACCGCCGACACGAGATCCGTTGTCCACAAGGAGACCCGATGCACAACCCGATCCGCTACCTGTGGACAAAAACCTGGCACCGCACTACTCAAGGGAGGTACTCCCGGCTCGGAGACGCCCAACCGGAGAAGGCGCCGACGGCACGGCAGGCCCACGCATGCCGGGCAGGCGCGGCCGACCCGGACCAGGGGCCACGACGTGCAGGATCGGCTACCGCTCCTTCAGCATCCGCACGTACGCGTCGTGCAGGTCGTTCCAGCCGAAGTCGACCGCCTCCATGCCGCGGATCGGGCCCACGGGTTCCCCGTCGAGCAGGTGCTCGGCCACGTCGAGGCACAGGTGCCAGCCCGCCGCGACCTTGGCCACCACCTGCCGATCGCCCACCGTGTGCCGCAACGTCAGCAGGGTGCCCGCCCCTTGGGCAGCGAGCTCCCACCGCAACAGGTCGGAACCCCACGTGTACTCGAGCAACCGAGGAGGCTCGGCCCGGCGGACGGTAGACGCAACGTCGTCCGTCGCGGCGCCGTCGACCATCGCCAGGGTCGCGTCACCGGCCCGGCCGAGATCGCGGTCGGGTACGAACGGCGCCCATTCGCGTACCTGGTCCGGCTCGGTCAGTGCCGCCCACACGCGTTCAGGCGAGTGACGGAGTTCGCGGACGAGAACGAGCGTCCAGCGATCGTCCTCGGGGACGGCCTCCGCCGGGCCCGGCGGCCTGGGTCGGAAACTCGAGCGATCCATGGAGCACTCCTCACCAAGAGACGGTTCACACAAGGCGGCCGGCGCAGCGGGGTCCGGAGAACGTGACGCCCTCACGCCAGAAGTAATATGCCGCCTTGGTTATATAGCCGTCAAGACCTGTCCGCCTTTGCCTGAACTCCCCGGGACTCCCCGCGGACTCCCCCGGACTCCCCCGGAACTCACCGGGACTCCTCGGCACCAGCCGCCGGCGATGACTTTCCGGCCGTCGCGGAGTCTCATCCGACGACACAATCCGGTTGCTCCCCACCTGGGCCGTGGGCCTACCGTCGTCCCCACTGCGCGGCGGCGCCACCAGCACGACCAGGAGGCGGCACCGGCAGCACAACCGAAAGGGACGTCGTGACATCGCAGTCGACCGCACCTGGCCCCCGCGCGAGCCGACGGGAGTGGACCGGGCTGGCCGTGCTGGCACTGCCGACACTGCTGCTCTCACTCGACATGAGCGTGCTCTACCTCGCCCTTCCCCACCTGAGCGAAGATCTCGGCGCCACCGCGACCCAGCAACTGTGGGTCATGGACATCTACAGCTTCATGATCGCGGGCTTTCTGGTCACGATGGGGACCCTCGGCGACCGGATCGGCCGCCGGCGGCTGTTGATGATCGGAGGTACGGCGTTCGCGGTCGCGTCCGTGCTCGCGGCGTATTCCACCTCCGCGGAGATGCTGATCGCGACCCGTGCCCTGCTCGGTGTTGCCGGCGCCACCCTCATGCCGTCGACCCTGTCGCTGATCGGAACGATGTTTCGTGACCAGCATCAGCGGGGCGTGGCGATCGCGGTGTGGATGACGTGCTTCATGGTCGGCATGACCGTCGGGCCCCTGGTCGGCGGCGTACTCCTGCAGAACTTCTGGTGGGGCTCGGCGTTCCTGCTCGGTGTCCCGGTGATGGTGCTCCTGCTGGCCACCGCACCCTCGCTGCTGCCCGAGTTCCGGGACGAGCAGTCCGGCCGCATCGACCTGGCGAGCGTGGCCCTGTCGCTGGCCACGGTGCTGCCCGTGGTGTACGGCCTGAAGGAACTCGCCCACGGCGGCTGGCAGGCCGGTCCCGCACTGGCGGTGGTGGCCGGCCTGGCGTTCGGCGTACTCTTCTGCCGCCGTCAAGTCCGCCTTGACGACCCGTTGCTGGACCTGGATCTCTTTCGCTCACGCCGGTTCAGCACCGCACTCTGCATGAACTTCGGCGGCGCGATCGTGATGGCCGGAACCTTCCTGCTGATCAGCCAGTACCTCCAGCTCGTCGCCGGCCTGTCGCCGCTGCGCGCGGGCCTCGCCACCATTCCGGTGAACGTCGCGATGGCGATCAGTTCGATGCTCACCCCGCAGTTGGCGCGCCGGTTCCGTCCGGCCCTCGTCTCGGCGGGCGGGTTCGCGATCGCCGCCCTGGGTCTGGTGGTGGTCGCGCTGGCGGCCGGTCGCTTCGGACTCACGACGTTGCTGGTGGGCTTCGCGCTGGCGAGCGTCGGCATCGCCGCGCCGTCCGCGCTCGGGGTCAACCTGATCGTCGGCGCGGCACCGCCCACGAAGGCCGGCGCCGCGTCCGGCATGTCGGAGACCAGCGGCGAACTCGGCGTCGCCCTCGGCGTGGCGACGCTCGGCAGCATCGCGGCGGCCTTCTACGTCGCCCGGGTCAGCGTCCCCGCCGGCGTCCCGGCCGCGGCGGCCGACGCGGCACGGGAGAGCCTGCCCGGCGCGGTGGTCACCGCCGGCGGACTGTCCGACCCGATGGCCACCGCCCTACTCGGCTCCGCGCGCAGTGCGTTCACCGGCGGTCTGGCGATCGCCGCGGTCGTCGGCGCGGTGATCCTCGCCGCGGTCGCCGTCGTGGCCGGCGTGATGTTCCGTCACCTCCGGTCGTACGGCGACGAGACCGCCGCCGAGTCCGCCGAGCCTGCCGAGTCCGCCGATCCCGTCGACGCCGCCACGCGTGCCTGACCGGACCGTTTCCGCACCCGGCGCCGGGTGAGCGCCACCCCGACCAGGCACAGCGCTCCCCCGGCGAACGCCAACGACGCCGGCACCTCGCCGAGCAACAGCCAGCCGAGCAGGATGGCCACCGGCGGGACGAGGTAGGTCGTGGCGCCCATCCGGCCGGCACTCGTCCGGGACAGCGCGTACGCCCAGGTCGTGAACGCGACCGCGGTCGGGAACGCACCCAGGCACACCACCCAGCCCAGGGTGGACGGCCGGGCCGCCACAGTCTCGCGTACCAGCTCCGGACCGAACGGCAGGCAGGCGACCGTCCCAATCACACACGCCAGCCAGGTCACCTGCAACGCCGGCAGGCGCGCGAGCAGCGGCTTCTGCGCCACCACGCCGACGGCGTAGGCGACCGCGGCGACGAGGCACAGCAGCACGCCAACGGTGTCCGCGGTCGACCCCGCGGACGTCGCCACCCCGATCACCACGACGCCGGCGAACGCGACCGCGCTGCCCAGCAGCAGTGCGGCCGGGAACCTCTCGCCCAGAAACGCCCCGGCCAGCAGGGCGATCAGGATCGGCCCGACGTTGACCACCATGGCCGCGGTGCCCGCGTCGACCCGGCGTTCGGCGGCGTTCAGCGCGACGTTGTAGACGCCGAACCACAACACTCCGCACACCACCAGCCGGGGCCACATCGACCGCGCCGGCCAGGGCGACGGCCGGCCCAGCATCACCACGCCCAGTACCACGCTGCCGACGAGCAGCCGGCCGAGCGACAGGGCTCCGGGAGACAGCTCGGCGCCGACATGGCGGATCGCCACGAACGCCGAGGCCCACAACAGCACGGTGGTCGCGGCGGCGATCGCCGGCAGCCAGGCGAGGCGCTGGGACGTCGCCGGCGCGGACGGGACGCTGGAAGGTTCGGTCGAGCTCACCGGACGACTGTAGGGAGTCGTCCCTTCGGCCGGGCCCGAACGGTTCGACGGCGGGCGGCCCGACCCGCGTCGCCCACGGCGGGGTGCCGGTCAGCGCATGGTCGGCCGGGCCTGCACGAAGACCCACTGGTGTCCTTCGAGGTCCTCGGCGACGTAGCTACGGACCGCGTGGGATCCGATCCCGGTGACGATCCGCGCACCGTGGTCCCTGGCGTGGGCGAAGTGCGCGTCGAGGTCGTCCACGTGCACCCACGGAACGTGCGTACGCCGCGGTTCCCGAGCGCCACTGTCCACGGCGCCACTGTCCACAGCGCCGCCGCCCACAGCGCCGCCATCCACACCGTCACCGGCACCGCTCCGGCCGACCGTACTCTCCTGCCGGAAGAGCATCACCAGGCTGTCGCCCACGTGGAGATCGATCCAGCCCGGGCGTTCGCCCTCCTCAGGTGCGCGGTCGACGTCCCAGGAGCCCAGCCCGAACACCTCGTGCAGCCAGCGCGCCGCCGCCACCGGATCCTCGTAGTAGAGCGCCAGCCCCAACCGGCCGATCTCGCGTGGCGTACGCGGGGCGGTGTCGCGGCGGCGGCTCCACGCCAGGTAGGTGCGGAGCATGTTGGCCCACCCGAACCCGACCGTCGCCGGGTCGCCGCCGGGACGGAGGTACTGCGAGACCCGGACCCGGGTGCCACCCGTCGCCGTCGGCTCGAACAGCACGTCGGTCTCGGTGTCCTGGACGCTGCCCCGCAGGACCAGCCGGGCGCCTGGCTCCCAGACCGTGATCCGCTGGGTCTCCAGGACGTCTCCGGTGGACTCGTCGTAGATCTCCAGCACGCGGCCGCCGACTCCGGGCTCCATCCGCAGCTCGGCGAGGCGGGAACTGTCGAAGTGGTTGATCGGCCCGCGTACCCACCACAGGTCGATCTCCTCGGTGAAGACGGCGAACGCGGTGAACCGGTCGACGTCGACCTCGACGAAGGCCTGGGCTGACATACGGCTCACGAGCGGCTCCGGCGTTCGACGTGACGGCGGAACGAGCCGAGTTGCTCGGTCCAGTGGGCCTGCACCTGGTCCAGCCAGGCCGACACCGCGGCGAGCTGGTCGGCGCGCAGCGAGAAGATCCGGGCCCGCGCGTCGTCGGGTGGCCGCTCGTCGGTCACCAGGCCGGCCCGCAGCAGGACGCGCAGGTGCCGGCTCATCACCGGTGCGGACGTGCCGAGCTCGCGGGCCAGGTCGCCGGCGCGGTACGGCCGCGCGCCGAGCAGCTCGACGACGCGGCGGCGGGTCGGGTCGGCCAGGGCGCCGAAGGCCTCGTCCACCCGAGATTCCGTATTCTTCACCACACCGAAATAGTTGCACTTCTCGCTAACAATTGGCAAGCTGCCCGGCATGACCGAGACGAAGCTCCCCACCATGGTTCCGATGCTCGCCTACGAGAACGCGAGCGCGGCGATCGAGTTCCTCACCACCGCGTTCGGCTTCACCGAGCGCTTCCGGTTCACCGACGACGACGGCCGCATCACCCATGCCGAACTCGCTCACGGCGACGGCGTCGTGATGCTCGTCGACTTCGGCAACGGGTACGAAAGCCCCGCCACGCACGTGCGGACCTGCGAGGCCGCCAGGGGCTGGATGGACACCCCGTACATCGTCAACGGCGTGTTCGTCCAGGTCGGCGACGTACGCGCGCACTTCGACCAGGCCAAGGCCGGCGGCGCCACGATGCTGTCGGAAGTGGAGGACACCGGCCACGGGACCCTCTACCGGGCCGCCGACCCGGAGGGCCACCGCTGGATGTTCAGCCAGCCCGGCGAGTAGGCAACCGATCCCGTTCGCGAACCGCTACGGTCGCGGCGTGGAGGTGATCGGCCCGCAGGAGATCGGCCCGCAAGAGATCGGCCCGCAAGAGATCGGCGTCGTCGAACGCGTCTGGCGGTACCCGATCAAGTCGGTCGGCGGTGAACTGCTGCGCCAGGCGGACGTCGACGCACGCGGGGTGGTCGGCGACCGCCGGCTCGCCGTCCGCGACGGACGCGGGAAGCTGGGGTCGGGCAAGAGCACCCGGCGATTCACCAGGATGGACGGCCTGCTTCGGCTGGGTTCGCGGCTGCCTCCCGGCACCGACGAACCCGTCCTGCTCGACGTGGACGGCAACCCCACGCCGGACGCGAACCGCTTCCTGCGCACCTACCTGAACCGGGACGACGTCGAACTGGCCCGCGAGGGCGAGATCTCCCACTTCGACGAGTTGCCGGTCAGCGTCCTCACCACGGCGACGCTGGACTGGATCCGGGCTGCCGTACCCGACGTCCCCGTGGACGAGCGCCGCTTCCGGCCCAACCTCCTGGTCCGGACCCCTCCGGGCTGCCCGCCGTTCGTCGAGGACGACTGGCTGGGCCGCTCGGCCGGAATCGGCAGCGCGCGGCTCACGTTCGTACGTTCGAGCGAACGCTGCGTCATGGTCAACCTGGCCCAGCGCGGACTCCCGCACTCCTCCGACGTGCTCCGCGCGATCGCGGCCACGCACGACAACTGCCTGGGCGTACTCGCCACGGTCGCCTCGGCCGGTTCGATCACCGTCGGTGACCCTCTTGTGCTGACGAGCCACGGATAACGCCGCGGCGCCCGGCCCGTCCCACGGTCTGCCGCGGCGTTCCGCAAGTTCGCGGTGGTTCCCGTACGGTGGACGCTCGCCATCGCCCGGCAGCCGTGAGGAGGCGAACGCCGATGACCCAGAGCCCGCAGGAGAGCACGCCCAGAGTCGACCTGAGCGGCCTGTTGGGGGCGCTCCAGTCCCTGCTGCTCGCCGGTCCGCGACTGGAGGAGTTCCTCACGAAGGTGGCCACGCTGGCCTGTGAGGTCACCGACCCGCCCGCATCGTGCGGCATCACGGTGCGTCAGGACGGCGAGCCGATCACGATCGCCAGCAGCGACGACCGGGCGTCTGTGGTCGACGAGAAGCAGTACGGCTTCGGCGAGGGCCCGTGCATCCACACGCTGGACACCGGCCACATCATCGAGGTGAAGGACCAGGCCGCCGACACGACCTGGCCGAAGTACAATGCCGCGGCGGCCGAACTCGGCGTCTGCTGTTCCCTGAGCCTGCCGCTGAGAGTGGGCGACGAGGTTCTCGGCGCCCTCAACTTCTACGTCTTCGACCACCCGAACGCGTTCGACGGCGATCAGCGTGCGCGGGCGGAGACGTTCGCCGCGCAGGCGTCGACGGCGCTGGCGCTCACCGTACGTCACACCGAGCAGGCCGACCTGACGTCGCAACTGGAGCAGGCACTGGTCTCCCGTACCTACATCGACCAGGCCGTCGGCATCGTGATGGGGCAGCAACGTTGCGACGCCGACCAGGCGTTCGACATCCTCCGCAGGCACTCGCAGAACAACAACCGGCGGCTGCGCAACGTGGCCACCGACCTCATCACCCGGGTCAGTGGAAAGCCTGCCGTCCCTCCCCGGCCTTTCGAACGCTGAGTACGGCGCTACAGTGGCAGGCGGTTGGGAAAACAGCCGGTGGCCGAAAGGCCGCATCCGTGCTCCCCTGCGAAGGACCGGCGATGACCAAGCCGACCCCAACCACCCTCCCCTGCGACGCTCCGGACATCGTTCCGGACGGTCCTACTGACAGCTTCCCGGGCAACCTCCCTGAAAACGTTCCCGCGGCCGGAACGCTCGTTCCCGCCGTCGACGTCTCCTGGGCCGCCGAGACGGGGCGCCACCTCGTCGTCACCCTGACCGGTGACATCGACGTGGCCACCGCCTCACAGGTCCGCTCGGATCTGCTGCCGCTCGTGAACCACAGCGTGCCGACCGTGGTCCTCGACCTGAGCGCGGTGTCGTTCCTCGACTCCACCGGCCTGGGCACGCTGCTCGCCGTCCAGCGTCGCGCCGACGCACTCGACGTCACGCTGCGCCTGGCCGCACCGCCGCGAGGGCCGCGCCGGGCACTGCACATCACCGGCCTGGATCGGGTGTTCGACGTCTACCCCACCCTGGACGAAGCGCTGTGCTCCGGCCGGGCCGCCGATGGATCGGGCGGGCGCTCCTGCGGCGCGACGGCCGCGACGGCCGCGACCGAGCCGACCGAGCCGACCGAGCCGACCGAGCCGACCGAGCCGACCGAGCCGACCGAGCCGACCAGGACCGAACCCGCCGGCGCCTGAGCGGCCGCCCGCCGCCGCTCCGCCCGCAACCGGCGGCCACCTCGGGCGTACCACCCGGCGAGCAGCGCCACCGCCAGCAGCACCTCCACCGCGTCGCCGCCGTAGAACATCACCTGCGCACCGAGCCGCACCTGCTCGGCGCCACCGGCAGCACTGGGCAACGTCTCGGCATACATCAGTTTGGCGAGTACGTCGTGACTGCCGGCGGCGAGCAGCAGCACCACCGCGGCGGTATGCGTGGAGGGCCGGCGGAGCATCGGGTCACGACCCGCGACGTACCAGGCCAGCAGGCATCCGGCCAGCACCATGTGGACGTCGACCAGCAGCCCGAGGGCGGGCTCCCTACCGGCCGCGGCGAACAGCGGGGTGAGGTAGTACGCGTACATCCCGCCGACCTCGAGCACGAGCACGACCGGTGCCCGGGTGAGGACCCGCACGACCCGGCTGTGCAGGACGGCGAGCAGCAACCGCCGGGCGTCTCCGGTGAGTGTCCGCAGGGCGAGAGTCACCGGGGCCGACAGCGCCAGCAACAGCGGCGCGAGCATGGCGAGGACCAGGTGCCGCACCACGTGCACCGGGAACGGTGCCCCCGGCGGCATCAGCGGGGTCAGCGTCAGCACCGGGGTCAGGGTGGCCAGCAGGCCCACCAGCCCCGCCGCGGCCGCTGCCGTACGCCGCCACGGCCATCGAACGTCGCGCCCCCGCAACTGGCGGACGGCCCGACCGTACGACACGGCACCGGCAACCACCGGAACCAGCGCCAGCCACGTCCCGCTCATCGCGTGCCCGGTCATCGCGTGCCCGGTCATCGACCGGCAATGGCGCGCGGAGCCCCGCGAAGCAGGACCAGCCCGACGAGGATGCCCAGGACTCCGGTGAGATTCCAGACCAGGTCGTACGGCAGGATCTCGACGCCGTACCGGATCTGGTGCAGGCCGAGCACCTTGTGCTGGAACAGCCCGTCGTACACCTGGAAGCCGCCCCAGCCGAGCAGCCCGCCGGCCCACACCCGTTTCGGCACCGTCGCCTGCCGCCGGTGCAGGTCGGCGTACATGAAGAGACCACCGACGATCGCCAGCCACCCGGCAGCGTTGAAGTAGCCGTCGGAGACCAGTCCGGCCGCCGGGGTGGAGCGGTCGTAGAAGTGGTGCCAGTGCAGCAGTTGGTGGAAGAGCGTCTCGTCGACGAACGCCGCGACGCCCATCCCGATCAGCACACCGGCGAGGATCGAGCGGCCGGTGCCGTCGTAGGGCGGACGGGAGTACGGGATGCCGCCGCCTTCGACCCGGTCACGCGGCCCGCTGTCGCGGGGCTGGGTTCCCGACACGGTGAGCTCCTGTCGACGCAGCGGGCGGGCCAACGTGTCATGCGCCTACCCGGCACGAGCTCGGGTAAGCACGGGCGCTCCGCCCCGGGGTCGGTCAGCTCACCGTGGAGCGTTCGGCTCCTGAGTGCCGGGAGTAGCCGCGGCGTCTCCGACACCGGCGGAGAGGATCTCGGCGATGCGGTCCCCGGTCGGGTGCGACTCGAGGTCCTCCAGGGTGGCCGGCAGGGCCAGCGACCAGTTGTCGCGGTCCTCGTCGGCGCCCGGCATGTTGGGGCGTTCGGGCTCCACCACCGCGTCGTCCAGGGTCGCGGTGAGCAGCGTGGCGGGCGCTCGGGCGAGCAGTTCGTACGCGGCCACCACGGCGGCATCGGAGTCGGCGTGGTCGTCCAGCCCGCCGGTCTTCGCCAGCCGGTGGCGGATCGCCGCCGTGCTCTCCTCGTTCGGCTGCTGGCCGAGGCGCCGCTGGGTGTCCAGGTCGCTGCCGTCCCACAGTCCCGCCACCGTGGGCAGGTCGTGGGTGGTGACCGCGGCCATCGACTTCGCCGGCCAGGTCGTCGGGTCGTCCTCCTCGAACCACAGCAGGCGGTACGACAGGATGTCGCGCTCGGCCAGTTCCTCGCGCACACCCTCCTCGACCGTTCCGAGGTCCTCACCGACCACGGCGGCACCGGCGCGGGTGCTCTCCAGCGCCACCAGCGAGAGCAGGTCGCGGGTCGGGTAGCGGACGTAGGCGCCGCCGGCCGGACCGCTGTCGTCCGGGATCCACCACAGCCGGAACAGCCCCATCACATGGTCGACCCGCAGGCCACCACCGGCCGACATGCTGGACCGGATCGTGTCGATGAACGGCTGGTAGCCGGCCGCCCGCAGCCGCCACGGGATGAACGGCGGCAGGCCCCAGTCCTGCCCGAGCTGGTTGAACTCGTCCGGCGGGGCGCCGACCGACGCGTCCAGCGCCACGAGGTCCTGCCACTCCCAGGCGTCGAAGCCGTGCGGGTCGAAGCCGATCGGCAGGTCCTGCATCACCGCGAGGTCGCGTCCGGCCGCGGCGAGCTGGCCCTCCACCAGCCACTGCAGCCAGGCGTGGAAGCGCACCCGGTCGGCGTTCTTCTCCTCCGCCTCGGTGACCGCGGGCCCCTGCGGACGAGCCAGCTCGGCCGGCCACTCCTGCCAGTCGGCGCCGTGCTGCTCGACCAGCACCGACCAGGTGGCGAACTGCCGCAGCGAGGCCGGCTGGTCGGCGTACCAGCGATCGAACTCGGTACTCCCGCCGCCGGCGCTCCAGATGGCCTCCAGCGCGGACTGCTTGAGCTCCCACACGGTGTCCCGGTCGATGGTGCGGCGGTCGTTCAGCGCGCGGCCGGCGGTGGCGGCGCGGCGTACGTCGTCGGCCGCGAGCTCGGCACCGGGGACGTCCTCGACGCGGAGGTAGAGAGGGTTGCGGAACCTGCGGCTGGCAGGGAAGTACGGACTCGGCTGCTGCGGCAGAGAGGGCGCGACCGCGCCGATCGGGTTGACGAGGAGGAAGCCCGCGCCGCGCTGCCGGGACCAGCGGGCCAGCTGGCCCAGGTCGGCGAGGTCACCCATCCCCCAGCTCTGCGCCGACCGGGTGGCGTACAGCTGGGTTGCCCATCCCCACGCCCGCCAGCCTTCCGGCAGGTGGCAGCGGCCGGGGGTGACGATCAGCCGGCGTTCGCTCCCGGAACGGTCGACGAACGTGTGGTAGCCGAGGGGAAGATCGGCCGGCGTCGTGGTCTTCACCGGGACGGTCCTGCCGTCCTCCAGCACGACCTCGCCCGGCCCGGTGTGAGTCTGTTCACCTTCGCCGACGATCAGCGGTCCGGCGTCGTCGGTAGGCGTGCCGATGATCTCCCGCAGGCGCTCGACCACCTCCGGAGGGACCTGCTGCTCCTTGTCCGTCGCGTCGACGTACCGGCTCTCGATCCCCCATGCGTCGGGCATCGCCACCTCCAAGATCGGCAGGACTCAGCGGTCATCATCTCGCAGCCGGGCCGACCCGCAACGGACCGGGAGGCGGCAGGAATCGGGCGGCAGGAATCGGGCAAGGAAAAAGCCCGCACCACGTGGGTGCGGGCTTTGTCCTCTAACGGTCAACGCTCGGAAAGGCGCTGAACTCCGGCTCAGACCGGACGGATGTTCTCCGCCTGCGGGCCCTTCTGGCCCTGCGTGACGTCGAACTCCACCTTCTGGCCCTCGAACAGCTCACGGTAACCCGTGGACTGGATGTTCGAGTAGTGAGCGAAGACGTCGGCGCCGCCGCCGTCCTGCTCGATGAAGCCGAAGCCCTTTTCCGAGTTGAACCACTTGACCGTGCCAGTCGCCATGCTTGCTCCTTCAGGGATGCGTTGCCGAACCCGCACCGTGTGTGCAGGTCGGAGTCGCCGCTACGAGTGCCCCTCCGGAGTAAGTCCGGAAAACAAAGCGCCCGGCGGTCGCAACCGACGAGCGCGTAAACGTTCATGGGTACCACAACTGCAACTCAAGCCATGAGACTAGCACGCCGGTGATCCGCTCGCCGCACACCCTCGCATCGGGTTTCAAGATCGTGTCCCTCGCCCCGTACGGGTGGTGGCGGACTGCCGCCCGGCCGCAGGACAATTGGCCCCATGACCAAGCGCAAGCCGCCGGGGATCGGCTTCGAGTCGTGGGTCGACCAGCAGATCCGTGAGGCGACAGAACGTGGCGAGTTCGACAATCTGCCCGGCGCGGGCAAACCGCTGACCGACCTGGACAAGCCCTACGACGAGGTCTGGGTGATGCGGCACCTGCACAAGGAGGGCCACTCGAGCGAGGACCTGCTGCCGCTCCCCCTGCAGCTTCGCAGGGAGGTCGAACGGCTGCCCGAGACGGTCCGGAAGCTGCGTACGGAGCGTGAGGTACGCGACGCCGTGGCCGACCTCAACCTCCGGATCGTCGCCTGGCTGCGGGCACCACTCGGGCCACCCATCCCGGTGCGGCCGGCCAACGCCGACCAGGTGGTCGAACGCTGGCGGGCCGAACGCGCCGAGCGCCTGGCCAAGGGAGAGGAACCCCCTCCCTCCGCCGGGACCAGCCCCGACCCGACCGGGCAGGCGCCGGCGAAGGCGCGCCGGCGGAGGTCCATGGGCGGCGGGCGTTCGCCGGACGACCGGCCGACCTGGTGGCGCCGGGCGCTCCGCCGCGGCCGCTCCACCTGAGAGGGGTTGCCGGCTGAGAGGGGTTGCCGGCTGAGAGGGGTCGGTTGCTGAGCGGGTCGATTCAGTCCTTGCGGCCGGACACCGCGACCGACAGCCCCAGCCCCACCATCGACAGGCCGCCGACACCACCGACGAGTTCCAGACGCCGGTGCGAGCGGCCGAACCACGACCGGACCGCGCTCGCCGCGACCGCCCAGGCGCTGTCGGACAGCATCGCGATGGCGAACGACACCAGGCTCAGCACCAGCATCTGGGCCGGGACCGCGCCCGCCTGCCGGTCGACGAACTGCGGCAGCACGGCGGCGAAGATGACGAACGCCTTGGGATTCGCCACGCCGACGAGGAAGCCCTCGCGGGCCGCCCGCCAGCCGCTTCGCGCGGGCTCGACCGCGGCGAACGCCTCGGCCA
Organism: Actinopolymorpha rutila; assembly: GCF_013407855.1. Taxonomy (GTDB): domain Bacteria; phylum Actinomycetota; class Actinomycetes; order Propionibacteriales; family Actinopolymorphaceae; genus Actinopolymorpha; species Actinopolymorpha rutila. The sequence continues at coordinate 5,136,609 of NZ_JACBZH010000001.1, forward strand.
GCGAACGCCGGTGGCGGAACGCCTGGATCCCCAGCCAGACGAGGTACGCAGCGCCGGCGTACTTCAGCACCGCGAAGATCGTCTCGGACCGCTGCACCAGCGCACCGACACCCAGCGCGACGCACGCGGCCACGACGTAGATCCCGACGGCGTTGCCGAGGACCGACGCCAGTGCGGTCCGGCGGCCGTAGGCCAGGGCCCGGCCGATCACGAACAACACACTCGGGCCGGGGATCACGATCAACACGAACGACGCCAACCCGAAGGTGAGCAGCTGAGTCGAGGAGACCACGATCGGACACTAACACCGGCGAGGACGGCGGAGACTCGGCTTCAGTCCGGCCAGTGCCGCACCGCGGGACGCAGCGGATCAGCCAGGTCGAGTACGACGTCGGCCCGGTCCAGTGGCCGTGCCTGCACGCGGTACAACTCCTGGCCGGGCAGGTAGCGCGCGACGTACCGCTCGCGTACCGCCTCCCGCGAGCCGAACAGCGCGGCGGTTCGGTACCACCCGTCGCCGCCCGGGCCGTCCACAGCGACCCGCAGTGGGTGGGGCGGCTCGCGGTCGGCGAGCAACCCGGCCAACCGGTCGAGCACCTCCGCCCGCTCACCGGCCCATGCCGGAAGTGTCTCGCTCTCGCCGTGCCCCACCACGGCAGCCTGGAACCATCCGGTGATTTCGGGGTGATCGTCGCGGTGGTCGGTGTTGGTACGGTGCGCCGGTGGCTGGTCGATGGCAGCGAACGCCGAACGAGGCCGGCGCCCGCGAGGTTGCCGGTGCCCTCTACGACGACGTGAAGGACGTGGAGTGGATCCCGTCCGACGACGCCGACGTCTTCCGGGTGACGTTCACGTCCGGACGGCGGGCGCGTGTGCTGAAGCTCGCGATCTCCGGGAACCCCGCTGTGTGGCGTGAGGTGGGAGCGTTCCCGGCCATACGGTCCCTGGGCGTTCGGGAGGTGCTGGAGTTCGAGCACACCACCGAGGACCTGCCCGGCCTGGGGTACGAGTTCCACGTCACCGCCGAGCTGACACCTCCGTCGCTGGCCGATCAGGCGATGGCGCGGATGTGGGCGGACGACCGACCGCGCGCGGTGGAACTGGCGCACTGGTTCGGGGACTGCACGCGACGCGTCGAGAGTCTCGACCGGCGTCGTGTGCCGCGGGCCAACAGTCCGGAACGCACGATCGAGCTGGCGACGCGGTGGTGGAGACCCCATTACGACAAGCTGGTCACCCGGCCGGACTGTCCACAGTGGGTACGCGAGTTCGTCGATCAGGTCTGGGAGCACATCAGGCGGCCGCCCACGTCGTTCGGAGGGTGGGGTGGCGAACTGCTCCGCGCCCCGGACGGGACGTTCCTTCTGATCGACTGGCCCAGTCTCGGCGCCGCGCCGCCCTGCTCCCAGGCGGCCACCGCGTTGGAGGTGCTCCTGAGGTTCGGAGCGGCCGACCCGGCGCCGCTCGTGGAGGCGTTCATGGACGGCTGGGCGCCTGGTGGCCTCGACGACCTCCGCCTGCAGGACCTACGGCTTTCGTGGGTACACAGCATCCTCGGCTGGGCCGGAATGAGTCTCACCTTCGACGACCCCGACGCCGACCTCGGACCGGCGTACGCTGCGGCCCAGCATGATCTCGGGGAAGACGACCCGACCGCATGGCTGCGTCGAGCAGCCGGAAACCCGTAGGCGACGCCGCCCACCCGCGCGTCCCGCGCCGAAAGGACCAGACGATGAGCACCGAGGACGCGGAGACCGCCGGTTCGGCGCAGGTGCGCACGACCATCGCGCCGTGGCTGGCCGTACGCGACGGGCAGGCGGCGGTGGACTTCTACAGGGCCGCGTTCGGTGCGGTCGAGGTCTACCGGCTCGACGACGAGGACGGCCGTCCTGTGGTCGCACAGCTCGAGGTGGACGGCGCGGCGTTCTGGGTCCAGGACGACCCCGAGAACAGCCCCACGGCGACCATGCCGCACGGGTCCGGCGGGCCGGTGCGGATGATCCTCACCGTCGCCGACCCGGACCGGCTCTTCGGTCAGGCGGTCGCCGCCGGCGCGACCACGATCGCCGAGGTGCACGAGGACCACGGCTGGCGGGTGGGCCGGGTCGCCGACCCGTCCGGCCACCACTGGGAGATCAGCCGCCAGACCGGCTCCGACGCCTGACCTGGCGCTCCCGCTTCCACATCAGGACGCTCTGCAGTGCGCCGTTTACAGGAGGATGAAATATGACTTAATGTGTGCTCGCCATAGGCGATCACACGGTTGGCGATCACACGGATCGGTAGGCACCCCCATGCCCTCTGCCCAGAAGCTGCGTTCGGTCGCGGTCGCTCTCGCCTGCACGGTGGCAACTATCCCGATGGTCGCCGCCTGCGGTTCGTCCGGCTCCGAGAAGCCGTCCGCCGGACCGGTGACGCTGACCATGAGCGCGTGGGGCGGCGACGTGGACAAGAAGGTCTACGAGCAGCGGCTCGCCCTGGCACACAAGAAGTACCCCAACATCACCGTGAAGCTGCAGATGGCGCCGGGTGGTGAGGACTACTCGCAGAAGATCTCCACCGCCATCGCCGGCGGCAAGGGCCCGGACATCCTCGAACTCGCCGAACAGACGTCGGCGTTCGCGAGCAAGCACCAGATCCTTCCGCTGGACGACAAGGTGATGGCGAGCAAGCTGGACCTGACGAGGATGTTCGGACCGACGGTGCCGAAGATCTTCCAGTACGACGGTCAGCAGTACGCCATCCCGGATCGTTCCGGCGCGATGGTGCTCTACTACAACAAGAAGTTGTTCGACCAGGCCGGTGTCGGCTATCCCTCCGCCGACTGGTCCTGGGACGACCTGCTGGCCGCCTCGCGCAAGCTCACCGTCCGCGACAACGGCAAGGTGAAGCAGTGGGGCTTCGCCACCATCTCCTGGTGGCCGTACTGGATGACGTTCATGTACCAGAACGGCGGCCGGATCCTCGACGACAAGGGCGCCCCGGTGGTCGACACGCCCCAGAACGTCGCGGCCATGAAGTGGTACAACGACCTTGCCTGGAAGGAGAAGGTCTCACCCACGCCACGAGACTTCGCCAACTACGGCCAGGGCGTGGGGCCCGACCAGCTGTTCGCGCAAGGCAAGCTTGCCATGGAGATCACCGGGTTCTGGAACATCTCCGCGGCCAACAGTGTCAAGGGTCTCGACTGGGACATCTCCCCGCTCTGGCACGGCACTAAGCCCGCGACCAGTGCCTTCTTCAACGGGCTCGCGGTCTCGCGTAGCTCCAAGCACGCGGCCGACGCGTGGAAGGTGATCGAGTTCATGGCCGGTGAAGAGGGGCAGCGGCCGATCATCGACAACGCCGAGGACGCGCCGGCCAACGTCCTCGTCCAGCGCAGCGACGCGTTCCTCAAGCCGAAGTGGGCCAAGCGGGACGTCAACATGAACGCGTTCGCCGACTCCGCCGACGCGATCTTCGTTCCGCCGCTGACACCCCACTGGAACGAGATGCTCAAGGTCTTCACCGACAACATCGAGCTGATGATGAACAACAAGGTCACGCCGGAGAAGGCGCTGGCCACGATCCAGCAGCGGCTCGGGCCGGTCATGAAGCAGGGCGGCTGAGCTCTCGGTGGGGCACTCGACAAACGCAGACACCACCCTCCGCCCGCGGTGGACGCAACGCCACCGCGAGGCACTGTGGTTCTACCTGATGGTCTCGCCCTGGCTGGTCGGGTTCGTCGTGTTCCTCGCCGGGCCGCTGCTCGCCTCCGCCTACCTGAGCCTGACCGATTACGACCTGTTGACCCCGCCACACTGGGTGGGCCTGGCCAACTACGTGCGGATGTTCACCCAGGATCCTTTGTTCTGGAAGGTCCTGCGCAACACCGCGTACTACACGTTCGTCGCCGTCCCGCTGTCCACGGTGGTCTCGGTTGCGCTCGCGGCCCTGCTGAACAAGCCGGTTCCGGGGATGCGGGTCTACCGGACGATCGTCTACCTGCCGGCCCTGGTGCCACTGGTGGCGAGTGCGATGTTGTTCGGCTGGGTGCTCGCTCCGGACGCCGGACTGGTCAACCGCGCGCTCGGGCTGGTCGGCGTACACGGGCCGGCGTGGCTGCTGGAGGAGGCGTGGGTCATCCCCGCGCTGGTGCTGATGTCCCTGTGGGGCGTGGGCACCGGCGTCGTCCTGCTGCTGGCGACGATGCAGGGCATCCCGGCCGAACTCCTGGAGGCCGCGACCATCGACGGGGCCGACCCGCGCCAGCGGTTCTTCCGCATCGTGCTGCCGATGTTGTCGCCGGTGATCCTGTTCAACGTCGTGATGGGCCTGATCGGTGCGTTCCAGGTGTTCAGCCAGGTCTACATCCTCACCGGCGGCGGACCGAACAACGCCAGCGAGACGCTCGTGCCGTACATCTTCGAGGAGGGCTTCAAGAACTACCGGATGGGGTACGCCTCGGCCCTGTCCTGGTTGCTGTTCGCGGTCATCATGGTCTGCACGGCGGTGGTGTTCCGGTCGTCCTCGCGCTGGGTCTTCTACGAGTCGGAGGTACGCCGATGACCGCGCCGCCACTGGTGGAGACCGCCCTCCCCGAGGACGCGAGCCGGGGACGGCGGAGCAGGCCGGTCGGCAGTCACGGCCGGCGCGAGGCGGCGGTGTCGTACGGCGTCCTGACCGTCGTGTCGGCGGTGCTGTCCGCGCCGTTCGTGTTCATGGTGTCGATCGCGCTGTCCTCCGACGTGACCGTGCAGAAGGCGGCGTTCACCCTGCTGCCGCGGGAGTTCCACCTCGACAACTTCGTGCGGGTGCTGGGCTCCGACGCCGACATGGCCCGGTGGATTCTCAACAGTCTGGTCATCGTGACGTTCGCCTGCCTGGGGCAGATGTTCGTCAGCGCGATGGTGGCCTACGCGTTCGCCCGGCTGCGGGCACCCGGGCGCTCGGCGCTGTTCGTGGTGCTGCTGTCCACGATGATGGTGCCGATGGAGGTGACGATCATCCCGCAGTTCGTGTTGTTCCGCGGGCTGGGTTGGATCGACACCCTGCTGCCGCTGATCGTGCCGAACCTCTTCGGCGGCGCGTACAACATCTTCCTGATGCGGCAGTTCATCACCCGCATCCCGCGCGAACTCGACGAGGCCGCGCAGGTCGACGGCCTCGGCCACTTCGGCATCTTCGCCCGGATCGTGCTGCCGCTGATGCGGCCGGTGATCGTGGCGGTCGGGGTGTTCAGCTTCTCCGCTTCGTGGGGTTCGTTCTTCGGCCCGCTGATCTACCTCAACACCGAGAGCAAGTACCCGTTGGCACTCGGCGTGCAGTTCCTGTCCGGCACGTCCACCAACGCGCAGACGCCGCCGTACAACCTGGTGATGGTCGGTGCGCTCTTCCTCACCCTGCCGATGGTGGCGGTCTACTTCTTCAGCCAGAAACACATCTACGAGGTCAACCTCGGGGCGGGCAGCGCGGGAATCCGCTGAGAAGCGGGTCTCACCGGCGGGTACGCCGAAGGTGGGAGAGGTCGTCCACGGCCCGGGTGAGCAGGGCGCGCATCTCCCGCTCCGCGCGCGCCGGGCTCCCCCGCCGGACCGCGGCCAGCACGGACCGGTGCACCGGCACGGAGTCCTCCGCGGCGCCGGACCCGTGCATGTGCCGGTCGCGGACCGACAGGCCGACCTCGATCACCACCTCCATGCGTTCCAGGAGTTCGTTGTGGGCCGCCGCCAGCAGCGCGCGGTGGAAGGCGAGGTCGGCCCTGGTCATCGCGTCCGGATCCTCACCGGCGGCCACCATCGCGTCCAGCGCCGCGTCCATGGCAGCCAGGTCCTCGTCGGTGCGGCGTTCGGCGGCGAGGCGCGCACCGGCGGGTTCGACGATGCCGCGGATCTCCTGCAGGTTGGAGAAGAACGCGACGTCGGAGCGGCCGGCGAACTGCCAGCGCAGGATGTCGGCGTCGAGGAGGTTCCAGTCCGCGCGCGGCCGGACGTAGGTGCCCCGCTTCTGCCGGGCGGTGACCAGGCCCTTGGCGCCCAGCACCCGGAACGCCTCGCGGACGACGGTGCGGCTGATGCCGAGCTCGGACTCCAGGGCGACACCGTCGATGGTCGCGCCCTCGGCGAGCTCGCCGGTGAGGATCCGGCGGCCGATCACCTCGACGGTGTGCCCGTGGATGCCGCGTCCGTCGTACTCCGCCATGCCCACATCCCTGGATTCAGCACACCGATCCCGGCCGAATATACCCGCCGCACGCAACTTCTCCGCCCCGTCGCGACCTCACTCCGGTGGGTACTGACCGGACGGTGGCGGCTGCTCGGTCGGTGGCTGCCACAGCAACGCGCCCACCACCAGCCAGCCCACCAGGCTGAGTCCGGCAAGGCCCCAGAGGAGCAGGCCGAGGTCGGGCCTGAGGGCGAAGGCGATCAGTCCGAGGCCCGCGAACCCCGCGCAGGCGTACTTCAGCCCGTCCACGTACGGGTTGCCGTCCAGCCGCTCCTGACCGTCACCGGCGTCGAGACCGTGTTCGCGTTCGCGCCGCGCCCGCCAGCGCCGGGCCGCCGCGCCTCCCTCGTGCAGTGCGTCACTGGGCTCGGTCGGCTCGCTGGGCTCGCTGGGCTCGGTCGGTTCGGGCATGGCGCTCCTCGGCGTCAGGTGGGGACCGAAGCGTATGCGGAAAACAGGATGCCGTGCCGGTCGTACGGCGGCCAGACTTGGTGCATGCTCGCCGACCACTTCCCCCTGGTGGGACTGCGCCTGACGACGCCCCGGCTCGAGCTCCGGCTGCCCACGCCGGAGGAGCTCGCCGACCTGGCCGACGTGGCAGCGGCCGGCATCCACGACCCGGCCGTGATGCCGTTCCTGGTGCCCTGGACCGACCGGCCGCTGGCCGACGTCGCCCGCAGCGTCATCCTCCATCACTGGCTTCGGCTCGGCGGCTGGACGCCGCAGGCCTGGTCGCTCAATCTCACGGTCTTCCGCGAAGGTCAGGTCGTGGGGCTGCAGACGATCGGCGCGTCCGACCTCGCCGTGACGAGGACGGTCAGCACCGGCTCCTGGCTGGGCCGCACTCATCAGGGCAAGGGCATCGGCACCGAGATGCGCGCGGCCGTGCTCGACCTGGCGTTCACCGGGCTCGGCGCGGAGGAGGCCGTGTCAGGGGCGTTCGACCACAACGTGACGTCCTACGGAGTGTCCCGCAAGCTGGGCTACGTCGACGACGGGACCAAGCGGCACGCGGTAGGCGGCAAGCTCGCCGTCGAGCGCAGGCTGAGGTTGACACGCGCCGACTGGGAACGGCACCGGAAGATCCCGGTCACGATCGAGGGCCTCACCCCATGCCTGCCGCTGCTCGGGGCGAGCTGACCTCGGCATCGGCAGCGGCAGGGGCGGCGGCAGCATCACCCAGTGCCATCCGCAGCTGCCGCTGCCGGGCCGGGTCCTGGCTCCGCGGATACAGTCCCTGGTAGGCGTAGCGGGCCGCACCGGTCGGATAGGTGTCCGGCCCGGCCCAGATGCCGATGACGTTGCGCCGCGGCGCGGTCGACGTGTTGGCCCCGCCACCGTGCAGCAGGTTGACGTGGAAGATCACCGCCGAGCCGGCCGGGCAGGCGACCGTCCGGCGTTCGAGGTCGGCCGGCAGGTCCTCCTCCCGGATGTCCTGGTCGCCCACCGCGACGTTCTCGTCGGCCAGCAGGTGGCTGCCGGGCAGGACGACCGTGGCGCCGTTGTCCTCGGTCATGTCGTCCAGGCACAGCATCGCGGTGAGCAGGTTGGGCGTGGAGTGGTAGAGGTAGGGAAGGTCACGGTGCCAGACGAAGGCACCGCTGGCGCCGGGCGCCTTGTTGACGCACTTGTAGTTGTGGAAGTGGAACTCCGTGCTGGCGAACAACGCCTGCAGGACGTCCAGCAGGGGCTGGTAGCGGATGAGTTCGGCGAACACCGGCTCGAACTCCGGTAGCTCCATCACCAGCCGCACGGCCCGACCGAGCCGGGTAAAGTCCCGGTCCTCGGCACCGTCGGACCGGGCGTACTCGCGTTCCAGCTGCACGTGGGCGCGCAGGTGCGCCGGCAGGCTGTCGGGGTCGTCGACGATCCGGGCCACACCCGCCCGCAACGCTGTCAACGTCTCCTTGTCAAGACAGTCCTCGACGACGAGGTAACCGTCGCGCGCGTAGTCGGCCCGCCAGCGTTCGGGTTCACTTCTCATCGCGCGGGTTCCCTTCCCCTCGTCGGACGCTCAGGTGGCGTATTCGTAGTTCAGCAGCAACAGCACGTCGTCGACGTCACCCGCATGCACACCGGCCGGCAGGTCCACGACGCGCCCGGTCCATGATCCGGTCACCGGCTTGCCGTGCGCCATGGCCTCCAGCGCGGCGAGACCGGAACCGGCCGGTGTTCCGGACGCGGTGGCCACCACACCGACGTCGTTCGTCTCCACCTGGACCGGCGCGGCCCCCTCGTAGGAGATCTCCAGCCTCGCCTTGCCCGGCAACGCCGCCAGCCCCTTCGCGGAGACCAGGAAGCCGACGTTGACGACGGTGCGCTCCAGAACGGACGCCTCGAACAGGTCCGGCCCCACCTTCCACCCGAACGTTCCGGTCAAGTCCGGTGGTGTCCCGCGGGCCTCACCCAGCTTGCGGGCCGACAGCGCCGCCGTCTCCTTGCGACCGGTGTAGCGCTTCTTCTCCAGCACCCGCTTGAGGTTCTCGTCGAACATCGCTTCGTACTGGAACGACACCCGCACGTCGGTGACCAGGGACAGGTCGAACGGCTGGTCGGGCAGCAGTTCGATCGCCCAACTGCTCTCCAGGCCGACGTTCTCGAAGAAGTTGCGTTCGCGGGCCTGGAGCTGTCGCATCCGCTCCTGGTGGAGGTACGACGAGAAGGGCGGGAACGCCATCGTGTCGACGTGCCGCTGACGCTGGAACCTCTTGTAGCACAGGCGTACCAGATCGGGATCGGGCTCGGCGAACACCTGAACGCCGTCCACCAGGCGCTTGTTTCCCGAGTCGACGAAGCGGACCCAGGAGACGCCGTCGTTGGAGAGATACCCGCGGGCGGGGACGGGTTCTCCGTCGACGAAGACCTCGATGCCGACCTCCTTGATCCGCTGCTGGTATGTGCCGGGGAACCACCGGTCGAACTCCGCGAGCTTGGTGGTGAACCTCGTCCTGCCGGTCGCACGCAGGGCGACCAGGCTCATCGGGTAGTGGCGGGCGAGGGAGACGGTGTGGCTGAGCTGCATCGCCTTCTGCGTACGGCCGGTGAGCTCGATGTGGTCGAAACCGCCGAGGTCGTGCAGCAGGCTCTCCGCCGAGGTGTAGCCCTTCCGGGCGTCGTCGTAGTACGCGTCCTTCACGACGTGCACGTCCGCGTCCCGCTCGAAGTTGAACGCGTCCTCGGCGAGCTTGGCCACCGACTGGGCGCGGGTGAGCAGCGACTGGCGGATCGCGTTGTACTGGGACTGGATCGCGTCCAGCGTCTTCGCGTCGAGCAGCCGCGCCGCGTTGCTCGCGTACACCGCGCAGAGCTGGTCCGACAAGGCGCTGATGCTTGCGACGAGGGCGTCTCTGGTGGTCAGCGCGTGGGAGAGTTCCGCCCTGGTCTGGGTGATCCCCTGCCGGATCGCGTTCAGGGTGGTCTTGTACTCCGTGGTGATCTCGCCGACGTTGTCGCAGTTGATCGTGTTGAGGCCCGCGAGCACCAGCGAGTCACCCACGAAGACGTCGAGGGGTATCGCGAGCGTCAGGAAGAAGCCGAGCTCCAGCGGGGTCAGCGGAGCCGCGACGATGCTCGTCGCCACCACGATCGCCGCGGCGAAGAGGAAGCACAGCGACGCGGTCAGCCAGCACCACCAGTCGCAGTCGCACTGGTCCTCCACCGCGTCCAGCGCCACGACCACCTGGTCGACCGCCTTCTCCGCCTGAGCGAGCGCGGTGAGCCCCTGGGTCAGGTCGGCGATCCGCTGGTTGACGGCGAGGAGTTCGGCCTCCTGCTCGGCCAGCGGACGGCGTACGGCGTCGACCACCTGCGCGAAGTCGTCCAGCTCGAACTGGATCGGCAGCATCCGCGACTCGATCTGCCGAACCCGGTCGGCGATCCGCTCGGCCTGGTCGCGCAGGTGCTCGTAGCGGAACAACGGGACCGAGGCCGGCGACTGGCCGGTGGGTGTGAGCCGGGCGTCCAGCGCGAGCAGCCGGGCCTTCGCGGTGAACACGCCGGCGATCAGCGGCATCGCCACCGAGGCCCGCAACCGGCCGTCGGTGGCCTGCGGGCTGACGTCCACCGCGACCGCTCCGGTCGACGTGGCGCTGAACACGGTCGCGGGTACGGCCGACCCGAAGTCGACCAGCTCGCTCTCGGCCGGCAGCGGGTCGACGTACCCCGGATCCGGGTCGATCGGCGGCCGCTCGCCCAGCGTGGGTTCGAGGCGGAAGTCCGGTGAGATCCGCTGCCGCAGCGCGGCCACGTCGAGCAGGGTGAGCCTGGTGAGGTCGCTGTGGTCGGCACACCAGTTGCCGTAGTCGTCCTTGCTGATGGCCGCGGTCAGCCGGTCCACGAGCGCGGTCCGCCGGGCACCGAGCTCGTCGAAGACCTGGCCGGCCAGCTGGGCGGTCGCGCGTACGGTCGGGTCGGTCGTCTCCGGGCTGACCGCGCGTTCGTAGAAGATCCGCGCGTTGGCGGCGTCACCACGCAGGAAGTACCTGTCGGCGATGCCCACGTGCGCCCGGGCGAGCTTCTCGTGCCGCAGGAACTCGTAGTGCGCCGACAGCTTCCCGCCTGGCGGCAGTTCGGCGGCGGCGCGCAACGCGGTGCCGAGGTGGCCGCGGCCGATCAGGTCCTCGACCCTGGCCAGGACCGTCTCGACCTCGGTGCTCTTCGGAAGCTCGTGAGCCGGCGCCGCGTCCGGCGCAACGAGGTTGTCCCGGTCGGCGGACGGAAGCACTTCGCTGCCGAGCAGACCGGCCTGGACGAACTCACGGCGCGACGCCTGCCCGGGATCCTGCACCGACATGGCGGGTCTCCCTTCCCGCGAGCCGGCCGGCCTCGATCGCCGGGTCCCTCGGGCTCCGCGGTGCGCATCATTGTTCAACCCGTACCTGCGAACGACGCCCGAATGCGGAAATCCTCCCGCCCCATCCGCGGTGCGCTGTCGCCCGCGTCGTTTCCGCCCGCACGTTGCCGTACGCGTCATGATGTGGGGGTGGACCTCGACGAAGCGGCGCGGGAGCTGTACGGCCTGGCACCGGAGGACTTCACCTCGGCCCGCAACAAGCTGGCCGACCAGGCCAAGGCCGACGGTGACGCGGCCGCGGGCAAGGCGATCAGGGAGCTGAAGAAGCCCACCCTCGCCGCGTGGCTCGCCAACCAGCTCGTCCGCGCCGAAGCCGACCGCATCGACGACCTCGTCCAGCTCGGCGACGACCTGCGTGACGCGCACGCGTCCCGCGACGGCGACCGGATGCGCGAGCTCACCTCGCAGCGGATCTCGCTCGTCCGCGACCTCGGCCGGGCCGCCCGCGACCTCGCGAAGAAAACCGGCCACAAGGTCACCGACACCGTGGGCGACCGGCTCGCGGAGACTCTCGACGCCGCCTCGGTCGACACCGACGCCGCGCGGCTGCTGGGTACCGGCCGGCTGACCAGTGCGCTGCGGCACGTGGGGTTCGGCGTGGTCGACGAGTCCGGCGAGCCGGCCGAGGTGACCCCGATCAGCACCGCGCGGGAGCGCCGGGCGAACGGGAAGAAAGCCACGAAGAAGCAGGCCGGCAGACCTACCCAGGCCGACAAGCGTGCGGAGGAACGCCGGCGCAAGGAGGCCCGCGAGAAGCTCGACCGGGCCGAGGCGGAGCTGGCCGAGGCCGAGGAGGCGCGGGCGCAGGCCGAGGCCGAGCTGGACGCCAACGAGCACCACGTCGAGGACATGCGGACCGCGGTCGAACGCCTGACCGACGAACTGGAGAAGGCACAGGCCGAGCTGGAACGCGCCGAACACCGGACCGGCTCGCTGGAACGCGCCCTCACCAGGGCCGGCCGCGCCGCCACCTCCGCCCGCAGGCGACGCGACTCACTGGCGGAGGACTGACGCGGGGAACCGATCAGCCCGGGCCCCTGCCGAAGGGATCTCGGAAGAGTGATCCCGGAAAGTGATCTCGAAAAACTATGGGCAGCGGCACTATCGGATAGTTAAGCTATCCGTATGCGGATGGCAGAGCTGAGCCGAGTGAGCGGGGTCCCGGTCCCGACGATCAAGTACTACCTGCGCGAGGGCCTGCTCCCCGCCGGCCGGCTCACCCCGCCCAACCAGGCCAGCTACGACCGGTCCCACACCCGGCGGCTGACCCTGATCCGCGCACTGACCGACGTGGGCGGCATGTCCATCGCCACCGCTCGCGTCGTGCTGTCGGTGATCGACGATCCGGACAGGACGGTCCGCCAGAAGCTCGGCGCCACCATCAGTTCGCTCGGCGACATCCAGGCGGGCGGTGTGGCCGACGGGACCAACCGCGCCGACCGGGCCGACGAGGAGCACGTGCAGGCGACGAAAACGGTCGACGACCTGCTCGAACGCCGCGGCTGGCGCGTCGAGGAGGCCAGCCCGGCCCGGGCCGCTGCCGCCGACGTGCTCGCCCGGCTGGACCGGCTGGGCCAGCACCGGGCGATCGCGGCGCTCGACGGCTACGCCGAGGTGGCCGAGCTCGCCGCCACGACCGACCTCGACGTCGTCGCCGGGATCGAGGACGAGGACGAACTCGTCGAGACCGCGCTGGTCGGCACCGTCCTCGGCGACGCACTGATCGTCGCGTTACGCCGGCTCGCGCAGGAACACCTTTCCGGCAACCGCTACCGAACACCACCGCGCTGACCGCGCACCATCCGACCGGGGGGACTCATGACCTCTGTGCCCGAACCATCCGTGCCGACCTCGACCGCCCACCACCGTTCCGGGCGCCCCGAACGCCGCGACCGCCTCGCCGGGGTGACGTTCTCCCAGGCGTTCGGGTGGCACCGCCCGCTGATGACGCTCGCCGTCGCCATGGCGGCCGTCGCCGTCGTCGGAGTCGTCGGCCTGTTCGCCGACCACCGCGTACTCACCGGCATGCCCATCTGGGCCAAGCCGACGAAGTTCGCGGTCTCGATCCTGATCTACTCGGTCACCTGGGCGTGGCTGATCTCCCAGCTTCGAAACCTCCGCCGGACCGCGTGGTGGATGGGTACCGTCTCAGCCGTCGGCCTGATGGTGGAGATGGTGGTCATCGTCGGCCAGGTCCTCCGCGGTACGACGAGCCACTTCAACGAGACCACCCCGCTGAACGGCGCGCTCTGGCAGGCGATGGGCATCTCGATCGCGTTCGTGTGGGTGGCCACGCTGGTCGTCTGCGTGATCCTGTTCCGCAACCCCGGCCCGGACCGCGCCCGCACCCTCGCCGTTCGGGCCGGCGGACTCGTCGCACTGCTCGGCATGGGGCTCGGTTTCCTGATGGTGATTCCGACCGCACAACAGCTCGCGACGGACTCCTCGATCATGGGCGCGCACACCGTCGGGCTCGCCGACGGTGGCCCCGGGCTCCCGTTGCTGGGCTGGAGCACCGTCGGCGGCGACCTGCGGATTCCTCACTTCGTCGGCATGCACGCGCTGCAGTTGATCCCGTTGGCCGCGCTGCTGCTGGAGTTCCTGGCCCGTGGCCTGCCTGTGCTGCGGGTGCCCGCCGTTCGGCTGCGGCTGCTCGTGGTGGCGGTTTCGGCGTACGTCGCGGTGCTGGCGCTGCTCACCTGGCAGGCGCTTCGCGGGCAGTCGATCGTGCACCCGGACGCCCTGACCGGCACCGTGGCGGCCGTCGTCCTGGTCGGCGCGGTCGCCGGCGTCCTCGGGGCGCTGCGGGCCGGCCGTGGACGGGACCTCGGCGGCGACATCGGGGGTGACCCCGACGCCGGTCACCAGCAGACGATGGTCTCCCCCGTCAGGTGATCGGAGGCCGAACTCACCAGGAACAACACGATCGAGGCCATGTCGTCGGGCTGGGCGACCTGTTGCAGACGCGACCGGTCGCTCTGGTCCGCGACGTTCCGGGTGGCGAGGAACCGGCCGGTGTAGGTCGGTGCGGGCGAGATGCAGTTGACGTTGACGTCGTACGGGCGGAGCTCCTCGGCCAGGCAGCGGGTGTAGTGGGAGTTGGCCGCCTTGGCCGCGGCGTAGATGATGCCGTTGCGGGCGGGGATGTGCCCGGCGACCGAACCCACGTTGACGATCTTGCCGGTACGCCGTTCCCGCATGTGCCGGCCGGCGAACTTGCAGGTGTACATCGTGGTGAGCACGTTGCGTTCGACGACCGCGCGGATGTCGTCGGGGTCGATGTCGAGGGCGTCGTTGGGATCCGGGCGCGGGCCGGTGGCGCCGATGTCCCCGCCGGCGTTGTTCACCAGGATGTCCAGCCGGCCGAGCTCCTCGACGGTCCGCGCCACCAGCCGCTCGGCCGCGGCCGGGTCGGTCAGGTCCGCGGGGACGAACGCGGACTGCCGGCCGAGCGCGCGTACCTCCTCGGCGACCGCCTCACCGGACTCGGCCTCGCCGAACTCCGCTGCCGCCCGGTCGTCGACGTCGTGGACGACGACATCCGCACCGCGCCGGGCGAGGTGCAGGGCGTAGTGCCGGCCGAGGCCGCGGCTGGACCCCGTCACCAGCGCGGCCCGGCCGGCCAGGTCCTGGTTCTGGTACTGGTTCTGGTCTGCCTTTTCCGTCGTCATGCCCGCCCTCCGTGCCAGTCCTGCAGGGTGCGGACGTAGGCGATGCTCTGCAGCAGTTGGCGTTCCTCGTACGCGACGATCTCCTCCACCGACTCGCCTCGCTCGTACGGCGTACGCCAGTCGCCACCCGACGGCCGGGCGTTCGCCTGGACGACGCCCAGCGCCTGCGCGAGCTGCGCCGACGTCCGCGGCGGGTAGTCCGGCCAGAAGTCGGCCGCCAGGACGCGGATGTGACGGGCCTCCAGCGCACCCAGCTCGATCGCCATGCTCACTCCGGGCGCGTGCTCGGCGAGCATGCCGAGCAGGGCCGGGAAGTCGGTCAGCCCCTGGCCGAGCGGGCACCGGACGAGCCGGTAGCCCTCCTCGCTGAGCCACGTCCAGTAGTCCTTCAGGTGCACGTTCTTCACGTACGGCGCGACCCGGCGGAAGTAGTCGATCGGCTCCTCCGCGGTGGCCAGCGGGTTGCCGGTGTCGAGGTTGATCCCGAAGTGGGCCGAGCCGATCGACTCGCACAGGTCGAGGAGTTCCTCCGACGCGAGGTCCTGGTGGTTCTCCACGGCGAGGGTGACGCCGACCTGCTCGGCGAGTTCGGTGGCCGCTTGCAGCTTGGTGGCCACGTCGTCAAGGAACGCTTGCCAGCGGGCGGCGAGCGGGCGCCGGTCGCCGCCGATCTTCGCCCCGCCGATGACGGTACGCACGACCGGGGCGCCGACCCGTACGGCCAGCTCGAACACCCGGCCCAGCGCCTCCGGGTCGAAGCCGGCTGTGTCGACGGTGACGAACAGCCCGTGCTCGGCGGCGTACTTCCCCAGTGCCTCCGGACTGTCGGCCCGCTCGGAGCGGTCGGGTGTCTCGCCGGGCTCGCGGCGGGTGCTCGGTGCCTCGCCGGCCAGCATGGTCGCGGGCAGCTCCACTCCCGCCAGGCCGAACCGGACCGCCTGGTCCATCACGTCCCGCGCGGTGACCGGCGGGCGACCGGCCTTGGGATGCAGGCCCATGCTGTACGTCGTTCCGTAGACCGACAGGCCGACCCGAAGCGGCGCGGACGTACTCGCGGCGCTCACTGGGCGGTCCAGCCGCCGTCAACGACCAGCGTCGAACCGGTCATGAAACTCGACGCCGCCGAGGCCAGGAAGATCGCCGCGCCGGCGAGTTCCTCCGGGTTTCCCCAACGCCCCAACGGGATCCGGTCGACGAAGTACTTGTTGGTCTCGGGGTTCTCGATCACCGGGATGTTGAGGTCGGTGGCGAACGGCCCCGGGCACAACGCGTTCACGGTGATGCCGTGACCGGCCCACTCCAGCGCGAGCACCTTGGTCAGCTGCATGACCGCGGCCTTGCTGGAGCAGTAGGCCGTACGGTCGGGCAGCGCGGACACCCCGAGCATGGAGCCCACGTTGATCACCCGCCCGTACCCCTGCGCCTTCATGTGCGGCGAAACCGCCCTGGCGCACAGGTAGGGAGCCTTGAGGTTGGTGGCCTGCACGAGGTCCCAGCTCTCCTCGTCGAACTCCTCCACCGGCTTGCGGATGTTCACCCCCGCGTTGTTGACCAGAATGTCGAGGTGCCCGAACTCCGCCACCGTCGCGGCCACGGCGTTGTTCACGTCGGCCGCCCTGGTGACGTCGGCGCCGATGCCCAGCGTGCGCCGGCCGGTCTCCTGACCGATGTCGGCCGCCGCCTTCTCCGCCTGGGCCTGCTGCCGGCTGACGACGGCGACGTCCGCGCCGGCACCGGCCAGCGCCTTGGCCATCACCAGCCCCAGACCGCGGTTCCCGCCGGTGATCAGGGCGACCCGACCGCCGAGCTCGAACGACTCCAGACCCATGAACGCGAACCTTCCTCGTCGGTGACACGACCACCGCTCGGCCCCTTCATCGACGCTGATCAACACTCGTCGCGTCCAGTCCTCGCGTTGTCTCCTGCCGCGTCAACGTAGCGCTGACACCGGCCGCCGAGGGGCTCTCAGTCCGGGACCGGCAGGCCGGTTCCGACGCGGGCGCGCTCTTAGGGTCTGTCCTGCGGACCCTAAGCTCCGGTCCCGTGTCCGAATCCGACCAGGCCGACCCGGTGAACGCGGAGCGCATCGCCCGGGCGAAGCTGCGACTCGACGCGGCGCACCGACTGCTGGCCCACCTGGACCTGCCGGCCCGCTGGAGCCGGTACGGCAACCCGGTGCTGTGCGGCGCCACGGCGTACGACCTGATCGTCGAACCCGACATCGACCTGGAGGTCTTCGTCGACGCCCCGTCCATCGACGACGGTTTCGAGGTGCTCCACGAGGTGGCGAAGCTCCCCGGCGTCGTCCGGTGCGCGTTCTCCAACCACCTGAACTCGCCCGACCACGGGCTGTACTGGCGCATCGTCTGCGACCACGAGGGGATCCGCTGGAACATCGACAACTGGCTGTTCGCCCGCGATCACCCGGGACCGGTCAGCGCGCGCCTGGTCGAGCCGATGCTCGCCGCGCTGAACCCGGCGACCCGGTCGGCCGTGCTGGAGATCAAGGAGGAGGCGTACGCCCGGAACGAGCCGCTGCAGGGCATCTGGGTCTACCGCGCCGTGCTTGACGACGGAGTGCGCGGGTACCCGGCCTTTCGCGACTGGTTGCGCGGCGTCGACACCGACGCACTCACCGGCTGGACTCCCCGACCGTGTGGCGATGGCCCGCCAACCTGAGCCGCGACGTCGTGTGACGACGGCTTGTGTCAATCGCGGACCTGCGTACTCTGTAACACCGAAGACAACACCGGAGACCGTGACTGCATCGGTGCGTCGATCCGACCTGCGGGGAGCCGACGAGAACGGCCTGTTCCTGCCGCGTGGGAGAAGGGCGATGCATGAGCTGGCAACCGCCTGTTGGCAGCCATCGGGACAGCTGCCCCGATGGCCGCCCGGACGCCATCTGCCCGAACGCCATCTGCCTGGACGTACGCGATGGCTGACGACCCGCTGGGCGACGCCCTGGCGGCCATCGTCGCCGAAGGTGGTGACGGGGCGCCGCTTCGGGTGTGTCACGCGGGCGTCGCGGAGTTGCCGATCGACGGCGCGGCGATCACCATGATGACCGGCCTTGATCGCCAGGAGCCGATCTGTGCCAGCGACGAGGTCGCCGGTCGCATCGACGAATTGCAGTTCACCCTCGGCGAGGGCCCGTGCCTGGAGGCCTTCGCGTCCGGCCACCCGGTGCTGATCCCGGACCTGCAGGAGAGCGTCGACCGCCGCTGGCCGGTCTTCTCGCTGCACGCCCAGCGCACCGCTGCCCGCGGACTTTACGTACTCCCGCTGCAGCTCGGTGCGATCAAGGTCGGCGTGATGGACCTCTACAGTCTCGCGCCCGGCGATCTCCCGTTGAAGGTCCTGACGAACGCGCTGCGCATGGCCGACGCGGCCATGTGGACGCTGCTCGACCGGCGAGGCGAGCACCAGACAGGACAGCCGGCCCACGAGGCCGAGGCGACGTACGGGCTCACCGACCTCCCCCTTCACCGCGCGGAGATCCACCAGGCGACCGGCGTGATCCTGGCGCAGGCCGGCGTGTCCGCCGAGCAGGCCCTGGCCATGCTGCGGGCGTACGCCTTCGCCAACGAGCGCCCCATCGACGAGGTCGCCCGCGACGTCGTCGCGCGACGTCTTCGGTTCGCAGGAGGAACGTCATGACCAACGGATATCCCGAGGAGGTGTTGAAGCCGTGAATGACGGCGACCGCAGCCGAGAACGTGAACTTGCCGAGGTCCTGGTAGCCCTTGCCGATTCCCTCGTCGACGACTACGACGTCATCGACCTGCTCCACCGGCTGACCGACGAGTGTGTCCACCTGCTGCCGGTCGACGCCGCCGGGCTGATGCTGTCCGACCACCGCGGCACGCTCCACCTCGTGTCCTCCTCCAGCGCACAGGCCCAGCTGCTCGAGCTGTTCCAGTTGCAGGCCGAACAGGGCCCGTGCATGGACTGCTTCCGTACGAGCCGGCAGGTGACCGTTCCCGACCTGACCGGGGAGAGCAGGTGGCCGCTGTTCGCCGAGCAGGCGTCGGCCGCCGGCTACCACGCGGTCTACGCGGTGCCGCTGCGGCTGCGCACGGAGACGATCGGAGCGCTGAACCTGTTCAACGTACAGGCCGGGCCGCTGGAGTCCGACGAGCTCCGGATCGGCCAGGCTCTGGCCGACGTCGCCACCATCGGCATCCTGCAGGAACGCGCCGTCCGTCACAACGACGTCCTGGTCATGCAACTGCGGACCGCCCTGAACAGCCGCATCGTCATCGAACAGGCCAAGGGCGTGATCTCCGAGCAGCACCGCATCGACGTGGCTGCGGCGTTCACCGTCCTGCGTGGATACGCCCGCGGCCACCGCCGCAAACTCACGGAGGTGGCCGCCGAGGTCGTCGAGGGCAAACTGTCGATCCCTCGTACCTGACGCTTACCGCGTAGCGGCCTGCGTGCGTGACGTTCTGCTGCGTGCGAGTCCTACTGCATGGTGGCGGCCACCTCGTCGGCGCTCAGCCGGCCCCGCGCCGGGTCGGCGGCACCGGCCCGGACGACTCCCCGGCCGGCCAGTGTTTCGCCGCGCCGGGCGTCCGCGGTCGAGGCCGGCGGATCCGCCGGACGCCGCCAGTGCCAGTCGGTGACCGCCTGGTAGGCAGCGGCGACCGACAACAGCCGGTCCTCGCCGTAGGGCAGCCCGCCGAGGATGGTCCCGATCGGCAACCCGGCAGCGGTGAACCCGATCGGGAACGCGATCTCGGGCAGGCCGAGAATGTCGAACGGCACCGGCCCCGTCTGCACCACCACGTCACAGTGGTCGAAGATCTGGTCCAGAACGCGTTCCAGCAACAGCAGTTTGGCCCGCTGGCCGGTGAGGAACTCGTTTCCGCCCAGCAGCGCACCCTGCAGCCAGCCCAGCACCGACACCCCGAAGCCGCGCAGGTCGTCACGCAGGTAGGGCATGAACGGCTCGCTGCGTTCAGGCAGCCGGACGTTGTTGAACTCGTTGCCGGTGAGCAGGTCCCACTCGTCGGGGAACGGCACGTCCACCAGCCGCGCGCCTGGGATCGATGCCAGCTTCGTCAAGTACGCCTTGCGCGCGTTCGCCGTCTCCGAGGTCCCGTCGGCGAAGCCGGGCAGGACGCCGATCCTCGTCTGCCACCGCAAGCTCACCTTGCCCCCGCGGCGCACCGGACTGGCGGCGGTGATCAGGTCGGGCACCGGCGGAAGCCCCTGCGTACGCGGGTCCTGCGGGTCCTCCCCCGCCATCGCGGTGAGCATGATGGCCGCGTCCTTGGCGTCGCGCGCCAGCGGTCCGGGATGGTCCCGGGTGTAGGTGAGCGGGATGATGCCGTGCAGCGACACCCTGCCCATGGTCGGCTTGAGGCCGGTGAGGTTCTGCGCGTTCGACGGTGCGGTGATGGAGCCGCCGGTCTGGGTACCCGTACCCGACGTCACCATCCGTCCGGCGACCGCGGTCGCGGTGCCGGTGGAGGAGCCGCCGGGGTCGACGCGCGGGTTGGTCGGCGCCCAGGCGTTGACCGTGGTGACCACACCCGCGGGCGTGGTCGCACGGGTGGTCGCCAGCGGGCCCATCTGGGTCTTGCCCAGCACGATCGCGCCGTTCCCGGTCAGCCGGGCCACCGGCGTCGCGTCGTACGGCGGAACGAAATCCTCGAACAGGAAGGAGTTCGCCGTGGTGGGCACGTCCCGGGTGTAGTAGTTGTCCTTGATCGCCAGCGGAATCCCGTGCAGCGGGCCCAGGTGCCGCGACCTTCCCGCGGTTCGCGCGGCCGCCATTGCCTGGCTGACCAAAACCACGTTGAACGCCTGGTAGGTCGGGTCGAAGGTGCCGATGCGGGCGAGGTAGGCCTCCAGGAGTCGTTCCGGGGTGAGCCTGCGCGCCCTGATCATCCAGGCCGCCTCGCCCAGGGTGAGTTCGGTCGGGTCGGCCAACACCTGCGGGCGCGGGCGGACGTAGGCGTTCGGCTGGTCGAGGTTCGGGTCGGGCCGGCCGGGTGGCCTGCGGGTGGACGTGAGGCCGGTCGCCGCGGTCGTCGCTGTCGTTGCCGAAGCGGTCGAGGGCAGGGCGACGGCGCCCATCGCACCGGCGGTGCCGGCCGCGGCCAGGGCGGCGGAACGGGCCAGGAACGCCCGGCGGTCCACGCGCCGGTCGACGGGCTCGTTCGCCATCACTGCCGCCATTCCGTGCTGATCGAGGGGTAGAGCATCGGGGCGTGCTGCTGCGACAACGCGTCCGCGGTGTCCGCGTCGGTGGCCGTCGGCGCCGGAAGCTGGTAGCCGGCAAGCGTTCCGACGGTTCCCCGGACGAACGAACGCAACGACGCCAGTGCGGCGTCCCGGCCGGGTGCGCCGGTCTGCGGGTCCGCGTCGGTGCCGGCCGGAAGCTGGTCGAGGTCGATGCCCAGCGACGCGAGCCGGGCGCGGATCATCACGTCCAACTCGGCGTCGGTCGGTGGGGTGGGTGGCATGGCTCTCCTTCGAGGGCGGGGATGCGAAACCAACTTTCGGGGTCACCTGTGTCCGACAGGTAACACGCCGATCTCCCGCCCGTGAAGGCGATCACCACCGATCACACCGTCCGACCCCGGTCGTGCCCTTCCTCGAAGACGACGAGCACCTCGCCCGTGGTGGCGTCCACGACAGCGGTGCCGTCGAACCGCATCTGCTGCCGCACGGCCTGGCGTTCGGCCCTGGTCATGGACACCGGGCCGTGGACCTCCGCATCGATGTCGCGCCAGGTGAGCACCCACACCAGCCGGTGGGTGAACGGCCCGGTCGGCCGGCCCGGGTCGCCGACGTCGACCGAACCCGTCGTGCTGGCGAGCATCACCTCGGCGCGTGGGCGCCGAGGTGGTTGCCAGGTCGCTCCACCCTGGCTTTGTTCGTACGCCTGAACCGCGTCGCTTCCCGACAGTGTGGGAACGGTCCCAGCCGGCGCGGGAACAAGCTCGAGCCCCAGCTCCGGGTAGCTCCGCGCGGCTGCCTTTCGGTGCAGGGCGTCGCCGGCGGCCGCGGTGGTCACGCCGACAGCGGGAACCACCGCCACTGCGGCCGCACCGGCCAGCAACAGGTTGCGCCGCGCGACGCGTCCCACGCTCATGCGCACAGTGTGCGCCCCTCCCGATCCGAAGGCGAACCGCCGGCCGCTGGCCTGCAGGTCCCACGCCGCCGGGACAGGCTTCGCCGGTGACGGATGACCGTCCACCTCGGCAGACTGACCGCATGGCGATCGGCATCCGCGAAGCGCGGGAAACGGACGCGGCCCGGGTCACGCGGATCTACGTCGAGTCGTGGAACTCCGGGTTCGGTGACCTGATGGGCATGATCAGGCTCGACGAAGCCCGGATCCGACGCTGGGAGCACGACCTCACGGCTGGCCCGACCCGCTGGTGGGTCGCGGAGACCCCCGAGGATGCGGTCGAGGTCGCGGTCGCGGATGCCACGGGAGCCGGGCGGATCGTCGGGATGGTCGGAGTCGGCCCCAGCCGTGACCCGGTCGACCCGGACCTCGGCGAACTCGACACGATCGCCGTCGACCCCACCTTCTGGCGCGGCGGCGTCGGGACCGTGCTGATGCACACGGCGCTCCGCTCGCTGGCGGAGTCCGGGTACCGCGAGGCGGTGCTGTGGACGGTCACCGGATACACCCGCGGCCAGGCGTTCTACGAGGCGACGGGCTGGCGCCGCGACGGGGGCACCCGCGACTGCGGACGCCAGCTCTCGTTCCGGCACAGCCTCCGCGACGTCGAGGTGGACCCGCGGCGGAAGTAGGCAGCCGGAGCGAACTCGGGCTTGACCTTGACGTGCGGGTCAGGGGTTAGGACAGAGCCCGAAGCACGCCCTGGCGTCTGGGCGCGGGTGACCCACCCGTCCACCGGCGCCTGCTGACCGCACCCGAGGAGCCGTCCGTGACCAGCCCTTCCCAGCCCACACCCACGTCCACGTCCACGCCGCCTCGTACGTCACGCGAGGTCCGGCTCGTCTCCGTACCCGACACACTTCCGCGCCCCGAGAACCTGGCCGTCGTCGAGACACCGGTCCCGGAGCCCGCCGCCGGCGAGGTGCTGCTGCGCAACCGGTTCTTCCACGTCTTCCCCGCCCTGCGCTCGGTGATGGGCGACGGCGTGCAGGACGCGCCGCTGCCTCCCCTGCGGCCGGGCGACACGTTGTTCGGCGCGGCGATCGGGGAGGTGGTCTCCGCACCGGCCGGCAGCACCCTGCGCCCGGGTGACCTGGTGTCGCACTGGCATGGCTGGCGGGAGTACGCGGTCGTACCCGCGTCCGAGTGCGTCCCGCTGGGCGACGGTCTTCCCGACCCGGCGGCCCACCTGTCGCAGGGATCGACGGCCTACGACGCGCTCACCGACGGGGCCGACGTACGACCTGGCGACACCGTGTTCGTCTCCGGCGCGGCCGGCTCGCTGGGCTCGATGGCCGGCCAGCTCGCCCGCCTCCTCGGGGCGGGCCGGGTCGTCGGAAGTACCAGCACGCGGGCGAAGGCCGACCGGCTCGTCGCGGAGCTCGGCTACGACGCCGTCCTGCTCCGGGGCCGCGACGACGACCCGATCGCCGACCAACTGGCCAAGGCCGCGCCGGACGGAATCGACGTCTTCTTCGACAACGTGGGCGGCGAACAACTGCGGGCGGCGGTGGCGGCGGCCCGCCCGGGAGCACGGTTCGTCCTCGTCGGCGCGCTGTCCGGGCAGCTCTCACCGGTCAGGCCCAGTCCCCACGCGCCGGTGGAGATCGACTCGTTCGCGGTGATCCTCAAGCGCCTGCGGATCCGCGGGTTCAGCGGCGCTGGACTCCGCGCCGTCGGCACGGGCGGAATGGACCGAACGGTTCGCCGGGTGGCTGCGGGCCGGGGACATCACCTTCCCCCACGTTCGGATCCAGGGCATCGAAAACGCTCCGCAGGCGTTGTACGACGCGGCAGCAGGCAAGCACCTGGGCACTGTGATCGTGGCGTTGTAGGTGCCGCGGACGCCCAAGATCTCGACGGAGGAGCCATGCGAATCGGCGACGCGGCCGCGGCGGCGGGCACCACGGCACGGGCACTGCGCTTCTACGAACAACGCGGGCTGCTCCCCGCGCCGACCCGGACGATGGCCGGGTACCGCGAGTACACCAGCCGCGACGTTTCCCGGGTACGGCTCGTCCGGGAACTGCTCGCCCTGGGCCTGACCGTGGAGGACGTGCGCGGCTGCGCGGACTGGCTGGACGAGTGCGCGGCCGACGGTCTGCCGAAGCGGTGCGCGGCGACCGCGGCGACCAGCGAGCGGGCCGGGATCGCCGAACGCCGGCTGGCCGCGCTGGACGCCGAGATCGCCCGGCTCACCGAGACCCGCGACCGGCTGGCGGCGCGGATGAACACGAGCGCCCCGGTCGGGTAGGCCTACGGGGCGTCCGCTGGCGACGTCCGCGCCGTCGCCAGCCGAAAATCGCTGAACTACTACGACAGCCGATGTATCGTACAGCGTAGTAGAGCGACTGGCGGGACGGCGGAGGAGGAACGGTGGCACCGGAGACCGACGCGGGAGTACTCGTGCTGACCAGCCTCGCCGGAGGCGAGAAGCACGGGTACGCGATCACCCAGGACATCGCCGAGCGGGTGGGGGTGACGCTCGGCCCGGGCACGCTGTACGGCGTACTCGCGCGGCTGGAGGAGGGCGGCCTGATCGAGGCGCTGCCGGCCCAGGCCCGGCGCCGCCCCTACCGCCTCACCCCGGCCGGGGCGGAGGCGCTCACCGAGCAGCTACGCCAGATGCGGCTCGTCGCCGACCTGGGCACCCGCCGGCTGCGGACGGCCGCGACGTGAGCTGCCGGAGACGGGCCGCGGCGTTGGTCGCGCTGTATCCACCGGCCTGGCGCGATCGGTACGGCCAGGAGTTCGTGGCGCTCCTGGAGGACACCGGCGTCCAGCTCCGCCAGGTCCTGGACGTCCTTCCGGCGGCGGCGAGGGCTTGGATCCGACCGGCCGCCCACCTGCACGACCGCGCCGCGCGGATGCGGGCCAGCGTCACTGCGACGTTGTTCGCCTGGGTCACGGTCGTCGCCGGCGCCGTCGTCTTCGGCCAACTGCACGACGATCCCGCGCCGGGGTTCCCGGCCGGCGGCGGACTGCGTGCGCTGTCCGTCGCCTGCGCCGTGGCGTCCGCGTCACTGGTGGTGCTGGGCGGGATGCCGCTGGCGGGAGCTGTCGTACGCGCCAGCGGCCGCCGGGTCCGGACCATTGCAGCTCTGG
Organism: Actinopolymorpha rutila; assembly: GCF_013407855.1. GTDB lineage: Bacteria > Actinomycetota > Actinomycetes > Propionibacteriales > Actinopolymorphaceae > Actinopolymorpha > Actinopolymorpha rutila. Next base: position 5,161,588 of record NZ_JACBZH010000001.1, read on the forward strand.
GCGTACCCGTCGTCGCGGCGGCCGGCTTCCTCACCCTCGCGGCGGCGGTCACCCGACTCGTCCCGCACTCTCCACGGCCGGGCACGGGAGTCGGCGCGACGTGGTTTCTCGCGTTGACCGCGGTGGGTTGCGCGGCGGCGCTCGCCGCGGCGGCCGGACCGGCGTCGGCCCTTCGACGTACACCGGTGGCCGGGCGACCGCTCGTGCTGGCGCTGGCTGCCGGGGCAGGCGCCACCGTCCTGATCGCTACCGCGACCACCAGCGGCCTGGCCGCCGTGCTCGTCCCAGCCGCCGTCTGGCCGTCGACCCCGGGCGACCTGCCCACTACCCTCCTCGCGTACGGCGCAGGGATGGCACTGACGCTGGTGGTGGCGGCGACCTCCTGCGTGCGGGGTCTGCGAGCCGCCGCGTCGAGCCCCGGGAGTGGTCGTGGCCAGGGCTGAGCGACGCCGGCGCGGGCCGCTGCGCCGCGCGCTCGCCGTCGTCCTCGCGATCTTCCTCGCCGTGGTGGTGGCCTGCGCGGGGTACGTCGGTTACGTCGCGGTCCGCAGCTCCCGGCCGGTGACGCTTCCCCCGCCGACCGGCGCCTACGCCGTCGGTCGTACGGCGTACGACTGGACCGACGCCGGGCGGACGGACCCGCTCGCACCACACCCCGGCACGGCTCGCGAACTGTCGGTCTGGCTGTGGTACCCGGTCGCCCGGACCGACGCCGGGCGTGGGCACCCCGCCGACTACGCACCAGGCGAGTGGAGCCAACTGCACTTCCCTGGCCCGGTCGGGTTGGGCGAGGGCAGCTTCGGCAACCTCAGGATCCACGCGCGGGAAGGTGTTCCGGTCGCGAACGGGAGATTCCCGGTGGTGGTGCTCGAGCCCGGGCTGGGCTTCGCCGCGCCGCAGTACACCACGCTCGCGGAGAACCTCGCCGGCCACGGCTACCTCGTCGCGGGCGTCACGCCGACCTACAGCGCGAACCTCGGCGTCGTGCACGGCCGGACGGTGAGAGCGAGCGACGCGGGCAATCCGAGCGGCCTGGAAGGCACCTCGGCTCGGGCCACTGCCGAAGCGAAACGGATCGTCGCCGTGTGGGCCGCCGACGCGAGGTTCGCCGCGCGTCGGGTGGCGGCCCTCGACGGTTCCGGCGGGACCGTCGACCTTCGCGGGCACGTCGACACCGGCCGGGTCGCCTACGTCGGGCACTCCTTCGGCGGGGCGGCGTCGCTGGAGGCCTGCAGAACCGACGCCGCCTGCGCGGGAGCGGTCGACCTCGACGGCAAGGAGTTCGGTCCCGTCGTGCACACCGGGCTGCGCGTACCGCTGATGCTCGTCGGCAGCGAGAACTCCTGCGTCACCGGCACCTGCTCGCCCGCGAGCGACACCGACCGCGGCGATCTCGCGGTCGCGCGTTCTCTGCTGGCGGCCAGCACGGGCGAGGAGTACGCCTACTCGATCACCGGTGCGCGGCACTTCAACTTCACCGACTACGGGGCGTACTACCTCGCGCGGCCACTGCGCGCTCTGCTGGCCCTGGGGCCCATCGACGGCGACCGCGCGCTGACAGTGCAGAACGCCTATCTGGTGGCGTTCCTCGACCATGTGGTGCACGGCTCCTCCCGGCCGCTGCTCACCGCCTCCCACTCGAGCAAGTATCCGGAGGTACGCGTCCTCCGCCATCGAGCGCCGCCGTCGCCGTGACCGGGGCCAGTCCTGGGGTCTCCCACTCGCCGGCGAGCCGGCGCAGCCGGCCGAGTACGACGTCGCGCCGGGACGGGGCGACGGCCTGGAGGTGGTCGGGCCAGCCGTACAGGATCATCCGGATCTCGGCCGCAACGGTGGCCGCCCGGAGAGTGGCGTCGAGCGGGATGCCGCGCGCCTGCGCGTAGGCGGCGAACATCGCCTCCCTCGGCGGGTCGCCCCCGTCGAACTCCGCGCGCTGCCAGAGCAGCGCCAGGTCCACCGGCCCGCGATCCAGGCCGACCTCCTGCCAGTCGATCCACACGAACTCGTCGTCGGCGTCGAGCAGCAGGTTGTCGACGTGCCAGTCTCCGTGGCACAGGCAGGTCGGCAACCGGGACAGCGCGTCGGCGAACTCGCCTTCCCGGTCCAGCAACGGCCCGGCGAGGGGATCGTGGCCCAGCCGCCGCCAGGCTGCACGGACACTATGGGCGGCCACGGCCGGTGCACCTGTTTCGCGGCGGGGCAGCCAGCCGAACCCGGTAACGCCGGCGGCGACCTCCGGTCGATGCAGGGCACCGAGCTGGGCGGCCGCCCGCTCCCAGTCGCGCGCGGCCCACCGGTCCGGCGGCGGCGCGGGTCGGGCGTTCGTGAGCAACAGCACGGTCTGCCCGTCTGCCGTCTCGGCACCGGCGAGCAACCGCGGCGTGCGTACCGGAAGCAAACCAGCCACGTCGCGGTAGAAGCCGAGCTCGCGCCGGGCGCGGTCACCGCCGCTGGTCACCTTGAGGACGACCTCCCGATCGCCGTCCAGAGCCAGCAGGTGGACGGCCGAACCGGACGCACCCCCGGCCAGGCGGCGATGCCGGAGCACCCGGCCGAGGCCGGGCGGGAGGTCACGCCCGAGCACGGCGAGCGCCCGGTCCACGGACTCCGCGTCGGTGGGCGGCGTACCCGGCGGTTCGTTCATCGATTCCTCCGTGGTCGGCGGGAGAACCATGGCCGGTGAACCATGGAGGACTCGGTATAGCAGCGACCACCGACACCCATGACCAGGAAAGCTTCCGTATGGTGAGCCGGTGAACGACACCCCCATCTCGCTGCGCCGGATGACGGACGAGGACCGGCCCACGATCGACCGGCTGTGGCAGCTGTACGCGCACGACCTGTCGGAGTTCCGCGGCACGATGCCCGACGCCGCGGGCCTGTTCAAGTGGACGCGGGTGCCCGCCTACTTCGACGACCCGGACAGGTGCGGCTACCTCGTAATGCACGACCGGGGGCCGGCCGGGTTCGCGCTGGTGCGCGGGCTGAAGGACGACCACAGGTTGATGGGCGAGTTCTTCGTCGTTCGGGCGGTACGCCGCCGTGGGGTGGGCCACGACGTCGCGCACGAACTGCTCCGGCTGCACCCCGGCAGGTGGGAGATCCCGTTCCAGGAGGAGAACCCCGGGGCGGCGAGGTTCTGGCGGCGTATCGCGACCGAGGCGGTCGGCGACACCTGGACCGAGGAACGCCGACCGGTGCCGGGCAAGCCGCAGATCCCGCCGGACGTCTGGCTCTCTCTCACGGTCTGAGCACGCCTCGGCCTGACGGAACCAGGCCCCGCACCGGCTCAGTCGTCGTCGGGCTCAGTCGTCGTCGGGCTCGGGCGTCACGGTCACGGTGGGCAGCTCGGCCACCCGGAGCCGGGCCGAGCCGTAGGGCAGCAACCGCAGCTCCATCACCGGCGCCCGGGTGCTCACCGGACCGGCCGGTGGCGGACCCGCGGAGTTGTCCCGCATCCGCCACTGGCGCAGCGGGGCTCCGCGTCCGTGCACCACCACCGGAGCCGCGTCCACGTCGTACGGCACCGGCCCGACAGGGCGGCGCTCGACCGGCCAGGAGTCGATGCCGGCGGGGTCGTCGACCCAGGCGCCGAGGTTCCAGAACGTGCGGGGCGTGATCTCCCACTCGGCGAGACCTGCGTGGTCGGGCACCGGGCGCCAGATCTCACCGACCGCGTGCACGAGCACCAGCGGTCCGAGGCGGAAGCCGACCGCGCCGTCGTCCCGCGGCACGGTCCGCAGCCGCATCGGCAACCCGAGGCGGACCACGTCGCCGTCGGCCCACGTCCGCCGCACGGTGACCCAGCCGTCCTCGTCCGGCGTGACGGGGATCGACTCCGACCCCACGGTCAGGGCCGGCTCCTGGCACCAGCCCGGGATCCGCAGCCGCAGCGCGAACTCGTGCGCCACCGCCGTGCCGACCCCGATCTCCACCACGTCGTCGAAGGGATAGCTGGTGCGTACGTCCAGCCGCACCGGACGGCCGGCCAGCTCCGCGTCGACCTGGCACGGGGCGTAGGCGACGGCGGCCAGGGTCTGGTCGTCGGCCCGCATCCACAGCGACCTGGCGAACTTCGGCCAGCCCTGGTGGAGGTTCGCCGTGCAGCAACCGAAGTGTGGCTCGAGGCCGAAGACGTTGGCGTCGGGCCCGCTGAAGCTCCAGTCGCGGTCGGCGAAGGAGACCAGCACCTGGTTGGCCTGCTGGTGGTACTGGTGGGCGAGCATGCGCGGGTCGCTGCTCGCCGCGAGCAGGTTGAACGCGGTCTGCTCCAGCAGGTCGGCGTAGGTCCCGTCACCGAGGATCCGCACCAGGTGCTCGAGGCTGAACATCAACTCGACCACCAGGCAGGTCTCCACGCCGTGGTGGGGCTCGCGGCCGCCGAGCCACTCGTCACCCGAGAAGCAGCCGTGCACGAGCCCGTGCAGGCGCATCAGGTTGGCCAGCATCTCCCGCGTCTGCTCCGCGCGCCGGCCCGGTCCCCCGTCACGGTCGTCGGCGTCGTCGAGCAGGGCGGCGACGGCCGGCGTCTTCAGCCCCATCGCGACGTTGACCCCGTGGGTCAGGTGGCGGAACGCCGGAGCGGGCCCTGCGGGCAGGTCACGGGTGAGGAACGTCGCCCAGTCGTGGGTCTGGGCGAGGAGCAGCCGGCCCAGGTCGAGCAGCCACTCCTCCCCCGTTCGGTCGTACAGCCACATGACGGACAGGACGTTGTCCGCGCCGCGCGCGCGTCCCCAGCCGTGCAGCGGCCGCCCGGGCAGAGTCCGCGCCTGGAAGGTGAAGTAGCTGCGCAGGAACGGCGGCACGCGTTGGTCGCCGGTGGCGTCGGCGTACTGCGTGAGGACCTTCAGCATCACCATCCGCGGCCACCAGTCATCGTCGGCCGGGCCGAACTGCCCGTCGTCGCGCTGGCTCACCAGGACGGCCTCGATCCACTTCTGCGCCCTGGTCGACAGGTCGGCGTCGTCGAGGAGGTACGCCAGCGGTATCAGCCCGTCGAGGTAGTAGGGCCCGCGTTCCCAGCCCTCACCGTCACCGCCGAGCCAGGCGCTGTCCGGCCCGACGTCGGGCCAGATGTCCTCCAGCCGCCCGGTCTGGCCGTCGGCCTGCAGCCGCAACTGGTCGGCCAGCCAGCCCCTTGGCCGGATCGCGCCCAGTGGGAGTTCGGTGAGCCGGGCCAGGCTGCGCACGTTCGGCACGGGTCAGCCCTCGACCGGCCACTCGGCGGGCTGGAGCGGTGCCCCCAGCCGTTCGCAGATCTCCCGCCACCGCTCGACCATCCCGGCCGCCCACAGGTGCGGACGGAAGCCGAGCCGGAGATAGGTGTGCAACGCCGGAAGCCGGAAATCGTCGGTCTGCAGATAGACACATTTCGCGCCGACCTCGACCAGGCGAGCGGTCGCCGCGGCGGTGACCGCTCGGCCGAGTCCCCGGCCGCTGTGGTCGGGGTGCGCGGCGATCCAGCCGACCTCGTGGCCGTTCGGATAGAGGTCGGGCACGGGCCGGCGCTGCGACATACCGGTCGCCACGACCGTGCCGGTCGGCTCGTGCACGACCAGGTGCCAGCCGTCGGGGACGACACTCTCCAGCACCTCGCGGAGCTTGTCGTCGTCCCACGTGCCGAGCTCGACCCGCGCCATCAGCTCCCGGAACGCGGGAACGTACTGGTCAGGGTCGCCCTGGCGGAGGACGTAACCGTCCGGCAGCCGAGTGGCCTCGGCGTCGGGCGCCTCCCCGGCCGGCCAGAGCATCCGCAACTGCTGCGGTGCTCCCCCCTCGGTCCAGCCGTCTTCTGCACCCATGCGCACCTCCAGCCACTCGTGCGGGTCGAGCTCCCCGCCACTACTTCGCCTCGACAACTTTCACGACGTTCGGCCAACCTACCCGGACGCACCGACATGACTTCAAGGTCCTGATCCGGGCGCGTCGTGTCGCCGGACACGCGAAGGTCCCCGTACGCCGCGGCGACAGCCACGGTGCACGGGGACCCGGAACACGAGCCGCGCGGGCTCAGCGGCTCCTCGCGGTCAGCGTTCTCCTCCCAGCAGCAGCGAGTTGAACAGCAGCTTGTACGTGCCGTGCGCCTGCGCCCGGTGCTGCACGCTGGTGCCGAGCAGGACCACGCGCCCCTTGCCGTACGTCACGTCGGCCACCGCCGCCTTGCCTGCGATCAGGTCCTCACCGAGCAGCCAGCCGCTCCGCAGGATGTTCCCCTGCGGGTAGGTCACCGGAGTGCTGACCGATCCGGCATCACCGGTGACCGTGAACGCCGGGCTGGTCGAGGAGTACGCGTCCAGCTTCTCCGGCAGGCCCCACGTCACCGGCGTGGTGGGCTGCACCTGGGTCGCCACCACCGAACCCGGCGAGTAGTACTTCGTGGACGGCACTCCCTCGGTGACGTCGGTGACCGGGAAGTCGCCGAACGCCTGGATCGGCAGCTGGGCGGCGTCGTTGACCGTGACGAGCGTCCCGCCCTCCTCGACGAACTTCTTCAGGTTGGCCACACCCGCGGCGGTCATGCCGCCGGTGTACTCGGCGGGTAGGGAGCCCTCGCGCAGGCCGTTCAGCATCCGGGAGTACGTCGCGTCCGGCAGCACCAGCACGTCGTACTTCTTCGCCAGCGAGCCCGCCCGCACGTCTGCGTCGTGCACCTGGGCGTACGGGAACTTGAACTGCTCCAGCACGTAGCGGGTCCAGCCCTCGTCGGAGTTGCCGCCCCAGCCGTGGTAGAGCCCAACTCGGGGCCCGCTGACCGGCACGGTCTTCGCCGGCTCGGTGGCCACCCCTGCGACCGTCAGCCCGAGACCGCGGGCCTGGCCGCGCACCTTCACCTCACTCGAGCGCCCCGCCGGGACCAGGAACGTGCCCGCGGGCCAGGTGCCCTGGTCGGTCTGCACCGCCTCGAGGGTGCGGGTCACCTTCTCACCGGAGCGCATCAGCTGCATCGCGGCGGTGTAGGAGTCGTTGACCCGCGGGTCGAGGGCGTACGCGTAACCCGGCGTCCGGCTCGGCATCTGCGGGGTGGGCACGCTCGCCCACGTCACCTGCCGGGACGGCACGTCGATCTTCGCGTCCACCTTGTCGACGTCGACACCCATCTGGTACTGCAGTGTCCAGCCGGCCATGTCGTACGGGCGTTCCGGCGTGCCGTCGGGGTTGCGCCGGTCGGGGTAGTTCTGCGGGTTGAGCAGGTCGACGACGTACGGCCGGAACGGCTGCGCCTCCCGCACGATGTAGCTGCCCGCGGGGTAGGTGCGGTCGCCGACCGCGAACGCCCTGCTCGCCTGCTCGACCTCGACGTCACCCCAGCGCAGGACGTTGACCATCTTGGCCGCGGTGGCGAAGTCGGTCTGGTCGGCCGGGATGACGTACGCGACGTTCCCGCCGGCCTCGATGGCCTGCTTGCCCATCCGGTAGGCGCCGTACAGCCAGCCCTCCCGGTCGCTGGCGGCAGTGTTGAGGTAGGCCCAGCCGGTCGACTCGATGTAGGAGCAGCTGTCCTTCAGGTGCCACCAGCCACCCTTGTAGGGGCTCGGGTAGAACGCCGACGGCTCCGACGTCGACACGCCCTGGTAGGGGAACTCCTTCGGGAACTTCGCCGGGTCCTCGAACTTCGGCGTCGCGGAGGCGTGCGCGGTCTCGCTGAGCAGGCCGATCTGGTTGTGGAACGCCGGCACCGAACGCAGTCCGCCGTTCCACCACTGGTCGTACTGCTGCCGGGACACCGCGCCGACCTTGCCCTCGCGGTCCAGCCGCTGGGTCATCGAGTCGCCCATGAGGTTGATGCCCCGGATCACCTCGGCCGGGATGTTGGGGTTGCTCGGGTCCTTGAACGGCGGGATGAAGATCCGCGCGGGGTACGCCGCGGTCTGGTGGGTGTTGTAGACCATCTGCGGGTACCACTGGTGCCACAGGATGTCGCCCTGGTTACGGGTCTCCTGCAGGTTGAACATGAACCAGTCGCGGTTGTCGTCGTGGCCGGCGTACTTCTGGTACAGCTCGGGATAGCTCGAGTCCTGGTAGGGCCCGCCCACGTGGTCCATGTACCACTTGGAGATGTGCGTCGTCCCGTCCGGGTTGACGTTCGGGTTGAACAACGTGATGACGTTCTCGCGGATCGACTTCGCCTCCGCGCTCTCGCTGCGCACCAGGTCGTACGCGAACTGCGGGGCCGTCTGCGTCGGCGCGACCTCGGTGGAGTGGATGCCGAAGTCCACCCAGGCGACGGTCTTCCCCTCGGCGGCGAGGTCCTTGGCCTGCGCGTCGGTCAGCCCGCGCGCGTGTGCCAGGCGTTCGGCGATGCCGCGGTACTTCTTCAGGTTGTCCGGGGTGAGGTTGTCCGGCGTGGACACGATGCCCAGCACCTGGTCGCGACCCTCGGAGGTCTTGCCGATGCTCATCATCTGCAGCCGGTCGCTGGCCTTGTCGAGCGCGCCGAAGTAGTCGGTGATCTGTTCGTAGGTGGCCAGCTTGTAGTCGGTGCAGGGCTCGAAGCCGAGCACCGAGGCGGGGGTGGGCAGGTTGTCCTCGCGCGGGTCGCTCGCCTTCGCCAGCGACCCCGAGGCGGAGGGGCCGACGACGGCGGCCAGCGCCGCGACGAGCGGAACCACGAGTCCTGCTTGAAGTTTGCGTCGCATGCGTACCTCAAGACACGAGTAGGAGGAACACTCAGGACACGAGTAGGGACACCTCGGCCATGGAAATGATCAATCTAGGTACGAACCCGCTGCGTCACAAGACCGTGTCTGAACGTGGCCGGATGACCGTTTCCTTGCCACCGCATGGGGATCTCGTGGTACGCCCAGGTGGGAAAGAAGCCGCTCCCCTACAGTGGGGCCTCATGCGCCACGGCATCGTGATCCTGCCCGAACACCGCTGGTCGGAGGCTGCCCCGCGGTGGAAACGTGCCGAAGAGTACGGATTCGACCACGCGTGGACCTACGACCACCTGGCGTGGCGCAGTCTCGCCGACGGGCCGTGGTTCGGCACGGTTCCGACCCTGACCGCGGCCGCGATGGTGACCTCGCGGATCAAGCTGGGGACCTACGTGGCCACGCCCAACTTCCGTCATCCGGTGTCGTTCCTGCGGGACGTCCTCGGCCTCGACGACATCAGCGCGGGCCGGTTCCTGCTCGGCGTCGGCTCCGGCGGCACCGGCTTCGACGCGACCGTGCTCGGTCACGACACCCTGTCCCCGCCGCTGCTCGTCGCGCGTCTCGGAGAGTTCCTGGACCTGCTGGACCGGTTGCTGACCGAGGATGACGTCAGCCATGCGGGCGACTACTTCACGGCGGTGCACGCGCGCACCCGGCCCGGCAGCCTGCACCAGCCGAGGCTTCCCATCCTGGTCGCCGCGAACGGGCCCAAGGCCATGCGGCTCGCCTCGCGGCACGGCCAGGGCTGGATCACCTACGGCAAGGGAGGCCAGGGCGACCTGCCGCAGTGGTGGCGGGGCGTCGCGGACCTGGCCACCCGCTTCGACGACATCCTTGCCCAGGACGGCCGCGACCCGGCCACGATCGACCGCTACCTGTCCCTGGACAGCGACGACCACTTCGCGCTCGCCAGCACCGAGTCCTTCGCCGACGCGACGGGCAGGGCGGCCGAGCTCGGCTTCACCGACGTGGTGGTGCACTGGCCACGGCCCGACGGCATCTACGCCGGCGACGAAGCCGTGCTCGACAAGGTCGCGAGCGACTACCTGTCAGCTCCGTAGCCGCCCTCGCCCAGAAGCTCGGCGAGCTCGCCCGCGTCCGGCTGGGCGTCGGTGCCGCCGGCGGCCCGGGTGGACAGCGACCCGCACCCGGCGCCCAGCGCGAGGCACTCCCCCAACTCGGCGCCGGACAGCATGCCGTGCACGAATCCCGCGTCGAAGGAGTCGCCGGCACCGGTGGTGTCGACGACATCCACCTCGTACGCCGGAACCGAGGTGTCCCCGCCGTCGCGTACCGCCAGCGCTCCGTGCTCGCCGCGCTTGACGACGACCGTCCCGCCCGGGCGCATCCGCTCGCTGAGCGCGTACGCCGCACGGAACGCCGGCAGGCCGCCGGTCAGCCCCTCCGCCTCGGCCTCGTTCACGAACACCACGTCGACGTGGGCGAGCAGCGGCAACAGGTCGGTCCAGCGTTGCGCGGGGTCCCAGTTCGGGTCGAACGACGTGCTCAGGCCCGCGGCCCGGGCGTCGTCGAAGAGCGCCGGCAGGTCCGGGCGCAGGTCACGTTGCAGGAAGACGCTGCCCACGTGCAGGTGCCGCGCCGTGTCCGGAAGCGGCGCGGGCACGTGCGCGCGCCGGGTCGTTCCGATGCTGCCCGGGGCGGTCAGCAGGGCGCGGTCGGTGCCGGTGTTGAGGATCACCGTGACGCCGGTGGGTGTGCCCGGGTCGACGACGACCGCGGAGGTGTCCACGTCGCGCTCGCCAAGGGCGTCTCGTACGACCTCGCCGAACATGTCCGCCCCGACCACGCCGACCATCGTGGTGGGGTGTCCGAGCCGGCGTACGCCACAGGCGAAGATCGCCGAGGACGACCCCAGCGTCACCCGGCACTCGTCCACGATCTGCTCGTGCTGGCCGAACGTCGGAACGGCGTCGGCGCCGGACACGATCACGTCGACGTTGAGCTCGCCGACGACGAGCACCTCGGTGGGTTCGGGCATCGGCGAAGCGTAGCCGACCTGCCGGAGCTCTTCGGAACCTGCCGGAGCGGGTCGGAAGGCCGCAGGCGGACACACCGGCTTGACCCGGCCAGGTGAGGTGAATACGTTCCGCAGACGTCGGCAGTGATGCTCGTTCCCAGGGGCGGTTTCCCACATGTCGTTGAGCCGCAGGGGTTTCCTCACCCGCTCCGCCGCGGGCATGTCGGCGGTCGCCGCGGGTTCCGTGCTCGGCGGATGCTCCTCCGGAGCGACCACCGAGGGAACCGTCGTGTCCAAGCCGGTCGACGGCAAGCTGAACGTCACCTGGTGGAGCCACAACAACCCGAGCTTCGTCACGGCCAACACCACGATGATCAGGCGCTTCGAGGCCGAGAATCCCGGCATCCACATCGTCTACCAGTACTTCCCGTACGACGTGCTGGCCCGCAAGCTGCAGGCCGCCTACCGCGCTCGCAACGTCGCCGACATCCAGCAGATGTTCGGCACCTGGGTCACCGAGTACGCCGTCAACCAACTGCTCGACGAGGTTCCGGCGTCCCTGTCCGGCAGTGAGCCGACGTCGAGGTTCTGGCCGGCCGCGGTCGGTGCCTACACCCACAAGGGAAAGCTGTACGGCGTTCCGCACGAGTACAACCTGGAGAACGGCGGCATCCTCTACAACCCGAAGCTGGCCAAGGAAGCAGGCATCAAGGAACCGCCCGGGACCTGGGCCGAACTCGTGCGGGCCGGCGAACGGCTGACGAAGGTCGACTCCAAGGGACGGGCCGACCAGGTCGGGTACGCCTTCACCGGCAACGACTCCATCACGTTCACGTTCTTGTCGATGATCCTCCAACTCGGCGGCGACTTCTGGGACGCGGACGGCGTGCACGTCGACTTCCACAGCGCGCAGGCTCGTAAAGCGTGGGTTGACGAGACCGAGCTCGTCACCAGACACAAGGTCGACAACACCACGTGGTACACCGGCGACCCGTACACGATGTTCTTCCGCGGCCGGGCGGCGATGGCCCACCAGGGCCCGTGGGTGGTGGCGTCCGGGCACGCGGACTTCCCGAAGTTCACCGATCTCGCCTACGTCGCCGAGCCGCCCTACGCCGGTGACACGCTCAAGTTCGCCGCCGAGTCCGGATGGGGCGAGGTGGTCAACGTCAAGGCGGATCCGCACATACGGGAGGCCGCGTGGAAGTTCGTCGGCTTCATGGCCCGCCCGGACAACGCCCGCATCTGGAACCTCACCTCCGCCACCGTCCCGGCGTTGAAGGAACTGCAGAACGACGAGCAGATGCTCGCGAAGGCGCCCTACCTCAAGGTGCCGTTCGGCGTCCTGCCGCACGGGCGGTGGGTCGGCCGGGTGCACGACCGGGACGAGTTCTGGACCTACATCCACGACGCGTTCGTGAGCGTCGAGCTGCATCGCCAGGACCCGGTGACGGCGATCACCGAAGCGGAGAAGCAGATCAACCTGATGATCGACGAGAAGATCGGGCCCTGACATGGCGGCCACGACCACACCCACGCCCACGCCGACTTCCGCGTCCACGACCTCCCGACTCCCCGGGCGCAGGCGGCAACTCGCGTTCGTCTACGGCTGGCTCGCCCCCATCCTCGCGTTGTTCGCGGTCTTCTCGCTGGTCCCGATCGGCATCGCGATCTGGCTCAGCCTGCACAGGTACAACCAGCTCGCGCCGGTGTCGCCGTTCATCGGCCTGCGCAACTTCACCTACGCGTTCACCGACGACCCGGCGTTCCTCAACTCTCTCGCCGTCACCGGGAAGTACGCCGTTGTCGCCGTACCGCTGAACATCGTTCTGTCGTTGGCGGTCGCGCTCGCCCTGAACCACATCACCCGGCTACGGGCGTTGTTCCGCACGGTGTTCTTCCTGCCCGCGATCGCCTCCGCGGTGGCCGCGTCCCTTGTGTGGGTGCCGATCTACGACCCGCAGGCGGGCTGGCTCAACGCCGTCCTCAACCTCGTCGGGCTGTCCGGGAAGTCGTGGCTCGGCGACCCGGGCACCGCGCTGTGGTCGGTGATGGTCACCTCGGTGTGGCAGGACCTGGGCTTCAACGTGATCGTGTTCCTGGCCGGGCTGCAGGCGATCCCGCTGGACTTCTACGACGTGGCGAAGGTCGACGGCGCCGGTGTGATGTCCCGCTTCCGGCACGTGACGCTTCCGCTGTTGCAGCGTACGTTCGTGTTCGTCTTCTGCCTGACCACGATCGGCTACCTGCAGGAGTTCACCCGGATCCAGGTGATGACCGCGGGCGGTCCGCTGCGGTCGAGCGAGACCGTCGTCCTGCACATCTACCAACGCGCCTTCGGTGACTTCCAACTCGGGTACGCGACCGCGATGTCGCTCATCCTGATGTTGATCATCCTCGTCATCGCGCTGGTCCAGATGCGCATCCTGCGATCCCGTTGGGAGTACTGATGGCGAGCCCGCTCACCAGCCGCGTCCCGGCGGCACCCACGCCCGCGACCGCGTCTGTGGCGAGCCGGGGCGGCCGGTCCCGTCGCCGTTTCGGCGGACCCGGCCAGGTCGTGCTGTACGTGGTGCTGAGCGCGGCGGCGATCGGCTTCGTCGCGCCGTTCGTGCTGATGGTGAGCAACTCGCTGAAGACCGCGCAGGAGATCATCCAGGTCCCGCCGAGCCTGCTGCCCGAACACCCGACGTTCGCGAACTTCGCGTTCGTCCTGCAGAACTCGCCGTACCTCGTGTGGTATCGCAACAGCCTGCTGGTGGCGGTGTCGGTGACCGTGCTGACGTTGTTCACGAGCTCGATCGCGGGCTACATCTTCGCGAAGTTCACCTTCCCGGGAAAGAACGTCGTCTTCGTCGTACTGCTGTCCACGATGATGATCCCGGCACCGGTCCTGCTGATCCCGAGCTACCTCGTGATGAACTTCCTGCACCTGCTCAACACTCTGTGGGCGCTGGTGGTCGGCAGCATCGTGAGCGCATTCGGCATCTTCTTGATGCGGCAGTTCATCGCCGCGATCCCGGACGACCTGGTGGACGCGGCCCGGCTCGACGGGGCGGGCGAGTTCGCGATCTACTGGCGGGTGATCCTGCCGCTGACCGGGCCCGCGCTGGCGGCGCTCGGCATCTTCACGTTCCTCGGTTCCTGGAACGACTACCTGTGGCCGCTGATCGTGATCAACGACCAGGACAAGATGGTCGTCCCACTGGCACTGACGTACTTCAACAGCCAGCACTCGCAGCGCTCTGACCTGGTGATGGCGGCGGCCACGATGGCGGTCGTTCCGGTCTGTGTGGTCTTCTTGTTCTTCCAGCGGCGGATCGTGAACGCGTTCGTGCTGACCGGAATCAAGTAGGCCGGTATCAAGTGAGGCTGGTATCAAGTAGACCGGAATCAAGTGAGGCTGGTGGCGTAGGCCGATGGCGGGGATCAAGGTCGTGCTGATCGGCGCGGGCAGCACTGTGTTCACACCCGGGTTGCTCGCCGACCTCGCGGCCTCACCGGTCTTCGACGGTGCCGAGGTGCACCTGGTCGACCTCGAGGAGGACGCCGCCACCACGATGGCCCGGCTCGGCCGGCGCATCGCCGCCGAACGCGGGGCCCGGCTCACCGTCGAGGCGCACGTCGATCGGCGGGAGGCGCTGTCGGAGGCCACGCTGGTCGCCACCACCATCGCGGTCGGCGGTGCGGACGGATGGCGCGCCGACCTGGACATCCCGCTGCGGTACGGCATCCGGCAGACGGTCGGCGACACGGTGGGCCCGGGCGGGGTGCTTCGCGCGTTCCGGCAGGTGCCCGAACTGGTGCGGATCGGCCAGGACGTGGCCGACCTCGCCCCGGACGCCTGGCTGGTCAACTACGCCAACCCGCTGACCGCCAACGTCCGGGCGATCACCGGCTGGGCGCACCCGCGCACCATCGGCCTGTGCCACGGCACGATGCACACCCGGTCCATGCTCGCCCGCGTGCTCGGGGTGCCGCGGGAGGAGATCACCGCCGTCTTCGCCGGCCTCAACCATCTGTGCTGGCTGCTCGAACTCCGCCACGGGCGGGAGGACCTCTGTCCCCGGTTGCGTGCGCTGGTCGAGGAGGTCGCCGCGAAGGGCGACCGCGACCACCCGCTGGGCGAACCCGTGAGCCGCGACCTGCTGGAGCTCTTCGGCCTGTTCCCCGCGCCCGGCGACCGGCACGTCGCGGAGTTCTTCGGGTGGTACCTGCGCGGCGGTCCGGACGCGTCGGGCGCGTCGAGCACGTCGGGCACGTCGAGCACGTCGGGCACACCGACCGGCGCTCTGCCCTGGGGACTGCAACCCGGCCTTGACGCCACCCGCTCCTACATCGACGAGAAGTCCGACCTGTGGGACAAGCTGCACGGGCAGGCGTCCGGTGCGGTGCCGCTGGATGCGGTGTCGGAGGGCCAGGAGGCCGAACGCCTGGTCGCGATCGCCGAAGCGCTGTTCACCGGCCGCGAGCTCGTCGAGCTTGCCGTCAACGTTCCGAACGCGGGAGCGATCGCGAACCTCCCGAGCGAGGCCGTCGTCGAGGTGCCCGCTGTCGTCGGCGCGGCCGGCGTCACCCCGCTGGCGGTGGGCGATCTCCCGCCCGCACTGGCGGCCGTACTCACCGAGCGCAGCCACCAGCAGGAACTCACCGTACGCGCGGCGATCGAGGGATCCCGGGAATTGGCCGTGCAGGCGCTGGCGTTGGACCCACTGGTGCCGAGCCCGCAGGTGGCGAAGGCGCTGCTGCGCGACGCGATCGCCGGCCACCGCCCGCTGCTGGACTCCTTCACCGCCTGAGGAGACCTCGCTCCCAGAGGAGAAGACGTGCCGCACCGCCCCGAACTCGTCGTGTTCGACGTCAACGAGACGCTGACGGACCTCTCGCCACTGCGCGACCGGCTGGAGTCGGTGGGCGCACCGCGCCACCTGCTGGACTCGTGGTTCGCCGCGACCCTGCGCGACGGGTTCGCGCTCACCAGTGTGGGTGCATACGCCGACTTCGCTGCCGTCGCCAAGTCGACCTTGCGCACCGCGTTGGCGGGATCCGGCGTGGGCCTCACCGACGAGGCGAAGCGAGAGGAAGCCGTGACGGAGATCCTCTCCGGCTTCCCCGCCCTCGACGTGCATCCCGACGTCCCGGCCGGGCTGCGCCGCCTGCACCAGGCCGGGGTTCGGCTGGTGACGCTCACGAACGGGGCGGCGGAGCTGTCGCGCGGCTCGTTCGAGCGAGCCGGTGTCCTGGACCTGTTCGAACGTCGCCTGTCGGTGAGCGAGCCCCGCCGCTGGAAGCCCGCACCCGAGCCGTACCTGTGGGCGGTTGGTGAGTGCGGCGTACCGGCCGATCGGGCCGCCCTGATCGCCGTTCATCCCTGGGACACCGACGGTGCCGCCCGGGCGGGGCTGACCAGCGCGTGGATCGACCGTTCCGGCACGCCGTTCCCCGACATCTTCCGCGCCCCCGACCTGACCGGCCCGGACCTGCCCTCCGTCGTCGAGGCGTTGCTCGCCCTCGACCCCGCCTGATCCGCCGTGGAAGCTTCCGAGGTCCGGCGCGCGGTCGACGCCGCCGAAGCAACCGCGTCCGGGCTCGGCCTCGAGGTCCGCGATGCGGTCGTCGTCCACAACTCGGACCGCATCGCCGTACGCCTGACTCCCTGCGAGGTCCTTGCTCGGGTCGCACCGGCGTCGGCGTCATGGCAGGCGGGCATGGAGTTCGAGGTGGAGGTCGCTCGCCGTCTCGCCGAAACCGACAGCCCGTTCGGTGAACTCGAGCCTCGGGTGGAGCCGGCCGTCCACGTGCGTGACGGCTTCACCATCACGCTGTGGACATACCACGAGCCCGTCGTCGTCGACCGGCGGGCCGACGTGTCGTCCGCGCAGCTCGGCATGTCCTCAGACGTCGTGCCGGCGGACTATGCGGACGCACTTGTCAGGTTCCATGCCGGCCTGCGCCAGATCGACGTGGACGCGCCACACACCACCGCTCGAGTCGCCGGCTGGGTACACGGCATTGACAACCCGGAGTTGACGCCGGACCTTCGCGATCCCGACCGCGAACTCCTCAGCGACACATTCGGGCGCGTGAGCGCGGCGATCGGTGGCTGGGGTTGCGAGGAGCAGTTGTTGCACGGTGAGCCGCACCCGGGAAACCTGCTCAGCACCAGTCGGGGCCCGCTGTTCATAGACGTCGGTACGTGCCAGCGCGGGCCGATCGAATACGACCTCGCCTACGTGCCCGAAGAGGTTGCAGAGCACTACCCTGGGGCCGACCAGGACCTCGTTCACCAGTTCCGCATCCTCATGTGGGCTGGGGTCGCGACGATGCGCTGGGGCCGGGACGATCAGTACCCGGACCGGGACCACTGGCGAGTCGAGGCACTCGACCAGCTGCGAGCAGCACTGGGCCGCTGCGGACCGGATTGAGTCAGAACGGCGGTAGGTCATCGTCGGCCGTCCTCGTGCCGGCGGTGGCGGGTGCCGGTTCGGGTGGTGCCGGGTCGGTGAGGGATGGTGCCCCGCTTCGGTAGTGCCGGCCGTAGGGGTCGGTGAGCCTGTGCTCTCCCGGCCCGGTCTGTTCGAGTTTCCAGTCCCGTTCGGTTTTGGCTTTGTGGTGGCGTGGGCACAGGGGTGCGATGTTGTCCACCGAGGTGGCACCGCCGTCGGCGTGTTCGGCGTTGTGGTCCAGGTGACAGGTCGCCGCGGGTCTGCGGCAGGTGGTCCACACGCAGCGCTGGTCGCGGGCATGCACCAGTTCTGCCTGTAGTCCGCGCAGGAACCTCGCCGGTATCGGATGCAGGCTGAGTAACCGCCCGGTGACCGGGTGGGTGACACCCACACTGAATCGGGCCTCGGGGTTGTCGAGATTGTTCGCGACCAGCCTCGCGGCGACCTCGGTGATGACGGGTCCGAACCCGCCGAGTTCACCGGGCCGGGTGGACAGTCCCATCAGCGTGGTCAACGGGACATTCAGCTGGATCTTCGCCCGCGTTCGTATCCCACCCCAGCTCGGTTGCGAGGAAGACCAGGGCCGCGGTGTAGCTGGTGGTTCTGTCGGCGGATCAGACGTGCCCGCTGGCTCGTCGGGTCGCCGGTTCTGCTGCGGGATGTGGCCCGCGGCGGGATGACCGGTGGCCGCCTCGTCCCCGGCTGCGTCCTCTGTGGCCGCGGTGCGCTCGGCGGCGTCGTGGGCGGCGGTGTCGTGCACGGTAGAGCAGTGACAGGGGGTGTAGTGCGGCGAGGTGTTTCCGGTCCCGGCGGGAGCGCAGTCGCTGCAGTCGCAGTCGGCGCTGTGCAGGTCGTGGTCGGGGTACCGGTGAATGGCACAGTGCCCCTGCTCGGTCTCACCCTCTCCCTGCGGCGCGCTGCCTTCCGCGTCACACTGATCAGCCTCGTCCTGCTCTGTCTCGCCAGGTGTCTGGTCGGCTTGCCTGGGGGCGGAGCAGTCGGTGATGTCGGCGGTGCCGGTGAGCAGGGCGGCGGCGACGTCGGCGCGGAGTTGGCTGAGGGTGCGGGGGTCGCCGGTGGATTTGACCGCGCGGGCGATGGCGTCGATGTAGCCGTACGCCTCAGCAGCCTGGTCGGCGGACAGGCCGCGGATGGCGAGGTCGGCTACGCCGTCGACGGCGGGCCACATCGCCACGTTCCGCCCGGTCCGCGCGGCCCGATGCCGCTTCAATGCTGCGTCGGGGTCGGCTTTGAGGACCTCTGCCTCGACTTTCGCCCGCAACAACCCGCCGCGCAGGTCGAGCACCTTGGGGAACAACGCGTCCTCAATGGCCTCCCACAGGTCGGGTTTGGCGTCGGTGATCCGGTCCACGATGGTGCGGACCTCGTTGAGCTCCAGCCCACCAGACGCCAGAGCCTCACGTACCCGTGGCAGGCGGGGCGGGGTGGTGGCCAAAGACACGTACTGGTGTGCGCGGTAGCCGGTCCACCCCAGCAGCGGTTCGAGGACCTCCGGGGTCATCGGGTCCGGCGTGACGGTCCGTCCGGCCGGCTCATCACGCATGCCGGGCTCGGCGTAGGTCAGCTCATTCACCGCCGCCAGACACTCAGCATCCAACCAGCAGATCAACCGCCGCTGGGCCCTGATCAGCTCCTCCAGCTCCCACCCGTTACACGCGGCCAGATCAACCGAAGCCACCGCCGCCGCCAACTCCGGCCCGCCCGGCAGATCAGCGAACCCGGCAGGCAGCACCCGACGACCACCAGGCCCATTGCCTAGGTGGTCGTCGAAGTGCTCACCGCTGTCGCTCATGCGTTCGATTCTACCGAACAAGATCCACTACTGCTCGCCGGAAACCCCTTACCCACAAGAAGATTCGGCGCGATGTTCAGATCTACATCTACGACAGCCAGGCCGACGGAATCACTCGAACAGAACGACTCACCGCCGCCGGCCACGGCATGGTTGGCAGCCGGCCGCCGCAAGTCATGACGGGAGGTGGATGCGTACGAGGTTGCGGCCGCGCACTGTGAAGACATCCCCGGAGTCCTCGTCAACCGCGAGTTGCGGCTCGTTGTACCAGTCGCCCGCGAGCCCGGAGACCAACGTCGTCGTGGTGGCGTCGGGGTTTACCCTGGCCAGCACCTCGCTGGTCACGGCGAGCACAGCGCCCGCCCGCACCGCGAGGTAGCCGTGCCGCCCGGCCGGTATCCGCCCGGAGCCGACCACCGTGCGGGTCACAGGATCGGCCACCAGTAACGCCCCCTGCGCCGTAACGCCGTACAGCAGACCGTGATGGTGCACCAGGCTGACGTACCCGGTGGCACCCGGCACCGCGGTCCACGTCCACACCACCCGTCGGGTCGTGAGGTCGAAGCCGGCCAGCACCGCCTCCTTCGCCACCGGCGGCGCACCGTCCACTGAGATCTCGGTGCCGAGGTAGGCGACATCGCGATGGCTCGCCACCGCCGCGACCCCCTGGCCGGCGGCGAGATTGTCGTACCGATCGATCGCGCCGGACCGGACATCGACGATGGCGAGCGCACCACCGGGTATGCCGTACTCGTTGCGTACGCCGATCAGCAGCAGCCGACCCGGTGGATGCAGGCGCATCGAGCGGGGCCGGTTGGCGAGGCCGCCGATCTCGCCGATCCGGACGACGTTCGCGGACCGGTGGTCGTACGCGTCGACCAGTGCGCCCGGATAGATCGCCATCGCGGTGCGGTCGCGTACGGGAGTCATCGACTTCGCCTCCCCGTCCACCCGCACGCGCCGACTCGTCCTCCGGGCCAGATCGCGCACCTGCAGGCCGAAGTTGCCGCCGACGAGCACCTGCCCGGAGCCACCCGCGTACGACACCGACTGCGGCGGCTCCGGTCCGGTCCGCAGGCCGACGTCGACCAGGTCGACGACGTTCACCTTGCCGCCGTTGGCCGCGTCGTAGGTCCACCACAGCCCCGCGCCGGACGCGCCGTGCACGACGCCGTCCCGGACGAACACCCCGCGCGTCTCCTCCGCGGCAACCGGGACAGCGAGCCGGGTCAGTTCCCCGGTGTCCAGCCGGTACGCATAGAGGGCGCCACTCGGACGAGCGGTGAAGTACGCCGTGTTGCCGTCGATGGTGATCGCGTCGATCGTGCGTTCACCGGTGGTGACGGCGGTGTTTTGCGTGGGATCGGCCCGGTCGATCACGACGAGCTGACCGTGGGGTTCGGTGCCGGCCACCACGTGGTCGGCACTCACGGCGACGTCGTAGACGAACGACTCACCGTGCAGCGACGCCGGCAGGATGTCGGTCCGGGCGCCACTCACCGGATCGATCGCCACCAGCCGGGCCGACGTGCCGGTGCCCGCGTACACCGTGCCGTCGGGACCGACCGCGACACAGCGGACGTACTGCAGGCCCGGCACCGCCTGACGGAGGTCGCGGATCACAGGACTGCCGGTGCCGGTTGTGGGATCGATCTCATAGACCTTCCCACCGGGGAACGTACCGGCGTAGACCTTCCCCGACGGTGAGGCGGTCAGGTCGAACGCGAACTGCTCGTTTCCCAACCGGCCAAGGCGTTCCACTATCCCGGTGGCGAGGTTCAGCCGGTGGATGTCCGCTACGGAGTACATCCCGGCGTACACCGAGCCGTCGACCGCCACCATGCCCCAGCCGCCGAGCCCGGTCGTCAACTCGTGGTTGGCAACCACCTTCCCGGTGTTCAGGTCGTACTCGGCCAGGATCGGTGGCTCGAGTCCACGGGTCACCACGAAGCCGCGGTCACCGGCGACCGTCGCCCCGACGATCGGCGCTCCCAGCACCGCCGGGCCGAGGTCGGTGATCGTCGGCGCCGCTTCCTGGGCAGCTTCCGACGTGGCACGCGTCCCACCCGCAGCGTGTGCGGTCGCCGCGCCGACCGGAAGCGTCGCCGCGACCGCCCCGACACCGGCCGCACCCGCCGCGCCGAGCAGGCGTCGCCTGGAGATGCCGTCGTTGTCGCGTTCGGGCGTGGTCATCGGTTGCCCTCCAGTCCGATTCGGACGAGGTCGCGCCCACCGCAGCGCATGCAAGTGCGGAGCCGTCGGGAGCCGTGGCGATCACGGCGTCGCGTCGATCACACGTTTCGGTCGGGACTGTAATTAAGGATCGGCGGGCATGACAGCCCTCGCTCGATCCGCGTCCGCGTTCGGCCGCTCCTGCAGCTCCGGTCGCGGCAGGACTCGACTCAGCTCAGAAAGGTGAACGCCTGGTCGAGGTTCGCCTCGGCGATCATCCGCATGCCCTCGCGGTCCGGGAAGTCGCTCTCGAGGATGAGCAGTGGCTTCGCGACGAGCGACAGGTGCTCCGCGAGCTGGTAGAACTCCAGCCGTCGCTCGTCGAGGTCGCCCCGGCGAAGGGCCTGGTAGTGCTCGCCGAAGCGGATCCGCAGGAAGACGTGCTCCCATTCGACGTCGAAGAACATCAGGCCCTCGATGTCGATGAGGACCGGGGCACCGCCACGGTCGATCATGACGTGATCCGGTCCGAGTTCGCCGTGGATGAGGCTGTACTGCGTACGAGGACGAACGGCCCCGGTCAGCGTCCGGAGGACGTCGACGAACTCGTCGTGCGCCTTCGCCATCCGCTCGTCCCGGGACGCGGCGCCGGCGAGGTCGGTGAGCGCGTTGTCGAGGACGACCTGTTCACACGAGGAGCCGATCGGCCGGCCGCCGCCGTCGACCATGGCGACCTTGCCGTACGTCGGCCCGAGGTGGTCGTGCATGCGGCCGAGGGCGTCACCCAGCCGGCCCATGACCGCGCTCGCCGCCGTCGGATCGCTGTCCAGCAAGGTCTCCAGGTTTGGTCCCCGGAGGTCCTCGACGACTGCGCCGTCGGCCGGGAAATGCGCCCGGCTTCGGTCGGCGAGGTAGACCCGCGGACTGCGCACTCCCACCTCGTCCAGGTGCGTGCGCGCGGCCTCGAACAGCTCGAAACCGGAGGCGTGCGAGAACGGATCCGCCCAGTCGCCGTCGGAGGCCTGGTCGTCGCCTCGCCCGGCATCGTCGACGTCAGCCCCCGATGACGACGGCCAGTAGTTCTCGTCCGGGTCCCAGCTGTAGACGACTGCCGTGGTGTCGTCGTCGAACGCGAGGCGGTACACGCCCTTCTTGGTGCCACCAGCCAGGCGTTCGGTGGCGACCAGGCGGCGGTCGCGGCCGAACGCCGCGCGTGCGAGCGCCGTCAGGTGCTCGGGATCTGCGAACTTACGTTCCGCGGTCATCAGCCGATCTTCGTCGGACGCAGAGCGGTCACACAAGGCATTCCAACGGTCAGGCACCGGGTGGTTCGAGGACGAGACCGAGGTTCTTCGGCCCGCGGAAGTCCAGTCGTACGGACTCGCAGCGGCCACCGAGGTCGCGGTGGTGCGCGGCGACCGCGGCGAGGAGTTCGGCCTGGCCCAGCCGATGGGAACGATCCCAGAAGTTACAGCAGGGCACCACCAGGACCGGACGCGTGACGGCCGAGTCGACCACCTCCCGCAGCGCCTCGTCCGGATGCAGTCCGACCACGACGTCGTAGAAGTCGGCCATCGCCGCGGAGTACTCCTCCGCCCGTCCGGGCACGCCCTTCAGCGTCCAGCCGCGCGGATCCACCACCTCGCACTCCATGCCGTACCGCTTGCGCAGCAGCCGCGCCAGCATGCCCTGGCCACCGGCCACGTCCGCGACGTACCTCGCGGCGGGGAACCGCTCTCCGACATACGCGGCGACCACCTCGAAGCGGGCAGGGTCACCGTGGAAACGATGCCGGCTCACGGCTCCCTCCCCGCGACGCGACGACGGCGCGACCCGGTGGTGCGCGGTCGTTGGCGTCATCGGCGTCCCTCCCATGAGTTCGTTGTCATGCTCGGTCATTGAATCGTCCCGGTGCGGCGGGCAACAATTCTCCGGTGCAGTTCAGCGCGGATATTCGTGATCGGGTAGCGGACGGCACCATCACAGTCTCCTACCGGCTCTGGTCGCGCCCACAGGTCAAGGTCGGCGGCCGCTACCTGAGTGGGTCGGTGACGATCGAGGTCGACGAGATCGAGCTGGTGCCGTTCTCGTCCATCGGGCAGGACGATCTTGCGCGGACGGGAGAGGCCGACCTCGACGCTCTCCGTCGTCGCGCCGCACACGCCGGCCCGATCCGAGCCGACACGCTGCTCTACCGCGTGGAGTTCCACGTCTCCGGACAGCCGGAGGACGAGTGACGTCCGTGCGGACGCCGCTGCCGATGGGCGGCATACGCTGCGGCCATGGTGCCCGAGGTCGGCCGTACAAGCATCGACACAAGCATCGACCGAGCCACCGTGGCCGTCGAGCACGACCTGATCGCCCTGCGGCGTGAGATTCACCGGCGGCCCGAACTCGCCGGAGACGAGAAGAACACCGCGGCCCTGGTGGCCGACCGGCTCAGGGCCGCCGGGTTGGACGTGTCGACCGGAGTCGGGGGCAATGGCGTCGTCGGGATCCTCGATGGTGGCGGACCTGGGGCTACGGTCGCCTACCGCGCGGACATGGACGCCGTCGCGATGGACGAGGACGTCCCGTACGAGTTCCGTTCCCAGGTCGCCGGCGCCGGCCACCTGTGCGGGCACGACATCCACACAGCGATCGGTGTCGGCGTCGCGCGCGTACTGGCCGAGGTGAGGGCGCAGCTACCTGGCCGGGTCGTGTTCTACTTCCAGCCGGCGGAGGAGTCCCTCAGCGGGGCGCAGGCGATGATCGACGACGGCGCCCTGGACCTGGCCGGTCCACAGGAGATCTACGCCCTGCACTGCGCGCACTTCGACGTCGGCCGGTTCGCGGTGATGCCGGGCCTGGGGCTGCCAGGCCACGACAGCTTCGATCTCGAGCTCGACGGTCAGGATGCGCCCGCGCGGGCCACGGAGATCACGGCCCGGGTCGGCCGCCTGTCCACGGTGACTCCTCCGACCACCCCGCAGGAGCACCAGGACCTGCTGGCCGCACTGCAGGTCGAGGACGGGCCGATGGCCCGATTCGTGTCCGCCGGCGCGGGGGCGGGCGTCGACCCGAACAGCTCCTCGACCCGGGTGCACGGCTGGGTGAAGGCATGGCCGGACGACCTGTACCCCGGCATTCGCGACCAGGTGGCGCAACTGGTGCGCGAGATCGGCGGGCCGCGGGCGGTGGAGCAGCTCAGGTTCCGGGAGAGCAGGTTCCCGGCCATGGTGTGCTCGCCCGACCTCAGCCACGCCGCGGCGGAGCACTTCCGGACGACCGTCGGCCCGGATGCCGTGGCCGTGCTGCGGGCATGCTTCCCGTTCAACGGCGAGGACTTCGCTCACTTCCTCGACCGGATACCGGGAGCGATGTTCTTCCTCGGAGTGGCCAACCCGGCAGCCGGGCTCAGCGGCCTCGTGCACACCCCGACCTTCGCTGCTGACGAACGCGCGATCGGCATCGGAACCCGTGCCATGGCGGGATGGCTCGCCGACCGCCTCCTTCGACGAACGTCTGTTCGAAGCATCGGGTAGGGTCGGACGCGTGACCTCGGCGTTCCAGGGCTCCCTGCTGGACTATGCCGACGAGCCGGGCCTGGCCGAGCTCGCCGGCGCCGTCCGCCGCGTGCCGCTCAGCTACGGAGCGTGGATCGACCTGCGGCCGGGCTGGGTGCGCGGCTCCGACCAGCTGTTCGAGCGGCTGAGTGAGACCGTCCCGTGGTACGCCGAGAAGCGGCAGATGTACGACCGGGTGGTCGACGTCCCGCGGCTGCTGTGCTTCTACGACGAGGACGCGCCCCTTCCCGACCCGCTGCTCGACCAGGCGAAGGCCGCCCTCGACACCCACTACGCCGAGGAGCTGGGCGAGCCGTTCCGCACCGCCGGGCTGTGCCTCTACCGCGACGGCAGCGACAGCGTGGCCTGGCACGGTGACCGGATCGGCCGCGGCCGCGGCGACGACACCATGGTGGCGATCGTCTCCCTCGGCGCTCCGCGTTCGCTGCTGCTGCGACCGCGCGGCGGCGGTGAGACGATCCGGCATCCGCTCGGCCACGGCGACCTGATCGTGATGGGTGGCTCCTGCCAGCGCACCTGGGAACACTGCGTGCCCAAGACCAGAGGCGTGGTCGGGCCGCGGATCAGCATCCAGTTCCGTCCGCGCGGGGTGCGCTGAGCCGCGCGCTCCCTCCCCGCCCGATGGGCGAGACGGGGCAGACCATGCCCGGACAGCTCCCCTACCGCCCGCCCCGCTTCGTGGTTGGCTGGCGGGCATGCACATCGATCTCAGTGGACGTGTCGCCGTGGTGACCGGTGCCGGGCGCGGGATCGGCCGCGCGCTGGTGCGCCGACTGGCCGCCGAAGGGGTCACCACCGTGGCGCTGGACGTCCACCCCGACGAGTTGGACTCCCTGGGGGCCGAGCTCAGGTCCGAGAGTGCCGTGCCCGCCAGTCAGTTCGTCTGCGACGTCACCGACCTGGCCCGCATCCAGGAGGTCGTGGAGGAGACCGTACGCCGGCACGGTCGCATCGACATTCTGGTCAACAACGCCGGCATCGTCGCGGGCGGACCCGTCGACGTGCTGTCGGAGGAGAGCTGGCGGCGCTGCCAGGACGTCAACCTCACCGGAACGTTTCTGATGTGCAAGGCCGTCGTCCCGGTGATGAAGGAACAGCGTTCCGGGCGCATCATCAACGTCTCGTCGTTCGCCGCGATCGTTCCCACCGCCGGCGGTTCGGCCTACGCCTCGGCGAAGGCGGCGGTCGCGCACTTCACCCGGGCACTCGCCGGTGAGCTCGGCCCGTGGAACATCACCGCGAACGCCTACGCCCCCGGCATGGTGCCCACGCAGATGAACCACTTCGCCGAACGCTCACCGGACGAACAGGACAGGCTGCTGGACCTGCTCACGATCCGCCGCTGGGGTACGCCGGACGACATCGCCAACCTGGTCTGCTTCCTCGCCTCCGATCAGGCCGGCTACGTGACCGGAACGCTGGTCGACGTCAGTGGCGGCAAGCTCGCCACCCAGATGCCCCGCGCCGCCTACGACCGGGCGGCCCGCACGACCTGAGCGGCGTCTCGCTCAGGCCTTCAGGTGGTGCCGCAGCATCGTCGCCGCCTGGGTCACCGCGGCCCGGGCGGCACCGGTGTCGCGGAGCGCGTCCAGCAGCACGAAGTCGTGGATCGTTCCGGCGTACCGCACTGCCGTCGTGGGCACGCCGGCCTGGCGCAGCCTGACCGCGAACGCCTCTCCCTCGTCGCGGAGCACGTCCGCCTCCGCGGTGATCACCAGCGCCGGTGGCAGGTCGCGCAGGTCGTCGAGGTCCGCGCGCAGCGGGCACACGGTGGGCAGCGCCCGCTCGTCCTCGTCGGTGGTGTACTGGTCCCAGGCCCATCGCATCGCGTCCCTGCGCAGGAAGTAGCCCTCGGCGAACTCCTCGTAGGAGCCGGTGTCGAACGCCGCGTCGGTCACGGGGTAGAACTCCACCTGCGCGGCAAACCGGACGTCGCCGCGCTGTTTCGCCAACAGGGTAAGGGCGATCGCGAGGTTGCCGCCCACCGAGTCACCGGCCACCGCGATGTGGGAGGAGTCCAGTCCCTGCAGGGCACCCTGCGCGCAGACCCACTGCGCCGCCGCGTAGCACTGCTCCAGCGCGACCGGGTAGCGCGCCTCCGGTGATCTGTCGTACTCCGGGAACACCACCGCGGCGTGTGCCTGGGTGGCGAGCTCGCGCACCAGCCGGTCGTGGGTGTGCGCGTTGCCGAACACCCAGGCGGCGCCGTGCACGTAGACGACGGCCGGCAGCAGGCCCCGTGCCCGCGGCGGGCGTACGACCCGCACCCGGACCGACCCCGTCGGGCCGCCCGGGACGGTCACCCACTGCTCGTCGACCTCGGGCTTTTCCACCTCGCCGGACTGGACCTCGTCCACCGCTGCCCGGCCCTGCTCGGGCGGCAGCTCGTAGAGGTAGGGCGGTGCGTCGGTCGCCTCGGCGAACGCCTGCGCGGCCGGGTCGAGCGCGATACCTCGCGGGTTCGCCGTCATGGGCTGCTCCTGAGACCAGAACGTACGACTCGGAACGTACGATCACAAACGTACGACGAGAACGCACCACTGCGAACCTGAACCGGAACTCCGGCCCGAG
Organism: Actinopolymorpha rutila; assembly: GCF_013407855.1. GTDB lineage: Bacteria > Actinomycetota > Actinomycetes > Propionibacteriales > Actinopolymorphaceae > Actinopolymorpha > Actinopolymorpha rutila. Next base: position 5,188,788 of record NZ_JACBZH010000001.1, read on the forward strand.
ATTCTGCCCGCGGCCTACTTCAGGGCACCCCGCGTCAGCCCGGCCACGAACTGTTTCTGGAAGAAGATGAACACCAGGATCACCGGCAGGGACGCCAGCAACGCACCGGACAGCAACATTCCGTAGCGGAAGTCGTACGGTCCGATGAGTGAGGAGATCCCGAGGTTCATGACGAACATCTTCGGGTCGGTGGTGATGATGAGCGGCCAGAAGTAGTCGTTCCACAGTCCGAGGAACGTCAGGATGCCGAGCACGGCCAGCCCGGGCCGCACCAGCGGCACGACGACCCGCCACCAGATGCCGAACTCGGTGGCGCCGTCCACCCTCGCCGCGTCGAGCAGCTCGTTGGGGATCGAGAGGGTGTACTGCCGCATCAGGATGATCCCGAACGCCGTCACCGCCCGCGGGATGATCAGGCCCTGGTAGGTGTTGAACCAGTCCAGCGTCCGCATGATCTGGAACTGCGGGACCAGCAGCACCTGGCTGGGCAGCAGGATGGTGGCCAGCATCAGGAACAGCAGCGGGGTCTTGAACCTGAAGTCGTGCTTGGCGAACGCGAACCCCGCGAGCGAGGCGAGCATCACCGCGAGGAACGTGCCCACCACCGCCACGATCGCGGTGTTGAGCATCCACCGGGCCACCGGGAAGCCCTGGAACAACTGCGCCATGTTGGTGAACGTCCACGTCCGCGGCCACAGGGTGAGCGGGACGCCGAAGATCTCCGCGTTGCTCTTGAACGCGCTGAAGGCCATGTAGAGGTAGGGCAGCACCTCGACCAGGACGCCGATGAGCAACAGGACGTTGATGACGACGAACGACACGAGCGGCCAGCGCCGCCTCGTCCCTACCGTGGCCGCGGTGTCGGCCTGCGTGCGCGCGGATGCCTTGGTAATGGCCTTGTGAATGACTGCCACTTGCTTCACCTCACTCGCCGGGCGCGGACCTACCGCGGAAGACCTTGATGTTGACCAACGACACGATCAGCAGGAAGAACGTCATCACGTAGGCGATCGCGCTCGCGTAGCCGACGTTGAAGAACTGGAAGCCCTGGTTGTAGATGTAGAGCGTCACCGTGAGCGAGGCGTCGGAGGGCCCGCCGTTGGTGAGCAGGAACGGCAGGGCGAACAGGTTGTACGACCCGATGATCGCCTGCAGGACCACGAACAACGCGATCGGCCGCAGCAGCGGCATGGTGATGTGGCGGAACGCCTGCCAGCTGCTGGCCCCGTCGATCGCGGCCGCCTCGTAGAAGTCCTCGTCGATGCCGTTGAGGCCGGCCATCCAGTACAGCGCGTTGATGCCCGTCCACGTCCACACGCCGATCAGCACGATCGCGAACATCACCAGCTTCGGGTCGGTCAGCCAGGCGAACGGCCCGATGCCGAACCAGCCGAGTGCCGCGTTGAGCAGGCCGAACTGCTCGTCCAGGATGCGGGCGGCGATGACGGTGATGACCACTTCCGACGTCAGCACGGGGAAGAAGAAGGCCGTTCGGTAGAACGTCTTCCAGCGCACCGACCTGGAGTTGATCGCCAGCGCGATCAGCAGGGACAGTCCGCCGATCAGGACGACGCTGCCGAGCGCGTAGATCGTGGTGTTGCGCAGCGCCATCAGGAACCGCGGGTCCGACATCAGGTGGATGTAGTTGCCCAGGCCCACGAACGTCCGGTTCTCGAACCCGAAGCCCTTGGTGAAGCTCAGGAGGAACGAGTAGATGATCGGATACAGGCCGAACACCAGGAACAGCAGGAAGAACGGCGCGATGAACAGGTAGGGCGACACCTTCCGCTGGCGTTGCCACCACCACGTCCGGGCCGGCTCCAGCGGCGCGGTCAGACGCGCGCCCAACGTCGACGTCGCCATCAGGCAACCTCTCCTTCTCTCACGACCCCCACGGCAACGGCCTCCACGACGGCTCCCAGAACAGTCCCCACGACGGCCCTCACGACGGCCCTCACGCGGTCACGAAGTTGATGGTGTCGATCGACTCCCGCTGCGCATTGGTCAGCGCCGACCGCGGGGCCATGTGCAGGTTCTGCATCGGCGGGGTGAGGCCAACCCGCACGAACGTGCTGGTCGTCTCCGGCCAGTACGGCGACATGTAGGCAGTCGGGATCTCCGGCGACACCTCGTGGATCAGGGCACCCACCCGCTGGTTGTCGAAGAACGGGAGCGGCTCGGACAGCCGCTTGTCGGCGAACGCGGGCTTGTAGGTCGGCCACACCTGGCGGATGCCGAAGTCGGTGAGCAGCGCCTGGGAGTTGGTGTGCTCCCACAGCACGAAGTCACGGGCCTCCTCGGCGTACTTGCCGGTCTTCAGCACCGTCACTCCGGTGCCGCCCCAGGTCGCGGTGCGCGGGCCGCCGGCCTCCCATCGCGGGAACGGCATCAGGTGCCACTTGCCCTTGGTCTGCGGGATGTTCTGCTGGACGAACCCGCTGAACTGCCAGGAGGGACCGAGCAGGGACGCGATCTTGCCCTGCTCCAGCGCGACGTTGTACGACTGGCCCGCCGGGCGCAGGGTCGACCAGCCCTCCCTCATCGCGTTCTGCATCCACGCCAGCGTGCGCACACCCTCGGGGCTGTCCAGTGCCGGCCGGCCGTTCGGGCGGAAGAAGCCGCCTCGTTGCTGCAGCGTCTGCATCCACCACTGGCTCCAGTCGAGGTACGCCTGGTCGATCAGGTAGCTGCCGGTGTCGCGATGGAACCGCTTCGCCTCCTCGACGAAGTGCTCCCAGGTGGTGACGTTGGTGTCGACCTTCGCCTTCTTCCACACGTCCCAGCGATAGCTGAGCAGGCAGGCGTTGAGCTCGTTGCCGATGCCGTACGTGTGGCCCCGCCAGGACCAGGGGTCGGTCGCGGACGGATGGTAGAGGTTGTCCCATTCACCCATCTGTTTGAGCTTTGCAGCCAGATCGACGAAGAGAACGCTCCCTTTGATGAAACGGGGGAACTGACTGATTTCTACGTCGGCCATGTCGGGGCCGCCCGAACCCGCCTGGGCGGTGATGAGCAACTGGTCGTGCATCTGCGTGAACGGCAGAATGAGCCAGTTGATCTCGAAGTCCGGGTTCTTCTCCTTCTTGTACCGCTCGAACGCTTTCTTCTGCCACGCGATACGCGTATCGGTGAATGCCCAGAAATTAAGCGTCTTCTTCGCCCCGCGATTGACGTTAGGCGCCTGCCCGCAACTGCCCAGCACCGACCCACCAGCGACCGCGGCTCCTGCCGCTACAGCACCTTTGAGCAGTGCCCTTCTGGTCACAGACGCCATCTTCACCAGCCTTTCGAAAGCATCGGACGCACCGACTTCCGCAATATCGGGCAGTTCGTTTTTCTACTGATGGAAATACGGTTGACGCGACACACACGAATCCGCCGTCGGAGGCGTTGAGCGTACGACGTGACGCATTGCACGGCTACCCGGGTGGCCAGCTTCGGACAGCATTGGATTCAGGTACTGACGCGGATTAGGAACTGAACTTTCAAGTGCTGAGCGCTCAACAAAGTGGGTTGCCCTTTTTACGTCGAAAGGCATCGACGCAACATCGACCCAACTGACCGCAAAACTCGCCGGCGCGGCCGACCCCGGGCATGCGGCGCCGGGGCCGTGGACGGGTCACCGGCGCCTGCACTAGCGTCCCAGAACATGCCGCACGGACCAGGCAAGCCTGGCAACACCAGCCCGTACGAGATGTTCCGGACACTCGCCGACCACAACCGACCGAAACACGGCTACCGGCCGGACGAGGACGTCGCCGCCTGGCGGGCACGGGCTCTGCCGGACGTGCTGGCCACGCTCGGCCACTCGCCCGCCGCGGCGTCCCAGCCGCGGGCCGACCTGGTGGCGGAGTGGCAGGACGGCCCGGTGCTCACCCAGCGCTGGCTGCTGTCGGTGAGCGAACACCTCGAGGCCTACGCGTACGTCAACCGGCCCGCCGACCTGGCGCCGGGTGAACGACGTCCGGCGCTGCTGTGCTGGCACGGCCACTCCGCGGGTGGCAAGGAGGTGATCATGGGCAACGCCTCCTCCCCCGAGTACCGCGACGCCGACCTGGACACGCACACCTCCTACGGCCGCCGGATGGCCGAGGACGGGTTCGTCACCTTCGGGGTCGACTGGATGGGGTACGGCGACCAGGACGACCGCCGCAAGCCGCACCACCACGACGTGGCCGGCAACCGGGACTGGTGCAACCTCTACTACCTGCAGGCGACGATGCTCGACATGACGCCGCTCGGCATCAACCTCGCCCATGGACGGAGCCTGGTCGACCACGTGGTCACCCTGCCGTTCGTGGACGCGGACCGGCTGGGTGTGATGGGGCTGTCCGGCGGCGGCACGATGACGCTGTGGAGCGCGCTCACCGACGATCGGCTTCGCGCGGCCGAGATCATCTGCTACAGCGACCTGTTCGCCGTCTTCGGGTTCCGCGACCTCAACTACTGCGGCTCCCAGATCGCCCCCGGGCTGTTCACCCTGGTCGACCTCCCGGACCTGCAAGGGCTGCTTGCGCCGCGTCCACTGCTGGTTGACATCGGTGCGTACGACGAGTGTTTCCGGCTGGAGTCGGCGATGGCCTGCCACGAGCGGGTACGCGAGATCTACCGTGCGGCCGACGCGGCGGACCTCCTCGAGCTCGACCTGTTCCCGGGCGGGCACGGCTGGGGCGGCAACCGGTCCGTGGCGTTCTTCTCCCGTCACCTAGAGGTCGGCCGATGAGCGGCAGGCCGACGGGTCGCCGTACCCGATATGCCCTGTGCGGCCTGTCCAACCGCGGGCTGTCGCTGTTCGCGCTGCCCCTGCTCGGCCTGGACGCCACGGGCACGCGGCGGGCCGAGCCGTCGGAGCTGTCCGGCCTGTCCGATCTGTCCGACCTGTCGAAGCACGGTGAGTTGGTCGCGATTCTCGACGTGGACGCCGACCGCGTACGCGCGTTCGGCGACCTGACTTCCACCGCCGTCCCCTACTACGCTCCGGCCGACTTCGACCGGATGGTGGACGAGACCGATCCGGACGTCGTGCTGGTCACCTCCCCCGACGCCACCCACGCCGTCTACGCGATCGCCGCGCTGCGCCGGGACCGCGACGTCATCACCGAGAAGCCGATGGCGGCCAGCTGCGCGCAGGTTCGGGAGATGCTCGCCGCCGAACACGCCGGCCGCGGGTCGATCAGGGTGGCGCACAACCTCCGTTACACCGAACGCAACCGGCAGCTGAAACGGTTGCTGCTCGACGGCGCCGTGGGCAGGGTGACCAGCGTCGAGCTGACCTGGAGCGTGGACACCCACCACGGCTCGAGCTACTTCCACCGGTGGAACCGCGAACGCCGGATCTCCGGCGGGCTGTCGATCCACAAGGCCTGCCACCACTTCGACATGGTCAACTGGCTCGTCGGCGACGTGCCGCAGCAGGTGTTCGCCTACGGCGCGCTCAACTACTACGGGCCGAACAGCCCGCACCGCCCGGAGGCCGTCGGCACCGCCGACGCCGACGACAACACCGACCCGCGCCGGGGTTGCCCGTACCACCAGCGCTGGCTGGCCGACGGCGACGTGCCGGAGGACGACCACCTGAAGCCGCGCACCGGCCTGGGCGGTCTGCCGTACACCGTGCAGTACCCACCCGGTCGGCAGAACTGGATCTACGACGAGGCCATCGACATCGAGGACACCTACTCCGCGGTCGTGCGCTACCGCTCCGGTGCGAGCCTGAGCTACTCGGTGCTGTTCTCCGGCGCGTGGGAGGGGTACCGACTGGCGATCAACGGTACGCACGGACGACTGGAGGCGTGCAGCGTCGACTTCCGTGACGGGAAGGGCGAGACGCCGGAGTCCGGGCAGATCGTGCACTACCCGATGTTCGAGCCGGTACAACACCACGACATCGCCGGTGGCGAGGGAGGGCACGGCGGCGCGGACCCGCTGATCCGGCGGGATCTCCTGCTCGGCCCGTCGAAGGAGTCGCTGGACCTGCGAATCCCGGCCGACAGCCGCGAGGGTGCGCTGGCGGTGGCGATGGGCGAGGCGGTCTGGCGTTCGGTGGCCGACAACCGTCCGTACCTGATCGACGAACTGCTCGACGACCCGCTTGAACGGAACAACCGCACGAACGTGGCCGAGACGACGGGGAGGTACGGCGATGGTGAGCGACATGGCAGCAGCGCGGCAGGTGGTGGGTGAGCACGCCGGGCGCGACGGGTTCTTCCTGGTGGAGGACCTGGTCGGCGCGGACGACTGTGCGCGCTACGCCGCCCGCCTCAACGAGTACGCCAGTGGCCGGCGCGCGGCTCCGGACGGCATCAGGCTGCAGCGGGAGCCGGCGCTCGACCGGTCCGGCGAGGTACGCCCGGACGGCGGGGACATCCGCAAGGTGGACGGGCTGTTCCACGACGACCTGCTGCACGGGCTGATCACCAGTGAGCAGGTACAGCACTTCGTCCGGGCGCTCGTCGGTGAGCCGCCGCGGCTGTTCCGCGCCACCGCGCTGATGAAGCCGGCGGCGGTCGGCTCGGAGAAGGGCCAGCACCAGGACTCGCCGTACTGGCCGATCGAGCCGATGTCGCTGTGGTCGTGCTGGATTCCGTTCGACGACGCCACCCTGGACAACGGCTGCCTGACCGTCGTCCCCGGCAGCCACCGGCGCGGCGCGTTGCCGCACGTGCAGACGCAGGACGACTTCGTGGTACCCGCCGAGCACTACGACCCGGCCGCCCTGGTGCCGGTGCCGATGAGGCGTGGCTCCGCGTTGTTCTTCCACAGTCTGCTGCTGCACGGGAGCGCGGCGAACACCTCCGGTGACCCGCGCCGCGCGGTGACCATGAGCTATGTGGGGCCGGGCCACCGCTACACCGGCACGCCACCGGCCCCGGAGTACCCCGCCGTCACTCGGTAGGGTCAGGACGTTCCAGGCGACGTCGACGCGAGGAGCGATGCCCGGTGGTCGAGGAGCGGCGGGAGTGGCGGGAGCTGCTGGAGGCGAACGCCGCCGGCTACGCACGGGTGGCGCTGGACAACATCGACCGGGAGTTCCCGTACGCCGTCCCGCACACGATGCGGGAGCCGGGTGACTTCCCGCACCGGCCGCGAGCACAGCACCCGGTCTTCTACGGCAGCTACGACTGGCACTCGTGCGTGGAGATGTACTGGCTGCTGGTGCGCCTGCTCGCGACGGCCGGTCGTGGCGTCCCTGTCGGGGCGCTACCCGAGGCGGAGATCCGGTCCCTCCTCGACAGCCACCTCAGCGCCGACGGCCTGGCCGCCGAGGCCGCGTTCATGGTCGATCGGGTCGGAGGTCGCCGCGAGCGACCCTACGGGTGGGGCTGGGCGCTGCGGCTCGCCCACGAGCTGGCGAGCTGGGACGACCCGGACGCCCGGCGGTGGTCGGAACGCTTCACACCGTTGGCCGAGACCCTGACCGGGAACTTCCTCCGGTGGCTACCCAATGCGACCTATCCGGTGCGGTACGGCATGCATTCGAACAGCGCCTTCGCCGTGTCCCTGTCGCTTCCGTACGCCCGGGCCCGCGCGGCCGGCGGCGACCCGGACCTGCTCAACGCACTCGTAGCGGCCACGCACCGGTGGTTCGGTGACGACCGCGACTACCCCGGCGCGTGGGAGCCGTCCGGCAGCGACTTCCTCTCCCCCGCGCTGACCGAGGCCGAACTCATGGCCCAGTTTGTGCCGGCGGAGGACTTTCCGACCTGGCTCGAACGGTTCCTGCCCGGACTCGCCGACGCGAGACCGGCGGCCCTGTTCACCCCGGCGATCGTGTCGGACGGCAGCGACGGCCAGATCGCACACCTGCACGGCCTGAACGCAAGCCGCGCGTGGTGCTGGCGCCGGATCGCCGAGTCCCTTCCCGGCGACGACCCGCGGGTGGGAGTCGCGCTCACGGCGATGCGGCGTCATGCCGACGCGGCGTTGCCGCATGTCGCCGGGAGCGACTACATGGTGGAGCACTGGCTCGCGGCCTATGCCGTCCTCCTGCTCACCTGAGCGCCGCCCACCTGTCACTCGTCGGTCCAGGCAGCCAACTCAGTCGAGGTAGGCAACTCAGTCGACGTAGGCAACGTCGTCGACCTGGAACCTCGCACTCCAGGGCGTGTCCGACCCGATCGCCCGGAAGCTGACCTCGATTCTCGTCACCTTGTTGCGCGGGGCCCAGTCGCCGACGTCGACCTGAAGCCCGTTCCACCTGTCCGGCGTGAAGGTACTCACCGTCGTCGACCGGCGCTCGGTTCCGCTGACGAGAGTCAGCGTGGCCTCGTAGCCGGTCGCTCCGGGCGCGCCCCCGTAGGAGTCCACCCAGGCGACGACGCTCTTCGCGCCGGACAGGTCCAGCGGGCCGGCCGGGTCGACGGCGACGGTCCTGGTCGCCGAGGCCGGTGCCGCGGCTCCGGTGGCTTCCAGCGCACCGGCCCTCAGGTCGTCCGGCGTACGACGTTCCACGAGGGACGGCTGTTGAGCGCCTGGACGTCCATGTCGCTGAGCCGCCGCTGGGCACCAGCCGTGCCGGCGAGCTCCTCCGGTGTCAGCACGTCGGCGATGTCATCGAAGCCGTGTGGCGCGCGTTCGGTCACCAGCGCGATCGTCTGCTCCATGGGCAGCTCGCGCTGGGCGAGCACAAGGTCGGCGGTGGCAGGCCTGCGCTCCTCCTCGTACGCCGCGAGACCGGCCGCGGGGTCGGTGGTCACGGCCAGCTCTCTCGCCAGCACGCGGGCGTCCAGTACGGCCTGGGAACCGCCGTTGGATCCAACCGGATACATGGGATGCGCGGCGTCCCCGAGCAGGGTGACCCGGCCAATTCCCCAACTGGGCAACGGATCCCTGTCCACCATGGGGTACTCCAGGATCCGCTCCGTGCCGGCGAGGATCGCGGCGATGTCCGCGCCGGGAAGCCGCCAGCCGTCGTAGTGCGGGAGTACGTCCTCCAGCCGCCCGGGCCGGGACCAGTCGGCCGCCGGCGCCGGGCCTGGCTCGGCGAGCGTCACCTCTGCCACCCAGTTGAGCAGTGCTCGCCCTCGAGCCCCGGCGCGAGCCGAGACGGGGTAGAGCACGAACTTCGCCGACCGGTTCGAACCCGCGATGATCATCGTGGCGCCGTCGAGGTAGGGATCCCCCTCGACCGTTCCGCGCCACATCCGGATCCCGTTCCACAGCAGCGGTCCGTCGTTTGGGTGGAGCCGGGCTCGCACGGTGGAGTGAAGACCGTCCGCGCCGACGAGAACGTCGGCCGTCTTCGACAGTCGCTCCCCGGTCCGCACGTCGCGCAGCAGCGCCGTGACTGCGGTGCCGTTCTGCTCGAAGCTATCCAGCGCCAATCCTGTCGAGATGCCGCCGAGGCGGTCGCGTACGTGCTCGAGCAGCATCATCTGCAGCTCACCGCGGTGGACGGAGTACTGCGGCCAGTCGTATCCAGCAAGCCTCCCCCGAGGAATCGTAACGATCGTGCCGCCGAACCTGTCGGTGTACATCATCCGGCTCGTCGGTATGCCGATCTCGGCGAGCGCGTCCCCAAGGCCAAGGTCGGTGAGCTCGCGGACGGCGTGCGGCTGGAGGTTGATGCCCACGCCGAGGGCACGGGGCTGCACGACGTACTCGACGACCTCGCAGTCGACACCCGCCGCGTGCAGGCTGAGCGCTGCCGTGAGCCCCCCGATCCCGCCCCCGACGATCAGTACCTTCATGCTCTCTTTCCTGTCTGCTGGAGATTCACGACATGCCTCGCGCACTCAGGTGCCAACGGGGCTCCCTCTTCTCCATCGTCACGAAGAGGGCGTTGGGCAGACAGTCCAGCACACGTATGAATCGCCGGCGGCCGGTGACCATGGATCTGGGAACGGTCTCTGACGCAGTCCTGCCCCGACGCGAATCGCGTCGGGGCAGGAACTGACTTCAGCGGGCCGGGTCAGCCGAGCATGCCTGGCCGGGCACTCAGGTGGTGCGGGCCGCGGCGGTCGCGCCCACCGGCTCCGGCTCCAGCGCTACCGGCGGCGGAGCGTCCTCGGTGCCGGGCACCTCGGTGCCGTTGATCGGGCACCGGCTGGTCTCCGGGATCCGAATCAGCGAGATGGCACCGATCGCGCAGGCGGCCATCATGTAGAACGCCGGCGTGAGCGCAACCCCCGTCTTCGCCGTCAGCCAGTCGTTGACGGCCGGCGCCGTGCCACCGAACAGCGACGTCGAGACGTTGTAGGCGATGGCGAACCCGGCGTACCTGATGTGGGTGGGGAACATCGCCGGGAACGTCGCGGAGATCGTCGCCAGCTGCGGAACGTAGAGCAGGCCCAGGACGGCGAACCCGATCACCGCGCCCACCACGTTCGTCGCCATCAGGATGAACATCGGAACGACCGCGACGAACAACCCACCGAGCGACAGCCACCACATCGGCTTGCGACCGAACCGGTCGGAGAACGCTCCGGCGAAGGGCAAGAACAACATCATCGCCAGCATGCCGATGATCGGGACGACCAGCGACCAGTTCGCGCTCAGCCCGATCTCCGTCTTGAGGTAGGTCGGCATGTACGTCAGCAAGGTGTAGTTGACGACGTTCAGCGCGATCACCAGGCCGCCGAGCTGAAGGATCGGACGCCAGTACTCCGTGATCAGGCTCCGGAACGGGTGGCTGACCTTCTCCTTCTCACCCGACTCCTCCAGCTCCTGGAACACCGGAGTGTCCTCCAGCTTGGAGCGCAGGTAGACGCCGATCAGCCCGAGCGGAGCCGCCACGAGGAACGGCAGCCGCCAGCCCCACGCGTGCATGGTCTCGTCGCCGAGTGCCAGCGAGCAACCAAGCATCAGCAGGGCACCGAGCGAGAAGCCCGACAGCGTGCCGAACTCCAGGAAGCTGCCGAAGAAGCCGCGACGCCGGCTGGGGGCGTACTCAGCCATGAACGTCGCCGCACCGCCGTACTCTCCACCGGTGGAGAACCCCTGGATCATCCGCAGGATGACCAGCAGCGCGGGTGCCCACAGGCCGATGGAGTGGTAGGAGGGGATGAGTCCTACCGCCAGAGTCGCGCCGGACATCAGCAGGATCGTCAACGCGAGCACGTGCTTGCGACCGAGTCGGTCACCCAGCGGTCCCCAGATCAGACCGCCCAATGGGCGAACGAGGAACGACACCGCGAACGTCAGCAGGGCGAACAGCGTCGCGTTCTGGGTGTCACCCGGGAAGAACGCTGCCGAGATGTAGATGACGCCGTACGAGTAGATGCCGTAGTCGAACCACTCGGTTCCGTTCCCGATGGCCGACGCGGCGATCGCTCTGCGCAACACCCCCGATGGTTGCTCTTCTTCCACGGTCGGTCTGGCGGATTTCTGTGAACTCATAGTCCTCCTCGGCCGTTTCCGGACCGCGGCACGCTAGCAGCGTCCAGTGCAACGTTTCAAAACCCGAACTATCCAAGGCAAGATCAACTTGCGCCTGCGTGCGACTGGGACCCCAGCGTGATAAGTGTCCGCCTGAACAGCGGCCGGACGAGCCGTGGACCAGCCGCTTGGGGGTCAATCCTCCCGCGCTGACAGGCGTGCCCGATTGTTGTCCGATAACGGACAGCGCTTGCCCGCCGGAGGGGCCGTGCCTGGTTCGCCCTAGTATCGAAGGAAACCATGCGGCGGGGCGCCGGTCTCGCCGGACCCGTCTGGCCATGGGGAGACTCATGAAGATCACGGACGTCAAGACTTTCCTGGTACACGACCGCGAGCGTCCGAGCCGCAACTACACATTCGTGAAGATCTACACCGACGAGGGTGTGACCGGCCTCGGTGAGGCAGGAGTCACGGGCCGTGAGTTGGCCGTACGCGGCATGGTCGAGAGCTTCGCACCCATCCTCCGCGGCATGGACCCGACCCGGATCGAGCACATCTGGCAGACGCTGTGGCGCGGCCACTTCTTCCGTGGTGGGCACGTCCACTCCGCCGCAGTGGCGGCCATCGACATCGCGTTGTGGGACCTGCGCGGCAAGGTGCTCGGAGTCCCCGTCTACGACCTGCTGGGCGGGCGTACCCGCGACTACGCGCGCTGCTACTGCCACGTGCAGCAACCCGGCGGCGGTCACGGCCCACGCGGGGCGATCGACGCGATGGTCGACTACGCGAAGGGCCAGGTCGAACAGGGCTGGCAGTTCATCCGCTTCGGGGCCGGCGAGGGCAGCCGGCAGGGCGCGGAAGGCATCTACGAACAGTCCCGAGCGGTGCGGTGGACCGTGGAAGCCTTCGGCGCGCTGCGGGACGCGGTCGGCCCGGAGGTGGAGATCTGCGTCGACTTCCACCAGCGCACCACCCCGCCGTACGCCATCGAACTGGCCCGCGAACTCCAGCCCATGCGGCCGTTCTTCATCGAGGACCCCCTGCGGGCGGAGAACCCCTCGGAGTTCGCCTACCTACGCCAGCACATCTCGGTGCCGATCGCCACCGGTGAGCAGCTGCCGAGCAAGTGGGACTGGCGCGAACTCGTCGAACAGGACCTGATGGACTACTGCCGGGTGGACCTGTGCATCTGCGGCGGGCTCACCGAGGCCCGCAAGGTCGCCGGATGGTGTGAGACCCACTACATCGAACAGGTCCCGCACAACCCGCTGGGGCCGGTGTCAACCGCGGCCTGCCTGCACTTCGACCTGTCCACACCACTGTTCGCCGTACAGGAGCTCACCTGGCGGCCGGACATCCTCGCCGACATCGTGACCACCGACATGCGGTTGGAGGGCGGCAACCTCTACAGCGGCGGCTCCCCCGGCCTCGGCGTGGAGCTGAACGACGAGGCGGCGCTCGCGGAGCCCTACCAGCTGGCGGGCCCGCACATCCTTCACCGCGAGGACAACTCCGTCTCCGACTGGTGAGTCGGTAGGAGCTGCAGAACTCACGCAACGAGACGAGACGCCGGAAGGACAGCCATGCGGGTGAAGGAAGTGCGTACCACCTACTCGGTGCGCCCACACGCGGCCCGGCCGATCCGCGACGCCCTGCAGACGCTGACCGGCGGCGGCTCGGTGAGCGTGGAGGTCGAGTCCGAGGATGGCCTGGTCGGGCGCGGTACTTCGTCGTTCGGACGGATCGACGGGGCACCGAAGGCGTTGTCGGTCTTCATCGACGGGGTACTCGCTCCGTTGGTCGTCGGCCGGGACGCCACCGGGATCCCGGCGATCATCGAGTCGCTGAAGGTGGAGACCGAGTACCACGGCACGGCGGGGTTCGCGACATTCGGCATCAGCGCGGTCGACGTCGCGTTGTGGGACCTGCTGGGCAAGGCCCACGGCGTTCCGACGTACCAACTGTGGGGTGCCCACCGCGACCGGGTCCCCGCGTACGCGATGGTCGGCTGGTCCAACTACGACCTCGACGAACTCCGGCAGCAGTGCGGCGAGGCGGTCGCACAGGGCTTTCGCGGTGTGAAGATCAAGGTGGGCGCCGGCGACCTGGACGACGACGTACGCCGGATCGAGGCGGTCCGGTCGCGGATCGGTCCCGACGTCGCGCTCATGGTCGATGCCAACCAGGTGTTGACACTCAGCGAGGCGCTGCGCCGCGGCGAGGTGTTCGGCGAGCTGGGCGTGACGTGGTTCGAGGAACCCCTGCCCGCACAGGACTTCGCGGGCTACGCCGAGCTCACCAGCCGACTGCGCATCCCGGTCGCCGCCGGTGAGAACCTCTACGGCGCCGGACAGTTCCGCGAGTTCTTCGAACGCCGTGGCTGCGACATCGTGCAGCCCGACCTACGCCGCGCGGGCGGGCCGACCGAGATCCGCGCGGTCGGGGCGTTGGCCTCGGCCTTCGGTGTCCCGTACGCCTCACACGGCGGTGGTCCCGCGGCGCTGAGCCTGCTCCTGTGCGCACCGACCGCGATCTGGCTGGAGACCGGACTGCGGTCGTCGCCGACGGCGTACCCGCGACTCGAGGACGGGTGCGCGCTCGCTCCACAGGGGCCTGGTTTCGAGTGGGAGTGACGTCCTCGGCATCGTCGACGTCGGACCCTGGGGTCTCCCCCGACCGTTCGACCTCGTCGACCGAAAACCCGCACGACGCGCACGACGTACACGACCGGCGACTGCTGTCCGGTGTCGTCGGGCAGGCAGGTGCGGTCGCCGTCGCGGTCACCGGCGGCGCCGCCTCGGCCGCGCAGGCGCTGGTGAACGGCCGGCTGGCCACCGGTCTCGGAACGCCGGTGACCGCAGCGCTGGTGAGCAACGGACTCGCCACCGCGCTCCTGCTGGTGATCGCGGTCGCCTCGCCCGCCGTACGAACGTCGTTGCGGCGCGTCCTTCGCGAACGGCTGCCGTGGTGGTGCTATCTGGGCGGCGTCCTGGGAGCGGTTTCGGTCGCCGGTACGGCGTTGGCCGCGCCGATCCTCGGAGTGGCGTTGTTCACCGTCGTCTCCGTCTGTGGCACCGGGGTGGGTGGCCTCACCGCCGACCGCGCCGGACTCGGCCCCGCGGGCCGGCTGCCGGTGAGTGCCGGCCGGGTGGCCGGGGCCGCGCTGGCAGTCGTCGCGATGACCGTCGCGCAGGCCGGCCATTCGGCTGCCAACGTGGCGCTCGCGGTCATCGTGTTCGTCCTGGTCCTCGGCATGGGCCGGTCGGTCCAGGCCGCGCTGAACGCCAGGCTGGCGGCGGTGGCCCGCAACGTGGGCGCCGCGTCCCTGGTGAACGCGACGGTGGGTACGACTGCGCTCGGCCTGGCTGCCGGGGTGCTCGCCACCGCGGGCGCCCTGCCGTTCGCCGGCTGGCCGGCGACCTGGTGGGCCTACCTCGGTGGCGTACTCGCGCTCGTGGTCACCGGCGCGAACATGATCGCGGCCCGGTCGATCGGCGTACTGCGGACGGTGCTGGCGGCCCTGTCTGGACAGCTGGTGTGCGGAATCGCGCTCGACGCGCTGGTGCCGTCCGAGCCGACGCCGACCGGATGGCTGCTGCTGGGTTCGGCGCTGATGGTGCTCGCGGTCACGGTGTCCGGGGTCACCGCCGCCCGGGACAAGCAGGGGCCGGCTCGCGCGTGACGGTCACCGCCGAGCGCGTACGCGACTCGACGCCTGGGGCCAAGCTCCTGTGTGGGCAAGCACGGCTTGCACCACCTGCTCGACGGTCCGCCCGTCGGTGTCGACCCGGTGGTCGCCAACCCCGGCTTGCTCCAGGTCGGCCGCGCCCCTCGCCGCGTCGTTCGCCACCTGCTTGAGGACCGAGTCCGGCTGTCCTCTCAGCGGATCACCGGGCTGCCACCAACTGCCGCCTCGGCCGCGCCTCAGGATCCGGCGGGTCAGTTCCTCCGGCCCGGCGTGGAGTCGGCACACCGTCAGGGTGGCGGCCGGCAGCGCGTTCGCGTACGTGTGTACGGCGGAGGGGTCGTCGACCGGTCCGTTGACGACCAGGCACCGTGCACCGCCGGCACGGTAGGTGTCCCACACCGCCGCGAGGTTGTTCGCCCTGACCTGGTGGACGTCCACGCCGGTGTCCACATCCACGTCGCCGTCCACGCCGGTGTCGCCGACCCGGAAGTGGCCGAGCTGGTCCAGGTCGACGAACGCCGCGGGCACGCCCGCTGCCCGCGCGTGCTCGAACAGCTGCCAACCCACGGTTGACTTGCCGACCCCGGTGGCGCCGCACACCCACAGGATCGGTCCGGGTGCGTGGCTGATCCGTCGCGGTGCCGGGCCGGCGACCGAAGCCCTCGCCACGAGGCCGGGCCACTGCCCGATCCGCGTGCGCATCAGGCGCACCACCTCTTCGACGGTCAGGTCGGTGGTGTCGACGCAGCTGTCGGCAAAGTCACTGGCGTCCAGCACCGCCGCCTCCCGCAGCACCTCGTCCACCAGCTCGGCCTGAGCGCCGCGGCCGACGAACCGCGCACGGAGTACGTCCTCGTCGGCGCGCAACCGGCACACGGTCACCGCCGTTCGCGGCAACGGATCCACCGGTGCGTCGCGACGCGGATCGAGGAGTCCCGAGGTGACCACGCAACTGATCCCGGCGGCCTCGAAGTTGGCCACGACGGCGGCCAGGTTCGTGGCCTGCATCCCGTGCCGCCCCGGATCGCTCGCGGATTCGGGGTAGCACATGCCGAGCTGGTCCAGGTCGACGTACCCCGCGTTCACGCCGGCGTCGACCAGCTGGGTATGGAGCTCCCACCCGACCGCCGACTTGCCCACCCCGGGCGGCCCGCAGATCCACAGCACCGGGACCAGTTCGCTCATCTCGGCGACCCTACGCTCCACTCCCCCGTGGGTGCGACTGACTTACTCCCCGCCGGGCTCCTCGTACAGCCGCAGCAGCTCCTGCCGGTGGCGCGGCACCGGCAACAGGTCTCGTACCTGGTCGATCCGCCCAACCGGCCACCGCCGCGCGATGCGTTCCACCGTCGGGTCCTTGATCTGTGCGCGCAGCGCACCCGGAAAATCTCCCCAGACCACCTTGAACGGACGGTCCCACAGCTGGTGCACCTCGGTGGCGACGGGCTCGGTGACGCCCAACGCGTTGTGCATGGCCGCGACCGCCTCGTAGGCAACCGCCAGCGCCTCCTCGCGTTCGGGCCAGGTGCCGGCTCGAAGAGCACGCGAGAGTACGGGAGACAGTTCGGCGCCGCAGGCCAGCCGGGAGAAGGCGGTGCCGAACCACTTGGAGTACGGCGCGTACTGGCGTTCCATCGAGAAGCACAACGCCATCAGGTCGTGCACCAGCTGCGCACCGATGAGTGCCGACCCGAGTTCGTCGCCCACGAAGCCGGTTCGGCCCACCAGGTTGGCCTCCGGGTGGACCCGCCACCAGCCGGCGAGCAGGAGGTAGAGCCAGACGTCGTGCGGATAGTAGGCGAACCGATCGCGGATGCCCCGCAGACCGACGTCGTCGTGGTGGACGGTGCCGGCGGCGAGCATCCGGAGCCGGTCCTCGGGAAAGGTGAGCCAGTCGTGCGCCTCGATCTCCTCGTCGAGGTCGAAACCCAGCTGGGCAAGGACGTAGCCATGCAGGGTGTGAAGCTCGTACTTGGTCGCGCGATTTCCGAACCGAGCGGGCAGTCCCGTCCGCAGGGCTTCCTCGACCGCTTCACCGTGCCGAGTTTCGTCCTCCTCCCGCAGGAAGACCAGCACGCGCGCCTCGCAGTCGTGGTCGGTCGACATCTCGTCGTCGAAGCCCAGCACCTCCGAGCCCCGGCCGAGAAGTGCCGCGCTGTGTGGCAACCCAGGGAACCTCGCGTCCAGGACCGGCCGCACCGCCTCGTGGTAGAACCGCGCGCTGAGCTCCCTGCCGGAGACGAATCCAGTCATGGAGAAGGACCTTACGGCGTCTGGAACCCCGCGCGGGCGAGCACGGCCCGTCCACGACCGGACAGCACGTAGTCGACGAAACTCCTGCCGCCGTTCGCGTTCTGGCCGCCCTTCAGAACGACGATGGGGTACGCGTTGATAGCCTTGGCCGACTCGGGAAACTCCACGCCGTCGACGTCGGAGGCGGCCGAGCGCACGTCCGTGCGGTAGACGAGCGCGGCGTCGACCTCGCGGATCCTGACCTTTGTCAGGGCGCCCTTGACATCAGGCTCCAACGTCACCGGGGTTATCTTGACGTGGGCGGCCGCCAGCGCCTTCTGAGCGGCCGCGCCGCAGGGCACCTGCTCCGCGCACAGCGCCACCTTCGTCCCCGACTTGGCCAGATCTTTCAGCCCCTGCACGTGTTTCGGGTTTCCCTTCGGCACCGCGATCACGAGCTGGTTGCGAACGAACGTCGTCGGGCTACCGGCCACGTGGCCCTGCTCGGTGACCGCCTGCAGGTTGGCCGGGGCGGCCGAGGCGAACACGTCCGCGGGTGCGCCCTGGTTGATCTGGGTGGCCAGGGCGGAGCTGCCGCCGAAGTTGAACCGCACCGTGACGCCCGGATGGGCCGCCTCGAACTCCTTGCCCAGCGTGGTGAACGACTCGGTCAGCGAGGCGGCGGCGAACACCGTGATCGTCCCGGAGACCTTTGGCGTGGCGGACTTCGCGGCCGCACTGGTAGTGCTCTTGCCGGGAGTCTTCCCGGCCCGGTCGCCGGCGGAGTTCGTCGGGCCACCACAACCGGCCAGGCCGACCAGGGTCACCGCGGTGAGTGCAGCCACGCCGACCAGCGCGGAACGCAGCCGCGCGCTCACGACCGGGCCCCGTGTTCGACCACGACGTTCGTCGACTTGATCACCGCGACGGCCACGGAGCCCACCTCCAGGCCGAGTTCGTCCACCGCCTCCCGGCTCATCAACGACACCACCCGGTACGGCCCGGCCTGGATGTCGACCTGGGCCATCACGGTGTCCTTGGCGACGGCGGTGACGATGCCGCGCAGGCGGTTTCGGGCGGAGGAGAACCCGGTGCCGTCGGCGTCCGGCTCACCTGCCTGCGCACGGGCGAACGCGGCCAGATCCTGCCCGGCCACCGTCCGGTGGCCCTGCCCGTCGCGCTCGGCGGCGAGTCGGCCGGCGTCCACCCAACGACGTACGGTGTCGTTGCTGACGCCCAGAAGCTCGGCGGCCTCACTGATTCGGAACGATGTCACGCCCACACCATAGCGGGCGCAGGTGCAAGGTGAAACCGGCTACTTACCTCGCATCCGCGCCTCGCACACCGACCCGCCCCGCGCATCTGCCGGGATGGCGTTCCCAGTCGACGTCAGCCGTGCCCGCCGACGGTCACCCGGCCGATCGTCAACGTCGGATTGCCCTGTAACACCTCGCCGACGCGGCGCACCTGCAGGTCGAGGTCCTCACGCTGGGCCGCGGTGAGGTCGACGACAGGCTCCACGGTGACCGCGATCTGGCGGCCGCTTCGGCGCTGGTGCCACAGCCCGCCGACCACTCCGTCGACCAGGAGCACCTGGAAGTTGCCACCGAGCACCCGGTCGGCCGCGCGTCCCGGACAGAGGTGCTCGGGCGGCTGGTTCCCTACCCGATAGGCGTATCCGTCGAAGTACGGCAGCAGGCGTACCCCGCTCGGCGCCTCGTCCGGCACGTCCAGCTCGCCGGCCGGCAACCAGGCGGGGCTCCCCTCGACATCGACCCGGCATAGCTCCCCGTCCGCGGTTTCGAACACCGAGCGCGCCCACGACACCGGCGCGTTCAGCCAGTGCGCGAACCGCTGCGGCGTCGACGGCCCGTACGCACGCAGGTAGCTGCGCAGGAGCCGTGGCACCGCCTCCTCCGCCGCAGCCGGCCGGAACGACGGAAGCCAGCGCCGCGGGTTGGTGTAGGTCACGTTGCGGCCGGTGTTCGGCCCGAAGCACAGCGTGCCCCGATGCCCAGCGAGGTGCTGGACCTGCCGCCAGCGTGGCCAGTACGTCTGGAACGCCGGCATCACGGGGTCCGCGGCCCATGACCCGGCGAGGTCGGCCACCGCGTCGGTGAGCTCGTCCACGGTGAGCTCGGCGTCCAGCAACGCGGTGCCGATCGCGTCCACCACCACTTCGATCTGGTCCGGGCTCATCCGCACCGACTCCGGGAACGGGCTGACGCTCGGCGCGACGGCCGACAGCGCGCCGGTCCAGGTGCCGAGCTCGGCTGCGGGCAGGAGGTGGACGGTGCCACGCGGCCCGAACGCCTTGATCAGACTGTGGTCGTTCCACAACGCGTTCCGGATGTCGACGCGGGTGGCACCCTCGATCCGGAGCGCGATCCCGAGCTCAGCGGCGGACATCACCTGCGCATGTGTGCCGGCCGTCGCCGCGACGATCTCGGCCGGCTCGGCGTCCTTGGCCGGCTGGGTGAGCGCATGCACGTGCAGGCGGCGCGCACACACCTGCCGCCGGGTCAGGCGTGTGGCCGAGGCGGGAAGCTGCTTGGTCATGGCCGCAACTCTAGGAACCATTGAGGCCAGTTTCCGACCTCAGACGTCAGAGCACGCGGCACCTACGAGTGCTGGTCGGGGTTGGCCCAGTAGAAGGCCTCAGGGTCGTAGACGGCCGGGGTCGGGTGGGTCCAGGCGTTCACCCAGCCGCCGGCGGCGAGGCTCTCCCGGGCCGGCACGTTGCGCAGGTCCTTGTGCACCACGGTCACCTGGGGCGCGTCGGCCACGCAGCCCATCAGGAACGGCCCCTCCTCGATGTGCACCTTGTAGATCTCCCACAGGAGCCGGACCTGTCTCATCCGGTCGGTCTCGACCCTGCCCTTCCGGTAAAGCTTCCACAACCGGTCGATCGGGCTGTCCGGCTCGGCCAGCAGCCAGGGCGGTTGCCGCTTCCACGGATCCTCGTGCTCCTGGGCCTTCAGCCTGCCCGGATCGGCTGTCTGCAAGGCGAAACCCTGCGCGTGCAGCGGAGCCCAGTGCGCGGGTGGTACCGGTACCACAGGAGCGGGGTAGATGAGCGGGGTGTCACTGACTTCCCACGTGGTGTACGACATCAGCCGTCCCGCCTCCCAGCGCTCCCCGAACGTCGTGGGCGGGACGGGGTTCAGTTCGGTGTCGATGCCGACGGCGCGCCAGTTCTTCTTGATCACGTCGTTCTTGACGATGTTGATCTTGTCGGTGTCCGCGGGATAGTCGAGAGTGATCCTCAGCCTGGAGCCGTCGGGCAACTCCCGCTTGCCGTCGCCGTCCCGGTCGACCACGCCGAGCTCGTCCAGCATCGACTTCGCCTTCGCCGGGTCGTACGTCAGATAGGAGTCGCGCCAGCGGGCGTAGGTCTTCCGCCCGGTGTCATTGACGATGTACTCGTACGCCGTGGGGTGGGTGGTGCCGGTGGTCTTCTCGCCGGTGTTGAAGTAGACGGACTTGCGTACCTCCTCCCGGTCGTAGGCGTGGGACAGCGCCTGCCGGAACTTCGGTTCGCGAATCAGCGTGCGCAGCTTCTCGTCGGGATAGTCGTAGTTGAAGAAGAACAACGTGCCGGTGCCCGAACCGGAGTTCCACAGGTGCACCTGCATGCCGCTGCGTTTCGACGACTGCTTCAGCGAGGACACGTCGGGCAGGCCGATGCCCACGAACGGCCCGTGGCAGTAGTCGACCTTTCCCTCTGTCACCTGGAGCTTGCGCACCTGCGGGTCGACGACCGTGGTGAACGTGAGCGTGTCCAGGTAGGGAAGCTGGCAACCGTCGGGCGCGACACACCAGTAGTAGGGGTTGCGTTCGAACGTCACCGCGCGGCCCTCGCGGTAGCTCGCGAGCCGCCACCCGGTCATCGTCGGGCACTGCGGATTGGTGGCCCAGTTGGCCTTGTCGTCGTGGGTGTTGAACCACGCCTTGCTGGTGATCGACTTGTTGTACTTCGGGTGGAACTGCGAGACGTAGTGCTTGGGCTGCATCCAGGTGGCACCGTTACCACGGTTCACCCACGCCGCGAGGCGTTCGGGCAGGACCGGCGCGGGCGCGTCGAAGGTCAGCACCAGCGTGTGATCGTCGGGTGCGGTGAACTTCGCCAGCGTGTCCGTGCCCGACCGCACGTCGTCCGGCGGCACCTCCGGGTGCTCCTTGTCGAGCACCAGGTCCTCCCACCAGTACATGATGTCGGCGGTCGTCCACGGCTTGCCGTCCGACCAGCGCAGCCCCTTGCGAAAGTGCAGGGTCCACTCGGTGGAGTCGGCGTTCGGCTCCCAGCTGTGCACGAGCCCGGGCCCGATGTCGAGCCCGTCGTTGAGCCACCGCAGCAACGAGTGGCCGTACATGAACTCCTTGTTCGACCCGTCCTCGGTGCTGGTGCCGATCAGCAGCAGGCCGCCGCCGTACCTGCCGGGCGACAACCATCGGTGGGGTACGACGTACGGCTGCTCGGGAAGGCGCTTCGCCAACGGTGGAAGGTCGCCGGCCCGCACGCGCTTCGCCAGCGCCGGGGCCTCCTTCAGCTTGCTCGGGACCTTCGGCGGCTTCGTCAAGGAGCCCTTGCCTACTGGCGCCTTGCCGGCCCGGCCGCCGGATCCGCCCGAGCCTCCGTCCGTCCCTGCGCCCTTCCCCGCCGAGGAGCACGCGGTGAGCGTGGCGGCGACCGCCGCCGTGGCCGACAGGCGCAGGACGTCCCGGCGGCTCGGTGCGGATCCTGGTGTCGTCATCAGCCCGCGCGGAACCGTTCGGCCAGCCGGGTCGTCCGCGCGGCGAGGTCGGAGATGCGCGACCCGTCGAACCCGAACAACGCGCTGCGCAACCGGTCCTCCAGTGGGTCGACCCAGTGCGCCGGGATCGCCTTCGCACCCACCAGCGCACCGGCCACCGAACCGGCCGTCGCACCGTTGGAGTCGGTGTCCCAGCCGCCGAGCACGGTCAGCGCGATCGTCCGGGTGAAGTCGCCGTCGCCCCACAGCAGACCGGCGGCGACCACGGCGGCGTTGTTGATCGTGTGCACCCAGCCGTAGTGGCCGTACCGCTGCCCGATCTCGGCTCGGGCCGCCTCCCAGGTCAGCTCGCGGGAGTGCAGGTCCAGCACATCGCGCAGCGCCTCGGCGAGCCGGGACGCAGGCGGCACCACGCCACACGAGACCTCCAGGGCCTCCCGGGCCGAGCCCGCCGTGAACGCGGCAGCCACCACCGCGGCCGCCCACATCTCGCCGTAGACGCCGTTGGCGACGTGGGAGAGCACGGCGTCCTGGTAGGCAAGCCGGGCCGCCGACGCCGGGTCACCGGGGAACACGTAGCCGAACGCGTCGCCGCGGATCTGCGCGCCGATCCATTCGCGGTACGGGTTGCGGTAGACAGCCGTGGTCGGGGCGCGCAGGCCGATCGCCAGGTTGCGGTAGGCCACGCGTTCGGCCGTGTAGGTCTGGTGCAGCGGCAGCAGAAGGCGCCACGCGTCCGCCACGTGGTGGGGTGTGAGATCGATTCCATGTTGTTCGAGCAGGTGCAGCCCGAGGACCGTGTAGTCCACGTCGTCGTCGCGTGAACTGCCCTGCACGTTGCCGCGCGTGGTCTGGGATGCGTTCGGCAGGATCCGGTATCCCTCGGGCACCGGATCCATCAGCGGGATGTAGTCGTCCAACGGCCAGGCGCCGGCGAGCTCGAGGTAGGACCGCAGATGCTCGGGGGTCCAGTGGTCCCCGGACTCGACCGGCTTGCCGAGCATGTTGCCGGCGACCCGGCCGAGCCACGCACCGTGGATGCGGTTGGCTAGGTCGTCGCCGGTGGGCGGTGTGGACGGTGCCGGCTGGGTGAGGGTGGCGGTCAGCTCGTCCCAGTCCGTGGGTTCGACGTAGGACCACCCGGAGCGGTCGTCGGTGGCTTCCTTCTTCGCCAGGTCGTCCAGCAACGCGCCGAGTTCGGCCGCACTGCCGTCGGCGAGTTCGGCCAGCCGGCGCTCCTCCTCGCGCACGTCGAACCCGGTCTCGCGAAGTTGTCGTAGCTCCCACTCGGCGAGATCGCGCAGGTCGATCGCGTCGTGCATCGCTGGCCTCCTGGTATGGCTGGATCGCGGACAGACACCGCCCGTCCACGTAACCCCTGTCCGTGAGCGACGGTCAAGGAGAACGGGTCCGGCCGCCGAATACGGCCAGCGCTTGCCCGGGGTCGGCGGCCTCAGGCCAGGAGCGTCGCGCGGTTGGCCAGGATGTACGCGATGTCCTCGCGGTAGCCGTCGGTGTGCCGCTCGTCGCGTTGCCGGTCGTACGCGGGATTGCCGGCCCGCACCTCCCGGTCGATCGTGGCCGCGATCGAACCCAACCGGACGACCAACAGGTCCAGCAGTTGTGCGGGCGGGATCTCGCCGTACGCCCGCGCGAACGTCCGCAGCCGCGCCGCCTGGTCCGGCAGCGGGTCCCAGCCGAACGCCTTCGTGGAGCGCGGAGCGGACAGCGGCACGAAGCGGTGGGCGGCGTAGCAGAGGTCCCAGGCGCGCGACGACGGCCCGGCGAAGTCCCAGTCGATGATGGCGGCGACCTGCGAACCTCGGTAGACGAGGTTGTAGGGTCCCAGGTCGTTGTGGCCGATGCAGTCCACCTCGGTGGGAACGCTGGTACGCACCTGCCAGGAACCCTCGTCCGGTGGGACGAATCCGGCCGTCGCGTCGTGCATCGCCCGGATCGCCAACGCGACGTTGACAAGGGCCTCGTTGGACCGCTGGGCCTCGGTCAGCGGGTAGGTGCCGCCGTCACCCTCGACGAAGCCGAGCGTCTCGGTCCGCCCGTCCTCGCTGACCGCCACCGGCTCGGGCGCAAGACCGAAACCCGACCGCCGCACGTGCCGCAGCAGCGCATGGACCTTGGGCGTCCACGGCCCGGCTCGCCGCTCGACGACCTCGCCCCTACGGACGGGAGCGGAGTGGAACCCGCCGGGAAGGATCTCGTTCACCACCGCCGACCCTACCGAGGGCGGCGGCCACCGCGGCACCCGCCGCGAGCAGCACGACCAGCAACCACGCGACGCGGGGCTCGGTCACGGTGGCGACCAGCACCATCGCGGCGACGCCGATGGCGGTGCCCAGTTGGGCCGCGGTGTTGAGCACCCCCGCGGCGGTGCCCTTGGCGTGCGCGTCGACCGCGGTCCCCATGTCGTTCGCGGCCACCGAGGCGATGCCGTTTCCCAGGCCGCTGACTCCGGCCGCGACCGCGATTCCGGCCACCTGCGGCCAGGTGACGAGCACGAGGGCGCCCACGGCGACGACGCCGAGACCGACACCGAGGGTGCCACTCCAGCCGAGCGCCGCGACCAGCCGCGGCGAGAGTGCCGAGCCGCCGACGGCGAGGATGCTGAACGACACCAGCAGAGTGGCCGTCCGCAGCGGTGTCAACCCCAGCTTGTCCTGGAGATACAGCGTGGCCAGGATAACCGACGAACTGGTCGTCGCGGTGACGAAGAACGACCCGAACGCACCCCATCGCAGGCCACTCGACCGCCAGGCCGCGCGCGCCACCAGCGGATGGCGGGACCGGCGTTCGAGCAGTACGAAGCCTGCAGCCGCCAGCAGGCCCAGGACGGTCACCGCACCGGCGAGCACGCGGGACCTGCCTTCGCCGAGCATCGTCGTACCGGCCACGACGCCCATCGCTCCCCCGGTGAGCAGCAGCGACGACCGCCAGCCGATTCGTACGTCCGAGGTGTCGGCGTGGTCGCGTGGGATCATTGCCACAATGGCGGCCGCCAGCCCGGCGGCGAGCGCGATGTTCAGCCAGTACACCGCTCGCCACGAGACGAGCTCGGTCAGCACACCACCGACGAAGAACCCCGACGCTCCGGCGGTGGCGCCGGCCGCACTCCACCCCGCGACCGCTCGCCGGCGCACCGGCCCCTCGGGGACCACCGTCGTCAGCAGCCGCAGCGCGGCCGGAACCGACGCGGCCGCTGCGGCACCCTGCAGCGCTCTCGCCCCGGCGAGCATCCACACCGACTCCGCCAGCGCGCCGAGCACCGACGCCGCGGCGAACAGCGCGAGTGCCGCGAGGACCACCCGGCGATGGCCGAGGCGGTCACCGATCCGCGAGGCCACCATGAGCAGGCCGCCGAAGAACATGGCGTACGTCGTGACGACGACCGTGCCCGCGGCCGGTGTCGCGCCGAGATCGGCCAGCATCCGAGGCAACGTGGTCACCACGACCGTCACGCCGAGGACGTCGACGAACTGAACCCCGCACAACGCCACGGCGGCCCGACCGGACCCGGCCTCCTCGCCCCTGCTCCGCTTGTCGGTGTTTCCGGCTAACTGGGTCACACCGGAAACATGCCAGGTGCGCGCCGGGACCGCAACTGGTAAAACTGACTTTGATGGAAACATCCCCGAACCAGCTGTCCGACCCGAGGGAGCTGCCGATCGTCGGCGGCCATCTCGCGCTGGACTTCGCCAACACCGTCGACGACCCGCTCGGGCCGCAGCGGCACGACCACGCCGCGACCTACGACGACCTGGTGAGCTGGTCGACCAGGGTCGAGACGGTCACCGGCGCACAGGAGGCGCGGCTCCGCCGGCTGGCGCGACGCCGGGCCGACGACGCCGCGCACACCCTCGAGCGAGCACACGAACTCCGGGACACCCTCAACAAGGTGTTCGGACGCATCGCCGACAGCGGGTCCGGCGCAGCGGAGACCGCGAGGCACTGGACCCGGCTGCGCCCGTTCGTCACCGACGCGATGGCGGCAGCCACCCTCGCCGAGGAGCCTGCCCCGAGTCCCGGATCGCCCGCATGGCGATGGGCATGGCCACGCTCCGACGACCTGGCTGTGGTCCTGCACCCGGTCGCGGTCGCCGCAGCCGACCTACTGGTGAGCGACCAACTTCACCGGCTTTCGCGATGTGCGCGCTGCCCCTGGTTGTTCCTGGACACCTCCAAGAACCACAGCCGCCGATGGTGCGACATGAACGACTGCGGCAAGGCCCAGAAGATCGAACGCTACGTGGCCCGCCGAGCCGCCGCTCGCCGCGGCGGCTCGAACCGCTGAAACAGCGCTCGGAGAAAGGCGATCCGGTGTGCCGTTCCGGCGGTATACAGGCCGAGCCGTCAGGGGCGACGCGGGACGATGGGGCCGAACGGGTTCTGCACGTGGGGGCCGTCGATGACCGGTCCGTCGTCGCCGAACTTCAACCTGGACAGCCAGACGAGGCGGCCGGACGGCACACCGTCGGGCTCCCACGCGTGGTAGACGTACCACCAGTGCGGCCCGACCTTGATCGGCATGCCGTGTCCGGGGCCGGACGCCACGTCGTTACGGGACAGGATCGGGCCGTTCCCCTGCTTGGTCCACGGACCGGTGATCTTCGGAGCCGTTGCCCAGCAGACGCCGTAGCTGTCGTTCCAGTACTCACCGGTCGAGTAGAAGCAGTAGTAGGCGCCTTGGTGCATGATCACCGACGCGCCCTCGATCGTGTACTTCTCGTACGGCTGGTCCATGCCGATGATCCGCTGCCGCTCTCCCTGGAGCTCCAGGCCGTCGTCGGTCAGCCGCTGCAGATAGATGTACGACGGGAGACCCACCGCGTTGCCGTCGTTCTTCCACAACAGCCACAACGAGCCGTCGGTGTCGCGGAACGGCGACGCGTCGATGCTTCCGCCCTCGTCGGCCTGGCCGACCAGCGGTGCGGATCGGTTGTCGACGAACGGTCCGGCAGGTGAGGCGGAGACCGACACCGACACCGCCTGCTGCCCGTTGTCGGCGCGGCGCGCGGTGTAGTAGGACTGGTAACGATCCCCTACCTGCATCACTTCCGGTGCCCAGTGCCGGCCGGGCACCGACCAGGTGGCGATCACCGGCATGCCGTTGCCGACCTCGGTCCAGTTGACCAGATCCGGCGACGTCAGGACCGGCATCGCACCCATCTTCCCGGCCGTGGAGTAGAGATAGAAGGCTCCGTCGGCGAACAGGACCGCGGGATCGGGATGGTTCGTCGGTTCGACGGGGTTCTGGTATCCGGGTGACTGCGCGTGGGCGGTACCGCCCATGAGGAGAGCTGCGGCGGTGCCGCCAGAGGCCGCCAGCATGGCCCTTCGACTCATGGAACCGGTGAACGGGGACGAGGGATCCTGCGGCATGCCTTCTCCTTTGAAAGGGACGGAACGTCCGAGCCGTACGAGTGGCGCCGGGCAAACGATCATCAAGAAGCTAGGTGATCGTTCATCCCCGCGCAACATTGTTGGCCAGGACGGCCCCTTCGACCGCACGTCGCTCTCCCGCACGGGCATCGACCGTGACGCGCTCGCCGCCGGCGCGTACGACGATCCGCCGATCGGTGTCGGGCGTCACGAAAATCCGGTCGATCGCGCCGTCGGTCCACTCCGTGTCGACAGTGACACCACCTCGCGCCCGGAGCCCCGTGAACGCACCGGTGCGCCACGACTCCGGCAGCGCCGGCAGGAGGTGGAGTTCGGTGACCTCCCGGCTGGAGTCGTGGGACTGCACGAGCATCTCCGCGATCCCGGCGGTGACACCGAAGTTTCCGTCGATCTGGAACGGCGGATGCGCGCACAGCAAGCTGCGGTAGACACCGCCAGGTCCCATCGCCGGACTTTCAGGCACGTCGTCCGGCATCGGCGCGAGGAACGCCCGAAGTGCGGTGTGGGCACCGACGGCGTCTCGCAGCCGTGCCCGCAACGAGACCCGCCAGGCCAGAGACCAGCCGGTCGAGTAGTCACCTCGTGCGGTGAGAGTCCGCAGCGCCGCCGCCGCGAGTTCGGGGGTCGACTCGGGTCCGATCCGCTCGGCCGGGTAGACGCCGAACAGGTGTGACATGTGCCGGTGCTTCGGCTCGGCGTCGCGTAGCTCGGTGGACCACTCGGCCAGCCGTCCGTCGGACCCGACCCGTTCGGCGGGGAGCCTGTTCAGGGCGTCGGTCACCCGCTCCCGCCACGCGTCGTCGGCTTTGTCAGCTCTTTCGGCTCTGTCAAGAGCGGCTTGCAGGTCGAGCGAGCGCTCCAGAAGGTCGCGGATCATCGCCAGGTCGGCGGTCGTGGACACCGACACGGCGGCCGGCTCCCCGTCCGGCGCCACGTAGTGGTTCTCCGGCGAGGTCGACGGCGCGACCGCGAGTGTCCCGTCCGGACGTTCGGCCAACCAGTCCAGGCAGAACGTCGCGGCATCCCTGACCAGCGGCCACGCGACGTCACGCAGGAAGGTCTCGTCCCGGCTGTAGTCGTAGTGGTCCCACAGGTGACGGCACAGCCACACCGCGCCCAACGGGCCACGCGGCCCAGCACGGGTCGTGCGTACCGTCGCCGACGGGTAGCGCGAACCCCCAGGCGTCGGAGTTGTGGTGCAGAACCCAGCCGTCCAACCCGTACAGGTCGCGGGCCACCGTGCTGCCGGTCCGGTGGGCGTACCGAAGCCAGTCCGTCAACGGTGCATGGCACTCCGGGAGGTTCGCGACCTCGGCCGGCCAGTAGTTCATCTCCAGGTTGATGTTGACCGTGTAGTTGCTGCTCCAGGGCGGGCGGACCGAGGCGTTCCAGATCCCCTGCAGGTTTGCCGGGAGCGTTCCCGGCCGCGAGCTCGCGATCAGCAGGTAACGGCCGTACTGGAAGAGCAGCGCTGCCAGCCCTGGGTCCGGCAGCCCTCCGGCGTGCCGCGCGAGACGGTCGTCGGTGGGCAGCTCGTCCAGCTCCTGCCGGTGCTCGTCCTCGAGATCACCAAGGCGCAGGTCGACCCGGCCGAACAGCGCGCCGTGGTCGGTCACGTGTTCGGCGCGCAGGGCGTCCACCCCATGGTCCGATCCGCCGTCCGCGACTTGTGCCGCGAGCGGGTCGAGTCGCGCCGACACCTGCGCCCGCAGGGACGCGACGTCTCCGTGCGGTGGGGTGAGCGGGTCGGCATAGTCGGTCCGCGTCGCGAGGAGGACCACGAACCAGCTCGCGCGGGCGACGGCCAGCCCGTCGTCGCGTACGTCGACCTGGCCGTCGGTGACCACCCGAAGCTGGACGACCGCCGTCACCGCCGCGCCCGGGGCGTCGTCGTAGGTGACCGGCGACTCCGACCTGTCGTGCGACGGGATCACGTCGGAGGGCATCCGCACGACCAGCTCCAGCCCGTCGGCCGGCGCGTTCGCGTCCGAAGTGATCCTCGTGCACGTGGCGGTGGCGTGCGGTGAGTCGAGCCGGACAGTGATCTCGGGCAACCGGGCATTGACGTCGGCCGCGGTGGCCCTCGGCGCGACCCGGCGGTGCACCACGAGGGCGCGGTTCGGCCTGCTCGACCAGGCCTCCTGCTGGACGTCAACCCCGCCTTGCGTCCATTGGTGCGACGTGATCGCCGTACGCAGGTCCAACGCTCGTCGGTATCCGGCCGGGACGTCCTCACTGTTGGCCCTGGCCGACTGCGTGAGCCACAGGTCGGCCAGCGGCTGGTACGCCTGGCTGTGGCCATACTGCAGGTGGCGAACCGCCGTCTCCGCCCCGCGGACGTCCCCCGCGTCGAGTGCCTTCCGGACGGCGGTCAGCGCCTCCCTCGCGGCGTCCGCACGGACCGGCGGATGACCCGCGACCGTCACCGGCGAGCCGGACCAGCACGTGTCGTCGTTCAGTTGGAAGCGGTCGACCTCCACGCCGCCGAAACACATCGCGTCGAGGTTGCCGTTCCCGATCGGGAGCGCGTCAGTCCAGATCCTTGCCGGCCTCGAGTAGTGGAGCCGCACGTCTACTCACCCCTGGTTCACTGTGCCGCGACAACCTCGGCGGCATGTTACAGCCGGTTCGTCAGATGTCCGAGGGTCAGTCACGCCGCCGCTCCCGGTCGGCCGGTCGTACTCGACGGCGCAGATCACCTTTTGGTCGCGTCGGCAACCTTCGGGTCCACACCGGCATCCCCCAAAGAGACGGATGCGCTTTCGGTGGAGGTGATCCCCGTGTGGAAGACAAGGCCACGGGCACGATGGATCGGCGCGGTGACCGCCGGCGTGCTCATGGCGACGACGTTCCTCACCGGCGCGGCTACGGCGGCGCCGGCACAGACCGGCAGCGGCGGTTGGGAGGTGTCGCCGGTTCGCGCGTTGCGCGGGCAGGCCGACCTGACCGGCGTGGTCGCGTTCGGCCCCTCAGACGCCTGGGCCGTCGGTTACACCGGCGGCAATTCGACTGTCAGCACGCTCACCCTGCACTGGGACGGCACGCGCTGGTTACGCATTCCCAGCCCGAACCGCAGTGCCCGGGAGAACTGGCTGTTCGGCGTCGCCGGCACGTCCCCGAACGACGTGTGGGCCACCGGCTACGACATCGGACCGGACGGCAAGCACCGGACGCTGGTCCTGCACTGGGACGGCGCCCGGTGGCGGGTCGTCGCGAGCCCGACGGTCGAGGGCGAGGACGCGACGCTGAACAAGGTGGTCGCGTTGTCACCCACGAACGCCTGGGCGGTCGGGAGCACGATCGCCTGGCCGTTCACGGGCCGGACACTGGTCCAGCACTGGGACGGGCGCGCCTGGTCGACCGTGGCCAGTCCCAACCCCGGCACGTCCGGGCTCGGCAGCTTCCTGCTCGACATCGCCGCGACCTCCGCGGACGACCTGTGGGCGGTCGGTGACTACGACACCGGCGACGGGACGATGCGTACGCTGACCGAGCGCTGGGACGGCACCAGGTGGACTGTGGTCGAAAGCCCAGCCTCCGGTGAGGGTTCCCTGCTGTCCGGCGTGGCGACCGGCGCGCGGGGGCAGGTCTGGTCCGTCGGCTGGCGGCAGGACGGCGTCGAGCAGGCGCCGCTCGTACTGCGCTGGAACGGCGACGCCTGGTCGCCCGTGGACGTGTCGGGCCTTCCCGCGGAGACCTCTCTGGGGGACATCCGCGTGGTCGGGCCGAACGACGTCTGGGCCGTGGGCAGCCAGGCCGGACAGACGTTGGCCGCCCGCTGGACCGCCGGTACGTGGACGGTCTCGCCGAGTGCCGGCCCGGGCTCGGTCGCCAACGCCTTCGCCGACGTGGCAACGATCCCAGGAACGAACTGCCTGTGGGCAGTCGGGCAGTACACCAACGGCGACGTCGGCCGACCTCTCGTCGAACACCACTGCGACCAGTAGGCGCCTACTCCGCTCATGTGACCGCGCTGACGCGACCAAGTGTCATGTCAGCGCGGTCACTGCATGACGCTCTCCGCGGAGTCAGGGGAAGGTGCGTGCGACGGTTGGAGCACGCCTCCCGCGTCACCGTCGTCGTCACCGCCCTCGTCGATTCTTTCGCGCCAGCGCCAGGTGATCTCATTTCTCCGTGCATGACGTGGCCGACCTAGGTGGAGCGTGGCATCTCCCGAGGGAAAGTCGATGGCGTATGCACAAACCAACTGGACCACCGAAAGCTCTGCGGCTGGAGCGTCCGGGAGTTCACCCAGCACGTCCGCCGCCATCCGCAGATCTACGACGTCCCGAGGCAATGGCGGCTGATCAGGATCGGACTGACTAGCGACGTTGCTCTTCGTTCGGCTCTTCTGCGACCACATGATGTGGTCCACGTCTTGTCCTCCGAAGGACTGAAGGAGTATCTGCCAGGAACCTCGACGCCACCCCGGTGACCCGTTGAGATCGTCACGCTCGACCAGATCCGAACGCAGGACCGGAATCCCCTGGAAGTCACATCGCGGCATGCCCTTAGCAAGGATCTGGCATCGCTCGAAGTGAGACTGGTCGGCACGAACTTCGAACTTCCTGCAGCGGAAGACTCGATCCAGTCTGTTCGAGAACACCTTGTACGCGGTGTATCCGAGCCACCCCTGATCGTGCCCCGTATCGGGATCGAACGATCTCAGAGTGGACCTTCGCGCACTCCCCCATGCCCACCGCAATGCGCGTATGACACCGCTGTCATCCAGTTCACGGACAGCATCCTCTTGCTCGCGCATTCATCGACCATAGGTGGAGAAGATCACCTCGTACACCCGTGAATGATTCTCCCGCCCGAGCACGGGCCTCGCCTCTTGTGAGGCTGGCCGGCAAGAGTGAAAACTTGCGGGAGCAATAAACGCCCGTGCTGGACCAGTTCCGTCTCGCGCGTGTGGAGCCTAGCTTCCGCCTCCGCAGCGAAAAGGTCGCTACGACAAAGAAACGGCGACGCCCCTGGCCTCCGGAGAGGACAGGGGCGTCGCCGAGTGAGACTGCGATGTACGCAGCAGGTTTCGCGATTATGCCGTCGCGACCACGCGCTCTCGCTCCGGCTCCGGTTCCGTCGGCTCGTTGATCAGGTCGACGCGCTCGGAGTTGTAGATCGCCTCGTCCAGGATGCCTTCCCGCTTGGCCACCAGCGTCGGCACCAGCGCCTGCCCGGCGACGTTGGTCGCGGTCCGCATCATGTCCAGGATCGGGTCGATGGCGATGAGCAGGCCGACGCCCTCCAGCGGCAGGCCCAGCGTCGACAGGGTGAGCGTCAGCATCACGATCGCGCCGGTGAGCCCAGCGGTGGCGGCGGAGCCGAACACCGACACGAACGCGATGAGGAGGTACTCCTTGATGCCCAGCGGCACGCCGAAGATCTGCGCCACCGTGATGGCGGCGAGCGCGGGGTAGATCGCCGCGCAACCGTCCATCTTGGTGGTCGCGCCGAACGGCACCGCGAACGACGCGTACGACTCGGGCACACCGAGGTTGCGGATGGCGACCTGCCGGGTCAGTGGCATCGTTCCCACAGAGGACCGGGACACGAAGGCCAACTGGATCGCGGGCCACGCACCGGAGAAGAACTTCATCGGCGAAAGCCCGTGCGCCCGGGCGAGGATCGAGTAGACGCCGAACAGCACCAGCGCGCAACCGACGTACACGTCGACGGTGAAGACGGCCAGCGGGGCGAGGAGGTTCCAGCCGTACGTCGCGATCGCCTTGCCGATCAGGCCCAGCGTGCCGAGCGGTGCGAGGCGGATGATCCACCACAGCACCTTCTGCACGATCTCCAGCGCCGAACGGTTGAACGCCAGGAAGGGCTCGGCCTTGTCGCCCACCTTCAGCGCGGCGATGCCGATGGCGGCGGCGACGACGACCAACTGCAGGACATTGAAGTCCAGCGACGTGGTGGGTCCGGTGTCACCGGTCTGCGTACTCGCGGTCAGTCCGAGGAAGTTGGCCGGGACCAGACCGCTCAGGAAGTCCAGCCAGGTGCCGCTTCCACCCTTGTAGGACGCGCCTTCCGGGGTCAGCCCGCTGTTCGCCCCGGGGTTGGTGATCAGGCCGATCGCCATCCCGATGACCACCGCGATGAGGGAGGTGATCATGAACCAGAGCAGGGTCTGCCCGGCCAGCCGGGCGGCGTTGCGGACCTCGCGGAGATTGGCGATGCTCGCGACGATCGCGGTGAAGATCAGCGGTACGACGGTGATCTTCAGCAACTGGACGAAGATCGTGCCGATCTGGGTCAGGGTCTCCGCGAGCCAGTTGACCTGGAACCCGCGGGCGATGCCGCCGAGGACCAGGCCGAGCGCCAGGCCGAGCAGGACCTGCGCCCAGAAGGGTACGGAGATGCGCCGTCTGGGCGCGGTGGTTTCGGTGGCCGAGTCGACCATGGTGCGGAGCCTCCGGAAGTAAAGGCGGAAAGAGATGGCAGGTACGCGGATGCGTGAGTACTACAGCGCTGGGTAGCGTCGACACGCACAGCTGGCCTGCCGTCGCAGATCGACATGCAGGCGCCGCCAGAAGTACCGTCCGGTCATCGGCCGGTGCAACACCGGTGACTCGCCGCCCTATTCCGGATCCGTCGACTGAATGTCCGACTCCGGCCAGTCGCCACTTCCTCACGTCATGACTCGGGCAGGTCGAGTACCCCGGCGAGCATGCGGTACGCCTGTCGCCGAGCGGCGGGTGGGAACGTGTGCGGACCGTCGAAGACCCAGGGCACGAACGACCCGTCGGCTCCGTACGCCGCGTACACCTCGCGCACCTGGTCCAGCCAGCGCGCCTCCCCCACGTCGGGAAAGATCGCGTCCCTCCTGCCGGCCACGACCATCAGCGGTCTGGGCGCCACCAGCGCCAGCCAGTGGTGGAAGTCCAGCGGCGTCTGCTCGACAGCCGGGGCGTAGAGGCCGAGGCGCGGGATCAGCGCGGTCTGGCGCCACCACCGGTGCCGCGACGGGTCCCGCCGCAGCAGGTTCAGTCCGCAGCTGGCGACGCCGGCCGCGATCCGCGGCTCGGCCAGCATGGCGAACAACGTCCCGTACGCGCCGTGGGAGTGGCCGATGCATCCGACCCTGCGCGCGTCGGCCTGCGGCAGCACCTGCAGCAGGTCGACCGCCCGGGACACGTCGAAGGCCATCTTCGCCATCACCGAGCCGTCGGGGTGGGCGGCGAAGAACTCCTCGGCCGACCGGTAATGCGCGTTGGTGTGGCCGGCCTGGCGCTCCCCGAACGCGATGGCGTCCGGCGCCAGGACGACGAACCCACGGGCGGCGAGTTCGGCGGCGTACTGCACGTGGCTGGTGTTGCCGGTCGTCTCCAGGCCGACCACCTCGGCCTTGCCGGACGCCGTGGTCTGGTGCAGGGCGACGACGGCGGGACGAGGCTCGGTGCCGGCGTGGCCGGTGGGGTCGCGGGGCGTCAGCAGCCAGGCGTAGCCCCACTCGTCGTCGGTCAGCGGGTAGCGCAGCCGGCGCATCGCGTACGAGTGACCCGGCGCCGGCGGCGTGACCACGAACTCGTCCCCGAGGTACTCCCACGACATGGTTGCGGGCGGCACGTCGTTCACCGAGCCGAGGACCTCGGCGGACACGGCCTGCCAACCGGCGCGCGCCTGCTCCCAGCGCTCGAGCCGCTTCCCGGGTGGGCAGTCGGCAAACAGCGGCAGCGGTTCGGCCGAGCCGGACTGCTCGCTGACCACCGGTTCCCAGGACTGGCGCGACTTCCAGGCCGCGAAGTCCCATCCCCCGTCCGGCCAGTACCACAAGTACGACATCAGCGCGTTGCCCTCGTCAGTCGTTCGTCAGTGGTCCTCGGGGTTCTTGTACGCCATCTGCTCCATCGCGCTGGTCGCCATGAACTGCAGCCGGTAGCTCAGCACCGCGTCGCTCAGCACGTTCACCAGGTCCGCGCTGACCACGACCGGGGCGAACGGCGCGGTGACCGTACCGATCATCCAGACGTTCTCGTCGTGCGCCTTGAGAATCTGCCGGCCGATGGTGAGCCGTTTCTGCTCGTCGACCTCGCTGGCCATCTGGTCGTAGAGCTGTTGCAGCCTTCGGAACTGCGGCGGCGGCTCCACCCCGCTCTTGCCGCCGGTCTCGTACCACTCGCCGTACGCCGGCGCCCAGTAGGAGGATCTCGACGTCGGCACGTACCAAACCGGGTCCACGTCCCACAGCAGCCCGGCCACCGTGTAGCCGGGGATGTCGAGCAGGTTGCCGGTGGCGCGTTCGGACCACAGCGGTCCGGCGACGCTCTGGAAGTTGGTCCGCACCCCGACCTTCTGCCAGTTCGCCTTGACGATCTCGTACGCGTCCGAGGCGTCGGCTGTTCCGCCGTACTCGAAGGTGAACGTGGTGATGGAAAGCTCCAGCGGCTTGCCGTCGGGCCGCAGCCGGAAGCCCTTCCCGTCCCGCTTGTCCACCCCCGCCTTGTCGAGATAGGCGTTGGCCTTGGCGACGTCGTACGCGGTGAACCGGTTGCCGGATCCCTTGATGTAGTAGTCGTCCTGCGGCACCGCGCACGGCTGGCGCGTTCCGCCCGCACCCGCGTAGAGGATCTTGCTCATCTCGTCGCGGTTGAGCGCATGGGACAGTCCGGCACGGAAGTCGATGTTCTGCATCAACCCGCGAAGCACCGGGTCCTTGTCGCTCTGGTTCATGTACATCGCGATCCACGGCGCGTCGCTTGCCCACCGCAGCAGCCGGAAGCCGTTCTTCTTCGCGGAGTCGGCGAGCACCGGCAGGTCACGGACGTTGAGCGTCTCGAACTGGATGTCCAGGTCGCCGCCGATCGCCTGCAGCGCAATGGTTTCCGGACTCAGCTTGGCCTGGGTGATGGTGTCGACGTACGGGAGCTGGCGTCCCTTGGAGTCGACCTTCCAGTAGTACGGGTTGCGTTCGGCGACGAAGCGAGGGTCGCTGGCGGTGAGCTGGTGGGTGAGCTTCCACGGACCCATCGCCGGCCGGTCGGGGTTGTCACCCGGCGAAGCCTTCGCCACGAACAGGTCCGTCCACGTCTTCAACCCGGCCGCCTTCACCTTCTTGTCAAGCTCGGCTTTCGGTGCGTGGTCGACGTGGAACTGGCTGAGATAGTGCTTCGGCGTCAGCAGGCTGCCCTGGAACGCGCCCCGGAACGCCATCTGGCGAAGGAGAAGTCCGTGCGGTCCGTCGAAGGCGAACTTCACGGTGTGGTCGTCGATCTTGGAGATCGTGCCGGGCTTGCCGTTGATGGTGAGCCACGTCGGGAAGACGGGCGTGAGCTCGGTGTTGGACAGGACCGACTCGTAGAAGAAGACGAGGTCGTCGGCGGTGAAGGGATGGCCGTCGGACCACTTCGCGCCCTCCCGAAGGTGGAACGTGTAGACCTTTCCGCCCTCGGTGATGTCCCACGACTCGGCCAGGCCCGGCACGACGTCCGTCGTGCCGGGAGCCCACTCGACCAGACCTTCTCGCGCGACGATGAGGAAGTGCGCGCCGGACTGCACCGTGGTCGCCATCCGGATGGTGCCGCCGTAGTTGCCGAGTTGTTGCAGCGGCTTGACGACCGCCGGCTTCTTCGGCAGCCGCTGCGCGAGCGGAGGCAGCTTGCCCTGCTTGACCTGGGCGGCCAGCGACGGTGCCTCCTTGACGTCACTGCCTGAACCCGCGCTCTTCTGGCCGCTTCGCTTCTTGTCCGACGGGTCGGTCGACAGCAGGTCGCAGCCGGACAGCAGCCAGCTTCCCAGGAGGGTGCCTCCGCCCCACTTCAACAGGCTCCTGCGTTCGGGTCCGCCCGCGCGTGCCGTTGTCATGTCCGCTCGACTCCTTCGCCCCGTCGTGAGGGAAGTGTCGACCGGTGTGGGATATCGGTCAAGACCATAAGTAGTGACGTGGCCCGACTCGGACACGCCTCGCCCTTCGTCCCGACCTCGAGCCCGGCGCCGCGAGTCAGCGCCGCGAGTCAGCGCCGGCGGTCCTTCGCAGGATAGGGTCGGACCTTCGTGGCCGGAGGTCCCCGGCCGCGCCCTGTCCTCGTCGCGCGGCGGAGGCCCACCGATGACCGAAAGTCACGAGCGCGCGGACCGACGCCGCCTCACCAGGCGGATCGACCGGTTGACGGCGGAGATCTCCCGACGGCTCGAGCTCGCGGGAGTGACGTACCAGATCGTCGTACGCCCCGCGCCGGCGCTTCCTGGCCGGACGGACGTCCTGGTCGAGCTGGCCACCGGCAACGGTGTCGCCGTCATGTGTGCGGTGCGGGACGAGACGACCCTGGTCCTCGTCGACTCCGGGGACGAGTACGACATCCCCTGGCGTGCCGTGCCGGCGTACGTCCGGGATCTGCTGCTCTTCCACCGCCCGCCCCGGCGGAAGCGGCGGCGACGCGCTTGACCCTCCCGTAAGGGGAGGCGCGAGGGTCGGGTCATGAACGACGGCAGGCTCTACACGATCGGTGAACTGGCGCGGCTGACCGGACTCACGGTCAAGACCATCCGCTTCTACTCCGACCGCGGGATCGTGCCGCCGACCGACCGTAGCCCGACCGGCTACCGCCGATACGACGCC
This sequence comes from Actinopolymorpha rutila, assembly GCF_013407855.1. Lineage (GTDB taxonomy): Bacteria > Actinomycetota > Actinomycetes > Propionibacteriales > Actinopolymorphaceae > Actinopolymorpha > Actinopolymorpha rutila. The sequence goes on from NZ_JACBZH010000001.1 coordinate 5,226,757, forward strand.
GACGCCCTGGCGCGCCTGGAACTCGTCCGGACGCTGCGCGCCCTCGGACTCGATCTGCCCACGATCCGCAGGGTCGTGGACCACGAGGTCTCGCTTCAGGAGATCGCGGCGGCGCACGCCGACGCACTCGCCGTGCAGATCCGGTTGCTACGCCTGCGGCAGGCGGTGCTGACAGCGGTGGCCAGGCGCGGTAGCACACCGGAGGAGACGAATCTCATGCACAGGTTGGCCAAACTCACCGAAGTCGAACGCCGACGGTTGGTCGAGGAGTTTCTCGACTCCATCTTCGGCGGCGTGGGGACCGGACAGGAGTTCGGGGCGATCACGCGCACGATGACGCCGTGCCTGCCCGACGACCCCGAGCCCTCGCAGGTCGAGGCGTGGGTGGAGTTGGCGGAGCTGACGAGCGACCCGACGTTTCGGGCCGGCCTGCGCCGACTGGCCGAGCAGCACGCGGTCGAGCGCTCCCTGCACGGGGACGGCGGTGTACGACGCGACTTCGCCGCGATGGTCCCGGACCTGGTGGCGCCTGCTGTGCGTACTGGAATCGATCCCACCTCGCCTCAGGCGGGGCCGGTCGTCGCGGAGGTGGTCGACCGGTACGCACGCGCTTCCAGCCCTGACGGGGCCGACGTCCGCGACCGGCTGCTGAGATGGCTGGAGGCTGCCAACGATCCACGACGGGATCGGTACCTCCAGCTGCTTGCGTCCATCAACGGATGGCACGCCCCGGACAGTCTCGCGCCGGTGTTCGACTGGCTCGACCGAGCTCTGCGCGCCAGGGCTTCGGCATAGCCTCCTGCGGCGAGAGACTTTGGTCGGCGTCAACCTGCCGTTGGCACTCGTCCGGACTCGAGCATGCCGACGAGGCAGTCCCGGATCCAGCGGAAGAACCATCCGTCGAAGGCTCGCTCGCCGTCACGTTCGTACCAGGTCGACAGCCGGTGAGCGGCACTGAGCACACCCGCCAAGTAGATCCGGCGGGTATGGTCGTCCGGGAGCGCGCGCACCTCGGCGTACCCCTCTTCTACGAATCCAAGGAGCTTCCCGGCCGGCGGAACCTCCTCGGCGTTCAGACAGAGCGTTGCGAAGTCGAACGTGTAGTCGGTCCCCCGGATCTCACCGAAGTCGATCAGCCCCGTGTATGACCCGTCGTTCTCGAAGATGTGACTGGCGTCGAAGTCGCCGTGCGCCACCGAACCGACCCCTGCGGTGGGTCCGGTCTCGACAGCCTCCTGCAACAGCCGTTCGATGGCACGAACCTGGTCGGTGGAGAACCCGATCCCAGCAAGTGCACCGGCGACAGCCGACGGGTCGACATACTCGGCGTACGTGCGATGCTCCGCGCGCAGCGGCCAGCCGGCCCGGTCGTGCTCGCGGCGAACCCAGCCGAAACCATGCACCGGAACGCCGTGGATTCGCGCCAGGTCGCGTCCGGCCGAACGGCCGATCTCCGCCACCGCCCGGGTGGGAGTGGAGGCACTCATCGGCGCGCCGTGCACCTCCGTGGTCACCATGATCGAGCGTGCCAACGTGTGGTCGAATGGTTCGTAGTGCACCACCGCGGGCACTCGCACGCCTGCCGCGTGGAGCGCGCGATGCAGTTCGGCCTCCGGCGCAAGGCTGGCTTGCTCCTCCTCCGCGACCCGCACATAGAAGGTCTCGGTACCCCGGTCGACCCGGTAGACCTGGGTAGACGATCCCGTCGGTGTCCGTCGGCAGGTGAACTCCTGCTGCGGCCCGAAGATCTCGACCAGCAAGGCGTTCAACCCGCGAAGGTCCACGTCTGGCTTACGCATCAGACCTCGTCCCGGAGCCGAAGCGGCGAACGACTGAGGGCATCACGGGCCTGATTCCCCTTCTCCGACAGGAACGTGGCGAGTGCCGACTGCCCGGTCGGCCAGGCATGCTCCCCGTCACCGACCACCACCTGGGCCCCGGGAATCGGCGCCCAGCCGGAAGCGCCGGCGTAGAAGCCGACGTTCTCGGGCGAGCAACAGATGAGCCCGAGGTCGGCGTCGCCGGCCTCGATCCGTCCGCACGCGGCCGTCACGAGCCGGCCCGCCCAGCCTTCACGCCGAAACGACGGGAACGTGAGTACGCCCGTCAGGGCCTGTGCCTGGTAGGTCACTCCATCGCACTCGACCTCGTGGTCGACGATCTCCAGATGACTGACCACCAGACTGCCCGCGACGTAGAGCAGGTGGTACGGCTGGTACTCGGAGCGGGTGATCCAGTCGCGGTAGCGAAGATCGCCGGTGAAGCCCTCTGGCCACACGATCCGCAGGAAGGACAGCACCTGCCACCGGAGTTCGGCCGGCAGCGCGTCGTCGGTGTACTCGACGAACCGGGGCTCCTGCGGGCCGGTGCTCACGCGGTCCGTTCCAGGTGCCACACGATCAGCGCCGGAGTGTCCCGGCACGCCGCGCGTACCGCTTCCGGGCAGTAGCGCTGTGCGTCCGAACCACCGTGACCGCCGGGAACGTCTCCCCACCGGGGTTCGTGACAGGCGCGGACCGTGAACCCGGAGGCGATCGCGGCGCTGAGGTAGTCCGACGGCAGGAAGCGGCTGGCGGGCATCGCGAGTCTCCCCTCCGGACCGTCGACCGACGAGACGCCGCCGAGGTACAGCGACAGCCAGTGGATGTCGGACAGGATCAGCTGCCCACCCGGCCGCAGCACGCGCGCGAACTCCGCCAAGGTCGGATCCAGCCGCGGTTGGTAGGTCAGCGCCAAGGCGCAGACAAGGGAGTCGAAACTCTCGTCAGGAAAGGGCAACCTGTCGATCTCGCCTGCCCGGAAATCCCCGCCTGGAACCTTGATCCCCGCACGATCGAGCATCTCCGGCGACGAGTCGACACCGACCACCTCGTGTCCGAGTTCGGCAAGATACTGCGCATGCCGGCCGGTCCCGCAGGCGGCGTCCAGCACCCGCCCGAGCTTCAGCGCGTCCAGCAAAGGACGCACCACCGGTTCCTCGGCCGCGATCAGCGGGTTACCGGCGTCGTCGTAGGAATGGACCCACTGGGCGTAGCCCTCGCGAGTGCCGATGTCGCCGACCGTCCCACCGGGTCGCGCGGCCAGGTCGGGATCGGCGAGCAGAGCGCGGACCTCGTCCAGGCGAGCCTGCACGAACTCGCGGCTCGGGCCCAGATCGTCACCAGCCTGACTGCGCAGAAGGGCGATCCCCTCCAGGCCCAACAGCCAGGCGAGTACATGTGAGTAGTGCGGCACGCGCACACCTTAGGTGGAACGCCGTGGACCGTCGATCAGTTTTGCTGCCGATGGCCCGGCGGAGCGCTGGCAACGGCGGTGGAGTTCGGCCATGAGGTGTGAGAGGTCATGGGAGGAGACCTGCTGGAGTCGTCGTTGCTGAAGCTGTCGTACCACCGGCGAGCTGCGCAACTTGGCAACCAGCCCGTGCCGAGCCGACCGGGTTCCGAGCACCGGACTTCGGAACTCCAGGTACCACAACAGATCCTTCATTCTCATCCCGGCGCGACGGGTGAAAGCGTCGTCCATCACCGCGTCGATCGAGGTCGTACAACGCCTCGGCACCAGGTGCAGAATGCAGGCCGGGCTGCGCGCCGGCGGGTGGAAGTCCTTCGCGGACAGCGAATCGACCATGCCAACCGTGAACCCGGCCTGGACTTTGAGGCTGAGCCTCCCGTAACGCGCCGAGCCGGGTTCGGCCACAGCGCTGTCACCGAACGCGTGGCCCATCACCAGAGTCGCCGACGTGAGAGCCGGTAGCCGGCGTAGCCACTCCAGCAGATGCTCCGTTGCCCGGAACGGCGGATTGGCCACCACCTTGGTGACCGTGGGCAGGTCGACGTCGAGGAAGTCGTTCCAGAGCAGTCGTACGTCGTGGGAACGGGTCAGGGGTTCGAGGTACGGCTCGAACCTTCGGTCCAGCTCGACGGCGTAGATCCGCGCGACCGCGCGGCGAAGGAGCCCGCGGGTGATCACCCCCGTGCCGGCGCCGAGGTCGGCCACCACGTCGCGAGCGGTCGGTGCGGCCGTGTCCACCAACGTGCGAACGGCAGTCGCGTTCCTGAGCAGATGCTGGTCCAGCAGTGCGGTGTCCAGCGGCGGATCTTCGGGGAAGAGGGCAGGGTCGAGCCGTTCATGCGGTCGCATCGGTGGCTCCGGGGCAGCGAGAGGTGACGCCGAGATCGGCGAGGTGAGTTGGTTCTCGCGAAGGCATCCACCGACGCCCGGCGGCGTCGTCGCGCGACGCGGCCGGGTGGACGCGGAACGGCTACACGACCAGCGGCCGCGACCACCGTGAGTGGATACCTACAGGCTCATGGCTCGGGATGCTAGACGCGACCTTGATCCCGACGCGACTGGTTTCTACCCGTGTTTCTACCCGTGTGATCGGCGAAGCGCCGACTCGATCGCCCTGCGGAGCTCGGCATCGCTCGCCCCGAGGTGGCGGGCCTGCGCAACCGCGGCCGACGCCACCTCGCCCAGCCGGGCCCGCCGGTCCGCGCCCGACAGCTCTGCCCGGCGGGCGGTGACCGTGGTACCCGCCGCGCGGCGTGAGCGAACCAGGCCTGCCTTCTCCAGTTCGCGGTACGTCCGGGCGACGGTGCCGGTGGCCAGAGCGAGGTCCGCGGCGAGCTGGCGGACCGGCGGCAGCCGGGTTCCGTCCGCGAGCGTGCCGGCCTCGATCAGGTTGGCCAGCTGGCGGCGTAGCTGCTCGTACGGCGGAGTGGGATCGTTCCCATCGACGCGCAGTTCGACGGTCATCCCCGCGCCTGCTCCCGTCCGCCAGTGCCAGGCGAGGCAGGCAGGGAACCGCGATCTGGCTCAGCACCGGCACCCGCGCCCGGAAGCAGGAGCACGACCAGGCACCACACGAGACACACCAACGCGACCAGGCCCGCCAGGACCATGCACCAGCCCGTGGCCTGCAGGACAACCGGCCCGTGGTTCTGCCCTAGACCTGCCAGCCGGCCACCCGCAGGCAGTGCTGCGCCCGCGAGACTTCCGGTGAACGCGACGCCGAGCGCGGCGAGTACGGACTCGACCGAACGCCTGCGGACCACGTCGTCGACGGCGACGATCTCCGGCACCGCCCCGTTGCGCGGGCGTCGTACCGTCACCCGGATGGCGACACCGGCGAGCACGAGCAGCAAGGCGACGGCCATCGGAACCGAGTAGTACGAGCCCGGCCAGGGACTCAACGTCCCGTGGTCGCAGCCCGCGGTGCACGAGTACGTCAGGGCACGGCCTGCTCGCCCGAGATCGTCCGGTCCCGCGACGGCTCCGGCCCAGGCGAGGAACAGCGCCAGCACCGCACCCGCCGCGACGGCGACCCGTACCAGCCCCCGGGCGGAGAAGTCGCGCACCCTCCGGACCTCCAGGCCTGCCGTACCCGGCGTCCGGGCGTCGTCGCGAGCAAGGAGATCAACGGCCAGCACCCCGACGACCTGGACCGCGGCGAACACGGCGGGGGCGACCGCGAACCCGCGGCCCAGTCCTCCCGTCGAGGCGGTCACCACCGCGGCGATCGCACCCACCACCATCGCCAGTCCGCGGCCGAGCAACGTGGAGCGGCGAAGCCGTGCGAGCCCCGGGTGAGCGGCCTCGTCGACGGCGACCAGCGCGCGGCGGCGCGGAACTGCCCGCCATGCCACGGCCAGGCAGGCCACCAACGCCAGCAGCGGAAGGGCGAACGCGAAACCACCGGACACGGCAGCGCTCCTTGTGTCAGCAATTTGATACAAGCGGAGCATAGACCCGACGGTGGCACTTGTGTCAATCAGTTGATACAAGTGGTGGGCTCAGCGTCCGAGGGCCCGCGCGAGAAACCGGTTCGCGTCGGCGCGGCGGCAGCGGGCAGGATCGGCGCATGACGACTACACGCGACGACGTACCCTCCGCCCTCGACGAGCGCTCAACACTGCTGACCATGCTCGACTACACCCGCAAGACCGCCATCGCGAAAGCCGAAGGCCTCTCAGATGCCGACGCCGCGAAGGCCCCACTGCCCACCTCGCCGCTGATGACGGTCTCCGGGGTGATCAGCCACCTGCGCTGGGTGGAGTACTCCTGGATCCAGTGCCGGTTGCTCGGCCACGAGGACGAGGGACCCTGGACCGAGGAGGACCCCGACCGGGAGTTCCACTACCGGCTCACCATGCCGCTGGCCGAGGTGATCGCCGACTACCAGCAGATGGCCCGCGAACACGACGCTCAGATCGCCGGCTGGGATCTGGACATGAAGGGCGCCCAGCGGTTCCGCGACGGCCGGGAGTTCAACCTGCGTTGGATCCTGCACCACCTGGTCGAGGAGAACGCCCGCCACAACGGGCACATCGACATCATCCGCGAGCTCATCGACGGCACGACCGGCGACTGAACAACGGTTCACGAACGGCTGCCCTGGGGCGTTCAGCCACCGACGAACGCGACGACCTCCTCCAGGGCCGGGTCGTAGCCGTCGGTGGTGTCGACGGTGATCGTCGGTACCGGCAGGGACAGTCGTACGAACGAGTCGTAGTGCTTCGTCGCCTCCTCCAGCGTCTGCGGCCCCTGGGCGTCGGCGTGGGCGCGCCGGGTCGGGGTGTCGGCGAAGCGGCGAAGGTTCCTGGCGTGGGCGACCCCCACATCGGCCGTGCACTGCACGATGCGGAGGTCCGCGAGCCCCTGCAGAGGTTCCAGGCCGCGCTTCCAGTTCCAGTCCTGGAAGGCCGCCTCCGCGACCACGGTGACGCCGGCCTTCAGCAGGAGTTCGAGAACCTCGAAGAAGACCGGGAACGTCCGCTGGGTCAGTGGATCTCCAGGTGTGGCCCCGTCGAACTCGGGGTGGGCGTGCACCATGCCCTCCTTGATCTCGTCCCGGCAGATCGCCGGGCAGCCGACCGAGCGCGCGACCGCGTGCGCGAGGGTCGTCTTGCCGAAACCGGCGGGGCCGCTGATCACGATCAGGGTGGGTGTGCCCGCGTACTCAAGCTCGTCCATGGCCCCTGAGTCTGGTGCAGCCGATGCGCAAAGATAAGTCTTGTATTGCCCCCCTCGCACGTGCGAGAAATAAGGGGTGGGGACAGTCCGCGTCCGCGGGCCCAGGCGAAAGGACGATCCGGTGGCAGCTCCGGTGACGGAGGCGGCGATCGAGAAGGTTCGCCAACTCATCATCGGCGGCGAACTCGGACCGGGCTCCCGCCTTCCCCCCGAGGCCACGCTGGCCGAACGGCTGGGCGTCTCCCGCAGCAGTGCGCGCGAAGCGGTGCGCGCGCTGGTCACCGCCCGGGTTCTCGACGTACGCCGCGGTGACGGCACCTACGTCACGAGCCTGCGACCGCAACTTCTCCTTGACGGCATCGGATTCGCGGTCGAGATGATGCGGGACGACTCCGCGCTGGAACTCATCGAGGTCCGGCGCGTGCTGGAGCCGGCGGTCACCGCGCTGGCCGCGGACCGGGCGAGCGCCGGCCACCTGCAGGAGATCGGCGCCAGCCTGGGCCGGATGCGCCAGGCCGACGGGCACGAGGAGTTCGTACGTTTCGACGCGGAGTTCCACGACCTGGTGGGCGAGGCGTCGGGCAACGAGACGCTGGCGTCGATGGTGCGGGGAGTGTCCAGCCGGTCACTGCGCGCGCGGGTGTGGCGCGACATTCTCGAGGCCGATGCGTCCGAGCGCACCATGGCAGAACACGAACGGATCTACGCCGCGCTCCAGGCCCGTGACAGTGCGTCCGCGCAGGCCGCGGCTCTGCTGCACGTGCGCTCGACCGAGATCTGGCTGCGTCAGGTGCTGGACGCCAACCGCGCGCAGACCTCTTGACACCCTCCTCGGCGACGTTACGGTACGAAACATCCGATCTTTCCGGCCGTAGGCAGGAGCGCCGTTCCGCGATGTCCACCGACACCTCCGCCGCGCCCTTCGCGGCCACCTTCGAATCGCTCCGTCAGTTCGAGTGCCCGGACTGGTTCCGCGACGCCAAGCTCGGCATCTGGTCGCACTGGGGCGCCCAGTCGGTCCCGATGTACGGCGACTGGTACGCGCGGAACATGTACATCGAGGGCCACGACCAGTACCGCCACCACCTGCGGATGTACGGCCACCCGTCCAAGGTCGGTTACAAGGACATCGTGGAGCGGTGGAAGGCGGAGAACTTCGACCCCGAAGGCCTGATGGACCTCTATGTCGCGGCGGGTGCGAAGTACTTCGTCGGCCAGGCCACCCACCACGACAACTTCTTCAACTACGACTCGCGGATCCACCGGTGGAACTCGGTCCGGATGGGCCCGAAGAAGGACATCACCCGGCTGTGGAAGGACGCCGCGGACGCACGCGGACTGCCGTTCGGCCTCACCGAGCACCACGGCGCCGCCTTCTCCTGGTCCAACGTGAACAAGGGCGCGGACAAGTTGGGCCCGTACGCCGGAATCCCGTACGACGGCAACGACGAGGCGTACGAGGAGTTCTACCTGCCCAACCGCGAGCACTACGACCCCGACAGCGGCGGCAAGCTGGACATCGCCAACTGGTACACCGGCAACAAGCGCTGGCACCAGCACTGGCTGGAGGTGGTGAAGGAGATCATCGACCTCTACCAGCCGGAGCTGCTGTACTCCGACGGTCCCGTGCCGTTCGGCGAGAACAACGGCTACGACATCGGCCTGCAGGCAATCTCCTACCTCTACAACGCCAGCGCCGCCCGCAACGGCGGGGTGAACCAGGCGGTCTACAACCAGAAGGACCGCCGTCAGGAGATCTACTCCGTCGGCGTCATGGACATCGAGCGCAGCCAGGAACCCGACATCAAACCCGAGCCCTGGCAGACCGACACCTCGGTGGGCGACTGGTTCTACAACGTCCGCGACGACTACAAGACCGCCGGCCACGTGGTCGAGCTGCTGGTCGACATCGTCTCGAAGAACGGCAACCTGCTGCTGAACATCCCGCAGCGGCCCGACGGCACGCTCGATGACGAGTGCACCCACATCCTCACGTCCATGGGGCGGTGGATCGACGTGTGCGGCGAGGGCATCTACGGCACCCGGCCGTTCCGGGTGTCGGGTGAGGGCGGCAGCGCGGTCCGGATCGAGGGCTTCCGCGAGGACGCGGTGGAGTGGACGAGCACCGACCTCCGCTTCACCCGCAGGGGCGACACGCTCTACGCGTTCCAGCTGCGGTGGCCGGAGGACGGCCGTACGGTGATCCACAGCCTGCGTCCGGAGGATCGGGCCCGCTCGGTGCGGCTGCTCGGCGGCGGGCAGGTGCCGTTCGAGCGGGCCGGCGGCGTGCTCGTCGCCCAGCTGCCCAAACGCCGGCCGGTGGACGAGGTGAACTGCCTCGCCATCGAGTTCGACCACCTGGCGTAGCTCGACCACCTGGCGTAGGGGCGTCGACCGGCGCAGAGGACACAGGGCAGACTGGGGCGTCGAAGCCCACTCGGAGCGCATTCCGGCGAAGGAGAACTTCGATGCCACAGGACGAACCCACCCCGGCCAACGTCGTCGTGATGCACTGTCACGACCTCGGACGGTTTCTCGGCTGCTACGGCAACGAGACCGTCGCCACCCCGCATCTGGACGCGCTGGCCGCCGACGGCGTGCGCTTCGACCGGGCGTTCACCACGGCACCGCAGTGCAGCCCGTCGCGGGCGTCGCTGTTCACCGGCCGCTACCCACACGTCAACGGCGTGCTCGGGCTGACCCACCAGGACTTCGCCTGGGACCTGCACCCCGGCGAACGCCACCTGGGTGGCCTGCTGCGCGACCAGGGCTATCGCAGCGTGCTGCTCGGTGTGCAGCACGAGTCCCGGGCACGCGCCGACGAGGACCTCGCCGACCGGCTCGGCTTCGACCACGTGGACACCACCTCGACCAGGGCGGAGCCGGTGTCGCAGGCTGCGGTCGACCAGCTGGGGCAGCTCGTCGAGGGTGACCGGCCGTTCTACCTGCAGGTCGGGTTCCTCGAGCCGCACCGGATGGCCGGTGACCGCGACGAGCCCGGGGTGATGGGCTTCCTGGGCAACCACGTGGTGCCGGACGACAGCCTGGGCGTGGCGATTCCGCCGTACCTGCTGGACACCCCGTCGGCGCGCACCGAGCTCGCCGAGCTGCAGGGAGCGGTCCGGCACATGGACGCCGCCGCCGGTCGGGTGCTGGCCGAGCTGGACCGGCTGGGTGCGGCCGACAACACGATCATGATCTTCACCACCGACCACGGTCTCGCGCTCCCCCGGGCCAAGTGCTCGTTGTACGACCCGGGGCTGGAGGTCGCGCTGATCATCCGTTACCCCGACGGCGGCTGGACCGGCGGGCAGGTGCGCGACGCGATGGTGTCCCACGTGGACCTGCTCCCCACGCTGCTGGCGGCCACCGGTGGCACGGCCGGCGACGACGTGCACGGGCGCAGTTTCCTTCCCCTGCTCGACGGCGAGGAGCACACCCGCCGGGAGGAGATCTTCGGGGAGATGACCTACCACGACTACTACGACCCGCGCCGGTGCGTACGGACCGAACGCCACAAGCTGATCGCCAACTTCACCTCCGCGCCGGCGTTCATGGATCCCAGCCAGGGTTGGATGCGGCGGTGCCGGCCGAAGGTGCAGACCGAGGGCCTGGCGTCCTACCACCCGTCGCTCGAGCTGTACGACCTGGCGGCGGATCCGGCCGAGCTCACCAACCTGGTGGACGATCCGGAGCAGGCCGGCATCGTGGCGGAGCTGTCCGCGAAGCTGGCGGAGTGGATGGTGCAGACCAAGGACCCGCTGGTCGACGGCGCGGTGACCTCCCCGCTGCACACGAAGACGATGAACGCCCTCCTGCGGGCGTGATCCGCCACCTTCCACCCCCGCTGCGGGCGGTCACCCGGCCAGCCGCTCGCTGCGCAGGTGGTAAGCGGGCTTGGACAAACTCGGCACGACGAGAATGCGTGGGTCGGCTCCGACATGCCGGCGCGCCTCGGCCAGCGCCTCCTCGACGGTGGGCACTGGAATCGCTCCCATACCCCGGGCGTGGCCGGGGCTGACCGCACCCGCGACGTAGACGGCTCGGGCGTACTCACGGGCCAGCCCGCCCATGTAGGCCATGGAGAACGCGTGGAACGGGTGGTAGCCGTACGCGGTGCGGTAGCGGTCGAGGTAGCCCGCGTCGGTGCACAGCTCGTCCTCGTACTTCGCCAGGTCGGCGGGACGGTGGACGGTCTGCAACAGCTCGTAGGTTCGTTCGTACGAAGGGAACTCGGTGTCGTTGAACCACCCGTCACACACCGAGGCGGCGATCACCACCGGGTGCGGTGTCAAGGCCGCCTTGGCACGCGCGATCGACGCGCCGATCGCCTGCATCATCAGGACCGGGTTGGAGCCCATGCCGTTGCCGTAGTGGAAGCTGCGCGGCATCCCGAGGACGAGTACGTCGGCGGGCTCACCGGGCAGGGTCAGCTCGGTCCGGCGGGTGGCGGGCGGCCAGGACGCCTCCTCCACGGCGGGGATGCTGCCCGCGAGCACCGCGACCTGTTCGGACCGGGCGTTCAGCACGGCGTCGACGGTGAAGAACGGCCGCGGCAACGCCTCCTCGATCCGCTTCCCGATCGCGGCGAGCTGGTGCCGGAAGTGGCTGTGCGGCGAGATCGGCACGAAGTCGTCGCGGTTCAGGCTGCCCGGCGTGTGGTGGCAGCGGATGGACCGCCAGGTGGTCAGCCCGGTGGCGGGCATCTTGTAGCCGCCGGAGAACCCGCCGTACGGGTTGCCCGCCGCGTGGCTGATCAGCACGGTCAGGTCGGACTCGACGACGTGGCGGTTGACCTCGACCACGTCCCCGAGCGCGGAGGCTTCGAGGGCGACGATGCCGTCGGGGTCCTCCGCGTCGTGGTTGACGATCTGGCCGGGTTCGAAGAGGTCGAGCACGTCCTGGCCGAGGTAGGCCGCGAACTCCTCCCGGGTGTTCATGCGGTGCAGCCCCGTCGCGCACACCAGGGTGATGTCCTGTCGGCGTACACCGGCGCGTTCGAGCTCCTCGACCACCACCGGGATCGCGACCTTGCGGTGGGCGGTGACGTGGGCGCCGCCCTTCACCCGGTCGGGGAAGGCGATGGTCACCCGTGAGCCGGGCCTGACCAGGCTGGCCAGGGGCTCGGTGCCCAGCGGGTTTCGGACCGCCTCACGGGTCGCGCCGATCGGGTCCGCCAGGCCGGCCGGCTCGTGGGCCGCGCTACCGGACTGGACCACCGTGGCGTGGTCGGGCAGGTCGACGTCGAGGTGACCGTCGCCGTACTCCAGGCGTACGCGTTGCACCTGATCCTCCTCACCGGGACTTCGTGCACCATAGTGGCCCGGTCTGCGGGCGTACCACGAGGAGGGCGACAGCATGGTCGAGGAGACACACAGCACGGGCGGCGTCGGCACCGTCGGGATCGTCGGCACCGGCACCATGGGCGCGGCCATGGCGGACGTCCTCCGCCCGCACCACCGGCTGGTCGTGTGGGACGTCGACGAGGCGAGCGTCCGGCGGCAGGAGGCGGCCGGCTCGGTGGTCGCCGCGGACGTCGCCGAGCTCACCGCCGAGGCGGACGTCGTACTTCTGTCCCTGCCCGGCCCCGACGTCGTACGCAAGGTGGTGGCAGGTGAGCGCGGCGTCCTCGCGGCGGCCGGCGCCCCGGGGGTGATCGCCGACCTGAGCACCGTGGACCCCGGGACAGCCAGGGCGATGGCGACGGCGGCCGCCGAGATCGGCGTGGGCTACCTGGACGCGCCGGTGCTGGGCCGCCCGCACCGGTGCGGCGCGTGGACCCTTCCCGTCGGTGGCACCGAGGACGATCTGGCGTTCGCCCGACCGGTGCTGGAGAAGGTGGCGGCCCGGGTGATCCGGGTCGGCGACGTCGGCGCCGCCAGCATCCTCAAGCTGCTCAACAACCTGATGTTCGGCGCCATCAACGCGATCACCGCCGAGACGATGGCAACGGCCGAACGCCTGGGGCTGGACCCGCAGACGTACTACTCCACGCTCGCCGACTCCGGTGCCGCGTCTGTGAGCAACCTGTTCCGGGAGATCGCGCCCAAGATCGCCAACCGGGACTGGTCCCCCGCGTTCACCGTCGACCTGCTCGCCAAGGACAACCGGCTCGGGCTCGCCGTGATCGAGGAGGCCGGCATCACCGCGCCGGTCGCGCGGGCCGTGGTCGGCCTCAACGAGGAGGGCCGCTCGGCCGGACTCGGGGCGCTCGACACCAGTGCTCTCGTTCAGCTCTTCGAGGGGGTTGAGCGAGAGGGCTGACGGGGAGGCTCCTACAGCCATGAGCCCCGACACCGAACCCGAGCCCGACACCGAACCCGATTCCGATTCCGAACCCGAGCCCGCCCCGCTGCCGACGATGCGCCCGGCGACCGAGGCGGACCTGCCCGCCGTGTTCGCGTTGCTGACCGAGGCCGCCGAGCGGCTCGCCGAGCACGGCGTCGAGCAGTGGCCCACGAGGTTCGAACGCGACGGCGGCTGGCGGGCCCGGCGAATCGAGGAGTACGTCGCCGACGGCTACCTCTACCTCGGCTCCGACGACCGGGGGTACGTCGCGACCATCACACTCAGCCCGCACGCCGACCCGGACTTCGCCCACGCCTGGCCCGGCGGGCCCGAGGACGCGCTCTACATCTTCCGGTTCGCGATCGCGGGCCGGGTCGCCGGTCACCACGTGGGCGAACACCTGCTCGCCTGGGCCGCCGACCGCGCGGCGCGAGCCGGGAAGTCCTGGCTGCGCGTCGACGTACACCGCCGCAACGAGGAACTCCATCGCTACTACGAGCGGATGGGCTTCACCCGCGTCGGCACCGTCGTCACACCCCCGCGCAGGTCCGGCGCGTTGTACCAGCGACCGTCCGCGCGGCTCGGATCCAGCTCCGACCGCTGACGTACGTCGGCGCCCGGGCACCTGCGCCCGGCTCGACCGAAGTTGTCCACAGGCGTTCCCCCCGGACTCCCCGAAAGCTGCCACACTCGATCGATCCCAAGATCAGTCGGAACCGGCACCGGTGACGTGGGGGCAACGGGGATGGCGAACGTACCGAGGGCAGCTCTGCTGGCAGCCGCGAAGAGGGCAAAGATCACCGAGGCGGCGGCGGACCTGCTGCGTTTGGTGGAGAAGAAGTACCTGTCGAAGAACCTCGGTCACAACCTGGAGGTGGCCGGGAGACGCGGCATGAAGAACGCCGCCGGCAAGCTCACCGACGACGCCGCACACCTGGTGCCGAAGGCCTCCAACTATGTTTCCGCGCGGCGGGCCCGGGCGATCCTGGAGAAGTACAAGATCCACCTCGACGAACCGGTCAACGGAAGCTGGCTCCCACATGGCAGGGACGCGTCGAAGTATCCGAACCCGTTCAGCAAGTCGCCGCACCAGGCGACCCACAGCCGGGCGTACTACGACGCGCTGTGGGGCCTCCTTCGAAGATGTAAGAACGAGGACCAGGTGGTCGCTGTCCTAAGCTACGTCCGCGCCCAGCTCGACAAGGGCATGTGGCCCTGATCGTGAAGTGGAGATCCAGAAGTGAGAGTCTTCCAGCTGTACCCCGTCGGCGAGTACGAGTTCCTCACGACCGAGGACGAGGACGACCTGGAACAGCTGGGTGAGCTCGACGCCACTTCCCTGGCGGCGGACTGGACGCCCGTTCCGGTCGAGCTCGGCACCACCGACGAGGACTCGGGCGCACCCCTGCTCCGAGCGGACTTTCCCTGGCTCGGTAGCTGGTCGCTGGTGCTCCGCGACCAGGGGATCGACCTCGCCGGGCCGGTCCTGGACTCCTTCGGTGAACTCCTGCCGCTCACGTGCCCGGACGCACGGGTCGCCCTGTTCAACCCGCTCGTGGTGCTGGACGCCCTGGACGAGAGCCGCTCAAAGCTCGTGCGGTTTCCCGACGGCGACCTGATGGTCATCGAGAAGTACGTCTTCGCACAGCGGGCGATTCCGGAGCGGTCGGTCTTCAAGATCCCACAGGAACGATCCGGTGCGGTCTTCTACACCGAGCCGGTGGTCGACGAACTGAGAGGGCTCGGCCTGGCCGGGCTCGACTTCAAGCTGCTGTGGGATTCCGACGCGGACTGAGCGGAGCGGGAGGAGTGTGGATGAGCCGACCCCTGGACGACGACGAGATCGAACTCACGGACCAGGACGACTTCGATCAGGGATTCGCCACCGCGCGGGAGCAACTCGACGACCTGCTGGCAGGCGAGGTGCCCGCGACCGACCAGGCGAATGACGACGACGAAGAGCTCCGCGGAGTGGGCCGGGCCGCGGACGGGCGGGTCGTGGCGACCGTCGGTGTCGGCGGCCGGCTCGAGTCGATCGACCTCGACCCACGGGCCCTGCGTGGCGGGCCGGACCTGCTGGGGCAGCAGTTCACGGAGTCGATCAACGCCGCGCTGGACGACCTGCGTTCCAGGGCCGGGCAGGCGACCGGCCAGGACGAATGCGTCGATCCGCGAGTGATCGCGGAGGACCTCGACGAGTTGCAGGACGTGCTCAACGAGCACGTGGCGTCGCTCACCGAGCGGTACGACGACGCCGTCGCGCAGCTCCGGCGCCAGGCCGAGGAGGAGTAGGGCGTGTCCGACGATCGCCAGAACGACCCGGAGGCGCTGCGCAACAGCGGCAAGGACCTGATGCGGATCGGTGACGACGGTCATGCCGCCTGGGCAGCCCTCAAGAACACGTCGGAGGGCATGGGCGACATCTTCGGCGACGACCTGGTGGGCGGGTTGATCGGCATGGCCTACGGCGCCGTCTTCCAGCTGGCGGACGAGTCGTTCACCGGCTCGCACGACGACATCATCGGGTTCGGGGAGAGACTCAGGTACGCCGGCGACAACAACGAGCGGACCGAGCAGAGCAACGCGAAGGCGATGTCCGACCTGGACGGAACCCTCGGCGGGGTGGAGGTCTGATGGCCGGCTCGCCACTGATGCTGCCGGGCTGGGGGGCGGACTTCCTCAACGAGCTGGGCTACATGTGGCCCAAGTCCGACGAGGTCAAGATGTTCGACCTCGGGAGCGCCTGGGTGGGCTTCGGCTCCCAGGCCTCCGCCACGCACGGTCGTACGACCTCCCCGTTCCAGTCGGTGACCAGCCAGAACAAGGGGCAGGACGTCGACGCGTTCTCCGGGCAGTTCTCCCATCCGGACCGCGGTCCGACGGTGCTGAGGGACGGCAGTCAGGGAGCGACGCTGATCGGTCCCGCGTTGTTCGTGGCGGCCGGCCTCGTCCTGGCGTTGAAGATCACCGTGATCGTCCAGCTGACCCTGCTGGTCATCCAGATAGCCGAGGCGATCGCCGCGGCGGTCGCCACCTTCGGCGCTTCCCTGTTGTGGATTCCGGTGGCCAAGAAGCTGTGTGGCCTCGCCATCAACTTCGCTCTCAGCAAGGTCATCGAGGCCCTGCTCGGCTGAACCCTCCCGGAGGTCGTTCGATGACAGATCAACCCCACGTCACCGCGCGGGATTTCACCGGAGTGCTGGACATCGCCCGCGAAGCCGTCGCCACGCATCTGCGTGCCGTTGAGCAGGAGGGGTCCGAGGCCGAGATGGTGTCCGGCGAGGGCGCGGACGACGACGGCCTCGTCCGCGCCACGGTGACGTCGGACGGCCGGGTCGCGAGCGTCGACCTCAGCCAGAAGGCAGTTCGGCTTCCGGCCGAGGACCTGTCCGCCGCCGTGGTGGTCGCCGTCAACCGCGGATGGGACGCACTGGCCGCGGCGGTGCGCGAGCAGGCCCGGATCCAGGTGGCCGCATCGTGGGATCCCACGCGTCTCGTCGCACTGCAGCAGGCGGCGGCGATACGGACCGGCGCGCTGATCGACAAGCTGGCTTCGATGAACACCGCCGCCGGCCGCATCCCCAACGCCGGTCGCACGCCGAACGCGTAGGGCTCCGACAGGAGCCCGAACCTTTCCGGACGTCCCGGAATGCCCGTAGGCGTGAACGTCAGGGCGTGCGGTGGTCCAGCGTCGCCACGGGTTCGGTGTTCGTACGCGGGGTGTCGGTCAGCAGATGCCACTCACCGGTCTGTGCGTCCAGCCACCGCACGTCCTCGCGGTGGTACTGCAGCGCGTACGCCACTCGCGGCCGGTCGGTGTGGTTGGGCCCGGAGCCGTGCACGGTCCACCGGGAGAACGCGACCGCGTCACCGGCCCGCATCCGGAGTGGCAGGGCCGTGGCCGGGTCGACGTCCACCTGGCGGTGGGAGTCGCCGTCGTCGCTGCCGCGTGCCTGCAACTGCTCGCCCAGGTGCGACCGCGGAACGATCTGAAGGCAGCCGTTGTCCGGGGTCATGTCGTCCAGTGCGACCCAGATGTTGATCGATCCCATCGCCGGGTCGTGCCGGGTGTAGCTGTTGTCCTGGTGCAGGTGGAAGGTCCCGCCGCCGCCGCCGGCCTTCACCGCGGTGAACGGGAGATAGCGCACCGCGCGGCCGTCGACGAGTCGCGAGGCGACGGCCAGGGTCGCCGGGCAGTTGATGAGGTCGTCGAGCACCGAGCCGGCGACGTACGCGGAACACTGCCGGAGCTTGTCGCCCACCCCGCTGGCCCGCTCCAACGAGGCCCGCGAGACGCCGTTCGCCTCCAGCACGTCGAGGGTTTCGGTCCGCAGCGCCTCCACCGCGGCCGGCTCGACGAAACCGGGCAGTGGGAGGTAGCCGTACTGGTGGTAGAACGCGACCTCACCGTCGGCCAGCGTCAGCTCCCGTACGACGTCGCCAAGCTTGCCGGCGCTGCCGACGTTGCCAACTCTGCCCGCGTCGTCCACTTCGCCGACGTTTCCTCGTGCACCCGCGTCTGTTGTGTCCATCGCCCAATCCCAGCACGCGAATCCCGCCGGCGCCGCATGGTCGACCAGTCCTGGACTTCGTCGATCACAGCGGGCCGCACTCCGTGGCAGGGTGGAGAGCTGCCCGCTCGTGGAGTACGCCACCGAGATCGGAGGGTTCGTCATGGCCGCACATCGCCGTGGCCTCAAGGCCTGGTTCCTGCTGACCGCGCTCGCGGTGCTCGTCGGAGGCGCCGTCGTGGGAACGACGAACGGACCCGCGGCGCAGGCGGCGACCGGCGCAAGCGGAACCCTCCTTCGCCAGAACGTCGGCCTCTACCCTCGCCTGGTTCGCCTCCAGCACTCCGGGTCCGCCAACGGCACGATCCTCGGCAGCGTGGTGACGTTCGACGGCAACACCGGTCTGGGCGCCATCTACGCCAGCCGGGACGAGGGCAAGTCGTTCGAGCAGATCGGCACGGTCGCCGACCCGGCCAGCGCGAACGGGAAGGGA
Organism: Actinopolymorpha rutila; assembly: GCF_013407855.1. Classification (GTDB taxonomy): domain Bacteria; phylum Actinomycetota; class Actinomycetes; order Propionibacteriales; family Actinopolymorphaceae; genus Actinopolymorpha; species Actinopolymorpha rutila. The sequence continues at coordinate 5,245,021 of NZ_JACBZH010000001.1, forward strand.
CTGTGCTGCGCCACGTTGTACGAACTTCCGCGACGGGTCGGTGACCTGCCCGCCGGCACCCTGCTGTGGGCGTCCTCGGCCGGCCAGTCCACCAACCCGCGGCAGATGAGCATCCCGATCTGGGCCAGCCACGACCACGGCCGCACCTGGTCCCACCTCGCCACGCCGGTGGTCGCCCAGAACACCGGCGGCCTGTGGGAGCCGGAGTTCACCGTGACCAGGGACGGACGGCTCGTGGTGTTCTACTCCGACGAGACCGACCAGCCCGCGCACAGCCAGATGCTCGTCGCGCAGTCGTCGGCCGACGGCGTGCACTGGACCGACCGGGAGCGGGTGGTGGCGAGCGACGACCCGGCCGCGCGCCCGGGAATGTCCATCGTCCGCCGGATCGCGGGCGGCCGCTACCTGATGACCTACGAGGTGTGCGGACCGTCGTACGACTGCAAGGTGCACTACCGCGAGTCGAGTGACGGTGCGCAGTGGGGCGACCCGAGCGACCTCGGCCCGACCGTCCGGGCGGCCGACGGCACGTACTTCGAGCACACCCCGACGATCACCTGGGAACCCGGCCGCGGGCGGGAGGGCAGGCTCTTCCTGACCGGGCAGATGCTCTACGCCGCGGACGGCACCGTCGCCGAGGGCAACGGGCGCACCGTCTTCGTCAGCGACAACGGACCGGCCGGACCGTGGCGGGCGATCCCCGCGCCGGTGAGCGTTCCCGATCCGTACAACAACTACTGCCCCAACTACAGCTCGCCGCTGCTGACCGTGCGGAACGGCACCCGGCTGCTGGAGATCGCGACCGCCTACGACAGCGACGGCGTCTGCAAGGCCTACTACGCGACCGGATCGGAGCCCGTAGCCCGGTGACCGTGATTCGGTGACTCGGTGACTCCGGTAACGGCCGGACTCCGGGCGCTCCCAGCCCTTGATTCGCCCCCGCGCCGACAGTGAACTACGTGCAGGAATGACGCATGCAGTCGGTTTCACCCGGGGGCTGGGGGTTGTCGTGGCCGAATTTCTCGGTGAACAGGACCGTGACCGCAGTAGCGCTGCCGATCTGGCGGCGGACCTCGCGTCGGGGGCGACCGCGGTGAGCCGCGCGCTGACGGGGACCACGGCGAGCCGCACGCTGGTACGCCGCGGATTCCTGCTCCGCAAGCTGTACGCGGATGTGGTCGGCGCCGACGGCGACGTGCTGGTCGTTCAGCTCGCGTGGCTGCGCGTCGCCGGGGTGCACACGCCCTACGCCGTGGTCGAACGCTATCCCGCCGACGGAGGCCGGGAGGTGCTGCGCGGACGCCCGATCGCGGGCTCACCCAGGCGGCGTCGAGACGGCGGGATGGAGTACTCCATCGCCACCCGGGACGGCCGCACCCTGCGACTGGTGCACCACTCCCCCGTGCCCGCCTGGCATCCGTCCGACCCGCAGATCAGCCCGCGAGTGCACTGGCATGTGGCCGTGCCGTACGCGCGGGCCGAGGTCTCCTGGGCCGGCGCCGGCGCCGGCTCGTGTTTGGGTGCCGGCGCTGGCTTGGGTGACGGTGTCGGCTCGGGTGCCGGTGTCGGCTCGGGTGCGGGCCCCCTGGTCGGGACGGGGTACGCCGACTGGGTGTGGCTGCGGCTACCGCCCCGGCTGCTCGGGCTGCGCCGGCTGCGGTGGGGCCGAGTCCATCTGCCGGACCGTACGGTCGTGTTCACCAGCGTCGACCAGACGAACGGCATGCGCTGGACGAGGCTCGCCGAGTGGCGGGTGGGTGGGGGTCAAGGGGATCCGGCCGGCGGGGTCAGCGGAGAGCCGGTCGAGGTCGTCGTGGACGGCGCACCCCGGGTCGACGGACCTGACGCGGACTCGGGCACCTGGACCGTCCCCGCTCCCGGCGGCCCGGTCATGCTCGAACCGCTGCGGGTGCTGCACGAGGGCGAGCCCCTGGACACCGACCGGTTCCCCGACCCGTTGGAGCGGTGGGGCAGCCGGCTGGCCAGCGGTGCGACGTACGAGATTCGCCTGCTCAGCAAAGCACGTGACGAGACCGGCGCGACCGGCATGGCCGTACACGAGTCGATCCGGTTCGGCCACTGACCGGGGCCAGGGCGGAGTCAGCGCGGATCAGGCCGGCTACCCAAGTTCCCGCCTATCCGTACGCACCCGTGGGCAGGAAGCCGAGCAGCCGTCGCAGCCGCGGATTCGCCTCGGCGTACACGTGTTCGGGCATGACGTAGTTCATGAACGGGAAGTAGCGGTGGCCGACGAGGCGGTGTGCGTACGAGACCTGGCTGACGTATCGGGTTCGCTCACTGAGGTTGGGGTGGCCACGATGCCAGACCTGACAGCTGAACATGATCGCCGTACCCGCCCTGCCGTACGCCGTCACCACGTCCTGCTCCCACCGCGTTCCCTCCACCGTGGGCGGGCAGTGCGCGCCGAACAGGTGTGAGCCGGGCACGAACTGCGTCGGGCCGTGGCTCGGCTCGGTCACGTCGGTGAGGTAGTAGTTGCAGGTGAACAGGAGTACGGGCAGCCGCACATTGCTCGGTGGCTCGCCGTCGGTCACGAGATAGTGCGGCGGGTCGTCCTGGTGCCAGGTCGAGATGCCTGCCTGGGTCGGCGTACGAAACGCGTTGTTGTGTACGACGTGCACGTGGTCCGGCCCGAGGCCCGGGCGGTCCTGGCTGATCAGTCGTTCGGCGAACGAGACGACGGGTTCGTGGTCGAACAGCCGCAGGTGCGCCTTGCTGCGTTCGAACATCCGCACCTGGATCTCGACCTGACCGGCGTTGTTGGGCGCGGCACCGATCGCGTCGTCCAGGTCGGTACGAAGCTCCCGCACCAGATCGTCCGGGAGGGCGTTCTCGACCACCAGGAAGCCGTCGCGGTGAAAGCGTTCGATCCAGTCGTCCAGGTGCGGCTCCGCGTCCGTGTTCGCGCGCACCGGTGAGATGGCGTTGTTCATGAGGACATCCCGAGCTCGTCCCAGACACCGAGGACGTAGAGGGCGGCGGGGCTCAGCCGGTCGCGCGTGCGTACGCGGAGGTACTCCGCCTGGTCGAGCTGCTGCGGCATGTCGCGCCTGGTGAAGTAGGAGTGCAGCGCGCGGCGGGGCCGGTCGCTGTTGTTGCGCGTACCGCCATGCCACAGGTGGCTGTTGAACACCACCACCGTCCCGGCAGGCGCGATCAACTGCACCTCGTCCGGATGCGTGGCGCGCGGGTCACCACCGAGTTCGTCGGCAGGCGCCTTACCGCGCTTGCGGTGCGAACCCGGCACCACCCGCGTCGCGCCGTTCTCGGCGGTGAAGTCGTCCAGCAACCAGATCGAGTTGCAGACCTGGAAGCCCTGCCCCTCCTGCAGAACTCCCCAGTCCGCGTGCAGCCCCTGGTGTCCCTGGCCGGGCAACGCCGCCCTGCTGTTGAGCGAGGACAGACGAAACTCCCCCAGCACATGACGGATCGCCGCCAGCACCACCGGATGGGTGAAGCACACCTCGAACATCGGGTCCTTGTTGACCAGATCGGACAGCCGGTCGGTACCGGCCTCCTGGTGCACCTCCTCCCCCGCGCGGCTCCCCTCGATCTTGGACAGCTCGGCCAGTCGCTGCCCGAACGCGTCGGCCTGCTCCGGCGACAGGATCCCCGGAAGCGGCGCGAACCCGTCGGTGTCGAGCTGCGCCTTCGTCTTCGCGTCGAGCAGGTCGTCCGTCACGCCGAGCTCGCTCAGCGCCGTCTCCATGTCCATGTCCTGCCGTCCTCCGCACTCGCAAGCCGCGTCTGGAATCCAGGTCTTCCTACGAAGCCTGCCGCAGAGTCGGCGCCGCCACCATGCACGAAACACGTATTCCCATGCACATTTCGAGCAGCCGTAGCCGGTGGCCGAACGAGGTTGGTGGATCGGTCTCGAAGGCTGGCGCGGCTGCTCGCCACCCGGCACCATGGGCGGGATGTGGACAGCACCCGAGGTACCCCGGCATGGACACGCCGATCCCCTGCTGGGCGACGAACGAAGCATGCTCGAAGGCAGACTCGAGTGGCACCGTGCCACCCTGCTGACCAAGTGCGCCGGCCTCACCGGCGAGCAACTGGCCGCGCGGGTCGCACCACCGTCGAACCTCTCCCTGCTGGGCCTGATCCGACACGTCGCCCAGGTCGAACGCACGTGGTTCCAGCGCATGCTCGCCGGGTGGCAGGACGCACCTCGGGTGTATCCGACCGGCGGTGCCGACTTCAACGACGCCCGGCCCGGGAACGCCGAAGCCGACTACGCGACCCTGCTGGCCGAGATGGAGGCGAGCCGGGAGACCGTCGCGGCCAGGGGCCTGGACGACGAGTTCACCGTGCCCATGTGGGACGGGCAACGTGCGTCCGTGCGCTGGCTCTACGTCCACATGATCGAGGAGTACGCCCGGCACAACGGCCACGGGGACCTCCTCCGCGAACAGGTCGACGGCACCACCGGCCTGTGACCCTCGCCCGCGCACCGCTGCCGGCGACAGACCCGTTATGCAGCCGACACGGCGGCGGCCTCTGTGCGTCTCCTGGCCCGTAGCATCGCAATACGTTGTCGGGCTGTCAGCCCTCCACGTACTCCCCACTGGTGAGACGCAGGGCGCGACAGTTCGGCAGCCAGGCATGGGGTTCCGAATGGGCATCCGGCGCACAAGGCCGCGGCGACCTTTTCGCGCCTGACCTGCTCACTCAGTTCTTCAGCGGATTCGTCGTCCGGGCCGAACCACAATTCCATTGGTGTTCCAAGACACGGGCGGTACTGCCAGCCATCCGGCAGCGAGGTAGTCGGGCGCATTGACCGCTCCATCTTCACGTGTGCGATACGGACGCGGCTGTTGCACTCCCGCCCGCGTCCGGGTCCTCACCTCCTTAGCCAATCGGAACTGCGCCACGAACGGGAGTTAACCGGTGTTAACCTCTCCCTGTTAGGGCGCCTACAACTCCGGGGCGGGAACCTGTTCGCGCACCCACGAGAGGACCGATGACCACGTCCGCGCTCAAGCAGGCAAGACTGGCCCGAGGCTGGTCCCAGAGCCGGCTCGTCGCAGGTATGGAGTCCTACGCCCGACGCCACACGATCCAGATTGCTGCCACCGCCAGCCTTCATGTGTACGTGTCCGAATGGGAGAACGGACGGCGCAGGATTTCCTCGCCGTACGCCGGAATTCTGCGTGGCATCCTGGGACTCACAGAGGACGAACTTCCTCCGCCAGGTGACGAACCATCCTCAGGCAACTCTTGGCCGGACGGATACAAAGACCTGGCGAAGCGAGTTCGTTCCTACCGCGCCGTCAGCGGCAGTGTCGTAGGCAACTTCATGGCCCAGACCGAGCTATTGCGAAGCCTCGACAGGCAACTGGGTGCTGCTCAGCTCGTCGACCAGATGCAATCGCACCTCGCAACGATCCAGGATGCATTGACATTTTCGGTCCTCCCTGCCTCCCGGAGACCGCTGGCCCTCGCGCTTGGCAGCGCTTCGACCCTTGCCGCCTGGCAGGCCCTGGACGTCGGAGCTGTCGACCGCGCCTGGCGTCATTACGAAGTCGCCAAGAGCGCCGCGCGGGACGCTGAGGCACCAGCTCACCTGGCCTACGCGATGGGTGAGCAGGCATACGTCCTCGCTGAGGCGGGAGAGCTCGGACTAGCCGTGGAGTTGGTTCGTGAGGCGGCGTACGTCGGGGCCGGAGTCGCGTCGGGGAAACTGATGGCGTGGGTCGCATCGGCAGAAGCAGAGCTTTGTGCGCGAGCCGGGATCCGCGATGACTGCCTACGAGCATTGGAACGAGCGGACTGTCTATTGCCGCCTGGCGACGACGCACGTGATGAGGACGTGCCGAGCATCTTCTTGAACGCGAGCCATCTTGCGCGTTGGCGCGGAAACGCCTTGGCTCTCATTGGCGACGAGCATGCTGTAGCCGGCCTGTACAGCGCACTCGGCGGTCTTGATCCGTCGTTCACACGGGCGGAAGCCGGTCTACGGTGCGATCTCGCTCAAGCGCACATGGCTCGCGGGGAGTACGACGAGGCAGCTGCTCACCTGTCCGTTGCCCGCCTCGTCACCAGCCGCACCGGATCGGTTCGGCACCGCCGTCGGATCGATCGGCTCACCGGCGCCTCGTCCTAGTCCTGGCTACGCCGAAGCGCCATGAGGTGAAGAAGGCCGACCAAGGTGCCTGAGCCGAGCAGTTCGCCGCGCGCCATGAGCTCCCCGACATCTGCGAGTGGTGTCCATGCCACCAGGCCGGCTTCCTCGGGGTCGGCAGGCTCTCCGACGAATGTCGCCCCTCGCCCGATGAAGACTTCATGAGGTGCATCGACCATTCCGACCACAGGCTGGTACGAGATCGCGTGCTCGAGTGAGTGCGGCCGCCATCCGGTCTCCTCCTCGACCTCCCGTGCCGCGGCGTCCTTCGCGTCCTCACCGTCGTCGATGAGTCCACCAGGCAACTCCCAGCCCCATCTCCGGACGACGAACCGATAGCGCCACAGCATCAGGACCCGATCGTCGTCGTTCACGACAGCGGCGACTGCCGCGCGGCCAAGCCGCACCACGTGATGTTCGAACCGCTGCACTCCGGGCGGTTCGACATCTACCAGGCCCAGCCGCACCCACTGGTTGTCATAGATCGTGCGCTCACCGTGGATACGCCACGCATGCGGGTCCGCAGTGCCACGACCGTTCGCCTCGTCTTCAGCCGGGTCGCAGCCCATAGCCCAATCAACTCCTGAACCCTTGGATTGATCGAGTCTAACCAGGGGCGCCGCCCGATCACGTTTGCCTAGCGGTACTGGTCCCAGCGACTGGGGTCGGCCTCCAGCGCGGCGCGGTCCCAGTTGCCGCGCTCGGCCGCCGCCGCGTACGTCGTGTGCAGGAACCGCAGCAGGGTCTCGTCGGGGTCGTCGGCCGTCCGCACCGCTTCGTACGGCAACAGGAACTGCTGGAACTGCTGGTTGTACCGGGCCGCGGCCGGCTCGACGGGGTAGTCCGCGAACCCGTCCGGCTCGGGATAGGCGTAAGCGTAGAAGGCGCCTTCCTCCCCGCCACCGGGCCAGAACCCACAACTGCTGAGCTCGCGAGAGTAGCCCTCCACCATCACCCAGTCGCCGCAGTTGGGCGCACCGCCGGGATGTTCGGGTGCGGGCCGTCCGGAGAAGCGCGTGCACGCGAGGTCCAGTGCGCCCCAGAAGAGGTGCACCGGGCTCACCTTGCCGACGAAGTAGGACCTGAAGATCCCGATGACGCGGTTCGCCTGGACGAGCTGCTGCCAGAACAGATGGGCGGCGTCCGCGTCGTAGGCGGCGTGCGTGGTGTCCTCGGCGAACGGGATCGCGAGTTCGACCTCGTTGGGCCGGGCGAGGATCTGGATCTCGAAGCCCAGCCGGCCAAGGGCCCGCATGGTCTGGTGGTAGAAGTCGGCGACCGACTTCGGTTCCAGGGCGACGGTCTCCACGCCGCCGTCACTCGACCGGACGACGAGTTGGTGGTCGCAGAAGTCGAACTCGATGTCGAAGAGCCTGTTGCCGTACGGGATGCTGCCGGTGGTCAGCCCGCGTGGGCTCACGTACAGCGTCACCTGCCACCAGTGGTTCAGCAACGGCGCCTGTGACAACCTGATCTTGCCCACGATCTGCGTCCACATGTGCAGCGTGTCGCGGGTGGCGGTCCAGTCGTCCACGCGCAGGCTCGGCCACGCCTGGACCTTTGCTGTCTGCGTCTTCCCCATGTCGCCTGGTCCCCCTTCGGCTTTCGTCCCTTTGGTGCGGTTCTGTGAGACACCTTGGAGCGACCCCTCAGGTCTGCGTACCGCAAAGGGGGTCCCGGTGCATCTTCCCGCGATCTCCTCGCAACGACAAAGTGCGGAGCTGCGTCCTTGCCCGCCGAGGAACCATCCCCCACGCCATCGGTCAGCGGACGGTCAAGAATCGTCCAACCCGGGAGCCGCGGGCCGGGTATGTCCGTTGAAGTGGTGGCGCGCCCCCGCGCTGGCAGAAACGGAGATCATCATGGGACTGACCGGCAGTGGGTTCCTCGCATTGTGCGTAGCGTTCGGGCTCGTCGTGATCGGCATCGCGCTGTGGGCGCTGACCCGGATCAGCGGCCGCGGTCCTGGCCCGCTGCTCGCTCGGCTGGGCGTGTTGGTGGCCGCGCAACTGGCAGCGATCTCGATGGTCGCGGTGGCCGTGAACGACAACTTCCAGTTCTACACGTCCATGTCCGACGTCATGGGCACGGCCAACAACGCCGACAACGTGGTGGTCAAGGGTGTCGACCCCCAGCCACCCGTCACGGGTGGAAAGGGCCAGCAGGGAAAGCCGTACGACTCCGTTCAGATTCACTCGGGGATCCTTCCGGCGGCGACGGCCAGGACGTCCGGTGAGATCCTCGACGTCACGGTTCGTGGCGCCAAGTCGAGACTGAGTTCGCAGGCGTACGTCTACCTCCCGCCGGCGTACTTCTCCTCCGCCTACGCTCACCGGCGGATGCCCGGCCTGGTCGTCATGCCCGGTTACCCGAGCACCGCGTCCAACCTGATCATGCGAATGAACTACCCCTGGGCGATGGAGTCGCAGATCAAACACCACCGCGCCCGGCCCATGGTGCTGGTGATGACGAACGAGACGGTCACCCCGCCGCGGGACACCGAGTGCACCAATGTGGCCCACGGCCCGAAGGCGGAGACGTTCCTCGCCCAGGACCTCACCGACGCGATCTCGGCGAAGTTCCGTGTCGACCGGCCGGGCGCGGGATGGGGGCTGATGGGCGACTCCACCGGGGGCTTCTGCGCGGTGAAGATGGCGATGAACTACCCACATCGGTTCACCTCGGCGGTGTCGCTGTCCGGCTACTACCACGCGATCATGGACTTCACGACCGGTGACCTGTTCGGCGGCAACCGGAACCTGCAGCACATGAACGACCCCGAGTGGCTGCTGCGCCACCGGCCGGCGCCGCCGGTCTCGGTTCTGGTCACGACCAGCCGGACGGAGAGCCAGGTCCTGCCGGACACCCGCAAGTTCTTGTCGATGGTCAAGCCGCCCATGCGGGCGTCGTCCATCATCCTCACCTCCGGTGGGCACAACTTCGGCGCGTGGAAGGGCGAGATGCCGCCCTCACTGGACTGGTTGTCGGCCCACCTGTGGGCAGTCGCCAACGGAGGCCACCCGGCACTGTCGACCAAGCGGTCACTGGCCAACCCGCCGGTCACCCGACACCGCGCCGCCCTCCACCAACGACGCCACGCGTAGAAATCGCTGGCAGGCCTCGGGGGTCGCGCTGCTGGTGACCGGGGTGGGCCTGCGCGCCGCACTCAGCCGGGTGGTGCAGGCACGGCCGGAACGCCAGGGCCGCCCGACCGTCGACTCCGACCTGTGGCGAGTGCTGTGGACGCACCGCGCAGAGTGGACCCGCGGCTGGTCCGGGTCCTGACGGCCGTTCAGGCGCGGCTGCTCTCGTCGCGCAGCAAACCTGCCAGCAAACGGCCAATCACCTGCGCCTCGTCGTGCGCGGGGATCACAATACTGATCACCTCCGCAGTATTGGTGGCGCACAGGGGGTGCGCTGCCGAATCCCTCCTTTCCCGGAGGAAGACATGGCGGAGTCAGGAGGACATCGTGGGTGGAGTTCCGGAGGACATCGTGGGTGGAGGGCATCGTGGGTGAACCACGCGTTCACCCGGGCGCGGACGTCGACGAGCGCGCCACGCTCGGCGACGACACCACCATCTGGCACCTGGCACAGGTACGCGAGCACGCCGTCCTCGGCAGCGAGTGCATCGTCGGACGGGGCGCCTACGTCGGGCCCGGCGTGCGCATCGGCGACCGCGTCAAGCTGCAGAACCACGCTCTGGTGTACGAACCCGCCGTCCTGGAGGACGAGGTTTTCGTCGGTCCGGCGGTGGTGCTGACCAACGACCTCTACCCGCGCTCGGCCGACGTGGACGGCAAGCTCAAGCGGCCCGACGACTGGGACGCCCTCGGTGTCACGGTGCGCCGCGGCGCGTCCATCGGTGCGCGTGCCGTCGTGGTCGCCGGTCACACCATCGGGCGCTGGGCGCTGGTGGCCGCCGGTGCCGTGGTGACCAGGGACGTCCCGGACTTCGCGCTCGTCGTGGGCGTGCCCGCCCGGCGGATCGGCTGGGTGGGACGGGCCGGCGAACCGCTCGGTCCGCTCGGGGATGCCGAGTCCGGCGTACGCCACTGGCGTTGTCCCCGCACGGGCGAGCGTTACCTGGAACGCGACGGATACCTGACGTACGACCAGCCGTGAGCCGAACGCGGCAACGTGTCCCCGGTCGGCCACCACGCCGGCGTACTCGACCTGATTCCGCTGCTCTGTGTGACGATCCGATTCGATTCCACGAAAACGCCTCCACCGAGGCGAACAGTGCCCGAAGATCGTCGCAGTACCCGGGGGCTGAGCTCGCCGCACCGGACTCGTGGGTGCCGGCCTGCGGCAGTCGATCCTGACCCGGCAGTTTCACCTCTCACTTCGCGACGAGGCGAACGACGAGTGTGCCCGAAGCACGCCCGATTTTTACCCAAGCATGGAAGGGACTCCGATGAATCCCATCGGCCTGGCCGTGATCGGCGCCGGCTACTGGGGCCCCAACCTGGTGCGCAACGCACAGGCGACGCCGGCCCTTCGGCTGGAATGGCTGTGCGACCTGGACACCGCACGCGCCCGGTCCGTCCTCGGCCCCTACACCACGGTTCGTACGACCGACTCCTACGAGCAGGTGCTCGCCGACCCGAACGTCGCGGCGGTGGCCATCGCGACGCCGGCCGCCACCCACTTCGACCTGGTGCGCGCCGCACTGGAGGCCGGAAAGCACGTCCTGGTGGAGAAGCCGCTCACGCCGTCGTCCGCGGACGCGGCGAAGCTGGTCGACCTCGCCGAGGAGGCGGGGCTGACGCTGATGTGCGACCACACCTACTGCTACACCCCGGCGGTACGAAAGATCCGCGAGCTCGTGCACGCCGGCGAGATCGGCGAGGTGCAGTTCGTCGACTCGGTACGCATCAACCTGGGGCTGGTGCAACCTGACGTTGACGTGCTGTGGGACCTGGCGCCGCACGACCTCTCCATCCTGGACTTCGTGCTCCCGCCGGGGATGCGGCCGATCGCGGTGGCCGCACAGGCCGCCGACCCGATCGTCGCCGGCCGCGCCTGCGTCGCCTACCTCACGGTGTGGTTCGGCGGGGAGACGATGGCACACGTCCACGTCAACTGGCTCAGCCCGACGAAGATCCGTACCACGGTGATCGGCGGGTCGCGGCGCACCATCGTGTGGGACGACCTGAACCCGCAGCAGCGGGTGTCGGTGCACGACCGCGGCGTGGACCTCACGCCGGCGTCCCACCTCGCCCCGGAGGAACGCCGTGCGGCCCTGATCTCCTACCGCGTGGGCGACATCCAGGTGCCGGCCCTGTCCGAGCGGGAGGCGCTGCGGTCGGTGATGGAGGAGTTCGCCGCGGCGATCGACCAGGGCCGGCCCGCGCTGACGGACGGGCGAGCCGGGTTGCGGGTCGTACGACTGCTGGAGGCCGCGTCGCGCAGCATCGCGGCCGGTGGATCGAAGGAACTCGTCGAGGGGGACGACTGATGATCGAGGGAAGCCGCTGCCTGGTCACGGGGGGCGCGGGCACGATCGGTTCGACGATCGTGGACCAACTGGTGGCGGCGGGGGCCGCCGAGGTGGTGGTGCTGGACAACCTGGTGCGTGGACGCCGGGACAACCTGGCCGCCGCGCTGGAGACCGGCCGGGTGAACCTCGTCGAGGGCGACATCCGCGACCGCGCACTGCTGCGTTCGTCGATGGCCGGCACCGACCTGGTGTTCCACCAGGCGGCGATCCGGATCACCCAGTGCGCCGAGGAGCCGCGGCTCGCGCTGCAGGTGCTGGTCGACGGCACGTTCGAGGTGATCGAGGCGGCCGCGGACCTCGGTGTGCGCAAGGTGGTGGCCGCCTCGTCGGCGTCGGTGTACGGACTGGCCGGGCAGTTCCCGACGCCGGAAACCCAGCACCCGTACGACAACGACACGTTCTACGGCGCGGCGAAGGCGTTCAACGAGGGCATGCTGCGCAGCTTCCACGCGATGCGCGGCCTGGACTACGTGGCCCTGCGCTACTTCAACGTGTACGGCCCGCGGATGGACATCCACGGCCTCTACACCGAGGTGCTCATCCGCTGGATGGAACGCATCGAGTACGGCAAGCTGCCGCTGATCCTCGGCGACGGCCTGCAGACGATGGACTTCGTCTACACCGACGACATCGCGCGGGCGAACCTGCTGGCCGCGCAGGCCGACGTGACCGACCAGGTGTTCAACATCGGGTTCGGCGCGGAGACCAGCCTGCGCGAACTGGCCGAGGCGCTGATGCGGGTGATGGGTGCTGCGGACCTCGGCCTGGAGTTCGGCCCGGCGCGCGCGGTGAACGGCGTGAGCCGGCGGCTGGCCGACATCTCCCGTACTCACGAGGCGCTGGGCTGGAAGCCCGAGGTCGACCTGGAGGAGGGCCTGCGCCGGTTGGTGGCCTGGTGGCGGGCCGAGCGGAAGGCTGAGCGGCGGGTCCCTGCGTGATCGTCTTCTTCGCCGGTTCCGCGTACGACGGTGTGGCCGGCACCGACCGGCACCTCGCCGACGAGCTGGCGACGATGCGGCCGGTGCTGTACGTCGACCCGCCGTGCTCGGTGCTCACCCCGCTGTTGCGGACGCGGCCGGCGGCAGCGATGCGCGCCCGGTCGATGCTCGGGCCGGCGCTGCGGCAGGAGAAGTCCGGCCTGTGGCGGCTGGTGCCGCGCGTGCTGCCGGGTACCCGGCGGCCGGGAATGCACCACGTCACCACCCGCTGGACCCGCGCCAAGGTGCGGCGCGCGGCGGCCCGGCTCGGGCAGCCGGTGACCGCGGCGATCGCCACCGTTCCCGACGACCTGCTGGGCGCGGTCGAGGGCGTGCCGACGATGTACTACGTCACCGACGATCTGGCCGCCGGCGCGGAGCTGCTGGGGCTGCCGCGCCGACGGCTGCTGGCGGCCGAGCGGCGTCAGGCGGAGGCCGCCGACGCGCTCGCCGTGGTGTCGCCGGTACTGAAGGAACGCTTTGCCGCCATGGGGCTGGACGCAGCGGTGGTGCCGAACGGCTGCTCACCCGCTGCGTACGCCGGAGTCGACGAGGCGCCCTGGCCGGACGACGTACCTCGCTTCGACCGGCCGGCAGCCGGGTTCGTCGGCAACCTCAACGGCCGGGTCGACCTTGACCTGCTGGAAGGGGTGGCCGACGCCGGGCACCCCCTCCTGCTGGTCGGCCCGCGGGACGCTTCCTGTCCGGCCGAGCGGTTCGCCGCGCTCACCGCGCGCCCGGACGTGGTGTGGACGGGAATGCGGCCGCACACCGAGCTGCCGCGCTACCTGCGGGCGATCGCGGTGGGGTTGACACCGTACGTCCTGAACGACTTCAACCGGGCGAGCTTCCCGCTGAAGACGTTGGAGTACCTCGCCGCCGGTCGGGCGGTGGTGTCGACCGCCCTGCCGGCGACGGACTGGCTGCGCGAGGACGCCGAGGGTGCGGCGCTGGTCAGGGCGGAGTCCTCGCGGGAGGCCTTCGTGAAGGCGGTCGGCGACGAACTGGCTGCCTCGGCCGAGCACGGCAGAGCCGAACCAGGCAAGGCAGAGCAGAGCATGGCCGGACGGCGCCGCGCGTATGCCGCGCGGCACGACTGGAAGTATCGGGCCCGCGAGATCGCGGACCTGCTGGACCAAGTGGGGGGACCACGTGATTCCGGTGATCAGGCCCGTCCTGGGCGATGAGGAGGCGGCGGCGGTCGCCGAGGTGGTGCGCTCCGGCTGGGTGGCGCAGGGCCCGCGGGTGGCCGCGTTCGAGGAGGCGTTCGCGGAACGGATGGGCGCCGCACACGGGGTGGCCACCTCGTCCTGCACGACCGCCCTGCACCTGGCCCTGCTGCTGGCGGGGGTGGGGCCCGGCGACGACGTGGTGGTGCCGTCGCTGTCGTTCATCGCCACCGCCAACGCCGCCCGCTACGTGGGCGCGGAACCGGTGTTCGCCGACGTCGACCCGGCCACCGGCAACCTCACCGGCAAGACCGTCGAGGCGGCGCTCACCGAACGGACCCGTGCGGTGATCGCGGTGGACCAGGCGGGCGTTCCCGTGGACCTGGACGAGCTCCGGGCGGTGTGCGACCCGCGCGGCATCCCGGTGGTCGAGGACGCCGCGTGTGCGGCCGGTTCGGTCTACCGCGGCCGTCCGGTGGGGGCCGGAGCCGAGCTCGCCGCGTGGTCGTTCCACCCACGCAAGCTGCTGACCACCGGTGAGGGCGGGATGCTGACGCTGGCATCGGCGGAGGTGGCCCGGCGGGCGCGGCGGCTGCGCGAGCACGGGATGAGCGTCAGCGCCGCCGACCGGCACACCGCCGGCACTGTCGTCATCGAGGAGTACCTCGAGACCGGCTTCAACTTCCGGATGACCGACCTGCAGGCCGCGCTGGGCCTGGTCCAGCTCACCCGGCTGACCGAGGTGGTCGAGCGGCGCCGGGATCTGGCGGCCCGCTACCAGCGGCTGCTCGCCGACGTGCCCGGCATCGACACCGTGCGCGATCCGCTGTACGGGCGGACCAACTACCAGTCGTTCTGGATCGTGCTGCCGGAGGGCTTCCCGGTCGGCCGGGACGCGCTGCTGGAACGCCTGCTGGCCGCGGGCATCTCCGGCCGGCGCGGGATCATGGCCGCGCACCGCGAACCCGCGTACGCAACCTCGTCGTCGGGCTGGACAGCCGACCTGCCTGTGACCGACCGGCTCACCACCCGGTCGCTGATCCTGCCGCTGTTCCACCAGATGACCGAGGAAGAACAGGACCGCGTGGTGCACGTGATCGCCACTGCGGCCGGGCGATGAAGGTCCTCGTCTACCCGCACGCCATGGAGCTCGGCGGCAGCCAGCTCAACGCCGTGGAGCTTGCCGGGGCCGTCCGTGACCTCGGCCACGAGGTGACGGTGACCAGCGAGCCGGGCCCGCTGGTGCAACGCGTGGTTGACATGGGCCTGGAGCACCTGGAGCTGCCCGCGGAACGCCGCCGTCCCTCCCCCGTCACTGTGCGGCGGTTGCGTTCTCTGGTGGACGAACGCGGCTTCGACGTCGTGCACGGGTACGAGTGGCCGCCCGGGGTGGAGGCGTACTTCGCGGCCGGCCGCCGGCGCGACGTCGCCGCCACGTGCACGGTCATGTCGATGGCGGTCGCGCCGTTCCTGCCCGCCGACCTGTCGCTCGCGGTGGGTACGGCCCAGATCCGGCTGTCCGTGCTGGAGGAGCGCTTCCAGCGGCGTGCCGGTGGGGGCCGGCACGCCGGCCGCGGTTTCGACCCCGGCCTGGTCAACCTGCTCGAGCCACCGGTCGACCTGGCCGCCAACCGGCCCGGGCATCCGACCGCGGCGTTCCGGGCGCAACACGGGCTTGACGACCCGGCCGACGCCGGCCTGCTGGACGTGGTGGTGGTCTGCCGGCTGGTCCCGGAGCTGAAGCTGGAAGGCGTTCTGACCGCCGTCGACGTGGTGGGCGACCTCGCCCGCGAGCTGCCGCTGCGGCTGGTGATCGTCGGCGACGGGTCGGTACGCGAGCAGGTGGAGGCCCGGGCAGCCGCCGCCAACGAGCGGGCCGGCCGACGTGCCGTCGTGCTCACCGGCGCCCTGGGCGACCCACGGCCCGCCTACGCAGCGGCGTCGATCACTCTCGGCATGGGTGGCTCCGCCCTGCGTGCACTGGCGTTCGGGCGGCCGCTGATCGTGCAGGGCGAGGACGGGTTCTTCGAGCTACTGACCACGGAGTCGAGCAGGACGTTCCTGCGCCAGGGGTGGTACGGCCTTGGCGGCGACGGCACGGCCACCCTGGTGCGGATCCTGCGCGAGCTCGCCGCCGACGACGCCCGGCGGAAGGACCTGGGCGACTTCGGCCTGCACCTGGTCACCGAGCGCTTCAGCCTGGAAGGCGCCGCCCTGCTCCAGGAGGCGATCTACCTCGACGCGCTGGAACGCGCGGCCGGCCAGCGGCCGCAGGC
The DNA here is from genome assembly GCF_013407855.1 of Actinopolymorpha rutila. Lineage (GTDB taxonomy): Bacteria > Actinomycetota > Actinomycetes > Propionibacteriales > Actinopolymorphaceae > Actinopolymorpha > Actinopolymorpha rutila. The sequence goes on from NZ_JACBZH010000001.1 coordinate 5,261,091, forward strand.
AGCACGGGAGGCGGTACGCACGGTCTCCGGCGTCGTGGCGCACAAGGTGCGCCGCCGGCGCCAGCGACGTCGCGGAACCGTGGCCACCGACGACTTCAACGCGCTGACGAAACGGAGAACGCAGCGGTGAGAAGGTTCGCGATCCGCGACGACGACCCCTTGTTCGCCCGGGCGTTCCGGGCGGCCGGCTGGAGTTTCGTCAACACCGCCGTGTCCCGGCTGGGCACGCTCGCCATCGGCATCGCGCTGGCCCGCATCCTCGGCCCGCGAGAGTTCGGCGCGTTCGCGGTGGCGATGGTCGCGCTGCTGGCCATCATCAGCTTCAACGAACTCGGCGTCTCCCTCGCGATCGTGCGCTGGCCGGGCGATCCGAAGGAGATCGCGCCGACCGTCGCGACGATCTCGGTGGTCACCAGCGTGCTCATGTACGCGGGTTGCTACTTCGGCGCGCCGGCGTTCGCCGCGGCGATGGGTGCGCCGAACGCCGCCGGCGTGATTCGCGTCCTGACGTTCAACGTCGTGATCAATGGGCTTCTGGCGGCGCCGGTCGCCCTTGTGCAGCGCGCGTTCCGCCAGGACCGCAAGATGATCGCCGACCAGGTGAACAACTGGACTGGCGCGGCCGTGTCGATCGCGCTGGCCCTCGCCGGTATGGGTGCGATGAGCCTGGCAGTCGGCCGGCTGGCCGGCGCGCTGACCTCCGGCGTGCTGTACGTGCGCTTCTCCCCGCTGCCCCTGCGGCTGGGATTCGACGCAGGTGTGGCCCGTAGGCTGCTGCGGTTCGGCCTGCCCCTGGCGGGGTCGAGCCTGGTGCTGTTCGCGGCGGGAAGCGTGGACCAGTTCGTCGTCGGCAGAGTGCTCGGCGCGACCGCCCTCGGTTTCTACGTCCTCGCGTTCAACCTGTCCAGCTGGCCGGTCGCGATGTTCTCCCAGCCGGTACGCGGAGTCGCCCCGGCCGCCTTCGCCCGGCTACAGGGTGACCCGCCGGCGATGCGGCGTACGTTCCTGTCCACGGCAGGTTTGCTGACCGGGCTCACCCTGCCGGTCTGCCTGCTGCTGAGCGGAGCAGCGCAACCATTGATCCGCTTCGTCTACGGGCAGGCCTGGACGACGGCGGCGCAGGTGCTGGTGTGGCTCGCGTTGCTCGGTGCGTTCCGCATCCTGTTCGAGCTGATGTACGACTACTTCGTCGTGTTGGCACGCAGCCGGGCGGTGTTCACCATCCAGCTGCTCTGGTTGGTCGCGCTGGTGCCCGCTCTGGAGGTCGGCGCCCGGGTCGGCGGCATCGCCGGGGTCGGTGTCGCGCACGTCCTGGTCGCGGCGGTGCTCGTCCTGCCCCTCTACCTGTGGGAGCTGCACCGACACGGCATCCGGCTCGCCGCCGTCACCAGGGGGCTCGGCCTGCCGGTGCTGGTGTCCGCCGGGGTGGGCGGAGCCGCTGCCCTTGCCCACCGGGTGATCCCGTTCGACCTGCTGGCGCTGGCGTCGGCCGGCGTGGTCGCGGTGGCCGCGGTGGCGGCCCTGCTGTACCGCATGCGCGGCCTGTTCGCCGACCTGAAAGCGATGGAGCAACCCGATGTCGGCACCCCGTGACCTGTTGATCGTCGGCAGCGGCGGCTTCGCCCGCGAGACTGCCCAACTCGCGGCCGTCCACCCCGGCTGGCGGCTGGTCGGCTTCTGCGACGACGCGCCGTCGACCCACGGCACCGTCGTGGACGGGGTGCGGGTGCTCGGCCCGGTCGAGGACACCGTCGAGGAGACGGCCCGTACCGGCGCACAGCTCGTGGTGTGCGTCGGCAACCCGCGCGACTACGGCAGCCGCGCCCGGATAGTGGCCCGGCTGGACCGCCTGGGAGTCGGGCCGGACCGGTACGCCACCCTCGTCCACCCGGCGGCCTCGGTCGGGCCGTCGTGCACCGTCGGGCCCGGCTGCGTGCTGCTGGCCCAGACGGTGCTCACCGCGTCCGTGCGCCTGGGTGCACACGTCGCGGTGATGCCGCACGTCACGCTCACCCACGACGACGTGGTGGAGGACTACGTGACCATCGCGTCCGGCGTACGCCTCGGCGGCGGCGTCCGGGTGGGCACCGGGGCCTACCTCGGTGCGGGCGCATTGGTGCGGGAAGGGCTCCACATCGGAGCGGGATCCCTTGTGGGCATGGGCTCTCTGGTCCTCGCCGACGTTCCGGACGGACAGGTCTGGGTCGGCTCGCCCGCACGGTTCCTGCGTACTACGCAAGCAACATCTCTGGGGGGATGACATGACCACTGTTCCGTTCGTCGACCTGCGTGCGGCGCACGCGGAGATCGACACCGAGGTTCGCGCCGGCTTCGACCGGGTGCTGGCGGCCACGGCATTCGTGAAGGGACCGGACGTCGCGGCGTTCGAGGAGGAGTACGCCGCATTCTGCGGAGTCGCGCACTGCGTCGGGCTGGGCAACGGCACCGACGCGATCGAGCTCGCGCTGCGGGCCGCGGGCGTGGGTGCGGGCACCGAGGTCGTCGTACCCGCGAACACCTTCGTGGCCACCGTCGAGGCGGTCGTGCGCGCAGGTGCCCGGCCCGTCCTGGTCGACGTGGACAAGGACACTCTGCTGATGGATCCCGAGCAGGCGGCGGCCGCGGTCGGTCCGCGGACTCGGGCGATCGTGCCGGTCCACCTGTACGGGCGGCTGGCGCCGGTCACAGAGTTGCTCGACCTCGGCCCGACAGTGGTCGAGGACGCGGCCCAGTCCCAGGGCGCGGTCCACGACGGCCGCCGGACGGCCGGCGCACTCGCGGCGACCAGCTTCTACCCGGGCAAGAACCTCGGCGCCTACGGCGACGCGGGCGCCGTGGTGACCGACTCCGCCGAGCTCGCCCGCACCGTCCGGCTGCTCGCCGACCACGGCAGCGAACGCAAGTACGTCCACGAGACGCTCGGGTTCAACTCCCGGATGGACACCCTCCAGGCCGTGGTGCTGCGGGCGAAGCTGCGCCGGCTGGAGCGCTGGAACCGGCTGCGTGCCGACGCGGCCGCGCGCTACACCGACATGCTGGCCGGGCTACCGGGGCTGGTGCTGCCGGAGGCCGGTTCGGACGGTGAGCACGCCTGGCACCTGTACGTCGTGCGGGTGCCCGACCGGGAGCGGGTCACCGCGGTGCTCGGGGAGCTGGGAGTGGCGTACGGCATCCACTACCCGGTGCCGGTCCACCTGACCCCGGCGTTCCGCTCGCTCGGGTACTCGGCAGGCGACTTCCCCGTCACCGAGGAGTCCGCCGGGCGGATCCTGTCGTTGCCGATGTTCCCGCAGATCACCGTGTCGCAACAGGAAGAGGTCGTCCAGGCCGTCCGCAAGGCTCTGGCGTGACCTGAGCTTCTTCCGGCCTTCGCTCTCGCGTACGCGTGCAGGCCGCGACCGCGGTGACCCTCACCGCGGTCGCGGCCTGTTCGCCTGCGGCGGCTACCTGACCAGCCGCAACCAGCTCAGACCTTCCGGTGCCGGCCCGGACGTTGCTGCGTCGTCCGCTGAGTCGGGCGCTGTGTCCCCCGCCTCGTCGCCCTGTGCATCCGCTGCGGTTCGTCCTCCGGTACGCCTTCCGACTTGGTCTCCGGCTCGATCTCCAGCCAGTACTGCGGCTCGACCCACGGCTCAGGTCGGAACTGGACCGGTGTCATGGGAGGCGAGCCGAGTGCCCCGGCAAGTCGCGGCTCAGGCGTGGCAGCGGTCGTCCCCGACAACCCGGCCGTGGGATTCTCTCTGGCCAGCCGCCACAGGGCAGCGCAGCAACCCAGCATCAGGAACATGAGGTTGGTGATCATCGGGAAACTCAGCGCGTCGAACGTGCCGAACGAGAACGCCGCGACTGCCATCGTCGCCGCGAAGCACTGCGCCAGGTGGCGGACCTCGGGGTTGCTGCTCGCCCTTCGTGCGCCCCGGGCCAGCAGCCAGCCCGCCACGAACAACGCCAACAGTGCCGCCACACCGACCAGCCCGGTCTCGATCGCGGTGCCGAGGTACTGGTTGTCGAGGATGCGATATGTCTGGGGCAGATAGGTCCCGAGCCCCCGGCCGAACCACGGTTGGTGGCTCACCGACGCCAGCACGGCACCGTAGTCGTCGGTGCGGGCGGTCGTACTCGAGTCGCTTCCGATCGAGGTCACAAGGTTGCGGATGGTGCCGAGCAGGCCGGGCACCACCGCCTGCATGGCAACGGTTCCACACCCCAGCACCATGAGCGCCACCACGCGTACCTTGCCGGGCCAGACAGGGACCATCACCACGGCGGCGACCGCCATTCCCAGGATCGCAGACCGGGAGACCGTCATCGGAATCGTCGCCAGCAGGAGGAAAACCTGCAGGCGGTGCCGCCACACCGTGCCGGGCCGGGCGTGCAGCATACCGTGCACTGCCAGCGGTAGCAGCATCGTGAGCACCACGCCGAGCTCGATGGGGTGCGTCGCGGTCGCCATCGGCCGGTTGAACTCGTCTCGGCGCAGGACGCTGGAGAAGTCGGCGTTCGCAGTCAGCCCCGGCACAGCGAGGTAACCCGCGATGTCGATCCCGGTGAAGAACTGCACGAGTCCCAGCGAGGCGACGATCGACCCGCCGGCCACCAACCTGCGCCGCAACACCTCCAGCCGTTCGAGCCGAGGAATGCCGTCGGCGGCCAGTAGTGCCAGGCCCGCCCAGCCCGCCGTGAGGATCAGCCCGCGGTCGGCCGCGTTGACCTCGAGGGCCGCTCTGGGCTCTGCGTGCATGACCGCGTAGCTGGTAAGCACCGACACCACGAAGAACACCACGACCGTACGCAGTGGCTGGCGGCCCCGGACCGGCGTGGTGCTCGGTGTGATCAGCGCGCTGAGGTACCACAGCAGGCATGCCACGGCCATCAACCCCGCCGGGGTTCCGGCCCCGCCGAGCGGGCCGACGACGTACCGGCTGGGCAACAGCATGAGGATCGCCACGAAGACGCTCAGCACCACGGCCGGATCGATCCGGCCGGCCACAGCCCGGCCGGTCCGACCGACGCCGCTGCGGTCGGCACCGTCCCGATCGGCACCGGCCGGGTCGGCACCCGACTCGTGACCGGTCAACGGAGTGAGGTGCAGGCTGGACACCGCCCGGTTCAAAGGTCCTGCTCCCGGGAAGCGGATCTGGGCGGAACGACCGGCGACCGGCCGGTCCGTACGAGATGGTCGGCACGTGCCCCGTGGTTGGCGCGAGGGCTGCGGGGGGTCTGGGTTGTGCGGTGGCTGCGGTCGGTGGGGTAGCCGTCGAGCGCGTCGGCGGGCCTCGCCGGGCGGCTCCGGCCGTTGGTCGCCTGAGCGTCTCCAGGCGCCGAGTACGTCGGCGTACGGACGTCCACCGGTGTTTGGGGCGAAGCATGTGGCCTGCGCCGCCGCCTGGCCGCCATCGCCTCCACGGACAGAGGCATCACGATCGTGGTGACCAGCCCCGCGAACAACGCCATCGCGAGCGTACGGAGCTTGCCCTTGGCCTGCCGTGTGGGTGGCGCCGTGGACACGTCGGTGATCCGGATGCGCGCATGGCTGGCCACCCCCTCCTCGGACTGGATCTGGGCCAGTCGCTGCACCACCAGTTTGTTGACGGCGTCCTGGGTGGCGCGGACGTTCGTCCGGTCGGATCCGGTCACCACGATCGACAGGACCGGTCCGGTGGAGTCGAGCGGCCGCGCCACCTCGTACTCCGAGGTGAGCTTTCTGGCCTTCAGCTGCTCGGCGACGTCTGGTGCCATCACCTCCCGGCCCACGACTTCGGCGGTGACCGCCAGTGAGGAGTCGAACAGCAGGTACGGGTTTCCGCCCGCCTGCTTGGCCTGGAACTGGGAAGCCAGCAGCAGGACCGAGGACTGCGCCTCGTAGCTCCACGGGAGCACGAAGTATCCGGCCGCCACCCCGGCAATGGTCAGCACCAGAAGCGGGACGGTCAGCATCCATCGCCGTAGCAGGATGTTCACCGAGTCGAGCAGGTCCACCAGGCCCCCCTAGTCGTTGCCCGTGTTGTCGATCTACCGACAAGATCGCGGGCCATCACCGATGATACGAAGAGCGCGGTTCGTAACTGGGCGAAAAGGTAATTCCCAGTGCGAACCGCGGTGTTGCGATCGGCAGGTACGGGCTTGGGGGGACCATGACCTTGCGGGACATCTGGACGGCCGCGTTCCACCGACCCTGGCTGGCTCTTGCCGTGGCCGCTCTGTGTGGGCTGTGGAGCTTCCACCAGGTCACCGCACCCACGGTCTATGAGACGCGGGCCGTGGTCACCCTGCTCAGCCCGAAGACGACGTTTCCCCGCAACGCCTACGCCGGTTTCACCCAGGGCCTGGTGATGCTCACGGAGGCATCCGCACTGTCCGCTGCGAATCCCGCCACGCGCGACCAGATCCGTCGGGCGGGCGGCACCGGTGACTACGCCGTGGTGATGGCCAACCGCGGCAACGAGGAGCTTCCGATCCACGACCAACCGGACCTTTGGGTGTCAGCGCGATCCACCGACCCAGCCGAGGCCGAACGAACCCTCACCGCAGCGATGGGGGTGCTCCGTACGCAGCTCCGGGAGCGCCAGGAAAGTGCCGGGGCCTCCACCGCCTCGTTGGTCACCTGGCGGGTGACCGGCGGCAACGGCGCTCCGGTAGCGTTGCACGGCAGTCGGATCCGGCAGCTGGCCGGGCTGGGACTGATCAGCATCCTGGTCACCACTTACACCGTGGTGTTGGCTGACCGAAGAAGCCGTTGGTTCCCCCGGTCGCTCCGTTCGGTCTTGCGGTTCGGGTCCCCGCGTCCGGTCAGGCTCCCCCACCGCAGCGGGTATAAGTAACGGTGGCATCACGCCGACGGATTCCGGTCGGGCAATTATGGGGATCCTTTGCCGGCTGCTTTGCATTGCCGCGTGAATGGTCAAACCCGGAGTACCTTGGAGCGACGCGTGATCTTCTTCAATCACGAGCACGGACCGCGCTCGACAACCCATTTCGACGGGCGAGCGACTCGTGATTGTCGGCATTTGGAGGGCAGTTCCCATGCAGCACCCACTTCGCGTCACCCTACTTGTCCTGATTCCCTCGGTGGCAGTGGGGCTGGCCTTCCTCCTTGCGCCGCCGCCCGCATCAGCCGACACTCTCTTCGGATCCCTCGTGCCGGAGACGGACGCAGCTCCCGACACCGCCGCCGTCGAACTCGGCGTGCGCTTTTCGACAACGGTGCCGGGCATGATTACGGGAGTCCGCTTCTACAAGTCCACGGTCAACACGGGTACTCACGTCGGTTCGTTCTGGAACAGTGCCGGGCAGCGGCTCGCCCAGGCCACCTTCAGCGGCGAGACCGCCAGCGGCTGGCAGTCGGTCACCTTCACCACGCCTGTCGCTATCACGCCTGGCTCGCTTTACACCGCGTCCTACTTCGCACCACGGGGTCGCTACGCCGCGACCGTCGGCGGGTTCGCCGCGCCGTACACAAGCGGGCGGCTGACCGTCCCCGCGGGCGGCGGCAGGTACAAGTACGGCGGCGGATATCCGGTGGATAATTACCTGAACATCAACTATTTCGTCGACGTCATGTTCACGCCTTCGTCGACACCATCGCCGACGCCGACGCCGACAGTTCCCGGTGAGACGACGCTGACACTTCCGCCCATTCCGTGGGAGGGTGGGCCCGCCTACTGGAGGAACTTCCCCAAGGCCAACGCCGCCGGCTGGAGCAGCCCGACCTTCTTTCCCATTGTCGTGTGGTTCAACGGCGTGAGCAGCAACGCGGAAGCCCTGTACGACAAGAGCATCGGCATCAATTCATATGTCGGCATGTGGGAGGGCACGCCATACAGCCTGTTCGCCGACAACGGGATCTACTGGCTGGGTGGGAAGCTGAACAGCAGCTTCAATGACACGAGCAAGAACTGGGTCGGTGAGTTCCTCGACGACGAGGTCGATGGTCGTTTCCCGCCGGCGCAGGGCTTCGCGCACCTCAAGGCGCTGAGTGACAAGGTGATCGGCACCGGACGCTTCCGCTACGCTAACTTCACCCAGATGGTCATCAGCAGCGACATGCCTCCGGCGACGGCCGCGCAGTATGTCAATCCATACACCGACGCCGTCTCGGTCGACATGTACTTCTACACGATTCCGTACTGCGACTGGCGGCCCTACCGGGATGTCTACATCACGCCGATCGACCAAGCTCATTGCCGAACTGCCTCCAGCTACGGCAAGACGGTAAGATCGCTTCGCATGCGGGACGCCGCCGATGGCAAACTCCAGCCGATGTGGCAATTCGTCGAGAACCTGAACGGCGGTCCTGGCGAGGGTCCTTTCGTGGCCGACATAACGCCGGCCCAACTACGGGCGGCTGTCATGAACTCGGTCATCAACGAGGCTCGTGGGATCGTCTACTTCAACCAAAGCTTCACCGGACCCTGCCAGGGCAGCGCGATCTTCCGTCAGACACAGGTCAACCCGTCGTTCTGCGCCGCACCCCAGGTCGACGCGGCAAGGATCGTGAACAGTCAGATCAAGGCCCTGGCACCGGTGATCAACACTCAGTCCTACACCTACTCGTTCGGGTCGGGGCTGAATACGATGCTCAAGGCCTACAACGGGTCGGTCTACGTCTTTGCGATGATCGACGGCAGTTCGAGTCCGGGAAGCCGAACCTTCCAGCTGCCCGCCGAGGTGTCGGGCAGAACCGTCACCGTACTGAACGAGAACCGCACGCTGACCGCGTCGTCCAGCGGGCGCTTCACCGACAACTTCCCGGCCGAGACGACCTACCACATCTACAGAATCGCGAAATGACGGTCCCGCACAGGCGGGCAGATCGATGCTGGGGGAAATGAAGAATGGTCGTGGAAACAGCCCGGGTCGCGCACGCCGTGCTCACTCGGTTCAACCTGCCTTCGGCTGGAATCGAGGGCACCGTGCGTGCCCGGGAGGGCTGGCTTCGATCGCGTCTGGAGTTGTTCGAGACCTACACACTGCCCGCGATGCGGGGGCAGATCGACCCGCCGGACACGTGGCTGATCTATTTCGATCCGCAGTCGCCCGACTGGCTGAAGAGCGCGATCGATCGACATGTCGCCGAAGGACGGTACGTCGCGCTGTTCCGCGACTCGGTTCCCAGCGAACAGCTAGCGAAGGACCTGGCGAAGCACCTGCCTGACGCACCGATGCTGTTGACCACGAATCTCGACAACGACGACTCGATCGCCTACGACTTCGGCAAGCGCCTGCACCAACTGCCCGCGGTGACCAGCGCACACGCGGTGTTCTTCCGTGACGGCCTCATTCGTGCCGGCGCTCGAACGTACCTGCGCAGGGACCCGGACAACGCCTTCTGCTCCGTCCTCGAACCGTGGTCGCAGCAGCCGTCGACGTGCTGGCTGGACTGGCACAACCTGCTCGGCTCACGTATACCCACGATCGTCCTGGACGGTGATCCGGCCTGGCTGCAGATGATCCATGACGGAAATGTCAGCAACCGGGTTCGCGGTCGGGTAGTGGATCCAACGCGGTTCCAGCCGTTGTTCGGTCATGGCCTGAGCGGAGCGGAGCCGCCCGGACTGCGTCGCAGGGCGGCGGACTTCGCGATTCACCGGCCCTTGCGCGGCTCACGCGACGCGGTTCGAACGCTTGGAAAGAAGATCGTTCTGCAGACAGGTGGCAAAGAGCAGCTGGATCGCTTGAAGATGGTGACAAGCCGATTGAGCAGCCGCTCCAACTAGCGCGAGATTACGGCAACGGATCAGCGCAGTCCGTGCGGCAGTCCGTACGCCCCGCTTCGGCGCTGCGGACCAGGTGTGCTGCCCACACAGGTTGGCGATGGGCGACCTGGGTTCGATGATCTTGAATGGGTGAGGACCTCCGCGTGAGGTGTGGAACTGCCACAGCTGTCCGCACCGACCCTGGAGGTCCGCGTGCTCCGCAACGCCCAGTTGACCGAGCTTGGCCGGCTGCGCCTGGCACGGTGTGTCATCGAGGATGGCCGGTGCGACGCGCAGCGGAGCGGTTCCAGGTCTCAGTCACCACCGCGCATCCTGGGCCAGCCGCTATCGACGCGACGGCGTGGCGGGAATGACCGACCGGTCCACCCTCCCCCATCGGTGTCGGGCACAGACACCGCGCCGGCTGGTGAATCAGGTCGTGTCCCTGGCCTACACCGAGATCCTCACTGCACTTGATGGACTCCCACCTGTCACCCGCATACTGACCTGTTGGGCAGAACAACTAGGCGGCAGCTGCCCGCTGGGTGTCGTCACGCTCCCACGGCCGGTCCGCCGCCTGAGTGGGCTGGATTCGCGCGAGCAGGACGAACCCCGCGTACACGACGGCGTCGGCCAACTCCGCGACGCTGTGCACGGAGCTCAGCAGTAGCCGCAGTCCGCCGACCTGGACCGACGACGCCTCGACGATGCCCGCTGCGGCCAGCCCAGCTGGTCCGCGGCGGACCCGGCGAAGCGTTCGCAGCAGCGCCCGCGCGTTCCGCGGGCAACGCACCACCGCGGCACCCGTCGTCCCGAAGGTGATCTCGGTCCTGTCGAACTTGCTGTCGACGTAGACGTCGTCGGCCACGACGTCCGGGAACCGGCCGACCCGGGCATGCCCCGCCTCGGTCAGCGCGTAGGCACCCGCACCCCACAGGTGGGCCGACAGCTCGGGCATCCGTTCCCGGGCCCGATAGTAGGCCCGGACGAGCGCGCTGCAGCCGGCGGTCAGATAGCCGCTATGCGGCCGGCCGGCCAATGCGCCGGGCGCGGACAGCCGTTCGAGCAGCTCGGCCACCGTGTCCGTGCCGATGGCGATGTCGGCGTCGAGGTAGAGCCGCGGCCAACTCGTCGCCGCCTCGTCCCCGGCGTTGAGCGCGGCCGTCTTCGACCCGCGGGACAGCTCGATCACCTGGACGCCCGGGATCGAGCGGGCCAGCTCGGCAGTCCGGTCCTTGCAGCCGTTCGGCACGACGATCACCTGCAGGCCCCGGCTCATCAGCGGGCGCAGCGGCTCCAGCGTGCGGAGTATGTTCGAGGCCTCGTCGTGAGCCGGGATGATCACACTCCCCCGTACCGCACTACTCACTGGCCGGCTCCCCCGATGTCGGCCACGAGGTCGGACCATGACGAACGGTCGATCAGATACCGCAGCGACGCCCGGTGTCGGGTCTGCGACAGCCGGAGCAGCGACGCCAGGACCTGGGTCGCGCGGAACGCCGTCGCCGGCGCGGCACCGTGCCAGGCCTCGTAGTAGCGCACCTTGTTCACGGCGAGGAGAGCCTCAAGTCGATCCGAGACGCCCGAGCCGCCACGCCGGTGCTGCATCGTGGCGTCCGGCTCGAACCACACCTCCGCGCCCAGTTCGCGAACCCTGCGGAGGAAGTCGACCTCCTCGGAGTACAGGAAGTACGACTCGTCCCAGCTGCCGACCTTCCACGCCAGGTCGGCGTCGACGAGCATCGCCGCACCGGTGCCCCAGTCGATGGCGTGCGGCTGCCGGTATCGGCGTGGATCGAGCTCGATCTCGCTGAACAGTCCGGACCGCCCGCGCAGCCGCTCCCCGAAGAGGCTGTCGCCGACCGCCCGCGTCAGTGACGGCTCGCGGCGGATCGAGGCGTAGAGCTCGCCGTTCGCCTCGAGCAGCCGCGGCAGCACCACACCGACGCCCGGACGAGCCAGCCGCTCACGCAGCGTACGCACCGATCCCGGCGCCAGCTCCAGGTCCGGATTGACAATGAGCACGGCGTCGGACGGCCGGGCGTACTTCAGCGCGACGTTGATCCCGCCCGCATAGCCGAGGTTGGCGCCAGTGGGGACCGCGATCACGTCTTGGTGTCGACTGAGCCGGCTCAGCGTGTCGTCGGTCGAGGCATTGTCGACCACGATCATCCGCATCGACTGGTCGTCGAGCTGGCGGCGGACGGAACTGATCAGCGGCTCGATGTCGTCCGCGCTGTTGTGCGTCACAGCGATCACGGCGACGTCGACGTGCGAATGGGCCGGCGAGAACTCACCGGTCGGCACCGTCCGCGGCAGCACCGGGTGCTTGGACATGGCCGGTTCGGAGAAGTAGGTCGTCGCCATCTTCACGTAGCTGTCCCGCCGCAGGGACACATACGCCGGAGGGCCCTGGATCAGGTAGCGCCGGGTGAGTCGGCGTGGTTCGTTGGCCAGCCGCCACGCCCACTCGAGACCGTGGTCGGCGATCCAGCCCGGTGCCCGGTTGACCCTGCCGGCGAGGAAGTCGACCACGGCCCCGAAGGCCAGACAGACCGAGGCTCCCGAGGCGTGGGCGTGGGTGGCGATCCAGCGCTCCTGGCGCGGCTTCCCGAGGCAGACAGCGAGGATGTCCACCCCGGCCGCTCGGATGTCGCGGGTCAAGCCGGCCGCGGCGTGCTCGTCGTCGAGCTGACTCCGCGTCGGCGCCCAGTAGCCTCCGATCCGCAACTGCGGCCAGCGTGCGGCCATCACCGGTGCCAGGGCTTCGTGAGTTTCGGATGAGCCGCCGAGGAAGCCGACCGAAAGACCTCGCCGCTCGGCCTCGTCGAGTAGCGGCCACATCAGGTCGCTACCGGCGAGCCGCGGCCACAGCCGTCCGGTGAGTTCGCCGGCCCGGCGGACCAGCGGTGCCCCATCGAGCAGGGTCAACCACTCGACCTGCCCGTCGATCGAGAGGTTGATCACTCGTTGACGCTGGCGTCGAGCGGAGGTACGGCCGGAACCGAAGTGATGCAGGTGGTCGAGATTCGCCGAGACGACGGCAAGCACGTCCTCGTGCGGAGTCATCGCATGGTCGATGATCAACGAGACCGCATCGTTCTCGTCCAGCAGATCCGTCGTCACCCCGGCCAGCTGGACGCGCGGCCAGCTGGCCGGCCGTGGTCCGTGCTCGACATGGCGCACGGCGTGGATCTTCGCAATCGGTTGTGCACCCATCAGAACCCCCCACTCACTGAATTGCTCGAATTCCCTGTGCAGACCCGAGCGGCCCGCTTGCCGACCGCTGCGCCCCGCCGGCCCGCCCCCAACGCGCAGCTCGCCGCGTATCGCAGGCTGCTGCCCTCGGGCAGGACGGGTGGACGACCAAGGGCGTCCGTGGTTTCGGCGGCTGATCCGGCCCGTGTCGTAGGTCATGGTTGCTCCTGCTCTGCTGCCCTGCTGCCCTGCTGCCCTGCTGTCGCTGTCCTGCTTCGACGAGACCGGCCGGCCAGGGACGCGGGATACCGCAAGTAGTGGTCGGGTCGGCGGGTTCGGCGCGGTGGCGCCGTCACCCGAGTGCCCGGTGGCGGTCCGTCGGAGACCAGCGGACACACCGGGGTGAGGAGGTTGCGAACAGCTTGGGATTTACGAGAAGTGCCGGAGAGCTCGGCCCGTCACGTCGGTAGGAACGGCCTGAAGGGCTCGCGCACCAAGCTAGTGGGAACGATCCCAGTACGTGCGGGAACAGCGAAAGATCGTCTGCTGTCGGGTGTACGAGGCTGCTGTTCAGCGCTTCGGACAAGACGACGGAAGGCACGACGCCTTGTCAACGTGTGCCTGCGCACCGCCGCGCGACCAGACGATCCACCGGCAACCACAGGTGCCGGATGCTTGGCCCGGCGGGACTTTCGAAGTGAGGTCATAGCGCTCCCCCCAGATCGCTGAGGCGAGCATAAGCGAGAATTCGATCAACGGGGCCGGAATCGGCACAAGAACTAAAAATGCTGACCTACTCCGCCGATCTGTGCCGAATCGCTTCGCGAAACGCCTTACGCCGCTACGATCCGTCGACGTCTCCGGTCAACCGGAGCCACTCCTTCACGACCTCGCGCGCCACCTCGGGAACACCGCGTCCGTCGGTGTCGACGCGGAAGTCCGCGATGTCGTCGCGTTCCAACTGCGCCGACAACTGCGCGGCCCGTCGCGTCAGTTTGTCGAGGTCGGCTCCGCGTTCGCGTCCGCGGCGGACGATGCGATCCGCCAGCTCCTGCCGGCCCGCGTACAGCCGGCACAGGACGGGAACGGCGTTCGGAACCGCGTCCGCGTACAACGCGAGGCCATCTCGCGACTCGATCACTCCGGCGGCCAGCACGCATCGCGCCCCGGCGGCTCGGTAGTTCTGCCACATCGCACCGAGGTTGCGCGCCTTCATCCGCTCGTTGTGGGGATCGTCGTCGGGAACGGGCCAGCAGGCACCGAGAAGGTCGAGGTCAACGAACGCCGGCGAGTTGCCGCTGTCGACGAGCTGCCCGAAGATCTCCCACGCCACCGTCGTCTTGCCGACGCCAGGTGGTCCGGAGAGGAACAGCATCGGCACCGGGTGAACACGCATGGCCACGACCGTATCCCCCTGCCAAGCGTCCACACGACCGTTTTCGTGCGGCTCACGTCGAGCCGTTCGCGGCGAAGGCGCCGCGAACCACCCGGCTGTACCTACGGTGAACGAGCAGTGCCGACGCTCAGGTCGGGTCGTCGCTTCGGACCGGTAGGTGCAGCTCCGCGGTCTCGCCGGGCTCGAGCAGCATCAGTCCCCCGATCAGACCGGCCTTCTCGAATGCCGCCCGCAGGTGGGCCGCGCCCTCGCTGAAGTGCATCCAGGAGTCGAAATGCAGCGGGACGGTGCTCCCGGCGCCAAGAATGGCGGCGGCCTCGGCAGTCTGGTTGCTGTCGAGAGTGAGCAGTGCGCCGTCGAAGAGGCGGGTACGGACGGCGCCGGCGAAGAGTACGGCGACGTCCACCGGTCCCACCCTGGCCGCAATTTCGCGAACGACGCCCAGGGACGCGTTGTCCCCGCTGACATAGAGAGTGGGCAGTCCGGAGCCGGAGAGCACGAAGCCCGTGACGTCGCCGGTGACAGGCTCGCAGCCTTCCGGCCCGTGCCGAGCCGGCACCGCGACCACCTCGATGGCGCCGCCACTTGGCACCGGAAGTTCGTACGTCTGCCAGGGGGCGAGGCCGTCGGCGGATCCTCCGAGTCGGCGGGCCCCGGCAGGCGTGGTCAGGGTCAGCGGAGCCCTTGCCAGGAAAGCCCGGCCGGAGTCGTCCAGGTTGTCGGCGTGCTGGTCGTGGGACAACAACACGACGTCGACCGACCCGACCTGGTCCGGACCGAACGCCGGTGGTGCCAGCTTCGTGAGGATGTTGCCCGTCTCACTGATGTAGTCGCCGGGCTGGTCGAACGTGGGATCAGTGAGCAGGCGAAGGCCACCGTACTCGATGACGGCGGTCGGGCCACCGACAGCTCGAATGACCACCACGGCGTCGGACATCGCACTACCCCTCACGGCAAATTGAGAGCTTTCCTGTGAGACCTGACGCTAGGTTGCCTCACGGAGAAAAGCAAGCATTACCATGAGATCCATGAACGCCGCGAAACCCGGGCAGAGCAGGTCGACGGATCCGCTGCCGACCGCCCCGGGCGCCGAGCGCCATGTCGCACTGGCCCTGGTCAACACCCGGACCGTTCGCGCCGGGAGCGAGGTCGACGAACTCTCCGACGTGCATTCGGCCCGGGCCTGGCTGGTGGCGGCAGACCTCCTCAGGCCACGAACGTCCCTCCGCAGGGACGACGCGGTTCGGCTGGTCGCCCTCCGCGAGTCGGTCCGCGCACTGTTCGCCGCCCTGGTCGACAGCGAGGTGCCTGAGCCGGCAGTGCTGGCCGTCCTGAACGGAGGTCTCGCCGCCGCGCCCGTCGCAGACGAACTTCGCTGGGACGAAGCGAGCCGACCGACTCGAGTGGTCAGGGCGCTGGGAGCGACTCCCGTCGAGGCGGCACTCGCCCATGTCGCACGTGACTGCGTGGACCTGCTCGTCGGCCCCGACGCGGCGACGCTCAGCGCGTGCGGCGCTCCCGGCTGCATCCGCTTCTATCTGCGAACCCACGCAGCTCGCCAATGGTGTTCGACGCGCTGTGGTGACCGGGTGCGTGCTGCCCGCCACTACGCTCGCAGCCGCACCCGGCACCCGTGAACGGCGTGCCGGCGACGGGAGGACCATGAGTCACGGCGACGAGGACCTTTCTCCTGCCGAGCCACCGCAGCTGAACCGGTTCGGTCCGATCCGCGAGGTCCCACCGTCCGGCGTGTCACGAGCGTTGCCCGGGCCCGGATCGGCGACCAGGTGGCGGGCAGAGCGGTTCGGCGGCGACGAGGACCGCTATCCCAACGGCGGCATCTGGCGGTTCACGGCGGACCCCTTGAACTCCGAGCCGTCCGGCGCTCCGTTCAGCACGATGGTGAAGCGCACCGGGGGCGGCTACCTCGGCACCGACCCGGTGTGGCGTGGCCGGCCCGAGCCGGGAGACCCGCAGTGGTGGGGACGGGAGGCCGCGTTCTACGGGTCCGACCTCGCCACCACCGGATGGTCTCCCGGTGTACGAGCTGCCCGCTGTTACGCCGTCGACGACCACGACGGTTGTCGCGACGTCTGGCTGGAGACGGTGAACGTCCCGGCGACCGTGGACACCTGCGAACATGCCGTGGCCGGCCTGGCCCGGTGGCAGGTCGCCACGGCCGGCGCCGAGCACCCCTGGCTGTCCGAGGACTGGATCCCCACCCACGTCCGCCGTCGCGGCCTGGACAACGCCCGTACGCTGGCGCACCCGGCCTGGCCTTCGGCGATCGTACGTGGCCTGGACCCGGACCTTCGCGACGTGGTCGCGGACCGGATTACCGACCCGGCGCAGATTCGTCAACTGTTGCAGGGATTTCCACGGGTCCTCACCCACTACGACTTCCACAACGCCAACATCGGCACCGTCGAGGACGAGGTGGCGATCATCGACTGGGCGTACGTCGGCTGGGGCCCGATCGGGCACGACGCCGGCCACCTGGCGGCGGACGTCGCGGGTCGCGAACTGCCGCCGGACAAGGTGTGGGAGCTGCTGCGTTCGGCATACTGCGATGCCCTCACCGAGGCAGGCTGGCCGGGCGACCTGGCGGTGGTCCGTCGTTCGATGACGACGTCCAACGTCCTGCGTCTGGGCTGGCAGATCGACCACGCATTGGACATCGTCGACGACCTGCCCGACGACGCGATCCCCCTCGTGAACGCCAGGCTCCGTCTCTTCGCAGAGCTTCAGTACTCGCCGGACATGGCGCGGTGAGATGGCGGCGCCCCCTCAGCTCACTTTCCCTTACCAGTAGGGGAAGCGGCAACGAGCAAGCCGTGCTTGACGACACTTCGTCAAAGCGCTGTCGACAGGCGACGTGTCACGTTCAGGGACGTCACAGCCTGTCCCAGGTGTCCTTCGTCCCCACCACCATCACCAGTGCGGCAATGACAAGCGCCACGACCATGAGGGTGTGGTGGTGCGCCTGGAATGCCCACAGCACAAAGGCGAGAGTCGCGATCCAGTAGATTCCCCACCGTGTCATGTCAACTCCACTGTTCACCTTCTTCTGCATCGTGACATCGGGGCGGGACCGACGCCACGTTTTTACCGAAGTACGGAGAGGGGCTGCGTCCCTCGTAATTTCGTCTGTCAGTTGCTGCATTCCTGACCGGTCGGGCACGCACGCGAGACTCCGGACGGCGCACGCCCATCGGTCATCAGCGGCCCCGGCCGCGTGCCGACCCACTGTCCGACCTGTCGGCCGTGGTCCGGTCAGCTTCAGGCGGGCCTGTTGACAAGCCCGGGACGCGGGGCGTATACAACTCTTAAGTTGTACAACCCTGGAGTTGTTAAATGTCCACAGGAGCACCCATGCTGATGGATCTGATCGCCGCGGAGCGCCGGACGCTCAGCGAGGTGCTGGGCAATCTCGATGCCGGCCAGTGGCGTGCACCGTCCCTGTGTGCCGGATGGACGGTGAGCCACGTGGTGGCCCATCTGACGATGCCGTTCCGGATCTCCGAGCAGGAGTTCGCGGACGCGATGCGACGGGCCGGTGGACAGTTCACGGTGATGTCGGACGAGGTTGCCGAACGGGACAGCCGGCTTCCCACTGCCTCGCTCGTAGCCGCGCTGAACGACAACGTGCACACCCCGTGGAGCCCGCCGGGCGGCGGGCTGGCCGGGGCACTCAGCCACGACGTCATCCATGGCCTCGACATCGCCCGGCCGCTCGGCATCGAGTACCCGATTCCGGACGACGCGCTCACGACGGTGCTCGACCTCATCACCGGCACCGGGCACACCGGCACCGACGGGGCCAATCCGTTCGGCTTCCGGCTGGACGGCCACTGTTTGTCGGCCACGGATCTGGACTGGTCCGCAGGGTCCGGTGAAATGGTGGCCGCGCCGGCCAGGGACCTAGTGCTCCTCGCGGCCGGTCGGCGACTGCCGTGACGGCCACCGACGACCTGACGGTCACCTTCGCCGCGCTGGCGGACCCCACCAGGCGGGCCATCCTGAGCCGACTTGTCGACGGGGAGGCCACGGTCAACCAGTTGGCCGAGCCGTTCGCCCTGACCCAGCAAGCCGTGTCCAAGCACCTCAAGGTGCTGGAGCAGGCCGGCCTCGTGTCGCGTACGCGGACCGGTCAGTCCCGACCGTGCCGGCTCGAACGCGACCGGTTCGACGCCGCGGCCGACTGGATCGACCGTCACCGCCGGGTGTGGCAGGACCGCTACGACAGGCTCGACGAGCACCTCACCGCCCTACGGGGCGACGACCAGGAGTCCGACACATGACCCGACCCGGCGAGTTCACCTACCGGCGCGTCCACCGAGCCGGCCGGGAGCTGCTCTTCGACTGCATGACGAAACCCGAACACCTGGCGCGGTTCTGGGGACCGGTCGGCACCTCAACGCCGATCGACGGCATCACCGTCGACCTTCGGCCAGGTGGCGTGTTCGAGACGGTGATGGTCAACGACAGCGACGGTAGCCGCTACACGATGCGCGCCGTCTACGTCGAGGTGCAGCGGCCGGAGAAGCTGGTGTGGACCGAGCCCGACGTCGAAGGCGGCATGAGGACCACGATCACCTTCGTCGAACTCGACGACGAGCGGACCGAGGTCGTCACCCACCAGACCAACGTCCCGCCGATGTTCGGTCGGCCGGAAGCCAGGGATGGCTTCCTGACCAGCCTCGACCGCTTCTCCGCCTATGTCGAGGCCCTTCCCGGAAGTGCACTCGGCTGACCACAACCGGTCTCGCCACCCGGCAGCCGGTGAGCGTTCATCGCGACGTCGCCCTCTCACGCCTTCGATGGTCCTACCATCGGGCCGTCGATGATCATCGCTGTGGAAGGGGTGGTTGGACGTGCCCGAGAACCTGAACCGGCGGAGTCTGCTGCGAGCGGGTGGCCTGCTGGCCGCTGCCGGCGCGGCCGGCCAGATGCTGCCCGGCGTGGCCTTCGCCGCCCCGGAGGAGGGCGAGACGCAGACGACCCGGACCGTCACCGGCACGTTCACGCCGAGCATCCCGGACTGGTACTACCTGCCGGTCGAGGTGCCGCGCGGCGTCAAGCAGATCGACGTCGTTTATTCGTACGACAGACCGTCCGTGCCCGACGGCTACCGAGGCAACGCACTCGACATCGGCATGTTCGGTCCGGAGGGCTTCGACCTCGGCAACGCACGCGGCTTCCGCGGTTGGTCCGGTGGGTTCCGGGACCGGTTCTCGATCAGCGCGTCGGCGGCCACGCCCGGCTACCTGCCCGGCCCCATCAAGGCCGGCACCTGGAACGTGATCCTCGGCCCGTACACCGTCGCCCCGCAGGGGATGAACTACCGGGTGGACATCACGCTGACGTTCGGCCGCGCGGACGCGCCGTTCCGGCCGAACCCCGCACCGGCGTCGGCGCCCGCCAAGGAGCGCGGCCGGGCGTGGTATCGCGGCGACTCCCACCTGCACACGGTCTACTCCGACGGCCGTCGTACGCCGGACCAGCTGGTCGCCGACGCCCGCGCCGCCGGTCTGGACTTCATCGTGTCCACCGAGCACAACACCACCAGCGCACACCTGATGTGGGGCGACCACGCCACCGACGACCTGCTGATCGTCAACGGCGAGGAGATCACCACCCGGTCCGGCCACTGGGCTGCGATCGGGCTGCCCGTCGGCAAGTGGATCGACTGGCGCTACCGCGCGAACGACCCGCAGGACTTCCGCAGGTTCGTGGACGAGGTGCATGCCAACGGCGGCCTGGTGACCGCGGCGCATCCGTTCGCCAGCTGCTTCGCGTGCAGCTTCGAGTTCAGCTACGAACTCGCCGACCTCGCCGAGATCTGGAACGGCCCGTGGGATCTGGAGGACGACCGGTCGGTCGCCACCTGGGACGGCCTGCTGCGCACCGGGCGGTGGATACCGGCCATCGGCGACTCCGACGCGCACAGCCCCGGCAACATCGTCGGCCTTCCGCACACGGTCGTACTCGCCGACAGCCTGAGCGCCCGCGACCTGCTCACCGGATTGAAGGCCGGCCGGTCCTACCTGGTCGAGTCCAAGGACGTCGAGGTGACCTTCACCGCGAAGGCGGGTGGGCGTACTGCGGACATCGGGGGGCGGCTGCCCGTCGACACCGGAACACCGGTGACGGTCCAGGCCGTCGTTTCCGGAGCCCCGGGAACGACGCTCACCCTCCACGACCAGAACGGCCCCAAGCGAAACCTGGCCGTCCCGGACTCCGGCACCGCCACCCTCACCTGGACGACGTACTCCCGTTACAGCCAGTGGGTTCGGGTGGAAGTACGCCGTGCGTCCGGCGGCGTCAACACCACCGTACCGAACGCGATGGTGGCGATGACGAACCCGATCTTCCTCGGCCGGGACTGAGCCGGTCCTGACAGCGCAAGGCAGCCTTGCGCTGCTGCGCCGGGCGCCGGACACCGTCTCGTCGCGTTCCGTTCATCATCGTGGGTTAGCGTCCCCGCGTGCAGGCAGAGCGGTGGCGCCCCACCGGTGGGCGGCACGCGGCCCGACCCGGTCGGCCGCGTGGATCTCCCGACGACGCCGACCGCGTTGTGGGCAACGCCGATCGGGTCGCCGGTAACGCCGATCGCATTGCAGGAAACGCCGACCGGGTGGTCGGCGACATCGGGCGTACGGTGAGATGGCTGCGGCACCCCGGCACCGTGGATCGCGTCGCGGCCGTGATGTACGAGTCCCGCACCGGGCGACGGTGGCTGTCCGCGGCCGAGGTCGACCGCGTCGGCTACCTCGCCAACGCCCGCGCCGTCCTCGACTTCCTCGCCGCCGAACACCCCTCCTGAGGTACGCCACGGCAGTGGTGGGCGGGCCTTCCCCCAGACCTGCCCACCAGCCGCGGGCGTCGTTCAGGCCTGGTGCGCGTTCTTGTCCGCACCCTTGTCCGCGTCCAGGAACGCGAGGACGGTCGCGGCCCACAGCGGCGAGTCGTGGATGTCGTAGTGGGTGAGCCCGGGCAGAATCGCCAGCGCGTGCCCGCCCTTCGGCCGTCCCTCACCCATCCAGCCGCCGTCGCGCAGCCCGCCGTCGAGGAGCTTGAACACCTCGACGTAGTGGCTCGGCGGCGCCATGTCCGCGTCTGCCGCCACGATCAGCGTCGGCATCCGCAGACCGCGTACTTCCTCGGAGAAGTCGAAGTCCTGCGCCATCGCCGCCCCGATCTTGTCCAGCAGCCGGCCGAAGTCCTCAGGACGTGGCGCCACCCGCTGGTAGAGCTCGTACATCGGGGTGTCCTTCATGAACTCCGCCGCCGCCGCATTCACCTGACCCTGCTGGGCGAGCATCTCCGCCGGGATCGCGTCCCGTCGCACGTGCGCGGAGGTGGCGACCAGGCGGCCCACCTTCTCGGGGTACTTCGCGGCGGTGTGCAGGGCCACTCCGCCACCGAGGGAGTACCCCACGACGTCCGGGCGGTCCAACCCCAGGTGGTCGATGAGGGCCCCGATGTCGTCGGCCATCAGCCGGATGTCGAGCGGCCGGGCGATGTCTGCCGTACGGCCGTGTCCCTGCAGGTCGACGGCGATGACCTGGTGGTTCTCGGCGAACGTCGGAAGGATCGGCCCGAACATCTCGCCCGACCCGAGTCCGCCGTGCAGCAGGATCATCGGGTGGCCGGTCCCGTGCGTCTCGTAGTAGAGGTTGATGCCGTTGACCTCGGCGTACTCTCCGGCGCCACTCGACTGGGCGGTCCATTCCATGCTCACGGTGCGCTCCTCGCGTTCTCGTTGGTCCGGTTGGTCGTGTGCTGCTCGTCAGTTGCCCATCAGACCGGGCCATCCTCCCCAACTCATCGGCGAGCAGGCAGGAAATTCCGGGAGGTCCTGAACCGCGAGCGCCAGGGCCGGCACCACCACCGCGGGACTTCGGCCTGTTGCGGGCACACTGTGGGTGTGACCGACGACGGCTCCACCGACGACCCGACGGCCGACTCCGCGACCGACGCCGGCTGGCTTGTGCTGATCTACCGGATCCCGTCCGAACCCACCCGGCTGCGTGCCGGCGTGTGGCGGAAGCTGAAGCGCCTCGGCGCGATCTACCTGCAGAGCTCGGTCGCGGCCCTGCCGGCCGGCCCCGCCTCCGAACGCGCGTTACGCAGGCTGCGGCACGAGATCGTCGAGATGTCCGGCACCGCCGTGCTGCTCTCGTGCGAGGCGCTGGCGGGCGGGCAGGAGGTCCTCGCCGCGTTCCAGGCGGCCCGCGACGACGAGTACGAGGAGATCGTCGACAAGTGCCGCGACTTCATGGGCCAACTCGACAAGGAGTACGTCGCCGAGCACTTCACGTACGCCGAGTTGGAGGAGAACGAGGAGGACCTGGTCAAGCTGCGCAACTGGTTCGCGAAGGTCAGTGGCCGGGACGTCTTCGATGCGCCGGGACGAGCCGCGACAGTCGACGCGCTGGCGACCTGTGAACGCGCCCTGGAAGAGTACGCCGCGCGGGTCTACGCCGAGGAGGCCGAGAGCCGCTGAGCCGCACTCGGCACGACGTCACCGACGGCGTGCGCGCCAGAGGCTCCATGGCAGGACGATCCCGACCGCGACCGGCATGACCCACCAGGACGACGTTTGGGTATGCGCGACCCCGGCGGTCACGGCCAGTGCGAGAACGACCGCCACCGCGACCCGCCAGTCGTCACCGACCACGAAGTCGTACCAGAACGCGCCGAACGCGCGCAGTCGAGCGATCACGGCTTCCTCGCTTCCGCCTGTGCGGCCAGGACCGGGACCGGACCACCGGCGCGACGCATCACGAACACCAGGCCGATCGCGAACAACGCGACCGCCGGTACGACGACCAACAGAGCCGCGTCGGCGCCGGGCCAGTGGGCACCTGCCCCCTCACTGCCCCAGAAGATCCCGAACGACGTCAGCATCACGCCGACGACGAACTTCAGGGTGTTCTCCGGTACCCGCGCCAGCGGAGCATGGACGGCGAAACCTGCGCCGGCGACCAGCACGATCGCCAACAAGGCGGCCAGTGCGGCCAACGGAACGTCGTGCTGGTTGGTGCCGAAGGTGACCGCGATGAACGCGACCTCCAGTCCTTCGAGCAGGACGCCCTTGAACGAAAGCGTGAACGCGTACCAGTCGCCGACCAGGCCGCGCCGCCGAGTGCCGGCCGCCCGGGCCGCGGCCAGTTCGGTCTGGAAGATCGCCGCCTCGTCGTGCAGCGCCTTGTGACCGCTGGCACGCAACACCGCCTTGCGCAACCACTGCAGGCCGAACACCAGCAGCAGGCCGCCCACCACCAGCCGAAGTCCGGTCAGGGGAATCACGGACAACGCGGGCCCGAGCACCGCGACCACGGCGGCGAGCACCACCAGCGCGGCGCCGACGCCGTACCCGGCCGATCTCCACTCCCTCGCCGTCCCGGCCGCCAACACGATCGTCAGGGCCTCGACGGCCTCGACCGCGCACGCGAGAAACACCGCGAGGAAGAGCGCCCCACTCGTCACAAGCACCTCCCGGCAGGCTGGCAACGCTCTGAAGTACGCCGAGATAGTAACAGCGGTTACATTCGAGCGGTGACGGCCCGGGGTAAAGGTTTGCCCATGCGTACTTTGTGAACGTTCTGCCAGATGCGGGATGCTTTCAGGTTGTTGTCAGGACCGCACCCGGAGCCTGGGTGCATGACGAGTGAGACACGCCTGGAACCAACCGAAAGCCCATTGCGGACCATGTTGAACAAGGTCCCCGAGGTGACGCTGTACTTCTGGATCATCAAGATTCTGTGTACGACGGTCGGTGAGACCGCCGCGGACTACATGAACGACACGCTGGGCTTCGGCCTGGACAAGACCTCCTACGTCATGAGCGCGGCCCTGATCATCGCCCTGGTCTTCCAGTTCCGCGCCCGCCGCTACGTCCCCGCGATCTACTGGCTCTCGGTGGTCCTGATCAGCGTCGTCGGCACCCTCATCAGCGACAAACTGGCCGACGACCTGGGAGTACCCCTCGTCGTCACGACCATCCTGTTCGCGGTGCTGCTCGCGATCACGTTCGCCGTCTGGTACGCCAGCGAGCGCACACTCTCCATCCACTCGATCGTGACCCGCCGGCGGGAGACCTTCTACTGGCTGGCGATCCTGTTCACCTTCGCCCTGGGCACCTCCGCCGGTGACCTGTTCGACGAGAAGCTCGGCGTGGGGTACTGGCCGACGGTGGGCATCGTGGCGGCGCTGATCGCCCTGATCGCGGTGGCACACCTGGGACTTCGGCTGAACGCGGTACTGGCGTTCTGGGCCGCCTACATCCTCACCCGCCCACTCGGCGCCTCGATCGGTGACGGCATGTCCCAGCCGGCCAAGAACGGTGGCTTCGGCCTGGGCACGACCGGCACCAGCTTCATCTTCCTCGCCGTCATCCTCGCCCTCGTCGTCTTCTTGTCCGTGACCAGAGTGGACCGCACGGAGGCCCGGGCCGGGGACCCCGACGAGTTGGACGAACGCGACTCCGTCACCGTCTGACCTCCGGGCGGGCCAGCTCGCTTCCCCCGCCTGGTCACCCACATCTCGTGGCAGAGGGTGACGATGCTGATAATGGCGCCCGTGAGCAGACCGCGGGTACTCGTCGTGGAAGACGACCACGAGCTCAGGGACGTGCTGGTGCGTGGTCTGAAGGAGGCCGACTTCGCGGTGACGGCGGCCGTGGACGGCGCCGCCGCTCTGCGGACCCCGACCGAGACGCTGGACGCCGCGGTGATCGACATCGGCCTGCCCGACTCCGACGGCCGGGACGTCTGCCAGGCCCTTCGCGCACGCGGAGTGACCGCGCCGGTGGTGTTCCTCACCGCCCGGGACGGCCTCACCGACCGGCTCTCCGGGTTCTCCGCCGGGGGTGACGACTACCTCGGCAAGCCGTTCCACTTCGCCGAACTCGTCGCCCGGCTGCGAGCAGCACTGCACCGAACCGGCCATGACGCCGGCCCGGTGGTGGACGACCTGGAGCTCGATCCGGTGAACCACGAGATGAGCGTGCGGGAAGTGGTGGTGTCGCTGACTCCCACCGAGTTCCGGATCCTTGCCCGGCTCCTCGCCGCCCGTGGGTCAGTGGTCCGCCGGCACCAGTTGCTCGCCACCGGCTGGCCGGACGGCGCGATGGTCGCGGACAACACCCTCGACCAGTACGCCGCCCGGGTTCGCCGCAAGCTGAGGGACGTCGGGTCGACCTTGGAACTGGAGACGGCCCGCGGACTCGGGTACCGGCTCAGGTGATCCGACCGACCACGCTGCGCGGACGTCTCGCGCTCGTCGGGGTGCTCACGGTCGCCGCGTGGGTGGCCGTCCTCACGGTCGCGTTCAACGTCGGCCTCACCCACCGGCTGCACAGCCAGGCGGACGACGTGCTCAGGGCACGGGCCGAGGCGACCGTGGCCACCGTCGATGTCGGCCCCGGCGGCCGGCTCGACGTACGGGAAGTTCCCAACGACACGGCGCTGGACACCGGGATCTGGATCTACGAAGGTCACCGCCTCGTCGAGGCCGGCGTCAGCCCGGGTGTACTGCGCGACGATGCCGCCGCTCTCGCCGGTCGGGGCGAACGGTTCCAGGACGCTCGGCACAACACGTCGGTCAGGTTGTACGCACTCCCGGTACGTCTGGGCGGCCGACAGGTCGGCACCGTCGTCGCGGCCACGTCCCTCGACCCGTACCAACGCACCGCGCGACTGGCTCAGGTGGGATCGAT
Source organism: Actinopolymorpha rutila (assembly GCF_013407855.1). Classification (GTDB taxonomy): domain Bacteria; phylum Actinomycetota; class Actinomycetes; order Propionibacteriales; family Actinopolymorphaceae; genus Actinopolymorpha; species Actinopolymorpha rutila. The sequence goes on from NZ_JACBZH010000001.1 coordinate 5,287,105, forward strand.
CGCCCTCGCCGCGTTGCTGCTCGTCGGGGTCTACGTCATGGCGCGGCTGACGGTTTCCCGGGCCCTCGAGCCGGTCGACCGGATGGCCGGTCAGGCAGCCGAGTGGAGCGCCCACGACGTCACGCAACGGTTCGGCACGGCCGCCAGGCCGGACGAGCTGGCTGCCCTCGCCGCCAGTCTGGACGGCCTGCTCGACCGGCTGTCGGCCGTACTCCGGCACGAACGGCAGCTCTCGGCCGAGCTCTCCCACGAACTCCGTACACCACTTGCGCACATCGCCGCCGAGACCGAACTCCTGATCGGCAGAAGGCGCTCCGCCGACGAACTCGCCCGTGCCCACGTCGCCATCCGGGACAGCACGGATCGCATGCGCCGGATCATCGAGACGCTGCTGCTCGCCGCTCGCGACGGCAGGGTGGACGCCCCTGGACGGTGTGCGGTGAACGAGGTGCTGGCCTCGATGGTCGCACGGCACCGCGCGACAGGTGAGGTGTCGCTGACGTTGTCCGTCGAACCGTCCCGCCTCTACTGCGGCGTCAGCACCGACATCCTGGAACGGATCGTCAGCCCGGTCCTCGACAACGCGGTGCGGTACGCGTTCGGCCAGGTGCGGCTGAACGTGCGGCGGAAGGAGGACCTCCTCGAGATCGAGGTCGGCGACGACGGACCGGGACTGGCCCGCGGCGCCGCCGAACTCGCGTTCACGGCAGGCTGGCGCGGCGACCCGGCCGACCTGCACGACGGCGCCGGACTCGGCCTCCCCCTCGCTCGACGGCTCGCCAGGTCCGTGGGCGGCGAGGTCGAGCACCTGCCGTCCGAGCACGGCGCCGCTTTCGTCATCCGGTTGCCCAGCGGCTGACCGGATGGTCCGGTTGGTTCGGTTGGTCGGGCTGGTCGTGTGCACCGGCGTGTCCCGGCACCCCGTAGTCGGGCGTCAAGTGTGGCTTGCCCGGTGTCAACCGGCCGTTTCCTCACCGCCGATCCGGCATACGATCGGTTATGGGTGACCAGGTTCACTGGTGACCCGGTTGCTGACATCGGGAGGTCAGCATGGTGGTCGCGATTGTCCTTGTCCTCGCGATCGTCCTGATCGCGTTCTTCGCGAGCGCACGGGTCGTACGCCAGATCGAGAGAGGTGTGGTCTTCCGGCTCGGCCAGGTCCTCGCTCCTCCTCGGCAACCAGGTTTCACCATGATCATCCCGTTCGTCGACCGCATGCGTAAGGTCAACATCCAGGTCGCGACGATGCCGGTGCCCGCGCAGGAGGGCATCACGCGGGACAACGTGACCGTGCGGGTGGACGCCGTCGTGTACTTCAACGTCGACGACCCGATCCGGGCGATCGTCAACGTCCAGGACTACGACTTCGCCGTGTCGCAGGTCGCTCAGACGTCCCTGCGTTCGATCATCGGCAAGAGTGAGCTCGACGACCTGCTGTGCAACCGCGAACGCCTGAACGAGGGGCTCGCGCTGATGATCGACAGCCCGTCCGTCGGGTGGGGAATCACCATCGACCGGGTGGAGATCAAGGACGTCGCGTTGCCCGAGACGATGAAGCGGTCCATGTCGCGGCAGGCCGAGGCCGAACGCGAACGACGTTCCCGGATCATCACCGCTGACGGAGAGTTCCAGGCGTCGAAGAAGCTGGCCTCGGCGGCCAAGGAGATGGCGGACACGCCCGCGGCCCTGCAGCTGCGCCTGCTCCAGACCATCGTCGAGGTTGCCGCGGAGAAGAACTCCACCGTCGTCCTCCCCTTCCCGGTCGAGCTGCTGAGGTTCCTCGACACCGCGGCCGGCGGACTTGTCCAGCAGCTCTCCACCGCGACGACCGGGACACGCACGCGCGACAGCGGTCCCGCCGAGGTCGAGTCCGCCCCGTCCGGCCCGGCCGGCGTGGAGCCGGCCGACGCCGAATCGGCCGAGCTCGAGGCGGGTGGCCCGGAGCCGAGCGAGCCTGCCCGACCGGCCCTACCCCACCAGACGCGCTCGGACGAGGCCGGACAGCACACTCACCGCTGACGGCCGTCCGGGTCCGCGGGCCCCGGGTTCACGGGCACTGGCTGCACGAGCCTGGCAGGATCGTCGGGCATGAGCCGGACAGCGTGGGGCACGCATGCAGTCGAACTCACCGGTGACCAGGTGATCAAGCGGTTTCCGGAAGCCGACGGCGGGTGCGCGGAACGCGAGTGGCGTGCTCTCACGCTGTTGCACGAACACGTCCCCGGCCTCGCACCCGAACCCGTGAAAGCCCAGCTCGGGGTGACCGGATCGACGGTGCTGATGTCCCGGCTTCCCGGCACTCCGCTGCGGGGACTCACGCTGAGCAGCGAGCAACTCGCGGCGCTGGCGACGGCCATGCGGGCGATCCACACGGCCCTGCCGTCCGATGTGCTCCGGCAGGTCCCGATCCGGCCCGGCCAGCAGGCCGGCCTCGTCGCCCATCTTCGCCGGTGGGCTGCCGAGAAGCCGCCCGAGGTCGACGCCCAGGTGGGCCGTGCGCTGAGTGCTGGACTGACCTGGCTGGAACGTTCGGGACTCCAGGCGGACCACGCCCCCGCCGTTCCGCCGGTCTTCGGGCCGGGAGACGGCAACCTCGCCAACTATCTGTGGGACGGCTCCCAGGTCCGGATCGTCGACTTCGAGGACTCCGGCCGCAGCGACCGGGCCTTCGAGCTCGCGGAGGTCACCGAGCACGTCGGCAGCTGGGTCGAACATCCCCTGGATACGCGGGCGTTCCTGGGCCAGTTCGAGTTTGACACCCGCCGAGTCCGTACGCCTGCGGGAATGTCGACGACTCCTCGCCCTCGTCTGGCTGTACCTGCTGAGCTTCGACGGTGACAACCGGCGCAACCCACCGGGCACGGCGGAACGTCAGGCCGAGCGTCTCATGGTTCTCCTCGGCTGATCGTTGTCAGTGCCTGCTGACACCAGGTGGACCTGCTCGGGTTCTCCACCGGGGGTCGGGTAGCCATGCACTTCCTGGACAAGCATCCTGCGCAGGTGCGCCGGCTGGTTCTCGCGTCCACCACGGCGTATCAGGACTTCGCGGGGTACTTGGAGGGCTGGGACGACTACCACCGTCGCGTACGGCAGCAGCTTCCCGAGGACCAGATCGACGGTGACACGTTCGAGCCCTGGGCCAGGAATGGTGCTTCAACCGCCATCTGGGACCTGTCGTTGCTGCCGGAGTACCTCGAACTCCTTGACCGGGTGCGGTTCTCCGGCACCTGGGGCGCCGCACATCCCGACCCCGCCGAAACGCTGCATCCCTGGTGCCCAGGCGATCCAGTGGGGATCCTGCGCCAAGCACGGAAGCCCGTTCTTGTTCTGCACGGCGAGAAGGACATGGGCTTCCCGGTACAGGTTGCCCACAGGCTGCACGAGGAACTTCCTGGCAGTGAGCTCGCGGTGGTCGACGGGGCCGCCCACCAGTGCCAGTTCGAGAAGCCGGACGTGTGGGCACGACACGTCCGAGAATTCCTGGACGCGAACGCCGGTTCCGACCGCCCAGGGCGCTGACGGCGGCTCGGAAGCGTAGCGGCGTGTCCGAGAGCGGCCGTTCAGGCCCGGATTCACGCCGTCCTGCTTGCCGTCGCCGCGGACTGGGTGCAGGCTGCGTCATCGTCGTGACCGCGACCAGGGAGGCGACCATGTCCCGTTCACATTCTCCCCTGTCTGTCCTTCGACGCGGCCTCCTGCCGGTCGCGGCCGCCGCGCTCGCAGCGGCGTTGTCGGCCGCCGCGCCTTCGTCCGCCTCCGTGTCCGCGCCGGTCACGACATCGCCGGGAATCGGCTCCGCCGCTGAACAGCGTTCGGGTGTGCCGTCGCCGGCACCGGGATGGCGGCGGGTGTGGACGGACTCGTTCGACGGCGGGGCAGGCAGCCGGGTCGACGCGGACCGATGGACCTACGACGTCGGGCCGGGATCGAACTTCGGTACGGGCGAGATCGAGACCGCCACCGACTCGACGGACAACGTCTTCCAGGACGGCCGCGGCAACCTCGTCATCCGGGCGCTTGGTTCGGACCGCACCTGGACGTCCGGCCGAATCCGTACCCCCCGGCTCTTCGGCGCCCCCGCCGGTGGCGCCATGCGGGTCAGCGCGTCCATCCAGCAACCCAACCCTGCCCACGGCCTCGGCTACTGGCCGGCGTTCTGGATGCTCGGACCGGGCGACTGGCCCGGAGCCGGCGAGATAGACATCCTCGAGGACGTCAACGCCCGAAGCCATGTCGCGTCCACCTTCCACTGCGGCGTCTACCCCGACGGCCCGTGCAACGAGCCCATCGGCATCGGAAGTGGCCTGAAACCCTGCCCCGGCTGCCAGACCAGCTTCCACACCTACTCCGTGGTCGTCGACCGGCGGAACCCACTACGCGAACGGATCCGATGGTACCTCGACGGCGCCCAGACCTTCGCGATCGACCAGTCCCAGGTGCCGGCCGAGACCTGGCGGGCCGCGGTCGACCACGGCTTCGCCGTCATCCTCGACCTCGCGGTCGGCGGTGGCTTCCCCGACGGAGTCTGCGGATGCAGTACGCCAACCCCGCAGACCTCTTCCGGCGGCACTCTCCAGGTCGGATACGTCGCGGTCGACGAACTCAGCAGTCCGCGGGGCGCACGACAGTAGCGGAGACGCCGTAGTCCGGACATCCGGCTGTTGTGTGGGACGTGTAGGCGCGCCCGGCCGGCGCGGTTCCCCACCTCTGTTTGTCGACCTGAGCAAGGGGCACATGCGCGCTTGACGGACGACGACCTCATCGTCGACCCAGCAGCTGGTTTCGGGGACGGCACACGATGTCACGCAGATTCGCGTTGGTCCTGGTTGTCATCGGGCTGCTGGCAGGTGCCATCACGGCGCCGATGCTGCTGGACCGGGCCCGGGAGACACCTGCGACGTCGGAGGCCGCGAACGCCCGTCCGGCGATGTGGCCGCACCCGAAGCCCACTCCGACGCCCACCCCGTCACCCGGTGCACCGAAGAACGGCGAGGCGTGGGGTTGGACGCAACTGACGCCACGCGGGACCGTGATCCGCTGGGCGACGACGGAGCTGCCCGCCGGCGTGTGCCCGACCGTCAACTACACCTACCAGGGCATGAGAACCGGCCACCAGATGGTCTTCGTCAGCGGCCCGTTCGGGACGCAGTTCCCCACGACGGTCTGCCGGCTGCCCGTACCCGACGGCGCCACCAACGCGGTCGTGCAGAGCACCACGACGAACGCAAGGATCATCAACCCGGCGAACCTCCAACTGCCGCTAGCGCGGTGGCAGGCGGCGGGGCGGCCTCGGCCCAACAGCATCGTGGCGATCGGTGACGCCGGCTGCGAGGTCAGGTTCACCAATCCCGCGCTGGACCAGAACTGCTCGCACGACTGGCCGTTCCAGCCACTTTCCATCAACGCCGCGGCGCTCTCGCGTCCCGAACTCGTCATCGAGGCGGGCGACTACGTGTATCGCGAACAACCACAGGCCGCCAACGACGCCACCCCCGGTTGCGACATGCAGGGACAGGCTGCGGACTGGGACTGTCTGGTCAAGGACTTCTTCCGCCCGGCCGCGGCGTTGCTGGGGCAGGCGCCGTTCATCTTCGCCCGTGGAAACCACGAGGTGTGTACGCCAGGGATCGGGCGGGGCGCCGAGTGGTTCCGCTACCTCCACACGGTGCTCTTCTCGAACAACCAGTGCTTCACCTACCCCGACACACCCACCCAACCGGTCCAGATCAACGCGGGCACGCTGCACTTCGTCCTGATGGACACCTCGTCCGCAACCCCCGGCAACGACTTCGTGCTGGATCCGCAGGAGGTTCCGCTGTGGAGGCGGGCGTTCGACCAGGTGAACGCGTTGGCCGCGAACAACCCCACCCAGGACTATTTCCTGATCTCCCACAAGCCGCTGTGGATGGTGCAGGCCGCCTCCTCGACCACGGTCACCTGGACAAACCCAACGCTGGAAAAGTCGATCTCGCAGACCGCCCTGACCGCGCTGGCACCCAACATCCGGCTCGTCATCTCCGGGCACGAGCACCTGTACCAGCTGTTGGGCTTCAACAGCTCACGTCCGCCGCAGTTGACGGTGGGTTCGTCCGGATCCGAACTCAACACGGCACCCGACGACAGCAAGGTGCTCGGCAAGGTCGTCGACAACCAGCCCGTCAGGAAGTCGATCTCACAGGACGTGCACGGATACCTGCTGCTACGCGACCAGGGCCAGTGGCACCTGACCTTCCACGACACCTCCGGTTCCAAGCTGGGCCCGGAGTGCACGCTGAGCAACGGCGCCACGAAACGACTGACCTGTGTCTGAGCCTCGCCGTGGGCGAGGCTCAGACGAACGGGTCAGTCGATCCGCGCACCGTGTCGACGCAGGAGTTCGTCCACGCCGTCGTCGCCGGTCGGCCGGTTGATCGCGTCCGCCCGGGCACCGGCCGCCAGCAGTCGCTCGACGATGGTGACCCGGTCTGGATGCGTGCCGTTGTTCACCGCCCACACCGCGACCCCCAACACCGTGGCGTGGTGGTAGTTGTCCGCGTCCTCCAGGGGAGCGCCGCGGGTGATCAGGAGGTCGACCACGTCCAGGTGACCCTGGACGGCCGCCCAGTGCAGCGCGGTGAGGCCGGCCATCGCCCGCGTACCTGGATCGGCTCCTCGACGGGACAGCAGGTCGACCACCCCGGCGTGCCCCAGTGCGGCGGCGACGACGAACGCCCAGCCGACGTTCGCCTCGGGCCGTCGCGGCAGGTTCGGTCGCAACCCGACGACCCGGACGTGTGACCGCAGCCGGCCCTCGTCGTCCAGGTAGTCACGTACGAGATCCTCCCGGCCGAGGCCGGCGGCCGACACGATGTCGTCGGTTCGTGCACCTCTGCGGACCAGTGCCTCGGCGGCAGACGAGTACTGGTACGCCAGTGCGATCACCAACGGCCGGTTGTCGTCGCCCGGACCGTTCACTGTCGCACCGAAGTCGACCAGCTTGTCCACCAGGCGCGCCTGCACCCCGGCTTCGGCCGGATGGGTGCTGGAGACGAGCATCTCCATCGTCGTTGCGTCGTCCGCTCCGTACATGGAGGCGACAGCATCGGCCTCAGCGCCCCGCGCCAGCAGCAGGTCTGCGACCTCGACGGCGTTGGGCGGAGTCTTCTGCCGATATGTCTCCACACCGTTGGCGGCGACGTAGTGCAACAACGTCGCCCGGTGCGTACGGGTCGACCGCGCACGAACCAGGTCCGGGTGACGGTCTACCAACGTGGTCAGCGTGTCGAGGTCACCGGTGACGATCGCGTCCACGGCGGCCTCGTACCTGCCGACGGGGCCGTCAACCAGACCTTGCAGGTGGGCGGAGAACTTCGGCCAGCTGGCGAAGCCGTGCTCGCGGGCGATCACGAACTGCGCGTCGGCGAGCGTGTGACCGGACCGGTCACTGGAGCGATGCTGCCGATCGACCGCGGGCAACTCACGGTTGACGCGTTCGAGAGCGTCCGGATCGCCGGCCCGGCAGGCCTTCAGCAGATCCTTGGCCTGCTTGTGGTACTGCTCCAGGCTGGGGCGCGGCGGAAGCGAGCGGGCATGGATGACGTCCATACGAACCTCTTTCGTAGGTCGCCTGGGGTCCGCCCGGGTCAGGCTGAAAGAAGGTTCGTCACCTTCGATGCACTGGGTGGGTGGGCACTGCCCTTTCCGCGGACCGGTCGCGCCCCTCGCGCGTACCGGCACGCTATTGCCGCGCGACGGACGCGTCAACCCCGGAGATCGTCGAACCTCACCGCGGCGCCAGGGATCGTTCGCGCAGGATCGCACCGCTGTCGGATGCCATCGGTAGGACGCTAGCGTTGGTCGCGGACGTTCTGCTGCCGGAACCGGATCGAGCGATGACCGACGAACTGAGCCCCACCTCCCGGGCCCTGCTGGCCCTCGAGCTCATCCAGAACAGCCCGGGCATCACGGCCCAGCGGCTGGGCGAGCGGCTCGGGGTCACCGAACGCGCCGCCCGCCGCTACGTCGCGATCCTGCGGGAAGCCGACCTGCCGATCGAGTCGGCCAGCGGCCCCTACGGCGGCTACCGGGTGGGACGCGGACTTCGCCTTGCGCCGTTGATGTTCAGTGCCGCCGAGGCGGTCGGACTGGTGATGGCCGTCCTCGAAGGGCACCGAGGGGCCGCCGACCCGGCCGACCTGGTGGGCAGCGCACTGGCCAAGATCGTGCGCGCCCTGCCGGAGCGGGTGGCCGAGCCGGTCCGCAGCGTCCGCGACGTACCCACTCCCCGCCCCACCGACGAGCCGACGGCCGGCCCCGAGCTGACCACCCGGCTGGTCGAGGCCTGCGCGGCGGCGCGACGGCTCCGCCTCACCTACCGGCTGGGCCAGGCCGGCGACCGGGTGATGGACGTCGATCCCTGGGCCGTCGTACTCCGGCACAGCCGGTGGTACCTCCTGGCCTGGTCCCACACCAGGCAGGCACGGCGGGTGCTGCGCGTGGACCGGATCGCGTCGGTGGAGTCGCTGGCCGAGTCGTTCACCCCACCGGCGGACCTGGATGCCCTGCGTACGTTGGAGGAACACCTGTCCCAGGGGTGGACGTACGAGGTCGACGTCGTGGTCGACGCGACGGTCGAGGAGACGTCGCGGTGGGTACGGCGAAGCCTCGGACGGGTCGAGGCCGACACCGACGGCCGAACCCACCTTCGGGCGACCACGGACGAGCCCGAGTGGTACGCCCGCCAGCTCGCCGCCATCCCGGCACCCTTCCACGTCCTCGCCTCCCCCGAACTCCGACGAGCCGTCACCGCCCTGGGTCGACGACTGATGCGGTCCGGCAGCTGACGCGGTCCGGCGGCTGATCCGTCACCGCGGCCGACGAAGGCCGGCGACGAGGAGTCCGACCAGCCGGCGCGCGTCGTAGCGGGGATCGTTGTCCGCGCCGATGCAGAGGTTTCCGACGCCACGCATGAGTTCGTACGCCTCCACACCGTCCCGGATCTCGCCGGAGGTGACCGCCGCGTCGAGCAGGTCGGTGCACACGGGCAGCAGGCGGTCGAGGAAGTAGGCACCCAGGGTGTCCATGCCGGCGCTGTCGGACCGCAGTACGGCAGCGAGCCCGTGCTTGGTGACCACGAAGTCGACGAAGAGGTCGATCCACTTCGTCAGAGCGACGTAGGGGCTCTCGCCGGTCGCCAGCAGCCGCGGACCGGCCTCGGCGCAGGCGTCGACCTGGTGCCGGAACACGGCGATGATGAGGTCCGCCCGAGTCGGGAAGTGCCGGTAGATCGTGCCCGTCCCGACGCCGGCGCGGGCGGCAATCTCGCGGACCGGCGCCTCCACGCCTGACGCGACGAAGACCGCGGCGGCCGCGTCCAGCAGGGCCTTCTCGTTGCGCCGGGCGTCCGCCCGCTTGGACCGGGTTTGCCCGGCGCCCTGCCCGGCCCCTTGCCCGGCCACTTGCCCAGCTCTCCGGACGCCGTCTCCCTCGCTCACCGAACCGATCCCTTCCGCCATCGACCTTGCAAAACGGAACGTCGTTCCGTATCGTAACCGGAGCAGCGTTCCGCTTGCACCCCATGATGCCAGAGCGAAGGAACATCGTCATGCAGTACCGCACCCTTGGCCGCACCGGAGTCCAGGTCAGCTCCCTCGCGCTCGGCGCGATGAACTTCGGCAGGGCCGGACGTACGACCCAGAACGAGGCCACCGCCCTCGTCGACGCCGCGCTCGAGGGCGGCATCAACCTCATCGACACCGCCGACCGGTACGGCGACGGCGAGTCGGAGGAGATGGTCGGCAAGGCCATCGCCGGCCGCCGCGACGACATCGTGCTGGCCACGAAGGCAGGCCTGCCGATCGGCGAGGAGCGCAACCACAGAGGGAGTTCGCGCCGCTGGCTGGTCACCGAACTGGACAACAGCCTGCGTCGGCTCGGAGTCGACCACGTCGACCTCTACCAGATCCACCGGTGGGATCCGGCCACCAGCGACGAGGAAACCCTGTCTGCGTTGACGGATCTGCAACGTGCGGGAAAGATCCGCTACTTCGGCTCCTCGACGTTCCCCGCCTACCGCATCGTGCAGGCGCGGTGGGCAGCCCGCGACAACCACCTGAGCCGGTACGTCACCGAACAGCCCAGCTACTCGATTCTGCAACGAGGGATCGAGACCCACGTGCTGCCGGTGACCGAGCAGTACGGCCTCGGCGTACTGGCGTGGAGCCCGTTGGCCTCGGGCTGGCTGTCCGGCGCGGTCCGCGCGGGCCGGGAGATCACCACCAACCGTTCGGCGTTCCTACCGGAGCGCTTCGACATGGCGATCCCCGCCAACCGCGCCAGGCTGGATGCCGTCGAGCGGTTGGCCAAGGTCGCCGACGATGCCGGCCTGACCATGATCCAACTGGCGTTGGGGTTCGTGACCGCGCACCCAGCGGTGACCAGCGCGCTCGTCGGCCCCCGAACGCTGGACCACCTGCGCTCACAGCTCGCCGCCGCCGACACCGTGCTCGCCGTCGACGTCCTCGACGCGATCGACGAGATCGTCGTGCCCGGGGTCGACCTGGCACCGCAGGAGAAGCACGACACCCCGCCGGCGCTGCTCGACCCGTCCCTGCGCCGCCGCTGAAAGGACCGCCAACCGATGCCCCACACCCAGCGCACATCCCGACCCAGCTTCGGGATCATGACCGCTCCGTCCCAGGTCGACTACCCCGACATCCTGCGAGTCTGGCGCGAGGCGGACGCGATCCCGGAGATCGAGCACGCCTGGCTGTTCGACCACCTGATGCCGATCTTCGGCGACCCGAACGGCCCGACGTACGAGGGCTGGACGCTGCTCTCGGCGCTCGCCGCCCACACCGCCCGGATGCGACTCGGCGTACTGGTGACCAGCAACCGCTTCCGGCCGCCGGCGATGCTGGCCAGGATCGCGGCCACCGTCGACGTCGTCTCCGGCGGACGGCTCGACTTCGGCATCGGTGCCGGCTCACGGCCCAGCCACCCGCTGGCCCGTCGCGAGTACGAAGCACACGGGCTGCCCTTCCACGACGCCGAACACGCCGTGGGCAGTCTCGCCGAGGCATGCACGGTGATCCGTCGGCTGTGGACGTCGGACGAGCCGTTCGACTTCGACGGCACGTACGTGCGACTCACCGGAGCATACGGAAACCCCAAGCCCGTCCAGCGTCCCCATCCGCCGATCATGATCGGCGGCCGTTCGTCGGCGACGCTTCGCGTGGTCGCCGAGCACGCCGACCTGTGGAACATCCCGGGCGGCGGTCCCGTCGACGACCTCGTCCGCCGGAGCACGCTGCTGGACAAGTACTGCGCCGAGATCGGCCGGGACCCGGCCTCCATCGTCCGCTCGATCCACCTGCCGGTCTCCTACGACCAGCCGGGCCACACCCGTGACGCGATCGGCGAAGCGGTCGGCGCCGGCTTCGGGCACGTCATCCTGGGCCTCCCGGCGCCCTACCCCACCGACGTCGCCCGGTGGGTCGCCGACGAGTTCATCGGCACGACACCTACATACCGCGGGTGATCTGAACGTGGTCACCATCGGTTCGCCGACCCGTGCCGACGTCGGTGACAATGTTCCCGGTGGAACTGACCAGGAGTGAGTCACCGCTCCCGCGGGCGTAATAGAACCCTGTGCCGTTGGGAGATCCGCCGCCGCGGACGGCATTTCCGGTCACGCTCAGCACACCTGTGCCGTAGTTGACTTTGGAGATGCCGATGTAGCGGTACGTCGACGCCGGGTTGGACTCTCCGTTGATGTTGAAGACCTTGTTGTCGGCGATCGTCGAGGCAACTCCACCCTGGACCGTCGCCTGGATTCCGTACCACGTGCCGGTCCGGGTGGACCGGCCGAAGTCCTCGATGTAGTTGTCCGAGATCGAGGTTCCCCACAGGCGATTGGCGTAGATCGCGCTCTCGGGAACGCCGTAGATGTGGTTGTTGCGGACCACCCAGCCGGCAGCGTTGTCCAGGTGAATCCCGTCCAGACCGGAGTTGGCGATCCAGTTGCCGCTGAGGTTCCAGTCCGTGAGGGAGTTTCCCGGGTCGTCGACATAGACGCCGTGTCCGCCCGAGTCGGTGATGAAGTTGCCTGTGATCTGCCCGTTGACCGAGGTGTTGGTCAGGCGGGTGCCGTCGGCGCTCTCGTTTGTGAACCAGATGCCGTGGCCGCCCATCGACGTGATCTGCACGTCGGAAACGACCGTCTGCCACGACCGGAGGATGATCCCCGACGTCGGCGCGGAATTGTGCGCACGGTTTCCGTCCAGGGTCAACTGCCGCACGGACACAGGGGTTCCGGTCTTGGGATCGTTGTCGAGGAAGCTGTCCGACGCGAGGATCGCCCTGATGTTGGCCCCGTCCTGCTGCCGGAGAACGGTTCCGGTCCTGCTCTCGCCGCGGTAGGAACGATCGCCGAGGAGCTTGATCGTCTGATTGATCCGGCACTGACCGGTGATGATGATCTGGTCCCCGGCCCTGCTCCCGGCTATGGCCGCGTTGATGTTCGCAGCATCGGACGTGGAGTTGGCACAGCCCGCCTCGATCTTGGCCGCGCCGGCGGTCTGCGGATGAGTAGCGCTGAGCGTCCACCCGAGGGCGACGGCGAACGCGAACAGGAGAACACGCTTGACCCACGGCATGGCAGCCGTCCCTTCGTCCGGTGACGCGCACTGCCCGATCATTGCGACAGTAGTGGCACTGATCGCCACGGAAGCGTTCGCGCGTGCTCTACGCCCCTTTTGGTCAGCGGTCGTGCGGTGAACGGCGGGCGAGGCTTTGCAGGTGCGCGTTGTACTCCGCCAACTTGGCGTCGTCGTCGCGATCGGCTGCCCGGTCGGTCCGTCTGGCCAGGCGTTGGTCGCTGCGCCACCAGTCGAGGAACACCACCACCAGGACGAGCGCGGTGGGCACCTCGGTGAACGCCCACGCGATGCCGCCACCGGTGGACTGGTCCTGCAGCGGCGAGACTCCCCAGGCAGAAGGCGGATGCGCGAAGTAGCCGGCGATCAGGGTCGACGACATCATCACCGCGATCCCGAAGACGGCGTGGAACGGAACACCCACGAACAACTCCGCCAGCCGGATCGGATGACTCACCCGGTGCGGACCGGGATCGACGCCGAGGATCGGCCAGAAGAAGAGCAGGCCGACGGCGAGAAAGTGAACCAGCATGAGGGTGTGACCGGCCCAGTTCGACATCGCCGCGTCGAAGATGGGCGTGTAGTACAAGCCGTACAGGCTGGCGAGGAACAACGGCAGGCTGAAGAACGGCGAGGCGAGCACCCGGGCGACCCTGCTGTGCAGTACGACGAGCAGCACCTCGCGCGGGCCGCGCCGCCCACGCGGCGCGGGAGGCAGCGCACGCAGGGCAAGCGTCACCGGTGCTCCGAGGAGCAGGAGCACCGGTGACAGCATGCTCAGCACCATGTGCTGAACCATGTGCACGCTGAACAACCGCATGCCGTACCCGCCGACACCGGTTCCGGTGACGGCGACGACAGTGAGCAGGCCCGCGACGAACACGATCCAGCGGCCGACGGGCCAGCGGACCCCTCGCCGCCTGAGCATGACCATGCCGGCGGTGTACGCCAGCAGGGCAAGGGCAGTGCCGACCGGAAAGACCGGCACCGGTTGCGGATGCCAGGCGAGCAACCGGGCCAGTGTGGGCGCCACCATGGGCATCCACATCGGCCCGCTCATGCCGCCGCTCATCCCGTCCATGCCGCGAACCGATCAGACGTGCGCCGGCCGCGGAGTGAGGTCGCCCAGGTCGTCGGCGTGCTCGGCGGGCACCAGCACGCTGAGCCTGTCCCCGCTCTCCAGCACCGTGTCAGCGGTGACCGGCACCGCCGCCTCGTCGCGGCGGATCGCCATCACCCGGGTGGCGGGCGGCCAGTTCACCTCACTGATCCGCAGCCCGGCAAGGTCGACGTCGGCGCCCGCGTTGCCGTCCAGGCTGAGCCCGACGACCCGGAACCCGCCGAGCTTGCGCGGCTCGGAGCGCGCGTCCTCGGCCACGTCGGCGAGCCGGCGCCGATAGCGGGTGAGCACCTGCTTGTGGTTCAGCCAGCCGACGAGTTCGCTGCCGTCGTCGGCGAGCACCGGCAGCCCGTCGTCCTCGGCGTTGTCGAGGAGGCTCAGCGCACTGGCCAGAGTCTGGCCGCCGGACAGCGCGGGTACGGCGGTGGCCAGGGCGGCGGCCGTCGCGTCGAGTTCGTTGTCCCGGGCCGCGGCCTCGGCCTGGCGTACGGAAATCGTTCCGCGGTATGCACCCTGGCCGTCGACGACGGGCACCGCCGGGTCGCTGCCCTCGGCCAGCCGGGACAGTACGTCGTCCAGCGGGGCGTCGAAGGCGAGCGGTGCCGGCACCGGTTGCATCGCCTCCCCCACGGTGAGCGTTTCCAGCAGGCTGGCCGAACGGCCCCGCATGATGTCGATCCCCCGGCGCCGGAGCTTGAGCGTGTAGATGGTGTCCCGGGACAGCCGCTTGGACAGGGCGGTCGCCACCGCGACCGCGGCCATCAGCGGGAGGATGATCGAGTAGTCACCGGTGAGCTCGAAGATGATGAGTACGGCGGTGATGGGTGCCTGCGAGGTCGCGGCGAAGACCGCGCCCATGCCGACCAGCCCGTACGCCCCGGCCGACCCCACCAGCCCCGGCAGCGCGGCGTGCGCGGCAAGGCCGAACGCGCTGCCTGCCATCGCACCGAGGAACAGCGACGGCGCGAAGACTCCGCCGGAGCCCCCGATCGAGATGGTGAGACTGGTGGCGATGATCTTGCCCACCAGCAGTACGAGCAGGAACCACACCACGTAGTGACCCTCGACGGCACCGGACAGCACCGGGTAGCCCACGCCGTACATCTGCGGCAGGACGAGCAGCACCCCACCCAGCAGCAGGCCACCGACGGCCGGGCGCAGCCACTCCGGTCCACGCCAGATCCGGTCGGCCAGATCCTCGAAACCGTAGAGAATCCTGACGAAGCCCAGTCCGACGACCGCCGCGAGCACCCCGAGCAGGACGTACGTCACGAACTCCGCGGGCGAGGTGAGGTGGAACGCCGGCAGGTGGAGGAACGGCGCGTCGCCGAACACCGCGCGCCCGATCACCGCGGCGGTCACGGACGTGAGAACCACCGCACCGAACGACTCCGCACCGAAGTCGTTCAGGATGAGTTCCATCGCGAAGAACACCCCGGCGATCGGAGCGTTGAAGGTTGCCGAGATACCACCGGCCGCGCCGCAGGCCACCAACAGGCGCAGGCGTTTCTCCGGCAGGCGGACGACCTGGCCGAGGCTGGACCCGAGCGCCGACCCGATCTGCACGATCGGCCCCTCCCGGCCGACCGAGCCACCGGAACCGATGCACAGCGCGGACGCCAGCGCCTTCACCACCGCGACCTGCGGGGCGATCCGGCCGCCGCGTTCGGCGACCGCGAGCATCACCTCGGGCACTCCGTGACCGCGGGCCTCGCGGGCGAACCGGTGCACGACCGGCCCGTAGATCAGGCCGCCGACGACCGGGGCGAGAACCACGAAGAACATGCCGAGCCTTGGTACGAAGTGGTTGGCCGCGTGCCCGGCGCCGGAGTAGTCGGCGTGGCCGCTGAAGAGTTCGGTGAACCACAGGATCAGGTAGCGAAAGGCGACGGCGCCCAGCCCGGCGCCGAGACCGACCACCAGCGCCAGCGGCACCAGCCCGGCGGGCGTTCCCCGCAACCAGTCGAAGCCACGGCGCAACCGGCTGGACGGACGCCGGACCACGACAGCTGACATCGGTTCCACACTCACGAGCGGTGCTCGCCCTCCACTTCCGGGTCCTGTTCGGATCGCTCGAACTGTTCGAATCCCAGCCACCACTGCTGCTCCGGCACCTCACCCGCGGCGTCGGCCAGTGCCCGGAGCCCGGCCACGGCGCCAGCCCGCTCCTGCGGTGACATCCGGGCGACGATGCGCCGGATCTCGGCGCGCCGGCGACGGGTCACCTTGGCGACGTACCGCCGGCCGGCCGGTTTCAACGTCACCTCCACGGCGCGACGATCACCGGGCAGGGGTTGCCGGTCCACCAGGTCCGCCTTCACCAGGCGGTCGATCAGCCGGGTCGCCGTCGAGGGCGTGACGCCCAGCTCCGCCGCCAGATCGACTCCCCGCTGCGGCCCCCGGCCGGCCAGCACGACCAGCGCGCGGTACTGCGGAAGCGTCACGTCACCGAGATCGGCCACCGAACGGGCGGCCACCGCGACCAGCGCACGACTGGCCGTGATCAACGCGTCGACCACGCCCTCGGGGTCCTCGCCTGATTCATGCACTGGGTGATTATTGCATCCCGCAATTATCCCGGGTCGCATCGGTTCCTGCGGGGGCGGTGACACGAGGGCGAACCGACCACTGCCACTCACCCGGCGGACGGAGCCAGGGTCCCGGAGTGCGGGCTCAGCCGCGGGCGCCCAGCGGCGCGTGGAAGATCTCCCGCAGCGCCAGGGTGGCCGCCCCGATCGTGGGCGCGTCGACCAGGTTCGACACCTCGATCCGTACGGCGTCCCGCATGGCCGGGAAGATCCGTCTGCGGACCTCCTCGCGAACCGGGACGACCAGTGCGTCACCGGCGGAGGAGAGTTCCCTGCCGAGCAGGATGAGTTCGGGGTCGAGGGTGTAGATGATCGTCACGATCCCCGCCGCCAGATGCCTGGCCACGTCGGCGAAGACGTCGACGACGTGCGGGTCGCCGGCGTGCAGTGCGGTGACGACCTCGGGCAGCGTCACGTCCGCGGCGCGACCCTTTCGCCCTCGCTGTGAGCCCGACCGCACGGCCTCCAGCACCCTGGGGACGGAGACGTACGTTTCCAGGCAGCCGTTGTTGCCGCACGCGCACTGCGGACCGTCGAGGTCGACGCTCAGGTGCCCGGCCTCCCCCGCCAGGTCGTGGTTGCCGCGGTAGAGGTCACCGTCGAGGACCAGGCCGGTCCCCACGCCGACACCGAGATTGAGCAGGACGAAGTTCTGCGCCCCCTGTCCCGCACCGAACCACAACGCGGCGAGCGCACTCGTGTTGGCGTTGTTGTCGACCCAGGTCGGAAGCTTCCACCGGTGCTCGAGTTCGGCGGCCAGCGCGACGGCCCGCCACGAGTCGAACGAACGCGGCGCGAGGTACTGGCCCGTGCGGATGCTCACCGGCCCGGGGATACCCATCCCGATGCCCACCACCGCGTCGCGTTGCATGGACGTGAGGGGCCTGAGCAGACGTTCGACGACCCGGCTGCCGATCGGCACCGCCGTCTCCTCCCGCCACGGGTTGTCCGCCTCCTGCTCGATCCTCGCGTGCACCGCGCCGGACAGGTCGACCAGCGCGCCCGTGATCGTGTGCCGGGCGAGGTCCAGGCCGACGGCATAACGACCCGTCGGGTTGATCTCCAGGCTGATGGGCCGGCGACCGGCACGCTGAGGCGAGCGCGTGCCGGTCTCGTTCGCGAGACCGGAGGCGATGAGCTCTTCGACGATGTGGGAAACGGTCGCCGGGTTGAGCCCGGTCTGCCGCGCGAGATCGACGCGTGCGATCGGGGCCATTCGGTGGATCGCCCTGAAGACGACCGCACGGTTGCTCTGCTTCACACTGCGGTGGTTGGCGCCGGAGTAGCCGTTGGTGAGCCGCATCTGCCCTTGACCTCCTGCGTCCACCACCCTTGACAGGGCTGAGAGTGATCAATACGTTAACCGATCAGAGTTGGTTGCAACAATCACTCAATCAATCCCGATCGATCGATCGACCTCAGCGTTTGCAGTCCTGCAGCTCCCTAGGTTCAGTCCGCAATTCCGCAGCCCCACCTACCTACGAGGGGGGTGCCTGGCCGTGCGACTTTCCTGTGCGGAACAGATGCTGGGCCGGCGTCCAATCGAGGACAAGCTCGACTTCGTCCGGGAAGCCGGACTCGACGGCATCGACCTGCGAATGGCCACCGTCAGCGAACCGTCGGTGCGTGACCGACTCGCGGACAGTGGCGTTCCGGTCGGCGCGATCTACTCCCAGCTCCGAGAACCAGGCCTGCTGTCGGCCAGGGCGGCCGACCGTGCCGGCGCGGTCGACCGGGTGGTCGAGTACGCGGAGACCGCCGATGCCGTAGGCGCGTCCAACCTGATCCTGGTACCGGTCTTCGGTGCCGCGAGACTACGTGGATTCGGGCAGGTGCTTCCCCTGCACCAGGTCGAGACCGCTGTGCTCATGGTGAGTCTCGCCGAGATCGCCGAACGGATCGCCGACCTCAGCGTGCGGGTCACCATCGAGCCGCTGAACCACGGTGAGACCCATTTCCTCACCGATCCCGGTGTCGGTGCCGGCATCTGTGACGCGATCGGGTCACCTCGCATCGCCACGATGGTCGACACCTACCACTGCGAACGCGAAGGCCAGAACATCCCGGAGATGATCACGGCCGCGGGCGACCAACTCGCCCTGGTGCATCTCTCCGACACCGATCGACGCCTTCCCGGCGACGGCGACATCGACTTCGGCGCGGTCCTCGCCTCGTTGGACGAACACGGCTACACGGGCTGGCTGGGCCTGGAGTGCCGACCGGTCGACGACGTGGAGGACCTCCGCCGGACCGTCCGGCACCTGCGTGAGGGAGCCCGGCCATGACCATCACGGTCGCCGTCGTGGGAGCCGGCCGCATGGGCCGCCTGCACGCGAAGCAGCTGAACGACATTCCGGATGTGCGCATCGTGGGTGCGGCCGACGTGCGCGCGGAAGCAGTCGAGGAGTTCACCGCGGAGTTCGGGGGGACCGGATCGGTCGACTACCGAGAACTGCTCGATCGGACCAGCCCGGACGTGGCGTACTTCTGTACACCCGCCGGTGAGCACCTGGACCAACTCACGTTCGCTGCCGAGCGAGGCATCAACGTCTTCGTGGAGAAGCCGTTGGCTCCGTCGGTGACCGCGGCCACCGCGGCCGCGGAGATCATCGAGCGGCACGGCGTTCTCTGCACGGTGGGCTATCAGTGGCGCTACAGTCCGCTGACCGACGTGGCAAGGGACGCGCTGGCCGGACTCCCGCCGACCATGTTGGCCGGATGGTGGTACTGGACGATCCCGCCGCTCCCCTGGATCCGGGACCGGCGAACCGGCGGTGGCCAGATCTTCGAGCAGGCGACCCATCTGATCGACCTCATGCGCTTCCTGGCCGGTGACGTCAGCACCGTCTTCGCGGCGTACGCGGACAACGCGATCCCCGAGGAGGAGCTGCCGAACTGGGACGCCAGCGCGGTCACTCTCGGGTTCGCCAACGGCGCCGCCGGAAGCGTCCATTCCACGTACGCGTTGTTCCCGGGGATTCCGGGGTCGAACGGGGTCGACGTCGCCGCGCGGGAGGTCCTGGTCCGGGTCAACCTCGCGAAGGCGACGGTGTTCCGTCGCGGAGTCCCGCCTGAGGAGACCGCGGCCCGAGCCGGCTGGAACATCGACCAGGAGTTCATGACGATCGTTCGGCGCAACGATCCGCCCGCGGTGCGGGCGACCGCCCGCGAGTCGGCCCAGAGCATCGGCGTCTCGCTGGCCGCCAACTACTCGGCAGTCACCAAACAGGTGGTCGACCTGCGTGACTTCATGACGAACCCACCCGACGACGCCACCATCATGCCGCTGTGAAGCCCAGCAGGAGGTTGTGAAATGAGTGACCGATCCATCTCACGTCGAAGGATGCTGCACCTGGTCGGCGCCGGCGGCGTGGGCCTGGTCACCGCGTCCTGCGTCAACACCTCAGACTCCACCGGAGGCGGCGCAGGGCAGCCGGCTCGCCCGAAGTCCTCGACGGCGTTCGACATCCCGGCCGCGACGACCAAGCTGCCGAGCGGCAACGTCCGGTTGCGCTGGATGGACTCCGGAGACATGAAGGCGCGCTTCTTCGAGAAGTTCTTCCCCGCCTACCAGAAGAAGCATCCGAACATCTCGGTGAAGTACGACGGCACGAACTGGAACCAGATCACGCAGGTGGTGACGTTGGGCGTGCGCAACGGGACCGTGCCCGACGTGTTCCAGTTGCCGGGCCAGATCACCATGGGGATGGCCGTCTCGAACGGCTGGATCGGTGCGTACGACGACATCATCCCTGACTTCGACAAGGTGAAGGCTCGCTATCCCGGCTACTCGTTCGCCCCTGGGGTGACCGACTTCGGCGGCAAGACGTACGCAATGCCGCTCACCGGCAACGGCCGGATCAACAACCTCCTGCTGTTCAACCGCGACCTGGTGAAGGACGTCGGGGCGGACCTCGCCAACGAGGTGATCACCTGGTCGAAGCTGCGCGAGGTCTGTAAGACCGTCACCAAGCAGGGCAGTGGGAAGTACTACGGGATCATCTTCGGTCTGGCCCAACCGGGCGGGTTGGCCGGACCGGTCAGCACTCTCTGCGAGATGGCAGGTGTGCACGGCGGCGCCGACGGCATCGACTGGCGGACCGGCAAGTACAACGTCACCAACCCGATCGTCGTCGAGGCGATCGAACTCATGCTGGCGATCAGGAAGGACGGCAGCGCGCACCCGGACTCGGTCAACCTCGACGCGCCCGGTGCGCGGTCGCGGATGCCGTTGGGTCAGGCGGGCATGATGTTCCAGGGTCCGTGGAACATCGTCGCCTGGCGGGAGGACAACCCCGACTTCCATCTGGGGCTGAACATCCCACCGCAGAAGAACCCCGAGGACATCTGGCCACTCGCCTTCGGACCCGGCGGATCCAACTCCTGGGTGTACTCCAGCAAGACCAAGCTGGGCCCGGTCATCGGCGACATCATGAGCTACCTCTCCAGCGCCACCGGCCAGGTGCGGTGGGCCGACTACGACGGAGCGGCCGACCCGCCGTCGTTCCCGGACGCGATCAAGAAGGCGAAGCTGGACGACCTGCAGCAGAAGGCGATGGACCTCGGCGCGAAGCACACCGTCATCCGGCCCGAGCCCGCCGTACGCAACCCTGATGTCAGCAAGGTCTACGAGGTGCAGGTCCCGGCACAACCGTCGTTCAGCGACACCCTCGTCGGCCTGTACACCGGGCGGATCGGCGGCAGTGTCGAGAAGGCGATGAAGCAGATGGAGGACCGGCTGGAGAAGTCGCTCGAGGACGCCATCAAGAAGGCGGCTTCGCGCGGCGCCAAGGTCTCCCGCGACGACTGGGTGTTCGAGGACTGGAACCCGCGCGCTCCCTACACCAAGCTCTACCAGGACTGAGCACGATGGCCTCGATCTCCGCCGTACGTCGCGAGCCGGCAGGGCACGAGCCCCGCGACTCGCTGCGTCGGCGCATCTGGGCGGCCCGACCCTGCTACCTGCTGATGCTTCCCGGGCTCGTGCTGATCGTGATGTTCTCCTTCTACCCGCTCGTCATGTCGTGGTACTACGCGTTCTTCGACTGGAGCGGCTTCGAGCAGGCGAAACACTTCGTCGGCTGGCAGAACTTCAGCGAGCTCATGGGAGACGAGTACTTCTGGAAGGCGTTCGGGCGGTCGGCGTGGTTCGCGGGCGTCGCGACGCCCGTCGAACTCCTGCTGTCGCTGGTCGTCGCGATCGTCCTCAACGACCGGTCGCTACGACTCGCTCCGCTGTTCCGGACCCTGTTCTTCGTTCCGGTCGTCACCACCACGGCCATCGTCAGCATCGTCATGAGCATGGTCTTCTCGGCGTTCAACGGCCCGGCCAACGAGGTGCTGCGCGCACTCCACCTCACCGAGCGCCCGGTGGGCTTCCTCACCGACCCGCACGTGGTGATGTGGACCGCGATCGGCATCTTCGTCTGGAAGTGGTTCGGCCAGCCGATGATCTACTGGCTCGCCGGCCTGCAGACCATCCCGACCGAGCTGTACGAGGCCGCCCAGGTCGACGGAGCCGGCTGGTGGCGGCGCTCCGTCTCCATCACGGCGCCGCTGCTGACGCCGTTCGCGGTGATCATCACGCTGATCGTCCTGGTCGGAAACATGCAGGTGTTCGCGTTCATGCAGGCGCTGACCCACGGCGGCCCGTACTTCTCCACCGAGGTGATGGAGCTGTACATCTATCGAACGGCGTTCGGCGCGCAGGGCCAGGTCTCGGCCCAGCGCCTCGGATACGCCTCCGCCGCAGGTGTGCTGTTCGGCCTGTTGCTCATCGTGCTCGCCGTCGCCCAGATCACCGCCGTCCGCAGACTGCGCCGCGGACCCGGAGCACCGGTGGAGTCGCGATGACCATCCCCGAGCTGACCGCGCGGGACTCCCGGGCAAAGGCGGGCCTCCCCAGTGCCGGTGTGGGTCGACCGCGCCCGCGGGGGCGGGTCAGGCGGATGGTGACCTACGCGATTCTCACGCCGATCGCCCTGGCGTGGATCTATCCGTTCCTGTGGATGATGTCGGCGTCGGTGCGCCCGAACGGCAAGGTTTTCGCCGGTCTCGGGCTCTTCCCGACGAAGTGGTTCTTCAGCAACTACACCGACGCCTGGGTCGATGCCGAGATGGGGCGCTACTTCCTCAACACGGTCGTCGTGACCTTCAGCGGCATCGCGATCGTCGTCTTCACGACCGCGACGATGGGCTACGTCCTCGGCCGGTACGCCTTTCCCGGAAGGAAAATCCTGGTCGCCGTACTCGGCGCCCTCGTCTTCCTCCCACAGGGATACACGATCATCCCGATCTTCGACCTGATCGGGAAACTCCACCTTGACGGCACGTTGTTCGGGATCATCATCGCCGAGAGCGGCCAGGCCCACATCATCCAACTCCTTCTCTACGCCGGGTACTTCCGGCAGCTCCCGAAGGAGCTCGAGGAGTCGGCGACGATGGACGGTGCCGGCTTCTTCACGATCTTCGTGCGGGTCTTTCTCCCGCTGGCGAAGCCGGTGACGGCTACCGTCGTCATCCTGCAGTTCATCGCGAGCTGGAACGACTTCCTGCTCCCGCTGGTGCTGACCCTCAGTCAACCCGACCTGCGCACCCTCGCGGTCGCGATCTACTCCTTCCAGGGCGAGAACTACACCAGCTACGCACAGATGAACGCGGCAAGCACGATCAGCCTGCTTCCGGTGGTCGTGGTGTTCCTCCTGCTTCAGCGCTACTTCGTCGAGGGGATCGCCGGTGCGGTGAAGCAGTGACCGAAGGGAGCGACGGGGACATGGGAACACTGCAAGGACAGGTTGCGGTGGTCACCGGTGCCGGGTCGGGGATCGGCAGCGCGATCGCCCGCCGGCTGGCCCACGACGGGAGGCTCGTCGTCGTGGTGGACGTCGACCGCGAAGGCGGCGCGAACACGGTCGAGCGGATCGAGGAGTCCGGTTGCTGCGCCGGCACGGCACGGCTCCATGTGGCCGATCTCGCCGACCCGTCGCAGCGGGAGGGTGTCATTCCGGCGGTGCTCGAACGTTTCGGCCGGGTGGACGTACTCGTCAACAACGCGGTCTACCACGGGCCACGCGTTCGGCTGGTCGATCTGGACGAGGACGAGTGGGCGCGGGTACTGACCACCAACCTGACCACCACGGCGATGCTGTGCCGGGCGGCCGGCCGGCACATGCTCCCACGTGGCAGCGGCGCGATCGTCAACGTGACGGCCATCCAGGAGCACCTCCCACTTGCCACCTACACCGCGTACGGCGCCAGCAAGGGTGGCATCTCCGCGCTGACCCGGGCGGTCGCCGTCGAGATGTCACCAGGCGGCGTCCGGGTCAATGCCGTCGCACCCGGTGTCATCGACACTGCGTCGACCCGGGAGAGTCTGGGGGACGGCGACATGGGGATCGAGCGTCCGCCGCCCACCCTGGTCGGCCGGTCGGGCAGACCTTCCGAGGTTGCCGCCGCGGTGGCGTTTCTTGCCTCGGAGGAGGCGTCCTTCGTCACCGGAGTCGTACTCACTGTCGACGGCGGTCGACGCCTCAGCCGCGGCGCCGACCCGTTCGCGGAGAAGCACGGCCGGCCTGTGTCGTCCGGCTGAGCATCGGGTCAGGTGTCCGTGGTGTCCACGACGACGTGTGGTTCGTCGGGGCCCAGCGGGTCGACTTTCGCCTTCAGGACGTCGAAAGTGTTGCGCACCATGCGCAGGCTGCCGGAAGGGTCGGAGTTGCGCTCCTCCACCCGCTGCCACGCCACGTCGTCCGCGCACCTGACGTCGTACAGCCGGACCGTCGCACCGCACGCTGCGACCCGCTCACGGGTGGCGTCGCGGAGCTCGCGGCTCCAGAAGCCGAGGTCCAGCACGACGTCGAGGCCGAGCGTCAGTCAGCGAGCCCACACCGGTTCCATGGCGGTCACGAGCCGGGCGCTGATCGTGCCGACGTCCGGTTCGACGTCGGCCTCGTCGTCGCCGTACAGGGCGGTGAGCCACTCGTCCAGCGTGAACCGAACGGCGTCGGCGTCGCGTTCCAGCCGCTTCGCCAACGTGGTCTTGCCTGCCCCGATGTAGCCGTGGATCAGGTGCGCGGTGGGCATGGTGGCCGATGCTAGCCAGACGGATCGGCGGACGCGACGAGGTTTCCCTCTTCAGGGAGGTCGGCCTTCAGTAGGGTCGACGCGAAGCCGGAACGGCGTACTCGGGAGGTCGCGGCACTCGTGGTGACGGAGATTCCGGACGAACTACGGCAGGCGACCGTACGACGCGACGGCGGAACCGCCTGGCTGGCATCGTTACCAGCCCTGGTGGACGAGCTGCTGCAGCGCTGGAACTGTGTGCCCGACGGACCGACGGTCGGCGGCAAGGTCGGAATCGTCGTACCGGCGAAGTCCGGTGCGCACGGCGACGTCGTACTCAAGGTGTCCTGTCCGCATCCGGCGAACGTGCACGAGCCGGACGCCTACGAGACGTGGGCCGGACATGGGGCCGTGCAGGTGTGGGAACGCGACGACGAGCGGTTCGCGATGCTGCTGGAGCGCGTGGGCCCGGATCGGCCGTACGAGGTGCTCCCGGTCGACGACGCGGTACGGGTCGCGGGTGTCCTCGTCCGCCGGCTCGCCGTCCCCGCTCCCCCACAGCTGCCGCGCGTCTCCGACTGGGCAGCCGAGTGGGCCGAGATCGTCGACCGGGCGGCCGGGCGCCTGCCGGACCAGGTCGTGAAGGCCGCGCGCGAGACGGTGCGGGACCTCTGCCGGGACCAGCCGGACACGATGGTGCACGGAGACCTGCACCTCAACAACGTGCTACGCGGCGTACGGGAGCCCTGGCAGGTCATCGATCCCAGCGGGTGGGCCGGCGACCCGGCGTTCGACGCCTCGACTCTGCTCCGCACCACCGCGGTCGGCGGCCTCGCTGTGGGTTTCATCGCCCCGGAGGAGTTCGAGCCCGCCCTGCTGCGCTGGCTGGCCATCTTCGCCGAGGCTGCCGAACTCGACCCCGAGCACGTACGCCGGTGGGCTCAGGTCCGTGCCGTCGTCCGGGCCCAACAGCATTTCGAGTGGGACACCCCGCAGTCCGACCAGGACACCAACGACCACTTCGCGAGCGTCCTGACCTGAAACCGAGGCGACACCGGACGGCTTGCCCAGCAGACTGGCCGCGTGTCCGATCCGGAGTACAGCGACGACTACACCGACCCGCGGCTCGCGGTGTTCTACGACCAGCTCAACCCGTGGGGACCGGAGAGCGACTTCTACCTCGACCTCGTCCTGGCCGCGCGCTCGGTGCTGGACGTCGGCTGCGGTACGGGCGCCATCCTGCGGGCCGCCCGCGCCGCCGGCCACACCGGACGGCTGGTCGGCCTGGATCCGGCGGCGGCGATGCTGGACCAGGCCAGAGCGGGCTCGGGCATGGCCGGGCAGGCAACCGACGTCGAGTGGATCCTGGGCGACCTCGGCTCGGTCAGCTTCGACGGCGAGTTCGACCTCGTCCTCATGTCCGGCCACGTCTTCCAGGTGTTCCTCACCGACGACGAGATCGCGGCGACCCTCGCGGCGGTCCGGGCTGCGCTGGACGGTGACGGTCGGTTCGCGTTCGAGACGCTGAACCCGCGGCTGCGTCCCTGGGAGAGGTGGACGAACGGTGCGCAGGTGGTCGCGGCCGACGGCACGGTGGTCGACACCGCGAACACCGACCCACGGCTGGTGGAACCCGGGATCGTCGAGGTGGTCGGCCGGTTCGCCAGCGCCTCCTGGGAGCGGGAGGTGCTGTGCCCGAGCCGCTTCCGCTTCGTCGGGGAACCAGAGCTCGACGGACTCCTGACGGCGGCCGGGCTGTCCGTCGAGGACCGCTTCGGCGGCTGGGACCGGCGACCGTTCACCGGGCAGGAGCCGGAGATCATCACGATCGCGAGACCGGTGCGGGATACTTCTGCCCGTGGCGCTCATCGTTCCTGACGACGACTGTTCGTTCTGTGCCTACCTCCGTGGTGACCGGCCGTTCACCGTCCTGAAGCAGTTGGACAAGGTGGCTCTCCTCGTCACGCGGGAACAACGCGGCGTGGGGCACGTGCTCGCGATCCCGACCGCGCACCGGCCCACCCTGCTGGACCTCGCGCCGGACGAGTACGCACCGCTGATGGAACTCACCCAACGCGCGGCGACCGCGATCGTGCAGGCCTTCGACGTCGAGGGCGTGGCCGTCTGGCAGAACAACGGCGTGCCCTCCCACCAGACCGTTCCGCACGTGCACTTCCACGTGGCCGGAACGCTGCCCGGTGGGGGCACCGACTGGGGAACGGTCCCCCGGCTGTCGTTCGACGAAACTGCCCGGATCGCCGACCGTCTTCGACCACACCTGCAGACCGACTGACGAGTGCACCAAGGTCGCTGTCAACCAGTGCTTTTGCCTTCGCCACGACTGGCTCACCTGGTGGCGACAGGCGAACCCGTAACCAGGTAACGGCTGAACAGCACCTTAGAGCCCCGCGCCTTTTCCATGTAACGCGACAACCATGAACGAACCAAAGTTTGGCCGATTGGGGACGTACAGCCTTCTGCCAACTGGCAGACGACCACGTCTTCCAGTCGTTCGCCGACAAGTAGCCGTTGACACCCAATTCCCTCGGCCGTATCTTTCTCGCACCCAGAGAATGAGGCAGACAGAGAATGATTGACCCATTCCGAAGCAGCGGTCTGAACGTCGTCTCTCGCAAGCGCCTCACCGACCAGACCGCCGCAGCCCTTCGCGACTACATCCTGACCAACCGCCTCGCGGTCGGCACCCGCCTCCCGGCAGAGCCCAGCCTCGCCCAGTCGCTCGGAGTCAGCCGCAACGTGCTGAGGCAGGCTGTGGCATCACTGGAGGCATTGGGAATGCTGCGCGTAACGCAGGGCAGTGGTACCTATGTCGCCGACGTCGCCGACTCGGAGGTGTTCGCACAGATCGCCGCCTGGATGGGCTCCGACGGCCTGACCGAGCAGGACTACCTCGAGGTCCGTGCGATCTGGGAGCGCGGGATCTATGAGCTGGTGCTCGACCGGGCGTCCGCGTCCGACCTGGACCACCTCGACGAGATCAGCTCGGCGATGGTGCACGCCGAAGACCTCGGCAAGGCCGCGACGCTCCACGAGGAGTTCCACGACGTCCTGCTCCGCGCCACCGGAAACCAGTTCCTGGTCACGGTCGGGTCGATCCTCCACCGTTTCTTCTGGGAGTTCGGTTACCGACGGGCACAGGTCCGAAAACCCCCAGCAGAAAGACTTCTCGACGGCCACCGTTCGATAGTGCGACTGTTGCGAACGCGTGACCCGGGCAACATCCAGCACATGATCGACCTGCACCTGTCGCCCCATGACGGCGGCGACGAAGGCGCCGACGAGAAGGAGGGGTGCGCCACCTAGCAGCGGTGGAACACGGGGTGCTCATTCACCCCTGGCATCGGCCAGGGGTGGTCGGGGGTGAAGGTGACTGCTCGCGGACTCGACGTCGGCCACGTGTGGCATCGAGTCCACAGAATCATGGAGGTACCGGCAATGAGCGAATTTTCGACTGGGCAATCCGCCCGCCTTCCACACCTGACCCGCCGCGGTTTCCTGGTAGGGGCCTCGGCACTGAGCCTGGCCGCCTGCAGCAGCTCCCAGAACACCAGCAGCGGCGCCGGCACCAAGAACGCGCTCGGCGTGAAGCTGCCCGCCGGTGCCGCACCAGCCGCGGACCAGTACTACGTGCAGCCCTTCGACTCGACCGGCGCGAGCTACAAGGCGCTCGACTTCTACGAGAACGTCTACTCCCGCGCTCCGCTGGCCGACCAGTTCGACATCCCCCTCGTACGGCTGAACCAGGACTACCAGATCGTCCCGGGCGCAGCCAGCAGCTGGGAGCAGTCCGCCGACAAGAACAGTTGGACGTTCCATCTCCGTAAGGGGATCATGTGGTCGGACGGCAAGGAGCTCACCGCCGCCGACTACGTCGAGACCCTGCGCTACTCCGCCGATCCCAAGCATGCATGGGACTTCAGCTGGTTCTGGTCCGGCGTCATCAAGAACTACACCGACGCGGTGGCGGGCAAGGTGCCGACCAGTTCGATCGGTGTGAAGCAGGGGGAGGACAAGTACACCCTCGTCATCGAGACGGAGGGTCCGGTCGCCTACATTCCTTCCGCCTGCCTCTACACCACACCACTTTCGGCAGCGGCGCTGCACAAGTACGGCTCGGGCAGCTACAACATCAACCCGGCGACCTGTGTCACCTGCGGACCGTACAAGCTCACGAAGTTCGACCCGACGGCCCAGATCGTCCTGGGGCCGAACAAGAAGTACACCGGCCCGTTCAAGCCCACGGTCGACACCCTGGTGGGGAAGATCTACGCAGGCGGTGACATGCTCCCGCGATTCCAGACCGGGCAGGTCGACGAGATCAGCGTGACCCCTCTGGACCTGAAGATCGCGGCGAAGAACCCGAAGACCAAGGATCTCCATCTCTACAAGAACCCCAACGACTTCGAGATCTGGTACACCTTCTTCGACACGAAGAAGCCACCGTTCGACAACATCAAGGTCCGGCAGGCACTGGCGCACAGCGTCGACCGGGACTCCCTGGTCAAGAGCCTGCTCGCACCTCTCGCCACGCCGGCGTACGGCTACCTCATGCCGGGTTATCCCTTCGCCGTCGAGGACCAGCTGAAGCCCTACACCAACTACGACCCCGCGAAGGCGAAGTCACTGCTCGCCGAGGCGGGATATCCCAACGGCAAGGGCTTCCCGCCGGTGAAGTTCTACTGGTGGGCGAACGCGGTCTCCAACACCGAGGCGGTCGTGCAGGCGCTGACGCACACCTGGAACTCCGTGCTCGGCATCAACATCACGCTCCAGCAGCTGGACAAGACGACCTTCTACGCGCGGATGAACAAGAAGCCGACCGACATCTCGATGGGCTTCGTCTCCTACGGCATGGACTACTTCGACGCGTCGAACATGCTGAGCGTGTACAAGAGCGACGGCCGGCACAACTGGAACAACGCCCAGTACGACAAGCTTCTGGCGAAGGGCGCGGCCGAGAGCAGGAGCGCCGCGCGCCAGGAGATCTACACCGAGGCGCAGGTGCAGCTGACCAAGGAAGCGCCGGGAGTCTTCATCTTCCACCTGCTCTACGGCTACTACTACGCCCCGTACATGCAGGGCAAGGCGCTGGCGAAGAACAAGAACGGCTACGACGGCATCCAGTGGCCGGGCTTCGCCGCGACCAGCGACTCCCTCCAGAACCTCCATGTCGCACAGAACAAGCAGAACTGGCCCCGCCAGAAGCCGAGCGGCATCTCCTGACCCGTCGCATCTACCACGGAAGGTGGTGCGGCCTTGGTTGCCTATCTCGCCCGAAGGTTCCTGACCCTGCTACTGGTCATGTTCGTCGTGACCATGCTCATCTTCGGACTCATGCACGCCGTGCCCGGCGGGCCGTTCGACCAGACCCAGCAGCCCTTGCCGGGCCCCGCGATGGCGAACGTCATGCGTAAGTACGGACTGGACCAGCCGATCTGGCGGCAGTACCTCAACTGGTTGTGGGCACTGCTGCACGGCGACCTGGGGATTCCCTTCGAGCAGCCGACGATGACGGTGACCGGGCTGATCGCGAAGGCCTGGCCGATCACTTTGTTGGTCGGCGGCCTCACGATCCTGCTGTCCTACGTCGGCGGCCTGGTGATGGGTTGTGTCGCGGCGTTGCGGCACAACACCTGGCTGGACTGGCTGCTCACCTCCGCCGTGTCGACCGTCGGAGTCGCGCTGCCCAACTACGTCGTGGGCTTCCTCCTCATCTCGCTGTTCTCGGTCAAGCTCGGGTGGTTGCCCGTAGGCGGGTGGGGCCAGCCCCAGGACCTCATCCTGCCCGTCATCGCCTTCTCGCTCTATCCGATGGCGCTGATGGCCAGATACACGAGGGCCAGCACGCTCGAGGTGACCTACGCCGACTACGTACGCATGGGACGTGCACGTGGGCTGTCGGAGCGGCGGCTGACGGTGCGCTACATCCTGCGTACCGCGCTCATCCCCCTGATCACGATCATGGGGCCGAACATCCCGAACATCCTCACCGGGTCGATCTTCATCGAGGCGACGTTCGCCCTTCCCGGGCTCGGGAGCTACTTCACCACGGCCAGCCTGCATCGTGACTACCCGCTGATCCTGGCTCTCGTGCTCATCGTCGCGGTCCTGTGGGGGACCTGCTACATCCTGAGCGACGTCGCCTACACGCTCGTCGATCCTCGTGTGCGACTGGAGGGACTCTCCCGATGACCATGGCACTGGGCCGTTCGGCCGTACGGAGTTCGAACTCCGGATTCTGGCATGCGGCGTGGTACCGCTACCGGCGCAACCGGCTCGCGCTCGTCAGCGGGGTCATTGCCGTGCTCATCGTGCTGGTCGCCTTGTTCGCACCACTCATCGCTCCCTACGGCTACGCCGCCCAGGACCTCAGCCAGTCCCTGGTCGGGCCGAGCCTGCACCACCTGCTGGGCACCGACGAGTTGGGCAGGGACCTGCTGAGCCGGGCGATCTACGGCGCGCAGACCTCGATGACCATCGCCGTGGGCGCTCCACTCGTCGGCGCGCTGATCGGGATCCCGATCGGAATCGCCAGCGGTTGGTTCGGCGGCCTCGTCGACGCGATCACCCTGCGGGCCTTCGAGATCTTCACGATGGTGCCGCAGATTCTGCTGGCGCTGTTGCTGATCGCGCTGTTCGGGTCCGGTGTGCTGAAGCTGCTGCTCTTCCTCGGAGTGACAGCGTGGGTAGGGTTCGCCAGGCTCGCACGTGCGCAGTACATCGCGCTGCGAGATCGCGACTTCGTGGTCGCCGCCCGCGCCATGGGCGTGCCGACGTGGCGGATCATCACCGTGCACGTGCTGCCGAGTGCCGTCGGTCCGCTGATCGTCTTCTTCGTCCAGCAGGTTCCGGCCACCATCTTCGCCGCGGCCGGGTTCAGCTTCCTCGGACTCGGTGTGCAGGATCCGACCGCCGACTGGGGAAAGATGATCAACGACGGTCAGCAGTACGTCACCATCAACCTCACCGTCGCGCTTCTGCCCATCGTCTGTATCGCGCTCGCCACCCTCACCTTCAGCTTTGCCGGGGACGGTCTGCGTGATGCCCTCGACCCGACATCAAGGTAGGCGGACATGCACGACGACCAGCAACCGCAGGAACTGAGTGGCCGGCCGCTGCTCGAGGTCCGGGACCTACAGGTCTCCTTCCGACTGGAACGCAGCACCATCTACGCCGTACAGGGACTCGACCTGCGGGTGGGCGCCGGAGAGCGGCTCGGCGTCGTGGGTGAGAGCGGCTCCGGCAAGAGCGTTTCGGCACAGTCCGTCCTGCGGATGGTTCCCTCGCCCGGCCGGATCACCGGCGGCGACATCCTGTTCGATGGCGAGAGTCTGCTTTCCCAGCCAGAGCACAGGATGCGGCACGTCCGCGGGCGGCAGATCGGCATGATTCCGCAGAGCCCGATGACCTCCCTCAATCCCGTACTGACCGTGGAGGACCACTTCGACGAGGTGCTGTCACTGCATCTGGGTCTGGCCGGGGCCGAACGCCGCGACCGGACGGTGGAACTCCTTCGCTCGGTGGGGATTCCCGATCCCGCGACCCGCATGCGCGAGTACCCGCACCGCCTGAGTGGCGGTCAGCTGCAGCGGGTGATGATCGCACTGGCGATGGCGTGCCGGCCGCGGCTGCTGATCGCGGACGAACCGACCACGGCGCTGGACGTCACCATCCAGGCGCAGATCCTCAAGCTGTTCGACGATCTGGTGGCCCAGTCGAACGTCGGCGCGATCCTGATCACGCACAACCTCGGCATCGTCGCCGGACACTGTGACCGGGTGGTCGTGATGTACGCGGGCCGGGTCATGGAGACGGCCACAGTCACCGAGCTGTTCGCCCGTCCCGCACATCCCTACACGCTGGGTCTGCTGCGGTGCGTGCCGAGGTTGACGGCAACCAGGACCCGTAAGTTCCATGCCATCCCCGGCCTGCCTCCCCGCGTGACCGAGCGGATCGACGCCTGCCCGTTCGCCCCGCGCTGTGAGCGCGCCACCGACACATGTCGTACTCAGACCCCTCCCCTGGACGACATCCGGCCGGGCCACTCGATCGCGTGCTGGCACCCGGTCACCGACGCAACGGAGGTCGTGATGACGTCGACACCCACGACACCCGCGACACCCGCGACACCCGCGACACCCACGGCCGCGGAGCCACCGGTGCCGACCGCACCGGACCCGCTGCTGGAAGTCGAGGGGCTCGTGGTCCACTACCAGGTCCGCGGCGCGGGCACGGTGGTACGGCGGCGGGAGACCGTCCACGCGGTCGACGGGGTCGACCTCTCCCTCGACACGCACCAGACGCTCGGCCTGGTCGGTGAGAGTGGTTGCGGGAAGAGCACCACCGGCCGTTCCGTCCTGCTTCTGGAACGCCCGACCGCGGGCTCGGTCCGGTTCGAGGGGCGGGACCTCACGGCACTGAGCAGGCGCGAGCTCAGCGGACTCCGCCGGCGGATGCAGATCGTCTTCCAGGATCCTGTCGGCTCCCTCAACCCCCGGCACACGGTGGGCCAGCTTCTGCGTGAACCCCTCCACGTACACCACCTGGTCCCGAAGCAACGACAACGTGAACGCGTGGAGGAGCTCCTGGACCTGGTGGGCCTCCCCACGGATGCCGTCTCGCGCTTTCCGCACGAGTTCAGTGGTGGGCAGTGCCAGCGGATCGGGATCGCGCGGGCGCTGGCGGCAGAGCCGTCCTTCCTCGTTCTGGACGAACCGGTGTCCGCCCTCGACGTGTCCATCCAGGCGCAGATCCTCCAGCTCCTGACCGATCTGCAGGACCGGCTGGGGCTGTCCTACCTGTTCATCGCCCACGACCTCGCCGTCGTCGGGCAGATGAGCGACCGGGTGGCGGTGATGTATCTCGGGAAGATCGTGGAGATCGCCGAGCGCGACTCGCTGTACGCACGACCGCACCATCCCTACACGCAGGGGCTCTTCTCCGCCGTCCCCGTACCCGACCCGACGTTCAGCCGGGAGCGCGGGGACACCGTGGTGGGTGGTGAGGTTCCGAGCTCGCTGGCCCCTCCTCCCGGTTGTCGCTTCCACACCCGGTGCCCGCTGGCCCGGGAGCGTTGCCGTACCGAGGAACCTCCGCTGGAACAGGTCGCCCCGGGCCACCGGGTCGCGTGTCACTTCGCCGACGAGGCCGTACGCGACAACCCGTTCGACCTGGCCCCTGCAGCCGAGGTGTGAGGCCGAAACGCTGACGAATCATCGCAAACAAGGACGGTGCGGCTGGCCCGATCGCGGGACGCCGGCGAGCGTGCGACGCTGAGAGTCACAGCCCATCGCGAGCACGAGATCAGCCGAAGGAGTCGACCGTGACGCAGACGCTCCTTCGGGGACGCTCGGCCGAGGTGGAGACGACGCTGCGCGTGCTCGAGGAGACGGCCACGACGGGCCGCTCCACGGTGCTCGTCGTCAGCGGCGAGGCCGGCCTCGGCAAGACCGCCTTGCTGGAAAGCGTGCGCGCACAGGCCGAACGCGACGGCTTCACCGCCTGTGTGGGAAAGGCCGAGGAGCTCGACCGGATCTCACCGATGGCCCCGCTGCTGCTGGCGCTGCGAGGCGGCCGCCCACCGCTGCTGTCCGAGGGTGACCTCGCCGCGGTGGGTCCGCTGCTGGACCAGCAACTGTGGTTGGTGGACCGGATCGCGGCACCGCTGGAGGAACGTTCCCAGCGCACGCCGATCCTCATCGCCGTCGACGACGTGCAGTGGGCAGACCGGCTGACGTTGTTCGCGTTACGGCTGCTGCCTCCCCGGCTGGCGGCGTCGCCCATCGTGTGGCTGCTCACCGCCCGGGACACGCCGGCGACGAGCACCGAGCTCTCCGAGGTGATGCCGCGCGACCTGCCCGTCCATCAGATCACCCTGCGACCGTTGAGCCCGAACGCGATGAGGGAGCTCGCGGCGGACCGCCTCGGCACCGAACCGGGTCCGCGGCTGACGCGCCTGCTGGAGGGTACGGCCGGAAACCCTTTCCTGGTGACCGAGTTGCTCGACGGTGTGCTGAACGAGGAGATGGTCGAGGGCGGCGACGTCACCGAGTCCGGTCCCGGCGTACCCACCAAACTGCGCACCGCGTTGCGGAGGCGACTTTCCGGACCGGACAAGGACGTGTGGAGCCTGCTCCAGGCAGGGTCGGTCCTGGGCGGCACGTTCTCCATCGACGACGCGGCCGCACTGCGGCGCGTACCCGTCTCCGATCTCCTGCCCAGCCTGCACGGCGCGCTCGCCGAAGGCATGCTGATCGACACCGGGGAACACGTGGCCTTCCGGCACGACCTGATCCGGGAAGCCGCCTACGAGGACCTGACACCGACCGCACGGCGGGTGCTGCACCGCGCGGCGGCCGAGCACCTGCTCGCCACCGGCCGTACCGCCGTGGACGCCGCGCACCACCTGATGGCGGGTGCGCCGGCCGGGGACCGGGACGCGGCGGACGTCCTGCGCCGTGCCGCCGCCGAGGTCGCGCCGCAGTCGCCGGCCACGGCGGTCAGCCTGATCACCCATGCCTACAACCTGTTGCCCCGCCGCGATCCCCTCCGGCTGGAGGTGGGGCAGGAGGTGGTTGACACCTTCGTACGCGCGCGACGGGTCCAGGACGCCATCTTCACCGCGGACGAACTGTTGCGTACTTCCCCCGACGCCGAGACCGCCGCACGCATCCATTCCCGGCTCGCCCGTCCGCTGTGGGATCTCGGCCTGGACGAGCGCCTGCTCGCTCGGGTCACCGAGGCGCTGGAACTCGACGGGATCTCGCCGCAGGTGCGGGCCCTGCTGCTGGCGCAGCGGGCGCTGGCGATGTCCCGGTCCGACGACCCCGACGCGGCGGTGAACGCCGGCCACGCGGCACTCGCCGACGCCGACGAGGTGAGAGACACCGACGCCCGTACGACCGCCCTGCGCGCGCTCGGGCACGCCGCGGCCACCGACGGCCGGTACGGCGACGCGCTGGACTTCCTCCAGCAGGTACGCGCGGTCCACGGCGGACCCGCCCAGGCGGCCGAGTTGCTCGCGCTGGCCCTGCTCGACCGCTACGACGAGGCGCGGGACGGACTCACCCGGTCACGCCAGGAGGCCGAGGAACACGGCGCGACGTGGGAGGTGCCGGCGTTCGGCTGGTGGGAGGCCGCGATCGACCTGGCCGCCGGGCGAATGGAGGACGCGGAGGCCGGCGCGCGCACGATCGTACGGCTGGCAGAAGATCTGCAGGAGTACGGCTACCGAGTCCAGGCGTACGCCCTGCTGGCCCGGATCGCGTTGCTGCGCGGCGATCTGCGGCAGGCCGGGGAGTACATGACGCAGGCCACGCGGTGGACCAGGTCGGAGGTCCGGCTGGCCTCCGCCCAGGCGACGCTGGCGCACGCGTTGTGGCTGGACGCCGGTGGAGACGCGGAGGGTGCGGCCCGGCTACTCGGCGCGGCGGCGGACTCACCGGCCGCGCTGGCCCGGCACACCGGCGCCGGTTACGCCGACCTTCCGGCCGTCGTCCGGATCGCCCTGCGTGGCAAGGACACCGAGCTCGCCCGGCGGGCGGCCCTGCTTGCCCAGCAGTACGCCGACCGCAATCCGGGCGTCGCCACCGCCGCCGGTGTCGCCCTGCACTCCAGGGCGTTGCTCGACGACGACGTGAACCTGCTCGGAGAGGCCGTTACCGTCCTGCGGGAAAGTCCCCGTCTCCTCAGCCGTGCCTCGGCAGCGGAGGACCACGGCCGCGCGCTCGTCGCGCACGGCCGTCGCGAGCCGGGGGTGGCAGAACTGGACCGGGCATGGGACGCCTACGTCGCCCTCGGCGCGACCGGCGAGGCGCGCCGGGTTCAGCGCCGGCTCCAGTCGACCGGAGCGCGACGTCGCCGCTGGATGGCGACAACCCGCCGTCCCAGCACAGGGTGGGACGCGCTCACCGACACCGAGCGCAGGGTCGCTTCCCTGGTGGCCGAAGGCCGTACGAACCGTGACGTCGCGCAGACCCTGTGTCTGTCGCCGAACACCATCGGCACCCACCTGCGGTCGATCTTCGGCAAGCTCGGCGTCAACTCACGGGTCCAGCTGACCCGGGAGGTCCTCAGCCGGCGGTGATGTCTCCCTGGTCAGGTGACGCACCCGGCTCGGACATTCCCCGACGAACGCGGCTGGTCCGCGCAGAAACACCTGCGCAACACCGTCTTGACATAGCGTACGGACGCGGACCATGCGACGGCCCCGAACCGGTTCGCCTCACCCGAACACGTGAGGTGGATGCACACCTCGCCGCCTTCCCGGCCGGTCCGCCCTCACTCATTTGGCTCGAACTCGTGATTCACCCGAGCACCGCCGCGCGCTTTCCTGGGATGCGAACGGAGAAAGCCCCCACCGCACCAGGGACTTTCGACCCCAGTACGTAGTCCATCGCCAGCCAATGGCCCGGGCCCAACCGCGCACATCAGTGCACATGCGGACACACCGCCCGTGGTCGGCCGCTGCCCGACGACGAAAGCAACGCCGATGATCGTTACCATCCTGAGCGCCGTGGCCACCTCGATCGGCCTGGCACAGGCATGTGCCCTGTTCGACCAGACCCGCAAGCTGCGTCGCGCGGGCAGCGCGGACGAGGTCTCCGTCGCCTTCCTCACCGCCTCGCTCGTGGGCAACGTGGTCTGGTTCGCGTACGGCGCGTTCCAGGTGGACGCCGCGCTGCTGGCGGTCAACAGCGCGGGACTGCTCGGGGGTGCCGCCACGCTCACCACGGCCCTGCGGCTGCGCCGCCGTCGTCCGGCCGTCGCCGCAGCCAAGGCGCCCGCCCTCGGGTCGCGGTCCGTGCACGAGACCAAGCAGCCGGTCGGCTCCACGGTCGTACGCCGGAACGTCCCCAAGCCCCGCCGTACGCAGGAGGTAGCCGTGCACCAGCGGCAGAACTGCCGGATGGCGCCCGCGCGGATCCCCGCGGCGTCGGCGCGCACCGCCTCGGCGCGCGCCGCCTCGGAACGATCCCACTCGGCGCGATCCCACTCGGTGCGTCCCGAGCCGACACCCGCGCAGCCGGCCCGCACCGCTGCCGTCCCGGCGACACCGATCCCGGCCGAGGCGCAGGCCCCCGTCCTGGCCACACCGCACACGCACCGCTGGATGCGGCACATGTGCACCCCGGTCGCCGCGGCGGTCCCGGCCTGACTCGCGAGCTGCCTGGTCCGTGAAAAGCCCCACGGACCAGGCAGCCGACCGGGCAGCCGACCAGGCAGTCCAGCTACAAGCAGAGGCAGAACGGATGGCCGTCCGGATCGAGTAGCACCCGGTGGGTCTGCGACGGCTGGAAGTCCGCGAGGGTGGCTCCGCACTCGACTGCCCAGGCAACCGCGCTGTCGAGGTCGTCCACGCCCACGTCCAGGTGCTGGGTGGCGACCTGTCCGCCGTCGACGCTCGGCCAGGCGGGCGGCCGGTAGTGCGGGTCGTACTCGAAGTTCAGTGCCGGCTCGGCCACTCCGTCGGGAGCACACACCAGCGCGTACCCTCCGTCCGGCGGTTCTCCCGGCTTCGGTACCTCTTCCCGGACGTAGGGCCACCCCAGCAGTGCGGAGTAGAACCGTGCCAGTGCCCGCGGCCGGGCCGTCGCGACCGTGACTGCACCCACCTGCATCCGCGCCGGCCTGCCCATCGGACCTCCTCGACGTGCTCGGAAAGCCCGACCCTCCCGCACGCGCCTGCGTGGCCGCAAGAGTCAGCCCTACCGGCGGGTGGTGCAGGTCCTCCGACCGGCCCGGCAACAGTCCAGCGGCTGGGATACTCGCCAGATGCCAGACCTGGTGACAACCACCCTCGCGGACCGCCCCGAGCTCGAGGCAGTGATGTGGGCCATGCCTGACAGGTGGCCGGAGTTCATGGGCCACGACGAGATCGCTGCCGCGTTGTTCTCGCAGGTGTCGTCCACGTTCCCGCACCTGTGCATGGTCGCCACCGAGGGCGACGAAGTGGTGGCACGGGCGTTCGCGGCGCCGTTCATCCTTCACACCGACCGCCGCGGAACGCTGCCGGACGGCGGCTGGGACCGCGTACTGACCTGGGCCTTTCGCGATCATCGGAACAACACGAAGCCTGACACCGTGACCGCGCTGGAGATTGCCGTACGCCCGGACCGCCTGGGTGCCGGGATGTCCCACAGCATGCTCGGCGCGTTACGGGCAGCGGCCGCTGCCGCCGGCTTCGGCGAACTCGTGGCCCCGGTACGCCCGAACGGCAAGCACGCCGAGCCGCACACGCCGATGACCGACTACGTCGCCCGCACTCGCGACGACGGCCTGCCTGTCGACGCGTGGCTGCGCACGCACGTACGAGCGGGAGCCACCGTCGACTCGGTGGCGCCCAGGTCGATGGTGATCGCCGGCTCGCTCGCCGAGTGGAGGGCGTGGACCGGGCTGCCGTTCGACGAGACAGGCGAGGTGACTGTGCCCGAGGCGCTGGTCCCGGTGCGGTGCCAGGTCGAGCACGACTACGCCGTGTACGTCGAACCGAACGTGTGGGTCCGGCACCGGCTCTCGGCCTGACCGTCACACCTCCGGTTGACAGGGTGCATTCGCCCGCTCACGCTGACTGCAGGTTGGCAGCGCCAGTGACGCCTCTGCGGCCAAGGCCACGGTAGGAGAAGGCGGGCTTCGAGGCGCACCTCCTCCCAGCATCAGCCCGACGAGGCGGGGGCCAACGTCATGGGGGCGGAGAACGAGGAGGTCTCATCGCCGGAGTTTCCGTGCGAGAGGCCCAGCAGCGTTTCGATGGACCGGCTACAGGCATGCATCGCGAGCGGCACACCACTCGTGCTCGGCGATCACCTGTCCGCGTGGACACCGCTCGACGGAAGTCCGCCGCCGCCGGAACTCCTCATCCGTCCGATCACCTCCGGCAGATCCTGCTCGATCAGGGTCTGAGCTCGCGAGCCGATCCACGCGGGCTCACGATCTGCGGCGCGATCATCCTCGGGGAAGTCGATTCGTCCTTCTGAGGTTGGCCGCCTGGGTGTTCACCGCCATGTTGATCGCCGGCATCACCGGGCTGTTGCACAAGCAGACTTAGTGGTTGCGCCGGGCACGCCCCGGCTCGTGGGGCACCGAACGTCCGCAAGTGGAACGGCCCGACCCGGACCCGGTCGTTGACCCGACCACGCGCCGACCATAGCTTCCGGAACCGTGACCAACCGAAGGTTCTCCCGAAGGTCAGTGCTCCGTGGTGCCGCAGCAGTCGCCGCCGGCGCGGCTGCTTCGACGGTGGCTTCACCGGCAGGCGCGTCCACCCGGCCCTCCGTCGTCGAAGCGGTGCCGGTCGCCGACTTCCTCCACTCGATCTGTGCCTGCGCGCACATGGGACAGGGTGTCGACGACCCCGCCCGGGTGGCAGACGCGCTGGCCTACACCGGCATCCGCAACATTCGCGACAGCGACAACGTCTCCGCGGCCTTCGTGGACGAGCTGATCTCGGTGCACCAGCGGACCGGCGCGCGGTTCGTGATCGTACGCAGTGGTCCGGACGACGCCTGGCTGACCGCCCAGGTCGACGCGTCTCGCAGGCTCGCCCACGCAGGAGCGCTCCTCGCGTTGGAAGGGCCGAACGAACCGAACAACTGGGCCGTCACCTTCGACGGCGCCACATCGGTGTCGGACAAGGACTTCACGCCGGTCGCTCGCTGGCAACAGGAGCTCTACCGGCGCGCAAAGGCGGACCCCGTTCTGCGGAACCACCCGGTCTTCCACTCCAGCGAGGCCGGAGGTTCGGAGCCCAACAACGTCGGCCTGCAGTTCCTCACCATTCCCGATGGCGCGGGGACGCTCATGCCGGTCGGCACCCGGTACGCCGACTTTGCGAACGTACACAACTACATCTGCCGCAAGCCCCTCATCATCGACGACATGGCGTGGGAGAACGCCTCGCCGGACTTCGAGGACTGGATCGACGGCATCTACGGCGAGTACGGCATGACCTGGCGGGAAGGCTTCCCCGGGTACACCTCGGCGGCCGACAGGGCAGCGCTGCCGAAGGTGTCCACCGAGACGGGCTGGGCCACCCAGGGCACGAACAGCCTCACCGAGGAAGACCAGGGGCGGCTGCTACTCGCCCTCTACCTCTCGCAGTTCGCCCGCGGCTACCAGCACACGTTCGTCTACATGCTCCGCGACGACCCCGTACAGGGCTACTGGGGATTCGTCGACCCCGACTACCAGCCCAAGCGTTCAGGTGTCTATCTGCACAACCTCACCTCGGTCCTGGCGGACGCGGGAGGCTCGGCACCCGGTGGCGGCCTGGCCTACTCGATCAGCGACCGGGCGCCCACGACACACGACCTGCTGCTACGCAAGGCCAACGGCGACCTCTTCCTCGTGGTGTGGAGCGAGCAGGCCGGCGGCTCGGAATCGGTCACCGTCCGTCTCGCCGGTCCGCCGCGAGTAGTGGACATCTACGACCCGACGACTGGTACGACACCGATCCAGACCCTCTCCACGACGAAGACGGTGCCGGTGACACTCACCAACTACGACGTACGAATCCTCAGGTTGCAAGGCGCCACCGACAGGCGGTAGCCGACCC
Organism: Actinopolymorpha rutila; assembly: GCF_013407855.1. Lineage (GTDB taxonomy): Bacteria > Actinomycetota > Actinomycetes > Propionibacteriales > Actinopolymorphaceae > Actinopolymorpha > Actinopolymorpha rutila. The sequence goes on from NZ_JACBZH010000001.1 coordinate 5,328,082, forward strand.
GGCCGACGGTCACCTCGAACGAAGACACAGACGAAGGCGCGCCCGGTCGACACCGACCGGGCGCGCCTTCGACCTGGGAACGATCTCACCTGCCGTGTGGGAGCGCTACCGCACGGATGACCTCCTGCGTCGACTGGTTGCCGTCCGCGTCCTGTGCATGCACCCGGAACGACACGACCGAGCGTTCGGCGGCGAACAGCAACGGCACTCGATGCGCCTACTTCGTCGTGGCGGCGGTGACGTGGTAGACGCGGCCGCCCCAGCCGTCCTCGGGGAAGGAGTCCGACACCCGTAGGTAGGTCGCCTTGTCCGGACCGAGGTACGCGGTCAGGTCGATCACCTGGTCGGCCTTGTTGGAGCCGTCGGTGACGCGCCGGGCCTCCTTCGAGACGGTTGTCCAGTGCTCACCATCGGAGCTGGCCTCGACGACGTACTCGTTGTCGATGGTGAGCGTGGCCCGGGCCGTCGCGGTGTCGGCCGAGAAGGGGAACCTGTAGACGAAGTAGTGGTTGCCGTCGGCGAAGCGGTTCTGGACGCCGTTGCTCTGCGAGCCGTCTGCATCCCACAGCCACGGCATCTCGGCGGCAGTGCCGGTGTCGAAGTCGATCTTGTGCGCGACCGTCACCTCTGACCGTGTACTGAAGGACAGCCCCGAGTCGGCGGTGACCGTCGCGGACACGTCGTGGTGGCCGTCCTCGGCGGTCGCCGGGACCGTGACCTGTACCGGGAAGGTGCCACTGGCCGGGTGCGCACTGCCGCGCGGCCTCAGGACGACCGTCCCGGTGGTGGGCGAGACGGTCCAGCCATCCGGCGCCCTGACCGTCACCTTGGCGGTCACCGGCTGAGAGGCCGGCCCGGTGACCGACACCCCGACGTTGACCGTGAGCTTCGTGGAGCCGTCGTCGGCCGGCATCACGACGGGCTGAGCCGGTGAGGTGTTCGCAGTCAGCGACCGCTTCGGCGCCGGCACAGGTACGGCGGCGATCAGGGCGCTCAGTGCGCTGGCCTGCGTACGCCAGTCGAACACGTTGGGGTGATCGGTGCTGGTGCCACCGGCCCAGCGCGTGCCGAGTCGATCGGCGGCGTCGTGGTCCTGCGCCCAGATGGTCTCGGCCTGCCTGGTCACGAACGTCTTGTACTTGTCGGCATGGGTGGTGTCGGCCAGGTCCATGAGGTAGCGCAGGAAGATTCCCTTGAACTGCTTGGCGTTGTCGTCACAGGTCCGATCGAGGGTGTCGCAGGCCTCGGTCAGCACGCCGTCGGTGGTCAGCCCTCCGTCGATCGCCGCGTCGGCGAGCCGCCGCGCCGTACTCAGCAACTTCGGGTCGCCGGTCGCCCGCCACAGTTCGAGTGCCCCACCGACGGCCAGTCCCTGGTTGTAGCTCCACACGGTCTGCCCGTTGCTCTGGCAGTCGTCGTTCACGCCGTCCTCGACCAGACCCGACGAATTGATCATGCCGCTGCCGGCGAACCAGTCCCACGCGGCCTGCGACCGGGCCAGCCACCGCTTGTCGCCGGGCATCCGGTTGTGCAGTTCGGCGGTCAGCCGGATGTACAGGCCGTTGGTCACCGCGTTCTTGTACGTCCTCTCCGCGTTCCACCAGACACCGCCGCCACAGGTGTTGTCCCAGTACCCGTTGGTGAACTCGGCGATCTTGGCCGCCATCCGGAGGTACTTGGCGTCGCCGGTGACGTCGTACGCCTGAATCCAGGTCAGGCCCCACCACTCGGAGTCGTCGATGGCGCGACTGGTGAAGTTGCCCCACAGTTCGTCGCCGGACAACTCACCGGCCGGGAACTTGCCCTGGTCCTTCTGGAACGTGTTGTCCAACTGCGGCAGGTAGCGCCGGTCATCCGTCCGCTGCATGTAGTCGCCGATGGTCTGCAGGGCGACTGCCGAGTTCCACCAACTGGAAGGGAACCACGCCTTGTTCGGGTCGTAGGAAGACATCAGCACGTCGGCCGCCACGCGTGCACGGGCCACAGCGGTCGGCCCGTCGGCGGCTTCACTGCTGACGGCTTGGGCGTGTGCGGCAGCAGCGGGCGCCAGGCCGATGACCATGGCGACGAGTCCGACCAGGACGGCCCGGACACGACGACGCGTGGGTACTGCGGACATGACTCGACCTGCCCTCTTGAGGCTACGCACGGACGGCACACGGGAGACGTCTCAGCGCGCCACGCACGAGTGTGATGTCCGGTCAAACGGCTGTAAAGATCATCCGGCAGAGTCGGACACGACCTGAGCAGGCCGGTACCGGACGAAGACGCAGGCGCGCCCGGTCGACACCGACCGGACGCGCCTGCGACCTGGGAACGATCTCACCTGCCGTGTGGGAGCGCTACCGCACGGATGACCTCCTGCGTCAACTGGTTGCCGTCCGCGTCCTGAGCATGCACCCGGAACGACACGTACCGAGCCTTCGCCGGCGCGTTCGGCGGCAGGTCCACCGTGTATCGGCCGTCGCCGTGGCGGACAGCCCGCAGGTGCCGCCACCGGCCGCCGTCGTCGTAGGAGACCTCGAACGTCAACCGGCTGACGGGAATGTCCACCCCCGCCTGGTGGCCGGCGGTCACCTTCACCTGGTTCGACCCGTGCGCCGGTGGTGTCAGCTCGTTGCGCAGGTCGACTCCGACGTCGTACCCGAGGGTCAGCAGCGGCAGCGGTTCAGCCGCGTCGGTGGCCGCGGACCGGAACGTCCACTCCGAACGGCTACGGGTGGACAGCTGCGCCCACGACGCACGGTTGGCCACGTCGAACGACATCCGGTAGGTGTCCTCCGAACCGGTGGGCAGCGGCACGTAGCCGAAGAGCCCACCGGGTACGTGTTCGGTCTCCCACAACGTCTCGTCACCCCGCGAGAGCCGGAACATCGTGGCGAAGCCGTCGTCGCCCTCGGTCGACGCCACCACCGATGAGTGGTTCGCGCCGTCCACCATCCCGACTCCCTGGGACAGCATCGGGAACGGCTTTCCGAGCACCAGCCGATCCCCGTTGCGCACGACCGGGAGGCTCGGGTTGAGGCCGGTGGCGACCGGCGCTCCGAGCCACGACTGCGTGGTGCGTTCACGTGGCGCGTAGGTCGTCAGCGGAGCGTCCAGCTGAAGTTGCGCGACCTCCGGGTGCGGCTCGTGGTAGCCGGACGGCCGTTCGGGGGTCGACATCACGTACGACCACCTCGTCGTGGGATCCGACGCGTGGTAGACGACGCGCGAGCGCGGTGCGTCGTACAGCGGTCGTTGGAAGGTGATCGCCATGTCGTCCTGCGGCCGGAAGGCGAACGCTCCCTCGCTGTAGGTGATCTGGTCCGTCGACAGGCTGTGAATGTCCTCGTCGATCCGCACCAGGTCCTTCGGAACCGCACTGTAGTGCGGTTGTGCGGGGATGCCGTGCCGCTCGGCGTAGACCAGGTCGTAGACGTACGGGCTGGCCATGTTCCCGGTCGCACGTACTGTCAACTTCCCCTTGCCGAGCCGACCGAGCAGATCGAGCAGCGCTCCGCCCTCGGCACCGGTGAGGCGCACTGTCGGCACCTTGAGGGCGAGGTCGGCGTAGCCACCGGGGTTGCCGTTGGCGCCGGGACTGTCGTTGTAGACCGCCACCATCCGCGCGCCCCCGGCGGCCGCGGCGTTCGACTGCTCGGCCACCGGCAGGTCGTCGCTGCGCCGTACGAGCGCCAGTGCACCCTTCAGGTCCAGGCCGGCGAGGTCGTCGGGCCGCCCCTGGCCCGCGTCGACCACGCGCAGGTTGGCCGCGCCATCGAGCACCGGGAACTGGCTGCTGAAGTCGCTGAACCAGTTCATCGGGTAGTACTGCGGGTTGAGCTTCACGTTCTTGGCGCCCGGGACGGACAGGGTGACGTCCGGCGCCTCCAGCCGCCACCTCGAGGTCGCCTCGAAGGTCCCGACCGACGCGTCGTCCATCGGCTGCACGAAGAAGCGTTCCTCGTGCTGCGACCCGGGTGCGTTGAGAACGGCGTCGTCGGCGACCGTGCCGTCGGGAGCGGTGCGGTACCACCTGAGTTCGACGGCACCGCCGAGGTTGGCCCTGGCCTCCGGGTTCGCCGGGGTGTCCACCGTGACCTCGACCGCCTTGCGGGCATCGAGAGTCAGCGTGGTGTCGCCGGTGACCTTCAGCTCCGGGTCACCGACCAGCGACGTGTCGAGGCCGTCGCCGTAGCCGTTCGACGGCACCCCTGCGGGGCGGGTGTGGATGAAGGCCAGCACGGAGTAGGTACCGACCGGCACCTGCATGCAGACCTCGGTCGTCGGGTCGTCGACCTTGCAGCGCTTCGTCATCGTCTCGCCGGTGTCGACGTTGACGATGGGCGAGGCGTTGAGGGAGCCGACCCAGGGCAGTGCCGGCCGGCCGTCGCGGGCGATGCCCTTCAGGCGCAGGTCGAACAGCTGCAGCTGGCCCACGAACCCGATCGGCGTGTGCAGGGACTGAGCACCCGGGACGTCGGCCACCACGGTTCCGGTGTAGTTGCCGGGCTTGGCGGTTCCCGGGTCGACGACGACCTTCGCGGTGCCCACGGCGCCGGGCTGGACGGTCAGCTGGGACGGTTCCACCGACGTGTAGTCGACCTGGGTGCCGGTCTGGTCTCGAAGCTGGGCGTGCAGGTTCAGCGTCACCGGCTGGTCGGAGACGTTGCGGTAGCTCAGGTCGTGGTCGACCGGGGCGGTCCCGCCACCGGCCTTCAGCGCAACGACACCGAAGTCCAGCGATCCCTGCTCGGCGAGCACCGGGCTCTCCAGTACGCGGCCGACGTCGACCCGGCCGGCGCCCTGCTGGTACTCCCGCAGCCCCGCGGTGGGCACCGCGGTGGACATCAACGCGGCCTTGAGTTCCGGCCCCGTCATGTCCGGCCTGGCCTGCGACAACAGGGCCGCGGCGCCGGCCACGTGCGGGGTCGCCATGGACGTTCCGGACAGCTGGAGGTACGGGCCGGAGCCGCCGAGCTGGGCGTCCTCGGCGCGGGCGGCCCAGATCCCCACGCCGGGCGCGGTGATGTCCGGCTTGAGCGCCAGGTTGACCGGGCCGGGACCGCGGCTGGAGAAGTCGGCGAGCTGGTCCCCCCGGTCCACCGCACCCACCGTCAGTGCGCTGGGCGCGTCGCCGGGCGCGAGCACGCACGCGTCGCATCCGTCGTTGCCGGCCGCGACCACGAACAACGTGCCGTCATCACTGCTCAGCCGGTCGACGGCCGCCGTCACGAGGTTGCTGCCGTAGACAGTGGGGTCCGAACCCAGGCTCATGTTCACGATGTCGGCGTGCTCGTCACCGGCGGCCCACTCCATCCCGGCGATGATCCAGGACATGGCGCCGCTGCCGTCGTCACCCAGGACCTTGCCGTTGAGCAGGTTCGCGCCGTACGCGACACCCTTGCGGGCACCGTCGGAGGCCGCGCCCGACCCACCGACGATCGACGCGACGTGCGTGCCGTGCCCGAACCTGTCGCCGGCGTCCGCGGTGTCGGTGAAGTTGTGCGCGGCGCCGACCCGACCGGCCAGGTCGGGGTGGGTGGTGTCGATGCCGGTGTCGAGTACGGCGACCTTCACTCCGGCGCCGGTGTAGCCGGCGTCCCAGGCGGCCGGCGCGTCGATCTGCTTCGTGCTCCGGTCCAACGCGACCCTGACCCGCGCGTCCAGCCAGATCTTGCGTACGCCGGCGAGCGGTCCGGCCTGTGCGGCGGTCAGCGACGACGTACGCCGGCCCGTCTCCTGCGCGGCCTCGGCGAGCTCGAACACCGCGTTCCCCAGCTTGCCCACCTCGTCCTTGGGGACCTCGGTGGCGACGCCGTTCACACTGTCCAGCACGCGACGGTCACGGCCCCCGGGGATCGTCTTCGTCCGGTAGGTGCGCGGCGCGTCCTTCGGATAGGTGAGGATCAGCGGAAGGGTCTTGCTGGCCGTGTCGTCGTAACCCTGCTTCGCCAGCGCCGTCACGTCGAACAGCGCCGGGTCGAGCACGTCCGCCCGCAGCAAAGGGCCCATGTCGGTGGGGATGACGGACGTCCGCCCGTCCCTCGTACTGACCTCGAACTGCGGAACGACACCGTTGGGCCGCGGCGCCGGATCCACTGTCGCGGAGGTCCGCCCGCCCCCGACCGAGCGGAGCTGGACGCGGTCACCGGTGATCAGGGTGAGGGTCGTGGGTCCGGAGGACGCCTCGAGCGGCGTGCTCGCGGAGGTGGCGGTAGCGACGGTCGCGGTTGCGGTGGTCTTCGTCGTGGCCGCCGTGGCCACGGTCGTGGGATGACCGGGAGAGCCGGCCACCGCGAGTGCGACGACCGCCGACGCCGCGATTATCCGGGGAAGGACACGGGGAACGACCTGACGGCCGAGGGCCCGACCGGCCATGGCATGACCTCTTTCCTGCGTTCTTCTTGCATTTCCCTGCGTTGTCACAGGGGTTCGAAGCGGTCGTCGTCAGCTGCCTCGTCGTCGATGTAGGACGTGGCAGGGGCGGCGCCGGCGCTCGGCGAAGGAGCATCGGGCTCGGACGGATCCGTCCACGGCAGGGCACGTCGCCCGGTCGGCTCCGGCTGGTCCGGCTGGTCCGGCTGTTCTCGCCTCAACGGGACGCCTGAGCCCGGGTCGCCGCGCCGGCCCCCGTACTGCTCGTCGTTCTCGTCGCCGCCCTGGTCACCGTCCACCCGAACACGATCGGGTCTGGCCACTGCTTCCAGCGACCGGGCAGATGACCTATTGGTTGTCCGGTTCCGGCGGCCGGTCCCGTACGCCTGCGTCCGTACGACCGGCAGCGCGACCGGACGGGCGGTCCACCGAGACCAGGCCGGCCTCCGTCGCGGCGATGGCCGCCGCCGTACGCGTGGACACGCCCAGCTTGCGCATCGCGGCACGAAGGTGATGGCCGACCGTGCGCGGCGAGAGGAACAGCGTCTCGCCGATCTGCCGGTTCGTCAGCCCCCGGGCGACCAGCCCGACCACCTCCAGCTCCCGCGGCGAGAGCTGGTCACCGTAGCCACGCGGGCCTCGCCGCCAGGTCCGGGCCACGTCGACTCCGTGGTGGCGTAACAGCCGAGCCACCCGGTCCGCATCCCACCGAGCGCCCAGCGACCGCAGCTCCCGCTCGGCGTCCGACAGCAGCGCGAGACCTCGGCGTTCCTCCCCCGCGGCGACCAGGCACCGGCCCTCCCCTTCCCTGGCGAGAAGTTCGTCGTACGGACGGGGCAGGGCGCACCACGCCGCGGCCGCGTCGGCGAACAGCGCGGCCGCCTCGTCCAGCCGTCCCCGCGCCTCGGCGGCGATCGCCCGGCACACCGTCAGCGCGGCCGCCGGCGCCGGGCCGCCCCGATGCCCCAGACCGGCAGCGAGCCGGCCGACCAGGTCCGCGGCCCGCTCGACCTGCCCGGTCGCGACCAGTGCGGTCACCGCGACCGGTGCGACGTCGGTGGCCCACCACCACACGCCCTTGCGTTCGATCGTCGAGACGTCGCGCGCGAGCACCGCCAGCGCCTCGGCCGCCGCGCCGTCAGCAATGTGCAGCCGGGCCAGCGCCGCCGCGGCCGGCATGGCCAGCGGGTCGACCACCCCCAGCCGGGCGTACTCCTCTGTGACCTCGGTCAGGTGCCGCCGCGCGGTGTCGCGCTCGCCGCCGGCGAGGGCCACCAGCCCCAGGAGCTGCCGTGCCTGCAGCTGGTCCAGCGTCACCGACGTCTCCGAGGTCGCGAGTTCGCGTGCCGCGGCGTCGAGGTCGGCCCAGTCACCGGTGTGCCAGTCGAGGAAGGCCTCGGTGACCCGGACGGTCGCCCGCAGCCGCTGGTAGTCCGCGGCCTGCAGGTGTTCCAGGGCCGACACCAGCCATGGGCGTACCTCGTCGCAGCGTCCCCACACCACGGCGAGCTGGGCGGCGTTCAGCAGACCTCGCGCGACGACCAGACGTTCCGCCGGGTCGGCCGGGTTGGCCGCCTCCCGCGGAACTTCCGCTGCTGCCTGCCATCCCGCCTCCTCGCCCAGCAGGAGCAGGCTGCTCGCGCGGTTGACGGCGAACGACAGCCGATCGACCCGAGACTCCAACGCGGGCAGGGATTCGGTCGCGCGTTCCAGCCAGGCCAGGTGGCGGGCGGCCGGCCAGTCCGGAACCAGCGGCATGGCCAGGTTGAGCATCGCGCGCACCGCGAGGTCGGGGCGGTGCCCGAGGTCGTCGACCGCCGCCTCGATCGCCGCGTACGCCTCGGGTTCCTCACTGATCTCGCGGAGCATCCGGCCCAGCAGCAGCCGAAGCTCGCCTCGTGCGGCCGGCGTCGCGACGCCCGCTGCCAGCGCGTTCCGCAGCGCGTCAACGACCTGTGCGGCGAGGTCTCCCAGCGCTGCCGTCCCCTGGTGCGCCGCCTCCCCGAGCTTGCGGGCCAGTCGGGTACGCCGGTCGGCCGGATGGTCGCCGGCCGCCAGCAGTTCCAGCAGCGTCACGACGGCGAACCGGTCGTCACCGGACTTCAGCGCGAGATCCGCACTCGCCTCGGCGTACTCCGTCCAGGCTTCGTGGTCCCCGGCCTCGCGAAAGTGCCGGGCGAGCCGCGCCACCGGTGGTGGGTCGAGGCGCCGGAGCCGCTCGGCCGCCCGCCGGTGCAGATGCCGGCGCCGCGAGACGGGAACCGCCTCGTCCACGGCCTGCGAGGCGAGTACGTGCCGGAACCCGAACAGTCCCGGACCGGTCTCGCGCAACAAGCCCGAGGTCAACGCGGCGGCGAGACCACGCCGGCCGGCCTCGGCGTCCAGGCCCGGCACGTCGGTGAGCGTCGCCTCGTCGGCCGGGGCGGCCAGGACCGCGGCCGCCTCCAGCACCGCGCGGGTCTCCGGGGCCTGGCGTTCCACGCGTTCGAGTACCGAGTCGCGCACGGTCGGCGGCACCTGAAGGTCGTCGAGCACCCGACGGGTCCACTGTCCGCCGCGCTCGACGATGTCCCGGCGGTCGCGCAGCAGGTGCAGGCACTCCTCCAGGGCGAGCGGCAGTCCGTCCGTACGCGCGTGCAGGAACGCGGCGAACTGCTCCGACACCTGCTCGGTGGCGAACATCGCCGACACGAGGTCACGGGTCCCGCCGACGTCGAGGGGCCGCAGGTCGATCCGTAGCTGGGCCATCCCCGCCGGTCGCCGGGTGACCAGCCGCCGCAGCAGCGAACCGCCCGGCACGTCCGCGGGCCGGTAGGTGAGAACGACGGGGACGCGGGTGTGGCCGGTGGCGTACGTCGTCAGCAGCCACTCCCACGTCGCCTGGTCCGCCCAGTGGACGTCCTCCACTACCAGCACGTCCACCCGCAGGCACTCCAGGAGTTCGGCGAACGCACGGAACAGCCGGTGTCTGGTGGCGGTCAGATCGGTGAGTACGTCCACCGCGGGTGGAAGGCGGTCGGCGAGTTCGGGAAACACCGGACGCAGCGCGCCGCCCAACGGGGTCAGCTCGAGCGGGCCATCGGGTGGCACCAGCCGACGTACGCCGTCCAGCAGTGGTCCCAGCGGGAACGGCTCCGGCAACGGCGGGCACGAAGCGACCAGCACCACCTGGCCGCTCATCGCCGGCGACGCCAGGCACTCGCGGACCAGGCGGGACTTTCCGATGCCGGCCTCGCCCTCGATCAGCACCATCGCAGGCGGCCGCCGCAGCGCGGCGACCACGGCCTCGACCTCGGCAGCCCGGCCGACGAACGCCGAACGCGATGCCTCTGCCGGCCGTACCGATCGCATCGACCGAACGTACTACGGCGCCGGCCGCGGGACGGACCTCAGGAGGTGCTTCAAAACCGGTTGCCTCCCGCGGTGCGGCCTCGCCAGACTCCGCGGCGTGGAGGACGACGAACTGACACGGTTGCTGACGAACGATCGCTACCCCCGGTCGGGGCGATACTCCGCCCGCTGGATGGTCGACAACGCCATGGGTCCGAACCCCGTCTGGCTGGCCGAGGCACTGACGGAGGTCATGCCGCTCGAACCCGGCATGCGAGTTCTGGACATGGGCTGCGGCAAGGCACTCACGTCGATCTTCCTTGCCCGCGAGTTCGGCGTGCGGGTGTGGGCCACCGATCTGTGGATCGACCCCACGCAGAACTGGTCCCGCATCGAGGAGGCCGACCTACGTGGCCAGGTGCATCCGGTGCATGCCGAGGCACACGCACTTCCATTCGAGGAGGGCTTCTTCGACGTGCTGGTCAGCATCGACGCCTACCACTACTTCGGAACCGACGACCTGTATCTCGGCTACTACGCGCGGTTCGTCAAGCCAGGCGGCCCGATAGGCATGGTGGTCCCCGGTCTCGCCGAGGAGCCGCCGTCGTATCCGCCGCCACATCTGGCGTCCTACTGGCCATGGGAATTCTGCTCCTTCCACAGCCCGGACTGGTGGCGCCGTCACTGGGAGAAGACCGGCCAGGTCACCGTCGACCTCGCCGACCGGCTGTCCGGCGGCTGGGAGGACTGGCTGCGCTGGAACGACGTGTGCGACCGCGACTTCGGCGAGCCGAGGGAAGAGGCGGAGATGCTGCGTGCAGACGCCGGGCAGCTGCTGGGGTTCACCCGGATGGTCGCGCGGCGGAGTTGAGGTCGCGTCGACCAGTGCCGTAACAGGCTACGTTCGCCTGGTCTGCCAGACTGCTCGGGTGATCGTCAGACTTGCACGGGAGCAGGACTTCTTCGGCTTTCTTGCCCTGGCAGCCCAGGTCGAGCACTAATTCGGCCCGATGGTCGATGCTCCCGGTTTCCACCGCGCCGTGGAGGAGCACATTCGCCGGTCCACCGCGCTCGTCGCGGTCGACTCGGGTTCGGATCTCCTCGGCGGCCTGATGTTCGGGGGGAAGGCCCCGACCTACCACGTCCACTGGCTCGTCGTCTCGCAGCAGGCGCGCGGAAGTGGCGTCGGCCGTGCGCTGATGTCGGACGCCACACGTAGGTTCGTGCGGGGTCCGGGCAGCATCGAGGTGGTCACCTTCGGGGCCGACCACCCGGGCGCGGTTGCCAGTGGCGCACGCGTCTTCTACGAGTCTCTCGGTTTCGCCCCGGCCGAGGCCACCGATCCGGGCCCCGAAGGCGGGTCACGGCAGATCTATCGCCGCACCGTCGCCTGATTCGGGGTACGAGACGCGTCGAGTCCAGCATGGCGGCGACCGGACCGAGGTTGTCCCACAACCCCGGTCCGCCGTGACACAACACCACCGGTGCGGCGTCCGACGGCCCGGACGTCATGGTCCACAACCGTGCGCCGTCGTCGACGGTCACGGCCTCCTCCCGGATTCTGTCCACCGGCACAGGGTCGCGGACCTGTGCCGTGCCGTCAACGGGGTTCGGGGTTCCCGACCTGTGCCGTGCTGTCAACCGGCGGTTGGCGATGGGCATGTCCTGGAAGGATGTGACCAGACACCGCACTCAGCGCCACCCATGTGCATCACCGCAAGCGCGCCTTGTCACCTGCCGCCTTTCGACCGACACAACGCGCGTGCCCGCAACGACGGCCGAGGAGGAAGTGATGACCGCCACCACTCACGCCCGGGCCGAGGAACACGAGCACCACACCCACGGACCGGGCTGCGGACACGAGTCCGTGGTGCACAACGATCACGTCGACTACTTCCACGGCGGCCACGCACATCGCGAACACGCCGGCCACTACGACGAGTGCACGACCTGCCAGTGCAGCAACTGCGAAGGCGCCTGCGCCGGCTGCCGGTGCACGGACTGCACCTGCCCCAACTGCAACCACGGCACCTGCTCCTGCACGAACTGCGGCGGCGAGAGTTGCGCCAACTGCACGTGCGCCGACTGCGACTGCCCGACCTGCGCGCACGGAGGCTGATCCCTCCGTGCGCCTCGGTCAGGTCGGCTGGCGTGCGGGCCGTCCTGCTGGGAGCGTTGCCACAGCTGGCGCAGGGCGAGGGGTCGAGGCGTGTCTCCCAAGCCATCCGGGCTTCCCGGGCCACCGATCGGTCTGCAGTTGACCAACACCTCCCGCGCCGTCAGCCGGGCGTTCGACACAGCGCTGGCCGCCGCCGGGGCTCGTTGGCGACCTGGCAGGTGCTGCTGGCGTTGAAGACCCGGCCGACTGCCAACCAACGCGAGCTCGCGGCCGCGGTGGGCATCCAGGGAGCGACCCTGACTCACCACCTCAACGGCCTGCTGACCCGCCGGCGCGACCCTGCCAACCGGCGGGTTCACCTGGTCGAGCTCACCGACGAGGGCGAAGCCGCGTTCCGCCGGCTCCGGGATGTCGCCGTCGCCCACGACCGCCGCTTTCGAGCCGACATCGGTGTCGCCTATGCCACCTTCAGGGACGGAGGACGCGGCGCTGCGGGTCCGACCACTCGGGCGGAACGTATTCGGGGTGGCCGTGGGTGCCCATGCGGACGTGCCAGCCTTTGTGGTGGACGGTGACGTGGTGGTAGCGGCACAACAGCACCCCGTTCGCCAGGTCCGTCGGCCCGCCATCGTCCCAGGCGGTCATGTGGTGCGTAATACAGCGCGGCTCCGGAATCTGGCAGCCGGGGAAGTGGCAGTGGCTCCCATCGCGGATGGCGAGGGCACGCCGCTGGTGTTCTTTGAAGAACCGGTCGGAACGGCCCAGGTCGAGGATTTGCCCGTCTCCGCCGAGGACGACGGGGATGAGGTCGGCCTCGCAGGCAAGCCGGCGCACGGTCGCGGCTGAGATCGGTTTGCCGTCGGTACCGAGGTAGCGAGCCGATCCGCCGCCTCCGCACTTCGGGCAGCCGTCGTGGGGATCGATGGCAGCCCCCGGATCCGGTCCGGTGATCGGATCGGATTGGATCGGATCCGTTCCGGTACGGGGTTCCGGTTCGGGGTCGATGTTCGGTTGTGGTTGTGCTTCGTGCCCGGGTGCTCGCGGTGGGGGTATCCCGTCCGCGAGTGAACCCGTACCAGGTGATCGCTGTTTCTCCTTACCGGCTTGGCCTTCGTCCTGCCCTCCTGCCTCCTCCCGCTTCGGAACGCCGGTGTCATCAGCCTTCTTGGTGCTGTTGGTGTTCTTGGTGGTGGCGTATTTGGGGTCTGTGCAGGGGCAGGTGCACGGCCTGGGCCGGATGATGGTGGCGGTGTCGTCGATCGTTCCCGCGCCCGTGCCCTTCAGCATCGCCTCCAGTGGGATGGTGACCGCGACCTGTGGTGGTCTGCCACCGCGGACGGGTGCGGTCGCGGCGGCGGCGAGCAGCCCGAGGGCTTCGGCGAACGCGTCACCGCGCCGCTGGTCGATGGGCCGCCGGTCCGGCTCTGCGCCCTTCACCGGCTCCGCAAGGGGCTCGATGATCTTGCGGAGCAGCTCCATCTCCCACGCCGGCAGCGTGATGTGCACTGATTCGGACTGGGGGATCCCGTTGGGCACGTACCGAAGAGACCGTTTCTGCTCGGCCTTGCGGTCCTTCCTCTCCAACTCCTCCCGCATCCGCCGGTCGTATTCTTCCGGCGCGATCCGCTCCAGCAGTTTCTCGCCCAGCACCCGTAGCTCGTCGGGGTTGGCGAACCGGGCTTTGGCGATCAGGAACTCCTCGGCCCGGTGGCGTTCGTCGACACCCACGTACTCGGGGAGTTTCTTGATCGCGTCGGCGATGACCTGCGCCTGCCGCACCGACACCACACCCGCCGCCAATGCCTCCCCGGTCAACCGCACCTCCTTGTCGAGGTCGCGGGCGAGACCGACCGCGGCGGAGGACTCGTGCTGACTCATCCGCTGCGCCGTCCGCAGATACACCGTCGCGTTCGGCGCCCCGGTCAAATTTCCGATGTCACAGGCCTCGGCCTGACGCACCAACGCCAACTCCAACGCCTCGATGCGAGCCTTCTTCGCCCGCACCTGCGCGATCAGCGACCCGACCTCCTCCGCGCCCAGGAAGCCCTTCGGCGTCACCCACGCCGAGTCGAGAGCCGGATCCAACAGGTCGAGCGCAGCCTGAACCCGACCAGCGGCACCACCACCAGTCGGACAACCCCACTCGCTCGAAGACATGATCGAATGCTATCGGCCACCACCGACAACAACCCCTCGTCCGACGGCGCGATATCTCTGTGTACGAAGGAAAAACGCGATGTGTCATGGGGTCAACTGAAACCAGGCCTGCGCACGGTCGAGCAGGTCCGCCAGGTTGCGTGGATTGGTCAGGACGTGCCCTTCGTCGGCATAGACGACGTACTCGTTGCGCACTCCGTGGCGGCGAAGTACCTCCAGCCAGTTCTCACCATGGGGGACGGCGAGACCGTGCTCGCCGTAGACCAGCAGCATCGGCACCTTGGCCTGAGCCGCTCGCTCGACCGGAGAGGCCGCGGCCCACGCCTCGGGCCGATCGGCAGGCGACCCGCCCCGCCATCTGGACTGTGTTCGCAGGCTGGCCGGATCCAGAAGCCGTAGGTCCGCGACTCCCTCCCAGCACACCGCCGCCCGGAAGGGATGGTCGGCCGTCACGATTCGGTTGAGGAGGTACGCACCGTAGCTGTGGCCGATGGCAAACATTCGGTCCGTGTCGACCAGACCGGTGCCGGCGACGACGGCGACCCCGGCGAGCACCTCCTCCGCCTCCAGGTCGCGGTCGGGTAGCCCGACACCGCGGAATGCCTGCCACATCGGGTCCGGGCCCAGAATTCCGCTCGCGCGAAACTCGGGCCGAAACACCGCGAATCCGCGGGCACACCAACCGGCAAGGTTGCCGACGTCGCCGGCCTGGAACGCGCCGATCGGCCCGCCGTGCAGGTCCACCACCAGTGGCCACGTCCTCCTGTCCCCTCCGGTCGGCACCACGAGCAGACCTTCCAGGCTTCCGGCCGGCACCTCCCAGCGCACCAGCCGACAGCTCATGTGATCATCGGGAGCACGCTCACTCTCCGACGACCCGTCTGATGGAGCACTCCGCTACCGCGGTCGACGCGCACCCGGGTCCGCACGCCGTCCAGCCCGACCCGGACAGCTTCCACGTATCTGCCGACGGGTCCGAGCCGCACGTCGACGTAGGAAGCCTGATCGTGCCACGGAACGCCCCGACCGACAGGGCACTCCCGTCCGGGGACCATGCCAGCGGGCCTGCCAGCCGGAGTTCAGGCGGAGGCGGAACGGCCCAAGCCGCCGAGTGTTCCACCACGAGGCGGAACCACCAGGGAAACTCCGGATCACAGTCGCTGTTCAGAAAGGCGATCCGACCGCTGCTGTTCGAGGTCACATCCGTCGTGTAACCAGGCAGGTCCTCTGGCCTCGGCTTGCCGGCTTCCGCATCCACGTGTGCCATGAGTTCGTCAGCGTACGGCGATCTCGTCCAGCAGGTCCATCGGCACCTTCTTCACCGTCACGTGGTCATGACCTGCCAGCGACGCCGTCAGAAGCCGGTGCGTACCGTCCAGAACGGTGAGGCCACCTGGCCTGTCGAGGAAGTGCAGCGGCCAACGTGGATCCGCCGCCGTCGTCCGGGCGTACTGCTCGTGAAACCGCCACGGGTCCGCCGCGACCTCCAGCGGACTGACAGCGAACGGCCGCCTGTCGTATGCCCACAACGGCAACCGCAGGTGCCACTCGACCTCGGCTATCGACACCTGGACGGACTCCAGCTCCAACTGCCACAGGCGTTCGCGTTCCCAGTGAAAGTCGAGGATCACCTCACGCAGGACCGGCGGCACCAGGTCCAGCAAGGGAAACGGGCGGCGATCGGTGGGCATCGCAGAATGCTACGCACCCGAACGTGCCACGGCGACGCGCTGCCGCCCGCGCGCTCCCACCCACGCGCCGCTGACCACGGCACGCAGGACCGTTCGGTACGCTCCCCCGCATGACCGCCGGTACTGCAGCGATCGCCGAGGATCTCGCCCCGACGGGCGTCCTTCGGGCATCGATCAACCTCGGCAACCCCGTTCTCGCCCAGGGAACTCCGAGCGACCCCAGTGGTGTCACGGTCGACATCGCGCGCGAGGTCGCGGCTCGTCTGGACCTGCCGGTACGACTGCTCTGCTTCGACGCCGCACGCAAGTCCTACGAGGCGATGGCGACAGGTGAGGCCGACCTCTGCTTCCTGGCCATCGAGCCCGCACGGGAGGCCGAGGTCGCGTTCACCGGGCCGTACGTCGTGATCGAGGGCGTGTTCGTCGTACGCCAGGACTCACCACTGTCAACCGTCGCGGACGTCGACCACCCCGGCGTACGCATCGGCGTGAAGCGCGGCTCCGCCTACGATCTCTACCTCTCCCGCACCCTCCGGTACGCGGAGGTCGTACGAGGCGACGAGGGCGTCGAGGTGTTCCGCGACCAGGACCTGGACGCCGGTGCGGGCATCCGGCAGCCGATGACGGAGTTCGTCGCCGCACACCCGGAGGTGCGGCTGATCGACGAGCGCTTCATGCAGATCCGGCAGGCGGTGGGGACGACCAGGGGCCGGGCGCCGGAGACCGTCCGGTTCCTTCGGAACCTGGTGGAGGAGCTGAAGGCCGACGGGTTCGTCGCCAAGTCACTTCGGCGAGCAGGCCTCCCCGACGCCCTGGTCGCCCCCGCAGAGCGATGACCGCGTGCTAGCCGCCGCTCACCCCGTCGGCATGCCGGTCAGGTCCGCCTGGCCCCAGTGGCTTTCCCAGAAGAGTTCGTGCAGGTGGCCGTCCCAGGTCTGGTAGTAGACGCGGGGGTTGGTGCCGTCGCGGCCGAATGCCTGCAGGGAGCTGACCGGTGCGGCCGGCGGGCTCTGGGTGATGGCCGTGAGGTCGTTGTGGAACCAGTTTCCCTGCCAGCCGAGTTCGTTCACGTTCCCTCCCTCGGCGAGATAGTAGATCCAGATGTTGCTGCCTGCGTGGCCGAAAGCCGTCACGGCGGTGCCGACAGCGGCCGGCCAGGCACCGGTCACGGCGGTCACGTCACCCGCGTACCAGCCGTTGCTCCACGAGAGTTCCCGCACGTGCCCGTCGGGGCTGATGTAGTAGACCCGCGGTGAGTCGCCGTTGTACGCGACCGAGGCGATGCCGCTGGCCGCGGTGGCGAACGGCGCATCGGTGAGGGCCGAGACGTCGAGGTGCCGCCAGGTCTGTCCGCTCCAGGAGAGTTCGTGAACGTGGCCTTCCTCACCGATGTAGTAGACGCACGGCGAGGTCCCGTTGACGGCGAAGCCGGTGAGGCCGCTCGCCGTCACCGCGGGCGGTGCACCCACGAGAGCCGAGAGGTCTCCGTGGTACCAGCCGTTGCTCCACGACAGTTCGTGTACGTGGCCGTCCACACTGATGTAGTAGACGCGGGACGCCGTACCACCGATGCCGAAGCTGCACATCCCGCTGCCGGGACGAGCTCGGTCGGCTCCGGTGGCCTCGGTGAGGTTGGTCGCGTGCCAGCCGTTGCCCCAGTAGCCGTCGCCGGACCACCACAGCTCGTGGACGCTGCCGTCGTCGGTGAGGTAGTAGACCCGGGAGTCGTTCCCACCGACGGCGAATCCGGTCATCGGCGTACGTCCCACCCGGGGTGCACCAGCAGCCCGGGTCGTCACGTCGGACTGGTACCAGCCTGTGTTCCAACCGAGTTCGTGGACGTGTTGCTCCTCACCGAGGTAGTAGATCCGTGAGGCACTGCCGTGGACGGCGAACCCGGTGAGCGTCGTGGCGGCGGATGGCTTCGCGGAGTAGAGAAGGTCGAAACCCTCCACCGCCCACATCATGGCATCGATCCCACACTGGCCGTACTGGATCCAGAAGTACCCGGACTCGCCCCACCCGGTGCCCCACTGGTTCTTGCACAGCCAGGCTCCGCGGCTGTCGTCGTACCCGATGACACAGACGCAGTGGCCACCCTGGTAGTCGCCGTACTCATGGGTGTAGATGCCGCCGCGGTAGGACTGGAAGTCCTCGTAGACCGTGAACGCGGTGGCCAGCGGGCCGTGCTGTTCCAGCCACGACTTCATGTCGGCGTGGTCGGTCAGCGTACGGACCTGCTTGATGCGGGTGACGACCTGCCCGTAGTCGTTCGGGAGGTATCCGCTCTGGTCGTTGGCGGTGTACGGGTAGGAGCTCTCGGGCACCAGGCCGAAGTACGTGCAGTACGACATGGCAGACGTGACGTCCCAGCCGACGGTGCAGGATCGGCCGTTGTAGAAGAAGAGTTGCGCCTCCGAGACGTCCTGTAGAAGGCCGGCCTCGGGGTGCGACAGCGGAAGCCCCCGGGTGATGCGCATGTTCGCGTCGACCGCCGCACCGACACCGAACGCGACACACGAGCCACAGCTTCCCTGGTCCTTGATCGGCGTGACGTAGTTGCCGCCGTCGTGGTTACGCCAGTCGACGGCGCCCGGTACTGCGCGCGCCGCGAGGGCCCGGATGTGGCTGCCGAGGCGGGCCTGCGAGATGCGTTCGCGCTGCTGGACCGACGGTTGTCCCGGCCCGGGTACGTATCCCAGCCGAACTCTCTGGTCGTGTTCGCTCAGACCTGTCTGGCTGGTCTCACCTGCCTGCCACGCGGCCCCGACAGCCTCCAGCGTGGACACGATCGCAGCAAGATCCACAGACATGGCAGCTCCCAGGAGTGTGATCACCGTGCCCGCACACGCGTCGGCCCGCGCCGAAGACGGATACGGAAGAAGGACCGAGCAGGTCATGGAAGGTGGGCGCCCAACCGTGACGTTAGGCTCGGTGATCACCGCCGACAAGATCGACTTGGCATAGCTTTCGCCAACTCACTGTCGGCACGGGAGAGCTACCGGCACAGGCGAACTGTCGGCACAGGAGAACTGCCGGCAAGGGTGAAGCGGAGGGAAGGAAGCGCTGAGAAAGCACACCCAGGAAAGGTGACGACCCGGTGTGCGGATCTTCGATGGGTGCCGACGTCAGGTGCCGGGCGGACGGAACTCCACCGACTTCTTCGCGGCGGTGTCGATCTCCTCCGGAGTCAGCAGAACGGTCGCCTTCGTCTGGATCGCCCCACTCGCCTTGACCGCGAGCGCTACCGCCGCCATCGAAACGTTGTCCGGGAAGTCCAGGATGCTGTAGAAGTCGACGTCGCCGAACGCGAAGTACGTGGACTCGACCGTGCCGCCCAACCGCTTCGTCACCTGCTCGACGGCGTCCCGCCGTCCGGTTCCGCCTTCTTTGACCAAGCCCTCCGAACCCTTGGTCGTGTAGCTCGCCTGCACGAGAAACTTCGGCATCGAAACCACCCCCTGCGTCCAGACTCTCACCCGGCGGCCACCCGCCGTTTCGCCCCGATCCGGCATATCCCTCATTCCTCACGCACCAGATCGTGGGTCCTGCCTGAGCACCTGGGCCGAGCCGATCCCGAGTAGCCGCAGAGCGCGGTATCTCGCGTAGCCGTCCACCAGCTTCAGCTCTCGCCCGAGCACGATGAGCGGAGGGAGGTGGACGCCGGACCGGATGCGCTCCACGAATCCGTCCCGGCGTCTCACGTGGAGGTCTTCCTGGTCGTGTCGTTCGAGCATCCCGACGTCAGGCCGAGACCGCCACCGCGTTCATGCCGCCTATCCTCGATCACCAGCACGTCCGATCGCCGCCGCGGGCTCCTCGCGGCCCGGAAGGTGGGGTGGAGTGTTGCGTGACCTGAGCACCGAGCCGCAGTGGAACCTGATCGAACGCGTGCGGGCCGTCGCCACCGACGACGACCGGATCCTCGCCGCGTGGCTCGCCGGCAGCTTCGCGACCGGGGAGGCAGACGCCTACAGCGACGTCGACGTGCACTGTCTGGTCAGCGATGACAGTGCCGAGTGGTTCCGGGACAACTGGCCGGAGACGGCCGCCGCGATCGCCGGGCCACTGGTGCTCGCCACCGGCCTCCCGGGCCTGATCGGCGGGTACGCGGTGACGAAGGACTGGCAGCACCTCGACCTCATCATGCATCCGCGCGGCCTGGCCGACCCGCTTCTCACCGCGGGGGTCATGCCGTTGTACGACTCGACCGGCAACCTCCTTCCCGCCGAACACGTAGCGCCGGAACCGCCCACGGGTGAGCCGTTCTTTCCCGAGGCCGCGGTCAAGGTGTGCCTGTACTTCCTCGGCAACCTCGTGGTGACGTTCGGACGCAAGGAGCTGACCGTCGCGCACAGCGGGATCAACGCGATCCGGGACGGGCTGGTCCAGGTCATGCTCGCCGAACGCGGAGTTCGCCGGCGCGGTGGCAACAAGCGGCTGAACCCGTACCTGAGCGGCGAGCAGCGGTTGTTCCTGGAATCGATCCCAGCCGCGGACGTGTCCGTCGACGGCATCACCGCGACGATTCGGGTGCTGTCACGGGAGTTCATCCGGCGCGGCAGGGCGCTGGCCGATCGCACCGGCGCCGCCTGGCCCCAGGAACTCGAGGACGCCACGATCGCGCACCTCCAAAGGCACCTCGGCGTCGACTACCGCTCGTGAGCCCGTCCAGCAGTTCAGCGGACGGTCTCGAGCTCGTCCAGCTCGTCGGTGGGCGGGCACCGCTGCGGGTCGTCCGGCGTCGGCTCCTGGCTGTCATCGGCCCGCCGCGGCATCCGCAGGGCGACCGCGACCACGATGATCGAGAGCACCGCGCTGACCAGGAAGGCGAGTCTCATGCCGTCGAGTTGGGCGGGGCCGGCGGGGGCTCCACCAGTCATCAGCTGGTCGGCCCGTACGGTCATCACGGTCACCGCCAGCGCGGTGCCGAACGCGGCGGCCACCTGCTGCAAGGTCCCCAGCATCGAGCTCCCGTGGGAGTAGAGGTGCTGCGGCAGGGCGCCAAGCGCGAGCGTGAAGACCGGGGTGAAGACCGTGGCCAGCGACAGCATCAACACCATGTAGAGCCCGAGCACCTGCCAGTACGGCATCGTCATGGAGACCTGGGTGAAGCCGGCCAACGAAGCCACGATCCCGACGGAGCCCGGGATGATCAGCACTCGGCCACCGCGCCGGTCGAAAACCCGCCCGACGGTCGGGCCGAGCACGCCCATGGCGAGCCCCCCGGGCATCACCAGCAGGCCGGTCTGCAGCGGGCTCAGGCCGCGGATGTTCTGCAGGAACAGGGGTAGCAGGATCATCGAGCCCATCATCGCCACGAACCCCACCGACATCAGGCCAACGCCCTTGGCATAGGTCGAGTGCCGTAGGGTGCCCAGATCCATCAGGGGCGAGGAGCCTGCGCGCTTGAGCCGACGCTGGCGCATCACGAAAGCTCCGATAGCCACCAGCCCGCCGCCGACGATGACGGCCGACTGGCCGGCTCCGCCCTCGGCGAACTCGGTGAGACCGTAGACCAGTCCACCGAAGCCAACGGCGGCCATGACCACGCTGGGCCAGTCGATGGTGCTGTCGTGCGGCTCGCCGACGTTCTCGAGGCGACGCAGCCCGAACCAGGTGACCGCGCCGGCGATCGGCATGACAAGCAGGAAGAGCATCCGCCACGATCCGTGCTGCAGGACGAGACCGGAAACCGTCGGCCCCATCGCGGGAGCAACCGAGATCGCCATGGTCACGTTGCCCATCACCCGGCCCCGGTCGCTCTCGGGCACCACGGTCATCAGGGTGGTCATCAGCAACGGCAGCATCACGGCTGTGCCGAGCGCCTGGATGATGCGGCCGAGCAGAAGTACCTCGAAGACCGGGGCGGCAGCCGACAGCGCCGTGCCGGCGAGGAAGATGCCCATCGCCGTGGCGTAGGCGCTGCGGGTGGAGACTCGCTGGAGGAACCAGCCGGTGACCGGGATGACAGCGGCGGTGGTCAGCATGAACCCGGTGGAGACCCACTGTGCGGCCTGCTCGGTGACGTGCAGGTCAGCCGTCAACCGCGGGATCGCGTTGAGCATGATGGTCTCGTTGAGGATCACGACGAAGGTCGCCAGCATCAGGAGCCTGATCACCGCGGGGGTACGACGACTCGGCACGTCCGCGGTGCCCGGCAGGACGTCTTCGGGCCGATCGGCAGGCATGAGTCCTCGCACGGGATAGGTCTTGTCGGTGTCGCAGCCGGCATTCCGGCCGAGAGTCTCAGTAGTCGCCGTCATGGTTGATCAGACCGGCGTACCGTCCACAACTCATCGGTGGCCAGACGCATTCCAGTTCGCGACGATGCTCTGAGTCGACCATCATAGAGAAGCAGCTCGGGTGCTGCCACGGGAGTTTGGCCATACAGTCACCTCCGTGACATCCGCACTGAACGGGACGCCCCGGCCACTCCCACTCGTGGTGACCATCGACGAGCAAAGCGTCACGCTCGCGGGGACCGGCGACCGAGACCTTCGACTTCACGTGGGCGGGGCCCACGACGGCTGGGTGCTGATGGCGACGGTTCGCGGCCGTCGGGGCGGCGACGTCGCCATCTTCGAGGACTTCCGTACGAAGGCCGGGGTGATCGCGGCGGTCAGCCAGGATGGCACGACGCGCGTCCTCGCCAAGTCGCTGGAGCCGACGTTCGCCGCGCCCGAGGGTCTCTACCGCGGCCACGACGTCCGGACGGTGCTGTCGAGTGATGCCGACCTGCTCGGCGACGAGATCCTCGCCGAGGAGGGTGATCCCGAGTACGCCGACGTCGCCGCGTGCTTCCCGCCGATCGCCAAGCCCGCGAACTCCAGCATCTCCGCGATGGCGACCTACACGTTCGTCGCCACTCCCGGCTGCGGCGACAAGATCGGCGTCGCCTACGGCGGACGTACGGCGAACTTCGATCCGGCCGTCCACGTCCCGGCGATCGCGCGGATCCGAGAACGCGGCGAAGTCCTCGACGGACTCGTGGGTGGCTGGCCGCCGGTGCTCCGGTTCGTC
Source organism: Actinopolymorpha rutila (assembly GCF_013407855.1). Classification (GTDB taxonomy): domain Bacteria; phylum Actinomycetota; class Actinomycetes; order Propionibacteriales; family Actinopolymorphaceae; genus Actinopolymorpha; species Actinopolymorpha rutila. The sequence goes on from NZ_JACBZH010000001.1 coordinate 5,350,762, forward strand.
TACCCGGAAGGCGAAGGAACCTGGTCGGAGCTGGTGATGTTCGCTCCGTTCCGTACCGACAACGGCAATGATCGCATCCAGCCGGTGTGGCACCGCATCGCCCGGGTCGAGGCCGACGAGCTGGCCTGGGTGAAGTACGTCGACTCCTACCCTCCGGTCCCACCTCGTACGGACGTCGACCGCGCGGGCGACTTCTTCGCCGACCTGCTGGACACGACCCGGAGCTGGGAGGACCTTCTCGCCGGCGCCGCCGAACTCGACGTTCCGGACCGGCGGTTGGCCGACCAGGCTCGGCACTCCCTCGCCCGGGCGATGAGCACGCGGATCGGCGACTTCCCGAAGTACGGCGTGATGGACCGCGCCTACGGCGGTGCCGAGCACGACGGCTTCCAGGACACGTTCAACGTCGACGTCACCGCGATGCTGGACTGGGGGCTGTTCGACGCCGCCCGGAGTTACGTGGACAACTACCTCGCCTACTTCGTACGCGACGACGGCTCGATCGTCTACCGCGGTCCCGGCACCGGCCAGTACGGGCGGATGTTGACCGTGATCGCCCACTGCTACCGGCTGGCGCGCGACGACGAGCTCCTGATGCGTCACCGGGCACGCATCGACGCCATCACGGATGTACTCCTCGGCCTTCGTACGACTGCGAAAGCCCTGCCACCCAAGGATCCCGGGCACGGCCTGATCGCGGGCTGGTCCGAGGCGGACTCCTGCCTGGAGGCCGACCCCGACCACTACGTGCGGCCGTACCTGTCCAACAGCAGTGAGGCGGTACGCGGGTTCGCCGACCTCGGTGCCGTGTGGGTGGAACTCGGCCTGGCCCACCGCAACGACGGGTTGACGGAGAAGGGTAGGCGGCTGCTGGCGGAGTCGGCGGCACTGCGGGACGATCTTCGCGTCGCCATCGACCGGTCGGTGCTGACCGACGTGGAGCCACCGTGCCTGCCCAGCATCGCCGGCGTCGAGGAGCCGTTCCACGTGGCGGTGCAACGGGACAACGTGGATCCGCAGTTTCGCGCCTACCGTGTCAACTCCGAGTTGCTCCACTCCGGCGTGCTCGGCAGAGACGACGTGGAGACGATCCTCCGCTACCGGGCCGCGCACCGCGACATTCGGCTCGGCGTACCGATGGCGTACGGGTTCGACTCGTGGGACGACCTCGGCGGCAACGGCGGCGAAATGGCCGGGTTTCTCAGCTACGGGCACGCGTACGGCCTGCTGCAGCACGACCTGATCCGCGAGTTCCTGCTGGCGCTGTACAGCCTGTCGGCCCACCAGTACACGCGTGGATCGTGGACGGCTCCGGAAACGAGGAGTCTCCACCCGAACCGGCCCGCCGCGCCGTACTGCGTGCCGGCCCAGCTCGTCGTCCCGTTGCTGGTGCGGTGGATGCTGGCCTTCGAAGAACCCCTCGAGGACGTGCTGTGGCTGTGCCGGGCGACGCCACGCGGGTGGCTTCGGGACGGAGGCCGCATCTCGGCTCGCGGCGTGCCCACGCGGTGGGGCAAGGTCGACGTCACCATCGTCTCCCGGGTCGCGAACGGTCGCGTCGACGTCGAGGTGAACCTTCCGGACGGGACACGTGTGCCGCTCACCCGGATCCGCCTCCGGCTGCCCGCGGGGTTGCGGATCGCGAGCGCGTCCGTCGTCGACCACGAGTGGACCTCGGCCGGGAACGGCGAGCCCGTGACGGTCGACCCGGAGTCGGAGACGGTCACCATCCCCGCCAACCGAGGTGGGCAGCTTCGGCTGACGGTCGCGGTCGCGGAGTGAGGCCGGTGCCGAGTCACGCCCGTCGTACGACGTGAAGTAGGTACTCCTTGCGGTCGAGGGGATTGTGGTCGGTCCGGGGCCGGGAAGGAACCGGGCCGCGGACCGGTTCGTAGCTCTCGAACGCGAACTCCAGCACGCCTTCGCCGCGGGTCAGGCCCGGCAGCCTTTGTTGCAGGTCGTGCACCACGGCCGCCCGGATCCGCCCCTCCAGTACGCACCCGGCCCCACGGGTCGACGGTGCGTCCGGAACCGCGCCCAGCTGGGATAGCGCGGGCAGGAGCGATCCGAGCGTGTCGGCCGGAATCTCCAGCCGGAAGTGGTGAACCGGCTCGCACACGATGGTTCCCGCCCTTGTGAGCGCGTCCATCACGACCAGCGGCGTCAGCCCGCGGAAGTCACCGGCGGTGCTCCCCGCCGAGGAGTAACCGGAGTGGGTCAGCGTGACTGTGCAGTCCGGCACCTGCCAGCCGTGGAGTCCCTGCTGCAACGCGTGCGGCACGGTCTCCTCGATCGCCTTGAGCAGCGTGGGCAGGAGGGAGCCGCGTTCGACCTCGAGCCGGAAGTCGACACCCGCGTCGACCGGTGCCGGTTCGATGCGTAGTCCGATCGTCGCGGCGAACGGGTTGTCCGGGGTGCCCATGAGGTTGAACGACGCGCCGCTGCCCAGCACGCGTTCGACGCAGATGGGGGTGGTTTCGCGGAAGGTGACGTCGATGCCGTACTCCAGGGCAAGGGTGGCCTCGATGACCTCCTTCTGCACCTCGCCGTACAACGAGACGTACATTTCCTGGGCAACGTCGTCCTGGCGCAGGTTGATCAACGGGTCCTGCTCGGCCAGCTGCGTCAACGCCACATGCAACCCGCCCTTGTCACCCGTGCGGACCGGCACCACCACCGTCTCCGACGTCGGCGGCGCGAAGTACTGCTCCCGGCCCTCGGAGCCCGGGTCGCCGAGCCGGTCACCGATGCGCACGTCGGAAAGCCCCCACACCTTCGCGATCCGGCCCGCCGTGACCGACGGGCGCTGGACGGCCGACCCGTCCTCGAACACCCGGACCGCGGTGACCTTCTCGCCCTCACCCCGGCCGAAGCGCACCCGCTCCCTGGTGTGCAGCTCACCTGCGAACATCCGCAGATAGGCGACCTTCTCCCCCGCCGGGCCACGCTCGACCTTGAACACCGTCCCCACAGCAGGCCCGCCGGCGTCCGGCTCCCTCGCCGGCAACAACCCCGTGATCCCGCCGACGAGCTCCGCCACCCCCGCACCGGTGATCGCCGAACCGAAGAACACCGGATGCACCCGCGACCGGGCCACCTGCGACACCAGCTCACGACGAAGCCGACCGTCCGCGACCACCCCGGCCCCACCCTCGACGTAGGCCGCCAGGAACTCCTCATCAGAATCGGCGAGCACCTCGGTCGCGCTGGTGACGAACACCTCGTCCTCCGGCCCGTACGCCACGAACCCCGCCCGCCGAGTGCCTTCGCCGCACCCCCGGCCCATCGCCACCATCGCGGGCGTCAACTTCTCCCCGATCTCGGCGAACACCCGCTCCGCATCCGCGCCCCCACGGTCGAGCTTGTTCACGAACACCAGCGTCGGAATCCCCAACCGCCGCAACGTCCGCATCAACACCCGCGTCTGCGCCTGCACACCCTCCACCGCAGACACCACCAACACCGCACCATCGAGCACCCCCAGCACCCGCTCCACCTCAGCGATGAAATCCGGGTGCCCCGGCGTGTCGATCAGATTCACCGTCACACCGTCCAACACGAACGACACCACCGCCGACCGGATCGTGATCCCCCGCCGACGCTCCAACTCCAACGAATCGGTCTGCGTACTCCCCGCATCCACACTGCCCACCTGCGCGATCACCCCCGCCAGATGAAGCAGCCGCTCCGTCAGACTCGTCTTGCCCGCATCAACATGGGCCACGATCCCAAGATTCAACGTCCGCACCACGCGTCAGGTCCTTCGGATAGGCGACAGTTGCCTCCTGAGGTGACACGAACGCCGCACGCATGTCGCTCTCCTTGGTCGCTGACCGATGACCGGTGGCCGGTGAACGGTGGCCGGTGGCCGGTGGCCGAGTGGTCGTGTTGCCGGAAGTGCAGCAAGCAGCGACCCTCGGGGTCAACCGAATTGCCGGCTCAGGCGGAGCACCCCTGCCCCGAGCTCGGGACGAGACGCGTCCGTTCCTGGCCAAGTTCACCCCTGCGTGACCGGATCGTGACCGGACTCGCCGTACAAGAGTGCAACCTTCCAGGGCTACGCGACATCCTTTGGATGTCGTCGCCGTGCAGTGCAGTCGCCTGAAGCCCATGGGGGTCCGATGCGCCATCGTCGTTTCGCAGCGGTGCTCGCCGCCGTCGTACTCGCGGTCGCCGCGCTTGGCGGGGTCGCGTACGGCGCCGGCCTCCCGCCGTTCGCGCACAAGTCGACGGCCACCACGGACGCGTCCGTCAGGGCGCACCGGCCGGCCGCGCAGCCGTCACGTCCGACCCCCACGCCGACGGCAGCCGAGAAGACCCCGGATGAGGCGACTCCCACCCCTCGCGCCACCCTTCCGACGCCGACAGCGACGCCGAGCCGGAAACCGGCCGCGACCCCGACCCCGAAGCCCACCGCCACCACGAAGGCTTCCCCGAAGCCGACACCCACGCCCACCCCCACCCCCAAGCCCAAGCCCAAGGCGCTGATGAGCGTCGGCTCCCGCACCGACCAGGTACGCGAACTCGAGGCCCGCCTGCACCAGCTCGACTGGCTGACCACCGAGTGGGTCGACGGCTACTTCGGCACTTCCACCCGCAAGGCGGTCTACGGCTACCAGGGCAAGCACGGGCTGGAGCAGCTGGGCTACGTCGACAGCGCCACCTGGAACAGCCTGCGTGAGGCGAGCCGGACCCCGACGCACGACGAGCTGTATCCGCCGAAGCCCAAGCCGCACACCGGTCCGCTCGACCCGCGCTGCACCACCGGACGAACAGTCTGCATCGACAAGTCCACCCGGAGTCTGCGGTGGGTCGTCGACGGCAACGTCCGGTTGACGATGGACGTACGGTTCGGATGCCCGTCGTCACCGACCCGGGAGGGCACGTTCCACATCCGGGCCAAGGTGCGGGACGGCTACTCCGACATGTACGACAGCAGCATGCCGTTCTCGATGTTCTTCAGCGGCGACGAGGCGGTCCACTACTCCTCCGACTTCGCCGCCCGCGGCTACAACGGCTGCTCCCACGGATGTGTGAACGTCCGCAACTGGGACGCGCTGGCCCAGCTGTTCGGCGAGGCGCAGGTCGGCGACAAGGTCGTCGTCTACTGGTCCTGACGAGCCACCGCACGTCACGACCGACTTCGGGTGGGCCCGGCGGAGAGGATGCCGCCGTCGACCGGGAGGACGGTGCCGGTGATCCACGCGGCATCCCCGGAGGCGAGGAATGCGACCGCGGCGGCAACGTCGTCCGGCTCGCCCACCCGGCCCAGCGGGTAGAGCCGAGCCAGCCGGGCGAGTGAGTCAGCCTGGTCGTCCCACACCCGAGTACGGATCGTCCCGGGCGCGACGAGGTTGAAGCGGACGCCCTGCGGACCGTACTTCGCCGCGAGGTTGGCGGTCAGGATCTGCAGGCCCGACTTGGCGGCCGAGTACGGCTCGCTGCCGAACGTCGCCATGCCGTTGACCGAACTGATGGTGACCACGCTGCCACCTTCAGGCGCGGCGAGCAGATGGGGCAGCGCCGCGCGGATGCAGCGGACCACACCGACCAGATTCAGGTCGAGCAGGGCCTCCCAGACACTGTCGTCGGTGTCCGGGAAATCCGGATGCCTTCCACCCCCTCCCGCGGTGTTGACGAGTACGTCGAGCCGGTCGAACTCGTCCACCGCGCGGGCGGTGGCTGCCTCGACGGATGAGCGATCCCGTACATCACACCTGACTGCGACCGCCGCGGTGCCGGCCTTCCCGAGCTCATCGGCAACCGCTTGAGCCGCCGCCAGGTCGAGGTCCGCCACCGTAACGGACGCCCCCTCCGATGCCAGTCGGTGTGCGGACGCACGACCGATCCCGTGACCGCCGCCGGTCACCAGCGCTGCTCTTCCGTCGAATCGACGCATGACTTCCCTCCGTGGTTGGCGCACCAGGTGAGCCCTTCGGACACCGCTCACCGCGGCGGTGAGGTTGCCGTTGGTATTCTTCGACATCCTTCGGCCGGGCAGATAAGAGGGCGGGTCCGTGTTCGTGGTATGCCTCGCGAGCCGGCGACGCAGTGAGCAGTGCCCTGCCTCGGCCGCATCATCTCGAGGGGGGCACCTGATGTCGTCATCTGTCGCAGCGTCGGCCGAAGCCGTGGCCGCCCCGGAGTCGACAACGACGTCCGATCGCCCTGCCCGCCGCTACGTTCCCTGGCTGTCGTGGGTACGTGTAGCGGCCGCGATCGCGGTGGTGTCCGGCCACGTCTGCACCCACCTGGTGTGGGAGTGGGGAAAGGTCTCCGACCGCGAGTGGCACTTCGGCAACCTCGTCGCCGCCACCAGCCGGTTCAGCGTGCCGCTCTTCGTGATGGCCTCGGGTGCCGTGCTCCTGCAGGCCGGACGTAACCAGTCGCTGCGGGACTTCTACGCCCGGCGCGCGTCCAGGCTCGCGATTCCGCTCGTCGCCTGGTCGGTCTTCTACATCTGGTTCGGTCGCTGGATGACCGACGTGGACCTGGTCTGGACCGACTTCTCCAAGCTCCTGCTGCTCGGCCGGCCGTACTACCACCTGTACTTCCTCTTCGTGATCGTCGGCCTCTACCTGATCACGCCGTACCTCCGGATCTTCGTCAACGCCGCACCGCGCAGGTATCTCGTCACCGGCACCGCGCTGATCATGGCGATGACGTTCTTCGACAAGCTGCACAGGGTTCTCAACGGCCTTTCGCTGGAACCGAACGCGTTCAGCTACTTCCTGCCCTGGATCGGTTACTACCTGCTGGGGTACGTCCTGCTGACGACGCCCATGCCTGCCAGCCGGCGACGCGTGGGCTGGATCGCCGGCGTGACGTTCGTCGTCACGATGCTGGCGAACGCCATCGGCAACTGGGTGATGCACATGGCGTTCGGCAACAGGTACGGCCTGATGCTCTACCACCACCACCTGCTCGGCCCGATGATCATGGCGATCGCGGCGGTCTTCCTCATGCGGGCGATCTTCGGTGACGGTGAAGCCGTCGACACCGCGCGGGAAGGCGCTGCTGCGCCCGAGAAGCCGAAGAGGCGACCGGTCGGGCAGCGGCTGGCCGACCTCACGCTCGGGATCTACCTCATGCACCCGATCCCGATCGCGTTCATCCGGGAGTACCAGCCGAGGTTCAGCTCGCCGTGGTCCAGCATCGGCTACCACTCTGCCGGCATCGTCGCTGTCCTCGCTGTGTGCGCGGGGACGGCGTGGCTGCTGCTGCGCGTCCCCTACGTGCGCCGGCTGGTCTGACGTACCGACCGCGGTCAGTCGACCGGAAGCGCGGGCGGGCGGGCCGGCGTTCCGGGTGGCCCGACAGGAGCGAACTCCAGGCAGCGCGTCTGTGGGGGGTCAACGGTCGCGGCCCGGCCGGGCATCAGCACCTGGATCGTCACGTGCCCCTTGTCGGCGAAGTAGACCCGGCGGTAGCGGTCGAGGAACGGCGCGATCACCGTGTACCGGCTCCGGTCCTCGGGGTAGATCGACACCCGGTCGCCGGTGAGCAGCCAGACGCGTCCGGCCGACGTGATCTCACTTGGCAGCGGGCAGCCGATCCGTCTGGTCTCGTCGCGGGACCGCATCGCGCGGTACGCACGGTCCGCAGGCAGGCCGAGCCGCCGCCCGTAGACCCGGAACGCCACCCGGTCGCCGTTGCCGGTGACGAGGACGTCCCCCGGCTTCCACCGCGACTTCACGAACTGGAGCGCGACGCGGTAGTCGTCCACGCCGTACTGGTAACGGAGGTTCTGGTCCAGGCTCGTCGGTGTCGTCCAGGCGACCAGCCCGAGGGCGACGACGCCGGCCAGCCCGACGACCTGCGCCGTCCAGGACGGCACGAGTCGCCGCACACCATCGACGAGCGCGTCCACGGCGACACCGGCCAGCACGAGCACGCCGGGTACGCAGAAGAGCACGAGGCGACGTCCGAACGGATACATCGAAACGAGCGCGAAGGCGTACGCGGCGAACAACGGGAGCGCGAGCGGCGGCGCCGTGCTCCGGGACCATCGCCGCGCGCACGCGGCGGCCAGCCCCAGCACGGGAACCACGAACAGGACCAGCGCCCAGGGCCGGTCGAAACCGAGCTCCCGGATGCCGAAGTCCTCCCACAGGAAGCGGTTCCAGTGCAGGAAACGGCCGCGGTCGCCGGCGCGCATGAACGGCAGCCAGTACGCCGCGAAGTCGGGCGCGAGCGAGGTGAGGTGGCGGGCCCACAGTGCGGCCAGCAACAACGAGACACCTGGCGCCGCCAGCCGGACCGCCAGGCCCGCGAGCGATCGCACTCCCCTGCGCCACTGGACGAATCCGACCCAGGCCGCGACCAGCGGGGCCGCCAGCATGAAGCCGTGAGAGAACCACGGACCGACCGCGATCAGTGCGTACCAGGCGATCTCGCGCCGCCGGGACGGTCCGCCGGACGGTTGGCCGGATGGTTCGACGCCCGGTCGAAGCATGCCGACCGCGAGCAGCAGCATGCCGGTGACCAGCAGCATGTCGGTGGTGTACTGCTTGGCCTGGGCGGAGTAGAAGACCAACTGTGGCAACGTTGCCAGCGCCAGCACAGGAATCGCCGCGGTCCAGGTATGGCGCACGAACCTCCTGGCCAGTAGTGCGACTAGGACCAGCGTCGCGCAGCCGGCCAGCAGGGGGATCAGCCGGTACGCCCGCTCACCGGTGCCCAGTGCGGTGGTCACCAGGCGTTCGAGCAGCAGCCAGGCCGGTGGGGCCGACTGCGTGTCGGACAGCGGGCCCAGGAGCTTCCCGAGCGGGTAGGTGTCCAGGCTCTGCACCAGCGCCAGCTCGTCACGCCAGAACGCCCGGCCCTGCCACCACAGGTCGACCCTGGCCACGATCCCGGCCAGGACCGCCGCCCACACCACGAGTTCCTGTGCGCCGACAGGACCGATGCGAACCGAACGCCGGAACGAAAGGAGACGCCGGAGCCGCACCGGGCTGGGCTCGGTCGCGGGCGGCTGAAGCGGAGAGGTGGCGCGGGTCATCGACGCGTACGCCGGCACGTGGATCGACCGGCCCTGGCTCCCTGCATCGGGCGATCGTACCGGCCGAACCCCGAACACGTACCGGCCGATACGTGCTGGCCGGCATCTCCTGGGGCGGGTACCTCACGCTGCTCGGTCTCGGCACCCAGCCCGACCGCTGGGCGGCCGGCGTCGACGAGCTGCCCATCGGCCAGCCGCAACGACCCACGGTGCCCCATCCGCCAGGTGGACAACTACCTCGCCAGGCTCACCGAACTGGGCAAGGACAGCGAGTCCTATCTGTTCGACGCCGGGCACTTCAGCGTCGTCACCGACGAACGAATCCACCAGATGCGACTGCAACTGGACTTCTGCACCCGGAACGTCCCGGCCGGTCAGCGCGGGTTGGCGTAGACGCGCAGCGCCACCACGTGTGCCCGGGGCGCGCCGTTGGTGGCCTCGACCAGCACGCGCAACTGACGCGTGGTGACGGCTTTCTCCAACCGGTGTACGCGGTGCCGGCGGCGGTTCTCGCGTACCGACACGATCGTGGTCCACTCACCGGCCACCATCGCCTGCACGCGGTAGTCACGGACCAGACCGGGCAGCACGTCGAACGGCGTTCGGTGGTGGTGCAGGTTGATGAGGTCCTCCTCGACCTCGTCGTCGAAGATCACCGCGACCTCGCCGAAGGTCACCGGCTCCTCCCAGGCAAGCCGAAGCCACGGCCGCTCGTCCCACTCGATCCGCTCCGACACCCACATCCGCGGGCCGCCGTAGGGGCGCGCGTACCCGCCGGCCACGTGAGCGGCGTCGTAGGCCCGGGTCGGCGATCCCAGCCGCAGGCACAGGCTCTCCCGGTGCAGGATGTGCTTCCACTCCCGCCACTGTTCGGTGTACTTCTCCTCCGGCGGCGGAGTGCGGTGCCGGAAGAACAACGTGCCGGGCTCTGCGCTGTCGCTGCGGTGGATCGACACGGCGTCGTTCCGGCGTACGACGAGGAAGGCGTTCTGCGGCTGGTCCGGCGTCCAGTCCAGGGCGAACCGCACCCACTGCTTGTGGCCCGCGCCGACGCGAGCGGCGGCCGAAGTCTCCAGGTGAAGCGGAACGTAGTTCTGGGGCTGCCCTGTGCTGTGCAACTCCACGTTGACGGTGGTGTCCTCGTCGGCGTCCAGCAGCAGTTCGACGAAGCCGAGCGAGGGATCGACCGGGACCACCATGCCCAGCGGGGAGTCCAGGGGAACGGTGCCGACGGAGGTGTCGACCACGAGGCGCCTCAGCGTGGACGAGGCGTCGACCGCAGCCGTTCGCGCGAGGTCGCCGGAGTCGGTGTTCTCCACCCCCAGGAGTGCGGAGTCGGCGCGCACCATCGCCCGGTGCACCAGGCCGATCTCGTTCGTGGCGAGCTCCCGCGGCGACATCCTGCGGCGGGTCGCCAGCGCCGCCCCCGTTCCGGCCGCCTCCCCCACGACCGCACACGTGGCCATCACCCGTGTGCTGCCGAAAGCCACGTGGCTGCAGCTGATGTTGCGTCCGGCCATCCACAGGTTCGCGACGTTCTGGGAGTACAGGCTGCGCAGCGGAATGTGGTAGTTGCCGTGCGGATGCCAGTGCCGCGACCCACGCTCCGTGGCGTACATTCCACCCGGAGGGTGCAGGTCGATCGACCAGCCGCCGAAGGCCACCCGGTCGGGGAAGAACTCCTGTCCCAGGACATCGTGCTGGGTCAGCGTGTGGTCACCGACGAACCTGCGGTACTCCCGCTTGCCGGGCACCGCGCCGATCCACTCCAGGGTGAGGTTGTCGGCGTCGAACTTTCCGGAGTTCTTGATGTGATCCCAGATGCCGTAGATCGCCGCCTGGAGTTCGTCGCGGATCTCCTCGTTGTCGTGTACGACGTCGCGATCACCACCCCACTCGATCCACCAGTACGCGCATCCGTTGAGGTCCGTACGGATGATCCGGTGTTCCGGAATCGACGTGGTGGTGATGTCGCGGGCGAACGCCGGCGGGACGTACTTCACCGGATGCCCGACATCCTTGGAGTAGAACAGGATGGTGCTGCCGAGGGTGGTGTCGTCGGCTTGCTCCGGCGCCCAGGACTCGTCGTACTCCTCGCGCGACTCGCAGCCGGTGCGGAAGTGCGCACCGGCCAGGAGCCCCACCAGGCCGTCTCCGCTGCAGTCGACGAACGTCGGGCCGGTGAACCTGATCTCGCGTTCGGACCCCATCATCCAACCGGTCACCGCGCGGACGGTCCGCTCGTGTTCGGGTCCGTCGGCCTCGACGGAACGGACGTCGGTGTTGAGGAACAGGCTGATGTTCGGCTCGTCGCGGACAGCCTCCAGCACCACGAGGTCCCAGTAGTAGGGGTTCCCGTCGGGGTTGCGGAACTGGTTCTCCACCATCAGCTCGCCGATGATCCCGGTCTCCCGGGCGTAGTGGTGGGTGCCGTGAGCGGTGGCGCCGCAGACCCAGACCCGAATCTCGCTGGAGGAGTTCCCGCCCAGCACCGGCCGGTTCTGGATCAGCGCCACCTTCGCGCCCTGCCGGGCAGCGGCTATCGCCGCACAGCAGCCCGCGAGCCCACCACCCACGACCGTGACGTCGGAGACGACTTCCTCGTGGCGCATTGCTCGATCACTCCCACCGGCGTCAGGTGATGAAGTACTGTTCCGGGTTCGTCGGGCCTGGGGTCGGGTACACCCAGGAGTTCGGCATCTTGTCCGGGACGTTGCGCAACCGGTTGTTGACGGTCGCGTACTCCTCCGGCTGGAGGTTGATGCCGATCGCGTAGAACTCCTGACGGGCGATGGCGAGGATCTGCTTCATCAGGGACTTCCGCTCCCCGGCGTCTGCGGTCGCCTCGAGCCGGTCGAAGAGCGTCAGCTGCCGTCTGGTCGGCTCCGGTGGCTCCTCGCCGTTCTTGCCGCCGCTGAGGTACCAGTCCCACCAGGCGCGCCCGAAGTAGGTCGCACCGGCGCTGGCCGGCAGGTAGAAGTAGGGATTGAGGTAGATGTCGTTCCACCCGCCGGCGCCCTGCCACACCGCCGCGTCGTGCTTCTGCGCCTCGCCGGTGCGTACGTCGAACAACGCCCGGTCCTCGCCCTTGATCTTCAGGTCGACGCCGACCTTCGTGGCGTAGTTGCGAATCAGCTCCAGCACGGTGGGGTACTCCGGCCAGATGCCGTTCGCGAACTCCACGGTGAACGTCAGCCGCCTGCCGTCCGGGCGCAGCCGGAACCCCTTGTCGTCCTTGTCCGGCAGTACGCGGTCCAGGTGCTGGTTCGCGCCGGCCACGTCGTACTCCGTGTACTGCGTGGCGAACTTCTCGTCGTAGAACTCCGACTCCGGGCGCGGCGCGGCCTGGTACGGCTTGCCCTGCTTCTGGTATGCCGTGTCGATGATCTCCTGCCGGTTGATGGCCAGCGAGAGCCCGATCCGGAAGTCCTTGGCGCGGAAGATGTTTCGCAGCACCCGGTCGCCGTGGGTGAGGTTCAGGCACAGCACCATGGTGTTCATGTTCGACGGCACGGCCCGGCTGAAGCGGTAGTTCCCCTGCTCGCGACGGCGGGCCAGCACCGGCTTGTTCGTCAGGGTGTTGGTCGGGCGCAGCTGGAAGTCGACGTCTCCGGCCAGCACGTGGGTCAGCAGGACCTCGGGGTCGGAGATCACCGAGTAGACGACCCGCTCGATGTAGGGCAGCTGGCGGCCGTCGGGGTCGACCTTCCAGTAGTACGGATTGCGCTCCAGGACGACCCGCGTCCCGTCACCGACGCCCTGGGTGATCCGCCACCCGAACACCGTCGGCAGGTCGGGGTTGACCCACCGGTCGGCCTTGGCGAGGAAGTACTCCGTCCAGGCGGCGAACTTCTCCTTCTTCGCCTCCGCCGCGACGCCCGGGTTGTACTTCGCGTGGAAGCGCCTCAGGTAGCGCGACGGCCTGGTGACATAGTCCAGGCCCATCGTGGAGGCCTGCTCCTGCAGGAAGAGCCCGTTCGGTTCGTCGAAGTTGAACCGAACGGTGTGGTCGTCCAGCGCCTGGGCGGTACCGGGGTGAGTCGGGCCCGCCGGATACAGCTCCGAGTTGTTGAACACGTCGTTCTGGACGAACACGATGTCGTGTGCGGTGAACGGGTCGCCGTTCGACCAGCGCATCCCCTCCCGCAACGCGAAGGTGAACGTCCTGGCGTCCGGACTGGCCTTGACCGACCTGGCGATGTTGGGGACCGGCGCCGACTCCCACTGCGGGCTCCACCGCATCAGGTAGTCGTAGCCGACGATCCGGTAGAGCTGGACGGCTTCGGCCGGGCCGAGGATCGCGCTGGTGAGATCGCCGCCGTAGGAGCCGGTCCGCTCCACGGGAGTCACGACAAGCGGCGACTTCGGCAGGCGTTCGGCCAACGGCGGAAGCTTTCCGGCCCGGACGAGCTTCTGCAGGCTGGGGGCTTCCTTCGCGCCCGGGTCACCACGGTCACCCCGATCGCCACCACCGCTCTGCTTCCCGCTGGTGGGATCGGTGGACAGCAGATTGCATGCGCTCAACGAGGTGAACGCCACGGCCGAGGCGCCGGTGGTGGCGAGGAATCGACGGCGGTCCACGGTGACAGCATGCCCCTCGCGACGAAGGACGGTCACCATACGCATGTGGCCAGTCTCGGTCAGTGGCGACGTCATGCAGGCGTTCCGGCGGTCAGCATCGGACGATGACCACGCATGCGCCCACCGCGGCGACCAGCCCGAGCCTGCACCGCGACGAGATACGCCACTTCCACGAGTGGGGATACCTCGGCCCCTACACCGCGGTGCCATCGCAGGAGATGACCGCGATCCGGCAGCGGATCGACACCGAGGTGATCCCGGCGCCCGGGCCGAACCCGAAGAACCCGTTGCAGTCGAGGCACATCGACCACCGGCTCGTCCACGACCTCATCACCCGGCCCGAGATTCTCGTCAGGCTCCGCGCACTGGTCGGGGACGACCTCGTGGTGTGGGCGAGCTACTTCTTCACCAAGGAGCCCGGTGGCAAGGAGATCCCCTGGCACCAGGACGCCAACTACTGGCCGATCGAGCCGCCGCTGAACCTGTCCATGTGGATGGCGATCGACGAGGTGACGACGGAGAACTCCTGCGTCCGCGTCATTCCCGGCTCCCATCGCCACGTCGTACCCCACGTGCCGGCGCGTGACGGCGTGGCGTTCGCGCAGGAGGCCGACCCGGCGTACGTCGACGAGGCCGCGGCCGTGGACATGGTGCTGCGCCCCGGGCAGTTCTTCCTCTTCAACGAGCGCCTGCTCCACCAGTCGCACCGGAACACCTCCGGTACGCGGCGGATGGGGCTGTCCGCGCGGTACACGCCGCCGTTCGTCGCCCTGCTCGACCAGGACGCTCCACCGCTGTTTCCCGGGCACGCCTGCGTGGTGGTCAGTGGCGAGGACACCTTCGGCCTGAACCGCACGCAGCCACCACCGTCCTGACCCCCGACGAGAGCCGACGGCCGTAGCCCGCTGACCCGCGGAACGGGCGTGGTGCGAAGCTGCCGTGCCTGGCGACCGGCGCGGTTCCAGCCTCCGAGGACTGGCTGCACCAGGCACACGTGGACCTGGTGGGCTTCTGGGAGGATGCCGCGTCCCGGCTGTACGAGGCGTACGACGTGATCGCCGGCCCACGGTGGCGGCTGGAGCTCGACGCCCAGCCCTACGGCGAGGTGTGGCTGATCCGGGAGGGGTCGTGCTCGGTCGCACTCGGAGCGCAGCAGGTGGTCGCGGAGCCCGGGCAGGTGGCGCTGCTACGTCCCGGCCCGCGGAGGGTCTCGGCGAACGCCGGAACCGAACCACTCTCGTTGGCCGGCTTCGGATGTGGCGTGCTGCTGTTCGGTGCGATCGACCTGCTCGGGTTGCTGAAACTGCCGCTGGTCCTCCCCCAACCGTCGGACCGACTGCGTGACCTGATCACCGGGACAGTCGCGGCATCCCAGGCGGACCGCACGTCCCGCGCGTTTCGAGCGCCCGCTCTGGCCGAGCTCGCGCTGGCGGAGATCGTCGACCTCGCCCAGGCGGACCTGCCCGACGGAGCCGGTGCCGCCGCGCCGCTTCCCGACGTCGAGTTGCGGCCAGAGGTTCGTGCGGTCCTCGCCCATGTCGCCCAGCACTTCGGCGAGCACCTCGAACTCGATGACCTTGCCCGGGCGGCCCACCTCTCGCCGAAGCACCTGGCGCGTTGCTTCCGGGAGACGCTCGGCGTGACGCCGATGGCGTACGTACGCCGATATCGACTGACCCACGCACGGGAGCGGCTCGTCACCACCGACCTCCCGGTCAGCCGAATCGCCGCCGACACCGGCTTCGCGGATCTCGCACACTTCTCCCGCGCCTTCCGTACGCAGTTCGGCGTCAGCCCGCGCATCCTCAGGACCCACGCACGCGCCTTGCAGTCAACTTCGCGCTCCGCACGGACAAGCTTCCCCGGCGACCCGGACGTAGTGTCAACGCACACCTGACACCGCCTGGAGGATCCGTGTCCACCATCGAAGCCACCGTCTGCCTGGATGCGGACCAGATCGCCGCCTTCCACCGCGACGGGTTCCTCTCCCTGCCCGCACTCACCACTCCGGACGAGGTGGCGTTGCTGCGTGAGGTCTACGACCGGCTGTTCTCCAGCGCCGCCGGCACCTTCCGCGACGGCGACCACCTCGGGCTGGCTCAGCTCGACGAGGAGGGCCGCGAGACCCTCCCGCAGATCCTCAACCCGGAGACGTACGCACCCGAACTCCTGGACACCCAGGCC
Source organism: Actinopolymorpha rutila (assembly GCF_013407855.1). Lineage (GTDB taxonomy): Bacteria > Actinomycetota > Actinomycetes > Propionibacteriales > Actinopolymorphaceae > Actinopolymorpha > Actinopolymorpha rutila. Next base: position 5,366,528 of record NZ_JACBZH010000001.1, read on the forward strand.
CGGGTGAACGCGTTCGCGGTCGCCGGCCAGTTGCTGGGTTCCGACGTCACCCGGGCGGGTGACCACGCGATCATGAAGCCGGCCGGTCACGGGGCGCCGACACCCTGGCACCAGGACGAGGCGTACTGGCATCCGGGCTACGACCACCAGGCGATCAGCTTCTGGATGCCGCTGCAGGACACGACGGTCGGGATGGGCTGCATGCAGTTCGTGCCCGGTAGCCACGCTCTCGGCGTACGCCCACACCGGCTGGCCGACCCCGAGGCGCACGCGCTCGAACTCGAGCCAGCCGAGGCCGAGGCGGCCGATGGCCGCGCGGCCGCCTGCCCCCTTCCGGCCGGCGGCGCGACGATCCACCACTGCCGGACGGTGCACTACGCGGGGCCGAACCGTTCGGGCGTCCCGCGCCGGGCGTACATCATGGGATTCCAGGTCGCCCCCACCCCGGTCGAGACTCCGCACGACTACTACTGGCAACGGCCCGAGTGGTACGGCTCGCAACCGTCGTAGGATCACCGATCTGCTGGGCGGGGCCGGCAACTCGATGGGAGGCTGCAGGGTGGAACCGGAGAAAGACGTCGTCCTCGCGCTCGACGTAGGCGGGACCAAACTGGCCGGTGCGCTGGTCGACGACCGCCTGGAGGTTCTCTGGTACGCCGAAAGCCCGACGCCGCGTTCACCGCAGGGCGGGGATCCGGCGCTGGCCGCCACCGCGGCGCTGGCCGAGGACCTCCGCTCCCACGCCGGCCGGCGGGGCCGGCGGGTCCAGGGAGTGGGCGCGGGATTCCCGGAGTACGTCGACGACAAGGGACGGTTGACATCCCGGGAGGTGCTGGCCTGGACCGAGCAGCCGTGCGACGCCCTCGCTGCGGTCTGCCCGGGGGTTCCGGTCGCGATCGAGTCCGACGTTCGCTGCGGAGCCATCGCGGAGTGGCGGCACGGTGCGGGCAAGGGGCACCCCGGGCTCTTCTACGTCGCCCTCGGCACCGGGCTGTCCGCCGTGGCGATCGTCGACGGCATCGTCGTACGGGGTGCGCGTGGCGAGGCGATCGCCCTGGGCGAGTGGGACGTGCCGGCCCGGGTGGATGCCACGTGGACCGGCGGCCTGGAGAGCTTCGTCTCCGGCCGGGGCATCGAGCACCGCTACGCCCAGTTGACCGGAGCCGAGGTGTCGACGCGTGAGATCGCCGCCATGGCGGAGGGCGGGGATCCGGCCGCGACCATGCTCCTGACCTCCGCCGGAAACGCACTGGGCATGGCGCTCGCCGACGTCGTTGCCCTGCTCGATCCACCTGTGCTCGTCCTCGGCGGCGGGCTGGGCAGCGCCGACACCCTTGTGCGTAAGGCCGTACGCGAGAGCTACGCAGCCCGTACCCGGCGCCGGCCGAACCCGCCGCCGCTGGTCACCGCCGCGCTCGGTCCCCGCGCCGGCCTCGTCGGCGGCGCCCTGGTCGCACTGGCGGCCCGCTCCGACTCCCGCTCCGACTCACCTGCGTGAGCCGGAGCGGGCCGTGAACACCCGGAGCGGGTCGCCTACCGCTCCGGATCGTGCACCAGGTGAGCGTCCTGCCGGTCGTCGCCGGTGTCGAACGTCGGCGGAGTGAAGGTGCTCTCGATCGTCCTCGTCTGCCCGTCCCGGCCGGCGTCGATGGCCTTGATCATGACCTCCAGCGCGTGGTAGGCGTGCTCGGGCGTGATCACCGGTGCGACGTCGTTGTCGATGCAGTCGACCAGGTGGCGAAGGCCGTCGGTCCAGGGCCACCGCGGATCGCGGTCACCGTGGATCTTCCACGCACCGACGTCGTTCTGCCACAGCTCGTATCCCGCGGGTGCCCAGTCGTCGCCCATCATCTGGACGGTGCCCTTGCTGCCGTACACCTCGATCGCGGGTCCGCGGTACGCCTGCATCGAGAATCCCGTGGTGATGGAGGCGAACGTCGCGTCGCCGAAGTCGAGCAGGATCTGGAAGTTGTCCTCGACCTCCACCTTGATGAGCTCGTCGTCGACCACCCGCTCCGGCGTCGCGGTGCCCGCCATCGCGGTCACCTGCCGCACCGGGCCGAGCCAGCCGGTCAGCGACGTGACGTTGTAGACGCCGAGGTCGAAGAGCGGACCTCCGCCGGAGCGGTAGAACCACTGCCCCCACCAGGGGCCTGCCCACCCGTAGCGCGCCCGCGCGAGGTGAACCCGGCCGATGTCGCCGCGAGCGATGTGCCGCCACATGTCCTGGTACGTGGGGCTCAGGATCACCGACGGAGCGCAGACCAGGTGGCCGGGACTCTCCTTCGCCACCTCGACCAGCTTCGCGGCCTCGTCGAGGGTCACCCCCATGGGCTTCTCGACCAGGACGTGCTTGCCGGCTTCCAGCGCGGCCAGAGCCAGCGGCCCGTGCTCGGGCATCGAGGTGAGGACGAGTACGGCGTCTACGTCCGGGGAGTCGATGATCTCCCGCGGGTCGGTGGTGACCCACGGGATGTCGTGCCGCTCACCCGTCGCCCGCGCCCTCTCGGGGACGACGTCGCACGCGGCGACCGTGCGGATGCGACCCCGCTCACGCAGCTCACGGGCCAGGCTCATGTACGGCCCGTTCATGACGCTGCCGCAACCGATGAATCCGACATTGACCGGGCGGCTCATCGGCCACCTCCCTCTCGTTCGTGCAGACCGGCGGGTAGATAGGACGGTGCCGTCGCGAACAGGAACCGTGCCTGCCCCTGCGAGACGTTGTGGTACTGATGCGCGGTCCCCCGTGGTACGTAGAAGCCGTCGCCCGGGCCGAGCTCGAACCAGATCGGCGCGCTCGTCGCGTCCGGCAGCAGGATGTTGAGGCGGCCCTCCAGCACGTACACGCTTTCGTCGCCGTCGTGCCGCTCGACCGGACTGCGCCGGCCCGGCAGGAGCACGCCCTTGCCGACGGTCAGATGCTCGGTGCTGACGAGCAGGCCGACGAGGTACTCACCGGCGGGATCCTCCAACCGCCACAGGAGGTCGGCGTCGCGAATGACGCGGAACGAGCGGTTCTTCTTGATCTGCTCCTCGTTCATCGGCCACTGGGTGAGCTCGTCGTTGTCGTGGTAGTTCCACTCGGTGAGGTTCTCCTTCGTCCGCGCATAGCCGGAGGAGGTGCCCTGCGAGGGCGGTGGCGCGAAGAGTTCGAGCACCCGGAGCCTTGCCGTCGCGTCGTAGTTGAAGCCGTGGTGCCAGGTGTCGCGGCGGAAGAAGACACTCTCGCCGGCATGCGCGACCTCGACCTCGCCCGTGCCGGGGTTGGCGATCACGAGCGTGCCTTCCAGTACGTGGTACACCTCGTCGGCGGCGAAGATCGTGCGGTTCTGGTCAGAGTGCTGGAACCGTCCGCCGGGCGGCAGGCTGAGCTCGAGCTGGTGCACGGAGTCCGATGACACGTAGATCCGGTCCTCGACGAGCCCGGCCTCCTCGTCGCCCCACAGGTGGAGGGTCGCGTCCGCGCGGCGGATCGGGGTTGCCTTGTCGTACGACGGCCGAGGCGACGGTCGACGGGCCATAGGTCGGGGTCCTTTCAACGGGGTTCGTGACGTGGTGCCGGCTCAGTCGCCGGGCAGCGGGCGGCGGCCGTCGCGGAGCACGGTGCGGAAGCGGTAACGGTCGCCCCGATACGTGATCCGGCCGACCTCGAACGCTCGGTCGTTGTCGTCGAAGCAGGTGTACGCACCGACCAGGACCGCCTCGCCGGGAGCAAGTCCCAGTTGCGCAGCCTCGCCGGGCTCGGCACCTCTGGCCTGGAGCATGTACTCCGACCGGGTGGGGGTGATCCCACAGCTTTCGCGCAGGGTGGCGTACAGGGACCGGGTGGAGTAGTCGGCGTCCAGCGCCTCGCGCACGAGGGCGACCGGCAGCAGTGCGCTGGCCACCGCGACCGGCACGTCATCGAGCTTGCGCAGCCGGTCGAGGCTGAAAACCTCAGACCCGGGTGCGATTCCGAGGTCCTCGGCCTCCTCGAGCGTGGCTGGCCTGGTCGACTGGTTCAGCACCTCCGCCGACGCAGTGAGGCCGCGCAACGCCGCGATCTCGGTGAAGCTCAGCGGCGGCTCGTGTCCCTCCTCCACCACGCTCGGCGTGACGACGTGCCACCCGCGACCCTGCGTCGGCTGGAGTACGCCGTCGTCACGAAGGGCGCGTAGCGCGACGCGAAGGGTTGCCCGGCTGACCCCGACCTGAGTGCTGAGCTCGCGCTCGGGCGGAAGCTGCGCGCCGGGCCGCAACGTGCCGTCCGAGATGGCCCCGACGAACATTCGGTAGACCTGCATGGACGGAGGCTCGTCGCTGTCCTTCCGAACACCCTTGAGGATCGCCACCCCAACCCCTCTTGCCCGCCTTTGGATCACATTGGTCTGGAATGCTAGACCACTGCGGACCACGCGGGCGCCATTGGCGGCCGGCCGGATCCGGCCACGACCAGGCTGCGTGCTCTGACAGCTCAGGGTGACTGCGGACCGCGGTGTCGCTCGGCGTTCGCCAGAAACTCCGCCATCTCCTCGTCACCAGCCGCGTGCCGAGCCCACCCCTCCGCGGTCGCGTGGTAGCGGTGATCGCGAATCGTCAGGTCGATGCCATGGTCGACCAGGAACCGCGCCGCCTCGTGCTTGCCGTGGAGCACACACTCGTGCAGGATGCTCGCCGGTTCGTGCGTGGCCCATCTGGTGTTGATGTCCGCGCCACTGTCGAGCAGGAACGACGCGACCTCGAACTCCGCGTTCATGCATGCCCACGCAAGTGCGGTATCGAGGATCTGCTGGATGGTGGCGCCGGTCCAGGAGAGGTTCGTTCTGGTGCGTGGACTGTTTCCCGGGTAGTGGTCGTGCGGGCTGCCGAGCACGGGCCGGCCGCTTCCGTCGAACCAGCGTCTCACCCGGGCGAGGTCCCCCGTCCCCGCCGCATGCGGCAGGTCGTCGGGGAGCGGCCAGATCCGGGTCAGCCGGCGTACCAGACCGGCATTGCCGTATTCCAGGGCGAACACGACTGCCGCCGACTCGGGGGGTGTACGACAACCCAGCACGGCCGGCGAGCGGTCGAGGAACTCGACGACGAACGCCTCGCGCCCATGCACCGCCGCGTGTTCCAGCAGGTCGATCTGAAGGTCGAGACAAGCGTTCCCCAGCAGCCAGGGTTCGGCTGTCAACCACCGGTTGGCAGCGTCGAGATCGTCGTCGTCCACCGCCAGCATGAGCTGCAGGGCCACGAACAGCCGCCAGGGATCCATGTCGGTGCCGGCCTGCTCGCTGTCCCACTCGCGTCCCCTCGCGCACAGGAACCGCACGAATGCCGCGCGGTCACCCCACCGGTCGATTCGCTCACTCAGCCCGCGGTCGGACGCAACGCAATGGTCCAGCAACATCGACGCCACGGCTACCTGACCGAATCGACACGCATGGAGAAAGGACCGGGTCACATCTGCCGGATCGGCACTCGCACCGAGGTCGGCCCGTACGCCGTCCAGGTCACCCAGAGCCGCAAAGGTCGCAAGCGTGCGCGGGAGTGCACCCTTGCTCCGCAGCAGCCGAAGCATCCCGGCGGCACCGGTTCGGATGACTCGCTCCGCCACCGACGGGTCGACCACCGCGCCTGCTTCGATCAGGAACGCCGCACACTCGGGTCGGTTGTACACGTCCTCGCGGGTGGGATCGGCGCTGTCGTTCGCGAACGAGGTAGTGGCGAGGAGCAGGCCGTCGCCAAGATCGTCCCGCCACGTGAGTAGGCCCGGATGCTCGGCCACCAGTTGGCGAAGGCGTCCGACGTCGTTGTCATGGATGGCCCGTCCGGCCTGGCCGGCCGCCCAGGCCAGGCTGCTGCCGTCGCGACGGAGCACCTCGGCCCGCAGATCCTGCCAGCCGCCGAAGCCGTACTCGCGGGCAACGACCAGCTGGGCATCCCGACGTGACAGGGGGACGGAGATGCCCGGCACCATGACACGGGCACGGGCGACGGCGTCGGCGCTCCCTGCCGCGGTGTCGCGGGCAATCTTCTTCGCCTGCTTGCGGATCGACTCCCACGAGGGACGGTCGGGGAGGGTACTTGGCGTGGTCACGGCGACCTCCTTCCACATACCGCCTGTGGCCCGCTGAGACCAGGCTGAAAGAAGGTGCGAAGCACGCTGGACGAACCAGAGGACAGGTGGGAGTTGGTTCCCTTGCCGCGGGCAGGTGGCGCCCTGGAGCGCGCTGCCAGCAGTATCCAGAGCACCCCGCCGGCTTGTCAATCACGACGGACGCCCGGGCATGGCGCCCGGCATGCCAGGCTTGGGGTCTGCCCTAGGCGCGGAGGTAGAACTGCTCCGGGCCGGCCGGGGCCGGGTCCGGATACAACGAGCCTTCGGGGATCGGCTCGGGGACGTTGCGGACCTTGTTCTGCACGATCGAGTAGCGACCGGCGATCAGGACCGTGCCGATCGTGTAGAACTCCTCCGCGGAGACGCGCAGGATCTCGGCGAAGAGCCGTCGGCGTTCCTCTTCGTCCATGGTGATCTTGATGGTGTCGTACAACTCCATCTGGCGAAGTGGCGCGGCCGGTGGCTTCTCGCCGCTCTTGCCGCCGGTCGCGTACCAGTCGGCCCACTGCCTGGCGTAGTAGCAGCGTCCGGCGATCGGAAAGAACCAGCCCGGGTCGAGGATCGCGTCGCGCAGGCCGTTCTCCGCGCTGTAGAGCACGGCGTCGTGTTCGTTGGCGAACAGACGCTTCCAGAACAGCGGGCCGCCCTGAGCCTGGACCCGTAGCTGGACACCGACCGCCTTCCAGTAGTTCTGCACCAGTTCGGCGGTGGCCGGGTAGGTGGGGTCGAAGCCGGTCGGCAGCTCCACGGTGAAGGCGACCCGCCGGCCGTCCGGGCGCAGCCGCCAGCCGGCGCCGTCCCGCCGGGTGAGCCCGGCACGGTCGAGCCGGCGGTTCGCCTCCGCAACGTCGTACTTCGTGTACTGCTTGGCCAGCTTCTCGTCGTAGAAGTCCGACTCGGGCCGCGGTGCCGACTGGTAGGGCTTTCCCTGGCGCTGGTGCACGGCCTTGATCAGCTCGGCACGGTTGATGGCGTACGACAGCCCGATCCGGAAGTCCTTGTTCTGGAAGAGCTTTCGGGTCGCGGGGTTCTTGTGCGTGAGGTTGAGACAGAACACCCCGTTGTTGATGTCGGAGGTCATCTGGTCGATCAGCCGGTACTCGCCCTTCTCGGTGCTCCGGGCGAAGACCGGCTTGTTGGACGGCGTGAGGATGTCGGTGGACGGAAGCGTGTACTCCCCGTTGCTCACCTTGAGCACCGCCGTCTCCGGACTGGTCACGACCTCGACGACCACTTCGTCCAGGTACGGCAACTGGCTGCCGTCGGGATCGGTCTTCCAGTAGTACGGGTTGCGCTTCGCGACCAGCCGGTCCTTCGTCAGCGGCGTCGCGACCATCCAGGGCAGGAGGACGGGCAGGTCGGGGTTCTGCCAGATCGCCAGACCCGACGTGCCGTCGCCTCCCTTGCCGAAGTACAGCTGGTTCCAGTCGGTGAGCTTCGCTTCCTTGACGAGCTTGTCCAGGTCCGGGTTGTACTTCTTGTGGAACCGCCGGAGGTAGTGCTTGGGCGACGCCGCGAGGATGTTGCCCTCGGGGCTGGCCAGGCGTTCGAGGAAGAACGCGTGTGGCTCGGCGAAGGAGAACCTGCAGGTTACGTCGTCCACCTTGGTGAAGCGGGCCGGCTTTCCGCCGGGCGCCAGCCATTCCGGGAAGACCGGGAAGAGGTCCTCGTTGGAGAGCACGTCGGAGAAGGCGAACGCGATGTCGTCGACGGTGAAGGGTTTGCCGTCAGACCACCGCATTCCCTTGCGCAGATGGAAGACGTACTCCTTCCCATCCGCGTCGACCTCCCACGACACGACGTTCGGGATCACTCCGGAGAAGTCCGGTGCCCAGCGAACGAGCGGGTCGTAGCCGATGTTCTCGTACACCGACGAACCGTCGATCCCCTGGATGAACGTCTTCCACGTTCCGCCGTACGAACCGGCCTCCTGGGCCGGCTTGAGGACGAGCGGGCGTTCGGGCAACCGGTCCTTGACGGCCGGCAGCTTGCCCGCCTTCACCTGCGCGGCCAGGGCGGGCGCCTCCTTCCCCTTGCTGCCAGTCGGTTTTCCCTTGGACTTGCTGGTCGGATCGGTGCTCAGCAGGTCACAACCGAACAGCGAGGTCGCGGCGAGCGCGGCACCTCCGGTGGACAGCAGCAGTTCTCGCCTCGTGAGGTGTCGTCGCTGGTTTCCCATTGGTGTCCAGCCCCCGTCGTCGGGTCCGCGGCAGCACTTCGGATTGCCACAGCCTGATCAGGCCCCGACCGGATGTCAACCAACCGGGACGAACGTGAGCAAACGTGGTCGTTCCGGCGGGAGGTTTCACGCGACCGGGAACGCCCCGATTGGTGTCCGACCTGTGCGGGAAGGCTCTACGGCGCGGTTGCCGCGCGGTGGGACTCCACGCCGCGTCGTCGACCACTCCACTTCGGATCGGCCAGCGCACGGAGCCCGACATGACCTCTCGTCCCGACGCCGAAAGCTCGCGAATCGTGGTCGGGTTCGACGGGTCGCCGTGCTCCGAACGCGCCCTGGAATGGGCGGCCGGCGAGGCGCGCGTGCACCACTCCCGAATGGAGGTCATCTGCGCCTGGGAGCCGGTCACCAGGGTCGCACCGCCCTTCTTCGTCTACGCGGACGAGGAGTTCGAGACCGAGGCTCAGTCGATCCTCGAGGCCGCAGCCGCCCGGCTGCGCACCGACGGCCCGGTCGACCTGGAGACCAAGGCGGTGATGGCACATCCGGCGGCCGCACTGATCGAGGCGTCCCGGGGCGCCCTACTGGTGGTGGTCGGCTCCCACGGCCACGGCGGTGTCGCCGGCACGGTGCTCGGGTCGGTGAGCCAGCGCGTGGCCATGCACGCGCACTGCCCGGTCGTGATCGTCCGACCTGAACCCGGTCACTCGGGTAGCGCCTGAGCCGTGCCCGGCCAAGCTTCGTAGGCCGCGTACAGCTCTTGGGCGATCGTGTCGCCACCGTCCTTCTTCCACTTCTCCACCGCCGGCTTCCAGGCCGAGCTGGGTCTCGCTGATTCCCTTGTCGGTCAGCACCGGGTTGCCGTCGCGTTCCGCCGCGGCCTTGGTTGGAGCAGCCAGTAACGGTCCGGGTCAGCGCGAGACAGCGACGGGTGACGTTCGCGGCCCGGCTCGGGCGTGACTATAGCCTGCACAGATGAGTCCTCATCGGCCGAACATCATCCTGATCCACTGGCATGATCTTGGAACCCACCTTGGCGCCTACGGTCACCGCGGCGTCCAGAGCCCACGACTTGACCGACTGGCCGAGACATCCTTGCGCTTCACGAATGCCTTCTGCACCGCGCCACAATGCAGCCCGTCCCGTGGATCGCTCTTCACCGGGCGCTATCCGCATACGAACGGGCTGATGGGCCTTGCGCACACCGGCTGGGAATACCACCCAGGAGAACAGACCTTGCCGATGATGCTGCGGTCGGCCGGTTACGAGAGCGCGCTGATCGGTCTGCAGCACGAGAGCAGCGATCCGCATCGCCTCGGATTTGCTCACGTCGACTCGCCGGCGCCGTCGATGCGGGCCGACGAGGTGGCAGCGCGAGCAGCGCAATGGCTCGCGACTCCTCGCGACCAGCCGTTTCTCCTCACGGTTGGGTTCTTGGAAACACATCGGCCTTACCCGGCCGAGCACTACCCTGCGGCCGACCCCGACTCCATCGAGGTTCCGGCGTACCTTCCCGATCACCAGACGACGCGCGACGACCTCGCCGCCTTCTACGGCTCGATCCAGGTTGCCGATCAAGCTGTCGGCGTGATCCTCGACGCCGTCGACCAAGGACCGAATGCAAGCGACACCTGGGTCGTCTTCACTACCGATCACGGGCCGGCTTTCCCACGGGCAAAGGGAACTCTGTACGATCCCGGCCTGCGGGTCGCACTCCTCATCCGCCCACCGGAGGGCCACCGCCGAGCAGACGTCATTGATCGCCCGGTCAGCCTGATCGACGTGGTGCCGACCCTTCTGGATCTCATCGGCCAGCCCATCCCACGCACAGTGCAGGGCCACAGCTTCTTACCGGCCGTCCTCGGAGAGCCAACGGGCTCAGCGACCGCGATCTTCGCTGAAAAGACATCCCATCGCGACTACGATCCGATGCGCTGTGTCAGGGCCGGCGGATTCAAGTACATCCGCAACTACGAATCAGGTCCGCGCCTGTTGCTACCTAGCGACATCGAGGACAGCCTGACCCGAGCAGGAATGGGCGACGATCATCTTCGCCCTCGAGCACCGGAGGAACTGTACGACTTGAACGAGGACCCGCTGGAGTCGAACAATCTTGCCGAAGTCCCCGAGTTCTCGCAGGTGCGCGACCGGTTGGCAGCTCAACTTGACCAATGGCAGCAGGAGACGAGTGATCCGATTCTGTCGGGGCCGATCCCCTCGCCCATCCGGGACTGATGCAGGCATCCAGCCTCAGGGTCCACGGTGCCATTATCACCGCGCAACCGAGCTGACGACTGAGTGGTCAGCTCGGGTCAGCCCTGGTCGAGACGGGCCAACTGCTCCTCGGACAGCTTCAACTCCAGAGCCCCCAGAGACTCCTCCAGTTGGGCGACGGAACTGGCGCTGAACAGCGGCAGGACCGACGGCGTACCGGCGAGCATCCAGGCCAGCACCACCTGGTTGGGCGACGCATCGAGTTCGGTGGCGACCTCCTCCAGCGCCGCCAGCCGGCCGGCACTCGCCGGGTGGGCGTACGGCAGCGGGATCGGCCGGTCGGATCGGCCGCTGTAGGCGCCACCCAGCAGCGGCGAGTAGGCGACCAGGGTCAGCTCGGGCTCGGACCGCACGTAGTCGAGGAGTTCCTCACCGAGGATCGGCATGAACTCGTCGTGGAAGCCCGGCCTGGGCTGCAGGTAGGTGTGCCGCTGCTGGACCCACGTGTACGACGGAAGGCCCGAGTGTGCGGCGAGCTGGCGCGCTCGCTCCACCCGCCACGCCGGCTCGTTGCTCACCCCGATCGCCTTGGCCTTGCCCGCTTGGACGATCTCACCGAACGCCCCGACCGTCTCCTCCAGCGGCACGGACCGGTCCTCGTGGTGTGAGTAGTACAGGTCGACGTGGTCCAGTCCGAGGCGGCGCAGGCTCACCTCGATCTGCTGCCGGATGATGTCGGCGGACAGCCCCTCGCGGTTCTCCGGGAAGTCGCCGCGGCCGGGTCCGGTGATCGGCCGGGCACCCACCTTCGTGGCCACCACGACCCGATCCCGGCCGACGCCCGAGGCGAGGCCACGGCCGCGCAGCCACCGGCCGAGCAGTTCCTCGCTCTCGTGTCCCTGTCCGTCGCCCTCCCAGAACTGGTAGCAGTTCGCGGTGTCGACGAAGGTGCCACCGGCCTCCACGAACCTGTCGAGGATGTCGAACGACGTCCGCTCGTCGACCTTGGTTCCGAACATCATCGTGCCCAGGCACAGCTGGCTGACCTCGACTCCACCTACGTTTCTGTACTCCATGCGCTTCACCGTAGGGACGATCGACGACCGCGAGCAGACCAATCGCGACCGGCGGACTCGGACCAATCCGCGCCTGTCCTGTACCTGTGGACAACCATCCTGCCCGTCTCGAAGATCCTGCCACGATGACGTCCACGCACCTCTCTGGAACCGCGGCGCATACGGGGCCGCCACTAGCGAGCTCAGGAGGATTGATGACAGGGTCTGTCTCACAAGCGGCTCTTTCCAACCTGCTGCTGGAGACCCGTCAAGCGCTCGAGGGCGCCAGGACGCACCGACAAGGGTGGATGACATGGCAGTGGTGCGAGAGCTTGTCGGGTTCGGGCCGGACGACAAACTCGTGTTCTCCCAGGAGTTCCCCGAGGAGAAGATGTCGGCGCTGCGTCCGCTGTTCGACTACGGCGACGACGAGCTCATGTATGCCGGCTCCTACGAGGTGACAGCCGACATCCGTGACCGGGTGTCGGCCATCCTCGGGGTCGACCTGCGGCCTGACATCGTCTACTACGTCGAGGCCACGGCGAGGAGCTGACCGGCTCGTCGGGGCTCCTGCGCACCGGTCCGGGGCGCCGCGACACAATGGCCCGCATGACTGCGTACTGGATCAGCATCTACCGGGAGATCCTCGACGAGGACAAGCTCGCGGCCTACGCCGAGCTCGCCGGGCCGGCGCTCACCGAGGCCGGTGGCACCTTCGTCGCCCGCGGTGTCCCCGAGAAGGTCTACGAGGCCGGCGAGGAGACCCGGACCGTGGTGATCAGGTTCGACTCGATCGAGGCCGCCGAGGCCGCGCACGACAGCCCGGCGTACCAGAAGGCACTGGCAGCGCTGGACGGCGGCGTGGTCCGCGAGATCCGGTTGGTCCCCGGAGTCGACTGAGCCCGGATTCGACTGAGCGAGGCTCAGCCGGCAGAGCGGACCGAGAGCGGCACCTCGTCCACGCGTACCCGGCGTCCTTCCTCGGCGGAACGACAGGCCGCGTGCACGACTCGCAGCGTGCCGAGGTTGTCCCGGCCACTGGTCAGCGGTGCGCGTCCCTGGGCGACGGCGGCCTGCAGGTCCGACATCGGCCCGACTAAGGCGTCCGGGATCCAGCGTTCCTCGAAGTCGCGCCGGAACGTGTGGTCGGGGTGGATCGTCCGGGACCAGAACTCGAAGGTGTCCGGACGCCCGACCGGGTAGTCGTACAACACCCCGAGCGTCCCCTCGGACTGTCCCTCGGTGCCCTGGCAGCGCACAACCGCGCGAGGGCGGGACGACCAGTTGTTGTGGTTGGCGAGCACCGTGACGCTGAGCTCGGACGAGAACTCGTACACCGTGCAGGTACGGGTGTCGCCGCCGGCCGCCTGGCCGGGATAGCGACCGGTGGTGGCGACGACGCTGACCGGTTCGCCGAAGACGTACCGGATCGCGTCGACGTAGTGGATGGAGTGGTAGAAGTACTCCAACCGCGGCTTGGCCAGCATCCACGGCCACGATCGCCAGTCGGTCCACACGTCGACGTCGAACAACCCGGACGTGAGCGTGCCGTACCACCCGGCCTGCAGCAGGGCCTTCGTCGTCGAGATCACCTGGTCCCAGCGCATCTGCTGGTTGACAGCGAGCAGGGTGCCGGCCCGCTCGGCGGCCTCGACGAGTTCCACAGCGGTGGCGAGGTCCTCCGCGAACGGCTTCTGGCACAGCACGTGCTTGCCGGCGGAGATCGCCGCGCGCACGATGTCCGCCTGCGCGTGCGGGGTGACGGCGATGTCGACGACCTCCACCCGCGGGTCGTCCACCAGTGCCTGGGCGGAGTCGTGCACTGTCTCGACGCCGAACTCCCGCGCCACCGCACTCGCGGCGTCCACGTCCAGGTCGGCGACGGCCGCGACCCGCAACCCCGCCTTGCGGTAGGCCGGAAGATGCCCGGCCCGAACTATCGCGCCCGCTCCGGCGATCCCGATCGGCCGGCCACCGTCGGCGGGTGGTGCGATCCGGTGGTCGTACGCCAACGCCTGCTCGAGCGCGTTCACGACCGCTCCAGGATGTCGTCGGCACGCCGGGCGGCGTCGTTCAGCGCTTCCTCCACGGCCTTGGCACCTGTGTAGACCATGTCGATCTCCTCGTTCAGGACCTCGTTGATCTCCGGATAGCACGCCAGGGCGGGCATCGTCTCCACGTCGCGGTAGGTCTCCTCGATGAGGCGGTAGCTCGCGAACTCCTGCTGGATGGCCGGATCGCGCCACGTGGACAGCCGGCACCCGACCGCGCCCTCGGTCGCGGTCACCCGGTCCATCTCGGCCGACGCGACGTGACGCGCGAACTCCCAGGCAAGGTCGGGTTGACGGCTGCCTGCCGGGATCGTGAGCACCCAGTAGACCGACAACGACACGTGCCGTCCGGCGGGGGCGTCGCCGCGCGGGATGAGCCCCAGGCGGTTGCGGCCGCGCACCCGGGAGCCGGGCAGGTCGGCGACCACGGCGAACCCCGACCAGTTCCACATCATGGCACCGTGCCCACTGGCGTAGTAGTCACCGGACCGCACGCTCTCGTAGTCGCGTGGGTTCGGCTGGGTGACGCGGTGGACGCGGATCAGGTCACGGAGAAAGCCCAGCGCCTGAACGCCTTCCGGGCCCGCGAAGGCCGCGCGCCCACCGTCGAGCACCCGCCCACCCCGGCTCCACAGCTGGATCAGGAAGTCGTACACGCTGTTGTGGCCGTCCGGCATCGCGGCGAGCACACAGCCGTAGAGGTCCTCGTCAGGCCTGGTGAAGAAGCGCGCGACCTCCAGGAACTCCGGCCAGGTGCGCGGCGGTCGCAGCGGGCGGCCATGGTCGGCTTCGAACCTCTTCTGCTCGGCCGGGTCGTCGAACAGGTCGCCGCGATACATCAACATCTGCGGCCCGTCGTGGTAGGGAATCCCGTACGTCGTTCCGTCGGCCGCCGTCTGAACGCGCCGCAGGGCAGGACTCCAGCCGTCCGGCCAGTCCCGCGGAGGGGCGGCGTCGAGGTGAGGGTCCAGGCGACGGAGTGCTCCGCGCTCCATCAGCGTCGGCAGCCAGTCGGTGTTGCACAGGAACAGGTCCCACTCACCGGACTCGCAGCCCGGCCCCTCCACCATCTGCCGATACAGCTCCGGGATGTCGGCGGGAACCAGCTCGACGTCGACGCCCGGGTGCGTCTCCCGGAACGCTGCCACCTGCCGGCCGAACGCCTTCTCGAAGCCGGTGAACTCGCGGTAGACGAGCCGAAGCCGGTCGGACATGGACTCCTCCTGGATACGGTTCGTGGAACGGGTGCTACCTGCTCGGTGGTGCCGTGGACGCCCGTACGACGAGTTCGGGAGCGGGCTCGGCGACGGCGATGCTCGCAGGTCCTGCCGATGCGTCCTCGTCAAGCAGGACTTGCGCCGCTCGCTCACCCATGTCCTCCAGTGGCAACCGGACGACGGTCAGCGGCGGGGTGAGCCGCTCGGCGAACCAGATGTCGTGGATCGCGACGACGGACAGGTCGTCCGGAACGTGTACGCCCGCGTCGTAGGCCGCCGAGATCACGCCGGTGGCGACCACGGCGTTCGTCACCAGAACCGCGGTCACCCGCGGCCGAGCACGGAGCAGGCGTTCCATCGCATGGTGACCGCTGCCCGGGTCCCAGCCGCCTTCGACGTCCCAGGCCGCGTGCCGACGGATGCCCGCGGCGCGCAGCGCCTGCCGGTAGCTTCGCCGACGGCGTTCGGACACCCGCGACCCCGGCACACCGGAGACGAACCCGATGCGTTCGTGTCCCAGCTCCAGCAGGTGACCCATCGCGAGTTCGGCGGCGCGCTCGTCGTCGAGGTGGACGCCGGTCAGCTCCCCCTCGGACTCGGAGTTGACCAGCACGACCGGCACGTAGCGCGCGGCGACCCGCACCAGCTCGTCCAGCTCGGCGTGGCCGGCCATCTGCCACAGCAACCCGTCCACGCGGCCACCACCGGCGATCTGCAGCAGCCTGGCCTGGTCGGTGATCGCCTCCGCGTCCGCCACCATCAGGATGCTTCCGGCCCGGCTGACCGCCCGCTGTGCACCACGGACGATCTCCCCGTAGATGGGATTGCCGACGTCGTGGACCACCAGCCCGATGCAGCCGGCCCGCGAGGTGCGGAGATTCCGGGCCAGCTGGTGGGGCACGTACCCGATCTGTTCGGCCGCCTTCAGGACCCGGCGCCGGGTGTCCTCGCGGGCCCGGACCGTCTCGTCGCCACGCAGGATCCGCGAGACCAGCGAGGGTGAGACCCCCGCCTGCCGGGCCACGTCGGCGAGCCCGGGCGGGCGTCGGGTGCGGCCGGACACGATCACCTCCTGCCTGAGAACGGACACGCCTCCTGCTCGACGACGAGGACGCAGGTCGGCCAAGCGCAAAGGATTAACCACGGACCCTACCGAGCCGCGCCACGCCAGGGAAGAGCGGCCGTGAGCCTGCTCACTTCCGACTTGACGTGCGTCGCACGGCGGAGCAAGATCCGATACTGCGTCTGGTAAATCGTTGGATCTAGGAGGAAGTTCGTGCAGACCGTCTCCCGCTACTTCGAGGACCATCGGGTCGGTGAGGATCGGCGGACCACCGGACGCACCATCACCGAGGCGGACATCGTGCTGCACGCGGGCCAGACCGGTGACTGGTTTCCCCACCACGTCGACGCCGAATGGTGCGCCACCCAGCCGTTCGGCCAGCGCATCGCCCACGGCACGCTGATCCTGTCCGTCGCGGTGGGCATGACCGCCGGCGACATCAATCCGGTCGCGTTCAGCTACGGCTACGACCGAATCCGTTTCGTACGCCCGGTCCACATCGGCGACACCATCTCCGTGCACGCCGAGATCGCCGAGCTACGACCACACGCGAAGCGCAGCGACGTGGGCTACGTGGACGAGAAGGTCACCGTCACCAACCAGCGCGGCGAGGTGGTGCTGGCGCTCGTACACGTCTACCTCGTGGAACGCCACACGCCGGCAGCCGAAAGCTGACAACGTTCCCACGACCAGCAGGAAGGATCATCGATGCCCCACCTTCGCGGGATGACCTGGAGCCATCCACGAGGGTCGGACTCCATTCGCGCGGCGACCGAGGCCTTCACCGCCGAGCGCCCCGACGTGACGGTGGAGTGGGCCGCTCGGTCCCTGCGGGAGTTCGAGGAGGTTCCCGTCGAGGACCTCGCGAGCCGGTACGACCTGATGGCCATCGACCATCCGTTCGTCGGCGAAGCGGTCCGCACCGGAGCGCTCCTTCGGCTGGACGAGTTCCTCCCGGCAGAAGTGCTCGCCGACCTCGAGCGCCACGCGGTCGGCCCGAGCCACCGCAGCTACACCATGGCCGGGCACCAGTGGGCACTGGCGATGGACGCGGCCGCCCAGGTCTCCGCGTACCGGCCCGATCTCCTCCCGACCGAACCACCACGCACCTGGGACGACGCCCTGGACCTGGTGTCGAAGCTGCCGTCCGGCGTGACCGCCGAGCTACCCGCCAATCCGGTACACCTGTGGTCGACGTTCCTGTCCCTGTGCCAGCACGGCGCCGCGGACCGTGGGATCGATACCACCACCCCCGGAGTCGGCGGCCGACCGGCCTGGTGGCCGGACACCGGGATCGACCCCGACGTGGCGGTCGCCGCGCTGGACCGTGTTGTCGAACTGCTGGGCAAGGTCGACCCGATCTCACTGAACCGCGACCCGATCCAGACGTTGGACGCGATGGCAGCCGGCGCGCCGATCGGCTACGTACCGTTGATCTTCGGCTACTCCAACTACGCCCGTCCGGGTTACGGCGGGCACCTCGTCCGGTTCGGCGACGCACCGTCCCTTCCGGGCACCAACGCCGGGACGATGGCCGGTGGGGTCGGGCTCGCCGTGTCGGCGCGGTGCGCCGACCCCGAGGTCGCCGTCGAGTTCGCCGCGTGGGTCGTCTCCCCCGACTGCCAGCGCGGACCGTACTTCCAGGCGGGTGGTCAGCCGGGCGACCGGCGCGCCTGGACCGACACCGCCGCGAACGCAGCCACCAACGGCTTCTTCGAGGACACCCTGGCCACCCTGGACGCGTCGTTCCTGCGGGCGCGAAACCCCGGCTACCCGGCGTACCAGCATCGGGGCGGCGAGCTGCTGCACAAGGGCATCCGCGACGGTGAGCAGAACGCCCACCTCGTGCGGGAACTCCGCGAGCTGTGGCGGCAGACCGTGACGCCGGAAGGGCCCGCCGGATGACCACGCTCGCCGACCTGACCCGTCGCGCACACGTCCGCTACGCCCACCATCCGGCGGTCCACGACGGGCAACGCCGGCTGACCTTCGCCGAGCTCGGAGCGATGGCGAGGCGGACCGCCAACCGGCTGCTCGTCGCCGGCCTTCGTCCCGGCGACCGGGTGGTGCTCGCGTTGGACAACCGGCCCGAGGTGCTGGCCGTCGAGCACGCGTTGTTCCTCACCGGGATGGTGCGGGTGGCGCTGAGCAGTCGCCTGCACGGACGCGAGGTCGCGGGCATCGCCGCCGACTGCACCGCCGCTGCCGTCGTCTGCGAGCCCACGCACCTGGCAGCGCTGACGGCCCAGCGCCCGGAACTCCCCCGGCTGCGGCTCCTCGCGGTCGCCGACCAGGAGCCTGCCGAGCAAGCCGACGTCGACAGCGCCGTCTCCCTCGCCGAACTGGTGGGGCCGGGCGTACCCGACACGCCACCCGACGTACCCGACCCGCTCCCGGACGACGTTGCCGCGCTCATGTACACGTCGGGGACGACCGGCGAGCCGAAGGGCGCCGTCGCGACCCATGCGGCGTGGGTGTCGATGGTACGCGCCTTCTGGGCGGAGCTTCCTCCGTCCGGACCCGGGGACGTCGTTCTCCACGTCGCGCCGATGAGCCACTTCGGTGGGTCTGCGGGTTCGGCGTACACCCTTCGTGGCGCTGCCGTCGTGCCCGTACGCCGATTCGACCCACCGGCCGTGCTCGACCTCTTGGCCGAGTACCAGGTGACAACGATCCCACTCGTCCCCACGATGCTGAAGGACCTCACCGTCGAGGCCGAGCGGCGACGCCGGGCGGGCGACCAGTGGAGCCCCGGCACGTTGCGGGCAGTGCCGTACGGCGGCGCCGCGATCTCCGCCCAGGCACTGGACCGAGCATGGCAGGCGTTCGGGGACGTCCTCTACCAGTGCTACGGGCTGTCGGAGGCGCTGGCGCCGTTGACGGTGCTGAGCGCCCACGACCACCGTCCGACCGCGGATGGCGAGCTTCCGGCGCGGCTGTCGTCGGCCGGACGGCCGGTCCCCGACGTCGAGCTGTCGGTCGTGGACAGCGATCCGTCCGAGGGCCGGTCCGTGGACGTGAGCCGCGACGGGGTTCCGCGGGGTGGCACCGGTGAGGTGGTCGTGCGCGGGACCGTGGTGACGCGGGGGTACTGGAACCGACCGGACGAGACCCGGGACGTGCTCACCTCCGACGGCTGGTTTCGCACCGGTGACCTCGGCTATCTGGACGAGGGCGGCTACCTCCACCTGGTCGACCGCAGGCGCGAGGTCATCGTCAGCGGTGGCTTCAACGTCTACCCGTCCGAGGTCGAGCGCGCCATCGCCGAACTCGACGGGGTGCAGGACGTCGTGGTGGTAGCGATTCCACATCCGCGCTGGGGAGAGGCCGTCGCCGCGGTCGTCGTCCGCAGACCTGGCTACGACGTGACCGCCGACGACGTGGTCGCGGCCTGCCGGGTCCGGCTCGCCAGCTACAAGAAGCCCGTGCACGTGGAGTTCGACGTCCAGCTGCCATTGACAGGTAACCGCAAGCTGAGCCGGCGGTTGGTCCAGGAGAGGTACTGGACCGGCAGCGACCGCCGGGTCGGCCAGTGAGCCGGAACCGTCCCACCGTTCGCAACACACCGAGGAGCTGACCCCACACCGTGGTCGACACCAAGTCACCCACTACGAACGCGGACACCGAACGCCGCTTCCGATACCGATGGGCCGTCCTGAGCATGAACTTCCTCGTGCTCGGCCTGAACTACGCCGACCGGGCGGCCATCGGACTGGCCGCACCGCTGATCATCGCCGAGTACGGCTTCTCCAAGGCCACCTGGGGTTGGATCTCGGCGATCTTCTTCGTCGGGTACGCACCGTTCTGCTTCATCGGCGGCTACACCTCCGACCGGTTCGGCCCGCGCAAGGTGATGGCCTGGGCGGTGGCCTGGTGGTCGCTGTTCACCGCCCTGACCGCGGCCGGCTTCGGCTTCGTGTCCTTCATGGTCATCCGGCTGCTGTTCGGGTTCGGTGAGGGGCCGCAGGCGTCGGTGACCGCCAAGACGATGTCCAACTGGTTCCCCCGCCGCCGGATGGGAACCGCCCTCGGCCTGTCCCAGGCGTCCACCCCGCTCGGTGGCGCGGTCGGGACTCCGATCATCGTGGCGATCATCAACGCCTTCAACGGAAACTGGCGTGCACCGTTCGTCATCCTCGGCCTGGTGGGCATCTTCTTCCTCGTCGGCTGGTGGGTCGTGGTGCGGGACAGTCCTGCCAAGCACCCGTGGGTGCGAGGCGAGGAGGCCGCCGAGATGCGGGCCGACGCGCAGGCGGCGGCCGACGACGGCCCGGAGGACGAACCCGGCTCCCGGAGCCTGGCGAGCTACCTGCGGTTGCCGATCGTTCTCACCACCGCGCTGACCTACTTCGGCTACTCGTGGGTCCTCTACACCTTCCTCACCTGGTTTCCGGAGTTCCTGCACGAGGCGCACGGGCTCGACCTGAACCAGATCGCGTTCACCGGCGCGGTTCCGTGGCTGTGCGGATTCGTCGGGCTCGCGTTGGGTGGGGTGTTCACCGACGCTCTCGGCCGTCGCTTCGGGCTGTTCACGGCCCGCAAGTGGACCACGGTCGTCGGCCTGCTCCTGGTGGCGGTGGCGTTCGGTCCCGTCGGCATGGTGAAGTCCACCACCTCCGCGGTCGCGCTGATGGCCCTGACGGTGTTCGTGCTCTACGTCGTCGGCGCGCAGTTCTTCGCGCTCATCCAGCCCGCGATCCCGGCGCGGAGGTTCGGTGCGGCGTCCGGGTTCATCCACTTCGTCGCGAACCTCGCCGGCATCTTCGCCCCCATCGTTCTCGGCTACATCGTCGACGCCACCGGCTCGTGGGCCGTGTCCTTCCTGATCTCCGGAGCCGTGGTCGCGATTCCCGCCGTCCTGCTGGCGGTGTTCGGGCGTGCCCGTCCGACCCGGCCGGCGCACGGCCCCGCCTGAACCGTCTCCGGACCTTCCCTGAAAGGAGTGACGCCGTGCCCGCAGCGTTGGACGGCATCCGCATTCTCGACTTCACCCAGATGATGCTGGGTCCCTACGGCACCCAACTGCTGGCCGACCTGGGTGCCGACGTGATCAAGGTCGAGCGGCTGGGCGGTGAGTGGGAACGTTCCCTGGAGCTCCTCGGGGGTCTCGTGGCCGGAGAGTCGGCCGCGTTCCTCGCCATGAACCGCAACAAGCGTTCGGTCACCGCCGACCTCAAGTCCGCCGACGTACGGAACGCCCTGCTCAAGCTCGGCCGCTCCTGCGACGTGGTGGTGGAGAACTTCCGTCCGGGCGTGCTGTCCCGGCTCGGTCTCGGCTACGACGACTTCCGTGCCGTACGACCGGACATCATCTACTGCTCGGGTTCGGGGTGGGGCCAGGACACGGTGTTCGCCAAGGAGAACCGCCCGGGTCAGGACCTGCTCATCCAGGCCATGTCGGGGCTCGCCGCCGCGGGCGGACGCGCGACCGATCCCCCGACGCCGGCCGGGACCTCGATCGTCGACGCGTCCACCGCGCTCACCCTGTCCAACGCGATCCTGGCCGCGCTCGTCGCCAAGGAGCGCCAGGGCGTCGGGCAGCGCATCGAGGTGGATCTGTACTCCACGGCGATCTCCCTGCAGTGCCAGGAGATCTCGGCGATGGTCAACCAGGGCACGGACTGGGAACGCTCGTCCGCGGGCATCGGCCAGGCGTGGCTGTCCGCCCCCTTCGGCATCTACCGCGCTCAGGACGGCTGGCTGGCGCTGGCGATGGCACCGGTCACCCGGGTGGCCGAGCTCCTCGACGTGGCCGGCACCGAGGGTCTGGATCCCTGGCACGACCGCGACGAGATCAAGGTCCGGCTCGAACGCGCCACCGAGCAACGCACGGTTGACGACCTGGTGGGGCTCCTCATGCCGGCGGGGATCTGGTGCTCCCCGGTGCGTACGACCGCCGAGGCGGTGGACGAGCTTCGCGAACAGGGCCACGACCTGATCGTCGAGGTCGACCATCCGGAAGCCGGGCGGCTCGAGCTCATCGGCTGCCCGATCAGGATGTCGGAGACACCGTGGAGTCTGCGGTACGCACCACCCACCGCGGGCCAGCACACCGACGAGGTTCTTGCCGAGGTCCTCTCCCCCGACCAGCTCGCCAATCTGCGCGCGGAAGGAGTGATCGGGTGACGCGGGTGCACGAGCATCTCGTCGAGACCCGTCAAGGTTCGGTTGCCACCCTCCGTATCGACCGGGAGGAGGCGCTCGGTGCCCTGTCCCGCGACATGGTGGCCGGCCTCGGTGACTACTTCCGGGCCGTACGCGGCTCCGACATCCGCGTCCTGGTCCTCACCGGGACCGGGCGTGGGTTCGTGGCCGGGGCCGATGTGGGTGAGTACGCCCACGCGTCCCGGGCGGAGTTCGACGCGTACCAGCGGCTGTCCCGCTCGGTGTTCGGTGAGCTGGAGCAACTGCCGCAGCCGACGATTGCCGCCGTCAACGGGTACGCGCTGGGCGGCGGGTTCGAGCTCGCCCTGTGCTGTGACTTCATCGTCGCGTCCACCGCCGCGCGGTTCGGCCTGCCGGAGGTCAAGCTCGGCTTGACGCCCGGTGGTGGCGGCACCCAGCGGCTGGCCCGTGCGATCGGCACCAGAGCGACGAAGGAACTCGTTCTCACCGGGCGGGTCATCCGCCCGGACGAGGCTCAACGCCGCGGCCTGCTCACCCAGGTGATGGAGCCCGACGAGCTGGTCCCGCACGTGGCCGGCTTCGCGGCCGAGCTCGCCGGCCATGCCCCGCTGGCGATACGTGAGGCAAAGCGGCTGATCGACGACGGCGTGCAACAGCCTCTTGACGTCGCGCTCACCGCCGAGCAGGCGGCACTCGGCCGGTTGTTCGACAGCGAGGACGGCCGGGAAGGGATCGCCGCCTTCCTGGAGAAACGCGACCCGCGGTTCACAGGTCGATAGGGACGCGTCTCAGTCCGCCTGCTCGGCGCGCAGGTCGAGGCTCCACTCGCCGTGCCTGCCGGGCCGGCTGGGACTCAGGGCGACCCGCCACAGCGCGGGTCCCCACACGCCGCTCAGCCGCCGGTCGTCGAGATCGATCCGCTCGACCACGGGAGGGCGGAAGCCGCTCGCGTCGTACTCGATCCGCAACGCGCGGCCAGGCGTCGGCACCCGGATGGTGCCGGTGCTTCCGCTCCCCCCGTCGCCACTGCCCAGATCGGGTTCGGCCGAGGTGATCAGGTGCAGCGTCATCGAGTCCGGCTCGTGGTCGAGCCCCCACTCGTCGTGCCAGCGAACGTGTGCTGACTTCCTGCGTTCGAACGTCACCTGCCGCCACCAGTGGACCAGCCCGGCGTCCTTCGGATAGGCGCCGGCGAGGTCGAGCCGTACGTCGACCCGATCGTTCCCGAGGTCGGCCGTCACGTCACGGGCACGGAACTCACTGCCAGGCAACTGCTCATGGCCGTCGACGTTCGGGACGTTGTGGTAGTCGCTGCGCATCGTCCAGATCTCGTACCGCCGTGGACCGAAGTGCTGCCGGGTGTACTGCGCGACGCCGGCATCGACCAGCGCGGGATGACCGTCGACCGAGACCAGAACCGTGCCGATGTCGTTGTGGTTGTGGCTCTCTCCGTTGTGCCCGCCCTTCACCGACACGAAGAGACCCTCGACCTGCCCGCCGGTCTCGCGCGCGGTCAGCAACTGAGTCTGCGGCCACCATGCCTGCGCCGTGAGTGGCGCGGGTGACCCCGGCGCCTCCGCCCAGTCGCGATCGGCGAGTGCGAACAGGGAACGGCCGAGACTGAGCCGCGGCACGGTGACAGCGCCTTCGCCACGCATGTACCGAGCATGTGCGGCCACCTCGTCGTCGCCCGTACGACGGCCGAACCGGTAGAGCACGTGGGGCTCGACGGTGTCCGCGGCCTCGGTGCGCGCCGGGCCGTCACCGACGTTGACGTACCAGTCGTCGGCGATGTGGACACGGTGTGGATACCGCGCCATCTCGCGCACCTTGGGCAGCGTGTATCCGTCGAGCGCGCCGCTGGTGGCGTCGTACAACTGCTCCAGGCATTCCGACAGCGAGGCGCCCGCACGCCACCAGTACATCTGTCCCTCGTCGCACCCGCCGTCGTCCGGATAGCCGGACACGAAGACATCAAGGCCTTCGAGCACTCGGCTCACGGTCGTCACGAGGTCGTCGCGATCCTGATCGAGGAGGAGCGAACACGTGAGGACGTTGGAGTTGATCCACGGGTTCCAGTTGTTCACCGGACCCGAACGCCCGAACCACGTCCACGTGTCGACCGTACGCTGAGGCACCAGGATCCGTCGTCGTACCTCGTCGACCAGGCGGCGCCGCACCAGGGCCGACCGCTCGTCCAACCGCGAACCGAGAACGTGCAGGGTCCACGCCAACAACGCGCCGGTCTCGGCCGCGAACAGGTCCAGATACGGACGCTTCGGGTCGGGCAGCCGGGGACCGTCCTCCCTGGCGGAGAAGTCGTGCGCCGGAACGCACCACGTCGTCTCCTCCAACATCAGCCACACACCGTCGAGCACGTCGTCGTGCCACCCGGGGTCGTCGGTGAGGCAGGCCGCGAGGGCGGACGCGACCGTACGCCTGCGCCGGGCGAAATAGCGGTCCTCATACCTCGTCCGGTTGCCCGTATCGACGAAGTCCCGCCAGCCGCGGGCCGTCAGCACCGGCCATTCCCGCGCACGGAACTCCTCTGCCCGCTGGAGAATCGCCTGCCGGGTCGACGCGTCCACCGCCTCCCAGAACGCCCGGTCGGACACGTCCGGGACGGGGTGCCACTGCCCGGGAGCGGGCAGCACGTCGGCGAGGAGGCCGGTGTCGTTGAAGCCTGCCAGGGAGTCCGGCGCCGATCCACCTGGACGCCACGGTCGAGAGGACGGCGACTGCTGCACGGGGACCTCCTGGCTCGCTGATGTGGACACGATTCCACTCGCCAAGCCGACGATGCCGACGAAGTGGCGATCCGTCCAGTACCCACCGAACAACGGGATCAGTACGGTGACCGTGACCGTGACAGGTTCCGGAAGGGAACGAGGCCGGCTCATGACTCCCGAGCGCGCGACCACGAGGCTTCCCCGCAAGGTAGTCGTCGGTACGACGATCTTCGGCGGTGGTCGGGAGTATCCCGGACTGGCCGAGCGCGCGCGGGAACTCAGCGAACTCGTCGACCGGATGGCCGCTCAGGCGAGGACGTCCTGGGACGGCCCCGGACAGGGCCTGGATCTCGCCGTCTTGCCGGAGACCGTGCTCACGCCGGACGCCGAGCTTCCCGCGGACCGCTCCATCGCGATGGGCGACCATGCCTTCGACGTCCTGCGTGCGGCCGCGCAGCGACACCACACGTACCTGATCGTTCCCCTGGACGTGCGTGAGCCGGGCCCCTCTCCCACGGTTCCGGCGTACTCCAACGCCGCCGTGCTGCTGGACCGGCGCGGCCACGTGGTGGGCACCTACCGCAAGGCCCATCCGGTCGGCGTCCGGCCCTCCGGGACCCTCGAGGGCGGGATCCTGCCGGGGCGGGATGTCCCGGTGTTCGAATGCGACTTCGGCCGCCTCGGGATCCAGATCTGCTGGGACGTGGTTTACGACGACGGCTGGGCCGAGCTCGGCCGACTGGGCGCCGAGATCGTCGCCTGGCCGAGCGCTTCGCCGGCCACCATCCTCCCGGCCGCACATGCCGCCCGGCATCGTTACCACGTCATCTCGAGCACGCCGCGCGACAACGCCACCGTCTACGAACCCACCGGGATGGTGGCCGGCCGGATCACCGAGCCCGGATCCGTTCTGGTCCATCAACTCGACCTCAGCCACGTACTGCTCGGCTGGTCTCCGGCGCTGCGGGAGGGCGCGGCGCTGCGGGAGAAGTTCGGCGACCGGGTGGGCTTCCACTATGACGCACGCGAGGACATCGGCCTGTTCTGGTCCAACGATCCGGACCTGAGCATCGACGAGATGGTCGGTTCGTTCGACCTGGAGCCGATCGACGCCCAGATCGCGCGCAACCGCCGTCAACGTGTGCACGCCTGGGATGCCTCCACTTCCGGTGGCGGCCAGCTCCCTTGACGCGTGCCGGCCGGACGTGTCGACTGGTCTGTGGTCAGTTCAATCTCCCCACGGGGCCCTCACGGCGCGGGAAGGATCGACATGACCGAGCAGCGAGGAAGCCTGGCGCGGGTGGCGTTCGCGTCCGGGATCGGTTCCTGCCTGGAGTGGTACGACTTCTTCATCTACGGCACCGCCGCCGCCGTGGTGTTCAACACCGTGTTCTTCCCGGACATGGAGCCGGCCGCGGGCACCCTGATCGCGTTCGCGACCTTCGGCGTGGGCTTCTTCGCCAGACCGTTCGGTGGACTCTTCTTCGGCCACATCGGCGACCGGGTGGGCCGCAGGTACGTGCTGATCCTCACGCTGCTGCTCGTCGGTGGTGCCACCTTCCTGATCGGCTTCCTGCCGTCGTACGACAAGATCGGGGTGGCGGCGCCGATTCTCCTTGTCCTGTTGAGACTCGTGCAGGGTTTCGGTGCGGGTGCGGAGTACAGCGGTGCCGTCATCTACGCGGTCGAGCACGCACCCCCGAACCGTCGCGGCTGGTTCGGGAGCTGGTCACCGATGGGCGTCTCGCTCGGCACCCTCATGGCGGCCGGAGTGTTCGCGCTGGTGTCGCTGCTGCCCGAGGACGACTTCCTGTCGTGGGGCTGGCGAATCCCGTTCTGGCTGAGCATCGTGCTCGTCGCGGTCGGCATGTACCTCCGTTTGCACCTGGCGGAGACGCCGGTGTTCAACCAGGCCAGGCAGCGGCGTGACGTCCTGCGCATGCCGATCAGGCACGCGCTGGTGACCCAACCGCGCAGCTTCGTGGTGGTGATCGGTGCTCGGTTCGCGGAGAACGGCCTCGGCTATCTCTTCCCCACCTGGAGCATCAGTTACCTCAGCGGGCAACTGAACTACTCCAAGACCACCGCACTCGTGGCGGTGACCATCGCGACCTGCGCGCAGTTCGTCATGGTGCCGGTGTGGTCGGTGCTGTCGGACCGGATCGGACGGCGGCCGGTGTACGCGGGGGCGGCGGCCTTCTGTGTGCTGTTCGCGTTCCCGTACTTCCTGCTGCTCAACACCAAGAGCACACCACTGGTGATCTTCGCGATGGCCGCCGCGGTCGGGATCGGGGTCGCCGGGATGTTCGGTCCGCAGGCGGCGTACTTCACCGAGCTGTTCGCGCCTCGGGTCCGCTACAGCGGCTTCGCGTTCGCGCGCGAGCTCGGCTCCATCCTCGCCGGTGGCCCGGCGCCCTTCCTGGCCAGCCTGCTGCTGGTGTGGGCGGGCGGTGCGCCGTGGGCGGTCGCCGGCTACATGGTGGTGCTGGCGGCGATCTCCTTGGCCGCGGTCCTGTGGGGTCCGGAGACCTACAAGACCGACATCCTCGCCGAACCGGACCGCGGTCCGGCCGGGATGCAAGCCGAGGTTGCGCAGAGGACGCGCGCATGACCTCGCGTGAACTGGACGCCCGCGACCGCGAGCCCTTCCGGCTGTTGCCCATCAAGCAGGTCCAGGTCTACCGCGAGGTGTTCGCGCAACTCGACCGACTGGTCAGCGGATCGAAACCCGGAACCCGTCTCCTGCCCGAACGCGAGCTGGCCGAGCAGCTCCAGGTCAGCCGGGTCTCGATCCGCGAAGCCCTTCGGGCGCTGGAGAGCATGGGAAAGGTCGAGATCAGGCGGAACTCGGGTACGTACGTCGTCGATCCCGAGGGCACGCTTCCAGTCGAGTACCTCCTCGCAGGCCTCGAGCCCGGAGTCGCGACCCTCCGCTCGCTGACGGAGGTTCGAGCGGCGATCGAGACCCGCGTCGTTCAGGCCGTCGGCCGCCAGGACGCTCCGGATCTCCGCCCGGCAAGGGAGTTCCTGGCCCGCGCCACGGAGGAACTGTCCGGCGAAGACACCGACCAGGGAAGTCTCGACCTGAGGTTCGAGGCGATCCTCGGGCGCGCCGCCGACAGCCCGATGCTCGTCCGCGTACAGAAGTGGATCCATCAGGCGTGGATCACCGCCTGGGGCGAGTACGGCGCCGCTCCTGGCGACCGTCGTTCGCTGCATGCGGAGCACGCCGCGATCCTGGACGCGCTCGAACGCGGCGACGTCGCCCAGGCGGTCAGCCAGATGGACGCACACGTCGACCGCCACATCAACGAACATCAGCACCCCGACGAGGGAGGGTAGTCAGATGACGACCCGACATGGGAACGGGACCACACCGGCGGCACGCCTCAGCGCCGAGGACGTCGCGCGTTACCACGAAGAGGGTTACATCGCCGTCGACGACGTACTCACCGACGAGGAGGTGGCGGAGCTCCAGCGCGTCACCGACAACTTCGTCGAACAGTCGCGCCAGGTGACCGAGCACACCGATGTCTTCGACCTGGAGCCCGGCCACACTCCTGAACAGCCCCGGCTTCGTCGACTGAAATCACCGGACAAGCAACACGTGGCCTACGACCGGGTACTCCGCAACGACCGGATCCTCGACCTCGTGAGCCAGCTGATCGGACCGGGAATCCGCTACAAGACGACGAAACTCAACCTCAAGTCGCCGGAGTACGGCAGCCCGGTGGAGTGGCACCAGGACTGGGCGTTCTACCCGCACACCAACGACGACCTGCTGGCCGTCGGCGTGGCGATCGACGACATGATGCTGGAGAACGGCTGCCTCATGGTCGTTCCGGGCTCGCACAAGGGACCGGTGCTCGATCACCATCGGGACGGGTACTTCGCCGGTGCGGTGGCGCCGGACGGCCTGTCCGGCAGGGCCGTACCCATCGAGCTCCGCGCCGGCGGCATCTCCCTCCACCACGCACGGCTCCTGCACGGCTCGGCGCCCAACACCTCCTCGCGTCCGCGTCGGCTCCTGCTGTTCGAATACGCGGCCGCGGACGCCTGGCCACTGACGGGTGGTCTCGACTGGGACGACTTCAACGCTCACCTTCTGCGCGGCGACGCCGTCCTGCAGCCCCGGCTGACGGAGGTTCCCGTCCGGATCCCGCTACCGACCCACGATCGTGAAGGATCGATCTACGAGGTACAGAGCATCGTCGCCGACCGCGGCTTCGGCTCCACCTGACGGTCCCTCACCGTGGGCGCAGGTCCATGGTGCTCAGGACCTTTCGGCGACGAGGATCGTCGTCAGGTTGGAGACCGACTGTCGACACCGAGCTGACGAGCACGGCCTCGCCGCGTTGGAAGCTGACGAGGACGTATCGTCGCGGCATTCGTCGAATGCTAATGGCTGCCCGACCGGCGGCGGCCCGTTACGGTGTCTGCCATGGCGCGCGTACTCGTCACGGGCATGTCCGGGGCCGGCAAGTCCACGGTTCTCGAGGAGCTGCGGCGCCGTGGCGTGCCGACCGTCGACACCGACTACGACGGGTGGGTACTCCCTGACGGCACCTGGGACGAGGGGCGGATGGCCGTCCTGCTCGCCGCGCACCACGACCTGGCCGTCTCCGGCACTGTCTCCAACCAGGGGCGCTTCTACGACCGCTTCGAGCAGGTCGTGTTGCTCACCGCTCCGCTCGACGTGCTGCTCGACAGGGTACGGCGACGCTCGAACAATCCGTACGGCAGAACTGTCCAGCAGCAAGAGGAGATTCGGAAGTATGTCGAGGAGGTCGAGCCACTCCTTCGCGACCGTGCGACCCTCGAGTTGGACGGCCGGCTCCCCATAGCTCACCTGGCAGACACGCTGGAGCCACTCGTCTCGACAGCTCCACCCTCGCCCGTTCCGTCAAGCGCCTCCTGACAGTTCTACGCGGGCAGGCCGGAGTCGATCAGAGGGTCCGGCGTGACATCGCCGGAATCGGGTTGTCCCACAAGGGCTTCCTGTGTCAGAGTCTCCAGGCAGTACCACTTCATTGCAGTACCTGGTCGCGTCGACTCGGCGTGACCGCCGCCCCTTTCTGCTTTGGCGGCCAACACCACGCGAAGGGTGTCGGCATGCCCAGTTCGGGGCCGTTCTCAGCAGTACGTCGTTCCGTCGATCACGCACATCGCGCGCGCCTGGCGGATCTCCACTCGGTACTCACCACGCACCAGGACCTCTGGCGACCGGCTCCCTTCCGGGTGCGACGCCCTGACTGGTGCGCGTACCGGCCGGACCTGGCCGAAGCCGTTCTGGGCCTCGACGAGCCGGCCCTCGACCGGCTGACCGGCGACCCGGCCCTCTGCCGCAGGTGGCTTGCCAGGTGGCTCCCGGACATCGACGCGCTCGCACGCCTGGTGACGCTCCCACCCCTGCCCAGGCGTGACCTGCCGCCGTTGGATCCACGTCTGAGCCGCGCCATCCCGGGGCGCAAGTGCGAACAGATCAAGGCGTTCGCTGCCCACGTCCCGCCATCCCGCACGCCGGTACTTGACTGGTGCGCCGGCAAGGGCCACCTCGGACGGTTGCTCGCGCACATCGACCGACGGCCGGTGCGCTCGTTGGAGATCGACGCCGCGCTGTCGGAGAGCGCCGCCCGGCTCGCCACTCGCGCGGGCGTGGACCAGACGGAGATCCGGGCCGATGCCCTGAGCGAGTTCGCCCATACCCAGGTCGCCGGATGCGCGGTCGTCGCTCTGCACGCCTGTGGTGACCTGCACCGTTCGCTCGTACGCCGGGCACGTCAGGCGGGGGCGCACAGCTATCACATCGCACCCTGCTGCTACCACGTCGGCACCGCCGGCAGCTACTGGCCGCTCGCCGTCCACGCTCCCCTCACTCTGGACACTGACGCCCTCCGGCTGGCGACTACCGAGACCGTCACCGCCCCGCCGCAGGATCGGAACCGTCTCGCCCGCGACCAGACCTGGAAGCTGGGGTTCGTCGCCCTGCGCGACGCCTTGGAAGGTGAGGCGGTGCGGCGCTTCCGGCCGGTGCCGGCGCGTTGGCTGTCAGGCGACTTCTCCTCCTTCTGCCGAGCGCTCGCCGGTCGTGAGGGTGTTCACCTGCCGACGTCGGTGGACTGGGCGTACTGGCTCACCGTGGGAGAACGCCGTCGTGACGAGGTACGGCGGCTGGAGCTCGTCCGCCATGCGTTCCGGCGCCCACTGGAACTCTGGCTCGTCATGGATCTGGCCGTCGCGCTGGAGGAAGCCGGCTTCGGCGTTCGGGTCGGCAGCTTCTGCGATCGTGCTCACACCCCGCGCAACCTCATGTTGCAGGCGCAGCGCTGACGGGAGGGCGCTGCAGGTCGCTACGCGTCAGAGCGGCTCGCTGAGATCGTCGGCCAGCCGTCGAAGGCGCTGCAACAGGGCCGGCACCTGCCGGGGGCCGTGCCGGACCTGGAAGCGCACGATGTCGAACGCCGTCGCCGCCACACAGTGCGCAAGAACCTCCGGCCCGGCAACAGCCTCACCGGCGCGCCGGACTCGTCGAACGGCCTCGGGCTCGGCATCCATCGCGTACGCCTCACGCAGCAGCCAGGCGTAGTCGATCGCCCTGGTGCCGCTACCGAACGCGTCGATGTCGATCACCCCACTGACCCTGCCATCGTTCAGCAGCACGTTGCAGGTGTTGAGATCGCCGTGCACCAGGTCGCCTGCCGGAAGACGCACCGGTCCGTACTCGGCGAGGACACGATCGAACGCGGCGAGGAGATCATCTCCCGGCGGCCTGAACCCACGCAGAAACGCTCTGCTCCCACCGCGAAGGTGGCCGCCGACAACGGAGTCGACATAGATGGACCAGTCGTTGGTCGGATCCGGATCCAGGCCGGTATGGCGTTCGATCACCTCGATCAGCAACTCCGCCGTGTCCGCTGTCAGCGGCGACGACGGCTCGCCCTCGACGAATTCCTGTACGTGGTAACGGATCCCGGCTTCGCTGACGCCGGCCACGATCCACCGCGGGGTGGGATAGCCCGCCGTCTTCATGCGGTTGACTGCCTTGAGTACCGTCCACGGCCTGCGCGAGCCCGGCTTGTCCACTTGCAGCTTCAGGATCGCCGGTCGCCCCTCGGAGTCCGCCAGCAGCCATGCTCCGCCTTGCATCCCGCCCACACACCGGCCGCGCAGCGCATATCGCAGGCCATGGACCCGGTTGATCTCGGGCAGTACGGACTCCGCGGCGACGGACACAGCACGCACCTTAGACCGCTGCGCCAGCCTTACCGGTCGTACCTCGGCAGCGTGCGCGTGTCGTCCGCTGAGACCCAGCCAGGCGAGGACGTGTTCGTTCCCGGGTACGGCTGCGTCGGCCGCATGTACAGCCACTCGCCGTCTCCGCGTCGCTCGCGTCGCTCCACCCGCCCCACGAGCCACACCTCCCGGCCGTCAGCGGCCGTTCCGGCGAAGTACTCCACGTCGTTTCTTGGCATCTCCGAGCGGTACGCCATCTCAGCACGGCGCGGCTGCTCCGGGCGGTACGGCTCGGGGGTGTAGTCGCGGCGTGGCGGAGCGCTGCGCGCGGCCGGGGAGTTCCTGACCCGGCGCGGCATCCAGATCGCCAGTGTCGCGAGGAGCCCCAGACAGCCCGCACCCATGAGGATCCACCCGATCAGGGCGATGTCAACTCCGGCAAGGCTGTAGTCGACCGCGAAGGCGAGGATCGCCCCCACGGCGAAGAGGAGGAGGCTGGCACCGATTCCCATGAAGACCCCTTGCGCGCATAGCTTGACCGAACTGTTCGGCCCCCCATCGCCGAACGCTCCGCGACATCAGGCACGCCGCAGCACGCTTCGACACCTGGACACAATAGGACAAAACACTCGACGATCGCGAGGGTTGTCCACAAGGAGGTGTCCGGCCACGGCGATCCGGAATCGTCACCCGCGGCCGAACCAACGGCTTGACCTCAACCGCGCTTGACGACTGACGATCGAGCCATGACGTTCACCCGGACCGAACTCCGCTACCTCCTCGACCAGCCGCTGGGACGACTGGCGACCCTCGGACCCGGCGGTCCGCAGGTGACGCCGGTTGCCTTCTGGGTCGACACCGCGACCCATCTCATCGAGGTCAGCGGCCCGAACTTCGGCACCAGTCAGAAGGTCCGCAACATCCGTACCGACGCCAGGGTTTCGTTCGTCGTGGACGACATGGCGAGCGAGCCTGTCGGCCCTGGTGGGCAGACCGGCCGTGGGCTGGAGATCCGAGCGCACGCGGAGGTCCTCGCGGCCGAAAGGCCCCTGCGCGAGGGGTTCGGCAACATTCTCGTCCGCCTCCACCCGCGCAGGATCCTGGCGTGGAACCTCGACGGTCCCGGCCGTAACTCCCGGGACGTCTGAGCGGCCGACTCACCAACCCGTCCGACGGTGCTCGTTCGCCTGCCGAGCGAACCACCTACCTGGCCGGGATGGCCAACTCCGCCTCGGCTCCCTTGACGGCTTCGGGTCAGGGATTACGGTCCTAACCGAAACCGTCCGCCTTGGAGGAGCCATGCCCGTCCGGCGCACCTGGACCCGCGTGTTCGTGATCGCCGCCGCGGTCTGCACCCTCGCCACACCGCTGGCCTCGGTCCCGGCAGCGGCCGACGACGATCCGCAGGACAGTCCTCTGCCGTCCACCTACGTCGCTCCTGCGGCGCCCGGCGGCGAGCTCGAGGACCTGGGATCGCCGATGAGTTCCCTCACCGTGGTCGAGGGCGCCTTCGGGCACCTTTCCGACGGCAGGTTGGTCGCGTACGCCGCACCGATGGGCGAGAACGCGCAACTGAACGTCTCCACCACCACCTACCCCGAGCCGACCACCCAACTCGGCCGGCACACGATGGCGGGGGCCTCCGGCGACGCGACGATCGCCGTCGCCCCCGACGGCAAGGTCTACGTCGGCACCTTCTACGAGGGGCACCTGTTCCAGTGGGATCCCGCCACCGAGCAGATGACGGACCTCGGCCAGGCGACCTCCGAGGCGACCTACCTGTACGGCCTGTCGGTCGCGGACGACGGGACCGTCTACGGCGGCTCCTACCCCGACGCACACGCGTGGTCCTTCAAGCCTGGCGAGGGTTTCGGCGACCTCGGCCGCATCAGCGACGATCCGGACATCAAGTACGCCCGGTCCACTGTGTACGACCCGGTCCACAACGCGCTCTACGTCGGCACCGCGCCGGTGGGCAGGGTCTTCCGGCTCGACCTCGCGACGAAGCAGAGCACAGAGATTCCCCTTGCCCCGAACGCGAAACCGGCATCGGCTGTCGCTGACCTGGACTACGCCGACGGCCAGGTCCTGGTGAACTTCGACGGAATGCTGCGTGCCATCGACACGAACACCAACACCGAGATTCCGGTCGTCGACGGCGACACCGGCCAGGTGACCACCTCGTACCCGCTGTCGGCCCGAGGGGTCTCACCCGCCATGCGCGGCGGCGTCTACACCAGTTCCGTCTACAACGGCGCGGTGCACGTCGTCCGCTACGACCTGACCACCCACACCGTCAAACGCACGGGGATCACGTCGCGGCGCGGAGCGCTCATCGGCTACAGCTGGAACACCGAGAACGGCCACGACGTGCTCTACGCGTTCGCGGGCAACTACTCCGGCGGTGGGTTCCGCTACGACATCGACTCCGGCGAGTCCGGCTCGCTGCAGTTCCAGATCACCGCGTCGCCGTCACCGCTGCAGCATGTCCTGCCGAACCACGACGGCTCGAAGGTGTTCGTGGACGCGTTCCTCAACGGCAACACCAGTGTGTACGACGTGGCCACCGGGGCCTCCACACCCGTCGCCCGCGTCGGCCAGGTCGAGGACTGGACGCTCCATGACGGAACGGTGTTCGCCGGGACCTATCCCAACGGATCGCTCGTCAGCCTCCCCGAGGAGACCGGCACGCCCCTGACGACGTACACCAGACTGCAAGACAGCGACAGCCAGATCAGGCCGATCGAGGCCAAGGAACACGACGGGAGGATCTGGTACGGGACCGAGCCGGACTACGGACTGCGTGGGGGTGCGATCGCCGTCCTCGACCCGAAGACGAAGGCGGTGGAAGTCACCCGCAACGTCGTACCCGACCACACGATCGCGTCACTGGCGTTCGTCGGTGACGCCGTCTACGCGGGGACGTCCACTCAGGGCGGCACCGGGACCGAACCGGCTC
Source organism: Actinopolymorpha rutila (assembly GCF_013407855.1). GTDB lineage: Bacteria > Actinomycetota > Actinomycetes > Propionibacteriales > Actinopolymorphaceae > Actinopolymorpha > Actinopolymorpha rutila. The sequence goes on from NZ_JACBZH010000001.1 coordinate 5,401,439, forward strand.
CCGGCGACGCGAAGCTCGTCCGGTGGAATCCGGACACCAAGACCGTCGTCCGTTCCGTCTCCCCCGTCCCCGGTGCCGGGTCGGTGAACGCGCTGACCGTCCACAACGGGCACCTGTACGGACTGGCGGACGGCACGCTCTTCGAGGCAAACGCCGGCAACCTCGCGGTGACCAGATCCCTGCGGTTGAACGTGAGTGGCGGCTTCGGCGCGAGTGGTGGGGAGTTGGTCTTCCACCGCAGCGGCTATCTGTACGTGAGCGCGGGCAGTTCGATGGTCGTCGTCGACCCGCTGGCCTTCACCCAGCAGGCAACCGTGACCGACGCCCAGCTCCGCCTCGAACCGTCCACGGACGGCACGATGTGGACGCTCCTGCGACCCGAAGGGTTCACGAACTTCCTCCACCTCGGCCGCTACACACCGGCGACGACGAGGTGCACCACACCCGACACCCGTGACCACGTGACGCTGCTCGGCGCGACCACGACGGTCCGGAACCGGTTCCTGGAGACCGGATGCACCCTGCAGGACCTCCTCCTGCGCAGAGCCGGCAGAAGCTCGAACGCACCGACCGTCAAGCCGTGGCTGGACCGTCTCGCGGCGACCGGACAGCTCAGCACGACCGAACGTGACCTGCTCTGGGCGGCCGCCAGGAACGGCCGTTGACCCTCGCGCAGCTGTCCGCCCTCACCGATCTCAGCCGGCCGAAGGACCGACTCCTTCGATGCGCCCGCCGCGGAAAGCATCCACGAAGAGGGCGTGGTCGGCGCGGGCACGGGCGCCGTACTCCAGGCCGAACTTCACGATGTCGTCGGTGAACTCCTCCGCCCGGTCACCGACGGCCGTCACGATCGCGTCCTCGGTCTGGCCCTCCACCAACGGGATGTCTCCCGCGTCGTCGTCCGCGACACAGTGCACCTTGGCGGTCGCCCGGCCAAGGTGCACGAGGACCTCCTTGACCTCGTGCGGCTCGATGAGGGTGTCCCAGTCCAGGTCGCGCTCGTACGGCGAGACCTCCTGTACGACGAAGCCCGTCCCGTCGATCGTGGTCCAGCCCAACCACGGATCCGACTGCGCCTGCAGAGCTCGCTGCGACACCGCCGTGCGGTGTCCGTGGTGCTGGAAGTACTCGCGTGCGCGGGCGTCGTCGACCACCCTGCTCGGGGCAGCGACGTTGCCCTGCTTCATCGACAGAACCACGTCGTTCTCCAGGGCCTGGGAGCTTCCTTCCACCAGAAGGTTGTACGCCGGAAGCCCGGCGCTGCCGATCCCGAATCCGGTCTTCCCGACGGCGTCCTTGAGTTCGTAGCTGATGCTCCCGAACCTCTTCGAACCCGGGATCGTCTCCCGATAGGCGGCGTAGGCGTCCTCGACCTTCGTGCGCTCCTCGGAGCCCAGAGTCCGCACGCCGGGGCCCTTCCGGAAGCGGCGGCCGTAGTCCTCGACCACCGTCGTTTCCTCGAGCAGGTCGATTCTGGTGGCGAGCTGCGCATCCAGAAGGGCAGCTCGGACGGCACCCTCGGCGGTGTCGAGCCGGATGGACCACTCGTGATCGCGGTCGGAGCGTACGAAGAACCGCACCTGGTCGAGGTAGGCCCGCACGTAGCCACGGACACCTTCCTCGATGTCCTCGTCGGACAGCGCCTTGGTCCAGCCGAGTACGGCGATGCTCGCGGCGAACCGCCGCAGATCCCAGGTGAAGGGGCCGATGTAGGCCTCGTCGAAGTCGTTGACGTCGAAGACGAGACTGCCGCGCCCGTCCATGTAGGTGCCGAAGTTCTCGGCGTGGAGGTCGCCCTGGATCCACACCCGCCCGGCCTCGCCGGTGGCCCACGGGTCGTCCTGTTCGGCGACGTCGGCGTAGAAGAGGCAGGCCGTCCCGCGATAGAAGGCGAACGGGTCGGAGGCCATCCGCCGGAACCGCCTGCGGAACGCCTCCGGATCGGCCGCCATGAGGTCTGCGAACGAGGCGTTCAGAACGTCGACGATGTGCGCCGTGCGACGGCCGTCGGTGACTGTGGACATGGCCGGTCAACATACCCGCAAAGTTCGTGCCCTGCAGAACACGTCATCGGTAGGCGCTGGCCTGGAGTTCGAAGAGTTCGGCGTACGTGCCGGCGGCGGACATGAGCGCGTCGTGGTCGCCGGACTCGACGAGCCGGCCGTCGTCGAAAACGAGGATGAGATCCGCCATCCGTACGGTCGACAGCCGGTGGGAGACCAGCAGAGTGATCCCGCCGGTGGCCCGGGTGGCTGCGGACGCGGCGTTGAAGCGGTCCAGCAACGCGTGTTCGGACTCGGGGTCGAGCGCGGCCGCGGGTTCGTCGAGCAGGACCAGCAGTGGCCGTTCGCGCAGGAACGCCCGCGCGAGCGCGAGCCGCTGCCACTGGCCACCGGACAGGTCGGCGCCACCGAACCTCGTGCCCAGCCGGGTGTCCAGACCGGCCGGCAACCGGTCGATCACCGCGCGTGCGTCGCCGGCGTCGATGGCCCCGTCGTACGCCGCATCGTCGTTGTGGCCGGCCGGCTCGTGTAAGCGGGCCGGGTCGCCGAGTCCGATCGCCTCCCGCGCGGTGTATTCGTACCGCACGAAGTCCTGGAAGCCGGCCGAGATCCTGCTCCGCCAGGCCTCGTGGTCGATCGTGCGCAGGTCGGCGCCGTCGACCAGGATGGCGCCCGCGCCGGGATCGTAGAGGCGGGTGAGCAGCTTCACCATGGTCGTCTTGCCCGCGCCGTTGTCCCCGACCAGGGCGACCGTGCTCCCGGCCGGCAGGTGGACGTTCAGGTCCCGGACCACCGGGCGCTGCGTGCCCGGATAGGCGAACGACACCTCGCGCAGCTCGATGCCGTTCCGCAACACCGGTGGGGGCTGCGCGGCGCCTTCCCACGCGGTCTGTTCGCCGACGTACCGGCGCAGCCAGCGCAGGTGACTCGCGACGTCCAGCAACGCGATCAGCACCCGCACCGTGTCGGACAGCCGTTGCGCGGCCTGGTCGGTCTGCGGCGCGAGCAGCATCACCATGGTCACATCGCCGGCGGTCGCGCGCCCTTCGCGCGCCAGCCAGACGACGAAGACGATCGCCGCGCCGTAGCCGAGCCCGAACAACACGCGCGCCGCGATCTCCAGCAGCTGACCCTTGCGCCGCGCCTGCCACCGCGGTTCGTTCTGTTGCTCGAACAGCTCGCCGATCCGGTCGGTCAGCAGCCCGCGCAACCCGAACGCGCGCACCTCCAGCCCGTGCCGGGGATGAGCGGCGATCTCGGCCAGCCTCGCGTGCCGCCGGTTGTGCTGCATCGTCGCGGTGATCGCGTGCCGGAACTCCCGCGCACCGAACGCCGACGCCCACAGCCGCAGCAGCCCGAGCAGGGGCAGCAGCAACAGCAACGGGTGGATGCCGGCGAGCAGAACGAGCACGGTGACGGTGCTGACCAGGACGGCCAGCCCGCTGCCGATCGTGCCGGCGGTGCCCTTCAGCCGGCGGAACTCCTCCTTCGCGGCACCGAGCCGGTCGGCGATCTCGGGTTGCTCGTGATGGGCGATCCCGGGCGGACTGGTGGCCAGATCCAGAAGCTCACGTTGCAGGCTGAGCTCGATGTCGTCCTCGAGCCGGTGTCGTACGGCGTCCGACAGCACCAGCCCGCCGAAGGCCACCGCCAGCGCACCGAAAAGGATCACGGCGGCGGTCACCGAACCCTGCCCGGTCACTGCGTTCACCATCCGCGCCACGCCGTACGCCTGCAACGGACCGGCGACGGCCATCACCACCACGAGCACCAGCTCGGTCGTGGCGAGCCACGGTGATGCCGCGAACGTCAGGCGGACCAGGGTCGCCAGGGATTCCCAGCGGTCACGCATTCGGAGTGCCTCCCACGTAGCGCGCGGCCTGCAGCTCGAACATCTGCGCGTACCGGCCGCCGGTCGCCAGCAGCTGGGAGTGCGTGCCCTGTTCGGTGATGACGCCCTTGTCCAGAACGCAGATCCGGTCGGCGTTGCGTACGACGGAGAACCGGTGCGAGATCAGCAGGGACGTCACACCGGTGGCCATCCGCAGGTAGCGGTCGACCAGCTCGGCCTCGGAGCGTACGTCCAGCGCCGCGGCGGGTTCGTCCAGCACCAGTAACCCCGCACCCGCGTCCACCGCGTACAGCGCACGGGCCAGGGCCAGCCGCTGCCACTGTCCACCGGACAGCTCTCCGCCGTCGGTGACCGAACGGTCAAGCACGGTGTCCCAACCCCGTGGCAGGCCGGCCACCGCCGTGTCGATCGCCGCGGTCGCGGCCACCGCGGCCAGCCGGTCGGGGTCCGCGTCCACCGGTTCGGCGAGGGTGACGTTCTCCTCGGCGGTCAGCGGCAGCCGCAGGAACTCCTGGGTGACCGGTGCCAGCCGGCGCTGCCACGTCGCCAGCTCGTGGTCGTCGAGTTCGGCGAGGTCCACGCCGTCCACGACGACGCGGCCGGCGGTCGGCCGGTAGGCGCCCGCCAGCAGGTGCACCAGCGTGGACTTGCCCGCGCCGTTCAGACCTACCAGTCCGATCGCCTCACCGGCACCCAGGTGGAGGCTGAGCCCACGCAGCACGTCGACCTTCGAACCCGGGTAGCGGAACCACACGTCCTCCAGGCGTACGTCCGGCGGGCCGGTTCGCGGCCTGGGCGGATCGAACGGGACGTCGGCAGGACCGATCTCGTCGGTGCCTCGAGCGGCGTCGCCCTCCCTCACCGACTGCGCCGTCCCCGGAAGCCGCTGCAGCGCACGCAACGCCGAGGTGGCGCGTTCCATCGAGGCCGCCGCGATGCCGTTCGCCGACATCGCCAACCGCAGCAGGGCAGCCAGCACGGTCGCGACCACGGTCAGTCCCAGCAAGCCACCGTTGACATCCCGCACCAGCACCCACACGGCGACAGCCAGTACGGCCAGGTGAGCGGCGTACACGGCTGACGTCCTCAGCGTCGCCACCCGACGGACCCGCCACAACGGCACCATGGCCGACCGCCAGTCGCGGACGTACCGGCCCTTCAGCCAGGGCGCGAACCCGAACACCCGCAGCTCTTTCGCCGCGGTCCCCATGCCCAGTTCGTACGCGTAGTCGGCTTCCCGGCCGGTCCGCGTCCCGGCGCGCCAGGTCACCTTCTCCGTCCCCGACATGCGGGCCGACCACCACTCGACCAGCCAGGTCGTCGCCAGCAGCCCCAGCGCGACCGGCCACGAGAACAACACGCCCACCGCCACCGCGGTGCCGACCGCCAGCAGCCGCGAGCGAACGAGCTCCGCCAGCGAAACCAGGCCCACCCAGATCGCGCGGTTGCCGATGCCTCGTGCGCGCCGGGACTCGTCCTCCACCGCCGACGACTCCAGATGGCCGATCCTCGCCGAAGCTGTCATGGTCGCCGTGATCGCGCGGTGGATCACCACGTCCGCGTCGTACGTCAGTCGCGTGGACACCATGCTCAGCACGACCGTCAGCACGCCGTCGAGGGTGAAGACCAGCACCAGACCGGCCACCAGCAAAGTGAACGCCGACATCGACAGGCTGTCCGGACCGCCGGCCACGAACGCCGGCGTCGCCCCGATCACCTGGCCGACCAGCAGGGTCACGGCGAGGCTCGTCACCGCGCTCAGGACCGCCAGCCCCACCAACCCGCCGCCGACCAGCGGAGCCACCGTGATCGAGAACCGCACCAGCGCGAACATCCGACAATTACTACCAGCCGATCAGCGCGGCCGCATCGTCGTTCTCCACCGAGCCGTCCAGCGAGCCAGGCCTTCAGGCACGAACGTCAGGTGCGGCCGGAAGCGAGCGTGAGCACCGTTTCCTCGTCGCTGTACGGGACCTTCGTACGGCCGACGGTCTGGTACGCCTCGCTGCCCTTGCCCGCCACGAGAACCAGGTCGTCCGCCCCGGCCTCGGCCAGCGCCGCCGCGATCGCTTCTGTGCGATCGGGGATGGTTCGGACGCGATCGGCGTGCGCTGTCACCCCCGCGAGAATGTCGGCGATGATCTTGTCCGGCTCCTCGGTGCGCGGGTTGTCGCTGGTGACGATGGCCAGGTCGGACAGCTCGGCCGCGATCCGGCCCATGACCGGTCGCTTGGCGCGGTCCCGGTCACCGCCGCAGCCGAAGACGGTCACGATCCGGCCGATGGCACCGGCGCGCAGGGTTCGTAGCACCTGGTCCAGTGCGTCCGGGCTGTGGGCGTAGTCCACCATCACGGTGTACGGCTGGTCCACGGGCACGATCTGCATCCGGCCCGGTGGACCGGGCTGCGCGGCCAGCGCCCGGATTGCGTCGTCGAGGGGTACGCCGAGTTGGAGAGTGGTCGCCAGCACGGCCAGCGCGTTCGACACGCTGATCTCGCCGAATCCGCGTACCGACGCCGGCACCGACCTGCCGTCCGCCCGCGCCTGGAACGCGGTCCCGTCGGTGACGCGCCGCAGGTCGGTGGCGGTCACGTCCGCGTCCGAGTGCAGTGCGAAGGTGCGCGTGTTCCAGCGTTGCCGGATGCGACGGCCAACCGGGTCGTCGGCGTTTGCCACCGCAGCCCTGGCCAGGTCGAACAGGTGCAGCTTCGCCGCCTCGTAGCCGGCCATCGAGCCGTGTACGTCGAGATGGTCGTGGGTCAGGTTGGTGAAACACCCGACCGCCACGTCGGTGCCGTCCAGCCGCCGCTCGCCAACGCGATCGAGGACGCTTCCATCACGACGTGCGTGGCGCCGCGATCGACGAACTGCCGAAGGAGGTACTGCAGGTCGGTCGCCTGCGGAGTGGTCGGCGTGCGCTGCTCGACGGCCAACGCTTCGCCGTCCAACGTGATCCCGATCGTGCCGATCGCCCCGACCCGCAGGCCGAGGGTGCGAAGGAGTCCGCTCATCGTGTGGGTGATCGAACTCTTGCCGTTGGTGCCTGTGACGGCGATCACCGTCAGGTCCGCGACGGTCCTTGCGGAACGCACAGGACACCGCGGCGGCCGCGGCAGCGGGGTCGGCCACCACGACGTCGGCATCGGAGTCGGGCGGCCCGATCACGGCGACCGCTCCGGCTGCACGTGCCTGGGCGATGTGCTCGGCCCGCTTCTCGGCACTCCGCCCGGTCGCGACGAAGACGGCTCCCGGTGTGAGACGCCTGGAGTCCTGCTGCACGTCGGCCACGACGCCGTCGAAGTCGACGGGTCGTACGACCGAGAACTCGCCGCCCAGCCCCGCCAGAACCTCTTCGAGAACTGCCACAGCCACCTCTTAGGCCGAGCCTTGACGGACAGGGCCATCCGCGACGGTTGAAGGCCTCGTGCGAGACACCGTCGCCGCTGCGGTCATGGTGTGGTCCATGGCGTAAGCAGCTGCTTGTCCAGGATGGTCATCGCTGCCGCGTGGGATTCACCGGCGACGGTCAGAGCGTCGTCGACATCATCGGCAGTGGGCCCTCCAGTGTCGGACTCGGGGTATTCGAAGCTGTTGCGAGCTCGGCGGATCCGACCGAAGGCGCGGAAAACCCTTACTGTGGTGGCGAACTGCGCGTTGACCGCTTGCTGCACGGCGACATGTCCACCTCGACTGGTAGCCCGCAGCCCCTGCACGGCGAGAAGGCTGGCCGCACTCTTGCGCAGCGCGTCGTAGGCGAGTTGGTAGGCGCCCGCCAAGTCATCGGACTTGCTTGCCGTCCTGCCTGTGTCCAGGTGACGGCCCGCATCTTCCAGCATCCGGCGTGCAAGGCGCTCGTCGGCCGCGACCTGCTCCAGATCCCCGCCGGCCAGTAGCTCGGCGATCGTGTCGCAGCCCGGTTGCCAGGTCATGCTGACTTCCTTTCAGCCATCACAGGCACCAACGGGCGCGCCAGGACCTGGCTGTGGAATCCGTCTTCGCCGGATCGCCACCAGTCCTCGGAACGGATGACAATGTTCACCTCCCGTGCGAGTCGGCTCTCGGCACGCTGGGCCGCCTCGTCCAGTGCGTCGCGGTCGGGTCGACCGATCACGAGCACATCAATGTCGTGTGGAGCCCGTCCGGATTCGCCGGAGTATCGAGCTGCCCAGGAACCATATAGATAGGCACCGACAACGCCCTCGACTCCGGCGATCTCCTCTTCGATCACCTGGCGGGGACCGAACGATCGCAACAGCAGTTCCGTCAATGGGCCTGTCAGCGGCGAAGCAGCGGCCTTCACCAACCGCGCGTTGCCCAGCCGGCGCGAGGTGACGACTCCGACCTGTTCCGCCCGGGTCACTTCCCGCTGTGCAGTGGCCACGGACGCGCCGACCCGCGCGGCGAGTTCGGTCAGGGTCCACTCACGCTCAGGGCCGAGCAGCACCACGGTCAACAGCTCAGCCTGAACCCGGGACCGCAGGAGGGGCAGGAGCGGAGGGCCTGGTCTTTGCATAACACGCAACATATCTCGCGCGATACGAAAAGACCATGCGAACAGCCATCGTCACCCTTGCCCGGGGAACACGACGGGGCAACTGCCCCAGGTCTGTCCGAAATGTCTGATCTATGAGGTGGAGGGTCAGCTGGTTGCGCTGGTGTAGCGGCGGAGGCCGGCGCGCCAGGCGAGCTGGGCGAGAAGGACGCTGCCGGCCCCCACCGCGAGCGCGGCCGCAGCAAGCGGGAGCGTCGGGTCGTGGAGCAGAGCCCGCGACGGGACGGTCGTCAGGAACGCGACCGGCAGCACGTACGTCAGCAGCAGCCGCAACGGGCGGCGGTAGATGTCGACCGGGTAGCGGGCGAACTGCCACACGGCGTCGTAGACGACATCGAGCGTCAGCCCCATCGCCCAGAAGACCACCGCGGCGGACAGCGCTCGGGTCGCCCACATCACCGCGGTAGCCGCGGCCACCATGAGGAGCCAGGCCGCGACACCCGCGACGGTCACGACGAGCCCGCTCAACTGCACGCCGTACGCCACCACCGCCACGCCGAGGCCGACCTGGGCAAGAGCAAGCGGCGCACACAGGCTCAGGCTGGCGAGGTAGATCGCCGGCGCCGGCTGCAGGAGTACGGCGTCGAGCTGCCCGTCCATGACCTGCTTGCCGAACCACGTGAGGTTGGGTTCGACGAACGCCTGCCGAAGTCCGGACACGATCTGGAACGTCCCCAGCAGAACGACCGCCTCCCCCGGCCCCCAGCCGCCGAGCGTGCTGGTGCGGGTGTAGAGCATGGCCAGCGCTGCCAGCGACGAGCCGAGTCCGACGACGGTGAGCACGACCTCGAAGAGCAGGTCGGCCCGGAACGCGAGCTGGCGGCGCAGCGACAGCGAGAACAGGATTCCGAACAGACGAATCAGCTTGAGCACCATGGAAAGACCCCTATCCCCCGACCGCCGTGAAGCGCCGCAACCCGAGCCGCCACACTGCCGTCACGACCGCGGTGACGAGCACCAGCCAACCGATCTGGACGCCGTACGCCTGGGCAAGCGCGGACCCGTGCAGGTTGCCCGCGGCGATCTCGGCCGGCATGCCGAGCATCGACCAGAACGGCAGAACACTCCCCAACGAGCGGTACGGATCGGGCAGCAGGCTCAGCGGTGCGGCGGTTCCGCCGAGCAGGAAGATCAACGTCTCGCCGAGGCCGACGACGCCGTGCGCACGTTGCGTCCACAGCGCCGACAGGGCGAGCGCGTAGGTGAACGCGAAGCGCAGCAGGGCGGCCAGCAGCAATGCGGGTATCGCCAGGGCAACCGCGGCCGGTTCCACCCGAACGCCGGTGAAGACCGCGGCGACCACGATCAGAGGCAGTCCGAAGATCAGGTGCCAGATCCGCAACCCGACGTTGGCGCCGAAGATGTCGACAACCAGCGGTTGCGGTTGCACCAGGGCGGCTGCCAGGTTTCCGTCGTAGATGCCGTTGGACAACGTGTGGTGCTCGTAGGAGACGGTCATCAGCTGGACCGCGAGCAGCACGACGTAGTACGTGGAAACCGTGGGGTCGCCGGGCAGCGCGGCCGACCACACGAACAGGCCGAGCAGCGGCGTGACGGCCTCGCCGACCACCAACGTGACCATGAACGACCGCCAGCTCCACTGGCTGAGCGAACTCCGCCAGACCGACAGCCACACAAGCCGCAGCAGTCGCGGCAGTCGCGGCAGTCGCGCCGACCGCGGCGGCCGGTTCGATCCGCTCACGCCACACCAGCCCGGTAGAACTGGTCCATCATCGCCTCCAGCGGCGGGTCGGCGACGGTGAGGTCGGCGACCGGAACCTCCGCGAGAAGCCGACCGGTCACCGCGGGCACGTCCCGCCTGGGCACGCGAAGAGTCACCTGCTGGGAGTCGGTGGCGTCGAGTTGTCCGTACGCATCCCAGTCCACCGCCCGCACGCTGTCGGCCGTGGTGACCCGAAGCAGCTTGTACGGCGAGAGGTTCGTCGCCAGGGCAGGCAGGCTGCCGTCGTAGCGGAGCCGGCCGTGGTCGATCAGGATCACCCGCGGGCACAACGCTTCCACCTCGGCCATGTAGTGACTCGTGAGCAGCACCGTGGCGCCGGTGTCGGCGGCGTAGCGGGCGATGTGCCGGCGGAACGCCGCCGATGCCGACGCGTCGAGCCCGATGGTCGGCTCGTCCAGGAACAACACCCTCGGCCGGTGCAGCAGGGCGATCGCCAACGCGGCGCGCATGCGTTCACCCAGACTCAGCGCGCGGACCTGCCGGCCCAGGATCGTCGCCAGGTCGAGCGTGTGGGTGAGCTCTTCGACGTTCGCGTGGAACCGCGACAACGGCACGTCGTACAGCACCCGCCGGTAGTGCAGATTGTCCAGCACCGTCAGTTCGGCCGGCCCGGCGGTCGGCTGGCTTCCTCGCACCAGGGCGATCTGGGTGAGGTACTCGTGCTGACGTCGCCGCGGTACGAAGCCCAGAACCCGCGCCTGCCCCGCGGTGGGGTGCAGGATGCCGGAAAGGATCTTCATCGTGGTCGTCTTGCCCGCACCGTTCGGGCCGATGAAACCGACGATCTCACCGGCGCCGACAGCGAACGACACGTCGGCGACCGCCTCGATGTCACGGTGCTCCTTGCGCAGCAACGAGCGGAACGCCGCACCGGGGCCGGAGTGGCGTACGGGTGCCCGATAGGTCATGCCCAGGCCGTCCGCGGTGACGACCGGATCCGAACTTCGACCTGTCTCCGAAAGCGTCATGGGCCCTAACGTAGGAGGGTGAAGCAAGCTGCAAGCTTTGACGAAGTGGCATCGGCCGACGTCGCGCAGAACGCCGGACAAACCTTGCTTCCGTACTTGAGCAACAAGCTGGAGGCGGGCAGACCGCTGCGTCCGGTCGACCTCGGCCGGACCGTCGGGCTGAGCCCGTCGCAGGTCCGCACCTACGAGAACGTCGGCTTCATCCCCGCCGCGCAGCGCAGCAGCACCGGCTATCGCCGCTACACGGGCGCGCATGTCGAGGCGCTGCGAGTGGCCCGGTGCCTGATCGGCGGCTACGGCTGGCTGCCCGCCCAGCGCGTCCTGAGCGCCGTCCACGCGGGCGACACCGCCACCGCGCTCGCCGCGGTCGACGCGTGTCACGCCGACCTCCACCGCCAGCGCGGCCAGATCGCCGACGCGATGCGGGCTCTCGAACAGATCGGGTACGCCGAGGACACCGGGCCGATGTCGACGGCCCGCCGGTTGGTCCGGATCGGCGCCGCCGCCCGACTTGCCGGCGTACGCCCGTCCGCGCTGCGGTTCTGGGAACAGCAGGGCCTTCTGCAGCCCACGCGTGAGCCACGCACCGAGGCCCGCTGCTACCCGCGTGAACAGCTGCAACGCGTCCAGATCATCACGTTGCTGCGTGCCGCCGGATACCGGTTCGTCGCCATCCGATCGGTGCTCGACGACCTCGCCGCGAGCCGGCCCGAGCAGGCCCGGGCGGCGCTCGAGCAGCGCCGGCGTTCGGTCGAACGCGCCAGCCGGAAGGCGATGCGGGCGACGAGCACGCTGTACGAGTACCTCGAGACGCTCGGCTCCGGCGAACAATCCGCTTGACGGGTCAGGACCGCCGTGGGCAGGCTGGCCGCAACCTCGACGTAGGCCGGAGCCCGGCGGGAACGACCGCGGGCGTCCACGGCCGGTCGCCAGTGACGAAGTGGCAGAGGAAGGGGGTGTTGGCGTTGAGCCTGCCGATCATGCCCGCGCCACCGCCCCGCCCGGCTCGCTGACCGCACGGACGAGACGGTGGCCCACGACTCCCGCGGAGCCCACCTTGTCCGACCAGTCGACCTCGACTCCCTCGCACCATCCCTCGCTCGCCGGCACCCCTCGCGTTCGCCGCGCGTTCCTCGATGATCTCGGCGTACGGCCCGACCCGTTCCAGCTCCAGGCCATGGACGGCCTCGACGCCGGCCGGTCCGTGCTCGTCATGGCACCGACCGGCGCGGGCAAGACGTTCGTCGCCGACTACGCGGTGGCCCGCAGCCTCGACGCCGGCACGACCGCCGTCTACACCACCCCGCTGAAGGCCCTCAGCAACCAGAAGTACCGCGACCTGTCCGCCCGCCTCGGACCCGGACGCGTCGGGCTGATCACCGGGGACCGGACGGTCAACGCCGGTGCGCCCGTGCTCGTGGTCACCACCGAGGTGCTGCGAGCGATGTTGTACGAGGTACGCGGCACCCGGCACGCACCCGGAGCGAACGGCGCTGCGAACGGGGCTGCGAACGGGTCCACCAACGGTCGGCCCGCGTCAGGGGCGGCGGCGCTGGACCGGCTCGGAGTCGTCGTACTCGACGAGTTCCACTATCTCCAGGACACCGACCGCGGCGCGGTCTGGGAGGAGGTGGTGATCAACACCCCGGCCGACGTGGCGCTGGTGTGCCTGTCCGCGACGATCCCGGACGTCGGTCTGGTGCACGACTGGCTCACCCGGGTCCACGGGCCCACCGAACTCGTCGTCGCGGACCAGCGGCCGGTGAAGCTCAACCACCTCTACGCCGTCGGCAACCTGCGCCGGACCGCGCCGATGTTGCTGCCGGTGTTCGTCGATGGACAGCTCAACACCACGGCCGAACTCCTCGACGGTGCGCGGCGCGACACCCGCGGTGAGGGGCTGCGGGCCCGCGACCGGGACCGGCCCGTACCGCCCACCCGGCACGACCTGATCGCCCACCTGCGGGCGAACAACCTTCTTCCGGCGATCTGGTTCGTGCTGTCAAGGGCCGGTTGCGACGAGGCGGTCGCCGACGGCCTTGCCGGTGACCTCCAGCTCACCACCGAAGCCGAACGAGTACGCATCCGATCGCTCGTCAGCCAGGCGCTGGCTCCCCTGTCGGGTGGGGAACTCCGTGCGATCGACGCCGCCGGCTGGCAGAACGCGCTGGAGGCCGGTATCGCAGCCCACCACGGCGGCCTGGCACCGGTGCAGCGCGACGTCGTGGAAGCGGCGTTCGGCGAGGGGCTTGTCAAGGTCGCCTTTGCGACGGAGACGCTCGCGCTGGGGGTGAACCTTCCCGCCCGCACCGTGGTGATCGACCGGGTCGTGCGCGCAGGCGGGGAGGTGCTCGACGCGGGCGAGTTCGCCCAGCTCGCGGGCCGGGCCGGCCGACGCGGCATCGACGAGGTGGGCCACGTGGTGGTGCCGTGGTCGCCGTACGTGCCCTTCCAGCGGGTGGGTGCGCTCGCCGGTGGTCACCTCGCGGCGATCCGGTCGGCGTTCCGGGTGACGCCGGCGATGGCGCTGAACCTCGTTCGTACGGGGACGTTGGACGAGGCGTACGCCACGGTGGAGTCGTCGCTGCGGCACCGCTGCGCGCTGGACCAGGCGGCGATCCTGCGCGGCGATCTCGCCGAACGTCAAGCCGAGCTTGCCGAGGTCGACGAGGACCTCGTCGACGTCGCGGAGTTCGCCGAGTCACCCGAGCCTGGTGGGCACAGCGAACCCGGCCAGGATGCCGATCCCCACGATCCGGCCGAACGCACGGATCCGGGCCAGGAGCTGGCCGGGCTCCGGCCCGGTGATGTCGTCGTCGACACCGGGCGTCCGGAGTACGGACCGGCGGTCGTCCTGGCCGTCGGCACCAAACGGGGAACCGTCTGCGTGGAAGCCATCCACAGCAGCGGCCGGCGCCTCCAGCTCACGCCGTCGACACTGCGCGGCGGCCCCGCGGTGCTCGACCACCTCGACCTGCCGGACTGGGAGCCGACGCGGCGCGGGCACGCGAAACGGGCGGTCGACGCACTGGCGCTGCTCGACCTGCCCCTCGAGGAACTCCGGCCCGCCACGTCCCACGGTCCGCGCCCCAAACCGAAGCAGGCGATGACCCGGCGGCGCCTGCTCGTACGACGTGACCAACTGACCGCCACCGTCGAGGACCTGCAGGCCTCGCTCGCGGAGGCGAGGACCGGTGTCCGCACCGAGTTCGACCGGGTGCTCGCCCTGCTCGTCCGTCGCCGGCACCTTGTCAATCGGACCTTGACACCGTCCGGCCAGGCGATCCGCCGGCTGTTCTACCCGTCCGGGCTGCTGCTCGGCGAGTGTCTGGTGGCGGGCCTCCTGGACGACCTGGACCCCGCCTCGCTCGCCTCCGCCGCGTCCTGGTTCACCACCCGCACCCGCCTCGGCGGGCCGGCCTCGACCGGCCTCGCCACGGCGGAGCTGACCCGGCGGTGGGAGACCGTCCGGGCCATCACCCGGGAGGTCCAGGCCGACGAGATCGCCGAGGGGCTGACCCCGACGCCGCATCCCGAACCCGCGCTCGGTGTGCCGCTGCATCGATGGGCGTCCGGCCTGCCGCTGGACGTCGCGGTCGGCGGCAGTGGCGTACTGGTCGGCGATGTCGTACGCGAGATCCGCCAGGTGGCCGAGCTTCTCGACCAGCTGGCCACCGTGCCAGGCGGCCACCAGCAGGCGGCGGCCGAGGCGGTCGTCGCGCTACGTCGCGGCGCCGTCGTCGCCGACGACACCCAAGCCGTGAAGGGGAGCTGAGTGCTCGCGCGGTTGTCCGTACTCCTCCGGCTGCGTCCCTTTCTCGCCGGACAGCGGTCCAGGCTCGCGTTCTACCTCACGTTGTTGCTGACGTCGGCGCTGCTGGCCGTGGTGGTCCCGTTGACCTTCCAGCGCGTCGTCGACGACGGGCTGTCCACCGGAGCCGTCGCGGTCGCGATGAAGTGGATCGGCGTCGCCCTCGCGCTCGGCCTGGTCGCCGCCGGGGCCGGTGCGGTCGCCAACGCGGCCGGCGCCGAACTCGGAGGCAGGATCGTCGAGGCGCTTAGGACGAAGCTGTTCGAGCGGATCATCACCCAGCCGTACGCGTTCCACACCCAGTCCAGGGCCGGTGCAGTGATCTCCCGGTTGACGCGCAGTCCCAGGGCGGCCCAGAACCTGATCCAGTCGATCTTCGGCACGCTCGTCGGCCAGGGAGTGCTGTTGGTCGTGGCCGTGGGCGCACTGGCCAGACTCAGTCTGCCCGCGACCGTGGTCGTGCTGGCGATCGTGCCGATGTTCCTGCTCCCGTTCCGGGTGTTCAACCGGCGCCTGTTCGCGGCAGGCAACGAAGGAACCGTGGCCGCCAGCGAGGCCGAACACTTCCTCACCGAACGCCTCAACGTGGAGGGCGCCGTGAGCCGGCACCTGCTCCACTCCCATCCCGCCGAGTCGGCGGCCTACGCCGCCCTGGCCGCCAGGATCCGAGCGGCCATGGTCGCTCGCAATGCCAGCTTCTACGGCGCGCAGTTCTTCACCTCCGCCCTGGCCGTGCTCGGAGTGGCCGGCGCCTACGCCGCCGGTGCGCTGCAGGGAGCGTCGGTCGGCGAAGTCGTCGCGATGGCCGCCCTGGTGAAGCTGGTCTACGACCCGCTCGTGCAGTTCGGCATCCAGGGGCTGAGCCTGAGCGACGGAATCATCGAACTGGAACGAATGTTCGCGGTGCTGGACCTGCGGCCCCAAGCCAGGCAGGAATCCGGACATTGGACGCACCGGCGACACGGATGACGTTCGAGCAGGTGTGGTTCGGTCATCCGGCGCCGGGGACGGCGACCCTGCCCGACCTCGCCGCGGAGTCGGCTGCCGCCCGTGAGCAGGACTGGGCGGTGGCCGACCTGGCGTTCTCCCTCGTGCCCGGAGGTACGACGGCACTGGTCGGAGCCAGCGGTGCGGGGAAGTCCACCACGGCGTTGCTCGCCGTCGGGGTGCACCAGCCGACCCGCGGCCGGATCATGGTCAACGGCGTCGACCTGGCCGAGCTCTCCCCCGCCGCGCGGCAGCGTGCTGTCGGCATGGTGACCCAGGACGTGTTCGTTCTGCATGCCAGTCTGCGCGCCAACCTCACGGTGGCCCGGCCGGAGGCGACCGACGAGCAGGTCACCGAGGCCCTTCGTCATGCCCAGCTCGCCGCCCTGATCGACACCCTGCCCCAGGGGCTGGACACCACGGTCGGCGACCGCGGCTTCCGGCTGTCCGGCGGGGAACGCCAACGCCTCAGCCTCGCCAGGCTCTTCCTGGCCGGCCCGGACATCGTCATCCTGGACGAGGCCACCGCCCACCTGGACACGTTGACCGAAGCCGCACTCCACGAGGCGATGACGCGTCACCTCGCCGGCCGCACCATGCTGATCATCGCCCACCGAAGGAGCACCGTCGAGAACGCCGACCAGACCGTTCGGCTCGACCGCGGCCGCGTCGTGGAGATCGACTACGCCGATG
The DNA here is from genome assembly GCF_013407855.1 of Actinopolymorpha rutila. Classification (GTDB taxonomy): domain Bacteria; phylum Actinomycetota; class Actinomycetes; order Propionibacteriales; family Actinopolymorphaceae; genus Actinopolymorpha; species Actinopolymorpha rutila. The sequence continues at coordinate 5,418,049 of NZ_JACBZH010000001.1, forward strand.
CCGCCCGGTAGTCGCGAGTCGTACGGTCGGCGACAGGGTCGCCGACCACTGGCGGGGCGTCCGCGGGCAGCGGTACGGTCTCGCCGTGCCTGAGTACGTGGACAAGGACCTGCGCGAGTCCCGGTTCGAGCGGGTCGACCTGCGCGGCGCGCAGTTCCGCGACAGCGATCTGACCGGTGCCGCCTTCCGCGGTGTCCGGCTGGGCGGCGTGGCGATGCGCGGGGTGGAGTTCGTCGACGTCGACATCCACGGCGAGGTCAGGAACGTCACGATCAACGGTGTCGACGTCGCTCCCCTGATCGATGCCGAGCTGAACCGGCGGCATCCCGACCGGGTCAAGATGCACCCGACCGACCCGGCTGGTTTCCGCGAGGCGTGGGATCTGCTGGAACGCCTGTGGGACGGGACCGTCGCCCGTGCCCGCCGGCTGGACCCCGCGCTGCTGCACGAGTCGGTGGACGGCGAGTGGTCGTTCGCCCAGACGCTGCGGCACCTGGTGTTCGCCACCGACGCCTGGATCAGGCGCGCCATCCTTGGTGACCCGTCGCCCTGGGACCCGCTGGACCTGCCCTGGGACGAGATGCCGGAGGCTCCGGGAGTGCCCTGGGACCGGGACGTGCAACCGCCGCTTGACACCGTGCTCGCGCTGCGCCGGGACCGGATGGCGACCGTACGCGAGGTCGTCGACGGCCTGACCGAGGAGTCGCTGGCCGGGGACACCACGCCGGTCGAGGGTCCCGGGTGGCCGCCGCCGATCAGTTTTCCCGTACGCGACGTCCTGTTGTGCGTCCTGAACGAGGAATGGCAGCACCGCCTCTACGCCGAACGCGACCTCGACGCCCTGGACCGGTAGTCAGCTCATTGGTCTGCTCTGGGCACGTGCGATTGGCCCGGGCCGAGGCTGGTTTCGTTTCCTACGCTGACCACGAAACGAAACCAGCGAGGTTCGAGGTGAAGGATGCACAACCTGGTACTCGGCGCGATGTACTTCGGTACGCGGACCGACGAAGCTACGTCGCGTCAGATCCTGGACCATTTCGTGGACGCCGGCGGGACCATGATCGACACGTCCAACAACTACTCGTTCTGGGAAGACCCGAGCGGCTTCGGCGGACAGAGCGAGGCGGTGCTGGGTCGCTGGCTGGCTGGACACCCCGGCCTGCGAGAGCAGCTGTACATCAGCACCAAGGTCGGAGCTCAGCCGCTGGCCCCTGGTGGGTTTCCGGACAACCTGGAGGGCCTTTCACCGCGTGCCATCAACGAGTCCGTACAAGCCAGCCTGCAGCGGTTGGGCACCGACCGCATCGACCTCTACTGGGCACATGTCGAGGACCGGTCAGTGCCCTTGAAGGACATGATGGCCGCATTCGGGTCGCTCGTCGAGAACGACACCGTCGGCCGGGTCGGCTGCTCGAACTGGCCGATCTGGCGTGTCGAGCAGGCCCGCCAGGCCGCCCGTGGCTGGCAGGGCTTCACCGCGCTCCAGCTCATGCACAGCTACCTACAACCTCGCCCCGGTGCTCAGGTGTCGTGGCAGCCTGCCCGCTTCGGGTGCGTCACCGACCAGACACTTGACTACGTTGACGCCCAACAGCTAGAAGTCTGGGCGTACAGCCCGTTGCTCAAGGGCGGCTACACACACCCGGACCGACTCGGCGATGCATACGACCACGAGGGCAACGACCGGCGGCTTGCCGGGCTGGACCGCGTTGCCGCCGAACTCGACGCCTCTCGCAACCAGGTCGTTCTGGCCTGGCTCTCAGGCGGCGAAGCACCGATCACGCCCATCGTCGGGGTCAGCACGGTCGCCCAGCTCGACGAGATCCTGGAGGCGACCAAACTGACCCTGAGTTCAGATCAACGGGCCGGCCTCGACGCTACCGCGTAACGGCTTGGTACACAGCCTGGTTCGGTTGACGCCTCGCAGGCAAGGAGTCAACCGAGGCCGGGGCAGACCCATCACTTACATGCTCACCGGTGGATTCGGGCTCAGACCCACTCGCGGCAGAGGCGGCTGACCGTACGCAGCCAGGCCCGGATGCCGTCCAGCCGGTCCGGATCGTCGGCCCAGCCGTACGACATCCCCAGCCCGTCCATGACGAGCATCAGCTTCCCGCGCTCGACGGCCTCCACCGCCTCGGCGTGCGACAGCCCGTATCCCCGCAGGAACGCCGCCACCCGAGGGCTCTCGACCGAGGTGGGCTCGGTCTCGAACAGCTTGATCAGCTCCTGCGCGATCCCGATCCCGGCCAGCGACAGGCCCCAGTCCAGGACCGTGATCCGGCCGCCGGCGTCGGGCCCGTCGCCCACGACGAGATTGTCCAGCCGGTTGTCGTAGTGAGTGAGGACCGACGCCACCGGCCACTCCTGCGCCTCCCGCACCTTGGCCGCCACCAGCGCAAGGTCCCCTTCGGTGACGATGCCCTGCGCGAGGAAGAGATCCAGCACCTTCTGGTCCTCCGGACGGGACCGGCCCACGCACAGATGCACGCCGAGCCAGTTGTCGAGGTATTCGGCCCAGGTCCCGAACCGGCCGCGATACCCGCCCGCCCCGTCCGGAACGAACATGCCGTACCCCGTCGTCCGCACGAGGTGCGTCCTCGCGAGCTCCTCACCGAGTTGACCGAACCAGGCGGTCGCGTGCTCCGCCACCCGCGGATGGTCGGCGGCCAGGATCCCGGTGGCGCGTTCGACCACCGCGTACGGACGAGGCTCCTCTCCGACGGCAAGGAACCGCGGCGTCCGCACCCCCGCGTCGGCGGCCCGGGTGGCCAGCCACCGAAGGACGGCGTAGTTGTTGCACGTCGTACTCGCATCGCTACCGGGAACGACATGGCCGGTCAGGTCGGCGACCCGGTCCGCGTCCGCGGATCGGCTGAGCAGCACCGCGACCTCGTCGGTGCCGTAGCAAGCGCTCTGCGCGCCGGCTCCCACGAACGCCAGACCCGACGTGCCGTAGCCATGGCGCCGAAGAACCTCCTCGGCCTGTGCGTACATGCTCTGCTCGCTCACCCGGCCGAACCTACCCTGACCGGACCGACCCGTGCTGGCCGATCTGGCCGATCTGGCCGTCGTACGCCTGCTCTCCTTCGGCCCACGACTCTTCGTCCGTAGGCTCGACACGGTGAGAATCCGCGAGCTGATCATCACCCCGATCGCATTCCCGGACCCGCCGCTGCTGAACTCCAGCGGCGTTCACGAGCCGCTGGCGCTGCGCACCGTCCTGCGTCTCGTCCTCGACGACGACGCCGTCGTCGGGCTCGGCGAGTCCTCCGGCGACGCCCGCCACCTGGAACTCCTCCGGCTGGTGGCCCCGCGGCTCGTTGGACACAACGTCTTCGCCACGACGGCACTCCAGGCGGTCATCGACGCCGCTGTCAACGACGCCTTGCCGCGACCAACTCGGCGGCAGCGCACGGCGGTCCACTCCGCCATCGAGGTCGCGTGCCTGGACGCCCAGGGCAAGCTCACCGGCCGCCCCGTCCACGACCTGCTCGGCGGGGCGGTGCGTACGACGGTTCCCTACTCCGCGTACCTGTTCTACAAGTGGGCCGACCATCTCGACGGCGCGTACGACGGCACACCCGACCCCTGGGGCGAGGCGCTCGACGCGGACGGCATGGTGGCACAGGCGCGGCGGATGATCGACGAGTACGGTTTCGGCTCGCTCAAGCTCAAGGGCGGGGTCCTCCCACCCGACGTCGAGATCGCCACCGCCAAGGCGTTGCGGTCGGCGTTCCCGGATCATCCGGTCCGGCTCGATCCCAACGGGGCCTGGACCGTGCCGACCGCGAAGCGCGTCGCCGCCGAACTCGAGGGCGTCCTGGAGTACCTGGAGGATCCGGTCCTCGGCGTCGACGACATGGCCGAGGTCGCCACCGGCACCGACCTGCCGCTGGCGACGAACATGTGCGTGGTCGCCTTCGAGCAGGTGCCGAGGGCCGTCCAGCTCGACGCTGTCCAGGTGATTCTCTCCGACCACCACTACTGGGGCGGGTTACGCCGGACGGTCGCGCTCGGCACGTTGTGCGACACCTTCGGCATCGGGTTGTCGATGCACTCCAACTCCCACCTCGGCATCAGCCTGGCCGCGATGACCCACGCCGCCGCGGCCACACCGGAACTCACCTACGCCTGCGACACGCACTACCCGTGGAACGGCGCGTACGACGTGGTCCGGCCGGGTGTGCTGAGGTTCGCCGACGGTGCGCTGGCGGTCCCCACCGGGCCGGGGCTGGGTGTCGAGCTCGACCTGGACGCCCTCGAACGCCGCCACGCCGACTACCTGCGCTCCGGACGCCAGGTGCGTGACGACACCGGCTACATGCGCCGCGTCCGGCCGGACTACGACCCGACCCTGCCGCGCTGGTAGCCGGTGCTGTCAGGCGTACGTTGACGTCGCTCAGTCGAAGAAGTCGCGGTCCTCGTCCGCGAGGTACTTCTTCGCCGCCTCCGGCACCAGCGTCACCCCGAGACCCGGCCGGTCCCACACCTCGATGTGACCGTCGCGCACGATCGGGTCGGGCAGTCCCTCCACGATGTCGTACCACCAGTCGTGCGAGGCGATCGGGTATTCGAACGCGACGTAGTTGTCCGGCAGCGTCGCCGACACCTGCACCAGGGCGGCCATGCCGAGTACGCCGTCACCGACACCGTGCGGTGCCATCAGTACGCCGTGCATGTCGGCGTACTCCGCGACCCACTTCAGCTCGGCCAGCCCGCCGACGTCGCACGGGTCCGGGCCGATCACCCGCACCGCGCGGTTGCCGACGAGTTCGAGGAACGACTGTCGCAGGTAGAGCTGCTCGCCGGTGTGGATCGGCGTCGACGTGGCCCGCGTCACCTCGCGGTAGGCGCCGGCATCCGCGTACGGCACGTAGTCACCGGCGAGCAGATCCTCCAGCCACAGCAGGTTCAGGGACTCCAGTCGCTGGGCGAACCTGATCGCGTCCGGTACCGTCCAGCCCGGCCCGCAGTCCAGGGCGAGCCCGATCTCGTCGCCCAGTACCTCCTTCATCGCGTGCACGCACTCGACCGCGTGGTTGAGGCCGCGCTCGGTCATCGGTCCGCGCGAGGGATGCGGCGGGCCCGTGCGCACCTCGCCGTAGAGGAAGCCCTCCACCTCCGCGGCCATCGGGTCGTGGAACCCGATCCCCTGCTTGATGATGGTGAAGCCCTGTGGCGCGTCCTTCATCTGCCGCATCACGTCGGCGAAGTCCTCGGGCTGGTGTCCCTTGCGCGGGAACCGCACGCCGCCGTTGTAGACGCGCACCCGATCGCGTACCCGGCCGCCGAGCAGCCGGTGCACGGGCAGGCCCGCGGCCTTGCCGGCGAGGTCCCACAGCGCGATCTCGATCGCGCTCACCGCGCTCCCCCACGGTTTGGTACCGCCCATGCGACGGATCCGCAGCATGACCCGCTCGACCTCGGTCGGGTCCTGGCCGAGGAGGTACTGCTCGTAGAAACCGACGACCGGCTTGAGGTAGTTCTTCCTGGACTCGACGACGCCGTACCCGTCGATCCCCTCGTCGGTCACGATGCGGACGACCGGATTGGTTCCGAGTACAGCGCACTTCACCGCGGTGATCTTCACCGGCGCGACACCACCTCTCGTCGACGCCTCCCATGCTCGCCGCCGGACCGCCGACCGCGAACTGCGTTGCCGGTAACGGCAACCGAGCCCGGTCCGTACGTCCGGTCCCGGCCGACGTCACCCGCGGCGTCCGCGGACATCGGCGGTGGCGCGGTCAGCCGAGCAGGTCCGCACCGCCGGTGAAGCGCGCCACCGCCTCGGGGTCGAGGGTGAGTCCGAGGCCCGGCACCGACGGGATGGCGAGCATGCCGTCGGCGTCCAGGCTCCATCCGCCGTCGACGAGCTCGTCGATGTAGGGCGATCCGGTCTTGTACTCCACCAGGTCGGTGTCGGGCAGCGCGGACACCAACTGCAGGTCGGCGGCCAGCCCGACCGCGGTGTTCCAGCCGTGTGGAACGAGCCGGGATCCGTGCTCCTGGGCGGACCAGCCGATCCGGCGGGACTCCGACAGGCCGCCCACCTTGGTGACGTCGGGCTGGACGATGTCGAAGGCACCGGCGCGCAGGAACGGCGTGAACGCCTGGCGACGGGTGAGCACCTCGCCACCGGAGATCGGCACCGGCGCGTTGCGGCGCAGCGCGACGAAGTCCTCCAGCGCGTCCGGTCGCAGCGCCTCCTCGAACCACGCCACGTCGTAGTTCGCGAGCATGTGCGAGGTGCGCAAGGCCCACTTGTAGTCGCCCTGCCAGTGGGCATCGCTGCCGCCCGCGTCGACCGCGAGCAGGGCGTCCGGGCCGATCGCTCCCCTGGCCGCGGCGACGATGCGTTCGTCCTGCGCGGTCGTCGCACCGCCCCGACCGAACGGCCCCCAGCCGATCTTGTACGCCCGGAAACCCTGTGCGGCAAGGCGTCCCAGCTCCTCGGCCAGCGGCGCCGGCTCGTCCATCAGCAGCGACGCGTACGGCAGAACACGGTCGCGGTAGCGGCCGCCGAGCAGCCTGCCCACCGGCTGCCCCGTCACCTGTCCCAGGATGTCCCACAACGCGATGTCGATGCCGCTGATCGCGTGCGTGAGCGAGCCGCCCCGCCCCAGCCAGAAGGTGTTCTGGTGGAGCCTCTCGGTGACGCGTTCGGGCTCCAGCGCGTTCTCGCCCAGCAGGAGTGGTTCGAGCACCTCCACCGCGCCCCTGACCAGTGCCTCGCTCGTGAACACGCTGCCCACACCGACCGGACCGTCGTCGGTGTGCACGGCCACGAGGGTGTGTACGACGTCGTCCGGTTGCAGTTCCGCGCTCCAGCCACCGGGTGGCGTCGCGCCACGCAGGCCGGCAACGCGGATCTCACGAATCCTCATCGGGTTCCTCCCAGTGCGCTGTCGCTGGTAGTTGTCGCGCGCGTATCCCTGTCGCGAACGAGGGTATGAGCATCCGCATGGCTACCCGACAGCAGATCGCTCAGGCCCTGATCGCCCGGCACGGCACGACGTACGCCGAGGAGGCCGGCATCAGGCTGCGGGACGCGCCCTCGCCGCTGTACCAACTGCTCGTCCTCTCGACGTTGCTGTCGGCACGCATCGGCGCGGACATCGCCGTCGCCGCGGCCCGGGAGCTGTTCGGGGCCGGCTACCGAACACCCGCGGCCATGCGGGACGCGAGCTGGCAGGACCGGGTTGACGCCCTCGGGCGCGGACACTACCGCCGTTACGACGAACGCACGTCGACGATGCTGGGTATGGGCGCCGACCTCGTTCTCGAACGCTGGAAGGGCGACCTGCGCCGGCTGCACGCCGAGGCCGGCGGCGCCGACGAGGTGGCCAGGCTGCTCCAGCTTGTTCCTGGTATCGGTCCCACAGGGGCGTCGATCTTCTGCCGCGAGGTCCAGGGCGTGTGGACCGACCTCGCGCCGTACGTCGACCAGCGCACCGCGAAGGGAGCGGAGGCGATCGGTCTGCCGTCCTCGCCGGGCGAGCTGAGCAAGCTCGCCGGCGACGGTGACCTGCCCAGGCTGGTCGCGGGCTGCGTGCGCGCCTCGCTGTCGAAGGGCGTCGCCGAGGACGTACGCGACTGATCCCATCCGTGGCAGGCGCCGCTCACCGGCCGCGGGGAAGGTGGCGGCCGGCCCGTGCGCCGGTGTGGTCGTGGTCGTCGACGACCACGGTGCCGTTGACGACGACATACGGAACGCCGTGGGCGTACGCGTGTGGGGCAGCGACCGTGGACCGCTCGCGCAGACCAGCCAGGTCGACCACGGCGACGTCGGCGAAGGCACCCCGGCGAAGCCGGCCGCGGTCGGCCAGCCCGAAATGGTCCGCCACCATGGCGGTCAGCTTGTGCACGGCAGTCTCCAGCGGCAACGTGCCGGTGTCGCGCACGTGGTGCGCCAAATAGTGCACGTGCCCCGCGAAGAACAACGGATGCCGCGACCGGGCCGCCAGCGGACCGTCCACCCGGCTGGTGAACGCGTCGACGCCCAGGCAGAACAGCGGATGCGCCACCGCCTCGGCGACGTGCTCCTCGGTGAAGAGCCGCCCGAGCAACTGCACGCTCGCCAGGTCGGGCCCGGCCGCCGCGAGGATGTCGAAGTAGGCGTCCCACTCGTCGCCGCCGAGCCGCTCGGCGATCTCCGGAAAGGCCAGCCCCTCCAGCTCCGGCGTCGCCGGACCGGCCTGCAACCTCACCCGGTCCCAGCCGCCCCGGTGCACGAACCTCCAGTAGCGGTCGCAGTCGCCGCGCAGCCGGTTCCGTACGCCGGGATCGGCCAGCCGCCGAGCCGCCTCGAGCGGACCGTCGGCCAGCAGCCACGGCGGCAGCAGCCCGGTCGCCATGCCGATCCCCTCGTCGTACGGCGTCATGTCGGCCAGCACGTCGCCACCGGCGGCGCGTTCGGCGGCGAGCCGTTCGACCGCACAGTGCCACGCGTCGGGCCGCGCTCCGGTGTCCTCGCGTACGTTGAGGTGCGACAGCTGGGCGCGCCCGCCGGCGGCGCGGGCGACCGTGAAGAACTCCTCGACGGCCTCGCCGAGCGCGGCGTCCCGGTTGCGGATGTGGCTGGCATACCTCGCGTCGTGCGCGCGGAGCACCCCGGCCAGGTCGGTCAGCTCGTCGGTGCCGGCCGAGCGCCCCGCGCCGTACTCCAGGCCGGTCGACATGCCGAGCGCACCGGCGTCCAGGGCCTCACGCAGCAGCCCCCGCATCGCGGTGAGCTGGTCGCCGGTGGGCGTCCCGGTACCCACTCCGGCAGCCTCGCGCAGCGCGCTGTGACCGACGAACCACGCGAGGTTCTGCGACGTTCCGATCGACGCGACGCGCTGCAGGAGTTCGCCGAACCCGCGCCAGTCGACCGGCCCGTCGTACCCGAACGCCGCCAGCGTCGCCGCGGCCTGGCGCGCCGAGGCCGGCCCGAGCGGCGCGTACGTCACTCCGCAGTTGCCGACGACCTCGGTGGTCACGCCCTGCCGGATCGTGCTCTGCGCCTCCGGGTTGCCGAGGAGCGACCAGTCGCTGTGACTGTGCGGGTCGATCAGCCCGGGAAGGACGAGGTGGCCGCGGGCGTCGATGCGCCGGTGGGCCACCGCGCCGGGAAGCGGCTCGACCGCGACGATCCGGTCGCCCTCGATCGCGACGTCCGCCGGACAGGGCGGGCCACCGTCGCCGTCGACCACCGTTCCGCCGGAGACGAGGAGATCGAGCATCCCCCTGACCGTAGTCCGGCCCCTCGCCTCGCGGCCGAGCGTCGCGAGGCCTATTCCGGCAGTTCCGCCGGCGCGTACGCCCCGGCGGCGATGTCCTCGAACAGCGTCGGTCCGGTCGGCTCCCAGCCGAGGAGTTCGCGGGTACGGGCGTTCGACGCGACAATGTCCAGGCCGAAGAAGCGGCCGATCCAGCCGAAGTGCGCGTCGGCGTCCTCCGGCGCGACCGACACCGTGGGCAGGCCGAGGTGGTCGCCGATCGCGGCGGCGATGTCGCGGGAACGAAGGCCCTCCTCCGCGACGGCGTGCACCCGCGAGCCCGCGGGCGCCTTCTCCAGCGCGAGCCTCACCAGCCGGGCGGCGTCGGTCCGGTGTACGGCGGGCCAGCGGGTCGAGCCGTCCCCGACGTATGCGGAGGCTCCGTGCTCCTTCGCGACCTCGGTGAGCCGTGCGACGAAACCGTGATCACCCATGCCGTGCACGCTCGCCGCGAACCGCAGTGCCACCGCCCGGACCCCGCGACCGGCGTGGTCCAGGGCGAGGTTCTCGCTGCCTCCCCGCATCGAGTCCGCACCCCGGAACGGCGACTCGTCGTCCTCGGTCACCGGTCGGCTGCTGACGCCCGACGCCAGTCCCGAGGCGAGCAGGAACGGCCGGTCGCCGCCCTCGATCGTGTCGAGCATCCGCCGGACCGCGGCGTGCTCGGTGCGGCCGGCGCCCGCGTAGTCGGAGAAGTCGTGGTTGAAGGCGAGGTGGATGACACCGTCGGCCCCGGCCACACCGGCGGCGAGGCTGTCGAGGTCGTGGAGGCTGCCCCGGTGGGCGGTGGCACCCCTCGCTTCGACGGCGGCAGCCGCCTCGTCGGAGCGAGCGAGGCCGACCACCTTGTGGCCGTGGGCGAGGAGTTCTTCGGTGACCGCCGAGCCGATCCAGCCGGAGGCGCCGGTGACGAAAACGCGCATTGCGGACTTCCCTTCGTAGCGGTCCACGGGGCATGTCAGTGACTGACGTCAGCGACTGTCCTGGACAGTAGCACCGCATGTCAGTCGCTGTCATCACTACACTCCTCGCCATGGGGCGCTGGGAGCCGGACGCGCAGGGCCGGATGATGCGGGCCGCGATCGAGCTCTTCGCCGAGCGCGGCTTCGACAAGACCACCGCCGGCGACATCGCCGAGCGCGCGGGGGTCACCGAGCGCACCTTCTTCCGGCACTTCGCCGACAAGCGCGAGGTGCTGTTCGCCGGCTCCGACGTCATGGAACGCACGGCGTACGACGCGATCACCGCCGCGCCGGCCGACCTCACCCCACTGGACGCGGCACTGACCGGGATGGTCGCGGCGGGCGGCCTGCTGGCGGACCGGCACGACCACGCGGTCCGCCGGGCCCGGATCGTCGCTGCCAACCCGAGCCTGCACGAGCGCGAACTCCTCAAGCTCGCGGCCCTGACCGAGGCGACGGTCAGTGCACTGCGCGGGCGCGGCGTGACCGAGCCGACCGCAGGCCTGGCCGCCCACAGCGCGGTGACCGTCTTCCACGTCGCGTTCGCCCGCTGGGTCTCCACGGACGAGCCGCCCGGCTTCGACGACTGCGTGGCGGACGCCGCGGCCGCGCTGCGCGAGCTGACGTGACGGACGCTCGGCTTCCGACGGCGCGGGAGCTGGCGGGCTACTTCCTGGCTGCCCAGCACCCGACGACCCGGCGCTGGGTCGACGACGCCGTACGCCTCGAACTGCTCACCGAGTCCTGCGCCCTCTCACCCCGGCGTCCACGCTGGAGCACTCCCAGGATGCCGAGCAGGCCTACGACGACGTGAATGTCAACCACCCCTTGCATCCGGGCCAGGCCGCGATCGCCGGCCACGAGGCGCTGGCGAGATCGCTGGCCGCGGGAACGCTGTTCGACGTCAGGTTCGGCGGGGACTGGGCAGGCTACGTGTCGGTGAGGACGACCGAGGACACCTCGGCATGCCGGCGTACGTCGTGCAGGAACTCGTCCTGGCCAAGGGATTCCGCGGACGAGGCCTCGGACTGCACCTCACCACCCTGCTGGCCCGGGCGCTCACCGACGACGGCCGCGTCCTGGTCGGCACGATCCACGCCGACAACCGAGGTGCCCGCGAGGCGGCCGAACGCGCCGGGCGGGTCGACGTCGGCGGCTGGATCCAGGTGCCGCTCGCGACGGACTGACGGCAGCCGGGGAACAATTCCGGAGTCGCCGATCGTCTGGTTCAGTACCCGCAGTCGAGTGAGAGAGCAATGGACCCGTACCCAAGTAGTACGCGCGGCGCCCCGCGGGGTGTCGCGCTGACCGAGCCCCGATGGTGACCGTCGCGCTGGGCATCCTTACCGGAGTCGTGGTGGTGCTGGTCGTCACCGCGGCGACTGGCTACTTCGTGGCCCAGGAGTTCGCCTACATGGCGGTCGACCGCAACCGCCTGAAGGCGCGGGCAGCCGATGGCGACGACGGCGCCCGCCGAGCGCTCGGCATCACCGGGCGCACCTCGTTCATGTTGTCCGGCGCCCAGTTGGGAATCACCGTCACCGGCCTACTGGCCGGCTATGTCGCCGAGCCGATGATCGGATCGGGGCTGTCGCAGGTGCTGGGCGGGCTCCGGGTTCCGGCCGGGGTCGGCGCGGCCGCCGGTGCCGTGGTCGCGCTGCTGTTCGTCACCGTCGTACAGATGGTGTTCGGCGAACTCCTGGCCAAGAACTGGGCGATCGCCCGGGCCGAGCAGCTGGCCCGTGCGCTGGCCCGGTCGACGGCCCTGTATCTCAGGGTGTTCGGCCCGGTGGTGCACGTCTTCGACCGCGCCGCCATCGTCCTGCTCAGGGCAGTACGCATCACCCCGGTGGACGACGTGGAGCACGCGGCGACAGCCCGCGACCTGCATCGGATCGTCGAGCGGTCCCGCGACACCGGGGAGCTGCCCGAGGACCTGTCCGTACTGCTGGACCGCAGTCTCGACTTCACCGACGCGACGGCCGGGCACGCGATGGTGCCGAGGCCCCGCGTCGTCAGCGTCGCCGCGGACGAGACCGTCGCCGGCGCACTGGCGGTGATGGCGACCGGGCACTCCAGACTGCCGGTGTACCACGCGGACGTCGACGACATCGTCGGCGTCGTCCATCTGCGCGATCTACTGGCCGTCGACGGCGACCGCCACGACAGCGAGGCCGGACGGCTTCCGGTGCGGGGCTTCGTGCGCTCCCCCGTCATGGTGCCGACCTTCCTGCGCCTGCCCCAGGTGCTCACCACGCTGCGCGCGGCTGATGAGGAGTTCGCCTGCGTGGTCGACGAGTACGGCGGGCTGGCGGGCGTACTCACGGTGGAGGACATCGCCGAGGAACTCGTCGGCGAGATCGCCGACGAGCACGACCCGGACGACACCGGCGAGCACCAGGTCATCGCCGACCGGACCTGGCTGGTTCCGGGCACCTACGGCGTGGACGAGGTGGAACGCCTGGTGGGTCACGACCTGCCTGACGGCCACTACGAGTCGATCGGCGGGTTGTTGATCCAGGCCCTCGGCCGCCTGCCCGAACCCGGCGACGAGTACTCCCTCGACCTGACCGGTGCGCCGGACCTGGACGGTGCCGGTCCCGGGACGCTCGTGCTCCAGGTGGTGGACGTCGACCGGCGGGTCCCCAGGAGCGTCAAGCTCACCTTGCGCCCGGACGACAGGCCCAAGACCGAGGCCAGAGAGGAGATCGTACGATGAGCGACCTGGATCCCCTTCTCGCATTGGTCTTGTCGGTCCTCATCATCGTCGCGAGCGCGTTCTTCGTGGCGATCGAGTTCGCGCTGATCGCCGCCCGGCGGCACCGGCTGGAAGAGGCGGCACACACGAGTGTGGCGGCCCGCGCCGCGTTGCGGAGCTCGCGCGACCTGTCGCTGCTGCTGGCCGGATCCCAACTGGGCATCACGTTGTGCCTGGTGGCGTTGGGGGCGGTCACCAAGCCCGCCGTTCACCACCTGCTGACTCCCGCGCTGGAGGCGGTCGGCGCGCCCGGGGTCGCCGCCGACGTCGCCGGGTTCGTGCTCGCGCTGGTCGTGGTCACCTTCCTCCACCTGGTGGTCGGGGAGATGGCGCCGAAGTCGTGGGCGATCTCCCATCCGGAGAAGTCGGCGATCATGCTGGCGCTGCCGATGCGGGCGTTCATGTGGCTGACCCGTCCGGCGCTGCTCACTCTGAACGGCCTCGCCAACTGGTGCCTGCGCCGGATCGGCGTCGAGCCGGTCGATGAGGTTCCCACCGGTCACGGCCCGGAGGAGTTGCGCCAGCTCGTCGACCACTCGGCCGCGGCCGGTGCCCTCGACGAGGAACGCCGGCACCAGCTGGCCGCGGCGCTGGCGGTCAACACCCGGCCGATCAGCGAGGTCGTCACCCCGGCCACCGATCTCGCCGGCGTCGGCCCGGACACCACCGGCACCGAGATCCGGGACGCCGCCCGCGCGACCGGTCACCTGCGGCTTCTCGTACGCCAGGCCGGCGAGGTCGTGGGAGTGGTCCACGTACGCGACGTGCTGTCCCGCCCGCACCACACGGCACGGGACCTGATGACGGCGCCGGTGACGCGCATGCCCGCGAGCACGCCCATCTACAAGGCCCTCACCACCATGCGGGTGACCCGCAGCCACCTGGCCGTCGTGGAGGGGCCGGACGCCGGCCTGCTCGGGCTGGTGACCCTGCAGGACCTGGTGGACGAACTCCTCACCACCCACCAGGACCTGACGGCACCGGAGCCGGCCACGACCAGCTGACGGGTGTCACGGCCGGCCGGCGACCGGTGTCTACCCGGCGAGAGGTAGCCGACCGGTCGAGGAGAAGACATGACCAGCACGACGAGGGTCCCGAAGGCGGAACTCACCGGCATCTACGGCGCGATCGTCGCGCGGATGTCCCGCAAGCTGCTCGGAGACGTGGCCGAGCCGGTGCAGGTGGCCTGGCACAACCGGAAGGTGCTGAACTTCAGCTTCACCGTCGGCCGTAAGACACAGAAGTGGGACCAGTGCGACCCGAACCTCAAGACGTTCGCCCACATGGCCGTGGCCAGCCTGGTCGGGTGCGGTTTCTGCCTGGACTTCGGCTACTTCCAGGCGCACAACGAGGGACTCGACGTGGCCAAGGCGCGCGAGGTGCCACGGTGGCGTGAGTCGGACGTGTTCACGCCGCTGGAGCGGGACGTGATGGAGTACGCCGAGGCGATGACGCAGACGCCGCCGACCGTCACCGACGAACTGTCGGCCGGGTTGCTGAAGGCACTCGGCCCGGCCGCACTGGTCGAACTCACCGCGTACATCGCGGTGGCGAACCTCATGACCCGTACCAACACCGCCTTCGGCATCGGGTCGCAGGAGTTCTCGGCCTCGTGCGACCTCCAGCCGCTCGCCGGCCGCTCGACTGCGTGACCGAGGGCCCTTCTAGAGCTCACGTTTGTGGAACTCACCGGCCTGCATGATCACCTGGATCCGGTCGAGATCTGCCAGAACGGCGATGTCGGCCAGCGGGTCGCCGTCGACGACGATGAGGTCGGCCCGCTTGTCCGGCTCGACGGTGCCGACCTCGTGGTCGATGCCGAGGAGTTCCGCGTTCGTACGGGTCGTCGCGACCAGCGTCTCGTGGGCACCCAGCACCTGCGCCTTGATCGCCAGCTCGCGGGTCCTGTGCACGGCCAGCGACCCGAGCAGGTCCGAGCCGGACGCGATCCGCACGCCGGCGTCGCGGGCGCGTTCGAGTCCTTCGAGGCCGACACCGAGCACCTCGTCCAGCTTGGCGAGCTTCTCGCGGGCGAAGCCGAGTTCGCGGCCGTGCTCGTGCAGTTTCTCATAGGCCACGAACGTCGGCACCAGGAATGTTCCCCGCTCGGCCATCAGCCGTGCTGTGTCCTCGTCGAGGAAGTTGCCGTGCTCGATCGACCGCACACCGGCCTCGACAGCGTTGCGGATCGCCGCCGCGCTGTACGCGTGGGCCAGGACGTAGGTGCCGGCCCGGCCCGCCTCGTCAACCACGGCTTGCAGTTCCTCCCGGGTGTACTGCAGGCTGTCCAGCCGGTCGGTCGGCGAGGCGACACCGCCGCTGGCCATCACCTTGATCGCGTCGGCGCCCCGGCGCAGTTGCTCGCGTACCGCCCGGCGTACGCCGTCGGGCCCGTCGGCGATGTTGTCGACCATGCCGATGTGACCGCCGCATCCGCAGCCCACGGTGTCCTCGGCCCGCGAGCGGCTGTCGCCGTGACCGCCGGTCTGGGACAGCGGCCGGCCGCTGACGAACATCCGCGGGCCGGGAATCAGCCCGCGCGCTACGGCCTCCTTCATTCCCCAGTCGGCGCCGCCGGCGTCACGGACCGTCGTGTAACCCTGGTCGAGGGTCCGCCCGATAACCGCGCCGATCTCGTACGCCAGGAGGCTGGTGGGGTAGTCGCGTTGTTCGCGTCCGACCTCGACATCGAGGGAGCACACGTGGACGTGCGCGTCGATCAGACCGGGCATCAGGGTGCGGCCCCGGCAGTCGATCACGTCGTCGGCGTGGACGAGCGAGTCGCCACGCGCGACGTCCCTGATCACACCATCCTCGACGACCACGGTGGCGTCGTCGAGCGGATCGTCGCCGTTACACGCCAGCAGGCGTGCGTGGCGGAAGACGCGCACACTGGATCCCATCCCCATCACCCTTCCTGGCCGGACACCCAGTTGGTGACGACCTCACCGAGCACTGTCAACGGGAGGTTGCCGTGCCCGACCACCGTGCTGTGGAAGTCGCGCAGGACGAACCGGTGGCCGAGCCGCGCGGCTGCCTCCGCGCGCAACCGGGCGATCTCCAGCCGGCCGACCATGTAGCCGAGGGCCTGCCCTGGCCAGCCGATGTAGCGGTCGATCTCGTTCTCGATGTTCTTCGGGGTGAGTGCGCTGTGCTCGACCATGAAGGACACCGCGCGGTCGCGAGTCCAGCCGCGGGCGTGCATGCCGGTGTCGACCACCAGCCGGCAGGCGCGCCAGAAGTCGAACGACACCATCCCGAGCCGGTACAGGTCGTCGGAGTACAGGCCCATCTCGTCGGCCAGCCGCTCGGTGTAGAGCGCCCAGCCCTCGGTGAACGCCGTGACCTGTGCGTGCCGGCGGAAGTCGCACAGTCCCGGGAGTTCCTGCGCAAGTGCCAGCTGGGTGTGGTGACCAGGAACGGACTCGTGGAACGCCAGGGTCTGCGCCTCGAACCGCGGCCGGGTGTGCGGGCGGTGGGTGTTCAGCCAGTACGTGCCCGGCCGCGACCCGTCGAGTGCGGGCCACTGGTATGGCCGAGGTCGCCGTTCTCCACCTCGTGCGCGGTCATCGGGATCACCTGGCATCCTGCCCGAGGCAGGACTCCGAGCCAGCGGGGCAACTCCTCCTGCGCCCGGGCCAACGCGTCGCGGGCCGCGTCCGTCACTTCTTCGGAGCTGGTGAAGTACAACTGCGGATCAGTGCGCAACCGGTCGGTGATCTCGGCGAAGTCCGCGCTGCCCAATGCCTTCTCACCCCGCTCGCGCATCTCCTCGGTGAGCGCGGCGACGAGGTCGAGGCCGAGCTCGTGGAGTTCGTCGACGCTCTGGTCGGTGGTGGTGTGCTCGGCGGCGAGTTCGCGGTAGACGTCCTCCTCACCGGGCAGGTGTGCGATGCCCGGCCGGTCGTCACCGCGCGCCGAAGGCAGGACCTCGGCCCGCAGCCGGTCGCGGTGCCGGGCGAGCGCCGGGCGCACCTCGTCGCGTACGACCGCCGCCAGCGCCTCCCGCCACCCCACCGGCGCGCCGTCGGCCGGATCTGGCACCGACAGCAGTGGATCCTGCTCCAGCGGAGAGGAGAGGTAGCCGTCGAGTTGGGCGACGGCGTTGGTGACCAGCCGCGCCACCGGGGTTCGGCCGGTCAGCCGCCCCTCTGCCAGCCGGTCGGTGGCGACGTCGAGCCAGGCGGGCACCTTCGCACATCGTTCGAGGTAGGCCTGGGCATCCGCCTTCGTGCGTACCGGCGTGTGCGGGAGGCTGATGAGGACCGTCGCCGCGTGGCCCGTCTGCGGGATCGGAGAGACGGTGTAGTCGTGGCGGCGAGCCCGGATCGCCAGCTGCGCGTCGGAGATCTTGCGGAGAAGTACACGACGGGTGATGCGGCGCTCGGCGTCCAGCGTCGCCGGGTCGACGCGTTCTGCCCGTGTCCGCAGCGAGTCGAGGGCCGCGCTGCGTGCCTCCTCACCTGCCGTGGTCAGGTCGGGCAACTCGCTGGTGTACTCGTGGTAGCCGATCTGACTGGCATAGAGCGGAGACCAGGCCAACTGCCGACGGAACATCTCCTCGGCCACCGCGTCGAACTCCGCCGCCGCGTCATCTGTCGCGTCCTCCATGCTCACCTCTCCCGGTCGCACAGCTCGACAGGTGTCGGCACGACACTACGTCGCTTGCTCACCGATCACTTCGGCTGCGACGCTGCCCTGGTGGCCGTTTCCGACGCAGACCCGCGCGATCCGGCAGTGCTCCACCGCATCTACGCACTCCGCGGTGAGGTTCGCCGTCGGGACGCGCGCCCGAACGACGGACGATGTGGGAACGTCACCTCCGCGCTGGCGGAGGAGTTCGGTTGGCAGGGCCAGTGGGGCTACCTCAGGTTGCTCGACGACACGGTGAGCTGGGTGCACTGCTGGAACCTCCTTCCCGACGGAACGATCGTCGACGCCACCGCAGACCAGTTCCAGAACCTGTGGCTGGGAGACGTGGTGACAGTGGCTCCGTCCAGCCCGATGGCGGCGAACTACCTGCACGCGCCGAAGGAGTGGGAGCTTCGATTCGAACGGCCGCCGAGGGCCGAGGACGCCTGCACGGTCAGGTGTGTATCCGGCGACGAGGTTCACCTACGCACACCTGACCTACCCGAACGTCCGTGGTGGTCCCTTGCCCGCGGCGTACTCGAAGTCATCACCGGTTGGGAGGTCGACGACACGCTGGTGGATCTCGCGGCACGCGTTCTGAGAGCGAAGTCCGCCACGGACGAGGGCATGCCTTCCGCCGAACTGACCCATCCGCTGCTGATCGCGAGCATCCAGCACCTCGGGGCGCAGGGAACCCGGCCGTGGATCGCCCCCGAGTTCCGCGAGCCCGTGTGAGCGAACCCGTGTGAGAGAAAACCTGTCCGGTCAGCGGCGGAGGCTCTGGCATGATCCTGGGTCGTGGCCGCCGCACCCCTGCCTTCGCCGCCGACCCGTACGCGGATCGAGGAGCTTCTCTCGGTGTCGTACCTGACACCCGTAAACGTACGCGCGGTCGATCGGGTGGAGCCGTGGTTCGTCCTGCGGTGCCACCTGGATGCGCGGTCGCCGGACGTCCCGCCCAGCGTCGTGGTGAAGTGGTTGCGCGACACCCCGGGAGACGTGCGGACGAACCCCGTTCAGCTACGTACCGAGCAGGCGGCGTTGGAATTTCTCGCCGCCCTGGATCCCACCCTGGTACCGGGCCTGCTGGCCGCCGACACCGCGTCGGCCGATCCCCGCGTCGGCTTCCTCGTGTGCGAGGACCTGGCCCCACGGGAGCCGCTGCGGGCGGTCCTGCTCCGTGACGGTCCGCGACGCTGCGCCGCGCTGCTGACGAGCTTCGCGCGGGCGCTGGCACGCCTGCACACCAGGACACTTGGTCGAGCCGACGCCTACTACGACCGCAGAAGCAGACTCGGACCGGTGGACCGCCAGGCTGACGTCGAGGCCTTCCTCGGCAGCTGGCACACCGGGGTTCGGCACATGGATGACGCCGGTGTCCCGATGTCGGGGGCGGCGACCGACGAGTTGGCCGGCATCGTTGCCGAGCTTGCCGACCCCGGCGCCTTCCTCGCCTTCTCCAACGGCGACCCGGGCGTGAACAACTATCTCGTCGACAGTGCAGGCGACGGCCGCCTCATCGACTTCGAGGCCGCGGGTTTCCGGCACGCCCTCACCGACCTGGTGAACGACCTCTACCTGCCCGGGTCGATGTGGCTCACGGTCGGCGACCCGATGGCCAACGGGGTCGAGGAGGCCTACCGGGACACGTTGGCGCCGGTCGTGCCCGAGGTCGTCGACGACCGAAGGTTCGGTCGCACGGTCACGGGTGCGGGATTCGTCTTCGCGGCCGGCCGCCTCGCAACCCTGCCGAAGATGGACACCCGCCCGTACGGGAACCACAGCCGTCTTCACCGTGTCGCCACGCTCGAAGC
This sequence comes from Actinopolymorpha rutila, assembly GCF_013407855.1. Taxonomy (GTDB): domain Bacteria; phylum Actinomycetota; class Actinomycetes; order Propionibacteriales; family Actinopolymorphaceae; genus Actinopolymorpha; species Actinopolymorpha rutila. The sequence goes on from NZ_JACBZH010000001.1 coordinate 5,437,475, forward strand.
CGCGGCGGACACGGCTGGGCGCCACCGGTCTTTGCCTCACCTGGCCGGCTGGGCGCGCACGGCCGCCGCCGCGCTTCGCCGCCGGTGGCCCGACACCGATGTCGACCTGAGCGCGCTCGACCCATACACAACCCGCGAATGACCTCGAAGGCGAACAGACCCGATGTCGAACGAAGGAGGACCGATGATCTTCGTCGGTGGAACCGGCCGTTCCGGGACCACACAGCTCGCCCAGATCATCGGACAGCACCCGTCGGTGTGGCACATTCCAACGGAGACACGGTTTCTGGTCGATCCCGGTGGGGTTCAGGACCTCGTGCCGTCGCTGTCCACGGGCCACACGCCGTTCCACGCCTGCGACGCGCTCAACCGGTTCCGGACGATGCTCACTCGCGACGTCGCGGGCCGCGGGACGCCCGAGGCGTTCTCCCACGCCGACCTGCCCGCGATCTTCGGGGCCGACCGATACGCGGACTGGTGTGAGCGCTTCCTCGCGGAGTTGACCTGGTACGCGTACGACGAGCGTTCCACACCACGGGTCGTCGGCCGCTACTTCACCGAGCGAGCCGACCTGGTGGCCCTGTGCCGGTCCTACGTCGAGGAACTCTTCGCCGTCGGCGCCACGGACCACGGCAGGTCCATCTGGTGTGAGAAGACGCCGAACAACCTGCTCGCGACGGAGTTCCTGTGGGAGCTGTTCCCGGAGGCCAGGATCGTGCACATCCTCCGGCATCCGGTCCAGGTGGCCGCCTCCCATCTGTCGATGGAGTGGGCGCCCGACGACATCGAGCGCGTGTGCAACTGGCTGGAGCCGATGTACCGGTCGTGGCTTCGTACCGGCGCCGCGTCCGATCCGCGGTGCGTGCAGTTCCGGCTCGAGGACCTGGCCGTGGACTGGCCGGCCCGGCGTGCGGAGCTCTTCGGCCGGCTCGGCCTGCCCGACGCCGAGACCGAGCTGGAGGTGTCCGCCGACCGGCTCGCGCACTGGGCGCCGATCCCAGCCGCCGACGAGACGTACGCCAGGAAGCGGCTCGGCTTCGCGATCGACGCGTTCGGCTACGAGTGAGCCTGAACTATCAGGCGAGCAGCCAGGTGATCACGATGATCACCGGCAGCGACAGCACGGTGGAGAAGAAGATCGCGTCCCGGGTGAGAACGATCCCACGCCCGTAGCGCATCGCGAACGTGAAGACGTTCTGGGCGGTGGGCAGGGCGGCGATCACCGTCACGGCGAGGAGCGCGTGCCCACTCAGCCCGACGACGTACGCCCCGATCAGGTAGGCGACCAGCGGCTGGACGACGAGCTTCAGCGCCAGGATGGTGGCGACGTGCACCGGTGGTTCGCCGGCGCCGGGCCGGGGGCCCAGCCGCAGCGAGATGCCGTACGCCAGCAGCATCGACGGCACCGCCATCCCGCCCAGCAGGCCGAGCGGTGCGCTGATCGGCACCGGAAGCTTCACCCCGGAGATCGCCAGCGCCAGGCCTATGAGCGAACCGATCGCCAGCGGGTTGCGCAACGGCCTGGTGACACGCAGCAGCAGCCGGCGGCCTCGGGACATGCCGGGTTGGGGGACGTGGGTGACGGCGTCGAGCACCGTGAGTCCGCTCGGCTGGAGTACGAGCAACTGCGCGAGCAGCATCGGCGCGATCAGTGCCGCGTTCCCCAGGGCGTACGCGGCGATCGGCAGGCCCAGGTTGCCGGCGTTCACGTAGGCGGCGGAGAAGGTTCCGATCACGGTGTCCGCGGCGCTTCGCTTCCACACCAGCCGGGCCAGCAGGACGTAGGTGGTGGCCACCACGAACACGCTGGCCAGTGAGGCGATCAGGTTGGCCGACAGCAGCTGGTGCACGTCGCTGCGGCCTAGAACGGTCACCATCAGTGCCGGGCTGGCGACGAAGAACGCTGTCCGGGTCAGGACACGTTGCGCGGTCGCGTCCAGCACGTTCAGGTGGGCGAGGAGGAAGCCCACCCCGATGATCATGCCGATGGTGGCGAACCCGGCCAGCACGCCAGACACTTCGAAGCTCCCTCGGTTTCCGACCGTCGCACGGCATGGTGCCGTGCCGATGACACGGAGACCGAGCCAACCACGTCGGACCGCGCCCGGCGCTACCGGGCCGTGCCGGGCACCCCTCGCGACCGACGGTCGCCATCGTGGTGTTGGTGGAGGTACTACTCTCTGGGAGCGCTTGAGGACGGCGAGCCGCACCTCGACCCCGAGACGTCGATCGATGGGAGGGACGTTGACGCCTGACGTACTCGTGGTAGCCGCACAGCCGGAAGCCGCGTTCTCCCTCACCCAGGTGCGGGTCATGGCGGTTGGATCCGGCATCGCTCTCGCGGTGGCCTTCGGCACTCTGCCACTGGTCTCCCCTCGTTCCAGGAAACCGCTGGGAGTGGCTGCGAGGTTCACCGTCGGACTGATCACGTCAGTGGTTTGCGGCCTCTACGTCTACGGAAGGTCGAGGAGAAGTAGTGACGACGACGCCACAGGACTCCAGCTTTACATCATCGCAACAATGTCCGTGGTGATCATGCGCGTCATTTTCGCAAGGTGGTTCACGAGGGTGGCCCAGGCGCAGCGTTCCGGAAAACAGGTAAAGCCCTTGGGGGCGAAGTGGACCGTGGTCGTCCTGGTCATGTTCGTGACCGTTGTCGCATCCCTCGCCGCCACCCTGACCTGGCTGCCGAGGTTGTGGGCATGACGCACTCGAAAGTGATGGCCTTCAGTTCTTCGCCCTAAAGGGCGGGCTCGAGGACGATCCGCCCGACGGCACCGTCAACGAGAGCCTGACAGGCGTCGTTCACCCGGCTCAGCGGGTAGGTCGGGCCGAGCAACTCGTCCAGCGGGAGCCGGCCCGCGCGATATAGCTCCAGCAGCTTCGGCACGTCCGTGACCGTGTTGGCACTCCCGTACAGGCTGCCGATCAGCCGCTTCTCCTGCTGCACCAGCTGGTTGATCGGGACCTCGAACGTCGTGCCGACCGCGCCGAGCCCGATCGCGACCAGCGTGCCGCCCTTGCGCAGGCACGCCACCGCCTGTTCGAGCGTCGGTGCGCGGCCCACCGCCTCCAGCGCCCAGTCCACACCGTCGGGGCAGATCTCCCGTACGGCCTGCTCGAGGTCGGTCCGGAAGGAGTCGATGGTGTGGGTCGCGCCGAGCCTGGCCGCGAGCTCCAGCCGCCGCGGCACCACGTCGGCGACGATCAGCGGGTACGCACCGGCCAGCCGGCCGCCGAGCACGCAGGACAGTCCGACCCCGCCCGCCCCGATCACGAGGATGCCACTGCGGGCGGCGTCGGTGACGACGTTGAGCACCGACCCGACGCCGGTGATCACGGCACACCCGACGAGCGAGGCGATCCGCGGCGGGATGTCGTCCGGGATCGCGATCACCGACTGCTCGGCGACGACGCAGCGTTCGGCGAAGCACGAGACGCCGAGCAGGTGCCTGACCTCCTGGTCGCCGCGGCGAAGCCGGGTGGTGCCGTCCAGCAGACCGTTGGTGGTGATCTGCACACGTGCGTTGTCACACAGGGCCGGCCGCCCGGACGAGCAGTACGCACACCGCCCACAGCGCGGCCGCCACATGAGTACGACGGAGTCGCCGGGCCGCACCGAAGTGACGCCGGCGCCGACCTGCTCCACGACGCCGGCGCCCTCGTGCCCGGGCACGATCGGGGTCCTACAGGCGAGGTCCCCCGCCAGGTAGTGCAGGTCGGTGTGGCACAGGCCCGCGGCGGTGACCCGGACGAGCACCTCCCCCGCCCGGGGCGCCTGCAGCGACAGCTCCTCGACTCGCAGCGGCGCACCGGGCGCGTCCAGAACCGCAGCTCGTACGGACAGTTCCTCCATGCGGTCAGGCTAGAGCGTCTCAGGCGGGCGGGAGGAAGGCCGGCACCTGCGGGGTGATGCCGTCCGAACCCCAGGACAGGACCGCCGCGTAGACCACCCGCCGCCGGTTCGGGTCGGTCACGACCCCGGTGAACCGGCACGGCTCGTTGTCGGCCGAGCACACCCACGCGTGCAGGAAGATCCGGTCGGGACCGCCGCCACCGGTGACCACGTCGGCTCCGCCCGGCCCGCAGAGTCCGGTACTGGCCTGGTCCACGAGCACGTGCTCGTCCTTGTCGGCGAACGACCACAGGTCCGTCGAACGCCGCCACGCCGTGGAGTAGCGGCACTGGTCGTACCAGTTCGCGGCGGCGAACAGGAAGTAGTAGCCGTCGCGCCGCACCATCACGGGGTTCTCGATGCTGTCGGAGTGCCGGACGAGTTCGTGGCTGAGCTCGCCACGTCCGTGCAGCCCGTCCTGCGACAGCGGGAACATCCGGATGGTGCCCGGTGTCTTCTGCGTCTTGTACAGCAGGTAGCGAGCGCCGTCCTCGTCCTGGAACGGCGACGGGTCGATCACGCCGGCCGTCGGGTCGGGCCGGTCGGCGGCGGGGTCCTCACCACCCAGGATCGGGCAGATCAACGGGGTGGCCGCCGGCTCGTACGGCCCACTCGGCTGGTCGGCCACGGCGGTGCCGATGCAGCGCTGACCGGCGAACCCCTTCGCCTGCGCCGCGTAGTACAGCACCCAGCCGGCCGAGGTGTGCACGGCGTCGGGAGCCCAGACAGCGCCCTTCCCCGACGCCCACTCGCCCCACCGCGACAGAGCGTCCGGCATGGTCTGCCACGGGCCTCTCGGATTGTCGGCCTTGGCGACGCGGGCCAGGCCGCCGGTCATGAAGGCGTAGTAGTCCCGGCCGTCGCGCACGACGCCCGGGTCGGCCGCCTCACCGGTGGGTGCGGCGTAGACCGGCCGCGGCTCCGGTCCGGACGCCTGGGCGACCGACTGACCGGCCACGGCTGACGCCGCCAGCACGGCGAGCGCGCTCAGGTACGCCGCTACGCGCGAGGTTCGATGACTTCGCATGGCTCGACACCTTTCCCGAACTGTGGAGGTGCGGACATGGGGGGAGTTGCTCTTTGCGGTGGTGGTGTAGAACACTTCGTACAACGTAGTACTAAACCCATGGGAGTGTGCACGGTTGAGCGTCGCGACGTTGGAGAACGACGTCCACGAACGGACGTCGCGCCGGGCCGGCGGCAGGCCGCGCGACTCGGGCAGGTCACGGCTGTGGATCTGGTTGTTCCTCACACCGACCGTCGTGCTGTACGGCCTGTACACCGTCTACCCGATCGTCGCGAGCTACTGGTACTCCTTCGTCAGGTGGGACGGTTTCGGATCCGACAAGAGCTGGATCGGTCTGCAGAACTACCGTGACGTGCTCGCCGATCCGCTGTTCTGGAACTCGTTCAAGATCACCGTGCTGTTCATGCTGGTGACGGTCCCCCTGCAGGTCGTCGCGACGCTGCTGATCGCGATCGTGCTCAACTCGCCGAAGATGCCGTTCTCGACGTTGTTCCGGACCGCGTTGTTCCTTCCGGTGGTCACCACCACCGCGATCGTCGGCGTCGTGATGCAGTTCGTCTTCGATCCCGCCAGCGGACCGATCAACCTGCTGCTGACCAGGCTCGGCCTCCTCTCCGAGGGCATCAACTTCCTCGGCGACTCCTCCACCGCGTTGTGGACCGTGGCCGGCGTCTACGTCTGGAAGTGGTTCGGGATCACGCTCGTCTACTGGCTGGCCGCGCTGCAGACCATTCCGAACGAGGTGTACGAGGCGGCCCGGATCGACGGCGCGGGCCCGTGGAAGCTCATGCGGCACGTCACGATGCCGCTGCTGCGGCCCTTCCTTGTCATCATCACCCTGCTGTCGCTGGAGGCGACGCTGAAGGTGTTCGACCTGATGCTCACCATGACCGGCGGCGGGCCGTTCTACGCCACCGAGGTCGTGGAGATCTACATCTACCGCTGGGCGTTCGCCGCGACCGTCCCCCAACTCGGCTACGCCTCCGCGGCCGCCGTGATCTTCGGGCTGTTCGTGTGCCTGGTCGGGCTGTTCCAGTTGCTCGGGATCAGGGCCGTGCGCCGGTCGGGAGGTACGGCATGAGCGCGGCCCGGATCGCGCGCCGGCTGCCGTGGTGGATCGCTGCGGCCTTCCTGGCCGTCGGATGTGCGCTGTGGGTCTACCCGTTCGTGTGGATGGTCGCCGCGTCCCTGAAGGACCAGATGGAGGTCTTCGCCTCCGGGCTGTCGCTGGTCCCGAAGTCGCCGGTGTGGGCCAACTACGCACGGGCGTGGAACGACGCACACTTCGGCCGCTACCTGCTGAACACCGTGGTCGTCACCGTCGTGACCGTCGTCGTGGTCGTCGTCCGCTGCGCGATGGCCGGCTACGTACTCGCGCGTCACCAGTTCGCCGGCCGTAAGGTGATCATGGTCGTCCTGGTGGCGACGCTGTTCGTTCCGACCGGCTACACGGTCATCCCGGTGGTCGACCTCTCCCAGCGGCTGGGCCTGCTGAACTCCCTGGGCGGGATGGTCGTCGCGCTCAGCGGCGGCGCCCACGTCGCGGCGATCCTGCTCTATCTCGGCTACTTCCGCCAGATTCCGCGCGAGCTCGAGGAGGCCGCGATCGTCGACGGCGCGGGCTTCTGGTCGATCTTCTTCCGGGTCATGCTGCCGCTGGCTATGCCGGTGACGGCCACTGTCACGCTGTTGACGTTCCTCGCCACCTGGAACGCGTTCTTCCTGCCACTGGTGTTCACGTTCTCCCGGCCGGACCTGCGGACGCTGAGCGTCGGCATGCTGGCGTTCGTCGGCGAGAACTCCACCGACTGGTCGGGTATGGCGGCCGCGGCGACCATCTCGCTGCTGCCGGTCGTGGTGATCTTCGTGTTGTTGCAGCGCTACTTCGTCGAGGGAATCGCGGGAGCGGTCAAGTCATGACACCGAACATCCTGTTCATCTGCACCGACCAGCAGCGTTTCGACGCGCTCGGTGCGTCCGGCAACGAAGAGATCGAGACGCCGCACCTGGACCATCTGGCCGAGCAGGGCGTGCTGTTCGAGAACTGCTACGTGCAGAACCCGGTGTGCGGACCGTCGCGGGCCAGTCTGATGACCGGCCGCTACGTCGCCAACCACGGCCTGTGGGCCAACGGCGTGGGCCTGCCGGACCACGAACGCCTGTTCACCAGGGATCTGGCCGACGCGGGGTACGACTGCGGGCTGGTAGGCAAGCTGCACTTGTCAGCGTGCTTCGCCGGGCGCACCGAGCGGCGGCTCGACGACGGCTTCCGGGTGTTCCGGTGGGCGCACGACCCCTACCCCGGTTCGTCGGAGAACGCCTACCACCGGTGGCTGCGGGCCGCGCATCCCGACCTGCACGCCGACGCGCTCGACCCGGCGTCGCCGGTGACGTTCGACTCGATGCCGACGCAGGCGCACTACAGCCGGTGGATCGGCCTGGAGACGCAGGAGTTCCTGCGCACCGGACGCGAACCCGACAAGCCGTTCTGCTTCGTGGCGAACTTCTTCGACCCCCACCACGGCTTCGGCGCGCCGCCGGAGTACGTCGACCGCTACGACCCGCAGGCGCTGTCCAGGCCGGTGACCACTCCGGACGAGCTGGCGACCAAGCCGGCCATCTACACCGAGGCGTCGAAGGAGTCCTACGCCGGACACGCCAAGGGCTTCGTGGAGTACACCGAGGACGAACTCCAGCAGGTGAAGGCCGCCTACTACGCCATGGTCACCCTGGTCGACGACGAGGTGGGACGCATCCTCGCCACCCTGGACGAGGAGGGCCTGGCCGAGAACACCGTCGTGGTCTTCACCAGCGACCACGGCGAGATGCTCGGCGACCACCAGCTCATGCTCAAGGGCCCGATGATGTACGACTGCTCGGTCCGGGTTCCGCTGCTGATGCGCTGGCCAGGTGTGCTGCCGGCCGGTGAACGCCGGTCCGAACTCGTGCAGTGGATCGACCTCGCTCCCACGTTGCTGGAGGTGGCCGGCCTCCCGCCGCTGGCCCGCGGTCAGGGCACCAGCCTGCTCCCCCTGGCCCGCGGCGACTCCGCCGCGTGGACGCGGGACTGGGCGTTGTCGCAGTACCGCAACAGCGGTCACCCCTACGACCCGCCGGTGCACACCACGATGCTGCGGCACGACCGCTGGAAGCTCGTCGTCCACCACGATGACCCCGCCAGCACGAGGGCTCGGACCGGTGAGCTCTACGACCTCGTCGCCGATTCCCGTGAGGTCACCAATCTGTGGGACGACCCCGCACATGCGGGTGACCGGCTTGCCCTGCAGGAGAAGCTCCTCGACGTCCTGGTCGCCACCGAGGACCGCAGCCAACCCCGTGACGCCTTCTGGTAGGCCGAAGCGACAGCTGCCAGGCCAGGAACGAACGCGTGCCACCGAGAGGACATCCGTGACCAACCCGACGACCGAGCCGTCCGCCGACCCGACGGCCGATCCGTCCGCGCACCCCCGCCCGCAGTTCCGCCGCGAGACGTGGACCGACCTGTGCGGCGTCTGGCGCTTCGCCTACGACGACGGCGACCAGGGCCTGGTGCAGCGGTGGTTCGAGTCCGAGAGGGCGGACGCGTTCGACCGCACCATCAGGGTTCCGTACCCGCCGGAGTCGAAGCTGTCGGAGGTGCACGACCCGGGCTTCCACCCGGTGGTGTGGTACGAACGGACGTTTGCCGTCGCTCCTCCGGCGTCCGGCGAACGCGTCCTGCTGCACTTCGGTGCCGTCGACTACTCCGCCACGGTGTGGGTCAACGGCATCCAGGTCGGTGGCCACGAGGGCGGGCACACGCCGTTCACGTTCGACATCACCGGGGCACTGCGCGGCGGTGGTGAGCAGACTGTCGTCGTCCGCGCGGAGGACCTGCCCACCGACGCGAGCCAGCCACGAGGCAAGCAGTGCCGGTCCCTCGAGCCGGAGGGGATCTTCTACGACCGGACCACCGGGATCTGGCAGCCCGTCTGGCTGGAGACCGTCCCGGCCGTCCACGTCGCCGACCTCGCGTGGACCTCCGACCTGGAGGCCGGCACCGTCCAGCTGGAGTTGACACTCAGCCGGGCGCCGGCCTCGCCGGTCGAACTCGACGTCCGGCTGGACCTCGCCGGCGAACTCCTCGTCCGGCAGACGGTCCGGGTTGGCGAGCAGACGTCCCGTACCGTCCTCGCCGTTCCCGACCTGCTCGGTGGCCGGGCCGGCCGGCTCCTGTGGTCGCCCGAGTCACCGACCCTTGTCAACGCCACCTTGGCACTGCGCGGTGGCGACGAACCGGGTGACGAGGTGTCCAGCTACGTAGGGCTGCGCAGCGTCGGCTTCCGGGACGGGCTGTTCCTGCTCAACGGCCGGCCGTACTACCTGCGGATGGTGCTCGAACAGGGTTTCTGGCCGCAGTCGCACCTCGCCGCGCCCGACGCGGACGCGCTGCGCCGCGAGGTCGAGCTGGTCAAGGAGCTCGGCTTCACCGGCGTCCGTATCCACCAGAAGGTGGAGGATCCCCGCTTCCTCTACTGGTGCGACCGTCTCGGCCTCCTGGTGTGGGGAGAGATGGCCAACACCTTCGAGTTCTCCACCCGGGCGGTCGACCGGCTGACCCGGGAGTGGACCGAGGCCGTACGCCGGGACCGGAGCCACCCCTGCGTCGTGTGCTGGGTGCCGCTCAACGAGAGCTGGGGCGTACCCCACATCGCGACCTCCGAGCAGCAGCGCAGCTTCGCCACCGCGCTCTACCACCTGACCAGGGCGATCGACCCCACCCGTCCGGTGATCTCCAACGACGGCTGGGAACACACCGAGAGCGACGTCTGGGGCGTGCACGACTACACGCCTCGCGGCGCGAGCATCGAGGAGCGGTACGGCAGCCCCGAGGCGCTTCGCCGGACCCTCTACGGGCCGGGGCCGGGACGGCGCAAGGTGATGCTCACCGAGCCCGTACGCGAGGGCCAGCCGGTCGTGCTCACCGAGTTCGGCGGCCTGTCCTACCTGCCCGGAGCCGACGACAAGTGGTTCGGCTACAGCACGGTCGACTCTCCCGAAGCGCTGCGCGACCGGTTCGGCGAGCTCGTCGGCGCCATTCTCGACTCCGCCGAACTGGCGGGGTTCTGCTACACCCAGCTGACCGACACCCAGCAGGAGCGCAACGGCCTGCTCACCGAGGACCGGACGCCGAAGGTGCCGGTCGAGCAGGTCCACGAGATCGTGACCGGAGCAAGCCGCGCGATCCCGGCGGAGGAGGTCGACGCCTACCGCCGGGCGACGAGGCAGGCGCAACGACAGCAGCGGAACCGGCCCGAGAAGGAGACGCCCCGGTGAGCGCGCCACGACCGAACATCCTGCTGGTGATGACCGACCAGCACCGGGCCGGCTTCACCGCCGGCGAGGGGTTCGGGCTGGACACGATGCCGTTCCTGGACTCGGTCGCCGCGTCAGGGACCCGCTTCCGCAACGCCTACACGACGGCGCCGGCGTGCGTGCCGGCGCGGACCAGCCTGCTGACCGGGCGCTTCCCGTCGGCCCATCGCGTACGCCAGAACTCCGCGACCAGGGAGGTGCTCCGTGGGGAGGACCTGCTGGACGTGCTCGCCACCTCGGGCTACTCGCTGCACTTCGCCGGCAAGACCCACATGTATCGCCGCGAGGACGACTTCGACTCCTTCGCCGGTCCGTACTGGCACGAGCGCGGGCCGGACTCCACCGACGAACAGCGGGACTTCTCGGCCTGGCTGCGGTCGATCGACCACGGCCCGACCCTCGAACCGACGGTGTTTCCGCTCGAGTGCCAGTATCCGTACCGCATCGTCGACGACGCGATCGAGGCGCTGGACCGACGTGATCCGGACCGGCCCTTCTTCGGCTGGGTGTCCTTCCCGGAGCCGCACAACCCCTACCAGGCGCCCGAGCCCTACTTCTCGATGTTCCCCGAGGAGGACGTGCCCGACCGCGCGTGCGGGCCGGAGGCGGCCCGGGCCAAGGGTGGTGCGTGGAAGTGGCTCGCCGACCTGCTGGAGGAGAAGCGGCCGGGCTACGACCGGCTGTGGCGCCGCTACCGCGCCACCTACTGCGGCATGCTGCGGCTGATCGACGACCAGATCCGCCGGCTGCTCGGTCACCTCGAGGAGCAAGGCGTCCTTGACAACACCCTCGTAGTCTTCGTCGCCGACCACGGAGACTATGTCGGCGACTACGGCCTGCAGCGCAAGGGCGCCGGGATGCCGGAGGTGCTGATGCGGATCCCGTTCGTGCTGACCGGGCCCGGCGTGGTCGCCACGGACAACACCGCCGACCACGTGTCCCTGGCCGACCTGTTCCCCACCCTGTGCGAGGCGGTCGGTGCGGACATCCCGTACGGCGTGCAGGGCCGCAGCCTGTGGCCGGTGCTGACCGGCGGCGACTACCCGGCCGAGGAGTTCGCGAGCGTCTACGCCGAGCGCGGGTACGGCGGGATCCCGTACGACGAGGACCAACGGCCACCGCTGCACTTTCCCTACGAGGGAACGAAGTACGACGAACTCAACAGCGTCACCCAGAGCGGCACGTCACGCATGGTCCGGCAGGGCCGGTGGAAGCTCGTCTACGACGTGACCGGCCGCGGGGAGCTCTACGACCTGGCCGAGGACCCGATGGAGCTGTCCAACCGGTGGGGCGACCCGGAGGTGGCCGAGATCCGGGCCGCACTGACCGAGCAACTGCTGTGGTGGTCGACCCGCGTCGTGGACGACCTCCCCCGCGCGGCGTACGAGCCACGACGTGCACCGCACAACCATCTCGCACCGTTCACCGTCCGCCGCGAAGGACGCTGACACACGAAGGGTGGTCCCATGCCCGGCGAGGACCGGCAGCGGCCACGGCACACCCCGCGCGACGTCGTGGTGGTGATGACCGACCAGCATCGCGCGGACCTGTGCGCACGCGAGGGCTTCGGCGTCGACACGACCCCGACGCTCGACCGGCTGGCTCGTGCCGGCCGTTGGTTCGATCGCGCCTACACCTCGTCGCCGTTGTGCGTTCCCGCGCGGATCAGCATGCTGACCGGCCGGTTCCCCAGCGCCCACGGGGTGCGTACGAACAGGGCCTACGGCAACCCCAGCTACGGCAGGGACCTCGTCGACGTCGTGGCCGGCGCGGGCTTCCGGACCGCCCTCGTCGGAAAGAACCACTCGCACCTGGTTCCGAACCGGCTCGACCACTGGGTGGAATACGGACACCTCGGCCGCCTGCCCCGGTCCGCGGCCACGGGGCCGGACCAGGAGTTCGACGACTGGCTGCACGACCATCCGGGTACGACACCAACGGCGACGCCGTTTCCGCCGGAGGTTCAGATCCCGGCGCGCCTGGTCGACGAGGCCATCCGGTGGCTCGACACCGCCGCACCCACCGAGCGTTCGTTCCTGTGGCTGTCGATCCCGGAGCCGCACGTCCCCTACCAGGCCCCCGAGCCGTACTTCTCCGCGTACGCGCCCACCACCGTGCCTCCGGCCGCCACGACCCTCGAGGCGCTCGACAACCGCGACCTGGCCTGGCGTTACGCCGGCAGGCTCGCCGAACTGTCCGGCGAGGCCAAACCGGACGTGCTCGCGCGTGCCCGAGCCAACTACGTCGGGATGCTGCGCCTCGTGGACGACCAGATCGCCAGACTGGTCCGCCACCTCGAGAACACGGGTCGGCTCGACGACACCCTCCTCGTCTTCGTCTCCGACCACGGCGACTTCGCCGGCGAGTACGGCCTGATGCGCAAGGGACCCGGCCTACCGGAGGTGCTGGCACGGGTCCCGATGTTCTTCCACGGCCCCGGTGTGGTGGGAGAGCCCGGACCGAGCCCGGCCCACGTCTCGATCGTCGACATCCTCCCGACCATCTGTGAGGTCCTCGGCCAGCCGGTGCCCGAGGGGGTGCAGGGCCGCAGCCTTGTCCCCATGTTGAGCGGCGACGTCGCCGGCGACCACGACTTCCTGAGTGCCTACGCGGAGCAGGGATTCGGGGGCATGCCGTACGAGGAAGCGGATCTGGGTGATGCGGAGCCCGGTGTCCGCCGGCTCGACGACGGGCGCGTCGTGGTCGACGCCGTGAACGTGGTGACACACAGCGGAGCACGCCGGATGGTTCGCCGCGGGAGATGGAAGCTCGTGGCCGACGTCACCGGCGCGGTTCAGCTCTTCGATCTCGCCGAGGACCCGTTCGAAACCCGGGACCTTTCGGCGGTACCGGCACTGGCGGCGACCAAGGCGGACCTGCTGGCGGACCTCACCGCATGGATGCTGCGCGCCACCGACGCACAACTCGACCGGTCCGGCGGCTCCGCCTGATCACACTCACGGGGGCTCGCACGAAGAAGAGCGCTTCTGTCACCCGCCGACGGCGACGGCGACGGTGCGGCGCATCGAACAGAAAGAAGGCAGCATGATCAACAGGCGAAAGTTCCTGGCCTCGGGTGGTGCTCTCCTCGGTGCCGTCGGGCTCGGCGCGTGCAACACGGCCCCGAGTACGTCCGAAGGGTCGGGCGGATCACACGCCGGTGGTGGTGGCGGCGGCGGCAAGGGCGGGGTCCTGCGCTGGTGGGACCAGTTCGAGCCGCGCGCGGACCTGCACAAGGAGATCTTCGCGGAGTTCGAGAAGTCCTCCGGCGTTCACGTCGACTACACCGTCTACAACCCGAACAAGCAGGGGCAGGCCCTGCAACTCGCGTTCAGCAGCAAGCAGATGCCGGACGTGTTCACGACCGCCGGACTTGGTGTTCCTGCCGCGCGGCTGCGCAAGCAGGGCTGGTTCGCGCCGATCGACCTTGACGAGCAGGCGCTGGCGGCGATACCGAAAGCCGCGTTCCTGGAGGGATTCACCCACTGGAACGGCAAGCTGTACTCGCTACCGCTGGCCTCCTTCCGCCAGTACACGACCCTGACGTGGTACAACACCGACCTGGTGAAGAAGGCCGGCGGTGATCCCACGCATGACCTCGCCACCTGGGACGGCGTGCGAGCGACCGCCCGCAAGATCAAGCAGAGTGGCGGCGGGGCGTACGGCTGGATCGCACCACTGCAGTTCGCCGCCAGGATGGGTGAGCACGTCGAGGACCTCGCCCAGGCAGGCGGCGGCGTGGGCGGAGTCGACCCGCGCACCGGTGAGTACACCTACGGAAGCGATCCGTACGTCCACGCGGTGGAGTTTCTCCAGTCGATGAAGAGCGACGGAGTCCTCTTCCCCGCCTCCTCCTCTCTCGACGCCCGCACGGCGCGGGCGCGCTGGACCACCGGGATCGCCGGCGTGTTCTTCGACGGCCCCTGGAACGTCGGCGTGATCAAGGACGGATTCAAGCAGTTCCTCGGCAAACTCGGCGTCGCTCCCGTCCCGGTCGCCGAGGCAGGGCGTACGCCCGTGCTCTACAGCGCACCGAAGCCGGGAGACTTCTGGCTCTCTGCGAGTTCGAAGCTGCCCGACAAGGCCTCCGAACTGCTCGGGCGGTTCGCCACCAAGGACGTCATGCTTCGCGAGGCCGAGCAGATGGACGGCATGCCGGTCGATCTCTCCCTGGTGGACAAGGCCGACGTCCATCCGACCTTCAAGCAGGCTGCCGCCTTCTACAAGGAACAGGTCAAGCTCGCGCCAAGCCCCATCGCCCGGAACGCCGCCGTGTCCGACGTCATCGCCGAGATGAAGCCCATCGCCCCCGACCTCGGCACCCTCGTCCAGGGCGCGCTCAGCGGCCAGGTGAAGGATGTCAGGAAGGCGTTGACAGACTACGCCGGGAAGCTGACCGCCGAGCGGGCGCGGGCGATCAAGGTGGTCGCGGGCAAGGGCGCCAAGGTCAGCGAGGACGACTGGAAGTTCGACGACTGGAAGCCCGGAGAGGACTACGGCACCGACAAGTACGGCTCCTCCTAGGTCGGGAACCCCGCGGGCCACGGCTCGGGTTGTACTCTCAGGCGGGCCCCCTGGGCAGCTGAGGAGAGTGGGTCGAATGCGCGCGACGATCAGGGACGTTGCCAAGCTGGCGGGAGTGTCGATCAAGACGGTCTCCAACGTCCTGAACGACTATCCCTACCTGACGCCCGCGACGAAGGAGAAGGTCGAGCGTGCGCTGGCCGAACTCGACTACCGGCCCAACATCTCGGCCCGAAACCTTCGTCGCGGGCGCACCGGCCTGATCGCGCTCGCGCTCCCGTCGATGCGCAGCCCGTACTTCGCCGAGATCGCCCACCTCATCGTCAAGGAGGCCGAGACCCGCGACCTCACCGTCCTCATCGACTGCACCGAAGGTGCGCGCGAACGCGAGCAGCTGGTGGCCGAGGGGTTCCGGAGTCACCTCATCGACGGGATGATCCTGCAGCCGTGGTCGCTGACGGCTGCCTACCTGCGCAACCGGCCCGACCGGACACCGCTGGTCCTGCTCGGCGAGCGGCTGCAGCGGTCCGCCGACAGCGTGGCCATCGACAGCCGGGCGGCGGCAGCGGCGGCCACCGAGCACCTGATCGGACTCGGCCGCCGCCGGATCGCCGTCATCGGGGCGCCGCCGCAGTCTCAGGGCGCCAAGCGCCCGCAGGAGTCCGGCCGGCGGCAGCAGGGCTACACCGACGCACTCGCGCGGGCGGACCTGCCGTTCGACCCCGCGCTCGTCGTCCACCAACTCGAGCACTCCCCCGAAGGCGTCGCCGCCGCCGTCGACGAACTGCTCGCCTCGGCCGGTGACTTCGACGCGCTCTTCTGCTTCAACGACCGCGTCGCTCTCGGGGCGATCCGGACCCTGCACTCGCGTGGCTGGCGCGTTCCCGAGGACGTCGCGGTGGTGGGGATCGACGACATCGAGGCCGCCCGGCTGAGCACTCCGTCGCTGTCGACGATCTCCCCGGACAAGCAGATGATCGCGCGGACGGCACTGGACATGCTGGTCGAGCGCATCGACGGCCTCGACCGCCCGGCGCGGCGGGTGGTCGCGGAGTTCGAGCTGGTTCCGCGGGAAAGCACCCTCGGCGCCGACGGGGCGGGTCAGGAGTAGGCGACGCCGGCCTCAGGGCTCAGCGCGTTTCGGCCTCCAGGTCACCGAACAGCCACTCCATGCCCACGTACAGCGAATACCGGCATAACCCCCGAGCAGTCGCCAACTGGCTGAGTTGTATATTTATCGGTACGCCTGGATCGACGCCCGATTCCGGCCGACTAATGTGCGATAGGTCACATTGAAAGCGGCGAATTCGCGTCCGAAATGCGAATGACAAACCAGGTCGAATTGGTTGCTTGTCATCCATTCCGTCATTAGTTGATCATGGTGTCGCGAGAGCGTACCACTTGAGCCGGATCGTATTCCCCCGAACACAATGCGCCGTTACGTCCGTATGCGAACGTCTACCCCTTCTGCGGCAAGAGAAGGGGTAGTTCCTTGAATTTCTTTCAACGGCTTGGCGCCGTCCGATATCTTCTGGCAGGGCTGGCCGTCGCTCTGGTCGCGGTAGGCGGCACCGTCGCCGTCGGCGCGGTGAGGTCCGATGGCACGCCACCGAAGAACGCCTCGGCTGACCTGGCTGCGCCGACCCCCACCAAGAAGGCGACCGCCCGGCCGACGCCCACCCCGACGGCGACGAAGCGGGCCACCCCCAAGGCCACGCCGAAAGCGACGCCGAAGGTGACCAAGCACAAGAGCAAGCCCAAGGCCAAGGCCAAGGCCAAGGCCAAGCCGGCCAGGACGAAGAAGGCCGAGGCCAGGAAGGTCGCGAAGAACAAGCCGGCTCCGGCCGTGAAGAGCAGGACCGTCAAGCACAGGGCCAAGCCGGCACCGAAGTCGGTCACGGACGGCCGCATCAGCCGCACCGAGGTCCTGGCGCGGGCGCGCACCTGGCTCACCGACCCGTCGATCAGCTACGACATGAACGGAAGCGCCGCGGCACCGGACGGTGTGATGTACCGAAGCGACTGCTCCGGCTACGCCTCGATGGCCCTGCACCTCGACGCTCCGGGCCGGAGCACCGTCGACCTGCCCGACGTCACCCACGTCCTTGGCAGCAAGGACGACCTGAAGCCGGGTGACCTGCTCGGCATCATGGGTTCGGCCACCGGCGGCGCCGGCGGGCACGTGATGATCTTCGTGAAGTGGAACGACACGTCGCACTCGAGCTTCACCGTGTACGAGCACAGCGGCAACCCGGACCGCCCGCACAAGAGCGTCTACGACTGGCCGATCCAGGACTCGCGCGGCGCCTACCTCCCGTACCGCTACGACAAGATCGTGAACTGACCCCCGTCCGTACGCCGACGTGGTCGGCACGAGCCGTGGGATGTATGAAGACGTGGGTGGCGGCCCGGGCGTAAAGGCCGTCGCGACGCTAACGTGAGAGACGATGCGTCGCGACCACAGCCTGGGACCTTCGATGGGACGTCTCACCCGACCGTTGCCACTGCTCGACCAGCAGGGCGGCCGCCGATTGCCGGCCGCCCTGCTGGAACGCCTTGGACAGGGACTGCGAGCCGACCTGTCCGCGGTGCGGATCCACACCGACCCAGCAGCGGACCGCTGCACCAGGCTGCTGCGGGCGGACGCGTTCACCTGCGGCAGCCACGTCTTCTTCCGTGCGGGCGCCTACCGGCCCGACACCACCGCCGGCTTCCGGCTGCTGGCGCACGAGGCCGCTCATGTCGTTCAGCAGGCGCGTGCCGCGCAGTCCGGGGTGGCGCCGGCCGCGACGTCGGAGCAGGACGCCGACCGGTGCGCCGACCTGCTCGTGGCCGGGCGGCGAGCGGCCGGTCCGTCTGCCGATCCGACGGTCGTACGCCCGGGCCTGACCGGTGTCGTCCAGCGGCACGTCTCCTACGAGCACCGGGTCCTCGGCGACCTGGCCACCGACGACCTGGTGGCGATCTCGCCGCCCCGCGCCGGCGCCGCTGCCACCGGCGGACGCAGGCAGGAGATCCTCGACCGGCAGATCCGCCTGTGCGAACTGTGGCGGAACGACCCGACCGTGGTCACCGAGGAGCAGATCCGCCGCGTGTGCCCGTGGATCCGGACGCTGCGGCTCGGCCCTGACCAGGTGCTCGCGACGTACGGCGAGGTGAACGCACTCCCCGACTATCTGGCCAATGCCCCCGCCCTGGAGGCGCTGGACGAGGGCCACCTGCTGCCCATCCTCCAGACGATCCGACAGGAGGGCTACAACAACCTCACCCGGTTGCGGAGCGGCTCGGATCCGCAGGCGTTCTTCGCCCGGTCGGCTTCTCCGCCGTACGACTTCGAGATGGTCACCAGGCTGGTGAAGTGGGACGAGCTGGACGAGCTGACCCGCGACCTGGGCGTGCTCCGGGAGGACCACTTCCGTGGGCTGCTGGCCCGAAACGCCTGCCACTTCGCGCCGGCCTCGTGGTATCGCTGGGAGACCTCGCACCTCATCGCCCGCGACCTGGCCAGGCAGGCACACGCCACCGGTGACGCGGCGCTGGCGCGACGAGCCTGGACCTTCGCCGGCTACGCCGACCACTTCCTGCAGGACTCCTTCGCCGCGGGCCACCTTGTCAACAAGACGTTGATAATGCAGTGGTTCGTGGAGTGGGCCGCGGGCCAGGACCTCGTGCCGGTGGCGGACCTGGACGTCATCTCGACCATGACGGCGGACCGTCAACCCGGCCTTGCCGGCTTCCACCTGTACGACGACAGCTACACCGGGCCGTCCAACGACCCCCAGACCGCGCAGGAGCTGCCGACCCCCGAAGAACGGATGCGTGCCAGCGGTTTGGTCCTCGACCAGTCCGACAACAGGCATGCGGTGTACCAGAAGTACCTCCGGTTCCTGGCCAACGACGCGGCACAGCTGTCGTGTGCCATGGCGCACGACTACTACAACAGCCACTCCCTGTGGGTCGCCTCGTCGGCGCACCCGGAGCCGTACGAGGTGTGGGGCGACGCCACGTTGCTGACCGGCCCGGACGGAGCCGAAGGCATCCGTCAGACCAGCGGCGCCGCGCAGTTGGCGCAGGCGTCGGTGGAGGAGATCATCCGTACCGGCGAGATGTCGGTCGGCGCGAAGGACATCCGTCGCCACTTCCCCACGATGGTTCGCACCGAGGCGGGCGACCTGGAGCCGGTGGCCGCGTGGAACACGGGCCGGCGGGAGTTCTTCGAGGAGAACATCTTCTCGGCGTTCCTGCCGGCGCTGCAGAACATCCTGGTCCGGTTGTTCTCCCCTCGGCTGGGCGTGGTCTCCCAGGACCAGGACCTCGCGGAGGTGTGGGGTCAGGAACTCCACAGAGCCGACGACCGTCCGGTGGACGTCGTGGAGTCCGCAGGACGCCTCTTCGCGGGCGCGAACGGCCACGCGTACGAGATCGAACCCACCAAGGGAAGCGTCCAGGCCGGTCGCCGCGTCGCGGACCTGGGACTGTTCGGCAGTCACGCCACCCGGCTGGCCACCGACGGGAGCACGCTGTTCGTCGGCGTCCACGGGCGCCTGCACGGTCTGACGCTGTCCGACCTGACCCCGCGGTGGGAGTTGTCGCTGCACGGGCCGAACCCGGTCGACCGCGGGCCGGTCAACGTGCTGTGGGACGGACACCGGCTGCTCGCGGGATACTCCGGCCGGGTCTATGAAATCGATCCCACATCTCCGACCCTGCTGCACAGACATCGCCTCGAGCACACCCTTGGCTTCGGCGGCCACGAGACGACTCTGGCCGGCGACGGTGAGATGGTGTTCGCCGGGACGCCCGGCCACGTGTACGGCATGACCTCCGCGGACCGGAAGGCCCGATGGGGTGTCGACCTCACCAAGGTCGGCGGGCGACCGTCCCGGCCCGTCTCGGTGCTGTGGCACGACGGTCGGCTGCTCGCGGGCTCCGCCGGCCACCTCTATGACATCGATCCCACAACCGGTGCGGTGCTGCACCTGCTCGCCCTGACCGACAACGCCGGGGACCATCCGATGTCGCTGTCCTCCGGTGCCTCGACGGTGATCGCGGCGGTGGACGGACGGGTGTACGCGGTCGACCTGGACGACTGGTCCGGGGCCCGCTGGTGGGTCGACCTCGACCACGACGAGGACGAGGAGCCCGGTCCGGTCAGCGTGTCCCTGCGTGGGCAACGGCTGTTCGTGGGTTCGCACGGCCACCTGCACCACCTGGATCCGGCGACCGGCCGGGTCCGCAACAGCCTGCCCCTGCGGCATCCGGTCAGCTTCGGCGACTTCGCCACCACCATCACCGCGTCCGGCAGGTTCCTGTACGTCGGCATGCACGGCCACGCGTACCAGGTGCTGGTCAACAACTGACGGTGGCGCCCGGACGTCAAGTCACCCTTGACGTGGCCCGCGAACGGACACTCAGAGCTCGGCGAGCGACCCGTCGGGATGGCGCCAGGGAGTGATCCGGTAGCTGTGCCCGATCTGCGCGGCCCGGCGTACCGCCTGCTCGTCCACCTCGATGCCGAGCCCGGGACCACGCGGCCGGAGCAGATGGCCGTCCACCATCGTGAAGGGCTGCTCGTCGACCAGCCCGGCCAGCACCTCGCTGCCTCCGTCGGCCTCCAGACCGAGCGCCTGTTCCTGGACGAGGAAGTTGGGACTGGCGAGGTCGACCTGCAGCGACGAGGCCAACGCGAGCGGGCCGAGTGGGCAATGAGGTGCCAGCGACGCGCCGAACGTCTCGGCCACCACGGCGATCCGGCGTACCTCGGAGATCCCTCCGGCATGGGAAAGGTCCGGCTGGGCGACGGCGATGCCTGCCTGCAGAGCGGGGAGGAAGTCACCGCGGGAGAAGAGGCGCTCACCGGTCGCGATCGGGATACTGGTGCCGGCGACGATCTCCGGCAGCAGGTGGCCGAACTCCGGCAGCACCGGTTCCTCCACGAACAACGGCTCGAACGGCTCCAGCAGCGGGAGCACGCGGCGGGCCATCGCCGGTGAGAACCTGCCGTGGAAGTCGATCGCCACATCGCGTTCTGGTCCGAGGACCTCGCGGACCGCGGCGACCCGGCGCAGGAGCAGGTCGGTCTGGGCCGGCGTGTCGATCGGGCCGAGCGTCCCGGGGCAACCGAGCAGCTTCACGGCGGTGAGGCCGTGGGCGACGGCCCGGGCCGCGCTGTCGGCGATCGACGCCGCGTCGTCGCCGGCGACCCAGGCGTACATGCGAACCCGCTCCCGGACCGGCCCACCGAGCAGCTCGTGCACGGCGGCCCCGCGGACCTTGCCGGCGATGTCCCACAGGGCCTGGTCGATCCCCGCCACCGCGCTGGCCAGGATCGGACCACCACGGTAGAAGGCACCCTTGGTGAGCAACTGCCAGTTGTCCTCTATCCGCAGCGGATCGGCGCCGGCCAGCAGCTCGGCCAACTCGTGCACCGCCGTCCGCACGGTGCCCGCTCGTCCCTCCAGCACCGGTTCGCCCCAGCCGGCCACTCCCTCGTCGGTCTCGACGCGGACGAACAACCACCGCGGGGGTACGAGAAACGTCTCCACCCTGACGATCTTCATCGGCTCACCGGTCACTTCGTCGCCGCCGGCACCCCTGCCGGTTATCCCGGGTACCAGACGATCCGAGGGTCTTCGGGACTTCGCTGGTAGGCCCAGGCCTCGTCGATCAGGAGTTCGGTGTCGTACTTCGGTTTCCAGTCCAGCAGCAGCTTCGCCTTGGCGTTGTCCAGCCAGGTCGAGTGGTGCGGCGTCGGCACCTTCACAGCCGGCAGCCCACGCGTGCTCGCGAGATGGTCCACCACGTGCTGGTAGTCGACCGGCTCGTCCATGCAGATGTTGAAGGTCTGGCCGAGGGCGGCCGGGTGGTCCAGCGCGATCGCGATCGCCTCGACCAGGTCGCTGACGTGGACGAAGTTGCGCTTCAGCGGACGCCCGTCGGCGTCCAGCGCCAGTGGAACCGCACCGTCGGGAACGTCACCGTCCACGAGCTCGCGCCACGGCGGCCCGCCGAACTGGTCGGTGCCGAACGACAGGGAATACCTGAAGTCGTCCCGGTCCATGATCCAGGGCGCTCGCAGACAGGTGGAGTTCAGGCCGTACGCGATCTGGTACTGCTCGAGCATGACCTCCTCGAGCACCTTCGACAGCGCGTAGCACCCCTCGTACGCGGTGTGCCGCTGTGACTCGGTCACCGGCACCGGGTGCTTGTAGACGAAGTGGCCGACGGCCGCGTCACCGCCGATGAGGACGAACCGCTCGAACGTCGGACTCTCCCGCGCCTCCTCCAGCAGCCAGAACAGTCCCTTGACGGCCACGTCCATGATCTCGTCGGGCGTCTCCTTGCACGTCGCCAGATGGACGACGTGGGTCACGCCCGCCATGGCCCGGCGTACGGCATCCCGGTCGGCGATCGAGCCGAACACCGACTCGACACCGTCGACGTCGAGACTCCGGTTGTGGCAGAGCGCGCGGATCTCGCAGGTCCCCTGGAGGCGGTCGACGAGAGCCCGGCCGACCTTGCCGGTGGCACCGGTGACGAGCAGCCTCATGAGTTCTGCCACTGCGGAAGGTCGAGGATGACACTGCCCTGCAGGTCCTTGCTCTCCTTGCGGGCGCGGGGGCCGTCGAAGAACTGCTCCTCGTCGAAGAGCCAGGGCCGCGTGCCGCCGTCGGCCTCGTACCGTGCCCGCAGGTCGGCGAGCATGCCGTCCCCCCGGCCGTACGACGGCCACTTCACCCCGGACTGGCAGAACGACATGTCGATGAAGAAGCGCGGGCTGCCCTCGCCACCCGGCTTGGCCCGGCGTGCGTGCCACATCCCCGAGTGCACGATCAGCATCGAGCCGGGCGAGACGTCGTCGACCGTGATCGACCCCGGCAAATCGGAGTCACCGAGGAACGTCAGTGCGTTGCTCTCCACTGCGAACCGCTGCGAGCCCGGCACCAGGAGAAGGTCGCCGATCGTGCCGTTGAGCCCGTTGAGGTAGAAGAACACGTGCACCATCAGGTGCGCACGGTTGGTCTGCGGGTACTGCTCGTAGTCCTGGTGCCAGGCCACTCCGCGGGTGCCGGCGTCGTGCCGGGCGGCGTGGATGTGGTGGAAGACGTACCGCTCGCCGCCCATCACCTTGTCCACCTGCTCCAGGGCCCGCGAGTGCCAGGTGAGCTCCCCGATCTGCTCGTTCTCGTACGCGTTCCGCTGCGGCCTGGCAGACGCGTGTGCGTCGACGGCCGCCTTCAGCGTGTCGATCTCTTCCTTGCCGAGGAAGTCCGGGAAGACCGCGTACCCCTGCTCCTGGAATGAATCCAGCATCACTTTCCCCTTCGGCAGCCCGAACCGGCTGCGTCGACCAACAGGAGGGAGCTCTGCGCACATCGGCACGGCAGTGGGCGGACATCACGCAAGACCAACTCAGGACGCTAGCCGCGCCCCGATTTGGGTGTCAACGAGGCCCGCCGCCATGCCGGTACCGGCCTTCGCCGGAAAGTCGTTCGCGGTCACGGACGCGCTGTGGATCGCCGGCTAGGCGGATGCCAGGGCCCGATCGAGTGCGGCCCGGCCCGCGGCTCCCCACGTCGGCTGGCCGCCTGGTAGGCCGCGTTCCCATGCCTGGCCGATCCCGATCAGGGAGACGCCACGCAGGACGGCCCACGCACGTGCCCGCCGGATCGTCGCGTCGTCGGCGATCGCGTACGACTCGAAGAAGCGTGAGACGGCAGCTACCGGCAGCAGAAGCCACGCCGCGGCGAGGTCGGTCGCCGGGTCGCCGGCACAGAGTTCGCCGAAGTCGAGTACGCCGGACAGCGTGCCGTCGGAGGTGACGACGTTCGCCGGGTGGAGGTCACCGTGGACCCACGTCGGCGGGCCGTTCCAGCCAGGGGCTGCAAGGCCGTCGTTCCAGACGGTACGAACCGCGGCGCGCACGTCACTGGAGGCGACCGCCTCGAGCTTCTGGTCGAACTCCTGCGCGACGGCGCTGAGGGGTACGCCGCGCTTCGGGTTCGCCGGCGCCTCGGCCGGCGCGCCCACGTGGAGGGCCCGGAGGAAGGCCGCCAACATCTCCGCCGCGGGCATGCCGCGGCTGATCGGAGCGCGGTCCGCGGGCCGGCCCGGAACCCAGGCGGTGACGATCCACGGCTTCGGGAAACGCACGGACGGCTCGCCGTACCGAACCGGAACCGGCACGGGCAGCGGGAGTCGCGGCGCCAGGGTGGGCAACCACCGTTGTTCCTTCCGAAGAAGGGACGGCGCGCGTGGAGTGAGCGGCATGCGAACCGCCAGATCGTCCCCCAGACGCCACAGCTGGTTGTCCCACCCGCCGGCCACCTGACGGAGACCCAGCTCGGCAAGATCCGGATGCTGCTCACGCAACAACGAGCGCACCATGACCTCGTCGATCTCGGACATCTGCGTCAGCGGACGCCTGTGCTGCCACCGCGGGCGTACCGGAAGACGATCTCGGCCACCTCGGGCGGCGGGGAGCCCTGCGCCCACACCAACCGGACGGCGTCGGTCTCCTGCCCACCCGCGGAGAGCTCGGTGAAGTCGGGAGCCAGCGTGCCCAGCGTGCGCCAGCGACCTGAGCCGTCACGCACCTGAACCGTCGCCCGGACGTCGGACGCCGACAGGACGACGACGCTGGCCAGTGGCCGGCTCGTCGACGCCGTCACGACGAGCGCGTCACCAGCTGCCGGGCTCGACGCCGCGCGGTACCACGCGTGGACGTCGCCGTCGGCCGCGGCCCGAAGTGACGAGCCGTCGGCAGCGGCCGGCCCTCCTGACACCGAGTACGTGACGTCGTGGGAGTCGCGTACCTCGACCGAGAACTCCCGCACCACCAGCCAGTAGCCGTCGTTGCCGCCGGTGACCCGGTAGCGGACGTACCTCGCGCTCGTCCCCGCCGGAGCGCTTGCCCGGACCTCCGCCGTGGTGCCCGTGGTGAGAGTCGTCCACGACTGTCCGTCGGCGGAGTACTCGAGCGTGCCGGCGTGGATGTAGTCGTTCGGGCTGCCCGACTTCGACATCAGGACGGCGATGTCACCGATCTCGTGCACCGCACCCAGGTCGAGACCCACGACGTCGCCGGGCGAGGGCGCGCCGTCGGTCCAGTAGAACGTGCCGGGATCGCCGTCGACCATGCGTTCCGGCGCGTTGTCGGCGTACGTCCCGAGCGTCGTCACCGGCACGGGCCGGGTCTTCGTCAGCCCGAGCCAGTGGTCGTTGGCCTCCTCGGCGTCGGCGACGAACTTGTCCAGCACACCGTCGGCGATCCGCGGATACGTGCTGTTGTGCGGAGCCCTGGAGTCCCGGATCGCCTTCGCCCGCGCGATCAGGGGGGCGATCTGCTGCCGGTCCCGCCACGCCCGCGCTCCGTCGCCGGTCTCCTGGGCGTCGAGCATGTCCAGCGCCGTGAGTCCGGCCTTCGCCCACAGCTCGGTCGCGTCCAGCCAGGCGGCCGCCTCGGGCACGAACCGCGGGTCCGTCACTCCGGCGCGGATCACGCCCGGCGCCTTGCCGAGGGACTGGACGTACGTCCGCAGCGCCGCGATCGCCGCACCGCGGTCACCGGCCTCCCACGAAGACCAGAAGGTGTCGATCCGCTGGCGCAGTTCGGGAGCCTGCGTCTTGTGCAGCGTTCCGTCGTAGGTCGACACGTCGGCGAACACCCGCAGCGCGGCGGCCGTGGCGGCGTCCCCGCCGGCGAGTTCGTTCAGCCCCGCCTCCCACGCCGCCCGATCGTCGAACGTCGCGTCGTGCCAGGAGAAGTCGGCGAAGGAGAACAACGCCGGCTTGCTCGCCGCGGCCTGGTTCGACGGGTTGGAGATGACGCCGACCACGTGGTCGGACAACCCGCGCTCCCGCCCGGTGTAGGGGCCGAGCGGCAGCCGGCCGGCGATGTAGTCGTTGACCGGATAGTTGTCCCAGACCAGGACCTGGTGGCCGAACACCTTCTTCGCCGCGGCGGCCTGGGCGTTGGTGATCGTGGCCGGGACCACCCCCACACCGGTCCAGTGCACGACGACGTGTGGGTCGAGGTTCTCCCGAATGGCCTTCTTGTACGGCGACTCGGTGGTGTTGTAGTACTCCGTCGGCACCATCTGCAGCGGAGCCACGTCACCCTTGCTGTCAACCCACGCTTGCACGCGGTTGAGGAGGTACGCCTGTGCCTTGCCCGCACCAGCCGCACCGGTCCCGAACATCGCCGGATCCTGGTCGCAGTGCCAGGTGTTGTAGTCGATGTCGTCCAGCGGCACGTTGAACGACCGCCCGCCGAGAGCGTAGATCGCGTCGAACTTCGCCAGCAGCGCGTCGAGGTCGGCCTTGGAGGAGTAGCAGATCGACAGCCCCGGCGACAGTGCGAACGTGAAGTCGACGTGGTTCTGGCGCGCCCGGTCGACCAGCGTGCCGAGCTCGGCGAGCTTGTCCGCCGGATAGGGGTCGCGCCAGCGTTCACGGTGGTACGGGTCGTCCTTCGGGGCGTACTCGTAGGTGTTCATCTTGTGCGCGCCGAGGTAGTCCACGTGGTCGAGCCGGTCCGCCTGGGTGTAGGGCGTTCCGTAGAAGCCCTCGATCGAGCCGCGGTAACGCATGCTCGGCCAGTCCCGGATCGCGACCCCGGGCAGCTGGTCCCGGCCCGCGTGCGGCAGCACCAACTGCCGGAGCGTCTGGGCGGCGTAGTAGGTGCCGTCCGCGTCGACCCCGCCGAGCACGACGTGCTTGCGGTCGTCGGGAGTACGACCGGTGGCGAGCACGTAACCCTCTGCGGGCAGTCCCGACGGACCGTCGACCCCCAGCCTGGCAAGGACTTCCGCGCCGCCGCCGAGCCACACCGTCACCGGTGTGTGCGGATCCTGACCGTCGGTGGCACGGATGTCAGTGACACCCGCCCGGGTGAGCGTGTCCCTGACCACCTTCTCCGCCGCGGCATCCGTCGTAGGTCCTCGGACCAGACCCACGACCGGAGTGACCGGGAAGCCGTCGTCCCGGGACGTCTCCTGCTGAGGAGTCGGCCACACCTTCGGCACGTCGGCCATAGGGCCGGCCGGGGCAGGGCCGGCCGGGGCAGGGCCGGCCGGAGCGGCGACGGCTCCTGACGCCGAGGCGTCCTTCAGTGCGGCCGAGGCCGACAGGACCGCTCCGGACATGGGCACGAGCACCGCCGCCGCCAGAATGGTCAGGGCTGCTCTCAGTCGGGCGGCCACCGTGCCTCCTCACCTGTCACGTCGTCGCGTACGACGTGACTCCGGATTGCATGACTCTGCACTACCTGACTCGCACTACGTGACCCGGCATCACGTGACTCTGGATGACCGGGCGCGGACGCAAAGAGATCATCTCGGTCCCAGGCATCCTCCGGGCAGGGGTACCGCGTCGTCAAGGGCAGCCGGTGATCCACGGCCGACCGCGGCCGTGGCGGACGGGACCGCCCCGTTACCGTTCCCGTTACTGTCCCCTCCCCCACGGCGGTGTCATGAAGGCGATCATGCTCGGCGGCGCGCTCTCGCTCGTCCTGTCCCTGGCGTTGACTCCGGCGGTGGCCAGATTCTTCCTGCGAAAAGGCCTCGGCCAGCCGATCCACGACGACATGCCGATGCACCAGGTCAAGCAGGGCACCCCGACGATGGGCGGCTCCGCCGTCATCGCCGCCGCTGCCATCGGCTATCTGGTCGCGCACCTCCTCGCCGGCGCCGGGCCGTCGGCGTCCGGCGTACTCGTCCTGTTCCTGCTGGTCGGTCTCGGTGTGGTCGGCTTTCTCGACGACTTCCTCAAGATCACCAGGGAACGGAACCTCGGCCTGCGCGGGCGCACGAAGCTGATCGGCCAGACCCTCGTCGCCGTCGTGTTCGCCGTCCTCGCCGTCCGGCTGCCCGATGCCGACGGGCTCACCCCGGCGTCGACGTTCGTCTCGTTCATGCGCGACCTGCCCGGCCTGCAACTCGGAGCGGTGGTGTTCGTGGTCTGGGCGCTGTTCATGGTGTCGGCCACCTCGAACGGCGTGAACCTCATCGACGGGATGGACGGGCTCTCCGCGGGCACCTGCACGCTCGTCTTCGCCGGCTACACGATCATCTGCGTCTGGCAGTTCAAGCAGTCCTGCGCCACGGCCGTCCTGCCCGGCTGCTATCACGTACGCGACCCGTACGACCTCGCCATTCTCGCGGTCTCACTGGCCGCCGCCTGTGCCGGATTCCTGTGGTGGAACGCCAACCCGGCCCGGATCTTCATCGGCGACACGGGTGCCCTCGGGCTCGGCGGTGCCATCGCCGGGTTGGCCATCACGACCCGGACCGAACTGCTCCTCGTCGTCATCGGCGGGCTGTACGTCGCGGCGAACGCCTCGGTGATCCTGCAGCGCGGCTACTTCAAGCTGACCAGGCGACTCACCGGCACCCCGCGCCGGATCTTTCTGAACTCGCCCATCCAGCACCACTTCGCGCTCAAGGGCTGGCCCGAGATCACCATCGTGATCCGCTTCTGGATCATCGGCGGCATCCTCGTCGCAACCGGCGTCGGCATGTTCTACGCCGAATGGCTCACCCACTCATGAGCCGTCTCGGCGTAGGCGAGTTCCGGGGTGTGGACAAGGCCGGGTGGCTCAGGCGGCGAACCGGTAGTGGCCCCGATCCCAGGCGAGCAACGCGAACGTCTGGATCACCGCGGACTGTTCGAGCGTCTCCGGCCGGTACGACGGGTCGTAGGGGCCTCCTCCGGAGGGCGGGAAGCGGAACAGCCCGAGGGCGGGGTCGCGGTTGTGCTGCCAGGTGTGTTCGGCGTACGCCTCGACGACCGCCCGGTATCGCGGGTCGTGCCGGGCGGAGTCGAGCAGCATGAGGTTCTTGAAGAAGATCGCGTTGAACACCGCGGGCTGGTCGTAGTAGCGGTTGCCGTCGGTCCAGTAGTCCAGCGCGGCGGCCGCGTCGGCCCGTGCCTTCGCGAGATAGCCGGGGTCACCGGTGGCGCGGTGAAGCAGTACGCCGGCACCTATCATCGCCCCGGAGTTGTAGATCCACAGCGTCGGGTTCACCGTGCCGTCGAGGCTGATGTCGTTCTGGTACAGGCCTTCGGCGGACCGCAGGCAGGTGCGGTTCCAATCGTAGAGGCGTTTCGCCCAGTCCAGGTAGGACTTCTCGCCGGTCAACTCGTACAGATGGGCGGCCAGCTCGGCGGTGAGCCCGGTGACGTTCGCGGCCCGGATGGACGTCCAGGTCGCGTCCACCCAGAACATCCCGCCAGGACACGCGTGTGAGGTGTCGGTGTCCCAACCCCTGGTGAGGACGTCGAAGACCTGCTCGGCTCGGTGTCGATCCGCTACTCGGTGCTCGACCAGATACCGCCGTACGAACTCCAGGCCGACGATCGCGTTGTCGTCGTAGAAAAGGTCACCGCCACTGCCCAGCGGAGGCACCACGTAGGACGCGTACCCGGGCGGGTCGTGGGCGGGGTTCAGGTACGCGCTCAGGCCCGCGAAGCGGTCGCGGACGTCGGCCCGGAACCGCCTGCCCGCGCCGGGGACGAGCGACAGGTCGATGGTCGCCGCCGTCGCCTCGCGCATCGGCCACAGATAGGAGTACGCGTTGTCGGCCGGGTCGCGCGGATACTTCTCCAGGTACAGATGGTGCTGCTCCGCGCCGAGGTAGAGATGGCGCTGCAGAGCGGCGTATGAGGTGAACGCGCGCTCGGCCCAGGTCGCCCGGTCGGTGTTTTCCCGCGGCGAGGATGGCGCGGCCGGCTGAGCGGCCGAACCGGACGGGCACAACACACCGACCAGCAGCAGACCGGCGAGAACGACCACACCGACCCGGCGAATCCCTTTGCTGACGTGGCAGAGCATTCGACGCCGGCCCTTCGCTGAAGAGTGCGAGACATGTGACGGGACATGTGACGAGACGCGAGTGCTCGGCTCAGCCTGCAGCCTCCGGCGGCCCGCGTCGACACGATTGGCCGTACTCGGCCCACCGGACCAGGAATGCCGGAGCGTGACGATCGACAGACGGGCTGCGTTTGCCGAACGTTCCACTGCGCGCCCCGACGAGGCAATCCAAGATCATTACGTTCCCCTTGCTAACCAATGAGGGGACCGACATGAACAGCTCTTCCGCGGTCAGAGCTCGGGGGGTCACGAAGTCGTTCGGCGACGTGGTCGCGCTCGACGGTGTGGACCTGGACGTGCCGCTCGGTCAGGTGCACGGCCTGGTCGGGCCGAACGGTGCCGGAAAGACCACTCTGCTCGGCTTGTTGCTGGGGCTGGCGGCCGCTGATGCCGGCCGCCTGGAGATTCTGGGTACGCCGGTCGGGGACACGCTGGCCGTGCCGGACGGTGTCGCGGGCTTCGTCGACGGACCGGGGCTCTATCCCTCCCTCACCGCACGGCAGAACCTCTCCGCGCTGGCCTCACTTCGCGGGTACGACACCGGGCGCGGGGCCGGTGTCGGCGACGCGCTGGAACAGGTCGGGCTCACCGACGTGGCCGACGACCGGGTGGGCGGCTTCTCCCTGGGCATGCGGCAACGGCTCGGCCTCGCCGCCGCGCTACTCACCCACCCGCGGTTGCTGGTACTGGACGAGCCGGCGAACGGGCTCGACCCGGCCGGCAAGCACCAGGTGCACCGCGTCCTCGCCGACCTGGCCGCCGACGGCACCGCCGTCGTCGTCTCCAGCCACCGGATGGACGACCTCGCCGTGCTGTGTTCGGAGGTCACCCTTGTCAGCGCCGGCCGGGTCGTCTTCTCCGGACCGGTGGCCAAACTCGCCGCCGAAACCGGCGAGCTCGACTACCGCCTGGTCACCTCCGACCTCCGCGCCGCGCGCCGAGTCGCCCTGCACACACCGGGACTCAGCGTCCCGTCCGGTCACGGCGACGGCGAACGACCGAATGCCGCCGACGCGCTCGTCGTCCGCGGACCAGTAGCCGCCCTCGACGACCTCGTGGTCCGGCTAGTCCGCGCCGGCATCGCCGTACGGGAGCTCGGCCCTGTCCTGCCACCACTCGAAGCCGCCTTCCTGGCGCTGACCGGCACCGAGGAGGCGATCCGATGACCGCGACGATCGCGTCGCCCCGAACCACCGAGGCCCGGCCTGCTCGTTTGGTGCGCGGCTACCGGTTCGAGCTGACGAAGCTGCTGTCCCAGTGGAGAGTTCGCGTACTCCTGTTGGCCTGCTGGATCGCACCGGCGATCTTCGTCGCCGCCGTCAGCCGGCAGAGCGCACTCCCGGCCGACACCGTCTTCGGTCGCTGGATGCACACCACCGGCTGGGCCGGGTCACTCGTCCTCCTGGCATTCTCCTGCACCTGGGCGCTCCCGTTGCTCACCGCGCTGGTCGCCGGTGACGTGTTCGCCGCGGAGGACCGGCTGGGCACCTGGCGGCACCTACTGGTCGCCGTCCGCTCCCCCGCCCGGATCTTCGTCGCCAAAGCCCTTGCCAGCTTGACGGTTCTGCTGTTGCTGGCCGCCGGGCTCGCCGCGTCCGGCATCGCGGGCGGGCTGCTTGCCGTCGGCAACCATCCCTTGGTCGGCTTGGACGGCCACACCCTGAACCCAGGCGACGCGGCCGCGACCGTACTGCTGGCATGGGTGTGCGTACTCGTCCCGATGCTGGCGTTCGCGGCCGTCGGGCTGCTCGGCTCGGTCGCGCTGGGCCGCTCCCCCATGGGACTGCTGATGCCCGCCCTCCTGGCGTTCGGCCTGCAACTCGCCCAGCTGCTCCCACTGCCCGAAGCCGTCCGGCTGTCCCTGCCCAGCCAGGCGTTCCTGGCCTGGCGCGGACTGTTCACCAGCCCCGCACAGACCGGCCCACTCCTCATCGGCCTGGCCGTCAGCGTCGCCTGGGCAGCAGCCGCCACCGCTCTGGCGTACCGGCTGTTCCTGCGCCGCGACTTCACCGACCTTGCCTACGACGGGTCCGGACGGAGGGTCCTCGGTGGTGGCGTACTCCCGTTGGCAGGGCTGGTCGCACTCACCGTCGCGCTGATCGCCGCGACGACACCAGCCGGCGGAACGGGCATCGAACGCACCAAGCTGCAGGACTCCCTCGCCACCGCGTACGCCCACCTCTACCGGCTCCAGACCGCGCAGCTGCACCGGCCCGACGTCACCGAAGCGCAGCTGCGGGCAACCGCCGCCTGCGACAAGGGCGGCGACCGCGTGGCCGACGAGGGCCCGGGCAACGACTGGCGATGCGTCATCACCTGGCACCTGCCCGGCGCACAGGCCGCGGGCACCGCCATCTACCAGCTCGACGTCGCCGCCGACGGGCGGTACGTCGCGGACGGGGACGGACCGAAGGAAGTCAACGGCTTCTTCCAGGTACGCACCCCGACCGGGGATGCACCCAATCCCCTGTGGCAGTTCGACGGGAACGTCGACCTGCTGTCCACCACTTCGGAGGGATAAGTCAATGCACGTAAGGCGCCAACGCCGGCAGGGCAAGGGGATCCGCTCCGGATCCTCGGGCCGACGCGCCGGCAACCGGATCCGCGTCATCGCGGCCGGCGCCGCCACTCTCGCCGTCGCCGGCGGGGGCATGGCCTACGCCTCGACCGAGGCGTTCGGCACCCAGCAGGTGGGACAGAACACCGACAAGGGTCTGGTGGTCTCCGCCGACCAGTACATCAAGCCGATCGGCACCCGGCTTGTCATCAACAACGGCAAGATCATGTCGTCCTCGGTCAGCCCGGACCGTACGCACCTGGCGGCCTCGATCACCGACGGCGGGATGGCGCTGGCCATCGTGGACCTGAAGGATTACAAGGTCCAGCAGCTCGTCGGCAAGAACGCGGCGGCGAACCTTCAGATCAGTGGGAACGACATCGGCCAGGAAGGTCCGACGTACTCCCCGGACGGCAAGCAGCTGTGGCTGGGGCAGGCGAACGGCTACCGGAAATTCACCGTGAACGCCGACGGCACGCTGTCGGACCCGACGTTCGTCACGATCCCGGCGGACGGGCCCAAGCAGGCGCTGGTCGGCGAGGCGGCGTTCTCCGCCGATGGCAAGACCGTCTACTCCGCCGTCAACGGCCAGAACCGCGTGGTGGCCATCGACGCCGCGACCGGCGAGATCACCCACAGCTGGACAGTGGGTATCGCCCCGCGCGACCTCGCCATGGTCGGCGGCAAGCTCTATGTCAGCAACGAGGGCGGCCGGCACGCGAAGCCGGGCGAGACCACGATCAACTCCTACAACACCGACGTGCCGGCCGACCCGGAGACCGGGTCCAGCACCACGGGCACGGTCAGCGTCATCGACCTCGCGAACCCGAGCGCCGACGTGAAAAGCATCGACGTCGGTCTGCACCCGACGGCGTTGTACGCCAAGAAGGGCGCACTGTTCGTCACGAACACCGCGACCAACGACGTCTCGGTCATCGACACCGCCAAGGATCAGGTCGTCCAGACGATCGCCACGCAGCCCTGGCCGGAGGCCAAGGTGGGTTACGAGCCGGACGCCGTGACGCTCACCGACGACGGGCACCTGCTGGTGACGCTCGGCCGGGCGAACGCGGTCGCGGTCTACCGCTACACCAACCCGCTGGAGCCGGTCAGCTACGTCGGCCTGCTTCCGACGGACTACTTCCCCTCCGAGATCACCACCGTCGGCAACGACGTAGTGGTCTCCAACACCCGCGGCATCGACGCCAGGCGGCCGAACAACCCGGCCGGGCACGGCACCCACGACACGACGTCGAGCCTGCAGAAGTTCACGCTGCCGAGCGACAAGGTCATCAAGGCCCAGACGCAGAAGGTCTTCACGCAGAACGGCTGGACTCCGAACTCGGTGCTGACGGCCAAGAGCACCAACGTGCGCCCGGTGGCGGTGCCGCAGCGGCTCGGCGAACCCTCGACGATCAAGCACGTGTTCCTGATCGTCAAGGAGAATCGCACCTACGACCAGGTGTTCGGCGACGATCCGCGCGGCAACGGCGACGCAACACTTGCGCAGTACGGCCTCAACGTGACGCCGAACCAGCACGCGATGGCCAGGCAGTTCGGGCTGTACGACAACACCTACGACGTCGGCACGAACTCCGCCGAGGGCCACAACTGGCTGATGCAGGCCGACAACCCCGAGTACACCGAGTCCTCCGCCGGTGAGTACACCCGCAGCTACGACACCGAGAACGACGTGCTCGGCCACCAGCGGACCGGCTTCATCTGGTCCGGCGCGCAGGCGGTCGGCAGGTCGGTCAAGGACTACGGCGAGTTCCAGTCGTTCGAGCAGAAGCCGGCCGGGGCCACCTGGCAGGACTACTACTGCGACTACAAGAACATGGCCGCGACCGGGCAGGACACGAAGTACCCCATCAAGGTGGGTTCGGCGATCCCGTCGCTGAACAAGGTGTCGGTGCAGGGCTTCCCGATGTTCGACACCAGCGTCCCGGACATCTACAAGACCGAGATCTGGAAGCGGGACTTCGAGAAGAACGGCCCCGCCAACCTGAACATGTTCTGGCTGTCCAACGACCACACCGGCGGCCCGCCCAACGGCGCTGCCCAGGTCGCGGACAACGACCTCGCGACCGGCCGGATCGTCGACGAGATCTCCCACAGCAAGTACTGGAAGGACTCCGCGATCTTCGTGGTCGAGGACGACTCCCAGGCCGGCATCGACCACGTTGACGGCCACCGCGCCCCGATCCAGGTCATCAGCCCCTGGGCCAAGCACGGCACTGTCGACAGCCACTACTACACGCAGATCACGATGATCCGCACCATCGAGCAGATCCTCGGGATCCACCCGATGAACCAGAAGGACAGCGCGGCCACCCCGATGGCGGCGGCGTTCAACGACACACCCGACAACACGCCGTTCAACGCCGTGCCGAACCGCACCTCGCTGACCCTGGGCCTGAAGACCATGCCCGCGTGTGGCGCGGACACTCCCGCGGCGGCGAACCGGAGCTTCGCGGCCCCGCCGACGGCGAAGGTGCCGGCGGCCAGCAAGGACGTCGCGTCGAAGTGGGAGGCCTGGAAGGCCAAGCAGCGCTTCACCGGAAGCCAGGCCAGGGCCGACTCCGCTCCGCCGGAGCTGATGAACCGCTTCTCGTGGTACGAGGCGCACGACTGGGCCAAGCCCTACCCGGGTGACAAGAAGATCCTCACCCCGGACCAGGTGCCCGGAGGCGCCATCCCGTCGGCGGACAACGACTGAGTTTCCGTACGACACAACTTCACACCAGGACGGCCCGCCGGACTCTCCGGCGGGCCGTTCTGCCGTTCAGGACGTCCTGCTCAGCAACGCGGTGTGACCGGTCAGTCATCCGCTGTTTGGCCAAATTGGACTTATCGCTCCATTGCAGACGACCAAGATCGTTAACATCCTTCTCCTAGCTAACTGTTGAGGGGAGAAACCGACATGGACAGCACCCCCGCAGTCAGGGCTCGCGGGGTCGCGAAGTCCTTCGGGGAAGTAGTCGCCCTCGACGGCGTCGACCTCGACGTTCCGGTCGGTCAGGTGCACGGTCTGGTCGGGCCGAACGGCGCCGGAAAGACGACGCTGCTCGGTCTGCTGTTGGGCCTGGCGGTGGCCGACGCAGGACGGCTGGAGATCCTGGGCACGCCGGTCGGCCGAACCCTCGCCGTGCCGGAGGGCGTCGCGGGCTTCGTCGACGGACCGGGGCTCTATCCCTCCCTCACCGCGCGACAGAACCTCTCCGCGTTGGCCTCACTTCGCGGGTACGACACCAAGAACACCGCGGGCGTCGACGCCGCACTGGAACAGGTAGGACTCACCGACGTGGCCGACGACCGGGTCGGCGGCTTCTCGCTCGGCATGCGCCAGCGGCTCGGCCTGGCCGCGGCGCTGCTCACCACACCGCGGCTGCTGGTGCTCGACGAACCCGCCAACGGGCTGGATCCCGCGGGCAAACGCCAGGTGCACCGCGTCATCAGCGGTCTCGCCGCGAACGGCACCGCGGTCGTCGTCTCCAGCCACCGGATGGACGACCTCGCCGTGCTGTGTTCGGAGGTCACCATCCTCGCCACCGGCCGGGTGGTCTTCTCCGGTCCGGTGAACAAGCTGGCCGCCGAGAGCGGCGAACTCGACTACCGCCTGGTCACCTCGGATCCCCGTGCCGCAAGGCGGGTGGCCCTGCACACACCAGGGCTCGGCGTCCCACCCGCCAACGACGCCCCCGAACGACGGGACGCCGCCGACGCACTCGTGGTCCGCGGGCCGGTGCCCGCCCTCGACGACCTGGTGGTCCGGCTGGTGGGTGCCGGCATCGCGGTACGTGAGCTGGGACCGGTGGTGCCGCCGCTGGAGGCCGCCTTCCTCGCCCTGACCGGAGATGACGCGACATCGGAGCCGGTGCCGACCCAGGAGACCCTGCGATGAGCGCGACCACCACGACCGCCGCACCATCGCGGCCCGAGGCCCGACCGGCTCCGATGGTGCGCGGCTACCGCTTCGAGCTGGTCAAACTCCTGTCCCAGTGGCGAATCCGCGTACTGCTGCTCGCCTGCTGGATCGCCCCCGCCGTCTTCGTCGCCGTGGTGAGCCAGCAGAGCGCTCTGCCGGCCGACACGGTCTTCGGCCGCTGGATGCACGCGACCGGCTGGGCGGGTTCACTGGTGGTGCTCGCCTTCTCCTGTACGTGGGCGCTTCCGTTGCTGACCGCGCTGGTCGCCGGCGACGTCTTCGCCGCGGAGGACCGGCTGGGCACCTGGCGGCACCTCCTCGTCGCCGTCCGCTCCCCCGCCCGGATCTTCGCCACGAAAGCGCTTGCCAGCCTCACCGTCCTGCTGCTGTCAGCAGCCGGGCTGGCCGCATCGGGCATCGCGGGTGGACTGCTGGCGGTCGGCAACCATCCCCTCGTGGGCCTCGACGGTCACAGCCTGAACCCGGCGTCCGCGGCCGGCACCGTGCTCCTGGCGTGGGTCTGCGTACTGGCGCCGATGCTGGCGTTCGCGGCGGTCGGGTTGCTCGGCTCGGTCGCGCTGGGCCGGTCACCGATGGGCCTGCTGATGCCCGCGCTGCTCGCGTTCGTGCTCCAGCTCGCCCAGCTGCTGCCGCTGCCCGTGAGCGTTCGGCTGGCCCTTCCCAGCCAGGCGTTCCTCGCCTGGCGCGGACTGTTCACCAGCCCCGCACAGACCGGCCCACTGCTCATCGGGCTCGTGGTCAGCCTGGCGTGGGCGGTCGCCGCCACCGCTCTGGCGTACCGGCTGTTCCTGCGCCGCGACTTCACCGACCTTGCCTACGACGGATCGGGGCGAAGGGTCCTCATGGCCGGCGTAGTGCCGCTGGCCGGGCTGGTCGCACTGACCGTCGCCGTCCTCGCGGCCACGACACCCGCGGCCGGGACGGGCATCGTACGCACCAAGCTGCAGGACTCACTGGCCACGGCGTACGCCCATCTGTACCGACTGCAGACCGCGGAACTTCACCGGCCCGACGTCACCGAAGCGCAGCTGCGGGCCACCGCATCCTGCGACAAGGCCGGTGACCGCGTCGCCGACGAGGGACCCGGCAACGACTGGCGGTGCGTCGTCACCTGGCACCTGCCCGGCGCCACCGCGGTGGGCACCGCCATCTACCAGCTCGACGTCGCCGCCGACGGGCGGTACGTCGCGGACGGGGACGGACCGAAGGAAGTCAACGGCTTCTTCCAGGTTCGCACCCCGGCCGGGGATGCACCCAATCCCCTATGGCAGCTCGACGGGAACGTCGACCTGCTCGCCACCAATCCGGAGGGATGATTCAATGCACGTGAGGCGCCAACGCCGGCATGGCTTGGGGGTCCGTTCCGGACCTTCGGGCCGACGCGCCGGCAACCGGGTCCGCGTCATCGCGGCCGGCGCTGCCACCCTCGCGATCGCCAGCGGGGGTATGGCATACGCCTCGACCGAGGCGTTCGGCAACCTACAGGTCGGCCAGACCGCCGACAAGGGCATGGTGGTCTCCGCGGACCAGTTCATCAAACCGATCGGCACGCGTCTTGTCATCAACAATGGCAAGATCATGTCGTCCTCGGTCAGCCCTGACGGCACCCACCTCGCGGCGTCCCTCGCCGACGGCGGGATGGCGCTGGGCATCGTGGACCTGAAGACGTCCAAGATTCAGCAGCTCGTCGGCAAGAACGCGGCGGCGAACCTTCAGATCAGCGGCAACGACGTCGGCCAGGAAGGCCCGACGTACTCCCCCGACGGCAAGCAGCTGTGGCTGGGCCAAGCCGACGGCTACCGCAGGTTCACCGTGAACGCCGACGGCTCGCTCGCCGATCCGACGTTCGTCTCGATCCC
This sequence comes from Actinopolymorpha rutila, assembly GCF_013407855.1. GTDB lineage: Bacteria > Actinomycetota > Actinomycetes > Propionibacteriales > Actinopolymorphaceae > Actinopolymorpha > Actinopolymorpha rutila. The sequence continues at coordinate 5,475,513 of NZ_JACBZH010000001.1, forward strand.
GGCGGACGGGCCCAAGCGCGCGCTGGCGAGCGGGGCGGTGTTCTCAGCCGACGGAAAGACCGTCTACGCCGCCGTCAACGGCCAGAACCGCGTCGTGGCCATCGACGCGGCCTCCGGGGCCATCCAGCACAGCTGGGCGGTGGGCATCGCCCCGCGGGACCTGGCCATGGTCGGGAACAAGCTCTACGTGAGCAACGAGGGCGGCCGGACGGCCAAGCCGGGTGAGACCACGATCAACTCCTACAACACCGACGTGCCGGCCGACCCGGACACCGGTTCCTCCACCACCGGCACGGTCAGCGTCATCAACCTGGCCGACACGAGTGCCGACCCGACCAGCATCGACGTCGGCCTGCACCCGACCGCTCTGTACGCCAAGAACGGTGCGTTGTTCGTCACCAACACCGCGACCAACGACGTCTCGGTCATCAACACCGCCGTGGACAAGGTCGTCCAGACGATTGCCACCCAGCCCTGGCCGGAGGCCGAGGTGGGTTACGAGCCGGACGCGGTGACGCTCACCGACGACGGCCACCTGCTGGTGACGCTCGGCCGGGCGAACGCGGTCGCGGTCTACCGCTACACCAACCCGCTGGAGCCGGTCAGCTACGTCGGCCTGCTTCCGACGGACTACTTCCCCTCCGAGATCACCACCGTCGGCAACGACGTAGTGGTCTCCAACACCCGCGGTATAGACGCCCGCCGGCCGAACAACCCCGCCGGGTACGGCACCCACGACACCACGTCGAGCCTGACGCGGTTCACGCTGCCGAGCGACAAGGTCGTCAAGGCCCAGACGCAGAAGGTCTTCACGCAGAACGGCTGGACACCCAACTCGGTGGCGAAGAGCACCAACCCGAACGTGCGGCCGGTAGCGGTGCCGAACCGGCTCGGCGACCCCTCGACGATCAAGCACGTGTTCCTGATCGTGAAGGAGAACCGCACCTACGACCAGGTGTTCGGTGACGACGCGCGAGGCAACGGCGACGCGTCGCTGGCGCAGTACGGCCTGAACGTGACGCCGAACCTGCACGCGATGGCCAGGCAGTTCGGGCTGTACGACAACACCTACGACGTCGGCACGAACTCCGCCGAGGGTCACAACTGGCTGATGCAGGCCGACAACCCGGAGTACTCCGAGTCCATGGGCGGTGAGTACATCCGCACCTACGACACCGAGAACGACGTGCTCGGCCACCAGCGGACCGGCTTCATCTGGTCCGGTGCGCAGGCGGTCGGGAAGTCGGTCAAGGACTACGGCGAGTTCCAGTCGTTCGAGCAGAAGCCGGCAGGCGCCAACTGGCAGGCCTACTACTGCGACTACAAGAACATGGCCGCGACCGGGCAGGACACGAAGTACCCCATCCAGGTGGGCTCGGCGATCCCGTCGCTGAACAAGGTCTCGGTGCAGGGCTTCCCGATGTTCGATCTCAACGTACCCGACATCTACAAGACCGAGATCTGGAAGCGGGACTTCGAGAAGAACGGCCCGGCCAACCTGAACATGTTCTGGCTGTCCAACGACCACACCGGTGGCCCGGTGAACGCATCCGCCGGGGTCGCCGACAACGACCTCGCGACCGGCCGGATCGTCGACGAGATCTCCCACAGCAAGTACTGGAAGGAGTCCGCGATCTTCGTGCTCGAGGACGACTCCCAGAACGGCATCGACCACGTTGACGGGCACCGTGCCCCGATCCAGGTCATCAGCCCCTGGGCCAAGCACGGCACCGTGGACAGCCACTACTACACGCAGATCATGGCGATCCGCACCATCGAGCAGATCCTCGGGATCCACCCGATGAACCAGAAGGACAGCGCGGCCACGCCGATGGCGGCCGCGTTCAACGACACACCCGACAACACACCGTTCAACGCGGTGCCGAACCGCACCTCGCTGACTCTGGGCCTGAAGACCATGCCGGAGTGCGGCCCGGACGTTCCCGGGGCGGACAACGAGAACTACACGCCTCCGCCCTCGGGCAAGGTGCCGGCGGGCCAGAAGGACACCGCGTCGAAGTGGCAGGCGTGGAAGGCCAAGCAGCACTTCAACGGACCGCTTGCCAAGGCCGACTCCGCTCCGCCCGAGCAGATGAGCCGCTTCTCGTGGTACGAGGCGCACGATTGGGCCAAGGTCTACCCGGGTGACAAGAAGATCCTCACCCCGGACCAGGTGCCTGGCGGAGCCATCCCGTCGGCGGACAACGACTGATCCACTCGCGCACAGCACACCTCCCACAAAGGACGGCCCGCCGGGATCCCCGGCGGGCCGTCCGTCGTTTCGGAGGCTGTCCGCCGTCGGCCCGACTGCTGGTCGAGCATTGACGAGCAAGCACGGCGTACATAGCATGCGGCGAGTAATGGTCACGTCCGTAATTCCGACAATGGTGGGACAGGGACGATCATGCTTCGACGCTGGATGACCGGCCTGCTGGTCGCGGGATCGCTGACGCTGAGCGGCATCGCCCTTCCACAGAACGCGTCCGCGAGCACCACTGTCTTCCAGGACTTCGAGTCCGACGCGGACCTGAACGGCATCACGGTGTCGGTTCCCCAGGTCGACTCCGCCACCCGCGTGCCCTACGGCACGCACGGCGAGAGCGGGCTGCGGTTCACCGTCGGTCCGTCCGACACCCCCGGCGCTTCCGCCTCGGCAGGGGTCACGCTGCACGCGGGCACCGCGAGCCTTCCGGTCACCGACTGGTCCGGGCACAAGGCGATCGGCTTCGACTTCTTCACCGACCTGCCCTACGACACCATCGGCCGGGTCACCGTCCGCGACACCAAGGGCAAGGCGTGGGGCGCCGACTACACCATCCACGCCCGCGGCTGGACGCCGTTCAACGCGGTGTTGTCCAGCCTCACCGCCGCCGGGGTGGATGTTCGGACCATCTCCTACATCGGTATCTCCATTCCTCGCGCGGACGAGCCCCTGGTCGGGTACTACGACGCGTTCCGCCTGGCCGACGACTATCCGTACGACCAGACCGCGTACGGCGACCGCGCGGCGTCGGCGCTGCTGCAGCTGTGCGGCTTCGGCAGCATCCTCACCGATCTGTCGAACCAGCTGGACGGGATGCTCCGCCAGGTCGGCCAACGGACCGCCGTCGACCAGCGTCTTCGCGGCCTGGTGGGTGACGAGCAGGCCGAGGTCGCCCAACTGCGGCAGGCCCTGCACACAGGCGGGATGGACTACGACGCCTACACCGACTTCAACTCCGCGGTGACCGAGGCGCGGCGAGCCGTGTCTCGCCTCGCGAACACGATCGACGCACGGGCGGACGCTCCGCAGTCCGACTTCGGTTTGGCGTCAGCGGACTCGATGTCGCTGGTCTACCCGAAGGATCTGCCGTTCACCTCCACCGGTCCGGCCCCGACGGCCGGGCTGGCCAAGGGCGAGCACGAGAGCGTGCAGGCGGTGGTGCTGCCGTACGCCGAGGAGCTGAAGGGCGTGCAGGCACAGGTGGCGTCGGTGCGTGGCCCACACGGCCAGCCGGCAGCCGAGTCCGACCTGCAGGTCACCGTCGATCCGGTCGGCTCCCTCTACACCAAGCCGAGCAGCGCCTACCGCCGTCCGGTCTACCAGGGGTGGACACCGGACCCGATCCGCGACGACCTCACCAGCGTCGACGTGGCAACTGCCGACGTGCAGCCGTACTGGATCAGGATGCGGGCAGGTGGGAACGCTCCCACAGGGACGTATTCGATCGCGGTGCGGTTCTCCGCCGAGGGCAAGGCGACTCGCACGATGACCGTCACCGCGAAGGTGTGGCCGTTCGCCATCCCGGACCAGCCGAAGCTGCTCACGGCGTTCCAGTACACCCCGAGGATCACCAACCTGGCGTACGGCGTGACCGATCCCGCGCAGCAGGAGGCACTGAAGCACGAGTTCTGGTCGTTCCTGAACGAGTACAAGATCAAGCCGGACCAGATCTACACGGTGGACGGGAATCCCGCGATCCCGGGTGACTTCAGCATCCGGCCCACCCCGGTCGAGGACGTGGTGTACGTCAGGGACCACTACGGCCTGCAGCACTTCAACGCGCTCTACCTGTATTCCGGACTGCTCAACCCGAGCAAACCGGAGACCTGGCAGGCTCAGATCGACACCTGGCTCGACCAGCTCGACACGGCGATGGCGTCCTACCGGGCGGCCGGAGTCGCGCAGTACGCCTACGTGTACGGGTTCGACGAGGCGTCCGGGCCGATGCTCCAGGCCGCCAGGCAGACGTTCGCCGCGATCAAGGAGCGCTTCCCCGACCTGCCGATCATGACAACCCTGCGGGACAACTCGATGGGCGTGAACACCGGTCTCGCCGGGCTGGTAGACATCTGGGTGCCGCAACAGGATCTTTACGACCAGGCCGTGGCCGAACGCACCAGGGCTCGTGGGGACCAGGCGTGGTGGTATCCCGACATCGCCACCGGCCACCCGTTGCCGAACTGGTTCAACGGCTTCCCGCCGATCGACGCCCGGATGCTGATGGGGCCGATGTCGTACCAGGCAGGGGTCGAAGGCGTCCTCTACTACGCCACCAACCGCTGGCTGCTGGACCAGCACGCCGAGCAACCGCTGGTTGACGACGGCATCTTCTCCAGGTTCGATCCGGTCACCTTCGGCACCACAGCGGGAGACGGGTCGTTGTTCTACCCCGGTCCTGACGGTCCGATGGCCTCCATCCGGATCGAGAACTTCCGCGACGGCATGGAGGACTACAACCTGCTGTGGACCTTGCGGAACACGCTGTCGGAGCACCCGAACGCCCCGGTGGGCCTTCGCGAACAGGCACAGGAACTGCTGACCGCGCAGGACGTGGTGACCAGCGCTCGCAGGTTCACCGAGGACCCGACGACGTACCGGACCTGGCGCCACCGGGTCGCCGGCGTGATCGAACGGCTCCAAGCCTGACCGACGCGGCGATATTCGGTTTCGCTTCACCCGATCGTCGGAGCAGGATGGGTCGCTGCACGTCGACCGCGCACGCGTCGAAGGGTGACACGCATGGGGACCATCCACACCGGTGTCGTCACGATGCCGCTGACAGTGCGGGACATGACCGAGGCCGACCTTCCGGAGCTCGCCTGCTTCTACTCACGGTTCAGCCTGGCGAAGATGCCCGCGGAGCTCGAGCGGGCGCGCACCGGCATCGTCGACCACGTGGTCGTGTGTACGCCGGCGGGAGTGCCGGTCGCGAAGGGTGCGATCAACTGGGATGAGAAGCCCGAGGCCGGCGTTATCTGGACCCTGTCGGTGCGTGCCGAGCTGCGTTCGATCGGGATCGGGACAGTGCTGATCCAGGCGTCCGAGGACCGGATCCGGGCACGTGGCCTGTCCCGGGCCGAGATCGGGGTGGAGGAGAACAACCCGAGGGCCCGCGCGCTGTACGAACGGCTCGGCTATGTGGCGTACGGCAGCGAACTCGCGTCCTGGGACCAGGAGGAGCCGGACGGCACCGTCCGGAAGTACGAGACCACGTGCACCCTGCTGCGCAAGGAGCTTCGGGCCGGCGACGCCTGACCTACGCGAGGTCGGGCCAGTTCGTCGCGACCGGCAGGAAGTGACGGAGCGCGGCCAGATCGAACTCCACGTCCGCGTCGGCGGCATGCGGGCCGGACAGTGTGTCGAGGTCGCCGGAGATCTCGCCCAGGTGCCGCTCCGCGGGTGCCTACTCCTTTCGGGCGCGCCTCATCGACGCCACGGCATCGCCAGCACTCCGAGCCGGCGCAGGATGAAGTCGAGCGCCAACCCCGAGACGCCGACCGCGGTCATGCAGACCACGATCGGGTTGGGATCGACCTCGTACTGGTAGAAGATCAGCATCAGCTGACCCAGTCCGGCCCGTCGGAGTCTCAATCAGCCATGGAGAGGTGTCAAGGAAAAGTAGCGGAGCTGGCCACGGTCGTGGGATGACCTCGGGCCGGCCGGCGGTGGCATGCTTCGGTCATGAGTGACGACGAGCGGCTGACCGCCAGGCTGTTCCAGCGGGCGGACGGTGCTGAGGACTGGCGGGTACTCAGGTTCGGGGCGAGCACGTGGTTCGCCGCGCCGTCGCACGCCGAAGGCGCGGCGCTGGTCCGCCGGATCGCCGACCTGCCCGCCGACGGATTCAGCACACCCGACGTCGACCTGCGCGCGCGTGGGGTACACGTACGACTTGGACGACGCGGCTCCACAGGCTTCACCCGCACCGAGGTGGAGGCGGCGCGTGGGATCTCGATGGCCGCTCGGGATCTCGGCCTGTCTGCCGAGCCGTCCGTTCCGCAGGCAGTGCAACTTGCCGTTGACACCCTCGATCCGGCTTCGGTGACGGCGTTCTGGCGTCCCGTCATGAGGTACGAACCCAAGGGCGGCGACGTCCTCGCCGACCCGATGCGCCGGGACCCGCCGTTCTGGTTCCAGCAACAGGACGCACCACGTCCACTGCGCAACCGGATCCACGTCGACGTCGCTCACCCGCACCTGTTCGCGCTCGAGGCCGCTAAGGCGGCCAGGGCCGTTGGCGGCGCGCATGCACATGCCGGTGACTACTACGGCACGTTCGCCGACGCCGAGGGGAACGAGGTGGACATCATCCCGCTGGTGCCCGAGGACACCTTCGGCGACGACCCGGACCTCGCCGACTGGCGCGAGCTGTTCGGTGGGATGACGTTCTACCCGGTCGGCTCGCGGGCGCGGGCGGCCGAACTGGCCACCGTCGTGGCCAGGCTCGCCGACGACGCCGGCCTGCCACTCCTGGTGGACCTGCGTCCGGAAGGCGTCACCATCGACACCGGCAAGGACCAGTGCGAGGACGAGCGGTTCCCCGACCTTGCTCGCCGGGTCCAGGCGGCCGCTCGTGACCTGGGCCTGACCGCGGACCCCAGTCGCCTGCGCTTCGTCCAGGTCGGCGTCGACGCGGTCGACATTCCAGCCGTCCGTGCCTTCTGGAAGGCCGTCCTGGGGTACGAGTACGACCCGCGGCCCGGGGTCACCGACATCTACGATCCACACCGGCTCAACCCACCGGTGTTCTTCCAGCGGATGTCCGAGTCGGAGGAGGCTCGCCGTAGGCAGCGCAACCGCATCCACGTCGACGTGTACGTTCCCGACGACCAGGCACAGGCCCGCATCGACGCCGCCCTCGCCGCCGGAGGACGCGTCGTGTACGACGACGAGGCACCGGAGTGGTGGACGCTCGCGGACCCGGAGGGCAACGAGGTGGACATCGCCGTCATGGTGGGCAGGGAGGACGCGGGGCGTGGACGTCATCGATGAGTTCGTACGCGACGGTGCCGCGGCCCAGGTGCTGGCCGGACTCGTCAAGTCGCTGGGTGAACCGCCGTTCGAGGTCGCACTTCCCGCGGCCGACGACCTGCCGGCCCTGCTGCTCGAACTCGCGGTGCCGCACGAGGACATCGACGAGCTCACCGCTTCGCTGCCGAGTCGCGAGCGGGACCCACGGGTGTGGCGGTTCCTGGAGTACTGCACCCACCTGGTCGTCAGTCAGATGGGCGCCGCCGGGCCGGAAGTGCCGTTCCCCGAACTCTCGCCCGCCATGGGTGCCCTGCGGCGGTACTTCTACGTGTACGTCTACCTGGCCGCCCGGCCGCACGTCCGGGCCTTTCACCGGGAGCGCGGGATCCCCGACGACATCTCCCGCCTGACCCTCGCCGACCTCGGCCGGGTGCTGGCCGACCACCGGTTCTGGTACGGCACCGGTGGGATCGACACGGAGCTGGCGTCCTGGCTCACGGGACACTTCCGCGGGGCGCTCTACCAACTCGGCCGGCTGCAGTTCCAGCGGGTGACGCTCGGAAACCGGACCGGCAAGGCGATCACCGCAGCCGGCCTGCCGTACGGCCCGGGTGATCCCGCACTCGCGGTGCACGTGCCGGCTACCTACGGCCCGATGATTCCGGCCTCGTGCGAGAAGTCGTTCGCGATGGCGAGGGACTTCTTCGCCCGGCACTTCCCGGAGGAGGAGTACCACATCGCGGTGTGCTACTCCTGGCTGCTGGACGACCAGCTCGCGGACTACCTACCGGCGGAGAGCAACATCGTCCGGTTCCAGCGGCGCTTCCGCCCGGCGTACGAAGCCAATGAGGACGACGCGATCATTCTCCGGTTCGTCTTCGGCCGGGTCGGTGCCGACCTTGCCGACCTTCCTCGCCGATCGACTCTGCAACGTGCGATCGTCGACCATCTCCGGGCCGGCCGCCACTGGCACGGCGGCGCGGGCTGGTGCGTGCTCGGCTCCGGCCTGGCAACCTGAACAACGGCGGCGGTTCTCAGCCCGATGCGGGGTCGCCGACCTTGCGCAGCGCGTCGACCATCTCCTGGTCGGAGAAGACGATCTGCTTACAGCGTTCGGCCGCGAGCCGTTGCCGCTCGGAGTCGCCGGACGCAAGCTCGGTCAGCTGATACCGCCGGTACACCGTGAGGTAGTGGTTCTGGAAGTCCAGGGTGCGCCCGCACAGCGCGCGGAGCGTACGCCGGTCCGCCGGGTCCGACGGCAGTCCGTAGTGCCAGCGGTTGCGGCACAGGTCGTGCACCTGAACCACGAGTTCGGTCCACTCGTCGGCGACGTGCTTCTGGTAGAGCTCGACGCACGCCGCCTTGTCGCGTACGTACTGGCCGCCGGACAGGGCGATGATCGCGGTCGCGGTCCAGCCGACCGTCGCGATGAGCAGCTTCGTGCTGGGCTGGTCAACCCCGTCGGGTCCGGGCATCATCCACTGGTCGAAGCCGAAGAAGGGACCGTCCGGGTCGAGGTGCCGCAGCGGGTGGACCAGTGGCCCGGCGTCGTGGCGTTGTGCCGGGAACGAGTAGCTGTAGTAGGGCGTGTGGACGACCGAGCGCACGTAGGCGTCGGCGTCGAAGGCTGGCAGCTCTGCCCGGATGTCCTCGCCGTGCAGCAGTCGCGTGCCCAGCTTGAGGTCCAGCGCCGCGCTGAAGGCCTCCGGTCGGCGGAAGCCGCGTTCGCCGGAGACCACGATCTCCAGCAGGACCGGCGTGAGCTGTGCGCAGTGAACAGTCAGCGCCCGCGCCCGGTCGTACTCCGGCACGTCGGCGAAGTGGTCCTTGAAGACCACGTAGAGGTCGAGGTCGCTGCCGTCGGTGCTGGTCCCGCTGGCGTGACTGCCGCGTAGGTAGAAGCCCCGGATGCGTTCGGGAAAGGCGTTCTCGAAGATGCCGACGACGCCTCGGACGATGCGGTCGCACCGGCGATCCCCGGTCGACTCGACAAGCTCCGGCGCGGTCACATGCCAACCCTAGGCAGCACCACCCTTGCCGAACAACAAACCGGGCCAAGGCTGGACGCCGGAGGAGACCGAGGCCACGATGGGTGCCCCGACGTGCCCTGGAGCTCCTGTGGGCCCGGCGAACCGGCGACGAAGGCGGAGGCACGGCGATGGGGCATCTTCTTCGGGACAGCGACGCGATGACCATCACGATCGGTGCACCCGAGCTGATCGACGGCAGGGAAGGGCGCCGTGTGCTCGCCGAGTTCTACGGCGAACTGCTCGGCATGCGGGAGTTCGAGCCGTACGGCTGGCTGAAACTCGCCAGCAGACCACCTGGCGAAGATTACGCCGCGGGGCGCACGACCGACGGCGGCAGCCGGCTGCAGCTCGCGCTGGACGGCGACGGCTGGTCCGATCAGCGACCGCCCCGCTGGCCGGACCCGGAGTATCCGCAGCAGATGCACCTGGACATCGTGGTCCCCGACGCGGACGCAGCCGACAAGCTGGTTCTCGGGCTGGGTGCCACGCTACTGAAGGATCAGGACACTTTCCGTACGTATGCCGACCCCGCCGGGCACCCGTTCTGCCTCCACCCGGACCAGACCCGCACCGGCGAAGGAGCAAGGGTCGAGCGGCTGGTGTTCGACTGTCTAAGTCCTCGCGCGCTGGCGAGCTTCTACCAGGGCTTCCTCGGCGTGGAGAGCCGGCTCGAGGACTCACCCGAGTGGGTGGTGCTCGACCTCGACGACGACGATCTGCCCAACCTGGCCTTCCAGCACGCGCGGTTTAGAGCGGCCCGCTGGCCCGACCCCGCGTACCCCGCGCAACTGCACGTTGACTACCGCTTCCCCGACGGTGCGCCGGCCGCCATGGAACGAGCCGAACGACACGGTGCCATCCACTGTCCTGTCCCGGGCAACACCTACTCGGATCCCGCTGGTCACCCGTTCTGCCTCTGACCTGCCAAGGCGGGCTCTGTCACCCGCCGCCGGCGTGACTTCTCACTGCCACTTCGCAGGCCGTGGTCGCGAAGCGGGCCGACAAGCAAGCCTTGCGCGCGGCAGTGGCCGACGATGGTGTCCAGCGCGCCCAGCGCCGACCGCCACGAACCGGGAACGGCCGCGACGTCGGAGTCGTGCAGCAGGACGGTGCCCCCGCCGTCCAGACGGGCGAGGACGCGGCGGGCCACCGAGTCACCGTCCGCACCGGCCGCCCAGTCGCGCCCGTCGGCCGTCCACAGCACAGGCCGGAGCCCGAGCCGCCGGGCCGCGACGGCGCGGGAAGTGGTGAGGACGCCGTACGGCGGGCGGTACCAACCAGGCTTCGCGCCGGTGACGTCGGCGATGATCCGGTGCGCCTCCACCAGGTCGGTGCCCGCACGCCAGGGCCTCGTCGGCGGGTCGTGCCGCAGACCGTGCACGGCGATCTCGTGGCCACGCTCGCGGGTCTCGTACGCGACGCGTGGATACCTGCGGACCTGTTCGGCGAGGAGGAAGAACGTCGCCCGCACCGCGAGTTCGTCGAGGCGCTGGAGAAGGAGCGGTGTGGCGACCGGGTGCGGGCCGTCGTCTAAGGTGAGGGCGACGTGGCCCGGGTCACCACGCCCGGCAAGGCCCGGGCACAACCTGCGTACCGGGGAGACCGCGGTCACCGTCGGCAGCAAGTCGGCGACCGCCCCGGCGGCCACGAGGAGAGCGCCGGCCGTGGTCACCGACCTCACTGTCGACCTGCGCATGCGCGACCTCTCCCCCGCAACCGCCTACATCGCCGACGGCGGACCCGCCGGATCCTCGGGGTCTGCGGACTCCGCGGGCTGCTCGGCCGGACCCGGCGAACTCGACCGCCGGGCTTCGGCGCTGTCCGGCGGCGCGACGACACCGCTCACCAGCGGCGACCGGGAGAGCTCGACAGCCCCGAAGATGATCATCCCCAGGCCGAGGAGGGCGGCGACCAGCCACCACCCGTACAGCCGCAACTCCTCCTCGAAGAGCAGTACGCCGAGCAGGAGGCTGACCAGAGCATCGCCCACGGTGACCGCGGGCTGCGTCACGACCAGGGTCCCTGCCTGGTAGGCGTTCTGCAGCAGGAACAGGGCGAACAGCCCGGCCACACACGTGGCGTACAGCTGCCAACTGGTGAAGAACGCCGCGGCGCCGAAGGGGATCCGCCCGGTCGCGTCCTTCATGAACGCCGCCGTCAACGAGAACATGACAGCGGTGGCCATCCCCAGCGCGGCGGCTCTGGCCACTCCACGCACCGCACGGCCGAGACCGATCAGCGCGGCCATCACCAACGCGATCCCGGGCGCCGCGAGCAGCCATCGACCCACACCCACCTCGGTGTCCCCACCGGACGGGTCGACCGAGACCAGCAGCGCGACCACCCCGGCCGTGATGCCGACCACGGCGACCATCGAGCGCACGCCCAGGCTCTGGTGGAACACAACTGCTGCCAGCATGAGCGTGAACGGCAACTCGACCATCATGATCGGCTGGACGAGTGCGAGTGGGCCGGTGAGCAGCGCCGCACCCTGGAACACCGCGGCCGCGGCGACACCGGCGATTCCCAGCCACCACAGGGGTCTGCGGGCCAGATCACGAAGCAGGGCAAGGCGAAACGCCTCCGTGCTCGGCGCCGTACGCGCCTCGTACCGTTGCAGAACGGACGCGAAGGCGTTGCTCGCCGCCGCGAAGGCCGCGAGCACAGCACTGATCACCATGCGACCCGCCGGATCTGAGTTGGTCTCCGCCCACGCTCGTGGGCCGCGAACACCCCCGAACCCCTGTCCTCCTTGCCGAAACTGCTGCCCCGCATCGGATGCTGTGACAGCCTGGCACCGCGTCCCGTCCCACTGGGCCCCGTCGCCGCCCCGTCGGGCACCACCTGCGAGCTGCTTCGCGTCCGGCTCCTACCCGCATGCCCCGCCCGTGACACGGCGGCCGCCGGCGCGACCACCCGAGGACGGCAACGGCGATGTCTGACCCGAGTGTGCGGCCTGTCGTACCGAACGGCCGGCGCACCCTGATCGTGTCGGCGAGCATGGGTGGCGGACACGACCAGGTGGCGGCCGAGACGGCCCGGCGCCTGCGTGAACGCGGCCATCAGGTGCAACTGCTCGACCTGCTGCGGCTGCTGCCGGCGGGGATCGGCGGCGCCATCCGCTCCGGCTACGCGGCGACCCTGCGGTATGGGCCGGGCAGATACCAACGTGTGTACGACAGATTCGCCGATCCCGACGCCGCGCGACAGCTCGTGGAGCCCCTGGTCCGGCTGTTGGTACCTGCCGCGCGCGATGCTGTCCGCGCGGCCGACCCGGACACGGTCGTCACGACGTTCCATCTCGCCGCGGCGGTCGTCGGCCGGCTGCGGATGGACGGCGTCCTGAGGACGCCCGCGCTCGTGGTGCTCACCGAGTTCGCACCGCACGCGCTGTGGCTCTCGCCCGGAAACGACGCCTACCTGTGCCTGTCACCGGAGGGACGCGACCTCGCGGCAGGGCAGGTCGGTGCGCGGGCGTACTGGCTGGGCCCGCTGACACCACAGTCTCCCGGCAACTTCCCGAACAAGCCCGCGGACGGCGGGGACGAAACCTACAGCGCGGACGGGCGGCACCTCGTCGTCCTGTCCACCGGTGCGTGGGGAGTCGCCACCAACCTCGTCGCGACCGTCCGTGCCCTGGTCGAGTCCGGACGCTACTTCCCGTTGGTGCTGTGCGGCAGAAACGAACGGCTGCTTGCCCGCCTCGACCGGGTGGCCGGTCCTGGGCACGCCCTCGGGTGGCGGGACGACGTCGACGAGCTGCTGGCCGGCGCCTACGCGCTGGTGGAGAACTCCGGAGGGCAGACCTGCACGGAGGCGTTCGGCGCGGGAACGCCGGTCGTGATCCACCAGCCGCTGCCGGGGCACGGCCTCGCCGCCGCCGCCCATCTCACCCGGATCGGTGCGGTCACCCGGACGGACGACCCGCGCGACCTGCCGGCTGCCCTGGACTCACTGGGCCCAGGTACGCCGGCCAGGTCGCGTCAGGTCGAGTGCGCCCGTGCGCTGTTCCGTCCGGACAGCACCGACCTGCTGGAGTGCCTGACTCAGGTGACCACCTGACAGCGCCGGCTCGCTTATGCGCTTCGGTCATCCAGGTCGCGACAATCCCCTGGACAGCACGGTGATCGGTTGTGCCACAGTGTGGGCGTGACGACCAGACCGTGGCCGCTGCGAGTCGGCCCCCTTCTGCTACGCGACGCGACCGAACCAGACATCGAGGCGCTGCTGGCGTTCCGGAACGACCCGGCCGTCCAGCGCTTCCTGATCGCCACGACCGTGGACCCGGAGAAGTTCCGCGGCAACTGGCTGGCGAAGCCGTCCAGCACGACGGACTTCTCCTGCGTCGCCGAGGCCGACGGCCAGGTCGTGGCGATCGGCTTCCTCGAGATCGTCGACGGGATGGGGCAGCCGGGCGTGCCCACGGGGACCGACGGGATGGTCGGTTACATCGTCGACCCGCAGTACGCCGGCCGGGGCTACGCCACTCACCTCGCCAAGGGCCTGTTGACAGCGGCGTTCGACCACCTCGGGCTCCGCCGCGCCACCGCCGGCTGCTACGCCGACAACGCCGCCTCGGCCCGCGTTCTGGAGAAGGCCGGTATGCGCCGCGAACAACACGGTGTCGAGGACTCCTGGCACGCCGAGCTCGGGTGGGTCGACGGCTACACCTACGCCCTTCTCGATCGTGAGTGGCGCGCGACCCATGAGTGAGGACGACCCGCACATTCACCTTGATTCCAAGGGCATCCCGGTCGGAGCGAACGTCCGCAACATGCTGGCGGGGACGTTCGGGCTGGCCGCCGACGCGCCCCAGGTCGTGACCACCGGATGCGGACGACAGGTGCCGTACGCCATGACCTCCCCGCGACCGGAGAGCGTCACCTGTCTTCCCTGTCGCGAGTACGGCCGTCAACAGCACCTTGCGTTCGCGGAGATTCTCGAACACCGCGTACGGCTGGAGGACGGCAGCCTTCACACAGGGGGTGGGAGAGCACAGCAGCACCGCGATCTCGCCAGGAGATTCGGCAGTAAGCCATGAGCGACCACGACGCCGCGGACCTGGCCGTGCCCGCGAGGTTCCGCGACGCACTCGTCGCGGCCCAGGGTGATCGGGCGCGTCGGTGGTTCGACGGTCTGCCCGGCCTGGTCGGCGACCTGTTGGAGCGTTGGTCCTGTGCCGTTGCCGGGCCGGTCATGGCCGGGTGGGCGGGAATCGTGGTGCCCGTACGCCGGGCGGACGGCGGCCGTGCCGTACTGAAGGTCTCGTATCCGGGCGAGACAACCTACTTCGAGGCGATCACGCTCGCGGCCTGGGCCGGGCGTGGAGCTGTGCTGGTGCTGGAGCGCCACGACGCCGACCTCGCCATGCTGCTTGAGGAACTCGGCCCGGAATCGCTGGCCACCGTAGCCGACGCGGACGAGGCGATGACAGTCATCGGCCGGCTGGCCAGGCGGCTCGCCGTGCCGGCACCGCCGGAACTCCCACGTATGCAACCGTTTCTGCAACAACTGGTGGCCGACCTGCCCGTCATGTCGGCAGCAGCGGGTCATCCCCTTCCCGCCCGAGCCGTCGACGCCGCGGTGGCGACGTGCGCCGAACTCGGGCCGGACCAACCCGGGACCGTGCAACACGGCGACCTCAGCGAGTCCAACGTCCTTCGCGGAACCCGCGAGGACTGGCTGGCCATCGACCCGCAGGGCTATGCCGGCGAGATCGCGTTCGAATGCCTCACCCACCTGCGCGAACGCTGGACCGAACTGCGAGCCATGCCCCACCCCGACCGCGTGCTGCGCAGACGGATCGAGATCTTCGCCGACGCGGCCGAGATCGACGTCGAGCGGGCCCTGCGCTGGACGCAGGCCAGAGCGGTTCAGTCGATGCTTCGATCCCATGGCGGCGCCATGGACGACGACGGGGTTCACGAGTGGATGGCCACCACCCTTGCCGGCTGACTAGGGCGCAGGTCGCCAGCGGAGGCAGAACACCTCGTGGTGGATGCCGGCCGTGGCAGGCCCGACGGCCCGGCAGGCGCCGGACACGAGGGCGTGTGCCTCTCGCAGGCGTTCGCGACGTTCCGGCTCGGGCATGAGGACGAACGCCGACAGGGTTTCCAGGTACGAACACCAGGCGTCAGGGGTCCTGCGCCACGTCCACCGGAAGGTCGCGGTCTCGGTTTCGTCGGCCGGGAAGGGCGTTTCGCCGCCGGTCGCCTCCTCCGGCTGAGGTGCGTACGACGGATCCAGCGCGGCCAGCTCCTTCTCCCACGGCTCGATCGGCGACGCCATGCTCCACATCAGGCCCAGCCATCCGCCCGGCCGCAGAACCCGACGCGCCTGCGCGACCGCCGAATCGAACGGGAACCAGTGCCACGCGTCCGCCGCGAAGACCGCGTCGACACAGGCGTCCGCCAACGGAAGCTCCTCCGCCCCCGCGTTGTGAACTCGCGCGGATGGATGCACCCTCCGGAGGACATCGAGCATGCGTACGTCCGGCTCCACCGCCTCGACCCGAAGTCCTCGCGCCAGCAGCGCACCTGTCAACTTGCCGGTGCCCGCGCCCAGGTCGGCGACGACGCTCGCTCCCGCCGGCACCAGCCAGTCGACAGCCTCGTCGGGATAGGTGGGCCGCCAGCGTTCGTAGGTCTCGGCGTTCAGCCCGAAGATCGTGGCTCGGTCGGCTCGCGGTGCGCTCACTGCGTCTCCTCGGCCGGTCGGGAACGGTTCACACACAAGTGGCGTCTGCCGCTGACCGTAGCCGTTCCGCTCTCGTGACCGGATCAGGCCACCGAGCGTATCGAGACCGCGCGGTGTTCAGGGTGATCGGTTCGTCCTGTCAGGCGCGACTTCCACGTCAGCGCCGAGGACGTTCTCGGAGTGGAGGACGGGACCGTCCGGGTCTCCACCTCCACCGCCCTAGGACAGGCCCTGGGGCGCCATCCCCTGCGCGGGCTCGCACCAGGCGAGCCGGTACCCGCCGTCGCGCAGCGACCGGCGGAACCACAACAGCGACAGGACGAGCCCCGCGGCGAACAGCGGGACCGACGCCACGGTTGCCACCGGCACCGACCACGTGGTGCCCATGGTCAGCAGCAGGCTCAGCGTCAGGCTGGCGTTGACCAGCAGTACGGCGCCCCAGAGCAGGGACAGCCGCTGGAAGAGCCGGCGCAGCGGAGCCGAGCGCACCACCTCGAGGGGCAGCGGACAGAAGTCGTGGGCGAGCCGCTGGATGAGCGGACGGTCCAGCAGTGCCGTCAGCAGGAACGCCGCGGCGACGGCGTAGGTGGCCAGGGTTGGCTGGAGGAAGTAGACCATCGCCGACCCGGCGGCGTAGGAAACGCCCACCTGGACGACGGTCATCGCGGTCGTGCCGAGGAGTACCGCCGGCAGGCGCCCGCCTCTGACGACGCGGACGGCCATCGCGACCAACGCCCAGGCGACGGCGGCCAGCAGCGCGACGTGGAAACCCGCTGCGACGACGATGCCGTAGAAGAGTCCGAGCGGGATGAGCACCGACTCGGCCAGATGGCGGGCGATCTGCGCGGCCAGCCGCAGCCGGGGAGGCATGACGACGGTGCGCGTTCCGATGGCTGGGTGGTGCACAGGACCCATGGTCCGGAGAGACCGTGGGCGTCGTCAAGTCCGGCGCAAGCGGGCGATCGGGACTCAGGCGGCAACTCGTCCGCGCGCTGCTCGACGCCGGTGCGGACGATCTCCGGCGATCCGCCTGCCGGTTTCGTACCAGTCTGGGCGGCAGCCCCTCCCTCGTAACGGACATCTTCCGGTGGCACGTGCACGGCTCGTGGACGACCGCCCTGGAACCTGCACCCACCGATCCGTGGTTCCGGTCACACCCACCCGGGCTGGTCAGGAAGGCTTCTTCCCGGTGAGGTTCTTCAGGAACGCGGCCGCGACCGGCCCCGCGTCGGAGCCCCCGGACCCACCGTCCTCGAGGAGAACAGCCCACGCGATGTCGCTGTCCTCCTGATAGCCGATCATCCAGGCATGGGTCCGGCGCGGGGAGGCGTTGCCGTACTCCGCGGTGCCGGTCTTGGCGTGCGGCCCGCCGGGCAGACCGCGCAGCGCGTCACCCGCCCCGTCGGTGACCACCGAGCGCATCATCGACCGGAGGTCGGTGAGGACGTCCGGGCCGAGCGACTCCGGCGCCTGGTAGGCGTGGCGGACCGCCTCGGGGACCAGCCTCGGCTGGACGAACTTCCCGTTCTTCACGGTGCCCGCGACCGACGCCATCACCAGCGGCGACGCGAGGTCGCGGCCCTGGCCGATCATCGCCGCCGACCGGTCGAGGACGTCGGTGTTCACCGGCACCGAACCGTCGTAGGTGGACGCGCCGGTGTCCCAGACGCCGCCGATCCCGAACGCCGCGGCGGTCCTGGCGAGCGTACGGTCGTCGAGCCTGTCCCTGGCCCCGACGAACGCGGTGTTGCAGGAATGCGCGAACGCGTCCCGGAACGTCGAACCCGGAGGCAGCGTGAACTCGTTCTGGTTGGTGAAGCGCCACCCGTACACCCACTCGTATCTGGGGCATTCCAGGACATCGGAGGGGCTCAGCCCGGCCTTGAGCAGGGCGGCGGACGTGATCACCTTGAACGTGGAACCCGGGGGGTACTCCCCGATGAACGCACGGTTGTAGCCGGCCGGGGAGTTCGCGACGGCCAGGATGTCGCCGGTGGACGGCTTGAGCGCGACGATCGCCGACGGGGTGCTGACTCCGCCGAGCGCGTTGGCCGCCGCGCGCTGCACGTCCGGGTCGATCGTGGTGTGCACGTCCGCGCCCAGCTTCGCGCCGGGCGTACGCAGCGGCCTCAGCGCGCGTCCGGTCTCCCGGTCGGTGATCGCGATCAGGTACGCCGACCCGGACCCGGACCCGGTGAGCTGCTTGTTGTAGCGCTTCTCCAGGCCCGAGGTCCCCCTGCCCCTCGCGTCGACGTCGCCGACGATCGTGGTCGCAGCCAGCACGTCACCCTTGCTGTCCAGGATCGATCCGCGGGTGGACATCTTCGCCACGGCGAGCGTCTGCCCCGCCTTCAGCGCGGGGTGGACCATCGACGGCTCGAAGTGAACCACGTCCCTGTCCCGGGTCTGGACGATGCGCGCCTTCGACGCGTAGGTGTACGCGCCGACGCGCGGGACCTTCATCCGTACGGTGAACGGCACGACGTAGGCCTTGCTGCCCTTGGTGTCGCTCCTGATGCGGCTGGTCGCGCTCGGCCGGCCGACCTCGATCGAGAACGGCCTCGGCGCGAGGTTGCGGTGCACGGAGGCGAGGAGCGACGCCGCACTGCCTGGGCTGTCGGTGTACTGCCCCGCCTCGTCCCATTTCCCGCGTCTCCAGGCGCTGACGAAGGTGTTCATCCGCCGCTCGGCGCGCGCCACCGACTGCTTCGCCGCCTGCTGCTTCGCCTCCTCCGCCCTCTCCACCGTCCGGCCGGGGGTGCCGAGCAGCATCAGGGCACCGGCCACTCCTCCGAAGATCACCAGCGATACGGCGACGACCCCCACGATGACCCGGAACCGCCGTATGCGGTGTCGCTCCGAATCCCAATTCGTCACGTGTTCCACGCTGAAGATGAAAGCAAATTCATCGGCTCGTCGCCAATGTGGCCATCGGCGGCCGACTGCTCGGCTCCGGACGTCATCGCCGGTCCTGGCCCCGGTCGGTGGACGGGTGCGGCATTTGGACCACTTCGGGTGGATCCCCGCCGCCCCCGTCCTGACCGTACGACGGCGCCGTCCGGGTGCGGCGCTAGCTTCCCTTCTTCATCTGGAGATATCCGGCCTGCATCCACGTCACCGGTTGGGCCGCTCCGCCGAGCCCGGTCCACAGCCACTTCTCCGAGTCAGGCGGGAACTTCGTGTAACGGCTGGTGCTGTACGCCTCGTGGAACGCGTTGTTGTACAGCGGCAGGATCGGTAGGTCCCGGTTGATCCAGCGAGCCCAGTCGTAGGTGTACTCCGCCCACTTGCTCTTCGGCGCCTGGTTGACCTGACGGTTCAGCGTCGCGGCGATATGCACCTTGCCCAGACCGGGAACGTCCGCGTACGGTCCGACGCCGATCGCCACGTGCCCGTGGAACTCTCCCTTGCCGTCGTACCAGATCGGGTAGTTCCACGCCGGCAGGGCACCCGGGGCGAACGTCGAGGAGAAGTCCGCCAGCGGGTTCGGCGTGCCACCCCAGTCCATGAACCACTCGGTGACCGCGAACTGGCCGTCCAGCATCTGGTTGTAGTAGGTCCCCGAGTTCACGTTCACCTCCTCGGCCTTGATCCCGAAGTGCATCAGCATGTTCGCGATGGCCACACCGTCCTGGTCGAACTGCGAGTTCCCCGCCTCCTCGGTGATCGTCACCTTCCACTGGTCACCCTTGGGCGTGTACCACTTGCCGTTCTTCTTCGTGAACCCCACGCTCTCCAGCAGTTGCTTCGCCTTGGCCGGGTTGTAGTCGTAGGGGTTCATGGCCTTCAGCTGGGCCCTGGTGATGTACTTCGGCACCGCCATCGCGTCGTTGATGCCGTCGGGGGCGATCGCGGGCGGGTCCTGGATCAGCTTGCCGCCCATGTCCAGCTGGGTGAGCTGCTTGCGCTTGATGATGTACGCGAACGCCTGCCGGACCTCACGCAGGTTGTACGGATAGGTGCCCAGGTGGAACACCAGGCTCTCCTGCTGCACCGGCGACGGGATGAAGACGTAGTGTCCAGTGCCCGAGGCCTTCAGCTTGTCCACCTGCGGGTCGGTGAACTGCGAGAACTCCTCGAAATCCATGGTGCCGCCGGACAGTCCGCCGAAGGCCGCTGTGACGCTCGCGGGAACGATCTGGACCCACGGAACGCGGATGCTCTTCTGGTCCCACCAGCCCATCCACTTCTTGAACAGAATTCCGCTCACGCCGGAGTTCTGAAGCAGGTAGGGGCCGTTCCCGATGAGCTTGGCCGGCTTGAACTTCGCCAGGTTGGTGCCGGTCGTCAACACGGCCTTGCCCGCCGGTGAGTCCGAGGCCGCCTTGATGCTCTCCTGGGTGGGATTCAGGAAGTTGTACGTGTGCCAGTAGCTGAGCAGGCTCTTGTCGAACCCGGCCGGAAGGAGACTCCCGTACTGGCTGGAAGGCAACATCCAGATGCTCATGATGGACGACATGGCGTTGTCCACGACGACCCAGTCCTGGAGCTTCACCACGACCTGATGGTCGTTGGGAGCGGACAGGCCGGACATGTCCGCCCACACCGAGTTTCCGTTCGCACCGGCCAGCAGGAAGCTGTCCATCACGTCCTTGGCCGTGAAGGGCTTGCCGTCCTGCCACTTCGTTCCCTCACGCAGGTTGAACGTGATCTCGTGGCCACTGACCTTCCAGCTCGACGCCATCTCGGGCAAGTACGGGTTGGCACCAGGGCGGAGGGTGTTGAAGTAGGCGCCCAGGTTGAGCAGTGACAGGTTGAGGAACGGCTCCGGGTTCGGACTGTACGGATTGTAGGAAACGCCGCTGCTCCACTGCGGGTTGGCGATCCGGAGCGCGGTCGTCGTCGCCGAGAACTTCGCCGGATCGACCACTGCCTTGTCCGTGGCCTTGCCGATGTTCTCGCCGCCACCGCCGCCACCGCCGCTGTCGCCGCCACTGCACGCGGCGGCCACCAGGGAGAGCACGGCGGCCACGACGAGTACCGCCATCGCCCTTCGAGACCTCGCTGTTCTCATGGTTCCCTCCTACGTTGCGTGCCCTGTCTCTTCGGTGTGGCGAAGGCGGCCACCGGTTCCAGCCGCGTCAGTCGGTCCCCCCAGGCTCGTGAGTTCGGTGAGTGGGGGAACCCGATCGGGGAAGAAGCACGCAGCCCGGTGCCCCGGAGCCACCTCGGCCAGCGGGGGCGCCTCGCGGCAGCGGTCCTCCGCGAAGGGGCAGCGGTTGGCGAACACACAACCAGTGGGCGAGGGCTCTCCCTGGAGCCGGTGGGCGACGTCCTCGTCGCGGCGGATTTCGGCGACGTCGGGATCGGGCACCGGGATGGCTCGAAGAAGGTGGTACGTGTAGGGGTGCCGCGGCTGGGTGATGATCTGCTCCGTGGGCCCCTCCTCGACCACCACGCCGTAGAACATCACCAGAATGCGGCCACCCCTGGTGAAGTAGCGAACGACACCGAAGTCGTGGCTGATGAACACGAAACTGATCTGGCGTTCCTCGCGGAACTTCAGCAGGAGGTTCAGGATGGCCACCCGCATCGAGACGTCCAGCATGCTGGTCACCTCGTCCGCGACGACCAGGCGTGGCTCGAGGCTGATGGCACGGGCGATCGCGACACGTTGCCGCTGCCCACCCGACAGCTGGTGCGGATAGCGGTGCAGGAACGCCGGCGTGGCGTCAAGTCCTACTTGCTGCAGAGTCTCCAGCAACCGCTTCTCCACGGTCCGGTGCGTGGCGAGGCCGTGCCGCCGCAGGCCGTAGCCGAGCGTGGTGCCGATGGAAAGGCCCGGGTTGAGGGAGCTGTACGGATCCTGGTGGACCAGCTGGACGTCCCGACGCCACGCCGTTTTCGCCCTGCCCCGCAGCGACTGGATGTCCTTGTCCTCGTACCGGACCGTTCCGCCGCTCGGCTGGGTCAGGCCGGCGATGATCTTGCCGAGGGTCGTCTTGCCGCACCCGGACTCACCGACCAGGGCGACCACCTCGTCGGGTTCGACCGCGAGGTTCACGTCCTGCAGGACCGGACGTGCCTTCGTGGTGGCGTACCGGTGGGTCAGGTGGTCCACTTCGAGCAGGCTCATCGGGCCGTCACCTCCAGGTCCTCGTTCACCACGTGACACGCGACGAGATGCTGCTTGTCGGCGAGCAGCGGCGGCTCCGCCTGGGTGCAGACGTGCTGGGCCGATGGACAGCGTGGGGCGAACCGGCAGCCCGGCGGCAGGTCGGCGAGGTTGGGTACCTCCCCGGCGATGGGCCGGACCAGGAGGCCCTTCTCCAGAACGCTCGGGATGGCGTCGACCAGCGCCTGCACGTACGGATGACGTCGCGGGGACTTGAAGATCTCCCGGACCGTGCCCGCCTCGACCAGTCGTCCGGCGTACATCACGGCCACCCGGGTGGCCAGCTCTGCCACCACGGCGAGGTCGTGGGTGACGAAGATGATGGTGACGCCGAGCTCGCGGTGCAGGCGCCGGAGGATGTCGATGACCAGCCGCTGGTTGAGTACGTCCAGAGCAGTGGTCGGCTCGTCCAGCACCACCACCGACGGTTTGAGCAGCAACGCCAGGGCGATGGACACCCGTTGCTTCATGCCGCCCGACAGCTGGCTCTCGAACGCGTCCCAGACGACGGCCGGCGGCAGGCGTACGAGCTCCAGCAGGTGCTCGAAGTACGCTCGGCCGTCCCGAGGATCGGAGAACACCTCCGGATGTGCCTGAAGGACGTGCTCCACCTGGTCCCCGATGGTGATGACCGGGTTGAACGCGTTCATGGCCGCCTGGAAGACCATGGAGATCTCCAGGCCGAGCAGCTTGCGCAGGTCCTTGCGGCGCAGACCCCCCAACGCGACTCCCTTGAACCTCACCTCGCCCTCGGCCGTCCGTCCCGGTGGCGGAACGATGTCGAGCAACGCATAGGCGAGCGTGGACTTGCCGCACCCGGACTCTCCGACCAACGCGTAGATGTCTCCGGGCTGGACGGCCAGGCTCACGTTCTCCACGGCTCGGACCGATCCCGGCCCACTTCCGAAGCTGACGGTGAGGTTGTCGACCTCGACGATCGGCGCCCCGTCGCCGGAGCGCTTCACGGCGGTCTGGTCCGCGACCACGCCGGTCATGTCTCGCGCCTCCTCGGTCATTGGACCCGTAGCCGGGGGTTGAAGAGACTGTCCAGGACCCTGGTGAGGTACACGAACGCGACCTGCAGGATGACGATCGCGGCCATCGGCGAGAACAGATAGAGCATGCTCTTGCTGGTGTAGAGCGCGCCCTGGTTCATCGCGGTGTTGATCATGACGCCCCAGTTCGTCCCGCTCACCGGGGCGATGCCGAGCAGGAAGAGACCCACCTCGGCGTACATCGCGCCCGTGATGGCCAGCAGGAAGTGGATCGCGACGTACGGGCCGACGTTGGGCAGCAACTGCCGGCCGACGACGTTGGTGAGGGACGCGCCCTGCAGCCGGGCGGCCTCGATGAAGTCGCTGGTCCGCAGGCTGAGCGCCTGCGATCGCACAGCGCGAGCAAGGCCCGCCCAGGCGGTGACCGAGAGGATCAGCGCCAGTACGACCGGACTGGACGTACGGACGACACTGGAGATGATCAGGATGAGGGGGAGGCCGGGGAGGGTCAGGACGACGTCGGTGACTCGCATGATGGCGGTGTCGGCCGCCCCGCCGAGATAACCGCTCACCAGTCCCACCACGACGCCCACGAACACCGTGATGGTCGCGGCGAGGACGCCGACCTCCATGATCGGCCGGGTTCCCACGATCACCTCGGACAGAACGTCCTGACCGAAGGAGTCGGTGCCGAGCAGGTGATGCCACGACGGGGAGAGGTACGCCTTCATCGGATCCTGCTCGGTGGACACGTGCGCGACGTATGGCCCGATGATGGCGACCACCACATAGATCGCCACCACGACGGCGCCGGCCAGGCCGGTTCGGTCCGCGCGGGCGATGCGCCAGAAGTCGGCGAGAAAGCTCATACGCCCGCCTTCGCGACGACTGCGGTCTCCTCGGCCGATTCCTTCTGCTCCTCCGCGCGACGGGCCAGTCCGGGTCTGGCGATGCGCGGGTCGATCGCCGGATACACGAGGTCGACCACGAAGTTCGCCAGCACCACCGAGGACGTGATCAGCAGGAAGCAGCCCATCATCACCGAGTAGTCACGGGAGTTGATGGAGTTGATGAGGTAGTAGCCGAGGCCGGGGTAGCTGAAGTAGAACTCGATGAACACCGAGCCGCCGAAGAGGAACCCGACCGACAGCGCCAGGCCGGTGACCTGCGGCAGCAGCGAGTTGCGGCCAACATAGGACTGCGCGACCCGCCGGGGACTGAGACCGCGCGACTCCGCCGCCCGCACGTATTCCGAACCCAGCACCGAAACAGCCGTGCCCTTCATCGAAAGCGACCACGCACCGAAGGAGGTGATGACGAACGCGGCTATGGGCAGGATCGCGTGATAGAGCGCGCTGCCGACGAAGCCGAGACTGAACCCGGGGGTGATGTTGACCGAATACGCCCCGGAGATGGGGAAATAATGATGGACGTCGGTCAGCAGATAGAGCAGCACGATGGCAACCAGGTAGTTGGGGACGGCGCTGAGGAACGACACCACGAACGTCATGACCTTGGCGAAGGCGCTGTTCTGGAAGGCCGCCATCAGGGCCCCGATCGCGATACCGGCGACGAAACTGATGACCAGCGACGAACCCACGATGAAGATCGTCCACGGAGCGGCATTGGCGATGACGTGCACGACACTCTCGCCCGGGTCGCTGATCGAGTTTCCGAGATCCCCGTGGAGCGCGTTCCAGATGTAGTCGACATACTGACGCCCCAGTGGCTCATTCGGCGTCAGACCGTAGATCGCCTGCACCCGTTGCTGAATCTCCTCCGGAGACATGCCGCCCTGCTTCTGCAGTTGCGCCTCGAGTGCGGACATCGGATTACCCGGCATCAGCCGGATCATGAAGAACGACAGCGACACCACGAAGTAGACGATGGCGAAAGCCATCACCAACCGTTTGACGACGTACTGGCGCATGGCACGGATTCCAGTCCGCTCGAGGGGTGAAACGATTCAGCAACATCGTTCCCACCTACCTTTTGGTACAGGTATGGACCGCGTCAAGATCCGCGGTTGACCAGCGACGGCCAGGCCGGTCCGATTCCGGCATCGCCGACGATTTCCGAACACCCCTCCACGCAATTGTTGTGCGTACAAGAAATAGCGGCACGGATTAATGTCGGACTTCATATAAACCAACGCGAGCTCCAAGTCCATAAAGTACGGCCAAAATCGCGGCAAAGGCATAGTGGAACAGCGCTCACGAAAGGCCTCGGGGCACGGATGGGTGCCGACGCACTCCCGGGGGGCGAGTGGAGTCGCCGGTCCAGTTGGCCTGCCGTGACCGCACAGAGCCATTCCCTTGGCCAGAGGCTCCGGTTCCAGCAGAATCGCGTCAGCATCACCACACCGGCGGCACCGAGGGCGCCACCGGTGCCGGCCCTGTTCGGGAGCCGCCCAGAACAGTCGACGGAGGGAACGCCGCCGGTGCATTCAACGGATGACGGCAGGGCCTCGTGGCACTGGCAGGCGCCGGGAGTGGTCCTCAGCGTCGATCCGGGCACTCTCGCGGGAAGCATCCAGAACCCGGCGGGCACGAACCGCTGGACGTTCGGCGGGATCGACATGCCGGGTGGTGCGCACCACGAGACGGTACGGCTGGAGTCGTGCGAAGCCCTCGACCGCGGCTGCCGCGCCGTGCTGCGCCTCGGCGGTCTTGTCGTCACCGTCGAGATAGCGCTCGCCGACGGCCCCTCGGGCGTGACGTTCTCACTCACTCCGACGGCCGACGCCGAGCTGACCTCGCCGCTGCGCTATCCGCCCGCGTTGCGAGCGGACGGTACGCCCGTGGTGGAGCTGGCACTGCCGCTCAAGACCACGAACGGCATCGTGTACCAGCCCTCCCCCGGGGATGGTCTCGACTTCACCTTCGACGTGGCGGGCGGCAACACCGTCGGGCTGTCGATGCCGTTCTGGTCCGCCAGTACGCCGAACGGTGGGTTGCTCGCGACCTTCGCCGACCAGGACGACGTCGAGCTCACCGTCACCAGCGCCGCAGACTCCGGAGCGGAGGTCGCCGTCGGCTGGACGGCGTCTCTCGGCTCACTCCGCTACCCCCGTCGCGTCACCTACACGCTGCTGGACGAGCCCGGCTACGTCGCGGCGGCGTCGGCGTACCGGCAGTCGGTCGTCGCGGCCGGGCGGTTCCGGTCGCTGGCCGACAAGATCGCCGAGCGGCCCGCGGTCGGCGGGATCGTCGGTGCGCCGTACTTCAGCACCGGCTATCTGCCGTTCTCGCGCCGCAAGCTCGACCAGGTTCTCGCCGGGCTTCGCGACATCGGCTACCGGAGCGGGCTGCTCGGGCCGATCGACTTCCTGCAGTGGGACGCCGGGCCGTGGCTGAACGACTACCAGCCCTTCATCAGCGCTCCGGACTTCGCGGCGCCGATCGCCGAGGCGGGCTTCACGCCGTTCGCGTGGCTCTACCTGGAGGACATTCTCGACTTCGACCCGAGCTTCGACCCGGGCATGCTCGCCGTCGACCGGGACGGGCGGGTGCCGCAGGGCTGGGTGAACCGCGACTACCGCTACGCCCGGCTCTGCGACACGGTGATCGCACAACACGGCCGTCGGCTGCGGAAGCGGGCCGGAACGTTCGCCGGGCTGCACTTCGACACCACCACGAGCAAGGCGCTGATGGAGTGCTGGTCATCGGAGCATCCGATGAGCCGGTCCACCGACCGGGAAGCGCGCCGGGACTGGCTGGCCGAGGTCGCCGGGTGGGGACACCTGATCGGTTCGGAGGGCGGGTGCGACTGGGCGTTCGACGTGATGGACTTCTGCTCCAACAACCCCCGCCGCGACCTGGAGACCTGCTTTCCCGCGCCCGCGCGGCACGTCCCGCTGCAGGGACTCGTCTACCACGACTCGGTGGTGTCCTACTGCTGGGAGTACGACCCGTACAACAGGAGCTACTGGGGCGGCGACTGGTCGCGGGCGAAGATCCTCTACGACGTGATGTGCGGCAACCCGCCCACGGTGTCGCCGGTGCTCGGGTACTTCCCGGTGATCGGTGCGGCCGAGGTAGCCGTCTCCTCGTCGTGGGTGACCTGGGAGGACCCCGAGACGCAACGCCTGCTCCGGGAGGCCCTCCCGGTAGCACACCTGCACGAACGCACGGCGCTGCAACCGATGCTGTCGCACGCCTTCCTCGACGACGCCGGCACGGTCAGCCGCACCACCTATGCGGACGGAACCGAGGTCGTGGTCAACACCGGGCAGAAGCCGTACGACGACGGCGAGGTCGAGCTGACCGGCTCGGCCTACCGGATCGACGGCCGGCTCACCCACGTCGGAGGTCACCATGGCTCTGCCTGACTTCGCCCTGCTCGACCGGGAGACCGTGCGCGTCGACGTCGCCGATCAGCGCGGCCCGGCCGAGCTCTGGCGGCACACCGTCGGGCTGGGCGGCATCAACAGCTCACCGCTTCCGCTCCGCGTGGTCGAGGGCGCGGCGGCGCTGCGCCCGCGGCTGGTGCGGATCTTCGTCCAGCAGTTCTTCGACATCTATCCCGAGCACGGGCGGTTCGACTGGAGCCGGCTGGACCCGTACATGGACTCCCTCGCCGCCACCGGCGCGAAGGTCGTCGCCGCGATCTGCCTCAAGCCCGGCCCGTTGTTCGACCACGAAGACCGGATCGACCACGCGGCGTGGATGCCGAACGACGTCGCCGAGTGGCAGCGGGTCGTCGCCGCGCTGGTACGCCGCTACTCCGTCGAACGAGACCTCGTCACCCGCTGGGAGATCGGCAACGAGACCGACATCGGCGAGGACGGCGGGTCGCCGTATCTGATCCCCGACCCGAACGACTACGCGAGGTTCTACGACCTGACCGCACCCGCCATCCGTGCGGCCGCACCACACGTCAAGGTGGGCGGAACGGCGGCGTGCTGGGTGACCAACGAACCGCTGCCGGGCTTCGTCAAGCACTGCCGTGAGAACGACGTCCCGCTCGACTTCATCTCCTGGCACATCTACGACGACGACTGGACGCGACACGCGGCGGGAGTGACCGAGGGAATGCGGCTGGTGGCGGGGTTCCCCGAACCGGCGCCGGAGCTGATGGTCACCGAGTGGAGTACGTCGTTCGAGGCTGTGTCCGTGGCCGACCAGGCCGACGACCCACGCCGGGCGGCACTCGTGGCGGCGTCGATCCTCGCGATGGACGAGGCCGGGCCGGCCTGGTCGTTCTACTACCACCTGTGGGACCAGGTGTGTGATCCGGGCGAGTTCGCGCCGTTCTTCTCCCCCGAGGGTGTCGCGCACATGATGCGGCACTGGAACGAGGTGCCGCACCGGTTCGGCCTGTTCGGTGAACGTGGGGAGGTGCGACCGCAGTACTTCGTCCACCAACTGCTGGGCAGGCTCGGCGACACCAAGGTGACCTGCGAGACGTCGCACGAGGAGCTGCACGCCTACGCGGCCAGCGGTCCCGGAACAGTGTCGGTGCTGGTGGCGAACACCAACCTTTCCCGGCCGGACTGCCGGGACCGAATTCTCACGCTGCGGTACGCCGGGCTGACGCCGGGCCCCAAGCTGCTGACCGTTCACCGGATCGACGAGCAGCGGCGCTGGTGCGCCGACACGCTCGCCCTGCACCCGTTGGAGGAACGGGTCGTCGTCACCGCCGACGCGTTCGAACACCAGATTCTCCTGCCGGCGCACACCGTGGCGTTCGCCACGCTGTCCGAACGAGACGGGATCCGATAGATGACACAGGCGCAAGTCGCCGTCGACGTCCACACGCATCTGGGCCAACACGGCACACACGTGTGCGATCCGCTGGCACATGATGAGATCCGGGCCTGGGGCGAGGTCAGCTGGAACGTCACCCCGGAGGAGCACCGGCACGCCGCGGAGGCGGCCGGGACGTCGATCGTGCTGGCGTTCGACGCCGAGCCGGTGGGTGTCGTCGTCCCCAACGACTACGTTGCGGACACGGTCGCCGGGCACGACAACCTGATCGGGTTCGCCAGCGTCAATCCGAACCGGCCCGGAGCACCCGCCCTGCTCGACGACGCCATCACGACGCTGGGGCTGCGGGGACTCAAGCTCGGCCCGTGTTACCAGCACTTCCACCCGCACGACCCGGCCTGCTTCGACCTGCTGGAGGTCGCCGCGCACCACCAGATCCCGGTGATCTGGCACCAGGGAACGACGTTCACCCCGGCGGCGATCGTCGACTACGCCCGGCCGTTGCAGCTGGACCAGGTGGCGCGCCGCTTCCCGGACCTGCGGATGTGGATCGCGCACTTCGGGCATCCGTGGGCGGAGGAGGCGCTGAGTGTGATCCGCCGGCACGAGCACTTCTACGTCGACGTGTCCGCGCTCGACACCCGGCCGTGGCAGCTGGCACAGGCGCTGACGGCGGCGAAGGAGTACCGCGTGTTCGACCGGATCCTGTTCGGCACCGACTACCCGTTCTCGACCGTCGAGCGCACCGTGGCCGGACTTCGCAAGGCAGCTGGGCTGTGCCGCACGCTCGGGATGGCCGACGTCACCGACGACGACGTGGACCGGATCTGCCAACAGAACTCCCTTGCCCTGCTCGGGTTGGGCGTTCCCAACGACGGCGCGGATGCGCCGGAGAGGACGGTCGCGCCATGACCGGTGCCGAGGTGAGCGGGGTCGTGTGCGTGGTACAGACGCCGTTCGACGAGCAAGGCGACATTGACGCCGGAACGTTCGTACGCCAGGTGGAGTGGCTGTTCGACAACGGTGCGGACGGTGCGGCGATCGGGATGGTGTCGGAGGTGCTGCGGCTGTCGACGGCAGAGCGGGACGAACTCGCGACGCTGCTGTGCGGTGCGGCCACCGGGCGGGGTGCGTCGGTGGTCAGCGTGGGCGCGGAGTCCACCCATACCGCCGTACGCCACGCGCGGCACGCGGCCGCGGTCGGCGCGGACGCGGTGATGGCCACGCCGCCCGCGCTCAGCCGGGCCGGTGATGCGGAACTGTTCGACTACTTCCTCGCCATCGGAGACGCCGCACAGGTGCCGGTGATCGTCCAGGACGCCAGCGGCTACGTCGGTTCGGCGCTGTCGATCGACCTGCAGGCCAGACTGCAGGCCGAGCTACCCGACCGGGTGCTGTTCAAGCCGGAGGCCCATCCGATCGGGCCCAAGCTGACCCAACTGCTGGACGCGACCGGCGGGAAGGCACGCGTTCTCGAGGGAAACGGCGGCATGTATCTCGTCGACAGTTTCCGGCGCGGAGCGATCGGCACCATGCCGGCCGGTGACCTGGTGTGGGCACTGGTCCCGCTGTGGCGGGCGCTCAACGCCGGCGACTACGACCGGGCCTACCGGATCGCCGGGCCGCTGACGCAGATGGTCTCGCTGCAGACCAGCCTGGACAGCTTCGTCGCGATCGAGAAGTACCTCCTGGTGCGACAGGGAGTCTTCCGCAGCGCGGCGGTACGGGGCCCGGTCGCCGGTGGGGTCGACGAACGGATGTACGCCGAGATCGACCGGCTGGTCGAGCTGCTGCGCCGGGCGGTCGACCATGGCTGAGCCGGCGTCGGCAGGCGGTGGCGGCCCGACCGTCGCGATCGTCACCGGCGCGGGCGGCGGCATCGGTGGTGCTTGTGCCCTGGCCCTCGCCGACTCCCACGACACGGTGGTCTGCGTGGACCGGGATCTGGACCGGGCGAAGGAGACCGTCGCCGCGATCGAGCAGGCCGGCGGCTCCGGGGTGCCCGTCGCGGCCGACGCCGCGGACCCGGCGTTCGGGGAGCACGTCGCGGCGGCCGCCGCAGCAGTGGGGCAGGTCCGCTCCGCCGTGCACGCCCTCGCCCACGAGGAACACGTACCCGCCTTGGAACTCAGCCTGGACTCGGTGCGGCTCAGCTTCACCATCGGTCCGCTCGCGGCGTTCGCGTTGTTCCGCGCCCTCGCGGTCGCGCCCACCCCGCCGTCACCGGGTGCGGCGTTCACCGTGATCGGCTCGCTGCACGAGACGCACGCGTTCGCGCGCTGCCTCGGCTACAACGCCGCGCACGGCGCGCTCGGCCAGGTGGTGCGGACGCTCGCGCACGAATGGGCCGACCGGCGGATCCGGGTCAACGCCGTCGTCCCCGGCTGGATCGCCACCCCCGGCGAGGTGGCCTTCTACGGCGAGGAGCATCTGGCCCGGGCGGGCAAGGCGCTGCCGTTCGGCGCGATGGGTGAGGTCGGCCAGGTCGCCGCGGCCGTGGCTTTCCTGTCCTCCCCCGGCGCCGGCTACATCTCCGGTTCGTTCCTGACCGTGGACGGCGCGCTGTCCGTGTCACTCGCCCGGCTGCCGGAGGGAGACCAGTCAACGGAGGGAGAGCAGTCATGAGGTATGCATGCGTGTTCGCCCACCCTGACGACGAGATGCGCTGTCTGGGAACGCTGCTGCGGCTGCACGAGCAGGGCCACGAGATCGCGTTCGTCACCCTCACCGGCGGCGACAAGGGTCTCCCGTTCTCCGGGCCGGACTCCCACGAGCGGGCCGTCGCGGTGAGGGAGGCGGAGATCCGTACCGTCGCGAAGGCGTTCGACGCGAGCTACCTGTGCCTGGGTCGCGAGGACGGGTTCCTGTACGACGACGAGCCGCTGCGGCACGACCTGATCGCGGCGCTGCGTACCGTCGATCCCGAGGTGATCTTCACCCACTGGACGAACGACTACAACGCCGACCACGTGGTGACCGCGAAAGCCGTGGTCGACACCGCGTTGTGGACCAACCTCGGCTCGTTCGAGCCACACGTTCCGGCCAACGACCACGTGCCGCGGATCTTCCACGTCGACACCGGCGCGGGCTACGGGTTCGAGGCCACCCACTTCGTCGAGCTCACCGCCGGCCACGTGGCACGCAAGGCCGAACTGATCCGGGCGCACGCGAGCCAGATGGACGTGATGCGTCACCTGCGCGGCCACGACTACGCCGACGAGATGGCCGACTCCGACCGGGTCACCGGTGCCCGGCTGATGGTCGCCCACGCCGAGGGGTTCCGGCCGTGCCTGGCCGAACGCCGGATTCCGTGGCCGTCCGACCTGCCGGGCCGTCCGGCGCACGCGAGCCCCGCAGGCCGGAAGGGCACCGCATGAGGATCACCGACGTCACTCCTTTCCTGTTGCGGGGCAACCAGACCTATGGCGCCCACGCGGGCGCGGCGGAGGCGACCGACCAGGGCGACTGGCTGCTGCTGGTACGGGTCCGCACCGACGAGGGCCTGGAGGGCTGGTCCGACGTGGAGACCATGGGTCCGGTCGCCGCTCGTGTCCTGCAGGGCAGCGGGATGAGTGCGCTCGGCTTCCGTACCATCCACGAGCAGCTTCTCGGCCGGGACGCCACCGACGTGGAGGCGATCTGGGACGAGTTGTACGTCGCCACCGCCTACTACGGGCGGCGCGGCGTCGCCATGCACTGCATGTCGGCGGTCGACAACTGCCTCTGGTCCATCCGGGCACAGGCCGCCGGGGTGTCGCTCGCGCAGGCGCTCGGAGGTCGCCGGCGTGACCGGTTGCCGGCGTACGCGTCCACCCTGTTCCGGCCTACGCCGGAGGAGAACGCCGCCGCCGCGCAGCGCTACGTCGACCTCGGCTTCACCGGGATGAAGTTCGGCTGGGGCGGGTTCGGGACCGACCCGGGCGCGGACCGGGACAACCTCGCGGCGCTGCGGGAGACGCTCGGTCCGGACCGGGCGTTGATGATCGACCCCGGCTGGTACGTCGAAGACGCGGGCCGGCCGCGGGTACGGACGATGACCGAGACGACGACAATGCTGGAGACGTTGGGCGACGGCGCGCCGTACTGGGTGGAGGACATCGTTCATCCGGAGCGCACCGAGCAGTACGCCGTGCTGGCAGCGGAGTTCCCGCACCTTCGCTTCGCGGCCGGTGAGCAGCAGGCGACGATCTGGGAGCTACGGCGACTGGTCCGCGACCACGGGATCGCGGTGGTGCAGCCGGACCTGTCCCGGTGCGGTGGGCTCACTGTGGCGAGTGCTCTCGCGCCCGACGCCGCGAGAGCTGGGGTGGAGATCGTCACCCACTCCTGGCTGACCGACCTGCTGCACGCCTACAGCCTGCACTTCCTGTCCACCCTGCCCGAAGCCCGCTGGGTGGAGTTCAACGTCGCGCAGAGCGAGCTCAGCGCGGGCGTCGTCAACAAGTCGTTGACACTGGCCGCCGACGGCACGGTCACGGTGCCGGACGGGGCCGGCCTTGGCGTGGAGGTGGACCTGGCATTCGTCGAGGCGAATGCCGTCACACCGTAGGACCGCGCGCCGCGGACGTGGGCATCCCGGTCAGCCGGTCTGGAAGTACTGCTCGGGGTTCGTCGGCGCGGGGGTGTTGTAGATGTGGGACTCCGGCATCGACCTCACGACGTTGTGCATCCGGTCGCTGACTATCCCGTAGCCCTGCTCCTCCAGGACGGTGCCGATGACGTAGAACTCCTCCCGGGCGATGCCGAGGATCTCCCTCATCAGCCGATACCGAGCCTCCTTGTCAGGCGTTCGCTGCAGTTGCTGATAGAGCTCCATCTGCCGCCGGGTGGCCTCCGGTGGGCGCTCGCCGTCCTTGCCGCGGCTGCTGAACCAGGTGGCCCACGGGATCGCGAAGTTCGACTCGCTGTTGAACGGGAAGTACCACCGCGGATCGAGGAGTACGTCGAACTCCCGTCCGGCCGACCCCGTCCACACGGTGGCGTCCGGCTTGTTCGCGGCCTTGCGTTCGTAGAAGAGCGACCGGTCCTCCGGCTTGACCGACATCTTGATGCCGACCTTCTGCCAGTACAACCGGACCATCTCCATCGCTTCCGGCCAGTACGGAATGACGGCCGGCGACGCCACCTCCACGGCAAACGCGATGCGCTGCCCGTCCGGTCGCAGCCGGAACCCCTCGGTGTCCCGCCTGGCGTACCCGGCCTGGTCCAGGATCTCGTTGGCCTTCGTCTCGTCGTACTGGGTGTACTGGGTGGCGAACCCCTCGTCGTAGAAGGGCGACTCCCCGCGGGGCCGCCTGCCACGCCCTGCCCTGACGCTGGAAGACCGCGTTGACGAGCTCCGGCCGGTTGATCGCGTAGGACAGCCCGATCCGGAAGTCCCTGTTCTGGAAGACCTTCCGGAGCTCGGGGTCCTCGTGGGTGAGGTTCAGCGCGATGACCATCTGGTTCTCGAAGCAGGGTTCGACGTCGACGAAGTGGAAGTGACCCTTGCCACGACCACGCGCCAGCACCGGCTTGTTGGGTGAGGTGTTGACGTGCCTGGTGTGCATGTCGAACTCGCCGTTGGTCGCCTTCAGCAGGATCACCGAGGCGTCGGCGATGACGTCGAAGACCACCCTGTCGAGGTACGGCAGCTGGCGGCCCTCGGGGTCGGTCTTCCAGTAGTAGGGGTTGCGTTCGACGATCACCCGGCCGCCCTCGCCCACGGGGTTCACCACCTTCCAGGCACACAGGGTCGGCAGGTCGGAGTTGGCCCAGTGGTCGGCCCGGGAGAGGAACATCGCCACCCAGTCCTGGAACTTCTCCTTCTTGGCCAGCGCGGCGACCTCCGGGTTGGACTTCCGGTGGAACCGCTGGAGATAGTGGCGCGGCATCGCGGTGAGCGCGCCCTGGAACGCCAGGTTGTCGATCAGCAACCCGGACGGCTCCGGAAAGCTGAGGCGTACGGTCTGGTCGTCGACCCGACTGGCCTTCGCCGGGCCCTTGCCGGTAGTCAGGTACAGCGGAAGCCCGGCCGGATAGAGGACGGGATCGGACAGCACGTCGACGGCGAACACGACGTCGGCGGCGGTGAACGGCTTGCCGTCCGACCACCGCATCCCCGCGCGCAACCTGAAGGTGAACTCCCGGGCGTCCGGCGACACCTGGAACGACTCGGCGATGTCGGGGACCGCCTTCGTCCAGCCGGAATCCCAGCGCAGCAAGGCTTCGTAGCCCACAGTACGACCGAGCCAGGCGGTGTCGGACGGGCCGAGCAGCGCGGACCGCCACGTACCTCCGTAGCTTCCGGTGCGCTCGACAGGCCGGACGACGAGCGGGATCTTCGGAATGCGGTCCGCGAGCGGCGGCAGCTTTCCCTCCATGACCTGCTGGGCCAGGCCAGGCGCCTCCTTCGCGGACGTACCCGACGAGTCCTGTCCTTCCTTACCGCCGCCCTTCCTGGCGGTGGGGTCGGTGGACAGCAGGTCGCAAGCGCTGGTTGACGTCACCAGCAGCGCCGTACCCGTCGAGAGGAGAAGGTTCCTCCGGCTCACCACAGACTCTGATGCGCGGCGTTCCATGCCGTCCTCCCCTGGGTCAGCACTCGTCGCCGTCGGCCATCCCGAACACCGCGGCGTGCTCCTCGGCGGACGTCGAGGCGACCTCGTCCACCGTGTAGTGAAACTGCAGCGCTCGCCGCCGCGTCGTCGTCTCGTTGCTCGGCGTCCCGTGCTGCAGCAGCCCGTCGAAGAACATCAGCCCACCTGGCGGGAGTGGCACGGCCACACCACGGTCGACCGGCACGTTCCCGTCGCAGATCTGCAGGTCGCGCAGGTGGACGTGGCGTACGGGTCCGTCACGGTGCGAGCCGCGGATGACGCGCATGCAGCCGTTGTCCTCGGTGGCCGCGTCCAGGGCGATCCACACGCCGACGATCGGGGTGCCGGGCACCACGTGAAAGAAGGCGTTGTCCTGGTGCCACGGCTTCTCCCGCCCACCGCCGGGTGGCTTGAGCAGCGCCATGTCCTGGAACATCCGCGGGGCGCCGCCGAGCAGGCGAGCCACCACGTCCAGGATGCTCGGGTCGTTCGCGATCGCGGCGAGCCGGGACTCGTGCGCCGCGAATGACATGAACTTCCGCGTCACGTCGAGCCGCTGGGCCGGGGTCAAGGTGTCCAGAACCTTCTCCGCCCAGGCCTCGTACTGCACGTCCGCCGGCGAGTCGGGGCGGGCGAGATCCTCCAGGCCGGCGACGGCATCGCGCACCGTCTCCGATGACAGCGCGCGGCTCACCGGAAGGAAGCCGTCCCGCCGGTAGCGTTCGACCTCGGCCTCGCCCACGTCGTCCAGCCCCTCGACCGGCTCGGCCACCTGCGCGGTGTCGTACAGCCCGCTCGGGTACGCCGTACCGTCCCGGTCGAATGTCGCCCTTCCCCCGCTCATCCCACCCACCTGTCCTCTGTGTCGTTCCGGGAGCGGCCCTCAGCCGGACCGCAGGCCGTCGTAG
Source organism: Actinopolymorpha rutila (assembly GCF_013407855.1). Lineage (GTDB taxonomy): Bacteria > Actinomycetota > Actinomycetes > Propionibacteriales > Actinopolymorphaceae > Actinopolymorpha > Actinopolymorpha rutila. The sequence goes on from NZ_JACBZH010000001.1 coordinate 5,511,777, forward strand.
AGCACCGGGTTGCGCGCCGTGTCGGGAACCTGACCGATCTCGGTGCCGGGCATCCAGCCGAGGTCGGCCACCTGGTTGTCGTTGACCGGCTCGGTGACCCTGATGTCGGCGTCCATGTAGATCACGGTCATCACCCGGCGCGGAATGCCGCTGTGGTTCGGTCCGGCGTGGTGGAACGTCCAGCCGCGGTGGAAGCTGGCGTCGCCGAGTGAGAACGGTTCCACCACGTTCTCGAAGTTCTGTTCGGCGACCAGCTGGTTGATCTTCGCCTCCGACTCGTCGCTGATCGCCAGATCGCGGCCGGTCGAGAAGTTGTGGCTGCCGCGGGCGAACGCCAGCGGGCCCATCTCGTCCGGCGTCTCCTGCAGCGGGAGCCAGATCGTGCACACCCGGTCACTCGACAGCGGCCAGTAGTACTGGTCGGCGTGCCACGGGGTGATGCCGCCGCCGGCTTCCTTGTAGAGCGCCTGGTCGTGGTAGAGCCGCACCGCGTGCACGCCGAGGAGTTTCGCGGCGATTCCGGCCAGGCGGCCGGAGTGGACCAGCTCCTTGACCTTCGCGTTGTGCTCCCAGAGGTTGGTCACCTGGAGGAACGCCTTGCCGTAGGTGTCGCGCTCCGCCAGCGGCAGGTGCTGGGTGTTGAGCCGGATCACCTCGCCGGTGACCACGGGCTCGTACTCCGCGATGGTCTGCGGCGACAGCACCCCCGACAGGTGGATGAAGCCGTCGCGCGCGAAGTCGGCGGTGGCCGTAGGCGGCAGCCCCTCGTAGGGAACGCCAAGCTCGGATCCCAGTGCCGCCGTCGTAGCAGTCATGCCGCCCTACTCTCGTCTCGTTCGATGCGCGCTGCGCTCACTGCACCTCAAGCGTCGCAGGGCGCGGGAGCGGGCACCACACCTACGCTGTCCAGCTCCGGCACCGGCCGGGGTCCGCCGCTGCCGCGGCCGGCCATGATCCGCAGGACAGACCCTAGAGTGTGCCGATGACTTCCCGGGCGTGGGACGAGGTACGGGCGTTCGCTCTCGCCATGCCGCGTGCGATCGAGGACCTGCCCTGGGGCGAACGGGTGATCAAGATCGATCATCCACCCCGCCGGAGGGGCAACGGCCTCGCGTACGGGCCGATGTTCTTGTGGCTCGGCCGGCCGGACGTCCCGACGCCGGCGGTTTCGGTGAAGCTCCGAGCCTCCTACGACCAGGCAGTCACCGTGGGCGGAGCGACCTTGACCACGATGAGCGGCCTCGGGCAGTGGGGCTGGTTGACGGTCCCTCTCCCCCACGCGGACCTCGACCTCGTGCGCGACTGGATCGACGAGAGCTACCGCACCGTGGCGCCGAAGAAGCTTCTCGCCGAACTCGACCAGGCAACCAGGACCACAACGACCGAGGGACTTCGTCATGGCCATTGAGGAGCACGCGCCGTCGACCGGTACCAGCGCTACGGCGGACTCCCGACAGGCCGTTGAGGTGCTCTACTCGACGGTCGACCCGAAGTGGGTGGCACGGCTGGTCGCAGACGAGTACGACCTGGGCGTCCCGGACGACTGCCGCCTGCTCTTCGCCGGCCACAACGACACCTACGAGGTTTCCGTCGGCGGCGGGAGTTACGCGTTCCGCCTGCACACCCGGGGCAAGTGGTGGCTCCGCGGCGAGGGCGACGTCAGGTTCGAACTCGATCTGCTGACCCACCTGCACCGGCACGAGGTTCCGGTGTCATATCCGCTGCCCCGACGCAACGGCGATCTTCTGGGAACGATCCCAGCACCCGAGGGCGAACGGTTCTACTCGCTGTTCTCCTGGGCACCCGGCGCCCCACCTTCCGGGGAGCTGACCGTCGACCAGGCGTACCTCGTCGGGCAAACGCTCGCCACCATCCACGTCACCGCCGACCTGCACACGCCGGAGCATCCTCGCTACCACCTCGACGTGGCCACCAAGCTCGACCGGCCGCTTGCCGAACTGGACGAGGCGATCCGCGCCGCCGGCGCGGAGGACGAGCAGACCATCCGCCACCACGCCGGCGAGATCCGCGCGCAGCTCGCCGCGTTCGATCCTGGGCCGACCGGCTGGGGCATCATCCACGCCGACATCCAGCCGCTCAACTACCACTTCGACGCCGACGACAACATCACGATCTTCGACCTCGACATGTGCGGATACGGCTGGCGGGCGTACGACCTCGCCTACTGCTACACGCGTACGGGCGACCCGCAGCGCTCGGCCATGCTCGACGGCTACCAGAGCGTCCGGCCGCTCAGCGACGCCGAACACTCCATGCTCACGACGTTCGGTCGGCTCGCCTGGATCGCACACGACGGACGACCGGTTGCCCGGCTGGCGCAGCTGATGCGTGATCCGTACTACTCGGGCTCGCTGTGAGGTCTGCGACGTGAGCCGCGAAGTGCCGTTCACCGGCGGCGAGAAGGAGAGCCTGCACGCAAGCCTGGACCGGCATCGCGACGCGGTGCTGTGGAAGCTGGACGGACTCACCGACGATCAGCTGCGCACGCCGATGGTTCCCTCCGGAACCACCATGCTCGGTCTGGTCAAACACCTGGCGTCGATCGAGTTCGGGTGGTTCTGCGAAACCTTCGGACGCCGGTCGGAGTGGATTCCGTGGGATCCCGAGGACTGCGACGCCGATGCGCGAGTCGAGCCGTACGAAACGACAGCCGGCATCCTCGCCTACTACGCCCGCGCTCGCGCCGCGGCCGACGCCGTGATCCGGGACGTGGGCATTGATGATGCGCGCCCGACGCCGCAGGGGCTCGGCTCCGGCCAGACGGTGACGCTGCGCTGGCTGCTCATCCACGTACTGGAAGACACCGCGCGGCACGCCGGACACCTGGACATCCTGCGCGAACTCATCGACGGCCGCACGGGTATCCACCGGCCCGACTGACTCAGAACGGCGGTAGGTCGTCGTCGGCCGCCCTCGTGCCGGCGGTGGCGCTGGCTGTTGCCGGCTCGTCTTCGGCTGGGTCAGTGAGGGATGGTGCTCGACATTGGTACTGCCGGCCGTAGGGGTCGGTGAGGGTGTGTTCGCCGGGGCCGGTCTGCTGGAGTTTCCAGTCCCTCTCGGTTTTGGCTTTGTGGTGGCGCGAGCACAACGGCGCGATGTTGTCCACCGAGGTTTCTCCGCCGTCGGCATACTCGGTGTTGTGGTCCAGGTGACACGTCGCTGCCGGTCTGCGGCAGGTGGTCCACACACACCGCTGGTCCCGGGCATGCACGAGCTCTGCCTGCAGTCCACGCAGGAACCGGGCCGGTATCGGATGCAGACTGAGTAGGCGTCCGGTGACCGGGTGGGTGACCCCGACACTGAAGCGGGCTTCGGGGTTGGTGAGGTTGTTCGCGACCAGGCGTTCGGCTACCTCCGTGATGACGGGTCCGAACCCGCCGAGTTCACCGGGCTGGGTGGACAGTCCCATCAGGGTGGTCAGCGGAACGTTCAGCTGGATCTTCGAGCGTGTTCGTACCGCACCCCAGCTCGGCTGCGTGGAGGACCAGGGTGGCGATGTCGGTGGTGGTGTCGAGTTGTCCGGTGGCGGGTTGGGTGGACCCGGCGGATCAGGTGGGTCGGCCGTTTCGCCGGGTCGACGGTTCTGCTGCGGGAGCTGCCCCGCCGCGGAATGTGCGGTGGTAGGAGCGTCGCTGTTGGCAGCGGCCGCATTCTCCGCGGCTGCGGCCGCATTCTCCGCGGCTGCGGCCGGGTTGCTGTCCGCCGCGTTCCCGCCTACCTCGTTAGCGCCGGCTGCACCTCGTGCTGCTGCATTCTGGGCGGCTGCGTGGTAGTCGGCGGCCTCGTGCGCAGCGGTGTCGTGGACCGGGACGCCGTTCTTCGCGGCCGCCCCGCACACACTGCAGCAGGGGACCGGCGCCGGTGAACAGTCGCCACACTCACACCAGCTGTCGTGCAGGTCGTGGTCGGGGTACCTGTGAACGGCACAGTGCCCCTCCCCGCCCTGCTCGGTCTCGCTCTCAGGCTGCTCGTCGTCTTGAGCTCGCGCCTCGTCTTCGACCTGCCCGGCGTCGGACTGCCCCTGCGGAGCGTCGCCTTCCGCGGGACGCTGCCAAGACTCGTGCTGCGCCGCCTGGTCCTGCGCGGCCTGGTCCTGGGGGTCGCCCTGGTCAGCGGTGACTGCCGGAGCCGAGCAGTCGGTGATGTCGGCGGTGCCGGTGAGCAGGGCGGCGGCCACGTCCGCACGCAACTGGCCCAGGTTGCGCGGGTCACCGGTGGACTTCACCGCACGGGCGATGGCGTCGATGTTGCCGTACGCCTCAGCTGCCTGGTCAGCTGATAGGCCCCGAATGGCGAGGTCGGCGACTCCGTCGACGGCGGGCCAGATCGCGACGTTCCGCCCGCTCCGCGCGGCCCGGTGACGCTTCGCCGCCGCTTCTGGATCTGCCTTGACGACCTCCGCCTCCACCTTCGCCCGCAACAAACCGCCGCGCAGCTCCAGGACATTGGGGAAGATCGCGTCCTCGATCGCACCCCACAGGTCGGGGTGGGCGTCGGTGATCCGGTCCACGATCGTGCGGACGTCGTTGAGCTCCAGCCCGCCGGACGCCAGCGCCTCCCGCACCCGTGGCAGCCGGGGAAGGGTGAGCGCCAGCGCGAGGTACCAGCCGGCGTGATAACCGGTCCATCCCAGCAGCGGTTCGAGGACGGCCTGGGTCATCGAGTCCAGCTCGGCACTGCGCTCAGCCGGCTCATCCGGCATGCCCGGGCTGGTGTAGGCAAGCTCGTTCACATCGGCCAGACACTCGGCCTCCAGCTGGCTGATGAGCTTCCGACGAGCCCTGATCGACTCCCCCAGCTCGAACCCGTTACACACCCTCCGATCCACCAAGGCGACCAGCACAGCAAGCCGCGGACCGGCAGGCATCTCCGCGAACCCATCCGGCAGCACCCGACGACGACCCGGGCCATCACCCAGGTCGTCGCCGAAGCACTCACCGTCATCGCTCATGCGTTCGATTCTACCGAACACGATCACCTCACGCTCGCGGGAAACCCCTTACCCACAAGAAGAATCGACGTCGATATCGACCTGCGCACACGACGTCGGGCCAGGCGAACACGCGTACACCCGCCTCACTCGGCACAGGCGAGGGTCCTGCACCACGGTCAGTCCACGGTCTCGGCTCCGACCTTGCGGCCCACGAGATGGAAGACACGACTGAGTTGGCGGTACGGGTCTCGGCGGCTGGCCTCGAGTTCGACCGCCGCCGTCGCCGCCACCTCCTTGGAGTCGCTCACGTCCAGTTCCGTTCCACCGAACTCGAGCCAGTCGACGAACAGCCACACGCCGTACCACCGCACCGGCTCAATTCCGCGGCGCCGAATGAGTTCACTGAGCTCATCCACCGTGTCGGCCCGTCCCGGCACTCCCAGCACCCCGATCTCACGCCTGGAGTCGAACGCCGCCAGCGCGTCGTCCCACCGCCGTTCCAGAGCGGGTCGTACTGCCATCGCGTTGGCGTTGGCGGTCATGATCGACACGATGCCGTCGTCGGCAACACACCGGCACAACTGATCGACCATCGGCTCGGGCTGCTCGAGATACCCCAGTACGCCATGGCACAACACCGCGGCGAAACAGCGGCCGTTCACCGCCTCGTCGGCGTCCTCGCCGGAAGCCTCCACGAGCGTCACCCGTCGCCGGACCTCCTCGGGCAAACGCCCGAGCCGCTGACGCGCCTTGTCCAGCATCGCCGGCGACGGGTCCAGCAACGTCACGTCGTAACCGGCCTGGGCAAGCGGGAACGACTGATGGCCCGCACCGCCGCCCACGTCGAGAACGGTCGCCGGAGGGACCGGCAGGTGCTCCAGCAGCTGTTGGTGCATCACGTAGGTGCGTACGTACCCCTTCACCGAGGCGTAGGCTTCGTCGGCGAAGAGATCGGCCAGTCCTGCCCAGGCATCGTCACCCATCACCTCAACCTACCTTCCGCGGTTGACGAAGCGCGATACCTGGACGGCTGTCAGGGACAGGTTGACAGCCGATCACGACGGACGCGGAAGCCTGCGGTGGAGAAGACTGAGCGCGTCCGCCACCGCGGTCGCCCCTTCGGCCGGGGTGTGGGTGAGCAGTCGTTGCCCGTTGCTGTCGGGCAGATGCAGGACCTCGTAGTGGAGGTCGAGGTCACCGACCTCGGGATGGTGGAGACGCTTCGTGCCGCTGGAGCACAGGCGTACGTCATGCTTGGCCCACAGGCGCGCGAACTCCGGGCTGTTGATGGACAGGTCACCGATGAGCTCGGCAAGCAACCGGTCGTCGGGATGCTGGGCCGCGGTATAACGCAGGGACGCAACGGCGAGGGCAGCCTCCTCGTCCCAGTTGCGGTACAGCTCGCGGATGTGCGGATCGAGAAACAGCAGGCGCATCTGGTTCGGACGCGTCTCGGGCCGCTCGGGCGCAGACGGGTCGAGATGACCGGCGAGCAGCGTGTGGCCGAGGGGGTTCCAGGCGAGGACGTCGTTGCGCCGGCCGAGCAGGAGCACGGGGACACTCGACATGGACGCGACCAGGGCGAGCGCTCCGGCGGTCGGCGTCTCCGTCCGGGCTCCCCTAGGCCGCTTGGTCGCGACGGGACGGGCGAGCGTGTGGAGGTGGGCGCGCTCGGCGTCGTCGAGGTTCAGCGCCCGGGCGAGCGCCTCGATGATCGCGTCGCTGGCGTTGGTCGACTGCCCCTGCTCCAGCCGGGTGTAGTAGTTGACGGAGATGCCGGCGAGCTGGGCCAGCTCCTCCCGGCGCAGACCCGGGACGCGGCGCGTGCCCCACGTGGTGATCCCGGCGTCCTCGGGGCTCAGCGCGGCCCGACGGGTGCGCAGGAAGTCGCCGAGTTCGTTGGGCTTGCGCACGCGCTGCAGGTCTGCTGGCATGCCCTCCATTGTGCCCGGGCTCCCGGCGTCGTGGGTGCCCCTGTCAGTGGTACCAAGCGGCGGGTGCTGGCTGGCACGAGCCGTCGGCCCGAAGGTCACACCATGACCTTCGACTCCTCGACCGCCACCGTCCCCGTCGGCACCGGGCAGGGCGGTCCTCCCGTGGCCCGCCCGCGCGACCGGATCGCGTTGTTCGTACTCCTCACCGCGAGCTTCACCCTCGCCGTGGACTTCTCGATCCTGAACGTCGCCCTGCCGCGCATCGGCACCGACGTGGGCTTCCACCTGTCCGACCTGCAGTGGATCTCCACCGCCTTCGCCGTGTGCGCGGCCGGGTTCACGTTGTTCTTCGGCCGATGCGCCGACCTGTTCGGCCGCCGGCGCCAGTTCCTGGCAGGGATCGCCCTGCTGGGTGCGGCCTCGTTGGTGGGCGGTCTGGCCGACGAGCCGTGGCTACTCCTGCTCGCCCGCGTCGCACAGGGACTGGCCACCGCGGCGGTGACCCCGGCCGCCCTGTCGTTGCTGACCACGTCGTTCCCCGAGGGGCCGATGCGCGACCGGGCGCTCGGCCTCAACGGCGCGCTGATGGCGGCCGGCTTCACCACCGGCGCGATCCTCGGTGGCCTGCTGACCGACCTGATCAACTGGCGGTGGGCGTTCTTCGTCAACGTGATCGTCGCCGTCCTGGTGCTCGCCGTCGGGCCGACGGTGCTGCGGGAGAGCCGTGCCGTCGACCGTCCCCGTCTCGACGCCCCGGGAGCGGTGACGGTCACGCTCGCACTGGTCGCCGGCGTGTACGGACTGACCCAGGCCGGCGAGCGTTCCTGGGGCGACCCGCGGTGCTGGGCGTCCCTGGTGATGGCCGCGGCGCTGATCGTCGCGTTCGTGATCATCGAGCGCGTCGTCGCCCAGCCGCTGGTACCTCTCGGCGTTCTCGCCCGGCGCACGATCGGCTGGGGGAACCTGGCCGGCGTACTCGCGTTCGCGACCGAGACCTCGGTGGTGTTCCTGCTGACGTTGTACCTGCAGAAGGTACGCGGCTACACGCCCCTTCAGGCCGGCCTCGCGTTCGCCGTCCTGGGCGTCGGGACGATCGTCGGCGGCCTGGTCGCGCCGCGCGTCATCGGCCGGGTCGGCGGGAAACGGGCCATCGTCACCGCGTTCGCCGTCCAGGCCGCGGCCACCATTCCGCTGGTCTTCCTCGGTCAGTTCCCGGGCTGGCTGGCGGTACTGCTCGTCGCGACCTTTGCCGGTGGCGCGGCGAACCTGGTGGCGATCGTCGGGTTCATGGTGACCGCGACCGCCGGCCTTCCCGACGCCGAGCAGGGACTGGCCACCGGGCTCGCGACCATGAGCCAGCAGGTGGGAATCACCCTGGGTACGCCGGTGATGTCGGCCATCGCCACGGCTGCGGGAGCCGGCGTAGTCGGCCACGTGCAGCATGGCGTGGCCACCGCCCTCGCCGTCAACGCCGCCGCCTGCGTCGTGGGAGCCGGGCTGTTCGCTCTGGCCCTTCCGCGTACGCGAAAGGAGGCCCGCGCGTGAACGGCCGTCAGCGCGGCTCGGCCGGAGGGTCGTCGCCGGTGGCGATGGTGGTGAGGTCCTTCTGGACCCAGGCGACGTCGCGCCAGGCTCCGTGCTTCCAGCCGATCCTCCGATAGGTCCCGACGGGCTCGAAGCCCATGGCGCGATGGAAGCCGACGCTCGCGTCGTTCGGCAGTGTCATTCCGGCGGCAGCAGTACGGAAGCCGCGCTCGGCCAGACGGGTGAGCAGCGCCTCGTACAACGCGCGGCCGCCACCTGAGCGGCGACGGCCGAGCTCGAGGTAGACGCTGACCTCGCAGGACCAGCGGTAGGCAGCGCGAGCCTTGAAGGGCCCTCCGTAGGCATAGCCGACAACCCGGCCTTGCTCCTCGAGAACGAGCCACGCGTGGGTGCGCAACGCCGAGTCGATCCGCACCGCCATGGCTTCCGGCGTGGGCGGGTCGATCTCGAACGTGATCGTGGTCTTCTCGACGTACGGAGCGTAGATCGCCGCGCACGCCTCGGCGTCGTCCGTGGTGGCGTCCCGCACCTTGACGTCATCCGTCGTCAAGCCGTCCTTGCGCACTACTTGTCGTCCCTTCCGGATAGATAGCGTGGCTTCATCAGGGCCCTTCACTGCTGGACTATCACCACCATGTACCTGACCGGCTTCGTGCTCGGATTACGAAAGCGCGAGCGCCCCCAGAGCCGGAACCGTAGAACGTCCCCGGTCCGGAGTTGGTGCACGTCGCCGTCGAGGGTGAGCTCCAGGATGCCGTTGAGTACCCAGACGTGCTGCTCCTGGCCCGGGACGGGAGGCTGGTCGTAGGGGATGTCGGCACCAGGCTGCAGCAGACCCTCCATGACCTCGCCACGCAGCCCGTGCTGGGGTGGGGACACCGACCTTCGAGTGAAGCCGGACTCCTCGTCCCGCCACACCAACTGCTGGCCGGATCGCACCAGCTGCGGCGACTCCGACTCCACCTCGGCCAGTAGCTGCGACATGGTCTTTCCGTAGGCCGAGCACAGCTTTCCCAGCAGCGTGGCCGTCGGACTGATCTCCGCGCGCTCCAGCCGGGAGAGAGTCGAACGGCTGACGCCCGTCCGCCGCGCGAGCTCGTCCAGTGACCAGTCGCGTTCCACCCTCAGCTCGGCCAGCCGGCCCGGCAGGCGGGCTTCCCAACCGTCCGGACCGGAACTGTCGGCAGTCGCCATCTCGGCATCGTCCATATCTGAGACTCTATCCCTGATCTGGGACGTCTTGCTAGGCTGCCGCGCATGAGTAGCCGAGGAACGGTCCGCACTGCGCGACACGATCACCCTGTACGGCCTACCCACCTGATCGTCGACCTTGGCGGGGTCCTGTTCCAGTTCGACCACGCGACCCGCCTCCGACGCCTGAGTACGGTGCTCGCTCTATCCCCCGCGCGGGTGAACGACCTGCTGTGGACGTCCGGGTTCAGCGCTGACTGTGACGCCGGCGATTTCGCGAACGCGGTCGAGGTCCGCGAACACTTCCGGGCCATCACCGATTTCGCCGGCACCGACGACGAGCTCGACGCCGCCTGGTGCAGCGCGTTCCGTCCCGACCATCGCGTACGGCACGCCCTCGAACTCCACCGTGGATCACTGCGCCTCGCGTTGTTCACCAACAACGGTCCGCTGGAGGAAGAGGTACTGCGCCGCCAGCATCCGGAGATGTTCGACGGCTTCGAACACCTGCTGTTCAGTCACCACCTCGGGCATCGCAAACCCGACCCGGTGGCCTTCACCAGTGCCCTGAGCCGACTGTCCCTGAGCGTCGATGACGTCCTGTTCATCGACGACAACCCCGACAATGTCGACGCGGCGCGCTGCCAGGGGTGGGCCGCCTTTCAGTTCCTTGGTCCGGAATCCGTCGAGCAGGTCACCGGCATGGGAGGTCCCAGATGCCAGGTGTGATGGAAGGCAAGGTGGCGGTCGTGACCGGCGCCACGAACGGCATCGCGGTGAGGAGGTCGCCACCCGGTTGGGCCCGGAGGCAACCTTCGTGGCGAGGGACGTGACGTCCGAGGACGACATGAACGCCACCTCGCGTCGCTGGCGAACGCGAACCGCTCCGAGGCGTAGGAGCCTGGAGTACGCGCCTGACCCAGCAGACCGGAAGGAAACAGCAGTGAGACGGATCGCGGTGTTCACCGGTTCGACGAGTGGCAACTCCGCCACCTTCGCGGAGTTGGCCTACAGCGTTGGCGAAGAGCTGGCTCGAAGCGGGATCGGCCTCGTCTACGGCGGCGGCCACGCCGGACTGATGGGTGCTCTGTCCCAGGGCGCGCTGGACGGCGGCGGCGAGGTGATCGGCGTGATCCCGCAGGCGATGGTCGAGCGTGAGTGGGCCCGGACGGACGTCACGGATCTTCGTGTCTGCGCCACGATGCACGAGCGCAAGGCGATCATGGCCGACCATGCGGACGCCTTTCTCGCCCTGCCCGGCGGTCTCGGGACGTTGGAGGAGATCTTCGAGGTGTGGACGTGGCGACAACTCGGCTTCCACCGCAAGCCCGTCGGATTTCTGAACGCCGAGGACTTCTGGCAACCCCTCCTTGACACCCTGAACGGGATCGCGTCCGCCGGCTTCTTGTCCGCGGCCACCTTGGAGGACGTGGTGGTCGGCGACAACCTGTCCGACGTGCTCAAGGGGTTCTCGCAGAAGCTCGGTGCCTGACCACGTGCGACAAGCCGGTGGCTGTCGGCCGAGCAGTCCCTCCGGTCAGAGCTGTCCGAGCTCTGCTCGGTAGCACTCGGTGGTGTACGGCATGGTCGTCGGGCGTTCTGCGTCCAGCAGGTCCCGGACTCTCCCCATCAGTTCGTTCCGGCTGGCCGAGTCCAGGGTGATCACGTAGCTGCGGGAGGCCACCATGGCCATGACGCCCTCGGCAGTCATCGGATGGCACCAGTGGAAGTCCTGCCGTTCGACGAGACCGAAGAGTGTGCCCACCTGCTCGACTTGCCGATCCTCCGTCGGCGCTGCCGCGTAGTCGCGCAGGATCCGATCCAGCTCCGCGACCCATGGCACCGAGACGTCGCGGAGGTTCCACACCAGGCTCAGCCGCCCACCTCGGCGTAGCACCCGGGCAACCTCCGGGACCGCCCGCTCGGGATCGACCCAGTGCCAGGCCTGTGCACAGACGAGGGCGTCCACGCTCGAGTCCGGAAGAGGGATCGACTCCCCTGTCCCTTCCATGACCGGCACGTTGGGAAGCACCTGGGAGAACTGCTCGCGCATGCCGGCCGAGGGCTCCACCGCGACGACTGCGCGGCCCGGGGCACACAACGCGCGGGTCAGCTTGCCGGTGCCCGCGCCGAGATCGACCACGGTGGTCGCGTGCTCGGGGACCAGCCAGGCCACCGCCTCCGGCGGATAGGGCGGGCGGCCACGCTCGTATGCGTCCGCCGCGGCTCCGAAAGAGCCTGCCTGAGCGTGCTTACGCTGCTCCTCACCCGTTGTCATGGCAAGCATCCTGCCAGGTCGACCCCTGCGGCCCCGGCCTGCGGAGTGGGCCGCTTCCGTTGATTTTGGTCGCCGGGCGGGAACAAGCCCGTCGTGCTCCTGAGTATCGCCCTGGCCCTCCTCGTGGCGGTGACCAACGCGACGTCCAACGTGCTGATGCGCAAGGCCGCGCGAGTCGTGCCCACGGCCTCGCAGTTCCAGCTGAGCCTGGTGCTGCGGCTGGTGCGCAGCCCGGTCTGGCTGGTCGGCTTGACGCTGAGCCTGGCGACCTATCCTCTCGGGGCGGCGGCGCTGGGCTTCGGCAAGCTTTCTGTCGTACAGCCGATCCTGGTGCTGGAATTGCCACTGTCGTTGATCGGCGCGTCGTGGTTGTACGACTCGCGTCTTTCGCGCCGGGACTGGCTCGGCATCTCGATGATGACCGTGGGACTGATCGGACTGCTCGTCGTACTGGTGCCGGAGGGAGGGCAGGTCACCGGCATCCCTGCGTCGACCTGGCTTGTCGGCTCGGGCCTCAACATCGGGGTGGTCATCGTTCTGTACATGCTCGGCCGGCGCACCACGCAGCCATCCGGGCGTGCCGCCTATCTCGGGGCGGGGTGTGGGCTCGCGTTCGGCCTGTCGGCGGTCTACATGAAGAGCATGACCGAGGTGTACGACACCGAGGGGATCCCGGGAGTGCTCACCAGCTGGGAGTTCTACGGGTCGGTCGCTACGGCGACGCTGGCGTTCTGGCTGCTGCAGAACGCCTACGCCGCCGGACAACTCGCCGCCTCCCAGCCCGGAGTCACGCTGCTGGATCCGGCAGTCGCGATCCTGTGGGGACTGATCGTCTTCCAGGAGAAGACCGAGGGTGGCCTCTTCCTCCTACTGGCTGTCGCCGCGAGTGCGGGAATCGTGGCGGGTGCCCTGACGCTGGCGAAGTCTCCTCAGTTGCGGCGGATGCACGAGAACCCGGCCGAAGTGAGTCCCTGAGTTGCTGCGGCGCTGACCGGTCGGCACCCGTCTTGAATGGGCACTGGAATCGGCGGGCACTCCGCAGCATGATTCGATCATGAGGTACGCCCGGCCGGAAGGGCCCGCACTCGAGCTTGGGACTCAGCCGCGACTCGCGAGCTGGGACGCCGCGACCCATCCGAACCAGGTGAGGCTCCGGCACTACCACCGGCACGCCGCAGGTCTGGTGGCGCCGACCCTGGGTGCGATGACCGAGCCGTGGAGTCTACGGCTGGACGTCGGACTTCCGGACAGCGTGCCGTTGCTCGATCAGCACGACCTCGACAACTATGCCTATCCGCTCGCCCAGCACCTCGCGCGCCATGCAGAGGTGCCTCTGGTCTCGGTGTGGTGCACGAAGGGCCACCACAGCAACTCGTTCATCCGAGTCGAGCCTGCCGTCGCCCGAGCAGACCCCGACGGCGATTCGACGATCAGCGTCCACACCACCGCGTCGGCAAGCAACACCGCGTACAAGCAGCAGATCCACGACCAACTGGCTCGCCACGCCGCTGCCCTGCCGGGAGGACCGGTGGTCCTGGAGTTGGCTTTCACGGTCGGACGGCGGAACTGGCTCAACCTGTGGAAGCCGACGATCGACGCTCTGGAACCGCTGCTCGGCCGGACCACTCCGGGCAGGGACTGGCACCCACGCGACGGCAGGATCACCGAGCTCGGTCTCCACCTCATCGAGGACCTGTCGCTCGGTCACGCCGTACGGATCGACGTCCTGGCCTCGGCCGGCTGAGGAGGACGGGGTTCAGACGTAGACCGGGTTGGTGACGTCCTCGAGCCACGCCCAGGGCATGCGTCCGTAACGGTCGAGGTCCTCCGGGCCGGCGTCCTCGAGGTTGCGGATCCACGCAGCCGTACGGTTGAGCGGCGCGACCCGCAGCGCACAGCCGGCCAGCTCACGCAGGTCCTCGATCGGGGCGAAATCCGTCCACTGGCGAAGGTAGGTGTCGATCACCTCGCGGGTACGCTCCTCGCGCAGGTTGACGGCGTCGGCTGGTTGCGGAACCTCCCACCGATACACGCATTCGACGACCATCATCGCCAACGATCCGAACGGATGGCCCCACGTCGCATCGGCGAAGTCGAAGAACCGGAAGCCGCCGCCGTCGATCGGACAACAGATGTTCCCCGGCCACAGGTCACCCTGGTCCAACGCCATCGGGACCGGGCCCTCCGCCAGAACCCTGCCGGCTTCCCGCAACGCCGGCAGTGCGGACATTACGTTGTCGTACTGGCCCGCCGTGATTCGTCTGGGATCGTTTGCGGGAAGTCCCGCCAAGTAGGACGCCTGTGCCTTGGCCGCCAGGTCCGGGGCCACGGCGGGAGCTTCCAGGACTCCCGCCGACGCGAGCAGGTCTCGGCGCCCGAGCGTGCGGCGCTGCAGACGCGCGTAGTCGGCAACCACCGGCGCCAGCGCGGTGACCTCCACACTCGCCGCGTTCTCCAGCGCCGTCCGCAGAAGCGGCCCGCTGTCGCTGGTCAGGATCCAGCCACGCGATCGTTCCTCTGCCACCGGAGCATGCACGTACTCCGGCGCCAGCACGGCTACCGTGGTCTGGACCGCGCCCTCCCAATGGGCGCGGCCGTTCACCTCCTCGGCGTTGCATGACGACGAGGCTCGGCTCCGCGAGGCCGTCGAGGTCGCCCGCGCACGAGGACGCTCCTGGAACGAGATCGCGGTTGCCCTGCGCTCCTTACGGACCCGAGGTCATGAGCTGGTGAGAACGACGAGGCGCTGGGTCGCTCGGGTCATCGCGACATAGCGGTCCACCGCCCCTTCGATGCCCTCGCCGAAGGACTCCGGATCGACGAGTACGACCAGATCGAACTCCAGTCCCTTCGCCAGCTCCGGCGTCAGAGAGCGGACGCGGGCCGTCGCCCGGAACGCGGGATCACCAATGACGCATGCGGTCCCGTCGACATGTTCCGCCAGCCACGCGTCGAGGATCGCACCCAGATCCGAGGTGGAACCATGCAGGACGGGGACGTCGCTCCTGCGGATGGACGTCGGCACGTTGGCGTCCGGGAGTACGGCCCGGATGACCGGCTCGGCTTCGACCATGACCTCTTCCGGCGTCCGGTAGTTGATGCTCAGGGAGGCAAGGTTGATCCGGTCGAGTCCGATCCGCTCGAGTCGTTCCTGCCATGATTCCTTGAACCCGTGCCGGGCCTGAGCCCGGTCACCGACGATCGTGAAACTTCGAGAAGGGCAACGCAGCAGAAGCATCTGCCACTCCGCGTCCGTCAACTCCTGAGCTTCGTCCACGACGATGTGCGCGAACGGGCCGGCGAGCACATCCGGGTCCGCGGTCGGCAGGGCCGAGTCGTCGACCAGGGCGTCCTGCAGGTCCTGTCCACGCAGCATGGTCACCGCGCCCTCACCGTCAGGGTCCGCCTCGATCAGGTCTTCGACGACCCTGGCCATGCGCTCGCGTTCGGCCGCGACGGCGGCCTTCTGCTGACGCCTGCGTCGTGCGGCCTCCGGGTCACCGATCCGCTGCCTGGCCGCGTCCAGGAGCGGCAGGTCGGAGACCGTCCAGGCACGGGCGTCCTTGCGCTGCAGCAGTCGTACGTCGTCCTGCTTGAGCCAGGGCGCACACATGAGCAGGTAGGCGGGAACCTCCCAGAGATCACCGACGATGTCGGTCGGTTCGAGCAACGGCCACGATCTGTTGAACGTCGTGACCAGATCCCTGTTCCGCAGCAGCGATCTACGAAGCAGGTCGGGCGGAACCTCCTCGTCGCTGTCGTGCTTGTCGACCAGGATCGTGAGCAACTCCTCCCACACCTGGTCGCGTGCGTCGTTGTGCGATGTGCCGGGCTCGGCCGCCTCGAACGCCTCGGTCCAGTCCGCGGGGCTCAGCCAGATGTCGGACCAGTGAGTTTCGACCATCATCCCCTTGGTGGGCGGCTGTTCGTACAGCCTGACCGCCGGTTCGATCGCCTTCACCATGTCCGCGGACGCCTTCAGCCGGGCCACGTTCGGGTCGGCCTCGGGCGCCACCGACGCGCCCCCGGGAACGAGGTCCCGCAGAGTGCAGGTCTGCACGCCGTCCTCCCCGAGACTGGGGAGTACGTCGGCGACGTAGGCGAGGTAGGGCTGGTGCGGCCCGACGAACAGAACGCCGCCCCGGCGCTCACCCAGGCGCGGGTCGGAGTAGAGCAGGTAGGCCGAACGGTGAAGGGCTACGACGGTCTTCCCCGTACCCGGCCCGCCGTCGACGACGAGAGCACCGCGGGACCCAGCGCGGATGATCGCGTCCTGGTCGGCCTGGATGGTGCCGAGCACGTCTCGCATCCGCGGCGACCGGCTGGTGCCCAGACTGGCGATGAACGCGGACTGGTCGTCGAGCGCGGCGTGTCCCTCGAGCCCGTCCGGGGTGAACACCTCGTCCCAGTAGTCACTGATCCGGCCTCGCGTCCAGCGGTACCGGCGGCGGCTCGTCAGCCCCATCGGATTGGCGTGAGTCGCCCCGAAGAACGGCTCGGCCGCCGGAGAGCGCCAGTCGATCAGGAGCCGGCGACCCGCGCTGTCGGTGAGGCCGAGCCGGCCGACGTAGATCGGATCGGGGTGGTCCGCACCGACGATGTGCCCGAGGCACAGATCCAGGCCGAAGCGACGGAGCGTCCGCAGGCGAGCGGTCAGGCGGTGGATCTCCAGATCCCGATCGAGCGCCTGCTGGCCCTGGCCGCCGGGCGCCTTGCGGGCGATGGCGAGACGGTCGGACAGCTCCGCGATCGACTGCCGGAGGCACTCCTCGATGGCAGCGAAATGCTGCTCGTCGCCGATGATCAGCTTCGGGTCGGCCTTGTGGACCAGGTGGCCAGGCAGGTCGAACACGCCGGTGGTCAGTGGGTTCATTGCGCCCCGTTTCGGTACGTCCCATGGTTCGGCCTGTGATTCTGCGCCACGACCGGGGGCTTGCCGCAAGCCCCCGGGTGCGCTATACGTTTAGAAGGGCAAGGAGTTGGTTCTCCTTGCCCTTCGTCGTGCCTGGCAGGTCCGCGCCGGCCCGGGTGTCTCAGCGGTAGGACTCGGCCTG
This sequence comes from Actinopolymorpha rutila, assembly GCF_013407855.1. Taxonomy (GTDB): domain Bacteria; phylum Actinomycetota; class Actinomycetes; order Propionibacteriales; family Actinopolymorphaceae; genus Actinopolymorpha; species Actinopolymorpha rutila. The sequence goes on from NZ_JACBZH010000001.1 coordinate 5,528,733, forward strand.
GAGGTTGTAGAGGTCCGCATAGAGCCCGCCGCGGGCGAGCAGTTCGGAATGCGTACCACACTCGGTGATCCGGCCGCCGGACAGTACGACGATCAGGTCGGCCATCCGCACGGTGGAGAACCGGTGTGAGACGAGCAGGGTGATCCTCCCGTCAACCCGCCCTTGCCTGGCGTCGGCGGTGACGCGCTGGAACAACGCGTGTTCGGCGTGTGGGTCGAGCGCGGCGGTCGGTTCGTCCAGCACCACCAGCAGCGGCCGCGGGCGCATCGCGGCCCGGGCCAGGGCGAGCCGTTGCCACTGCCCGCCGGAGAGTTCGGCACCACCGTCCCAGCCGGCTCCCAGCGTTGTGTCCAGACCGGAGGGCAGGCGTTCGGCGAAGTCCGCGCCGGCCGCTTCCAGCGCCGCGCGAACTGCTCGGTCGTCGGTCATCCGGGTCAGGTCGCCGACGCCGACGCTTTCCCGTACGGCGAGTTCGAAGCGGGCGTAGTCCTGGAAACCGGCAGTGATGCGCTCGCGGTACGCGTCCGGATCGAGGCTGGTCAGGTCCATACCGTCGACGGCGATCCGCCCCGCCGTGGGCTCGTACATCCCGGTGAGGAGCTTCACCAGGCTTGTCTTGCCGGCGCCGTTCTCACCGACCAGGGCGACCACCGCGCCGGCGGGCAGGCGCAGCGAAACGTCGGTCAGGACCGGCCGATCGGTGCCCTGGTAGGCGAAGTGCACACCCTCCAACGCGATGCCGTCAGCCAGGCGTTCTCGTGGCGGAGCTGTGCGCCCGGCGTCCTTACCCGCTTCACCTTCCAGCCAGCGATAGTGATCGGCGACCGTACGTACCCGCATCGCCGAACCTGCCTGGCTGGACAGCTGACCGGCGGCGCCGACCACGGCGGCTGCCAGCCCGAGCACCATGGCCACGTCACCGGCGCCGGCCTCTCCCGCCGCGACCTGGCGCAGGACCACCACCACCGCGCCGAAGAACCCCGCCGCGTAGCACAGCCACACCCCTACCGTGGCGCCGACCGAGCGGAGGAGCGCCGCTTCGACGGCACCGTGCCGGGTCCGAGACGCGACCGCGTGCCGGGCCACCAGCTCCGCACCCACGCCGTGGATGCGCACCTCAGCGCCCGACGCCGGCGTCGTCGCCAGGGCGAACAGGTCCTGGGCTGCCCTGCGGTCCGCCGCCGTCCGCAGTTCTGCGGAACTCCGCAGCCGTTCCGCCCTCCTGGCCAGTCGTACGGCCGGAATCGCGAGCAGCGGAATCACCAGCAGGAGCGGCTGAATCCGGCCCAGCAGCAGCGCGGTGACCACCAGTTGGACGACGGTGATCGGGCCGATCGCGAACAGGGTCAGGCCGTCGGCGAGGTCGTCGGACCGCTGCTTCAGCAGCTCCAGCTGGTCGCGGTACGCCGGGAGCTCGATGTGGCCGAGGCCCGACGCGGACGCGGACAGCGTGAGCAGGCGCCGCTGGACGACCATCTGGGAACGTTCCCGCATCCGGATCACCGCCCACCGGTAGCCGACGGGCGCCATCGCGGTCAGCACCAGGGCGACGCCGGAGAGCACGCCGCCGGTCGCGAGCCGGCGTGTGTCACCAGAAGCCGCGCCGTCCACGAGTGGGCGCAGGCCGAGGGCGAGCAGCAGCGGGCCGAGGAACGACGTGGCGACGACCAGGATGTGGAGTACGCACACCACGACGCCGATCTCCCGCCCGATGCCGAGCAGCAGCCGCCAGGTGTGACGCCAGGACCTCATGCGGTGACCTCGGCAGTTCCTTCGGAGTCGTTCGTACGGTCCGAAAAGCGCTCGGCCTGGAGCCGGAACATCTCCGCGTACCTCCCGCCGAGCGCCACCAGCTCGTCGTGACTCCCGCGTTCGACGACCCGGCCACCATCCAGGACGACGATGACGTCGGCGCGGCGAACGGTGGAGAACCGGTGCGAGATGACGATCGTGGAGAGTCCCGCGGTGAGCTCCAGGAACCGTGTGTAGAGGCGGGCTTCCGCGCGCGCGTCGAGGTGTGCGGCCGGCTCGTCCAGGATCAGCACGTCGGCACCGTGGTCGACCGCATACAGCGCCCGCGCCAGGGACAGCTTCTGCCACTGACCGCCGGACAGGTCGGCGCCACCCGGATAGTGGGACGACAACGGGGTGTCCCAGGAAGAGGGCAACCCTTCGAGCTCGTCGGCGACACCCGCGCGTTCGGCGGCGGACTCGATGCCGGCTTGGTCGACGGGGACGTCCGGCCGTCCCATGGCGATGCTCTCGCGGGCGGTCAGCGGAAACCGCGTGGCGTCCTGGAACACCGCCGCCACCTGACGACGCCATTCGGGCGCGTCGACCGAGGCCAGGTCGGTTCCCTCGACGGTGATGCGTCCGGACATGGGTTCGTACATCCGGCACAGCAGTTTGATGATCGTGGTCTTGCCCGCGCCGTTCATCCCTACGATCGCGAGGGAACGGCCGGCGGGCACCGTCAGGTCGAGGTCGACGAGCACGGGAGCGGTCGCGCCGGGATAGGAGAAGGACACGCGTTCGAAGCGGATCTCGCCGCGAGGCCGGTCCCCACCAGCGGGCTCAGCGGCGACCGGCTCGTCGGCGGTCGGAGCGTCGTTCGCGAACGCCGCGACCGCAGCGATCGCCTCGTCGAAGCGGCGGAGCGTGGCCAGCGCCAGCTCGGTCTGCAGGCCGGTCCACGCGGACTGGTGAACCCCGAGGAGCCCGGTCATCAGCGCCTGCGCGCACACCGCCGCCTGGCCCGCGCTGACCTCGCCCTTCGCCGCGCGTACGGCGATCCAGGCCAGGCCACACACGACCACGGCGGCGGTGACGACGTTGGCGGCGACCGCGCGTCGCGGCAGCGGGGTGATCACGTCGGCCATCGACCGCTGCCACAGCGTTGAGTACCGGTCGCGCAGGAACCCCGCGAGCCCGAAGATGCGTACTTCCTTCGCGGCCTCGGGACTCGACCCCAGCCCGTAGAGGTACTCCAACCGCCGGGCCACCTCGCTGGCGCCGTAGTGATGGGCGGCCTCGGCGCGCGACGCCACCTTCTCCTCGTACGCAGTCCACGATCCAGCCGCCAGCAACGCGATCCCGAGCAGTGGGTGGAAGTCCGCGACCAGCACGCAGGCGCCCAGGAGCACGACCCGGCCGGTCACCAGGCCGGCGACGGTGGATGCCAGCCGGCCGGGGCGGCCCCAGGAACCCCGGAAGGTCTCCCGGCCGACGGCGATCAGTTCCGACGTACGGGGATCCTCCAGGTGGCCGACGCCGACGGGTTCTTCGACCGCTCGCATCAGCTCCCGCTGGAGGGAGGCGTCGATCCGTTCGCCCAGGGCGGTCGCCGCGGCAGAGCGCACCGATCCCGCCACCCACACCACCATCAGCAACCCTGCCGCGACAGCGGCCCACCACAGCGCCGACCGACCGGCCGACGAGGTCAGTCCCTCGGCGGCGACGTCCCCTGCCAGACCCACCACAGCACCGACCACGCCGGCGAGTCCCAGCGGTGCCGAGGCACTCAACAGCACCGTGAAGGCGGTGACGGCGGTCAGCCCCGGACCTGCCTGCCACGCCAGCCGAGCGAATCTTCCGTAGCCACTGCGAGAACGACGGAGAACGGACACGGGCGAAGACACTTCCCTTCACTCGGAACCGCTCATCATGGCGATCGAGGTCGGGGCTCGGCAAGGGAATGCCGCTTCGGGACGATGGCCGGCCCCCGGTCGGTCCGTCGGGCCGCCGTCGGGCCGTGTCAGCCGGCGCCGGCGACGGCGAACAGACCGGCCACCGCGACGACGTAGAGGATCAGTACCGTCAGCGAGTCCAGCCCCATCCGCGCGATGCGTCGTTGCGGACGGAACAGCAGACCCACCGCGTACACGACGGTGAGCAGGATCGCGACGGCGGTCAGGTAGATGTCCGTGCTCTGCGCCTGCGGCAACACCGACTTGCCGGACAGGACGGTCGCGACGACGAACAGCACCGGCAGGAACGCGTTTCCGCCGAAGATGTCGCTCATCGCCAGTTGGTAGTCGCCGTTGCGCACCGAGGTCAGGCCGGTCGACACCTCCGGCAGTGAGGTGGCTGCCGCCAGGACGGTCGCGCCGAAGAGTACGCCGGACAAGCCGATGTGGCCGGCGATCTCGTCCCCGCTGCGTTCGAGGAAGACGCCGGCCACGAGGGTGACGAGCGCGGCGGCTCCGAAGATGACGGCCGACTTGCCCGTGCTGATGCCGCGTTTCGTGGCCTGCTGCTCCCGCTTGTGCCGGCTGTGCCCGCGGGCCGGCTCCTGGTTGTCGGGCGCTTCACCTGACTCGTGCCAGGGCAGGGACCGGCCGGCACGCTGCAGCAGAGACAGCCCGGCGACCCAGAGGATCGCGATCAGCACCGGGCCGGGCGAGAGGCGTAACGCGATCAGGTTGTCGGGCAACTGGGAGCCGGCGACGACCACGCTCAGCACCGCGACGACCAAGCCCGCCTCGAGGACCAGCACCAGCGAGGCCGCCCGGTAGGTCAACGGCCTGCCACCGCGTACTCCGAACACGTCCAGCACGACCAGCACGACGGTCTGGATGGCGATGCCACCAAGGACGTTGCCCACGGCGACGCCGATGTTGTCGGCCAGGGCAGCGCTGGCCACGATGGCGATCTCGGGCAGGTTGGTTGCCACAGCGAGCAGGATCAGGCCGCCGAGCGCCGAGCCGAGATGCAGCCGAGTGGAGAGTACGTCGGTCTGGTTGGACAGCTGGATGCCCGACAGCCAGATCGCGGCCGCGGCCCCGGCGAAGATCAACACCAGCAACGGCAGGGAAAGTCCTGACACACCAGCTCCTCAGGTCGGTCGTTCTTCGGGCGGGGCACTCTGCTGCCACACCGGCGGCTGTCGTACCCCTTATGTAGCGCGGGATCCTGGGCATGGCCGGATCGGGACGCCGGCGTCACCGCTGCGCGACCGTCGACGCACGCTCCGGAGTGTTCGGCAGGTATCGGGACGGTTGACGGGTGGCGGATAACAGGTTGACCGTCGTCCTACCGTGATCGCGTGGAGATGTCGCCGGAGCATCACCGTGCCGCCGAGGTCGTCGCCGAGTTCCTCGGGACGAAGCCCTCTTCCACCCGGGCGCTGCTCACCTGGGGACCGACCGTCGTCGTCGAGGCCAACGTGGACGACAACCTGACGGTGTTCGTCAAAGCGGGCGCCAACCAGAACGTCCACACCGAAGCCGCCGTGATGGAGCGCGTACGCGCCGCGGGTGTCCCAACGGTCGACATCCTGGGCGTCGGGAACGACGAACGGATTCCGGGCGGACGCTGGATGATCACGCGCGCCGCGGCCGGCAAAACGCTACAGGAGGTCGGGCGTACGGCGCCGACGGTCACCCGGACGCTCGACGAATTGGCGGAGTACTACACGCTCCTCCACCAGATCGCGCTGCCAGGTTCCGGACCCGTCGCGGACGATGCTCGCCGTGGCACTCTCGTGTCGTGGTCGCAGTGGCAGCAAGGCACGGTTGACGAGGCATTGGACTCGCTGACGCGAACGGACGAGGTTCCGGCCGAGTTCGTCTCCCGTGCCCGGCAGTTGTGCCGTGCCTTCGCCGCCGACCTCGACCGCGCGCCCGGCGTCGTCCTGCACGCCGACCTCGGCGACGGAGAGGTCCACGTCGATCCGGCGACCGGCGCGGTCACCGCGATCGTCGACTGGGGCGCAGCACTGGTCGGCGACCCGCTGTATGACCTCGTACGGTTCGTCGGTGGAGGCCACGCCGGCGATGAGCGTCCGGCAGAGTTGCATCCGACGTTGCATGCGCGCTACTTCGCGCGGAATCCACACGGTGCCGAGCACGCCCGGCGGATGTTGAAGTTCTACCGCTTCCACATCTGTGTCGTCGAGGCAGCGTGGGGCGCGGACCTCGGCTGGACGGCGGGCCACGTCGCATGGGCCCAGCAGCTGCTTCGATGAGCTCGGCTGACAAGGAGGTCCTGAACATGACGTCGCGCAACAGCCTTCGCTGTGAGGAGTGCTCGGTCCTCGTGGAGGGCCCGAACCTCGAAGATTTCAGCGATGCGTACCTCGCGCACGCTCGATCCCAGCATCCGGAGTGGCCGTTCCCTGACCTGGCTGTCCGCAACTTCGCAGAGGCGACGCAACGTCTCACCGGGGCGACGGAGCGCCTCGAAACCATCGGCACGGTGACCATTCACCCGGTTGGTTCCTCGCGGATCCCTGATTGGCTTACGTTCTTCGATCACGACGCGTTCGCCGGCAATCCTGTCGACGCGGTCTGCTACTGCTCTGGGCCACACCTGTTGGGGCGCGGCCAGACCGGCGGCGAACTCCGCCCCTGGAGGCAGAACCGGCAACTCATGGTGGACCTGCTCAGCAGTGGCCGAGCGTTCGGTTATCTCGCCTACGTCGACGGCACGCCTGCCGGCTGGGTCAACGCCTCGAAGCGAGCCGAGTGCTCGATGTACCGGACAGGTGACGCCGCCGATCCACCTGACAGTGACGTGATTTCCCTTTCCTGCTTCGGGATCGCCCCGCCCTATCGCGGCCACGGGCTCGTGAGCTCTCTGCTCCGACGGGTGCTCGCCGACGCCGCGGGCAGAGGAACGGCCTGGGTGGAGTCCTATCCGTTCAACGACCAGACGAACGTCGACGAGGACAACTGGCGTGGACCGAGGTCCCTGTATGACGCGTTCGGGTTCGAACAGGTGGAGAAGCGAGAGAGCTACAGCGTGCTGCGCCGCCGCGTCGACGACCAGTAGGAACGGTGTCCTCTCCCCGTTGAGGAACGCCGGTCTTCTTGTCCAACCGGTGCCGGTCAGCTCGCCCAGGGCGGCGACTGCTGGTTCTGCTCCTGCTCCTGTTGGTCCTGACCAGAGGAGTCCCCGGCCCGCTGCACGTTGCCGCCGTCCGTCCCCAGGGTCACGCTCGCGGTGTGCGTCTTGCCCTCTCGGACGTACGTCAATGTCACCTTGTCACCAGGGCGATACGACCGGACCGCGGCGACCAGCGCATCCGAGTCGGCGATCTGCCGGTCGTCCACCTTGGTGATCACGTCGCCCTGCTGCAAGCCGGCCTTGGCGGCGGCACCACCGGCGGTGACGGTCCCAAGTGTCGCACCGTTGGACACCCCGTCGCTGCCGGTGGACGTACCCGCCGCCACACCGAGTTGGGCGTGCTCCGCCCGTCCCTCGGCGATCAACTGCTGGGCGATCGGCCGGGCCTCGTCGATCGGGATCGCGAAGCCGAGGCCGATGGAACCGCCCTCCTGCTGGCCCGACCCGCCCGACCCGCCCGACCCGCCCGACCCGCCCGACCCGCTCAGGATCGCCGAGCTGTTGATCCCGACCACCTGACCGGCCATGTTGACGAGCGCACCACCGGAGTTGCCGGGGTTGATGGCGGCGTCGGTCTGGATCGCGTCGGTGACGGTGGTCTGACTCTCGCCTTCGCCGCTGGACGGGACCGGCCGGTCGAGCGCGCTGACGATGCCCGAGGTCACGGTGCCGGACAGACCGAGCGGCGAACCGATGGCCACGACGTCCTGCCCCACATTCAGGTCGGCGGAGCTACCCAGCGTCGCGGGGGTCAGCCCGGAAACTCCACTGGCCTTGATCACCGCGAGGTCGGTGACCGGGTCCGCGCCGACAACAGTCGCCTTGACGGTCTTCCCGTTGTTGAAGGTCACGCTCAGGCCCTCACCACCGCCGGCCTCGGCGACGTGGTTGTTGGTGAGGATCAACCCGTCCTTGCTGAGGACGATGCCGCTGCCGTTGCCCGAACCCTGTGACGTCGAGATCGTGATCAGTACGACGCTCGGCAGAACCTTGTTCGCCACCTGCGAGACGCTGCCCGCCGGCGTGTTGGACGCGGCCTTGATGGTCGCGGTCGACTGGTCGAGCGCGGTGGCGCTGGCGCCGGAGGCGCCCTGGTCCTTGGTAGCCAAGTAGGTGGCCGCGCTCCCGGCCCCGCCGACCAGGCCGGCGGTGAGCGCCAAGGCGGCGACGGCCGTCACGCCGCGACGACGGGGACGCGGCCTGGGCGACTGGTCTGCGTACGGCTGGTCTGCGTACGGCGACGAAGGTCGAGCGGGCGGCGGCTGGCCGAAAGCGTAGCTCGACGGCGGTGGGAAGTACTGGTCGCCGGAACGGTTTGGCTGGCCTGGTGGAGGTGTCGTCTCAGTCATGCCTGAAGGTTCTTCCCGGCAGCTGAAACCACTCTGAGAGCAGCCGCAAAGATCCCGGAGAATCAAACTTCCGGCAGTTGGGTCACTACCTCACGCCGTGACGACGGGGTGCACGCATCGATCGCAACGAGCCGCCGTGCAGCGGGACGGTCCGCCACCGCGCGGTGAACGTCCGATCCGCGAGCGAGCACGTCACCGCCAGCCGGTGCGGCGTCTCCAGGAACACCACGTCGAACGCCAACGTGTCCTGGTCCGCCCACCCACCACTGAAGGCCGTGGGTACGGCCGAAGCCGCAGCCGCGTCCCCACCCGAATCGACCGACCAGCCCGAGGAACCCTGCCCGTCCAGTCGGAGTTCGAGCCGCTCGCCATCGTCGGTCAGGGAAATGGCCCAGCCGCCGTCCTCGGCCGCCGTGACCGCCACGCCGGTCAGAGTCGACTGATCGGCGCACATACCACCGGCCGGAGTGAACTCCGCGCCGGACCAGGCCGCGGAGTCAGCGAGCGGAGCCGCTTCACCAGGAGCCGTCGGGAGCGCCAGGCGGGACAGTCGTTCCGCCAGCGCCGCGTCGTCGTCCTCTCGACCGTCGATCGGCGCCGACCCGAACGCCGGCAGAAGGTTGTTCCACATCGCGTCCAGAAGCGCCTGCATCTCCACGGTCGCGGCCGTCATCGCGATCACCGCGTCGTGACCGGGCAGCACCACGCAGAACTGGCCGTACGCCCCGTCACCGCGATAGCCGTGCCGGGACATCCAGAACTGGAACCCGTACCCCTGTTGCCAGTCGGAGCTCGCCCCTTCCGGGGTGCCGTCCGCGTTCGAAACGTGCGAACGCGTCGCCTCCGCGACCCATGCGGCGGGCAGCAACTGCTTGCCCTCCCAGCTCCCCTCCTGCAGGTAGAGCAGGCCCAGCCGCGCGATCGCGTCGGTGGTCACGTGCAGCCCAGAGAAGCCGAGGTCACGACCAGCCGGTCGCTGGTGCCACGCGACCTCGCCGATACCCAGCGGCTCGAACAGCCGTGGCCGCAGGTAGTCGGTCAGCGACTGTCCGGTCACCTTCTGGACGATGCTGCCGAGCGTGTACGTCGCGGGCTGGTTGTAGGCGAAGACCGTGCCGGGGTCGCGATCCGGCGGGAGCAGGAGGAATCCGCGGACGATCTCGTCCGGGTCCAGTTCGATGGCCCGCTGGAACGTCTCCTCGTCATGGCCGGAAGCCATGGCCGCGACGTGGCGTACGAGCATCGAACGGCTTCGAGGTGAGGTGATGTCGGCCTCGAACTCCGGGAAGTAGGAGATCACCGGATCGTCGAGGCGTACGAGCCCCTCGGCAACCGCGAAGCCGGCCGCCGTGGACGTGAAGCTCTTGCTCAACGAATACAGCAGATGAAGCCGGTCGGGTGCGTACGGAGCCCACCAGCCCGAAGCGACGAGCTGGCCGTGCCGAATGATCATCAGGCTGTGCGGCTCGATCTCCGGCGCCTGCTCCAGCGCGTCCAGGAACGCGTGCACACCACGCGCGTCGACACCTTGCGAAGCGGGAGGCCCTTCGGGCAAGTGAGTGCTCAGCGGAACATCCTCGTCGTCTCGGCGAGCTGCGCTCGGGTTCAGGTGCACGGTGAAAGCCTTGTCATCCTTCCCGACCCCCAGCCGACTGTCCAGAAGAGCGGCCCGTCGCTACCAATCCCGGCCATCGAAAATTCGTTCGACGCAGATTGTTGATCAGGGCCGTTCGCACGCTCATCGTGTGAGGAGATGCCGGCGTGCACTCGCGCGGGTCAGGGTCCGGGGGGTGCCATGGGACAGGTTCGGTTCCGACAGTTCGACGTCGTACCGCGGCCCAAGGCGCGTTCGATCCGTGCGGACGACATCATCCTCCGGGCCGAAGAGCTCCTGGAGGTGTCGCTGGCGGCGACCATCCGGAGCAACGCCCTTGCCGTTCCCTACGGCGGGCACAAGCTGATGCGTCTGGTGACCCGCGAGCTGGCGCTCGTGCTGACGCTCTTCAGCCGCGACCACGTGGGCGAACCTCTCACCAGACACGCGGCCTTCGCCGACAGCTCGTCCCACATCCGCCGGTTCACGACGGAGGTCGTCGCGCTGGGTGCCCTGGCCGCGGCCGTCGAGAAGGTCCACGGACCGGCGCGAGGCATCGCCCATCTCGACGCGCTCCCCGCAGACCTGCAGCACATCTACGCCGGCGGCGGGAGGCGTGTCCGGCCGGAGTTCCGGTTCGCTCTTCCCGCGCAGGTGGTGGCGGGTGAGTGTCACGGACGGGACGCCCGCGAACCGCAGAAGGCCCTCACCGCAGCACTTCAGCGCAGGCGTCTGGGCGAACTCCTCGCCTGGTCTCGTTCGCAGCGAACCGACCAGCTCTGCATGGCATGGACGTGGGTCCAGCCCGCGTCCACGACGGTCGACCTCTTCAGCTTCCCGTCACCTGCTTCGGCGCCGTCATCGTCACGTCGGATGGCCGAACTGCGACGGGCGCTGTCCGCCCATCCTGCCGAGCTCTTCGAAGGGTCGCCGAGCCTGTCGAAGGAGGTCGCCGTACGCGCGGGCGAGGCAGGCCTTCGAGGGATCCTGCTGGAACGCTTCACCACCGAGGTCGAACGGCAGTACCTCGAAACCGCTCCCGGCCTGGTGCCGGGGCTCGGCGAACCCTGGCGCGGAGAGTGGGTCGACGTACCGTCTCCGTACGGCGACGCGTTGGCGGCACGCATGCTGTTCGCCGTCAGCAGTGCCGGAAGCCGCAACTGGCGTACGGACGAAACACGGCCGAGGATGGCACGCGCCGCCGCGGTGGATGCCCTCGACATCGACGCCGGCGGACGGACGCTGGTCGCCATCGACTGGCAGCCGAGGAACCCGCAGGACGCCGGCGAACGAATCCGGGAGGTCCTGGGCTAGATCGAGTCCCTCAAGCCGCCATCGACTGCCACGACGCCGGGTCCGAGCCGTACGGCACGAGCCGGTCGGTGGTCGGCAGGGTCAGGTTGGTGAACGTGAGCGGCGGAGCCAGCAAGGTCACCGCGCCGTACGCGGTGTCGATGTCCACCGTCTCCGCCGGGTAGGAGTCGCTTTCGGGGATGTCACCCTGGGCGGCGACGTCGAGCAGGCCGAGGTCCTGGACCCACATGACGCTGCGGGTCAGGGAAAGCTTCACCTGGTACGAGCCACCTTCGACGGCACGCCGCAGCAGCGCCGCCATCATCCCGGCGGCCGCGAGGTATCCGGTGATCAGATCGGCCACGTAGAAGACCGGGGAGAACTTCGGGGGACCACCTCGGCCTTCCTCCAAGGCGAACCCGGACGCCACCTGCCCGTTCTGGTCGAACCCGGGCCGGTCCTTCCACGGACCGGAGTGTCCGTACGCGTCGGCTGACATGTAGACAATGCCGCGTTCGCTGGTCTCCGCGAGCGCTTCGGGCAGCAGTCCGAACCGCTCGTTCACCGCGGGGCGGTACGTGGATGCGAAGACGTCGGCGGTGGCCGCTAGTCGCCGCATGGTCCCCATGTCCTTTTCGTACCGCAGGTCGAGGAAGGCGTCGTACTTCCCCGCGTCCACACCGAGGTGCTGGGCGAGGTTGTCGGCAAACCACGGCGAGCTGATGTGCAGCACCTCGGCTCCGTACTCGGCGAGCGTACGGGCGCTGCGTGGGCCGGCGAGCACGTGCGTGAAGTCGAGCACCCGAACGCCGTCCAGCGGCGAGCGACCCTGGCCCCGGAACGGAACCGGGTCGCCGTCAGCGATCTTGACGATCTCAATCGGCGGCACCGCGGCGAGTGCCCTGCCCTGGGGATGGGCGCGCCATTCCTCACGGGTGAACGCACGGGCGGCCGGCAGTCCGGCGTACGTCAACGCCTCCTCGAGATCCTCGGCGTTCCACTTCGCAACCTCGCGGGCGAAGGAGTCCTTGTTGTTGCCGCAGTCGAAGAAGTTGAGGTATCCGTTGAGCAGTTTCTGGTACGGCGGGCCGGCCTCGAGCATCACGTAGCCGCCGTCGTTGGTCGCGAAGACACCGTTGACCTGAACGAACTCGGCCCCGACGTTGCTGGAGTAGCCGGACTGCTCCACGAAGTGGGTCGGATGCAGGTGGTGCAAGCCGTGCAGGACGTCCATGGAGATGTCGGTGGGCGATCCGCCGCGGGCCTCCCAGATCGCGACGCCCGCGGCACCGATGAGCAGGTGCGCGGTGCAGGACGCCTCAGCGAGGCGGTGCGGTGAGCGGATGACCGGATCGGACCCGAAGATGGTCGCGTCTCCGGTGAACCGCGCGGCCAGCCCCAGCTGGTCGATGAGGTTCTCCAGAGGCCCCAGCTCGCCGCGTCCCAGACTGCTCGCGTCCATTCCCGTCATGACCGACGCTCCTTGCTCGTACGCCAGGAAGGGTTGCCTCCCACAGCCGGCTGCCTCCTTCGAGCCTTACTCTCGAAGTCGCCGGGAGCGAACGGGCACAAGGCAGGACCTGCTCGTGATGAGTCCCCGCAATCGTCTCGGTCGCCGCGCTCATACCGTCATGCGCCGATTTGTCCGGCGGGAAAGGACCTGTCGCCGAAGAGGATCCGCCGCGCCGCCGCCTGCCCAGGAGGCGTACGCAGCAACCCGAACGCCGTCGCTGCGAGGGCAGGCGTACGAACCTTGTCCAGTCCCCACCGCATCGCCAGCCTCCCGCGAAACCGGGCACGCAGCGCGGCTCCGTCGAAGTGCGCCAGCGTGTCCGGCCGCCCGGTTCGCAGGGACTCGTCGAGGACCGCGGCCGCGAGCTCCGACAGTCGCAGGCACGGGTCGAGACCGCCGGCGGTGAGCGGGGAGACCGCGCCGGCGGCGTCCCCCACGAGCAGCCCGTTCGCGCAGCTGATCCGGCGTAGCAGACCACCGACCGGGATGGGCCCTCCCCGCCGTTCGATCGCGTCAGGACCGTCGGGACGCTCGACGCCATCCAGTCCGGGTGCCGAGGAGGCGAACCGCTCGAGCGCCCGGCGAAGCCCTTCGGGGAAGCGGTTGGCGTACCCAGCCGTACCGACGTGGGCATGCCGGCCGTCGTTCACGACCCATGCCAGGTAGCCGGGAGCGAGCGAAGGATCGAGCACGCAGTGGAAGGTCGGTGGCTCCTCCCCGCGCGGAATCTCGTACACCTCCTCGGCCCCGATCAGCAGGTGACGGTTGCGGTCCAGGCCGAGGTCGCGGGCAACGCTCGACCTCGCACCGTCGGCCCCCACGACGAACCGCGTCCGCACTTCCGCCGGGCCTTCCTTTCCAACCAGGGTGTAGGTCTGCCCTTGCCGACCTGCATAGCGCGTGCCCAGCAGGATGCGTACGCCCGCACCGGATGCCGCATCGGCCGCCTTCACGTAGATGGGGGCCATGTCGCCGACCCGGTACTCGTCCCGCTCGCTTGTCAACGCCACCGGCCCGCGAAGCCCAGGTGGGTAGAGCACCACCCGCCGGATAGGCGGCCCCAGACACTCCGCGGGCAAGGGGAAATCGTCGAGAGTTCTGCGTACGAAGATTCCGGTCGTACGAATCGCACCCGCGAGGCTTGGCCGCCTGTCCGCGAGCAGCACCTCATGTCCCTGCTGGGCGAGCAAAGTGGCGGTCCGAAGTCCTGCCAGCCCCGCTCCCACAACCAGCACGTCAACGGAGTCCATATCAGTCCACTTCGCCGTTGTTCTCCCACCGCAGCAGGTCTCCCGGCTGGCACTCGAGCACCTCGCAGAGGGCTTCGAGGGTGGTGAAACGCACCGCTTTGGCCCGGCCGTTCTTGAGCACCGCCAGGTTGGCAGGAGTGATACCGACCCGATCCGCGAGTTCGCCCACTGACATCTTCCGCCTGGCCAGCATCACGTCGATGTCGACGACGATCGGCATCAGATCACCTCGTCCAACTCCGACCGCAGCTGCGTCGCCTCGACGTCGCGGGCAACGGCCTGGGCGAGCAGCATCCGGAGTACGACCACGACGAGCGCGACCCCCAGGGCCGCCACCGCGGCCCCGCAGATCAGCAGGACCATGCCCGGCGGAACGGCCTCCCCCGGTGCCAGAACGGCCGCGAGTGCGAACAGCAGAACGGCCGCCGCCACGACCGCGCCGGTCACGACATGGACGTACCGCGAGGCGCCGTGCGAGAACACCGTCCCTCGTCCCACCATCCTCACCAGCTGCCACACGCAGGCCAGGACCACCTCGACCGCCAGGAATCCCAGGACGAGGATCACCACCACGGAGGTGCGCTGGTACGCGGCGAGCTCGGCGTCCGGCTCCCCCAGATCACCCGCCAGCAGCGGCACCATCACCGTCTGCACGAACACCGAGCCGGCGAACAGCGCCACGAGCACAGCCCGCAACGCAAGCACCGTCAGCTTTCCCATCGAGCCCTCCCCATCGAACGTCGATGAGAATCTATCGTTTTTCGATAGGTGCGGCAACTGGTTCGGGTTGTACTCCTAAGCTGTCGTGATCTTCGGTCCCGACAGAGGGGAGCTGGTACCGGTGAACGACGACGCTTCCATCAGCCGGCGCATGGCCGAGGTCGCCCGCAACCTGGTGGCAAAGCTTCCCGACGACGACGTGCGAGCCGCGGTCGTGTTCGGCTCGGTAGCGTGGGGCGACGCCAACGAGGCCAGTGACATCGACCTCATGCTGTGCCTGGACAGGCCGGTGGACTACCGCGTGGTGACCCGGGTTCGGGTGGCCGATCTCCTGGGCCGCACCTTCCCGGAACTGCCGACGTCGCCGGTGTTCGCCGACGTCGACCGGATCTCTGCCGAGTACTTCGAGAACGCCGTCAACGACGGCAACTGGCACGGCCGGGTCGCCCACTCGCTGGTCCTCACCGACACCGACGGCTGGTTCGCCGATCTGCGCGCCCGAGTCACCGCCACCTTCCACGACCCGGACGTGTGCGCGCGGCGAGCCGGACCCTGGTACGACGCGAGCCTCGCCCACTCCGACGGTGCACACCACGCGCGCGCCGACGACGACCTCACCCTGGCGACGTTGCATGCACGCCTGGCACTGGAGAACGTCGCAGTGGCCCTCATCGAAACCTGCGCGCTGCGTACCTCCCCCACTCACTTCCTGGCCAGTGCCCGGCACGCGTTGGAGACGACAGGACTCGGACACCTCTACGAATCACTGCGACGAGGACTCGGCCTCGACGTCGACCTCGAGTCCGCGGCGTACGGAGCGGAGGCTTTCGGCATGCTGGCCGAAGCGTTGCGGGGATGGATGGCCGACCCGGAACTCGTACGTCAACTGGGTCCGGAGGACGTGGCTTGGGCGGTGTTCACTTACGCCGACGAGACGTACGAGGAGATCGCCCACAAGGTGGCGGCCCTGCGCGGCACCGGTCGTGCCGCCGACCTGGCGTCCTACCTCGACGGGCTGTTGAAGGTGTCCATTCGGCTGAACGTGGGCAAGGCCCTGAATCTCCGGCTGAACGACTCGTCCGAGACGCCGAAGGTCGCGGAGTTCCATCAGACCCTTCGCGCCGAGCACGCGTTGTTCGATTACTGGTGCCGCGGACTGCGGCTGCCCGCGAACCGGGCAGAGATCACTGACGCATTGGAAACGGCCGCCCAACTCCGCGACAGCATCGCTTCGCGGCTGGTGACGTGAGCCGTCAACGGCAGCCCCTCCCCCCGGACAGCCATCCACGACGTCTCTCCACCGGCGGTCATCGGACCCCGACATGGGCAGAAGCCCTTACCCACAACGACTTTGCCCCCACAACATGCTGTTCGTCGGCAACCGGCTCAGGGGGTCGTGGACTGGACGCTGGCGGGCTGCGGCCGCCGGTTGCCGATCAGGTCGAACGCGGGTGTGCCGCGAAGACGTGTGCGACGGCTCCGCCGCTGAAGACGGTGGTGCTGTCCGGCTCGATGGTGAGCGGTGCGCGGAAGATCCGCTCGCCCGCCCCGAGGACCACCGGGTGGACGAGAAGGCGGTATTCGTCGATCAATCCCGTCGCAACCAGCGACCGCGCGAACCGTGCCCCACCGTGCGCGAGCAGATATCCCCCGGGGCGCTCCAGCTTGAGCCGCGTGATGGCTTCGCCCAGATCTCCAGCGGAGATCGTCGTCTCGCCCCAGTCGGCGGACGTGAGCGACTCGGAGAGCACGACCTTCGGGATCTCGTTCATCGGCTTGGAGAAGGGACCGGAGTCACTGGGCCAGTGGGCGGCCATCACCGCGTACGTGGTGGCACCCATGAGGTGCGCGCCGGCGTTGCTCACGGTCTCGACAGTCCACTCGAGGGCGTCATCGGAGCCTCCCGCAGCGAGCCAGTCGGAGCTCCCGTCATCGGGTGCCACGTAGCCGTCGAGTGAGACAGACATCTTCAGGACCAGTGCGGCCATGCGCTGCTTCCTTCCCGGGATGGGTGACACGAGGTGCTCGTGTCGATGACGTAGACCCGGACGCGGCCAGGAAGTCATCGCGGTGCGGGTACCGGGTTCGATCGCTACCGTATCGCCGTAGAGTCCGGCCATGGCCGATGACCAACTGGAGAAGGTGTTCGTCCGGAAGTGCAAGCGGCCGGTAGGTAGCGGCGTATCCGGTGCCTACGTGCTCGGCCGAGATGCCGATGGTCTCTGGCTGCACACCCCGGCCGGCTCGGTCTTTCGCGGCGAGGACGGCCACAATGTCGACTTCTGTGAAGCGGGCATGGGTTCTGATGGCTTGGGCAGGGCCTCGGTTTCACTCATCCCCGAAGCCGGGTGGTGGATCGCCACCTGGTACGGCCCGCACGCGACCTTTCCGATCGCAGTCGACATCTGCTCTCCCCCGACATTCCACGGGTCGGAGTGGACCTACGTCGATCTCGAGCTGGATCCCTACGTGACCAGGGACGGCGATGTCGGCACCGAGGACTGGGACGAGTTCCTGGATGCGTGCAAGTCCGGCCTGATCCCTCCCGACGAGGAGGCGATGGCAAGGTCCGCGACGACCCAGCTCGATGTTTGGCTGAAAGCACGAACCGAGCCGTTCGGCGTGAAGGGGTTCAGAATGCTGGAGACGGCGCAGGCCATGGCGCTACCGCCGCTGGTCGACCTCGACGACGTACTGATCTTCCCCGACAGGTCACCGATGAGTTCGACCGGCACGCCGAGTCGTAGCCAGCACAACGAACCCACGGAGAGGGCAACCCAATGACCGAGCTGAACGCGGAACACGCCCGGCGAGCGATCGTCGAACACACCCGACGGCTCGCGGAATCAGCCGCCGCGGCCGGACCTGACGCAGCCGTGCCGACAACCCCGAAGTGGATTATCACAGACCTGGTGGAGCACGTGGGCCAGACCCAGAACTGGGTCGCGGAGATCATCGAGCGGCGCATCACCGACCCCACCCAGCTGCCCACGGAGATGGCCGTACTCCCCACCGACCACCGCGAGTGGCAGGCGTGGCTGTCGGAGTCGGCGCGGCGGGTCGCGAGCGCGTGCTCCGACGACGCGCTGGACGCGCCGGTGTTCAACGCCGCGGGGGACGAACGGACCGGGACACGGTTCTGGATGTCCAGCGTCCTCAACGAGACGGTCGTCCACGGCTTCGACGCGGCCAACGCGGCGGGCCGACCGGCCGACGTCGACGACGCCATTGACGCCGACATCTTCGCCGCGCTCATCAGCAACCACCTCGCGATGCTCACCTCCCCCACGTGGGAGATGCTGCGGTCGGAGTCCGCCCACGCCATCAGGGGCACCGGGCAGACTCTGCAGTGGCTGGCCACCGACGTCGCGGACGACGCGGGCGCTTGGTTCGTCGAACGGCGGCCTGACGGGGCGACGTGGCAGCCCGGAACCCAGCAGGCCGATGTGACGGTGACCGGCCCGGCGCGATCGCTGCTGCTGACCTTGACCCGACGAGTCCCTCTCACCGGCCGCGAAGCCACCAACATCAGCGTCGACGGCGACACCGACCTCGCCCGGCACTGGCTCGACAACACCGCCCACGTCAGCGGCTGACTGGCTTTGACCAGCGCCAGTCATCGGGCACCGGGTGGCCGAGGAGACGTTCAAAGAGCTGCAGGTCGTCGGCAAGGCGTTCGGTGAGTCTGTCGTGGAGTTCGCGTGGAATCGCGGAGTCGTCGGGACGCGCCCGCCTGGTCGTCAGAAGACGAGCCATCCCGCTGCGCCGATCCGGCCGCCATCGCGGACGGAGCTTGACCTGCTGTCGAGGGAGCCAGCCCAGGCCGTGCAGTCGCGGGACGGGCTTGTCGATCGAACGATGGTCTCGGCGTTGCTTGTCCAGGTCGACTGCGGCCGGGTCGACGCCCAGGTGGTCGAACACCGCACACAGCGCCTCACGTGGCCGATCGCGGAGCACCTCGCTCGCGACCACGAGAATCTGACCGCGGTCGAAGTGGTCGAGGAACGCCGCGAGCTGGAACCCGTACATGCTCGGTTTGAGGTACCGGTCGTCGAGCAGAGCCACGTCCGCGCGGCGTCGCTCCCGGCCGGCCGACACCTGGTGCATGTACATCGACCGCATACGAGCGATGGGATCGCGTACGACATACACCAGACGTGCATCGGGAACGAGCTTCGCCATTCGCTCGGCTACGCCGTGGTAGACGTGGGCCCAGGTGTAGGAAGGTGAACACTCACCGACGGCTGCGGCCGTACCGGCGCCCTCGAAGAGGGATTCGTACCAGCCAACGCCCCGGTGCCAGTTCTCCTCGGTAACGAAGAAGTGCGGCTCGTCGAACGCACCGCCGCGCACGACGAAGACGTCCGGGTGCTCGTCGAGGTAGTTGCGCAGACTCGACGTCCCCGCCTTCATCGCCCCGATAACCACGAAGTTCGGCAGGGTCATCGCGTCGCCACCCACAATCGATGTCTGCTGGGTCACCGAACGAGAAGTCTGGCAAGTCGGGTCGGAGACCACCAGTCGATTTCAGGCCCGCCGGCTTGGCGGCAATCGCCGCCGCCGATGATGGCAGCCGCGGGTTCGGCATGTGTGCGAGGTCGTCGTCGCTGAGGCCTTTGGTTGTTTACGCCCGGGACAGCGCATCCGGCTTGTGGACCGCCTTACCGCCTTGTCGCTGGCAGCGCTCCCGCCGCAAGCTCAGGTTGCGCGCGGCCTACGCGTCGGCGAGCAACGCGACCGCGAGGTCCGCATCGCAGACCAGGGTGTGCACCAGCCCTGCGCGTACGGCGGCTCGGGTTGCGTCAGCCCGATGCGCGCCGTGGCTGGACACCAACAGCCGGGGTACGCCGGCGAGGGTGCGGGCATCGATCCCCACCACCCGCTCGTCGAGCGGCGTGTGGAGGAAGCGCCCGTCGGCGTCGAACAACCGGCCGGAGACCTCGCCGCAAACCCCTGCCTCGGCGAGCGCCTCCGCCTCCGCCGGTGAGAGCAGGTCGTAGACAGCGGAGCGGGATGGTTGCCAGGAGCCGACGGACAGCACCGCCACATCCAGGCCGCGGGCAGCGTCGAGGACAGCCGCAATCTCGGGTTGACGGCGCAGTCCATCGGCGGTCTGGCTGTCCGGAACCACGAGTGGGGAGTAGATCGCCTCGGCGGTGACTCCGGCAGCGGCCGCCACCTGCCTGGCAACCTCGACCGAGCCCGGCATACCCGCCGGTGGGTACACGGCACCACCGAGCTGGAGCACCTGGCAACGCGGCAACGGAGAGAGCCGGTGCAGCCGCTCGGCCATCACCGTGATGGCGGCGCTCCACGTGATCCCCAGTACGTCGTTCTCGGCCACCTCGGCCACCAGTTGGTCGGCCATTGCGGCCCCGACGTGTTCGAGGGCCGAGTGCGGGTCGGCTCCAGCTGTCCCCACGACAACTGCCCGCCGTACGCCGAGCAGCTCCTGGAGCGCGGCCGAGATCTCCCGGTCGACCCGCCCGGCGGCGCCGACCTCGATGCGCACCAGTCCCTGACGGCGGGCTTCCTGCAGCAATCGAGCGACCCGGAAGCGACTGAGCCCGAAGGCGTCGGCGAGGGCCACCTTCGACAGGTCTTCCAGGTAGTAGCCGCGAGCCAGCGCCAGCCGGAGGCCCTCCCCGTCCTCGCGCACCAGCGCCGCGCGGTCTTCCGAAGGCGAACCGGCTTCGGGGGCTTGACCCGAGGGGCCGTCTGTCATAGGCATGACCCTAACAGATGAGCGATCCACGCGCTCATATGAGCGGAGGCGTATGACCGACCGAAACCCCGCACCCGTGGACAGCCGCAGCACCGGATCCGAACACGTGGATCGCGGCCTGCCGGTCCGACGGGCGATGATCGCAGCGGCGTCCGGGTCGTTCCTGGAGTGGTACGACTTCTATCTCTTCGGCATCGCCGCGGGGCTCGTCTTTCCCCAGCTGTTCTTTCCGGGACAGTCGGAGACGGCCGGCCTGCTTAACTCCTTCGGCACGTTCGCCGCGGGGTTCGTGATGCGCCCGGTCGGCGCGGTGGTGTTCGGACACTGGGGCGATCGCATCGGCCGGCGGCGGATGCTGCTGTTCACCGTGCTGCTGATGGGCCTCGGCACGTTCGTGATCGGACTGCTGCCCACGTACGACACTCTGGGTGCGGTCGCGCCGCTGCTGTTGGTGCTGGTGCGGTTGGTCCAGGGCATCGGTATCGGCGGCGAGTTCGGCGGTGGAGCTCTGGTCGCGCTGGAGAACGCGCCCCGCGGCCGGCGCGGTGCGATGGGCAGCGTCCACCAGATGGGCACACCGCTCGGGCTGCTGGTCGCCACCGGGGTCTTCGCGCTGATCCAACTGCTGTCGGAGTCGCAGGTCGAAGGCTGGGCCTGGCGAGTGCCGTTCCTGCTCAGCGGACTGTTCGTGCTGATCGCTGCCTACATTCGGCGTTCACTGCCGGAGACGCGTGCCTTCCAGGCCGACCGCGAGCCAGTACGCCGGCTGCCGATCGCCGGCCTGCTCCGCGACCACCCGCGCAACGTCCTGCTGGCAACAGGCGCCCGCCTCGCCGACGCGGTCACCTTCAACGTCATCAACGTCTTCGGAATCGCCTTCGCCAGCACGCAACTCGGCGTCGGCAAGGGCATCATGCTCACCGGGTTCGTGATCGCCGCCGCGGTGGAGATCGTGGTCATCCCTGTGGTGGGCATCATCTCCGACCGGGTGGGCAGGCGGCCGGTGTATCTGTTCGGGACGCTGATGTGCGTCGTGGTGGCGTTCGCCTACTTCCCGCTGCTGGCCACCGGCAACACGTTGGTGGTCTGGCTGACGATCGTGGTGGCACTCGCGATCGGCACCGGAAGCATGTTCGCCATCCAGGGCACGTACTTCGCCGAGATGTTCAGCACGTCGACCCGATACACCGGGCTCGGTGTCGCGTACCAGGTGTCGGCGCTCGTAGCGGGTGCTCCGACCCCGGCGATCGCCACCGCGCTGGCGAGTGCCTGGTCTCAGTCGTGGTGGCCGGTCGCGATCTACATGGCCGTCGTGTGCGTGGTCAGCGCGGTCTGCGTTCTGTTGTCGGCCGAGGCCCGCGACGTCGATCTGACACGTGAAGAAACGACAGTGGGGAGTGCGTGATGGCGGACGAGGCGACGGGTCGGCGACCCAACGTGGTGATGATCGTCACCGACCAACAACGACACGACACGATCGGAGCTCTGGGACACTCTCACGTCGACACTCCCGTACTCGACCGGTTGGTGCGAGAGGGAGTCGCCTTCACCCGCACCTACGTCAGCGCACCCTCGTGCTCACCGTCGCGTGCCAGCCTCTTCACCGGGGTCTACCCGCACTCCCTCGGCGTGCTGCGCAACGAGGAGGTGTGGAGGCACTCGTGGGTCGAGACGCTCGCCGGTGCCGGCTACCACTGCGTCAACGTGGGCAAGATGCACACCAACCCGTGGGAAACCCCGCTCGGCTTCCACGAGCGCACGGTCGTCGAGAACAAGGACCGCGACCACCCGAACGTGCCGTTCTTCCATGACCAGTGGGACAAGGCGTTGTGGTCGCACGGCGTGGAGAAGCCGACCCGGACGGTACGACGGCGCGACGCCGGCTATCGCGAGGCCCTCGGCGCCTTCGAGTGGGCCGAGGACGAGGCGCTGCACTCCGACGTGTTCGTGGGCGCTCACGCACGCTGGTGGCTCGACACCTACCCGGGCGACGAACCCTTCTTCCTGCAGGTGGGTTTCCCCGGCCCGCACCCTCCCTACGATCCGGTGCCGCGCCACCTCGACGCCTACCGCGACCGCGACGTGCCGAAGCCGGTGCGTACGGACGCAGACCTGGCCAACCAGCCCGACGCCCTGAAGCAACTGCGTTCGGAACACATGGCAACCGACCACGACTCCGTGGTGCACCTGGCGGAGCCGACCGACGAGCAGTCACGGCGGCAGCGGCGGCACTACTACGCCAACGTGACGATGATCGACGAGCAGATCGGGTTGATCCTGGAGGCGCTGGAGCGACGCGGCGTACTGCAGAACACCGTGGTGATGGTGACCTCCGACCACGGTGACTGCCTGGGCGATCACGGCCACAGCCAGAAGTGGACCATGTACGAGCCCAGCGTCCACGTGCCTGCCGTCGTGTGGGGGCCCGGCTGCGGGATCTCCGGCGGACGCCGTCTCGACGGGCTGACGGCGATGATGGACCTCGGCCCGACCGTGCTCGAACTGGCCGACATCACCCCGCCGCCGTGGATGGAGGCGGTGTCGCTGCTGCCGGCCCTGCGCGGCGAGGCCTACGACGGTCGGGAGTACGTGTTCTCCGAGCACGCCCGCGACATGATCCTGCAGGGCACCGAGCTGATGACGATGGTCTTCGACGGCCGGTGGAAACTCGTCGAGTTCCTCGACTCCGAGCAGGGGCAACTCTTCGACCTGGCCGAGGACCCGAACGAACTCGTCGACCTGTGGGCATCGGCCGACCACGCCGACATCCGCCGAAGGCTCCTGACCGTCGTCGCACGATGGCGCGCCCGAAGCGCTCTCGCCACCGCCGACCTGAACCGCGAGCACCGCTGAACCTGGGGTTTCAGCTCGCCGGCCCGCACCACCTGGCAGGTCGCCACCTCGGCACGACCGCCGCTCGGCATCCGGTCCTTAGAACACGCTCACGGGATCCCTCTCGATGACGGCGAACTCGAATCACCAATGTGACGTGCATCACAAAAGTCGGGCGCAGCATTCCGCAGGCGTGCTGCAATCGGAGGCCGTTGCGCGCGCACGGGTTTCGCTGTTCGTTCCCGGCTTTCCCGAAGGCTTCGTGAGGAGTGTTCCGCGGTATGCCTGTGCCCTTTTCTGCCTGGCGTTCTGTTCGGTGTGCGGCACGGAATCGGTACGTGCTGCACGTGCGGCTGTGGTGGCACGCGGCTCCCGGCCTGGCCGTCGCGTGCGTCGTGCTCGCGGTGGTGCAGGCGGGTGCGATCACCGTGGCGATGGTCGCGTCCGGCCACCTGATCGCGTCGACCGGCGCGGCGATGCGAGCCGGGGTGGACTCGGCCGCGGCGCTGCAGTCGTGGCGGTGGCTGGCGGTCACCGTCGCCGCGTTCGTGACGGCCCCGGTCGCGGCGGCGGTTTCGCGCGGGGTGGAGGAGGTGGCCTCGGCGCGGTATCTGGCCGCGTACTACGACCTCGTCGTCGACACCGGAGTACATCCGCACGCGGTGACCCACCTGGAGGATCCTGCGAACGCGCAGCAGCTCGTGTCGGCGGTGGAGGCCTCGCGCGACTGGCTGTTCCTGCGTGGGATCGGCGGCACGTGGGTTGCGTTGTCGAACAAGCTGAACGGCGTCGGCGCGCTGGTCGTCGTCTCGACGTGGCGGTGGTGGGTCGGGCCGTTCCTGGTGGTCGGCTGGCTGCTGTTGTCGCGTGCGGTGGCGCACTGGCGGAGCGTGGTCTTCGACGACATGATCGGCGAGACCGGCCTGGGACGCCGGCGCGCGTCCTATCTGCAAGGGCTCCTGGTCGAACGCGCCGCGGCGAAGGAGGTCCGGCTGTACGGCCTCGGCGGATGGCTGGTGGGCGGGTTCGTGAACGCCTGGCAGGAGACCATGGCGATCGTCTCCCGGCGACGGCTTCGTGGAGTGAGCGGCACGCTGCCGGCGTTGGCCGTGCTGCTGGTCCTGAACGCGGCGGCGTTCGCGGTCCTGGCGGCCGACGCCGCGGCCGATCGAGTGTCCACGGGTGTGCTGGTCACGGTGGTACAGGGAATCCTCGGCCTGGCAGCGTTCGGGCGGCAGGACGACGGCGAGACCTCGCTCGGGCGAACCGCCTCGTGTGTGGCCGCGCTCGCGGCTTTCCGTACGGCACTGGGGTTGTCGTTCCTGCCCACGCCCGCGCAAGCAACGCTTGACACGGCGCCGATCAGCGCCGCGGCAGGCAAGGTGGAGTTGCGCGAGGTCACGTTCGGCTATCCCGGTGGGGATCGGCCCGTCGTCGAGCACCTGAACCTGACGATTCCGGCCGGGCAGGCGGTGGCCCTGGTGGGTGTCAACGGTGTCGGGAAGTCCACGATCGTCAAACTGCTGTGCGGGCTGTGGCCTCCACAGGCCGGTGAGGTACGCATCGACGGGCTGGACCCGGCCGTCGACGTCGCGGCGCGTCGTCGGGTGTCGGTCATCTTCCAGGAGTTCGTACGTTTCGGGCTGACGGCGCGGGCGAACGTCGAGGCCGGCGCGGGCTGGCAACCAGTCGAGGAGCTGGACCGGATCGCCGTCGATGCGGGAGCGGACCACATCGTCGCCGGCCTCGAGTCCGGATGGGAGACCGTCCTGTCGGCGGAGTTCACCGGTGGTACGGACCTGTCCGGTGGGCAGTGGCAGCGGATCGCGTTGGCCAGGGCGCTGGCCGCGGTGCGCGCCGGCGCGGGCGTACTCGTCCTGGACGAGCCGACCGCCGCGCTGGACGTGCGGGCAGAGGTGGCGCTGTTCGAATCCCTGCTGCGGTTGCGGGAGGGCCTGACGACGATCCTGATCAGCCACCGGCTGTCCAGCGTCCGGCACGCCGACCGGATCGTGGTGCTCGGACCCACCGGCGGCGGTGGCGCGCGGGTGATCGAGGACGGCACTCACGAGGAGCTTGTCGCTGCCGGGGGCGAGTACGCCCGGCTGTTCACGCTGCAGGCATCCCGGTTCGCGGCCGCGGGGGGTGCCGCCTGATGGGCGTTCTCACTGGTGTCCGGAATCTCTCGCGTGCGTTGCGGTTGCTGGTCAGCACCTCGGTTCGGGTGGCACCGTGGCAGGCGCTACTGTGCCTGGGCGAGACCGGCGGGGTGATCCTCGGGCTGCTGCAGCCGCTGTACCTGGCGTGGTTCGTCGCCGGCGCGGCCGGCCACGACACACAGCAGATGGCCCTGGCCGCCGGCGCCTTCGTGGCACAGATCGGCCTCGGCCGGGCGCTGGTCTGGCTGGGGATGAACGCCCGGTTCGGTCAACTGGAGCGGGTGGGGTACGAGTTCGACGCACGGATCGCCGAGCTCACCTCCTCCGTTCCCACGATCGATCATCTCCACGACCCGCACTACCTCGACCAGCTGCAGATCATGCGGGAGGAGCGTGGATCGCTCGGCCTGGCTCTCAACACCCTGCTCAACAACCTCAACGGGTTGGCAGGCGTGGTCGGCGTCGTCGCGCTGGCCGCCACGGCCGATCCCCGGATGCTGCTGGTCGCGGTCGCCGGGGTGCCGGGCGTCCTGGCCGGGCCACTCCTCGCCCGCTGGCAGGGTCGGGCCGAAGCCGCCGGCGCGGAACCCGGTCGGCTCGCGGCACACCTGTTGCAGGTCGGGACCTCGCCGGCCGGTGGCGGTGAGGTCCGCGTCTTCGGGCTGGCCGACCCGCTCCGCGGTCGGCTCGCCGCCGCCGCGCACGCCTGGTGGAAACCGAAGGTGGGTCTGGCGGTCCGCGAGTCCGTGGTGAACGTGGCGGTGCAGGTGATCTTCTTCGGCGTAGCCGGCGCG
Organism: Actinopolymorpha rutila; assembly: GCF_013407855.1. Lineage (GTDB taxonomy): Bacteria > Actinomycetota > Actinomycetes > Propionibacteriales > Actinopolymorphaceae > Actinopolymorpha > Actinopolymorpha rutila. Next base: position 5,554,808 of record NZ_JACBZH010000001.1, read on the forward strand.
GTCCTCGCCTGGCTGGTCCGCGACGCCGTCGCCGGAGCGGTCACCGTCGCAGCGCTCACCCTTGCCCTGCTGCTGATCGGCCGGCTGCAGGGCGTCAGCGGCACCCTGCGCGACATCATCCACAACGTCGCCGCGATGAGCCGTACCGCCGGGCGATTCCTCTGGCTCGTCGACGAGACCGCACGCATCCGGGCCGCCCAGCACGGCACCGGCACACCGCCGGACGTGCCTGCACACGGGCTCGTCCTGGACCGGGTCGGCTACCGCTATCCGGGGCACGACACGCCTGCGCTCGAAGAGGTGTCGCTCGTTCTCCCGGCAGGTGGCGTCGTCGCACTCGTGGGCGAGAACGGCGCCGGGAAGTCCACCTTGGTCAACCTGATCTCCGGCATGCTCCGGCCGACCACCGGCACCATCGGAATCGACGGCCACGACCTGGCCGGCATCGACCCCGTTGCCTGGCGGTCACGGCTGGCCGGCGCGTTCCAGGACCATGCACGGTTGGAGTTCACGCTGGGCCGTAGCGTCGGGATCGGGGACCTGGCGAAGCGCGACGACGAGGCCGCGATCCGGCGGGCGCTCCACGAAGGTGCGGCGGAGGCCGTGCTCACGTCCGTACCGCACGGTCTGCAGACCCAGCTCGGCGTCACCTGGCCGGACGGAGTCGACCTCTCCGGCGGCCAGTGGCAGCGCCTGGCCATCGCCCGCGGCATGATGCGCCTCATGCCGTTGGTGCGCGTACTCGACGAGCCCACCGCGGCTCTGGACGCCGCCACCGAACACGAACTGTTCGACCAGTACACCCGGGCCGCCAGGTCCGGACGAGACACCGGGACGATCACCATCCTGGTGACGCACCGCTTCTCCACGGTCGCCGCGGCCGACCAGGTCGTCGTACTCGACCACGGACGTGTCGTCGAACAGGGAACGCACGCCGAACTGATCAACCGCGGTGGCCACTACAGCGACCTCTACGAACTGCAGGCCCGCGGTTACCGGTGAGGCTCGGTCACGCGATGGAAAATCGAAGCACGTGTCCGGGTCGGGTCTTCCCGCAGCGTGTAGTGCCCTTTGTGGCGGGCGAGGTAGAGCCTGATCCGATCAGGGTCCTCGGCCTCCCTGGTCGGCTTCTTGATGTTGCGGCGCCATAGCTGGTTCATGCCCTGGAGTACGTCGTCCTCGGTCCGGCCGGCCAGTGGCAACTCGCAGGTGAAGTGCGGCTGCCCAGCGCCGAAGCCATCCTGGCGGGCTCTGCGGAAGCCCGCCGGCGTCCTGGATCACCCTCACGGTCAGACTCAGCCCGGCCTCCACTCCTCCGTGATGCCCTCATTGCTCTGCGTTCGGCTGTTCGGCATCCCTTCAGTCAACGGAGCGAGGTGTTGCCGGTACGTATCCCGTTTTCGACACGCCGCGACATGCGGCCGAGGTCGGCGAGGACCCGGAGCGTGTTGGCCACGTCCGGCCAACGGCCGGAGTTGACAATCCGTCGGGCATAAAGGGAACGTAGGAAGAGTTCGATCTAATTCGTATTAGACAACAAGGATAGTGATCGTTGTGACGAGCGGGACGACGTCGACTCCAGCGGGCGACCGGGACCAGAACGCGCCGTGGCGAGCGTTTCGGACCGAGGAGTTCGCCGGTCGGGTGGTCCTGGTCACCGGGGCCGCCAGCGGGATGGGACGAGAAACGGCACGAGCTTTTGCCGCCGCTCGGGCGACCCTTGTACTGGCCGACATCGACCATGCTGCGGTTCAGGAACTAGCTGAGGAGATTCCCGGTTCGCTCGCCGTCCCGGTCGACATCGGCGACCCCGCCTCGGTGGAGTCGCTGTTCGCGAAGATCGACAGCTCACTCGGGCGCATCGACCACGTTGCGCACTGTGCCGCGGTGATCGCGGCCACCCGCTTCCTGGACGCCGATCCCGCGCACTGGCGGCGACTGCTCGACATCAACCTCGTCGGCTCGTTCGTCGTCGTGCAGCAAGCCCTCCGGCGCATGCTTCCCGCGGGCGGTGGCACTCTCGTAGTCGTCGCCTCCGACGCCGGCTTCCGTGGTGGCGGCGGGCTGATCGCCGATGCGCCGTACGCGGCGAGCAAGGCAGGCGTGCTCTCCCTGGTCAAGTCGGTGGCCCGCGAGTTCGGCGGCCGTGGCGTACGGATCAACGCACTGGCTCCCGGGCCGTCGGACACGCCCCTGCACAGCGGCATCTCCGACGAGCTCAAGGAGCGGATCGCCTCCGGGCTTCCGATAGGACGGATGGGCCGACCCGCCGACATGGCGGCGGCGATCCTGTTCCTTAGTTCAAGTGCCGCGAGCTTCGTCTACGGCGCGACGCTGGACGTCGACGGTGGGGCGATGCTGCGATGACGAGCCGCCAGCCGCGGCCCCGGCAACGCGACATCGCCAAGATGGCCGGGGTGTCCCAGGCTACGGTTTCCCTTGTACTCAACGGGAAACCCGGCGCGGTCGGCCTCGCGGCCGAGACCGTCAGCCGGGTCCATGAGGCTGCGCGGGAGCTCGGTTACGTCGCCGACCCGATCGCCATGCGGCTGGCAGGCAGGCAGAACTTCCTGCTAGGCGTGCACACCTTCAGCGCGGCCTTCCCCGTCGACATCGAGAACTCCTACTATCCCTTCCTCGCGGGAGTGGAACAACAGGCCGCCACACGGGGATACGACCTCGTCCTGTTCACCGGCGCAGCGCCCAGCGGCGACCATCCGGCGCGCGCCGACGCGGTCCACCGGCTTCGCCTCGCCGACGGCTGCATCCTCTTCGGGCGGACGGTCCCGGTCGCCGAGATCGCCAGACTGCTCGACGACGACTATCCACTGGTCTACATCGGACGCCGCGACGAGCTCGGCGCCCGGCTGCCTTTCGTCGGTGCGGACTACACCGACGCGTCCAGGCAGGTCGTCGAGCACCTCGCCGGTCTCGGGCACGAGCGGATTCTCTACGTCCGCGAGCCGGATGACGCGCTCGCGTCCGACGACCGCGAGAAGGGTGTCAAGCTCGGGTTGGCGAACGCCGGCCTGACCGAGCGTGCGCCAACAGTCGTGCGTAGCGAAGGAAGCGACCTCACCCCGGCGTGGGTTCGGCGGCAGGTCGAGACAGGTGTCACCGCGTTCGTCGCCGAGACTACGGACGTGAGCGCCGCGGCGCGGGCACTCACCCGCGCCATCGCCGGCGCGGGACTGCGCTACCCCTCGGACGTCTCACTTGCCCTGCTCGGCGAGTACGTCGTACCGCCCGTGGACGAACCGGTCTTCACAGGGTTCGCCGTACCCCGTCGTGAGATGGGACGGGCCGCGGCCGACCTGCTCATCGACCTGCTCATCGGAGCGAGCGTCCCGCCGGTGCGCAGGCAGGCCCTGATGGACTGCGAGTTCGTCCCCGGCGAGACCGCCGGCCCTCCACCTGCCACCCACGCCGGAATCCAGACCAGAACCAAAACCAAAGCCAGAAGAGGACAGGATGCCTGAACTGAGCTCGGACGTGCTCGTCGTCGGCGGCGGCCTGGGCGGTGTGGCTGCCGCGCTCGCGGCCTGCCGCGCCGGACGACGGGTCGTCATCACCGAGGAGACCGACTGGATCGGCGGGCAACTGACCAGCCAGGCCGTTCCACCGGACGAGAATCCCTGGATCGAGCAGTTCGGGACGACCGCGATGTACCGCGAGCTACGTGAGGGCATCCGGGCCTACTACCGCCGGCACTACCCGCTCCGCGCCCGCGCTGCCGCGGATCCCCGGCTGAATCCCGGCGCCGGGCGGGTCAGCAAACTGTGCCACGAACCCCGGGTCGCGCTCGCGGTCCTGGAGGCGATGCTCGCGCCGCACCGCGCCGCCGGTCGCCTCACGGTGTTGCTGGAGACCGTGCCGGTGGCTGCCGAAACCGACGGCGATCACGTACGCGCGGTCGAACTACTGGACCGGCGTACGGGCCGGCACATCACCGCGTCCGCGCCGTACGTCATCGATGCCACCGAGTGCGGCGACCTGCTGACGCTGACGAAGACGGAGTACGTCACCGGCGCAGAGTCACGAGACGAGTACGACGAACCGCACGCACCGGCCGTAGCCGCGCCGGGAAACCAGCAGGGCTTCACGTTCTGCTTCGCGGTCGATCACCGTGCCGGTGAGGACCACACCATCGATCGGCCGGAGACGTACTCCTTCTGGCGCGAGTATCGGCCCGATTTCTGGCCCGGCCCACTGCTCGGACTGCTGGCACCGCACCCGCGGACGCTCGAGCCGGTCCCCCGCACCTTCGTGCCCAACCCGGACGAGGATCCGCTGGACGTCACCGCCGACCAGAGCAAGGACGGCGGCGACCTGGACCTGTGGCTGTTCCGGCGCATCCTCGCCCGCGGACTGCACGAGCCGGGCAGCTTCGACTCCGACATCACCCTGGTCAACTGGCCCATGAACGACTACTGGCTGGGCAACGTGGTGGACGTCGACGAGGAGACCGTCAACGCCAGCCTGACAGCTGCTCGACAGCTCAGCTTCTCCTTGTTGTACTGGTTGCAGACCGAGGCGCCGCGGCCGGACGGCGGGAACGGCTGGCCGGGGCTGCGGCTGCGCGGTGACGTCACGGGATCAGCCGACGGGCTGGCGAAGGCGCCGTACATCCGGGAGTCCCGGCGCATCCGTGCTGTCACCACCGTCACCGAGAACGACGTGTCACTCGACGTGCTCGGCCCCTACGGCCGGGTCTCCCACGCGGACTCGGTCGGCATCGGCAGCTACCACCTCGACCTGCACCCGAGCACCGGCGGGGACACCTACATCGACCTGGAGAGCGTGCCGTTCGAGATTCCACTCGGAGCGATGATTCCGAGGAGAGTACGCAACCTGTTGCCGGCAGCGAAGAACCTCGGCACCACCCACATCAGCAACGGCTCGTTCCGGCTGCACCCGGTGGAGTGGAACATCGGCGAGGTCGCCGGCCGGTTGGCGGCGCACTGCCTCGACACCGGAACCGAACCCCAGCAGGTGCAAGGCGAGGAGTCCCGCTTCGCGGAGTTCGCCCGGGTCCTGGACCGAGCCGGAGTCGAGCGCCGCTGGCCTGACGTGAGGGGGTACTGACATGACCTACCACACGCTCACCTACACGCGCGAGATCCCGCTGTCGGAGCAGGAGGACGTCCTGGTCGCAGGCGGCGGCCCGGCGGGGATCGCGGCGGCCGTCGCCGCCGCCAGGCTGGGGGCCCGCACCCGCCTGGTCGACCAGCACGGCTTCCTCGGCGGCAACCTCACCGCCGGCCTGGTCGGCCCCTGCATGACCTCGTTCTCCCTGGACGGCAAGGAGCAGCTCATCCGAGGCGTGTTCGACGAGTTCGTACGCCGGATGGCCGAAACTGGTGAGGCGCTGCACCCGTCGCAGACGCACGCCGGAGACGAGTACGCCGGTTTCATCGAGTACGGCCACGACAAGGTGACGCCGTTCGAGCCGGAGGCCGCGAAGACGGTCGCCCTGGCGATGTGCGCCGAGGCCGGTGTCGAACTCTCACTCCACTCCTTCGTCACCGACACTCTGGTCGAGAACGGACAGGTGTCGGGGATCGTCGTGGCCACCAAGAGCGGCCTGCGAGGTCTGCGGGCCAAGGTCACCGTGGACTGCACCGGCGACGGCGACGTGGCAGCGCGCGCCGGCGCGGAAGTGGAGTTCGGCCGAGCGTCTGACGGGCTCGTGCAACCGATGACGTTGTTCTTCCGGGTGCAGGGCATCGACGACGAGACCGTGCATGCTTATGTGCGGGATCACCCTGAGGACGTTCGTCCGTTCGCCGGCATCGTCGCCTGTGCTCGAGAAGCCGGCCGCTTCCCGTCGCCACGCCGCGGTGTCGGCCTTTACAAGACCCTTCGCCCGGGCGTGTGGAGGATCAACACCACGCGGATCCTCGGCCGGGACGGGACCGACGTCGACGACCTCACCTCGGCCGAGGTGGAGGGCCGCGCACAGGTCACCGCGCTGATGGAGTTCTTCCGTACGGAACTCCCCGGCTTCGCCGACGCGAGCCTGCTCGACACCGCCACCACCATCGGCGTACGGGAGACCAGACGCGTCGTGGGCGACTACGTGCTCACGATCGACGACCTGCGCACCGGCCGTCACTTCGACGACGTGATCGCACTGTGCGCCTACCCGGTGGACATCCACGACCCGACCGGATCCGGTGGCGGGGTGGCACCGGAGTACGGCACTGCCAACGCGTACGAGATTCCCTACCGTTCACTACTCCCCCGTGGCTTGGACGGCGTGATGGTGGCGGGCCGCTGCGTCTCGGCAAGTCACGAGGCACTCGGCGCGATCCGGGTGATGCCGCCGGCCTTCGCGATGGGCGAGGCGGCGGGCACCGCCGCTGCCCTCGCGGCGAGGTCCGGCAGGTCAGCCCGCGACCTACCCACACCCGAACTCCAGCACCAACTGCTCGCCCAGGGCGCCTACCTCGGTGAGCCGGCACCGGGCAGTCCGGTGTCCTGACAACCACCTCCGGAGAGCTTCATGGCGAACACACAGCCACAAGCCATCAGGGTCGGTATCGATGTCGGGGGGACGTTCACCGACGCCGTGGCGATCGACGCCGCCACGCTCGAACTCGTCGGCCAGGCCAAGGTCCTCACGACACACACCCACGAGGAGGGAGTGGCCCGCGGCATCATCGATGCCCTGCACCAGCTCCTTCGCCGCACCGGCCGGGACGCCGGTGATGTCGTCTTCCTCGCCCACGGCACGACCCAGGCGACCAACGCCCTGCTGGAGGGGGACGTCGCGAAGGTCGGGCTGGTCGGTCTCGGACGCGGGCTGGACGGCTGGCGAACGCGTTCTCTCGCCCGACTGGGACGTCTCCAGCTGGCACCGGAAAAGCATCTGCCCGTCGTCTACGAGCACGCCCGAAACCGTGGGGCGGTAGATGCCGCGGTCAAGCAAGTACTCAGTGCCGGCGCGCAGGTCATCGTCGGCGTCGAGGCCTTCAGCGTCGACGACCCGACCGGTGAGCAAGCAGTGGTTGACGCGGCCACCCGCGACGGCATTCCGGCCACCGCCACGCATGTCATCAGCAAGCTGTACGGCCTGTCCAAGCGGGCCCGCACGGCTGCGGTGAACGCGAGCATCCTGCCCCGCATGCTTGCCACCGCCGAACTCGTCCAGTCAAGTATCGAGAAGGCAGGCATCACCGCTCCGTTGATGGTGATGCGCTGCGACGGCGGAGTGATGTCGCTCGCGGAGATGCGCGAGCGTCCGCTGCTCACGATCCTCAGCGGTCCGGCGGCCGGCGCCGCCGGTGCCCTGCTCGGAGAACGAGTCGGTGAGGGCGTCTTCCTGGAGACCGGTGGCACCTCCACCGACATCAGCGTCATCCGGGAGGGCCGGGTCGCCGTCGCATATGCGAAAGTGGGCGGCTACGACACCTACCTGAAGGCCCTGGACGTTCGTACCGTGGGCATCGGTGGTGGATCGCTCGCCCGCCTGGACGGACGACGCGTTACCGACGTCGGTCCCCGCAGCGCCCACATCGCCGGCCTCGGCTACGCCTGCTATGCCGAGCAGTCGCAGCTGTCCGGCGCCCGGCTCACGCTCGTCGCTCCGATGCCCGGCGACCCGGCCGACTACGTGGTCGTGGAGAGCACACACGGGCGTTACGCCATCACCGTGACCTGTGCCGCGAACGCACTGGGCCTGATACCTGCCGGCGACCACGCCTATGCCGATCCTAAACCGGCGAGGGCCGCGTTCGAGCCGTTGGCGCGGGCGATGGGTACCGACGTCGACGGGGCTGCACGCGCCGTACTCGACCGAGCCGGCCGGCCCGTCCAGAAGGTGGTCGAGGAACTCGCCAAGGACTACCAACTCGACCGTGACGACCTGCTTCTCGTCGGCGGTGGCGGCGGCGCCGCGGCGGTGACGCCGCATGTCGCGCGCACGCTGAGGGCGCAGGCGCGTCTCGCGGAGAACGCCGCCGTCATCAGTCCGATCGGTGTGGCCCTGGCCCTGGTCCGCGACACCATTGAGCGCGTGGTCCCCGAACCCAACCAGGCCGACCTGCTGTCCGTACGGGCCGAGGCCGAGCGGGCGATCCTGCGCCAGGGTGCGTCCCCGGACAGCATCGAGGTGGACGTGACCGTCGACCCGCAGCGCAACATCGTCTCCGCTGTCGCCACAGGCGCCACGGAGTTTCGTACCCGCCAGCACATGCCCGGGTCGACCGATGGTGAGGCAGCTTTGAAGGCAGTGGCCCGGCACCTGCGGGTAGCGCCTGGTGCTCTGACCGAAGCAGGGAGCACCGACAACCTTCGGGTACTGACAGCGGTTCGACGACGCACCGGGCCGCTGCGCTTCGTGACCTCACCCAGACACCCGGCGGCGGTGGTCGACGGGGACGGCATCGTGCGGTTCCACGCTCCGGACGCCCGCGTCCGGCAGACGACCGTGGAGCAGGCCCGGGGCGCCCTCGGCCGAATGCTGGACGAACTCACGTCCTACGGCGACGGAGGTGCACGCATTCCGGCCGTGCAACTCCTGCTCGGTGGCCGGCTGGTCAACCTCGCCGGTGTCACCCAGGCGGCTCAGGCGCTGGCACTCGCCGACAGCGAGCTCTCGGGTCGGCCGGACCAGGAGAAGGCTGTCCTGGTGGCAGAGGAGCGCGCATGAGCGTGGCGTCCTTCTCCGATGACGTACTCGGTCGTTGTGCGGCCCTCGGTGAGCGTTCGGACGAGGAACTCGGGGCGGACCAGCTGGGCATGCTGGATGTGCACGCGACCCGGGACCGAGCGACGCTGCGCACCTGGGCGAAGCGAGCACACTCCTACGGTGAGGAGCTCGGAGCATCGGCTGCCGCCGAACCAGGTTTCCCGGGTGCCGGCGAACGGCTTCAGGTACGCGAGGCTGACGGAGGAATCGAGGTCGGCCGGATCCTGCTGGCGGAGTACCTCAGCCGGCCCGCATCGGTGGTTCTTCACCGTGATGCCCTTACGCTCGCCGAGGAGCTGATCGACGTACTCGGCTGGCAGGGCTGGTACCCCCCAGGATCCGTGCGGAAGGCCGCCCTCGCGCACGAGTACGCGCACGAACAGTTGCAGCGGCCGAACAGACGCGAGCTGAAGAACCGGATCGGGTACGTGGCGGTGCGCCTCGGACATTGGCAGCTGCACGGCCATGTGGTCGGTGCGGACGAGATCGCCGCGCACGGGTACGCCAAAGAACGGGTCGGGCTGGGACGGTCGCCACTGGCGCTCACAGCCGCCCTCGGTGAGATCGCGGCCACCGGCCGCGGGTGAAAGGAGGCGCGGAGATGGGCATCGCGATCTTGTTGATGATGGCGGTCGGTGTCGGACTGATGCTGACCCGGAAGGTCCCAACGGCGTTCGTGCTGGTACTGCTCAGCGTGGTGATCGCCTTCATGGCGGGTGCGCCGCTGATGGGTGAGAAGAACAGCGTCACCACCACGGTCCTGCAGGAAGGTGCGGTGGCCCTGGCCGCGACGATGGCCGCCATCATCATCGGTTCCTGGCTGGGATCGATCATGGGCGAGTCCGGCATCGCGTCCACGCTGATCCGCAAGACAGTCGAGCTCGGGGGCGACCGCCCGTACGTCGTTGCGCTGGGCGTCTTCGTGGTAGGCATCCTGGTCGGAACCGTCACCGGCTCGGCACCGGCGGCGATGCTCATCGGGATCATCGGAATCCCGACGATGATCGCCATGGGAGTGCCGCCCACCACGGCCGCGGGCACGGTGCTGTTCGGCATGTGCGCGGGAATCCCGTTCGAACTCATCTCCTGGCAGTACCTCTCCCAGACGCTCGGAGTCTCCATCGCCGTCGTCCGCGACTTCCAGCTCCGGCTGTTCCCGATCGCGGTGGCGTTCGGAGTGGCGTACGTGCTGATCGAGTCCCGTCGGCGCGGTGTACGCCACAACTGGGCGGCAATCGCACCCACGCGAGCCAGGGAGGGCCGAGCGGAGAGAGGTCCACGACGGGACGCACCGTGGTACGCGCTGCTCACACCGCTGGTGCCTATCGTGCTTGCGCTCGTTCTCGAGGTGCCGATCATTCCGGCCTTGCTGGTCGGTGTGTGCTATGCCCTGGTGACGACCGTCCCACTTCGCCAGGTGCCGACGGTGGGGCTGCGCACCCTCCACCGCAGCTTCGAAACGGCGGTACCCCCTCTGCTGCTGTTCGCCGCCATCGGCATTCTGCTCGCGGCAGTGAAGCTTCCGGGCGCGGTCACCGCCTTACGTCCCATCGTGTCCGCGGTCATCCCGACCAACCCGATCCTGTTCGTCGTGGTCCTAGGGCTCCTCACGCCGCTGTGTTTGTACCGCGGGCCGTTCAACATCTACGGCATGGGCGCAGGGCTGGCCGGCGTGCTGACCGCGAGCGGCGTGTATGCCCCACAGGTCGTGCTCGGCATCATGGCGTCCTACAACCAGACGCTCGGTGTCTCGGATCCGACCAGCACGCAGACGGTGTGGAGCGCGGGTTTCGCCGGCGTCCGGGTCGAGAGAGTGATGCTGCGGACCCTCCCCTACACCTGGCTGCTGGCCGTCTGCGGGCTGGTGCTCACAGCCTGGCGATTCATGTAGAAGGTGCGGCGTAGTCAGTCGGTGGGCTCAAGGAAGAGAAGGGACGCTGCCGGAACAGCAGAACGTTCTGGTCACCGGCCCGCGCAGCCGTGCCAGCGCAGGCCGCCGTGGGTAGGGTGAGGTGCCATGCCCCTCGACCTGACGCCGATCGACGCCCGCGGACTCACCTTCGACGTGGCGGCCGGCGGACCGGAGGACGGTCCGGCGGTCCTGCTGCTGCACGGCTTCCCTCAGCACGCCGGCGAGTGGGATCAGGTGGTCCCGTCGCTGCACGCCGCCGGTCTGCGCAGCTACGCGCTCAACCAGCGGGGCTACTCGCCCGGAGCCCGGCCGGCCGCGGTCGAGGACTACCGGCTGGCCGAGTGCGTCGCCGACGCGTTGGCGGTACTGGACGCGCTGGACGTCGACGTCGCGCACGTCGTCGGCCACGACTGGGGTGCGATGGTCGCCTGGCACCTCGCCGCCGGGCACCCTGACCGGGTACGCACCCTGACCGCGGTGTCGGTGCCGCACCCGGCGGCGTTCGCGCAAGCTCTCGCGACCGACGCGGACCAGCGTGAGCGCTCGTCGTACATCCAGCTGTTCCGGCAGCCCGGCAAGGCCGAGCAGATGTTGCTCGCCGACGACGCGGCAGCGCTGCGCGGGGTGCTCGCCGACGTCGGCGCGGACCGGATCGACTCCTATGTCGAGCCAATGCGCGATCCGGCCGCGCTGACCGCGGCACTGAACTGGTACCGGGCGATGTCCCTCGACGATGTGGCCGGCCCGGTCACCGTGCCGACCACGTACGTCTGGAGCGACGGCGACGTCGCGGTCGGCCGCACCGCCGCCGAGTTGTGCGCCGCCCACGTCACCGGCGACTACCGGTTCGTGGCCCTGAACGGGGTGACGCACTGGATCCCGGACGAAGGGCCGACCGCGGTCGCCGAGGCGGTACTGGCCCGGATCGCCGATTGATCAGCCGGTCAGGAAGTCCCGCCACCGGTGAGGTTCGCGAGGAACGCCCGCGCGACCGGCCCGGCGTCGGAGCCTCCGGAACCACCGCCCTCGAGGAGGACCGCCCACGCGATGTCGCTGTCCCCCTGGTAGCCGATCATCCAGGCATGGGTGCGCGGCGGAGTCTCGTCGCCGTACTCCGCGGTGCCGGTCTTGGCGTGCGGCCGGCCGGGTAGGCCCCGCAGCGCCTTGCCCGCGCCCTCGGTGACGACCGAGCGCATCATCGACCGGAGGTCGGCGACGACGTTCGGGTCGAGCGACTCCGTTGCCTGGTAGGGATGACGGACCGCCGCGGGCACCAGCCTGGGCTGGACGAACTTCCCGTTCTTCACCGTGGCGGCGACCGACGCCATCACCAGCGGCGAGGCGAGGACGCGACCCTGACCGATCATCGAGGCGGCCTTGTCGTTGACGTCGCTGTTCACCGGTACGGATCCGTCGTACGTGCTCACGCCGGTGTCCCAGGTGCCGCCGATGCCGAACGCTGCCGCGGCCCTCGCGAGGGCGTCGTCGTCGATTCGGACGCGGGCCCGCACGAACGCGGTGTTGCAGGAGTGGGCGAACGCGTCCCGGAACGTCGACCCCGGAGGCAGCGTGAACTCGTCCTGGTTGGTGAAGCGGTAGCCGTTCACCCATTCGAACCTGGGACAGTCGAGGTGCTCCGAGGGGCGCAGGCCGGTCCGGAGCAGGGCGGCGGAGGTGATCACCTTGAACGTGGATCCCGGCGGATACTCCCCGACCAGAGCACGGTTGTACCCGCCGGGCCGGTTCGCGACGGCCAGGATGTCGCCGGTGGACGGCTTGAGCGCGACGATCGATGCCGGGACGGCGACTCCTTCGAGCGCGCCGGCCGCCGCGCGCTGCACGTCCGGGTCGATCGTGGTGCGCACGTCCTCGCCGTGCCGGGTGGCAGCGGGCCTTTGGAGCGGCTTCACCGCATGGCCGGTCTGCCGGTCGGTGATCGCGATCGCGTACGCCTGTCCGGACCCGCCGAGCCGTTCGTCGTAGCGCTTCTGCAGGCCGGACACCCCCACGCCGTTCTCGTCCACCCGCCCGACCAGTGAGGCCGCGCTGAGAACGTCACCGTCGCGGTCGAGCACCGATCCGCGCGTCGACATCTTCGCGACGGCAAGGGTCTGACCCGCTTCGAGCTTCGGGTGAACCGTGGACGGCTCGAAGTGGACGACCTCCCGGCCACCGGAGGTCTCCACGATCCGCGCCTTCGAGCCGTACGTGAACCCACCGACCCGCGGCACCTTCAGCCGTACGGTGAAAGGAACGGTCACGGACCTGCTGTCGCCACGGTCACTCTCGCTCGCGCTCGGCCGGCCGACGTCGATCGTGAATGCCGTCGGTGCCAGGTTTCGGTGAACGGACGCAAGCAGCGACGCCGCAGCCGTTGGGCTGTCGGTGAGCTTTCCCGCCGCGGCCCACCGGCCTTTCTCCCAGTCCGTCGCGAACGCGTTCATCCGGTGTTCGGCGCGCGCGGTCGATTCCCGCTCCGCGGCCCGCCCGGGGGCGCCGAAGAGCATCAGGGCGCCGCCCGCTCCCCCGACGACCAGCAGTGTCACGGCGACGCCCCCCACGATGGCCCGGAACCGTCGCCGCCGGCGGCGCTGCTCCCGTTCCCACTCCGTCACAAGTTCCACTCGGTGATCAAACAGGATCGACCGGGGCTCGCGCCAATATGGATATCGTCCGTCAGACCTAACCTTGTTGGATATCATCCCTGCTCATGGACATGGTGCGGCATCTGGAGTACTTCACGGCGATCGCTGCAGAAGGACACTTCGGGCGGGCCGCCCAGCGGCTTCGGATGCGGCAGCCTCCGCTGTCGCAGGGGTTGCGGCGACTCGAGGACGAGCTCGGCACCCGGCTCTTCGACCGGGACAGTCAGGGCGTACGCCTCACCGAGGCGGGCCGCGCGCTGCTGCCCACAGCCCAGCGAGTACTCGACGAGGTGCAGCAGCTGCACCTCCTGGCGAGGCGGCAGCGCAACCCGGAGCGGGAACTCCTCCGGATCCGCGTCGCTTCGGGCCTGGGTCGCGGCCACTACGCGCAGGTGGTCGCCGCGTGCCGGCGGGCCGCCCCGGAGGCGGACATCGAGGTGAGCGAGCAGACCACCCGGGACCTGATCCGGGACCTGCTCGGTACGCGCGCCGACCTCGGCGTCCTCCGCGAGCCCGTCGTCTCGCGCGGACTCACCCTCGGCCCGACGCTGGAGGTGCCGCTGCGCTGTCTCGTACCCGACGACGGATCCGTCCGCGAAGCCCTCCGGCTCCGCGACCTGGCCGGGTACGAACTGCTGCTCCCGGCCCGCGACCAGGCGCCCGCCGCGCACGACGACCTCCTGGCGATGTGCGAGCGGCACGGGTTCCTGCCACGCGCCGTCCGGGAGATGTCGGACGAGCGGGTCGCACGCGGGCTCATCGCGGCGGGCGGGGTGGTCGCGTTCACGACCGATCCACCCGGCTCGGGCGAAGGGGTCCGGATCGTACGCCTGGACGGCGATCCGCTCGCACTTTCCCTCCGGGTGGCGTGGGCCGGAAACCTGACCGGCCCAGCCCGGCGGCTGCCCGACGTACTCCAGGAGGTGCTCGGCGCGCCCCGTCGGTCGGGCGGCCTCGGCCCGGCACCCCGACCGGTCTCGGAGGTGCCCGCGCCATGACCCCCACGACCAGCGCGGAGAGCCTGGCTGTCCGGCAGTGTTTCGAGGACGCGGGCGTCTGGGGCTGGCTGCACGCCGTCGACCTGCACGACGAGGACCGCCAGATCGGCCTCCATGCGGACGAGCAGGTCGCGTTGGCCTCGGTGTTCAAGCTGCCCCTGCTTGCCGCGTACGCGCGAATGGTCGACGCCGGCGAGCTCGATCCGGCGTCGACCGTCACGCTCGAACCCTCGCGGCGCACGCCCGGAAGCACTGGCTTCGCCGCGATGGCCGATCCCGTCACCGTCTCCTGGCGTGACCTCGCCCGGTCGATGATCGCGGTCAGCGACAACGCCGCCGCGGACGAACTCCTCGACGCCGTGGGACTCCACCGGGTCAGTGCGCTGCTCGACGACCTCGGCCTGCACCAGACCAGGATCACCGGAGGTTCCCGGGACCTGTTCGACGCGGTGCTCCGGGAGAGTGGCCGCCCCACCCTGGCCGAGGCGATCGCGTGGCTGCGGGACACGGGCACCATGGACCAGATACCCGTCCTCGATCCGGCGGATCCCGTCAGCAGTGTCGGCACCTGCCAGGACCTGACCCGCCTGCTCGCGGCGATCTGGGCCGACCGCGCGGCGTCACCGGGTCAGTGTGCGTACATGCGGACGGTGCTCGCCCAGCAGATCTGGACCCAGCGGCTCGCGGCGGCCTTCCCCTTCGACGACGTGGTGGTGGCCGGCAAGACCGGGACCTTCGTCGCCCTTCGGCACGAGGTCGGCGTGGTGGAGTACCCGAACGGCGAGGCGTACGCCGTGGCGGTGTTCACCCGGTCCCCGCGAAACAGGCTGATCCTCCCCGCCGCCGACGCCGCCATCGCGCGCGCCGCCAAGATCGCGGTCGCCGGCCTGCGCTGACCACCTGCGCGCCGACGCAGGCACCACAGCACATGGTCAGGCTTCGGCCGTGGCGGAACCTTGACGTCGTGGGAGAGCGTGGTGAGGCTGTCACAAGGTGGAACTCGCGTTCCACGACCAGGACCTACGACAACGAACGACAACCGCACAGGTGCTTCCACGAGGACGACGAAGATGACGACTCCGTCCGACACCGTGACTCCGGGCCGCCTCCCGCGATGGGAGGACGCCGAGGTGGTGGACTGCGATGTGCGCGTCACCGTCTCCTCCGTCGAGGTCCTCACGCCCTTCCTCGAACCGCGGTGGCAGGACTACATGGCGGAAAGTGGTGTGCGGACGATCGGCTCGGGAAGGTACCCGACACTCCCCGGCGCGTCGACTGACCTCCATCTGCTCCGCGACCGCCTTCTCGATCCCTGGCAGACCAGCCATGCCGTACTGAACTGTGGGTCGGAGATCTCGTCGATCCACAACGAGGACTGGGCGCTGGCCATGGCCAGAGCTGTCAACGACTGGTTGGCGACCGAGTGGCTCGCCCACGACCCACGGCTGCGCGGCTCGATCGTCGTACCACTGCAGAATCCCGGCTCGGCTGCCGAGGAGATCGAACGGCTCGCCCAGCATCGGGGCTTCGTCCAGGTCCTGCTACCGGTCCGTGCCGAGGCGCCGCTCGGGAAACGGCGGTACTGGCCGATCTACGAGGCCGCCGAGCGGCACAGCCTGGCGGTCGGCATCTTCGCCGGCGGCACCAGCGGCAACCCCTCGACTCCGGTGGGTTGGCCGTCGTACTACCTCGAGGACTACGTGTCCTACGCACAGGCGTTCCAGGCCCAGGTGGTCAGCCTGGTGAGCGAGGGCGTCTTCACTAAGTATCCCAACCTCAGGGTGGTGCTCACCGAGGCCGGCTTCACCTGGCTGCCCGGCCTGATGTGGCGGTTCGACAAGAACTGGAAGGGGTTACGCCGCGAGGTCCCGTGGGTGGATCGGCCACCCTCGCAGATCATTCGCGACCACGTACGGCTCACGACCCAGCCGCTCGACGAGCCGGACAACTCCAGGCACCTGGTCGAGACGATCGAGCAACTCGGCTCGGACGAGCTGCTGATGTTCGCCACCAACTATCCGCACTGGCAGTTCGACTCCGACGAGGGCGTGCTCCCGTCCGGTCTGCGGCCCGAGGTCGAGCGCAGAATCCTTGCGGGCAACGCTCACGACACCTACCGGCTCTGAACAACCACGGCGACGACGAGAGGACACGTCATGGTCGCGACCGCCACAAGGAACCGCGGCATGGTGGTCGACTGCGACATCCACAACTCGACCTGGCCGGGTGCGCTCGACCCCTACCTGTCCGCACGCTGGCGCAGGCACGGCGAGCTCTTCGGATCACGGACTCATCCCGGATCGCTGTACCCCAAGGGAAGTCCGGCCGCTGCCCGCCACGACGCCTGGCCGCCGTCGGGCAGACCACCGGGCGGCGACCTGGAGTTCATGCGCACGCAGCACCTTGATCCGGAGGGTATCGAGTACGGCATCCTGAACTGCCTCGGGGCCGCGGGCACCCAGCTCAACGCGGAGTACGCCTCGGCGCTGTGCCGGGCCACCAACGAGTGGCAGATCGCCGAGTGGCTGGAGAAGGAGCCGCGGCTGCGGGCGGGCATCGCTGTGCCGTACGAGGACGCCGAACTCGCGGTCGAGCAGATCGACCGGTTCGCCGACCAACCCGGCTTCGTCCAGGTGCTGCTGATCGCCCGTACGGCTGAACCACTCGGCCGGCGCAAGTACTGGAAGATCTACGAGGCCGCCGAACGCCACGGCCTTCCGGTGGGCATCCACTTCGGCGGTGGCGCCCGCGGTGTACCGGTCACCGCCTCGGGCTGGCCGTCGTACTACATCGAGGACCACACCGACATGGCTCAGGCGTTCCAGGCGCACGTGGTGAGCCTCGTCTGCGAAGGGGTGTTCGAGCGCTTCCCCGGCCTGCGGGTCGTCCTCATCGAGGGCGGCTTCGCCTGGCTTCCGCCGCTGATGTGGCGGCTCGACAAGCACTGGCGCCGGCTCAGGGACGAGGTCCCGCAACTGACGCGGCGGCCGTCGGAGTACATCCGCGAGCACGTCTGGGTCACCACCCAGCCGATCGAGGAGCCGCACGATCCGCGCGACATCCGTACGGTCCTGGAACACCTCGGCGGCCCGGACCGGGTGATGTTCTCCACCGACTATCCGCACTGGGACTACGACGATCCCGACCGGGCGTTCCGGGTTCGGCTGCCGGAGGAGGACCGGCAACGGATCTTCTTCCGCAACGCCAAGGAACTGTACGGGCTCCGGTGACTTCGAAGGACGTGGACGATGCCGATGTACGTGGTCGCGAAGGTGGACGACATACCGCCCGGACAGCGGAGGATCGTCACGGTCGAGGGCCGGTCGATCGGCGTCTTCAACGTCGGCGGAGACTTCTACGCGATCCGCAACCAGTGCCCCCACGAGGGCGGTCCGCTGTGCGAGGGCGTCGTCTCCGGGCTGGTGAGCTCGAAGGTCCCAGGAGAGTACGACTACGTACGGCGTGGTGAGATCGTGCGATGTCCGTGGCATCAGTGGGAGTTCGACATCAGGTCCGGGCAGTCGTGGTTCGACCCCGCGAAGACCAGGGTCGCGACGTACGAGACCACGATCGAGACCACGATCGAGACCACGATCGAGACCCCCGCCGTGACGAACCGGAGCGCCACGACAGCCGAGGATGACCTGGACGCTGCCGGATACCAGAGGGGACCGTACGCTGCCGAGACGTACCGCGTCGAGGTCGACCAGCGGCTGGTGGTCCTCCACCTGTGACGCAGGCGCCTGACAGCCCGCATACCGGCGTGGGCAAGGCGCTGTTGGCACTGAAGTCCGACGAGGAGGTCCGGGCCATTCTGGACCGCACCGGCATGCCGGCCCGCACCCCCCGCACCCCCCGCACCATCACCCGTCGACGGAGGTTCTTCGAGGAGCTCGCCACCATCAGGAAGCGCGTGTACGCCGTCGACGACGGGGAACAGGAGGTCGGGGTGCGCTGCGTCGCCCTCGCGGGACTTCTGCTCGTTCGTTGGGCACCGGGATCACTCCTGTCGCTGCCGGATCACGTGGTACGGCTGGTTGGCCAGCGTCCGGTCCAGGCCGGGAAGGAGCCACGCGTCGCCGCAGGAGTGGTGCACGGTGAAGTAGTAGACGAGGGCATGGTCGGAGTCGGTGTAGTCGCCGCCGACGCTCGCGCGGTAGGCGCCGGCACCTTCCCTGCCCATCTCGACGGTCCGGAAGTCCTCGCCCTGGTTGAGATGCCGGTAGTGGCAGACCACCGTTCCGTCGAACGACTCGCTCGGCGTGAGCTCGATCCGTACGTCCTCGGCCCGGACGAACGGCGATGGCGGAGTGTGCTCGAACCGGACCCGATCGGCCTCAGGCACCTGCGGAAGCTCCCGCCCCGCGGCAGCTCCAGCTGTCCTCGCCTGCCCGAACCGGCGTTCGAGGTCGGCGAGGTCCTCCTCGATCGCCGGTAGCCGGTCGGCCCAGTGACCGTGCTCGGAGCGCAGGTCGCCGAAGGTGAGGTCGGTCCGGTAGGCGCCGGTGGTCACCTCCACCACTCCGGCCCAGGCGTCTCGCGCCCGGCGATACGCGGCCACTGCCTCGCCCAGGTGGCCGGCGTCACCGGTCCGCTCGTACAGCGCGTACGCCACACCCGCCCGGAACCTGCCCGCGAAGAACCGGCCCAGCCCGGCCTGCGCCGCGACGTCGATCGCCACCCGCCGGAACTCCGGGTCGTCAGCCCGGGCGGACTTGTCCCGCGCCACCGCGAGGTTCTGCTCGGCCTCCTCCGCGAGCCGGTCCAGCCAGTCGGCCACCTCCACCGGCGAGTACCGCCCGTCGCGGCGCCCTGCCACGACGTCGTCGGCGAACTCGTCGGCCCGGTAGAACAGGCTGGGATCGAAAGAACTCACCCCACCGAACGTCGGCGGGGTCGCCGTATCGCCGCGATAGTGGTCGGCGTTCGGACCACCGGCGATCGGCATGTTGAGGTACATCTCCGGCCAGTAGCCGTTGTTCGACGCGCCGATGCCGTGCACGACGGTCACCAACGGCAGCACCCGGCTCGCCGGCGCCAGCGCGTTCTCGACGGCCTCGGCCGCGTCGCCGAACTCCGCCCGCAGGAACCGTCGCCACTGCTCCGGATCGGCTTCGGGGTCGTAGAGCAGGCGTCCCCACAGCCGATAGGAGTAGCGATACTTCCGCCAGTCCCGGCCGTCCAACCGCAAGGCCGGATCGGCGTAGGGATCTCTGCCGTTCGGTTCCCCGGTGTTCTTGCGTCCCTTGAAACTGAGGGGCTCGCACCACTCGATGCCCAGCGCGCCGCCGATCGTGCCCAGCCGGCCGTACCCGGCGGCGAGCACCGGATCTCCCCACAGCAACACTTTCTGGGTGCCCGGCCAGATTCGGAACACCAGCCCGACGTCGCTCCCTTCGCGCAAGAAGTCGCCGTAGCCGTACCGGGTGAACCGGCGCTGGTGCGCCGTGATCGCCATCAGTCCGGTACCGGGTTCCTTCGTGGCACGTTCGCGTTCGCGGATCGTCGTCTGGTGGTACGGCAGGCCCTGGTGCTCCGCCCAGTACTTCGCGGAGACGACCACCCGGCATCCGGTGCCGCGGGCGATGTCGAGCAGCGCCTCGTCCACACCCTTGGCGTGCATGTCGATCTCGATCGGGCGGCCCACGGTGGCGACCGCGCCCATCACCGTCTGCCAGAACGCCTCGTGGTCAGGCTCCGGGATGCCGCCCTCGTAGTGGACGCGCATCGTCAGGCCGTCGATCGACGGGCACTCCCGCAGCAGGAGGTTGAGCGCCGCCGCGCAGTACGCCGCGTGGTTGTCCGGGGTGATGCCGCTGACCGGATAGCGCGGCGCCGAGCCCTCACCCTGGTCGTCGGCGTGGTTCCACAGCCCGAGTTGGAAGTGGATGCCCCGCCGCTTCGCCTCGTCGCTGATGAACCGCAGCGTCGCGAGGTTGGCGTCGCGTTCCTCGGCCGGCACGTTGCCCACGCTGACGTCGAAGCCAGGAACGGCGAGCAGGAAGGGGTACGGGAAGCAGAAGTAGTTCTCCGTGGCCGGGTGATGCCCGTAGTTGTACTGCATGCCGAACGCGAGCTGGAAACGGTTGACCCGGTTGACGGCGAGCTCGGTGAGGTACTCCGACCAGAAGTCCCGGTCGTCGAACCACGGCTTGTCCTCGACATCGCTGGTGAACGTCCGCAGGATGCTGCGTACGGGCGTCACCGGCTGCCCGCTCTCCGGCTTGGTGCCGCGGAGCTCGGCCACGGGGTCGTCGGCATAGCGCACCCGGTCGGCCAGCTCGAGCACCCCGTACGCCACACCGCGTGCGTCGGCCCCGCTCACGCTCACCTGGCCATCGGCCCCGTCCGGGCGGCTGAGCTCGAAGGACTCCGCGGGGCCGCCGGCGTTCCCGCCGGCCACCCTGACCACCACGTCGGCCGAGTCCGGCGCCGGGCCGGCGTCGGCGCCCGACACCCGTCGCACGCCGACGCCGGCTGCTTCCAGGGCGTCGGTCAGCTGGTCGACCGACCACCGCACCGGAGACTCGTTCACCACCGGACTCGTGGGGTCCACGACGACAAGGACCGTCGCGGCGTGGTCATGACCGGCCGAAGCACTCATCGGTCGTCCCTCATTCCTGGGTCGTCAGCGTGCACGTCTGTCCGCGTGTGGAGGCCGACGGGTGCTCCGCGGTACTCGGCGGAGGCGCCGGACCTTGGTGACTCAAGATGCCGTTGAGGCGGTGGGCTCCAGAACCAGCAGCGACACGGCCGGCAGTGGAAGGGAGATGTCGAACGAGACACCGCCGGAGTCGGCCTCAACCGTTCGGGCGGGCTCGAACTCCTCCAGCCCCTGCCTCGCGGAGATCTCGGCGAGTTCCTTGTCGGACGGATCCTGCGGCGATCCCAGTGCCTTCCACACGGTGTGCGCGTTGCTGTGCTCGGCGTCGACCCGGTAGTGGCTTACCCGGAAAGTCCGTCCCGCCAGGTTACGCAAGGTCAGGTTGACGGTCGTCTCCTGCTCACTGGTGTGGTACTGGTCGTCGATGTGCCGCCACACCAGCGCCGCCACCGTTCCGTCCTCGGCGCGGGACGCCAGGACGTCGACCTCCTCGGGCATGCTGGACCCGTCGGTGTCGTCCAGCGCACGGACGTTCCAGGCCGCGTCGGAGGTCGCGTGGATCCGCTCCTCGCCGAGCAGCGACAGCATGCGGTACGCGTTCAGGAACGGCTTCTCGATCCCGCCCGCTGTGAGGAAGGATCGCGTCCCCTCGAAGAACCGCTCACCCTCGAAGTAGAAGCTCCACGAGGTCGCCCGCTGCACCTGCACGACCTCGTCGGCGTTGAGGTCGAGGATCTTCTTCATCAACTTGACCTGGAAGACGGGGTAGTACTCCGTGTTCTGGAACTCGTAGTTGCGGTTGTCGTAGCGGCCGAAGTGAGCCGGGACAGCGGCGTCACACTCGTCGACGATCGCCGGAAGGTCGCGGTAGGTCTCGTACGCAGCGATGGCGCGGTTGAACTCGCGCAGGTCGTACAGCATCTTCGTCGACGACGGGTTCAGCCGCTCGCTCGGCTGGCTGTCGACCGGGCGATACTCCCGGGTCGGGAAGCTGCATCCCTTTGTGTGGTAGGAGATGAAGTCCAGTGGCTCGTTCCGGCTCGAGGTGTAGTCCAGGAAATTCCGGAGAAACCCGAGGCCACCGCTGGTGACCGTCGGACCGCCGACCTTGGCGTTCGGGAGCACGTTGCGAACGGCTCGCGCGGTGACGGTGTAGAGCTCGTTGAACTGCTCCGGGGTGCCCCGCCAGTAGTTGATATCGGGTTCGTTCCACAGTTCCCACAACCAGGTGAGTACCTCGGCCTCGCCGTACCGCTCCAGGCAGTGGCGTACGAGCGCCTCGATCAGGCCGGCCCATCTGTCGTAGTCACGGGGCGGGTAGCCCCAGGTTCCGGCCTCGTAGGAGGTGTAGACGGTCGGGCTTGGCGTGACGGTGAGCTCGGCCGCCTCGGGCGGCACCAGGTCGCGTGGGGTGAAGCCGAGTTCGACGAGCAAGTGGTGGCCCGCGCCGACGATCGCGTCGTAGGCCTGGTCGACGATGGTGAAGTCGTAGTAGGGCTTACCGTCGTCGTCCTCGTGGTAGACGTTGCCCGAACCCCAGTGCGGAATGCCGAAACCGCTGCCTGAGCAGAAGACATAGTGCGGACGAACGTGGTAGCCACCACCGGAGAAGTCGGCGAACTTGCGGAGCAACCGTTTGCCGGTCGGCGTGTAGGTCCAGTTGATCTCGTCGTACCCGATGCTTTCCCAGACCCGGGTGAGAGGCCCCTCCACCGTGGAAGCGTCCACGTCGACACGCGCCCGCTGCACGTGCGGCGCATCGGGATCGCTGGGAGCCGCGGGCGGAAACGGCCCGAGCCGGACTCTGCTCACGTGCGCGGCGGACGTGGAGTTCATGACCCTGGATCACCCTCGCTTCTCAGACGTCGTGCTTGCCGGGGTCCTCCCAGTAGAAGCACTCGGGGTCGTACACGGCGGGGGTCGGGTGCCCCCACGGGCCGGTGAGGCCACCGAGCGCCAGGTTGTCGTGCGTCGGCACGTTGTGCAGGTCCTTCTTGTGGACCTCCAGCACCGGATAGTTGCCGACACTGCCCTGGAAGAAGGGACCTTCGTTGATGTGGATCTTGAGCAGCTGCCAGACCAGGCTGCTCCGCTTGACCGGGTCGGGTTCGACCCTCGCCTGGTCGTAGTACTTCCACATCCGCTCGATCGGCCCGCCCTTCTCCGGCTCCATCCGCGGAGGGTGGCGCTTGTAGGGGTCGACATCTCGTTCCTTGCGCTCCATGTCCGAACCCCGCACGGCGTAGTACTGGCCCTCCAGCGGCGCCCAGCGAGAGCTTTCGATCGGCACGATCCAGTACGGCTGGACGATGTTGCTGCCGACGTTGGACACTTCCCAGTTCGTGTGGCCCATCAGCTTTCCGGAGGTCCACTGGTCGTCGAAGGAGTTCGGCGGAATCGGGACCCGCTTGACGTTCAGGCCGATCGCCTTCCAGTCCTTCTCCATGTAGGCGTCGACCTTCTTCGCGTCCGGGCCCTCGTCAGCGGGGTAGTCGATCTCCAGCGCCAGCTTGGAGCCGTCGGGCAGTTCGCGCCACCCGTCCCCGTCGGTGTCCTTGACGTTCAGCTCGTCCAGCAACTGCTTGGCCTTGGCAGGGTCGTACTTCAGGTAGCTGTTGCGCCACCTCTCGTAGTCCTGCTTGCCCTGCTTGTCGGCGTTGAACTCCGTAGACGTCGGGCTCGCGGTCCCGGTGGTGGGCGTGCCCTGGTTGAAGTAGATGGCCTTCTGGATCTTCGACCGCTGCATGGCGTGGGAGAGCGCCTGCCGGAACTTCGGCTCACGGAACAGCTTGCGCAGCTTCGGGTCCTGGTAGTCGTAGTTGAGGAAGAACATCTGCCCGGTGCCCGACCCGCTGTTCCACAGCTGGATGGTCGTGTTGGCCGTGTCCGAGGAGCTCTTGATGCCGGCGTACTCACCGAGGCCGACGCCCAGGAACGAACAGTGGGCGAAGTCGATCTTGCCTGTCTGGATCTGGAGCAGGGCGACCTGCTGGTCGGAGGTGAGGGTGACGCGGAGCTCGTCGAGGTAGGGAAGCTGCTTTCCTTCCTTGTCGACCTCGTAGTAGTAGGGGTTGCGCTCCCACACCATGGAGCTGCCCTCTTTGAGGCTCTTCAGCTTCCAGCCGGTCATCGTCGGACAGTCGGGGTTCGTGGCGAACAGGTACTTCTTGACGAAATCACCGCTCGCGGAGGCCCAGTCCTCGCCGACGCTCGGGGTGTACTTCGGGTGGAACTGCTTGAGGTAGTGCTTCGGCATCGACCAGATCCGGCCACTGCCACCGTCGCCGCCGTTGGCGTACGCGGCCATCTGCTGGGCGAGCAGGGGGGCGGGCTTGTCGAAGGTGATGACCAGGGTCTGCGCGTCCGGCGCCTCGAGCTTCGCGACCTTCCCACTGCCCGACCGGAGTTCGTCCGGCGGCACCTGGCCGGTGCCCTGGTAGAGGGTCCAGTCCTCCCACCAGAACATCACGTCGGCGGTTGTCCACGGCTGGCCGTCGGACCACTTCAGCCCCTTGCGGAAGTGGAAGGTCCACTGGGTGGCGTCGGCGTTGGACTCGAAGCTCTCCGCCAGGCCGGGTCCGACGTCCTGGCCGTCGTTGAGCCAGCGCAGTGGCGAGAAGCCGTACATGTACTCCCGGACCGAGCCGTAGGTGCCACCCGCCGTGGTCATGTCGACGAGGTTGAGCCGGCCGCCGTACTTGCCGCTGCTCACCCAATGGTGCGGAAGGACGTACGGGTGGTCGGGTAGACGGTCCTTGAGCGCGGGAAGCTTGCCCGCCTTGACCTGTGCGGCAAGGCTCGGCGCCTCACTCAGCGTGCCGGGCGGCGTCAGTGGCTTGGTGGCCGAACCCTTCGCGTTCGCCGAACCGGCCTTCTTGCCCGGGCCCTCGCCGGACTGGCCGTTTCCGTTTCCGGACGACTTCGTTTCCCCGCTGCTGCAGCCCGCCAGGACCGCGGAGCCGGCCATGACGGCGGCTGCGTAGAGCATCGAGCGGCGGGACGGACCCTGGACCTCGTTCATCCCGTCTTTCCCTCTCCCCCATCGGCCGTGGATGGGCGGGCCGGTTGGCAGTGGCTCTCCCCGGCCCCGTCGAAGGGAAGCGCATTCCTCTCGACAGGAAACAGCCACACATCGTTCCATCGAGAAGCGTGACGACCAGTCGGTAAATTACGACTGTGTGATCGTCCGTGTCAATCGCCGTCTCATTCACTCAGGAGGTCGTACGACGTTGTTGTAGCGGCCGAGGTGAGCCGGACGCGGCATCGCTCGCCGACCGGTACATCGGAGCCGTCAGGCTGCTCGACGTCTGGCCGGATCGGTCCAGTACCACGACTCGGGGTCGTAGACGGCCGGCAGTGGATGGGCCCAGGTGAAGGGGCCGCCGCCCTGGGCCAACTCGGCTCGTACGGGCACGTTGGCCAGGTCGGCGTTCTGGTAGACGATGATCGGATAGTTGGCGACGGTGCCCTGGTAGAACGGCCCGTCGGACAGGTGAATCTTGATCATGTCCCAGACGGCCCGGTAACGCTTCATGGTGTCCGGCTCCGCCCTCGCCGTGGCGAACGCCTTCCACAACCGGTCGATCGGCCCACCGGGCTCGGGCTTCACCCGCGGCGGGGTGCGCTTCCACGGATCGATGCCGGCCTGAGCGTGTTCTTGCGGAGTACCCTGCACCTGCCACCACTGTCCGTGCAGCGGCGCCCAGCGAGTCGTCTCGATAGGCACGAACCACCACGGCCCGGTGAGGTGGTCCGGCCCGTCACCGACGTCCCACGCCGCCTGGCTCATCAGCTTCCCGGTGGCCCACCGGTCCTGGAAGCTCGTGGGCGGAACCGGGTTCAGCGCGACCTGGAGACCGACCTTCTCCCAGTCCCGCTTCAGCAGGTTGTTCTTGCGCTGGTGCTCCTCCGACGCGTCGGCGGGGAAGTCGATGCTGAGCTTCAGCGGCCGCCCGTCAGGTCGTTCCCGCCAGCCGTCCCCGTCGGCGTCCACGACCCGCAGCTCATCGAGGAGCTTCTTGGCCTTGCCGGGATCGTGGGAAACGTAACTGTCCCGCCAACGCCGGTAGAAGCCCTGACCCTCCTTGTTGACCTGGTACTCGATCGCCATCGGACTGTAGGTGCCGGTGGTCTTCTCACCGGTGTTGAAGTAGATCGACTTCTGCGCCTCCGCACGGTCGAACGCATGCGACAGCGCCTGCCGGAACCTCGGCTCGCGGATCAGCTTGCGGACCTGCGGTTCGATGTAGTCGTAGTTGAGGAAGAACACCGAACCCGACGCCGAACCGCTGTCCCAGAAGTGCAGCTTCGTCCCACTGCGCGACTGCGCCTGCTTCAGCCCCGCGGCGTCGGCCATCGTCAGGCCCAGGAAGTAGCCGTAGATGAAGTCGCACTCACCTTCCTGCAACTTCAGCTTGGCAACCTGTGGGTCCTGCACAGCGGTCATCGTCATGGTGTCGACGTACGGAAGCTGGTTTCCCGCTCGGTCCACGCACCAGTAGTAGGGATTGCGTTCCCAGCGCACGACCTGGCCCTCGTCATAGGTCCGCACCCGCCATCCGGTCAGCGTCGGGCAGTCCGGATTGGTCAGGAAGTTCGACTTCTGGTCGTGGGTGCTTGGCCAGGTCTGCCCCTTGATGCTCTTGTCGTACGTCGGGTGCCAGCGCCTGAGGTAGTGCTTGGGCAGGAACCAGTCCACGCCCTGCTCGGGCGCGTTGACCAGGTTCGCGAGATAGAGCGGCAGCAACGGAGTCGGCGCGTCGAACCGCAGAACGAGTGTCAGCTCATCCGGCGCGGACATGCTCATCGGCGTGCCGTTCCCCGACCGTGCGGAGTCCGGAACCGTGGCCGGATGGTCCTTGTTCAGCACGAGGTCCTGCCACCAGTACAACGCGTCCGCGCTGGTGACCGGCTGACCGTCGGACCATCGCAGGCCCTCGCGTACGTGCAGCGTCCACTCCGACGCATCGTCGTTGGACGACCAGCTCTCCACCAGGCCCGGCGCGATGTCGAGCCCGTCGTTCAGCCACCGCAGCGGCGAACGTCCATACATGTACTCGAAGCTCGACGCGTCCGTCGTGGCCCGGGTGATCAGCCGCAGGTTCCCGCCATAGGAACCCGTGTGCACCCACCTGTGCGGAACGACGTACGGGCGCTTCGGCAGCCGCTCCTCAACCGCCGGCAGCCGCCCGGCACGAACCTTCTCCCGGAGTGACGGCGCCTCGTGCAGCTGCTTCGGCGCACTCAGCGGCTTACGCGCCGAGCCCTTGGCCACCCTCGTCGACGTCGGCGACGGCACGCCGGCCTCGCGGCGGTCGGTGTCGGAGCAGGCCCCAAGACTCACGCTGCCGGCCAGCACCGCACAGCCGTAGAGGAAGCGGCGCCGAGCTACGTCGGTGCTCCTGGCAGGCATGTGACGGCCTCCTCGCGTCCGACCGCAGCGCCGACCATCCGCTCGGCGCGGCGACGACCTGCGATCCGTCCTGACGTCGTCACGACACAAGCACACCGACCGCGGCAGCCGCCACCACACGTCGGGCACTGGCCGCGGCCACAGTCGGCCGTGACACCTCGTCACCTCTCAAGGCTCAGGATCGCCGTCGCAAGGAGTTTTCCCTGGCCCCAGGGGCGGGCTCCCGGGGGTGACACCAGGGAGTTGCCCGATACAGACCCAGAAGGCATCGGGTCGAAGATGAAACGTTGGAAAACTCGATCCGGAACGGAGTGAGCAGGGGTGCGTCGATCATTGGTCACCGCGAGAACGATCCTGGTGGGCACTGTCATGGTCGCGGCGACCGCAGCGCCCGTGGCAGCGACACCGGCGGCCGCAGCTACAACCGAACCGGCGCCGCGGGAACTCCAGAGCGCCCTGGACAGGATCGTGGACGCAGGCGCGATCGGTGCCGTTGCCGAGATTCGTGACAGGCACGGTGTGGTGCGGGGTCACAGCGGCGTCGCCGCGCTCGACACGCATCGGGCCGTGCCGGTTCAGTCGCGCTTCCGGATCGGTAGCATCACCAAGACGTTCGTCGCCACCGTCACACTTCAACTGGTCGACGAGGGCAGGCTGAACCTGAACGACACAGTGGAGAAGTGGCTGCCGGGGGTCGTTCCAGGGGGTGACAAGATCACCTTGCGCTACCTGCTCAACCACACCAGCGGGTTGTACGACTACCTCCACACGCTCACCTTCCCACCCGACCCGGCGTTTCTGGCGTACCGATCGCGCACCTGGACCGCCGAGGAACTGATCCACCGCGCGGTGTCCAATCCTCCTGTTGTGAAGGATCCGGGGAAGCAGTTCTCGTACTCGAACACCAACTACATCCTCCTCGGCGAGATCATCGAGAAGGCGACCGGCCGAACGTACGGAGAAGAGATCGAACGCCGCATCATCCGGCCGCTGCGACTTCGTGGAACGACCGTCCCCGGGACCTCCGAACAGATCCCTGGTCCTCATCCCCACGGCTACGTCCCTGTCCGGCAAGGTGAGGACACCCAACTCGTCGACTACACCGAAATGAACCCCTCGGTGATGGGCGCCGGCGGCGAGATCATCTCCACCACCTCGGACCTGAACCGCTTCTACGCGGCGCTGTTCGGCGGTCGGCTCGTCCCGTCGAGCCTGCTGGACGAGATGACCGAGGCTGGAACCGACGGCGGGCGTTACGGGCTCGGCCTGTTCATCGTCCGGACCACCTGCGGGATCACCGTGTACGGGCACGACAGAGACGCACTCGCCTACGATGCCTGGGCGTACTCCACGAAGGATGGTCGCCGTCAGGTCGCCATCGCTGTCACGCCCGACCACGCCGGCAACCCTGACGAGGCGGTCGACGCTCTCGTAGACGCCGCCTTCTGCGGTTGAACTCGGGCATCATGGGTTCGACTCCCCCATTCGACCGGAGGTCGTACAGCATGGAAACGTGGGATGCGATCCGAGCTCGCCGCAATGTCCGTTCGTACCGCCCTGACCCGATCAGTGACACCGACCTGGACCGGATCGTGGAGGCCGCCCGGCGGGCGCCGTCCGCTTCAAACCGTCAGCACTGGGACTTCGTGATCGTCACCGACCGCGACCAGCTCACCGAGCTCTCGAAGGTCTGGCAGGGCGCCCGTCACATCGCCGATGCTCCCGCCGCGATCGCCCTGGTCGTTCCCCAGCCGCCCGACGACCGGAACAGGGAAATAGACCAGTACGACCTGGGCCAGGCGACCTATGCCATCGCGCTCGCCGCCGCCGACCTGGGTATCGGCACCGGCCACTCCTCGGTCAGCGACCAGGACAAGGCACGCAGCATCCTCGGCGTGCCGGGCGACCACATCGTCGCCTACCTGCTCGGCGTCGGCTACCCGGACGACCGGCCGCTGCGCCCCATCGCCCGGCCGAACCGCCGCCCCTTCGACGAGGTCGTTCACCGCGGCACCTGGTAGTCCCCTCTCCCCGGGGCTCGCCGGACCGCCGAGCATGGCCTGGATCGTCGTACCACTCTCCTTGTAGCGTTGCCACCTCACGCAGCAGCGAAGCGACCTACGCGGAGGTGACGAGCGTGTCGGTGAGAGTGGGCATCCAGCTGTACTCCGTCAGGCAGCCCATGGCCCAGGATCCCTACCGAACCCTGGAGCGGCTGGCCGAGCTCGGCTACAGGAACTTCGTGGGAGCGAACCACAACGCCGGCACCGACGACGGGATCGGGTTCGGCGTCCCGGCCAAGGACCTTCGCGCCACCCTGGGCCGGCTCGGCATGCAGGTCGTCGGCTGCCACGTCAATCCCCTCGACCCGCAGCGCCTGCCGGCGATCCTCGACTACCACCGCGAGCTGGGCAACACGCGGATCGGCTGCGACATCGAGTTCTATCCGTACGAGGATCTGGAATATGTTCTGCGCCGCGCGGAGTTCTTCAACCAGGTCGGGGAGCTCTGCCGCGAACGAGAGATGCGGTTCTATTACCACAACCACTACCAGGAGTTTCAGCTCATCGGCGGTCGTACTGTCTACGACCTCATCATGCAGAACACCGATCCGGAACTCGTGTTCGTGGAGATGGACACGTACTGGATGATGCGCGGCGGACAGGACCCGGTCGCGATGATCGAGAAATACAGCGACCGGCTGGTTCTCCTGCACCAGAAGGACTTCCCCCGCGATGCACCCCAACCGGCCGTGATGTTCGACGGGACCGTCGACAGGAACGCCGAGATCACCCTCGATTCGTTCCTGGCAACGAAGGACCCGCTCTGCTTCACCGAGATCGGTACGGGCGTGATGCCCATCCAGGCCATCATCGACGCAGCCGGCAAGTGCCAGAACTTCGAGTACCTGCTGCTGGAACAGGACCACACCCAGCTGGACGAGCTCGACTCGGTGAAGCGAAGCCGCGACGAGTTCGACCGCTACGCAGGCATCTCCTGGGACTGAGCCGAGCGCACTCATGGCCGAGGAAGTCCTGTGGTCGAAGGGGTCGTCCCCTCGTAAGAGACCGGCCCTACGAGACGCTAGGCGACCTGGAACCGTCCGGTTCGGCAGTACGCCCGCCACAGCCTGAGCGTCTCTGCGACCTGCTCGTGGCACTGGTCGGGGACCTCCGCGAAGAAGCGCAGGTCGAGTGCCTCCCCGTCGAGCGGACGAAGGTCGCCGGTCCAGGTTCGGACCGCGAAGCACAGTGCGAACGCATGCACCTGGTCGCCGTTGGGGTAGGTGAACGGGCCGGCACTCGACTCGCAGGCGAAGGGTTCGAGGTCGCCCACCTCTGCGCGCAGTCCTGTCTCCTCCTCCAGCTCACGAACCGCTGTGAGTGCGAACGTCGAATGCGGTTCGGCGTTGCCGGCGGGCAATCCCCACCATCCGGTGTCGCTGCGCCGGATCAGGAGGAACCTGTCATCGGAGTCGATGACCAGGACCTGCGCGGCCGGAACGACGGCCAGCTCCGAGCCGATCTTCTGCCGCAACCGCCAGAGGTACGAACCTTCGAATCCCACGCCGCGACCCTACCTTCGACGGGTCGATAGGCATCTCACCCGCCGATGGTTTCGTCGCGCGGATCGACCCAGGCCCCTCCACCTGATACGTAAAACTACGTATCAGCCAGTGTCTCGCCCCACCAATACGCTCGGACTGTCGTGACCTGCACGGGCCGTACACGGAGGGACATCATGGAATCTCCCGGCAGCAGTCCGAAGCCACCTGCCTGACCGGGTCGGCTCAGTCGATCTGCCGTACGGGAATCTCGACGTGCACGCCGTTGCCGACCGAGTCGGCCGGCAGCGGCACCCGCACAGTGTTGATGAAGTCTCCGGGGGCGGTCGTCCCGTCACCAGAACGGTCCACGTGCGCGTAGACCGCGTACTGCCGCCCGGGTGTGAGGTCGGCCTCGAGCAGGTAGGGGCCTTCCACATCGGTCCGGTCGTGGGCCTCGACCACTGCCTTCGCCACCGTGGCGGACGACTCGTCGGCCATGGTCACATCCTGGATGGACACCCGGACCGTCATCGGCTCCTCGGACGGGGCGGCGAGCGCGTCAGGCGGCAGCACCACGAAGCACGCCACCTTCACGCCCGCCCCCGACTCGTCGATCCAAGGTCTGTCCCGCTCACTTCGTCAGTGTGTCACCAGGTCGCGGCCAGCGTCCACGCGAACTGTCCCGACCCGAGCGCACCACGCCACCAGTTCAGATCACCGCGGTAGTGGAAGAGCACGTCGGCTTTCCCGTCGCCGGTGAAGTCTCCGATCCAGTACGGCCGGCCGTCGTAGATGGCGTGCCCGAATCCGCGGGTGTTTCCCGCCAGGTTCCAGGTCAGGGAGCCGCTGTCCATCCGCCCGAGCCACCAGTTGTCGTCGCCTGGGTAGTAGAACATCACGTCGGTCGACCCGTTGCCGGTGAAGTCACCGACCCAGAACGGCCTGCCGTCGTTGATCGCGTGCCCGAACCCGCGGGTGTTTCCCACGAACCGCCAGCGAAGCTGGCCGCCCGACATCTCCCCCAGCCACCAGTTGTCGTCGCCCGGGTAGTAGAACATCACGTCCGTCGACCCGTTGCCGGTGAAGTCGCCGACCCAGAACGGCCTGCCGTCGTTGATGCGGTGACCGAAGCCCCTCGTGTTTCCGACCAGGGACCATCCCAGCCCGCCGGCGGACATGGTGCCGAGCCACCAGTTGTCGTCGCCGGGGTAGTAGAACATCACGTCGGTCGACCCGTTGCCGGTGAAGTCACCGACCCAGAACGGCCTGCCGTCGTTGATCGCGTGCCCGAACCCGCGGGTGTTTCCCACGAACCGCCAGCGAAGCTGGCCGCCCGACATCTCCCCCAGCCACCAGTTGTCGTCGCCCGGGTAGTAGAACATCACGTCCGTCGACCCGTTGCCGGTGAAGTCACCCACCCAGAACGGCCGACCGTCGTTGATCGCATGCCCGAACCCGGCGGTGTTCCCCACCAGCCGCCACTGAAGCCGGCCGCCCGACATCTCCCCCAGCCACCAGTTGTCGTCACCGGGGTAGTAGAACATCACGTCGGTCGACCCGTTGCCGGTGAAGTCACCGACCCAGATGGGCCGACCGTCGTCGAGGTTCCCGAAGCCCGAAGTGTCACCGACCTGGGTGAAGGTCAGTGCACCACCGGTCGTCGTGCCGAGGTACCAGACCTGCTGGGCGGGCGCGTAGTAGAGAAGGCTGTTCGCCACACCTGGAAGGAACCTTCCCACCCAGGCGTTGCGGGGGTCGGGGTACAGACTCGGATACATCACCGCGACCGCGGCCCTGTCCCCGACACTGAGCCCGGCCCGCTGGCCCATGATCACACCCGGCGGCAACGACCTCAGGGCTTCCAGGGTCACCCTCGTCCTGCCGTCGGGATCGACGATGCCGAACGCGGTGGCGCCGTAGTGCATGATCGAGCCGTAGTCGTATCCCCCGACGTCGTCGCCGTCGCTGATGTGCTGGTCGAAGTTGTGGGCCTTGCCGGCCTGGATGTTGGCCCAGTTGACCCGGACGAACTGGTCGCGGTCCTCGCGGGACTGCTCGTGCCACAGGCCGACCGCGTGCCCGAGCTCGTGCACGGTGGCACCGAACCCGCAGTTGGCGGACAGGTTGACCGTCTGCTGACCGCCCTGCCGGCCGACCGCGGAGCTGCATTCGGTGGAGTCCTGGCAGGTGAGCCACGCGGGGTCGCCCGCACGTCGTGCGCGGAAGGACAGCCGGGTGCGCTGATGCCAGTGGTCCACGGCGCGGTTCAGGGCGTCCCGAGCCGCCTGCGTCAGGTTGGCGTTGGTCTCGAACGGGATCCGCCCCAGCGGCCACCGGAAGTTCGCTCCCGGAACGACGACGGCCCCGGCGGGCAAGGCCGCACCGTCCTCCTGCGGAACAACGTCGACGACGGTTCCGGGCGTGACACCGGCGTGCAGCCCAACTGTGAAGTCGCGCGCCGACTCGGCCGCAGCGGTGACACCGTTCTCGAGTTCCTCGACCGTGCCGAGGATGATGTCACCCTCGAAGATCGCCAGGCCGTCGCGTGCCTCGAACTGGACAGGGACGTCGATCAGCCCCATTCGGGTGATCAGCCCGGTCCGGACGTCGCCCCGGCCCTCGGCGAGTTCGCCCGCGGGCTGGGTCTCGGCGGTCCTCTCGGCGGACGGGACATCGATCGCGTCGTCGGTTGCGTTCCTGTCTTCGGAAGGTGGGACCATGATCGGCTCCTGTGTTCGGGACTTTATCCAGGCTGTGTCCGGCCGTGGAAGAAGGCAGCGCGTTACGCTCACCCAGAGGGTGTGCAGGCCTGCTCGGGCGGCGACGAACCAACGAATGCGTGGTCGCAGACAATCGAGAGTGCGCCTATGAGAATCGCCACCCCACAACTCCCCCCAGCGAGCTGCGATGCACTGCGAACGTCGCCAGGAGCAGTGCCGGCAGCTCGATTGCACGCAAGCATCAACCCGTGATCCACTCCCCACAAGACTCCTGTTGATCACGAAGCGATCACAGTGCGACTGGAGAGGAGTCATGCCGTGGCCGGCAGCCCGAAGCTCGGGCCATGGACCGTCAAGGCGTGCTTGCGGGCCCTGTTGCCGTGACCTCGTCCCGTGACCCGGTGGGCGCGAACGGACGTCGGCCGGGGGTCGCGCGTCGACCACTTTGGCTCTTGACGCCCTCCGCCCGTCGCTCCATGCTCACGGCAAGACTTTGAACGCAAGCGACTCCCGGGCTCCTCTTGCCGCACAGATACAACCGGCGGTACACGGCCCGCGGAACGGGGTCCCCATGAGTTCTCTTCTGTACGGAGCCATCACCCGGCGCAGACTTGCTGCGCCCAGCACAGCCTCGCTTGCGTACACGAGCGAACCGGCCACGCAGGCTGCGAAGAGGGTGCGTCAGGCGGCACCTACGGCCGACCAGGTGCTGGACGAACCCGGCAAGGCGCAGGGCGGCCAGGAATCACTGCCCCTGGAACAGGTTGGCCGATGGCAGGACGCGGTGGCCGCACTGGTGCCTGCCGAGGTACTTGCTCTGCATGGCGTGGCGATGAGCTACGGATCAACGACCACCGGCAGTGGAGGTGACTCCGTTACCCGCATTACCTACCCGCACCAGATGATGGTTGTCTATCTGGTGCTCATGGTGCTCGCGGCTGGACTGTACCTGCTCTCGGTGAAAGAGGTTTCGGGCTGGCAGAACTGGGTGCGAGCGGCAATTCCTGTGGGCGCCTTCGTCGCCTGGACCATGATTCAGCCGAATACCGCCTTCGACGCCTTTCCATTCGGGTTCAGCTCGTTCGGCAGGGTCATGACAGGTCTGTTCCTTGCGGTCGGGCTCGGTATTCTGGCGAACGCGATGGCGAAGAAGGCGGACCAGACGTAGTCGCATCAGCAGGGCCGGAGCTCACAAGGTGCCGCGTGTGTCGCAGCCGTTCGGCGGCAAGGCACGCTCGCCCCAGGGCCGCCCGGACGTCGGCCGCGCTGTTGCCGCCACACTTGACGCCGTAGAAGAGCACCGCGTTGGTCAACGTAACCCCTGCCGCGTAGACGGGGAGGTCCGTCGCGACACCGAGGTGCATACACACCAGGATGTACTGATCTTCGTGGCACGCCTGCAAGCGCCCGACGACAGGCCGTGACCGCGCGAGCAGGTGTGTTACCTGGTGTGGCGCTCGGCCCACTCGCGCAGGTGTGAGGGCTCACCCGGACGCATCGCGCGGTCGATGTGCTCGATGACGTCGCCGAGTTGACCGCAGGCACGTTCGAGCTCGGCCTGCATCCTGATGCGTTCGGTGACGGCGACCGACAGCAGGAGGCCGGTCAGGGCGATCGACCCGTTGAACAACTGCAGGATCGTCATCGTGTCGGACTGGTTCTTGCCGGCGAAGACCCCGTATCCCACCACCGCGGCGTGGATGGCTAACGCCGACGCGATGAGCCCCACCGGTGCCGCACCGGGTAGCTGGAAACGCCACGCGGCCCACACGAGCAACGGGAAGGCCACGAACACGACGCCCAGCGACCTTTCGGTGAGCAGCATCAGCCCGAACGTAGCCACCAGCAGCATCACGAACTCCGCAAGGCGCGCAGGGTCCACGTAGCGGTACCGGCGCCACGGGAGCTTGACCATGGTCAGCAACAACGGCGCGACGACGAGCACACCCATCGCATCGCCGGTCCACCAGGTCAGCCAGGTGGGGAGGACACGGTCAAGTGACACCACGCCGGTGGGCACGAGAAGCGTCGTCCCGACCGTGGAACTGATCAGCATCGCGGCGAGCGCACCGAGGAACACCAGAGCCAGGGCGTCCTTCAACCGGTCCAGCTCGATCCGGAAACCAACCCTTCACAGCATCCAGAAGGCGCACAGACATGCCAGCGTCGTACCGAAAGCGGTGGGTATCGCCACGATCACCGGGCCGGTGAACACATTGACGATCGCGGAACCCAGCAGGATTCCTGGCCACACGTCGATCCCGAGGGTGAGCAGCGCTACCACCGCGACCCCGGTAGGTGGCCAGAAAGGGCTGGTTCCTCCCTGATCGAGCCCGATCACCAGCCCGAGCTGCGAGGTAAGGCAGATGGCTGCCGCCAGGGCGAGGTTCTGGAGGACGACGATCACGTCTCGTCGAGGCTTGCGGAACTTCATCGCCGTTTCACGCTACTCCCCGAAGGTGTGCCCTCCAGACGACGTTTCGGGCACTGGATGGGTAGGCCCCATGACAACACTGCCTTGACAGGAGGGCACTATGGCGGGCGCGTCGGCTGTGCGGTCCGTCCTGGCCGGGTTGAGTGACACCCGGGGCTGGCAGGAGGACTTCTACCGGGATCTTCATCAACACCCCGAGCTGTCCCACCAGGAGAGGCGGACCGCCGGGAAGGTCGGCGAGCGGCTCGGCAGGGCCGGTTTCGACGTGCACGAAGGCGTCGGGACGACCGGTGTGGTGGGGGTGCTGCGCAACGGGGACGGTCCGACGGTGCTGTTGCGCGCGGACATGGACGCCCTGCCGATGCGGGAGACCACCGGACTGTCGTACGCCAGCACCGCCACGGCCACGGACGACGACGGCGACGAAGTACCGGTCGCTCATTCCTGCGGGCACGACCTGCACGTGGCCTGCCTGCTCGGTGCCGCGACGCTGCTGGCAGACGGCGCCGCGCAGTGGAACGGGTCGCTGGTCGCGCTGTTCCAACCGGCCGAGGAGGCCGGAGACGGCGCCAAGGGCATGATCGACGCCGGTCTGGCGGAGCTGGTACCGACGCCGGACGTGGCGTTGGCCCAGCACGTGTTGCCGGCACCGGCCGGAGTCCTCGGCACCCGCTCCGGGCCCGTGCTGTCGGCCGCCGACAGCATCCGGATCACCCTGCACGGCCACGGCGGGCACGGGTCGATGCCGCAGGCGACGGTGGATCCGGTGGTGCTGGCCGCGATGATCGTGGTCCGGCTCCAGGCCGTCGTCTCCCGCGAGACGCCGCCGGAGGAGACAGCTGTCCTGACCGTCGGCAGCATCCAGGCAGGTACGAAGAGCAACATCATCCCCGACTCGGCCGAGCTGCAACTCAACGTGCGCACCTACAGCGAGCAGACCAGGCGCCAGGTCCTGGACGCCGTACGCCGCATCGTCATCGCCGAGTGCGATGCCTCCGGGTGTCCACAGGAGCCGGAGTTCGAACTGTTCGATCGCTTCCCGCTGACCAGCAACGACCCTGCCGCGACCGACAGGGTGATGCGGGCCTTCACCGAGGTCTTCGGCGAGAAGGTGCAGACGATGAAGCTGCAGACCGCGAGCGAGGACTTCAGCGACATCCCTTCGGCTCTGGGAGTGCCGTACACCTACTGGGGGCTCGGCGGGATCGAGGAGGACGCCTACCAGCGGGCGGCGGCCGCGGGTCGCATCAGTGAGGACGTCCCGGTGAACCACTCGCCGAAGTTCGCTCCCGTCATCCAGCCCACCCTCGATGTCGGGACCAAGGCGCTGGTCGTCGCCGCCATGGCCTGGCTGGCCGGCTGAAGCGACCGGCTCACACCACCAGCTGAAGGAGATCAGCGTGAGGACGTACAAGGTCGGGTATTTCGTCGGCAGCCTTTCGTCCGCCTCCATCAACCGGATCCTCAGCAAGGCGCTGATCCGGCTGGCCCCGCAGGACCTGGATTTCACCGAGATCCCGATCGGCAACCTGCCGCTCTACAGCCCCGACTTCGACAGCGACTACCCGCCCGAGCCGAAGGCCCTCAAGGACGCCATCGCCGCATCGGACGCCATCCTGTTCGTGACACCTGAGTACAACCGGTCCATCCCGGGGCCGCTGAAGAACGCGATCGACTGGGCCTCGCGGCCCTACGGAAACAACTCGTTCGACCACCTGCCCGCGGCCGTCATCGGTGCTTCGCCGGGCAAGATCGGAACCGCCCTGGCGCAACAGGGCCTGCGCGCGGTCCTGAGTTTCTGCAACGCCAGGCAGATGACCGCTCCGGAGGCCTACATCACCTTCCAACCCGACGTGTTCACCGCCGACGGTGACGTCTCCGACGAGTCCACGGCCACCTTCCTCACCGACTACATGCGTGAGTTCCGCGTCCACATCGAGCGCGTGCTGACCGTCATCCCCCGTGCCTGAAGGGGATCACGCGAGCGACGAACCAGCGACCCCGGCTCGTTCTGCCGCTCATCGTTCCGGTTCGTCCTTGGGTTGTCCTGGCGGCCGGGGCGCGTTCAGGCCGAACCGGACACCGACCATGCGGATGGCGAAGCAGGCGATCGCCGCGCACAACGCCGCGGGGACGCCGTAGACACCGAAGCGGATGGTGAGAACGGTGATCGTCGCGGCTACCAGGGCGGGGATGGCGTACAGCTCGCTGCGAAGAACGGTGGGGATCCGCTGGAGCAGGACGTCGCGCAGCGTTCCACCGCCGACTCCGGTGATCGCGCCCAGGATCACCGCCTGGGCAGGGCCCAACCCCATGTCGAGGGCCTTGCTGGCACCGGTGACCGCGAACAGGCTGAGCCCGGCGGCATCGAAGACCACGATCGGCCCGGACATCCGGTGCAGCCTGTGACCGAAGCCGAAGGCGATCAGGCTGCCCGCGGCGGCGACGGCCAGGTAACGCCAGTCGCTGAAGGTGGCCGGCGGCAGATAGTCGATCAGGATGTCGCGGAGGATGCCGCCGCCGAGCGCGGTGATCATGCCGAGAGTGACGACGCCGACGATGTCCAGCCGGGCAACGCGTACCGCGGTGAGGGCCCCGTTGAGCGCGAACGCGAAGGTTCCGGCCAGGTCCAGGGCGAGCAGTAGCGGATTCTCGGTGGTCACCGAAGAGTTCTACACCGGGCCCGGGCACCTCACGCGTGCCGTTGCCCGCGCGCCGGGCCTCGGCGCACCTCGGCACAGGGCAAGGGCAGATACGGGCACCCGGACCAGTCGGGAAATCGGCGAAGTTGCCAGCTCCATCTGTGAAGCGCTATCCGTGAAGCGCGTCGATCGAGGTCGCCGGGAGGGCGATCCAGCCCTCGCTCCTGGCGACGGACGCGTGTTCTTCAGGCAGCGGCTCGACCAGTCCCCGGCTGACCGCTCGCGCGGTCATGGCCGCGATCACCGCGTCGAACGCATCGTCGGAACGCCGGCACAGGTCGTCGTACTCACCGAGGCTCAGCCACGGCGCCGCGGTCAGGAGCACGTCCACGGATTCCCGCAGACTGTCGACGTTTCGGGCCCTCTTGTAACCACGCGATGGAAGGCCCCACCTCTTCAACGAAGCCGCGGGATACACCTCGGCCACGGCTCCCGCGCCGGAGCGGTCCACCGACTGCCCGTCCCGCGCCAGCTGTGCGAGCAGCCCCGCGCATCGCATGGCGGTGTGCCCGATGCGGTCCGCCGCGACGCTCAGCGGCATCAGGTCCGTCCTGTCGTGGGTGAAGATGTCGGTCGTACGGAGCGCCAGCCGGCGGCGCCCGTCCCGGCCGGCGAACTCGTGCGGATCGGCCACGTCACCGGCCTGATGCGCGGTGACGAACGCGACGAACGGTTCCGGCCAGCCGAAGGGGCAGTCGATGCCGGCCTTCTCCGCTTCTCGAAGTGCCTCGAGTATCAGAGTGTCGTCGGCGCCGAGCGCGAGCCGGCGGACGGAAGCTCCTTCGGGTGACCAGTCGATCCACGCCACAGCCGTCTTCGCCGGCTCGGCGGCCAGGTCGACCCCTACGGTGAGCACCCGCCAATGCTACGGGTGGTCAGTAGCGGAGGAAGACCGCGCGCTCGCCCAGGCCGTCCACGATCGGTGCCGGCAGGCTGGTGTAGGCGCCGAGTTCTGCTGCTCCGCTGAAGCCGCCTGCCTCCTCACGGGCACGGACGATCTCCTCGGCGTACGCCGGACGCAACTCCAGCATGTCAACCATCGCTTGCGCACTCGCGTGGTTGACGTCGACCAGGCCACCGTTGTCGTACGCACGGTTGGGCAGGTCGGGACGCCCGATCCGAAGCTCGCGCGCCATGCCCGGGTCCTTCTCCACCAGCGCACGGGCCTCCGCACGACGGGCGCGCGCGTGCTCCACCTGTGCGACGGCCGCCATGGAGTGCCAGTCGGACGCGCCGACCACCTGGGCACCGCGGCCGGTGTCGCCGAAGACCTCACGGCGCAGGCGGAACGACTGGATCGAACCCGCGATCATCGCCGCAACAAGGAGCGTGGTCGCCAGGCCGACCAGGGCCGAGTCGCTCGAGTCGGAGTCACTGCTTGACGGGTCGAGCATGAGGAGGACGAACGCCAGGGCCGTCGTGCCACCGATGGCGAGCGTCCAGTTGAGCAACGCTCGGCGCCGCAGTCTCGTCCAGGCATGCAGCACCGGCACCCAGCTGAGGAAGCCGACCAGGTAGATCGGGAGCAGTGCCCACAGCACGCTGCCCAGGATCACGTACCACGGCGGCCTGCTCGGCGTCGTCGGTACCTGAACAGGGGCGGGGTGAGTCAGTCGAGTACACCGAACTTCCTATCGTGTTGACCAGTTCAGAGTGGGGTGCGGCCGAGCAGGCTTATCGGCGTCGGAACAGCAGGTCGCCGGAAGCTACTTCACCGCACCGGCATCAACCTGCCGTGAAACCGCGGCCGGCTGAGTCAGGTCGCCGCGCCTGGCCCGGGAAGCAGGTCGATGTCGCCGGCGTGCATCGGCTCGCCGCAGTGTGCGCAGCGCAGGTCGACGTGGCTGATCTCGCCGCACGCGTGGTGGCGGTAGAGCACCGGTGGCCCGGCCTTTCCGGCGAGCCACTTGTCGCCCCAGCCGACCATGACCATCAGCAGGTCGAAGAGCTCGGCGCCCTTCTCGGTCAGGACGTACTCGAACCGCGGTCGCGCGTCGTATGGCCGGCGCTCGAGAATCCCGTTGTCCACAAGGTGGTTCAGCCGTTCGGTCAGAACCTTGCGCGAGATCCCGAGGTCGGCCTGGATCTGCTCGAACCTGGTGAACCCGACGTACACGTCCCGCAGCACCAGCGGTGACCAGGGCTCCCCGATGACGTCGAGGGTGCGCGCGATCGAGCACGCCATCTCACCGAAGTTCGTCCGTTGCATGACGACAATCTAGCACCGTGGGGTTCCCTCAAGGAACTTCGACTGATATGGTCCTCTAAGTCTCCTCAAGGAACCCAGGAAGGAAGTACGACATGAGCAAGGTCTTCGTCGCACTGGCGGTCTCGGTCGACGGTTACATCACCGGACGCGATCCCGGAGCCGGACGCGGGCTCGGCGACGCGACGATGCTGTTCGACTGGTACTTCGACGGTGACACGCCGAGTCGGGTCTTCGACGGGTTCAAGCTGAGCGAGCCCAGCGCGCGCGTCTTCGATGCCGTCGCCGGACGCGTCGGTGCCACCCTCGCCGGCCGCAACACCTACGACGACTCCGGGTGGATCAACGGTGGTACGCCACACCCGGCCGCGCCACTGGTCGTTCTGACTCATCGGCCGATCACGGAGCTGCCCGAGCGTCAGACGCTGGTCACGACCGGAATCGAGGACGCGGTGGCGGCCGCGAAGGACGTTGCCGGCGGCAAGGACGTCGGCCTGATGGGCGGCGGCGTCACGACCGCGGCGCTGGCGGCCGGCCTCGTCGACGAGGTGATCCTGCACCAGATCCCGATCCTGCTCGGCGGCGGCCGGCCCTTCTTCCAGTCGCTCCCGGAGCACGTGCGGCTCGAACTCGTCGAGGCCGTTCCGGCGCCGGGCGTCACCCACCTGCACTACAAGGTGGTCCGATGATCTTCGTCACACACACCCCTACGCCGCTGAAGGAGCACTCTCATGCTTGATCCCGACGTCCGCCGCGTACTCGACGGCGCCTCGTTCGCTCACCTCGCCACCGTTCTCCCCGACGGCTCGCCGCACAGCACGCCGGTCTACGTCGGCGCGCACGGCGACCGGATCGTCTTCTTCACCGGCCCCGGCGTACGCAAGGAACGCAACCTGCGGCGCGACCCTCGGGTGGCGCTGTCGATCGCGCCCGTCGACAACCCGTACCAGCCCGTCGCCATCCGTGGCCGGGTCGTCGAGTGGATCGAGGGCGACGCAGCGTGGGAGATCGTCGACCGGCTGGCGATGAAGTACACCGGTACGACATATCCCCGCGAGCAGGAACGCATCGTCGCCGTGATCGAGCCCGTACGACAGACGGTCGGCATCGGCTGAGAACGCCATGACCCGCCCGCGGGGGCCGGCCCGGTCGCTACCCGGGACCGGCCCGAGCGGTCAGCGGCGGCTGGCCTTCTGGAACTGGCGTACCGACAGCGGCACGAACACGACCAGGATCAGCACGACCCACCCCAGCGTGTAGATGACGGGATGCTGCAGGGCCCACGAGTCCGGGACCGGTCCACGCGGGTCGACGTTGCCGAACAGCTCGCGCGATGCCTGCGTGACCGTGGAGACGGGGTTCCACTCCA
The DNA here is from genome assembly GCF_013407855.1 of Actinopolymorpha rutila. Lineage (GTDB taxonomy): Bacteria > Actinomycetota > Actinomycetes > Propionibacteriales > Actinopolymorphaceae > Actinopolymorpha > Actinopolymorpha rutila. The sequence goes on from NZ_JACBZH010000001.1 coordinate 5,597,049, forward strand.
CGAAGACCCGAAGACCGCTGGCGAAGGACTCGGTGGGTACGAACGCGTTGGACACGAACGTCAACGGGAAGATGACGATGAACGACGCGTTGTTGATCACTTCCGGGCTCGGGACCAGCAGTCCGACGTAGGCCATCACCCAGCTGATCGCGTAGGCGAACAACAGCAGGAGGGCGAACGCGAACAGCGCCTTCAGGATCCCCTCACGGATCCGCCAGCCGATCAACAGGCCGGTGGACGCCATGATGATCAGGGACAGCACGTTGTACGCGACGTCGGAGGTCGTACGCCCGGTGAGCACCGCCGAGCGGGACATCGGCAGCGACCGGAACCGATCGATGATGCCCTTCTGCATGTCCTCCGCGAGCCCCGCACCGGTGAAGGTGGCGCCGAACACGACGGTCTGGGCGAAGATGCCGCCGATCAGGAACTCGCGGTAGGGCACCGCGCCACCGGGATCGATGGCGCCGCCGAACACGAACGCGAACAACAGCACGAACATGATCGGTGAGATCAGCACGAACACCAGGATGTCGGGGACGCGCTTGATCTTGATCAGGTTGCGGCGGGCGACGATCCACCCGTCGACGACCGCTCCGACAGGGCCGGTGCTCATCGTGCCACCTCTCGTTGTTCCTGACGTTCGCCGGAGCCGGAGGAGGTCGCGGACTCCTCTGTCTCCTCCTCGGCGGCGTGTCCGGTGAGGCTCAGGAACACGTCGTCGAGGGTGGGCCGGCGCAGGCCGACGTCGAGGATCCGTACGTCGGCGGACTCCAGGTCGCCGAGCACCCGCCGCAACGCCGGCGCGCCACCAGCCACCGCAACGGTGAGGGCCCGGCCGTTGTCGTCGACCTGCACTTCCCCGACCGCGACCGCGGCAAGCGCCTCGCAGGCTCGCGACCGGTCGGCGGCGTCGGCCAGCAGGAGTTCGATTCGCTCACCACCGACCTGTGCCTTCAGCTCGTCGGCGGTGCCGTGCGCGATGGCCCGGCCGTGGTCGATGACGACGATGTCGTGGGCGAGGCGGTCGGCCTCCTCGAGGTACTGGGTGGTGAGGAGCAGCGTCGCGCCGGAGTCGACCAGGCTGCGGATGACGTCCCACATCTGCTGCCGGGCACGGACGTCGAGCCCGGTCGTGGGTTCGTCGAGGATCAGTACGGGCGGCTCCGCGACCAGCGCACCGGCCAGGTCGAGACGCCGCCGCATCCCGCCGGAGTAGGTCTTCGACGGCCGGTCGCCGGCGTCGGCCAGGTCGAACTGCTCCAGCAGCTCCCTGGCCCGGCGGCCGGACCTCGCCTTACCGAGTCCGTAGAGCCGGCCGACCATCTCGAGGTTCTCGTAGCCGGTGAGGTACTCGTCCACCGCGGCGTACTGCCCGGACAGCCCGATCCGCGAGCGAACGCCGTCGGGGTTCTTGCGTACGTCGACTCCGGCGACCTCGGCGGTCCCCTCGTCGGCATCCAGCAGGGTGGCGAGGATGCGGACGGCGGTCGTCTTGCCGGCGCCGTTCGGCCCCAGCAGCGCCAGCACTCGTCCTTCGGGGACGGTCAGGTCGAGGCCGGCAAGCGCCTCCACGGTTTTGTACCGCTTCACCAAGCCGGCGGCACGAATCATCTCTCTCACTGTCCGGACCTTCCCGCGAGTTCCGTTGTTCAGTAGGCGTCGGCGTCCCCCACGCATGCCGGTGCACACCCGGATCTCGGCGAGAGGTCTGGAGAATCGACTCGCGTCGAAGGATTGTACAAGTCTTTACCGGCCGGGCATCGACAACACGCGCCGGAAGTTTCCCCCGCCAGGACCCACTCCGGCAGTAATCACTGCCTGGACCAGGTCGCCAACCACTCCCGAACGGGCGCCAGGAGTCGCGCTTGATCCTCTGCGCCACCGAGATCACCATGTGCCATGAGGATGGGGAGCCGCGCATGGCAGCGCAACGGGTGCTTGCCGAGGTGATTCCGTGTGATCTGGTGTGGCACAACGAACTTTTCCGTCCTCGGGGTTCGAGAACTCAGTTGGGCATCGTTACGCGATACCAGAAATCCAGGTATGCGACCGGATGGGCTTTGGTTCGAGCGCGCCGAGACTTCACCGACGCGGAGGTGAAACTGGCCGCAACACTCGCCAAAGCCGGAACTCGACGAACTCAGGCTGCGGGGCCGACGTGACAGATCTTCAGAAGCAGGCGAATCCTGAATCCACCGGGAGCAGCACTCTCGTCGGCTGGCGGGAGGTTCCCGAGCGCGGAATCCGAGGGTACTTCGGAAACTACGCCATCGAGCCCGTGATGCGGCGCCAGACCGCGGCCGAGCAGGCGATCGGGCGCTTGCTCATGGATGCGGCAGACGCCGAGGAGACAGCCCGGGTTCTCGCGATCGCGGGAGAGCACGACATCCACGTGTCACCGCCGCCCCCGCCAGCCAGAGGAGGCGGCCCGGGCAGCCACTACGCACGCATGGATGCCGCCCGCATCGCCATCACCGGACTGCTGGTCCTGGGGGTCCTGGTGATGGTGATCTGGGCTCTGGTCGAGCACGACCCTGCCGTCGCCGCGCAGTACGTCGCCCCTGTCAGCGGTCTCGCCGGCATCGGCCTCGGATGGCTGTTCACGAACGGCCGATCACCCACCGTGCTCGAGGCGGAACTCGCTCAGCGGACTGCCCGGCCGAATGAGGCCGACGGCAGGCCGAGGAGCAGGCAGGCGCCTGCCGCGGACGAGCGGTGACGGCAGGGAAGTCCATCACCAACCTCCACGGCGCGCGCGGGACAAACCTCGGGAAAGACGCTTGACCTTCCTGGGCTGATCGCCCAGAATCGGCCAGTGAATTGGTAGGTACCAAGTTCTGCCGAAGAGGTCCAATGGTCGAGCCCAGACTGTACGCGTCGCTAGGATCCTGCGATGTGCGGACCGCGGCTGCCTGGGCGTCGCACGGCTCGCGCGTTCGGACTGCTCCCCTATTGGTACTGACCACCCTTGGATCCTCAACGCGACCGTCAGCACGCTGACGTCTCTCCCCCGTCGAACTCCCGGAAGGTTCCCATGTCTGGACCAAATCAGCTCTCCCGTCGGCGCTTCGTCGGAATGGGTATCGCCGCGGCAGGTCTCAGCGGTCTGGCTGCGTGTTCCAAGGACTCGTCCTCCTCCTCGTCCGGCGGGAAGGTCACGCTCCGGTTCTCCTACCTGTGGACCGGACAGGAGGCGAAGGCGCTGGAGAGCGTGATCAAGAAGTTCAACCAGAGCCAGTCCAAGATCGTCGTCAAGGGCGTGTCGAACCCTGACGCGCAGGCTCAGCTGGCCGCGATGACCGGGAGCAAGGGCGCGTTCGACATCTCCGACAACTTCGGGAGCTCCACCGGCGCCTGGGCGGCGAAGGGAGTCATCAAGTCGCTCGACGACTACATCAAGAAGGACTCCTTCGACCTCGGCGACTTCGCCGACTCCACCATGCAGCAGTGCCGGTACGACGGTCACGTCTACCAGCTGCCGATTGCGGTCAACAACTCCGCGCTGTTCTACAACAAGAAGCTGTTCGCCGAGGCAGGCGTGCAGAAGCCGCCGACCACGACCAGCGAGTGGGCCAAGGCCATCGCCAAGCTGACCAAGACCGACTCGAAGGGGCGGCTGACCCAGCTGGGCCTGGCCGGGGCCAGCGGTGCCGGAGCCGACTACCGGCTGCTGGGCGTCACCCATGGCGGCAAGTGGTACGACAACGGGAAGCCGACACCTGAGGACCCGGGCAACATCGCCGGTGCGAACTTCTATGTCGACAGCGTCATCAAGAAGTACGGCATCAAGGAGATCGAGCGGTTCGTGTCCGGCTTCGGTGACTACCAGTCGCCGCAGAACCCCTTCTACCAGGGCAAGTTGGCGATGGTGGTAGACGGCGAATGGCAGCCGTCGTTCATCAAGGACTTCGCTCCCGACCTGGACTGGGGAGTGGTTCCGGTCCCGTATCCCGACGGCAAGCCGGAGTTGGCGAAGACCAACCTGGTCGCACCGGGGACGTTCTTCATCCCGAGCAACAGCCAGCACCCGGACGAGGCCTGGGAGTTCATGAAGTACCTCGTGTCGAAGGAAGCGATGCTGTCCTTCACCCAGGCGCTGTCCAACCTGCCGGCGCGCAAGTCGCTCCTGAAGGACCCGGCGTACCACTCGATCAAGAACTTCGACCTCTTCCTCGACCTGCTGGCCAGCAAGAACGCGACTTCGATCCCCAGCGAACCGAGCCTGGCCCAGTACACCTCCGACCTGGCCACCGCCGACGACAAGATCACCCGGTTGGCCAAGTCGCCGGCCGAGGCCTACGCGCAGGTGGCCAAGGCGGCCAAGAGCTATGGCTGAGGCAACTCTCGCCAGGCACAAGCCGCGCCGCCGGCCGGCGCTGGCCGGGTTCGCCTTCTCCTCGCCGTGGATCATCGGGCTGGTCGTGTTCATGGCCGGTCCGATCCTGGTGTCGCTCTACTACAGCTTCACCGAGTTCAACCTCTTCCAGTCGCCGCGCTGGGTCGGGTTGAAGAACTACGCGACCCTGCTGGAGGACCCGAAGTTCCTGGGGTCGGTGTTCAACACCGCCTACCTCGCCATCATCGGCGTTCCCCTCGGCCTGGCATTCGCGCTGCTGGTCGCGCTGGCGCTGAACTTCCCGGTCAAGGGGCAGCCGCTGTACCGCGCGATCGTCTACCTACCGGCGATCGTGCCGGTCGTGACGGCCAGCTATCTGTGGCGCTGGGTCTTCAACGCGCAGTACGGATACCTCAACCAGGTCCTCGGCAGCGTCGGCCTGCCGCAGCCCAACTGGCTGGCCGATCCGCTCTGGACGAAGCCCGCGGTGCTCATCATCACGTGGTGGGGCATCGGCGCCACCGCCGTGATCTACCTGGCGGCCCTCAAGCAGGTGCCGCAACAGTTGTACGAGGCCGCCGCCGTCGACGGTGCGAACGGCTGGCAGCGGTTCTGGTACGTCACCTGGCCGGCGCTCACCCCGGTCACGCTGTTCCAGTTGATCATGGGCGTGATCGCGGCGCTCCAGATCTTCGCCCCGACCTACCTCCTGACGCAGAGCAGAGGCAACGGGGCCAACGGTGGCCCGGGAGACTCCTTGCTGACCTACACGATGCACCTGTTCCACAACGCGTTCGTCTTCCTCAAGATGGGTCAGGCGGCCGCCATGGCGTGGATCCTCTTCCTGGTGATCGGGTTGCTGACGTCGTTGATCCTGCTGACCTCGAGGCGGTGGGTGCACTATGGCAGCGAGTGACGTGGTGCGGACCGGCCGACCGGCGACAGCGGGCGGCACCGGCCCGGTTCCCCGGCCACGTCGGCAGTATCTGGGCCGGCGCCTGAGCCATCACCTGATCCTGATCCTCATCAGCCTCGCGTTCCTGGCGCCGTTCCTGGTGATGATCACGACCGCGTTCAAGACCAGCGGCGACATCTTCCGGGTGCCGCCAAGGTTGCTGCCGGACCGGTGGGTGCTGGGCAACTTCGCCGAAGCCGTCCAAGCGATGCCGTTCCTGCGTTACCTGGCCAACACCGTGCTGCTGGTCGTCCTCAACGTCGCGGGCACCCTCATCTCCTGCCCGCTGGTGGCGTACGGGCTGGCGAAACTGCACTGGCGGGGCCGCAGCCCGGTCTTCGGCACGGTGCTCGCCACGATGATGCTGCCCGCCCAGGTGACGTTCATCCCGCTCTACCTGCTGTGGGATCGCCTCGGCGCGGTCGGGACGCTGTGGCCGCTGATCATTCCGGCGTTCTTCGGCTCGCCGTTCTACATCTTCCTGCTGCGGCAGTTCTTCACCGGTGTCCCCGACTCACTCCGGGAGGCCGGTCTCATCGACGGCGCCTCGGAACTGCGGGTGTACCTGCAGCTGATCCTGCCGCAGGCGAAGGCCGCGATCGCGACAGTGGCCGTCTTCCAGTTCGTCGCGACCTGGACCGACTTCCTGCTGCCGTTGATCTATCTCAACAGCCAGGAGAACTACACCCTGTCCATCGGCCTCTACAACTTCTTCGGTGAGCACGGTGTCGCCTGGGGTCCGCTGATGGCGGCCTGCCTGATCTTCACCGTCCCCGCGTTGGCGATCTTCATGGTGGCGCAGCGCTACTTCATCCAGGGGATCAGCGTCACCGGCATGAAATGACCGTTCCTCCCCACGCCCCGCTGCTCGTGAGCTGACGGTGGAGGGCCTGCGGGGAAGGCCACAGGAAGGACACCTTTTCGATGATTCGAGTCGGCATCGTCGGCACCAACACCTCCCACGCCGGCGTCTTCGCCGGACTCCTGAACGGGGTGGGCGGCGGCCCGCCGCGGGTCGAGGACGCTCGCGTCGTCGGCGTGTGGAGCAGCGGCAAGGAGGGGTTGTCGGGGATGCACTCCAGCGCCCCCGAACTCGCCGCGACGTACCGGATCGACCGGGCGGTGACCGAGCCCGGCGAACTGATCGGTGCCGTCGACCTGGTGCTGATCCTGGACGACCTGGACGGCGGGGCGCTGCACCCGGAGCTGGCCCGACCCTTCCTCGAGGCAGGTGTGCCGACCTACGTCGACAAGCCGATGGCCCTCAAAGTGGAGGATGCCGTCGAGCTGTTCGAGCTGGCCGAGCAGCAGCGCACCCCGCTGATGAGCTGTTCGGCACTGCGCTTCGCACCCGAACTCGACGTACTCCGCCGGGACAGCGGCGGCGAGGTCAGCACCCTGATCAGCGTCGGACCCGGCGACTGGTTCAACTACGGCGTCCACGCGGTCGAGGCCGCGCTGGCCGTCCGCGGCCCCGGGGCCAAGCAGGTTCAGCAGTTCAGCTGCGGCGATCGGGACATCACCGTGATCGAGGACGAGACCGGGCCGCGGATCGTGATCGGCACCCTGCGCGATGCGAAGACCGGGTTCCACCTCACCGCGTACGGATCTCAGGGAGTCGCCCAGACCGAGGTGGCCGACTACGAGTCGTTCTACGCCAACACCATGTCGGCGGCCGTGGGAATGGCGCGGACCGGAACGGCTCCGATCGACCGGGAGGCGACCCTGGAGGTGCTCGCGATCCTGGCGGCCGGGCAACGCTCGGCCACCACCGGTGAGCCGGTCCGGCTGGCCGACGTGATGCCCGACGCGAAGCCTGACGCAGTGCCCGACGCGATGCCCGGAGGGAACGAATGAGCGGCGCCCAGAAACCACGGATCGGGGTGGTCGGAACCGGCAGTATCGGCCGTGCCCACCTGAACGCCTACCGCCGGGCCGGTGTGGACCCGGTCGCGGTCGCCGACGTCGATCCAGCCACGGTCGAGGCGGTTGCCGCCGAGTTCGGCGCGACCGCGTACACCGACATCGCCGCGATGCTCGCCGGTGCCGATCTCGACGCGATCAGCGTCTGCACGCCACCGTCCACCCACCAGGCCCTCACGGTGCGGGCGCTGGAAGCGAAGGTCGCGGTCCTGTGCGAGAAGCCGATGGCACGTACGGTCGACGAGTGCGCGCTGATGGTCAAGGCCGCGCATGTCAACCGGACCTTGCTCACCGTCGGGTTCTGTCACCGGTTCCAGCCCGAGATCGAGGCGATCAGGGCCGCCATCACCGACGGGCGGATCGGCACCGTACTGACCTTCCGGAACCGGTTCTCCGGGCCACTCGACGGGGTCGAGTCGTCGTGGTTCTCCCAGCCGGCGGTCTCCGGTGGCGGCGTACTGATGGACACCTGCGTGCACTCGGTCGACCTGTTCCGGTTCCTGTTCGGAGAGGTCGACCAGATACGCGCGCTGACGGCGACCACGGCCACCGCTCGCGGTCCGGCGCTGGAGGTCGAGGACAGTGCGGTGCTGTCGCTGCAGTCGACGGCCGGAGTGCTCGGCGTGATCGAGGCCAGTTGGCGGACCGCGCCCGGGGAGGCAGTGGTCACGGTGTCCGGCACTCACGGGCGCCTGCAGTTGGACTACGCCACGATGAAGCTGACCGAGGTCGGCGTCGACGGGACCGAGTCGATCATCGAGGTCACCGGAGAGGATCGGTTCACCCGCCAGGCCAGGCACTTCCTGAGCTGTGTCGCCGGCACAGCGGAACCACGGGTCACCCCGGCCGACGGAGCCCGCGCGATCGCACTGCTGGCGGAGGCGAGCGCCGACGCCGGAACGCGTGGATGACGACCTCCGCGGTGATGGCTGCACCAAAGCACGCCGTAGTCCGCGCGCATCTGCTCGACCTGATTCGGGACAGCCTGGAACCCCACCAGAAGTTGCCGACGGAACGGAAGCTGTGCGACGAGTTCGGAGTGAGCCGGCTGACCGTCCGCAGGGCCGTCGAGCAGATGGTGAACGAGGGTGAGGTCTACCGGATTCAGGGGTCCGGCACCTACGTCGCCGAGCCGGCGATCCGCAAGCGCGAACTGCTGACGTCGTTCAGCGACGACATGCGTTCGCGCGGCCTCGTACCCGGCGCGAAGTTGATGAAGGCCGAGCAGACGGTGGCCGGTGCCCGGGAGAGCTGGCTTCTCGGGGTGAGTCCGGGCGAGCCGCTGCTGCATCTCGTCCGGCTCCGGTCGGCCAGCTCGGTGCCGATGTGCCTCGAAGAGGTGTGGTTGCTGGCACGGCTGGCACCCGGCCTGCTGGAAACCCCGCTGGAGGATTCGCTCTACGAGGCACTGCTCGCGCGGTACTCCATCACGCTAGACCGCACCCAGCAGCAGGTGCGCGCGACGGTGGTCGATTCCGCGCAGGCCAAGCTGCTCGAGGTACCCCCGCTGTCACCGGCTCTCCTGGTGGAGAGGGTGACCTGTGACGTACGGGGGCGGGCGGTCGAGCTCGCCTGCTCGCTGTATCGCGGCGACCGGTACAGCCTGGAGCAGACGCTGCGCCGCAGTCAGTGAGTACGCCGCTCTCCGTCAGCGACCGGCAGGCGGGACGTCGACCACCAGGTCGTCGGGGACGGCGTTCGCGGGACCGTCCTTGTGGTAGAGCCACGTCGACGGCTGGTCGGTGAGGTTGGCGACCCGAAGGCGTACCGGTGCCCGACGTGGGAGCGTTCCCACAGTGACGCGGTTTCCGTCGACGCTCACCGCGCTCGGGTCGACGAACCGGCGCCGGCCGCCCAGGATCTCGAAGCTCTGTGGCAGCTTCGCCGACGCGGGATCGATCCGCTTCTGGAACGAGATGACGGCGCTGTCGTCGGTGACCCGCTCGACGTGCCGTGGAACAGGGCGGTCGTGGTAGATGTAACCACCGAGGTGGTACTCGTACCCGGTCCACGTCGCGAGGCCGAGTTGGTCCGCGGTGTCGGCGAAGGTTCGCAGCCAGCCGTCGTCGCGGGTCATGGCGGGAGTCGAACCGATGTCGGTCTGCGCGCCGAGCGGGATCCGCGGATGTGTGGCACGGATCTGGTCGATGAACGGCCGGTACGTCCGCAGGTACGTCGCGGGGAGATCGGGCCGGGTCCAGTCCGGCCAGTTGGTCTGCAGGATGTGGATGTCGGGCCGCACCGCGGAGATCATGGCGGCCGCGTCGAGCCCCTGATACTCGCGTTCGAGTGCCACGGACTCAGGACCCGCGTCCACGCCGAGAGACCAGGTGCCGACGAGGATGTCGGGCCGGGCCTCGCGTACGCCTCCGCTTCCGTTGACCAGCTCGGCGAGAAACCCGTTCACCGCGTCGACCCTCAGTTGCATCCACTTCGCGTACCGCTCGGTGTCGGTCTTGTAGTAACGCGGGGAGGAGGGATCTGTGAAGTCGGGGAGCTCCATGCCGTACCTGCGCATGAACGCGTCCTGCGCCAACGGGCCCACGTCGCCGTAGACGCCCGACGCGAGGCCGTTCCATTCCGGGAAGTAGGGCTCGGCGACCTCGAAACCGTCGAACGGATACTCCGAGACGAGCTTCGCCACGACCTGCTTCTTCCAGCCCAGGTAGTCGGTGCTGAACGGGGAGAAGCGGTAGAAGCCGTCGTCGACCGGCTTCAGCAACCGCATCTGCCAGGTGGGCCAGTCGTCGGGGAACCCGGACACGGAGTACGAACCGTTGCCGATGACCATGGCCCACACGGTGATCCCACGCCGGCGCAACGCCTCCACGACGGGCCCGTTCACGTCCTGCTCGTTCACCACGAAGTAGTGGACGATCCGGTAGCCGTTGACCGCGAGCTCGTCGGCGATGCTGTCCGGCGAACGCCCCTGGTAGTACGGGAACGTCGGGTCGAGCTGGATGCTCGGACCCGACAGGCCCCGGTGACCGCCCCGCGCCGACGAGGGCTCGGCGGCCCACGCGGTCTCCCCGGTGAGGAGACCGGACCCGACGGCGAGGGTGGCCGACGCGACGGCGCCGCCGAGGACGGCGCGGCGGGAGAACGGACGACCCGTCATGGATGAGCTCCTCTGTTGGGACGACTTGCCTCGGTCAGGTTCGGGGTTCAGCTGCCGGAGGCGGAGGTGTAGTTGGGTGCGAACAGCAGCACCTGAGGTCCGGCCGATCCCCCGGTCAGGCTGGTGGTGAGTCGCAGGTGCACGTCGCGTGCACCGAACGCGGCCTGGTCGTAGTGCCACGCCCGGGGCCAGTCGACGTACGGTGACTGGTGCAAGCTGTCGTTGACAGCGACCACGAAGTGGCCTCCGCCGCCTGCCGGGTTGAGGAACAGGCCGACCGGCGTACCGGCCGAACGGCGATCTCCCTTCAGGACCGTGTCGAGGTGGTAGAGCACGCCGTAGTTGCCGTCGTTGTACACCGCGCGATCACCGTCGACGGCGCTGCGGCCCAGGCGGTACTCCCCCGGCATCGAGTCGTTCCACGGCTTGCCCGGAGGTGCGGAGTCGACGGACAGCCGCTGCACCCCGCCGTCGGGCTCGACCGGAACAGTGCCGTAAAGGTCCGAGTAGTCGAAGGTGCCACGTACATGGTCGGTGTCGCCGGGCAGCACGGGCAGCGTGAGCGGGTCGGCGGTGCGCGGCTCGGTGTACCAGTAGCCGACGGTGGTCACGGTGACCCGGGCCGGCGCGGCACCGCGCGGAAGGCGCAACTGGTCGGTGGGGATGTCCGGGTCCAGGGCGCGCTGGAGTTGGCCGACGTTCTCCGCGGTACCGGACGTGACCGCGGCAAACTCCTGGATGGACGCCTCGGTGTAGGTCGGTGCGACGGTACGAGTCGACCAGTACGTCTCGCCGGCCTTCAGGGTGGTGAGGTACCTCGCGCTGTGATGGTCGTTCATGAACGCCGTCAGCGAGTTCTGGCCCGCGACGTCCGGCCAGTAGTCCGCGCTCCGGCCGACGCCACGGTCGAACAACAGCACGGGCCCATCCGAGGTGTTCGTCACCGCGACCCCGAGCACCATCGGCACCTGGGCGTTGTTCTGTTGGTGGCCGAGAACCCGGACGAGACCGTCCACGCTGTCCCGGTAGAACGCGCCGGGGAGCGCGGTGTCGGCGTCGGGTAGCTCGGGCGAGTCCGAGAGGATCAGGTGAGGGCCGCTCGCGGTCAGTGTCGGCTTCGGAATCTGGTGCTGGGTCCCCAGTGACTCGACCGGAACCAGCTCGTCCTCCGCTGCCGCCGGTTGAGCATTGGTAAGTACCAAGCTGGTGGCGGCGAGAAGTCCTGCGGCCAGCAATCCGCGTGCCTTCATTCGTCCCTCCGGGGAGCCTCAGCGGCACATTGACCAACGCGGTCGATGCAAGATCATCAGGAACGTAATGTCCAGGCTTAAAGGTTGTCAATACCAATCCGTCAGCACCGGTCAAGGCCGATACAGGTCATCGGCCGTGTGCGAAGCCTGATCCGGGGTGTCGTCGCCGGATGCTGGCGGGAAACGCTGCCATGGGAGCCGCCGTGGCCGGTCTGGGCGGCGGAAGGGCTGCCGCCGCCACACCCGTCGAAGGAGCCGACATCAACTCGACCGTGAGCAGTCCCTGGGACAACGGCGCACTGACGGTGTCGAAGAACGGGCGGTTCTTCCAGCACGAGAACGGCCGGCCCTTCTTCTGGCTGGCCGACACCGCCTGGTTGCTGCACAAGCTCTCACCGGGAGAGCTTCGGCAGTACTTCGCAGACCGGCGTGAGAAGGGCTTCAACGTGGTCCAGCTTCAGGTCGTTCCGGGGAGCAAACTCGGTCGTGTCGAGCGGAGCTCTCACCGAGGACAGCGCAACGTGGTACGGCACGTGGCTCGCCAATCGCTACAAGGACAAGCCGAACATCGTCTGGCTGAACGGCGGGGACTCGAAGGCCCATCAGAGGCTGTCGATCTGGACAGCTCTGGGCGAGTCCCTCAGGCAGTCGGATCCGGATCACCTGATGACCTACCACCCGTTCGGCCGATACTCCTCGTCCACGTGGTTCCACGATGCGTCCTGGCTGGACTTCAACATGTTCCAGTCCGGACACCACACCTACGCACAGTCGTTCGCGGCGGTGGCCACGAACGTGGACAGCATTGACCTGCCCACCCTGTGGAAGGGCGAGGACAACTGGAAGCACGTGATCGAGGACCACAAGCTCCACCCGCCGAAGCCCACTCTGGACGGCGAACCCAGCTACGAGGGGATCCCGCAGGGACTCCACGACCCGAGTGAGCCGTTCTGGAACGACAACGACGTCAGGCGATACGCGTACTGGGCGGTCTTCGCCGGCGCCTGCGGCCACACGTACGGCAACGGAAGCGTGATGCAGATGCACAGGCCCTCGGACGGCCCGGTCGGCGGCTACGGCGTCACGAAGTACTGGACCGAAGCGATCGACGACCCCGGTGCGGGGCAGCTGCAGAATCTGAAGCGCCTGATGTTGTCGCGACCGTACTTCGACCGGATCTACGACCCGACGGTCGTTCACGGCGATCCTGGTCACCGTTACGACCGCGTGCTCGCGACCCGAGGGAAGGACTACCTGTTCGCGTACGTCTACACCGGGCGAACGTTCTCCCTGGAGCTGGGGCACATCTCCGGGAGCCAGGTGGACGCCTGGTGGTACCACCCGAAGGACGGGCGTAGCGAGCAGGTCGGCCGCCTTCCGAACGAGGGCGTACAGGCCTTTGATCCGCCGGGGACACCCGAAGAGGGGAACGACTGGGTGCTGGTCCTGGACGACGTCTCGAAGCAGTTCCCGAAGCCGGGCGACGTCACGTGGACAGCTTGACGGTGCTCTCGGCCCGTACGGCCGGCCGCATAGGCTGATCTTGATCGCCAAGAGGGGACGACTCATGGCCACCAAGCAGGAGCGCGCCGCCAAGAAGCGAGAGGATGGGCGCAGGGCACTCCACGAGCTTCAGCAGTTGCCCTTTGGCGCCGCAACCCGATCCGTCCTACGGCTGTACATCACCGCGACGTTGGCCGGGCGGCGTCAGGACGCCGGCACAGCCTGGATCGTCCGTCCGCTGCCGTCCACCAACAGGCTCAAGGACCAACGCCGGATCTTCACGTTCACTGTGTCGAACATGGAGACGCTGTTCGCCTACTACGATCCGCGGGACAACGCCGTGCTGGGCGGGCATCTGGTCGTCCAACAGCCAATGGTCGGAGGGCGGCCCGTCCGCGAGCTGGCCGGTCAGTATCTCGACAACATCGGGCACTACGACACCGCCAAGGGACGCGACGCGGCGTGAGTCAGAGGCTGAGCCCGTGGCCGAACCGGAAGAGCGGCTCGGCGGTGTCGAAAGCCACGTCACTGCGGCTGTCCTCCACTGCCCGCATCGACGAGGGCAGGTCGAAGGGCAGCCGGCCCTCGGGCTTGACGTCGCCGAAGAGCACGTCGAGCAGGGCCCGCGCGTTCGTGCCGTACGTGGCGACGACAGCCGCCGCCTGGTCGGCGACCTCCGGGATCACCGCCGCACGCTCGAGGTGGATGTCCACAACGGTCGGCACCGCGGCGAACACAGCAGCCTGCCGCGCCTTCTCGGCCTCGCCGAACTCCAGCGACCCGGCATGGAACATCGCCTCGAAGCCACCGGGACGCGGCTCGAACGGCGTACCCAACCGAAGCAGCGCCACGTCCGCGTCCGCCGGGGTGTCGACAACGGTCGCGAACGGCGTGACGACCTCGGCGTCCATCCCCTCGACGTACAGCCTGATTCCCTTACGCAGCGGAAGGATGTACTCCCTGTTGGTCAGCACGGTGACCGAACGCCGCTGCACGTCCTCGCCTCTCGCGACGAAGTCCGGCCTGCCGACGACACCCGCCACCGCGTCGACGTCCACCAACGGGTCGTCGAACAGTCCGAGCAGGAACTTCTCCCGCAGCAGCCGACGTACGGACACGTCGATCCGGTCGACGCTCACCAGCCCCTTCTCGACGGCCTCGACCACGAGCTCCGGGCGGCTCTCGCCACCGAACTGGTCGCACCCCGCCTCGACGATCTTCACCACCCGTTCGAGCTCGCTCAGGTGCTCACATCCCCAGGCGCGGGCGGGCATCGGCTGGCCCATGATCTCGGCGTCGGTGACCAGTCCCCAGTCGGTGCACACGATGCCGTCGAAGCCGAGCCGTTCGCGCAGGATGCCGGTGATGACGCCCTGGTTGAACGCGAACCCGACCTCCTCGTACTCCGTGCCGACCGGCATGCCGTAGTACGGCATGACCTGTGAGGTGCCGGCTGCCAGCGCCGCCAGGAACGGCTCGAGGTGGTAGTCGAAGTTGCCGCCCGGATAGACCTGCTCGCGCCCGTAGGCGAAGTGCGGATCCTCCCCGTCCAACTGCGGCCCGCCGCCGGGGAAGTGCTTGGTCATCGTGGAGACGCTGCCGGGGCCGAGCTCCGCGCCCTGGAAGCCTCTGACGTACGCGGCGACGAGTTCGCCGGACAGGTCGGCGTCCTCTCCGAAGGTGCCGGACGCGCGTACCCAGCGGGGTTCGGTGGCCAGGTCGACCTGCGGGTGGAGGGCGACGCGGAAGCCGACCGCGGTGTACTCCCGGCGAGCGACGTCGGCGAACTCCTCCACCAGTTCGGGCGAACGCAGCGCGGCGAGGCCGAGCGTCTCGGGCCACTGGCTGAACGCCGTTGCCCTGAAGGCCGTACCGACGTTCTCGGTGAAGTGGTGGCGCGGATCCGTCGACAGCGAGACCGGAATGCCGAGCCGCGTCCGGCGGGCGGCCTCCTGCAGCCGGTTGTGCCACTCCGCCACCTGCCGCGGGTCGGTCACCGAGCCCAGCAGGTTGAAGTGGTTGAGGAACTGGTCGGCGACCAGGTGCAGCGTGCTCGGCAAGCCGAACGCCTCGTTGGCCTCCGCCAGCCGGCCGCCGGGACCCATCGCCACCATGGGCTGGAACATCAGCCCGGCCTTCTCCGGCAACGTCATCCGCACCAGGAGGTCCGCCACCCGTTCGTCGACGGAACGGTCGGGGTCACGGTAGGTCTCGGTCACCGGGCTCTCCTCTCGACGGGGAGTACGCAAGGCAGTGTTCCGTACCTCGGCCCTTCTGGCGCGATCTCGGGGACACGCGCAGCGCGGCAGTTTGCGTGGCCGTGCGCGATGGAGTATCCAATACCGGACATAACGCCCTTCCACCCAGGGTCGGCGAGGTTCGAGCGGGGGACGTCCCTGCCCTGGGCGACCAAGGAGATCATCATCTCTACGCACCAGTCGTACACGGCAGGCCACATGGCGACCCGCGAGGACCTGGCGGCCCGGCAGATACCAGAGCCCGAATCGGCGATGCCGGTGGTCCAGCACCGGACGGCCGGACTGCACTGGCCGCAGTACGTCAACAACCACCGGCTCGTCGGCGGACTCGTGGCGGGCTTCGCGGCCCTCCACATCGCCGACATGATCGGCTACTGGCTGCCCGGCATCGGCCTGCCGAAGCTGGACTTCGCCTACTTCAACGGCTCCATCCTCATGCCCAAGATGGCCGCTGCGCCGCAGTGGTTCGAGGGGCACATCTTCCACACTTTCAACGGCATGGTGTTCGCACTCGGCTACGCCCTGCTGATCTTCCCGCTGATGGGCAAGACCCTGACGACCGCACGCAACGTCGCCCGCGGAGTCGCCATGGGTATGTTCCTGGCGACGTTGAGTTGCCTGTGGTGGATCCCTTCGCAGTTCCCGGCTCTGCACGCGGGCTTCATGTCGCTCAACCTCGGCTGGAAGCTCGTCCTCGGCGTCTACGTGTGGCACCTCGCCTGGTCGTTCGCCCTCGGCTTCTTCTTCAACCCGCAGGACTGAACGCCGCACCCACGTCGGTCACTCGGCTGCCGGCCAGGCCTCGACCTGGCCGGCACCACCAGCACGCAGGTGTGCGTGCAGGTCTTCGCAGGCGGCCGGGTCGGCTTCCGACCGCAGCGTCAACCACCGCTTGCCGGGATCGATGGACGCGAGACCACCACCGAGCACCAGAGAGTCGGTGACGGTCTCGGCCAGCAGGCACACCTCGGGGTCGCTCCCGCCGGTCTCGGCCACCTTCGTGCGCTCGAGCGGCGTCGCCCAGATCAGTCGGCTCTCGACGACCACGAGCCGGCGCTGGGTGACCAGCACCGTGACCTCGCCACCGGCACTGCACACCAGTTCGGCGGCGAACCCGATCCGCTCGTCGTCCTCCATGAACGTCGCGAGCGCACGGTCGACCACCTCGGTCGGCAGCGGATCGGCGGTCTCGGCCCTGCGTGGCGCGGCTTCGCGTGACGCGGCCCTGCGTGGCTCGACTCCGCGTGGCTCGACTCCGCGTGGCTCGGCTCCGCGTGGCTCGACTCCGCGTGGCTCGGTTCCGCCTGGCGCGACTGGTCGCTGCACCTCGTCTCCCCAGCTTGTGTCGACCTCGGGCAGGGCACCCATGGCCCGGGCCGCGTCCAGCAGCGTGGGGAAGAAGTCGTGGAACGCCTCCGCGTCACGGATCCGCATCGTCGTGGTGAGCTCACCGCCCGAGGGCCCGCCGGGCGTCCTCGCGGTGACGGCGAAGTCACCGAGGCTGGGCTCGGTCGGCCGGCCGGCGAAGACGACGTACGGGAGCGCCACCGCGGTCACGCGCTCACGGGACTCGAAGATGACGCGTTGGTCGGTGACGAAGGCGAAGCCCGCGGCGTTCCCCTCGTGCGGGAAGCGCACCGCGACTCGCGCACGCGGCCGCTCCCCGGGCCGCATCACCGACTTCACCAGCAGCCAGTCGCGCGACTCCGCGGCGACCGCGCGACCACGCTGGGTCGCCGCCCGGACGTGGAGATCTTCCAGGGCGCGGTCGCCGACCGTGATGCTGACTGACTTCCTTCGGAGACGCACGAGGCCGCAGATTAGCCGTCCGCGCACGACCTCTCAAACCGGGCAAAGGGGGCGGGCCTGTTCAGCGGTCCCATGGCCAGCTGTCGCCCCCGCCCAGCAAGGGGCGCAGGTGGTCCGGGAGCGATGCGACGAACTCGGGGCTGGGCTCGTTGCCGGGCCACTCGCGCATCATCGGGGGTGTGTACCCACAGATCATCACCGCTCGCTCCCGGTCGCTGCGAACGGCGGTGCTGCTGTGGACGAGAGACTCGGCGAAGAGCAGCACCGACCCCGCGGTCGCCTCGACCTGGTGGACGAGCCGTTCGTCCTCGCGAGCCGCGTCGATGATGTCCTGCTGTGGCCAGCCGAGTCGATGGCTGCCCGGAATCACCGCCGTACCCCCGTCGTCGGGACCGACATCGGTGAGGTACGCCAGCGTCTTCGCGAACAGGCAGTGGAAGTGATGGTCGGCGTGGTAGGTCCCCCAACCGTGACGGACGCCGGTGTGGAATCCGAGCGGCTCCACCCGTTTCTTCGAGCCCGGGACCGGCCCGGACTCGGCCGGCGCGTCGGGGTCACGGCGGTTGATGATCGCTTCGGACTCCTCCAGGCGTACCCGCCCGCCGACGAGCTCCTCGACGAGCGGAACCAGCGCCGGGTGCGCCGCGTAGTCCAGCAGTGCCTGGTCGTACTCCACCAGGTGACCGATGCTGAGGAAGTGCGCACTGCGACTGTTCACATACACACCGCGGGCCGACAGATCCGGCTCCGCCTTCAGTCGGTAGAGGGCGTCCTTCATGCGTGCGACCTCGTGCTGGGTAAGGACGTTCTCCAGGAGCACGAAGCCGTACACGTCGAGGTGGAGCCGCTGCGCGGGAGTGAGCCGAGGCCGCTCGGTCCCGTCGCCGCCTGAGACCTGCTCGTCGGTTGCCTTCCGCGGCCCTGTCGTCATCGGCTGCACCTCCAGTACGCAGGTTTCGAGACAGCGGGCTCATTCTTGCCCACACTCCCCGCGCACTCGAACCGGTAGACCGTCAGTGGGACAGCCGTGCCGGCGTGGTACCAGGCCTGGTACCGACTCCGGATCCGTAGGCGCTCAGGAACCTGTTGCGGAAGGTGTCCATCCGCCAGACCGGAGCCGTCGGGCTCGGGTCGAGCCCGGCTTGCCAACCCCAGCGGGAGATCCGCTTCAGCACGGCCGGGTCGCGGGCGACGATCGCGATCGGTACGTCTCGGTTGGACGCGTGCCGGGTGACCGTGGGGTTGGGCTGGTGGTCACCGAGGAACACGAGCACGGTGTTGTCGTCGCCGTAATTCTCCACGTAGGTGACGAGGCTGTTCAGCGAGTAGTCGATCGAGCGCGCGTACTCGGTGCGTACCTGGTCCGGGTTCTTCCACACCTGCTCGGGATCCTTGCCGGCCTTGTGGATGGCGTCGTAGATCGAGCCGTCTCCCACCTCGTCCCAGCCGACCATCCTGGGCAGCGGAGACCACGGATTGTGGCTGGACGTCAGGACGACCTCGGCCATCAACGGCTTGCGGTGCTTCTTGCCGTGCTCGAGACGTTCGAAGGCGGACAGGGTGTACTGGTCGGGCATCGTCGACCAACTGAACGCCGGACCCTTGTATCCCAGCGACTTCGCGTCGTAGATCTTGTCGAGGTGGTAGAACTTCCCCTCCGGCCAGGCGCGGGTCGTTCCCGGCAGGACGCCGACATCACGCCAGGCCCCGGTGCGCTGGAAGGCGCCGGTGAGGGTGAGTCGGTCGCTGGAGGCGGTGACCGTACGGAAGCGCTGCTGGTTGTTGATCCACAGTCCGGACATGAAGGTGGAGTGGGCCAGCCAGCTGTCGGCTCCGGTCGTCGGCGAGGTGAGGAAGGCGCTCCGGGAGGAGAACCCGGCGGCCCGCAACCGCCTGGTGCCCTCCGCGAGCGTGGCGTCGACCCGCGGTGACATCTGCGGGTCCTCGACCGCGACCCGGCCGTAGCTCTCGACGAACGCGAAGATGACGTCCTTGCCCCGCAACGCGGTGAGCATCCGGTCCGGCGGGGTGTGGGCGGCGTAGGAGTCGACGCTCGCCTCCCTGGCGAACGCCTGCTCGTCCCGCATCGTCGCCACGACCAGGTGGGCGCGGCTGTGGACGAGCGCGGCGGCACTGTCGGACGCGACCGGCGCGCCCATGACCTGAATCCCCGCCGTCAGGCAGACCATCCAGGCGGTGCCGGCGACCAGCGTCGTACGGGTCGCGGCCGTCCGGTGACGGGCCATGAGCTCGCCGAGCCGCACCATCGCCAGCGCCAGGACGGCGGGGATGACGAGGGCGACGAGCACCGCCGCGACCACGGCGCCGACCGCACCGGCCCGGCCTACCGAGTCCCTCAGGAAGTCGTCCGCGTCGGCGAACAGGCTCCAGTCGAGTACCGGGTTGAAGGACCGCTGCAGAACGGCGTCGAAGCCCATGTCCAGGAGCTTCACCAGCGTCAGCAGACCAAGGCCCACGCCCGCCAGCACCGCGGTGACCCGCCGTGCCCTCCTCGGCAGCGCGAGCAGGACGGCGGCAACGAAGATTCCCTCCAACGGGATGCGTACGAACGTAATCGGCCGCAGCTCCGTGAGGTGTCTCGGCAGCAGCAGACAGCCGAGCACCAGCAGGGCGGCGAGCGCGCTGGTAGTCCAGCCGAGGGCCCGCCGAGCGCGCGCGAAGATCGACATTCCGAGGTCCTCCCTCACGACCTTCCGTGCTGCCACTGCCACCAGACGCAGTCGCCGAACGACCAACCGAGCAGGATCAGCGACCCGGCCACGACCCCCACCTCGACCGGCTCGGGAAGGAGGTGGGCGCTCACCACGACGAGGGTGACGCCCTGGATGGCCGCCACGACCTTGCGGGCGTATTTCGGTGGTACGGACGAACGCAGCCAGGGCAGCACCCACCCTGCTGCCACGTAGGCGTACCGCATGGCCCCGATCGCCAGCACCCACGCACCGGCGGACCTGGCGACGAAGACGCTGAGAACCATGATGAGGAAGGCGTCCGCCTCCATGTCGAAGCGCGCACCGAACTCCGTCACGGTTCCGGTCCGGCGGGCGACCTTGCCGTCGACGGAGTCGAGCACCAGGGCGACAGAGGCGATGCCGATCATCACGGCCGGCGCGGGTGCACCCAGCCGGTCGGCGACGAGCGCCGTCACCCCGCCGATGAGGACCAGACGGGTGAGGGTCACCCGGTCGGCGGGCGTCCACGTACGGCTGGGCGTTCGGCCGAACCCGGCGACCAGGAATCCCGCTGCGCCGAGGGTGAAGCCGAGCCCCGCGAGCCAGCCCACGAGACCGAGTCCGGGATAGAGCCACAGCAGGACGAGCCCCGCGATCTCGGCCATGCCCGCCACGGCGAGATCCCGGCGGAACGCCCGGGTCGGCGTGCCCGCATGGCTCGCCCGCGCGCCGGCGTACCGCCGCGTGACACCGACATCGTCCATCTCGATCTTCTACCGTCCTGGTCGATTCGCGGACCCGACGAACCCGTCGAGCTGCGGGAGATCGTGTCCGAGCCGGTCTCGCTTGGCCGTGAGGTAGCGCAGGTTGTCGTCGTCGGCTGGTACGAGCAGAGGAACCCGGGCGACGACGTCGATGCCGAGGCTCTCGATGGACCTGATCTTGTCGGGGTTGTTCGACAGGAGCCGGATCGACCGCACGCCGAGGTGGTTCAGCAGCCAGGCCGCCGCGCCGTAGTCACGGGTGTCCACGGGCAACCCCAGGGCGGTGGCCGAGTCGACGGTGTCCATCCCCTGTTCGTCCTGCAGGATGTGGGTACGCACCTTCGCGACGAGGCCGATCCCACGCCCCTCGTGTCCGCGAAGGTAGATCAGGATCCCGCTGCCCGCCGCCACGATCGCGTCGAGGGACGCCTCGAGTTGGCCGCCGCACTCGCAGCGCGTCGCACCGAACACGTCGCCGGTCAGGCACTCCGAGTGCACGCGGACGAGGACGTTCTCCCGCACGACCGGCGGGCCGAAGACGAGCGCCAGGTGCTCGTGTCCGCCGGGGCGGTCCCGGAACGCCACGGCACGGAACGTGCCGCGGCGGGTGACGAGAGTGGACTCCGCGACGTCGTCACGCCCGCTGGGTTGGTCATCCATCCCGGCCCCTGTCGCTCGCCTGATATGTCGTCGTACGGACCGATCAGGTGCCGATCCGCACCCCCTCTGACGAGGGACACGACGTAACCGGTGAGATGGTTCAAAGTCAAGGTCGAGTGTGTCGAGTGCCCGGAGGTCGACTGGTGTTCAGCATCACGGTCCGCGATCACCTGATGGTCGCGCACAGCTTCGCCGGGGAGGTCTTCGGACCGGCGCAACGGCTGCACGGCGCCACCTTTGTCGTGGACGCGACGTTTCGGCGTCCCACGCTGGACGAGGACAACATCGTCGTCGACATCGGCCTTGCCACCAAGGAACTCGGCGACGTCCTGAGCGCTCTCAACTACCGCAATCTCGACGACGTACCCGATTTCGCCGGGATCAACACGTCCACGGAGTTCCTGGCCAAGGTCATCGCCGACCGGCTCGCCGAGCGGGTCGGCGCCGGTGCGCTCGGCGCGAACGCCCGCGGTCTCGGCGGGATCGCGGTCACCCTGCGCGAGTCGCATGTGGCCTGGGCGAGCTACGAGCGCTCCCTGTGACCGCGCTGCCACGTCTGCCATGACCGCGGCGAGGCGCCATGCGTAGGACGGTCTTCGTCGTCCTGCCGGGCGACATCGACGACCCGACCTCGCCCAGCGGAGGCAACATCTACGACCGCCGGATCTGCCGGGGTCTGGAAGATCCGGCAACCGCCGGCTGGTCCGTCAAGGAGCTCGCCGCCCCTGGAGCATGGCCCGACCCGGACCAGGAAGCGCGCGACGGCCTGGCTCGACGGTTGGCCGCCTTGCCGGACGGGGTCGCCGTCCTCCTCGACGGACTTGTCGGCTGCGCGGTGCCCGACCTCCTTGCCATACAGGCGAACCGGCTCCGGCTCGCGATGCTCGTGCACCTTCCGCTCGGATCCGAGGCCGGCCTGCCTCCGCGGCGAGCGGCCGAGCTCGACGCCCTGGAACGACAGGCCCTGCACGCGACGCGGCTCGTCGTCGCGACAAGTCCGTGGACCGCGCGTCACCTGGCCGACCACCACGGGATCGCCACGAGCCGGATCCAGGTCGTCACTCCGGGAACCGATCCCGCGCCGCCGGCGCGTGGTACCGACGGGCGGTCGCGGTTGCTGTGCGTCGGCGCGATCACGCGGACCAAGGGCCAGGATCTCCTCGTCGAGGCGCTCGCGTCCCTCGGCTCGAGCGGCGACACCTCCTGGACGTGCGAGTGCGTGGGCCCGCTGCACCGCGATCCCACCCAGGTCGCGACGGTGCGCGGGTCGATCGCGAGCCACGACCTCCACCAGCAGGTACGCCTCGAAGGGCCGCGGACCGGCGATCGGCTCGCGGCCACCTACGCGGCGGCGGACCTGGTGATCGTCCCGTCCCGGATGGAGACGTACGGCATGGTGGTGACCGAGGCCCTGGCGCGCGGCATTCCCGTCGTCGCGGCCGACGTGGGTGGCGTCTCCTCGACGCTGGGGCAGGCACCCGATGGTGGGATCCCCGGGCTCCTCGTCCCGCCCGGCGACGTACCGGCACTCGCCTCCGCGCTCCACCGCTGGCTCGGTGATCCGGCCCTTCGGCAACGCCTTCGGTCCTCGGCCCGGCAGTCCCGTGGCATCCTGTCGACGTGGCAGGCGACCTCGCGGCGGATGGCCCACGTCCTGGAACTGCTCGCTGGGGAGCCCGGCTGAGCACGGCCGGGCAGTCGAAGGTCGCTCCGGAGTGGCTCGCCCTGCGGGAGTGCGCCGACGCCGCCGCCCGCGCCTCGGTCCTGGCCGATGCTTTGAGTGAGCGGCTGGCCGAGGTCGACCGGCTCGTGATCCGTGACCTCGGCTGCGGGACCGGAGCGCTGCCCCGGTGGCTGGCGAGCCGGCTGCCTGGTCCACAGCACTGGATCCTGCACGACTACGACGCCGACCTGCTCGCCCACGCGGCGGCGCGGGTCACCGGGACCGACGCCGACGGCGTTCCGCTGACCGTCGAGCCGTACGTCGGCGATCTCACCGCACTGGGGTCTGCCGAGCTCGCGGGTACGTCCCTGGTGACCGCGTCGGCGCTGCTCGACCTGCTCACGGCCGACGAGATCGACCGGCTCGCCGACGTCTGCGTGGGTGCCGGCTGCGCCGCCCTGTTCACGCTGTCCGTGACGGGCTCGGTCGAACTCGATCCTGCCGATCCGCTTGACGGCGAGCTCGCCGCCGCCTTCGACGACCACCAACGGCGCTCCGTCGGTGGCCGCCGGTTGCTGGGACCCGACGCCGTCGCCGCCACCGTCGAGGCGTTCGAGCGTCGCGGTGCCGTCGTACGCCGCGAGCCGAGCCCGTGGCGGCTCGGTCCGGACCAGGCACCGCTCGCCGAGGAATGGCTCCGCGGCTGGGTCGAGGCGGCCTGCGCGCAGCGGCCGGACCTGATCCCGAGTGCCGAGGCGTACGTCGCCGCGCGGCTCGCCTCCTGCGCCGCCGGCAACCTGCACGTCACGGTCCACCACGCCGACCTGCTCGCCGTGCCGTCACCATGACGCCCCAGCTCGCGCCGGTCCCGCCCGGGACGGAGGGATCGCCGCCGGGCACTCCGCCGCGGCGGTCTCCGTCACCCGGCTCCCCGCCGCGGCGGCCGATCGCGTCGGCCGGACGGCGGCTGTGGACCTGGCTCCGCCCGCTCGTGGGTGTCGGCATCCTGGCGGTCCTCGTCTGGCGACTCGGCACCGGACCGTTCGTCGCCGGCTTCCACGTGGTCGACGTCTGGTCGGTGTTCGCCGCCCTCGGGATCGGCATGTGCACAACGGTCTTCGGCGCCTGGCGATGGTGCGTCGTCGCGCGCAGTCTCGGACTGTCGCTGTCGTTGCGGCAGGCCGTCGCCGACTGCTATCGGGCCATCCTGCTCAACTCGGTGCTGCCCGCCGGTGTCCTCGGTGACGTCCACCGGGCGGTCAGCCATGGGCGGCAGTCCGGCGACCTGGGCCGGGGAGTGCGGGCGGTGATCCTCGAGCGCGCCGCCGGTCAGGTCGTGCTGGTGGCCTGCGGCATCAGCATCCTCCTCACCCAGCCGGGGATCCTGGCGGCCGCGACGGGTGCCTCTCCCCTGTCGGGTTGGTGGATCGCTCTCGTCCTCCTCGGTCTGCTCGGCCTGCTCGGCGTCCTGCTGGCGTTCGCCGCCTGGGCGCGGAGGGGATCGTCGACCTCGGCCTGGCGCCGGGCCCTACGAACCGCGGCGACCGACGCACGGGTCGGCCTGCTGTCGAAGCGCACCTGGCCGGCCGTCCTCGCACTGTCGGTCGCGACCCTCGTCGGGCACGTCTGCATGTTCGTGGTCGCCGCCCGGGTCTCGGAGTCGTCGGTGCCGCTCGCCCAGCTGCTCCCGATCTTCGTGCTGGCGTTGATGGTGATGGGCCTGCCCGTCAACGTCGGCGGCTGGGGACCTCGGGAAGCCTTCCTTGCATTGGCTTCCGGAGCCGTCGGCCTCGGTGCCGGCCAGGGCGTGGCCATCTCCGTCGCGTACGGCGTACTCACCCTCATCGCCTGTCTCCCCGGCGTCGTCGTGCTCTTCGTCCGCCGCCGGGCCTGACCGCTGACCTGGTGCCGAGGTGCCCACCTTCTTGGGTGAACTGTGGTCACCGACCGGCGAGGGCGTGATAGCGGAGGATCCAGTCGTGGTTGAGCTGGTCGGCCTGCCGGCGGTGACGGGGGACGAACGCGTGCCCTGCCGGGAGTTCCAGCCCGAGAAAGTCGAGGAGGCCGCTGGTGACACGGTCGATGTCGGTGGTGAGGTCTTCATAGCGCACGGTGTGCGGTTGGACGTCGAACCTCGTGAACCAGTTTCGCCAGGCGGCGTTGTGTTCTTCGATGGTCTGGACGAGGTTGTGGATCTGCTCGAAGTCGAAGCGGGGCTCGTGGTCGGGCAGGGCAGCGTCGCCGTGCTGCCAGTAGCGAGTCTGTTCGGCGCGCGCCCATGACACGGCCTGTGCCACCGTGTCCTCACGCCGGCAATGGACGAAGCGGACGCGGCCGAAGGCTCGGGTCAGAAGGTCGAGGTCGGCGCCTGTGGGCCGAAGATCAGAATGCGCGGCGCCGAGCTTGGCGACCATCTCCTCCAACGTTCCCCACATCACCCGGGCAGCGAAGATGCCGTTGGGGGTACTTCCATCCGCGATCGCCGCCCGTACAAAGTCGCGGTAGTCGAACGACCCGTGGTCGTCGCGGGGCAGGTGCCAGCGGTCCGCCCAGGACTGCTCGTCCGGCAGCCGGAAGTAGGACTCCGGCCGACCGGCGATCCCGGTGTCGCGCAGCAGGCTGCACAGCAGCGTGCTTCCGGTCCGCGGCGTACCGCAGATCAGGTACGCGTCGATGTTGTTGCCTGTCACCACGGCCCACAGTCAACCAGCCGTGCCGCCACCACCGCAGCAGGATTTTGCGGCGACGTGGTGACGTCGAGCACCAGGGCTCGGCGCTCAGGAGTCGAGCAGCGCCAGGTAGTCACCGAACGACGTGACGAGGCTGTCAAGCACGGCTTTCCCCTTACGCGCCGACGCCAACGACGGACGACCGACGACTCCCGACTCGGAGTAGCCGGCCACGCCCATGGTGAGCAGATGAGGTCGATCGTCGGCCACCAGGTCGGCTGATTCGTAACCAGGCCTGACGATTTCCGGATCCGTGTACAGCAGGATGGAGGTCTCCAGCTCCCCCGCGTGCATGTCGGAGTCGAGGGAGGTCTCGAGCCCGGCGGCGGCCCGGGCGGACTCCCAATCCTGGAGTCCTGGGAACAGCGCCATGGTGCCACCCGCCTCCTGGACCACGTTGGCGAGGACGTAGTTGCCGCCGTGGCCGTTGACCACCACGAGCTTGCTGATCCCCGACCGGCGGAGAGACTCGGCGATGTCGCGGACGACGGCATACAGCGTTGCCGCCGAGATGCTCACCGTGCCGGGCCAGGCGGCGTGCTCGTGCGAGCACGAGATCGTCAACGGGGGCAGGGGAAACACCGGATACGTACGCGCGACCTCATTGGTGATCGCGGCCGCGACGAGCGTGTCGGTGACCAGCGGCAGGAACGGCCCGTGCTGTTCGAAGCTGCCGATCGGAAGGACGGCCACGCGCGCACCCCGCTCGCGGGCGTCGACCGTCGTGTCCAGGGGCAGGACGGACGAGCTCGGGTCTGCGGCGTTCGGGTTCATGTGCGTCCGGATCCTTCTCGGTTCGACGGGCTCTCCATACGTGGCTCGGCGACCGGCTCGACTGGCGCGACTGGCTCGGTGGCACCGTAACTGATCCGGTGGCACAGGGCCGGGAGCGTTCCGTCGGCAAGCCGCGGCATCACGGTCGGCAGGTCCTCGAAGCTGCTCTGGCCGGTGATCAGCGCGTCGTACGCCGGGTCGGCAAGCAGGTCGAGCGCCAGCGCGAGCCGGTCGGCGAAGCTGCGCCGGCCGCGCCGGGCCGGCGACACCATGCCGACCTGGCTGCTGCGTACGGCGAGGCGGCGCGAGTGGAAGAACTCACCCAGCGGAAGGCTGACCCGCTGGTCGCCGTACCAGCTGAGGTCGACGACCTCACCCTCGGGCGCGAGGAGTTCCAGCGCCCGGACGAGTCCTGCCTCGGTCCCGCTGGCGTGGATCGCGAGATCGCAACCACCGCTTGCCCGGTCGGGCGGGACGAACTCCACGCCCAACCGGGCGGCGACCGATGCGCGGGCCGGGTCGGTGTCGACGAGCTGTACGCGGACCCCGGGATAGCCGGCGAGCAGCCGGGCGACACAGCAGCCGACCATCCCGGCCCCTATGACGGCGATCCGGTCACCGACCATCGGCGCCGCGTCCCAGGCCGCGTTGACAGCCGTCTCGACGGTTCCGGCGAGCACGGCGCGCTCCACGGGAACGGAGTCCGGGATGACGGTCACCGCCTCGACGGGCACGACGTACCGGGTCTGGTGCGGATAGAGGCAGAAGACGGCCCTGCCGGCGAGCGCTGCCGGGCCGCGCTCGACGACGCCCACGTTGAGATATCCGTACTTGACCGGGGCAGGGAAGTCGCCTTCTTGGAACGGCGCCCGCATCACGTCGTACTGGCTCGGCGGAACCCGGCCGCCGAAGACGGTCCTCTCGGTGCCCCGGCTGACGCCACTCCACAGCGTGCGGACGACGACCTCACCCGGACCGGGCTCGGGCAGCGTGACCGGCCGGATCTCACCCTTCCCGGCAGAGACCACCCAGAAGGCGCGGGCCTCGAGTGCCATCGAACCTCCAGGAAGGGAACATCTCCGTCGACGGCGCCAGGTCGCTTTCGCCGTGACCGGTCGGGCCAGCGTAGCCCGACCGGTCACAGAACCTGTCGGGCGAGGCTATCGGTGCTTGCCGGGGTCTTCCCAGTAGTACGCCTCGGGGTCGTAGACCGCCGGGGTCGGGTGGATCCACGGGTTCGCGAAGCCACCCTGCCTGAGGTTCTCCTTCTTCGGCACGTTCTGGAGCTTGGCGTGGCTGAGGCCTCGGGGTCGTGCTTGACGTAGGCGTCACGCCAGTTCTTGTAGACCTGCTTGCCCTTGTCGTCGACATGGAACTCGATGGCCTTCGGGCTCATCGTCCCGGTGGTGATTTCTCCGGTGTTGAAGTAGATAGCCTTCTGGATCTCTTTCCTGTCCACGCCCAGTGACAGCGCCTGGCGGAACTTGGGTTCGCGGACGAGCTTGCGGAACTTCTCGTCCTTGTGGTCGTAGTTCAGGAAGAAGATCGAGCCGGTGCCCGAGCCGCCGTCCCAGAGCAGGACCTTGACCGTGTCCGCATAGGGAAGCTGGTCGCCGTTGGGCATGACAGCGTCGTAGTAGTACGGGTTGCGCTCGAGAGTTGTCAGGCGGCCCTCTTGCAGCGACTCCAGCTTCCAGCCGGTCATGGTCGGGCACATCGGGTTGCGCGACCAGTAGACCTTCGTCTCGAACAGGCCGCCCGCCGAAGCCCAGTCCTTGGGCACGTCCTTGTTGTACTTGGGGTGGAACTGCTTGGCGTAGTGGCTGGGCGCCATCCACTTCGGCCCGTTCCTCACGGTGCCGTTGACCCACATGGCGATCCGGTCCGCGGTCAGTGGCGCGGGTGCGTCGAAGGTCAGCACCAGAGTGTTGTCGTCAGGGGTGGTGAACTTCGCGAGCGTGCCCCTACCGGAGCGGGCCACGGGCATCCGTGGACCACCCGCATCGGCGCCTCCTTGAGCTTGGCGGGGGCGCTGAGCGGCTTGGTCGCAGAGCCCTTGGGCGCCGCGGCCGCACCACCGGAGTCGTTGCCGGCGTCGCTGCCGGTGTCGCTCGACGAGGTTCGGCTACCGGAACACGCCCCGAGCATCGCCGCGCCGGCGGAGGCCGCGGAGGCGTAGAGGAACGTACGACGGCTGAGCTTTGCCTTGTCCTGCGCGGGGACTGCTCCCTTCTCTTACCGGCCGGTGGCCGGCGTCGGAGACGTTGCGCGTCGGGTGGATGCGCGACGTACCCGGGGATGCAGAACACACGCAGGTCGGGGCCGGACCTTCACCCAATCGCAATACAGCGGCGTCAGAACCAGCGGGCAACGCGCGATGTAGCCGCTCTGACACGGTGCGTGGCCGAGGTCGGCTTAGCCGCTTGACCTGGCCGGCGTCCGGTTCGAGCGGAACTCTTGCCAAATGCTCCGGATGCGATGCACTATCTGGTTCGCGCACGACCCGAAGGATCAACAGGTCCTCAGGGCCGGCTGCACGGGGGGTTCTTCGCGTTGAGAGACCCAGCGCTTCGGGTTCCTTCGTTTTCCGGCCGCATGTCGCCGCGCCAGTACGAAGGAGACCCCCCTTGAAGCAGTCACCACGCTTCCTCGCCGCCTTCGGCGCAAGCATCGTCCTCACGATCGGTTCAGCCACGGCTGCTGTCGCCGGCACGGGCGTTGGCACCGGCGCCGCCGTCGACACCGCCGCACCGGCAGCCGCTGTGGCGCCTGCCGCCACCCGCACCGCGCTGGCCCGTAGCGGCGAGGCCGCCGACCGGTTCGGGATCGACCGGTCCCCAGCACGCGCGGCCGTCGAGCGGGCCATCGACCCCGGCGACTACCAGTGCGGACCGACCGACCTCGACGCCTACGTCAGCGCCCTGATCAACGGTATGTCCGACGAGGAGTACGCCTTCCTCGTCCGTCACCTCGAGATGCTCGACATCCCGACGTACGACGCACTGCTGTACGGCACCACCGCCGACCCGCGCTACGCCCTCCGCGCCGACTACGGGACCGAGCTGACCCACACGTTCCGGGACGTCAAGCGGTTCTGGGACATCCAGTCCGGCGACATCCAGCTGATGTCGATGCACGGCAGCATCATGGGTGACGCCGCGGCTGTCTCCCGCGTCCTTCAGCTGCCGATCCCCGGGTTCGGCTTCTCCCCCGCTGTCGCGGACGCGCGCGCCAAGGACATCGCCGCCGCGGTCAACAGCGGCATGTTCGACAACGGCAACAACCCGCTGTTCACGCTGAACGCGTTCGCGTTCACCGCCGAGGGCGACCCCGACCCGCTGGTCAAGGGTGTTCCCGACAAGCTGATCTTCGGTGACGGCATCGTCGACGCTCTCAACGCGATGGGCATCGGCGACGTCGGACCGCGCGCGGTGATGGGTCACGAGTTCGGCCACCACGTGCAGTTCGAGGACAACCTGATGGACTCCCCGCTGACCGGGCCCGAAGCGACCCGGCGTACCGAACTGATGGCCGACGCGTTCGGCACCTACTTCGCCACCCACGCCCGCGGGCTCTCCCTCAACACCAAGCGGGTACTGCAGGCCGAGAAGACCTTCTTCGAGGTCGGTGACTGCGCCTTCGACAACGACGGCCACCACGGCACACCGAACCAGCGGCTGCGCTCCGCCACCTGGGCCGCCGGCATCGCCGACTCGGCACGCCCGCAGGGCAAGATCCTGCCGTCGCTGACCTTCGCGGACATGTTCGAGGACGAGCTACCGACCCTGGTCGCCCCGGACGCCTCCTGACCAGTACGACAACACGCATCGGCCCGGCCACCCTTCTTGGTGGCCGGGCCGACGTGATTCCGGATCCAGCTGAGCGGACGGATTTACGGCTCGGCTCCGCCCTCCCGCGGCGTGGTCAGAGGTATGTGGTGCTGCAAGAGTGATGCCTCATACCCGCCTGGACCGCCACAGAGGCGAGAAGCTCACGGCATGATCCGGAACAACCCCGGTGCGCCGCGGTCAGTGGGGCCAGGTCGTACTGGCGCCGGGACGAAGTGACCGGAACCAGCGCGTAGGTGCGAGTTCTATGTGCTCGTCACCAGCCGAAGGCGACCTTGGGATGAGTTCCTGGTTCGGATGCCGATCGGCAGGATGACGTGCCGTGGGTCGCCGAGGGACTCGCGGCCGGTGATGCGCGTATGGAGCAGGTCTGCTGCCTGGCGGCCCATCTCGGCCGAGGCAGGATCGCCGCGACGGCGGTCAGGTGGAGGATGCCGAACGGGCCGGCGTCATCCATACCGGCCAGGTCGATGTCGCCCGGGACCTCCGCGCCGAGCGCCACCAGGTCCTCGGCGGCGGCAGCGAGGGGCGGTCGGGTGCAACCCCAAGCCAGCAGGTGCAGCATTCCGCGGGGACGACGATCTGCATCTGAGCCTGGACACGTGCGATGGCTCGTCAGGTCGAAGAAGTGCTCGCTCGGAGTGTGCCTGCGCAGGTTCTCGGTGAACCGAGTAACGCCATCTGTCGTATTGCTCGAAGGCTGCTTGCTCCCTGCATGCGATCCGTGCGCGTCAATGGCGACGGAGATCACCAGGGCCCCGCGGTGGAAGAGGAGCAGAGCGAAGGTCGGCGGCCGGCGACTCGTGTCTGTACTCACCTGGTGTCTCAAACTGTCCGTTGAGCGGCGGGACATCGACATCGGCACGCTTCTCGGCTGCTGGACCGTATCGCCGATTGCCGCCGAGCAGACCGGGATCGATCCCGCTCTGGTCGAAGGCTTTCCCGTCGGTATGCAAGGACTACATTTGATGCACGGTTGAGCTTCCAGCCGCGGACGCGCTTCTTGCGCCACCACGGAGGCTGGCTGTCATGCCCGGGAGGATCTGATGGCGCTGCCCCCCAACGCGTACACGACCGTGATCCGTGGCCGGATCCTTGACATGGTTGGGAACCCGCTTGAAGTTGATGTGCAGTTCACGGCGGACCCGGTGCGGATCCGTGTCCCTGCAGATCAGGTATTCCTGTACCACGTGACGGTCTCGACGAGGGCGGACAAGTTCACGGGCCAGTGGGAACTGGAAGTCCTGTCCACCGACAACCCTGAGCTTGACCCGACCGGCTGGGCCTACACCGTCCACGTCATCGGCGACGGCGTGGACGACACGATCGCGTCGGTGTCGGCACCGATGGGCGCCCCCGTGGACCCGGCCACAGGAAAGCCGACGATAGACCTGGTGGATCTGACCTCCGGCTCGGTGGCCGGCGACCGGGTGGGCCGCGACTGGACGCTCGACTCCACCCAGATCGCCGGCAAACCCGCCACGTTCCCGCCGCAGACGCACAGCCACGCGACCGGGGAGGTGACGGGGCTGGCGGCAGTCGCCACCACGGGGTCGTACGACGACCTGTTGGACGCGCCGCCATCGGACACGGGTGGCAGTGTGCAGGTCGACTCGTTGGTGTGGAACGTGAAGGACCACGGCGTGGTCGGCGATGGTACGGCCGATGACACAGCCGCGTTGCAGGCGATGTTCACCGCGGCGCCGGCGAACACGTGGATCCTGTTCCCGCACGGCACCACGTGCAAGATCAGCGGCACGTTGACGCTGTCCAAGCCGTTCCACATCGAGGGCGGCGAGATCGTCCAGGTCGCGACGAACGCGTACGGCTTCTCCCTGACCTCGGGAGCGTCTGGCACCGTCATCCGCGAGGTGCGGTTCACCGGCCCCGGCGCCACCAATTACGGCGGAAACCGGCGGGCGATCCACCTGCAGGGCAACTCGGCCACGTCCCGGGTTGGTGACGTGCTGGTGGAGGGGTGCACCATCTCCGGCTGGTCGTTCGGGGTGTCGTGCAGGCTCGGCGAGCGGATCACCGTGCGGGGCTGCAAGATCCTCACCATGGGCTATGCGGGGGTGCACTTCTTCTCGGTGAACCGGTGCAAGGTCACTGACAACTACATCGACGACGTCCGCCTGACCGGCAGCAACGTCGACTGCTACGGCATCACGATCAACCGGATCGAGAACGTCACAATCGCCGCCGAGCCGCTGTCCGAAGGGGGGTTGGTCTCCCGCAACCAGGTCCTCAACGTCGCCTGGGAAGGGATCGACTCCCATGGCGGGATCAACCTGGTCATCGCCGACAACTACGTGTACGGCTGCCTGAACGGCATCGCCCTGGTGGCCGGCGGGAACGAAAACAACGTCGAGACGTACGCCTGCAAGGCGATGGTGGTCCGGGGCAACGTCGTCGTGTCCGGCGTCACCAACGGCACCAAGGAGGTCGGGATCAAGGTCGTGGGGGCTGGGACGGCCGTCGGGGCGCTGGTCGACGGGGCGACCGGGATCATCTCCGGGAACTACGTCCACGGCCACGGGAAGATCGGTTCCACGAACGCCGCCGGGATCATGGTGTACTACACGTCCGGCATGGTGATCACCGACAACATCGTGGTGGAGCCGTCCAGCTTCGGGATCAACGCCTACCACACCAACAGAGGCGTCGTGATCGCGAACAATCTCGTGATCGACCCGTGGGACGCCTCCGTCAACTCCACCCTGCCCACCGGTGTGTTCCTGCGCGACCGGGCGAACATCAACGCCCTTGTGCACGGCAACGTCGTGCAACTGGGGTCGAAGGTCGCCCCGTCGAAACTGTTCCGCGGCGTGTCCATCAACAACACGGCCACGGGGATCCTCGGCATCAACTACGCGCCGGAGGCGACGAACAAGGATGTCCTCGCCGCCCCAGGGATGATCCACCAGAACAACTCCTTCACCTTCAAGTTCCACGATTCCGCTGGCTCCAGCAGGACCCTCGGGTTCTTCGGAAATACCCCGGTGTCCCAGCAGGTGATCGGCGCGTCGCCAACTGCGGACGTGACCGCGTTGAAGAGGGCGGTGGATGCAATACAGACAGCGCTGGTGAAATCCGGGCTGGCGAGACGGTAGGGGTGCGGTGGACTCTGGTGTAGCGTCCGCGAGGTGGCCCGCAGGGTTGAGCTCACCGACGCCCGAGCGTGGCCGGACCTCCTCGAGGATTTCGACGGCACCTACACCGGCACGCAAGGCCGCCCAACGGTCTCTCTGACGCAACGTGGCAGTCGCCGTCTGTGCTGACGGACTCAGACGTTGGTGGATCACGGTGATCAGAACTCTGCACGTGGCCGAGGCCTGGTGCAGTTCCTCGTGGCATAAAACTCTGGATGGCTAAAAGGTATGAGCAAAGTCGTGCCATTCACTGAAATCAGGCTCGGTGCCATCAGGCGGGATGCACGCCGCGATCACGGCCCCACCAACCTTCCAGACTGGAATCCCGTCGCCCTCTTCTGATCGTAAGCAATATCGGCCTTTTGACTGCCGCGCCACGGAGCTTTGTGCCGGCGGCGGTCACCTTTGCCGCAAACCTCAACCTGTGGCGGCCGAACGCGGCCGAAGTGCAGCAGCATGTGAGATGTTCGGCAGTCCGTCGATTACTCTCGACAAAATCGATAGCCTTCGTCCATCGGTTACCCAGCCAGTCTCGGTTCATGTTCCGCTCAGCTTTTGCCGACGAAACTTGGAGTTCCGTATGACTGATGGATCCATGCGGCGCCGCTCGCTTCTTCGCACGGCAGGAATCTGCATTGGCGCGGCAGTAGCCAGTTCTGTCACTGACACCGGATCGGCGCGGGCGGAGACCGTGCGCAGCGTATTCCACCGTCCGACACTGGTCGATCCGGCGACACCGCGTAATGCGCGCCCGTCGATCGGGGGAACAGGGCGCTCGCTGGTGTTCAGCGACGAGTTCACCGGAAGGTCACTTGACACGTCGAAGTGGAATGCGGTCGAGCAACATCGCAGCCCGGGCAATCACGGTGTCGACTACTGGTACAAGTCGGCCAACGTCCATGTCGGCGGTGGAGCTCTGGAGTTGGGCATCAGCCAGCTTGGGACCGATGCGTACGGTGGTTCCCGAGTGGACAGCCAGGGCAAGTTCGACTTCACCTTCGGCACGATCGAGTACGCCATCCATGTCCCACCCACGATCGGTCACCTCGCGGCAGCTTGGCTCCAAGCTGCCAACGGACTCACCCCCGGCGGCGTCGTCGATGGCACTGCTCGCGACGGGGAGGAGATCGACATAGTCGAAACCTTCAGCACCGACGACAAGTTCGGGGTCACCGTGCACTGGGACGGCTACGGCGCCGACCATCGGCAGTCCAACACGGTCGTGACCGCGCCTGGACTCCACGACGGCACGTGGTACCACACCTTCACGCTCGACTGGACGCCCACCACCATGACCTTCGGCTACGACGGTGACGTGGTACGGACAATCACCGATCCAGCACTGATCAGCCAGGTGAAGGAGTTCCCGATCGCATCCAACGAGATCATCTCCTACGCCCAAGGCGACATCCACGACGCGCCATTGGACTGGCACTCCACGATGTACGTCGACTACATCCGCATCTGGCAGTGACGCTTCAACCAAGAGGGCCCGCTCGCCAGGGCCCCAGCGGGCCCCAGCAGTGAGTCGGCCCCACCACCTACGGTGGCGGGGCCAGCCCGTCGGGGTGTCGCGCGGTTACCGTGCTGGGTGAAGCTCGATGATCGTCGTGGAGTGGGCCGGGAATGTGTAGCGGAACGCGGTGCTGCCCAAGCTCATCCGGCCGCGTTGGATCTGAACGGCATCGGGGTCGCCAACGGAGTTGTAGCTGGTGAACTCCTGCCCGGCCACCGTGCTGACAGCTGCCAGGTCGCCGTGTGCGTAGCCGGCTGGCACGACCTCGGCGGTCACGGCCCGGCCGGCGTCCCGATTGACGACCGCGACACGGAGTACGCCGTCATCGCCGACCGCGGCCGTGGTGGCCAGCGCGCCGTAGGTACCGAACCGGGCATCCTCCGTGGCCTCCGGGGTGACCTGCGGATTGTTCCTCACAGTGGTCGCGACAGTCGTACCGCCGCCGTCGACCAGAGGCTTGAACTGTTCACGCATGACCGCGTCCGCCGTGTAGACGAGGTCGGGCAGCCCACCGAGGACGGACCGCAGCGTGGTCGGGGTGTCGCCGATCAGCGTGTTGCCCATCGCCCAGGGCAGGTTGAGCTGGGAGAAGGCGGTCCATTGGGAGGCCATGTACAGCGCGTGCGACATCGCGGTGTCCCAGTGCGGGTAGGCGGAGATGTCGTTCATCGCGCCGAACCACAGCGCGCCGTACTCCGAGGTCGCGACGTACTGCCGACCGGATCCGTTGGTCCGGACGTCGGAGATGAGGTTCGCGACCAGGTCCGTGGCCTGCTTCTCGCCCAGGAAGTACTCGTCGTGCCCCTCCTGTGCGGTCTTCCAGTCGCCGTCACCGAAGACGTTTCTGAAGTTGGTGTACGGGTGGACGACCAGGCAGTCGTAGTTGTCCGCGAGTCCTGACTGCCTCATCACCTGGGCGAACGAGGCCACGCCGAGCCCGGATTCCTTGTTGATCGGCGCCCAGGTCGCGCAGACGTCGATGGACGGGTCGGCCTTCTTCATCTCGGCGTAGAAGTCGACGAACCCCGGCTTGCGTTCGGGCGTGTAGTCGGCCGTGACGACGGCCTGCTTTGCTGGGACCGCTCCGTGGATGCCGTCGCCGAAGTGGACCGTTCCGGTCTTCGGATCGAACTCGTACACCCTGTCGGAGGGGCCGGCCGAGCCGAGGTCCGCCACCGCGGTCCACGCCGTGCCGCCCACGTAGATCGTCTGGCTGTCCGGCACCACCGGCGGGTAGTAGACCTTCAACTGCTGGTTGGCCCTGCCGTCGCTCTTCGACGCCGCGGGCCGGCGGTCGCAGCCACGCTGCAGGTTCTGGCCGACCTGCGGTTCGGTGCCGCCGAAGGCGTACTCCCGCAGGTTGGTCGTCGGGTCGGTGCTCCGCCAGTACGTCTGTGCGGAGCGATCGGGCTCGTTCCCGATCTCCCAACTCCTGACCCCGTACGGCGCCGGGTGGCCATTCTCCGCCCGTATCTGCGCCCAGGCCGTGCCACCACGCGGATTCGTGCCGAGCGGAGCGTTCATGTACTCGACCCAGTCCGCGGCGTCCGAGGGTGTCTCGTTGATCATCGGCGTCATGATGTCGGGCCGGGCACCCGTCGCCTCGACGAACTTCATGTACTCGTCCGGTCCGAAGCTGCCGTCGACCGGACCTGGACCGCCATTGGGCTGCCCGGGGGTCTGGCACGCGCGCTGGTTCGCCGGCCCGATCGCGCTCTTCCAGTCGTAGAGTGCCGCTGGAGTTCCACCCGGGAAACGGACCATGCCGATGTTGGCCCGGCGCGTCTTGTCGACCACTGCGGGATCAGGGGCGTTCGCCGCCGGATCCCACAGGCCGTGTGAGTTGTTCCAGAACTGGTCGTTGTTCGCACCGGCGAGGAACGGCGACGCCGAACCGATGCGCTGATTGGTCTTCACCTGCAGCACGACCGGGACGTCGTCGGCGAAGCTCGGAGCCGGTGTCAAGGCCAGTGCGCAACTGGCCGCCGACAACAGGATCAGGGCATTGCGCCATTGCGGTCGCCGATACCTCATCTGCTACTCCTCACCCTTCTCGGGCCTTCGCCGATGTCTGGCCGGCCGGTCCTGAGCGGAGTCGCCCTGGAGCGGGTGCCGACTGGTCACACCTCTGTCATCGCGGAATCAGTTGCGGGTGGAGCAGGGAACGAACAACCATCGTCGGTTCTACAACGTTGCACTAAGTCTTGTAAAGACCTGACTGCCGCTGGCGAACCACCCGCACTGCCTCGCCTGCCTGCGCGCCATTGAGACCAGCAACTGCTCGCACCATCACCTGAGACGACGGCATCGACTCCACCAGCGCCCGTCCCAGCGGCTTGCGACGATCCAAAGGTCACAAGCGACAGCGCTCCGTAGGTGAGCTCGCCGTTGCCCTCGCACAGGTGATGATTGCCACAACGTCGCGGTCGTGCGTGCCCAGCCGGAGCTGGTCGGGCCGGCCGGCTCCGACCCCAACCGTCAACCGGAGAGCCGACGGTTTTGCAGGAAATCTGCAACCGGCCTGCGACCTGCGGCTTTGCCGTTTGGCGGCAGTTCCGCCACAAGTACGCCGCAGACGTTCACCTCACGCGTCACCCATCACCGTCGTGCACTGAGCAGGGTCGCAGTAAGTCGGACCGGCTTGTGCTTTAGCAGGGGTTACCGAGCGGTCTCGCCGATGTGACTCCAGATGCTGCCGGACGGTGCGCCACTACCGCTGGCTCTCCACCTCGTGCGCCTGATCCGCGGCATGGCCCTGTGGTTTGTTCTGGGCAGCAGTCGGTCCGCCGACGACGATCGCGCCGGGAAGCAGCCCCAGCACCTCAGCGCGGGATATCCAGTACCTGCTGGAGGTGCCAGAGCTGGCCGATGCTTCGCAGTTACCCCAGCACGCAGACAGCCGATCGATCCCCTCCAGCCGCTCTTACAGATGACACGGACACGACACGACCTGGCCCATTGGCCGTACGGCTACGAGGTGCGCTGCATCTGTACGAAGGCCTCCAGCATCGGCAGGAATCCCGGAGCGAGTTGGGTGTTGCCGGGCAAGCCGGGCTGCGGGTCGGCAACGAGCAGCCCGTGGTCGGCGCCGGGAAAGATCGCCAAGCCGTGCGGATCGCCAGGCAGTTGAAGTAGGCATCGGGCAAAGACCTCGACACTTTCCCGCACGGGTACGAGCTGGTCGGCGCCGCCGAAGACGGCGAGTACGGGACAGCCGACCTTCGGCAGCACTTCGGCGGGTTCGAAGTCAAGAGCACGGGCCAGGAAGCTGAGCATCTGCGGGGTGTCAAAGTATCGGGTCGCAGTTTCGTACCAGACTCGTCCGGCGTACTCGGCCTGCGCTTCGAGGACGGCTCGGACCTCGTCCCCGCGGCGCAACCGCGCCGCACGTTCGTCGAGCCAAGCCAACGCTTCGGCCATCGCGTCAGCATGGATCCCTTCGGCTACAAGCTCACGTTCGATCCGCACGCGATCCTGCACGGACGGGCTGACCCCCGGTCCGGACAGTGAGACGACGAAGTCGACGTGCTCTTCCTGAAGCGCGGCCGCGAGCAGCGAGACCCAGCCGCCCTGACTCATGCCGAACAGGCCGACGGGCCGGCCTGCCACCGATGGGTGCGCCCGCAGAACCCGCAGTGCCGCGAGCGACTCGTGAGCTCGGTCCGCGAAGGTCTGCTCTCGCCAGTCGCCGGGCGAGCCGCACCCCGGCTTGTCGTGGGCGATCACGGCGAAGCCACCCTCGGTGAGACGTGAAGGCCACTCGCCCCAGTCGTCGAACCGGCCGTCCCCCGAGCCGTGCACGAGCACGATGCCCGGCACCGGTCCCCTGACCGACGGCACCCAGATGCCAGCACGCAAGCTGCCGGCAGCAGTGGAGATCGATGTGGTGAGGGTGCGCTCAAACGAGGTCGGCGCCATCAGGCTTGTCCTTCCTGGAATTCGGACCGTCAGCGGTGTCCGGGCCTTCCACCTCCGGGCCGGTCAAGTCCAAAGGTGTGCCGCCGAGCAGGAATCGAACGAACCTGGCACCGGCCGGCACGGTGGAGGAGTCGGAAAGACGTTCGAGGTACGGCGCGAGGACGGCGCGGAGGCCCTCAGCGATCACCTCGACCTCGGCAGACGTGACGGGCAACGTCGTCCCGTCGACGTACGTCACCCGGCGCCACTCGTCGGCTTCGCCACCCTGTCTCGCGCTCCATCCCAGGATCCGGTTGGCCTCCCGCTGTACGAAGACGCGATGGAGTTCATCGGCTGATGCCCCACCGTCCGAAGGCCACGACTGCTCGATGTCGATCAAGCGCCACGGCCGCTCGCGTCGGTCACCGCTGTTGGGCGCCTGCTCGACAAACCCGTACTTGGCGAGTTGACGGAGGTGGAATGAGCATGATGCCTGTGACGTGCCGAGGCGGCTTGCGCATGTGGCCGCGGTGGCCGGGCCCAGAGCTCCGAGCAGTTCGATGAGGTCCAGCCGCAGTGGATGTGACATCGCCCGGAGAGCTTGCGGATCGGTTATGTGCACATGCCAAAGGTAGCTTTGACGTCGAGAACGTCAAAGCTACCTTTGGCAAATTCCGCCGCTAGTCGCGTGTACCCGTCCTCGCTTCCGAACCGCCTTACCGGGGTTGGGCGAGTCGACACCCTGCAGTCAGGAACCGCGCAGGCCGCGGCCCGCCGGAGTGGGTCCCGGTGGGGCCGGAGCCGGGTCCGCCGGACGCGGAAGAGTCGCTGGCGGACATTCTCGCCTCCCACTGGGAGCCAGTACTGCCGCCTGAACCAGCCGACACCATCGTCATCGCCTCCCACGGGCCGAACTGGATCACCGTCCTGTCCGCAGGCGATCCTCCAAACCTGAAGCGGCGGACCTGAGTGGCGACCTGGCGGGGCAACGACGACTCCGACAGTCCTGTCGCGATGGCGGAGTGCCCGGTGTCCCACCGCCGTGGCGTGTATGAGCGGGCCGCCCGCCAGAGGGCCGCGACTGGGCTCGAACATGGCGACGGCATGACCGAGCCCCGCGAGTTGCAGCTACCGCCGCCGGTGAACCTGGCGCCGGACCTCGACTGTGGCACGGTACGCATCTCCTGGACTACGGCCGCCCGGCCTGGCACGCCGTGTGGTTCGACATCTACGCCGAGCTCGCAGAGTTCAATCACGAGACGGCGCTTGTGGATTCGACCTCCGGTGCGACCTGTCTGGGACTTTCCTCCGGCATCGCCTCTCAGCCCCTGCGCGGTCGCAGTAGGCAGTGGAGTCAGAGCCAACCAGGTAAGACTGCTCAGCCGGGAACCAGGTACTTGACTAGCACTCGCCCCCGGCTCATCCTCACGGCAACGAGCCTGCAGTTCGGGCCTCTTGGTTTCCCCACCACCACTGCAAATCTGCCTGCTCGGCCATTCGGCTCGGCCGGCGCGCACCCTTCCCGTTCGGGATCACGTTGTCTGCCCCACGTTCAAAGAGACCTGGATGACATGAGTGACTGGTCGGTATCAGTTCGTAGCCAGGTGGCAGTAGAGCTTTCGTGGCTGTCCCCAAGCCAGGCGTCGCGTCCACCACCACATCATCATCGGACGCCGAAACCCCATCCGGTGTCCTCTTCCCCGCTTGCAGCGCCTGCCGTCTGGCTCACTCACACGGGTAGAAGCGGAGTAATTTCAGATGCAAATTAACATGTATTACAAGATGATCACCGCATTCGTTGGATGCGTGGCAACCTGGGCTGTTGCGGCCCTTCAGGACGGCGCGGTCTCGCCCAATGACTGGGGCGGGCTCGTCATAGCTCTGGGAACTGCGGTGACGGTCTACGTGGTGCCCAACGTGCGCGGAAGCGTAGGCGCCTACGCCAAGACGTTCGCTGCCGTGTTGGGCGCGGCCGGGACGTGGGTCTCCAGCGCTCTGCCGGCCGGCGTCACCGGTCAGGAGTGGGCGGCTCTCGTCTTGGCTGTCGTGACCGGACTGGGCGTCTTGGCTGTGCCTGGACCCGTCTCCGACCACACGTGAACAAGGGCCGAGGTGGACGCTTCGCTCACAGGCTCGCCTGCCGGCATGTCCTAGGCGCCCGTAAGGCCGTGCGTACAACCACCGACGGACTCGACGTCGCGCTCTGAGATGACCGGGGGCAGGATGCGCATACTCGTCTTCTCGCCGGTACGCCTGTTCGGCGAGGGCATCAGCGCATTCCTGCTTTCGCTCAACCGGTTCGACGCCGTGTTGGTGGAACACGACGCAACCGCGC
Source organism: Actinopolymorpha rutila (assembly GCF_013407855.1). GTDB lineage: Bacteria > Actinomycetota > Actinomycetes > Propionibacteriales > Actinopolymorphaceae > Actinopolymorpha > Actinopolymorpha rutila. Next base: position 5,638,235 of record NZ_JACBZH010000001.1, read on the forward strand.
TCGAAGCCACCGCCGTCGAGTTCCGCGCCGACCTTGCCCTCTTCGACGTCACCAGCGAAAAGTCCCTCCCGGTCGCCCAGACCCTGAAGGCGTTGTGCCCGGACGTCATGACGATCGCGATGGCAGTGCCGGAGGTGGCCGAGAACGTCATCGCCTGCGCCGACGCCGGCTTCGCCGCCTACATCCCACGCAACGCCTCCGCCGCGGAGATGCTGGCAATCGTCGACCGTGCGCTGTGCGGCGAAACCGTCTGCGCACCGCGTATCGCCCGCTCGCTGTTCGACGAGCTGTCCCGCCGCCGGGCCACCCACCCACCTCCCGATCCGGACGATTGCCTCACACTTCGGGAGATCGAGACGGCGCGAATGCTGGCCCGTGGCCTTTCCAACAAGGAGATCGCCAGGGAACTGCAGCTGAGCGTCGCGACCGTGAAAAACCATGTGCACTCGGTACTCCAGAAGTTGCAGGTACGCAGCCGCGCCCAGGTCGCCACCCTGCTGGTCGACAACCCCTGGGTACTTCGCTTTCCGATCAGCCGCCCGGTTGCCTCCAGGTTGGATGCGTGAGCGACGGGTCAGCCTCCCGACGCGCTGGCGACTCACCTCCGCGTGCAGGAGATCTTCAGTTGGGCTCCGCAGTCGGGCTGGGAGGACCTGTCAGCCGGCCGGTGTCGAGAAGGCCGCCGCCGCCATACCGCGCCTGGTACTTCCGCAGATGTTGTTGCCAGGATGTGACCGTCGTGGCGTCGAACCAGTCGTCGCCGGGAGTGCGCAGGGAGGAGTCGATGAAGTCCGGCTCAGGCACGAAGTCGGGAGCCGTGACCACCGCTGCCAGATCGGGGTCGTTCATCACCGACTCCTTGGCGAACGCATCGATTCGTGAGCCACGGTGGCGGGCTGCAGCCCTCGGATTGGTCCTGATGTCGATCTCCTGGTTTCGGGTGTAGCCCTCGACCTCGAACCGCGCACGCGCAGCGTCGACGTGCTGCTGCAGCCGCTTCCTGAGCCAGGCTCTGCGGACGCTCGGAGGCGCGGACGGCGGTGGCGGCGCGGTTGCTCCGGGCGGCCTGTACGGCTTCCGTGGCGCACCGGGAACCTCACCTTCGTCGGCTGTACGGCGCTCCCGCGGGCTGTTCAGTTCGTCCGGATCGGAGGGGCTCCGCCGACCGCTGCCGGTGCCCTCGGTCAGCTCATCGTGGACGGCGGCGATGTCCTCGGCGGTACTGCCGGGGTGCGGCTCTGAGGTCGCGCGGCCGCGGTTCGCCGCCGGTTGCGGCTTTGGCGGTCGGGACGTGCCGGATCGCCGGGTCTCCACGACCGGTTCCAGTGCGGGTGGGTGGGTCTCGACGGTGAAGTCATCACCTACTCCCGACGCGCTGGCGCCGCCGCTGCGAGGCGGCGCTGACGCCTTCGCCTCCGCGGACCCGGCCGTGGTGTTGGCCCGCTCGACGGTCTTCCGCGTCGTCGACCCGCGTTGCCTTTCGGCGAACCACTTTGCCAGCCGGCTCTCGCCGACGGTCTTCGCGAACCTTGTACCGGACAGGGCCTCACCGCCCTTCTTCATGAGGTAGGCGGCCACGACGACAAGAATCGCGCTGACGAGGATCCCCAGAGCGTCGGCAAGAGTCTGGCCCGCCTGGTCGATCTTCTTCTTGTCTCCATTGGCGTTCCAGACCTGACCGATGAAGCTGGCGAGCTGCCCGAGCAGGCTGCCCGCGACGCTGACGATCGCCTCGATCAACATCGCCAGGCCGTATGCCTCCAGGATGAGCAGCCCGACCTCGAAACCGATCTCCGCGCCGGGGACCGCGCCGACACCGCCGAACAGGGCGCCGATCAGGGCGCCGACGGCGGTGCTCACGCCGAGGATCTTTGCTGCGTCGACGGCGAAGTCGACCAGGCCGGTTAGCAGACCGAGCGCCGCGTCGCCGGCGTGGTGCGTGATCGAAGGCAGGATGTACTTGTGTGCCGCCGCCACGGCGTCCCGAAAGTCCTTCAGCTTCTGCTCGATCTTCTTGACGAGGCGCGTCACCTCGCCGGTCACGGTGCCGCTGCCGACGTCCATGCGCGCCGCGAAGCCGAAGCTGGGGATCCAGAGGTCGTAGCCGGCCTTCAGGAGGGTGTCGGAAGCATCGCGGCCGCTGATCAGCCAGTTGCCAACGTCGTCCATCCAGTCAGTCTTGACGACGAAGGCGTCGCCCTTGTTCACCGCTCGGATCGCGTTGATGAAGTGGTTGATGTTCTGGTCGGCGGTGCTTTCGTTCCCGCGGATGCCGTACTGCTCCTTCACCAGCCCCCAGAACGTCTGGCCGCTACGGATCCGCACCATGGTCAGGCCCGGATCCTGCTCGATCAGGTCGCGCGGGGGAAAGTGAATCCGAGGCGCGTAGAGAAAGCCGACGCCTTTCGTCGCCGTCGCCACCTTCTGCCAGCCGGGGTGCAGCGACTCGTCCTCCACCACGTGAACGCGGGCACCAAAGGCCAGCTTGGCCATGGAGGTCGACGTCTGGTCGGGACCGGCACGCAGGTTCAACCCTTCTTCGCGAACGAACGCCACTCGCCGAGCTTCACTCCGCTGAGCCGCCTCAAGATCGACCCCGACTGGCAGAGCATCGGCTCGGGTCACCACGCCCCCGGCCCGTTGAGTCTCGCTGACGTTGCCTGCACCGGTGGCCGGCCTGCCAACGACGGCCGACACGCCGCGGTTGCCCAGGCGACGCTGCAGGTCGGCTGGCGCCACCTGGGCCGATCGCCGCGCTGCGCCCGCGGCAGCCGGCGGGCGACGTTCCGGGCCTGCCCGGTGGGTCGGAGACGCCGGTGTCGGAGTCGGAGTCATTGCTCCTCTATCCCTTCTCCGGAGCCCGCTTTTCGAGGGCGGCGACCCGCTCGGTGAGCTTGGAAAGCTCGTTCGCCATGGTCGTTACTGTCCCGACCAGATCGCCAGGGCCCGCGCAGACGGCTTCTACGGGCTTCACCCACCGCCGTCCGCTGGTGTCCGGCTGGTCGACGATCCCCCTGTCCTTGTCCAGCGCCACGCACCCCAGCAGGATCCAGCTCTCCCCGCAGCCGCACGCGGAGCATGCGGTCAGCGCGGTGCACGCCGAGGTCTCCTCACCCGGCCTCCGACGGCACACCCGGTCGCCCAGCGCGTCGAGCTCCGGCTCGGTGAACGCCTTCACCATGACGTAGTCACGGACCCGGCGGCAGTCGAAGCGGGGCTCGTCGAGATCGCACGTACAGGCATCGTGTGGCGCCTCGTCGGAGGTGATGCGCCGCACGGCGATGCAGACCCTGTCCGGCGGAGGCTCGCAGGCGCACGCCTCGGGGCTCAGGTCGAGTTCCACGGGGGCGCACAGTTCGATCGGATAGCCGCGGCCGTCGATGGCGACCCCGCGGTCGACACACAGCACCCAGCCGCCGCGATCGGACTGCTTGGGCCGCAACGCCAGGCCGCACACGACACCGCACCCGAAGAAGGCTTGGAACACGGTGAGCAGCAGGCTGGTCGGGTAACGCATGGCCGCGTCCAGGTCGTCCGCGGTGACGATCATGCCGTCGCGGAACGAGACGGCTTCGATGGTGGTGGGCTTGGTCGTCTCGGGAAGTACGTAGGTGCGCTCGGTGGTCGTCATGGCTCTCTCTCAAGGGTCAGGGCGGTCAGTCCGCGGAGTTGTCTGCGGTACGAGAGTCGACGCGGTGGCGGCGGGCAACGCGGAACGCCGAGACGAAGTCGCCGCCGGGCCGCTCGTGACCGCGCTCACCATGCGCGATGTCGAGGGGGCGGGCGTCCAGCATGCGTCCGCAGGTGTCGCGCAGCAGCTGTCCGCGGATCGTCACCTCGACCTGGGCCCCGCCGAACAGGCTGGATCGCCGCCCGGTCACTTCGGCCGCCAGCCAGTCCGACTCCGGCACGAGCCGGACGACGCACGCACAGCGCTCCGCGTCGCCTTCCTCGTCGACGTAGACGAACCGCATCGGCACCTGCCGGGGCAGCCAGTAATCGGCGTCCTCCTCCTGGGTGCGGACGGTGACGAAGATGCCGGCTTGGTTGATCGTCGCGATTCGGACCGGCCGGGTGAACCGAATCTCCAACCCTTCGGCGATCCGCTCGGCGAACTCCGGCCACGGGACTCGTTTCCGCCAGCCGCCATCTATCCAGTCCTGCCACGAGATCTCCTCCACCCGCGGCAGCCGAACGTCGCAACCTTTCACCAGCTCGTAGAGCAGCGGGTTGCGGTAGACGAAAGGCCGCACCGCGCAGACGTCGGGCGACTCCGTCGCGAATCCGTAGCACGGCTCGCAGCCCGGATCGGCCAGGTTGCGTATCTGCACGCAGGCGATCGGGACGCAGACGTCGGGATCGGGGTCGTACCACCAGCCGTCGAGGCCGGTGGCGCACAGTTCGCCCGGCTCGGCGAGCACCCAGTCGACGTCCGGACTCACCGGGACGTTGCTGGGGTCGGGGCCGGGGCGGGCACCGGTACGGCGGCACACATAGGCGTCGTGGCCGATGCACGCACCGTCCGGGTGGTGCGCGCAGTGCCGGTCGACCGGGGCGCACTCCGGTCGCAGGGTGAAGACCACACCCTCCTTCCGCCACTGGGCCCGCTCGCCCGCGAACGGGAAGCAGCCGTCGGTGTCCGGGAGGTGGGTGGCGAAGTGCGCGCTGAGGGTGTAGCTGCCCTCCGCGGTCGGGGGCTCGCCGACGATGTCGGACGGCCTGATGTGACCGCCCTTCCAGTAGAGCATGCGTCCGTGGCGGTCCAGGGCGAGCCCGCCGGTGAGCTCGACGCACCCGTGCTCGACGATCAGGGCGCCGTCTTCGTCGACGGCCAGCCCGAGCCCGACGACCACGCCGTAGCCGTGCACGGCCCGGTTCAGCAGCTGTTCCCGCAGTATCTCGTCGGCCAGGCCCGCGTTGAGCTGGTGTGCGGTCAGCATCTGGCGGGGCCGGAAGCTGGGTCGGGCCGACCACACGCTGCGCTCCGCCGGGTTCTTCGTGGGCATCGATCGCTCCTTTGTCGCTAGTGGAGTCGTTGGGGGCCGCCGAGGGGGCCGCCGTGGTCGAGGAGGACGGGCCGGCACGGCGGCGCCGGCAGGGTCCACGCGTCGAGCCGGGTCGTGGCGCCGAGACGCCAGTGCACGGCGCTGTACAGCGCTGCAGCGTCGAGCTGGAAGTCGACGTCCAGCCTTCTGCTGCGGTCGGCCGCATCCGCGGCGGTGTAGTGGACCTGGAGGCGGCAGTGGGCGGGGACGAACGCCGGCATCAGCCGTTCGATCACCGGCTGAAGCGTCGTCCGCTGCTCCGGGTCGACCTCGACGGTGACCGTCACCGTGGTGGCCCGCTCGGCCAGCACGAGCTCCGGGTCGGGACAGCCCCGGCCCAGTGGGGTGCTGCCGAGGACCATTCCCCCGGCCCGCGCGGGCGCTGGCCGCTGCGCCAGGCTCACGGTGTCGACGCCGAGGCGTGCGGCGGCCGCCCCGACGGAGGGGCCGCCTCCCGTTCCCAGGAACCACGCGCCGGGTTCGTCGGCGTGGTCGGTCACGGTGGCGCGGTTGTCGGTCACCAGGTCCAGGAGCAGTTGCAGGCCGCCGCACGTGCCGCGCAGGTCGAGCAGTTCCGCGGCATGCTGCAGTAGCTGTGATCGGATCGGGGCGGGCAGGTCGCCCAGCGGCGGGAACCCGAGCCAGCTCAGCAGGTGGTCGGTGCGGGCGTCGTCCGCGGTGGACGGGTCGACGCGATCGGGTAGAGCGGCTAGTTCGGCGTCGAGGCCGTCGAACAGCAGCTCGTACGGTGCCACGATGCGGCGCAGCTCCGCGGCGGCCTGTGGGTTCTCCCGGTAGATGGCGGGCAGGTCGTCGAGGTAGGAGACATCGGGGTAGCGCACGCGGAGGGCGACCAGGGCGGGCGGGACGCGCCCTGGCGGGGTGTGCAGCCGCACCCGAAGCCAGAGGGTGGCCGCGGCCGCGCCGTCGAGCAGCGCTGCCAGCTGCTCGACTTCCTCGGTGTCGGACACCCCGCTGTAGGCGACGGCCTGGTCCTCGCACCACGGCAGCAGGGCATCCAGCTGGTCCACGAGATCCGCGGGCGCCGGCCCGTCGAACAGACTCGCCGCCCGGTCCACCGTCGACAAGTCGTCGGTCGCGGCCCAGGTCACGTCCATTGCTGTGCCGACGGGCAGCACCACGTCGATCTCGGCCCGGTCCCAGCCCGACCGAGACCCGGGCGGGGAGACCAGGGCCGGAGTGATGAAGGTCGACGTCCGCTCGCCGGTCCGCCCCGGCCGCGCTGCGATGTCCGCCAGGCCGTGCGCGCAGGCGACGACGAGCCCTGCCGGGCCGCCGACCAGCGCCGTCGGCCGTCCGAGCGGCAGCTCGAGATCCTGGTGGTCCTCGACACTGCCGGTGAGGTTCACCGCCTGGTAGACGGCGCGGTCGTCGGACGTCGCGGTGAGCAGGTGGATCCGGGTGCCACGGGCAGCGGTCAGCAACGTCCGGCGGCCGTGGTGCACCTGGTCGAGCCCGATCGCCGTGACGGCGCCGGTGGCCGGGTCGACGACGTAGGCCTCCGTCGACACCACTGGGTCGAGCACCACCAGCCGATCCCCGGCGACGGCCACGGTGGGCGCGTCACCCTCGAGACCGGGCACGGGGAACGGTGGCCGGCAACTGCGGCCCCAGCAGTCGACATGACGCAACCACCACCGGCCCGGTGATCCGGCTTCGGCCTCGACGAGCCACACGCCGTCTCGACCGTCCTCGGCGGCGTCGGAGATGGCCGGACGGACGACCGGGGTGAGCCGCTGGAGCGTGTCGGCGGCGTAGCGGTCGAGCCCCCGGTCGGTGAGCACCCAGAACAGGCTGCGTCCGCGCAGAAGCCTCCGGGCCGGCCCGGGGCCGTCGAGCGGGCCGACCAGGACCGGCCCGCGGGTGCCCGGCAGGGCCCGGCGCGCGAGCGTTCTCGTCGGCCTTAGCCACCACAGCACACCGCGGTCGTCGACCGCGGGCAACGCCCCCGCTTCGGCCGCGCCCGGGACAGGCACGACGCCCAGCTGGTCGGGGACGACCAGCCGATCGCCGCTTGGAGCCAGGTTGCGCCGCGCGCCGGCCGCCCACTGCGCGGGCAACGCGAACCGGTACATCCGCTTGTCGACGACGGTCATCGCGCCCGCCCTCCCCCGATGGAAACCTCCACCTGTCCGGCCACGACGAGTCCGTCCGTCGGCACTTCGACCGGATCCGAGCCGAGCGGGCCACCCGCGGCGCCCACCCGCACCGCCACGACCTGCTCCACCGCGGGCACGTCTGCGGCCAAGGCCTCCACGTCGACGACGGTCAGGTCCCGGCCCAGCGGCCATGCCAGCGCGGCAAGCCTGCTGTGGACCGCCGCTTGCACCGCGGACTCGACGTCGCCGGCCACCGCCCCGGCCGCGATGGTCACCGTCACCGCGACGTCGACGGCCACCACCGCCGGGCCCTGCACGACCAGCCGTTCGCCCAGCACCCGTCGGGGCGCGAGCCGGGTGGCCACCTCGTCGAGGTACGCCTGCGCGGGCCACACCGGGGCCGGTGGCCGGCCGCGGCCCGACCACGGCGGCTGGCGGGGAACGACGACGAGCGTGCGGATCCCGTCCACGCTGCGGCCGGGGAGCCTGCGGTCGAACCGCGGAAGTACCTCGGCGCGGCCGACCGCCATCCCGGTGAGACCGTTCGCGGCTGCAGCCAGTTCGGCGTCGGTCAGGAGCGCGGCCCGGGTGACGGCGACCTGCCGCGCCGCGCGGGCGAGGTCCTCAGGCGCGGTGGGGTCTGCACCGCCCGCGAGAGCCGTGCGGTTCTGCCCGTAGGCCCGCGGCCCCAGCGCAGGCACCGACCAGGTCAGGCCGGGTCGGAGGTTCCCGCCCGCGCCGAGGGTACGGACCAGCCCGGTGTGTCGGATGTCGGTCCCGAGCTCCGGCCGACGGCCGTTGACCCCGTTGCCGAACAGCAGGTGGTCGCCGAAGGCGACGTAGTGCGTGTCCTCGGGGCCGGACCGGGCCAGGTCGGCGCGGGCCTGCCACGGATCGTCCCCCACCCGGATGTCCGGCGGGCCGACGAGGTCGGTGGTGTCCACAGCGATCACCTGGTCGGGTTGGCCCGTGCCGACGCCCAGCACGGCGGGAGCGTCCCGGCGGAGCTGTACGACCGGGAGCGTGTTGATCGCCACAGCCCGAATCTGCGGGGCCACCGGGAAGAAGCCTTTGTCGAACCTCAGCCGCAGCTCCGCGGCACCTGCCGCGGTGCCCGCAGGGGGCACGGCCAGGATGACGACTCCCGTGCGGGCGAGCCCTGCCGTGCTGTCGCGCACGACCTTCAGCTCGACCCACCCGGCGGCCCCGGCCCGGTAGGCGTACCCGACCGGACCCCATGCCCGGTCGCCGGGCGCGGGCGGTGGGCCGGGCGGCGATGCCACCTCGACGCCGAGAGCGACCCGGGCGGGGCCGGTCGCGGCGAGCGGCCCGTCGAACCGGAGGGTGACCGTGGTGTCGGCGGGACTGCCGATGTCCCACGATCCGACGCCGGCCGGTGGCGCAAGCAGCTCGTCGCCGTCGCGGGTCAGGCCGACGCCTGTGAGAGAGACCGCCGGGAGGTAGAGCTCTGCATCGACGTCGAGGGTGAAGCCCACGTCGAGGTGCTGAAGGCAGACCACATCTGCGCCGGCTTGCACGATCCGCCCTTCCGGCAGTGGTTGGGCGGGCCAGACCAGGCCACGGGCGGGCGTCGGGCCGCTTGGCCGCTGGCCGAGGAGGGCGGCGAACGCGCGGCGGTACCGGCCGCCGACGAAGCCCGCCCGGAAGACCTGTTGGTCGACCACCCAGGCCAGCAGGTCGACCAGGGTCATGCCGGGGTCGTGCAGGTTGTGGTCGGTCCAGTCGGGTGCGTAGCGGGGGATCTCGCCGCGCGCCAGGTCCACCAGTTGGTCGAACTCGATGGTGTCGAGGTCTGGGACGATGTCGCTCACGAGGCCTCCTCGACCGCTGTCACGAGCACGGTGACGTCGGCGGGCTCGGCGGTGACCTGGCCGTCGGCAGGCGGCCGCGGGTCGGTCGGGGTGAGCTCGACCGACACCACCCGGTCCAGTCCGTGCACCGTGCCGAGTGCCCGGAGCACGTCGCTGCGGGTGGCCGGGCGCCCGAACGGCCACCCGGTACCGTCCGGCCCGCCCTCGACCGGATGGAACAGGCGGGTCAGGACCGCCTTGGCCGACTGCTCGACGTCGGCGAGCACCGCGCGTGGGGCGGTCAGCTGCACGGCCACCGCCACCCCGACGTAGGTGGGTGCCTTCACCACGATCGCGTCCGGGCCCAGCCCTCCCCAGCCCGTGGCTCGTAACAGCGCGGCGACCGCCTCGCGACGGGAGAGCGTCGGGACGGGGCGTCGGGTGCCGTCGCGCACCGAGAGGGTGACGGTGATCGGGGTACGCGGACCCGGTGGCGGGGCGCAGTGCGCGCGGACAACGTCCGCGGCGGACGCGACTGCGAGCGCCTCGACGTCGGCGGGGGTCAGGGCCCGGCCCGCGTGCCGGAGCAGGTCGGGCGCGGTGGCCAGAAGGGAGTCGCGGGCCGCCTGGTCGACCTGCGCGGCGTCGGTCCCGCCGACCCCGCCGGCGGCGTCGACCGGGAGGACGACCGCGTCGACGCCCTCGACGGCCGAGGTCAGCTTGGCATCCGACCAGGCGGCCACGTTGCCCGCCGCACCGCCGCCCTGCTGGTAGGCGAAGGCCCGGATGCCGTCGCGGCCGGCGGGAGGAATCTTGCCGCTGCGGCCGTCCCCGAACATCACCCTCCCCGAGCCCGGGTCGAGCAGGTAGACCCGCGCGTCCGCGGCCTGCCCCAGCAGGCCGTCCACGCGCTGCCACAGCACCCACGAACCGGGGAATTTCTCCGGATCCGTGACGACAATCGGCTCCGGCCCGTCGTACCCGGCTTGAAGCGTCACGAGCTCTTCGTCGCTCAGCAGCTCGCGGACCCGAAGCTGCACGGTGTCGGGAAGCACCGGTGCCGCGGCGAGCGCGACGGTCAGCCCCGGCCCGCCGAGGCTGGAGCCGAGGATCTCGTTCTCGACGGTCCGTGCCTGGCTGACCTCGACCGTGTTGAGGTAGACGCCGCGGACCTCGGGCGCCCAGGCCGCCGTGCCGGTTCGGAACCGGAGCCAGATCCGTTCCCGTCCGAAGAGCCGGACCGTCACCGGGTCGACGTCGATCGACAGGGTGACCATTCCGCGGCGGCGCAGTGCGGCGGTGCGGTCGTCCACGCCGACCGCGTGCCAACCGTCGGCCGTGCGCAGGTCCACGTTGACGGTGCCGGTGCCTTCCTGGTCGACGGCGTCGACGAGCAGCGACATCGACCCGACGCCGACCGGGCCGGTCAGCCCGAGAAACAAGGCCCGCTCGCCGGTCACCGCCACCGCGCCCTGGAACAGGTCGAACCGGGCCTCGGGCACCACCGCGGCCTGGGTCTGGTCGCGGACGTCGAGGTTGTTCTCGACGAGCAGGACCTCCGGAGCGAGCGTGTCGGCCAGGATGAAGCGGGCCTCGATCGCCAGGACTTCCGGTGGGTGCATTCTGGAGGTGTCGACGGTGACCGACTGCACCCCGTCGCTGGTGCGCACGTTGCAGCTCGGGCGGCCGTAGTCGCCACCGATGAGCCGCGCCCGGATCCAGTAATCGGTCTTGCCGCCGATCTCGGTCGGCGCCAGGTCGTCGGGCACCGTGAAACTGACCTTCCCTGTGCTGGACAGGTTCGCGGTGCCGTCGACGAACCCTTGCTCGATGCGCCGCCAGCCCTCGCCGTCGTAGTACTCCCACGACAACTCGGGGCTCTGGTAGCCGCGTTCAAGCGTGTTCTCGGTCCAGGTGGCGCCCGCCGCCACCGTCCCCGGCAGCACGACCGTGCCCGTGGCGGCGGGCCGGGTGGCCCACGCGTCGGTCAGCTGCACCCACACTGTCGAGTTCGCCTTCGTCTGGCGCTTGGCCCTCTGCCGTACAAGGCCCGCTGGGGACTCGAAGTCGAGGGTGTCGACGGTGTCGGTGGTGTCGAGTTCGGCCAGGGTGCCCAGTTCATCGGGCTGGACGGTGCCGGTGGCCTGGATGGCCGCCGTCCGGTAGGCGGGCGTCGCTGCGTTGCCCGCCACCGGCGCGCTGAGGCCGGCGATCCTGCCGTCCAGGGACTGCACGACGTAGGCCGCACCGGCGATGATCAGCCGGCTTGTGGGTGCGGTGTCGGTGTCGGCGGCGTCGAGCTGCAGCTCGGCCCGCTTGGCGGGGTCCGGGAACGACCCGTAGTAGGCGGTGGGTCTGACGTAGCGGAGGAAGGTGAGCGCCGTGCCGGGCTGCAGCGCCGGCTTGTCGATCTGGTAGATGCGCAGGTGGCCGTCGACGAACCGCCGGATGTCCTTCCCGAGCTTCACCAGGAATGCGGGACTCCCGATCTCGACCCAGTGTGGAAGCTTCTGGGTGACCGGGGCGACGATGTCGTGCAGTTCGTAGCCAACGGCGTCGGATGCGAGCGGCGCCCGGAAGATCCGCTCGTTGGTTCCGCCGAGGATCACCTCTGCCTGGTCTTTGCCGGCCCGCAGCAGCATCGGCCGCTCGGTGGGGGTGCCTCCAGTAGGCGGCGGAATCGTCGTGAGATCGTCGGCGTCGGGCCAGATGATCGCCCCGCCGGCGCTCAAGGCGACTGTCACCGGACGGCCGTCGACGCCGAGCAGCCCGGGGTTGGCGTGCAGCGTGGTCATGGAGCGCACAGTGGCCGCGAGGCTGTCGCCGGATACGGACACGGGAGCGTCCGTGCCTGCGAGCAGCACGCCGTGCAGCTTCCGGCCGGTTGTGGCGTAGGCGACCCAGAGGCGCTCTGATGTGTCGGCTGAGTCGGTACTGCGGAACCGGGTGGCGGCGGGCGCGGTGTCACCGGCGGCGGACCCGTCGCCGGCCAACGGTTTCCAGGTCGCGGCGAGCTGCGCGGCGGGGGCGGCCGGCGCGATGCTCGCCAGCCACACGGCGCCGGTCGGGTCGATCGCGACGAGCTCCGCCCGGTCAGGGCGCTTCGGCCAGTCCGGGCCCTGCACGGGGGTGAGCTGCCAGGTGCCGGTGAGCGTGGGTGCGCCGGAGCCGTCGATCCGCTGCCAGGTGGTCCCGATGGCCGTGCCGTCGTCGGTCACCTTCAGCGCGTGGATGGCGTTCCCGGCCACGGTGAACAACAGCGCCGCCACTCCCGAGCCAGGCGGGGCGGGCACGAGTACCGGTCCGGGTGGGCGGCCGTTGGGCGGCTGACCTGCCGACGGGGTGGGGGGATCGGGCAGCTTTCGCCAGGTCCCCTCGGCCGTTGGGACCCCCTGGTCGCCGGAGCGGTGGATCCGGGCCGTGTACAGCTTTCCGTCCCGGGTGGTGGCAACGACCAGGTCGATGCCCGGAGTGGTGGTCTCGACTGCGCCGGCGTTCGCCAGCAGGAGCCGGTTGCCGTCGGAGTCCGCGGCCTGCAGCACCTGCCAGCGCAGGGTGCCGTCCGGGCGGAAGGTCAGCTCCTGAAGGTCGCCGTTGCGCCCGACGCCGTATCCGTGGACGGTCGCCGGGTCGGCCACGGCCGCGATCTCGAACGTGGCCAGCGACGAGTCGACCATCGTGATGTCGATCGTGGCGGTGGCGCCCTTCTTGGACAGCGCCTCGGGGGCGGCGAGGGCGAACGCGTCGAACCGCAGCGGCTCGGACCCGAACGGGAGGAACCGCCCCGCTGTGGAGAGCGGGGTGCCGTTGTGGAAGGCGCGCGCGATGGTGCGGCTGCCCTCGGCCGGGTCCTCGTCGGCCTGCCCAAGTGAGGCCACGGCGACGCGGATCTCGGCCACGGGCGAACTGAGGCTTCGCAGGCGGCTTACAGGACCGTTGAGTTCGGCGCGCAGCCAGCGGCCCTCGCGGCCGTCGACCTTGACCTTGTCGACGGTGCCCGCGTCGGGCTTGACCAGGTTGAGCGTGCCGCCGGTGGTGCCGCGCAGCTCCAGCGGGTGCCAGGCGGGCTCCTGGTCGCCTTCCTTCGTGCCCCACATCGAGTAGGTCACGGCGAGCCCGGTCAGCTCCCGCGCGAGGTAAGGCGGGGCAACGGCAAGGGAGATCTCGGCGGCCTGCTTCAGGTCGAACAGCGCCGAGTGCCCGACGTAGAAGGCGTGGCGCTGCAGGTTACGCAGGTCGAACGAAGGGAACGAAGCGATCCTCCGCACGGTCGCGGCCGCGGCGACCGGCGCCTCCAGCGAATCCAGGAGGGTCACGATGCCGGTGTTCTTGTCGACGGTCGCGATCCGGTAAGCCGCGGCCCCGATCCGCAGGACGTCCCCGGCGGCCAGCCCCACGGCCGGGCTGAGCTGCACAGTCTGGCTCCCCGCGCCCGCCGGGCTCACCACCGCGTAGCTCCCCGGCGCCGGGTCGGGCGCGGCCGTCGCTGTGACCTGCGAGGGCGCCTGCTCGATGCGGTCGGCTGCGGGGTCGGCGCCGATCAGCTCGGCGAGTCGCCCGGGCACTACCCGCAGGCCGCCGCGGGTCTCGAACGGGACCTGGCCGCCGCCGGCCACGGCCACCGTCACCTGCGTTCTCGCCGGCGCGAACACCGGGAGCGTCGCGCCCTCGACGAGCGCCATGGCCAGCACACCTGTGGCGGCCCGCGGCGGCGATGGCGGCAGCCCGAGGAAGTCGAAGAAGGCCACGGGGTCGCGCTCGGCCGTCTGGTCGAGTCGCCGGGTCGTCTCCTCCCCCAGCCGGGCCGCGATGGCGAGGAGGGCGGAGGCGAAGTCGTCGCGCTCGCCGGTCGGCACCCACAGCGGAGTCAGAGCCGACGCCAGGCGGCGTAGCTGCGCGCGCAGCGCCGCGGCCCGGCGAGGATCTACCGGTGGCAGGAGGGTTCGGTAGCTGCTCATTGGCTCGCCGATTCCTGGAAGTAGAACGGGAACACGAAGTTGCCGGGCTGGTTGGTGGCCCGTACCTCGTAGTCGATGACGATGTCGAGGTAGCCGCGCGCGAGGTTGGCGGTGCCGACCGCCACGTTCTGGACGAGGATGCGGGCCTCGTAGGTACGCAGGGCGTCGCGCACGGTGGTCTCGATCTGCGAAACGACCTGAGCCGTGACCGCCGCGAACACCAGATCGTGGATCCCGCACCCGAAGTCCGGGCGCATCACCCGCTCGCCCTTCGCGGTCGTGAGGATGATCAGGATCGACTGCCGGATGTCCTGTTCGTAGGACACCCGCTCGACCAGGCCCGTCTCGGAAGCGATCCGTGGTGGGAAGGCCCATCCGGTGCCCAGGAACTCACGTCCCCGCTCCTCGCCGGCAGTCATGGCTACCCGATCACCACAGTGGGTGCGCCGAAGGCGACGGCGTTGGGCGCGCCCACCTCGACCACCTTGTCTCCCTGGCGAACGGCTGGCAGGCCGCCGATGAACACCGTGGCGCTGCCGACCGCGACGGTCCCGCCGACATGCGGCTTGACGCCGTCCACCAGGGGGCAGACGTGGAAGTCCGCGCCCACCCGCCATGCGGGCTTGCCCCCGATCAGCACCGTCGGGCAGCCCGGGCCGGGACCGAGCGGGGTGCCGTGGCTGGTGAGGTCACCGACCCGGGCGGCTGGCTGGCCCATGGTTTCTCCTTCAGTTGATCTGGACGAGCGCGCCGTTCAGCGCGAGCGTCCCCGACGACTTGACGTTCAGGGCGGTGGTCGCCTCGATCGAGACCGACGCCGCCTTGAGGGTGAGCTGCTGGGCGGCGCTGATCTCGATGGCACCGGACTGCGCGCGGAACGTGATGACGTTCTGGTGCGCGTCGTTGATGACGATCGTGTTCTGGTCCAGGAGGATCTGCTTGCCGTCGGACAGCCGCACCTCGATCTCGGGAGCGCCCTGGTCGTCGTTGAACCGGACGGTGTGACCGGACCGGCTCTTGATCAGCCGGGTGTTGTTGCCGTTGTCGCCGGTCACGGGCGGTTTCTGCTTGCCGTTCCACAGCGCGCCGAGCACGTAGAGGTGCGACGTGTCGCCCTCCTCGGCCCCGATGAGCACCTCGTCGCCGACCTCGGGCAGGAAGTAGGAGCCGCGGTCGTTCCCGGCCATCGGCATCGCGATGCGGGCCCAGAAGCTGGTGTCGCTGTCGGTGTGCCACGGCAGCCGCACCCGCACGCGCGCCAGGTTCTCGGGGTCCTGGTTGTCGGTCACCACGCCGACGGCCAGGCCGACCAGGAATCCGTCGGACTCCCGCTCGGCGTCGGAGGTGGGTAGCCACGCCATCCCGTCCATCAGATCGTCGCCTCCTGCACCGTGAACGTCGTGTGGTAGCCGTTGGCGTCGAGCCGGTGGTTGGCTGCCGACACGTAGTAGGTCCTGCTGAACGCACGGCCGAGGCCGCCGAGTGCGACATTGGTGTCCGGCAGGATCTCCGGAACCCCGATCGACTCACCGCTGCCGGTCACGAAGTCCTGGCCTCGTTCCTCCAACACCGCCTTGGCCCGCGCGTCGGCCTCCTCCTGGGTATGGACCGCGGCCCGCAGGTGCAGGACCGGTGTCGACGACAAGGCGGTGACCACCCGCTCGCCGCCGCTCTTTTTCCGGGCGTCGCGCCCGGACTCCTCACCGCGCCGGGCCCGGCCGAGCACCACCTCGCCCTTGGCAGCCGACCAGCCGTGCACCTGCACTTCTGCGACCTGACGGGCCAGGTTGGCCTCCGGGCGGAACGAGAGCAGGCCCTGGCCCCAGTCCAGCTCAACGATGTCGCTCGCGTCGTTGCGCCGCCGGCCGAAGTAGAGCTTGCGGTTGCGGTGGTAGAACGTGGCACCGTTGCGCTCGGCCAGCTCCCCGACGAACGCCATGTCGCTCAGGTTGTTCTGGTCGATCGTGAGCTTGACGGGGCTGGTCGGGCGTACGTCCGTGGCAACACCTCCGATGCCCGCGACGTCCTGGACTGCCGCGCTGTCGGGCTTGTTCTCCCAGTGGCGGGTGTTCTTGCCGACGGTCAGTGGATAGAGGTCGTCGTAGCCGCTCACGGTGAGCGTGGGCGTCGAACCGGTCGCGAAGTCGGTGGTGATCTCGGTGAGGACGCCGGTCAGCATCGGCTGGCCGAGCTTCGCCGGGTCGCCGTACCCCAACCCGACCTCGACCTTCCGACCGAAGGCGAACTGCTCGAGCAGGTCGACGCGCTTCTTCGCACGGGTCGCGAGGAACTCGCCGGCCTCCCAGTCGAACGCGCTCGCGACGGTGAAGGAGAAGCGGGCGGCCGCCTTCTCCTTCAGGTCGACGCTGACCTCCGACACCGCCAGGTACAGGTCGCGCAGCACGTCCTCGCCGCCGACCTTGATGACGGCGGTCGGCACGTAGAAGCCGCCGTGCTTGCGCTCAAGCTCCGCGATCCGCATCGGCGGCCTCCTTCGGGTCGGCGCGGTCGATCGGTGGCAGCACCAGCACCCGACCCGCCTCGATGCGCCGGGGGTCGTCGATGTCGTTCTCCTTGGCGATGAGCCGCCAGTACCGGACTTCGCCGTACTCGCGGGCGGCGAGCAGCCAGATGCTGTCGTGCGCCTCGAACACCCGGCGCTTGGTCTTGTCGGCGGAGTTGCGACGAGGATCTTCGAGCTGTTCGGCGATCGTCTTGTACTGCTTGAAGGTGACGGAGAGGGTGGCGCGCACCGGGATCCCGTCGGACCGGAACATGGTGAGCTTCTGCGTGATCTTCGAGACCACGGCGCGGAACGCGAACGAGCCCCAGCGGAACTCGACCGGCGGTGGGGCGTGGAGGTCCCCGTCGATGGCCACCATGTCCAGGAACGGCCGGGTCGTCGCCGTCACGTCCGCGCCGCCACCGTCGGTGTAGGTGTCGAACAGCAGGTCCATGGTCAGCACCTGCGCGTTCCCGTTGACGAACTGGATGATCGGGCTCGACAACCCTGGCGGGGCGGCCTCCTGGAAGGTCGCGGAGTACTCCACGCTGTACTCGGTCGGGTTGAACAGCACCTCGATCGCCCGGCCGCTGTTGCGCCCGCCCAGCAGGGTGACGACGGCCTTCGCCAGTTCCTGACCCATCGTTCGATCACCTTCTCCCGTGCCGTTCCTGTTCGATCCGCATCCGCTTCTCGAAGCGTCGCCAAAGGTCGCGGTCGAGCCGGTCCAGGTCGACCGGGGCCGGCGGGGGTGCGGCCTGCTGCTGCGGCGGCGCGGCCACGGTGACCGGGCGCGGCGGTGCGTCGGGCACGGTCCGGTGCACCCGCGCGACCGGGGAGTGGCGGCGGAGCAGCTCGTGCGGCGCGGGTTGGCGGGCAGCAGCACGTCCGAGGGACGGACGGGAGCGGACACCGACCAGGAGCGCGCCCGGTGCCGCGTGCGGGCCGGACCGCACGGCGATCCGCGGCGGAACCAGCCGGATCTGCACCGTGCGCGACGGCCACACACCTGCTTCCCCGCTCCGGTGCGGCCGGCCACGGGCACCTCGGACCACGGCAGGTGCCGCGCCGCCCGGGTGGCCTACGGGGGCGCGCCCGGCCGCACCCGGGTTCGGCTCAGGCTCGTCCCGGCGTGTCCACGCCGCCGCCCCACCTGGCTGCCTGGCGACGGACCAGGCCCGTCGCGGGCTCGCCGGGCGGGGACCGGCGCCCGGTCCGCTCGCCGCACCGTCCACGAAGGGCCCGGCGACCGGGGACCCACCCACCGGCGACCACGCCACCGACCGGCCACGAGTGGAGGGCCGGGCAGGCTGCGGGGCCGCGCGGTAGCTTCCGCTCTGCGAAGGACGGACGAGGTCGAGCGCGCCTGCGCCAGGCCGCACCTGGTCCGGCCCCAGCGCCGACCCCGACAGTGCGGTGCGGCCGAGCACGCTTGCCCACGGGCGGGTACCCGAGAGTTCACTCCTCGGTCGGACCTGATCCGGGCCCGTCGTACCGTCGCCTGCGGGCCAGGTTGCCGACGGCCACCACAACGGCCGCTGCCCCACGGGCGGCTGACCCACCGACGCACCTTTCGGCGACCACCCCTGCGCGGCCGGCCGGCCTGGCAGTGTGGTGGCGCGGTAGCGTCCGGCTCGCGACGGCGACGGCCAGGTGGGGTCGAGCGCACCTACGCCCGGAATCACCTGGCCCGGCCCCACCCTCGACGGGGCTGCGTGGCCAGGAACGCTTTCCCACGCGCGCGTACGAGAGTGTCCACTCCCCGGCCGGGTGTCGGGACCGCTGGCTGTCTGCCGGGTGGGCGCGGGCCCGCTCCCCGACGGCCGCAACCCTGCGGGGCTGCGCCGGCGGGCAACGCCGACCCAGGTGGCCGCCGGCGCCCGAGTGGGCGCGGCAGACATTGCCGGCACCGCGAGCGGCGTGGGCACAGCGGGCACAGCGGCCTGCGCCGGTGCGATCTCGTGGCGGGCGAGAAGGCGCGGGACCAACGGCGGGAGCGGTGCCACTCCGGCCTGCCGCACGACGGTCCGGAGCCGCTCGGCCCAGGAGACCCGGACGGCGAAGTGCACCGACAGCTCGATGGGGGCGGCAGCAGGCGCCCGCGGTGGTGGCGTCGTCGGCGATGTCGCCGGGAGGCGGAACACGAGGTGCAGCGGGCGGTGCCGTAGGGGCGAGCGGTGCACCGCCGTGGGCTGCGACGCGGTCCCGCCCGCACGCATCCCCGCCGCCCTGCGCCGGCCCATCGGCCGGGGCCGGTCGGGCAGGTGGCCCCACGGCTGCGCACCCATCATCGCCTCCTCACTGCCGGGTGATTCCGCGGTGGACGAACTCGACCGTCTCGGTGGCGACGGCGTCGGACATGGCGTCGAGTTCGGCGCCGGACCACCTGGTGGGGTACGCCGCCGCGCAGATCCACCGCCACACTTCGTCGCCCGCCTCGTCGAGCAAAAGCACGGAGATCGTTTTCCGCTCGACCGTTCCCCCGACGACGTCCTGGTGCCAGTCCCAGAGCGCGGTGTCGGCGAGGCCCCGCTTCAGGACGAGCGCCGGGTAGGTCGTCCTCACGACGAACTGGTGCTCGAACTCGTTGACGCCCCCCTCCCGGTACGGCTCCACCTCGGTCCGCCGTTCGAGGCCGGCGACCGACTGGAACCCGCCCGCGACGGTGCCGTCGAACTCGACGACGAAGCGGAACGCCCGGTACGGGTCGGGTCGGGCCATCGGTCACCTCTCAGGCGATCTCGAAGGGGTTGCTCGGCGCACCGCCGAGCTGTCGGTTGATCCGCGAGATCTCCTCGCACCACCGGCGCCGTTCGCCGTGCTCCAACGCCATCAGCTCGGCATGGGACCAGTGGAAGTGGTAGGCGATGAAGGCCATCTCCTCGTAGAGCTCGTCGAGGGGATAGGGCCTCATGAATCCCCCACGACGCGGAAACCCCCGGAAGGGTGGTCGGCTACCGGTTCTGGCGCCGCAGGCTCGTCGAGGTTGAGCTCGTCGTAGAGCTTCTGCAGGTGGTTGAGGTCGCTGGCGAACAGTCCCTCGATCACCTTCGTGTTGACGTCGCGCAGCGTCCCGAGCCGGGTGATCACCCGGGCCAGCACGACGATCGTCAGGTAGGCCGGGTTCGACTGCACCCGTGGGTCCTTCAGCGGCAGGATCTCGTCCGCGGCGGTGGCCAGCCGCATCACGCCCTCGGTGTGCAGCACCCCGTCCTGGTCGAGATAGCCCTTCGGCAAGGTGAAGTTGACTTCGGTCGCGAACATGGCAACTCCTCGCAGCTGATTCCGTTACTGGATACGCCGAATGCCCTCGTTGCAGAGCTCGAGGGAGTCGATGGCGACTTCGTTGCCGGTCGCGTTGAGGTCGCTCGGGTCGTACTTGCAGGGCCAGGCCCGGGTGATCTCGAATGCCGCCTTGTCGGTGCCCGCCTCGTCCTGGATCCGGATGACGACGGTCTTGCGGATGTCGTCGAGCAGGGTGGCGCCGCCGACGATCTGCTGGTGCCATTCGGCGAGCTCGACCGAGTCGGTGATGCCCCACTTCAACGTGACGTTGGCGTATTTCGTGAGGCCGCTGAGTTTGCGGACGGTCGGGATCTCGTCGCCTTCCCGGTACTCGATCGGGTCGCTGGCCAGGTCGCCGATCGTCACCTCGGAAAACGCCGCCTGCTCGATGCTGTCGATTTCCAGGCGGAAGCGAAACTTGCGGAGTGGGTCTTGACGCGCCATCGGTCAGGCCTCCGTGCTCGTTGGGGTGACGGGGATCATGACTTCGCCTCCTGGGTCTTCTGGAAGACCCGGAAGACCACGAACTCGGCCGGCCGTACTGGCGCGACGCCGATCTCGACGATCAGGCGGCCGTTGAGGATGTCGTCCTCGGTCATCGTTTCTCGGCCCACGGCGACGGAGAACGCCTCTTCCTCCTTGGCGCCGAAGAGCGCGCCCTCGCGCCACTGGGTCCGCAGGAACAAGGTGATCGTCTGCTTGACGCGCGCCCACAACTGCTGGTTGTTGGGTTCGAAAACCACCCACTGCGTCGAGTTGTAGATCGACGCCTCGAGGAAGATGAACAGCCGCCGGACGCTGACGTACTTCCACAAAGGGTCACTCGAGAGCGTCCGCGCCCCCCACACACGGATGCCGCGGCCGGGGAACCGCCGGATCACGTTCACCCCGGCAGGGTTGAGCGTGTCCTGGACGCGCTGGTTGATGTCGTACTCGAGGTCGATGGCGCCTGCGATCGTCTCGTTGGCAGGCGCCTTGAAGACGCCGCGGTTGTTGTCGGTGAGGGCGTAGATGCCGCAGACCGCGCCGCCGGGCGGCACGAGCTTGCGTGCCCCGCTGCGTGGATCACTGATCCAGATCCAGGGGTAGTAGAACGCGCCGTACTGGGTGTCGTCGACCTGCGCCCGCGCGTCGATCGATGTCGCGTTGGCCTGGTGGGGAAGAGCGTCGACGACAGCGAACCGGAACCGGTTGTTCTCGCAGTGGGTGACGACCTTCTGGGCGGCGTCATAGGCGGCTCCGGGGGCGTGCACGACCGCCACCGCCCGGAACGCGTCAAGGTCAAGCGCGGCCAGACCCTTGCGCCGGCTGGGATCGGGGTCGTCGACCTCGTAGTCGGCCGCGGTCACCCCGGAGCCGTCGCTCACCGATGGCAGCTGCGCGTCGGAGTCGCTGGTGGGCAGCGTGACCCCGGCGGCCGGGTCCGCCGGGACCAGTTCGACCAGCGACGAGTTGCCGTTGTTGATCCGCTTCTCGAAGTACGACGTCGAGGTCGGGTCGACACTGAGGTCGTTGAAGTCCTCGGAGATGGTTGGCGGCTTGCCGGCGGGGATCGACGCCGCGTCGGGGGGCACGTCGGCGGCGTTGGCCCAGTAGTCGATGCGCACGCGGAACCCGACAGGGTTGCCGTTCTTGTCCTTCGTGGAGCCGGGTCCGACGCGGATCCACACCTTGTGGTATTCGCTCCCGGGGCCGAGAGCCGTCACCGTCAGCCCGGCGATGTCGATGGTGGCGGTGGCGGCGTCCGCAGCCGCGATGCGGGCGATGTAGCAGCGACGGCCGCCGTTGTCGAAGAACATCTTCACCGCGTACGGCATGTACTTGTCGGGTCCGTAGATGTCCCCGAACAGGCGCAGGTACTCGTTGTAGCTGGTGACCAACGTCGGGGTCTGCGGTCCGCGCTGGGTCTCACCGAGGAAGGCGGCGGTACTCGTCGCCACGCCCTCGATCGGCTTCGGCCCGCGCTCGATCTCCTCGATGTAGACCCCTGGCGAAAGGTACTCGGGCATGAGGTTTCTCCTCACCTGGTCAGGCGTTGGCGGCCGGCTGGGCCGTGGTGATCGCGCGAAGCTCGTCACGCAGGTTGGCTTCGCCGTCGGACTTCTGCTCGGCGGCCGCCGGTTCGGCGTTCTGCTTGCCGGTCACCGCCTGGGTCGTATTCGCGTCGAGCGTCTTCCTCACTTCGACCTTCTTCTCGCTGTCGCTCACGACCGGGTGCTCCTTCGGCTGCCGGTCGTACCCGATGGTGTGAACCGGGGCGGGTCGTCCCGGTCGAGGTCGACCGGCTCCGCGAGGATGTGGGTGCGCCCCTCGTCGAGGGCGAGGGTGAACTCGCGTACCGGAAGGCCCGGCTTCTCCAAGCGCAGGAGCGTCGGCACCGGCGCCGGGCCTTCGGCCGTCGCGGCCAGCTTCAGGCCGACGGCGAGCGCGAAGACCCCTCGTTCGTCGGTGGTGGCCGGGAACTGGTGGCCCGCGGAGCCGGTGCGCGGGCGCGCCGTCACCGTGAGCCCCGCGACGGGCAGGGGGTGCGTCGGGGTGCCGCCGCCCGCGGACCGGACGACCGAACCGCGCACCAGGGTCGTTCCGTCGTCGAACGCGCGGTCCGGTCGCGGTTCGAGGGCAACGACCCTGCTGACACCGTCCCGGGCAGGGTTGAACGTGACGAACAGCGGGCCTCGGTAGCCCGCGTCCGCCGGGTCGATCCGGAACGTCAGGTCCTGGTCGGGTGACTCGTTCACGAGCACGACGTGGCCGCTGAGGTTGCGGATCAGGCGTCCCGGCCGCGCGGCCCCCCTCACCGGATCCCAGAGCAGGACGCCGAGCCGACTTCGCACCGGGCGCCGGGTCACGCCGTCGACGACGATCAGCACCGCAGCCACGACGTCCGTCCGCACCTGCTCGAAGGCGATCCGCCGCCGCGTCATGACTGCTCCCGTTCGGTGAACGGACCCTGCCGCGACGTGCGCTCCACCACTGCTGGGCCGGCCGGCATCGGGTCGAGGGTGACCGTCACCGGGCTCAGGAGGTAGACCATGGACGTGCGGTACGACGAGTCCGGGAACAGCCCCCAGATCCGGCTCAGTTCCTCCACCGTGTAGGGCTCCGGGGTGATTCGCACCAGCTGTCCGGGCACCTGCGCGTCGTCGATGAAGGGCTGCTCGTGCAGGGCGCGCACCGCCTGGCCCAGTGTGATGAGCTCGTTCGGATCGCCCATGCCGCCCGTGCCTGCGGATCGGAAGACCGACACGAGGTAGCGCAGGTCCAGCGGCAGCGCCGCTGCCTCGACGAGCGGGCCGTCGGGGTCACCCGCGCTGGCCACGTAGTGCCGCTCGTTGCGCAGTTCCTGGTTCGGCACCGCCTGGTACAGGCAGAGCGACAGTGTGCGGGTTCCCACGTCCTCGGCGATCGGCGGGCCCACGTACACCGGACCGCCGACGGCGGCCGCCAGCCGGTTCTGGAGCACGGCGGTCACCAGTGCGATCGCTTCGGCACTCATGACGGCACCGCCAGCTCGTCGAGGCTTCGCTCGGCAGTCAGCATGCCGATCTTGACCAGCTCCCGGCGGGTGGCGGCCAGGACGTGTGCGGCACTGATCGGTCCGCCCGCCGCTGCGGCGATGAAGGCCGCGTGCAGCGCGATGTTCTGGATGCTGCCGCCGGGAATCTGCAGGCGGCTCGCCAGGAGCGCGACGTCGACGTCGCGGGCCAACGGCGCGTGGGCCGGGAACGCCTTGCGCCAGATGCGTTCCCGCTCCGCGGCGGTCGGGAGGGCGAACTCGACGACGAAGCGGAGCCTGCGCACGAAGGCGTCGTCGATGTTCTGCTTGAAGTTCGTGGTGAGCACGGCCAGGCCACGGAAGGCCTCGATGCGCTGCAGGAGATAGGCGACCTCGACGTTGGCGTGCCGGTCGTGGGCGTCCTTGATCTCGGTCCGCTTGCCGAAGATGGCGTCGGCCTCGTCGAAGAGCAGCACGGATCCGGCGCCCTCGGCGGCGTCGAAGATGCGATCGAGGTTCTTCTCGGTCTCGCCGATGTACTTCGAGATCGTCTTCGACAGGTCGACCTGCAGCAGATCGACGCCGAGCGCGCCGGCGACGATCCGCGCCGCCATGGTCTTGCCGGTGCCACTCGGACCGCAGAACAGTGCGGCCACGCCCTGCCCGTAGGGAACACGGCTGGCAAAGCCCCACTCCTCCAGCACCCGGCCCGCCTGCAGGACATGCACGGGGATCGTCTGCAGCTGCTCCTTGCGGGCTTCGGGCAGCACGATGTCGTCCCACGTGTAGGTGGGCACGATCTGCCGTACGCCCTCCGGCAACGGCGTCGGCGAGAGCTCGCGAGCCGTACGTTGCATCTCGGCGACGGCCGCGTCCCCCGCGGGTAGCCCGAGCCGGGCCGCGGCGACCACGCTGCGCCGGATCCGCTCCGGATCGATCGGTGCGGTGGCGGCCAGCCGCTGGATGTCGTCGGCGCCGAGCGCGAGGCCGGCCTCGGTCGCCGCCCGCCGCCACCACGCGGCCCGCTGGGCAGTCGAGATGGCCGGAGCGCGCAGTTGTGTGGCTGACTCCCACCAGGTCCCGTCGGGGGTCGGCTCGCCGTCGAGGGCCACCAGCCGGAGACTCCGGGCGATCTCCACCAGCTGGCCCCTCACCCGGCTGCGGTCCAGCGGCTCCAGAGCGTCGATCCCGAGCACCATCAGCCCGCTCCCATCCAGGCGGGCGAGTACCGCCCAGTCGCCGACGACGTCCACCCCCCGCTCGACCCTGCGGAGGTCGCCAACCAGGAGGGGAAGCCCGATCGCGGCGGCCAGCCGAATGAACCACCCCTTGGCCGTTCCACTGCCGACAAGGTGGACCAGGGTGGTCTGGTCGGCGACCAACCGGTCCAGGCGGCGTGCAAGCTCCGCCTCCTCCACCGACAGCG
Organism: Actinopolymorpha rutila; assembly: GCF_013407855.1. GTDB lineage: Bacteria > Actinomycetota > Actinomycetes > Propionibacteriales > Actinopolymorphaceae > Actinopolymorpha > Actinopolymorpha rutila. The sequence continues at coordinate 5,662,879 of NZ_JACBZH010000001.1, forward strand.
GCTCCGTGGTCTCCGACGACGCTTCGCACAGCGTGGCGTCCACGGCGCGTACGGCGTCGTCGAGCGACGGGGCGAGCAGGTAGGCGACGAGCGCCCGGCTCGGCGCGAGACCCACGTCGACCGGGAGGGCGTCGGATCCGGCCGGCCGCACCAGTCCTTGCTTCATGACCGAGTTCGAGGCGTTGATCGTGCGCCGCAGGTTCCAGGTGCCGACATCGGTGGACACCATCAGCTCGGCGAGGAGGGTGAGGCCGGGACGACGGCGGGTCAGGTCGTCCTGGAGCACGCCGATGGCGGTGGCGTAGCGGCCGTCCAGCTCGGGCGCCAGCACCAGGCAGAGCAGCCGCAGCTCCAGCGCCGACAGGGCGAACGCCTCGGCGACGCGAGCAACGGGAGCCGGCAGGGAGGTCCGTGTCACCACGAGGGCCGCGTCGGCCGCAGCGAGGCGCGCGGCGAGTTCGGCCTCGGTGCTCAACAGCGGGTCCAGGGCGAGCGACTCAAGCGCCTCGGCGGGGGCGACCGACCAGCCCGGCACGCCTGGAGCGTCGTGGCCGGTGCGCCGTACGAGCGCCCGGGCGAGGCTGAGCTCCAGCCACTCTGTCAGCGGGGCCAGTGTGGCCGCGTCGGCGTCCTGGGACCGGGCGGGCCGCAGCGTCCAGGGGTCGACGACATGCACCCGTTCGGCCGTGACGTCGTGGGCTGCAGCCTGCAGCACCTCGACGAGCTTCCGCCAGTCGGGGTTCTCGAGCCCGATGAAGGCCCGTGCCCCGACCGGGTCGAAGAGGACGACGGAGCGGATGTGCTGTTCGTCGAGGTAGTCCTGGCAGGCCGCGGGATCCGCACCTTCGATGATGAGGATCGCCGCGCCGCCGCCGACGACGTGGCGGTCGAGGACGGCCGGGTCGTCGACCGAGACGACGTCGAACTCCCCGCTGCCGAGGAGAAAGGCCTTCAGCCCCAGTGCGAACGGCTCACTGGAGAACGGGCCCATGATGGCCGAGACCCTGGGCCTGCCGCGTTCTCCCCCACGATCGTCCACGCCCCCACTGTGTGCTGCCGTCCGCCCTGGGCCCATGGATCATTGGATTCACAAACGGTCCCCGACGGATTCGGACCGTGGATTAGGTGTGGAAGCTCGCCGACCCTCTTGGGTACTCGGGCGTGGAACGGGCAAAGGCGCGACGGAGTTATCCCCGTCTTCGCGGTGCGCCATACGTCGCACGGCCACGCGAGTGACCCAGGCGCTGGTGCTCTCCGCCAGCTTCCGCCACTGCCTGCCGCGCCACCGCTACCAGCGCCTCGTCCACCGACGCGTGACAGCCGAACCATCCGGTTCCATCATGGTGGTGCCCTGAGTGCACCGCCGGGTGTAGCGCGGGGTTAGCCCAGTCGAGGCGCGAGCCTTCGGCCGGCGCTCTTGAAAGAGCCGGGTGTTCGGCTGAGAGGGGCGAGTGGCTATGCATCACGCACGTGCAACCTCAAGTAGCGACACTGCGCGGTCGGAAGACCTCGAACCGAACAGGACCCGTTTCTCTCCGGAGGCCGCCGTATCAGAACCCGGCTTCGCGTTCGGGGCAGGCGCACGCGGGATAGGGCGGTTCCCGCCGGGCCAACGGGCGTTCCTGCAGCAGACGATTGGCAACCGAAGACTGAGCCAGCTCCTCACGGCACCGGATGGACCACCGGCAGGAGAACATGCGACTCCGGTGGGAGCGGATGAACCGGGACGCCCACTCGATGAGCCGGTCCGTGCCGAGATGGAGTCGCGTTTCCGCGATGACTTCAACCAGGTTCGAGTTCACGCGGACGCGAGCGCAGCAGCCACTGCCAGGGAGCTAAACGCGAGGGCGTACACGTTCGACAACCACATCGTCTTCGGCGCTGGTCAGTACTCTCCGGAGAGCGAGCCGGGCCGACAGCTCCTGGCGCACGAGCTGACGCACGTGCAGCAGCAGCGAGGCGGCCATCCACCGGAGCCCGACCACGGCGCAGCGCACGAGGGCAGCGTTGGCCAGCCATAGCCGCCGGCTGGTGTTGGCCAGCTCGGCGAACCGTGGCCGGCGAGGTCGATGCCATCTCCACAGGTGTCGGCGGGATACCACGACGACGGCGACAACCAAGGCACGCGGCGCCAGGCTCACGGTTCAACGAGTCGCGAACTGGCGTCGACCCCTTCGATCGGGCTCCCGATCGGAGGGGTCGACGACATACGGGCTCCGGTTCTGCACTGCACAGACATGAGGCAGCCCCGACCCCGACGCCCCGGATGCGTGCGAGGCCTCAGCGCATGACCACAGGCATGAGCTTGTCCCGTAAGGGGTCCGTCTTAACGCGCCACGCACCGAGCCACTTGCGACCTCCGCCTGCTTCTGGCACACCGCACGCACGCTAGCTAGCGTCTTAACAGGAAGGTCGCAACTGCCGGCTGACCTGCAGCTTTGCGCGCTGCGGCTGTCTAGGCCATAAATACGCCGGAGACGCTCACGCGACGCGTCGCCCATAACAGTTGTGCACTGAGCACGGTCGCAGCAGGTCGGACCGGCTTGTGCTGTAGCAGAGTTGTCGGCCGACTCTTGCTGGTCGGCGCCGACACCAAGCGGCCCGAATCTGACCTGCCGCGCCCAGCAAGGTGGACGGGACATTAGGTCACTCGGCGTTGGATCACATTGCTAGGTGCCCGGCACACGACCCGGCGGGGCCGGGTGCTTCCAACCGAAGCGGCGTCGCGCTACCCGGCGTTGAGTACCTCACGCTTCCTGACCCAGCACCCGTGCCGTCGCGCGGGCCGTGCGGGCCGTGTAGACGTCGCCGGTTTCCTCGCCCACCGCGATCACCACGCGGGTCGACGCCGCAGTCAGCGCGCCACGTCGGGGTGGTAGTCGGTGATGGCCACGACCAGCCCGGACAGCAGCGGGTGATCGCGCGAGCCGTGGTCCTCGCCCGGCAGTCCGAACCGGGCCGGGTCCGGGTCCGGTTGCGCGAAGTAGGCGTCGGCGAACTTGCCCTCCCAGGCGTGCATCGCCTGGAACCCGGCCATCGCCGGGCCGTAGCCCATCGCCTGGTAGGTCTGCAGGTAGTGCGCGCGGGCGCGGTGCGGCGACGGCGTCGGGCAGCACCGGGTTCATGGGCGGCTCGTGCGCGACGAGGACCGCGACGTCATTCGGGAAGCCGGCGACGAGCGCGAGAGCGACCACCGCACCGCCGCTGCCCGCGAACAACTCCTCCGGCCCGCCTCCGACCGCTTCGATCACCGCGTGGACGCCGCGGATTTGATCCTGCGGGGTCTGCTTCCCTCGTCCGTCTTGCGGACACTGCGGCCGCCGCTGCGCGGGTCGGAGGTGACCACGGTCCCGTCCGGGAAGAACCCGGCCAGCGCGCGGAAACCGCTCGCGTCTATCGGCTGGCCGATCATGACCAGCGGCGGCTGGCCGTCGGCGGTCGGCAATGGGCCGGCCACGTCGTAGACGAGGTCGACATCGGGAGTCTCCAGCGTATGAGTCCGCATGCCACCACGTCTCACCCCGGCTGCAGAACTCATCGGTTGGTCAACGCAGGCGCCCGTATCTGTACTGAGCAGAAGCCAGCCCGCCTCGCTCACCCCTTCGCGGCGAACGCAAGGGAGCTATCGCCTCGCAGCGTGCCAAGTCCGTCGCGACGGCGATCACGCTCGCGACGGACGTGAGCTCGCCGCGGAATCCGCACAATACGCAGAACCATTGCCAACGACCGTCTGCGCAGGTCAGCGAACCTTGAGCTCTCCAAGCGACGAAGCCGCAGAACGTCGCGTCAACTGGCCGGCAATTGCCAGAGATCCACAAGAGCGGACTGACGGAGATTGTGCGAGACTTCTGCGCCGGTTCAGAGCCATCACAGGCTTGGACCGCCACGGGTCGTCTGACCTGGGCAGCCACGTCGCCGGGTCGGCAACGGACGCTTGGCCGGACTCGCGCCTGCACTACGAGAGCGACCCTGACGAGGTTGCCGACAAGACCATTCTCGGTGAGGCCGGATTCGATCGGGCGGAGGGAGGCGACTTCGCTGACGTCTACCACCTCGCCCACTTATTCGGCGAGACAACTGATCACCTGACCACACACGCAGTCAGCCATAACGGCCCGAAACTGCGATCCCGACACGATCATCACGGTGGCGCAAAACCATTGATGCTTTTACAGGAAAGCCCCCAACCGGGCACTTGACCTGCACGGTTACAGGTTGGCGCACGGTGCGTCAGGCAGTCGGGTCCAGTCGGGCGCTGGCGCCAGGTGGCCGGCAGTCTTCCGGCCCTGTGCGTATCTTCCCGCGTCTGTTGGGCCGGACCCCCTCCTGGACCAGTGGCGGCTCCAGCGTGCCCGGTTCGGTGCGGCCGCGGACCCCGGCGCGGGTGTCAGGTCGAGGAGGGGAGGGAAAGCCGCATGCGGAGACCGCGGTCCAGGGGTTCCGCTGTGACGGTGCCGCCGTGGGTCTCGACGACCTGTTTGACGATGGCGAGTCCGAGGCCGGATCCGGGGAGGGAGCGGGCGGTCGGTGAGCGGTAGAAGCGGTCGTAGACGAAGGGCAGGTCGTCCGCCGGGATGCCCGGGCCCTGGTCGGTGACGGTGACCGTACCGTCGGGGAATACTCCGACCAGGACCTGGCCGCCGTCCGGGCTCCACTTGACCGCGTTGTCGACGAGGTTGCTCACGGCGCGTTCCAGTGCGTCGGGGTCGGCGTGTACCAGGCATTCGGACAGGTCGGTATGCAGCGACACATGCGGGCTTCGCCGGGCGGCCCGGGCCACCACCCGTTCTGCGAGGAGGTCGAGGCGGGTGTCCTCGGCGTGGGTGTGCTGCTGCCCGTACCGGGCCAGTTCCACCAGGTCGTTGACGAGGGACCGCAGCTCCTCGGCCTGGAAACGGGCCTGCTCGACCAGCGCGGGGGCCTGCGGATCGGCCACGCCAGGGCCGTCGCCGAGCAGTTCCAGATTGGTGATGATACTGGTCAGCGGGGTACGCAGTTCGTGCGAGGCGTCGGCGACCAGCCGCCGCTGTGCCCATACAGACTCCTCCACCGCGGCCATCATCGCGGTGAATGAGCGCGCCAGCCGGGCGATCTCGTCGCGTCCCCAGACGTCGATCCGGGCGGTGAGGTCCCGGGTGGCCGTCACGTGCTCGACCGTCTCGGTGAGCCTCCGCACCGGGCGGAGTACCCGGCCGGCCACGAGTCGCGCGCCGAGGGCCGCCAGCAGGGTGCCGATGGCCGTGATCGCGGCAAGCAGGGCGGCGAGCGGACGGAGGGTGGACTCAACCACTGACTGCGGTATCGCCGCCCGGACCACCGCGCCCTTCCAGCCGGCCAGCGGCGCGGTGTACACGCGATAGTGCACCCCCTGGTACTCCGCGTCTTGGAAGTACGCCGGGGCCTTGCCCTGGGAGACCAGCACGTCCCGCTCGGTGACCGCTATGAAGGCGCCGCCAGGACCGGCCTCGACCGGCGGGACCATGAACTGCAGCCGCGTGGAGCCGACGGTGACCGGCGAGGTCGGCACCGTCAGCCGGGATCCCTCCCGCTCCTGCTTCATCTGCTGCACCTTGAACTTGAAGTCCTCGAGCAGCTTGGAGGCGTCCTGGTCGGCGGCGGCTACGAGGATCTCGTCGTGCTGATGGTGCAGGTCGGCGCTGAGCGAAGGGTAGATGATCAGCGAGGCCAGCAGCAGCGCCGCGAAGACCACCGTGCCGCCCGCCAGTGCCACCCGGTTTCCCAGGGTCACGGCTCCTCCCGCAGCACATAGCCGAGCCCGCGCACGGTCTGGAGCAGCCGGGGCTCGCCGCCGGCCTCCAGCTTGCCGCGCAGACAACTGATATAGACCCACAGCGCGTTGGAGGACGGCCCGAAGTCGTAGCCCCACACCGACTCGAAGATCAGCGACCGGCTCAGCACCCGCCGCGGGTTGCGCAGGAACAGCTCCAGCAGCGCGTATTCGGTGCGGGTGAGCTCCAGCGTCCGCCCGCCGCGGCGGGCCTGGCAGGCCGCCATGTCCAGTTCCAGGTCGGCGAAGCGGATGACCTCCTCCTGGGCGGCGGCGCCGCGCCGCAGCAACGCGCGTACGCGGGCCCTGAGCTCGTCGAGGGCGAACGGCTTGACCAGGTAGTCGTCGGCGCCCGCATCCAGACCGGCCACCCGGTCCTCGACAAGGTCCCGGGCAGTGAGCATGAGGATTGGCACGCGGTCGCCCCGGGCCCGGACCCGGCGGCACACCTCCAGGCCGTTCGGCTCCGGCATCAGCACGTCGAGGATGACGACGTCGGGCTGGCCACCGCCGAGTGCCTCCAACGCCTCGGTACCGTCCGCTGCCTCGGCCACCTCGTGGCCGTCCCGGGTCAGGGCCCTGGAAAGCGCGAGGCGCACCGCGTCGTCGTCGTCCACCACCAGCACACGCATGGCTGCAATCGTCCCGTCCAGGAGGTCAATGGCGAATATGGGCGGCCAGCCCGGAGAGTCCCGGGGCCGGCCGCCCGCTGTCGGTTCAGCGCTTGGAGGACTGCCCGCCGGCGGCCAGCTCATCCGGTCCCCTGTGCCTGATGACGACCTTGCCGTCCCCCGGCTTGCCCTTGCCCTTCTCCTCCACGACCTGCTTGCCGAGGGCCTGCTTGGCCGCCGCCAGGGCCTTCTCGAAACGCACCGGACTGACGCCCAGTTCCTTCGCGATCGCCGCGAACTCGGCGCTGCGCGGGTCGACACCGTGCGACCGATCGGCCAGCGCGAACAGCTCCTTCAGCGCGTGCTCCGCGGAGGCGACGCCGACGTCCAGCCGGGCGGCGACGGCCTCGGCCAAGAGCCTCACGGTGCCGGCGTCGTCCGGTCCCCTGTGCCTGATGACGACCTTGCCGTCCCCCGGCTTGCCCTTGCCCTTCTCCTCCACGACCTGCTTGCCGAGGGCCTGCTTGGCCGCCGCCAGGGCCTTCTCGAAACGCACCGGACTGACGCCCAGTTCCTTCGCGATCGCCGCGAACTCGGCGCTGCGCGGGTCGACACCGTGCGACCGATCGGCCAGCGCGAACAGCTCCTTCAGCGCGTGCTCCGCGGAGGCGACGCCGACGTCCAGCCGGGCGGCGACGGCCTCGGCCAAGAGCCTCACGGTGCCGGCGTCGTCCGGTCCCCTGTGCCTGATGACGACCTTGCCGTCCCCCGGCTTGCCCTTCGCCCCGGCAGCTGCAACCGCCTTGGCCTTGGCCGTGTCGGACGACGGGCTCGCGGACGCGGCCGCCGACGCAGTCAGGCAGACCGCCGTGGCGACCGCGGCCACCACAGCCATCAAACGCACCCTGCTTCTCATACCTGCTCCCCTTCGCACTCGTGGGCCGGCGACTGCCGCCGCCCAAGTCGAGAAGACCATGTGGAACTCAAGGGAACTCTCAAGAAACCTTAGGCCGGCCTTAGGCCGCGATCCGTGGATCGGGTGCGTCGTCCATCAGCCGGTCGCGCGTGCCGGGTTGGTGCCGGGATGGCACTGGCCGAGCGGGCGGCCTGTCGGACCTGGTCTTGAGCAAGGTCGCGATCGCGGAGACGAGGCTGGCTGGCTTTGGTGGTGCGGGGGAGCGCCCACGCCTGTCCGCCGGACAGGGGCGGATGTGGCCTGAACGTGTCACAGGCCTTGATGATCGTGATGACGGGCGCTGAATTTGTATGGCAGCGCTTCGTAGAACGGTCCAAGTTCGCCGGGGCACTGCTGGAGCGACGGACCGGCACGAGATTCGCAGTCCGGTTCCCGATCCCGTCTCAAGCACACCGTAGGGCGCTGTCCATCGCCGTCTCATTGCACACGCCACCGTGATCCGCTCCAGGTGAAGGGAACACCCGACCATGCCATGTGTTCTCCGGCCCTGTTCACCGCCGTCGTGATGACACGCCTGCGCTTAGTGTTCTGAGGAGTACTGATGCAAGGACTACTGCGCCGCGCGATGGCGGTAGCTCTCGCCGTCGCGGCAACATCGGTCTGGTCGGTGGCCCTGGCACCGACGCCAACCTTCGCCGCGGCAACAGCGGGCTCGGCTGTCACGTTCAGCCCCGCAGGTGCCACGTCGGTTCCCTCGGATCCCAACGACGTGGCCGGCTACGCTCCGGACGGCACCAGCAACATCGCGGTCGGTGCCACGGTGACGTCTTCCTCCAGTTACGAGATGCCCACCGAGACCTGGGCCATGGCCTTCCTGAACAACCAGGTGGCGGGCACCACCGACGGGTGGAGCACCAATCCGTACGAGAAGGTGCAGGAACCGACGGCCCCCGCGTGGGTGCGCTACGACTTCGGCGACACCTACGATCTGAACCGAGTCGTCGTCTTCCCACGGACCAAGAGTTTCCCGGCCGACTTCCGCGTCGAGGTGTCCGACGACGGCGACACCTACACCACCGTCTTCTCCAGCAGCGGCAACGCCGACAACCGCACCGATCCAGTGGTGGTTGACCTGGCCGGGGTCAAGGGGCGGTACCTGCGCCTGTACGTCACCCGGCGCAACGGCGTCGCCACCGGCGACGGGTACCTGGTACAGCTGTCCGAGCTCGCGGTCTTCGGCACGATCAGTGGCGTACATCTGTCCATCGACAAACCCGCGCTGCTCTTGCAGACCGGCGGCAGTGACCAGTTGCCGTACCGGGCCGCCGCACCCGGTGGTACGCCGCGGGTGGTCTGGTCCTCCTCCGACCCGGCGGTGGCGACGGTGGACGACACCGGCAAGGTGACTGCGGTGGCGCCGGGCGAGGCGACGATCACATTGACCGCACCGCAACTCGACGTCTCGACGTCGATCCCGGTCCAGGTGCAGGACCACGTAGCGCGGATGGGTGAGGGCAACATCCTCATCTCGGTGTTCTGGCCACCCACGGGTGCCAACTACGTCAACGACACCCAGTACCGCTATCTCGGCGACGCCGGTATCGACGACGTGGTGGGCAACGACACGCTGGCGACCAAGGACATCAACCTGAAGATGGCCCAACTCGCGTACCAGCATGGCCTGCAGGCGACGGTCTACGACAGCCGCTTCACGAGCTTCCCGACGATGTCCGACGACCAGATCAAGAAGCTCGCACGGGAGTACACCGACGTGCCGGGCGTAGGCGGGTTCTACCTCGTGGACGAGCCGTACGACCCCACCCCGTACCAGCATGTCGTCAACGCCATCGCCGACGTCGCACCCGGCTACGACGCGCACCTGAACTTCCTGCCCAGCAGCGTCTACCCATCAGAGGCGGCGTACGCGCAGGTCATGCAGAACTACCTGACCGGCATCGATGGCCGTGGCTACCTGATGTTCGACCGGTATCCGTTTGGACTGGCGGCGGACAGCATGGACTACACCGGCTTCCTGAACAACCTCAACACGGTACGCAAGGTCGGACTTGCCAACAACACCAAGACGGCGACCTACCTGCAGTCGATCGGGCTACCGGGCGGCTTCCGCCGACCCAACGCCACCGAGATCCGCTACGAGGCCAACCTGGCCCTGGCCTACGGATACAAGCAGCTGTCCTACTTCACCTGGTTCACCCCGACCAACCGTAGCCAGACGTTCACCGACGCCATCGTGACCGCCGACGGGCGCAAGACCGACCTGTACGAGCCGGTCAAGCAGCTCGACAGCGAGATCCACGCGATCGGCTCGACCCTGGCGAAGCTGGATGCGAGGCAGGTCTGGCAGAACGGCAACACCTACGGTCAGCCGACGGTGCCGACGGACTTCTTCGTCCACGCCGGCTCGGACCAGAACCTGACACTCTCCTACCTGCGTGACCGCGACACCGGCCGCAACTACCTGATGGTCGTCAACAACGACTTCACCAGGGGTCAGGACATCTCCCTCACCTTCGACCACGGCATCGGTTCGGTACAGGAACTCAGCCGCACCGACGGAACCCTCCGCACGCCGATCGCGCTGACGGATGGCACGCCGCTGCACCGCCGGCTCGATGCGGGCGAGGCGGTGCTGTACGCGCTGCCCACCGGCTACGACTACGAGCACCCACCGGCCTGGAACGCGACCAGCGTCTACAACGCCGGTGACCGGGTCAGCTATCAGGGCAAGATCTACCTCGCCGCATGGCATTCCCGCAACCAGACACCGGGCGACCCGAACGGTCCGTGGCAGGAGACCGCGATGACCGACGACGGCACCCCGAAGTGGACGGCCTCGCGGATATTCGAGGCCGGCGACAAGGTCAGCTACCAGGGCAAGACCTACCTCGCCGCATGGCATTCCCGCAACCAGACACCGGGCGACCCGAACGGTCCGTGGCAGGAAATCGCGATGACCGACGACGGCACCCCGATCTGGACGGCCTCGCGGATTTTCCACGCCGGCGACAAGGTCAGCTATCAGGGCCACCTGTACGAGGCGCTGCAGTACACCCGCAATCAGGTGCCGGGTGAAGCGAACAGCCCATGGAAAAACATCGACCCGCGCTACACCTTCGACGACAGTGTGCAGGGCTGGCAGGCGGGTCAGAACGTGACCGGGGTGGAACAGGTGACCTCCATCGCGAACGGCCCGGGCCGCTGCTTCTCCGGTGGCTGCCTGCAGGCGAACACCGCGTCCGTGGCGCCGACAGCGGTACGCAGCGTCTACCTCGCCCCGGACCAGCCGATCGACATGTCACGAGCCTCGACCTTCTCGCTGAAGTTCAACTCCTGGGGCAGCGTGCCCGGCGTCGACCAGGCGACCGGGTACCAGGTGACCGTGAGGCTGACCGGCGCCAACGGCGCCACGCTGACCAAGACGTTCAACACGTCGGCGGACGCGTGGACGCCGCTCTCGTTCGAGCTGAAGGGCTGGGCAGGTGCGTCGGCGGTGAGCCGGATCGAGATCGGGACCCGCACGGCCGACACGGACTACGGGGCGTGGCCCGGCAAGTTCCAGCTCGACAACGTGACCTGGCAGTAGCCACCGCCGGGGCGCCGCGAAGTCTGCCTCGCGGCGCCTCGCCGGTCATCCCGTCGTGCGGGTCACTGCGCCCTGGACCGACTCGACCATCGGGTCGCGGAGACCCTAGCGAGCTGTAAGTGTGGCCCGCCATTCGGCGAAGAAGGTTCTCAGCTCCGCGATGTCGGCGGCCCGGATTGGGATGTCGCGGTCGTTGAGGCGGTTGAGGCGGTTGAGGCTGTTGAGCATGGTGGCGAATATGTTGGTGTCGAATCCGGGGTCTTGTTCGTGTGCCCAGGATGATGAGGTTGTCTCGGCCGAATCTGTGGGCGAGGTGGTAGATGTCGGCGAAGTCGCGTCCTTCTGCCCGGCCGTAGAGGGCGAGGGTTTTTGGGGCTGCGAGATCGCGCTCGGCGAGGGTGGGGCCGAGAATGGTGTGGTGGGTTGGTTGGTCGGGTGGTGAGTCGCGGCCGAGGTCGATCACCAGGCTTTCGTCTCCATTAGTAATGAGGAGCCGTACGAACTCGCGCTGGTCGACGATCCTTCGGGTGGTCCAGCCCCGAGTGTGGGCGGCTGTCTCGAAGCTGGTGGCCGCGTCGGGGATGCTCGACGTACGGCGGTGGACGGCGAACAGGTCGATGTCGTTGGTTGCCCGGGTGATCAGTCCTGAGGCGATCAGGGCCGCGCCGCCGGCGAGGACGAAGCCTTTGCTTTCGGGGAGTTCGAAGAACAAGCGAGCCGCGGCCAGCTGCAGGGATGTCAGGTCGGGGTGTGTGCTCATGTCACGCGGCCTGGGAGTGGGTTTGCTCGATGAGTGGCGCCCATGCGCGTCTGATGTCGGTGGGGAGGATGAGGTCGGGCCACAGGTCGGCCAGGAGGGTGCCGTCGATGTAGGTGAGGATGTCGTCGGCGGTGCCTTCGCGTAGGACGATGAGAACCTCGGTGCGTGCCTCGACGTCATGCGAGGTGCTTAGGGCTCCAAGCGATCATGTGCTCCACGCAATTCAGACCTTATGGGCGCTCGCTTCGCTCACACGGTGGCAGGACATGGCGTCGTCCGGCCCCGTCAAGATTCGGTAGAGAGGCAATCCGTCTGGTGGTGTGCTCATGAGGAGAAGGATCCCAGTCGTACCCGCCCACCGAGCCCAACGGGCCAGCGGTGTTCTTGGTGGCAAGGTGCAGGTGAGGGCGCTGTGGAAGCGTGTGATTCTTCTCATCCGGCTCGCCGGAAGTTCTGAGGAACCAGCGTGGCTGTGCGAATCAGCGGGATCGGCGGATGAATTCGTAGGCGGCGTCGTACATGGCCCGAACCTCCGGGTCGGTGCTCTCGACCATGGCCTGGAAGGTGGTCCGCGTGCCCCAGTAGTAGCCCTTGATTGCCTTGTCGGCGCTGGTGGCTCGGTCGACCTCCAGGTAGTTCAGCCACTTTTGCCGTGCACCGGCATCGGTGAGCGCGGCCTCGTCGATCTCGAGTTCCACCCCCTGCCCGCTCCACCGTGCGATCTCGGCGTTCAGTTCCAGTCGGGAGGTGTCCGTTGGGGACAAGATCCTGTCAAAGAAGTAGTTGGGCTGCATCATCGATGCGTCGAATCCGTAGTCTCTCCAGTACGCGAATCCGGCTGACTGGAACCACGGGATCCAGTAGAAGCGCAGGTTCTCCGGTCGATCGTGCAGCAGGGCCGAGACCTTCTGGACCAGTGCGGAGTCGGACGAGCGCGGGGCGATCTGCTCGCGCATCCAGTAGAAGCCGGCAAGTCGGAAGTTCCTGTGCCTGGCTGCGCGGAGGCGCTGCAGCGCCTGGTCGATGTACCAGTGCACGACGCGCAGTCTGTTGGCGGCCGAGACCTGCGCGCCGACCCTGGTCGGGTTGAGGTCGAGCTCTTCGCCGTTCAGTGAACCCCAGGGCCGGTCGAGGGTGGCCACCGGGTTCGGAATCGGCAGCACGAGCCGAATGGTCTGCCCGTCGTCGTCGAGGGTCTGACGCGCTGTGGCCACCGCCTGGTCGAGGGCGTCGATGTTGATGTCGGGCTCGAACAACCTGTCCAGCAGATCGTCCCAGCGTGGCTGGTCCGGGTAGCCGTCGAGCTCGGATCCGCCAGCCATCAGTAGTACGGTGTCCCACATCCAGTCCGTGGAGACGCTGTCGCTATCGACGTGGGTAATCACCTCGCGAAGGTCCTCAGCACTCCATTTGCCGACCTCGCCGAGTTCTGACTGGGTCCAGTAGGTGTAGGCGAGGAACATGTTCTTGACCCCGCCGACCTGTCCTGTTCCCTGCCTGAGGAACTGCCCGGGGTCCTGCGAGTCGGGCTTCACGATCTCGCCCGTTGGCTCCCGCGTGCCAGGCTCGATTCCCTCGGTCCCGAGCACCTCGATCTCGTCGACGAACGCCCAGCCGTTGACGTCGAAATGCACCTGGACGTAGCGGGCATAGGTCGGCGCCACCTCGACACCCACCACGCGGTGCTCGTTCACCGTGCCCACATTGTCGCCCGGAGCCGTCCCGGCCAGACGCCAGGTCTTGCCGTCCATCGACAGTGCGACCCGTACCTGGTTCGGAAGGTAGACGGCCGCGCTCGGATAGAAGAGATAGTCGATCAGGACCTTTTGGACTGTACCAATCTTCCCCAGATCAATGGCGATCGTCCTGGTGTCCTGCCGCAGGTAGCCACGCCATCCTGCGTCGGTGAACTCGGTGCCGGAGTACTGCCCGTCGGTGAGCAGGTTCCCCGTCTCGGGGTAACTGGTCTCGTCGCCCTCACCGTCAGACAGATTCGGCCGACCCGCCGTCACTCCATAGGACGCACCAGCGGCAAGGTTGCGAAGCGTGCTTTCCGCGGCGGCCGGGACGGCGAGCGTCGAGGCGCCACCGAAAGCCGCGGCGGCCACGCCGGCTGCCGTGATGAACCGACGGCGAGACATCCGCCCCAGACTGACCAGGGCCGATGCGTCCTCGGCGTCGTCGCGCCCGCGGTCCGCCGTGCTCCGGGGATCCATAGTGGTCCTATCGTCGAAGCGACAATTGGTAGAGACCTATTTGCCGAAAGTTATCGCCCAACGACGGCTCGGTCAACAGCACGTCCGGCTCCGGAACGGCCAACCCAGTGCGCCATCTCCCGCTCGAATCGACGATCGGGCGGGAGGGAATACCGCGAAATGGTAGGGGCTTGCGGTGGCATGTCTCCCAGTCGAAGCCGGGGCCGTCAGTGCTGCGGAGAGGAGACGCCGACGCCGGATACGACGACCGTAACCCGATGAATCGTGATCGGCCCGGCGGAGGAGAAGATCCGGAAGTCCGTCGCGCCGTTCTCGCGACCTGCGAATCGGGCGTCGTCGACGGTGAATGTAGCGGTCTTCCAGGTGCCGGTGTCGGCATTGGTCACCGTGCCAGCCGTGGTGTATGCGCCGCCCAGAGTGCCAGCGGGGTTGTTCGAGTCGTACTGCAGGACCCAGTCGTAGGTGTGCTCGTCGTAGTAGTCGACAGTGAAGGTGGCCTGGAACTGTCCGTCATTGGCGACGCTGTTGTCGACGCCGAAGTACACGTTGAGATCCGCAGGGACCACCTCGACCATCCGTCGACCTGTTTCACCGGCGACGGTGACCTCCTGGGTACGGCCATCGCCCGAGACCTCAACCTGGCTGAGGCCGTCGTCGACGTTGGCCGCAGCCAGGGTCGTGGAGATTGTTGCGCTGCCCGTCGCGGCGGAAGAGGTGCGTGTCTGGAATCCGTAGCTGCGTGAGGCCCCGCCAACGGTCACGACAGCGGCGAGGTCGTGCCGCTCGCCGAGTGGAAGCCCTGCGGGGGCTTGCACATCGATCGTGATCTGAGTTTGTCCTTCCGCATCGAGGTTGAACGGCACGGCGGCGGGGCTGGCCGTCCAACCGGATGGCGCGGTGATGGAGACCGAGCCTGTGGTCGCGGTCGGGCGGTAGCTGGTGAGCTCGAGGGTGACCGCTACGGACTGTCCGGGGACGACCGCCACGAAACTCGCCCCGACGGTTGCAATCACCTGGTCGTAGAGGTGCTGACGGAGTAGGGCGAAGAACGTCAGCGCGTCGACGAAGGCGACCTCGGCGTCAGGAAGCGAGGAGTGGATCCGGTCGGCGGCCTGCTTGTACCAGGTCGGTGACTGCAGGGTGTTGCGGTAGACGTGGAATTCCGGCAGGTACGGTGCTCGCGTGGTGTCGCCGGTGAGGATGCTCTCCAGCGACCCGTCCTGTGCGCCTTGCAGGTACGGCGTGGTGCCGATGACGCCGAGGGTGGGTCCGGACTGCTCGGCGAAACCGTTGGTGGAGAACCGCGCGTAGATCTGCCGGGCTTCCGCACTCATCGCGGGCGCGTTGCCGTCGATGACGAATCCCGTGACGGTGATGTCCCAGAGGTGGTAGTACCGGGAGCAGTGCCGTTGCCAGGCGGCGAGGCCCGACGGGAGGCCCGAGTACGGCCTTGGGGTCTCCAGCATGCTGGGGTTGAGATAGCCGGCACCCGAGTCGCCGGCAATGAATACGTCGTTGTCGGTCTGGGTGGCTCGGGTGTAGGTGAAGGCGGGGGCGATGCGGTCGGAGAGGTTGGGGTTGAAGGCCCAACTCAATGGAACCTCTCCTCGGTTCGGGTCGCGCCAGAACCGTGGCACAGCGTGGTAGATCCAGGCCGCCGAGTCGTAGTCGGAGACGTAGAACATGACGTAGCGCTTCGGCACGACCGATCCGTCGGGAGCCACAAGACCACGGTCTTGTAGTTGGCGCACGGTCGGTGCCGGGCGTTGCGGGTACGAGGGCTTCAGCGGCGTGTGCACGTATATCGATGCGTTCGCCATACCGCCGACCTCACCCGGCGCGTCGGCGTCGAGGTAGGCGTTGTAGGCGGAGAAGAGCTCGGCGCTCTCCCACTCTGCACCGACGGGGTTGTGCGGAGCAGAGCCGTATTTGTACTGCCAGGGGACGAAGCCGTGAACTGCCGTCATCTGGCCGCCGGTGCCGCGGTAGGCGGAGGCCAGGATCGCCTGCCAGGTCGCTCGGTCCGTGCCAGGGGGTTGAGTCGGGTCGTCCGAGGGCTGCTCGTCATCCCAGGGGCCGAGGTCGACGACGAAGCCCCTGCGTGCCACCAGATAGTCGTGGTTGGTGACCATCGCCACCGGCAGCCCGAAGGTCGGGTTCGTGAGCCAGTAGGCGTCCAGGTAATAGCCGAGCTGTCCTGGATCGCAGCGCCTGGTGTCGAGATAGCGGACCTTCGCCCACATGTACGCGTCACATTTCGCGCTGCCCGTGCTCTGCAGCTTCGTGCCGGGGATCGTGCCAGCTCCGGTGAACAGGGGCGAACCGTTGGGTTGGAGCAGCCATCGTTGGACCGGAAGGTGCACGGTCGGGGTCGCCGGTGTCGTCACATAGCGCGAGTAGAGGGAGCCTGGGCTGGTGTCGTAGCGGATGGCGACGAGATCCTCGACACCGGCCACCGTGGACGCCACATTGGACGTCGCCGCCACCCGCGGGTCCCACACCACCGCGCCATGCAGGTACGGGCGGAACGTGCGCACAAGATCGTCCAGGTCGGCCGCGTTCCGCGTGGGCCGGCCCGTGAGGAACTGGCCCGGCTGCTGCAGATAGTTCAGCCAGAAACCGTCGATGTCGGCGGCGCCGAAATCGTCATGGTAGGAGAACTTCACGTACAGCCGCGGTTCGTCCCGGTTCACGATCCCCTGCAGCGTCGCGACGAAATGCATCTCGTCGTACGCCGATCGGGCCTGCGCCTGGTCGGTGAGATCCAGCGAGTAGAGGTGTTGCATGTCGTAGATGACCAGCGTGCCTGATTCCGAGTCGGCCGCACGGGCCTCGGCAGGGATCGACAGCCTTGTTCCGAGGCCGGCCATCGCAACGACGGCGCCGCCGTACTTGATGACGCCACGACGAGAGAGACGGTGTCGCTCGGCCCGATCGGCGTGATGCGGCGTCGACGCGTCCATGTGCCGTGTCCTTTCCGGTGGCCTACTTCAGGCCGGTGGGGGCGAACCTTGGACCAAGTGGCGCTGGAAGAACAGGAAGACGACGACCTACGCGTGGCGCAACCGGACATAGCGCTCAGCTACTGCAGCGTCCACCATCTGCACCACCTCAGCCCTGAACTGCGCCCTGAACTTCCGGCGCTTCTCGGACGTGAACGCCATCCTCTCCGGTCAGGAGTCCCTGTCCAAGATCAGTGGTACACCCCAGCCTGAGCCAAGAGCGAGGCCGTGTGACCAGATGACTGGGATCGGTCAAGCCCGGGCCGCCGGCCGGTCGCGCCTACGGACTGTATCGCCGCCGGCAGCGTGCCAGGGTATGGCGTCAGATCCTGGCCGGCTGGACGTGGCGACCGGGTGGCGCCGATGAGCAGACGCTAACCGTCCCCGTTGTGTCAGAGGTCGTACGCCGTCGGATGGCTCGGCTGGTAGATCATGATGTCGTCGGCCCCAGGCACCTGCATCATCGTGGTGAGGCCGAAGCCGTAGTCCTCGATGCCGCCGCTGAACGCCGCCCCCTTCGACTCCAGCTCCGCCCTCGTGCGTTGCACGTCGTCGCAGATGAGCGAGACTGAGTGGTGTCTCGGGGAGGACCAGGACTCTCCGTCCGACTGCTTGCCAGCGGTGGGGTGTACCCCCAGCTCGCTCGAACCGGTCTTGAAGATCAGCCAGTCTTGGCCGGACTCCTCGTGCACCACGCTCGACCAGCCAAGCACGTCACGAAGAAACGCCCGGGTGGCCGGAGCGTCGTCGGAGTAGATGAGCGTGTGGACACCGGTGATCATGTCGCCAGCCTATGCACGTTGTTGTCAGCAGGAGTGGCGGTCATAGACAGTAGCGCGAACCCAGGCCCCAGGTCGCACACCAGCTCACGCTTGGGGGTGTCGGTGTGTGGGTGAGCCATCGCAGGTGTACAGCTGTACGTGCACGGCGGCGGGACCGGTCCTTGCCGCCAGGAGACGTGTGCCGTTCAGTAGGGGTTGTGGCTGGCCATTTGCTGTGCGTGGAGGTAGTTGATCGTGGCCCGTACGTGGTTGTCGATCCGGGTTGAGCTGGTCGGCGGCAGAGGCATGGACCTGTGGCCTGTCGGCGAAGGGAGTACGTCGTCGCGGTGGCCGTTCCTTGTCGAGATGCCGGGCCGCGGCCTCGTCTTCAGTATCGTGGCGGCTGGCACGCTGTCCGGGCAGTCGATCGGAGGAACGGCATGAAGATCTCGATGCAGCTGCGGTCCGACTTCACCGACGACGACCTGACGTTCGCCCGACAGCTCGGCGTCGACTACGTGAGCGTGAGCACGACAGGTGGCACGTACGACCTGTTCGCGACAGTCAAGGCACGCGTCGAAGCCGCCGGTCTCACGCTCGCCAACATCGGCAACACCCATGTGCACAACATGCCGGAGGTGACGCTCAACCTGCCGGGCCGGGACGAGAAGATCGCGCAGTACAAGGAGTACCTCCGCTCGCTCGGACGGCTGGGCATCGACTACACGACGTACGCCCACATGGGCAACGGGATCTGGAGCTCGGCACGCGACTCGACACGGGGTGACGCCTCGGCCCGGCACGTCGACCTCGACACGGCACACGGCTACTGGGTCGGCGAGGAGTTCGTTCCACCGCTCACCCATGGCCGTCGCTACTCCGAGGACGAGCTGTGGGACAACTACACGTACTTCATCCGCCAGGTCGCACCGGTCGCCGAAGAGGTCGGCGTCCGGATCGGCATGCATCCCGACGACCCGCCGGCCGTCGAGCTCGGCGGCGTCCCGCGCTGCGTACTGGGGACATACGACGGATACGTACGCGCGCTTGAGATCGCGGACAGCCCGAACGTCGGGGTCTGTCTGTGCATGGGGACATGGCTCGAAGGCGGCGACCGGATGGGAAAGCCGGTTGCCGACGCGGCGCGAGCCTTCGCGGCTCTGGGCAAGCTGTGGAAGGTCCACTTCCGAAACGTGAGCGCGCCACTGCCGACGTTCACCGAGACCTTCGTCGACGACGGCTATGCGGACATGCGCACCCTGATGCGTACGCTGGTGGCGCTCGACTTCGACGGCATCCTGATCGCGGACCACGTACCCCAGATGGTCGGCGACTCGCGTACTGGTTGGGCCTACAGCCTGGGCTACATCAAGGCACTGCGCGACATGGCCGTGAGCTGAGGGCAGCCGGCCAAGAAGACCCCACCGAACAGTCTGCCCGCGGCCGGCCACTGACCCGGCCACCCAGGGTCGCCCGACAGTTCAAGAGGCTCGCCAGGGCCGACTTTGCCGCTGCCTCCACGATCGCCGGGCCGTCCGTTGGACGGCCCGGCGACCTTGTCCGGTCAGCCGACGACCAGCTTGGCGATGGTTTCCGCGGCCTGGTATCCCTGCGGCACGCCCTCGAGGAGCACGACCTGGGAGTCGGCGTGGTTGACTCGCAGTTCGAGGATGTCCTGATAGGCGGGTGAGGCGTACCAGTCCCGGGCTGCGGTGATTGATGGAAAGCCGATGATCACCAGGTCGGCTGACCACGGTCCCTCCAGGACCTCCGGGTGGGTGCCGTGCACGATCCATTCCCCACCGAAGGGCTCGAAGGTGGACTCGATGCGCTCCATGTAGCGTCTGATCTCGGGTCCGAAATCGACGCTGCGGAAGTGCCACACGGCGTACCCACGTCCCGTGCTCATGCCGGCACCTTGTCGAGGAACCCGCGGACGTCCTGGATTCTGCCGTCCTCGTCGAGGACGATGACGTCGAAGCCGATGACCACCGGCTCCTCGCCGTCGGGTCCGAGCCCCCAGGAGAACCGGAGCTGCCGGTGGTGGGCATCCACCTCGGAGACCCGGCTGAAAACGAAACCGGGGAACTGCGCCTGCACAGCGTCGATGAGGCCACTGATCGCGGCACGACCGCCGGCTTCCGCGAGCGGGTCAACGTAGGTCACCTGAGGCGACCAGTGGCGGGCCAACAGGTCTTCGCGCTCGGCGCGCTCGGCGTTCCACGTGGCTAGGTCGTGTCTCCTAAATCTGGTTGCGGTGGTTGAGGACGATGGCTGCGAGGGTGACGCCGCTGAGGTAGGTGATGGCGTACTTGTCGTAGCGGCTGGCGATGCCGCGCCATTGCTTGATACGTCCGAAGCCGCGTTCGACGGTGTTGCGGTTCTTGTACAGGTCGGCGTTGAAGGCTGGTGGCCGTCCGCCGTGTGAGCCCACCCCGGGACCGTCCGAGCGCATGCTCACCCGGCTCGCCGTCGGGTTTCGCGTGCCATGTAGTCAGCTGTCGATGGTCAGGGCGAGCACGCCGCTGACATCGAGCATCTGGCGGGGGTTGGGCTCAGCCATGCTGCACGAGACTCCGAGGCAATCCAGTCCTGATCCTCGCGCCCGTGACCCACGCTGGGGGTGCGCTCGTTACGGATGTTGCCCCGACTCGCCAAGTGGGTGCCGTGCTTCTCAAGGCCCAGATGCTCGGTCATCTTTCGTTCAGAGCAGTCTCCAGAACCGTCTTGGCCGGCCACTGCGACTCTGCTGGTTGCAACAGGTACCGGTGAACTTCTTATGACACTTCCTTGAACGTTGGCTGGTTGACGTCGAGAAACATGTGCTGCTTAAGCCGTGTGCATGAACGACCGGTGCCTATCACACGTGTCATTCGAGATGGCAACTTGGCGACACCGATGAGGGAGGTGCCGAATGGTGCCCATGCCCGGACGCAGGGTGTGGTTGCGAGTGCGGACAGCGTTGAGGTGGTGTCAACAGGTCTGGGGCCGGCACCGCTCCGAGAGCGCTGTCGGCCCGGCGCTGGCCCTTGCTGCTGGAGAGCGACTGCTGCTTCGTGCGAGTACCGAGTGCGGTGCCGACATCGTTGCGAGCACACATGCGATGTACAGGCGAGACCGCGAGATGTGGACGCGGCTGGGTTGGGAGCGAATCGTCCGCATCGACTGGGACTCTCGTCGGAGCACGATGTCGGTGACCGCTCTCACACCCGATGCGTCGGATCTGCCCAGCTGGCCGCGCCTATCGGTCTTCTGCATCCACCACGCCAACAGGCTGCCAGCACTCGCGCGAGAACGTCTCGCGTCGACCACGCTCGCCCAGGGCCAGGTTGCGATCGACGCCCACCGCGGTGCACACATCATCGCTCGACGCGCGATCGGCGGTGAGGAAGTAGTATGGCTGGTCGCCGTTGAGAACGGACTGGATACTAGCGATCTGTCGATACGGACGGCCATCGATACCGCATTAGAAGGTTTCCGGTCTGCACACGGATTCTAGCCAGGGAGAGCCTGTGGTCGGCAATCTGAGGGTGGTGGGGCCGAGTCACCTGACGACACTCAGACGCGTTTCCGCGCACTGACCCGGGCCCATTGGTCGATCATCAGCACGTCGGCTCGCGACACGGCGCGGGCTGCTGATGGCCCGGATTACCAGGACCATGGGTTCGAGGCGTTCCGCATCTCAGGCGATCTTGCCAATCGCGCTCCCTCGATCAGCCGAGTCGGGGGGAACAACCTCCACATGAGTCGCCTCGGCTAGTAGCACGTCGACGTCGCGGGCGAGTGCGACCACCTCCGGATCTGGCCCGGTGTCACCGGTGTAGGCGAGCGTCGTCCCCGCCGCGGTCAGCCGTTCTCCCGCGTTGGGCAGCCAGTGCGGTAGCCCCCTGGTCGACACTCGATGGCCCGATGCGGAACTCCTCGCCGGCCTGAAACCCGTGCAGCACCAGCGCGTCGGCCAACATCCCCCCGGCAAGTCCAGCGCGAGCACGGCATCAAGGACACCGGGCAACGTGTGGACGGGCAGGGCCGGCGGCGGGTCTCACGGAGCGCCCGCGCCCGCAGCAGCTGGTTCAGATCGGCGCAGTGGTCGGGGTGGCCGTGACTGACATAGACCGCATCCACCTGGTCGGCGCTGACCGACTCGAGCAACTGGAGGAGGCTACCGCAACCAGGGTTGTTGACTGTCGGAGTGTCAGAACTGAATCGCACGATGCGGCTGGAACGCTTTGCCGGGCAACGCATTCATGAGGCGGCACATCCGGCGCACGTTCGCAGGGCCTTGGCCATCAACACGGGTGAGCCGTTCATCGGCACCTCATCGAAGTATTCGAGCCGCGGTGCCAATCGGACAGTGCGGCCGTCAAGAGGCGGGTCCGCGAAGGTCTCGTCGGCGAAGCTCCACGCCCGCCGATACAGGTTGATGATGCTGCGGCACGTTTCATGCTCAGTCGCGTACAAGTCGGCCTGTGAGTCGGTGTCATATTCCCGCTCCGAGATCCGCTCGTGGAGGGTCGGCCATTCACGGGCGAAGATGTCTCCGAAGTAGCCGATCTCGACGTTGGCCAAGTGCCCGACGATGCCGATGAAGTCCGTGCCCGTAGGCGTCCGGCATCGGGAGATCACGTTCGCCGACCCTGTCGAGCTTCCAGTCGCTGCAAGCCTGCGCGCCGCCATCACCTCCGGCGACATCGCCGTCGGAGACCAACTTCTGTTGCGATGGGTGGGCCTGCACCGGCGGTGAGCGCTGCGTCCACCGCCGGCGGCATCGACGTCGCACGGCCGACGTTGCGAGCGTGTCGGCCTTGGGTGCGCATGCGGTCGCGGCATACGGATCACGACACTGTTCCACGAAGGGGTTCACCGTTCGTCTGACCCGTCGCGTGCGAGGTGTTCGATCGTCTGGCGGACTTGCTCGGTCGTCTCGTCGAGGTCGCTGATCGCTTGCTGAACGCGATGGCGAATAGGCGGCTCGGTGCTCACGGCGGAGGCACTTTGCAGTCGGAGGCCCACCGCGAACAGGCGTTGTAGCACAGCGTCATGGAGGTTGTGAGCGATCTGCACGTGATCCTCGAGCAGATGCAGCTGCTCCCGGTTGTCTTGAGCCCGCACGCGTTGGAGGGCGAGGGCGGCCAGGTCGGCGAATGTCTGCACCTCCTGTACCTCGTCCGTGGCCATCCGCTCGTCGGGCGAATCGCGCCGCCAGCCGGCGAACAACACTCCCAGGACGTCATCCTCATCGGCCACGATGAGCGGTACGGCCATGCCGAGGCCGATCGTCGAGAGGGCTTCCCGCCACTCCGCGGGAGGGTGGTGGCCCTCCTGATGGGGATAATCGTCACTGACGATCCGTCGGCCGGTCCGCATCACGCGTGCGACGAGGCCGCTTCGCGGGATCCAGGTATCGGCGGACACGGGCGGAATGCCGGGTCCTTGAAAGCCCACGACCCGCAGGACGGTCGAGTCGGTGGGGTCTACGAGCATGATCCCGCCGAAGTCGGCGCCGGACACCTTGCGGAGCTGGTGGATCACCAGGTCCATCGCCTCGTCGCGGTCGACCTGGTCGATCAGCAGGCGGGCCATCTGCCCGCTCGCGTCCATCCATCGTTGCTTGCGGATCCGGAGCTGCTGGGCCTCGTAGCGCTGGAGCACGAGCGCGGCCGCTTGCGCGAACGGGATCGCCAACGACGCCATGCGGGTGGCGTGGCGGGCTTTTGGCGAGTCGCGCCGCCACGAGATGAACATCGCGCCCAGCGACTCACTCAGAGTGGCCAGCGGGATGATGAGCCCCGGGCCGAGGACCGACAGCGTCTCTACCCATTCGGCGGGTGGGGTGAACTGGACGGTCTTGGTGACGTCTTCGCTGACGATCGGCTGTCCGGAGTCCATGACTTCGGAGCAAAACCGGGCACGGGGTAGGTGCGTCCCGGACATCAGGTGCGCGCCAAGCCCAGAGGCAGCTTCGACAATCACTTGCCCCTCCTCGGCCCGATCGGCCAGAACAGTCACACTGGTGTCGGCACCAGCGGCCTCCCTCAGCAGGTCGGCAATGCTCTGGAGGCCTTCCTTTCGCCCGACGTCACCGTGCAACAGGCGAATCAGCTCCGTAATGGCGTCGATCCATCGGAGCCGGCCGGGCCGGTCGGTGACGTGGCGGAGAGTGTCTACGACAAGTCCGTCAGTGGCCGCGAGGGTGACGATGGTGCGTACATCATCGGGCGAGAAATCCTTGTCCTTGTGTTCGAGTGCCAGGTACAGGTATCCGGGTGGGCCCTCCCGCGGGTGAACAGGGGACCCGGCCAGGCTGGTCACGTCCGGGTGGGCCGACGGGATGCTGTAATCGGCGCGACGTGAGTGCATGTCGTTCAGCACCAGCGGCTGTGGCGCCGCCAGGAGGGCCGCGAAGAACGCGTCCATCCCGGGCAGGTCCGCCGGCACGCTCAACTGGTGCTCAGTAATCCTCGCATTGATGGCATTGGTGACATGTCTATCGGAATCCGCCAACAGCACCACGCCGTAAGCAGCATCGGTAAGCTGGCAGGCGGAAATGAGGATTCCCCTGAGTACCGGGACGACCTCACATTCCGGCCCGTCAAGTCGATCTTGCGCGGACAGGCGAGTCTCCTTCTGGCCACGCGCCGTGGCGCCGTCCCAGATAGACATTGTTTAACCCTAGTGCGTCCGGAGCACGGGTTGGGGTGAGAGGTGCGTCGTCTCTGGTGATCTTGCGATGTTACAAGCCTGCAGTTTGTCGGATGCGGCGTTTGAGGTGCTTCTTGACCTGTAGTGGTATAGGGGTCGGCCATCTAGTGCCCTGACCGCAAACGTTGGTGGTGTTTGGGACACGCCGGTTGTGGTGGTGATTGCAGGGCACGCTCAGGCGATGGCAGATCCAGTTCGAGTACGGCAGTTGAGTGACCAAGAGGGTCAGCGGCTTCAGCGGATCGTGCGTCGCGGCACGGGTTCGGCGGTTCGGCTGCGGCGGGCGATGGTGGTGCCGGCCTCGGCGGGCGGGAACAGTGTCCCGGTGATCGCGCGGTTGGTCCATGCTGATGAGGACTCGGTGCGGCAGGTGATCCATCGATTCAACGAGATGGGGATGGCCAGTCTGGACCCTCGGTGGGCGGGTGGCCGTCCCCGGATCACCCCTGACGATGAGGCGTTCATCGTCGCGACGGCCTACACCCGCCCGACCAAGCTCGGGCGTCCGTTCACCTGCTGGAGTCTTCGCAAGCTGGCCGAATTCCTGGCGGCCAACCCGGCCCGCATCGTGCAGGTCGGGCGGGAACGACTACGCCAGTTACTGCACAAGCATCAGATCAGCTTCCAGCACACCAAGACGTGGAAGGAGTCCACCGATCCCGACCGCGAGGCCAAACTGGCACGCATCGAAGACGTGATCGAGCAGTTCCGGACCGGGTGTTCGCGTTCGACGAGTTCGGCCCACTGGCGATCCGCCCACACCATGGCACCGGCTGGGTACCCAAGACCAAGCCGGCGCGGTTGCCGGCGAACCACCACAAGCTCCATGGCGTCAGGCACTTCCACGGCTGCTACTCGGTAGGCGAAGACCGATTGTGGGGCGTCGTCCGGCACCGAAAGTCATCAACGTGACGGACGCGGGGAGATGTCGGATGCCGGTTCGCGGCCCAGGGCGCGGTCGTGCAGGCAGCTGCCCTGCTTGTCGCCCTGCGGGTGCAGCGCGACGCGGCGCTGGAGGGCGACGGCGCCGCCGCTGCCGAAGCCGACCGGCGGCTCGCGGAGGCGCAGGCGCAGCTCGCACTGCTGGCCGAGACGCTCAAGGCAGCCCAGACGGTGCGCACGGGGGCCGGCAAGGTGGTGTCGGGCCTCGAGGCCGTGCACGAGGCGCTCGTCCGCAGCCTGCTGCAGGCGCGCGCGGCGCTGGCGGCCGGCGCCGCCGCCGACGGTGAGGCCGGCGCCGCCGCCTGACTGGTCAGCGCACGGCAGGGGCCCCTCCCGGCCGGGAGGGGCCCTGTGGCGTCCTCCGGGACAGCAGGAGGACACCTCGCCTCTATGTCAGGTCGCTGCCATCGCCTCGACGCGCTGCCTCACGATCATGCGACGGTGACGGACGCTCCGCCGGAGTCTCGGTGCAGGGGCCGCCAAATCGCCGACGCGCCGTCGCCGCCCCTCAGACGTCGCCGTCGGGTTCGCCGTCCGCGGCCTGCTCATCACCGGCCCGCGTCAGGGCACCGACACCATCCAGGACGCACGCTGCTCCCAATGCGGCACCCCGCGCCGAGCCTCGATGCGCAAGCTCAACCGAGAGGTGGTGCCCTGCTTCGTGTACGACGGCGCCGCCGACCTTTCCCTGCCCGCACCGGGTCTACCTGTTCCGCTTCCCGGCGTGGGGCCTCTACAAGGTCGGCATCACCAACAACGGCAACGAACATGCCTGCAGACCCACCGCGACCGCGGCCGAACCCGTCGTCGAGGTCGCCACCGTGCCGCACCGAGCGGCCGCGCTATGGGCAGGGGCCGAGGTGCTGAGTCTGGTCACGGCGTGGCCCGCCACGGGGCTGCCCGCCAGTAACGCCTCGACGGCTGGACCGAGATGTGGGATGCAGCCGCACCGGTCGCCGTGCGTCTGGCCGACCTCGTCGAGCACGCACAGGGCATCGAGATGGACCCGGCGCTGGTGCTGGACTGGAAGGCGAACCGGGTGCCGACCTCGGCAGCCACGCCTGGCAGCCGGCTGGTCCGACGGCCCGGTGACCGGTTCTGTTTCACCGGCGTCGGCGCCGGGGGTAGATGCCGCGAAACAGGCGCATAGGATCTACGGTGATCCGGTGACGTCCTCACGACAGCTCTACTCCTTCGATAAGCTGCGCGGCGCTGACCTGGTGCTCGATGCA
Source organism: Actinopolymorpha rutila (assembly GCF_013407855.1). GTDB lineage: Bacteria > Actinomycetota > Actinomycetes > Propionibacteriales > Actinopolymorphaceae > Actinopolymorpha > Actinopolymorpha rutila. The sequence goes on from NZ_JACBZH010000001.1 coordinate 5,689,413, forward strand.
GAGTACGCGGGCGGAACAGCTGGGCACACTGGCGACGATCCGATCCAGCGGCTCTTACCCGTGGGCAATCAAGGTGGCTTCCGCTTTGCCAGATCTTCCAAGCGGGAGGGCGTAAAACTTGCAGTCCTCTACACATCAGGCCGGAGCCCGGATTGGCCCGACATCCTCGACGAAAAGACGGGCGGCTGCGGTCGTGTCGATTCACCGCCACGGCAGAGCTACCCAGGTGCGCGCCGATCGAATCTCCGCGCTACCCCGTACGGGCCTCGCTCTAGGTCTCGTGCGCAGCTCGGCGCCCGGGAGCGGCGTATCAGCTTGGGAATTGCACGAATCGACCCCTTGTGGCTGTGTCACCGCGTGAGCAAGTGGCCTGGAGTGACCCTGCTGAACCTCCTCGATGAGCGTCAGTGGGGAACTTCGGTGAGCGCAATCACACGCGGACCTCAGATCCAAACCTCCATGCGGACCTTCTGCCGGTGTCCACTGCGTCTGTCAACCGGCGGCGCAAAGGTCAGAACGTCCGCCCGAGTCCAGGTCCGTCCAGGCCCTGTGTTAGCAACGGCGTTAGCAAAGGGCGACGCATTGCGAGTCTGTTCGCGTACGCGGGGGCACGTCTTCTCCCGCCGCGCCCGAGCGCGAAGTTGTGCATGGAGAGCCACAGTCATCCTGGACTTTGCGGCCCATTCGGGGCACGCGGTCGGCACGCCAGCCTCCTCTAAGGTCAAGCCAGATAGAGTGGCAGGATTGCCTGACCTGGCAGGATTCCCAGGGAATGGAACGTGACCAATGCCCAACAGCGAATCTGTCGTAGGCCGGCGCGCGCTGGTCAGTGGCGGCACCAAGGGCATCGGCGCCGCGATCGCGAGCCGCCTCCGTCTGGGCGGGGCGACCGTGCTTGTCACCGCCCGCAGCCGCCCGGATGACGTAAGGGCGGACACGTTCATCGCCGCAGACCTGACCACTGTCGAAGGCGCCGCGCAGGTCGTCGCCGAGGTGGATGCCCGCCTGGGCGGCATCGACATTCTGGTCAACACCCTCGGCGGATCTCAGGCACCCGCCGGCGGCTTCGCGGTGCTCAGCGAGGACGACTGGGCCCTGGAACTGAATACCAACCTGATGGCCGCCGTCCGCCTGGACCGGGGCCTACTCCCTGGCATGATCCAGGCCGGCAAGGGCGTGATCGTGCACGTTACGTCCATCCAGCGCCGCATGCCGCTATGGAACGGCACGCTCGCCTATGCAGCCGCCAAGGCTGCACTGACCACCTATAGCAAGGGGCTGGCGAACGAGGTTGCTCCGCACGGAGTTCGTGTCACGGCCGTTTCGCCCGGCTTCACCCACACCACAGCCGCCGACCGGCTGATCGCCCGCATCGCGCATGACGCAAGCATCAGCCACGAGGCAGCGCTCGGCCGGCTCATGGACTCCTTGGGCGGCATCCCGCTCGGCCGGCCCAACCGGCCGGAGGAGGTGGCCGAGCTGGTCGCCTTCCTGGTCTCTGACCGGGCCTCCACAATCGTCGGCGCCGAGTACGTCATCGACGGCGGCACTACACCGACCATCTGACCAGTCCCCAGGAGGACATCCGTGCCCGACAATCAGCCCCAGAGGGTCGCAGTGGACGCACTGCCCGAGATCATCACCCGCTACCTCGATGCGCACCGCGCCCGCGACACCGGCACCGCGATTACTACTGGGGTGTACCACTGATCTTGGACAGGGACTCCTGATTGGAGAGGATGTAGTCCCATGTCTGAGAAGCGCCGGAAGTTCAGTCCGCAGTTCAAGGCTGAGGCGGTGCAGATGGTGATCGAGACCGGGAAGCCGATCGCTGAGGTGGCCCGTGATCTTGGGATCCATGACGGCACGCTGGGCAACTGGGTGAACGCCTGGCGCCGTGACAACCCCGAACCTGAGAGTGGTGTGTCCCGGGTTCTGTGGAGTCGAAATTGCTGGATTCTGGTGCCTGACACCAGGAGGCCAGAGTGGGAAGACGGGGTTACCCGCCGCAGTTTCGTCGTAAGGTCCTCGACCTGCTCGAGGAAGGTCGTAGCGTCGCCCAGGTCGCGCACGACCTCGACATCAGCGAGCAGTCGATCTACGCCTGGCGACACCAAGACCGCATCGACAAGGGCCTCGTCGCTGGCCTGACGAGCAAGGAGAAGGAAGAGCTGGCCGCGGCGAAGAAACGGATCGCCGACCTGGAGACCGAGCTGGCCGTCGCACGGCGGGCCGTTGAACTGCTGCGGGAGGAAGCAACCCCAAAAGGAAGTTCTCGGCGGTCGAGGTGATGGCTGCCGAGAAGCTCCCTGTCCAGGTCGCCTGCCGGGTCCTAGCCGTGTCGGAGTCCGGATACTACGCACGACTCAGCCGCGCCCCGGCCGAGCGTGCCGTGCGGCACGCGTGGCTGACCGACCTGATCAGACAGGTCCACACCGACTCCCGCGGCATCTACGGCGGCCGGAGGGTCCACGCCGAACTCACCCTCGGCCACGGTGTCGCGGTCGGCCACTGCCAGGTCGAGTTGTTGATGCAGCGTGCCGGCCTGCACGGGGTGACAGGACGCCCGAAGTGGAAGCGCATGAAGCCCGACAACATCTCCACCGACAGCGTCAACCGCGACTTCAGCCGGTCCCTGCCGAACCAGCTGTGGGTCACCGACATCACCGAACACCCAACCCGGGAGGGCAAGGTCTACTGCTGTGTGGTGCTGGACACCTACTCCCGGCGGGTAGTGGGCTGGGCCATCGACGCATCCCCCAACGCCGCACTGGTCACCAACGCCCTCGGGATGGCGATCGACACCCGACATGGGAACACCACAACGGCCGGGACCGTGATCCACTCCGACCAGGGCACCCAGTTCGGATCATGGGCCTTCACCGACCGCGCCAAGAACTCCGGCCTGGTGCCCTCGATGGGCAGCGTGGGCGACTGTTACGACAACGCGATGATCGAGTCGTTCTGGTCGCGAGTGCAGGTCGAACTACTGGACCGCAAGAAGTGGAAGACCCGGATCGAGCTCGCCAACGCGATGTTCGACTACCTCGAGATCTGGCACAACCGCCAACGCCGGCACAGCGCCCTCGGCATGCTCACACCGATAGAGTTCGAACGCACACGCATCATCCCAGTCGCATGAGAGTCCAGATTCTCGACTCCATCGAACCCAGGGCAGGGCAGAGCCTCCGCCGAACCCGGGGCGCATCACGCGTGCTCGTCGACGACCTTCATGCCGGGCCGGCAAGCTTCCCGCAACTCGCAGGCAGCGAAAATGGCGACTACCTCTTCACCCTCACAGGACGTGATCTCCTTCGAGTAGACCTCCGCCCTTGAGGTAGATGGCCCGGCCGTCCGATGAGCTGCGTCCGGCAAGGCCGGCGAAGCGCCGGGTGAACGGTGGGATCGTCCACGCGACGCTCCGCTGCCCAGAGGCTGGACTACACTCCCAAACTCTGTGACCGGCGAAGTCGACAGTGACCTCGCATCAGCCGGTCGACTGTGGCCGATAGGTGCCGCGAACGAACTCGTGAAGCCAGTCGTAAAGGACCCTCTGGCGCGGGTCGCTACTGTTCGCCGCCTGAAGAACCGCATCGTTGCCCTGGTAGTAAGCAAGGAACGCGCTCTTCATGTAACCGTACTTGACTCCACCGTTCAGGTAGGTGATGTAGCGGTCGCGGAACACGTCGTCCGTAAGCATCCGCTCGTCGAACTCGACCTCGACGCCCATCCCGTAGCGCTTGGCGATGGCGGACGCGTCCTCGATACGCTCGGCGCTCATGTCCTCGAAGAAGTAGTTCGGCTGGAATGCTGCTGCGTCGATGCCCACGTCGGACCACATGTAACTCTTGTAGGCAAGGAAGTGGGGGATCCAGAAGAGCTTGTGACCGTTGTCGTGCGCGGCCGCGCTCACCCGACGCAGTGTCTCGGGCCCGGAAGCGCTCACGCTGATCTGCTCGGAGAGCCAGTACAACCCAGACAACTTCAGGTGTGTGTAGCCGGCGTTCGCCCAGCGCGTCTCGACGGTGTCTATCCACCAACGGACGATCTTCTCGCGGTTGGCCACAGCCTGTTCGCGACCGACAGAAGACTCGTTGACATCCTCGGTCACGCCGTCGCCGTCGACATCACCGAAGTCGGTCAGGGACTCACCAGGGTCTGGGATCATCAGAACAACCTTGGTGCGCAGTCCGGGCTTGCCCAGATCGTTGGCGACCTGCCCGGCGGCTTCGTTCAGCTGCTCCAGATCGCCTTGTGCAGCGAATGTCTTGTTGAGGTACCACATCCAGTCCGAGAGCGTCGTGCTCCCGGAGCCGAAGTCTCGGCCCTCTGGGGTTCGCAGGCCGAGATAGAGAACTCCGTCGAAGAGTTGCTCGACCGGTCTCCCGGCGGTGTCGACGTACTCCAAGTACGGGATGATCCGATCCTTGGTCCAGTTCCCCTTGCCGCTCTCGTAGTGCCCGTTGTACAGCAGGGCAAGGTCACTGATACCCGCCGTCGATGTGCCCGGCGTGAGGTAGGCCGTATGGTCGGGCCGAGGTGTCGCAGCTTGCTTGGTTCTTCCGTCGAAGCCGAGAACCTCAACCTCGTCCAGCAGCTGCGATGCGCGGGTGTGCACGGAGAACATCACCTTGACGTACCGCGCGTACGCCATCGTGCCTTCGTCGTTGCGGTCGGGGAACCCGTCGACGACACCATCCCAGAAGTACGTCTCGTCCCGAGGCGGCCCGTCACCCCACAGCAACTGGGTGGACTTGTGCGCCAGCAGTGCCCATGACTTGCTGTCCTGCGAGACATACATCGAAACCGTCAGTGGTACGAGGATCGAGGAGGCCGGCCAGTCTTGCAGGAAGTGGGCGTCGATGCGCGACACGGACTTCCTGCTGCCGAGGTCGATCACCACTTCGCGGGTCTCACCCTTCGTGTGACCTACCCAGGCCGGGTCATTGCGGTCCAGCGATCCGTAGTGGCCGTCGGTAAGTTCCCTGCCGTCGTCTGGATATGCGGCGTCCGGTGCCTGCGACCAGCTGTATCCGAGACCGGCGGCGAGGTTTCTTGGCCGTGGCTCCTGATCCGTGGCGGCCAAAGCGGAGGCCTGAGTGCCGACCGCGAGTGCGGCGATCGCGACCACGGCCAAGAGTCCGCGCGCTACAGGGAGGTGCCGACGCCGCCAGGGACTGATGCGATTGGGTTCATGCATGTCCACCTCTTGTTGTCCGAGGGCCGATGATTGGTACATACCAATGTGCGCAGATCGTAGTGATCACCACGGCGGTGCGCAACGGTGAAAGCGAGGTAACACCATCCAGGGCAGAGGAATCCTGGGTGCACGGACCGTACTGCGGGCTTGGACGTAGAAGGTGGCGCGACCGGTCTGTCCTGAAGTGGTTCGAGCCAATCGCGTCGCCCAGGCTGAGCGCCCCCCGGCTTCAAGCCGCGGGAACGCATGCCGTCAGTGAACGAGGCCAGGAGTTCACGCTCGCGGATGGACGGCTCGGCGACGTAGGTCCCACGGGATGTGAGCCCGCCGCATCCGCACACCACGCAGAACCCGCGCAACGAACGTCTGCGCAGGTCAGCGAGCCTTGGGCTCACCGGCTACGCAACCGCAGAACGTCGCGATAGCCGCCGCACAATTGCCGGGAGCCCCCACAGGACTCGGTCTCCACGCGATCCAAGACAGCGCACCCACGGCAAGTGTCGGGACTTCTCCGCCAGTTCTGCGGCCTCGCCGTCTTGAACCGCCCGCGCCGTCCGAACCTGGGCAGACAGTCGCCGGGCCAGCCTCCCCGTGGCCGCTCCGCTCAGGTCGGGGCACGTGAACCGAGCGTCAGATGTTCTACGGCCTCGTGCCGCCGTTCAACCTGATCCCGATGCAGGATTTCATCGCGCACTGGAACGACTTCTTCACCGGGGCCCTTCTTCCTCATGGACAACTCGAAGTGGCCACTTCAGGTCGTCGTGCGCTCCTCCATCATCGACCAGAGCATGCTCGGCATGAGCGGCATGAACTCCCCCACCCAGGACCTGCCGAGGTAATTCGTCAAGGGCATCATTCTCGGCGCCGTCAAGGGTTGACGCCGACAGCTCCCGTCAATTGGAGGTCGCACCGTGGTGAGATCAGAGCGGCTGTACGGCGGATTACTCGCGTTGGGCCTCGCGTTCTCCGGCCTGGTCGCGGTAGTGGCTACGCCGACTCCGGCCTCGGCACTCGACCGCAGGGTCGCCACTGTCGACTCCTGCGACTCGCTGGCTGGCTGGACGTCCTCCGGAGCCAATACCCTGGCACTGGACACAGCCGACAAGAAGGAGGGTGCGGCCAGTATCGCCTCGACCGGTCCCGGACCCGACTTCTTCACCCGCCCGTTCGGTGCGCCGATCGACACGAAGACCAACCGGGCGACGGGGATCCTGGCATTCTCGCTGTACGTCTCGGACGCGTCGAAGCTCGGCGACCGTCCAGGTCAGGTGGAGCTCACCAGCTCGGGCCACCCGGACGAGGACGAGATGGACTGGGACATGGCGCCCGTGCGTGCCAACCTCCACAACGGCTGGAACGACATACGTCTCCCCTTCGCCTCGTCGGGAACTGTCGGAAGTCCAGACCTGTCAGCGATCACGTTCTTCAGGATGTTCCAGTTCCTCGACGACCCACAGACATTGAAGATCGACGACATCCGCATCGAAGAGAAGGTCGACATCCCCGCGAATCCTCGGGTCGTACACACGACGCTGGGCTCCGCCGACGTGCCCATCGCGAGCTACGACGTCACCGAATGGGGCGCGAAGCCGGACGACGACGGCGACGACACCGCCACGATCCAGGCTGCCCTGGACGCGGCCGGTGAGGACGGCGGCGGTGTCGTCTTCGCACCCGCGGGGCGCTACGACATCAAGGGAAACCTGGTCATCCCAGCCTCTGTGACACTGCGCGGCGACTGGGCGAGTCCAGACGCGGGCGGACTCGGCAAGGGCACGATCCTGGCAGCGTACGCGGGACGTGGCGACGCGTCCGGCACACCGTTCATCACCACCCACGACGCCGCCACCGTGCGCGGTCTGACGATCTGGTATCCCGAACAGGACGATGCAGCAGCCGTGCAGCCGTACCCGTGGACCATCCAGTCCGATCCGCACGACGGCTACTACGGCCCGAACCTGTTCGACCTGACCTTCGTCAATTCCTACCGTGGTGTGAAGATCGCTCAGAACAACGGGCACTTCGTCCGGAACGTGTACGGCACGTTCCTCGACGACGGATTCTCACTCGACGCGGTGTACGACATCGGCCGGTTGCAGTCGGTGCATCTGGGCCCGGCGTACTGGTCCGGGTGGCCTGCGACGGCTCCCAGGACAGTTCCGTCCGAGGCCGACGTTCGCTCCTATCTTCGTTCCCACGCGACTGGCGTGACGATCTTCAAGTCCGACTGGGAGTACCTGTACGCCCTGAGCATGGACGACTACGAGGTCGGGATGCGGCTGGCTGAAACGCCATTCGGCTCGTCCAACGGACAGGCCTGGGGCATACACACGGCTCACGGCAAAGTGGGACTGCAGGTCGACTCAGTGAATGAGATCGGCTTCGTCTTCAGTCACAGCAGCTTCGAGACATCCGGGCCGGAGTCCGTGTCGGTCTTCGCGACGCAGAACATCGCCGCGAATCCCCTCAACGGCCTGATGTTCAACGACGTGACCCTTGGGGCTCCAGACGGTACGCCGGTCCAGTTGTCGGGCACCGCACTCCTGAGCTTCGCCCATGCCACGTTCACAGACTGGTCGACCGACTCAGCGGCGATCCGCGCCGACTCCGGATCGGTCTCGGTGACGGCAAGCCGCTTCCTCGCCGACAAGCCGGACGCCTGCCTCGGTGCCGGCGTGAGCTCGGCCGTGTTCGCCGCTAACACATTCGCCGGCGCACCCGACATCACCAACCTGAGTAAGGGCGATGTCAAGATCGACAACACAACATGGAGGCCCACCGACTTCCCGGCGGCGCCGACAGCCGATCCCGGACCGGAGCCGGTCGGGACGCAGCATCCGGACAGTGACGCGTTGCACTCCGTCAGCGACTACGGTGCACAGGGCAACGGCATCGACGACGACACATCAGCTTTCGCGCAGGCTCTGAACGCCGCGTCGGCAGCAGGCGGCGGAACCGTCTATGTGCCGGCTGGACGATACCGCCTTACCGGCCACATCAAGATTCCACGCGATGTGGAGCTTCGAGGTGTCGCCGACGGGCCGCACCACTACGGCATCTCGCCACGCGGCAGTGTGCTTGTCGCGACCGAGAACGAGGGAAAGCCGTCAGGGACAGCGTTCATCACCTTGAGCCGGCACGCTGGTGTCCGCGGACTCAGCGTCTACTACCCGTACCAGCGGTACGACAAGCCGATCGCCTATCCCGCGACCATCGCAACCGGCGGTGTCGATGCGTACGCCGTCGACGTCACCCTCCCCGACTCCTACACGGGGATCAGTGTCACCAAAGATGGCTTCTCGAGCGAGTACCTGCGCGGGCTCGGCTTGAAGACCTTCGTCTCCGTGGTCGGTGCCGACGGCGTACGGATCGACAATGCCATGAACTCTGTCGGCGACTGGCAGGACGGCGCCCGCGAGGCGAATGCTCCGCCCGCCAACTGGTGGCTCGATCATCCCTCCAGTGTGTCGAGCGGATTCGAGCTGACCAACTCCGATGACGCCGTACTCTTCAACGACTTCGGCTTTGGAGTGGCCTACGGCCTGGTGATCGGCGGAAGTTCGTCGAACATCCGCGTGCACGGGCACGGCGTCGACAACAGCGAGCGCGCCATCCAGCTCACGGGAACTGGATATGGCATCGACTTCACCAACACGCAGCTCGTCGCGATCGGAGGCGGCGGAAAGCGATACCTCGACGTCGCCGGGTCGTTCTCCGGAAAGGCGCGCTTCTTCAACTCCCTCGCCTGGGCATGCACCACAGGGTCCGACATCGCCGGCAGCGGGAGCGTCGTCCTACAGCAGTGGAAGTCTCGGAACAGCGGTGTCCAGCACCTCGGTGGAACACTGTGGATGGACAGTTCCTTCGGCCACACGACACCCCAGCTCGCCATCGGTCCAGACGTACGGCGAGCCACCGCGTACGCCAATGTCGGCAACGGAGGATTCGTGATCGACGCCCAGAGTCAGCAGTACGACGCGCGACTCAACATCGCACGTTAGCTAGCGCGGTCGGGGCGGTGCTGAGGTCAACGCGAGGTCGAGAGGACGAGGCGCACCTGCCTAGTTGTCCGGACGCCGCTGTCCGAGACGCCGCTTGTCCGAGACGGCTCGCAATCCCGTCGTCGCGCTCGTCGGCGAGAACGCCGCCGGCAAGACCACTGCGCCCGGCGTCAAAGCCGCGGGAACGCATGTCGTCAGTGAACGAGATCAGACGCTCACGCTTGCGGATGGAAGGCTCGGCGACGTAGGTCCCACGAGACGTGAACCCGCCGCAGTATCCGCACAATACGCAGAACCCCCCGCAACGGGCGCCTGCGCAGGTCAGCGAGCCTTGGGCTCACCGGGCGACGCAACCGCAGAACGTCGCGACAACCGCCGCGCAATTGCCGAAGCCCCCTCCAGGGCTCGGCCCCCACGCGATCCAAGACCGCTCACACACGGCAATTGTGCGGGACTTCTGCGCCAGTCCTGCGGTCACCGTCTTGAACCCTCGCGCCGTCTGGCCTGGGCAGACACTCGCCGGGCCGGCATCTCCGTCCTCGGTGCCGGTGAGCCCACCGGGAAGCTGATGAGCCGGGCGGATCCGGTTCATGAGGAGGTCGGACACCGAGCTGCTCGGCACCCTCGGCGACCCCCTGTCGTAGGCGGTCCGCACCCCCGAGACCGCCATCCCCGCGGCGCTCGCCAGGTCGATCAGCCGGTACGGACGGGGATGAACGAACTCTCGCCCGTACGCCAGCACAGGCGAAGGGGCTGTTCGGCCTCCAGAACCCTATGGCCAGTCGCGGCCTGCTCGGCCAACAGCAGATCCTGCCGGGAGCTCTCCCAGGCCAACCGACTGTTCTCAGGTCGATGAACACCGAATTGCGTGAGCACATGATCGCTTGGAGCCCAAGCACATCGCATGACGTCGAGGCGGGCACCGAAGTTCTGGCACCGTATCCAACTAGATACGGTTCAGGTCTCGGGTAGGAGGAGGCGGCCACGCGGGCAGGTGACCTTCTCGACCGTGCCCGACGGCTGGCGGGTATGACCCGGGCCGAACGGCCCGGCGCGCCGGCACGTCCAGACCGACACTTTCGGCGTATCTGTCCGGCACCAAGGGGCCGACCTTTGCGACCGCGCCGCGGATCATCCGGGCTGCCGGGTTCGACCTTGACCTCGTTCCCTTGGTCGAGTTCTCCCAGGTAGGAGGACGCGCCGACAGGCTCTTGCCCGTGCCCACCCAGCTGCCCCGCCTACCGGCGATCGAAGGCTGGCTCAAGTGGGACTGCCGCGTCACCTGAACTGGTCGGCTCCCGACCTGACCTACGACCTCGCCGATCGACAGCAACGCGCCCGCGTCTACGAGATCGTCCTACGTGAAGGCACCGCCGACGACATCCTCACCTACATCGACGGCGCCCTCCTGGTCGACCTGTGGCCCGACCTCGTCCTCCCCCTCGACGTCAGACGTGCATGGGCGCCACTCGTCGAACGCACCCATCCCCAGGCCGCGTGACCATGAGCACAAGCCCCGACCTGACACCACTGCAGCTGTCGAAGCAACGTGCCCGAACAGGGGGTCCAGGTTCGAGTGGACCGCGTTTCGACGTCGCCGAACCACCACCCGCAGGCCGGCCAACTCTGCCCACCTAGGGACGAGCATCGTGCCACATGTCCGCCCAGGGAGCGGTCGCGGGATCCGTGCTATCCGCCCAACCATAACCGCGACGACGGCCACGCCGCCCGCCAAGGTGATGCGGTCTCGCACAGACTCAGCCGCAGTATTCTGATCCTCTTCACAGAAATGCCAGCAGCGGCTTCAACTCGGTCCGTTCTTGCCGTTCGCCGTTCTCCAGTGGTGGTCGAACTCGTCGGCTGTGACGAAGACGTAGCCTTCTGGTTCGAGGAGGTCGGCGACGCGTCGCAGCCGCCGAGGACCGTAGTGCCAGCTGTAGAACATCGCCTGGACGAACCTCCCCCCCGGCCGGATTCGTACGGATCTCGTCAGCAAGCCACCGCGCTGCCGCCTCGTCGTTGGTGGTGTCGTACGGCGGATACCACGGCTGGTTCGACCAGCGCGTGAGTGTGTGGTGAACACCGACACCGCCCGCAGCCATGATGTTTGCATTGGATGCAGTGGTGCCGTCGTTGCGGCCCATGTCAGCGAGGACGGCGGTCACATTGGGCATGTTGGGGACGATGGTGTCGTCGACGAACGTGTCGTCGGCAATGGTCCACGGCGTCCAGGGGTGGGAGTAGAGCCCGAGCATGTCCATGTCGAGGCCGGACATCCGCTCGCCGGTGGCTCGGAAGTAGTCCGCGACCACCTCCTGCTGAGTCAGCTGACGCCCCGCTCGGTCGACCGCGCCTGCCGAGCCGTACCCCTCCAGCGGATAGCAGTATCCGGCCCCGGAGATCGAGGAAAAGAAGTAGTCGTTGGGTGTCGCGGTCTCATACAGCCACTGCAGGATCCCGGGAAGGAGCGTCCGCGCCGCTGGTGTGATGCCGTACGACATCGGCACCTGCCCGCGCACCGGGTCGTCCCACTGGAAGAACCGCAGCCCGTACTGCAGATAGCCGGGCGCGTCCCCGCTCTCGATCATGATCAGCGACACGTAGGTCACGTCCGGCCGGTAAGGGCGGAAGATCTTGCGGCGGGCGGGCTGGCGCTCGAAAGCCTTCGCATTGATGGGCGCCGCCGCATGGAAGCTGTAGTTGCCTGCCCAGTCCGACACCCAGGTGTACTTCGCGTAAGCGCCGGCCAGCTTTACCCCGGCGTACTCCCCAACTCCCCGCGGCGCGCCTTCGTCACTCACCGCGCTCCAGAACCCCAGAACCGGAATGTTGGCGGGTGCATCGTGCAACAGCCGGTGGACGTGCGCGTCCAGTTCCGGGCTGTGGTCTGGGTCGTCCGGGCCCGGCAGCCAGAACGTGTGCAGTCGATGCTGGACGGCATAGTCCCTTTGAAAGTCGTGCGCGACGGAGGTATGGAAGCAGCACAGCATGGCCCGGCTCTGCCGTGGCCAGAAGCGTTCATACGCCCAGGCGTAGGCGCTCGCCGCGTCCGCGAACTTCCCGCGCAGGTCGTAGACCACCGGTAGGTCCACCTCAGTCAGTTGATCCGGGTAGACGATCAGCAGATTCTCGACGCCGGCGACGTTGGTCGCCACGTTCAGCGTGTGCTCCTGCTCGGGATCGACGACCACGAGGCCCCGGGCAGTGTCACGGAAGTGAGCGATCAGCCGGTACGGATCGTTGTAGCGGTGTTCTTCCCTGACCCAGCCCTTGTCCATGTACCACTGTAGGTAGCCATGGTTGTTGCGTACGTCGTCCCAGCTTTGTAGCAAGTAGATCTCCGGCCGCTGACGTGCAACCAGCCCCTGGAGCGAGGCGAGTGCCACCCGGACACCCTTGTCGTGGCCGTCGAGGTCGAGCGTGCTCACGACCGCCCTGAAACCGGTGCCACGGGCGGCTTCTGGCTGGCGTCGGAGGAGTTGATCGCCCATCCGCGGTCCGAGTGGTGCCGCGCCTATCGCCGCCCCATAAGCAAGGAGATCCCTCCGCCGAAGTTGTCGGCCTATCAACGGAGTGGGGAGCATGAGGCCTCCAGTCAGATTGTCGAGGTGCTCAGCGGATGTGATGTCACTGGGCGCAAGCTGTCGTCGACGGCGACGGCGGCGTGGTCTGGTCAGCTCGCGGTGGCGTTGATCCGGAGGGGGATGGAGTGCGTGGCGTCGGCGCCAGTCACCTGAACGTCCGCGTGGTAGGCGATGTCCGTCGCGGCTGAGGTGGCCGAGATCTCCCAGGCCGCGCTGGCCACGCCGCCGGTCTCCAAGTCCGCGAACTCCTTCGCGCCGGAGACAAGCCGCACCTGCCAGTCACCGGGGAGGCCGATCAGCCGCACAACCCCGCTCACCGCGGCCGGCGTGGTGTTCACCAGGCGGGCGGTGGCGGTGAACGTCGACCCGACGGTGACGCTCGGCGCGCTCGCGGCCAACCCCAGCCACGGCACCCTCGCATCGCCGGCATCGACGAGGGTGTGGGCGACGGCGACGCCGGGGGCAAGCCGCACCGTCTCAGTCAGCAGCCCGGCGTGCCCGTCGACGCGTCGCGCCGCGACGACCTGCCCGGACGTACCACTCACCATCGACACCACAAGGATTCGGTCACGCCCGTCGCCCGGAAGCTCCATCGTGAACCGGGTCGGCTGAGATCCGTCCGCGAGGGCCGGGTCACGCCAGTACACGACGCTGACGCCGCGGCCGTCCTCGTCGCGGGTCGCCACCACGTGCTCCCCACGGGACCGGGCGCCTTGCGTCCAGACGCGCAGAGTCTCGCCTCGGACGTCGCGGAATAACCAGTAGGGCCAGTAGTTGCGGTCGAACACCGAGCCGTCGCGGCGGACCAGCCCGAAGGTGTAGGTGCCCTCGCGATACTCCAGCAACGTGAACTGGTGCCAGCCAAGCAGGTGGCCGCTGTTCTCGATGAGGGAAAACTGCCGGCCCAACAGGTCCTGCACCTTGAGCGCGGCGGAGTCGAAGAACGACTCCGACTCTGTCACCATCAGCTTCGGGTCCGCCTTGGTGGTGTGGTCGCGGATGTAGGACTCCCACAGCCGCAGGTCCGCGACGACCTTGGCTGGGGTGTCGCCGTAGGAGTGGTAGACGAAGAAGTCCATGTGCTCGCCGGCCGCGTCGATGAACGCCTTGCCGTAGTCGTAATAGCCCTCGATCCCCGGTGAGAACACCGGCCCGCCGACGAGCACTCCCGGGAACCGCGCATGGATGAGGTCCGCGGTGATCCGAAACAGCTCGAAGTACTCCTCGTCACTGCCGAGCCAGAACTGTTCCAGGTTCGGTTCGTTCCACACCTCGACATAGCGGACGCGCAGCCGGTAGTCGGGGTCGGTGCCCTCTCCGTTGAAGTGTGAGACGACGTTCGCCACGATGTCGGCCCACGCCCTCGGATCGGTCGGCGCCTCGTTCAACGCTCCGGTCTGGGTGAGCCAGCCGGTGTTGTACGCGCACAGCAGTACCGGCTCCATGCCCAGACCATCGACGTGGTTGACATAGGCGTCGCCGGTGTTGTCAACGAACCGGAGCATCTGGTCGGGACGGAACTCTCCCCGCGCCGGTGAGGCCTGGTTCATCATGACCTCGATCCGGGCCTGCGTTCCTACCGGGTTGAGCTGCCGGTAGCTGTCCAACGCCAGGGCCGACCCGTCGAGCTTCAGCTGGGCGTAGCCGGTGCAGCTGAACAGGGCTCGGTTGAACGCGCCCGTCACCACCCTGGTATCGACATCGACCGTACGCACCGAACTCGACGCCTGGGCGCTCACACCCCCCAACGCCGGGAGCGCGGCCCCCACCGTGGCGACACCTGACAGCTGCAACACCCTCCGCCGCGGCAACGCGGCTCCGGCCCCACCCTGTGCGTGCGGGCGAACCTCAGGCGGGTGCGACATCCGCCACCTCCATCTGTCCTCAGGAGGGTGCGACATCCGCCACCTCCATCTGTCGTTGGTCGATGAGGACTGCGCGGCCCAAGTGTCACCAAGCGTAGTGCCGTGACTGGACGAGGTGACGGCCAAGTACGGACCAGTCCCGCGCCGTCGACGCTGTCTCTCACCTACGCTCCACAGTTTGAGAGCGCGGAGGTGGTCACGTGACCGGTACGCACGCCAACCTGTCCCCACCGGCCGCCGCCTCACCCTCCGCTCTACGAAGCTCAACCGGTCACCATCCCGGTCGAGCCCGCGGAGCCCGCGCGGCCGGGGCTGCACTCGATCTGAGCATGGAGCGCTGAGAACGCGGCCTTGAACTTGCCGACCTGATCCCGCGCACCCCCTCCGCACCATCGGCCTTCGACGTTGCGTCGGGCGACCGCCTGCCCTTCCGATTGTTACCTGACCTCTGGGTGGGGTGCTCGGCCGTCGGCGCTCAGCTCGTCACTTGCATTTCTGGAGTGCGTCCTGGAACTCCTTGCGAGCCTGGTCGCCGCCCTGGCGCTTCCAGGTCTTGATGACCTCGTCGAGGTGGGACATCGGCTGGGCGCCCGTCGCGATCCGGTTGAACGCGTCCTGCTCCATCTTCACCAGGCTCGCCGCGTTTTGCACCCACGCCGGCGAGTAGAGGCCCTGGGTCGGGTCCGCCGTCGCGCCGTCGAGTGACTCCTCCTGCCAGTGCTGCATCCGCTCGGCCTCGCCGGGCTGGTTGGCGTAGAAGTAGTTGATCTCACCCGGGCCGCACAGGTAGTTGATGCCGTTCGCCCAGTTCTGGTTGCCGTTGGACACCGCGACCGGCGCGCCCTTCACGTAGTTGAACATCTTGCCCTCGATGCCCTTGTACATGAAGGTGAACTCCTCGCTGCCGAAAGGAGCCGCCCAGTACTCCATGATGTGGATCAGTTCGACGATCTTCTTCTCGTCCTTGACGGACGACGGGATACCGCCGAAGCCGTAGCTCGCCGTCCCGATCGCCATCGCGGGCTTCCCGCCGTCGTGACCTGGCGGCAGCCACGGTTGGGGGTTCGCCTTCGGGTTGTTCTGCCTCGTCTGGGTGTAGTCGGTGTTCGGCTGGTTGCCGAAGAAGCCCCACCCACCCTGCGTGAAGAACCCCGTCCGTCCACCATGGAGGAGGTCCTGGTTCTGGTTCAGCGTCAGGGTCAGCGCGTCGGGATGGATCGCGCCCTTCTTCCAGAGCTTGTTGGTGAATTCCAGCGCCGCCCTGTACTCCTCGGTCTCGAAGTCCTTCTGCAGGGTGCCGTCCTTGCCGAGCCGCCAGTTGTTCGGAGCGCGGAACATTCCCATCCACATGCTCTGGCGCAACCCGTCCAGGCCGTAGGTGTTCCTCTTCCCGTCACCGTTGGGGTCCTGGGTGGCGAAGGCGACGAACATTTTCAGCACTTCGTCGGCATTCTTAGGGTTGTCCACGCCGAGCTTCTCGGCCCAGTCCTTGCGGTACATGCCGAGCTGCCCGTTGACGGCCTGGATCGGATACGGGACGCCGTAGAGCTTGCCCTGGAACGAACTGCCCTGCCACGTCAGCGGCGGGATCCGCTGCAGGTTGGGGAAGTCCTTGAGCCCGTCACCGCTGAGGTACTGCGTCAGGTCGTGGAACGCGCCCTGGGCGATGAACTTCTGGAAGCCGGCACCGTTGTACTGGCCGTTCTGGTTGAAGTTGATGTAGGTGATGTCCGGGAAGTTGCCGCTCGCGGCCAGGGTCAGCAGCTTCGTGGCGTAGTCCGGCGACGGCGCGAGAGTTGGTTGCAACTTGACGTTGAGTCGCTTGTTCAGCTCCTGCCACCACGGGTTCTTGCCCAGCCCTGGCGGCGGCGAGCTGAAGAGGATCTGGAACGTGGACACCGTGCCGCCCTTGCCGGGGGGCTCCGGCATCGTGACGTACGGCTTCGGGTAGGCCGTCCACGCGATCGGCGTGTTCTTGACCTTCGACACGACCTCCTCCGGCTGGTGCTTCACCGTGCTCGCCGGAAATTTCAGCTCGGAGACACAACTGGCACTCGACGAGCTCGCCTTTCCGCACCCGCCCAGGAACGCCAGGCCCGCTCCAGCGAGTCCCGAAAGGAAGATCCTTCTGTCCACTCTCCCACCAACGCCGATACCTGGGCTTGGTAGATCGCCAGATTCCATCTCTGTTCACCTTCCTGGAGCATCGACGCGGCATCCAATTGGGGCCGCGTTGTCGCTTCTCATCCCTTGACCGCGCCTGACAGAACGCCCTGTGTGAAGTACTTCTGCAGGAACGGGTACACGAGGATGATCGGCGCGGTCGCGATGATCACGACTGCCATCTGCACGGTCTCCGCCGGTGGAGCCGGCTGGCCGACCTGCTGACTCTGTGCGATGTTCTGGCCCTGAAGGACGAACAGTCGCAGGACCAACTGGATGGGCCACTTTGTCGTGTCGTTCAGGTAGATGAGCGCGTTGAAGAAGTCCGACCACAAGGCCACGCCGTAGAACAACGCGACGACGGCCAGGACCGCCTTCGACAACGGCAGGATGATGTGCCAGAACACCTGGAAGGGACCGGCCCCGTCGATCCGCGCTGCGTCGGTCAACTCGTCGGGGATGTTCATGAAGAACTGCCGGACGACAACCAGGTTGAACGCGCTGATCAGTCCGGGCACGATCAGGGCCTCGTAGGAGTTGAGCATCCCCAGGTACCGAACGAGCAGGTAGTTGGGGATGATGCCGGCGCTGAACAGCAGCGTCCCGAGCACCATGAGCAGGACGAGTCTGCTTCCGGGTACCTGGCGCGTGCGGGTCAGCCCGTACGCCAACGTCGTCGTCATCACCATGCTCACGACGGTGCCGACGACTGTGACGCACACGCTCACCACCAGGGCGCGGGTGACCACGCCACCGGCCAGAATCTGCCGGTACGCCTCCAGCGTTGGGTGTTTCGGGATCAGCGTCACCGACGATCCGGCAAGGTCCGCCTGGGTGGACAGACTGACCGACAGGACGTAGAGGAACGGGAACAGCATCACGCCGACGATGACCGCGATGGTGACGACCTTCGTGATACTAGTGCCGACGGACGCCTTCTCGATCCAGATCGGGTGGGAAGCCCGTGGCGGTGCCGTGCGTAGTGCCATCAGAACACTCCATCCTCACCGAGCAGGTGCGCGACCTTGTTCGCCACGACGATCAGGATCGTGCCGACCACACCCTTGAACAAGCCGACGGCGGTCGCCAAGCCCCAGTTGCCGCCCACGACTCCCTCGAGATAGACGAAGGTGTCGAGGACCTGGCCGGCCTGCTCACCCACCGCTGGCTCCTGCAGCAGGATCTGCTCGAACCCGGTGGTCAGGATGTTTCCGAGGTTGAGAATCAGCAGCAGGATCGCGATCCCTTTGATCCCCGGCAGGGTGACGTGCCACATTCGACGGATCGGCCTGGCACCGTCGACCACGGCCGACTCGTACAGCGCCGGGTCGATCTTCGTGAGGGCCGCGAGGAAGATGATCGTGCCCCAACCCACGCACTTCCACATGTACTGCACGACCATCATCGGCTTGAACAGCTCCGGATTGCTCATCAGGTTGATCGCACCGAAGCCGTGGTCGGCCAGCGCCTGGTTCAGCAGGCCGTCGCCACCAAGCACGGACTGCCAAACGCTGACCAGCACGACCCAGCCAATGAAATACGGCAGATAGACGATCGTCTGGATGACCCGTTTGACCGTCGGCGAGAGAATGCTGTTCAGCAGAAGGGCAAGTGCGATGGGAGCGGGAAAGAAGAAGATCAGCTGGAGTCCGTTGATGACGAGCGTGTTAACGAGCGCCTGCCCCACCCTCGGGTCCTGGAAGAGCTGGACGAAGTTGTTCAGCCCGACCCACTCGCTCTGGATGATTCCCTGATACGGGGAGTAGTTTTCGAAGGCCACGATGTTGCCGGCCAGCGGCAGGTACCGGAAGACAACGAAGAACAAGAACCCGGGCAGGATGAACAGATACATCGCTCGTTCCTGCCGCACTCGCGACCACAAGGACACGTGCCGGGAATCATCCGGACGCGCCGAAAGCTTGCTCCTCTCGACAGTGTCCGAACTCGTTGCTGAGCCCTGGACGGCCACCTCCGACTCCCTTCGTACACCCGACACACCGGCGCCCTCGCGCACGGAGGCCGGTCATGGTTCAGTCCCAGAGGTCGACGCCCAGGAGCTTGCGTCCCAGCGGAGTCAACTCGGCGGGCGCAGATCGCTTCTCCTCGATCCCGCGTGGATCGCCCGGGAACGCCGCGCCCGACGGGTGGGTGTTGGCCTGCCAGCACTGGATCCGCTGTTGACGCGCGGCCTCGTCGGTGCCGACGGGATTCATGCTGAGGTACTGCGCGAACCGCGGACGCTGTGAGGTGTTGTGGCCGTTTCCATGCAGGAGCCGGGTCGTCCAGATCAGCAGGTCGCCGGCCGCGAGCCGAGGCCTTGTCACCGTGTATGCCGAGTAGTCGGGGTTTCGAGACGCGATCCGCTCGGGCGTCTGCGTCTTCAGGTACGCCTCGAGGTCCTGGTAGATCTCGGGGACACACTGGAAACCGCCCATGTCCGGCTCGGTGTCGGCCAGCGCGAGCACACCCTGAACGCGAAACGGGATGTCGGGATACTGTGTCATGTCGGTATCCCAGTGGATCATGCCCTTGTGGTCGTACTCCGGATAGCGCGGATCTACCGGCGGCTTGAGTCCGACACGGTCGATCGACACCGAGAGCTTGTCCGTGCGATGAATCGCCTTGAAGATCTCATAGACCCGTGGGCTCTGCCGGATGTTCCACATCGACTGGTAGTGATACATCTCCACCATGCCCACCGGCCGGATGACGTCCGGCCGATACCACGAATCCGGATCGTCCGGCCTGGCGCCGGTGTGTCGCCACATGTCATCGATGACCGCCTGCAGATCCTCGGCGGGAACGGCGTCATGCACGATCACGTATCCGTACTTCATGATCTGGTCGCGCCACTCCGCCGAGTCTCTCTGATCGCAACTCGGCTCCTGTGTGGACGCAGTCATTACGTTCCTCCTGTCGACTCCGGAATCACTAGGCACCGAGTAACAAGGCGAGTCGTCCGACGATCGTCGGACGTCCGTCTTTGTTGGTCGGTCGTCACAGCTGGTGCGTTGCTGGGGTTCGTCGAAAGAAGGGGCGAGTGCCGGTTGGGCCCTGTGGGCACAACAAGGCTCCTGTTCGGAAGACCGTCAGGTCATCAGCGCCCGTTTATGAGTCCGCATGAGAAGGTCGACTTCAGTGTCGACCGATATTCGTTGACTACCATTTGCTCCAAGGCATAAAACTTAATCGCCATCGGCGGCCGCAATTCGATGAGGCGACTAACTTTTCTGGCGCCAAACAAAAGACAATTTCGTGTTGCATTCATCAGTGATTGAACGAAGAACTGCGGACAACCTAATCCTCGGGTCGGACCCGGTCAACGCGTTGACCGTCAATGGTCAGGGGCGGTCGTCGCCAGTCACAGGGATGCATCTGCAGCCGTCCCCGCGTCCTGTCGGGATCCTCCAACCGGGCTGCTTGCTCGGTGGGGAAGAGGGACCCTGCAGCTGCTAGACGTCCTGCGCGTCGGGACTTGACCCTCAATCCTCAGAGCGTAGAAATCGCAGTGACCGCACGCTCAACGTGGCGACCAACGTCGCCGGCGTAGAGAATCTTCTGCGCCCAGGCGTCGAGTTCGGTGCGTACGGTCGAAGTCGACACCAGAGCGGTGACGGGTGCGTTCAACCGGGCCCTGTGGGCGTTCCAGTCGGTGATCACGGCGACCGGCGCGACGGCGTTGACGCGGATACCGTGCGGCGCACCTTCGAACGGCGGCCGCGCGAGTGAAGACTTCGAACCGCGCCCATGGTTGCGTCATACGACGTCTGCTGCTCACGACCGCCTGGCGACTCACGGCACATTGCTGGTACTGATGCTCCAGCAGCCGATCGAGACCACTTCTGACGTGGAGGACCTCACCCGTGGAGATCTGGATCAACCCGGCCTGTTCCAAGTGCCGTACCGCCACCAAGGCCCTCGACGAGGCCGGGCTCGCCTACACGGTCCGCCGCTACCTCGACGACCCGCCCACCGCCGCGGAGCTGGCCGATGTCCTGTCCCGCCTGAACCTCGAACCCTGGGACCTCGTCCGCCACAACGAACCCCAAGCCAAACCTCTCCGTGAGGTACCCCGCGACGCCGCACACCGCGAGACCTGGATCGAAGCAATGGTCGCCCACCCCATCCTCCTCCAACGCCCCATCCTCACCGCCGACGACTCCTCCACCGCCGTCGCCAGGGACCCCGAAACCCTCTCCAAGTTCCTCCCCTGATAGCCGAGGCGGAGGCCAACGCTGACCTGGTTCGACTTCGATCTCTGCGGATGGGTGTGTCCGACTAACGGCGAATGCTGGCCTCGGGCCAGCCAAGTTCGATCGAGCAAGCGTGATTAATACCTCCTGCGAGTGCCCTCAGGCCTGGCCGCAGATGCTCCGGGGTCATATGACTGTCAAAACCGGCCTCGAGATGTGACATCTGGAGGTGGCCGCCAAGAGACTTGTCCGGACGCGGGGGTTCTGTTCACTTGTCACCGGGGCATTGCTGCGGTACGACGTTCAGGAGCGTTGACATCGACGCCGCACGGAGTGACAGACCTGAGATGCCGCTCGCAGACCACGACACGACTCATCCCTGGGGAGCCCATGGCAACAAGGAAGGACCCTCACCTCCTTTACCGCGGCGAACACCTCGCTCCTGAACGTCTGGCGCAACTGCCTGGCTTGGGCAAGAACGGACATGGGGTCGTCGCGGTCGGTCTGCACGACGACCCGGATGAGGCCGTTGTGTTCGACGACGTACAGAGCTTCCTGCGGTGGTTGCCGGCCGGCCCGGCGCGAGAACCGATGCATCACTCATTCGCCAAGGCCGCGGAGCTGCGATCCAGTCGCGCGGTCACCGAGGAGCAGTTCGTCCATGACTGGCGCGTGAGGAACGAGTCGATCAAGCCTGCGTTGTCGAAGCTGGCCGCCGAGCTGGGGATTCCCAAGGACTCACCGCAGCTGTTCAAGGAGGCACACGAGCGCGGCATTCTGCACACGATCTTCGTCTACGACCAGCCGTACGGGAAAGGTGCCTGGACGTTCTACGACGGGCCGGTCCCCGTCTTCGGATGGACTGGATGGGACAACCGGATCCAGTCTTACCTACCCTTCGGCTTCGGCGGCATGTGGTCAGACAACTGGTTCTGGGGGCCTGCCGTGGCCGTCGGCGGTATCGGCGCGGTCGTGACATTCGAGGGTACCCTGCTGGGATGGTTCAGCCGACGTGCCTCATCGGGATACATCTCGGGTCCCTGAACCAGCACCTCGCCCGCAAGCCAACGCCTTGATCTCGTGACACTCCTCGACGGCGGCCGAGCCGACGCATGCTGCCGATGTGGTCGCCGTATTCGCGGAGCTCGACACCGACAACCCGGCGGTGGTCTGCCCCATGGCGGACCCCCCCGTTCCATGTCTGATGCCACAACGTAGGTCCGAGCATGTGGGTCGTAAAGAATTCGAACACGTTCGGCGTACGTAGCGCTACCTATCGACGGGGGCGATCCTTCAGCAGGACAATGCCCGGTACTGATCGGAGTCGTGCGGAGCCGCATGTCCGCCAGCCAAGGGAGGGGCCATGAAGCGTGTCCTCAGTGTGCTCTCGCTCGCCGCGTTACTGCTCGGGTTGAGTGCGGCCCCGGCGTCGGCGACTGTGAAGCAGGATAGAGACCGACGGCACCAGTACCGGGTCACGGCCTACGGGGACGACATCTGCGGGAACCCCGGCACCTTCTACTACGTCCTCACGGGCCGCGAGCACTACACCTGGGACGGCCCTATGCCGCACCACGGGAACGGCTCCGGAGTCTGGCGGTGGACTCTTGTCTACGAGGACCCGGCACTGGGCACCAGGACCGGAAGAGAGGTCTTCAACTGGACGGCCACGTATTGGCCTGACGGGAGCTGGAAGACGGTCCAGTCGACATGGCGGCTCCGCGCGGGGTCGCTGAGGTTCTTCCAGATCGACCACCAGGTCTATGACCGGCAGGGACGACTCAAGCAGGAGACTTTTAGGAACCGAGTCGAAGGCTGCTAGCGCGCGAGCGACCACTCGCCGCCGTACCCGGCGCGTCAACGCTGCCCCGCGACCTCCGCCGCGTAACGTACTGAGTGCTCACCGTCCCATTCCAGGCCGAGCGAGTCCGATCGCGAAGCCATCCGGGAGCCCCCGACCACGGTTCGGGGGCTTTCGGCAGCCAGCAACATGCCGAGTACGGCGGCAGTCTCCTATTCTAACTGCCATCCCCGAGGCGATCACCACGGCGCTGCAAAGCCATTGACGCTTTTACAGGAAGGCTGCGATTGCTGGCTGAGCTGCAGCAATGCCGCCTCGCGTCAACTCCGCCACAAATACGCCGCAGGAACGACCGTCGACGATCCCATGTTGGACTCTTCAAAGAAACTGCGCTCTGACTGGTGGACTGAAGGTCGTCGAGGTACTCAGGCTTCCAGCCCTCGGCGAGGCGTTGTGGTCATGCAGCTCAGACTTGGCAAGAATCCCCGCCCCTCGGGCAGGCCGAGGCGGAATTTCTCCCGCGGCGGCCGACGCACGTACACATCGATCGGTCGAGGCTTACCAGGCCCTTCTCGACAGCCTCGACCACGAGCACCGGGCTGCGCGATCCTTCCCCTATCGTTCGGCAGCCTGCGCTGAATAGCAATTCAATCCCCGCCGGTAGGCGCTACTGCTCAGCCACGTAGGCGGGTAGCCAGCAGCGACGTGGTCGTGAAGACTCTAACGACCGATCGTCGTTGCTATGTAGCTCGTTAGGTCAGCTACGGCTCCATCTTGCCTGGGTCCGGCTCACCGCCTGAGTAACCATGGCGATGAGCTCCTGCGGTGAGTTCGTGGAGCCTTCCGCTCCGTGGGAGCGGGCCTCCTGGTTGTGCTGTAGGGACCGAGAGCCAGCGTAGATGACGAACGGCGTGTGGTTGCCACCTGAACGCATCTTGTCCAGCAGTGTGTATCCGGCATGGGGGTCATCGGATCGGCCCATATCGGAGATGACCACGTCGACTGGGTTCTGGTGCAGGTGGTCCAAAGCCTCCTCGGTCGATGTCGCGGCATCGACCCTGATGCCGAGGGCCTCGAGCGCCTGCCTCTCGTAGCGGTTGTTGTCCGGCCGGTCGTCGACCCATAGTGCTACTGAGCGCTGCAGCGCGCGTTGTGCGCGGCCCCCGGGCAGTGCGTCGGCGAGTTCGGCCGCGGCGCGTGACGGGTCCACCAAACCAGCAGCTTGCCCTGGCTTCACCAAGGCGGCGCCGACGTTGACTGCAGCCTTGATCTGCTGCCGGCTGACGGACGCCTCGACGCCCATACCCTTGAAGCTGAACTCGCGGAGGGTGCCCACAAAGTCGGCGAGCCCCTTTCTCCGCTTGACAATCACAAAGAGGATCAGCGCTGGCCAAACCAGCGCGCCGACCAGCGCCGCGATCGCTGTCAGTAACTCCGTCATCGCCTTCATGAACGTCCTCCCGACGGTGATCGTAACCGCCAGGACCACCTTAGGTAGGCATTATTGACAGACCAGCTCCACGTCGCTGGCTGCATCATCACGCGCCACAGACCCTCACGGCCGCAGCCCGAAGTGTCTCTCCGGACCCAGATCAAGCAGGCCCGCAAGTCATCTGGACATACATCCCCTTGGTGGCAGGGCACGTTGCGGCGACCGCGGCTCTCTACAGCCGACTGCCCGCACGTGTCGGCCTCAGCTAACAGTCAGAGACACCCAAGGCGACACACCACTCCACCAGAGTGGGGCGAGTACCACTTGGCCCGCATGCCCGCCGCCACAGTCGACTAAGCCGGTGTATATCGGTGTCATGTAGTCCTTGCAGTCCGCGGGCTACCGCGTTGGGGTCGATGCTCGCGTTAAGGTCGCCCGAGACCAACAGGCGGAAGGCGAGCAGAGCGAAACGGAATCGGTCGCTGTCGAGCGTCGGTGGGCCTTCGCTTACTGCGGGATCCTCCCAGTCGATCGTATGGACAGCCTGTTGACCCGTGAAGGATCGCGCCCCGATCAACCGCGTGGAGTCGAAGTCGAAGATCGACACGCGGACCTCTGGACTCGTGGTGAACGCGATGTTCTTCCAGGAAAGATCACCATAGACGAGGTCTTCATCGTGCATTGACGCCAGCCATCGAGAAATCAGACGTACGAGCTCCAACCGGTCTTCGCTGGTCACCGAGAACGGGATCGTGAAAGCACTCCGTGTCGAGACGGCCCAGTCCAGAGAGCGCTCAACACGTCGCCGGCGGCCCTTGACCTGTACGTCGAAGTAGAACTCGGGTTTGAGTCGTGGCATAACGTACCCGCGGAGCTCAGATCCAGAGGTATCCATTTCTTCGGGCCAACAGAGCTCAACTCGCGCGGTTCCTATGCCCCGTCGGACATCACCGCCGCATGCCATAATCTGTCGGAATCCT
The DNA here is from genome assembly GCF_013407855.1 of Actinopolymorpha rutila. Classification (GTDB taxonomy): domain Bacteria; phylum Actinomycetota; class Actinomycetes; order Propionibacteriales; family Actinopolymorphaceae; genus Actinopolymorpha; species Actinopolymorpha rutila. The sequence continues at coordinate 5,714,632 of NZ_JACBZH010000001.1, forward strand.
GGAACTGCACCAGGGATTGGGGCCGAAAAGCGCTTGATCACGGCATCCGGCCGCCCAGGAATGTCATGTACCGTTCCTTGGCCGCCGCCTCCGACCTGACCGCCGCCTCCGACGTGACCGCCATGGCCGAGGCCGCCAGCGGAAGGCCGCCGCCTGCTCACTCGGAACATGGCGTTGGTCGTGATCGCAGGCTGAGCTGGCTGGAGCGGACTCGCCGCTCCTTGCGGCAACGGTGCCGTCCGGGCAAATACGCCTCGAAGGCGAATGAGCATCCGCCTAAGGAAACGCCATAGAGTCATGTCTCAGCTCGGAGGTGGTTGTACGGGCCGGAACTGCCTCGGACCACCGCTTGCGAGGAGGTCCGGCTTCGGTTTCGGCATGTCGATCCGGCGCCGCGATGCAGGCGCAAGGACGGGCTGCATCACACGATCCGAGAGGGCCGTCATCCATTCAGACGCAGCCGGACGAGTACCCGCCGCTCCGGCCGCCTTACTCAGCAGATCCTGGACTCCAGAGGGGTTGGCGCCGAGGAGAGCTGGGTCTAGTGGCCGGCCATCCAGCCGCCTGTTCAGGCTGGCACACAGGACGCGCAGCACGGCGAGCGCAAGCTTGTACCGGTCTTGGTCACGAGTCGGCTCGGCTCCCCGCACTACGTACGGATCATCCCAGTCAAGCGTATCGGCTTGGGGGAGGACCGAGGTTCGGCCCTCCAACCGCATCCCATCACAGTCGAGGAGCATGACCCCGGGCCTGGGGGTCACGGTCCACAGCACGTTCGCAAACGAGATGTCACCCAGCACAATCCCTCGTCGATGCAAGGTGTCGACGACACCTGCGAGATCGCGAAGGATGCCTAGCTTTTCGGAATGTGAAGGCAGGCTGACGGGTCCCCAGATAGGCTTTGGCGCGGTCGCAAGGTAGCTCAAATCAGCGAGCCGTTCGCCCTGCCCAATTTTCAGGCTGAACTGCTTCGGTACACGTCGCATCAAGAAACCTACGACGTGGGATCCCTCGAGTACGACCACTGCCGGCCAGGCCGCGAATTCATCGACTACTCGGCCTGCATGGCTGATGGTGTCGCGTTCGGCCACGAGCCGGTCAAGGCCTCCTGCATCGAAACTTGGGTGTGCCGGGTCGTGGTACATCTTGAGCACCTGATGGGAGCGGTCGAGGAGCTCGAAAACTCGCCCTTGACCCCCGTCCGCCAACTCCTTGCCAATCTGGAGGCTGGCGAGTTGAACCGTCGCAGTCACGGGAACCGCACTCCGACGAAGGTACGGTCATCGTCGAAGGCCTTGACCGTCGCGTCGACGACCTTCAGCAGACTCGCCGGCGACGGCGCGCCCCTGCGCCAGAGCTCTGCGAGGTCGTGAGCGTACGAGGGCTGCAGGCGCAAGATGTTTCCAATGCCATCCGACACCAGTGCCAGCGTCTCACCTGGAGCAAACGACTCTCGCCAGACCCTTGCCGTGGGATGCTCGGGCAGCGGGTCGACGACTGTACTCAGGACGGCCGACCCGCTGTTGGGGTCGTCGCCATGGCCCAGAGACGTCCACCCGTTGTCGGTCTTGCGCCAAGCGTCCGAGTCTCCGATCTGAGCGAGTACCACCTCACGGGTTCCGTCTCCCTCAGGCGCGCGACGGACGATTGCGACGATAAGTGTGGTCGACACGTCCCGCGGCGTGAACGAGCTGTTCTTAGCCTCATGCGTTAGCCGTACGGCGATCTTGCCGAATGACGTCTCACCAGTTTTCACGCCACCAATGATCTCCTCGATCAGTTCCCAATCGTTCGCTATCCCGCGAGCCGCCAGCGCAGAACCCAGGTGCGATCCACTCGAGCTGCCGACTCCATCGGCAACGGCAACCACGACTGCCTCCGGAGTCACCCCGATCGCGAAGGAGTCCTGTCGGATTTCCCCGAGATAACGGTGCATGTGCCCGCGTGCAGATACCGCGCGTACAGCAATACCACCGTTTGGCTCGCCTACTTCCAGCCAGTCCATCGCGATGTCGGGTACATGCTCGAGCGCCCTAGGGGGTTGCGCCGCGATCCGATGTGGCACGGGCCCGAGCCGGGCCGATGGACCGTAGGTCACCAGGCCATCGTCGGACTCAGAGAAACCTTGATCTCGAGTGGGCGGAACGCCCACAGTTCCTTCTTCGGACGATGTGCTCACGCCAGGCGCGATGCCCGACTGGGTAGCCGAGTCAGGGGAGACAAGCTCGACTGCCGCGACAGGGGCCTCGTCAGGTGAGGTCCGGCCTGGGGTGAGCGCGATTGGGTCGGTATCTTCATCGTAGCTAGTCATCAGACCCGGTCCACCGTGATGGCCGTGAAGCCCGGAACTGTGTCCGGCGTCTGCAACGTCATTCCACCGTCGGGAGCTGGCGTGCTGCCACTTCGGACGATGGACTTGGTCAGCGCTACAGCAAATTCCTGGAGCGCTTGCGCCGGCGACAGAGTGCCGTCGGAGACAAAGGCCCTGAACGTCCCGACCGCCGAGATCGTGTCTGGGTCCACATGTGACCCTATCCCGAACGCGACGATGTTCGGATGCAGTGGGAACGATGTAGTCGTCAGGTCCTCCCACTCCTTGCGGTAGTCACCGGTCGGCTGGCCATCGGTCAGAAAGAACACGACGGGACGAAAAACTTGATGGCCCTGCGACTTCAGACGGGCAACATCCTGCTCGATCTGGTCCTTGACGCACCGGAACGCTGCAGCGTAATCGGTGCTGCCTTTCGTCGTAAGCACCGGCAGTTGCTTAACCTGGCTCAGGTCTGAGAGAGGTAGCGCGATGTCAACAGAGTCGCTGAACCCGATGATGGCGAACTGAGTCTTGTCGGCGACGACGGGGTTGTACGCAATCTCCTGGTGCAACTCCGGAAGGGCGGTGTTGATCGCATCGATCGGATCGCCCGACATCGACCCCGACTCGTCGCAAACGAGATAGAACGGGAGGATCTGCTGAGCCATATCTACTCCTTTTATCAACCCGCACTTGCGGATTGCTTGGTGGTGAAAACGAAGACCTCGAGGCGGGCCTGGCCGTAATCGAGGCTGCCGTCCCAGAATGCACGAAACGGTGTCTGCGGGGCAAAGATGTCAGCGTTGGCGCAGTGCAATTGCTTTCCGATCGCGCTCGCGACTTGCTGGCCAGGTCCTGGCTTCGTCGCTCCGCCGAAGATGAGCACGAGTGCGGCCTTCTTTCCCGTCAATACCTTGCTGCGCTGCCGGAGTTTGGAACAGACGTGGCGACTTTCGGCCTTTCCCACCTGGCCGGGCGTCACGAGAGCGCCCGCGTTGAGGCCGATGGAGACATTGACAGGTTTCGTGGCCATCCCGACGATCGTGGGGAGCTTCTTGGGAGCGGCGGTCTTTGCGATCTTGGCAACCGGCTTGGGCTTTGGCGGCTCGTGTGGGATCGCGCTTCCGAGTCCGACCAAGACCAGAACGAGGAGCAGGTCTGCGAAGACCCACCCGGCGAACCCCTCGACGGAGCGGAGGCCACCGCGGCCACCTCCCGATGCTGTTCGACGGCGAGGCACTAGACCCTCACGCCGTTCTGCGGCGAAGGACTGACAATCCGCTCCAACTGACTGAGCATCCGCTCCGCAGCATCCCTCGCTGCCGTCAGTTCGGACACCTGACCCTGGAGTGCGCTCTCGTGGCGCTCGAGCGAGTCATCGAGTTGCCCAAGTACTTGACCGACGCTCGCGTGGTTGACACCGATTGCGGCTACCTCGGTTTTGAGCGCACGATGCGTGTCGGCAACCTGACCCACCTCGGCCGCGAGGGCGGAGACGGCCTGTGTAGTCGCCGCCTTGAGATCCTGGGTGCTGGCACTAAGCCCCGTACGAAGTTCGTCCAGGCTCAGATCCAGCTGCTTGTGGACCGACGCCAGCGTGTTGGTCAGATCTGTTTGCGCTCTCTGAGCTCCCGCTACCAATGCCGCAAGATCCGTGCTCGCTTGCCCCGCGTTCGACGCGGCGTCCCGTAGCCGCTCGCTGGCCAGATGGAGTTGATCGGAGCCCTCGCGAGTCCTCTCGTGTGCACGATGGAGCTCCTTGACGGAGCGCTTCACCAGCGACTCGATCCGCGCTGGGTCGTCAGAACGACGTTCGTTAAGCACGCGCTGCGCTCCCGAGAGAGCGGAGACCAAGGCGGCCTCGGCATGACTGTTCAGCTCGTCCTCACGATGAAGACTCGCCTGGGCAAAGAGTCGATGGAGAACGATAAGCGCCACGGCAATGACGATGAGCCATACGGAGACCTTGGCCATCGGAACAAGCCGGTGGTCGCTGGCGAGCCGGCCATCGAAGCCCTCGGTCCAGAGGGCCAGGAAGGTGCGCCCCTTCTCACTGCTTGCATCGAGCAGGCTCTGGTAGGCGCTGGTGGCAGCGTGCAGACTCCACCACGTCCATGCGACCGGAAGGAAGACCGAGATTCCGGAGAGGATCCCCAGAAAGCGCTCAAAGGAACCGCTACGCCGGACAGACACCGTGGACGAAGCCGGGAACGCAGAAAACAGGTCCACCCCCGTCCAGCTGTCGTCATCGGCGTCGGAGACGGCGGAAGCGAGTGACCGCAGATCGGCGGCACGGCGCCAGTAGTCTGGATCCTCTGCAAGCCGCTCAAGGTGCTCGGCCACCTCGGCCTTAGTGATGTCCACAACCGTCCTTCCGGGACACTGTGCGAGCCCGTCGATTCAGTCCTGGTGAGACTGGAGAGCAGCCGAAGAGGTCAAGTCCATTGGCGTGGTGTAGCGGTCGTGTCGCGTGATCCTCTTGGTGGTTAGGCGCTGAGCGCCTTGAGGTCGGTGTCGGTCACCTCCTCGGTCTCGGTGGCGCGGGCTTTGGCGAGGAGGTCCAGGCCGAGGTAGCGGCGGCCTTCGATCCATTCGTCGTGTTGTTCGGCGAGGACGGCTCCGACGAGGCGGATGAGGGAGTTGCGGTCGGGGAAGATCCCGACGACGTCGGTGCGGCGGCGGATCTCGCGGTTGAGGCGTTCTTGGGGGTTGTTGGACCAGATCTGTCGCCATAGCTGCTTGGGGAAGCCGGTGAACGCCAGCACGTCGGTCCGGGCGGCCTCGAGGTGGTCGGCGACCTTGGGTAGCTTGTCGGCCAGGGCGTCCAGGACGCGGTTGAACTGGTCGTGGACCGCGGCGGTGTCGGGCTGGTCATAGACCGAGTGCAGCAGCGTCCGCACCCACGGCCAGGACGCCTTCGGGGTCACGGCCATGAGGTTGGCGGCGTAGTGGGTGCGGCACCGTTGCCAGCCCGCGCCCGGGAGTGTGGCGCCGATCGCTGCGACCAGACCTGCGTGGGCGTCAGAGGTCACCAGGCCCACGCCGGACAGGCCGCGGGCGACCAGGCCGCGCAGGAATCCCAGCCAGCCGGCGCCGTCTTCGGCGGAGGTGACGTCGATGCCGAGGATCTCTCGGTGTCCGTCGGCGTTGACACCGGTCGCGACGAGTGCGTGCACCCCGACGACCCGGCCGCCCTCTCTGACCTTCAGCACCAGGGCGTCCATCGCGACGAACGTGTACGGACCTTGATCGAGGGGGCGGGTGCGGAACGCCTCGACCTGCTCGTCCAGCTCCGCCGCCATCACGCTCACTTGTGACTTGGACAGGCGGGTGATGCCGAGTTGTTCGACGAGTTTCTCCATCCGCCGCGTCGATACCCCGAGCAGGTAGCAGGTGGCCACCACCGACGTCAGGGCCCGTTCGGCCCGGCGTCGCCGTTCCAGCAGCCAGTCCGGGAAGTACGAACCGGAGCGGAGCTTGGGGATCGCGACATCGATCGTGCCGGTACGGGTGTCGAAGTCGCGGTGACGGTAGCCGTTACGGGAGTTGGTGCGGTCCGGGCTGGGCTGACCGTAGGGGGCGCCGCAGACCGCGTCGACTTCGGCACCCATCAGGGCGTCGATGAACGTCGACAGCAGGTCGCGCAGCAGGTCCGGCGACGCAGCAGCCAGCTGTTCGTGCAGGAACCGGTCAGGGGTCATACTGGGCTTGGCGGTCATCGCGTAGGTCTCCTTGAGCTTGAGCGGGAACTCAGTTCGAAGGATCACGCGATGACCGCCCTTACGCGTCTACGACACGCCCATCAACAAGGCGCCTGCGGTACACCACTCTGCTGGACGCCACTGCCGAAGATGATGCTCAGGCATGCTCCGCTACTCGTGCATTGGGCCGACCTGCGCTCGATGCGGTGTCGAGAGTTCATACTCCAACCGCCTGAGGGCAGGTCGGTCGGTAGTGACCGATCTCGCGACAGTGACCGCACCGGCGCTTGGCCGCTGTCCGTACAGCAGGTGGCTGCTGAACCGCGACGGTTGTGGACCTGCCCGCCGCCATGACCGGAACGGCCACTGCAGCAGCGTCGGTGGGCTGCAGGTCGTCGAAGTAGTCGGGCACACCGAGCACCTTCGCGGTGGCGTTGAGGTCACGCAGCTCAGCCGCGGTGAGGACCTCGTCCTCCAGCGCCGCCTCACGCATGCCCTCCAGGAAACGCTCGTTCAGTGCCGCGACCTGTGCCGCACCGAAGCCGGCCACACCGGCCAGACGCGCAAGGGACTTCGCCTCGTCCCCGATGATCTTCCCGTCCTCGAGCACCACCGACAGCGCGTCCAGATACGCCGCAGCGTCAGGCTCCATCACCTCCGCACCGCTCAAGGGCAGCCGCGCGACCAGCGAAGCCATCCAACCGTCGGTCCCCTTCCGCATCGCCACCGCACGGGTCCGAGGACGGACCAGCCCGGTGGGCCACCGCACCAGGTGCCCCCCGGCCGCCGGCGCGCACCCGTAACAGATCGGGGCGCCGTGACGGGCCAGCATTTGCGGCAGCAGGGCCGCGACCGCGCGAACATCCCCGAGTGCGGCGTGCGCGTCAACCAGAGGGATGCCCGCGTGACGGGCGAGGGTGGCGAGCTTGTGGTTCGGAGTGTCGAACGTCCGCTGAGCCAACCACAACGTGCACAGCGCCGGGAACTGCGGCGCCTCCACACCCGCGCGAGCGAACTCCGCAGCAAGGAAACGCTCCTCGAACGACGCGTTGTGCGCGACGACCACCGCGCCGTCGAGCCGGGCCAGGATGTCCCCGGCAACATCAGCAAACACCGGGGCGTCGCGAACAGCCTCGTTGCTGATCCCGTGCACGAACACCGGCCCGGTGTCGCGACCCTGCGGGTTCAACAGCGTGGCGTACTCATCCAGAATCCGACCCGACGCGTCGACCCGTGCGATCGCGATCTCGATCACCCGGTCGCCTCGCTCCGGGGAGAACCCAGTGGTCTCCACGTCGATCACGGCGTACACGCCGTCGTGCCGATACACCGCCTTGCCGGCCGCACCCCCGTACACGAACAGCGAACCCCGCGCAGCCGGCTTGGCATACGCCTCAGTCCCCCTGCCAGTGGCGCGCGGACTCCGCTCCGCGGGCAGTGCAGGTCGCCGAGCCGCACGTAGCGCGTGCCGGCCGACCTCCCCGCCCTCGCGGGTCGACCGAATTTCCGGCCTAGCCTTCGCGGCGTGCCTCCGCCAGAGCCAACAGCCAAGGCCAAGCAGCACCAGCAGACCAACTATTACTTCCACGCGTCCCCCACACCTGTTACGGCCAACCCGTCGGGCACGTACTCCATCGCGTCGCCATCAACCGGTCGTGAAATTCAGGTTCCCTGACGGCTACCTCGGCACTACTACGCGCCACAGTCGTGACCGGTTGCATGGTTCATCTAGCTGGGCCGAAGGCGCCTCGCCCAGCCGGACCTCCCCTCAGTGAGGGGTAGGGATCGCCGCGAGCAACAGTTCACAACCTGGTCCTGGGGCTTACAGGGCATTGGAAATCTCACACCTTTGGATGTGACAGGGCGGGGGGGAAACGGAGGTGGGAAATTACTCGAAGCGATCGAAAAGATCTTCTTGGCTGACGCCGAGCTCGAGCCGGATCCTATTGATCACATCTGCCCAAAGCGGTTCGCCGACCGAGTGGCGTATATGCGCAGCGATGGTAACCGCGACAGCTTGACTGACTGTCTCAGCAATATTGAAGCCTACGCCGTCCTTCGACGAGTGGTCCGTGCGGACACGGGACGGTCCCGTCTCCGTTTCCGGGCGCTGCCTGGTTGGCGTCGGGCTTTCCTCCGGCGGTTCTTCGACTGTACGGATAGCGGGCGCGTCAGCATCCGACACCTCGCCGCCAGTTGAGTCCACAGGGAGCGCCAATGCGGTGCGGCTGTATACGACCGACAGATAGCGGGTTGTTCTGGTCAGCGCCACGTAGAGCATGCGATGACCCCGTTCGTACTCCGCGACAATTGATTCCGGTTCGACCACGACTACGGCGTCGAACTCCAAGCCTTTTGCTTCGACCGGACGAGCGAGGTTGATGGAGGCGCCGAGCTTCCCACTACCGACGTCGCTGTACGCTACCCCGGCCCGGCTCAGCGAGTCCTCAACATTCGCTCGGACAGCGTCAGGGCAGACGATTCCCACAAAGAGTCCTCGTCCGGCGTACTCCCGAGCGGTGACAACGGCCTGCCCAGCCACGTCCTCAGGGTCGACGTGGGTGAGCTCGGGGTCGGCGGGGCCTCTTCGTACGACGCGAGGAGGGGTGATCTCGGGTGCAGCTATCGGCAGGAGCCACGCAGCAAGGGCGTAGACCTGTTCGGGTACCCGGTATCCCAGTGTGAGTTCTTCGACCCTAGACGGATGGCGGCGGACGAGCGTCTCCTCGATGTCCGTCCACGAATCTCGAGCCCAGGGGCCAGTCGACTGCGCCAGGTCTCCGACGACCGTGAGTGAGCCAGTCCTCGACCGTAGGCGGACCGATTGCAACTGCATGGGGGAAAGATCCTGCGCTTCGTCTATGACGATGTGACGAAACGTCGGGAAGCGGCCACTGATCATATAATCCGCTTGGTCAAGTAAGGCCACATCGGTATCGCTCCAACGCTCCTCAGATATTCGTTCTGACGGGGCGCGCAGAAGTCGACCTATGTCGCCCGCAGTGAAGTCGTCCCCGGCAGCCGCGACCAGGCGCTCTCGAGATCCGAGTAGCTCTCGTAGGAAGCTCTGCGGAGTAAGGGACGGCCACACCCGCTCGACGGCGGCCTCCAAGACGGTGGCGCTTACGCCGACTGTACTCCGCGTCCCTCGATGGACCCGCTCCGAAAGCCAGGCACGAAACTGTCCACGACCGTCGTTGTAGGTCGCCGCCGCGAGGAACCGCGGAAGGACGCTCTGGACGGCGTTCCGTGTGAGCCGCTGTACCCCTACTCCCCGCCCGATATCCAACACCTCGGATCGCTCGGGGAACCTGACTCGCTGTTGTAGCGCACGCGTCAGAAGTCGACTCATCCGGGCCTCGCCTTTCAGGCGGGCGACCTCTGGGTCCTCAGCCAGTCCGGTACTCGCTTGGGGACCGAGCGACCTCAGGTCACGATGTTCTACGTCTGCATCGCCCAGTCCTGGCAGGACCGAGCGGATGTAACGCGTGAAGGTCGGGTTGGGACCCACTACGAGTACGTCAGAGGGAGCGATCTTGCCCTGGTAGTTGTAGAGGAGCCACGACACGCGGTGCAGGGCGATGGCCGTCTTGCCGGTTCCCGGCCCACCTTGGATGATGAGCAATTGTTCCAAGGGCGATCGGATCAACTCGTACTGAGCTGCATGAATGGTCTGCACGATGTCGCGCATCTCTCCGGTGCGCTGTGCATCGAGATCCCTCAGTACCGTGTCATCGATGCCCCATCGCTCAGTCCCCGAGAGATCCTCCACGCGCTGCGCGAGGTCGGCGAACAGCACGTCTTCATAGTCCAACACCTTGTTGGCTTGGGTCTTGAAGCTTCGCTTCAACCGAACGTCGCAAGGATCGTCATGGGTCGCTTTGTAATAGGGAACGGCGGCTGGCGACTGCCAGTTGATCACCAGGCAGTCGCGGTCTTCCGTGTTGATTAGGTGCTTGCCGACGTAGTAGGTATCGCCAGCTGAATCACCAAATCGGCCGAATGCCACCGAGTCTTCCGGCGCCCCTAGGGCATCGATCGCGCGCTCGGCTGCCCGCTTGACCTGCGCAGTACCTGATATTGGCCCCGCAGCGGCCATGGGCGCAGACCGAAGTACCTCCCGTTTGCGCTCTCGTTCGCCCCATGCCCGATCGAAGTACGCCTGCTCAAGTCGGAGCTCGGAGGAATCCATGGTTGGCACCCCTAGTAGTTAAGGCTGAACTTCTCGGAGCACGCTTCCAAGCGCGTGCTGCAAACCGAATTGGTCCTGCAATCGCTCACTCAGCGTGTCTTGCCCTAACTGAGTTGGGACCGCGGACGAGAACTTCAGGCCGTCGAGGGCTGCGTCGTCGACGTTGGGGCGGGCGTCGAGGAGGGCTTCACGTCGCTCGTCCAAGGCAGCTCGGAGGTCGGCGGCCCGCACGTACGGCTTGAGCCTCAGCCTTAGGTCCCCGACCGACGCCGTGCCGTCCAGCAAGTCGCCCAGGCCTTGAGTAAGCGCCGAGTTGGCGGTGAAGCCGGCGAAGGTCCACCACTGCACGGCCCGGGACGCATCGCTGACCACGTACGTCCGGTCGCCGGGGCTCACGAAGGCGTGGTCTTCGCGCAGGTCGACAAGGGCGTCCTGCGCTCGGCGGGAAAGGTGGACCCCGCCAGGCGAGGAACCGGCAGCGACATCGTGGTGCGCCCGGGCCAGCTCGTGGGACATCGTCCGCCCTCCCCCATTCCATCGTGAACGGCCACGCAGACCGGTCGCCTCCACGAAGACCCGCCACCTTCGCCAGTCGACGTGCTTCACGAGCCACGAGCGTCCGCCGAGCAGCACCAACCGTGGTCCGCCCTCGGGTCGCGCTACCAGGGATAGCGCGGACAGCGATCCCAGGACCTGCCGGCCGAACAGCACCTGGAGCAGCGGCTCGCTGGTGAAGGCGGACGTCAGCTCCAGGAAGTGCCGCCGCCCGTACTCCTGCTCCGCCTTCGGGCCGATCGACAACAGGCCGCCGTCGTCGACCACGAAGCCTTCGGCGACGAGATGGGCAAGCACCTTGTCAGCACCCGGTACGACCGCCAGCCCGTCAAGCCACTCCCACAGGTCGTGCTGAACGACCTGGCGCTCCTGAAGCATCAACCCGAGGATCTGCTGCGCCACGATGTGCAGCGGGAGGACGGGTGCGCGCACCGGCTCCACGTAGCCGCGGTCCCACAGCAACAGGATCGACGCAGCCTGCCACAGCGATTCCTGGCGGGTAGTGAGGAAGAGCATGTTCCGCGTCGTGCCGGGTCGCCGCCCAGTACGCCCCATCCGCTGAAGAAAAGCCGCGACGGTCGACGGCGCGTCGATCTGGATCACGCGATCGAGGTCACCGATGTCCACCCCGAGCTCGAGCGTCGACGTGGCGACGATGACGCAGTTGGACGCAGCAGCGAACCCCGCCTCGGACTGCCGCCGCTCCGCCGCGGACAGCGACGAGTGCGAGACGAACGTCTGCACGCCGTTGCGTCGAAGGGCGACCGCCAGGTCCTCGACCTGCGTCCTGGAATCGCAGAACACCAGCCGCTTCTCACCCTGGTGCAGGCGGGCGATCACGTGGGCCGCGTTCTGCACCGAGCCCACGTAGTCCAGCTCCACCTCCGGCACAGCATCAAGCCCAACAACAGGCGGGTTCACCACCCGCCGGACCGCCCGCGAGTCCTCCACGAACCAGTCCAGCAGCGCCTCAGGGTTGCCGACCGTCGCCGACAGTCCGACGCGTTGCACGGGCCTTCCGGCGAGGCGGGTGAGCCGGGATAGGACCCCGAGCAGGTGCCAGCCGCGGTCGTCGCCACCGAACGCATGAAGCTCGTCGACAACGATCGTCCGCAGGTCGCCGAACAGCCACTGGTGATCCACCCGAGCAGACATCAGCATCGCTTCCAGCGACTCCGGCGTGGTCAGGAGAACATCGGGCGGGTCCTTGGCGATCCGCTGCCGAACCGAGTCCGGCACATCCCCATGCCACACCGCGGCGCGACGGCCGAGCCAGGCGGTCATGGCCGAGAGACGGGGTTCGAGGTCGTTGACCAGTGCGCGCAGCGGGCATACGTACAGAACGCTCAAGCCCCGCCAACCGCCGGCGGCCATCCGGGACAGCAGCGGCAACATCGCCGCCTCCGTCTTCCCACCGGCGGTAGGGGCAAGTAGCAACGCGTCATCACCCGAGAGGACCGGCGACACCGCGGCCTCCTGCAACGGCCGCAGCGACGACCATCCCAGGCTGTTCACGACGTGGTACTGAACGGCCGGGTGCAGGTCGTCGAAACCGCTCACAGCCTCAGGTCGATCTCGTCGACGGACTCTGCGGAAGCCAGTGGCGGAGGTGTCGGCATGGTCGCCCGCTCGGCGTCGGTGAGCTCCTGGCCGGAGACCCGCACCGAGTAGTCCCGCCGGGGGTCGAACGAAACATGCTGGTCCACGCGATCCAGCACGTCGACCAGCTTCTTGACGAAGATCCGGGGCGCCACGCCCACCTTGTCGCCGAAGTGGCCGGCAACAGCCCTGGCCAGGTCGGCGATATAGGCATCGTCGATCAGATCAGTGAGCCGGTCGCGGTGCGACGATTCCTGCACGTACAAACCCCGTACCCGAGACCCGAGTTCGAGCAAGGAGTCTTTGTCAAAGCCCGGTAGCCGGATCTGCACCGCCCGGGGATTGTCGAACGTCGGCTCGGTGGAGAAGTCCACGTGTAGCCGCTGGGCGAGCGGAGCGAGCCGTTGCATCCCCTGCGGCCCGTCGAAGAACGCCGGTGTACCGGTGATCACCAACATCAGCCCGGGAAAGCGCCCGGAGTCCACGTCGTCGACCAGCTGCCGCAGCGCGTTCAAAGCCTTGTCGCGTACGTCGGAACGGACCCGCTGGAGCGTCTCCACCTCGTCCAGGACGACGAGCAGCCCTGCGTGCCCGCTGTCGCGCAAGACTGCGAGCAGTCCCTGCAGGAACCCGAGCGCGCCGTCATGGTCCAGGTCGCCCCGTATCCCGGCAACCCGCTTGACCGACGCGCCCACGTGCGGCTGCCCGCCCAGCCAGGCCATCAGCCCCTCGGCCACCGCCACGTCGCCCGCGACACTCGCCCGCCGGTAGGCGCGCAGTGCGGCGGCGAACGACGGAGCGACCCGGCTGACCGCGGCCAGCCGCTGTTCCAGCAGCTCCCCGACGCGTCGCTCCAGCTCGTCCTCGTCCACCTGACCTTCGGCGAGAACGTCCTCTTCGAGCGCGAAGAACCACGAGTCGATGATCGGGCGCAGCGCGCTCGGGGTGAACTCGGCGGTGGCCAGGTGCTCGGTGAGCCGCCGGTAGACGGTCTCCAGCCGGTGCAGCGGGGTCTCGTTCTCCGAGATCTGCACCTCGGTGGTGGCGAGCCCGGCGCGCTTGGCGCGTTCGGCGAGCCAGCGGCTGAAGAACGTCTTGCCCGCGCCGTACTCGCCGCGCACTGCCTTGAAAACAGCCTGCCCGGAAGCGATACGGCCGAGCTCTTCACCCACTGCTGACTCGAAGCGCCCCAACCCGACCGCCAGGACGTCAAGCCCCTGTTGCGGGACCGTCCCACGGCGCAGCGCGTCGACCACCTCGCGCCGGCGCTGCTCGCTGATGCTCACGCCTCTCCTGCCTGCGTCCTGAGAAGGGCCGCATTGAGTCGTACGGTGTCACCCTCGATTGTGAGTACCTCGTAACCGTCCAAGTTGACAACCCGCTGCGCGGCCGCGACCTGGTTGGCCACCCGCCCCTCCGGGATGTCCAGGGCCCGCGCTACCACGGCACGCGTGGCCGCGCCGCCGTGGTCGTCAAGGGCACGCAGCAACACTTCGAGGCGGTCGGCCGGCATGCCACCGCGCCGGACCCGCTGCAGCTGCGCTGTGACCGCGCCGCTGGCGAGCACCCGGGTGATCCAGTTCTCGGCTGCCACCTCCTCGGCGCCGAAGAGCGCATCCTCGGCAGGTGCCGAAGCGGGAGTGGGGACCGAGGCCCCGCGGCGGCCGTTCTTCCGCTTCGACGGCGCACGCTCTACCGCCGGCGCCGCTTCCACCCCGGTCGCCGTGCCCACCCACCAGTCGGGCTGCGGATGATGCCGTACGCGCCAACCAGGCAGGTCCAGGCCCGTACGCGCCAGCAGCGCAAGCGGAATAACGACCTCCTGGGCGCTCGCACCTCCGTGGTAGCCGTTGCGCTGTTTGGCATAGCGCAGCTTCTCGTTCCACGGCGCGACCACCCGGCCGCCACCGAGCAGCACCCGCGACCCGGCCAGTTCCACTTCGTCAACCTCGACTGGACGCGTGGACGTACGGAACCGCGCTCCCCCGCTGCTGTCGGACTCCAGCCGGGACCCGCGTTCGTGGACATGGCCGTGGTCACTGACCAGCAGAACAACCCGGTCGGCGTCGTGGCCCGCGGTGAGCAACTCCACGAAACGGTCCACGGAGTCGGCGGTCCACGGCGTACGGCCACCCTTGTCGAGCGTGTCGTCCACCGTGTTGACTACCGCGCCCACCACCTTCGCGGTGCCGCTGATGGCCTCGCGTACTTCGGTCGACAGGGCGCTGCCGGCCTTCGCCGCTGTCAGGTTGCTCTTGTGGAACAGCGGCCATCCCCGCTCACCGAACGCGGCCCGCTCGGTAGCAGCCGATCCGTCGATGAGACGGCCGGTCAGCAGGCTCGTCCGGGAGACGCGAGTGATGGACGGCAACACCGAGATGACCGGACGCTCGGGCGTCAACGTGTGCTCGGACCATCCACGGGTGGACAGGTCCTCCACGAGCTCGCGCGCCACACCGGTGGACAGGCCGTCCAGCACGAGCAACAGCACACGTTGCTGCTCGGCCAGCGGAAGTAGGACGTCGGTCAGGACGTCCTCGACCGGCAGCAGGTCCGTCAGCGTCGAGCCGGTACGTACGTGATCGGCAAGGAGGCGAGCGAAGCGTTCCTCGTGCTCCGCTCGGATCCCGTCGACAACCTCACACAGCGCGGCATACGCGTCGGCGACGGTCTGGTCGACGTCGCCCTCCCACACCCGGGCCCTCGCCACGTCTACCCAGGCATCGCCGCTCTGCTGGCGGCGCGCTGCCTCGGCCAGATCGGGCGCAAGCTTGGGCGGAGCGCTTCGCTGCAAGACGACCCAGCGCACCAGCCGGGCGGCCATGGCCGCCCGCCGGCACCGTTCGGCGTGATCGCCCACCAGTGCGTGGGAGAGAACGTCGCCGAGCGCTCCTTCCATCGGCCCCAGGTGCGCGGGCGAGAGCGATCGCTTACGAAGCAGCCGGGCGATCTCGGCTCCCAGCCGGCCGATGCGCTGGCCCAGCCCGACCTCGAGAATGACACTCGCGTACGCCAGTCCTGTGGCGTTCTGCTCGGCGAGGATCTCCTCGGCCTGGTGAGTCACCTTGCCCACTCCGGCCCGGCCACCCGCTGTCAACCGCCGCTGGACAAGCGCGTCGGCTGCCTTGCCCCATTCACGGGCCACCTCGTCGGCCAGCGCTCCCCCGGCGGTGCGGGTCTCCAGCATCGTGCGGGGAACCTTGCCATCGTTCAGCACACGCGGCTGCGTCAGCGCGGACAGGACGAGGCCCACCGCCACGGTGTCCTCGCCGTGCTCACCGGACATGCAGCGCACCACTGCGTCGATGACCCGGCCGTCCCGGCTGCGCCCGACCAGCCACTCCGACAGGCCGGCTCGCACTGGTTTCTCGACCGCCCGCCACCTGTCGATGTGCGCGGGATCGAGCGTCCACTGCAGCAGGGCGGCGAGGTCCAGGTCGGCCCGGCCCAGACCTGCCAGGCGGTGGCACAGCTCCGAGAGGGCGGTCTCCTTGTCCAGGTAGCCGCTTCGTACGGGCTCGTATCCCTCGCTTGGCGCGTACTTCAGCAGGGCGTCCACGGCCCAGGTCATCCGGGTGAGTTCCGGGGCGATCTCACGGCAGCGGAACAGGCTGGTCAGCTGGTACCACCGGTCGAGCGGCAGCACCCGCTGCCCGGCAATCCGGGCGCGGATGCTGTCGCCGAGCTCGGCGCTCTCCTGGTCGGTGAGGAGTACGAGCAGATCGGACTCCGGCAGCTCCTCCAGCTGGTCCAGAGCGTCCCGGATGGCCAGAGTGGAGACGCACGGGCGTACGACGATGCCCCGCCCGCCGGACAGCTCCACCCGCTCGTCGTGGCTCCACGACGGGCTGGCGAGCAACGCGACCACGCGAGCCGTACTGTCCGCCTTGAGGACGTCGACGACCTTGGAGCGCACCAGGGCCGGTGTGGCGAGGAGGCTCACTCCACCTCCCAGGTGATCCGTACCCGCCGGTGCTTTCGTACAAGATCCTCGATCGTGGCGACGACGCCCCGTATGTCTGCGGTGTTGGCGACGAGCGCCTCCCCGTGCGATGTTTCGTCCCGCCGCCACGGTGGCAACTCTGGGTCCGACGGCGGACGAGGACCGTCGGGCGTGGGCTCCGGCTTCCGCGTCGCCTCCAGGACGAGCTGGCGCGCTCCGGCATCTGCAGACCCTAGCGCCGGCTGCAGGTGCTTGGTGAACTCGTTCGCCGCCCACACCTGCGCCAGGTCATCGACGATGCCGGCGGCTCGCAGCCCGAGCGGGTGGTCTGTCCCCCAGCTCGCCACGGTGGCCAGGATGTTCCAGTCCACCCGGCGGATGGCACTGAGCAGTTCGGCAGCGGTCGCCAGGCTCCGCCCGACATGCAGTCCGGCAGTAGGCAACGCGATGCCAGCGAGTCGATCGACCAACGTCACGTCCCCGGTCGCCGCTCCCAGCTCCTCGCACAGCCGGCTCGCACCATCGGCGATCTGGTACCGCTCGGTCGACGTCGGGTCGACCCCGCGCAGCACGGTCGGCCCTCTCTCCGCGAGCGCGTCGACCAGTTGCTCGGCCGCACTTCGGTACGACGCGACCTTGGATCGCACCCGCTCGGCGAGCACGCTGACGTTGCGGGCGGTCAGCAGTTCCGTGACGTCGCCGATCCCGAAGATCGCCTGCGCCCGTTCACGGGCCTCCCGCCACGCTTCCTCGCCGGGGAGCTTCTGCTCGACGAGTTCGGCGTCGGCCGGCAGCGTCTGCAGCGTTCCCACGTCGATCGGCGGACGACTACGGCTGACGATGCTGCGGTTGGTCTGCTCGGCGAACACCAGCAGCACCAGGTCCGCGACCTCCTGCGGGAGTCCCATCCGCTTCGGCTCGTCCAGCCACGCGCGCAACTGGCCGACGCTCACCGGCTTCCCGCCCAGCCCGGCGTCGGAGATCTTCCGGTTGAGGTGCTGCACCCAGTGGTGGCCGAGCACGAAATGCTGCGCGTGTTGTTCGCCGAGCCGGAGCGGCATCGCGATCCGGCTCATCACGCCGCGTTCGCCGGACTCGACCATGATGCGGTGACCGGGGTCCTCGATCGCCCGGCGCACCTGGGCGTGCACCTTGCGCAGGTCCGCCGTCCGCACCTCGCCCGTCCCGAACAACGGATGAGCCGGGAAGTCCGAGGTGAGCATCTGGTCCAGCAGGTTCTCATACGCCTGCCGCAGGGTCGCCCCAGCCGGCACCTTCGGCTCGAAGCTGGGATCGAGGCTGGCGAACATGTCGATCCCGCCATGCGCGGTGTCGACCAGCGTCTCGTCGGGAGTGCCCACGCCGTACGCCTGCAGAAGCGCGTTCTCCAGCCGGCTCCGCAGCTGGTCCCGCTGGGCGACCATCTGCTGCCGCGCGACCGCCCGGTCGTTGTCGGACAGGTGCCCGGCCAGCTGGTCGAAGCTCGCGCCCAGCGCATACTGCAGCCGCACGTAACGACCCAGGTCACTGACCGCCTGGGAAGTGAGGTGCCGCGGCACCCAGCACACGGTGTGCGCGGGCCGGCGGTCGCGGAGGGTGCGAATGCGTTCGAGGTCCTCGACCGGGGAGTGCCCCTCCTCGTCGAAGGGGTAGTCCAGGACCGACCGCCAGCCGTCGTGGCTGGGCTGGAACGCGCTGTCGCCGAGGTCCGCGGGGTCACGGACGTTGCCGTAGAGGAGTTCGACGGTACGCCGGGTGCCGCGCCAGATGGTGGAGGTGACGGTGACGCCGTCGATGCCGAGGCTTTCCCGGGTGCCGAGCATGTCGAACAGCAGGAGGCGTACGACCTGACGCCGCGCGCCGGAGGAGTCGGCGGACTTGGCGTTGTCGAGGATGCCCTCGATGTCGACGCCTTCGAGGCGTACGGAGATCAGCGGGTTCGTCTCGTCGCCGGTGATCTGCACCGTGCCCAGCCGCGCGGCCCACTGGCGTACGGCACCCAGCACGATCCCGGCTTCCTGGCCAGGCACCATCGAGCGGATGTAGCCGTGGTTGAGGGCGACGATCTTGCGCGCGGTGAGGTCGCGCAGCGAGTCGACCTCGGGCATCAGCGCGGCGAGCACCAGGGTCTTCGCGATCCGGTCGTCACGGCGGAACGCGTGCGTGGCCGGCAGATCCGGCACGTCGTCCTCGCTGACCTTGTTGACCTCCAGGATGAGCCGGCGCAGGTCGCCGTAGACCTTCTGCGCGCTGCGCCACAGGTTGCCGAGCTCGCCGGTGAGCGGGTCGTCGCCGGCTACCAGCACGTCGAACAGGTCCGCGATCGGGACGAGCTGCCCGAGCTGGAGGGTGTCCCGCTGCTCGACGAGAATCTGCAACATGACCCGAAGCGAAGTCCGCTCACGCTGCAGCGCACCAGACAGCGCGACGAGCGTCTCCACAAATGCCGGACTGAAGGGGTACGTCAGCCGGAACTCGTTGCGGCCCGCGTTCTCCGTCATCAACGCCGAGCGGATGTCCTGGCGTACCTGCTCGGTCGAGGCGAAGGCAGCATCGATCTGTCCGCGACCCGAATCGCTTCGGGGCTTGAGGAGGCGCCGGGACGCGATCAGCGGGAGGTTGTTGTCGGACAGACGGATGGTGCCGAATCGCCCCTCCCACCACTTCAGGCTGTCCGCGAAGGCGAGGTGCTCGGTGCCGGGCAGGTTGGTGCCTACGAGTTCGCGCAGGTCGCGCTGGCGGGCGATGAAGCTGATGATCGGCGCCGGCCGGTTGGCATTGGCCGCTTCCACCAGCTTGCCGACCTTCGGCGCCTCGCGCGCGACCCAGGTGTGATCGCCCATCCTGGTCGCGAACCACAGGATCAACTCGTCCAGGAACAACACCAGACCGTCGTAGCCGAGCTGGGCGGCGTGCTGGCTGATCGCCGCCAGTCCGTCGTCGATGTTGACATACGACGACCGCGCACCGCGGGCGAGTTCGGCGAAGCCCGGCAGTACGTCCTGCAGCGTGGTGACGAGGTTCGTCCTCTCCGGATGCTCCGGTCCCATCCGCAGCGCCGCGTCGAAGCGCTCGGCGTCCCAGTCGGCAGCTTCGTCGCCCCAGCCCTCGTCCTTGTCGCCGAGTAGGGCAAAGAAGGACTCGTCACCGAGCCGTTCGCGCAGTGCTCGAGCGCTGTCCAGCAGGGGCGTGTCGATAAGGACTGCCGGCAGCGGGGCGTCCGGGTGCACAGTGCGCACGTAGGAGAGATAACCCCCGAGGATCGCGTCCTCCGCTGACTCTCCGCCGACCAGGTGGTACGGCACCATCAGGAACCGCTTGCTACCGATGAACTTGTCGTACTTGTGCACTACCGGCGCGAGGTCCTCGATGGCGCGCGCTGTGGGGTGGTTGTTCAGCAGCGCGTGTAGCACGGCCATGAAGTGGCTCTTACCGGAACCGAACGAGCCGTTGAGATAGGCAGCTTTGCTGCTGCGCTCCGTCACCGCGGACCGAATCAGCGACAGCGCCTCGTCGAAGCGCTGGGCCAGTTCAGGGGTAACTACATAATTCGTCAGGGCGCGGTCAACATCGTCTACGCTGTCGGCGAGCTTCAGAACGAAGTCACCAGTGTGTACAGCGTCGGGGACCTCGATGACTTCGGAAATCAGCGTCATGGTGGCGGTTCCCCTCAGGTGGTCTTGCGTCGGCGGCCGCGGGTCGGGGCCGGTGGCCGCCACGCGGTGAGGTCGTCTCGGGTCAGGCCGAGCTGGAGCAGCACCTGGTCGAGGTAGCCGTCGTAGGCATCGGCCGGGGCCTGCCCGAACTCCGGGTCGACGTCGGGATGCCACTGCCGGATCCAGGGCAGCAGTTCGGCCAGTGCGGCAAGGAGCGGGACGAATTGCTCCGCGCCCCACGCGTCCAGCTCCTGGCGTTCGGTGACGTAGGCGACCAGGGCCTGCGCCTGCTGCAGGTGGTCGAACCCGGCCCAGCCGAGCAGCAGCGTGCCGTCGCGGGACGCCTCCGGGTACGACGTGAAGCGCTCCTTGGGGACGTCGAGCTTGCCGCGGTTACGCCAGTACGACACGGAACGGAAGTCACCCTGCTTGTACTTCGGCGGCACCGCGATCTTGCCGACGTTCTCTCCCGCGTCCTCGCGGCGCTGCAGGTCCCAGGTCTGCTCCCAGGCCTTGCGAATGCGCAGGCCGGAGTCGGTGTAGCGCCAGGCGGAGGTTCCCGGGACGTGCTGATCGCGCACCAGGTCCTGCACCACGTCGAGCAGGTCCTGGTCGCGGGCGTACAGCTGAGCAACGGATAAAAAGTCATCATCGGTACGCAGCTCGTCGGCAAGCTGCGCCGCGCTCCGCACGGTGGGCTCGGGTCGGAACCACAGCGCCCGATCCTCCAGCCGGTCCTGCAGCCAGCCACGCAGCGCATCGGACTCCATGTCCTCCCACGAGCGTGTTACCCAGCGCCGCTTGCACTCCGAACGCTCAATCAAATGGAGGTACGGGTCGTCGGCGATCTTCTCCAGCCGCCGCTCCACCAGCGCGCGGTAGTCCGCCGGCCAGTGGTCGGGGAGTTCGGTGACGGGAGTCGAGCCGTGCCGGACGAACCACTGAGTCTCGAGCTCGCCTGCAGCCATCTTCCGCGCTAGCGCGATCTCGAACGCCCGCTCGCCCAGCTGCAGCGGCGGCTTGGTGACGTCCTTACCGACCAGTGCGTTGGTGTCGTCGCCGAGCACCCCGTAGAGACCGTAGACTTCCCAGTCCAGCTCCTCCTGCGCCGAGATCATCTCCGCCCGGATCTGCGCCCACTCACTTTGCGCAGCATTTAGGGTCTCACGGTCAAACGCGCCCTTTTCAACCACCGCGATCGGAGTCGTGGCATGCAACTCTCGGGCGAGGGAATCTAGTCGGCCGGCAAGCGCCAGCGGAGCGTCATCCGGCACCGGAAATTCCTGTAATTTCGTGCCAGTGAACTCCCAATTCCATGACCAAGGCTGGTCAGGTATACCACTCGAAGCCGTAGCGTTGCCTTTGCTATGACTAACCTGCTTCAGCCAGAAGCATGCCGTCGATGAATTTAGTATCCCGAGCAAGCACAGGTGATCTTCCTCGCTCGCCCCCTCTGGCAATTTGATTACCGGCGCCGAACGATTGAAAACTTTTCCGCCACGGTCTAGAACGAAATTGTTATGCGTCGCCACAAATGCAAAGGAGATAGCGAGTGGAGTAAGAAAGCGGTGACGGTAAAACTCGCGATACTCGAACCACTTGAACCCGTCGATCTCTTCGACCGGAACGCTAAAACGCCGCCTCAGTTGAAGGTTACGCCTCAGCGGCCATAGCCATCGCCAGACTGGGTGAGATGCGTCGATCCGTAGAGTTCTCAGGTCATTGTCGTAGGGCCAGACAATATCCACCCCACGACGAACCGCGTAGTCGCGCACCACGTCGCCCGGGCCGAAAGCCCGCCTATCGCTCAAAGATCTACGCTCGAACGAGGTGGCCGGGGCAGTGAACGCGTCATCTTCGCCCGTGATTGCAGCGAAACCTATCCCGGCCACCTTGTCCGCAAGGGTACATTGACAAACTTGTGTAACTTGGAGAGCCAAGTCTTGCGCTCCACCCCCCGCAAGGCTCCAGGGATATCGAGACATCAGCTTCCGGCTAACGTCATCCACTGAGACATATTCCGTGTGCGTCCCAGGGAAATCGACGTTATTCACGATCGAGGACCACACGTGCCCCTTCGCAGGCTCTCGGGGAGCCTTTGGTTCACCTTGAACCCCAAAGACCACTCTTACTTGCCCACTGACCGGCCGGCGGCTACGGCCCAGCAGTGTGACTGTGGGGGTGCTATGCCCAGGGATATAGGCACCACTGGTATCGACGACCGCTGTAAGGTCAATGGTTGGAAGGAAGCCCTCTATGAGCTTCCGGCCAAACTCTCGCTTCATGAATGAATTAGAGGTTATCTGCCCGGTAAATCCTCCGGGTACTGCCAGGTCAAATAGCCTTTGCGCGAACGGCACCGACAGGGCGTACTGGCCTGCGCAGGCGCTCCAGACCCGGCGGTAGAGCTTGTTAAGTCGCGGGTCCTTAACGGTGATGTAAGGCGGGTTCGCAACCACCGCGTGGTAGCGGTCACCGAGGATCTCCTCCAGTTCGGCGGCATCCTCGTACTCGTAGACGAACTCGCCCTCTCCAGACTGCCCAGCCATCGCGGCCTCGGTCACGCCCGCAATCGCGGCCTGCCCGTTCCGCGTACCGAAGAGCAACGAGTCACCGATCGCGACCCGCAACCGCCAGGCCGGAGCATCCTTCAATCGATCGATCCCACAGGCCGTGAGCGCAGCGACGAGCAGGCGGAACCTCGCGATCGCCACCGCGTACGGGTTGATGTCGACGCCGTTCACCTGCCGTAGCACGCGTTCGACGTGTACCCGTACGTCCGCGCCCGGCTCCAGATGCTGCCACCGCCGCAACAAGCGGGCGAACGCACCCAGCAGGAAGTGCCCAGATCCGCAGGCAGGGTCGATCAGCCGTACGTCGGCGAGCCCGAACTCCTCGATCGCCGGGTCGAGTGTCCGGTCGAGGATGAATTCCTCCACGAACTCCGGCGTCTGCAGCAGCGCATAGTCCTTGCGGGCCTGCTCTGACAGGTCCTGGTACAGGTCACCGAGGAACCGCGTCGACAGTGACGGGTCGGTGAAATCGTGCACGAGCAGGCCGGTCTCGGGGTCGATCCGTCGCCAGAAGTCCAGCAAAGCCGTCGCCGTGTCCGGCGAAGGATCCATTACGTGCAACGGGTTCTGCCGCTCGACCAGGGCTCGGGTGACCTCGGTGTCCTCCAGCCGGTTGATCGCCGCGCGCAGGTAATCGAGGTCGGAATGCGAGCCGTACTCGCGGAAGTAGGCGTCCTGCCGCTCGCGCGCCTCCGCCAGCCGGTCGCCCGGTCCGGCCAGCAGCGCCTGCTCCACCAGGCGGTTGTCCTCGCAGAACCTCGCGAACACACAAGCCAGCACCCAGCCCGCCGCCACCTGGGTGAGTTGCTGGCCCCGCCAGGTCTCGAACGGCAGGCCCGTCCGGTTGCCCTTGACCGCCGCCTCGTACCGCTTGGCCAGCCGATCTGCTGCCCCGGTGTCGGACTCGGCCAAACGCAGGAGATCGGCCTCGATCGACCGAACCTGGCGTTGCAGGTCTATCAGCAGTCGCCTCGCGTCGATCATGCGGCTCCACCCTCCCGAAGTGCCGACTCGTGCTTGCTGATCCACTCCTCCGGCAGCGGCATCCACTGCGACCCGAACACCGGCACGGCCACGCCGTCCAACTTCGGCGGCGAGTCGTCGGGCCCCGGCACCACCAGCCAGACCGTGCGCACCGGGGAGTCTGCCGTCGCCCGGAACACCTCGTCGCGGAGTTCGTCAAGGATGCGAAGGCTCGGGTCGTACCTCATCAGCACTCCGGCGTGGGTGAGCAGCACGCACGGTCCTGCCTCCCGGATCGCCTCGCGCACGCGGGGCAGCGCACCGCCCTGCACCACACTCGACAGCCGTGACCAGTCACGCGACGAGCGGTCGGCTGCGTCGGCGGCGAGCACGACGTCCCACTTCACCCGGCGTTCCTTGCAGTACTCGCGCAGGCCGGCGAGGAACTCGCGTTCGACGTCGACGGTGTTCACCTGTTGGTGTGACAGGCAAGCCTCCGCGCGGGCCAACCGGCTCGGGCGTACGGGGAGAACGACCCAGCCGCCGTCGTCCAGCGACCGCGCCAACCGGTCGTCGGCTGCGATGACGGCGTTCTCGACGCGGCGCCAGTCCGCCTTTGACAGCGTGCCGCCGGTCGATGCCCGCTGCGGAGTCGAGCGGCCAGTCGTCAGGAACACCGAGGTGAGCCCCACGCCCTCGGGTTTGCGGGCGAGGTACTTCGACTGCTCGACGTTCCAGACCAGCGGCACGCCCGCGGACTCCAGCAGCGCGTCGAGTTCGGGTCGGCCCGGCAGCGGCGCGGCGTACGGGAAACGCGCCATCACCCGCTCGGCCACCTCGCCCGGGCTCAGCTCGCTGACCCCGTACAACGCACCCGCTGCGAGCCGCACCGCGCGGCCGGCGTCCAGCCCGCGCGGATAGATCTCCAGGCGCGGGGTGACGGCAGCGGTCTCCGCGGCGAGCGCAGCCACCTCGACCAGACGGTCAGGCGCCAGCAAGGCGGAGTCCGTGCCATCGGGAGCGGGGACCTCGCGCAGCGTCTCGACCACCCGCGCGGGTACCGGCAGCGGGTCCGCCGCCGCCATCGTGTCCGCGGCCTCACCGAGGACTGAGGCCCACTCCAGCCGCTCCGCTGTCGACGGGCCCTCGCCGGCCTCCAGCGGACCGGCGGCGACCAGGATCCCGTGCGTCTGACGGCTGTAGACCAGGCGCGGGTCGCCGTCCAGGTGCTCGTCGGCGAGTTCGGCGTCGATCGCCACCCGTACCAGCGCCTCGGCGAGCCGCGATCGCAACGGCTCCTCAACTGTGCTGCCCAGCCGGTCCAGCAACCTGGCGGCGCAGTGCGCGGCAGACGCGACCCCGCCGACGGACTCGACCACCTCGACCACGACGTCGCGGAGTAGGCGCATGCCGTCGAGGCCGACCCAGTGGTCCTCGAGCCGCTGGACGGCCTGGCGCATGGTGCGCTGGTCTCGGCCGAGTGCCTTGGACGCGTCACGGGTGCTCGCCCAGGCGGCGCCGCCGGCCTCCCCCAGGCCGAGCAGCGCTTCGGCTACGGCTCTGTCCGCGGAGTCGGGGACCAGCGCGTCGGCCACCTTGTCCAGCAAGGTGGGTTCGGTGGGTCGTTCCTGGGTGGAGGCGGCGACTTGGTCGGCGAGGTCGCTCAGCTCCTTGCGCAGGCGTTCCCGCGTCTTCGTGCCGATGCCGGGCAGCCAGGTGAGCTGCGCCGGCGGCAGATCGAGCGCGGCGCCCACGTCGGCGGCGTTCAGACGTTCGAGAACGGCGAGGACCTGAGGCGACAGGCCGACGGCACCGATCGGGGTCTCGCGGCTGACCCGCTGCGCTGTCGGCTGCTCCGGCACGACCGTGGCCGGCTTGGCGAACACCGCGTCCCAGGCGCGCTGCATGTCCTCGGCGGTGTCGAACCTCTTGCGCGCGTCGCGGTGCAGTGCGCGGCGGAAGAAGTCCGCCAGGCCGACGGCGTAGGAACGGTCGAACAGCTCCGGGTCGATGGTGACATCCGCGTCGCCGTAGCCCGGATGCCCGCCACCGGCGCCGTAGGTCGGCCGTCGCGCGGTGGCCATCTCGTACAGCGTGACCGCGGCGGCGTACCGCTCGGCTGCGGTGTCCCAGCGGTGACGGTCCCCGCGCCCCAGGAAGGGATCGAGATAGGGCGGGGTGCCGGCCTCGACCGCCTCCAGCGGCTCCCTGGACAGCGAGAAGTCGAACAGAACCAGGCGCCGCTTCTTGCCCTTGCCGCCAACCTCGCTGATGCCGAGGTTGTCGGGCTTGATGTCGCGGTGCGCGACGCCGGTGCGTTCGAGGTAGTCGACGGTGGCGAGCAGATCCTTGCCCCAGTCGTGCAGCCACTCCGGCTGCAGGCGTCCGCGCTCGCGGAGCTCCCTCGTCAGGGTGCCCTTGCCGGCGAAAGTGAGCAGGATTGCCAGCCGGCCGCCAACAAGCAGCGGATCGGGATCCAGCAACTGGACGATGCCCGGGTGTTCGCCGAGGAGCGCGAGCGCCGCGGCCTCGGATCGGATACGGGTGTCCTTCTGGGGGTCGAGTGAGACCTTGAGGACCGCTTCCTTCTCGTCCCGCTCGACCAACAGTGCCAGGGCGGTGGAGCCGCGGCCGAGCCGTCGTACGACCTTGAAGCCGTCCTCCAGCTCTGCTCCCGCTTCTGCGGTGAGCGGATCGACGGCCACAACCTGCTCTGCCGCCTCTTCTGTCAGCTGCTCCCGCAGCGTGTCCAGGTCGAGCAGGAAGGCGGCCATGTCCTGCGTCCGCTTGGCCGCATCGGCCATCGTCGCCTTGGCGACCAGGGTGTCCAGCCGGTCGCTGACGTTGTCGACCTGCGCACGCAGGGACAGACAACCCTGCGACAACAGCCGACGGGCCAGCGCGCCGAACGACGAAGCGGGCGGGTGCCCGGCGAACAGCAAGTAAGCGATCGCGCCGACTCCGAACACGTCCAGCGGGACGCCGTTCTGGCTCCCCCACGCCCACTCAGGGGCGAAGTAGGCGGTCGCGCCCTCCTCGGCGAGCTCGGCGAACGTCTGCGTCGAACTCACCGAAGCGCCCGTGGTCGACTCCGAGCCCCTGGTCGCGGTCTGCCAGTCGGTCACCTGAAGATGGAAGCCATCGCCGTCGCGGCGTACCCACACGCATTGAGGGCTCAGGCCGCGGTGGGCGAGCGTTCGGCGGTGCGCGTAGGAGATGGTCTCCGCGAGCGTCCGTATGAGGGACAGGCGAGCGTCCAGGTCGAGCTTCGCGTCCTCCTGCTGCAGGAAGTGGTCCAGGCGTACCAGGCTCGGGTCGTGCGGGAAGATCAGCGCCGGGCCGAGGTCGTGCTCGACGAAGTCGATCGGGCTGGCGATGCCGCTGTAGTCGATGCCCCGAAGCGCGCGGTACTCGCGCTCGGCCGCTCGTACGAGCTGTGCGCGGCGGTCACCTGCCTCCGCCTCACCGGCCAGGTAGATCCGGACGCGGCGAGGTCGGTCGTCCTTGAAGCGCTCGTGGCGGGCTACGAAATCCTGCCAGCCGGGACCTTCCTGCATTGCAGGCATCTCCAAGCGGAGGCTGCCGATCTTGCGTCCGCGCTGCGACTGGCGGATGCCTGCCTGGTCTACTGCTCTTGCGATCGCGGTCGACATCGTGGCATCGACGTCGTCGCCGGGCTCCGTGATGTGGGCAAGGACGCTGGGCAGGCCTTCGTGGTCTTGGCGGCCGAAGACGTGAGCGAGACCTTCGGACTTCAGACGTACGTCGAGACTGGCGTCGGAGAGGAAGACTGCTCCCTCGATCCAGGGAACGCGCTTACCGCGCAACGCGGGCTGGGCCGCGAGCAGCGACTTCAGCTTGCGGGCTTTGCGGGTCGCCCCGATCACCGGGTTGTCGACCGGCGCACGGTGCGTCTGCTGCCAGGTGCCGGCGTCACCGACGAGGATGCCCGCCCACGACTTGACCTCGAGGACGATGAGGCGCCGTGGGGTGACGAGAAGCAGGTCGATCTCGTTGACCGACCCGTCGGTGCCGATGAACTCGGCGTTCGCCCAGGCGCGGTAGGGCTCCTTCTCCGGCAGGAGCGTGCGCAGGTACGCGAGCGCAGCGCGCTCCCACGAAAACTCCGACGGCGTGCACTGAACCCAGCGTCCGACGTCCATCGCCCCCCTCCCCGACGGCTTGGACACGCGAGCACCGGCCGCCAGTAGTTGAACCCGCGACCAAGATCATTCGCGCGGTCACCTTAGCAGCGCGTAAAGGACCTGCCAGTGGACAACCACGAACGTGATCGTTTGGTGATGCCGACCTCGCAAGACTGTCCACCGTCGGCCATCTGGTCTAACCGGCCTTGCCAACGAGATTGCTGCGCACCAGTTGAACTACTCAAAGAGCGTTAGCAGCCGCGCACCTCGGACCGCGACTGCGTAGCTACCGCCCAGACGACTGCGACAAGTCCCGTCCGAGCGTCTCCTCGGTCCCGTAACCTCAGTGATCATCACTTCCAGCTCCACGCCCGTCGGCGTCGAGCTCGCCCGCCGCCTAGCGATCTACCACTGGAGATGCCTTGGCCACGCCACGTGGAGTCTTCTGTCTCGAGGGTCAATGGGACGAGAACCTGACCGACACCAGCTCCGTACGTCCCGCACTTGAGCTACTAGAGCGACTCGGCTACATACAGTTCATCCACAAGGACGTCGCCACCGTCCCGGAGTTAGACCATTTCCTGGAGCGCTGGGCGCGGAGGGCCTATAGCGACTTTGCAGTGGGCTACTTCGCTATGCACGGTGAATCTAGCAAGCTCCGACTGTCAAACGGGAACGTCGTTCCACTCCATCACATCGCCCAGCACCTTGAGGGGAGATGCGGGGGCCGACGACTGTACTTCGGCAGTTGCTCGGTAATGAACGCTTCCGACGCGTCGCTTACAGACTTCCTGAAATTAACAGGTGCAGAGCTCATTTGTGGCTATACCAAAGACGTCGACTGGCTCGACTCGGCCGCCTTCGACGTGGCGTTCCTAGGGCATCTCGCTAACGGTACGCAAAGGAAGCTGCTCACCACACCCCACTGGAGCGCAGTTACACAGAAGCTCGGCTTCCGCATCCTATATTCCGATGGGCGAAAGAACAGCCGTTAGAATCACGGATCGGCGTCCGGCACAGGAGGCAGGAAATGGGCGATTTTAACGCAGTCTGGACACGCATCGAAGCAAGCGCTGGACAGGAGTTCCACACAAAGACTGGTCTCCCGTTCATCTACCGCGTCGAAGGGACCAGCGTGATTCCTAACAGAACCGAATACCTAATCCATAAGAATCAGTTTCGGAAAGCATATGAGCTCATGCCGCTAGCAGGGCCAAGCGAGATCGATTCAATTGTGCGAGGGCCAGCGTATGTTTACGCGATCCTTACCGACTGGCGGATGCGGGTCTGATTCGCCGAACATCGGCTCTTGAACTCCCCCGACTCGCTGCACTCCTACATTTGACTGAACCGCAAGTGGCGACAGTGGACCGCTGGACACGGGCGCGCGGCGGAAGAGGACCGGCAGGTCGTCAGGACTGCAGATAGGAAGGCAGCTGACGATCGAGCGCCGCGAACGCGGCGACGAGTACCGCCCGGTCGTCGTCCAAGCCACCCGGAAGTTCGTCAGGAACAGAGTCCTCGGGCTCCAAGAAGTACTCTGCCACCGCGCGGACCAGCCTCCGATCCGAGTGGCTGTAATCCTCCCAGCCTTGGAGGAGCTCGGTCAGTCCATCGGCGATCTTGCCCGCCAGAGACGAATGATCGGCATGACCGGCAAGGTGGCCAGGCAGGCGGGTAGCCAGCGATCGAATCTCCTGAGCCGTGGTGTCGGTGGCATAGGGCTCGATCGCAGACCACAGCGCGCCGACCCCCTCGCGGAAGTCGTCGAGCGATGTCTTGTGTTCGTACCGCAGAGCAGGCAACTGGTCGTGCGGAACTGGATGGACGCGCCAGATGCTCTCCGCTACGTCCGCGAGCCAACGCTGGCGGGCGTCGATTTGTTCCGGTCCCCAGGTTCCGTACTGGCACAGTTCCTGCGTGATCGTCACCTGCGAGTCGCCGTAGTACCGCTTCTTCTGGTCAAACGCCTTGTTGCTGGCCGGTATGTTCAGCCCCGCGAACAGGAGGGTCAGGTTTCCCCAACGATTCACGTACTCCTGGTGCTGGTCGGCAAACGACCCCAGGCTCGCTGACCAGTCCTTGTTGAGCGTCTGCGGCATGACATGCTCGATGTGTACGAGGGTTGACACGTCGACCATCTTCTCCAACGCCGGATGCAGTGCCTGCTCTATCCGCTGGAGCGTGTAGCGGATGAGGTACTGACGCCCCATCTCCAGGCGCTGGAACGCCACACGGAACTGCTCGGCATCGGGCATGGCTGCGATGAGGGTCTCGCGCGCCTCCGCCAAACGCGTCCCTTGGCTGTCATGAAGGAGTTTGGCCGCCCTGTGATAAACGGGTTCGATCTCGTTGGTCCCTCGACCAACCACGCTGCTGTAGCGATAGGTCAGGACCTCCGCCAGTCGCGCGAACTCGACGAAGTCCTTCTCCGCCAGGTACCGACGTGCCGGCAGCAGAGCTATGTAGCAGGTGACTGCCCGAAGCGTGGCAAGGTCCTTGAGTACCGCGGCCGTTGGCTCGTGCCCCGCCTTGGAGGGTGCCTCGAACTCCCCGTAAGCGGCGGCTGCGGTCCGAAGGTCGGCGAGCACAGACTCCGCGCCGCGGTCTCTTACCAGTTCCTTGAACTGGTCGAAGACGCTGTCCTTCTTCACCTTCGGGACGTAGCCAAGGAGGTAATGCCGGAGGAAACGTGTGACGTCGACACCTGCGCCGAGGTCGTCAAGCATTCCGTCCCACGATGACGCGGCCTGGTCGACATCCTCCTCGGCAGACCGCTTGGCGATCTCGCCAAGCATGTGGCTCTTCAGCAGGTCGGCTGCCGACAGCTGTAGCCCTCGGTCGTTGAGGGTCTCGAAAAGCAGGAAGGCGTCCCCAAGGTCTCGCACCGCGATGACTACAAGCTCGACCTTACCGAGCAGGCCCTTCCAGAAGTCTCGAAGCCACTTCTCCTGCCCGAGCTCAGGGAGACGGTCGAGGCGTGACGCGAGGAGCGCGAGGATCCGGTCACGGTTGCTGAGCAGAGCCCGGTTGCGCGCACGCAGGTCCTTGTCCAACGCACCGACGTCGGACTCGGTCTTGCGAAGCGGGTCACCAACCGACCGAAGTGTGAAGTCGCGGAACACAGCCCAGTTCGCGTTCCCGGTTCTGAACTTGAACTGCGCGTCACCATTCGCAAGATCGTCCGCGATGAACCGCTTCTCGATCTGCTGGACATCATTTGTCATGTCACGGGCATGACACGCGTCGCGAACAGCACCCAGTATCAACATCAGGGTGGTCAGTCGTTGTTGGCCGTCGATGACGAGTGGCCGGGCATCATCTTCGGCCGCCAGAACGACCGAGCCAATGAAGTGGCCTGCCTGCACGTTCTCGATCAGGTCGTTCCACAGGTCGTCGACCTGTTCACGGGTCCACGAGTACGGCCGCTGGTACGGAGGGATCCTGAACTGTTGCTCATCGACCGCCAGAAGTGCCTTCAGCGTCTGCTTCTCGGCTTTGAGTTCCATCAGTCGAGCGCCTCCCGATCGGGCCCCTCCGAGGTCAGCGATGCTGAACCGCGCCTTGTCGAGAGCCTGACCTCCTGTCTGGATGAGCCTTGCCGTTCGCTCGAAGCACTCGTCAAACCGATGTCCATGCCACCGCCCCCGGAAGCAATCGCCTTGATCAAGACCTCAGGCTACTCACGCGCAGTCGGCATCGCAGGCAGGGCTCACGAATCGACTGGTCCGGGTTGGTCAAGGCGATGCGCGGGACTGCCGGTTTCGCTGCGCACTCACGGTGGTGGACGCCGGCTCCGGTTGACGGAGCGCAGGCGAGAGAGTCGTGATACGCCGCCGCATGCGCAAGCAGCATCAGCTTCTATTGGCGGCCGTCAGCCGGAGGCACCCTTGCCGACCACGATGCGCCGGTCGCCCGCAGAGTGCTGACCTTCGCCACGGATTCGCCAGACGTGACCGTGAACAGTTGGTCCGGGCTGGACATGACTGGACGCCAATGAGAACGGCCCCGGACCTGTTTGCGCAGGTCAGGGGCCGTTCAAGCTGTGTGGCAGGTACTGGATTCGAACCAGTGTAGGCTGAGCCGACGGTTTTACAGACCGCTCCCTTTGGCCGCTCGGGCAACCTGCCGGGTGCTGCTTCACAGCAGCGAGTTGAGAGGATAGCGCAGACGCTACCGGCCCGTGCCACCCGGTTGGTACGTCACCGACAGCCGCATACGAAGGGAGCCCGGATGGCCGCCGAATCGTCGTTCGACATCGTGAGCAAGGTCGATCGTCAGGAGGCCGACAACGCGCTCAACCAGACGTCCCGCGAGATCGCACAGAGGTTCGACTTCAAGAACACCGGCGCCGGGATCCGATGGTCGGGCGAGCTCGGCGTGGAGATTACCGCCAACTCCGAGGAGCGGGCGAAGGCCGTACTCGACGTGTTCAAGGAGAAGCTGGTCAAACGGGGCGTCTCGCTGCGCAGCCTGGAGGCCGACGACCCCAAGCAGTCCGGCAAGGACTACCGCCTGTCGGCCACCTTCGAGCAGGGCATCTCCCAGGAGAACGCCAAGAAGGTAGCCAAGATCGTCCGCGACGAGGGCCCCAAGGGGGTCAAGGTCCAGGTCCAGGGCGACGAGCTGCGGGTCGCCAGCAAGAAGCGGGACGACCTCCAGGAGGTCATCTCTCTGCTGAAGGGCAAGGAGCTCGACTTCGCCCTCCAGTTCGTCAACTACCGCTGACGAAGATCACCGCCACGCACCACCTGACGTCCTCCGCCGGCGTTCAGCACTGACGTCCACGGCCGTCCCGCCCCGAGTCCCGGGCGGGGCGGCCGTACTCATTGACCGGGCCGGGCTCCCACCCGGAAGCCACCTCCGGCCCCGCCCGCACGCAGGCCGCCCAGGCCGGAGTTGGTCGTCGGCGGGGGGAGTTCGAGATCGGCGAGTACGACCTCGGCGCCCTTCGCCAGGCCCGACTTGATCTGCGTCCGGGCCGGCCCGACGGCTCCGGCCTGCACCCGCGTACGCACCGGCTCCCCCGCCTTCATCGCCGTGACGTACTGCATGCTGCCGATCGTCCGTACGGCAGACGTCGGCACGGTCAGCACCCCCGCCGTACGCCCGGTGAGCACGGCCACGGTCGCCGTCGCCCCGACCGGCAGCGCCGAGGCGTTCGGGTCGATGGCCACGGTCACGGTGTACGACGGGGAGTCCCCGCTGGTGTCCGGGTTCAGCGTGTCGACGGCCCCGACGGTGCCGGTCAGGCTCCGCGACGTACCAGTCGGGGTGATCTTCGCCGTCATCCCCGGCCGTACGTCGCCCACCTCGGTGTCGCTCACGGTCATCGTCGCGACCTGCGCGCCCGGCGCGACGACCACCACCGCGGCGGTCGAGGACGTGACCTGCTCCCCCGCCGCTGTACCCACGCTCGCGACCGTCCCGGCCATCGGCGCGGTGATCTCCGCCTGGGCGCGGTTCTGCTCGGCGGCCGTCAGCGCGGCCTCGGCGGCGTCGATCGAGGCCTGGTCCGCGGCGAGCTGTTCCGGCGACACGGGGCTGCTGCTCCGCCCTGCCGTCTGCCCGCTCCCACCCGAGGTGGCGGTGCCTGAGGCTTTGGCATTGCCCGAGGCACCGGTGGACGGGCCGCCGGCGGCCGGTGAGCGAGGCGCCGAGCTGCCGCTCTGCGAGGCGGTCGCCGTCAGGGCGGAGAGCGTGCGACCGAGCGCGGCTTGCGACCGGGCGAGCTGCTGCTGAGCCCGGGCGGTGTCGGACTGGGCCGCCATCACTGCCTGGATCGCGGCGTCACAGACCGCCTGGTCACGGCCCGGGCCGTCGGTCGGCGACGGCGTGGGCGTGGGGGTTTTCGTCGGCGTCGGAGACGGAGTGGGAGTACGGGACGGCGTGGGGCTGGGCGACGCCGTGGGAGTGGGTGAGCTCGTCGGAGTCGGGGAGGTCGTCGGGGTGGGCGAGGTCGTGGGTGTCGGAGTCGGGGACGCCGTGGGCGTGGGAGTAGGAGTTCGTACGGCGGCGTCGCTGGCGGCAGCGGAGTCGGTACGCATGAACACCGTCGGAGCGACGTGCCCCTTCCCCCGCGGGTTCGGCTGCCTGGGCGGCGGAGTCCCGCCGGCCGGAGACACCTGGCAGGCCTGCTGCTCGGCGCTCATGGCAGTACGGGAGCGAGCCAGGCCCTGGTCGACCGCACGCTGCGCGGCGAGTACGGCAGCCTGCTGATGGGCCAGCGAGCGAGTGGCACCCGGCTTACCTGACGATCCGGAGGAGGACCTGGCCGCCGGTCCTCCGGACGAGCCGCCGGTGCCACCGGTCGAGGCAGCCGACGAGCTGCCGGCAGCTGAGGATGAGGACGACGTACTCCGGGAGGCGGTGGTGGTCTGGCTGGCCTCGTCCTGCGCCAGCCGCGCCTTCGCCGGCGCGAGCGTCTCCTGCGCGGACGTGACCTCCGCGTCCAGAGAGGTCGTGTCCAATCTGGCGAGCGGCTGCCCGGCGTCGACGTGCTCGCCCTGGCGTACGGCGACACTGGCGACCGTCCCCGACATCGGGAAACTCACGTCCGCCCGGCCGGACGGCGCGACGGTACCCGGCTTGGACAGCCACTGCTCGACGTCGCCGACCGTCGCGGTGGCGAGCCGGTAGCGCGGCTGGTCGGGACCGGTCGCCGCGCGGGCGGCGACGACGCCTGCCGCGATGACGGCGAGGACGAGTACGCCGGCGACGCCACCCCGCCACAGCCGCGGGCGACGACGCGCGCGAACGTGTGACTCAGGCATTGCCGCCACCCGCCGAGCCGTTGCCACCCGCCGAGCCGTTGCCGCCACCGGGTCCTCCGCCCGCACCACCACCGCGGCGGAACCCACCAGCCGGCACGCAGCCCTGCGGCCCGGCCGGGCGCACGCTGATCGACGTCGCGGCGACGGTACCGGTGTCGTCAGCCTTTCCCAGCGCGGTCACACACTTCCCGACCGCGAGCGCCTTGGCCGTCGCCGACTCGGCGCGAGTGACGCTGGTCGATGCGGTGGTTCGTACGGTCACATTGCCCGGCGACGCAGCCGCGCCCGCACCGGCACCACCCGCCCGCGCCTCCCGGGCGACCACGAAGCTGCTGCCGGACACCGAGACCACCCGGCCGACGGCCATGCCACCGAAGCCTCCGAACCCACCGGCCCCGCCGAACCCACCGTTGCCACCCGCCCGCGGAGTTCCCGTCGGGCGCGGCCGGGGCGTCTGCGTCCAACGTCCGCCGTTCGGCCGGACCCCTCCCCGGCCGAACGCACTGACCTCGGCGCACTTGCCCGACGCGTCCGCCTTGCCGAGCACCGTGACGTCCGTCGCCGTGAACGGGCCACTCGACGGCGCCGGGGCCGGAGCGCCGCCCGAACCGGAGCCCGACCCTCCCCGGGCACCACCAGCAGGCCGAGCCGCGGAGGCGCGTACGCAGTCACCGGCGGCGACGTCGCGCAAGCTCACCTTGACGGTCTGGGAGAACTTCGTGGCCGCCGAGAACGTGACGGTCACCTGCCCGAAGGCGGGATTCTGCACCTGGAGGTTGTCGTTGGCGACCGCGGCGACCGTCCCGGAAGTGCCCGGCGCACGCTGCTGCCGCATCCCGCCGTCCGACCCGCCCTGGCCGGCGGGAGTCGGGGACGGCGTGGCGGACGGCGCGTCCGCGGTGGTCGCCCCGCCCGCGCTGGAGCAGCCGGCCAGGACGACGGCGGCCGCGGTGAGGGCAACGGAGATCGCGAGGACGCGGCGTCGGTCCATGGTGTGGGTTCCGTCCTGAAGAGGGTTCGGCAGGAGTCACTCGCTCCGCAGCGCGTCGATGGGAGCCAGCCGCGCGGCCCGGCTGGCCGGGTAGACGCCGAACGCCACCCCGATCCCGATGGCCACGGCGAGCGCGCCGACCGCGGCGGCCGGGCTGATCGTCACCGGGTTCGAGATCACCCGCGGCAACAGCAGCGCGCCGACGATGCCGAGCGCGAGTCCGAGCAACCCACCGACCAGGCCGAGCACGCTGGACTCGACGAGGAACTGCCGCCGGATCCCGCGCGGGGTGGCGCCGAGCGCCTTGCGCAGGCCGATCTCACGCACGCGTTCGGTGACCGAGACCAGCATGATGTTCATGACGCCGATGCCGCCGACGAGCAGCGAGATGGCGGCGATCCCGCCGAGCAGCACGGTGAGGGTCTTCGCGATCGAGTTCGCCGTACTCAGCAACGACTGCTGGGTGGCGATGGTGTAGTCGGGCGAGGTGGGGTCGGTCGTCTTGTGGAGGGCAGCGAGTTCGGCGTCGACCTCCTGGTAGGCCGCGGACACGACGTCGGCGCTGCGGGCCTGGACGTAGATCGTCTGCACCGAACCGGCCGTCGCACCACCGACCAGCCGCGCGGACGCGGTGGAGATCGGGACGACGGCCTGGTCGTCGTCGTTGCTCGCCGCCGACGAACCCGCGCTCGCCAGCACACCCACCACGGTGAACGGCACGGCGTTGATCGTGACCGACTGCCCCACCGGGTCACGCCGGCCGAACAACTGCTCCGCGGTCGAGGAGCCGAGCACGGCCACCGCTCCCCCGTCGCTGACGTCCTGCGGCGCGAGGAACCGACCGGACGACACAGTACGCGCGCGCACCGACAACCAGTCCGGCGTCGCGCCGACGACGGAGGTCGTCCAGTTCGTCGTACCGGCGAGGAGTTCCTCGGAACGCTGGACGACGGGAGCGACCGCCTGCACGTCCGGCGCGACCGTGGGGTCGGCGAGCGCGGTGGCGTCGGCCTGGGTCAGCGTGGACGCCGAACCGAACCCACCGCGCACCCCGCCACTGGTCGAACTCCCCGGCGTCACGATCAGCAGGTTGCTGCCGAGCGCGTTCACCTGGGCGCTGATCGTCGTCTGGGCACCCAGACCGAGTCCGACGGTGAGCATCACCGCCGCGATCCCGATCAGGATGCCGAGCACCGTGAGGCCCGACCGCAACCGGTGCGTGCGTACGGCCTCCAGACCGCTGCGCATCGTCTCCAGCCAGTTCACGGCGTCTCCGCGCGCACCGCGTCGGTGAGTACACCGTCGGTGAGTACGCCGTCCCGGATGCGCAGGATCCGGTCCGCGGCCTTCGCGACGTCCGGCTCGTGGGTGATGAGGATGATCGTGCGGCCGCTCGCGTGCAGCTCACCGAGCAGGGCGAGCACCTCCGCGCTGGAGTGGCTGTCGAGGTTGCCGGTCGGTTCGTCGGCGAGGATCAGCGCCGGATCGCCGACCAGTGCCCGCGCGATCGCGACGCGCTGCTGCTGGCCGCCGGACAGTTCGCCCGGCCGGTGGTCGACGCGGTCCGCGAGGCCGACCCGGCCCAGCGCCCGCATCGCGCGCTCGCGGCGTTCGGCCCGGCCGACCCCGGCGTACACCAGCGGCAACTCGACGTTGCGCCACGCCGGCAGCGACGGCAGCAGGTTGAACTGCTGGAAGACGAAGCCGATCCGGCGGTTGCGTACGTCCGCGAGCTCGGTCTCCCCCATCCGGCTCACGTCCTGGCCGGCCAGCAGATAACTGCCGCGAGTCGGTACGTCGAGACAGCCGAGGATGTGCATCAGCGTCGACTTGCCGGACCCGGACGGGCCCATGATCGCCACGTAGTCGCCGGCCGGGATGTCCAGCGTGACGCCGCACAGGGCCTCCACCTCGAAGGCACCTCGGCGGTACGTCTTGCCCACGTCGGCCAGGGCGATGACCGGCGCGCCGGCGGAGGGACCGGCAGGAGGGATGTCGTACGGCGTGCTCACTGGCCGGCACCTCCACCGGCCGGTGCGCCGCCGCCGGGCTGCCCACCGCCACCGCCACCGCCTCCACCGAAGCCGCCGCCACCCTGGCCGCCGAACCGGCGGAAGCCTCCGTTGCCCCCGCCCTGCCCGAAGCCGCCGAACCCGGCCCGGCCGTTTCCGCCGTTCGTGCCGCCGGACCCGCCGGCGCCCGAACCCCTTGCCGGCACGGTCACCTCCACCTGGTCACCGGACTTCAGCCCGGAGGTGATCTGGACCTCCCCGGCCTCGACCGCGCCGACGGTGACCTTCTGGGTGACGCGCTTGCCGTCGCGGACGACCGTGACCGTCGTGCCGCTCGCGGAGTAGCGAACGGCCGAGGCGGGCACGGCGAGTACGTCCGACAACACCTTGACCACGATCGAGACCTGCGCGCTCGCCCCGGGCAGCAGCCCGCTCGGCGTGCCGGTGACGGAGATGGTCACGGGGTACGACGCGGTGCCCGAACCACTGGCCGGCAGCATGCCCACGGTGTCGACCAGGCCGTAGACCGGCGTGCTCGCGCCGTTCGGCGTGATGACCGCCTGCAGCCCCTTCTTGAGCTGACCGACCACGGTGTCGTCGACGGTGGCCTGCACCGTCCAGTGCGTTGTGTCGACGACGACGACCTGGGCGGAGCCGGAGGACGACGAGGACGACGAGGACGACGTACTGCTCGACGTACCGCCTGATCCGCCCGAGCCGGCGCGCGCACCGGACCCGCCTGAGCCCGAGCCTGAACCAGATGCAGAGCCGCCGGAGCTCGAACCGCCCGACCCGGAACCGGAGCCACCCGAACCTGAGACCTCCTGCCCGACGGCGAGGTCGACCGACGCGACCGTACCCGCGATCGGCGAGGTGAGCGTGGCGGCGGACAGTGCTGCCTGCGCGTCGTCCACCTGGCTCTGCGCGGCGGTGACGGCGGCGCGGTCGGCGGCGAGCTGCGCGTCGGAGGCGTCGCTGTCGACATCTGCGGTGAGCCGCGCCTGGTCACCGGCGAGGGTGGCCTTCGCGGAGGCGAGCTGGGCCTGCAACGAGGCAGAGGACACCGTGGCGAGCGACGCGCCCTTGCTGACGTGCTGCCCCTCGCGTACGGAGACCGCGGTCACCTTCCCGCTGACCTCGAAGGTGAGATCGGCGCGGTTGGTGGGCTGGAGGGTGCCGCTCGCGGCGACCGTCTGTTTGAAGGTCGTGGGGCCGGCCGTCACCAGCCGGGTCGTCGCGGTCGTCGTGGGGGCGTCGGACCGGGTGGCCGCCCAGACCGCGCCGCCGGCCACCACGACCGCGACGACAACGAACACCGGAACGACGATCCGGCGTACCGGCCGGCCTCTGACCCTGGACCGCACAAGATCCTCCTGGCGGTCCCGCCCGCGCCTACGCGGGCGGGACCGTCAGACAGTGTCGAGTCCGTTGCTGAGAGGTTCCTGACGAAAAGCTGGGAATCAGCTGTCAATCGGTCCTTGAAACCCAGACCGGGCAAGCAGGGCGACTGCCCCGGACACACCGCCGTGTCAGCGGCGTACGCCGGCCAGATGTTCCAGCCGCGCGATCCGGTCCTGCGTCGACGGGTGGGTGGAGAAGGCGCGTACGAACCCCTTCTCGTGGAACGGGTTGGCGATCATCAGCGCGGCCGTGCTCCGCAGCTCCGGCGCCGCCGGCAGCGGATGTCTGCGGGTCGCCGACTCCAGCTTGCGCAGCGCGCCCGCCAGTGCCAGCGGGTCGCCGGTGATCCGCGCGGACACCTGGTCCGCGGAGTACTCCCGCGACCGCGTCACCGCCGCCTGCAGCAGCAGCGCCGCGACCGGGCCGAGGACCAGCAGCGCGAGCGCGGTGACCGCCGAGCCGTCGCCGTTGCGGCCGCCGTCGGCACCGTCGCCAGAGCGGTTACGCCCGGTCGGAGCCAGCCAGGCGAACTGCGCGGCGTACATGATCATGCTGGCCAGCGCCGCCGCGACAGAAGAAACGAGAATGTCGCGGTTGGCGACGTGGCCCAGCTCGTGCCCGAGGACGGCGCGCAGCTCCCGCGGGTCCAGCAGGTCCAGCAGCCCCTCGGTCACGCACACGGCGGACCGCCGCGGGTTACGCCCGGTGGTGAACGCGTTCGGCGTCTGCGTCGGCGAGACGTAGACGGCGGGGATCGGCAGCCGCATCGTGATCGCGAGCTCCCGGACGAGCCGGCACAGCTCCGGATGCTCCGCCTCGCTCACGGGATAGGCCCGCATCGACCGCAGCGCCATCCGGTCACAGCGGTAGAACGCCGCGACGTTCATCGCCAGCGCCACCAGCAGCCCGGCGGCCAGACCCGTCCGCCCGCCCAGCGACCGGCCGAGCACCAGCGCCAGCCCGGACAGCACTGCAACCAGCACAGTCGTCCTGAGCTGGTTGCGATGGCACTGGGCGCGATCGTGCATACGTCGTCATGACCTCCACCGTGAGAACGCCGTCACCGGGGCGGACGTTCCCCGCACCGCCGGGCTTACCGGCTTACAAGCCCGCGGTGCCCGTGCCGTCGGCTTACAGGCCCTCGGCGTCCACGCCCTCGGTGACCATGCCCTCGAGGTAGGCGACCACGATCTCCGGGCGCAGCCCGGCGCGCAGCCCGACATAACCATCCGGGCGTACGACGAGAAGGCTGCCGCCCCGGCTGCCGAGCGTGTGCCGAGCCTCGCCGTACCTGTCGAGCAGGCTCACCCCCGGGATCGCCGACGTCCCGGCGCCCCCGCCGATCACCTCCCCGCGCACCCCGTCCCCGAACCGCAGCCGCACCGTGGACACCGTTTCCGCGGACACCGAGCCCAGGCCGATCAGCGTCCAGTGCGGGCCGCGGAGGATGTCGAACAGCCGGAGGTCCGCGGCCGAGTGGACGCTCCACAGCCGGATGTCGGGCACCCGGTCGCCGGCGTGCAGGATCAGCCGCTTGCCGCCGAGTTCCTGGCTCAGGGCCGACTCGCGGTAGTGCGTCTCGGGTTGGTCGGAGCCGGTGAGGGCGGCGTGCCACGGGCGGGGTTTGGCGCGGCCGAAGAGCGTCCGGCGCGGCGCGGCAGGCCGGCGTTCGCTGTCGTACGTCTCCAGCGCCGCCTCCTCCCCGCTGGCCAGCGCGGCGGAGAGCTTCCAGCCCAGGTTGTGCACGTCCTGCAGCCCGGCGTCCAGGCCGCCGAGCGGGTACGGGTGGGCGCCGGTCGCGTCGCCGGCGAGGAGGATCCGGCCGAGGCGGTACGAGGTGGTCGGGGCGGTCGCGCCGGGTGTCGTCCCGCCGGAGTACGCCACCAGGGACGCGGCGTCGCGGAAGCGGACGTCGGTGAGGCCGGTCCGCTCGTGGAACACCTGCTGGGCGCGGGCCAGCGTGGGCGGCTGTGAGGTGTTCCGCCGCGCGGGCGGCCGGTCGTCGGACACGTCGTACGCCAGGAACCACCAGGTGTCGCCGCCCGGCAGCGGGATCAGCGCGATCCCCTGCTCCCAGAGGTGGAGTACCTCGTCGCGAGCGAGGCCGGTCAGCGTGAGCTCACCGACGTACGTCAGCGGCGCAGGCTCGGGTTCCTGGGCCGGTTCGGGCAGTACGTCGGGCAGGGATTCGGTGAGGATCACGTACGCCGCCCTGGCCGGCGTCCCGCTTCCGTTGGCGCTCCCTGCCGCTCCCCCGGCCAGCGAGATGTTCACGCCGGACTCGTCCTGGCTCAGCCGGCCGAGGCCGTCGACCTGCTCCACCCGGACGCCGTACCCCGCCAGCCGGTCCCGCAGGATGGCCTCCACCTGGCGGCCAGGGATCGTGAGCGGGCCGAGGTAGGTCTGCCCCCGCGGGCCTCGCTTGCCGGTCCGGGCGGCCGGCGACTCGTTGACGCGCGATCCGGCGTACCGGCGAACCGGCTGGTCCGGAGTACCGGCGGCGAGGAGTTCGGGCGTCACCCCGAGGTCGTCGAAGAGTTCCAGGCTGCGCGGGCCCAGGCCACGCATCGGCGGGCGGGACGCGCGGGCCGCCTCCGGCTCCAGCACCCGGACGCGGACGCCGCGCCGGGCGAGGTCGACAGCGGCGGTCAGCCCGACCGGTCCGGCACCGACGACCACCACGTCGGCCGCGTAGTCGGAGCGAGGCTCCCCTGCGTCCGGCCGGCCCGAATCCGGCTGCGCTGAATCCGGCTGGATCTCTGTCACGCGGCACAGCCTCTCCCCACCGCCCCGGCGCGGCAAGTCCGGGGGTGGGATCCAGGAGGGGTCAGGCGCGGGCGGGGTAGGCCAGGAAGCCGAGGGCGATCTCGGGGAAGACGGAGAGTAGGACCGCGATCACGACCAGGATTCCGATCGCGACCCGGGCGGGCCACGGCCCAGCCCACACCTCCGCCCCGGCAGCAGCAGGGGCACTGTCCGGAGCCGGCCCGGCCTCGGTGGCGCCCTCACGGGAACGGAACAGCAGCGCCGTCCAGTACAGGTAGTACGCCAGCGCGATCACGACGTTGACCGCCATCACCACGGCCAGCCACCCGGCGCCGCCGTCGATCGCCGCCCGGAACAGCACGAACTTCCCGAACAGCCCGAGCACCCCCGGCGGCAGCCCGGCCAGCGCCAGCAGGAAGAACCCCAGCGCGAGCGCCCGTGCCGGCCGCCGCCAGAACAGCCCGCGGTAGTCGCCGAGCAGCCGCCCCGGTCCGGTGCTGACGGTCAGCGACACGACGGCGAACGCGCCGAGGTTGGCGACCGCGTAGACGAGGAGGTACGCCACGGTGGCGCTGAGCGTGGTCCCGCGTACGTCACCGTTGCTCGCCGCCAGCGGCACCAGCAGGTAGCCGGCCTGGGCGATGCTGGACCACGCGAGCAGCCGGACGGCGTTGCGCTGGCGCAGCGCCACCAGGTTGCCGAGCGTCATCGTCGCCGCCGCCAGCACGCCGACGATCGGCGCCCACATCCCGACGTAGCCGGGGAACGCCCACCCCACCACCAGCAGGATGCCGACGAACCCGGCCGCCTTGGAGACCACCGAGAGGTACGCCGCGACAGGTACGGGCGCGCCGACGTAGGTGTCCGGGACCCAGAAGTGGAACGGCATCGCGGCGACCTTGAACGCCAGCCCGACCAGCGTCAGCATCACCCCGAGCCCGGCGACCGCGGCCAGGTCACCACCGGGCAGGGCAGGAGAGGCGGCGATGGCAGCCGGCCCCACCACGCCGGGGTGCCCCGCGGGGCTCAGCGCCCGGGCGATCCGGTCGAGGTACATCGTGCCGGTCACGCCGTACACCAGTGAGACCCCGAACAGCATCACCGCGACCGAGACCACCGACACCAGGAAGAACTTCAAAGCCCCCTCGGCCCCTCGCCGGTCGCCGCGGCGCAGGCCCACCAGCGCGAACACCGGCAGCGACACGACCTCCAGCGCCACCACGAGCGTGATCAGGTCCCGGGCGGCGGCGAGCGTCATCGCACCGGCCGCCGAGGCGAGGAGCAGGAAGTGGTACTCCCCGGTGGGGACGCCGGCGCCAAGCGTCCCGGCCCCCTCCCCGTAGCTCCGCACCCCCGGCCGGTCGGGCGGCGGCCTGCGCTCCCAGCCCCGGCCGGCGGACAGCAGCACCACGACCGCCGCACCGCCCGCGACGATGAACTGGAACGTCCAGGTGAGCGGGTCGGCGACGTACGAACACGCGGCGACCTGCCACGGCGCACCGGCGCCGGGGGCGCAGAAGGCGCCCTCCGTCCACGACGACGAGCCCGCCATGGACACCACCAGCAGGGCGATCCCCGCGACCAGCCCGGCCAGCGCGAGCCAGGGCGCGACGCCGCGTCGGCGGGCCGGTGCGAACGCGTCCACCACCAGCACCAGCAGCGCAGTCACCGCCACCGCGAGCGGTGGGCTGACGACCAGCCAGGGAACGGGCTGCACGAAGCTCGCCACAGCGCTCACCACCGCACTCACCCGCCCACCAGGAACCGCACGGCCGGGTCGGTGACCGTCAGCACCGCACCCGGATACAGGCCGAGCACCACCGTCAGCGCCACCAGCGGCGCCCACGCCACCACCTCCACGGCGGTGACGTCGCGCACGGACAGCAGGCTCGGCC
This sequence comes from Actinopolymorpha rutila, assembly GCF_013407855.1. Lineage (GTDB taxonomy): Bacteria > Actinomycetota > Actinomycetes > Propionibacteriales > Actinopolymorphaceae > Actinopolymorpha > Actinopolymorpha rutila. The sequence goes on from NZ_JACBZH010000001.1 coordinate 5,758,108, forward strand.
CGATCGTGTCGGTGCCCTGGCACATCCGGCGGACGAGGACGAGGAAGTACGCCGCCGTGAGGACGGCACCGAGCCCGGCGAGCACCATCAGCACGAGGTACGTCGTACGGGCGAGCGAGGCGGCCGGGTTCCAGGCGCCGAACAACGCCAGCATCTCCCCCCAGAAGCCGGCCAGCCCGGGCAGCCCGAGGCTGGCCACCGCGCCGAACACGAACACCCCGGCCAGCCGCGGCATCCGGGCGTACATCCCGCCGCCCAGCCGGGCCAGGTCGCCGGTGCCGTGCCGGTCCTTGATCGCCCCGGCCACGAAGAACAGCAGCCCGGTGATCAGCCCGTGCGCCACCCCGGCGAACAACGCGCCGTTGACGCCCGCGGCGGTGAGGGTGGCGATCCCGAGCAGGACGAAGCCCATGTGCCCGACCGAGGAGTACGCGATCAGCCGCTTCAGCTCGCCCTGGCGCAGGCAGGCCAGCGCGCCGTAGAGGATCCCGACGGTCGCCAGCCCGGCGAGGTACGGCGCGACCGCCCGGGCACCGTCGGGCACCACCGGCAGCCACACGCGGACGAAGCCGTACGTGCCCATCTTCAGCAGCACCCCGGCCAGCAGCACCGACCCGACCGTGGGCGCCTTGGCGTGCGCGTCCGGCAGCCAGCTGTGCAGCGGCCACATCGGGCTCTTCACCGCGAGGCCCAGGCCGATCGCCACCGCCGCCAGCACCTGGATGCCGCGCGCGATCCCCTTCCCGCCGCGCGTCGCGAGCTCGGTCAGGTCGAACGTGTGCGCGCCGGTGTAGACGAGCAGGAAGCCCAGCAGCATGATCGCGCTGCCGAGCAGGGTATAGAGGATGAACGTCGTCGCCGCGCGGCGTCGGCCGGCCGCGTCGTGCGGGTCGCCCCACACCGCGATCACGAACCACATCGGGACCAGCACGACCTCGAAGAACAGGAAGAAGACGATCAGGTCGAACGCCACGAAGGTCCCGAGCATGCCGACCTCGAGCACCAGCACCAGCGCCACGAGTGCGCGCACCCGGCCGCCCTCCGGCGCGACCCGGGTGGTGTAGAGGAGGCACAGGAACGCCAGCAGCGCGGTGAGCAGCACCATCGGCAACGAGACGCCGTCCATGCCGAGGTGCCAGCGCACGTCGACGGCGGGGATCCAGCTCACGTTCGTCTGGAACTGCACCTCGTGCGCGGCGCCGTAGTCGAACGCGGCCGCCAGCCAGACCGCGAGCAGCAGGGTCACTGCCCCGACCACCGCACCGAAGGTCGCGGTGACCCGGTCGGGCACCAGCCGGCGGCCGGCGGTGAGGATCAGCGCGCCGAGGAGGGGTACGGCGAGGAGAAGCTGGAGTACGACGTTCATGCGAACGCTCCCAGCGCCGCGACGGCCAGCAGGACGACCCCGGCGAGCAGCAGGCTGAGATAGGTCGACACGTTGCCGGTCTGCAGCAGCCGCAGCCCGCCGCCGACCCAGCGGGCCGCGCGACCGGATCCTCGTACGTAGAAGTCGACGACGTCGCGGTCACCGGCGACGACCGCGCGGGCCAGGCCCCACACCGGCCGGACGACGTACGCCGCGATCAGCTCGTCCATCCGGAAGCCGTTCGCCAGCAGCGGGCGCGACCGGCCGAGCAACCGCGCGGGGTCCTCGCGTTCGACGTGCCGCCAGGCCCAGGTCACCAGCACACAGGCGAGGACCAGGTGCACCAGCGCCAGCAGCGTGGTCGTCCAGTGCACCATCGTGGGTTCGGGGATGCCGGGCCCACCGCCGCCGAGCCAGCGTGCCCAGGTGCCCGGCACCAGGGCGAGCCAGCCGACCAGCGCGGCCGGGACCGCGAGCACCACCAGCGGCCAGCGCATCAGGGCGGGCGCCTCGGCCAGGTGGGGTTGGGTGTGTGCGGGCTGGCTGGGCGCGGCCGGGACCGTGCCGGTGGGCGTGCCGAAGAAGACCCGCAGCCACATCCTCGTGGCGTACCCCGCGGTGAGCGCCACGGTGACGAAGCCGGCGACCAGCGCCACCCAGGCCGCCCAGCCCGGCAGCGGCCCGCCGTGGAACGCCGCCCGCGAGATCGCCCCGATCACGGCGTCCTTGGCGAAGAACCCGGACAGCGGCGGCACCGCGGCGAGCGCACCGAGCCCGATGGTCATCGTCACGAACGTCACCGGCAGCGTGCGGCGCAGGCCGCCCATCGCGTCCATGGAGTTGCTGCCGACCGCGTGGATCAGCGCGCCCGCGCACAGGAAGAGCAGCGCCTTGAACGCGCCGTGCGCCACCAGCAGCAACAGTCCCGCGGTGTAGCCGCCGGCGGCGAGACCGGCCAGCATGTACGCCAGCTGGCTGACCGTCGACCATGCCAACACGCGCTTGACGTCGTTCTCGGCCAGCGCACACAGGGCCGCGCCCACCATCGTCACCGCGGCGACGACCGCGAGCACGGCGAGGGTGGCCGGCGCCTCCTGGAACACCGGCAGCAGCCGGGCCACCACGAACACCCCGGCCGCCACCATCGTGGCCGCGTGGATGAGCGCGCTGATCGGGGTCGGGCCGGCCATCGCGTCCGGCAGCCACACGTGCAGCGGGAACTGCGCCGACTTGCCGGCCACGCCGCACAGCAGCAGCAACGTCGCCAGGGTTGCCGTACCCGTTGTCAACCCGCCGTTGGCGGCGACCTCGCGGACACCGCCGATGGAGAACGTGCCGGCACCGAGGCCGAGGGCGAAGATGCCGAAGAGGAAGCCGATGTCGCCCAGCCGGGTGACGAGGAACGCCTTGATCGCGCCGCCGCGGGCCTCGGGCAGCTCCCAGTGATGGCCGATCAGGAAGTACGAACAGATGCCCATCACCTCCCAGCCGACCAGCAGCACGAACAGGTCGTTCGCGGTCACCACGACCAGCATCGCGGCGGTGAACAGCGAGACGAACGCGGTGTAGGAGGCGTAGCGAGGGTCGCCGCGCAGGTAGTCGATCGAGTAGATCTGCACGGCCAGCGCGACCCCGGTGACCAGCACGGCCACCAGCGCGGTCAGGCCGTCGACGCGGAAGGAGATGTCGAACGCCAGCCCGCCGGTCGGCACGTGCGCGAGGGTCGCGCCGCGCTGGCCGAGGTCACCGGCGATGTCGATGCCGGCGAGTACGCAGGCGGCCAGGAACGCGACCCCGGCGCCGGTCACCCCGATCGGCGCGACCAGCCGGGGAATTCTGCGGCCGATGGCGAGCGCGGCCAGGGCGGCGGTGAACGGCGCGAGCAACGCGATCCAGACGGCGGTCATCGGCCGGCCTCCGCGGTGGCCGTGCGCTGCTCGGCCGCCTCGGCACCCTCACCGCGTTCGGCATCGGCGGTCTGGGCGAGCCCGGCTTCGGCCCGCTCGGCGAGTTCGTCGCGCTCGGCGGCTTCGGCGCGTTCGGCCTCGGCGATCCGCTCGTCGGCCTGGTCACGGTCGGCCAGCTCGCGTACGGCATCGACGTCCACCTGGCGGCGCGTCCGGAACACCAGCAACACGATCGCCAGCCCCAGCCCGATCTCCGCGGCTGCGATCGTGATCACGAACAGCGTCAGGATCTGCCCGCCGTGCAGGGCGTCTGCGTGCCAGGCGTCGAACGCGACGAGGTTGAGGTTGACGGCGTTCAGCATCAGCTCCACGCCCATCAGGACGAGGATGGCGTTGCGGCGTACGAGTACGGCGTACACCCCGATGGCGAACAACAGCGCCGCCACCACGAGCGGGAACAGCAGCGGCATCAGCGGCTCCCCTCCGAACTCGCCGAGGCGGTCGGGCTCGCCGTCTCCCCGGACTTCGCCGACGTCGCCGGGCCGTCCCGGCGGGACAGCGCGATCGCGCCCACCAGCGCGGCCAGCAACAGCACGGACAGCACCTCGAACGGCAGTACCCACGTGGAGAACAGCGCCCGCCCGGTGGCCCGCGCCCCGCCGACCTCGACCCGGTCCAGCGGGATGACCGCACCGGAGAAGCCCGCGACCAGCGCGACCAGCAGCACCGCCGCCACCCCGACCGCGACCAGGCCCGCCACCACCACGTGCGACAGGGGCGCCCGCTCCACCGGCGCGATCGGCGCCCGGGTGAGCATCAACGCGAACACCAGCAGCACGACCACCGCGCCGAGGTAGATGAGCACCTGCACCCAGGCCACGAACTCCGCCGTCAACAGCAGGTAGCATCCGGCCAGCGCGCCCAGCGAGACCACCAGCCACAACGCGGCGTGCACGATCCGGCGGGTGGTCACCACCAGCAGGGCGGAGCCGACCGCGACCGCGCCGAGCAGGCAGAACAACACGTCGACCATGATCGTCATGGGCTCAGCGGCTCTCCCGCTCGGCGGCCTTGCGCGCGGCGCCGAGTTCCTTCGGCACGTCGGCCCCGGCGTCGACCGGCGGCGGCGCCGGCACGGTCCACATCCATTCCCGCAGCTCGTCCTTCTCGTGGGTGAGGTCGGCGATGTCGGTGGTGGCGTACTCGAACTCCGGCGACCAGAACAACGCGTCGAACGGGCACACCTCGATGCAGATACCGCAGTACATGCACAGCGAATAGTCGATCGCGAACCGGTCGAGCACGTTGTGGGAACGTTCCCGGGCACCGGGCTCGCTCGGCTCCGTGGTCTCCTTGTGCGAGTCGATGTAGATGCACCAGCACGGGCACTCGCGCGCGCACAGCATGCACACCGTGCAGTTCTCCTCGAACAACGCGATGACACCGCGGGAGCGGTCAGGCAACTCCGGCTTGACATCGGGGTACTGCTGGGTCACCGCGCGCCGGGTGAGGTGGTCGAACGTCACCTTCAGCCCGTGTACGAGCCCCTTGCCGGGGAGATCGGTCATCGTGCCCACGCCACCTTCCCGTACGACAACTCGTTCATGAGATGGCCACCTTCACCACGCCGGTGAGCGCGAGCTGGAACAACGCCAGCGGCACCAGCAGCTGCCAGCCCAGCCGCTGCAGCTGGTCGGCCCGCAGCCGCGGGTAGGCGACCCGCACCCAGATCACCACGAACGCCACGAGGAACACCTTGACCAGCGTCCACAGCCAGCCGAGCTCCGCGGCGAACGGACCCTCCCAGCCGCCGAGGAACAGCACCGTGGTGAGGGCCGCCAGCACCACGATCCCGGCGTACTCCGCCAGCAGGAACAACGCGAACCGGATGCCGGTGTACTCGGTGTAGGGACCGAAGATGATCTCGGCGTCGGCGACCGGCATGTCGAACGGCGGGCGGGCCAGCTCGGCCAGCCCGGCCACGAAGAACACGAACAGGCCCGGCAGCTGCCACAGCAGCCACCACGGCTCCCACGCCTGCACGATCCCGGACAGCGACAGGGTGCCGGCGGCCATCGCCACGCTCGCCGCCGCGAGCACGAACGGGAGCTCGTACGCCAGCAGCTGCCCGGCCGACCGGAACGCGCCGATCAGGCTGTACTTGTTGGCGCTGGCCCAGCCGGCCATCAGCGCGCCGAGCACCCCGATCCCCATCACCGCGAGGACGTAGAACAGCCCGGTCTCCAACTCGACGCCCACCACTCCGGGCGCGAGCGGGATGGCCGCGAGCGCGACGAGGTACGGCAGCAGGGCGAGCACGGGCGCGAGCTTGAACACCGTACGGTCCGCGCGGGCGGGTACGACGTCCTCCTTCTGCGCGAACTTCACCCCGTCGGCAACGAGCTGCGCCCAGCCGTGGAACCCGCCCGCGTACATCGGGCCCAGCCGGCCCTGCATGTGCGCCATCACCTTGTGCTCGGTCTGGCCCACCAGCAGCGGCAGCACGAGGAACGCGGCGAACACCCCGACGACCCGCAGCAGGACCTCCAGCACCTCACTCATCCCCGGCACCGCCATCCCCCTGGTCCGCTTCCGGCGGACTGGCGGGTTGCTCGGGCTGGTTCGCCTGCTCGGGCCTGTTCGGCTGCTCGGGCTGGTCGGTTCGCGGCGTGCGCCGGGCCGGGCGTTCCGCGCGCTTGGCCGAGCGTGCGGGCCGGGTCGGCCTGGCGGCGGCCAGCGGATCCGGGGCGGGCGAGCCGGGGGGCCGGGGACCCCAGGCCTCGGGCGAGGGAACGCCCGGTGGGGCGACTCGGCGCCGGCTCGGTGCCCGCGCGGCGTCGTGCTCGGACTCGCCCGGCTCCTTCGCGCCCGGCCAGGGCTTCGCGACCCGGCTGGCCAGCACGAACTCCTTGCGCAGCGGGTGCCCCTCGAACTGGTCCGGCAGCAGCAGCGGTGCGAGGTTCGGGTGCCCGGCGAAGTCGATGGCGAACATCTCGTACGTCTCCCGCTCGTGCCAGCCGGCACCGGCGTACACCCCGGTGGCGGTGGGCAGCCGAGGGTCCTCGCGCGGGATCTTCGTACGTACCAGCAGGTGGTCGATCGCCGAGTCGCCGGTCCCCTCGGCAGTGGCCTCCCCCGCGGTGCGCAGCCGGGCGACGTGGCAGACCACGGTGAAGCCCTGCTCGAGCTCGTCCACCGCGGACAGCCAGTCGAAGTACGTACAGCCCACGACGTCGCGGACGGCAGTGAGCGCGTCCACCCAGCGGTCTGCGGGTACGTCGAGCGCGGGCGGGCCGAACGCCTCGTCCAGGCCGACCTCAACAGCGTCGCCGGCGTCGATGGCGAGCGCCTCGGCCACGGCCGCCCGGGCCTGCTCCGACCAGGTCATTCGCGATCCCCCGGCCGCAGCGGACGGCGCAGCAGCGAGGCCGCCGAACGCCACCGGCCACGCGGCCGGCCGGCTTCTGTTCCAGCCTGCCCAGTCTGCCCGGGCTGCCCGGGTTCGCCGGACTCCGCGGGCCCGGCGTACCGCTCCGGCAGCGACTCCGCCGCGATCTTGTCCTGCAGCCGGAGGATTCCCTGCAGCAACGCCTCCGGACGCGGCGGGCATCCGGGCACGTAGACGTCCACCGGGACGATCTGGTCGACGCCCTTGGTGACGCAGTAGGAGTCCCAGTACGGGCCGCCGGAGTTGGAGCAGGACCCGAACGAGATGACGTACTTCGGCTCCGGCATCTGTTCGTACAGCCGCTTGATCGCCGGCGCCATCTTGTCGGTGACGGTCCCGGACACCACCATCAGGTCGGCCTGCCGCGGCCCCGGCGCGAACGGGATCACGCCCAGCCGGATGAAGTCGTGCCGGGACATCGACGAGGCGATGAACTCGATCGCGCAGCAGGCCAGGCCGAAGTTGAACACCCACAGGGAATAGCGCCGGCCCCAGTTGAGGACGAACTTCAGCGGCTCCGGCGCCAGCTTGGACAGGGCGCCCAATTCGCCGGGACTCTCGGGTCCGGGACCGGTTCCGGACGGCACGACCTGCGGCAGCGGCAGGTCGACCGGGCCCGTCGGGGTCACGTCCATGTCAACACCCCCTTGCGCCAGGCGTACAGCAGCCCGACCGCGATGAACCCGATGAACACGAACATCTCGGTCAGCGTCGCCCAGCCGAACCCGGGCGCGGCGAACACCGTGGCCCAGGGAAACAGGAAGATCGCGTCGACGGCGAACACGACGTAGAGGTAGGCGTAGACGTAGTAGCGGACGTGGGTCTGCGCCCAGCCCTCCCCCACCGGGTCGACCCCGGACTCGTAGGTGAGGAGCTTCTCCCGCGTCGGCCGATGGGGCCGCAGCAGCCGGTTGGCGCCGAACGCAGCCGCGGCGAAGGCCACTCCGGCCAGCACGACCAGCAGAACCGTCGTGTAGGTCGCGTAGTAACTCGCGTTACCGGCCATCGCCAGGGCGCTCACGGCACGCCTCCTTCCGCCCGTGCCGCGAGTCTAGGGCCTGCGCAACGTCTCGCCCGCACGCCCGACACGGCGCTGGCTTGGCCGGCGTGCCGAACCCGAACGAACCGGACGAGTAGTTCCCCGTTCTGGAGGGGCCCTACTTCGAGAACGACCCGCCGGCGCACTGAGGCTCGGTCGCGGAACTCAGTCGGCAAGTACCTGTTCGCGCAGGATGTCGGCGTGTCCGCTGTGCTGGGCCAGCTCCCGCAGCACCTGCAGGTAGACCCAGCGAAGCGTGCGCGGCCCCGACCGGTGGCCGGTCACGACGGTGTCCAGCGGCAGGTCCGCGACCGCGGCCCGGGCCGTGGCGCAGGCTTCCCGGTGAGCCGCCGTGACCGAGGCGATGGTGTCGTCGTCGAGGAGCCGGAAGGATTCGTCCGGAGTCCGCACCAGGCCGAGCTCCCGTCGGGACATGCCGCCGACACACTCCTCGAACCACACCCGCTGCATCCAGGTGACGTGCTTGAGCAGCCCGAGCAACGTCGTCGCCGACGAGACGAGCCGGCGGCGGGCCTGTTCCTCGGTGAGAGAGTCGAGAGTCGCCTCGACGGCACCGCGATGTTCCTCGACGAACGCTTCGAGCTGTGTACGTTCGTCGTCCAGCGGCACATCGAACGAACCCATCCAAGTCCCCTGTCACTCCTGCTGCACGAGCCGGCCCAAGTTAACCAGGCCCCCTGTCCCCGGGCACCTCTAAGGTGATCACGTTCGGATGATCGCGACCGCGTGACTCCGGACGACCGTTCGACCCCACGCTTTCCCGGAGCCCCCGCATGCCCGCTGCCACCTGGTCCCGCCGTCACACGTCGCGCCGCGGCACGTCCCGCCGCCTCGTCGTGCTGCTCCCCGCGCTCACCTGCGCGGTCCTCGCCGCGCTCACCGCCTGCGCGCCCGAGGACAGCGCCACCGACGGGCAGTCCGGCGCCACGCCCACGAAGCAGACGAAAACCTCCGGGACCGCCTCGCCCACCGCACGCGGTTGCGCGAAGGGCGACCTCGACCTGCGCACGCCCGGCACCCTCACGGTGGCCACCGACCAGCCGGCGTACGAACCGTGGTTCGCCGACGACGACCCCACCAGCGGCAAGGGTTTCGAGTCGGCGGTCGCCTACGCAGTGGCCAAGCAGCTCGGCTTCAGTGCGTCGGAGGTGACCTGGACCCGGGTGCGGTTCAACAACGCCATCCAGCCCGGGCCGAAGGACTTCGACTTCGACACCAACGAGTTCACCATCACCGACCAGCGGAAGAAGGCCGTCGACTTCAGCTCCTCCTACTACGACGCCACCCAGGCCGTGGTGGCGCTCAAGTCCTCGTCGATCGCGAACGCCAAGTCGGTCGACGGACTGAAGGACGCCAAGCTCGGCGCGCAGGTCAACACCACGAGCTACGACGTGATCAACGAGGTCGTGCGGCCCAGCAGGCAGGCCCAGGTGTTCCGCAGCAACGACGACGCCCGGCAGGCCCTGGCGAACGGCTCGATCGACGGGCTGGTGGTCGACCTGCCCACCGCCTTCTACATGACCGCCGCGCAGCTCAAGGGCGCCACGATCGTCGGCCAGCTGAAGCAGAAGTCGGGCACACCGGAGCAGTTCGGCCTGGTCCTGGACAAGGGCTCGCCGCTGACCGCCTGCGTCACCCGCGCCGTGGACGCGCTACGGACCGACGGCACGCTGGACGAACTGGCGAAGACCTGGCTGGCCGACGTCGCCGGCGCACCGGTCCTGAACTGAGCTGACGGGATCGAGCTGACCGATGTCGTCCACCACCTCACCCGGCCGCCGCGCACCGGGCACCGGACCGGACCCCCACCGCGAGTCCGGTCACGTGCCCAGCCCGCTGCAGGTCCAGCGCGACCGTTACCGCTCCCGGCAGACCGTACGGTCGGTGCTGGTCGCCGCAGTCTCCACCGCGGTCGTCGGGCTGGTCCTCTACATCGCCCTCACCGGCGCGCCCGGCTGGGAGCGTGTCAGAGCGTCGTTCCTCGACCCGCAGGTGGCCCGGCAGGCGTTGCCGCACATCCTGTCCGGGCTGTGGCTCAACCTCCGCCTGCTGCTGGCCTGCGCGGCGTGCTCGCTGCTGTTGGGGTTGCTGATCGCGTTCCTGCGTACGCTCCGCGGCCCGGTGGCGTTCCCGATCCGGGCACTGTCGACGGGCTACACCTACGCCTTCCGCGGCGTACCCCTCATCATCGTCATCTACGTCATGGCGCTCGGCGTCCCCGGGCTGCGACTGCGGGGCACCCCCGGCGTCATCGTGCTGGGTGCGGCCGCCATCATCCTCACCTACAGCGCCTACCTCGCCGAGGTGTTCCGCGCCGGCATCGAGTCGGTGCATCCGAGCCAGCGGGCCGCCGCCCGCTCGCTCGGGCTCAGCTACCGGCAGACGATGCGGTACGTCGTGCTGCCCCAGGCCGTGCGCCGGGTCAGCCCGCCATTGCTGAACGACCTGGTGGCGATGCAGAAGGACGTCGGGCTGATCTCGCTGGCCGGGCCGATCGACGCGGTCCGGGCAGCGGAGATCTCGGTCGGCACCACGTACAACTTCACGCCGTACGTCGTGGCCGGTGCGTTGTTCGTCGCGCTGGCCGTGCCACTGGTCGCCGTCACCGACGCGGTGACCGTACGCGCCGCCCGCCGGCAGTCCGCGGAGGGATCGGCATGAGCGCTGTGCTGGAGTGCCGCGACGTGTGGAAGAGGTTCGGCCGCCGGTCGGCCACGGTGGAGGTGCTGCGCGGCATCGACCTCACCGTCGCCGAACACGAGGTCGTCGTCCTCATCGGGGCGTCCGGTTCGGGCAAGTCGACCCTGCTGCGCTGCGTCAACCTGCTCGAACGCGTCAGCGACGGAACGATCCACCTCGACGGCACCGACATCACCGATCCGCGCGTGGACGCCGACGCGTGCCGGCAGCGGATCGGCATGGTGTTCCAGTCGTACAACCTGTTCCCGCATCTGACCGTGCTGGACAACGTGACGCTGGCACCCCGCCGGGTGCATGGCCGGTCGAAGGAGGACGCCGAGCAGGCAGCGCACGAACTCCTTGCCCGGGTGGGGCTGGCCGACAAGGCCCGCGAGTATCCCGACCGGCTGTCCGGCGGGCAGCAGCAGCGCGCCGCGATCGTACGCGCGCTGGTCAACTCGCCCCGGCTGATGCTGTTCGACGAGGTGACGTCCGCGCTCGATCCCGAACTCGTCGGCGAGGTGCTCGCCCTGGTCGCCGACCTGCGCCGGGACGGGATGACGATGGTGATCGCCACCCACGAGATGGGCTTCGCCCGCCGGGTCGCGGACCGGGTGTGCTTCCTCGACCGCGGCGTCATCGCCGAGCAGGGACCACCCGAGCAGGTGCTCGACGATCCCGTCGAGCCGCGCACCCGGCAGTTCCTGCACCGCCTGGTGGACGCCGACCAGACCTGACCCACGACCGAAAGGGGGCGTTGTCGCGTCCTCCCGAAGCGTGCTTCCCGGCCTCAGGGTGCGGGCGCATCCTCGACCGCCCGCTCCAGTGCCTGGGCGAGTCGGCGCACCCCTTCTGCGACCTCGCTCGCCGGCACCGGCGCGAACGACAGGCGCAGGCTCGAGGAACCTCCCTCGAGCATGAAGTCGGGGCCCGCCACGAAGGTGACGCCCACCCTCTTGGCGTGGGTGAGCAGCGCCCTGGAGTCGACGTCTTTGAGGTCGAGCCAGAGGAAGTAGCCGCCCGCCGGGATGACGAACTCCGCCTCGGGGATGTGCTTGTGGAGAGCCTCCACCAGTACGTCCCGGCGCTCGCGAAGCGCGGTGTTCACCACCTTGAGGTTCTCGTCGAGGCCACCTGAGCGGCAGAGTTCGAAGACGATCGACTCCGCCAGCATGTTCGGCGAGATGTACTGCTCGTTGGCTCTCTTCGCGAGCGTGGCGATCTGCCCGGCCGGCCCGACCAGGTAGCCCACTCGCACACCCGGGGCTGATCGATTTCGAGAAGGAGGAGGCGTGGATCACCCGATCCGCGCTGTCCAGGTCGAGCATCGTCGGCCCCTGAGCCTCGTCGAAGGAGATCAGCCGGTACGGGTCGTCCTCGAAGAGGGTGAAGCCGTTGTCGGCCGCCAGCTTCACCAGCCGGGAGCGCTTCTCCGCCGAGAGCGTGCAACCGGCCGGGTTGTGGAAGTTCGGGATCACGTGGACCAGGCCGACCTCGTCCTGCGCACAGGCAGCCTCGATCGCGGCCGGGTCGATGCCGTCGGTCTCCAGTGGCGCGCCCACGAGCTCGGCGCCGGCCTGCTGAAGCAGAAGCAGTGTGCGGTCGTAGGTGGGCTGCTCGACCACGACGCGATCGCCACCGGAGACGAGGTGGCGGAAGAGGAGCGCCGCTCCTTCCATCGAGCCGTTGGTGATCATCACCTGCTCAGGGTCGACGCCGTGTCGCTCGGCGATCCACTCGCAGAGCCCCGGGTGCCCTCGCCCTGTTCCATAGCTGAGCGCGTTCTCCCAGTCCGACTCGAGGGCATGCGCGGCCGCCTCACGCACGGCCTCGTGCGGGAGGATGTCGGCGCTCGGCGCGCCGCGAGCAAAGCTGATCGTCCGTACGGCCATTGGCGTAGCACCTTGCTGTAGATGATTCGAGAGGACGTCTCAGTGTCGACGCTCGACGGCGTACGGGGAAAGTTCTTAACGTCGCCGAAGCCGAACAGGTAGCCGGGAGTGAGGTAGCGTCACACAATGCCTCGCGGTATTCGACAAATCATCGAGCAGGCCGAGGAGCTCGCCCGGCAGTTTGAGGACTTCGAACCTGACGCTGCCGACCGTGAACGCGCGGAGGCGTTGGCGGTGTTGCGGCGAAGCGCTCGTCCCTAAGTGGACCCCGTTCTCAGCGCGCGGTCGTGGCGACCTCGTCGTGACCGGTGAGCGTCACGGTGCCGGTCGCGAACCGCAGCCGGTACCACCCGCCACGATCGACCACCGCCGGCAGCGGCCGGGCGTACATCCCGGCCACCAGCGACAGGAAGACCGGGATGACGTCCCCGTGCGAGCTGGCGACCACTCGCCCGCCGGGATGGCTGCGCGCCATCAGGGCAAGGGCCCGCACCGCACGGCCGGCCGACCACGCGCCACCGATCGCCATCCCGACGGGCGCGAAGATCCCGTCGATCCACTCACTCGGCTCCCCGAACCCCGCCGCCTCGTCCAGTTCGGCCAGTTCGATGACCGTCAGGCCGACGACATCGGCCAGCGGCGAAACCGTCTGCCGGCACCGCAGCGCCGGGCTGCTGTAGATCGCGTCGACGTCGATGCCGAGCGCACCCACCAGAGCGCGGGCCTGCGCATGGCCTTCTTCGCTGAGGGGACGGACCCGGTGCTCACCGGACCAGCCCTCGCGGGGCACCGACGAACAGTGCGGGACCAACTCCAGCGTGAACCCGTCGAGCGTGGGAAGCATGCCCAGGATCGTACGGCGGAAGACCTACCGGGCCGGGCGCGCCTCGAAGGCCAGGCATCCCGCGTCGACGCTGCGGACGTGCACGAACGCCACCTCGGGCCGGCCCAGGAGTTCGGCCAGCGTCTCCTCGTAGGAGTCACCCGGTGAGACGAACGTGATGTGGTCGTACGCCCGGTTGCCGTCTGGGTCGAAGGTGTTGAACATGCACCTGCCCCGGGCCATGTTCTCCGGATAGCGGTCCGGCGTGAGGTAGCCCGCGCACCGCTCGGCGTGCACGAACACCGGACCCGCCTCCATCCACGGGCTCGGCCCGGTCCATGGCGTGTAGCAGATCAGGGCGACCGCCTCGTCCGGCTCGGACTTGCGCAGGCAGCACCGCAGCGGTTCCCAGCCCTCGGCGGGAAACGGCTTCCAGGCGTTGCCGAACTCGTCCTCGCCCTGCACGCGCATCGCGTCCAGCCGCTCGGCGCTGATCGGCACGATCTCGAATGTGCTCATGCCGGCAATCGTGTCCCGCCACGACCGCGAACACCGGCGGATATCGGACCTCGCGTACCCCGGCCGCCGTGTCAACCAGCGCTTGCGCGCCGCAGCGCCGCCCGCCCGTCACCTACCTCACGTAGATCTGGCTGAAGTCCGGCATGCCGCCCACGGAGTCGATGATGACGTTGCCCACCCGGGAACCGTGCATCACCGTCGTCCCGCTCTCGCCGAGCGGAACCGCCGGGAGGTACTTCTCCATGATCGTCTTGTCGAGCTGACCCCAGGCGTTCAGCGCCTTCTGCGCCGGCAGGTCGCTGATCCGGTCGATCTCGTCGTTGACCGCGGGCACGTCGAGGAACGACGGAACCGGCGCACCCGGCAGGTCGGCCTTCTTGCCGTCCAGGATCGCCGGCAGCACCGAGTCGCCGCTGGCCCAGTCCATGCACCAGCTGCCGTCACGCAGGTTGGCCGGGCGGATCGAGTCGTCGGCCAGGTCCCGCGCCAGCGACGACGGTGCCGGGATCGCCTTGACGGTGAAGCCCGCCCGGGTGAGCGCCTTCTTCCGTACGGCGGCGATCTTCGCCTCGTTCTCGTCGTCGGAGGAGTAGTAGAACGACAGCTCGAAGCCGAGCTGGCCCGCGTCGGTGAGCATCTTCTTGGCGGCCGCGGGATCGCCGTCGCCCTCGCCCTTGTTGCCGATCACGTCGAAGTTCTGCCAGCCGGGCGTGGCCGACGGCATGATCGTCGTGGCCGGGCGCCAGGTCAGGCCGGGAATCTCGCCACCGGCGCGGTTCTCCGAGCTCAGCGGCCACGCCTTGGCCACCGCGCGGCGTACCGCCAGCGGGATCTTGCGGGTGTCCATCCACATGTAGGAGCTGCACGGGCTGGGCCCGACCACCAGCCGCCTGCGGGCGTCCGTGCCCCGGATGTGGTCGTAGTTCGAGGCCAGGATGTTGGAGTACGTCAGCGCGGTCTGGTCCTCGGCGTTGTCGGCGATGACCCGCCGCTGCACCTCGTCGGTGTCCAGGCCGAAGTCGAACACCATCTGGTCGACGTACTGGTGGCGGTTCGGGTCGGTCTTCGGGTCCCACTCGGGGTTCTTCACCAGCACGAGCTTCTTGCCCGGGTCGTAGCTGCCGAACTTGTACGGCCCGGTGGCCAACGGGTGGTTGCTGTAGTCCTCGCGGGTGTCCTTGGACTTGGGGATCGGCGAGAACGTCGGCAGCGAGGTGTAGTAGCGCATCGACGGAAAGGGCTTTCGCATCTTCACGACGATGGTCTTCTCGTCGGGGGTCTCGACCCCTTCGAAGTCGTCGCCGCTCTTGTACGGCCCCTTGTAGGTGTCGCCGCCGAGGTAGTAGTCCAGGCCGTACGTCGGACCGCCGGACAGCTCGTCCTGCGCGAGCTGGCGTTTGATCGCGTACGCCACGTCGGCCGCCTTCACCGGCGAGCCGTCCTCGTACTTCAGCCCGTCCCGCAGGGTGAACTCCCACCGGGTGAAGTCGGCGTTCGGCCGGCCGAGGTCGGTGGCGAGGTCGGGCACCAGCACCGGCTTGCCCTTGACGTACCGCGTCTGGGTGAGGCCACGGGTGACCATCCGCATGATGGCGAGCGTGTCCAGGTGATACACCCGGGTGGGGTCGAACGTGTGCGGCGTCGCGGACGACAGCACGTGCAGCGTCCCGCCGCTGCGCGCGTCGGGCACCTCCGGTGCGGGCGCCTTCGCCTTCGCGTCCTGCGCCTCGTCGTAGGTCGACACCCGCCGGGTCGCCGGGGACTCGTCGTCGGACGAACCGCCGGGCAGCACGCTGCACGCGGCCATCGCCGACGCCATCGCCACAGCGGCGACCGAGACCGCGCCCGCCGTAAACCGACGTCGTCGACCGAATCCGGACAAGGGTCGACGTGCGGGTCGGTTGGGTCGTCGCATCGAGGGGTCCTCCCTGTAGCTGCCCGAGGCTGAGCCGCCGGAACACCCGAGGTTGCCGATCCGGCACCCCTCCCGAACACCGAGAGTTACAGTCGACACGCGCACTGCAAGGGCGTTCCACAGTGCGGTCGCCCCCACGGCACACCACGGCCCGGACGTAGCATAGAAGTACCAAATGGGATTGCGCCGCACAGGACGGCGGAGAACATTCCTGCGCGGGCGTCGAGGAGGTCGTTCACCCAGTGACCAAACAGGTCCTGCAGGTCGACCGTGTCATCATCCGATTTGCCGGTGACTCCGGAGATGGGATGCAGCTGGCCGGTGACCGGTTCACCCAGGAAACCGCGTCGTTCGGAAACGATCTTTCGACGCTACCCAACTTCCCGGCCGAAATCCGGGCACCAGCGGGCACCCTGCCGGGAGTCTCGTCCTTCCAGATCCACTTCGCCGACCACGACATTCTTACCCCGGGCGACGCCCCGGACGTCCTGGTGGCGATGAACCCCGCGGCCCTCAAGGCCAACCTGCCGGAGCTGCCGCGCGGGGCCACGCTGATCGTCGACTCCGACGAGTTCACCAAGCGCAACCTCACCCGGGTGGGCTACGACGCCAACCCGCTCGAGGACGGCTCGCTGGACGCGTACCAAACGCACTCGTTCCCGCTGACCAGCGCGACCGCCGAGGCGGTCAAGGAGTTCGGGCTGACCCGCAAGGACGCCTCGCGGTCCAAGAACATGTACGCCCTGGGCCTGGTGTCCTGGCTCTACAACCGCCCGACCGACTCGACCCTGTCGTTCCTGCACGCGAAGTTCGCCCGCAATCCCGCCGTCCGGGACGCGAACGTCGCCGCCTTCCGGGCGGGGTGGAACTTCGGCGAGACCGCGGAGGCGTTCGCCGTCTCCTACCAGGTCAAGCCGGCGGAGATGAAGTCCGGCCACTACCGCAACATCTCCGGCAACCTTGCCCTGGCGTACGGCCTGATCGCCGGCGCGCGGCGGGCCGACCTGCCGATGTTCCTCGGGTCCTACCCGATCACCCCGGCCAGCGACGTCCTGCACGAGCTGAGCAAGCACAAGCGGTTCGGCGTCACGACGTTCCAGGCCGAGGACGAGATCGCCGGGGTCACCGCGGCGCTCGGTGCGGCGTTCGGCGGCTCCCTCGGCGTCACCACGACGTCCGGGCCGGGCATGGCGCTGAAGGCGGAGACCATCGGCCTCGCGGTGGCACTCGAGCTGCCGCTGGTCGTCTGCGACATCCAGCGCGCAGGTCCGTCCACCGGCATGCCGACCAAGACCGAGCAGGCCGACCTACTGCAGTCGATGTACGGCCGCAACGGCGAGGCGCCGCTGCCGATCGTGGCGCCCCAGTCGCCGGCCGACTGCTTCGACGCCGCGATCGAGGCCGTCCGGATCGCGGTCACCTACCGCACCCCGGTGATCCTGCTGTCCGACGGCTACCTCGCCAACGGCTCCGAGCCCTGGCGGATCCCGAAGACCGCGGAGCTGCCGGAGATCCGGGTCGACTTCGCCACCGAGCCCAACCACCAGACCGAGAACGGCGACCGCGCGTTCTGGCCGTACAAGCGTGACCCGGAGACCCTTGCCCGTCCCTGGGCGGTGCCCGGCACGCCCGGCCTCGAACACCGCGTCGGCGGACTGGAGAAGGCCGACGGCCACGGCAACATCTCCTACGACGCGGCCAACCACGAGCTGATGGTGCGCACCCGGCAGGCCAAGGTGGACGCCGTGGCCCGCTCGGTCGCGCCGCTGGAGGTGGACGACCCGACCTCCGACGCGCGGATCCTGGTGCTCGGCTGGGGTTCGACGTACGGACCGATCGGTGCCGCCTGCCGGGCAGTGCGCGAGCACGGCATCCCGGTCGCCCAGGCGCACCTGCGGCACCTGAACCCGTTCCCGCCCGACCTCGGCGAGGTCCTGCGCAGCTACGACCGTGTGCTGGTCCCGGAGATGAACCTCGGCCAGCTGTCCATGCTGCTGCGCGCCCGCTACCTGGTCGACGTCGTGAGCTACAACCGCGTGCGCGGCCTGCCGTTCAGCGCGGGCGAGCTCACCGGCGCCATCACCGAACTCGCGGGATCGCTCGACCTCGAGCAGACGGAGGAGTCCCACCGATGAGCGCAACCGACCTGCCCGTTCCCGGTCTGCGCGGCGTCACCACCACCGACCTGCCGCAGAACCGCAAGGACTTCACCTCCGACCAGGAGGTGCGCTGGTGCCCCGGCTGCGGCGACTACGCGATCCTCGCCGCGGTGCAGGGCTTCCTGCCCGAGCTGGGCGTTCCTCGCGAGAACATCGTGTTCGTGTCCGGGATCGGCTGCTCCAGCCGGTTCCCGTACTACCTGAACACCTACGGCATGCACAGCATCCACGGCCGGGCGCCCGCGATCGCCACCGGCCTGGCGACGTCGCGGCCCGACCTGTCGGTCTGGGTGATCACCGGTGACGGCGACGGGCTGTCCATCGGCGGCAACCACCTGATCCACGCGCTGCGCCGCAACGTCAACCTCAACATCCTGCTGTTCAACAACCGCATCTACGGCCTCACCAAGGGGCAGTACTCCCCCACGTCCGAACGCGGCAAGATCACCAAGTCGACGCCGATGGGGTCGCTGGACGCGCCGTTCAACCCCGTCTCGCTGGCGCTCGGCGCGGAGGCGACGTTCGTGGGGCGGACGCTGGACACCGACCGCAAGCACCTCACCTCGGTGCTGCGCGCGGCCGTCGCCCACCGGGGCACGTCGCTGGTGGAGATCTACCAGAACTGCAACATCTACAACGACGGCGCGTTCGACCTGCTCAAGGACAAGGACACCCAGGACGAGGCGGTCATCCGGCTCGAGCACGGCCGGCCGATCCGGTTCGGCGCCGACGGCGAGCTCGGCGTGGTCCGCGACCCGGCCTCCGGTCAGCTGCGGGTGATGCCGGTCGCCGAGGTCGGCACCGACGCCCTCCTCGTGCACGACGCGCACGCCGACGACCCGACGACCGCGTTCGCGCTGTCCCGGCTGTCCGACGCGCAGACGTTGGCCCGTACGCCGATCGGCATCTTCCGCGACGTGGACCGGCCGTCGTACGACGACCTCGCCCGCGAGCAGGTCCGGCTGGCCCGCGACGCGCACGGCACCACCACCGACACCGGCGTCGAGGTCGGCGACAGCGACCTCGACCAACTCCTGCGCGGGTCCGACACCTGGACCGTCGGCGCGGACGCGTGAGTACGGGCCTGTCGGAGGAGTCCGCCGGCTCGCCCTCCCACCAGCCTCCCGCGTCACCCGTAGCCGCCCCCGTCGACGAGAACCGGCGGGGGCTGGTCTTCGGTGCGGCCGCCTACGCCGCGTGGGGACTCTTCCCGCTCTACTGGCCGCTGCTGCAGCCGGCCGGTTCGCTGGAGATCCTCGCCCACCGGATGGTGTGGTCGCTGGTCTTCGCGGTGATCGTGCTGCGCGTCCGGCCCCGCCCGGGCTGGTGGGCGCGCCTGCGCGAAACCCCGGCGACCATCGGCTACCTCGCCACCGCCGGCGTCGTCGTCACGATCAACTGGGGCACCTACATCTGGGCGGTCAACCACGACCACGTGGTGGAGACCGCGCTCGGCTACTACATCAACCCGCTGGTCATCGTGCTGGTCGGCGTGGCCTTCCTCGGCGAACGCCTCAACCGGGTGCAGTGGACGGCGGTCGGCCTGGCCGCCGTGGCGGTGGTCATCCTCACCGTGTCGCACGGCCGGCCGCCGTGGGTGGCATTCATCCTGGCGGCGACCTTCACCGCGTACGCCTACTGCAAGAAGAAGGCGAACGTCGCCGCCATCGAGAGCCTGATGGTGGAGACCTCGGTGGTGACGCCACTCGCCCTCGGCTACCTGCTCTGGCTGCAGGTGCAGGGCACCGCGGCGTTCGGGCACCACGGCGCCGGGCAGGCGGTGCTGCTGGCCGGAGCCGGGGTGGTGACGGCGATTCCGCTGCTGCTGTTCGCCGGTGCGGCCACCCGGGTGCCCATGACGCTGCTCGGCATCCTGCAGTACCTCGCGCCGACGCTGCAGTTCCTGCTCGGCGTGCTCGTGTTCCACGAGCCGATGCCGCCGGACCGGCTGGTGGGCTTCGGATTCGTGTGGCTCGCCGTGGTCGTGTTCACCTGGGACGGGCTGCGCCGTCGGCGTCGTACGGTCGCCGGGAAGGTGGCTGCCGCGCGAGCGGACGCGAACGCCTCAGCCGCCGAGCGGTCGGCGGGTGCCCCGATGCCGGTCACCGAGCCGGACTGAGCCGGACTGAGTCGGACTGAGCCGGACTGATCGTCAGAACGCAGGGTCGTAGAGCCGCGGAGAAGGGGCCGAGCCGATGGACCAGAACGCGCCGGACAGCAGTGCGGTCGTACGCGCGGTCAGCAGCAGCGGAACACACACGTTCAGCAAGCCGGGCCGCGACCGCATCCGGCTGCTCGCCGGGTTGGGGGTGGAGGGCGACGCGCACCTGGGTACGACGGTGAAGCACCGCTCCCGGGTGGCCCGCGACCCCAGCCAGCCGAATCTCCGCCAGGTCCACCTCATCCACGCCGAACTGCTCGCCGAGCTCATCGAGGCGGGGTACGACGTGGCGCCCGGCCAGCTCGGGGAGAACGTCACCACAGAGGGCGTCGATCTGCTCGGCCTGCCGACCGGCACCCTGCTCCGGCTCGGGCAGACCGCCGAGGTCGAGGTGACCGGGCTGCGCAACCCCTGCCGGCAGATCGAGGACTTCCGCACCGGCGTGCTCGCCCGGGTGGTCGGCCGGGCCGAGGACGGTTCGGTCGTCCGCCGGGCCGGCATCATGGGGATCGTGCGGACCGGCGGCGAGGTGGCTCCGGGCGACCCGATCGTGGTCACCCTCCCGCCGCCACCCCACCGCCCGCTGGAATGCGTCTGACCCACCGGGCCAGGGCACGTCTCAGCTGCCGGGCTTGCGCAGGTCCTCCAGGGTGAAGCTCTCCGGGACCTCGCCGGTGCGGGCACGTTCGGCCATCCGCCGCATCGTGTCGCCGTCGTTCAGGTGCGGGTAGCCCGTCTCCGGCTCGGGGACGCCGAGGAAGTCGCACAGCGGCTCCCACCCGTCACGTGCCTCGTGCACCAGCAGCCGGTCGGCAGGCACGGTCTCGCGTACGGTCGCGAGGTGGCGTTCGAACACGTCCACCGCATGGTCCTCGGCCGGCATCTCCTCCCCCATCTCCTCGCCGAACGTTCCGGCCCACAGGCGGCCGAGGACCGGTGCGAGCGGATTGGGCGGCCGCCGGCCGGCGCGTTCGGCGCGCTCGCCCTCGCGGGTGAACGTGAAGATCGTGTCGCGCACGCTGGCGTACCAGCGGTGCGGGTCGCGCACGGTCAGCAGCACCTTCGCGTCGGGGAAGGCGGCCATCAGCTCCCGCCAGTAGTACGAACTCGGCCAGTCGACCGACGACTTGTAGCCTTCCAGCGCCCAGGTCCAGTCGACCCGGCCGTCGTTCTCGATGACCTGCCGCCACTTCCCCTGCTGCTCCGGGTGCTGGATCACCTCGAACATGTGGTGGCAGGGCCCGAAGCCCAACTGCTCCAGTGCGGCCTTCATCGACGTGGTGCCGGTCCGCGGGAACCCCGCACCGATGACCTTCAGCATTGCCCACCTTCCCCGTACGTCAGTGTTGCCTGCTTCGCGGTCTGCTTCCGTCCGGACAACGAGACGAGCTCGCTCTCGGTGCCCACAATGTGCCCACACGGCTGGGCGATTCGGACCACTCGCGGACATTCGGTCCGACCGTACGGTGGAAGGAAGCCACCGCCACGCAGCCAGGACGGAGATCACCATGGCCGTACGCAACCTCTTCCACAAAGTCAGCGTCGCCCCGAGCACCCGGCACGTGCGGATCGAACACGGCGGCCGCGTCGTCGCGGAGACCGACCGGGCGCTGGTGCTGACCGAGACCGGGCTGGGCGACCGTCTGTACATCCCGGTCGAGGACGTGCGGACGGACCTGATTCTGGCCACCGACTCCCACACGACCTGCCCGTTCAAGGGAGTCGCGTCGTACTGGGCGTTCGCCGACGACGAATCGGTCAGGGACGCGGCATGGGCCTATCCCGAGCCGAAGGAGGACGTCGCGGGGATCACGGACCACCTGTCGTTCTACGACGAGGGAGTCGAGACCTACGTCGACGGCGTACGCCGGTAGCCGGAGTACGCCGGACCGACCCCGTCCGTTCAACTTCCGGCCCAGGGCCGGCCGCCCGGGCCCTCTAGCGTCGCGATCGGTGACCCCGATCCGGACCTGGAGGCGCCCGGATGAATCCTCTGTCGTCCCTGCTGCCGCGGCAGTTCTCCCGGGCGCCGGTGCCCGACAACGCCGGTGACGGCGCGGTCGTCCTGCCGCTGGAGTGGTCCCGCGGACGAAGCTGCCACCGCGGCGCCGGCCAGGCCCTGATGGTGACCGGGCGCGAGGCGGTCGGCGTGTCCGCCGAACCCCTGAACAACCTGAGCGAACTGAGCGAACCGAGCGAACCGAGCAACCTGTGTGAGCTGTTCGTGCTGGCGGTCCGGCGGACCGTCCCGGCCGGTGACTGGCAGGAGGTCCTCGGCGGCGACCTCCCGTACAACCGCGTGTTCACCGCGCGGGCGCCGTTCGTGCTCACCGGACCGGCCGCCGGGCACCGACTGCTGCGTACTGTGGCGGACCCCTCCGGCCGCCGCGTCCTGGGCACGTCGGCCCGCCGATGCCTGGCCGTCACACCGTGGGGCACGACCCTGCACGGCGAGCGGGCCGTCCACCCGAACGCCCACCAGAACCTCGCCCGGGACCCGCACGAGGCCAACCGGTTCGGCTGGCTGGTCGAGCTCGACCCCTACGACCCGGACGCGACGCCGCGCAAGCGCACCATGCTCGGACGGTTCCAGCGCGACCGCGTGGCGATCTCGCTCACCGCGGACGGGCGGGTCACGGCTGACATGGTCGGCATGGTCGCCACCGCCGAGCCGAGCGGTGCGCGGTTCCGGTTCGTGTCCCGTGACCGGGTGCGCCGGGGCGCCACCGCCGCCGAGCACCGCCACAACCTGGCTCTGCTCGACCACGGCACGTTGTACGCCGCCCGGCCCGCCGACGACGGTGAAGCCGACCGCGAGGGAACGGACGCGTGGACCCCGCTGTGTGACGACGAGCAGTCGTTCGTGCCCGGCCGGTCGGTCACCGAGGTCCTCCTCGACCCACGGTCGGCGGCCCGGGCGGGAGACCCGCTGCCGCTACCGTGAGGGCATGACCGTTGCGGGGCTGCTGCTCGCAGCCGGTGAGGGGCGGCGGCTCGGCCGGCCCAAGGCGCTGGTCGACCTCGACGGCCGACTGCTCGTCGAGCGCGGCCTGGCCACCCTGACCGCCGGCGGGTGTACGCC
This sequence comes from Actinopolymorpha rutila, assembly GCF_013407855.1. GTDB lineage: Bacteria > Actinomycetota > Actinomycetes > Propionibacteriales > Actinopolymorphaceae > Actinopolymorpha > Actinopolymorpha rutila. Next base: position 5,781,119 of record NZ_JACBZH010000001.1, read on the forward strand.
GGTCCACGTCGTCCTGGGCGCGGCCCACGACGAGGTGCTCGCCGCCGCCGACCTGGCCGGCGCGACCGTCGTACTCAACGAGGACTGGCGGGCCGGCCTGGCGTCGTCCCTGCGCGCCGGCCTCGCCGCGCTGCCGTCCCAGGTCGAGGCGGTCGTCGTCGCCCTGGTGGACCAGCCGCTGGTCACGCCCGAAGTGGTCCGCCGGCTGCGGCAGGCGTACGACGGCGGGGCGGTCACCGCGGTCGCGACGTACGGCGGCCTGCCCCGCAACCCGGTCCTGCTCGCGCGTTCGACCTGGGCCGACGTCGCCGCGCAGGCCTCCGGGGACACCGGCGCCCGAGCCTTCCTCCGCGCGAACCCGGACCTCACGACACCGGTCCCCTGCGACGACGTGGGCGCGCCCGACGACGTGGACACCCCCGCGGAGCTGGCCACGCTACGGCGGCGGCTGCTGACACAGAGTTGACCTTGACCAACTCCGGGAGTCGGACCGTGCCAAACCGGTCGAACCACTCCTACACTGGGCCGCCGTGCGAAAACACCCAGGCGGAAAACACGCGGTGTTCGTGGATGACTCCGGACGCCGGCATCGTCGTGTCCGCAAGGCCGGGCTGATCCTCGGCGGGGTCGTGGTGGTCTCGCTGGCCCTGTTGTGCATCAGCCTGGTGAGCGGCTCCGGGTTGCAGTCGACGCCGTGGAGCCTCGGCCGGCCGGCCTCCCTCCCGGAGCCGACGGCGACGCCCACGCCCTCCCCGTCGGTGGACTCGAAGGTCTCCGGCCGCAAGCTGGAGACGCGGAGACCGACACCGGACGCGCGCACCACCCAGCGAACCACCAGGACGCCGTCGCCGATCCCCACGGCGACTCGGCGGGTTCCGGCCCCGGCGCCCACGCCGAGGGTCACGAGCGCACCGACCACGAAGCCGACGCCGACACCCACGCGGACCCGCACGTCCGCGCCCACACCGACCCCCACCCCTACCGCGACGCCCCGTCCGGCCCCCACGCCGACCGCGAATCCGAAGGGGCACGGACGAGCGACGCACTCCCCCACCCCGAAGCCCAAGCAGTAGGCCCGCCGCCGTGGCCCGACACCTGCGGATCCGGGAGCCCCGCCATCACTGGTTTCTGGTCGGGCTGCTGCTTGCCACGCTGGTCGGCGTCCTGCTGGTGCAGGGGTACGTCCAGCGCAGCTGGAACGACCTCACCGACGCGCCTCGGACGACGGCCGGTGGTGACCGGGTCCCGCGCGCCGCCCTCCGCGACGACCGGCCGGTCCTCGACCTCAGCGGTGACCGCCCGAACACCGCGGCGATGCCGGCGCGCACGGTCGCCCTCACCTTCGACGACGGGCCGGACCCGCGATGGACGCCGCGGATCCTGGAGGTCCTTCGGCGCCACCACGCGAGGGCGACGTTCTTCGTCCTCGGCTCCAAGGTCGCCATCTACCCCGCGCTGGCCCGCCGGATCGTGGCCGAGGGACACGAGATCGGTTCGCACACATACACCCACGTCGACCTCGCCCGTACGCCCACCTGGCAACGCGGGCTGGAGCTCGGCCTGACCCAGAAGGCGCTCGCCGGCGCCCTCGGCCTGCACACGCACCTGCTGCGGCCGCCGTACTCCGGCAAGCCCTCCGAGCTCACCGGCCCCGACTACGCCGCCGCGCGGGACGCCGGGCGCGCGGGCTACCTCGTGGTACTCGCCGACCACGACACCAAGGACTGGGACAACCGGACCGCTGACCAGATCGTGGCGCGAGCGACACCCTCCGGACAGCGCGGCGCCGTCGTCCTGATGCACGACGGTGGCGGCGACCGGTCCAGGACCGTCGCCGCCCTGGACAAACTGCTGACCCGGCTGGACGAACGCGGATACCGCGCCACCACGGTTTCGGACGCACTGCGCCTGCGGCACGCGGCCGTACCCGTGAGCCTCCCGGAACGCATCGCGGGCCGCACCGTCGTCGCCGCGCAACAGATCGGCCGGATCGCGGCGGTCGGGCTCACCTACGCCCTGGCCGTCGCCGGGGTGCTCACGGTGGCGCGGGTGGTGATCCTGGCCGCCATCGCCCGGATGCACGTCCGCCGGACCCGCCGCGACCGCCGCCGCCGGCGACCGGAGAACGAGCCGGGTTGGTACTACCCGCCGGTCTCGGTCGTCGTGCCCGCCTACAACGAGGCGGCCGGGATCGCGGCGACGGTCGGCTCACTGGTGCGGACCACCTACCCGGGCCCGGTGGAAGTCATCGTGGTCGACGACGGCTCGACCGACGACACCGCGCTGATCGCCCGTGACCTCGACCTGCCCGGGGTGACCGTCCTCTCCCAGGCCAACGCCGGCAAGCCGGCCGCGCTCAACACCGGCATCGCGTACGCCCGCCACGAGATCCTGGTCCTGGTCGACGGCGACACCGTGTTCCAGCCGGACACCATCGGCCGCCTGGTCGCGCCGTTCGCCAACCCCACGGTCGGGGCGGTCAGCGGCAACACCAAGGTAGGCAACGCGGGCGGGATCCTGGGACGCTGGCAGCACATCGAGTACGTCATCGGCTTCAACCTCGACCGGCGGATGTTCGACGTGCTGGAGTGCATGCCGACGGTGCCGGGCGCGATCGGTGCGTTCCGGCGGCAGGCACTGGCCGACGCGGCCGACCCCGAGGGGCCGGGGAGCACGTACGCGATGACAGGCCCGGTGAGCATCGACACCCTGGCAGAGGACACCGACCTGACGATGGCGGTCTGCCGGGCCGGCTGGCGGGTGGTGTACGAGGAGACCGCCCGGGCCTGGACGGAGGCACCCGGCTCGCTGCGGCAGCTGTGGCGGCAGCGGTACCGCTGGTGCTACGGCACGTTGCAGTCGATGTGGAAGCACCGTCACGCGCTGGTCGAGCGCGGCCCCTCGGGACGGTTCGGCCGCCGGGCGCTTCCCTACCTCGCGGTCTTCCAGGTCGTGCTTCCGCTGCTGGCGCCGGCGGTCGACGTGTTCGCGCTGTACGGACTGTTCTTCGGTGAGCCGGCGCGGGTGGTCGCGGTCTGGGCGGCGTTCGTGGCAGTGCAGGCGTTCCTGGGGGCATACGCGCTCCGCCTGGACGGGGAACGCCTCACTCCGCTGTGGACCCTGCCGTTGCAGCAGTTCGTCTACCGCCAGCTGATGTATCTCGTGGTGATCCAGTCGGTGGTCACGGCGGTCGCGGGTGCGCCGCTGCGCTGGCACGTGATCCGGCGGGAAGGTACGTTCGCCCGGCGCGACCCGGCCTCGGCGGTGTGGAACCCGCCGGGAGATGGTCAGCCGGTACGGGAGACCACGAGGTCGCACAGCCCGGCCAGCGCGTCCCGCGCGGGAATGTCGGGCAGGTAGCGCAATGTGGCCCGCGCCTCGTCGGCCCACTGCTGCACGATCGCCCGGGCCTGGTCCATCGCCGGGTGGGCCCGCAACAGTGACAGCGCCTCGGCATGCCGGGCGTCGTCGGGCAGCGGACCGGACAACAGCTCCAGCAGCCGGCCGTCGGCCGGGTCGGTGGATCGCTGGGCCAGCAGCATCGGCAGCGTCGGGATGCCCTCGCGCAGGTCGGTGCCGGGCGTCTTGCCGGACTGGTCGGCGTCGCTGGCGATGTCGAGTACGTCGTCGGAGAGCTGGAACGCGATCCCGATCTTCTCGCCGTACTCCGTCATCACCCGCTCGATGTCGCCCGGGGTGCCGGCGACCTTGGCCCCGAGGCGCGCCGACGTGGCGATCAGCGAGCCGGTCTTGTCGGCGAGCACGGCGAGGTAGTGGTCGAGCCTGTCCTCGTCCTCGGTCGGCCCGAGCGTCTCCCGGATCTGCCCCTCGACCAGCCGGGCGAACGTCTGCGACTGGATGCGGACCGCCTCCAGGCCGAGGTCGACCATCCGGTCCGAGGCCCGGGCGAAGAGGTAGTCGCCGGTGAGGATCGCCACGGTGTTGTCCCACCGGGCGTTCGCGCTGGGAGCGCCGCGGCGCAGCGCCGCCTCGTCCATCACGTCGTCGTGGTGCAGCGTCGCGAGGTGGATCAGCTCCAGCGCGGTGGCCACCGCCACGACGTCACCGGCTGAGGAGGAGGGCTCGCCGAACTCCGCGCCCAGCACCACCAGCAGCGGCCGGAACCGCTTGCCGCCCGCGTGGATCAGGTGCTGGGCGGCCTCGGTGACGAAGCCGAACTCGCTGGCCGCCACCCGGTCGAGCTCGTCCTCCACCTCGGCCAGCCGGCGGCGTACCCGAAGGTCGAGGTCGCCGTCGACCGACGGCAACGTGAGGCCGGCCATGCTCATCGAGGTCCCCTCCCTCCGGGTGTCGCACTGCTCCGAACGGAGCGGGTCTGCGCTGCGCTCAGCCCACCAGGTGGGCAGCACGCGCCGCGAGGTCCAGCAGCGGGCCGGGCAGCAGACCGAGCACCACCGTGGCCGCGACACCGACCGCCACCGCCACGGACGTGAAGATGCTGGGCACCGCGATGGTCGGTCCCTCCGCGGCCGGCGTGGAGAAGAACATCACCACGATCACCCGGACGTAGAAGAACGCGGCCACGACGCTGGCCAGCACGCCGATCACGACCAGCGGCCAGGCACCACCCTGCCACGCTGCGCTGAACACTGCCCACTTACCCATGAACCCGCTGGTCAACGGGATACCGGCGAACGCGAGCAGGAACAGCGCCATCGCACTGGCCAGCAGCGGCGACCGGCGGCCGAGCCCGGCCCAGCGGGACAGGTGGGTCGCCTCGCCACTCGCGTCGCGGACCAGCGTCACCAGGCCGAACGCGCCGATCGTGGCGAAGCCGTACGCGGCGAGGTAGAACAGCACACCGGACAGGTTGGCCGAGATCGCCTCGCGCACCCCGACGAACCCGACCAGCAGGAAGCCGGCGTGGGCGATCGAGGAGTACGCCAGCATCCGCTTGATGTCGGTCTGGGTGAGAGCCAGCACCGCACCGACCGCCATGGTGAGGATGGCGACCACCCAGATCATCGGCTGCCAGTCCCAGCGGGCGGCACCGAGCGCGACGTAGAACAGCCGCAGCAGGGCACCGAACGCGGCGATCTTGGTGCAGGCCGCCATGAACGCGGTGATCGCGGTCGGCGCGCCCTGGTAGACGTCCGGCGTCCACATGTGGAACGGCGCGGCGCCGATCTTGAACAACAGCCCCACCGCGACGAGTCCGGTCCCGGCGAGCAGCAGGCCGTCCGCGCCGACCTTCGCGCCCACCGCGGTCGCGATGCCGGCGAAGCTGATCGTGCCGGCGAAGCCGTACAGCATCGCCATGCCGTAGAGGAAGAACGCCGAGGCGAACGCGCCGAGCAGGAAGTACTTCATCGCGGCTTCCTGCGACAGCAGCCGGCGGCGGCGGGCCAGCCCGCACAGGAGGTACAGCGGCAGCGACAGCACCTCGAGCGCGACGAACATCGTCAACAGGTCGTTGGCGGCCGGGAACAACAGCATGCCGCTGACCGCGAACAGGAAGAGCGGGAACACCTCGGTCTGCTCCAGCCGGCGGCCCAGCGACTCCCGCTCGGCCTCCGTTCCCGGCAGCGCCGAGGCCTGCGCGGCGAACGCGGTCACGCCGCCGTCGACGGCACGCTCGGCCAGCAGCAGCACCGAGATGATCGCCATCACCAGCACGGTGCCCCACAGGAACAACGTGAAGCCGTCGACCGCGACCGCGCCCTCGGCGGCCACCTGCGACGTGCCGGCCAGCCCGATGGTCGTCGCCAGCGCGGCGACCAGGGCGAGCAGCGTCACCGTCACCTGGGCGGGGTAACGCAGCCGGCGCGGAAGGAACGCCTCGATGAGAACGCCGACGATCGCAACGCCGAAGATGATGAGCAGCGGCGCGATCTTGGCGTACTCGATCGTCGGGCTCTTGAACTCCTGGGCCAGGATGATCGGAGTCACTTCGTACCTTCCGAAGGAGCCGTGACGGGGACCTTGGGTGCCGGATCGGTGACACCGACCCGCTTCATCGTCGCGTCGACGGCGGGTGAGATGACATCGAGCGCCGGCTTGGGGAACACCCCGAGCGCGATGATCAGTACGACCAGCGGAGCGATCGCGAGCTTCTCCCGGCCACGCAGGTCGGGCATCTTCGCCACCGCCGCGGCGGTCGGGCCGGTCATCGTGCGCTGGAAGAGGATCAGCATGTACAGCGCAGCGAGGATGATGCTGCAGGTGGCGATGATCGCCGCCACCTCGTACCGCTTGAACGTGCCCGCCAGCGCCAGGAACTCACTGACGAACGGCGCCAGACCGGGCAGCGCGAGCCCGGACAGGGCGGCGAACAGGAACGTGCCGGACAGCACCGGCGCCACCTTGTCCACCCCGCCGAAGTCGGCGATCCGCGACGAGCCGCGCCGGCTGATGAGGTAGCCGCCGACCAGGAACAGCGCCGCCGTGGACAGTCCGTGGTTGAGCATGTAGAGCGTCGCGCCGGCCTGGCCCTGGCTGGTCATCGCGAAGATGCCGAGCACGATCACACCGAAGTGGGAGACCGAGCTGTAGGCGATCACCCGCTTGATGTCCTTCTGCCCGATCGCGAGGACCGCGCCGTAGATCACGCTGATCACGGCCAGCACGATGATCGCCGGGGTGGCCCACTTCGAGGCCTCCGGGAACAGCTGCAGGCACAGCCGGATCATCCCGAACGTGCCGATCTTGTCCAGGATCGACACCAGCAGCACCGAGGTGCCGGGGGTCGCCTCCCGGGCGGCGTCGGGCAGCCAGGTGTGCACCGGCCACATCGGCGCCTTGATCGCGAACGCGATGAAGAAGCCGGCGAACAGCCACTTCTGGGTGGCCGGGTCGATGTTCAGCTCGGTCAGCGAGTGCAGCAGGAACGACGGGCTGCCCTTGGTCTGCGACACCGACAGGGCGTACAGGCCGACCACCGAGGCCAGCATGAGCAGGCCGCCGACGAGGCTGTAGATCAGGAACTTCACCGCGGCGTAGCTGCGGCGCGGACCGCCGAACCGGCCGATCAGGAAGTAGATCGGGATCAGCGTGGCCTCGAACAGCACGTAGAACAAGAAGACGTCGGTGGCCGCGAACACGCCGAGGGCCAGCGTCTCCAGCGCCAGCATCAGCGCGAAGAACGTCTTCACGCCGCTGCGCTGCCGCTCCGGCTGCTCGGCGTCGGTGGGCTGCCCGGTCGCATCGACCGCCGCGCCCGCCGCCCGGGCCGGTGCGTCGGCGTCGTTCCACGAGGCCAGGATCACCACCGGCGTGAGCAGCGCGGTGAGCAGGAACAGCACCAGGCCGATGCCGTCCAGGCCGAGGGCGTAGTGGACGCCGAACTGCGGGATCCAGCTGTGCTGCTCGGCGAACTGGAACTTGCCCCCGCTCGCCGCCGCCGGGTCGAACCGCACCGCCATCACCACGGCGAGCACCAGCGCGACCGTGGAGAAGGCGAGCGCGGTCTGCTTCGCCAGCAGGTCACGCCCCTTCGGGAGCAGCGCCACGACGAGCGCCCCCACGGCGGGGAGCACGCCGATGACGGTCAGCCAAGGGAAGTTGTTCACGACAGCCTCACCAACAGCATGGACACGACGACGAGGGCGGCGCCCCCGATCATGACGAGTGCGTACGAACGGACGAAGCCGGTCTGGACCCGGCGGACCCGGCCGGACACGCCACCGAAGAAGGCGGCGAGGCCGTTGACCACGCCGTCGATCCCGTGGCTGTCGAAGCCGACCAGCCCGCGGGTCACCTCCTGACCGGGACGCATGAGGACGACCTCGTTGAAGGCGTCGCCGTACAGGTCGCGCCGGGCCGCGGTGGTGATCGGCGACACCTTGGTCGGCGCGACCGTCGGCACCTCCCGGCGGGCCACGAACAACCAGGCGACGGCGATGCCGAGCAGCACCACCAGCAGGGTGACGATGGTCAGCAGGACCAGCGGGAACGGCAGGTGGGCTTCCTTCTCACCGACCACCGGCTCCAGCCAGTTGACGATCCCGCCGCCGACGTAGGCCATGCCCGCACCACCCACGGTGCTGAGGATCGCCAGCAGGATCAGCGGAACCGTCATCACCGACGGCGACTCGTGCGGGTGCGCGTCCTTGGCCCAGCGCTTGTGACCGAGGTAGGTCATGTACACCAGCCGGGTCATGTAGAACGCGGTGACGCCGGCACCGAGCAGCGCGCAGAGACCGATCCAGAAGTTGGACGCGAACGCCACCTCGATGATCTTGTCCTTGCTGAAGAACCCGGCGAACGGCGGGATGCCGATGATCGCGAGGTACCCCACGAAGAACGTGCCGAAGGTGATCGGCATGACCTTGCGCAGGGCGCCGTAGCGGCGCATGTTGACCTCGTCGTTCATGCCGTGCATCACCGAGCCGGCACCGAGGAACATGTCCGCCTTGAAGAAGCCGTGCGTGAGCAGGTGGAAGATCGCGAAGGCGTACCCCACCGGCCCGAGCCCGGCCGCCAGCATCATGTAGCCGATCTGGCTCATGGTGGAGCCGGCCAGCACCTTCTTGATGTCGTCCTTGGCGCAACCGATGACCGCACCCATCAGCAGGGTGATCGTGCCGACCAGCACCACGGCCGTCTGCGCGACCGGTGCCTGGTCGAAGATCGCGTTGGACCGGGTGACGAGGTAGACGCCCGCGGTCACCATCGTCGCGGCGTGGATCAGCGCCGACACCGGGGTCGGGCCCTCCATCGCGTCCAGCAGCCAGGACTGCAGCGGGAACTGCGCGGACTTACCGCACGCGCCCAGCAGGAGCAGGAACCCCAGCGCGGTGGCGATGCCGGTCCCGGCGGCGCCCACGTGGGAGAAGACGCCGGCGAACGACGAGGTGCCGAACGTCGCCAGCATCAGCATCACCGCCAGCGACAGGCCGACGTCACCGACGCGGTTGACGACGAACGCCTTCTTCGCCGCGGTGGCCGCGGAGTGCTTGTGCTGCCAGAAGCCGATCAGGAGGTACGACGCCAGGCCGACACCCTCCCAGCCGATGAAGACCACGAGGAAGTCGTTGGCCAGCACCAGCAGCAGCATCGCCGCGACGAACAGGTTGAGGTATCCGAAGAACCTCTTCCGCCGCTCGTCGTGGGCCATGTAGCCGAGGGAGTAGACGTGGATGATGCTGCCCACGCCGGTGATCAGCAGGACGAAGCACACCGACAACTGGTCCAGCAGCAGCCCCGCCTCGACGTGGTAGTCGGGCAGCGGGATGAACGTGTAGAGCTGCTGGGCGACCGCCCGGTCCTCCGGGCCGCGGCCGAGCATCGAGAAGAACATGATCGCGCCGAGCACGAACGACGCGATCGGCGCGGCGCAGCCGAGGAGGTGTCCCCAGGCGTTGCCGGCGCGTCCGGAAAGCAGGATCACCGCTGCCGAAACCGCCGGGATGGCGACGATCAGCCACAGCAGCGAGAAGACGCCGCTCGCGTGGGCCGCTTGCTCGCCGGCCAGCGCCAGGGCGCTCACAGGGGTGGTCACGTGGGTCTCGCCTCTCGGATCAGAACTGGCCGCTTGGGGCTGGCATCAGGTGTCGGCCGCATCAGAACTTCAGCAGGCTCGCGTCGTCGACCGAGGCCGAGCGACGGGTCCGGAAGATGGTCATGATGATCGCCAGACCGACGACGACCTCGGCGGCGGCCACCACCATCACGAAGAACGCCACGACCTGCCCGTCGAGGTTGCCAACCTGGCGGGCGAAGGCCACGAACGCCAGGTTGCCGGCGTTCAGCATCAGCTCGACGCACATGAACACGACGATCGCGTTGCGGCGTACGAGCACACCGAGCGCACCGATCGTGAACAGCAGCGCCGACAGCACGATGTAGGGACCGGCGGTCATGCGTCACCTCCGTTGGAAGTACCGCCTCGTGAGGAACCGCCTTCGGGCGAACCGCCCTCGTGGGGACCGGCCGAACCGTTGCCGTTGGCGTCGCGGCCGGTGCCGGAGCCGTTGTGCGCCGAGCCGGCGTAGTCGGTGCCGTTCTCGGCGGCCGTCTCGTCGTTCGGGCGGCCGTCGGCGCCGCGGGTGGCCCTCGGCGAGGGCTTGCCGGTGTACGGCTCGAGGCCGGGCACCTGGTTGGTGTAGCGCTCGGGGTCGCGGACCGTGCCCCGGGCGATGAGCACCCGGGAGACCGAGGACTCGGCCGCGGTCCCGTCGGGCAGCAGGGCCGGGGTGTCGACCGCGTTGTGCCGGGCGAACGTGCCGGGAGCCGGGTGCTGGCCGGGGTGGCGGCCCTGCTCGGCGTACGCCCGGAACCGCTGCTCGGCCAGCTGCTTCTGGGTCACCTTCTCGGTGATCCGCTCGCGGTGGGCGAGGATCATCGCGCCCACGGCCGCGGTGATCAGCAGGGCGCTGGTCACCTCGAACGCGAAGACGTACTTGGAGAACAGCAGCGACGCGAGGGCGGGGACGTTGCCGTCCGGCGTGGCGGCGGCCAGGCCGACCGGCTTGCCCAGGGTGACCTGGCCGACCGCGACCAGGATCAGGATCCCGAACAGCAGGGCACCCACGATCGCCATCCACCGCTGCCCGCGCAGTGTCTCCACCGCGGAGTCGGAGGCGTCGACGCCGACCAGCATCAGGACGAACAGGAACAGCATCAGGATGGCGCCGGTGTAGACGATCACCTGGACGGCGAACAGGAACGGCGCGTCCAGGCTGGCGTACATGATGGCGAGGCACATCATCACCGCCGCCAGAAGCAACGCGCTGTGCACCGCCTTCCGGGCGAGCACCATGCCCAGGGCGGCGAGCACCGCGATCGGTGCCAGCACCCAGAAGGTCGCGGTCATGAGTGCGCTGCCTCGCTCTCCACGTTCGTGTCCTTCTCGGACCCGCCCCGGCCGGACCAGCCGGGCAGGCCGGCGCCGAGGTAGTAGTCCTTCTCGTCGTCACCGAGCCGCATCTCGTGCGGCGGCTCCTCCATGCCGGGCAGGAGCGGTGCGAGCAGATCCTTCTTCTCGTAGATCAGGTCCGCGCGGTTGTCGTCGGCGAGCTCGTACTCGTTGGTCATCGTGAGCGCCCGGGTGGGGCACGCCTCGATGCACAGCCCGCAGAGGATGCAACGCAGGTAGTTGATCTGGTAGACGCGGCCGTACCGCTCACCGGGCGAGAAGCGACCGCCCTCGGTGTTGTCCGCGCCCTCGACGTAGATCGCGTCGGCCGGGCAGGCCCAGGCGCACAGCTCACAGCCGACGCACTTCTCCAGCCCGTCCGGGTGGCGGTTGAGCTGGTGCCGGCCGTGGAACCGCGGCGCGGTGGGCTTCTTCTCGAAGGGGTACTGCTCGGTGAAGACCTTCCGGAACATCGTCGTGAAGGTCACCCCGAACCCTGCGATCGGGTCCCAGAGCTGCTGCTTGAGACTAGCCACGGGAGTCCTCCTGGCCTGCGCTGTCTGTCGATCGGCCGGCGGTGCCCGAACCGCCTGCCCCGGTCTCGCGGGCGCCCGCGTCGGCGGACACCGCCACCGCGGCGGGTTGCAGACCGGGCACCTTTTGTCCGGGCATCGGCGGGACAGGGTATCCACCCACGAACGGGTCGAACTCCGCCCGGTCGGCTTCTTCCCTCGCGGTCTCCTCCGCCTGCTCCTTGCGGGCCGCCCTCGCGTCGTAGACGAAGGACAGCGCCAGGACCACGAGGATCACCGCGCCGATGCCGAAGAAGAACTGGCGCTGGTAGCCCGCGCTCAGGGTGGCCCGCGCGGTCGCGACGAAGACCGTCCACACCAGCGCGATCGGGATCAGGAACTTCCAGCCCAGCCGCATGAACTGGTCGTACCGGAACCGCGGCAGGGTCCCGCGCAGCCAGATGAACACGAACATGAAGACGAGCACCTTGCCGATGAACCACACGAACGGCAGCCAGCCCTCGTTGGCACCCGACCACAGCGACAGCGGCCAGGGCGCGCGCCAGCCGCCCAGGAACAGCGTGGTCGCCAGGGCGGAGACCGTCACCATGTTGACGTACTCGGCGAGGAAGAACAGGAGGTACTTCATCGAGGCGTACTCGGTGGCGAAGCCGGCGACCAGCTCACCCTCGGCCTCGGGCAGGTCGAACGGCGCCCGGTTGGTCTCGCCCACCATCGACACGAGATAGATGAGGAACGACGGGAGCAGCACGATGGCGTACCAGCTGGGCAGCTGGATGGTCAGCCCGAAGATGTGCGCCGCGCTGCCGTGCGCCTGCGCGCCGACGATCTCCGAGGTCGACATGGAGCCGGAGTAGAGGAACACCGCGACGAACGCGAGTCCCATCGCGACCTCGTAGGAGATCATCTGCGCCGAGGAGCGCAGACCACCCAGCAGGGGGTACGTCGAGCCGGAGGACCAGCCGCCGAGCACGATGCCGTAGATGCCGAGCGAGGCCACCGCGAGCACCAGCAGCACCCCGACCGGAAGGTCGGTCAGCTGCAGCGGCGTGCGGTGCCCGAAGATGCTCACCTCGGGCCCGAGCGGGATCACCGAGAACGCCGTGAACGCCATCGCCGCCGAGATCACCGGCGCCATCACGTAGATCACGGTGTCGACGTTCTTCGGCTTGATCGTCTCCTTCAGCGACAGCTTCACGCCGTCGGCGAGGCTCTGCAGCAGACCGAAGGGGCCGTGCACCTTGGGCCCGGTGCGGTGCTGCATCCGGGCCACGACCTTGCGTTCGAACCACACGTTGAAGATCGTGAACACCAGCAGGAGCACCGTGATGCCGACCGCCTTGATGAGGACGATCCACCACGGGTCCTTGCCGAACGCCGACAGCTCGTTGGCGGCGAGCGGCAGCACAGCGGCGGTCATGCCGTACCTCCCTGACTGGCGGTCGAGCCGGCGGCCGACCCGTTCGGAGACTGCTGGTCGTGGCCCGTCGCCGCGTGGTCGACGGTCTGCGGCGCCCGCTCGGCCCGGGCGACGTCCACCAGCGCGCCGGCGTCGACGCCGAGCGTGTCGTACACGTGCGACCCCGTGGAGTGGGTCGGCACCCACACCACCTGGTCGGGCAGGTCGGCGACGGCGACCGGCAGGTGCAGCCGGCCGCGTGCCGTGGAGACCTCCACCGAGTCGCCCTCGACGACACCGAGGGCCGTCGCGGTCGTCGCGGACAGGCGGGCCCGCACCGGGCGGGCGGTGCCGGCGAGGTTGGGCTCCCCGGCCAGCAGGGCACCGTCGTCGATCAGCTGGGGCCAGGTCGCGAGGACCGCCTCACCCGCGCTCGGCTGGGCCGGCTCGGGTGCGGGCAGCCGCGGCGGCACCGCGCGGGTGCCGTCCCAGGCACCCAGCTCGGTCAGCTCGGCGCGGGCGCCCTCGACGGTGGTGAAGCCGAGCGGCGCGTCCAGCTCGTCGGCGAGTCCGGCCAGCACCCACAGGTCGGGCTGCTGTCCGCCCTCGGCGAGCGCCCGCTCGAACGGGCGGGCGCGGCCCTCCCAGTCGACGAACGAACCGGCCTTCTCGGCCACCGCGGCGACCGGGAACACCACGTCGGCGTACTTCGTGACCTCGGTCGGGGACAGCTCCAGGCTGACCACGAACCCGGCCCGCTCCAGCCCGGCGCGCGCGGCGGCCGGGTCTGGCAGGTCGTCGATCTCGACACCGCCGACCACCAGCGCACCCAGCTCGCCGTCGGCGGCCTCGGTGAGCATGGTCGAGGCGTCCCTGCCGGGCTCGATCGGCAGGTCGCCGACGCCCCACGCCGCGGCCACGTCGACCCGGGCGGCCGCGTCGAAGCTCGGCCGGCCGCCGGGCAGCAGGTGCGGGAGGCAGCCCGCGTCCACCGCACCCCGCTCACCGGCGCGGCGGGGAACCCAGGCGAGACGCGCACCGGTCTCCTCCGCCAGCCGCAGTACGGCCGACAGCGCACCGGAGGACCCAGCCAGGCGGGACCCGACCAGGATCACGGCGTTGTCGCCGCGCAGCGCCTCGGCGGCGGCCCGGCCGGCCTCGTCGAGACCGCTCTCCGCACCGCCACCGTGGAGGGCGTCCAGGAACTCCGCCTCCGTGCCGGGCGCGGCCCGCAGCAGCGAGCCGGACAGCTTCTCGAGTCCGGACGTGGTGTACGGAGCCATCGCGGTGACGGTGGTCCCGCCCTTGCTGACCGCCTTGCGGAGCCGCAGGAAGACGATCGGCGCCTCCTCCTCGACCTCCAGGCCGACCAGCAGGACCGCGCTCGCGCGCTCCAGGTCGCGGTAGGTCACGCCGAGGCCGGTGCCGGCGACGGCGGCGCTGAGGAAGTCGGCCTCCTCGTGGGAGTGCGGCCGGGAACGGAAGTCGACGTTGTTGGTGTTCAGCGCCACCCGGGCGAACTTGGAGTAGGCGTAGGCGTCCTCCAGCGTCACCCGGCCGCCGGTCAGCACACCGGTGCGACCGCGGGCGGCGGCCAGCCCCTCGGCGGCCACCCGGAACGCCTCCGACCACGAGGCCGGACGCAGCTCACCGGTGTCCTCGTCGCGGACCAGCGGGTGGGTGAGGCGCTCGGTCGACGCGGCGTACCGGAAGCCGAACCGGCCCTTGTCGCAGATCCACTCCTCGTTGACCTCGGGGTCGTCGCCGGCCAGCCGGCGCATGACCTTGCCGCGCCGGTGGTCGGTGCGGATCGAGCAGCCGTTGGAGCAGTGCTCGCAGGTGCCCGGCGTGGACACCAGGTCGAACGGGCGGGAGCGGAAGCGGTACTGCGCGCTGGTGAGCGCACCGACCGGGCAGATCTGGATGGTGTTGCCGGAGAAGTAGCTGGAGAACGGCTCCTTCTCGTAGATGCCGACCTGCTGCAGCGCGCCGCGCTCGAGGAGCTCGATGAACGGGTCGCCGGCCACCTGCTTGGAGAAGCGGGTGCACCGTGCGCACAGAACGCAGCGCTCGCGGTCGAGCAGCACCTGGCTGGAGATGTTGATCGGCTTGGGATAGGTGCGCTTCACCTCGGTGAAGCGGCTCTCCGGCCGGCCGTTGCTCATCGCCTGGTTCTGCAGCGGGCACTCGCCGCCCTTGTCGCAGACCGGGCAGTCCAGCGGGTGGTTGATCAGCAGGAACTCCATGATTCCCTGCTGCGCCTTGTCGGCCGTACCGGACGTCAACTGGGACTTGACGACCATGCCCTCGGCGACCTCGATCGTGCAGGAGGCCTGCGGCTTGGGGAAGCCGCGCCCGTTGCCCGCGTCGGGAATGTCGACCAGGCACTGCCGGCAGGCACCCACCGGGTCCAGCAGCGGGTGGTCGCAGAACCTCGGGATCTGCACCCCGATCATCTCCGCGGCCCGGATCACCAGGGTGCCCTTCGGCACGCTCACCTTGACGTCGTCGATGGTGAGCGTGACGAGGTTCTCCACCTCGGCCGACGTCTGGTCGGACGCCTGCACTGTCATACGCCAACTCCTGCGGTCGCAGTCTCGGCCCCGAACAATGTGGCGGCGGCCGGGTCGAACGGGCAGCCGCCGTGTTCGAAGTGCGCGACGTAATCGTCGCGGAAGAACTTGATGGACGACATGATCGGCGCGACGGCACCGTCGGCCAGGGCGCAGAACGACCTGCCGGCGATGTTGTCGCACAGGTCGAGCAGCGTCTCCAGGTCGTCGGTGCTCCCCTCGCCCCGCTCCAGGCGTTCGAGGATCTGCACCAGCCACCAGGTGCCCTCCCGGCAGGGAGTGCACTTGCCGCACGACTCGTGCTTGTAGAACTCCGTCCACCGCAGCACCGCCCGCACCGCGCAGGTGGTGTCGTCGAACATCTGCAGGGCGCGGGTGCCGAGCATGCTGCCGGCGCCCATCATCCCCTCGTAGTCGAGCGGCACGTCGAGGTGTTCGGCGGTGAGCATCGGCGTGGAGGAGCCGCCCGGCGTCCAGAACTTCAGCTGGTGCCCGGCGCGGATGCCGCCGGCCAGGTCGAGCAGCTCGCGCAGGGTGATGCCCAGCGGGCCCTCGTACTGTCCCGGCCGCTCGACGTGCCCGGACAGGGAGTAGATGACGTGGCCCTTGCTCTTCTCGGTCCCCATGCCGGCGAACCATTCCGGTCCGTTGGCGACGATGGCCGGAACCGAGGCGATGGACTCGACGTTGTTGATGACAGTGGGCGAGGCGTACAGACCCGCGACGGCCGGGAAGGGCGGCCGCAGCCGAGGCTGACCCCGGCGACCCTCCAGCGAGTCGAGCAGGGCGGTCTCCTCACCACAGATGTAGGCGCCCGCGCCCGCGTGCACCACGACGTCGAGGTCGTAGCCGGTGTCGAGGATGTTGCGGCCGATGTAGCCCGCGGCGTAGGCCTCCTGCACCGCCTGCTGCAGCCGGCGGATGACGTGCAGCACCTCACCGCGTACGTAGATGAACGCCTGCCGCGCGCGGATGGCGTACGCCGAGATGATGACGCCCTCCACCAGCGTGTGCGGGCTGGCCATCATCAGCGGGATGTCCTTGCAGGTGCCCGGCTCGGACTCGTCGGCGTTGACGACGAGGTAGCGCGGCTTGTCACCGAGCGGCGGCAGGAAGCCCCACTTCATCCCGGTGGGGAAGCCGGCGCCGCCCCGACCGCGCAGGCCGGAGTCCTTGACCATGGCCACGACCTCTTCGGGCTCGCGGCCGAACGCCTGCCTGAGCGCTTCGTACCCGCCCTGGTCGGCGTAGGCACGCATGGTCCACGAACCCTGCCGGCCCCAGTTGGCCGTGAGAACCGGCGCAAGCGGATCGGTCATCGCTGTCCCCTCTCACCGTCGGCGCTGCCCGCGGAACCCGCGTTGCCCGCGTTGTCGGCGTTCTCCGCACCGCTTTCGGGCGTCTCGGGCCGGTTGCCCGGGCCCCTGCCGCCTCCACCGACGCCGGCCTCGGCGGCCCGCGACTCGCTCTCGGCGCGGGTGGTGTCGGTCTCGGCCGCGGTCCGGGTCGCCTCTTCGGGAGTGGCGCTCCGGGTGGTCAGGTCGGGCGCCGCCGCGGCGACGTTCCCGCCGGCGGTCCAGCCGCGCTCGTGCGCCAGCCGCAGACCGGCCAGCGACGCCTCACCGGCCGACGGACCTTCGTCCGCGCGGCCGTCGGGGAAGCCGGCCAGCACCCGCTCGGCCTGCCGCCAGGTGCACACCCGCGCACCCCGGTCGGCCTCCACCTCGGCGCCGGCCCGCAGGTCGTCGACGAGCTTGCGGGCCCGGTCGGGGGTCATGTTGTCGAAGAACTCCCAGTTGACCATCACCACGGGGGCGAAGTCGCAGGCGGCGTTGCACTCGACGTGTTCGAGGGTGACCTTGCCGTCCTCGGTGGTCTCGTCGTTGCCGATCCCGAGGTGGTCCTTCAGCCCGGCCATGATCTGGTCGCCGCCCATCACCGCGCACAGCGTGTTGGTGCACACGCCGACGTGGTAGTCGCCGACCGGGCGCCGCTTGTACATGGTGTAGAAGGTCGCCACAGCCGCGACCTCGGCCGCGGTGATGTCGAGCAGCTCGGCACACACCTCGATGCCGTCCGGGCTGACGAAGCCCTCCTCGCTCTGGACGAGGTGCAGCATCGGCAGCAGCGCCGAACGCGGCTGGGGGTAGCGCGCGATGATCTCCCGCATCTCCGCACGCGTCTTCTCGGTGATCAACGGTCCACTCCACCCATCACGGGGTCGATGCTCGCGACCGCGACGATGACGTCGGCCACCATGCTGCCCTCACACATGGCCGCCGCGGTCTGCAGGTTGACGAAGGACGGGTCGCGGAAGTGGGCCCGGAACGGCCGGGTACCACCGTCGGACACCAGGTGGCAGGCCAGCTCGCCGCGGGGGGACTCCACCGCGAAGTAGGCCTGGCCGGCCGGCACGCGGAAGCCCTCGGTCACCAGCTTGAAGTGGTGGATGAGCGCTTCCATCGACTCGCCCATGATGTGCTTGATGTGGTCGAGGGAGTTGCCCAGGCCGTCGGAGCCGATCGCCAGCTGGCTGGGCCAGGCGACCTTCTTGTCGGCGACCATCACCGGGCCGGGCTTCTCCAGGCGTTCGATGCACTGCTCGACGATCTTCAGGCTCTCGTGCATCTCGTCCAGCCGGATGCGGAACCGGCCGTAGGAGTCGGAGGTGTCCCACGTCTTCACCTCGAAGTCGTAGGTCTCGTAGCCCCAGTACGGCTGGGTCTTGCGCAGGTCCCACGGGTAGCCGGTCGCCCGCAGCACCGGACCGCTGGCGCCGAGCGCCATGCAGCCGGTGAGGTCGAGGTAGCCGTTTCCGGCCAGGCGGCCCTTGAAGATGGGGTTCTCGTTGCACAGCGCGGCGTACTCGGGCAGGTGCTTGCGCATCCACACGATGTAGTCGCGGATGGCGTCCAGGGCGCCGTCGGGCAGGTCCTGGGAGACACCGCCGGGACGGATGTACGCGTGGTTCATCCGCAGGCCGGTGATCAGCTCGAACAGGTCGAGCGTCTTCTCCCGCTCACGGAAGCCGATCGTCATCACGGTGAGGGCGCCGATCTCCATGCCGCCGGTGGCGATCGCCACCAGGTGGGAGGAGATGCGGTTGAGCTCCATCATCAGGACGCGGAGGACCTGTGCCCGCTCGGGGATGTCGTCCTCGATGCCGAGCAGCTTCTCCATCGCGCCGACGTAGGCGGCCTCGTTGTAGAACGGCGAGAGGTAGTCCATCCGGGTGCAGAACGTGACGCCCTGCGTCCACGTCCGGTATTCCATGTTCTTCTCGATACCGGTGTGGAGGTAGCCGATCCCGCACCGCATGTCCTTCACGGTCTCGCCGTCCAGCTCCAGGATCAGCCGGAGGACGCCGTGCGTGGACGGGTGCTGCGGGCCCATGTTGACCACGACGCGCTCGTCGTCGGCCTCGGCGGCGCCCTGCACCACGGAGTCCCAGTCCTGACCGGTGACGGTGAAGACCTGGCCCTCGGTGGTGTCCCGGCTGCCGGCGTACGGGTCCTGCTGCTCGGTGTGCTGGGTGTGCTCTTGTTGCGTAGTCATCAGCTGTATGACCTCCGCTCGTCCGGAGGCGGAATGGTCGCGCCCTTGTACTCGACGGGAATGCCGCCCAACGGGTAATCCTTGCGCTGCGGGTGACCCGGCCAGTCGTCGGGCATCTCGATCCGGGTCAGGCCCGGGTGCCCGTCGTAGACGATTCCGAAGAAGTCGTAGGTCTCGCGCTCGTGCCAGTCGGCGGTGGGGTAGACCCCGACGACCGACGGGACGTGCGGGTCGGCGTCGGGGCAGCTCACCTCGAGCCGGATCCGGCGGTTGTGGGTCATGGAAAGCAGGTGGTAGACGGAGTGCAGCTCGCGCCCGGTGTCGCCCGGGTAGTGCACGCCGGAGACCCCGCTGCAGAACTCGTACCGCAGCGCCGGGTCGTCGCGGAGGGTACGTACGACGCTCAGCAGGTGTGCCCGCCGGACGTGGAACGTGATCTCGCCCCGGTCGACGACGACCTTCTCGATCGCCTCGTCGAACCCCTGGCCGCCATGGTCGGGCAGGGCCGCGTCCAGCCGCTCGGCCAGCTCGTCGAACCAGCCGCCGTAGGGCGGTGCGGTCCCACCCGGCAGCGCGACCGTGCGCACCAGCCGGCCGTAGCCGGAGGTGTCACCGGTGCCGCCCGCCCCGAACGAACCGTGGCGTAGGCCGATCACCTCCGGAGGGGTCGGCTCCCTGCGGCTCGGCAGGTTTTCCTGCGCGTCGCCGGGCTGCTGCCCGTCGGCAGGCTGTCGTTCGTCGCTCACCGAAGCAGCCCCTTCATCTGCGAGGTCGGCGCGGCCTCCAGCGCGAGGCTCTCGTGCTCCTCGAGCTCCTGCCGCTTGTGGACGCCGAGCTTCCCGGCCTGGATCTTCTCGTGCAGCTTGATGATCGCGTCCAGCAGCATCTCCGGCCGCGGCGGGCAGCCGGGCAGGTAGATGTCGACCGGGACGACGTGGTCGACGCCCTGCACGATCGCGTAGTTGTTGAACATGCCGCCGCTGGAGGCGCACACCCCCATCGCCAGCACCCACTTGGGCTCGGGCATCTGGTCGTAGATCTGGCGCAGCACCGGGGCCATCTTCTGGCTCACCCGGCCGGCGACGATCATCAGGTCGGCCTGCCGCGGCGAGGCGCGGAAGACCTCCATGCCCCAGCGGGCGGTGTCGTAGCGGGGGCCGCCGGTCGTCATCATCTCGATGGCGCAGCAGGCCAGGCCGAACGTCGCGGGCCACACCGACGCCTTGCGGAAGTAGCCCACGATGCCCTCGACCGTGGTCAGGGCGACCCCGGCGGGCAGCTTCTCTTCGATGCCCATGGCTCTCAGCTCTCTTCCGTACGGCGGACCAGGTGCGGGGTGCTGCTCAGTCCCATTCCAGGCCCCCGCGGCGCCAGACGTACGCGTAGGCGACGAACACGGTCAGGATGAACAGGACCATCTCGACCAGGCCGAACAGCGCCATCGAGTCGAAGGCGACCGCCCAGGGGTAGAGGAAGATGATCTCGATGTCGAAGACGATGAACAGCATCGCGGTGATGTAGTACTTCACCGGGAAGCGGCCACCGCCGGCCGGCTGCGGAGTGGGTTCGATCCCACACTCGTACGACTCGACCTTGGCCCGGTTGTAGCGCTTCGGTCCCATGACGGAGCCGGCCACGGCGGAGACAACCGCGAAGCCGCCGCCGAGCAGAAGCAGAATGAGAATCGGCACATAGGGGTTCACGCCGACCTGCTCCCCTTTCTGGCTGTTGTCGTACCGGCCCCCGGGGTGGTCATCCTAGGACTCCCTCGCCCGGTGGGTTTCGGCCGGCCGTGCCGGTTGGCCGGCCGGTTGTCTGGGTGGAACGTGCTGTGGAACCTGGTGTGGAACGTCGTGTGGAACTCGCATGATCGCTACGCCGCCGGGGTGACCTTGGCGAGCGCGTTGATGAGCCGGTCCATGGCGTCACCTCCGCGCGGGTCGGTCAGGTTGGCCAGCAGTTTGATCGTGAAGCGCATCAGCACCGGGTGCGGCAGGCCGTGGCGGGTGGCGATCTTCATCACCTGTGGGTTTCCGATCGCCCTCACGAAGATCCGGCCCATTGTGTAGTAGCCGCCGTACCTCGCCGAAAGCGCCCGCGGATAACTCTCCAGCACCCGCTCGCGCTGCGGACCGTCGGGGCGGGCCAGCGCCTGGGCGACGACCTCGGCGGCCATCTCCCCCGACTCCATGGCGTAGGCGATCCCTTCGCCGTTGAAGGGGTTGACCATGCCGCCGGCGTCACCGACGAGCATCAGTCCGGAAGCGTAGTGGGGCTTGCGGTTGAAGCCCATCGGGAGTGCCGCTCCGCGGACCTGGCCGACCTGCCGGTCGTCCACGAAGCCCCACTCCGGCGGCATCCCCGACAGCCAGGCCTTCAGCAGGCCGCGGTAGTCGGCGTTCTGGAAGCCGGTGGCGGTGTTGAGCATGCCGAGGCCGACGTTGCTGGTGCCGTCGCCCATGCCGAACACCCAGCCGTAGCCGGGCAGCAGGTTGCTCTGGCCCGGTTTGCCGTCCCACAGCTCCAGCCAGGACTCCAGCCAGTCGTCGTCGTGCCGGGGGCTTTCGAAGTACGTACGAACGGCCACGCCCATCGGGCGGTTCTCGCGGCGCATCCGGCCGGCCGAGACCGACAGCCGGGAGGAGTTGCCGTCGGCCGCGATCACCACCGGGGCGCGGTAGGTGATCTCGGTCCCGGCGCCTTCGCCGGAGCCGGGCTCGCGGACCGGCTTCGCGGTCACGCCGACGACCCGCCCGGTGCGCTCGTCGGTGACGGGGCCGGTGACGGTGGTGCGTTCGTGCAGGCGGGCGCCGGCCTTCTGGGCCTGGCGGGCGAGAGTCTCGTCGAAGTCGGTGCGCTTGCGGACCAGGCCGTGCGGCGGGTACTCCGCGAGGTCGGGCCAGGGCAGCTCCAGCCGCATTCCGCCGCCGTAGATGCGCAGGCCCTTGTTCTGCAGCCAGCCGGCCTCGGCCGAGGTGTCGATGCCCATCGCCACGAGCGACTTCACCGCGCGGGGGGTGAGTCCGTCGCCGCAGACCTTCTCGCGCGGGAACGCCGTCTTCTCCAGCACCAGGACGTCGAGCCCGGTGCGGGCGAGGTGGTAGGCGGTCGTAGCGCCCGCCGGACCGGCTCCGACGACGATGACGTCCGCGTCGTGATCAGCGCTGTTGCGGCTCATGGCCCTTGCCTGGGAAGTGAGATTCGGGACCTGATGCGGTGGTGCTGTGCGAACTTGTGAACACCTTCACGAGTCCGTGATGGTCACAGTCTACGAGGTTCGCTGCCATCCGTGCGCAAGCCCCCATGGGCGGGCTGACCTGGGGATTTAAGCGACGTTTCGGTTGCCAAAAACCTGCTGGCCGTTGCCGGACAATCGGACGCCGCTCACCTGCGGTTCAGCCGCCGATTCCCCGCCGATCACCCTGTCGATCCCCTGCCGGTCACCCCGCGGATCCCCTGCCGATCAGCCCAGCGGGAGCCGCCGTACCCGGATGCCGTGGGTCCCGAACGCCACGATCGCTCCCTGCCTCAGGTCCTGCTCGACAAGGTCCAGGTGCGCGACGAAGTAGTCGGCGAGCACGGCCGCCGGAGCGACGCTGATCTCCCTGGTCAGCAGCACCGACGGGCCGAACGAGCGCTGGGCGGCCAGGAGCAGGCCGAAATCGGTGAACGCGGAGACGACGATCCGCTGGTCGAAGCGCGCGTGCTCGAGCAGGTCGGCGTCCGCGGCGTCGTGCAGGCCCACGTGATCGACGTGGACCGCGTCGTGCCCGGCCACCCGGAGGTACTCACACAGCCGGACGGAGATGTTCTTGTCGGCGAGAAACCTCACGCGGAGTCCCGCAGCGGCATCATCGTCACCTCGCTGGTGGCCGCGGCGTACAGCAGCGCCTGGCGCAGGTCCTCCGCCTCGACGAAGGCGTACTCCCGCTGGATCTGCTCCAGCGTCCAGCCGGCCGCGGCGAGGCGGATCAGCTGCGCCACCGTGAACCGCAGTCCACGGATACAGGGCCGGCCCTCCATCTTTCCGGGCTCGACCGTGATCCGGTCCAACACCTCGTCGCTCCTTCGCCGGGTCAGCGCCGGCCGGAGCCGGGAGTTCTGGGCTGCGTCATGCTCGGGATTCTTCGCCGAGGTCGGCCGGGACCGGCCAGGTGCGGAGGCGCTGGGCGACCGGTGGGCGTGGTGCTGGGGCGGGTTCAGCCGGGTTCGGCCGGGTTCAGCCGGGTTCAGATGGATCCGGGCGTGCTCGGGGTCGTTCGGGACGCTGCCTGGAGGTGTTCGGGCGTACGGGATCGTCAGGGGCGGCACGCCCGATGCAGCGCGACGATGCCGCCGCTCAGGTTGCGCCACTCCACCCGGCCCCACCCGGCCGCGGCGAACTCGGCGGCCAGGGCAGCCTGGTCCGGCCAGGCCTGGATCGTCTCGGCGAGGTAGACGTACGACTCGGGCTCGGCCGCCACCCGGCGGGCGATCCCGGGCAGCGCGCGCATGAGGTACTCGACGTACACCCGGCGGAACGGCGCCCACACCGGGTGGCTGAACTCGCACACCACGACCCGGCCGCCGGGCCGGGTGACGCGCAGCAGCTCGGCCAGGCCGGCGCGCGGGTCGACCAGGTTACGCAGGCCGAAGGAGATGGTCACCGCGTCGAAGCTCGCGTCGGCGAACGGCAGCGCCAGCGCGTCCCCGCCGACGAACGGCAGCTCCGGCCGCAGCCGCTTCCCGCGGCCCAGCATCCCGACGGAGAAGTCGCACGGAACGACGAAAGCCCCGTCCCGCTCCATCGGCTCGCTGGAGGTGCCGGTGCCGGCAGCGAGGTCGAGCACGCGTTCACCCATCCGCGGGTCGACCGCCTTCACCACCGCCCGCCGCCACCAACGGTCCTGCCCCAGTGACAACAGGTCGTTGGTCAGGTCGTAACGCTCGGCGATCTCGTCGAACATCGCCGCCACTTCGGCCGGCTGCTTTGCCAGGGATGCACGTGCCACGTGTCCAACCTCTCACGGCCGCGCCCGCGCCTTAACCTCGGCCGACACCTACTCTGGTGAGCCGTGACGGAATCATCGGCCATCCCCGCGGACGAGTTCGCGGCCCCTGACGTGCCCCGGCTGGTCGTACGCACCACCGAGCTCGACCCCGACGTGCACGCCGGACTCGATCTCCTGCAGACCCTGCCCACCGAGGACGCGACCGCCTGGGTGCGGCGCGGCGAAGGGCTGGTCGGGCACGGCGAGGCGGCCCGGCTCGACGTCGGTGGCGCCGACCGCTTCGCGGCCGCGGTGCAGTGGTGGGACAAGCTGGCCGAGTCCGCCGCCGTACGGGACGAGATCGGCGAACCCGGCACCGGCCTGGTGGGGTTCGGATCCTTCGCGTTCGCCGACGACCCCGGGCACTCCACGCTCGTCGTACCCCGCGTCGTCCTCGGCCGCCGCGGCGACCGCCGCTGGATCACCACCATCGCGGTCGAGCCCGCCCTGCCGACGGTGCCGTCGCTGCCCTCGCTGTTCGGTACGCCGCCTCCGGAGCGGCCGCAGGGAGTGGTGTTCGCCGACGGTGCGCTGACCGGCGCGCAGTGGGCGAGCGCGGTCGCCGACGCCGTACGCCGGATCGACGCCGGTGACCTGGACAAGGTGGTGCTGGCCCGCGACCTGCTCGCCGTCGCGGAGAAGCCGGTCGACTTCCGATGGCCGCTGGCCCGGCTCGCGCGCGACTACCCGGCCTGCTGGACCTACGCCGTGCGGGGCCTGATCGGCGCGACGCCGGAGATGCTGGTCCGGCTGGAGAACGGCCTGGTCACCTCGCGGGTGCTCGCCGGGACGATCCGGCGCAGCAACGACGACGCGCGCGACCTGGCGCTGGCCGCCTCGCTGGCGCGGTCGAGCAAGGACCTTGAGGAGCACGAGTACGCCGTACGTTCGGTGGCCGACTCGCTGGCGCCGCACTGCACGAGCATGAACGTGCCGGAGTCGCCGTTCGTACTCCACCTGCCGAACGTCATGCACCTCGCCACCGACCTCGCCGGAGTGCTGGCGGACGGCTCGAGCTCGCTGGAACTCGCGGCGGCGTTGCACCCGTCCGCGGCGGTGTGCGGCACGCCCACGCCGGTCGCGCTCGAGCTGATCGCCGAGCTGGAACACATGAACCGTGGCCGGTACACCGGTCCCGTCGGCTGGGTGGACGCCGCGGGGAACGGCGAGTGGGGCATCGCGTTGCGGTGCGCGCAGGTGGACACCGACGATCCGCGGCGGCTACGGCTGTACGCCGGCTGCGGGATCGTGGCCGACTCCGTACCGGAGTCCGAACTCGCCGAGGCGCAGGCGAAGCTGGTGCCCGTACGCGACGCGCTCACTCCCGACCCCGCCGAGACGCCGTAACCGGGAGCCTTGTTCGGCTCTCCTCCTCGTTCGGCTCGCCTCATGAGGTGGGAAGACTCATGGGTGTCATAGGCCCGACAAGTCTTCCCAGCTTGCCGATTCTTCCGCGGAGAACGCCGGTGACCAGGCCGGATCCGTGGTCCCCGCCGAACCTCCGACCCGTGCGCGCTTGGGGCGAGCGGTCAGGAGTAGACCGTCAGTGACACGCCGACGTAGTGGGCGATGAACGCCAGGACCGTGAACGCGTGGAAGACCTCGTGGAACCCGAACCAGCGCGGCGACGGGTTCGGCTTCTTGGTGGCGTACACGATCGCGCCCGCGGAGTAGAGCAGCCCACCGGTGAGAATCATCGCGAAGACCGCGCCCCGGCCGTGGTCGAAGAAGTCCGGCAGCCAGAACGCCGCCGCCCAGCCGACCGCGACGTACACCGGGACGTACAGCCAGCGCGGCGCGCCAAGCCACAGCACCCGGAACGCCACCCCGAGCAGCGCACCGCCCCACACGATGGCGAGCAGCACCTTCGCGTTCTGCTTGTCCAGCAGCAGCAGGGTGAACGGCGTGTAGGTGCCGGCGATGATCAGGAAGATGTTGGCGTGGTCCAGCCGGCGCAGCACCCCGGCCGCGCGGGGCGACCAGGTCCCGCGGTGGTAGAGCGCGCTCACCCCGAAGAGCAGACTGGCCGTGAGGGCGAAGATCCCGGTCGCGATCTTGGCCTCGGGGGTCGGCGCCAGGACCACGATGACGATGCCCGCCGCCACCGAGAGCGGGAAGGTGCCGGCGTGCAGCCAGCCCCGCAACCTCGGCTTGACGGTCTGGGCGACGTCGTGGACCGTTTCCTGCACGGAGCTTCCGAGGTCTGGCACGTGCATGGGCCCTCCACGGTGCGGATCCGTTGTGGATCGAGTCCGGTCCAGCTGCTACGGGTGAGTAACGAATCTAGTCTTACGGGCGTTCCACGCTGATGTGCCCATCTAGCACGTGAACTATGTGCGTCGGGTGCACGGCTTCGACCAACTTTCGGTCATGGCTGGCCAGCACGAGGGTACCGTCGTAGTCCGCGAGCGCCTGCTCCAGCTGTTCGACCGCCGGCAGGTCGAGGTGGTTGGTCGGCTCGTCCAGCACCAGCAGGTTGGCCTGCCGCGCGACGAGGAGTGCCAGGTCGGCCCGGGTCCGCTCACCGGGCGAGAGCGAGCCGGTCTGTCGTACGACATCGTCGGCGCCGAGTCCGAACTTCGCCAGCAACGTCCGCGCCTCGGTCTCGTCCTGCCCCGAGGCCTGCCGGAAAGCGTCCAGCAGTACGACGTCGGCGGCCACGCCCCGGCGTACCTGGTCGATCTGCCCGAGTACGACGCCGTGCCCGATCCACCGCTCCCCCGCGGTCGGCTCCAGCTGGCCGAGCAGGACCGAGATCAGGCTGGACTTCCCGGCGCCGTTCGGACCG
Organism: Actinopolymorpha rutila; assembly: GCF_013407855.1. Lineage (GTDB taxonomy): Bacteria > Actinomycetota > Actinomycetes > Propionibacteriales > Actinopolymorphaceae > Actinopolymorpha > Actinopolymorpha rutila. The sequence continues at coordinate 5,807,813 of NZ_JACBZH010000001.1, forward strand.
ACCAGCACCATCCGGTCGGCGTAGCGCAGGTCGAGGTCGACCGGCCCCAGCCGGAACGATCCCCGCTCCACCACGACGCCCGCCAGCCCGGCGACCCGCGCCCCGCTGCGAGAACCCTGGTCCAGCTTCAGCCGCAGCTCCCACGGCGTCCGCGGCTCCTCGACCTCGGCCAGCCGGTCGGCCGCCCGCTGCGCACGGGCCGCGCCGGCACCAGTGCCCTGGGCCTTCTGGATGTGGAAGTGCCGGACGAACTTGTCGTTGTCGGCGGGCTTGCGGGCGGAGCGCTGGGCACCCGCGCGGGCCCACTCCTGCTTGCGTTTCGCCTGTTCCAGCAGGGCGTCCCGCTGGGAGGCGTAGGTGTCGTACGCCTCCTGCGCCGCGGCGTGCGTGCGCTCGCGTTCGGCCAGGTAGGAGTCGAATCCGCCGCCGTAGGTCCGGCCCTGCCGGCTGAACTCGTCGATCTCGAGTACGTCGGTCGCCACCCGCTGCAGGAACGCCCTGTCGTGGGAGACCACCACCAGCGCACCGGACCGGCTGGTGAGGAACTCCTCCAGCCTGGCCAGCCCGGCGAGGTCGAGGTCGTTGGTGGGTTCGTCGAGCAGGAGTACGTCGAACTTCGCCAGCAGCACCGACGCCAGCGCCAACCGGGCGAGTTGCCCGCCCGACAGGGACAGCACCGGGTCGTCGAGCCGGTCCGGCGGCAGGCCGAGGTCGGCGAGGACGGCGGGCGCGCGGGTGTCGAGGTCAGCGGCGCCGAGGGCGAGGTAGCGGTCCAGGGCGAGCGCGTACCGGTCGTCCGCGCCCTTCTCCCCCTCGGCCAGTGCGGTGGTCGCGTCGGCGAGCTCGGCCTCGGCCGCGGTGACGCCGGTACGCCGGCCGAGGTAGCCGGCGAGCGTCTCACCCGGCCGGGCGTCCCGCTCCTGCGGAAGCAGCCCGACGGTGGCCTCTGCGGGCTGGCGTTCGACCGAGCCCTGGTCGGGGGCGAGCGCGCCGAGCATCACCCGCAACAGCGTGGTCTTGCCGACGCCGTTGGGTCCGACGACCGCACAGCGATCACCGGGCGCGACGGTGGCGGAGATGCCCCCGAGGACGAGCTGGGGACCGAGGTGAAGCTGAACGTCGCGAACGACGACGGTGGACAGAGCCGACACGGCGGACATAGCTGCTCCGGGGGCGACGTGGCCAGAAGACCTGGCCGGCATGGTGCGCGGCTGCCTGGAAGCAAGCGCGCGCGGGGGCCGAACGTCGGCGGACTCCCGGGTGGAACGAACGCGTTCCACGCAACGGACGAAGCCCGCGGATCAGCTGCGCATCGGTCGGATCACTCCCGGATCGAGGGGACGGACCAACCCTACCCGGCCGGGGCAACCGGTTCGGGGCCGGTCGGCGACGGGGCCGGCTCGGCCGGTCGGTGCGCTCCGGGCGACGGCAGCATCAGGCTCATCACGACCAGGGCGGCGCCGAAGCAGACCACCGGGAGGGCCCACCAGATCAGGTCGTACCTCGCAAGGAAGTACGCCAGGACCAGCCCGCCGATCGCGACCAGGGCGCCGGTGTCGCGTACCGCCGCTGCGGGCAGGCGCGGCCGGCGGGCGACCAGCACCAGTCCCACGACCACCGCCGCGGCCAGCAGCGCGGCCACCGCCCACACGACGCTCGCGGGCAGCCCGGCCATCGCGCCGGGGCCGGCGAGGTTGCTGCGCAGGGTGGCCTTCACGCCGGGCAGGATCGCCGCGCTGTCGTCGGCGTGCACGCCGGGGAGCTCGGCGTAGGTGGTCACCGCGCTCTTGCCCGGCAGGTTGGCGGCGGTGAAGGTGACCGTGGACCCGTCGGCTCTGGCCCTGCAGGGCGCCGCGTCGTCGGTGATGGTGCACGACACCCGGGCCGGCGTCCCCGGCGCCGTCACCGTCAGCCGCACCCGGTCGATCGGCTCGTCGTGGGCGGAGATCGCGTTCCACCACATCTGCGCCGTGCCGGCGCCGGACGCGCCCTGCCGCTGGTCGCCCGGCGAGGTGACCAGCCCGCGCAGGACGTAGCTGACCTCGTAGCTGTGCCGCCCGGCCGGGGTGGTGCCGTCCGGCCCGATCCAGATGGCGTACCACCAGGCCTGATGGTCGTGGTACGTCCGCACCGGGCGGCCGTCCATGCGTACCGCCAGGTCGTGCACCGACACCACCTGGCCGGTCGCCTGGTCACGGCCGTCCGCGCTCTCACCGGCCGAGGTGAACCTGATCGGCACCGCCCAGTTCAGCGGGGTGGGCCGGCCCGCCGCCAGGTCGTAGGTGAACCGCTCACGCACGGCGACCGAGCCGTCGGTGCCGACCCGGGCGGTGATGTCGTACGCCGGGATGCGGTCACCCTCGGCAGCCTTGGCGGCCTTGGCTGCTTTCGCGGCCCCGGCGGCCTTCGCCACCGCCGCGTGGGCGGGCGCCGGGTGGGCCAGGCCGAGCCCGGCCAGCACCAGCCCCGCGAGGAGCGAGGCCAAGGGGAGTACGACCGGGAACCGGGTCCGGCCGCCGTACGCCGTCGTCATGACCGCTCAGCCTGCCAGCACACCCTGTGCGAACACACCCTGCGTCCTCATCCCGGGCCTGTCACCCAAGCCCGCTCGAAGCGGTACGCCGTCACGTCGCGCACCGGCCGGTAGCCGACCGCGGCGTAGATCTTGTTCGACGTCGGGTTGGCCAGGTCGGTGTAGAGGGCGCACGTCTTGGCGCCGGCGTCCAGCTCGTGCCGACTGACGGCGGCGACCAGCGCGCTCGCGTACCCGCGTCCGCGCCGGTCACGCGGGGTGTAGACGGGACCGATGCGGACGACGCCGTGCACCGGCGTGGTGACGCCGAGGTGCGACACCGGCCCGTCGTGGTCCCACACCCACGAACGCCGCTCGGCCAGCCGCAGGTCGACGGCCTCGGTCACGCGGCGCCGCTCCACCTCGGTCGGCGCGTTCACCGGCCGGCCGGCGGCCTCGGCGGCGTCCGCCTCGAAGGCGAGGCACCACGCCAGCAGGACGTCCCGGTCGGCGGCGGTGGCCAACCTGGGCGCGCCCGGGACCGCCATCGGCGGCGGCGTCACCGCGTCCAGCGCGTGTAGGCGCTCGGCAAGCTCGGGTACGGCCTGGGCGCCGGTGAGGCGTTCCCACGTCCGGGTGAAGTCGGCGACGTACGGGTGGGTGCCGACCACGCCCGCCGCGTCCGGGCAGGCCGCGGCCAGGAGTTCCGCGGCCAGTTCAGCGGCCGGGCCGGACTCCGCGGACAGCCACACCCGCTGCGGAGGGGTTCGCATGGCGGCGGCCACCACGTCGCCGCCCTCGCCTCCGCCGCCCTCACCTCCGTCGCCGTCGCCTCCGCCGCCCTCGCCTCCGTCGCCGTCGCCGGTTCGCACTGTGAGGTACGTCGCCGGCGCCGGGTCGGTGATCACCCCGGCCGCCCGGCCGGTGACGTTGGTGACCAGCACGTTGTTGACCACCGGGTCCGCTGCGAAGTAGCCCGCGGCCGAGGCCAGGAAGGCGGCCGGGTCGTCGGTGAGCTCGCCGTGCACCCGCCGATCATCCCACCGACGGCGGGATCGGGGCGCCCGCCGACCTACGTCCTCGCGGGCTCGAAGCGTCAGCGCACGCCGTCGTACGCCGCGGCCGCCACCGCCTCGCGCAGCCGCGCGTGCAGGTCACGGGTGCGCGACCGGTCGACCGGCACCTCGACGACGCGCAGGCCGCGAGACCGGGAAAGCGCCCCGCGCAGCTCCGCTCCGTTCGTCGCCCGGGTGAACGGCGTGTGGGTCGCCGCGGCGAGGGAGCCGAGGTCGACGCCGTGCGGCGTACCGAAGATCCGCTCGAACGCCTCGGCGTGGTCGGGCCCGCCCTGTTCGAGGGTGCTGAAGATGCCGCCGCCGTCGTCGTTGACCACCACGATGGTGAGGTCGGGCCGGGCTTCGTACGGGCCGCGGACGAGCGCGTTGGCGTCGTGCAGGAACGTGAGGTCGCCGACCAGCGCGTACGCCGGACCGGACCGGTGCACCAGCGCCGCCCCGATCGCGGTGGACAGGGTGCCGTCGATGCCGGCCAGGCCGCGGTTGCTCAGTACGCGGCGGTGGTTGCGCGGGTCGATCCGGCCGGACTCGTCGACCAGCCGGTTGCCCCACGGCGCGGCGGCGAGGTCGAGGTCGCGGATCGGGTTGGAGGAGCCGGCCACCAGCAGGCCGCCCTCGGGCAGTACGCCGGCGACCTCCCGTGCGACGTGCAGCCCGGTGAACTCCGGCTCCTCCGCGAGTACGTCGTCGACGGCGGCGCGGGCGGCCCGGTCGGCGGCCAGCCAGGCGGCCAGCCACTCGTCCGGCTCACGCCGGCCGGCACCCTCGACCGTCCCCTCCAGCGCCGCGGTCGTGGTGACGCGGTACGCCTGGTGGCCGGCGTCGGGCCAGGACGGCCGGCGGGACACCACGACGATCTCGACGTCCGGGCGGGCGAGCAGCCGGGTCACCGGTCGGGACAGCGTGGGCCAGCCGTGCACCACCACGCGTTCGATGCCGGCTTCGAGGTCGGGCCCGGTGTCCAGCAGCAGGCGGTAGGGGCCGAGCGCGTTCGGGCCGGACCGCGCACCGCTGGAGGGCTCGGCGAGCAGCGGCCAGCCGGCCGTCTCGGCCAGCCAGCGGGCCTGCGCGTCGGTGCCGTCGCCGGCGACCACCACCGTCCGCGGCCCTTCCTCCAGCCAGGCGATGTGCTCGGTGGACACGCGCTCGATCCGGGTCCACCTGCCGTGCCCGGACCGGCCGGCGAGGGACTCCGGCCAGTCGTCGCGCAGGCGGGGGTCCTCGAGGTCCACCGGGTCGGTCGGTTCGGGTACCAGCGGGTCGCGGAACGCGAAGTTCAGGTGTACCGGGCCGGGGTTGCGGTCGCGGAAGCCGCGCGCCGCCGCGGTTGCCCGGCCGACGAGCTCGCGCCAGTAGGCGTTCTGGCCAGGCCTGCGCTCGGGTACGCCGACCTCGTGGAAGAGCCGCACCGCGTCGCCGTACAGCTTGAGCTGGTCCGTCGTCTGGCTGGCGCCCACGCCCCGCAGCTCCGGCGGCCGGTCCGCGGTGAGCACCAGCAGCGGTATCCCCGCGTGGTTGGCCTCGAGGACGGCCGGGTGCAGGTTGGCCGCGGCGGTGCCGGAGGTGCACACCACCGGGACCGGGCGGCGGCCGGCCTTGGCCAGGCCGAGGGCCAGGAACCCGGCGGTGCGTTCGTCGACGCGTACGTGCAGCCGGATCCGGCCCCGTGCGTCAGCGGCGTGCAGGGCGAACGCGAGCGCGGCGTTGCGGGATCCGGGTGCGAGCACCGCCTCGCGTACGCCACACCGCCACAGCTCGTCGACGACCACCCGGGCCAGTGCGGTGGACGGGTTCACGCGAGGCCCTCCACCCGGTCCAGGCGCTCCAGCCAGCGCTGCCGGGTCGCCTCGTCGGCGGCGGCCGCGGCCAGCCGGGCGGGTTCGGGTTCGGGCCGGACGACCGGCAGCGCGCCGTCCACGGGGACCAGCGGGTCGGCCACCACGTCGGCGGTCAGCATCGAGACGGTGGCCAGGCCGCAGGCGTACGGCAACTCCGGCAGCGCGGCGGCCAGCGCGACCCCGGCGGCGATCCCGATCGAGGTCTCCAGCGCGCTCGACACCACCACCGGGAGGCCGATCTGCTCGGCGATCCGCAGCGCGGCCAGCACCCCGCCGAGCGGCTGGACCTTGAGCACGGCGATGTCGGCGGCCTCGTGCCGGACGACGCGGTAGGGGTCGGCGGCCTGCCGGATCGACTCGTCGGCGGCGATCGGCACGTCGACCCGTCGGCGTACCTGGGCGAGTTCCTCGACGGTGGCGCAGGGTTGTTCGGCGTACTCCAGACCACCGGCGGCCTTGTCCAGCCAGGTGATCATCCGGACCGCGGTGTCGACGTCCCAGCCGCCGTTGGCGTCGACCCGGATCCGGCCGTCGGGGCCGAGGGCATCGCGGACCGCCTCCACCCGCGACAGGTCGTCGGACTCTGGCTGGCCGGGCTCGGCGACCTTCACCTTGGCGGTACGGCAGCCGGCGCTGCGGCACACCACCCCGTGCGCCTGCTCGGGGCCGACGGCGGGAACGGTGCAGTTGACCGGGATCGCGTCGCGAACTGGGGTGGGCCACACGTCGTACGCGGCCTCGCGGGCCGCCCGCAGCCAGGGGACGCAGGTGGCGTCGTCGTAGTCGAGGAAGGGGCTGAACTCCGCCCAGCCCGCCGGGCCGCGGACCAGGATCCCCTCACGGAGGGTGATGCTACGGAAGCGGTTGCGCATGGCCACCGCGAAGACGTGCAGATCGCCGTCCGCCCGGATGATCATGGCAGCATCCTCCGTCCCTTCCCCGCCACTGTCCCCGTCGGGGTGTTCCCCCGCACGTTCGTGACACAGTGTCACGAGACCGGGCTCGTACCCTAGTCACGTGCCAACCGACTTCCACCGCCGACTGGTCGCCGTCGAACTCGTGGACGAGCACCCTCCCGACCGCTCGGGCGACGGCTCGCAGGCCCTAGTCGATCATGCCGACCCGAACGTCGTGCGGGCCGGTGTCGACGGACTGCTGGCGCTGCTCGCGGACCGGCTCGACGGCAACGGACCGGCGCCGGCGCCGCTCGCGCCGGGACCCGAGCGCGAACAGATCCTGACCATACTCCGGACCGATCTTCCGCTGGAACGCGACGACATCGCCGTCGTACTACCCACGTCCGGCTCCACCGGCGAGCCGAAGGGAGCGCTGCTGCCCGGGTCGGCGCTGCTGCACTCGGCCAGGGCGACGCTGGACGCCCTCGGCGGCCCCGGCCGGTGGTTGCTGGCGCTGCCGCCGACCCGGGTGGCCGGCCTGCAGGTGCTGGTCCGGTCGCTGGTCGCGGGGACGACGCCGGTGGTGATGCCGGGCCGGTTCACGGTGGAGGCGTTCACGGCGGCGACCTCGCGGCTGGGCTCCGGCTCGCCCGGCGGGTCCGGCCCGTCCGGACGTCGGTACACCGCGCTGGTGCCGACCCAGCTCGGGCGACTGCTCGACGCCGGGCCGGAGGCCGTGGACGCGCTCAGGTCGTACGACGCGGTGCTGGCCGGCGGCGGGGCGAGTTCGGCGGCGCTGCTGGAGCGGGCCCGCTCGGCCGGGGTCCGGGTGGTCACGACGTACGGCATGACCGAGACGTGCGGCGGGTGCGTCTACGACGGGCGGCCGCTGGCCGGGGTCGAGTTGGACATCGACGAGGTGAGCGGCCTGGTGCGGATCGGCGGCGCGACGGTGTTCGCCGGCTACCGGCGCCGGCCCGACCTCACCGCGGCGGCGCTGGTGGACGGCCGGCACCTGACCAGCGACCTCGGCCGGCTGCGCCCCGACGGGACGCTGGAGATCCTCGGCCGGGCCGACGACGTGGTGGTCTCCGGCGGTGTCAACGTCCCCTTGCTCGCGGTGGAGCGGGCGGTCGCGTCGTGTCCCGGGGTCGCCGAGGCGGCGGCGGTGGGAGTCCCGGACGCCGAGTGGGGATCCCGGGTCCGGGCGTACGTCGTACTCCGGCCGGGTGCCGACGCGCCCGCGCTGGCCGACGTCCGCGACCACGTGAGCGCGGCGCATCCTCGCGCGTACGCCCCGCGCGAGGTGGTCGTGGTCGACGCACTGCCACTGCTGCCCTCGGGGAAGGTCGACCGCTCGGCGCTACGCGCCACCGGCTGAGCTGCTGTCCACGCGGCCCGGCCCGTCGACGCGGTCCGTCGACCCGGCCCGTCGACACCGGCGGTCGGCACGGGCCGACCCGGGCGCGGCGAACGGCACCGCCGTTGAAAGAATCCGGCCGTGGCAACTCCCGCAGAGTGGTTGGACGGCGCCCGTCCGCGCACGCTGTCCGCGTCGATCTCACCGGTCGTCGCGGGCTCCGGTGCGGCCGCGGCCGCCGGCTCGTTCGTCGCCTGGAAGGCCGCCCTCGCGCTCGTCGTCGCGGTGGCCCTGCAGGTCGGCTCCAACTACGCCAACGACTACTCCGACGGCATCCGCGGCACCGACGACAACCGCGTCGGCCCGCAGCGCCTGGTCGGTTCCGGCGCGGCTCGGCCGAGGACGGTGAAAGCCGTCGCCTTCGGCTGCTTCGCGGTCGCCGCGGTCTGCGGTCTCGTCCTCGCGCTCACCACCGCGTGGTGGCTGCTGCTGGTCGGCGTGGCCGCGGTCGCCGCCGCGTGGTTCTACACCGGAGGCAGCAGGCCGTACGGCTACTACGCGCTCGGCGAGATCAGCGTGTTCGTGTTCTTCGGCCTGGTCGCGGTGATCGGCACCACGTACGTGCAGACCGGCCGGGTGACCTGGCCCGCCGTCGCCTGTGCGTTCGGCGTCGGCGCGCTCACCTGCGCGCTGCTGGTGGCCAACAACCTGCGGGACATCCCGACCGACCGGGAGAGCGGCAAGCGCACCCTCGCGGTCGTGATGGGCGACCGCGGATCCCGTCTGCTGTACGCCGGGCTGCAGGCCGTGGCGTACGTCGTGGTGGTGGTGCTCGCGGTGACGGTGACTCCGTGGACGCTGCTGGCGCTGCTCTCCCTGCCGCTGGCGATCCGGCCGGTGGCCACGGTCCTGCGCGGGACCACCGGCCGGGAGCTCATCCCGGTGCTCCGCGACACCGGCGTGGCCGAACTCGCCTACGCCGTGCTGCTCGCTGTCGGGCTCGTCCTCGCCTGAGGTCCCGCCCGCCCGAGCCCTTCTGGCCGAAGACCTCGGCACGCGGGCGGGCCGGTCGACTCAGGTGCGCTCGGTGGGGTCGTCCGTCGTGGACGACGTACCCATCTCGTCCTCGGTCTCCTGCTTGGCATGGGACACCTGCCGGCGCTCCTGGAGCCGTCGGACGTACTCCGGGTTGATCTGCTCCTCGTCGATGTCGCGCGGATCCTCGCCTGGCGTTGCGCCTTCCTTGGCCCAGCGAGACTTGTCCTGCGAGTCGCGGCGCGGTTCGTCGGTCATAACTGCCCGCTACCCAGGTGCACCGCCCGGAAACTCCGGGGCCGCCGACACGGAGTCCCGGGGTAGCCGACCGTCGATTCCCGGCTACCGAACGTCGCCGGATTCGAGCGTTCCGGTGGCGGTGAACGCCGCCAGCCGGCGGGCGTACGGCGCGAGGTCGAGCCCCTGCGCGGCCACCCAGGCGTCGTCGTAGTAGGTGTGGGCGTACCGGTCGCCGCCGTCGCAGATCAGCGTCACCACGCTCCCCCGTTCACCGGCCGCCCGCATCCGTCCGACCAGGGTGAGCGCGCCCCACAGGTTGGTGCCGGTGGAGCCGCCGGCGCGCTGGCCGGTCACCCCGAGCAGGTGCCGCATCGCCGCCACCGACGCCGCGTCCGGCACCCGCAGCATGGTGTCGACGACGCTGGGCACGAACGAGGGTTCGACCCGCGGCCGGCCGATGCCCTCGATCCGGGAGCCGACCGCGGTCACCTCGCTGTCGCCGCGCGACCAGCCCTCGAAGAACGCCGAGCCGTCCGGGTCGACGACGCACAGCCCGGTGTCGTGCCGCCGGTAGCGGACGTACCGGCCGATGGTGGCGCTGGTGCCGCCGGTCCCGGCACCGACCACGACCCATCGGGGCACCGGGTGGCGTTCCAGCCGCAGCTGCTCGAAGATGCTCTCGGCGATGTTGTTGTTGCCCCGCCAGTCGGTGGCGCGTTCGGCGTAGGTGAACTGGTCCATGAAGTGCCCGCCGGTCTCCTCGGCGAGCCGGTGCGACTCCGCGTAGATCCCGCGCGGGTCGTCGATCAGGTGACAGCGGCCGCCGTAGAACTCGATCAGCGCGATCTTCTCCGGGCTCGTGCACGCCGGCATCACCGCCACGAACGACAGCCCGAGCAGCCGCGCGAAGTACGCCTCGCTGACCGCGGTGGAGCCGCTGGACGCCTCGATCACCGGCGTGTCCGGGCCGAGCCAGCCGCTGGTCAGCGCGTACAGGAACAGCGACCGCGCCAGCCGGTGCTTGAGGCTGCCGGTCGGGTGCACCGACTCGTCCTTGAGGTAGAGGTCGATGCCCCACTCGACAGGCAACGGGAACACGTGCAGGTGGGTGTCGGCACTGCGGTTGGCGTCGGCCTCCACCCGGCGGACCGCCTCGGCCACCCAGTCGCGGTCGGGCATCGGCCGGGCCGGGGCGGGAAGTGTGGGCAGGTCGGGCGGTGCGGGCGAGACGGGCGGCACGGACGGCGCTGACATGGCGGCACCCTAGCTCCGGCCCTGGGGACGCCCGGGCGGCGACGTGTCGTCGACGCTCGCCCGCCGCCGCCGTACGACCCAGAAGACGCACGTCGACACCGCGGCCCACCCGGCCAGGACCAGGAACGGCAGGCCGTGCGGATAGCTCGGGAAGTAGACCTCGGTGTGGATCGCCCCGATCGCGGCGCCGGACGGCAACCAGGGCCCGACGACACGCAGGAACGCTGGCAGCAGGGGCCAGGAGATCACGCCACCGGACGCGGGGTTTCCGATCAGGACGATGATCGCCCAGGTGGGAACGAGCGCCCACGGCCCGATCAGGACCTGGAACATGAGGAACACCATGCTGGCGACGTACATCGTCAGGGCCAGCGTCAGCCAGACCGTCACGAACGGCAGCTGGAGCGCGCCGAGAAACCAGTCCACCACCGCCGCGACGGCGAACGTTCCCAGGAGCGCATAGCCGACGGTGAACCCGATGCGCATGCCGGGACCGAGGCTGCTCGCGTGCACGTTGAGCTGGATCGCGCCGACGAAGCCGACGATGACGGCCGCCAGCGTGATGTAGAAGATCGCGAGGCCTCTCGGGTCGCCCGGCTGGTTGGGTTTGACGTCCCGTACCACCACATCGACCCCGACGGCCTTGCCCACCACCGGCGCCGCCTGCTGCAGGAGTTGGGCGACGGACGCACCCGACGCCGAGGACACGTCCACGGTCACCCGCCGCGCCTGCCGCAGGTCGAAGATCGCGAACGCCCGCTGCTGCTCGATCGCGGCCCTGGCCTGTGCGTAGGTGGCGGCGGGGCGCGCCACCAGCGCGGCGTCCAGCACCTGGTCCATCCCGGCCACGAAGGCGCGGTGCTGCGTTCCCTTCCAGCCGACCACGGCGACCGGAACTTCTCGCGGAGCAGGGTTGGCGAACGCATAGGTGTACGACCACGCGAAGAAGCCCGCGCCCGCGGAGATGAGCACCACCAGAACCGTCGCCTTGAGGAACGGGAAGCTCCGCTTTCCCTCCGCCATGGCGACGATGCTAGGTCAACGGAGCGTGACCAGTCGGCAACTCGGCGCGTAGGCGACCGCCGTCACCGCTCGCCCAGGAGTTGGGCGAGCAGGTCGGTGGCGACGTCGCGAGCGTCGCCGCGGCCCTCCGACAGCGCGCTCACCGCGGCACCGTCGACGAGCGCGAGGACCACGTCGGCACCCACCCGGCCGGACCAGCCGGTACGGGCGAGCAGGTCGTCGATCACTTCCAGGAACGCCGGCCGCATCCCCCGCAGCACCGCGGCGACGGCGGGATGCCGGGCAGCGGCGAGGAGTTGCTCGTACTGCGCGAGGACAGCGGCACGCCCGGCCGGCAGCACCGCGCGGGCCAGCCTGCGGGCTGCCTCGCGCTCGTCGTAGCTGCCTTCCGGCACGGAGGCGGCGGAGCGCGCGGCCCGGCGTACCCACCGCTGCGCGAGGGCCCCGGCCGCGGCCGCGCGCAGGTCGTCCAGCGAGGTGAAGTAGTACGTCGTGGAACCGAGGGGTACGCCGGCCCGGTGAGCCACCGCGCGGTGGCTCACCGCGTCCACCCCGGCGTCCTCGAGCAGGTCGGCGGCCGCGGCGACGAGGGCGTCCCGGCGCCGCTGGCCACGTTCCTGCCGGGGCTCCTGTCGCGACACCGGGCGCGGCGCCGCCCGGCCGGTCAGTGCCCCGCCCCGGACAGGTTGAGCCCGATCACGCCGGCGACGATCAGCACCAGCGAGACGAGCTTCAGGACGGACACGCCGTCGCCCAGGAAGACCATGCCGATCGCGGCGGTCACCGAGGCGCCGATGCCGGTCCAGGCCGCGTACGCCGGCCCGACCGGGATCTGCTTCATCGCCCACGCGAGCCCGGCCAGGCTGGCGAGCGCGCACACGGCGAACACCACCGACGGCACCAGGCGGGTGAAGCCGTTGGACAGCTTCAGCGAAACCGCCCAGCCCGCTTCGAGAAACCCCGACCCGATCAACACCAGCCACGCCATCTCGCACTCTCCTCGGCCAGCGAGAACCTGTACGTCCGTACAACTTAACTTGTACGAGAGTACACATTTTCCGAGCGGCGGGCGAGCGCGGTGCGGTGCGGTGCGAGATCGAGAACGCGTGAACGAAACAGCCCGACGGCACGTGACCCGCCGGGAGCACCACCAGCGGATCACCCGGGAAATCGACCGGGGTGACCGGTCAGCCCTCCGCGTCCTCCCGGCGGGTGGACGCATCCAGCCGGCCGCGCGCGGACCGCCAGCCGGAGGACAGCGCCGCGCCGGCCTCGACGCCACGCTGACGCAGGAGCAACCAGGACAGACCGGACGTGAAGAGCACGGCGGGCAGGGCGATCAGCCATCCCGACACGTGGGCGCCGAAGAGCAGGTACAGCACTCCGAAGCACGCCAGGAAGATGACGAGCCGGAGCAGCGTGTAGACGAGGAAGGTACGCACGACGTTGGCAGCGTACGTCAGGAGCCGAGCAGCTTGACCAGGAGGTCCGGCTCGATGTTGCCGCCGGACACCACCGCGACGACCGGGCCGGCGGGCAGGTCGGCCGCGTGGCTGAGGTAGGCCGCCGTGGTCACCGCCCCGCCGGGCTCGGCCACCAGCCGGGACCGGGTGGCCAGCACCCGCACCGCCTCGGCGATGGCGTCCTCGGTGACGGTGAGCACGCCGTCCACGCGTTCGCGCAGGTGTGCCCAGGTGAGCTCGCCAAGACCGGTCCGCAGCGAGTCGGCCATGGTGCGGTAGGTCTGCTCGACCGGCCACACCCGGCGCTCACCGAGGCGCATGCTCTCCGCGGCGTCACCGGCCAGCTCCGGCTCACAGCCGAGCACCGTGACGTTGGGCCGCAGCGCCTTGACCGCGGTGGCGACACCGGACAGCAGGCCGCCGCCGCCGACCGGCACGAGGACGGTCGCCACGTCGGGCAGGTCGGCGAGGATCTCCAGCCCGATGGTGCCCTGACCGGCGATCACGTCGGGATGTTCGTACGGCGGGACGTAGGCGTACCCGTGTTCGGCGACCAGCTCGGCGGTGCGCGACTCCCGCTCGGCGGCCAGAACCATCACCACCTCGGCGCCCAGGGCAAGGGTCGCGGCGACCTTCACCTCGGGCGCGGTGTCCGGCATCACCACCGTCACCGGCGCGGCGTACTCCCGCCCGGCCAGCGCGACCGCCTGCGCGTGGTTGCCGGAGGAGTGCGTGACGATGCCGTGCGCCCGCTCCTGCTCGGTCAGCGCGCCGACGGCGTTCAGCGCGCCCCGGACCTTGAAGGCCCCGATGACCTGGAGGTTCTCCGGCTTCAGCCACAGCGGCTTGTCGGGCTCACCCCAGGACGTCGCGACCAGCGGGGTGCGCAGCACCTGGTCGGCGATCCGGTTGGCGGCGGTGCGTACGTCTTCCAGCGTCACCAGTGCGCTCTCGGCCATGCGCGAAACGCTACCCGGCGTCGGTGTTGCCGCCGGCGTCCCCGTCGCTCGCTGCGTCCGTGGCGTCCGGGGCGTCCGGGGCGTCCGGGGCGTCCGTGGCGTCCGACCCGGCGCCGTCCGGCAGCCCGGACATCGGCAACCGCCCCTCCCATTTCGTGGACAGGACGAGGGTGGTCCGGGTGCGGCTGATCCCCTCCACCCGGAGCAGCCGGCCCAGCAACTCCTCCAGCGCGTCGACGTCGGCGACCCGCACCTTGACCACGTAGGACTCCTCGCCGGCGACGAACCAGCAGTCCTCGATCTCGGGCACGCCGACCAGCCGCCCCACCACCGCGTTCTGGTCGGCGTTGTCGGACAGCAGCAGGCCGATCAGCGACGTCACGGTGAGGCCCACGGCGCCCGGCCGGACCAGAGCGCGGTAGCCGGTGAGCACGCCGCGCTCCTCCAGCCGGCGTACACGCTCCTGGACGCTCGGACCGGACAGCCCGACGAGCCGGCCGAGTTCGGCGTACGACGCGCGGGCGTTCTCCCGCAGGGCGGCGACCAGGCGGCCGTCCAGCTCGTCCATCACGATCCTCCGTAATCCTCGGCGTCGGCAGGCAATCCGTTGGCGTTCCGCCTCCAAACACCTTAGAATCATCGGCGTACGTCTAGATACACCAACGATCCAAGGGGCACACCCACCAGATGTTCATCGGTTCCCCGGAGTTCCCGACGCTCCGTCAGCTTCCGCACCTCGGCACCACCTCGCTCGCGACCTCCCGTCGCGTCCCCACACCCTCGCAGGGTTCGCTCTCGGCCGACCTGCAGGCTTCCGCGACCGCCGGCCGCATGGGCCACCGGTTCCGCCGCTTCGTCCGCCGCTCGCGCTGACCCGGTCGCAGCTGACCCGCTCACACTGAGCCAGACGGTCTGGACCGGGGCCGCACCACCCCGCGGGGAGGACCACGGGCCTCGAGCCTCCCGGACGGCTACCCTCGGGGGTAGCTTCACCCCGCAGCCGTCCGGGAGGGGGTCCGGTGCTTCGCGTACTACCCGTCCTGATCGCCCTCGTCCTGCTCGTCTACTGCCTGGTCGACCTCGCGCAGAGCCGATCCGACCGGGTACGGGCCTTGCCCCGGTGGGCGTGGGCGCTCGTCATCACGTTCCTTCCGTACGCCGGACCGGTCGGCTGGCTGACCCTCGGCCGGCCCATCGAGGGCAGCACGTCCGGCCGGCCCGCGCCCCGGCCCGGCCAGCCGCTGGCGCCCGACGACGACCCGGAGTTCCTCGCCCGGCTCGCCCGGATGCGGCAGCAGTCCGAGGACGACCGGCTGCGCCAGTGGCAGGCCGACCTCGAACGCCGCGAACGCGAACTCGGCGGCGACGAGGGCGAAGGCCCCGGTCCCGCCGGCAGCAGTCACGCCTGAGGCGGCAAACCCGCTACCGCCGGCGGCTCGCGGGGCCTACTCTGCGGCGATGATCCCGCCGTCGTCGAAGGCCGCGTCCGACCAGCCCGACCAGTCCATGCCCGTCGAGCCCGTCGAGCCCGTCGAGCCCGTCGAGCCCGTCGAGCCCGTCGAGCCCGTCGAGCCCGTCGAGCCCGTCGAGCCCGTCGAGCCCGCGCCCGACCAGGATTCCTTCGGCGACCACCTGCCTGCCGGCGTCGCTACCCGCGCGGCCGCCCTCCTGAGCGACCACCTCGGCACACCTGTCCGCGTGACGGCCTACGAGCCGCTTCGCGTGGACGGGCACGCACACGTCGCCCGGCTGGTTCTCGCCGGCGCGGCGTTCCCGACGGCCGTGGTGAAGGTGGCGCATCGGGGCGACGACGGCGAGTTCGACCGGGCCGCCACCGGCTTCTGGAGCCCCGCCAACCGGCTGTGGAACGAATGGGCCGGCCTGGAGTTCCTGTCCGCCTCCGGCGCGACCCCCGCGTTCTACGGCGGGGACGCCGAACTCGGCTTCATCCTGCTGGAGGACCTCGGCCCAGAGCGCAGCCTCGCCCACGTCCTGGTGCGGGAGGGCGTCGAGCAGGCGCGGGCCGGGATGGCCGGCTACGTCGACGCGCTCGCCGGCATCCACCTGGCGGGCTTCGGCCGGGGCGAGGAGTACGCCCGGCTGCGGGCACGGTTCGGGACGCACGCGGCCGGCGACGGCCTCGCGCACGACGTGCGCACCAAACTCGCCCCTACCCTGGCCGAACTCGAGCCAGGTCTCGCGTCCGCCGTCGACGACGACGCCCTGGCCGCGGTCGACTGGATCGAGGAGGTACTGGCCGCGCCGTCCTGGCAGGTGTACAGCCCGAACGACTGCTGCCCCGACAACAACCACGTCGACGAGGACGGCACGGTGCGGTTGTTCGACCTGGAGTTCGGGGGGTTCGGGCACGCCCTTCGCGACCTCGCCTACGTGCGTACGGTCATGCCCACCTGCTGGTGTGTACGCCGACTGCCGGACGGGCTGTCGGAGGTGCTGGTCGACCGCTACCGGCAGCGGCTCGCCGAGGCCGGCCGGGACGTCGACGACGCCGAGTTCGCCACGGCGCTGGACGCCTGCCAGGCATATTGGGCGTTGTGGGCACTGATCTGGATGGTGTCCCAGGCCCTCACTGCCGACGGAGCCGAGCGACGACGGTATGACGAGTGGGAGTTCGATCTGGGCTCTCATCGCGAACTGTTCGTGCTGCGGCTGGACAATCTCGCCGACGCCGCCCGCCGTCAACCCCGCCTTGCGGCGCTGGGTGACCTCGCCGGCACGGTGCGGGCGGCCACCCGGCGGGCCTGGCCGGGGGTCGGGCTGGTGCCGATCTACCCCGCGTTCGGCCGGTGACCCAGGACAGACCCCGTGCCTACTTGGCGTAGGAGTGCAGGCCGGCGATGAAGAAGTTGACGCCGACCAGGTTGAACACCAGTGCGGCGTAGGACACCAGCGCGATCCCCGACACCTTGGTCCGCCAGCCGGCCGTCGACCGTGCGTGCAGGTAGGCGGCGTAGCAGACCCAGGTGATGAACATCCAGGTCTCCTTGGGGTCCCAGCCCCAGTAGCGACCCCAGGCCGCCGCCGCCCAGACCGCGCCCGCGATCAGCGCGAACGTCCAGATCGGGAACGCGAACGCGTTCAGCCGGTACGCCACCCGGTCGATGGCCTGCGCGGACGGAAGCTGGGCGAAGTAGCCGCCGGGAGTGCGGGCCCCGGATGCCACCCGGCGTTCGTAGCGGGCCTTGAAGATCTGCAGGGCGCTGGCGACCGCACCCAGGGTGAAGATGCCGGTGGCCAGGCAGGCGGCGGACACGTGGATGGCCAGCCAGTACGACTGCAGCGCGGGGATCAGCCCGGTCACCGGGACGTAGAGCACCGAGATGGCCACCGTGAGCAGGACCAGCACGAACCCGGTCAGCGGCAGCCCGAGGAAGTTGGTGCGCAGCTTCCGCAGGGACACGAGGTAGACGACCATGATCACGAAGCTGCCGGTGATGGAGAACTCGTACAGGTTGCTCCACGGCACCCGGCCGGCCGCGAATCCCCGGCACAGCACGCCCGCGCCGAGCAGGCCGGCGGACAGGATCGTCAGCGCCACGCCGATCCGGGCGAACAGGTCGGCCCGGTCCACGCCGCCCCCGCCGTCCGACGGCTGCTCGCGTTCCAGCACGGCGACGCCGCCACCGGACTCGCCCGCACCGGGCTGGTCACCGGCGGCCGACTCGACCGCCGTGGTGGCCGCACCGCTCGTCTCGCCACTCACTGTCGCGGCCTGCTCCGCCCGGCCGGACGTACGGCGCTCGCGGCGGAACGCCCACTCGGCCGCGTGCGCCAGCATCGCCAGCGCGATCACCGCCGTCGAGGCGTAGACGAAGTTGTCCGACAAGCTCGCGAGCAACGAACTCACGGTGATTCCTCCCCGGCCGGGGCCGCACGACCGGGCAGGTCCGCGGCGATTCTGTCGATCTCGACGGCGAGGTCGCGCGTCTCGTCGTCGTCGGCGCCGGCCGGGCCGGACCGCCCCTCCCGCTCGGCGCGGTCTCCCTCGTCGGGTGCCGCCCGGGCCACGCCCGGTGCGCGGGAGCTGAGCCGTTCGCCCTTGTCCATGCCGGCGATCGCGACCACGGTACGCCCGTTGTCTGTGCCGACTCGCACCCACACCCGGCGGCGACGTACTACAAGGGATAGTAGCAACCCGAACAGGGCGAGCACCGCGCCCACCAGCGCCACCGGAGCACCCGGGTTGCTGCTGATCTGGAGGTTGACCCAGCGGGTGTAGCCGTCGAGGCGGATGCTCCCGCCGCCCGGCAGCGCGGCGGTCTGCCCGGGCTCCAGCGACTTGCGCCAGGGCCCGTCCCCGCCCTTGAGCTGGGTCAGCCGGGTCTTGTCGAGGCTGTACACCGACTGCGGCACGCCCTCGTCCAGGCCGAGGTTTCCGGTGTACCCGGTGAGGAACACCATCGGCCGCAACGCGTCCGGGAACGCCGAGATCGGGCCGCGCTGCTGGTCGATCATCCCCGTCGGGAGGAAGAAGCCCTCGAACCCGAACTGCTTCGGCCGGGCGTCGGGCACCTTCACCACGCCCGTGGAGGAGAAGTTCGCGTCCTGGGGCAGGAACGGCACCGGCCCGGAGAACGCCACCTTGCCGCTGCCGTCCCGGACGGTGAACCGGGGCGCGTACCCGTGGCCGCTCAGGTGGATCTGCGTACCGTCCACGTGCAGGGGGTGGTTGATCCGCAGGTGGTAGTCGCGGGTGGTGGCACCCGGGCGCGGGGTGTACGCCAGGGCCGCGTCGAACGACCGCGGCGAGCCGCTCTCCTCGCCGTTGGTGGCGAACTTCACCTTGAAACTCTTCACGGTGAACGAGAACGGCGCCAGCTGACTCTCCTTGAACAGCCCGCCGCCCTGGTAGCCGTCGTACTGCGTCACGGTGTTGGCGAAGCCGTTGCCGACGACGACCAGCACGGTGCCGCGGAAACCGAACAGGCTGCCGATGGCCACGCCGACCAGCACCACCACGATCGCCATGTGGAAGAGGAGGTTGCCTACTTCGCGCAGGTAGCCGCGTTCGCCGGACAGCGAGGAACCGGCCGGCCCCTCGTCGGCCACCACGCGGTAGCGCGCCGCGCGCAGCCGGTCCCGGGCGGCCGCGAGCACCTTTTCCGGCGGGGTGTCGGTGGTCCAGGAACGATGCACCGACAGCCGCTCCAGGCGGCGCGGCGCGACCGGTGGCCGGGACCGGATCAGCCGCCAGTGGGCGAGCGTGCGCGGCAGGATGCAGCCGAGCAGGGACACCAGCAACAGCAGGTAGATCGCGCCGAACCACGGCGAGCCGAACACGTCGAACAGCCCGAGCTTCTCGTACCACCGCGACAGGCCGGGGTTGTTGCGGATGAACTCCGCCACCGTCACCGGGTTGATCCGGCGCTGCGGGATGAGCGTGCCGGGGATGGAAGCCACCGCCAGCAGGAACAACAGGATGAGGGCGGTACGCATGGACGTCAGCTGCCGCCACACCCAGCGGGTCAGCTCCCGTGCGCCCAGCGGCGGCGCGTCCTTGGCCGCCGTCACCTGGCGTTCGCGTTCCTGCGTCGAAGCCATCCGTCACACCACCGTCAGGAAGTTGCTGGCCCACTGCCGCAGCGGGCCGATCACGGCGTCCCAGGCCCCGGTGACCATGGCCAGGCCGACCAGGATCAGCAGCGCGCCACCGGCTCGGGTCACCCACACGTGGTGGCGGCGCACCCAGGACAGCCCGCCCAGCACCCGCCGGAAGCCGAGCGCCACCAGGACGAACGGCACGCCGAGACCGAGCGCGTAGGCGAGCATCAGCAGCGAACCACGCCCGGCGGTCCCCTCGTTGACCGCGAGCGTCGCCGCCACGCCGAGCGTGGGGCCGACGCACGGCGTCCAGCCCAGGCCGAACAGCACGCCGAGCAGCGGCGCCGCGGCCAGCCCGACCGCCGGCACCTTGTGCACCCGTACGTCGCGTTGCAGCCAGGGCACGAGTCCGACGAACGCCAGCCCGAGCAGGATCGCCACCACGCCGAGGATCCGGGTGAGCAAGCCGGCGTTGACAGCGAGGAAGTTGCCCACCACGCCGAACACCGCGCCGATGGAGACGAACACCGCGGCGAAGCCGAGGACGAACAACAACGCGCCGGCCAACATCCGGCCCCGCCGAGCCGAGGCCAGGTCGGCGCCGGTGAGCCCGGTGACGTAGGACAGGTAGCCCGGCACCAGCGGCAGCACGCACGGGGACAGGAACGACACCAGGCCGGCCAGTGCCGCGATCGGGATCGCCAGCATCAGCGAGCCGTGCAGTGCCGTACGCGCGAACCCGTCGCCCACCGATGTCGCCGCGGCCGAGAAGAGCAGGCTCACCGCAGCCCCGTCACGTCGGTGGTGAGTTGTTCGAGGGTGCGGCGGCTGACGTTGCCGAGCACCCGCGCGGCGACCCGGCCCTGCTTGTCGATCACCAGCGTCGACGGGATCGCGCTCGGCGGCAGCGTCGCCCGGAAGCCCAGCAGCTGGTCGCCGTTCGGGTCGTAGATGCTGGGGTACGGCACGTCGAAGGTACGCACGAACGCCTGTGCCGGTTGGCGGGAGACGTCCCGGGTGTTGATGCCGAGGAACTCCACGCCCTTGGCCCGCAGGGCGCGGGCGGCGGCGGCCAGGTCGGGCGCCTCCTTGCGGCAGGGCGCGCACCAGGAGCCCCAGACGTTCAGCACGACGACCTTGCCGCGGTAGTCGGCGAGCGCGATCCGCTTGCCGTCCAGTGTGGTTCCGGCCACCGCCGGGGCTCGCCGGCGTTCGTCCGGCGGCATGGTGGTGACGGTGCCGCTGCCGGAGACGAACCTCGTGGTGGCGTTGGTCGAACGCGAGCCGTCGCCGCCCTCTCCACCGCCGCCGGAGCCGTCACCCGAACAGCCGGCGAGTCCGGCCACGCCCAACAGGGCGAGCGTCGCCATCGCGGCGAGCGCACGCGACCGCGCGCCCCGCGGGTGCTTCGGTGACCTCGAACCCATACCGCCGTTCATCCTCAGCTGATGTTCACGCCCCGGCGACGAACTTCTTGCCCGCCAGGCCGCCCGGCAGCAGGTCGGCCGCCGGCTCGGAGTAGTCGACGGACACGATCCGGCCGTCCTCGTAGGTGAACGTCGTCAGGCTGGCAAGCGTGCATTGACGCTTGCGCGGGTCGTGCCACAGGCGGCGGCCCTCGACGTAGGAGCGCACCGTCCAGATCGGCAGCTGGTGGGAGACGAGGAGCGCCTCGTCGCCCTCCGCGGCGGTCCGCGCGTCCGCCATCGCCGCCAGCATCCGCACCACGATCGCGCGGTAGGGCTCGCCCCACGAGGGCCGGAACGGGTTGCGCAGGTGCTTCCACGAATCCGGCCGGCGCAGCGAACCGTCGCCCACCCCGAACGTCAGCCCCTCGAACAGGTTGCCCGCCTCGATCAGGCGTTCGTCGGTGGCGATCGGCAGGCCCAGCTTGTCGGCCATCGGCTGGGCCGTCTCCTGCGCGCGCTCCAGCGGCGAGGCGACCAGATGGGTGATCTGCCGGGACGCGACGGTCTCGGCGACGCGTTCGGCCATCTCCCGCCCGAGGTCGGACAGGTGATAACCGGGGAGCCGGCCGTAGAGAACCTTCTGCGGGTTGTCGACCTCGCCGTGGCGCAGCAGATGGACGAGGGTGCGGCTTCGGCTCACGAACGCTCCTGCTCAGTCAGGTCGGCTGTCGGGGCTGGGGCCGGATCGGGTTCGGCGGCAGCGGCGGCCCGGGCCGCGGCCGGCAGGGCGGAGGCGATGCGGTCCAGCGCCTCCTCGTCGTGCGCGGCACTGACGAACCACACCTCGAACGCGCTCGGCGGCAGGTGCACCCCGCCGTCGAGCATCGCGTGGAAGAACGCCCGGAACCGGTGCTGCGCCTGCGAGCGGGCGTCGTCGAAGTTGCGGACCCGCGGCACCTCGGTGGGGTCTACGAAGAAGATGCTGAAGAGGTTCCCGGCGAACTGCGGCAG
Organism: Actinopolymorpha rutila; assembly: GCF_013407855.1. Taxonomy (GTDB): domain Bacteria; phylum Actinomycetota; class Actinomycetes; order Propionibacteriales; family Actinopolymorphaceae; genus Actinopolymorpha; species Actinopolymorpha rutila. Next base: position 5,829,451 of record NZ_JACBZH010000001.1, read on the forward strand.
GTGGGGTACGCCCTCCTTGGTCAGCGCCTCGCCGACCAGTCCGGCGATGGTGGCCGCCGTCTTGTCCAGGTGTGCGTAGACCTGCGCGTCGGCCAGGCGCAGCGTGGTGAGCCCGGCCGTGGTGGCGATGGGGTTACCCGCCAGCGTGCCGGCCTGGTAGACCGGCCCGGCCGGGGACAGCCGCTCCATGTGGGCCGCCTTCCCGCCGAAGGCCGCGGCCGGGAAGCCGCCGCCCATCACCTTGCCGAACGTCACCAGGTCGGCGGCCACGCCGTCGATGCCGTACCAACCGGAACGGCTCACCCGGAAGCCCGTCATCACCTCGTCGGAGATGAACAACGCCCCGTGCTCGTGTGCGGTTCGGGCCAGGAACTCGTTGAACCCGTCCTCGGGTGGTACCGCTCCCATGTTGCCCGGCGCGGCCTCGGTGATGATCGCCGCGATCTCCCCGCCGTACCTCGCGAAGACGTCGCTCACCGCCGCGCGGTCGTTGTACGGGACCACCAGGGTGTCGCCCGCCTGGGCACCGGTCACGCCCGGGGAGTCTGGATGCCCGAACGTAGCCACCCCCGACCCCGCGGAGGCCAGCAGCGCGTCGACGTGACCGTGGTAACACCCGGCGAACTTCACCAGCTTCGCCCGGCCGGTGACGCCCCGGGCCAGCCGGATCGCCGACATCGTGGCCTCGGTGCCGGACGAGACGAATCTCACCTGCTCGATCGGCGTACGGGTGACGATCTCCTCGGCCAGCTCCACCTCCGGGCGGGTGGGCGTGCCGTAGGACGTGCCCGCCGACACCGCGCGGGTCACCGCGTCGATCACCTCGGGGTGGGCGTGGCCGAGGATCATCGGGCCCCACGAGCCGATCAGGTCGACGTACTCGTTGCCGTCGGCGTCGACGAGGTAGGGCCCGCGCGCGGAGGTGACGAACCTCGGCGTACCGCCCACGGCGTGGAACGCGCGGACCGGTGAGTTGACGCCACCAGGAGTGACGACGCGGGCACGGTCGAACAATGCCTGGGAGGCGGCACTTCCGCGCGTGGCGGGGTTTCGCGGCTCGGTCACCGCGTCATTGTCCCTCGCCGTGCTGGGCTCGCCCGCAGGGGCGGGGGGTCCGCCGACCGGCCGGGTGTGCGGACCGGTCCGCGGCGTTCTGCGACGAACGGAATCCCACCGGTCGAAACTCGCGAAAGCCGGGCGTAACTTCCCGCGTTCCCCGTCGTTGATGAGGTGGTTGACCGAGTCGTCGACGGAGACGGCACGGCGTCAAGGCTTCAAAGACTCGGGGTGGGGACGTAAGGTGAGGCGTGAGCCGGGGAGGTCGAGATCACGCGGTGGCCCGTTGACGGGCCAGGTGCGTCCGCGTGGACTGACGCCGAAGTCGGGCCCATCGGGGTGGGGTCGCGGGCAACCGACACGGCGCGCCGGACGACGAGTCCCCGATGCGCTGAGTAGCCACGACGGCCTCGCCTACTGACCTTTCCGATCCACCGAACGGCCACAGCCAGGCCACTGACCAGGCCACCAGACAGGAAAGCCCACAGCACGGACCACAGACTTCTCCGAGCCCACAGCCGCGACGTGCGCGACGCGCACCCGGGCTCCCCAAGCTGGCTCGGCGCCCTCACCCCCCCCGGGCGCGCCGAGCCTCCTCGGCCGCCGCGGTGCCCGGTTACCTCCCCCCCGACCGGGCGCCGTGGCGGCCCCTCCATTTACACGTGATTACACGTGATTCCACCCGATTTCACCTGACCCACCGATGCTCGGCCAAACGCGGGCAGCGCACGTGACGAGGCCCGCCGTCCGGTATCGGACGGCGGGCCACGCGGCTCTTCCGGTCTGGAAGGGGCGGAGGGTCAGCGCAGCCGGCGCGCCGCCTCCACCGCCCAGTACGTCAGCACGATGTCGGCGCCGGCCCTGCGGATCGAGGTGAGCACCTCGAGGATGGCGCGCTCGCGGTCGATCCATCCCTGGGCCGCGGCCGCCTCGACCATGGAGTACTCACCGGAGACGTTGTACGCGGCGACCGGAACGTCCACCGCGTCCCGCACCCGGCGAATCACGTCGAGGTAGCCCAGCGCTGGTTTGACGAGCACCATGTCGGCGCCCTCGGCGACGTCGAGTGCCACCTCCCGCATCGACTCGGTGGCGTTGGCCGGGTCCTGTTGGTACGTACTCCGGTCGCCCTCCAGGCTGGACTGCACCGCGTCGCGGAACGGGCCGAAGAACGCCGAGGCGTACTTCGCCGAGTAGGCCAACGCGCTCACGTCGGTGTAACCGGCCCGGTCGAGAGCGGCGCGGATCGCCCCGATCTGGCCGTCCATCATGCCGCTCGGCCCGACCACCTGGACCCCGGCCTCGGCCTGGGCGACGGCCATGTCGGCGTACCTCACCAGCGTGGCGTCGTTGTCCACCCGCCCGTCGGGGGTCAGGACGCCGCAGTGCCCGTGGTCGGTGAACTCGTCCAGGCACAGGTCGGCCATCACCACGCTCGCGTCGCCGACCTCGGCGACGACCTCGCGGATCGCGACGTTGAGGATGCCGTCCGGGTCGGTCGCCCCCGAACCCACGGCGTCCTTGGCCTGCGGCACCGCGAACAACATCAGCCCGCCGACACCGGCCTCGGCGGCCTCGACGGCCGCCTTGCGCAGGGAGTCCAGGGTGTGTTGCACCACACCCGGCATGGACGGGATCGGGACCGGTTCGGCCGCGCCCTCCAGGACGAACACCGGCAGCACCAGCGAGCGCGGCGGAACGTCGGTCTCGGCGACCAGTCGGCGCATCGCGGGCGTCGTACGAAGGCGCCTGGGGCGCATCTCCGGATAACCCATGCCGCCCAGCCTAGCCAGGACGTGCGAAGGGGCCCGCCTGGTCCGGGCAGACCTGGCGGGCCCCTTCGTACGTGGCGCTGTTCGGAGCGTTCGTCCCGGTTGCTCCGGGCTTACCTCCGGCCTTGCTTCCGGGCTACTCCCGGGCTACTTGGTGGTAGCCCGGCGCCGGGCACCGGCCTTGCGCTCGGACGGCTTGGTCACCGGGTCGCCGGCCTCGATCTGGGCCGCGCGCCGCGCCTCGCCGAAGTCGGCGAGCGCCTCCGCCAGCGCCTCGATCGACGGCTCCGGCGGCTGCACGTCCACCCGCAGGCCGTGCTCCTCCGCAGTCGTCGCGGTCTGCGCGCCGATCGTGGCGATCACGGTGGTGGCGTGCGGCTTGCCGGCGATACCGACGAGGTTGCGCACCGTCGAACTGGAGGTGAAGGCGACCGCGTCGAACTTTCCGGTCTTGATCGCCTCCCGGATCGGGGCGGGCGGCGGCGCCGCGCGCACCGTGCGGTACGCCGTCACGTCGTCGACCTCCCAGCCGAGCTCGACCAGCCCGGCCACCAGCGTCTCGGTGGCGATGTCGGCCCGAGGCAGGAACACCCGGTTGATCGGGTCCAGCACCCGGTCGTAGGGCGGCCAGTCCTCGACCAGTCCGCGCGCGGAGTGCTCACCGGAGGGCACCAGGTCAGGCTTGATGCCCCAGGACTGGATCGCCTCGGCGGTCTTCTCCCCCACCGCGGCGATCTTCAGTCCGGCGAACGCCCGCGCGTCCAGGCCGTACTCCTCGAACTTCTCCCGCACCGCGCGCACCGCGTTGACCGAGGTGAACGCGACCCACTGGTAGCGGCCGGTGACCAGGCCGGTGATGGCCCGGTCCAGCTGCTGGGGGTTGCGCGGCGGCTCCACCGAGATGGTCGGCACCTCCTCGGGCACCGCGCCGTACTGCCGGAGCAGCTTGGACAGCACGCCCGCCTGCTCCTTGGTGCGCGGCACCAGGATCCGCCAGCCGAACAGCGGCTTGGTCTCGAACCACGACAGCTTGTCGCGGTGCGCGACGGCCGAGCCGACGACGAGGACGAACGGGCCGGCGAGCCGGGACGACTTCACCTCGGCCGCGATCGTCTCCAGCGTCCCGGCGACGGTGCGCTGGTCGGTGGTGGTGCCGGCGGTGGTCGCCGCCACCGGCGTGGAGGGTTCCCGGCCGGCCTTGACCAGGAAGGCGGCGATGTCCTTCAGGCCCTCGGTGACGTTGGTCAGCACCAGGGTCGCCGAACCCTCGGCGAACGTCTCCCAGGCCGGCTCGCCGCCGGCCAGGTCGACGAACCGGGTCTCGCGTACCTTCGTACCGGTCAGCGGGATCCCGGCGTAGGCGGGCACCGCGGTCGCCACCGGCAGGCCCGGCGTCACCTCGAACGGCACGTGGTGCCGGACGAACGCGGCGACGTGCTCGGCGGCGTTGCCGTCGAGGAACGGGTCGCCGTGGTACAGGCGGACGACGTGCTTGCCGTCCTTCCCGTGCTTGGCGAGCACCCTGCCGGCTTCGGCCGCGGTCACGGCGTCCTCGGTCAGCTCCAGCCGCTCGGCGTCCTCTCGGACGTGAGTGCTGACCACGGCCTCGAAGGCCGCTAGCTCACCTGCGATGACGTCGGCACGGCCCAGGAGCTCCTTCGCCCTGGCCGTGACGAGCGCGGGGTCGCCGGGGCCGACCCCGACGAAGGAGACCGAGCCCTGGGTTTTCTTAGTGGTCTTTGTCTTGGCGGTCACGTGACGCGTTCCTCGATCAAACGGCTGGCGCCCTCGGCGAGCAGGGCGGCCGCCAGCTGACGGCCGAGCTCCTCCGCATCGCCTAGAGGCCCCGAGGTGGACAGACGGACGCTTGCGGAGCCGTCGACGGCGGCCACGACGGCATGGAGGGAAAGGTCGTCTCCCTCCACTCCGCCGGTGGTCTCGGCGAAGGCTCCCATGGGTGCGCTGCAGCCGGCCCCGATTCCGGCGAGTACGGCGCGTTCGGCGGTCACCGCCGCCCTGGTGCGTAATTCGTCAAGCCCGGCGAGAGCGCGCACCACGTCCTCGTCGGTGTTCCGGCACTCGATCCCCAGTGCGCCCTGGCCGGGGGCCGGGACGAACGCGGTGGGGTCGAAGGTGTCGGTGATCTCGTCGTGCCGCCCCAGTCGGGTGAGTCCGGCACAGGCGAGAACGACGGCGTCGAGCTCACCGTCGCGTACCTTCTTGATCCGGGTGTCGACGTTCCCCCGGATCTCGACCAGCTCGAGGTCGTACTCTCGAAGCAGCCGAAGCAGGGCCAGCCGCCGCGGCGAGCCGGTGCCCACCCGCGCACCCGCGGGCAGGTCCGCCAGGCGCAAGCCGTCGCGGGCGACCAGGGCGTCGCGGGGATCCTCGCGCGGGGGTACGGCGGCGAGGACGATCCCGTCGATGTCCTGCGTCGGCAGGTCCTTCAGCGAGTGCACCGCGACGTCGATCTCCTTGCGGAACAGGGCTTCACGCAGGGCACCGGTGAAGACACCCTGGCCACCGATGGTGGCCAGCGGCGCGCGGTTGCGGTCGCCCTCGGTGGTCACCTCGACCAGCTCGCACCGGTGGCCGGCCCGCTCCAGCGCGGCGACGACGTGGCGGGCCTGGGTGAGCGCGAGGGCGCTGCGCCGGGTGCCGACGCGGAACGCGGTTCCGGCAGTCCCTGAGGTCATGGCCGTACCGGCTGTCATGGCGCACCTCCCGGCTCTCCGGGCTGCACCGAACGGTCCGGCTGGGCAGGCTCCACCGGCTCGACGCTGGTGAACGCCTCCAGTGCGCTGAGGTCGAGGGCGAACAGCTCCCGCAGCGCGTCGGTGTAGGAGGTCTCGACCGTCTGCTCGGCGAGTTCCTTCACCCGGATCGTCGGCGCGTGCAGCAGCTTGTCGACCACCCGGCGTACGGTCTTGGCCACCTCCGCGTGGGAGTGGTCGTCCAGGTGCGGCACGCGTGCGGTCAGCCGGCGCAGCTCGGCGTCGACGACCTCGGCGGCCATGCTCCGCAACGCCACCACGGTGGGGGCGACGGTCGCGGCCCGCCGGGTGGCCACGAAGTCGGCGACCTCCTCGGCCACGATGGCACGTACGGCCTCCACGTCGGTGGCCACACCGTCGTCCACGGTCTCTGCCAGTCGGCCGAGGTCGATCAGGGTGACGCCCGCGACGTGCCCGCCCTCGATCTCGACGTCACGCGGCATCGCCAGGTCACAGACCACCAACGGCCGGTCGGGGCGCCGTCGCATCGCCGCGGCGAGGTCGACGGCGGAGATCACGGTGCCGACCGCGCCGGTGCACGAGACCACCACGTCGGCGTCGGCCAGCGCGGTCCGCAGGTCCGCCAGCGGGACCGCGGTGCCCTCGACCTGCGCGGCGATCCGGCGGGCGCGCGACGGCGTGCGGTTGGTGACCACCACGCGGGCGTCGTGGTCGCGTCGAAGAGTGGTGGCGGCGAGCGCGGCCATCGAACCCGCGCCGACCACCAGTGCCGTACGTCCGGCCAGTTCGCCGTGGACGCCGACCGCCTGCGCCAGTGCCGCGCTGACCACGGAGCGGCCGGCGCGTCCGAGTTCGGTCTCGGTGTGCGCCCGCTTGCCGACCCGCAGCGCGCGCTGGAAGACGCCGTTCAGGACCGAGCCGATCGTCTCGGCGTCCTGGGCGTTGCGCAGCGCAGCCTTGGCCTGGCCGAGGATCTGGGTCTCGCCGACGACCATCGAGTCCAGGCCGCACACCACCGAGAACAGATGGCTCACCGCGCCGTCCTCGTACCGCACGTAGAGGTGCGGGGTGAGCTCGGCGGCGGAGACACCCGCGTGGCGGGCCAGAAGTTCGGCGAGTTCCTCGACACCGCCGTGGAACCGCTCCACCTCGGCGTAGATCTCCACCCGGTTGCACGTGGACAACACCACGGCCGCGGCGACGTGCGGACACGCCACCGCGTCGAGGAGGACCTTGTCCAGCGTCTCCGGTGCGGGCACCACGCGCTCGAGCAGATGGACGGGGGTACCGCGGTGGGACAGGCCGACGACCAGAATGCTCATGGGACGAGGGGACTCCTCTCGACTGGGATGCCGTCGACCTGGCTCAGCGAACCCGTGCCCGGGCCCGCGAGCGCCTTGCGTTGTTCGTGGTAGGCGAGGATCTGCAGCTCGGTGGACAGGTCGACCTTGCGGACGTCCACACCGGGCGGAACGCTCAGCACCACGGGAGCGAAGTTGAGCACGCTGGTGATGCCCGCCGCAACCATGCGGTCGCAGACCTCCTGCGCGGCGGTCGCCGGCGTCGAGATGACGCCGATGGCCACGCCGTACTCTGACACGACGCGTTCGAGTTCGCTGTACGCCTGGATCACGTGGTCCCCGACCTGCTCACCGACCCGCGCCGGGTCGGCGTCGAGAAGTCCGACGATGCCGAACCCACGGGACACGAACCCGGAGTAGTTGGCGAGCGCGTGGCCGAGATTTCCGATCCCGACGATCACCACGGGCCAGTCCTGGGTGAGGCCGATCTCCCGCGCGATCTGGTAGCGGAGGTACTCCACGTCGTACCCCACCCCGCGGGTGCCGTAGGACCCGAGGTAGGACAGGTCCTTGCGCAGCTTCGCGGAGTTGACGCCGGCCGCCCGGGCGAGTTCCTCACTGGAAGCGGTCGCGATCCCCCGGTCCGCGAGCGCGGTCAGCGCCCGGAGGTAGACCGGCAGTCGCGCCACGGTCGCCTCGGGGATGCCGCGGCTCGGGCGCGCTTCCTGCTCGTTCGTACGGCGGGGGTTCGGCGGACTCACATCTCTCCCGTAGTGGCACGTGACGTCTCGAAGGGTCGACGACGCCTCTGCTCGATCGGAGCCGTCCCGACCGGCGATCTCCAAGCCTAGGACTTTGTGAACGTGCGAACAAAATCGAGCGTAGCGCTGGGTGGACGTGCCGGTCGTCACATCCGGCGCGCTCGGAGCGGATCTGCCCCGATTTGCTCCCGTATACGGGCGTTCGGCATGATCGCCGGAACGCCGAAACGCGGACCCGTCGACGGAACTCGGCGGGCGCCTCTTCGGCGGTCAGCCGACGGCGAGCGCGGCGCGCAGCCGGTCGGCGTCGACCCGCCAGAAGTCGTGCTGGCGGCCGTCCACGAACGTGACCGGGATCTGCTCCCAGAACCTGCGGTACAACGAGTCGTCGCTCTCGATGTCGATCTCGCTCCAGCCGACGTCCAGGTCGGCGCACACGGACGCGACCACTGCCCGGGCGTCGTCGCACAGGTGGCAGCCGGGCTTGCTGTAGAGGGTCACGCGTTCCGGCTGGGTCGGCTGAGCCATGGTCAGAAGCCGATCGCCGACTCGCGGGCGGCCCGCCGCAGACTGGACTTGGCGACCTTGCCGGTCACCGAGCGCGGCAGCTCGGGAACGATCTCCACCACGCTGGGCCGCTTGAACCTCGCCAGCCGGACCTCGCAGTGCCGGCGTACCTCTTCCGCACTCACCTGCGCACCGGCGGCGGGAACGACGTACGCCCGAACCGCCTCACCGGTCTGCGGGTCGGGCATCCCGACCACCGCGACCTCGGCCACGCCGTCGACCTCGGCGATCGCCTCCTCGACCTCGCGCGGGTAGACGTTGAAGCCGGAGACGATCACGAGCTCCTTGATCCGGTCGACCAGCACCAGGTCGCCGTCCTCGTCGAGGTAGCCGATGTCGCCGGTGGCCAGCCAGCCCTTCTCACCCGGCGCGTCGGAGCCGTCCGGCCAGTAGCCGGAGAACAGGTTCGGTCCGCGGACGAGCACCTGGCCGGGCTCGCCCACCTCGACCTCGGCGCCGGTCTCGTCGACGATCCGCAGCTCCACCCCCGGCAGGGGCGCGCCCACCGTCTGCTTCGCCCGTCCGGTGGGGTGAGCCTGGGCAGTGGGCTGGGCCTGGGCAGTCGCCTCGTCCGACTCGACCGCCTCGTCAGCCGTCTCCGCCGTCGCGCCGGCCGAGCACAGGGTGCTGGTCACCACCGGGCCGGCCTCGGTCAGGCCATACCCCTCCTGGACGACCAGGCCGGTGGCCGACCGCACCGCGCTTCGCAGCGACGGCGACAGCGGCGCCGCACCGGACACCAGCAGCCGGACGCTCGCGAGCCGGCGCGCGAGCTCGGCGTCCCCGCCGGCGGCCCGCAGCCAGCTCGCGAACACCGTGGGAACCGCCGGGACGTTCGTCACCTGCTCGGCCGCCACCAGGTCGAGGCTGCCCTCCGGGGCGAACCGGCGGACCAGGACCAGCGTCCCGGCCACCCGGGCGACCATGCCCAGCACGGCATTCAGGCCGTACACATGACACATCGGGAGCACACCGAGCACCACGTCGGCGGGCGTCATCACCGGCGGCTCGATCGCGGCCAACTGGTCGAGGTTGGCCAGCAGCGCACGGTGCGTGAGCATCACCGGAGGGCTCGCCACGCCGGAGGTGAACAGCAGCACGGCGAGGGTCTCGGGGTCCGCGGGCGGAACGGCGGGCGCGCTGGACGCGGCGGCCAGCAACTCGTCGTAGCTGCGTTCGCCGGGCCGGGAGGCGATCCCGACCGGGACCACCACCGGCACGGCATCCGCGTCGAGGGCGGGTCCGCCACCACCGACGAGCTCGTCCACCGCGGCCCGGACGGCGGCCACGCTCGTGTCGTCGGCGAGAACCACCCGCGCGTTCACCGCGCCCAGCATCGAACCGATCTCCTGGGCCGTGCTGGCGGGATTGAGGGGTACGGCGACCAGGCCCGCGCGAAGCGCGCCGAAGTAGGCGGTGACGAACTCCAGGGAGTTGGACATGGCCAGCGCGACCCGGAACCCGGTCACCAGCCCGGCACCGGACCAGGCGGCGGCCACGGCGTCGACCGCGCGGTCGAGCTCGGCCCAGGTCAGCCGGTCGTCGCCGGCCACCACCGCGAGATGGTCGGGGGCATCCTGGGCTGCCCGTCGCACCAGGTCGGCGACGTTGATCGCCGTGTCCACCCGGACCGGCTGCAGCTGCGTACGAGGCGCCATCACCACGTCGGCGAGTCTGGCACACATCGAGTCGGCGCGGCTTCGGGTGTCCACTGCCAGGGCCGCTCCCGAAGCCGGAGGATTCCCACATCCTGACCGCCGCGATGTCGGTCCCACGGCCTAAGCTCGGTGGGCATGACGCCCGCGGAGGAATCGAAGCCGGCTCCGTCCCCGATCCACGCCCCCGACCGACCACCTGCCGACCTGGCCGCGGCGGCGTTCTTCGACGTGGACAACACGCTGATGCGCGGCGCCTCGCTGTTCTACCTCGCCCGTGGCCTGCACTCGCGCGACTACTACCCGACCCGGGAGTTCCTCAGCGCGGGCTGGCAGCAGCTGAAGTTCCGGATCAGCGGCGCGGAGGACGCCGACGGGATCAGCCAGATCCGCGAGCTCGGGCTGGCGTTCATCGCCGGCTGGGAGGTCGAAGACCTGGCCGAACTCGCCTCGGAGATCTTCGACGAGGCGCTGGCCACCAAGATCTGGCCCGGAACGGCCGCGCTCGCGCAGCGGCACCTCGACCAGGGCCAGCGGGTGTGGCTGGTCACCGCGGCACCCGTGGAGATCGCCCGGCTGATCGCCGAGCGGCTGAACCTCACCGGCGCGCTCGGCACCGTCGCGGAGACGCAGGACGGCCGCTACACCGGCCGGCTGGTGGGCGACCTCATGCACGGCCAGGCCAAGGCCGAGGCGGTCCGCGTGCTGGCCGCGCAGGAAGACCTCGACCTGTCCCGCTGCGCGGCCTACTCCGACTCCGCCAACGACGTCCCGATGCTGTCGCTGGTCGGCCTGCCGTACGCCATCAACCCCGACCGCAAGCTGCGCAGGTACGCCCGCAAGCACGGGTGGCGCATCCGGGACTTCCGCCGGGCGCGCAGAGCGGCCCGGGCAGGGCTCGCGGCAGCGGCCATGGCCGGCGCCGTCGGCGGCGCGGCTGCGGCTGCCGCGGCCCTGCGCCGTACGTCCCTCGGCCGGCACCAGTCTCCGCTCGCAATGCCACTTCGGCGGCGCCACTCTCCGTGGTGGAAGCTGCGCTGAACGCACCGAGTTTCCCGTTTGCCGGGATCTTCCCTACGATGCCGCAAATGGGGCCGTACCCATCCCTGCTGGGGGGCAGGTAGCGATGTCGGATGACCGCCGGACCACGCTCGCGGACCGCGCGGGCGTGCAGGAGCTCGTCGCGCTGCTGCGCGCCGTGCTGCGTACCAGCGACGTCTGGGGTCCGGCCGGCGGGCACGTCCTCGTCCCGATCTCCGCCACTTCCACTCTCGCCTCCGTCCCCTCCGACGGCTCCTCCGCCGGCCCTTCTGCTGGCCCCTCGGTCGGGCGTTCCCGTGTGCCCGACGACGGCCGCCTGTGCCAGGCCTCGCACCAGGAGACCGCCTCGACCCGGACCCGTGCGGGTGCCCGGGCCGCCGACGGTCTCGGCGGCAACGCGCCCGCCGACGCCACCAGATCCCGGATCGTCGCACTGGTCGAGCTCGCCCAGAACGGCGACGCCGAGGCGTTCGGCCAGCTGTACGACCACTACGTCCCGAGCGTCTACCGGTACGTCTACTACCGGGTCGGTACGCACGCCCTCGCCGAGGACCTCACCAGCGAGACGTTCCTGCGCGCCCTGCGGTCGCTGGGGTCGTTCCGCTGGCAGGGACGCGACTTCGGTGCCTGGCTGGTGACGATCGCCCGCAACCTCGTCACCGACCACTTCAAGTCGGGCCGGTTCCGGCTGGAGGTCGCGACCGGGGAGATCCTCGACTCCGACTCGGTCACCGCCGGCCCCGAGGACGACGTCCTCACCCGGTTGACCAACGAGGCGCTGGTGGAGGCGCTCCGGCAGCTCGGCCAGGACCAGCAGGAGTGCCTGGTGATGCGCTTCCTCAACGGCATGTCGGTGGCCGAGACCGCCCAGTCGCTGGGCAAGAGCGAGGGCGCGGTCAAACAACTCCAGTTGCGAGCGGTCCGCAACCTCGCCAAGCTGCTCCCCGACGGACTGCGGTGACCTCGCCGAGGCGGTGCCCGGACACCGGCCGCTCCGGGCCGGCGGACCGCGCGGGGCCGCTGTGAACCGGCGGATTGTCGATCATGGACGGCCGCGGGCCGTAACCACGGGGGCGACTGCTCGTTTTCGCAGGTATCCCTCGGGACCCGGGACACCGCCGTCCCACCGAACAACCACCGGATGTGCACGGAGGATCCGGCCACCCCGGTCGACTGGTCGAAGGAGTACACGTCGATGACCTCCCTCCTGGCGTCGCGCCGGCGGGCCGAGGTATTCGCCCGGCTGGTGGATGGCACCGGCCGCTCCACCGACCCCACGCTCCGCGACCTGCACTCCGTCACCATCCGGCTGCGGCCCTCCGCGATCGAGCCGTCGGAGGAGTTCCGCACGGCCCTCCGGGAACGCCTGGTGGTGGCCGCGGCTGCTCGGGCTTCCGCCGAGGGAGGCGCCGGCGACGGCCGGACGGGCGGAGCCGGGTCGCGTGCGCACCGTTCGGACCGGCCCGGGGCCGCGACTCCGCGGCGTTCGCGAATCCTCGCCGTCGCCGCCGCGGTGGTGCTGGCCGGCGGGGTGGCCGGAACAGCCGCCGCGGCCCGCGACGCCCAGCCCGGCGGAATGTTCTACCCCATCAAGATCGGCCTGGAGCGCACCCAGGTGGCAGTGGCCTCCGGCCAGGAGTCACGCGGCCGGGAGTACCTCACCCAGGCCTCGACCCGGCTGGCCGAGGTGGGCCGGATGGCCGGCGGCGCGCCCCTCCGCGACACCGACACCGAACGCGCCGACCTGGCGCGGGCCACCCTGGACCAGATGAGCGCCGACACCCGCCGGGGCGCCGACCTGCTCCTGCGGGCACACCAGACCGACGGAAGCACCGCGCCGGTGGTCGCGATCCGGGAGTTCGCCGCCGACGCCCGGCCACACCTCCGGGAGCTGCGGCCGCTGCTGCCGCAGGGGCTGTCCGGGTCGTACGCCCGCGCGGCTGCCGCGGTCGCCGACGCCGATCGCCGGGCCCGTGCCGCCTGCCCCACCTGCGGGACCACGACCACCGACCCGGACGCCCCCGCCCGGCCCGCGTCCCCGCGCCCCACTCCGACCTCCGGACCAACGGACAGGCCCAACTCCGGACCGGTTCCGCCCACGCCGGGGCCGGCGCGCCCGACCAGTGGACCCGGTCCGGTGCCGACCAACCCCGGCCCGGGCGGTCCGCAGCCGACCCGCACCGCCGATCCGCTACCCCTGCCGCTGCCGACGCTCACCCTGCCGCGGCCCGGGCCGCACGGACCGGGCACGCCGGACCCGAAACCGACCACCCCAGGCCCGACGGGGACACCCAAGTCGCCGCCGCCGCCCGAGTTGCCGTTGCCGCTTCCCCTACCGACCCTGCCGCTGCCGTTGCCCCTCCCACTGCCCCACTAGCGCCGGTAGTCGACGGGGAGTCGGCGTGCCACGGCGGCCGAGCGGCGCGGTTCTTCCCGCGGAAGAATGCGCGCCCACAAGCTCCCCGTGGCACAAGGGCAGCCAGGCGGGATGCGGGGGCCGCGGCCTCAGAAGGCGTCGGGGCGGTCGAGGAGGAGTGCGTACAGGGTGTGCTGGATGGTCTCGCGCACCTGGTCTGTCAGGTCGAAGACCAGCATCGGGTCCTCGGCCGCCTCCGCGTCGTAGCTGTCGGTGGAGATCGGCTCGCCGAAGGAGATGATCCACTTCGACGGCAGTGGCACCAGCCCGAGTGGGCCGAGCCACGGGAACGTCGGCGTGATCGGGAGGTACGGCACACCGAGCAGCCGGGCGAGCGGCTCGACGTTACCGAGCAGCGGGTAGGTCTCCTCGGCGCCGACGATCGAGCACGGCACGATGGGCACGCCGGTGCGCAGCGCGGCCGCGACGAAACCGCCCCGCCCGAACCGCTGCAGCTTGTAGCGCTCGGAAAACGGCTTGCCCAGCCCCTTGTAACCCTCGGGGAACACCGCGACCAGCTCACCCGCGCTGAGCAGCCGCTCGGCGTCCTCGTTACAGGCGAGAGTGGTGCCGCCCTTGCGGGCGAGTTCGGAGATCACCGGCGTACGGAAGACGAGGTCGGCGCCGAGCATCCGGATGTGGCGGTGTGCCGGGTGGTGGTCGTGCACCGCGACGTGGGTCATCAGACCGTCGACGGGCAGCGTGCCCGAGTGGTTGGCCACCAGGAGCGCACCACCAACGGCCGGGATGTTGTCCAGTCCGCGCACCTCGACCCGGAACCAGTTCTCGTACAGCGGCCGCAGGATGGCGAGCAGGACGTTCTCGGTGAGGTCGGGGTCGAAGCCGAGGTCGTCGACCTCGTACTCCCCCGTCAGCCGGCGCCGGGCGAACTCCAGCCCGCCGGCAACCTTCCTCCGCCAGTCGTCACCGAGGGTTCGTGCGGCCAGGCCCTGAGCGAGCGCGCCGGCCGCCTCGATCAGGCCGTCGCCGAGACTTGCCGACCGGTCGGCGTCGCCGGTCGAGCCCGAGTCGGTTCCCTGCGAACCGGCGCCGTCGGCCGACGGTGAGCCGTGCAGGGGAATCACCTTCGCCTGGGAGGAGTCAGCCATGGCCCTGTCGTACCCCTTCGGCCTCGTCTCGCACATCGCGTATCCCGAGGAACGCCGCGGCCTCCTCCTCGGCTGCCGCGACGCGGTCAGAACTCAGCAGGCCCTGTTCGTGCACCGCGGCGAAGGACTCGAACGCCTCCGCAGTGGTGTGGCTCGGCTTGAAGCCCAGGTCGTCGCGCATCCGGGTGGTGTCGACGCCGCGGCCGTATGTGAGGTAGGAGAGCTGTTCGGGGGTGAAGTCGGCCAGCCGGGCGGCCCGGAACATCTGCCCGAACGTCGCCACCGCGAACGCCGGTACGGGCGCGGTGGGCCGGCCCATCCGGCGGATGGCCTGGGACAGCATCAGCATGCCGTCCCCCGCGACGTTGAACGTGCCGGGCACCTGGCTCACGGTGGCGAGGCGCAACGCCTCCAGCAGGTCGTCCTCGTGGACGAACTGCAGCCGCGCGTCGAAGCCGAGCACGGTCGGCACCACCGGCAGGGTGAAGTAACGCGTCATCGGGGTGCGTACCCGCTGACCGATGACGTTGGCGAACCGGAGCGTCGTCACGGCGACGTCCGGGCGACGGCGGGCGAAGCCGCGGACGTAGCTCTCCACCTCCACCGCGTCCTTGGCGAACCCGGACTGCGGCAGCGCGCGCGGCTCCATGTCCTCGGTGAACATCGCCGGGTCGGCCGGCGACGCGCCGTAGACCGCGGTGGAGGACTTGACCACGACCTTGCTCACCGACGGCAGCCGCTGGCAGGCGGCCAGCAGCTGCATCGTGCCGATGACGTTGATCTCCTTCATCGTGGCCCGCCCGCCCGCGTGCTGCGGGGTGGCGATCACGTTCAGGTGGACAACGGTGTCGATGCTCTCCCGAGCGAGGACGCGGGAGACGACCGGGCTGCGCAGGTCGACACGTACGAACTCCGCGTCACCGAGATCGTGACGCGGAGGTACGACGTCGACGGCGAGCACCCGGTCGACGCCGGGGTCGCCGGCCAACCGGCGCGCGAACCGGCTACCAAGATCGCGGGAGACTCCCGTGACCAGGACTACACGCGCCATATCGGCCTCACCCCGTGGGCACGAAGGTCGCTACTTCCCCTGACGCCTGCGCTGCACGCGCGTCCTCTTGAGGAGCTTGCGATGCTTCTTCTTCGACATTCGCTTGCGACGCTTCTTGATGACGGAACCCACGCGGAACCCTTTCGGATGTGTTCGTACCCCAACCAATACGCACCCGAACGTCGGAAATCGCGACGCCTGTGGGCAGGCGATGACCAGCGCGGACCGATGCGTCCTCACAGGGTACAGGCCGCGAGCCCGCCCACTTCCGCCCGGACCGTCCCGCTCTCCCGCCCTGCTCCGTCCGGGTCGGAGGCAGGGTCAGAGGTGGGGTCAGAGGCAGGGTCAGAGGCAGGGTCAGAGGTGGGGATCGAGGCCGTGGCAGGGGAAGACCGCCTGCCGGGTCGCGCGGACCGCCCGGTCCAGTTCGTCGGCGGGGTCGTAACCGGTGTCCCAGTCTGCGTACGTGGGATCCTCCCCGTCGGTCATCGACGTCGGCGCCGGCCGCCGGCACTCCGCCGCGACCAGATCACGCCAGCCCGGCGGGGTGGGTGTGTTCGGTGAGAGGGGCCGGCCACCGGCGATCGCCAGCAGGTGGCTCCAGGTGCGCGGCACCACTTCCACCAGGGCGTAGCCGCCCCCGCCGGTGGCCACCCAGCGGCCCTCGCACAGTCGGTGGGCCAGGTCGTGTACGGCCAGCGCGGCTGCGCGCTGCCCGTCGACGGACAGGGCGAGATGGGCCAGCGGGTCGGCGCGGTGGCTGTCGCAGCCGTGCTGGCTGACCAGGACAGTGGGCTGGAAAGCCTCCAGCAGGTGGGGTACGACGGCGTGGAACGCGCGCAGCCAGCCGGCGTCGCCCGTACCCGCAGGCAAGGCGAGGTTGACAGCGAAGCCCTCGGCGTTCGGTCCGCCGATCTCGGTGGGATAGCCGCTGACGTACGGGAACAACGTCCGCGGCGACTCGTGCACGCTGATCGTCAGCACCCGCGGGTCGTCCCAGAAGACCTCCTGTACGCCGTCGCCGTGGTGGACGTCGAGGTCGAGGTAGGCGACCCGTGGGCACCCGGCGTCCAGCAGCCAGCGGATCGCCAGCGCCGGGTCGTTGTAGACGCAGAAGCCGCTGGCCGAGGCGGGCATCGCGTGGTGCAGCCCGCCGGCGACGTTGACCGCGTGCAGTGCCTCCCCCGACCAGACGGTGCGCGCCGCCTCGACACTGGCGCCGACGACGTGGGCGGCCGCCTCGTGCATGCCGGCGAACGTCGGGTTGTCCGAGCTCCCCAGGCCGTACTCCGCGTCGGCCCACTCCGGGTGCACGCTGGCCCGCTTGACCGCCTCGAGGTAGGCCGGGTCGTGGACGAGGGCGAGCAGCTCGTCGGTGGCCGAGGGAGCGGGCACCTGGAGCACGCGGCCGTTCGCTTCGGCGCCGGTCTCGCCCGGGGAGGCCTGCGCGGTGGACGAGGCGGGCGAGGTGGTGTCGACGAGGCCGAGTTCGGTGGCCAGGGCGACGGTCAGCCGCACCCTGATCGGGGCCAGCGGGTGGTGGGGGCCGAAATCGTACGCCGTGAGGTCCGGGTCGTACACCAGCCGTGCGTGTCCGGTCACGTTCCTACCTTGCCGGTTCGGCGGGCACCGCGTCGAGCAGGGCGGCCCGGCCGAGCAGGGCGGCCCGACCGAGCAGGGCGGCACCGAGTACGCCGGACTCGGCACCCATCGCGGCCCGTACCACCCGAGGGTGGCGCTGGAACGTCAGCCGGGCCAGCAGCCGGTCGCGTACTGGGTCGACGAGCTGGTCACCGGCGAGGGCGAGCCCGCCGCCGAGCACCACGAGCTCCGATCCGAACACCGTCACCGCCGTGGCCAGCGCGTCGGCGAGCGCCGTGACGGCCTCGCCCCACACGGCAGCCGCGACCGGGTCGCCGGTACGGGCCAGCTGGGCCACGTCCCGGGCGGTCAGGTCCGCGTTCGCCGTGTCCCCCGAGGTGCGTTCGGCGTAGCGGCGGACGACGGCGGTGGCCGAGGCCAGCGTCGCCAGGCAGCCGTACTGACCGCAGGTGCACCGCGCCCCGCCGGGGTCGACCACGACGTGCCCGAGCTGCCCGGCGTACCCGCCGCCGACGAGCAGCCGGCCGTCGCTGACCACGCCCGCGCCGATGCCGGTGCCGAGCGTCACCAGCAACGCGTCGCCGGATCCGCGGGCGGCGCCCAGGTGCCATTCCGCGACGCACGCCGAGCGGACGTCGTGCCCGAGCGCCACCGGCAGGCCGGTCGCCTGGGACAGGAGCGCGCGCACCGGTGTGTCCCGCCAGCCGAGGTTGGCCGCGACCACGGCGACGCCGCGTTGTTCGTCGATGATGCCGGGTACGGCGACGCCGAGCGCCGCCACGTCGCCGGGCGGCTCCTCGCTCCGCGCGCGCTCCCGCAGTCCGGCCACGACCGAGACGACCGCGGACAGCACGGTGTCGGCGTCGCGGGCCGGTGGTGTCGGCTCCTCCGCCCGGGCGCCGACCTGTCCGTCGGCGTACACCACCGCGGCCTTGATCAGCGTCCCGCCGACGTCCACTCCGATCACGGGAGCGGCGTCCGATGCGGGCTGTGCGGGCTGGGTGTTCGGGTCGGGCCGCGTGGACTCGGGCTGCGTGGGCTCGGCAGGTGGGGAGTTCGTCACGCCTGCCATCCTGCCCCAGACCGGATCTCGACTCCGGACGTGATCCCGGCCAGGCCGGGCGAACGCCGACGGTGGCCTTGCGGCAGCCAGCCCTAGGGTGCTTGGTCATGGACGTGATCCCCGCCGGGCCGGTCGACCGTTTCCCCCTGCTCTACGCACCGCAGCGGTGGGAGTGGGCGGGCCTCGACGCGCAGTTCTCCACGACGCTCCCGCCCGAGCCGCTGGTGCAGAGCATCCACGTGGTCGGCTTCGTCGGCGACGAGGTGGCGGTCTGCCGCGACCACCGCGACGTGTGGTTCCTGCCCGGCGGCACCCGCGAACCAGGTGAGTCCGTGCTCGCCGCCGTCGACCGGGAGATCGCCGAGGAGGCCGGTGCCAGGAGGGTGGGCCCGCTGCGGTGGTTCGGCGCGCACCACTGCGTGTCCGACCGGTCCGAGCCGTACCGCCCGCACCTGCCGCACCCGGAGAAGGCCTGGCTGTGGTGTCTCACCGACGTCGTGGTCGACGGGGTGCCCAGCAACCCGCCGGACGGAGAGCAGGTGGAGGAGGTACGCGTGGTCCCGGTCGCGCGGGCCCGGGAGCTGCTGCGCACCGACGGCGACTGGTACCCCGAACTACTCGACCTGGCCTGGGAGCTCCGCCGGGCAGCCTGACTGCCGGGCCGCCTGGTCTCCGGACCGGGCCGGGCTCACGCGCGGAGTTCGCGCACCATGCCGATCTCGCTCAGGCTCGGGTCGGAGGGCAGCGGCGCGCGTTCGCCGGTGGACACGAAACCGCAGCGTTCGTACAACCGTCGGGCCGGGTCGTTCCCGTCCGTCACCCACAGGTGCACCCGGGCGGCGCCGGTGCTGGTGGCCCAGTCGACCGCCGCCGCGACCAGGTGGGCACCCACCCCGCGTCCGCGGACCGCGGGACTGACCCACATCGATACCAGCTCGACGGTGGCGCCGCCCTGACCTGTGCCGGCCTCGTTGGACTCGCCGGACTCGTCGAACTCACCGGGCTCGGGGTGTTCGATGAAGGCCCCGCTCATACCGACCGGGGAGGCAGTTCCCGGCAGGTCGGCGAGGTAGCAGGGGAAGTCACGCAACCTGCGCCGCCACTCGGCCTCGCCGAACGTCCGCGCCTGCGCGAGCGTCGATCCGAACGCCCACGGCGCCTCCTCGAGTGCCGCCAGCCGGACCGTCCGCCACTCCCGCCAGTCGTCCGGGCCGACCTGCCGGACCACCACGGCCGGCTCGCTCGCATCCGCACCCGCATCCGCGGCTACGGCACCAGTCAAGCCGGCATTGACAGGGCCGCTTTCGGCCGTCGGGTTCTCCACATTCGCCACGGTGGTCATCCTCTCGTGCGGACACGACATCCGCCGAGCGGTTATTGTGAGGGTGTGCGTACGCCGAAACCCGTTCTTCGACCACTGGGTTGGTGGGCTGCCTAGGGCGGCCCCGATCCCGCGTACGACGCACCCCAGCATCCGCGGCCGCCCCTGCGAGGGCGGCCGGCGCATGTGTTGACCCGTCCTCGTGGCGGCGGCTCCGACCAAGGAGCTCTCGATGAATCCCGCAGCCGTGACCCACACCGCCGTCGACCCCACGGTCACGAACCACCCGGTCACCAGCCGGACGATCTTCTCCGGCATCCAGCCCACCGGCCGGCTCACCCTCGGCAACTATTTAGGTGCGCTGGGCCGGTTCGTCGACCTGCAGCACACCGCCCGGTGCGTCTTCTGCGTCGTCGACCTGCACGCGCTCACCGTCGTGCACGATCCGAAGGAGCTGCGCCGGCTGACCCGCGAGATCGCCACGCTGTACCTCGCGGCCGGGTTGGACCCCGCGGTCTGCGTGCTCACCCGGCAGAGCGACCTGCCCGCGCACACCGAACTCATGTACCTGCTGGAGTCGACGGCCTACGTCGGCGAGCTGAGCCGGATGATCCAGTTCAAGGAGAAGGGCCGCGGCCGGCCGCGCACCCGGGTGTCGCTGTACACCTATCCAGTGCTGATGGCCGCCGACATCCTGCTGTACGGGAGTACGGAGGTGCCGGTCGGCGACGACCAGCGCCAGCACGTGGAACTCGCCCGCGACCTGGCGATCCGGTTCAACCGCACGTACGGGCCGACGTTCGTCGTGCCGGAGCTGAGCCCGGCCACGGTGGGCGCGCGGGTGATGGACCTGCAGAACCCGACCACGAAGATGAGCGGGTCCGCGCCCGCCGACTCGCTGGGGTCCATCCGGCTGCTCGACCCGCCCGAGGTGATCGTCCGCAAGATCTCCCGCGCGGTCACCGACGCCTCCCCCGACGTCGGCTACGACCCCGAGAACCGGCCGGGTGTCTCCAACCTGCTGGAGATCCTCGCGGGCTGCACCGGCGAGGCCGACCCGGCCGCCCTCGCCGGGAAGTACGACGGTTACGCCGCGCTCAAACGGGACACCGCCGACGCGGTGGTGGGCGTTCTGAAGCCGCTGCAGAACAGGTACGCCGAACTCGTCGCGGACCCGGCACACGTCGACGCGACCCTGCGCCTCGGCGCCGAACGCGCACGGGAGCTCGCCGCACCGACCCTCGCCGCCGCCCGGACGGCGATCGGGCTGTGAAGGAGTTGTGAAGGACCGGGGCCGGCCCGAAGCCCGTGGGTGTTGATCAATCCGGAAAGTGGGGGAACGATCGGGCCATGGTGCTGAGCAAGCGGATCGCGAGGTTCAACAAGGTCGCCACCAACCGGGTCCTCGGCAGGGCGGCACCCCGGCTGCCGGGGATGGCGATGGTCGTCCACCAGGGCCGCAGGTCGGGACGTCGCTTCGAGACGCCGGTGAACGTCTTCGAACGCCCGGACGGCTATGTCATCGCCCTGACGTACGGCCCGGACGCGGACTGGGTGCGCAACATCCTCGCCGCGAGCGGCTGCGAGATCGTCACCAAGGGCCGGACGATCCGGTTGACCGATCCCCGGGTGGTGCACGACGAGGACCGTACGGACATGCCGAAGCGGGCCAGATTCATCCTGGCCCGTTTCGGCGTGAGCGACTTCCTGTACCTGCGCCGCGCCGACTAAGCCGGCGCGCGGTCGCTCAGAAGCGGCGGTCACTTCGAAGCGGCGGTCATTCCATGAGCGGTGGTCACTCCGCGGCGGCCGCCAGCTCGCGGGCCCGGTCGCGGGCGGCCTCGATCGCGTCCAGCACCGCGGCCCGGACCCGGTGGCTCTCCAGCTCCCGGATGGCGCTGATCGTGGTGCCGCCCGGCGAGGTCACCGCCTCCCGCAGCGCCACCGGGTGCTCACCGGTGTCGCGCAGCATCACCGCCGCGCCGAGCGCGGCCTGCACGATCAGGTCGTGCGCCACCTGGCGCGGCAGCCCGAGCAGGATGCCGGCGTCGGTCATCGCCTCGACGAGGTAGTAGAAGTACGCCGGGCCCGAACCCGACAGCGCCGTCACCGCGTCCTGCTGCGACTCCGGCAGCCGCAGCGTCTCCCCCAGCGGGCGCAGCATCTCCTCGGTCAGCGCGAGGTGCTCGGCGCTGGCGTGCGAACCGGCCGAGATCGCGCTCATCGCCTGGTCCACCAGGGCCGGGGTGTTGGACATCACCCGTACGACCGGGGTGGCGTCCGGCAGCCGCTTCTCGAAGAACGCCGTCGGCAGGCCGGCGCACAGGGTCACCACCAGTTTTCCGGCGGGCACGGCGGGAGCGAGTTCGACCATCAGCGTGCCGGCGTCCTGCGGCTTGACCGCGATCACCAGCACGTCCGCGGCGGCGGCCGCCTCGGTGTTGGGCAGGACACGGACGCCGTAGCGCTCGGCGAGCTGCTCGCCGCGCTCGGCCCGGCGGGCTGTCGCGATCAGCCGGTTCGCCGGCCAGCCGGCACGGAGCAGGCCGGACAGGATGGCCTCGCCCATCTTGCCGGCGCCGATCACGGCGATCGTGTGCTGCTGGACGGCGTTCATCACGACATCATCCTTCGGCGGGTGCGGTTTCTCGTACGGCTCGTCCGGCCGGACACCCCTACACCTACACCCACGTGCACCGTCGCGGCCCGGCGCGGTCGGCCTGGCCCCGCGCGGCCGGCCGGTCAGGTCCGGGTGAGCAGCGAGCGTACGAAGAACGCGGCGTTGGCCGGTCGCTCCGCCATGCGGCGCATGAGGTAGGCGTACCACTCGTCGCCGTACGGCACGTAGACCCGGACGGTGTCGCCCAGGTCGGCCAGCCGCCGCTGCTCCTGGGGCCGGATGCCGTACAGCATCTGGAACTCGTAGCTGCCGCGGGACCGGTCGTGGCGCATCGCGAGGGCGCCGGCGATCTCGATCAGCCGCGGGTCGTGGGTGGCGATCATCGGGTAGCCCTGGCCGGCCATCAGAACCTTCAGGCAGCGGACGTAGGACCGGTCCACGTCGCCGGTCTTCTGGTACGCCACCGAGCCGGGCTCGTTGTAGGCGCCCTTGCACAGCCGCACCCGGGAACCCTCGTAGGCGAGGTCACGGCAGTCGGCCTCGGTGCGGTGGAGGTACGCCTGCAGGACGGCCCCCGTCTCCGGGAAGTCGCGGCGCAGCTCGTGCAGGATCGACAGCGTGGGCTCGACGGTGGTGTGGTCCTCCATGTCGAGGGTCACCGTGGTGCCGGCGTTCCTGGCGGCGTCGGCGATCGACCGGGCGTTGTCGAGGGCGATCTTCTCGCCGTCGGAGCCGAGCGCCCGCCCGACGGCGGACAGCTTGACCGAGATCTCCGCACCCCGGGTCAGGCCGGCGCGGTGCAGCCGGTCGAGCAGGATGAGGTAGGCCTGGGTGGACCGCGTGGCCTGGTCGCGGTCGTGGGTGTCCTCGCCGAGGTAGTCGATCGAGGACTGCAACCCATCGGTGAGCAACCGGCGCGCGGCCTCCACCGCCTCGTCGGCGGTCTCCCCGGCGACGTACCGCGCCACGATCGCGGACGAGACCGGCATCGTGGAGACCAACTTCCGCAGCCGCCGGCTGCGGGCACCGGTCAGCAGCGCCTGGCGTAGCACCACCGTGACCCTCCCAAGGTCGAGCCCCGCGATCAGTGATCGGTCCGTCGGTCGGTACCCGGCCCTGTCAGGCTACGCCCCGGCACCCTCCGAACGGAGGCCGATCATGTCAGCGGGCCTCCTGGTGCCGGCGAGGGGGTACCAGTCGGAGGAGTACGTCGTCCAGGGTGAGCACCCCGGTGGTCGCACCCGCCTCGTCGTCGACCCGGGCCAGGTGGCTCGCACCGAGCCGGAGGGCGGAGAGCACCTCCACCAGCGGTGTCGCGGTGGTGATCGCCGGCAGCCGGCGGATCTGGGCCGACGCCAGCGGCCGCGGCTCCTCGTCGGTGGTGCCGGCGAGAACGTCCTTGAGGTGGACGTACCCGGACAGAGCTCCCTCGGCGTCGCGGCGGGGGAAGCGCGAGTGGCCGGTGCGGGCGGACAGCTCCTCCACCTCGGCGGCGGTTGCTCCGGCGCCGATCAGCACCACCGAGTCCAGCGGGATGGCGACGTCGCCGGCGGTGCCCTCGGCGAACGCCAGCGCCTCGGTGGTCAGCCGGTGCTCGTCCTCGTCGACCAGGCCCTCCTCGCGCGACTCGGCCAGCAGGTGGCCCACCTCCTCATGGGTCACCGCGTCGTCCACCTCGTTCTGCGGGGTGACCCGCAGCAGCCACAGGACGCCGTTGGCAACGCCGTTCAGGCCGGTGATCAGCGGCCGGATGGCCCGCACCATCGCCCGCAGCGGCGGGCCGAGCGTGAGTGCCGCCCGGTCCGGCGCGGCCAGCGCGATGTTCTTGGGGACCATCTCCCCCAGCACGACGTGCAGTGCGACCACCACCAGCAACGCGATCACGATGGCGACCGGGTGGAGCAGCGCGTGAGGTAAGCCGACCGCCTCGAACGCCGGCTGGAGCAGGTGGGCCAGGGCGGGTTCGGCGATGGCGCCGAGCCCGACCGTGGACAACGTGATGCCGAGCTGGGCGCCGGCCATCATCAGGGTGACCCGGCGGATGGCCCACATGGTCGACCGCGCCCGGCGCGACCCGGCCTCCACCAGCGGCTCGATCTGACTGCGGCGGACTGAGACCAGGGAGAACTCCGCCCCGACGAAGAACGCGTTCGCCGCCAGCAGGACGACCGACAGGATCAGTGCGCCGCCGTCACTCATGGCCGGCACCTCCGTGTCCGTTGCGCCCGGCGCCCGCACCGGCTCTCGCGGGCTCGTCGGGCTGGTCGCCGTGGGGCTTGTCGCCGTCGGGCTGGTCGCCGCCGGGCAGGTGTTCGAGGTGCACCTGGTCGATGCGGTGGTTGTCCATCCGAGCCACCGTGAGCCGTACGCCGTCCACGGCCGCGACGTCACCGGCGTCGGGCACCTTGCCCAGCAGTTGCAGCACCAGCCCGGCGACGGTCTCGTACCGGTGGTCGTCGGCGGGCAACCGGATGCCGGTCAGATCGCGAACCTCGTCCGGCCGGAGCAGGCCGGAGATCACCCAGCCGTCACCGGTGCGCTCGTGGGTCGGGCTCGGCTCGTCGTGCTCGTCGGACACCTCCCCGACGATCTCCTCCACGACGTCCTCGAACGTCGTGATGCCGGCGGTTCCGCCGTACTCGTCGAGTACGACGCACAGCTCGGTCCGGTAGTCGCGCAGCGCCCACAGCACCTCGTCCAGCGGTGCGGTGTCGGGCACCACCAGGGGTTCGGCGGCGAACGTACCGACGGTGGTGGTCGCCCGCTCCGCGGCCGGCACCGCGATCGCCTGACTCAGCTCGACCACGCCCACGATGTCGTCCAGGTCGTCACCGCGCGCCACCGGGAACCGGGAGAGGCCGTGCTCGCGGGCCAGGTCGACCACCCGCTGGGCGGGGTCGCGGTCGGCCAGCCAGACCAGCCGGGTGCGCGGGGTGATCACGTCGCGGGCCCGCTTGTCGTCGAAGCGGAGCATGCGTTCGACCAGGGCGGCGGTGGACTCCGCCAGCGAGCCCGACTCGGCCGAACTTCGTACGACCGACACCAGCTCCTCGGGGGTGCGGGCCGAGGCCAGCTCCTCCTGCGGCTCGATGCCGAGCGCCCGGACGACGCGGTTGGCGGTGCTGTTGAGCGCGACGGTGAGCGGCTTGGTGGCGGTGGTGAAGACCCGCTGCGGAAGCTGCACCACCCGGGCCACCCCCAACGGGTGGGCGATGGCGAGGTTCTTCGGCACCAGTTCGCCGAACACCATGGTGGCCAGCGTCACGAGCACCAGCGCGATGGTCAGGGAAATCCCGCTCACCGCCCCGTCGCCGACGCCGACCGCGGTGAGCGGGGCGTGCAGCAGCTTGGCCACAGCAGGCTCGGCCAGCCAGCCGACGGCGAGGTTGGTGACGGTGATACCGATCTGGGCGCTGGACAGGTGGGTGGAGAGGTTCGGGAGGGCGGCTTCGAGGCTCCGTGCACCCTTCATCCCGGCCTCGGCGGCCCGCTGGACCGCGGGTCGGCTAACCGTCACCAGCGAGAACTCCGCGGCGACGAAGACACCACAGACCAGGATGAGAAGGACGGACGCCGCCACCAGCAGGGCGGTCAGCATATGTATGTCACCAGCGCTTCGCTGCCGGGCCGGCGGTCGGACGGATGTCGGTACGCCGCTCCGGCGGAGCGTTGTGAACCTGCCATGTCTCCTGTCCAGTGGACGGTGGTCGTCGGTGCGCGCCGGTGGCGGTCGGGCCCGGGGGCGGGCCCCGGCGTCCGCGGTCGGCCGCAGCCGCCGAGCCTACCCGCGCCGGAGCGGGTCCGCTTCCCGGAGGGACGGGAGGCTTCCCGGCTGACGCCTCGCCGGGCCCGACGGCCCAGGTCAGGGCGGGTCAGGACGGGGCGGGTCAGGACGGGGCGGGTCAGGACGGGGCGGGTCAGGACGGGGCGTGCCGGTCGAGGAAGGTGTAGACGTCGGTCTCGTCCACGCCCGGGAAGTTTCCGGTCGGCAGTGCGGCGAGCACGTGTGAGTGCGCCCGCGCCGACGGCCAGGCCGCGCCCTCCCAGCGGGCGCTGAGTTCGGGCGGCGGCAGGGAGCAGCACGGGCCGGTCGGGCAGCGCGACGTCGCGCGGTTGGCGGTCTCCCGGCCGCGGAACCACCGCGACTGTTCGTACGCCACGCCCAGGGTGACCGCGAAGTGGCGTTCCCGGCCGGGGTCGATGTGGGAGACGCACCAGTGTGTGCCGTCCGGGGTGTCGGTGTACTGGTAGTACGCGGAGAACCTGTCCGGCGCGACGAAGACCCGACGGCCGGCCCAGCGGCGGCACATCCGCTGGCCCTCGATCGCACCCGTCGGGTCCGCCGGAAACAACAGCCCGTCGTTCTCGTACGCCTTGTAGATCGTCCCGGCCTCGTCGTTGCGGACGAAGTGGCACCGCAGGTCGAGGTGGCGGGTGGCGAGGTTGGTGAACCGGTGCGCGGCCATCTCGTACGACACCGAGAACACGTCCCGCAGATCCTCCACGGCGAGGTCGCGATCCGCCTTCGCCTGTTGGAGAAACGGCACCGCCTGCTGTTCGGGTACGAGAACCGCGGCGGCGAAGTAGTTGGCCTCCACCCGCTGGCGCAGGAAGTCGGCGAAATCGCGCGGCTGCTCGTGCCCGAGGACGAAGTGGCCGACGGTCTGCAACAGGATGCCGCGGTGGGTGTGCATCCCGAGCGACTCCCGCCGCAGGTAGATGCGGTTGTTGCGCAGGTCGGTGACCGACCGGACCGAGCGCGGCAGGTCCTCGGCGTACCGCACCTGGAATCCGCAGTGCATCACGATCGCGGCCGCCAGCGCGTCCGACAGCGTGCCACCGCGATAGCCGACCGCCGTCAGCGTTTCCACCGCGAGGCGTTCGACGTCGGGGAAGTAGTTGCCGCGGTCCCGCATTCGCCGACGCAACTCCGCGTTGGCGGCGCGTGCGTCCTCCGGAGTGGCGGTGGGTTTGGTGTCGCGGCGTCTGAGTTCCTCGTAGAGCGCGGTGAGGTGTTCGAGTACCTCCGTGGGCACCCGCGGCCCGACGCGCAGCAGCGGCAGATCGAGTTGTTTGTAAAGGGATTCGCGTTGCGCCTCCTCCAGAGCAATCTCCAGTTGCGCGCGCCTGCTCGGCGGTGTCGGGGACAGCAGATCGTCGACGGACACGTCCAGAGCCTGGGCAAGTGCGGTGATCAGGGAGAGTTTGGGCTCGCGCCGGCCGTTCTCCAGCAGGGACAGCTGGGAGGGCGCACGGCCCACCCGTTCGCCGAGCTCGGCCAGTGTCAACTGTCGGTTGCGTCGTAGATGGCGCAGTCGCTGCCCGAATGTGGGCAGATGAAGGTCTGCCGGCACGATCTTGGACTCCTCTTCGACTCCCCCGGCCCGAAGAAAGCACTGCTTTCATCGTAGGAGAAGAACCGCGGATGTTTCCCCCGACGAACTCCTCCGCCGGCCCGTCCAGCGTCCGACACTCAGGTCGGAAGCACCCATCCGACGGAGGGGGAGCATGATGCGACCGAGCGAGACGACTCCGCGCGGGCAGGAAGATGCCGCGCCGGAGGAGCCTGCGCCCAAGCCCGAGCGGACCAGGACCGGCCGGGACACTCCAGCGCGGACCACGGCTGACCAGGGCGAAACCAACCCGATGAGCACAACCCAGCACAGTAGGCACAACAGGGCGGACCAGACCATCCCCTCGCCTCGCGAAGCCGCGGAGCAGCACAGCCCGAACGGCGACCGGCCGGTCGAGCGGCGGATCCGCGCAGCGGCACACGAACTGCGGCAGGTCTGGGAACGCGACCCGCGCTGGGCCAACGTCCGACGCGACTACACCGCCGAGGACGTCGTACGCCTGCGCGGCTCCGTGCCCGAGGAACACACCCTCGCCCGCGTCGGTGCGGAGCGGCTGTGGGAGCTGCTGCACGAGCGTGACTACGTGGCCGCGCTCGGCGCGCTGACCGGGAACCAGGCCGTCCAGCAGGTACGGGCCGGTTTGGAGGCCATCTACCTGTCCGGCTGGCAGGTTGCCGCCGACGCGAATCTCGCCGGCCAGACCTACCCGGACCAGAGCCTGTACCCCGCGAACTCCGTACCCCAGGTGGTTCGCCGGATCAACAACGCGCTCCAGCGGGCCGACCAGATCACCTGGGCAGAAGGCAACGCGGACGCGCCGTACTGGCTGGCACCGATCGTGGCCGACGCGGAGGCCGGCTTCGGCGGCGTGCTGAACGCGTTCGAGCTGATGAAGGCGATGATCGCGGCCGGTGCGGCCGGGGTGCACTGGGAAGACCAGCTGGCCTCGGAGAAGAAGTGCGGCCACCTCGGCGGCAAGGTGCTGATCCCCACCGGACAGCACATCCGCACGCTCAACGCGGCCCGGCTGGCGGCCGACGTGTCCGGCGTACCGTCGCTGATCATCGCGCGTACGGACGCCCAGGCGGCGACGCTGGTGACCAGCGACGTCGACGAACGCGACCGGGTGTTCGTCACCGGCGAGCGGACCGCGGAGGGCTTCTACCGCGTCACCAACGGACTGGCCGCGTGCGTGTCCCGGGGACTCGCCTACGCGCCGTACTCCGATCTGTTGTGGATGGAGACGTCCAAGCCGGATCTGGGGGTGGCGCGGGAGTTTGCCGAGGCGATCAAGGCGGAGTATCCGGACCAGATGCTCGCCTACAACTGCTCGCCGTCGTTCAACTGGAAGCAGCACCTGGACGACGGGACGATCGCGAAGTTCCAGCGCGAGCTGGGCGAGATGGGGTACGCATTCCAGTTCATCACGCTGGCGGGGTTCCACGCGCTGAACGAGTCGATGTTCGAGCTCGCCAAGGGGTACGCACGCGAGGGCATGACGGCGTACGTCGCCCTGCAGGAACGCGAGTTCGCCGCCGAACGCGACGGTTACACCGCCACCAGGCACCAGCGCGAGGTGGGCACCGGCTACTTCGACCTGGTGAGCACGGCCATCTCGCCGCAGTCGGCGACGACGGCACTCACCGGCTCCACGGAGGAGGAGCAGTTCGCCCCTGGCCGGTGAGAACCGACCGACCACACGAGGGGGTCGGGGCCGCCGCGGGACGTCCGGTCGACGTTCCGCGGCGGCCCTCTTACGTTGGCCGGCCACCTGGCCGACGTCGACAGGCATCATGGCCGTCGTACTTTCTGGTGCGGGTCCACCCACTCCGGTGGGATGTACTCGGGGTGGCCGTGGTCACCCATCCGTACCTGCCATCCTCGGTGGTGGACGAACGTGTGGTCCGCCCCAGCAGGCGTACGTCGTCGGGGTTACGTCGCTTGGACCAGGCGATCAGGTATTCCTCGGCCTTCACCCGTTGTTCAACACCGACGTAGGCGGGTAGGTCCTTGACCGCGAACGCGATCACCTGCGCATGCTTCAACGACAACTCACCCCGCGCCAGCGCGGCGGCGGTCAACGTGACCGTACGGTCCAGGTCCCGGGCCAGGCCGACGGTGGCGGACGCCTCGGTCTTCGACATCCGCTGCGCAGTACGCAACCACCCCGCCGTCGTCGCAGCACCCGTCGTCTTCCCCACATCACACGCCTCGGCCTGACGAACCCAGGCCAGGGTGAGCGCGTCGGTCCGTGCCTTCTCCGCCTCCAGTTCACCGATCAGCGCCCCCAGCTCACCGACCTCCACCCACGTGGTCGGCGTCGACAAAGCCTCCTCCACCCCGGCGCGGATCGTGGCCAGCGCAGCCCTCAACCGGGCGACGGCGCCACTGCCACCGGTGCCGGGAAGGTCCTGCGTCGTCGAATGCATGTTCGAAGCCTAGAGGCCGCCGCGGCTGCGAGATCCGTTGTCCACAAGGAGACCCGAGGCCCAACCGATCCGCCACCTGTGGACAAAAACGCGGTTCGAGCCAACCAGAGCCGACCAATCGGAGCCGACTGCTCAGACCCGGGCCTGGCGGCTGCCGGCGAGGCGGGTCAGTGCGGGACCGACCAGGTCGGCGTACCCACGTTGTCCGGGCCGGTTGGGGTGGTAGGACTCGGCGACCGGATTGGACAGGCCGTTGATCCATTCCGCGTCCGCGCACACCGAGTGCCCGGTGAACGGCCCCCTCGCGTCGGCGTAGCCGAACCCGTGTGCGGCCGCCCGCGCCGCGATCGTCGTGGCCAACAGGTCGGCGGTGGCGTTCAGCGCCCGCTGCTCGCTGGAACTTATCCGGGACGCGAGATTGCACTCACGGCCGTTGAAGAGCCGTGGGTATCCGACCACCAGCACCCGGGCGTGCGGGGCGGCCGCCCGGATCGCGGCGTACAACCCGTCCAGCCGAGCCGGCAGGACTGTACGGATGACGGTGTTCGCGTGGTCGATCTGGTCCCAGCAGGTCAGCGGCCACGGCAGCGCGCACCGCAACAGCACGTTGCTGAACCCCGCGTCGTTGCCGCCGGCGGAGACGGTCACCAGCGTCGCACCGGAAGGGATGTCGCCGACCTGGCCGCGCACACCCGCGACGGTCGCGCCCGCGCAGGCGAGGAACGTCAGCCTGGCGCCCATCCGGGCCGCGTCCAGCACGGGGTAGCTGTACGGCGAGCGGTAGCAGGATCCGCTGTCGGGATAGTACGAGCGGGTACCGAGCCCGGAGGAGTAGGAGTCCCCGAGGGCGGCGTAGGCCGGTGGGGCCGCCTGCGCCGGCGCGGCGAACACCAGTGAACCGGACGCGAATCCCAACAGGACAAGGATGGTGCGCAACCGCTGCCGTACGACGTTCATGTCCCGGACCCCTTTGCCGCCCGCAGGTCACGGGTCGCGCCCCGGCGTGGTGCTCGGGGCGCGCCTCGATGTGCCCACAGCGTGGCGGCGTGGGTGGGTTCGGGGCAATAGCCGAAGCTGTACTACTTATCGTGGCATCGGACACTTCCGTACGACACGAACTCCGGAAGGGATCTCAGCGGCTAAAACGGCGCCGCAGTGCGGCGCGAGATCCCCGGATCCATCCCGGGACGAGGCAGTCAGGCGGGTGGTCGATCCGCCTCAGCCAGAGGAGGAAAGTCGGGGCCGCGCCTCAGCCGGCCGTGCCGGACGCGCTCTCACCGTCGGCCGGCTGTGACGCGACGGCCTCGATCGTCCCGTCGGCGGTCACGGCGTACGAAGGAACCACAGGTGCGGCGAAGCTCAGCCGGGCGAACGCCAGCGCCTCCACCAGGTCGGCCTCCCGCTCCGTACGACCGGTGGCCTTGCGGGTGTTGACTTCCAGCACGATGCTGCCGGTGAAGCCGCGGCGGGCGAGGAGTTCGAGTACGTCGGAACAGCGCTGGCTGCCGCGTCCGGGCACCAGGTGCTCGTCCTTGTTGGAGCCGCTGCCGTCGGCGAGGTGGATGTGGGTGAGCCGGTCGCCGAGGTCGTAGGCCATTTGGTACGCGTCCACGCCGGCGGTCGCGGTGTGGGACAGGTCGAGCGTCACCTCGGCGTACTCGAAGTCCCGCGGATCCCAGCCGGGCAGGTAGGCCTGGACGCCCTGACCCGCGGCCTTCCACGGAAACATGTTCTCCACCGCGAGGCTGACCCCGGACTCCGCCTGACGACGGGCGATCCCGGCCACGAAGTCGCGGGCATAGTCGCGCTGCCACCGAAACGGCGGGTGCACGACCACCACGGACGCGCCCAGTGCCTTCGCGGCTTCGGCGCTGCGGTCGATCTTGCCCCACGGGTCGGTCCCCCAGACCCGTTGCGTGATGAGGAGGGTCGGCGCATGGATCGACACGATCGGCACCTGGTGGTAGTCGCTGATCCGGCGCAGGGCGTCGACGTCCTGGCTCAGCGGGTCGGCGCCCACCATGACCTCCACCCCGTCGAACCCGAGCCGGGCGGCCAGCTCGAACGCGGTGGCCGTCGACTCCGGATAGACCGATGCCGTGGACAGGGCGATCCGGGCGTCCGGCACGCGCACGACGGCGTCCTTGCCGCGCACGTGGGTCGAGGGCACAACGGGCTGCACGGCCCCCAGCGTACGGCTCGCGTCGCCCACCGACGCGCCGAGTGCGGATTGCCCGGCGAATACCCGGTGATCACCTGGTGTTCGCCCCGGGGATCTCCCGGCCGGGCCGGGCGTTGGTCACGCCGCGGCCGGGTCGGGGTGTCCGGGGTGTCCGGGGTCGGGGTGCACGGGCTGCGCTGGGTGGGTCACCACGCTGGCCAGGTGGGGTACGTCACTTCCGGCGGCCAGCCGGGCGGCACCGGTCATCGATCCGCCGGCCGGAGCCCGCAGAGCGGCGGCCGGGCAGGACGCGGCGAGTTCGGCGGCGAACGCCTCGAAGACGACCCGGGCGCCCAGTACGCCACCCGCCCAGGAGACCGGGACACTCCCTCCGGGCGCGTCCGGAAACGCCCGCCCGGCCGCGGTGGCCGCGCTGGTGCCGAGGTCTCCGCCCGCCCGCAGGCACAGCGCCCGGGCCACGGGGTCGTCCTCGGGCGGCCCGGCCGCCTGCGTGACCTGCGCGGAGAACGCCGCGACGTCGGCGACCAGGGATGACGAGGCGTACCACCGCTTGATCGCCAGCCGCAGCGGTGAGCCGACGAGGCGCTCGGCGCGTTCGGTGAGTACGGTCGCCGGCCCGCGGCCCTCGTAGCCCTCGAGCGCGGCCCGCATCCCGGCCAGCCCGATCGAGAAGCCTCCGCCCGCGTCGCCGAACAGGTAGCCGAGCCCGTCGACGTTGAGGAGCTCGCCACCTGCGGTGACCGCGAGGCAGGCGACGCCGGTGCCCGCGGCGATCACCACGCCGGGTGCGCCGGCCAGCACGCCGAGGTGGGTGGTCACGTCGTCACCGGTGAGCAGAACGCGACGGGCACCGAGCTGTCGGGCCACCAGCGGTGCGAGGCGCCGCCGGCTGTCCGGGTCGGACGCGCCGCCGGCCAGACCGAGGGCCACCACGTCGACCGGCGCGGGCCGGCCAAGCGCCTCCCAGGCGGCCTCCACCCGTCGGCACTGCTGCTCGACCGGGTCCTCCCCCAGCGTCCACTGGAAGCCCGGGACCGACACCTGCCGGACGAACGCGGGGTCGGCCACCTCGGAGTCGCCGGCGTCGGCGAGCAGGCCCATCCGCAGCATGGTCTGGCCGCCGTCGACGGCGAGCCGGACACTTCCGCTCACCGGACGGGTCCGCTCACGCGAAGTCCTCCGGCGGCATGGTGTCGAGGTGGCGGAGGATCACTCCCTCACGAAGTGCCCAGGGGCAGATCTCCAGCTCCTCCACCTCGAGGATGTCCATCGCCGCCTCGGCCACGAGAGCGCCGGCCAGCAACTGCGGAGCGCGGCCGGCCGAGACACCGGGCAACTGGGCGCGCTCGGAGCTCCGCATCGCGGCCAGCTTGGGTATCCACTGGTGCAGAACCTCCCGTGTCAAGGTTCGCTTGACATAGGGGCCCTCGGCGGAGGGTGCCGCACCACAGACCCGGGCGAGCTGCCGGAAGGTCTTCGACGTACCCACCACATGGTCGGGCGCACCGAACCTCAGCACCTGCCCGGCGTACTTCGCGATCTCCGCGCGGGCGTACTTCCGCAGCTCCTTCACCTCCCCCCGGGAGGGCGGGTCGGCGGTGAACCAGCCGCGGGTCAGCCGACCGGCGCCGAGCGGCACCGACAACCCGGCGTCCGGGTCCTCGTCCACACCGGTGGCGATCTCCAGCGAGCCGCCGCCGATGTCCAGCACCAGCAGCCGGCGCGAGGACCAGCCGAACCACCGGCGTACGGCGAGGAACGTCAGCCGGGCCTCCTGGTCGCCGCTGAGCACTCCGAGGTGGACGCCGGTGGACGCGTCCACCGAGGCCAGCACGCCGTCGCCGTTGGTGGCCTCCCGGACCGCGGAGGTGGCGAACGCCAGGACGGACTGGCAACCCTTGTCCTCGCCGATCTCCAGCGCCTCGCCGACCAGATCCTCCAGCGCCGAGACGCCCTCCGGCGAGATCGCGCCGTCGTCGTCGAGATGCTCGGCGAGCCGGAGTTCGGTCTTGTGGGAGAACGCCGGCAGCGGGCGGGCGCCCGGCCGCGCGTCGACCACCAGCAGGTGGACGGTGTTGGAGCCCACGTCTAGTACACCGAGCCGCATGCCCCGACGCTACCGGTTGGCGGGCTCAGACTCTCGCCGTGTCCGACACAATTCGGTACGTACGCCCCGACGGGCGCAGAGTGTGTCCCGAGCCAGGTCCCCGACACTCCGCCCGCGCGGTCGATCCACCGGGGGTCCCACGGGAGGCACCCGCCGGGGCGTAGGGTTCCGGGCGTGCCCGAGGTATCACTCGACTTTCCCCGCGCGTGGGTGGAGTTCACCGACCCGGCGGACGCCGACCAGGTCGTCCGCGCCGACCTGACCTGGCTCACGTCCAGGTACAACTGCATCTTCGGTGCCGGCTGTCCCGGCATCTTCCACGACGAGCCGGATGCCGGCTGCTGCGTACTTGGTGCCCATTTCGCCGACAAGGCGGACGAGAAGCGGGTGCGCGGCTACGCCAAGAAGCTCACGGCGGAGGACTGGCAGTACCGCGCCGAGGGACGCCGCAACGGCTTCGTCGAACTCGACGAGGACGGCGACCGCAAGACCCGCGTCGTCGACGGTGCGTGCATCTTCCACAACCGCGAGGGCTTCGCCGGCGGCACCGGCTGTGCCCTGCACCGTTACGCGCTGCGCATCGGGGTCCACCCGCTGCAGACCAAACCCGACGTGTGCTGGCAGCTGCCGATCCGGCGGCTCTACCGCGACGTCGAGCTGACCGACGGGACGACGTACACCGAGGTCACGATCACCGAGTACGACCGTCGCGGCTGGGGTCCGGGCGGACACGACTTCGAGTGGTACTGCACCGGCAACACCGAGGCGCACAACGCGCCCGAGCCGGTCTACCTCAACAGCCGCGCCGAGCTGGTCGAACTGCTCGGCCAGGAGGCCTACGACGAGCTGGTCAAGCACTGCGAGGCGCACCTGGCCACCAAACGGCCAGTCGCCCGCCACCCCGCCGACCCCGCGCGGGCGAAGGGGTCGGGCAAGCCACCCCGCAAGCTCCCCTCCACCCAGCAGCCGCTGGTCGACGAGGCCAAGTCGTAGGGACCCGTGCCCCGCATCGCCACCGGCGCCACTCCGAGCCCCAACATCTGGAACAACCCCGCGACGTACGAGCTGGAGAACGCCGCGGTCGATCCCGACGGAGTCCTCGAACGTGCGATGTCCGAGCGCCGGACCTGGGCCGGTGCACGGGTCCTCGACGTGGGCTGCGGCACCGGCTACCACCTGCCCAGGTTCGCCGCCGAGGCCGCGGGAGTGATCGGCGTCGAGCCGCACCGCCGCCTGGCCGAGCAGGCCCGCAGGCGTTGCGCCGCGCTGGCGAACGTCGAGGTCAGGCAGGGCTCCGCGCAGGCGCTGCCCGTCCCGGACGCCTCCGTGGACGTGGTGCACGCGCGCTGGGCGTACTTCTTCGGCCCCGGATGCGAGCCGGGACTCGCCGAACTGTCCCGCGTCGTGCGGCGCGGCGGAGCGGCGTTCGTGATCGACAACGACGCCACCCGGAGCACGTTCGGCGGGTGGTTCCGGGCGGCATTTCCGGCGTACGACCCCGAAGCGGTCCAGCGCTTCTGGACCGTTCGCGGCTGGTCGCGCACCCCCCTGGACATCCGGTGGAGGTTCGAGCGGCGAGCCGACTTCGAGGCCGTGGTCCGGATCGAGTTCCGGCCCGAGGTGGCCGAACGCGTGATCGCCGAACACGCCGGCGTCGAGGTCGACTACGCCGTCAACCTGTGGTGGCGGACGTTCTGAGCGGGCCGCCCGGGGTGTGGACCCGGGGGTTCGGGCCGGTCGTTCGGACAGGTCGTCAGGAGTAGCTGCTCATCAGCTGCCGGGTCCAGGCCGGCTCTCGGACCTGGCCTCGCGGGCCGTACTCCTCGAAGTACGGCTTGACGTCCAGCACGGGCGTACCGTCCACCGCGTCCAGCCCGCGCACGGTCAGCTCCAGGCCGTTGACCGCGAGCAGTTCGCACCGGGAGACCCCGAGGTGGTTGAGCCGGTGCTGCGTACGGTCGGCGAGGATGCCGACCCGCGGCCAGTGCGGGTTGCTGCGTGGGTGGGCCGCCCCGGATCTGACCCGGGTCGACCGGTGAAAGTGGAAGATCACCTCAAGATGGGAGAACGCCCCGAGCCCCTGCGTGGCCGACGGCTCCAGCAGGTCGGCATCGAGAACGATCCTCGCCGTCTCCTGGTCCCAGCTGTCGTCGCGGATCTCCTGCCGCCCACCCCGGACGTACCCGATGGGTACGAGGGTGATCTGTGCGCTCAGTGCGCTCCGTGTGCTCACGTTCGAACTGGTCTCGGTGCTCACATCTACCGAGCGTAGAACCCCGGGCGCGGTCCACCCAAGGATTTGCGGTCGGGTCGGCGCGCCTGTCCGCAACCTGCCGCCGGACCGGCGGAGTCCGGCCGCACCGCGACCCGCGCGTGACGAAAGCGTGACCGAAACTCGATCTTGCGCGCCGCACCCTCGTGCTGTCGGGCGGTTGGTTCCGGTTGCCAGCCTTTGCCAGGTGGTTGTCGGGTGGTTTGTCGGTGGTGACCTCTAGCCTCGCGGGCATGGCGAAAACGTCGACGTCTCGTGCCCTGCGCCCCTCCTACCGTTGCGGCGAGTGCGGCTGGCAGACCACCAAGTGGGTCGGCCGGTGCGGTGAGTGCCAGGCCTGGGGCACGGTCGAGGAGTCCGGGGTCGGCGCGGCCCGGGTGACGGTGACCAGCGCGCAGCCGGTCACCCAGCCGGCCGTCCCCATCGACGAGGTCGACGTCGAGGCCGCGCGCGCCGAGCCCACCCGGATCGGCGAGCTCGACCGGGTGCTCGGCGGCGGGCTGGTGCCCGGCGCGGTGGTCCTGGTGGCCGGCGAGCCCGGCGTCGGCAAGTCCACCTTGCTGCTGGAGACCGCGGCCGAGCGGGCGCGCGCGGGAGGGCGGAGTCTCTACGTCTCCGGTGAGGAGTCCGCCGCCCAGGTGCGGCTGCGGGCAGAGCGGGTCAACGCTCTCGCGCCGCGGCTCTTCCTGACCGCCGAGACCGACCTGGGCGCGGTGCTCGGCCAGATCGACGCCGTACGCCCCGACCTGATCGTGCTCGACTCCGTCCAGACGGTGGCGTCGGCCCAGGTCGACGGCGCGCCGGGTGGGGTCACGCAGGTACGCGAGGTCGCCGGGGCGCTGATCCGGGTGGCCAAGGAACGCAACATCGCCACGATCGTCGTCGGCCACGTGACCAAGGACGGCTCCATCGCGGGCCCGCGCGCCCTGGAGCACCTGGTCGACGTGGTGCTGCACTTCGAGGGCGAGCGGCACTCCCGGCTGCGGCTGGTCCGGGCGGTGAAGAACCGCTACGGCCCGACCGACGAGGTGGGCTGCTTCGACTTCGCCGACGGCGGCCTGCAGAGCCTGCCCGACCCCAGCGGCCTCTTCCTCACCCGCCGGGCGGTCCCGGTGTCCGGCAGTTGCGTCACGGTGACACTGGAGGGCAAGCGGCCGCTGCTGGCCGAGGTGCAGTCGCTGGTGGCGGCCAGCGCCCTGGGCACGCCCCGGCGAGCCACCTCCGGGCTGGACTCCAGCCGGATGGCGATGATCCTCGCCGTGCTCGAACGCCGCTGCAACCTGCGCATCGGCAACCAGGACGTCTACGCCTCCACCGTGGGCGGGGTGAAGCTGCGCGAGCCGGCATCCGATCTGGCGGTCGCGGTCGCGGTGGCCAGCGCCACCATCGACCAGCCGTTGCCTCCGTACATGATCGCGATCGGCGAGGTCGGCCTGGGCGGCGACATCCGCCGGGTGACCGGTGTCGAACGCCGGCTGTCGGAGGCGATGCGGCTGGGGTTCACGGACGCGATCGTCCCGCCCGACAGCGGCACCCCGCCCGAGGGCATCCGTGCCTGGGAGGCGAGCAACGTGAGCGAGGCGCTGCGCGCGGTCAGCCGGTTGGTCAAGGTGGTCCGCCTCGAGCAACCGGACGAGCCGAAGGAGCACTGGGAGCCACAGGAGCCGCAGGAGCCGTGGGAGAAGTGGTAAGCGCCGCGACCGACGCGACCCGGGGCTGGTCAGGACTCCAGGGTGTGCCGCCCCGGCCCGCACTCCTCCACCAGGTGCCCGCCGCCGGACGTGGGGACGTGCACCTCGGCGGTCACTCCCGGCGGCAGATCCACCCGGACGCTGTAGCCGGCGCCGCGACGTTCCCAGCCTGCGGTCACACGTCCGCGCACGGTGTCCAGATCGACCCGGGCCCGGCCGAGTTCGCTCGGCGGCAACGGCCGCATCCGTAGCCGGGTGAAGCCGGGCTCGGCCGGGGTGACCCCCACCAGGTCCTCGATGAACCACTGGTCCACGTGGCCGAAGAAGTGGTGGTTGCGGGACCGCGAGTCGGCCTGCCAGTGCTCGTACAGCGACGTCGCGCCCTGCTCGATCCAGAAACCGTAGCCGGGGTAGGTCCGCTGCGTCGCCACGGTGAACGCCAGGTCGGCCAGCCCGTTGCGGCTGAGCAGCGGCAGCAGGAACTTCGTGCCGATGACGCCGGTGTCCAGGTGGTCCTCGCGCTCGTGGATGTCGGCGACAAGCCGATCCAGGACCTGGTGGTACCTCTCCTGCGGGACCAGCCCGAAGGCGAGCGCGACCACGTTGGCCGACTGCCGGTATTCCGTGGGGCGTTCACCGTGGTAGGTCCCGGACTTCGCGTCGTAGAACGCGCGGTCGAAGCCGGCGGCGAGCCGAGCGCGGAGTTCGGCGTACCCCGCGAGGTCCTCCTCCCGGCCGACCACCCGCGCGATCCGGTCGAGCAGGTCCACGAACCGCACCGTGTAGGCGGTCTCGTAGATGCCCGGCCCCTCCGGCGGCATTCCGTGCGAGCCCGGGGGCAGCCAGTCACCCAGGCCGGCGAGCACGATGTCGTCGTTCAGGTAACCGTCGACGAGGAAGTCGAGGTAGCGCCGAGCCGGGTCGTAGTGCCGGCGCAGGATCCGTTCGTCGCCGTAGTGCTGGTACATCACCCAGGGGATCTCGACGTACGCGACGTCCCATGCCGGGATCGGCCCGACGATGCCGGCCTCGGTGTCGTGGTGGTAGCCCCAGCCGGCGGTCGGCACGATCGGCGGGAATTCACCGCTCGGCAGTTGCGCGTCAACCCAGTCTTGCAGCCACTTGGTGTAGAAGCGTGGCATGTGGAAGTTGTAGGCGGCGACGTCCGCGGTGAGGTGAGCGTCACCGGTCCAGCCGTTCTTCTCGAACACCGGGGTGTCGGTCGGGATGCCGTGCAGGTTGTTCAGCACCGCCCACCGGGTCGCCGTGTGCAGCCGGTTGACGATCGGGTGGTCGGTGTCGAGTTCGGCGGTGGACGCGACGGCGGTGTGCACGACGACCCCGCGCAGGTCGCCGAGCTCCGGCCGACCGGGGTGTCCGTCGATCTGTACGTACTGGAAACCCTTGTAGGAGAAGGAGGGTTCGAACGCCTCCGTACCCTCACCTGCCAGTGTGAAGAAGTCGGTCTGGATGTCGCCGTCAATGTGAACCTGACGGATGTCGACGGTGCCGTCGGGAAGCAGCCGCTCGCCGTGACGCAGCCGTACGGTCGCTCCGGCGGGACCCGTGACGTGCAGCCGTGCCCATCCGGTGACCTGCTGGCCGAGGTCGTAGACGTACACACCTGGCTGGGGTTCGGAAAGGCCGACCGGCTCCAACTCCCCGATCACCTCGATCGGCTCCAGTTGCTGCGAGCGCAACTGCCCGCGTGGCGGGGTCGCCGCCACGACCTCCGGCCAGTCGCTGTCGTCGAAGTCGACGGTCGTCCAGCCGCGGCGGGCGTGCCGGGCGTCGTAGTGCTCCCCGGAGTACAACGAGTCCGACCGGGTGGGCCCGTCCACGCCACGCCAGGTCAGGTCGCTGACCACCCGGACGACCCGGCCGTCGGTGTAGGTCACCGCCAGGTGGGCCAGCAGCTTGGGGTGGTCCCACCAGGGCGCCTTCTGCCAGTACCACACGTTCGGTGTGGGGTCGCCGTAGCGCCCGCGGCCGAGCGCCGCGGCCAGCACGTGGTCGGTGTCGGAGGCGCCGGCCCGGACCTGTGCGGTCAGGTCGTACGTCGAGTACAGAACGGTCGCGTCGTAGTTGGTCGGCGCCGGGTCGAGCACCGACCGGCCGATCCGCTCGCCGTCCAGGAAGAAGTCGCCGTAGCCGAGGCCGCTGACGTACAGGCGGGCGTGCGCGACGTCGCCGGTAGGCAGCCGGAACACCTTGCGCAGCAGGGGCGCCGGGGGCTGGCCGTCGGTCTGCAGGGCCGCGGCCTGCCCGATCCACATCGCACCGCCCCAGCCCTGCGGGTCCGCCGGGGCCGTGACGAAGGTGACCGGCTCGGCCCAGTCCGACACCTGGCCGGAACCGTCCCAGACCCGGACAGTCCACACGTGTCCGGTGTCGGGAGCCAGCGCCTCACCGACGTACTCCACCTGGCCGGTACGCCCGGACTCCACCCGCCCGGAGTCCCAGACCGGTCCGCGCCCGGCGTCCAGGTCGGCCAGGTCGGTGGCCACGATCACCTGGTAGGCAGTCTGCGCCGCGGCCGCGCCGGACAGGTCGGACCCGGAAGCACTGGAGCCGGAAGCACTGGAGCCGGAAGCGCCGGAGCCGGAAGCCCCGGACGACTCCTGCGGGGCCGGGCGGAGCAACCAGGACAGTCGCGGCCGGGGTTCCTCCACGCCGAGCGGGTTCTCGGCGTACTCGGTGCGGAGGGCGTACGGGATCAGGACACCGGTGGCACTGGCGGCACTCATGCGGGGCGTACTCCACTAGGGTTCGGCGATGCCGGCGCGAACAACCCGCCAAATACCGGGAACGCCGCGCCAACGGGGACGGACTGCACCACAATTGCGTGTCACACCCGATCTGCCTATACCCAGGTGGCGTCACACCGTCCGCAAGCGGTCACATCCAGCGATCCCGGGGGCTGGCCGTGCCGGCTTCGACGTCCAATCGGGCGATTCCGCGCCGGGGAGCAGTGCATGGCGCGTGGCGCGTCCCGGATTCCGGGACCGTAGACTTTGCTGCCGAGCAAGCTGACCATCCCAGGAGAGTTGTGGCTGCAAGTGACAAGGGCCCGGACGCGAAGTTCCGGGCCACGCTCGCCGCGGTCGCGCCAGGTACCTCTCTGCGCGACGGGCTCGAGCGTGTCCTCCGGGGGCGCACGGGCGCGCTCATCGTCCTCGGATACGACCGTACGGTGGAAAGCCTGTGCACCGGCGGGTTCACCCTCGACGTGGAGTTCAGCGCCACCGGGCTGCGCGAGCTCGCCAAGATGGACGGCGCGATCGTCGTCGACCGGGAGTGCACGCGCATCGTCCGGGCCGCCGTCCATCTGATGCCCGATCCCTCCATCCCCACGGTCGAGACCGGCACCCGGCACCGGACCGCCGAGCGGGTCGCCAAGCAGTCCGGTTTCCCGGTGGTGTCGGTGTCGCAGTCGATGCGGATCATCGGCCTGTACGTCGACGACATCCGGTACGTCCTGGAGGACACCGGGCAGATCCTTTCCCGCGCCAACCAGGCTCTGGCCACCCTGGAGCGTTACAAGCTTCGCCTCGACGAGGTGTCCGGCACGCTCTCCGCGCTGGAGATCGAGGACCTCGTGACCGTCCGCGACGTCGCCCAGGTGGCGCAGCGGCTGGAGATGGTCCGCCGGATCGCCAACGAGATCCACGGGTACGTCGTCGAGCTGGGCGTCGACGGCCGGCTGCTGTCGCTGCAACTCGACGAGCTCGTCGCCGGGGTCGACCCCGAACGCAACCTCGTCGCCCGCGACTATCTCCCCCAGGTTCCCGGCCGGCGCGTACGCGGCGTCGACGAAGTGCTGGAGGAGCTCGACGCGCTGTCCGCCTCCGACCTGCTCGACGTCGGTGCGGTGGCCCGCGCGCTCGGTCACGGCGGCGACACACTGGACGCCGCGGTCAGCCCGCGCGGCTACCGCCTGCTGGCGAAGGTGCCGCGGCTGCCGGGCACGGTCATCGACCGGTTGGTCGACCACTTCGGCAGCCTGCAGAAGCTCCTCGCCGCCAGCATCGACGACCTGCAGGCCGTCGGCGGCGTCGGCGAGAACCGCGCGCGTTCGGTCCGCGAGGGCCTGTCCCGGCTGGCCGAGTCGAGCATCCTCGAACGCTACGTCTGAGCCGCCGCCGACCGAACGGCCCAACCACCGAAGAGCGCCGCCGACCGAACGGCTGGTCCGTGCCGTCCGGTCGGCGGCGGCTTCGGAGTCGTGCCCCGAAGTCGGGCCCGGCCGACGTCGGCCGACCCCGACCTCAGGCCTGGTCGTCGAAGTACGCCGTGACCTCCGAGGCGACCTCGGGCACGCGTACCGGCTTGCTCCCCGACCGCAGCGACTCAGCACCCGCGCACCCGGCCGCCACCGCGTAGCGCGCGGCAACCGGCGAGGTGTCGGTCTGCCCGCCCTCGCGGACGTAGCGCAGGAACTCCGCCACGATCCGCGGGTCCGCGCCGCCGTGCCCACCGGTCTCCTCGCCGAGGGACACCTCGTGGTCGCCCTGGGCGGCGTAGTCGTGGCGCTGGTTCCACAACCGGATCACGGTGCCGGGCTCGCCGTTGCCGAAGTTCTCGATCCGGCCCTCGGTGCCGATGATCGTGTAGTTGCGCCAGTAGTCGGGCGTGAAGTGACACTGCTCGTACGACGCCAGGATGCCGTTCTGCAGCCGCATCGTCATCATCGAGACGTCCTCGACGTCCATCTTCGGGTTGAGCCCGGTGAGCGACTTCGGCGGCCAGCGCTTGAGGTTGCGCTCGCCCTGCCACCACGGGTCCTCCTCGCCGCCCTGGTCGGCGCCGTAGACCATCCGGTCGCCCATCGCGGTGACCTCGCTGGCGTAGGAGCCACACAGCCAGTGCAGGACGTCGAGGTCGTGCGCACCCTTCTGCAGCAGCAGGCTGGTGCCGTACTTGCGCTCGGCGTGCCAGTCGCCGAAGTAGAAGTCGCCGCCGTTGCCGACGAAGTGCCGGCACCACGCGACCTTCGGCTCACCGATCGCGCCGGAGTCGATCAGCTTCTTCATCTCCCGGACGAACGGCATGTGCCGCATGTTGTGGCCGAGGTAGAGGCGGCCGCCGTTCTTCTGCGCGGCTCGCAGCAGCCGGTCGCAGCCCTCGGTGGTGATCGCCATCGGCTTCTCGAGGTAGACCGGGATGCCGGCGTCGAGCAGGGCGAGAGCGTGTTCCTCGTGCAGGAAGTCGGGGCTGAGCACGAACGCCGCGTCGAGGTCGAGCTTGAGGAACTCGTCCAGGTCGGTCGTGGCGGCGAGGTCCGCGCCGAACGCCTCGCGGAACCGCTGATGTGCCGCGACGTCCGGGTCGTACACCGCGACCAGCTTCGAGCCTTCGCCGGGCCGGTGCGCGTGCCGTGCCAGGCTGCCCCGCAGCCCGTAGCCGATCACGCCGATCGCAAGGTCCGCCATGCTGTGCCACTCCGTTCGTTGTCCCCGGCCGATGCGCCCGCTCGCCGAGAAGTCTCACCACCGCCCCGAGCGGCTTGCGCAAAGCTGTGCGGAACGGCGGAACGACAGGCGAATTTGTGCAGGCGCTGATGGGCACGCTAGTACCCCGCACCCGCAGTGTCACGAGCGCGTCAGGGCAATCTCAGGAACCGGTCGCCCACGACAGCCGCTCTGAACGTCGGCTTCGGACAGCGCTCGGCGAAGAATCGGCCGGCGAAGAACTTGCCGGCCAGGCAGACCCCTAGCTGAGGCGGAAGCGCGTACGGACCGGGCCCACCCCGCCGACGGTGACGGCCGCCGCGTAGTAGCCGGGCTTCGCCGCGGGTTGCCCGCTCGGGCAGCCCGCGCGGGAGCGCACTCCCGGCCAGCGCACGGCGAGGTTGCGCTCCTCCTTCGCCTTCAGGACGACCGGCACCTCGGGCAGACCGCGGCAGTCGGCGGTGTCCCAGATGTGGTCGCTGCCGGAGGTGACGAGCACGCGCAGCGTCGTGGAGTCGATCGTCAGCCGGCACGGGTCCGATCCGCTGTTGAGCAGTCGTACGGTGACCACCACCGGCTTGCCGGCCTCGACCGGGCTCTGGTTCACCTCGGCCTTCACACCGAGCCAACCCGGCTCACAGGCGACCGGCCGGGCGGACTTGCCGGGTGTGGGCTTCGGGCTCGCCTCGCGGGTCGGTGTCTCCGACGGCTTCGGAGACGTCGAGGCGGTTGGTGACGGCGAGGGCGTCTCGGACGGCTTGCCGTTCGACGCCGGCGTACGCTCCACCTGGCCACCCTTGTCCGCGCCGCCGGTAGGCCCGATCGTCGGTCCCGGCGACGGCGTGGGACCGGCCGTCGGTGCGCCCTGCGCGGTGCCACGACTCGGCCCGTCCGGAGTGAACAACGCCACCAGCGCCCACACCAGCGCAACGACCACGGCGAGCAGGACACCGCGCCGAAGCCAGTACGCCGAAGCAGGCAACGGCCCGACAGGACGTAGCAGCGGGCGGATCATAGGCGGAGGCTAACTGCCGGCCGCGGGATGTCCGGGTTCCCACGCCGCGTCGACGTGACCGGGTACCGCGGGCGGGTACGGCCGGCAGGTACGGCTGCCGTACCCGTGGCAGGATCGGAACCGCCATGCCGAAGTCGCCGCTGCACACTCCCGTTCTCGCGTGGTACGCCACCAACGCCCGTGACCTTCCCTGGCGCCGGCCGGACGCCTCGCCGTGGTCGGTGCTGGTCAGCGAGGTGATGCTGCAGCAGACGCCGGTAAGTCGCGTGCTGCCGGCGCACGCCGCGTGGCTCGGTCGCTGGCCGACGCCGCGCGCGCAGGCCGCGGACCAGCCCGGTGAGGCCGTACGCCAGTGGGGCCGGCTCGGCTACCCG
Source organism: Actinopolymorpha rutila (assembly GCF_013407855.1). Taxonomy (GTDB): domain Bacteria; phylum Actinomycetota; class Actinomycetes; order Propionibacteriales; family Actinopolymorphaceae; genus Actinopolymorpha; species Actinopolymorpha rutila. Next base: position 5,874,395 of record NZ_JACBZH010000001.1, read on the forward strand.
CGCCGCGCCCTGCGACTGCACGCCGCAGCGACCACGATCAGCCGGCGGCACGGCGGCGAGGTTCCCTCCGACTACGACGAGCTTCGCGACCTGCCCGGCATCGGCGACTACACCGCCGCCGCGGTCGCGTCGTTCGCGTTCGGCCGCCGGCACGTCGTCCTGGACACCAACGTGCGCAGGGTGTTCGCCCGGGCGGTCGACGGCGTGCAGTACCCGCCCACCGCGACCACCGCCGTCGAACGCCGCACCGCGCTCACCCTGCTGCCCGACGAACCCGCGACCGCCGCCCGATGGGCGGTGGCCACGATGGAGCTCGGCGCGCTGGTGTGCACCGCGGCCGGCCCGCGGTGCGCGGACTGCCCGATCCGGCGCCAGTGCGCATGGCGGCTCGCCGGTCAGCCGGCGTACGACGGACCGCCCCGCCGCCGGCAGTCCTACGACGGGACGGACCGGCAGTGCCGTGGCCGGCTGCTGCGGGTGCTGCGCGAGGCCAGCGGGCCGGTCACCCGATCTGACCTGGAGGCCGTCTGGTCCGCGGCACCCCAACGCGAACGCGCCCTCGACACACTGGTCGCCGACGGACTGGTGGAGCCGTTGGCGGACGGGACGTTCCGGCTCCCGGTCAGCGCGCCGGTGTTCCCGCCCACGCCCTGACGCCCACGCCCTGACGCCCTCGCACACGCCCTGACGCCCGGGTTCTGACTCTGACGCCTGGCGGTTTTCGGTCGACCGATCTCGCCCGGTTTCCTTCACTTCGTCCACATCCGCGCCTAGACACGAAGGTCGTCCAGGTCGAGCCACCGGCTCGCCGACGCTCCGAACGACGAACGGAGACCGACCTTGAACGACGCGGGAAACCCCGAGAGTCCCCGGCACGTCCCGTTGTCCCGACGACATGCGCTCCACCTCGGCGCGCTCCTCGCCGGTACGGGCCTGATGGGCCTGGGGAGCGCCCACCCGGCCCGGGCCGGCACCACCGCGGCGGATGGGGCCTCGGCCACCGTCGCTGCCGTCACGGCCGCCGGCGCCGCGCAATCGGCCGCCGCCGACGACGACTTCGCCCGGATGCGCGCCCAGTGGCGGGCTGCCTACGTGGGCAGCGACTACGACCCGGCAGACCCGGCGATCGCCCCCGGCCTCGCCCAACTCGCCGCGGAAGCGCACCAGTGGTGGTCGACGATGGAAACCGGGGCGGACCGGGCGTACCTGTGGCCGGACGCCCGGCTCGAGGTGCAGATCTCGTTCGCCATCTCGATCTCGTTCGGCCGACTGTCCCGGATGGCGCTCGGCTGGGCCACCCCCGGCACCGACACCTACGGCGACCCGAAGCTGCTCGCCGACGTGATCGCCGCGATGGACTGGATGGTCGCGCACTATTACCGCGAGGACGGGCAGATCATCGGCAACTGGTTCGAGTGGATGATCTCGGGGCCGCAGCCCTTCAACCTCGCGGCGGTGCTGGTCTACGACCACCTGAGCGCGGACCAGATCGGCGCCTACACCCGGGCGGTGGCCAACTACACGCCCGAGCCCATCGCCACCGCGGCCAACCGGGTGCTCACCGCCGACGTGGTGATCGGCCGCGGCATCCTCGCCGGGGACGCCGCGGCGGTGCGGCTCGGGGTGGACGGGCTGGCGCCGGTGCTGGCGTACGCCGACTCAGGCGACGGCTTCCACCGCGACGGGTCGTTCATCCAGCACGACCACTACCCCTACAACGGCTCCTACGGCGTCGGCCTGGTGGCCACGCTGCCGGGCATCTTCCAGCGGGTCGCGGGTACGCCGTTCGCGGTCAGCGACCCGATCGTGTACGAGTGGATCCGGGACGCCTACGACCCGCTGATCTGGCACGGCGGGCTGATGGACCTGGCCAGCGGCCGGGTCATCGCCCGCTACAACGAGCAGGACCACCACGCCGGGCACGCCGCGGTCGACGCGGCTCTGGGCCTGTGGGTGGCCGCGCCGGCCGGGACCAGGGCCTGGCTCGGGCCGATGCTGAAGGAGTGGATCCTGGCCGACACCCAGGACGACCCGCTGGCCGGGCGCAGCGTCCCGGCCCTCCTGCAGGCGCGCACGCTCCTCGCCGACGAGTCCGTGCCCCGACGTGGGCCGCTGGTGACCAGCCACGTCTTCGCCGCCATGGACCGGGTGGTGCACCGGCGTACGAACTGGGCGTACGGCATCTCGATGTACTCCCGGCGGATCGCGAACTTCGAGTCCATCAACGACGAGAATCTCCGCGGCTGGCTCACCGCGGACGGCGCCACCTACCTCTACGACCACCAGGTCGACCACTACAACGACGCGTTCTGGCCCACGGTGGACCCCTACCGGATCCCCGGCACGACCGTCGACGTGCGCGAACGGACCCCGATGGAGGGCCGCGGCTACCTCAACCCGCAGGACTGGGTGGGCGGCACCACGCTCGCCGACCGCTACACCGCGGCCGGGATGTGGCTGCGCTCGCAGGGCAGCTCGCTGGTCTCGCGGAGGTCGTGGTTCTGTTTCGACGACGAGGTGGTCGCGCTGGGCACCGGCATCACCGCACACGACGGCCGCCGGGTGGAGACGGTGGTGGAGAACCGCCGGCTGGCGACCGGGACCGAGGCGGTGGTGGTGAACGGCACGACCGCGGTGCCCGGCCTCGGCGACGAGACCACGGTGCCGGCCGCCCGGTGGGTCCACCTCGCCGGAACGGGCGGGTACGTCTTCCCCGACGGTGTCCGGGCGCACCTGAAACGCGAGCACCGGGTGGGCCGCTGGTCCGACATCACCCAGCACCCGTCCTGGAAGGACGACACCCCGCTCCCCCGCGACTACTTCACGCTCTGGCTCGACCACGGTGTGGATCCCGACGAGGCAGCCTACGCCTACGTCCTGCTGCCGACCGCCGACGCGGGGACGACCAGTCGGTACGCCGAACGGCCCGGGACCGCGGTGATCGCGAACACCTCCCGCGTCCAGGCCGTACGAGCGCTGGACTCCGGCGTGCTCGGCGTGAACGTGTGGGCGCCACTCGGCGCCGCGTCGATCGTGTCCACCAGGGCACCGGCCGGCGTGGTGGTGCAGGAGGGTGACGAGGAGGTCGGGCTCGCGGTGTCCGATCCGACCCGCTCCGTCGCGAAGGCCTGGGTCAGCGTGGGGGTGCCGGCGAGCAGGGTGCTGGCCGCGGACGAGGGCGTACGGGTGATCTCGCTGGACCCGCTGACCGTCGAGGTGACCCTCAGCGGAGCCAACGGCACCAGCCGCGGCCTGCGGGCCGCCTACCGCCCCTGGAGCGTCCCGGACCTGCAGCGGGTCCTGGCCGGGATGGACGCGACCGAGGTGGCGCCGAACGCCCGGAATGCCCTGAGCCAGGCCCTGGAGTCCCTCGCGGACCTGGCCGAACGCGACCGCCCGGCTCACGCCCAGCTGTGGGCCCTGCGGCGCAAGATCGCCGCTCTGCGCGGCCACGGTGTCAGCCCTGAGGCGGCCACCGTGCTGGACGACGGAGCGCAGCGGCTGTTCGCCCGCCTGCGCCCCTGAAACCCGTCCGAGCCGACCCGCTTGCGGACACACGAAGGGGGCGGCCGCTGTGCGCGGCCGCCCCCTTCGATGCCCGTGGAGCGGTTACTCGGTGCTGCCTACCCGCTTGCTACTCGGTGCTGGCCTCGATCGTCGGCAGGTCGGGGACCGGAGCCTTGGACGTACCCGTGAAGGTGAACGTCGCCTCCTTGCCCTCGCCCTGGACGTCGACGAGCACGATCTGGCCGGGAGTGAGCTCGCCGTACAGCAGCTTCTCCGCCAGCGTGTCCTCGATCTCGCGCTGCAGCGTCCGCCGCAGCGGCCGGGCGCCGAGCACCGGGTCGTAGCCGCGCTTGGCGAGCAGGAGCTTGGCGGGCTGCGTCAGCTCGATGCCCATGTCCTTGTCGCGCAGCCGCTCCTCGACCTTCGCGATCAGCAGGTCGACGATGTCGACGAGCTGCTCCTCGGTCAACGGCGGGAAGACGATGATGTCGTCGACCCGGTTGAGGAACTCCGGCCGGAAGTGCTGCTTGAGCTCTTCCTGGACCTTCGACTTCATCCGCTCGTAGGAGCCGCCGGCGTCCTTCGACTGAGTGAAGCCGAGGTTGACGCCCTTGGCGATGTCCTTCGTGCCGAGGTTGGTGGTCATGATGATCACGGTGTTCTTGAAGTCGACCACCCGACCCTGCGCGTCGGTGAGCCGGCCTTCCTCGAGGATCTGCAACAGGGAGTTGAAGATCTCCGGGTGGGCCTTCTCCACCTCGTCGAAGAGCACGACGGAGAACGGCTTGCGGCGCACCTTCTCGGTGAGCTGTCCGCCCTCGTCGTAGCCGACGTAGCCAGGCGGGGAACCGAACAGCCGCGAGACGGTGTGCTTCTCGGAGTACTCGCTCATGTCCAGCTGGATGAGCGCGTTCTCGTCACCGAACAGGAACTCCGTCAGCGCCTTGGACAGCTCGGTCTTACCGACTCCGGACGGGCCGGCGAAGATGAACGATCCACCGGGACGCTTCGGGTCCTTCAGACCGGCACGGGTACGCCGGATCGCCTTGGACAGCGCGCGAACCGCGTCCTCCTGGCCGATGTAGCGCTTGTGCAGCTCGTCCTCCATGCGGAGCAGGCGCTGCGATTCCTCCTCGGTCAGCTTGAAGACCGGGATGCCGGTCGCGGTGGACAGGACCTCCGCGATCAGCTCCTCGTCGACCTCGGCGACGACGTCCATGTCGCCGGCCTTCCACTGCTTCTCCCGCTCGGCCTTCTGCGCGATGAGCTTCTTCTCCTCGTCACGCAGCGACGCGGCCCGCTCGAAGTCCTGAGCGTCGATGGCCGCTTCCTTGTCGCGGCGGACGTTGGCGATCCGCTCGTCGAACTCGCGCAGGTCCGGCGGTGCCGTCATCCGGCGGATGCGCAGCCGCGAACCGGCCTCGTCGATGAGGTCGATGGCCTTGTCCGGCAGGAACCGGTCGGAGATGTAGCGGTCGGAAAGCTGTGCAGCCGCCACGATCGCCGCGTCGGTGATCGTCACGCGGTGGTGTGCCTCGTAACGGTCGCGCTGGCCCTTCAGCATCTCGATGGTGAGCGCCATCGAGGGCTCCTGGACGTGGATCGGCTGGAAGCGGCGTTCCAGCGCGGCGTCCTTCTCGAGGTACTTCCGGTACTCGTCGAGCGTGGTGGCGCCGACGGTCTGCAGCTCACCCCGGGCCAGCATCGGCTTGAGGATGCTCGCCGCGTCGATCGCGCCTTCGGCCGCGCCGGCACCCACCAGGGTGTGCAACTCGTCGATGAAGAGCACGATGTCACCGCGGGTGCGGATCTCCTTGAGCACCTTCTTCAGGCGTTCCTCGAAGTCACCGCGGTAGCGCGAGCCCGCGACCAGGGCACCCAGGTCGAGGGTGTAGATCTGCTTGTCCTTGAGCGTCTCGGGCACGTCTCCGCGCACGATCGCCTGGGCGAGACCCTCGACGATGGCGGTCTTGCCTACGCCGGGCTCGCCGATGAGCACGGGGTTGTTCTTGGTGCGGCGGGACAGCACCTGCATGACCCGCTCGATCTCCTTCTCGCGCCCGATCACCGGGTCGAGCTTGCCCTCGCGCGCACCCTGGGTGAGGTTGCGCCCGAACTGGTCGAGAACGAGCGATCCCTGCGGCGAACCCTCGCCACTGGCACCGGCTGCCGCGCCTGCGGTCTCCTTGCCCTGGTAACCGGACAGCAGCTGGATCACCTGCTGCCGGACCCGGCCGAGGTCGGCGCCGAGCTTCACCAGCACCTGGGCGGCCACGCCCTCACCCTCGCGGATGAGACCGAGCAGGATGTGTTCGGTGCCGATGTAGTTGTGACCGAGCTGGAGGGCCTCACGCAACGACAGCTCGAGGACCTTCTTGGCCCTCGGCGTGAACGGGATGTGCCCGCTGGGTGCCTGCTGACCCTGGCCGATGATCTCCTCGACCTGGGCGCGCACAGCCTCCAGCGAGATACCGAGGCTCTCGAGCGCCTTGGCGGCGACGCCCTCACCCTCGTGGATGAGGCCCAAGAGGATGTGCTCGGTCCCGATGTAGTTGTGGCTGAGCATCCGGGCCTCTTCTTGGGCCAGGACGACAACCCGCCTCGCGCGGTCGGTGAACCTTTCGAACATCTTTCGCTCCCCGGGCTGGAGACGGCGTGGGAGTCCGGATCTACCCGGCCCCTGCGTTTCATGCTAGTCCCCGCTCCCGACACAGCCTCCTCCCACCATGTTGCGAGTGGGGATCGAACTGCCGGCGAGCGGTGAGCAGTACGTAACTGTGTAACTCGTCGACCTACCACTGTGTTCCATGCCGGGCCCGCTGGCGAGGCGTTACGCCCGAAGCGAACGCCGGGAATGGGGCGGACCGGCCATACCGCAACGGGCGGGTCCTGGTCCGGCCCGGGCATGGCCTCATGTGGCCGGGCTCGGACGGACCCTACCCGGGCCCCGGCACGGAACACCCACGGGACCGTCCGGAACGAGTGCCCGTGGGGAGTCCCACGGAAGGCCCCGGACGGAGTGCCGGAAGTAGGGCGAACAGAAGAGGACGAACCAGGCGACGGTACGTGACGACCTGTCACTGTCCGAAACAGGCGGAAGCGACCGTGGCAGGCAGTCGGCAGGCGGGCCGCAGCCGGACTCGGATCGACACGCACGACGAGACCCCCGGGGACGAATCCCCGGGGGTCTGCGCCGAGAGCCGGGCTCGGAGCCAGTGCGGCACACCTACACCGACGGCGTACCTGAGGACCGTGGCGACATGGTCATCGACGGTGTGGTGCGGTCGGCTGGTGGCGGATCATGCCTGCTCGTCCGGCCTGAACGGCCCGAGCCGGCGGGAGCCGCCGTCGCCGGACTAGCGCCGGCCCTTCTGGTAGGCCTCGATGATCTCGGCCGGGATGCGGCCGCGATCGCTGACGTCGTATCCCTGGTCACGCGCCCACGCCCGGATCTCGGCGGTCTCCGGCTTGCGGGCCGATCCGCCGGCCGGACGGCCGGCCCGACCGCGGGCGGCGCGGCCACCGACCCGACGAGCCGAACCCACATAGGTGGCGAAGGCGTTACGCAACTTGGTCGCATTTTTGGTGGACAGGTCAATTTCGTAGGACACACCGTCCAGGCCGAACTTCACGCTCTCCTCGGCCTCGGAACCATCGAGGTCGTCGATGAGAACGACGTTGGTCTTCGTCGCCACTGCTGTTCCCTTCTCAGAATTTAGGGGGCTGGTGACAACAATAGAGCCAAGCGACCTGCCCGGGCAAACATGGAATAAGCGCCAGTTGCGCAAAAGTCAGTTGCTCACGCCGCGCCACGCCGCAATCGCAGCGGGCACCGCCAATGAAGACCTGGCGAACACCGGGGCAGAGACGTAGCCGAGTACGAACAGAGACCGAGCAGAGTACGACCGGATAGCAGCGTAGTGCGGGCACAGTAGTGCGGGCTCAGTACTGCCGACCTGGCCTACTGCCGGCGCCCAACCGGACTGCCAACCGCGCCTTGCGTATTGCCCTGCACGGTTGGCGTCACGACTCACACGTCGGGCTTCACCAGAGGGAAGAGGATGGTGTCGCGAATGGAGCGGACACCGGTGAGGAGCATGACCAGCCGGTCGATTCCCATCCCCATCCCACCGGTCGGCGGCATGCCGTATTCGAGGGCGCGGAGGAAATCCTCATCGAGTTGCATCGCGTCGACGTCTCCGCCGGCCGCGCGTACGGACTGCTCGACCAGCCGCTCGCGTTGTTCGACGGGATCGACCAACTCCGAATAGGCCGGGGACAACTCGACGCCGGCGGCGACGAGGTCGAACGCCTCTGCCAATCGGGGATCCTTGCGGTGCGGGCGGGCCAGCGGACGAACCTCTGCGGGATAGTCGCACACAAATGTGGGCTCGATCAGCGTGTGCTCGACCAACTTCTCGAAGAGTTCGAGCACGACCTCGCCTGCCCCCCACCCCGGCTGCAACTCGACGTCGAAACGAGCGGCGTGGTCGCGGAGTTCCTTTTCGGTGGTGTCCGGCGTCACTTCTGTTCCGACCGCCGCGGAGACCGCCTCGTGAATGGGCAGCCAGTGCCACTGGGCTTCCAGGTCGATCTCACCGCCACGTCCGTCCGGTACGACGGTCGACCCCAGCGCCCTGGCCGCGTCGACGACGAGAGTACGGACGAGCTCGGCCATCGTGTGGTAATCGCCGTAGGCCTCGTAGGCCTCCAGCATCGTGAACTCCGGGGAGTGCGTGGAGTCGATGCCTTCGTTCCGGAAATTGCGGCCGATCTCGAAGACCTTGTGGGCGCCGCCGACAACCAGCCGCTTGAGGTAGAGCTCGATGGCGATGCGGAGGTAGTACTCCCGGTCGAAGGCGTTGAAGTGCGTGGCGAACGGGCGCGCGGCCGCACCGCCGTGGATCGCCTGCAGGATCGGGGTTTCGACCTCGAGATAACCGCGATCGATCAAGGTGCGCCGAATCGAGGTGACCACGGTCGAGCGGGCCAGCATCAGTTCGCGCGCACGCGGGCGCTGGATGAGGTCGAGATAACGCTGGCGAACCCGGGACTCGTCGGAGAGGTCCTTGTGCTCGACTGGAAGCGGGCGCAACGCCTTGGAAACCACGAACCACCGGGTGGCCGCGACCGAGAGCTCACCCCGGCGGCTGGTGACGACCTCGCCCTCGACGCCCACGTGGTCGCCGATGTCGACGGTGGCCTTCCAGTCGGCGAGGGAATCCTCGCCCACCCGGTCGAGGGAGATCATCGCCTGGACCTCGGTGCCGTCACCGTCACGCAGTCTGGCGAAACACAACTTGCCGGCGATCCGCGAGAAAATGACCCGGCCCACGATCGTCACCGTGTCACCGGTGGCGTGGTCGACCGGAAGGTCGGGGTAGGCCGAACGCAACTCGGCAAGGGTGTGGCTTCGGGTTACCGAGACCGGATAGGGGTCGACCCCGCGACCGATCAGGCGCTCACGCTTCTCCCGCCTAATCCGCATCTGCTCGGGAAGATCGTCTTCCTCTCGGGCGGGGTTTGTCGCCGGTGTCTCGGTCATGGCTCACAAGATTATGGGGTGCGGGGGTTCTCCCCTTTGTTGGGGTGCCGGCAAAAAGTTCGTCTCCGACGACGGGTCACCCGCGGGCCTTCCGGTCCCGTCGCGACGTTCCGTGAGAGGCTCCGATACACCCAGGTACACCGTTCGTACGCATCTCACCGAACGCCGAACGACGAACGAATCCGAACGGACAGGACGGACGCAGTGACCTTCACGCTCATCGGACACCGCGGGGCCATGGGCCTCGAACCCGAGAACACCCTGCGATCATTTCGCCGCGCGGTCGCCGAAGGTGCCGACGCCATCGAACTCGACCTGTGGGTCAGCCGCGACGGCCACCTGGTGATCCTGCACGACGGAGACGTGAGCCGGACCACCGACGGAAACGGCAACGTCGCCGACCTGACATTGGCCGAACTCAAGGAACTCGACGCCGGCCTGGGAGAAACCATCCCGACCTTCGACGAGGTCCTCGATGCGGTGGACATACCGATTCAGGCCGAGATCAAGGCGTTCGCTGCGGGCCGTGCCGCCGTGGACACAATTCGCGACCGGAAACTGCTGGACCGGGTTACCGTCACCTCATTCTCCGTCGACGTCATCGCCGACGTCCGGGACTACTTTTCCGGCGTACGCACCGGACTCATCTCCTCCCGCGCACCACAGGATTTCCTCGACAAGGCCCGCGAAGTCGGTGTCGAAGTACTCTGCCTCGGCCTGGCCCACCTCGACGCGGAATTCGTCGGCGAGTGCGATCGGCGGGGACTCGAGGTCATCGGCTGGCCGGCCAACGACGCCGACCGCCTGCTGCACGCGCTGCGACTCGGGATCGCCAGCGTCACCTCCGACTTTCCCGACCTGCTCCGTACGTCCCTCGCCGAGGTTCCGGAGGTGGCCGACCTCCTGGCCGCGCGCCCGGCGGCTCGCTGACTCCGGCGCCTCGGTCGTCCGTCGTAGCGTGGTGGGCAGGGGGTGCCTGCCGACTGCCGGGAGGAGGTACGAAACCCCATGGGCGACATCGAGATCCACGACCACGGAGACCGGGAGATCCTGGTCCATCTGCATGGCCGGATCGACCAGGCGCTCCGCCCGCGGCTGGACGTGGGGGTCGAGGAGATCGCATTGCTCGTCGACATCGACGGCCACGACCGGGTGATAGTGGACGTCCGGGAGGTGACGGCTCTGGAAGACGCCGGCCTGTGCTTCCTGTCCGCCCTGGTCCGCCAGGGTGAGCGGCGGGGCCACGACGTAGCACTGGCCATGGTCAACGAGCAGACCAGGCGGGCGCTGGAGGCCGCGCACTGGCCGCACCAGCCGATCATGTCCGGCTCGCGGTGACCAGCCGGGGAAGGATCAGCCGGGGAAGGATCAGCCGGCGGGCTGGTTGCGGTCGAAGACCAGCCGCAGGCCGTGCAGCGTGAGCCACGGCTCGTGTGCGTTCACCGTGTGGCACTGCTCGACCACGACCGGAGCCAGTCCTCCGGTGGCCACCACCGTGACGGCCTCCGGGTCGAGACCGAGCTCGTCGATCATGCGGGTCACCAGCCCGTCGACCTGGCCGGCGAAGCCGTAGACGGCACCGGACTGCAGCGCCTCGACCGTGTTCTTGGCGATGACCGTGCGCGGGCGGAGGAGCTCGACCCGGCGCAGTTGCGCGCCCCGGCGGCCCAGCGCCTCCAGCGAGATCTCGATCCCGGGAGAGATCGCCCCGCCGACGTACTCCCCGCGTTCGCTCACCACGTCGAACGTCGTGGCGGTGCCGAAGTCGACGACGATGGCGGCGGTGCCGAACTGCTCGTACACCGCGAGCGCGTTCACGATCCGGTCCGCGCCCACCTCGCGGGGGTTGTCCATCAGGACGGGTACGCCAGTTCGTACGCCCGGCTCGACGATGACGCTCGGTACCTCGCCGTAGTAACGCGCGACCATCTCCCGGAGCTCGTGCAGGACCGTCGGCACGGTCGAACAGACCGCGACCCCCGTCACGCCCTCCTCACCGGTGTGCCCGGCGAGCAGCCCGGCAACGAGCACCGCGAGCTCGTCGGCGGTCCGCCGGTCCTCGGTGGACACCCGCCAGTGCTCGACCAGCCGGGTACCGGCGAACAGGCCGAGCACGGTGTGGGTGTTGCCCACGTCGACAGCGAGCAGCATGGGCCGGGCCTCTCCGTCCTCGATGATCCGCGGCGATTCGGTGGCGATTCGGTAGGGATCCGGTGTCGATTCCGTCGCGGTTCCATGGCGATTCCGCGGCGTCGCCGGGAGTTCGTACGAGACCGGTTCCGCGGCGTGGCCAGCGTACTGGTGGCGTACAGGCGTATCCGTACTCATCCGTCACTCATCCCGGCCTGTGTAGGCCGTGGTCACCACACCCCTGCCGAACGGCCGGGAGCGACGTAACCTGATCCAAGATCGCACCGCACGGGCAGCGGGGCCTCGAAGCCGCCGAGGGGGGCGCATGAACCACTGGCACACGATGCGCGCGTCCGACGCCGACCGTGAGCGCGCGGCGGACATCCTCAAGGCGGCGTTCGCCGAGGGCCGCCTCAACCCCACCGAGCACCGCACCCGTCTGGACGCGGTCATGCGGTCCCAGACCTACGGCGAGATTCAGCGCCAGGTGGCCGACCTTCCGGCCGGGCCGGCGCCGTTCATGCCACCCTCCTTCGACGCCGCCAACCAGGCGCTCCAGGCCAACCCGTGGGGAACGAACGCGATCGTCCCGACGCGGCGGACCGAGCCACTGGCCAAGGCGTCCCTGATCATGGGGGCGGTCGCGCCGCTGACCTGCGGCCTGTCCGCCATCCCCGCCATCGTCACCGGCCACCTCGCCCTGGGCCGCATCGCCAACTCCGGCGACGAGGGCCGCGGGATGGCCATCGGCGGGCTGGTCCTGGGCTACCTCCAGGCCGTCGGCGGCACGTTGTTCATCCTGGCGGGGATCATCGCCGGCCTCGGCCACTGACGACCTGCCAGGCCACCGGACCCGACCGTCCAACCGTCCCGAACCGTTCAAATCTCCCCGGCGACACCACGCGTCCCGGGGCATTCGGGAGCTACGGGGAACGACCGACCTCACGGGCGGTCTGGATGAGAGAGCGGCCATTCCCCGGATCCGGCGGCACAATGGCGAGAGGGGAAGGTACGCCGGGCCGCCTCCAGCGTGGGCCGGCTCCCAGAGGCTGGGGGTGACATGAGCACCGACTGGCACTCGATGCGGGCGTCCGACGCCGACCGGGAACGCGCGGCCGACGTGCTCAAGGCAGCCCTCGCAGAAGGCCGGCTCGACTGGGGTGAGCACCACGACCGCGTCGATGCTGTGATGGAAGCCCGTACGTACGGCGAACTCGCCGAGCTCATCGCCGACCTCCCCGTCGGTCCCACCCCGTTCCCGATTCCCCAGCAGCAGTCGGCGGAGCAGCTGCCGGCCGCGCAACCGGCCCAGGCGATCCCGCCGACGATGCCGTTCGGCGGGATCGGCCAGCACCCCGGGCAGCCCCGGCTGCCAGGCGTACGCGGCATGTATCCCGGTGCGCTTCCGGGCGCGCTCCCCGGCACGCACCCGGTCAACCCCGGCTATCCCGCGAACCGGCTGCCGCCCGCACCACCCGCACCCCTGGCCAACCCGTGGGCCAACTACGTGCCCGCGCCGGTACGCGCGACCGAGCCGCTGGCGAAGGTGTCCGTCGCCTGCGCGGTCCTTGGGCTGTGCACCACCGGCATGAGCGCCGTACCGGCCATCGTCACCGGGCATCTCGCCCTGGCCCGCATCCGGCGGACCAACGGCGACGGCATCGGGCTCGCGGTCACCGGCCTGATCCTGGGTTACCTCGAACTCGCCGTCGTGGCGCTGGTGTTCGTGCTGTCGGTGGTGCTGGGCCTCGGCCGCTGAACCCCTGAGCTGCCGGCTCGTCCTTCCGCCTCACTCGGTGCCGATCGCGGCGGCCGGGGGCACCCGTACCGCACGTCGCGCCGGCAGCACCGACGCGGCCAGCCCGGCCGCCAGCGCGACCGCCGCCACCAGCACCAGCCGGGCGAACGGAACGCCGAGCTCGATGTGCGAGGTCACCTCGCCCAGCAGAATCCGCGTACCCGCGAAGCCGTACGCGGTGCCGAGCACCAGCCCCGCGACCACCGCGGCCGCGGCGATCAGCAACGCCTCACCGGCTAGCATCGCCCGCAGCTGGCCCCGGGTGAGCCCGAGTGCGCGCAGCATCGCCTGTTCGCGGGTGCGTTCGAGCACCGACAGGCTGAGCGTGTTGCCCACGCCGACCAGCGCGATCACCACCGCCACGGCGAGCAGGCCGGTGGCCACCAGCAGCAGCACGTTCAGGACCTTGTCATAGACCGCTCGTTCGGGTGCGGCGCCGCCGAGGTGGATGGTGTCGTCGTTCCCGACCACCTCCTGGGCCCGGCTGACCACCTGGGTGCCGTCGGCGGTGTCGGCGATCCTGGCCCAGACCGTGGTGATCGGTGCGTTCGGGGCGAGCCGCGCCAGGTCGGCCGAGCTCACCAGCACCTGCGGGAGGGCGTCGCTTCGCGTCACCTGTGCCCGCAGCTCGAGCCGGGACTTCCCCGTATCGAGGACGAGCCGGCCGCCGTTGTCGACGCCGATCGAGTTCGCCGTGGACGGCCCCATGATCGCCGTACGATCGCCGAGGCCGCTGAGCAGTTTCGGGTTGCGCAGCACCGCGTTCGCCGCCGAGGGGTCCACCGCGGTGACCGACGTCTCGATCGACTGCCCCGGCGCCGACCGACCCGTCGACCGACCGGATGCGGCGACCCGGACCTGCGCGCTGGTGAGGGTCGCCGTACGCGAGACACCCTCGACCCTCGGCACGCCCCTCACCACCGCGTCCGGCAGGGCACCGGTCGAGACGTCCACGCTGAGGTCGAGGGGGTACCTGCTGTCCAGCGAGGCGTGGAACGACTTCTGCACCGACGCCGCGCCGACGCTCATCATCGCGATCAGGGTCACGCCGACCAGCAGGGCCGCGGCGGTGGCCGCGGTGCGCCGCGGGTTGCGAACCGCGTTGCCGACGGCCAGCCGGGCCGGCGGGCCGCCGAGCCCTCCGGTCAGCGCGCCCAGGAGGCGTACCAACGCGGGCACCAGCAGGGGTGCGCCGAGCAGGATCCCGACGAACGACAACAGCCCGCCGCCGATCCCGACCGCGAGCGCGGCCAGGAAGCTGGTCAGTTTCATCGCACCGAACAACGCGGCCGCGCCGGCCAGCACGCACAGCACCGCGAGCGTGGTCCGGACGATCCCGGCCCGGGACCGGGCACCGGCCGCGAGTTCCGGCCGCAGCGCCGCCAGCGGCGACACCCTGGTCGCGCGGCGGGCGGGGGCGAGTGCGGCCAGCACGGTGGTGACCAGACCGACCACGAGGGGTACGAGAATCCCGGCCGGGGTCACCACCAGCCCGCCGGTCGGGATGCCGAGCGGCGACCGGCCCAGCAGGACCACCGCGAGCCCGGCCAGCCCGGTGCCGACAGCGATCCCGGCGATCGAGGCGGCCAGGCCGAGCAGCAGCGACTCGACCACCACCGACCCGAAGATCTGCCGGCGAAGGGCGCCGACGCAGCGCAGCAGGGCGAGCTCCCGGGTGCGCTGGGCGAGCAGGATGGTGAACGTGTTGGCCACCACGAGCGTGGCCACGAAGACCGCGATGCCCGCGAAACCGAGCAGGAAGCCGCCGAGCACGTCGACGCCGTTGGTGAACGACGCGACCTGGTCGTCGGTGCGCTGCTCGGCGGTCTGCACCGTCGCACCCTTGAGGTCCTTGCGCAGCCGGTCGGTCACGGCGGCCTGGTCCGCACCGGACGTGGTGCGCACGAGCACCTCGCCGTAGGTCACCTCGCCGGACCAGGCGGCGATCGCCCGGTCGTCGGCCACCAGCGAGGAGCTGTCCAGCAGCGTCCCACCGCTGACCACGCCGACCACCCGCACCGCACGGGCCGGGCCCTTCTCGGGGTGAACCCGCAGCACCGAGCCGACCTTCAGGCCCCGGTCACGAGCGAGGTCGCGGGGAACGGCCACCTCGTCCGGTCCGGACGGCAGCCGGCCGGTGTCGACCCGGTGCCAACGGAAGGACGGGTCGGCGGGCAGTCCGGACACGCCCGCGAAGGTCGGCCGGGACGCGTCGGGGAACGTCACCCGGACACCGGCACCGGCGAGGCCGGCGACGCCTGCCACCCCGTCGAGGCGGTCGAGCCGGTCGACCACCGCCGGGGTGATCGGCTCCTCGGAGTTGGTGACCACGAGGTCGGCCCGGGCGTACTGCGCGCCCGCGGCCTGTGCCATCGCGGCCTGGGCGGAGCTCAGCACCATCAGCGCGGTGGCCACGAACGCGACGCCGAGCATGATGGCCAGGCCGCCGGCGACGTACCGTCCGGCGTGCCCGCGAAGGGCGGCGAGGATCATCCGGCGCATCGGTCAGGCCCCCAGCTCACGCATCGCGTCCAGCACCGCGTCCGCGGACGGCCGGTCGATCTCGCCGACCACCCGGCCGTCGGCGACCAGCACCACCCGGTCGGCGTAGGACGCGGCCACCGGGTCGTGGGTGACCATGACGATCGTCTGCCCGAACTCGCGTACCGACTGGCGCAGGAACGACAGCACCTCCGCACCGGTCCGGGAGTCGAGGTTTCCGGTGGGCTCGTCGGCGAAGACGACGTCCGGGCGGGACGCCAGCGCGCGGGCGATCGCCACCCGCTGCTGCTGGCCGCCGGAGAGTTCGGACGGGCGGTGCCGCAGCCGGTCGGCGAGGCCGAGCACGTCCACCAGCGTGGTCAGCCAGTTCTCGTCCGGCCGGCGGCCGGCCAGCTCCAGCGGAAGCGTGATGTTCTGCCCGGCGGTCAGCGTGGGCATCAGGTTGAACGCCTGGAAGACGAAACCGACCCGCTCCCGGCGCAGCACCGTGAGCTGCCGGTCGGACAGCGAGGTCAGGTCGGTGCCACCGAGCATGACCGAACCCGACGTCGCCGCGTCCAGTCCGGCCAGACAGTGCATCAGCGTCGACTTGCCCGACCCGGACGGGCCCATGATCGCGGTGAACTGCCCCGCGCCGAACTCCAGCGAAACGCCGTCCAGTGCCCGGACCGCAGTGGGGCCGGAGCCGTAGGTCTTGACCAGGTTGACGGCGCTGGCGGCCGGTTGGACGCCGACCGTCGATGGCGCGGATGTCATGCGCGGACTCCTTCGTGGAGCAGGGGTCCGCCCCCGTGGCGAACCATCGTCGAGCCTAGGTTCCCAGGCCTTCGGCGGGCGTCCGCCGCGATGATGGCCGTCGATGGTTCGTACGTACGGCCTGCGGTGTGGCGGGTACGACCTGCGGCGTACGGCACACCCCTACGGGCCGGTTGCCGTCGACCAGTGACAGCCCTCCAGGAAACCGCACCTCAGCGGCCGGCGCGGACCAGGCCGTTCTCGTACGCGAAGACCACCAGCTGCACCCGGTCACGCAACCCCAGCTTGGCGAGGATCCGGCCCACGTGCGTCTTCACGGTCGCCTCGGCGAGGTGCAGCCGGGCACCGATCTCGGCGTTGGACAGGCCGCGGGCCACCTCCAGCAACACCTCGCGTTCGCGTTCGGTGAGGCCGGTGACCCGCTCGTCGGGGCGTTCCTCCCGGTCGGGCAGATGCGGGGCGAAGCGTTCCAGCAGTCGGCGGGTCGTGCTCGGCGCGACCACCGAGTCACCGGAGTGCACCGCCCGGATCGCCGAGAGCAGGTCGTCCGGTGGCGCGTCCTTGAGCAGGAACCCCGCCGCACCGGCCTTGAGCGCGGTGAAGGCGTACTCGTCCAGGTCGAAGGTGGTGAGGACGATCACCCGGGGGGCCGCCTCGCCGCGCGTCCGCAGCCGACGGGTCGCCTCCACGCCGTCCATCCGGGGCATGCGTACGTCCATCAGAACGACGTCGGCGCCGACCACGCTGAGGCGTTCGAGAGCCTCGGCGCCGTTGCCCGCCTGGCCGACGACCTCCATGTCCGGCTGGGAGTCGACCACCATCGTGAAGCCGGTACGGACGAGCACCTGGTCGTCGACCAGGAAGACCCGGATCTTCACGTGCCCACCCTCGTCTCGTCTCCGCTGAGCGGAATCTCCGCCAGCACCTCGAAGCCGCCCCCGATCCGCGGGCCGGCCCGCAGCAGGCCGCCGTAGACCGCGACGCGTTCGCGCATGCCAAGGATGCCGTGCCCGTTGCCGTCGCCGTGCGCCGCACCGCCGCGACCGTCGTCGAGGACGTGGACCCGCAGCCGGTCCCGGTCGTAACGCAGCCGGACGCTGGCGCTGGTGTGCGGCCCGCCGTGCTTGAGCGTGTTGGTCAGCGCCTCCTGCACGACGCGGTACGCCGCGAGCTCGGTGCCGCCGGCGAGCGGACGCTCGTGGCCGTCGACCTCCACCTCGATCGGCAGGCCGCTGGCACGCACCTGCTCGATCAGGTCCGGGAGCTGGGCCAGGCTCGGCTGGGGGGCGAGCTCGGGTCCGGCGGTTTCGGAGGCGACCGGCTCCCCGACGGTTCTGCCCGGCCCGAGGTCCCGGCGGGGATTCGAGCGTGGGCCCGAGCGCGGGTCCGAGTGGACCTCCGGCCGTCTGTCCGGCCGGGCGTACGGCAGCTCACCGGACCCGTTCGAGGCCAACTCGGCGGGGACGACCGAGGGCGCGGAGTCGGTCCGGAGTACGCCGAGGAGCCGACGCATCTCCGCCAGCGCCTGCCGGCCGGTCTTGCCGATGGTGGCCAGGGCGGTCCTGGCCGCCTCGGCGTCCTTGGCCCCGGCGTACAGCCCGCCGTCGGCCTGGGCGACCACGACCGACAACGAGTGCGCGATCACGTCGTGCAGCTCGCGGGCGATCCGGGCCCGCTCGGCCGAACGGGCCAGCCTGGCCTGCTGGTCGCGTTCGAACTCCAGCCGCCGGGCGCGCTCCTCCAGCTCGCCGACGTACGCCCGGCGGGTGCGCATGAGGTCGCCGAACGTCCACACGAACGCGACCACCGCCAGGAGGACGAGACCTGGCAGCAGCACGTCCAGCGCGCCCCGCCGGGAGTAGGTGAACAGGCCCCAGTCGACCGGCCCCAGGAACGACCCGATCGCACCGACCAGGAGCGCGCCGATCCGGGCCGCCGTCTGCCGGG
The DNA here is from genome assembly GCF_013407855.1 of Actinopolymorpha rutila. GTDB lineage: Bacteria > Actinomycetota > Actinomycetes > Propionibacteriales > Actinopolymorphaceae > Actinopolymorpha > Actinopolymorpha rutila. Next base: position 5,892,580 of record NZ_JACBZH010000001.1, read on the forward strand.
AGTAGGCGCTGGCGGAGTAGAGCGCGAAGAGGAACGCGACGTCGGCACCTATCGGCGACCTCATGAACACCACCTGGGCCAGGCAGGCCAGGGTGACCACGAGGAACACGCGCATCGGGTAGCGGCGCCGCCACACCAGCGGGACGGTCATCGCCGCGCTGACGAGAAGGCCGACCAGCTGGTCCACGGCGTAACCGACCGGCAGGCCGAACGTCGCGATCGAGGCGGCCAGCGCGCCGTCCACGAGATAGGGCCGGCGACGCGGCCAGTCGTAGAGCTGGTGGAGGCGCACGAGCCTGAGCGTACGTCGGGTCACGACGGCGAGCGTCCACCCTGGGTAGGACGAACGACCGTCCCCGGGCAGGACCCCAACACCCCGCGAACGACGGTCGGACCGCATAGGGTCGCCGCCATGGGGGACGCGAGACGGGACTGGCGGACGTGGCGGGCCGCGACCGAGGAGGCGTTGTACGGCGCGGAGGGGTTCTTCCGTACGCAGGCGCCGGCCGCGCACTTTCGTACGTCCGTGCACGTCTCCCCCGCCTTCGCCGCGGCACTGCTGCGGCTGGCCCGGACCGTCGGCGCGCGCACCGTGGTCGACGTCGGCGCCGGGCGGGGCGAACTCCTGCGCGCGCTGCACGACCTCGACCCGGACCTCCAGCTGGTCGGGATCGAGGTGGCCGAGCGGCCCGCTGGTCTGCCCGCGTCCGTGCGGTGGTCGGCCGACCTTCCGGAGGAGCTGGACGGGCTGCTGGTCGCGAACGAGTGGCTGGACGACATCCCCGTCGACGTCGCCGAGCTCGACGACGCCCGGGTGCCCCGGCTGGTGGAGGTCGACGCCGCCACCGGCGACGAGCGCCTGGGCGACCCCGTGGGCGCGGAGGACCTCGCCTGGCTGGCCGACTGGTGGCCGTTGGCCGACGGACCGCCCGGCGCCCGCGCGGAGATCGGCCGGCCGCGAGACCTGGCCTGGGCCGAGGTCGTACGCCGGCTGCGGTCCGGGCTCGCACTCGCCGTCGACTACAGCCACGTGCGGTGGCGACGCCCACCGGCGGGCACCTTGCGGGGCTACCGCGCGGGGCGACCGGTCGCGCCGGTACCCGACCGCTCCTGCGACATCACGGCCCATGTCGCGGTGGACGCGGTGGCCCGGGCGGGCGAACGCGCCGGTGCCGACGAGACGCTGCTCACCTCCCAGCGCGCGGCGCTGACCGCGCTGGGCGTGGACGGCGCCCGGCCGCCGCTCGCGATGGCCGGCTCGGACCCGGTGGGCTATCTGCGTGCGCTGTCCCGCGCCGGCGAGGCGGCCGAGCTCGTCGCGCCCGGCGGGCTCGGCGACTTCTGGTGGCTGGCCCAGGCGAAGTTCGCCCCGGCAGGCACGCGGGCAGGCTCCCGGACGGTCGACCTGCGTCAGGCGCTGGGCGAGCCGGATCCGCCCACGGCGCTGTCACCGTCGCCCTCCAGCCGTACGCCACCTTCCGCGTCCTCCGTCGAGTGAGGCTCGACCGGCGCCGCCGATGGGACCACGGCGACCGTCGTCCGGTGCTGCATCCAGCGCTCGGGCCCGGCGGTGCGCCTGGCCAGCCGGGAGCGCTCGGCCTGGTCGCGCAGCAGGTCCAGGGCCACCTCGGGAGCACGGTGCAGAGCGACCGCGTTCACGGGGCCGACGGGGGTGTCGACGTGCACGCTGGCCAGTCCGAGCAGTCGCTGGTACGGCCCCTGGGTGACCCGCACGCTCTGCATCTTGACGTGCGGCACGACCTCGGTACGCCGGGTCAGCCAGCCGGCGTCGCTGACGAAGACCCGGTCGTCCGCACCGTGCCGTAGGTAGCGCCAGCCGATCGGGCGCAGCCAGCGGGCCCGCCGCGGCGCGCCGGCCCGGACCACGGCGTCCACGTCCACACCCGGCAGGACGCGTTCCAGCAGCGCCCGGGCCACCGGCCAGGGCGCGACCGGCAGCAGCGTGGACGACGTCTGGCCCTCCGAGCCCTTCCCGCCGTACCCCGCCACGTCGACCGACAGCTTCACCCAGCCCTTCGGCCGCCACAGGAACTGCTGCTCGATCTCCACGCCCTGCACCCGGCCCGGCGGGACCGTCTGCGCCCAGGTGTCCAGCAGGCCCTTGCGGATCCGCAGCCCGTCCGGCGACTGGCTCACGGTGAAGCCGAACTCGCCGACGAACTGCCGCCACACCACCCCGAGCCCGCCGAGCGCCCACGGCAGCAGGAACGCCAGTCCGACGATCTCGCCCGCGACCACCGACGCGATCGCGACCACCACGAACCCCAGCACGGCGGTGAGGAACGGCGCGCTCACGACGGTGGACGCCAGCAGGACACCCGGTGGCACGGCGACCAGCTGGTGCTCGGGCGCCTCCGGGGTGTCCGCGTCGAGGCCGGCCGCGCGGGCCAGCAGCTCCGCCCGCAGCCGCTGGGCGCCGGGTTCGTTCAGGTACGCCAGCGGGGCCTCGGTCTTGCCGCCACCGGCGACCTCCAGCCGGAGTTCGGCCACCCCGAGGAACCGCGCCAGCACCGGCCGCACGATGTCGACCGCCTGCAGCCGGTCGATCCGGATCCGCCGCGACCGCCGGAACAGGAAGCCGCTCTCGATCCGCAGCTCCTCGCCCTCGATGCGGTACTTCGTGAACCACCACGAGAACGTCCCCAGCACCACGCCGAGGACCAGCGCGGCCAGCACCTGCAGCCCGAACAGTTTGTAGTTCAGGTCCCGGACGGCGTTCTGGCCGATCGCCGCGATCGCGAGCGCGAACCACTTCCAGCCGTTCAGCACCGGGGTGGCCGGGTGCAGCCGGCGCAGCGCGGTGACCGCGGCCGGGTCGCGGCCGTCCGGCAGCGGTGTCCCGGCGGCGAGCGGCTCGCGGTGCGCCTCCTGCTCGCTCACAGGCCCGCTGCCCGCGCCTCGCCCAGCGCGGCCAGCCGGTCACGCAGGCGCTCGGCCTCCTCGGGTGGCAGCCCGGGGATCTCGGCGTCGGTGGCCGGGGTGGCGGTGTGCAACTGCACCTTGGCGATCCCGAACTTCCGCTCTGCCGGGCCGGCCGTGACGTCGACGAACTGCATCCGGCCGTACGGCACCACCACCAGCGTCCGGAACAACACACCGTGGGTGACCAGCAGGTCGTCGCCCCGCTCGGCGTACCCCCACGAACGCCAGTTGCGCCCGACCACCCACCAGCCCCAGCCGAAGACGACGGCCGCCACCGCCACCACCGCCGCGGCGTAGCCCCACCCCAGGAGCAGGCCCGCGGCCGCCGCGCCGGCCAGGCCCAGCAGGCCGGTCCAGAACCCCAGGATCACCCGCCGTAGCTGACACAGCCGAGGGGACACCGGTTGCCACCGCTCCCCTGGCGGCGCGAACAACGTGTCCATAGCCATGGAGATTAGCTGAGCGAAGGGGGCCCGCCGAGCCTGTGGCCGAGGGGACTTGCCGGGCCGGCCGCCGAGGCGTGCTGATCGACCGGCCGCCCGCGTGCGAGCATGGTCGACGTGACGACCGAACGGATCGTGAGCCTCGGCGCGGGAGCCGCCGGCCTGTCCGGTGGGACGGAACGCTACGAGCGGGGCGGCGGGGACGAGCTCGCCACCCAGGACATGATCCTCAACATCGGCCCCCAGCACCCGGCCACCCACGGCGTGCTGCGACTGCGGATCACCCTCGACGGCGAGCGGATCGTCGGATGCGAACCCGTCGTCGGCTACATGCACCGCGGCGCGGAGAAACTGTTCGAAGTACGCGACTACCGCCAGATCATCATGCTCGCCAACCGGCACGACTGGCTGTCGGCGTTCGCCAACGAACTCGGCGTGGTCATCGCCGTCGAGCGGATGACCGGCATCGAGGTGCCGGTCCGTGCGGTGTGGGCACGCACCCTGCTGGCCGAGCTCAACCGCGTCCTCAACCACCTGATGTTCCTCGGCAGCTACCCGCTGGAGGTCGGCGCGATCACGCCGATCTTCTACGCCTTCCGCGAGCGGGAGACGCTGCAGCAGGTCATGGAGGAGATCTCCGGCGGCCGGATGCACTACATGTTCAACCGGGTCGGCGGCCTGAAGGAGGACCTGCCCGCCGGCTGGCTGGACCGGGTGGACGCCGCGGTCGGCGCGGTGGCTCACCGGCTGCCCGACCTGGAGGACCTGATCTTCGGGAACGAGATCTTCCGGGCCCGCACCCGTGGTGTCGGCGTGCTCTCGGCCGACCTGGTGCACTCCTACGGCGTCTCGGGGCCGATCGCCCGGGCCAGCGGTGTCGACATCGACCTGCGCCGGGACGAGCCGTACCTCGCGTACGGCGAACTCTTCGGACCAGGTGGCCCCGGCCGGGTGGTCACCCGCACCGAGGGCGACTCGTTCGCGAGGTTCGACGTGCTGCGGGAGCAGATCCACGTCTCCCTCGACCTGGCGCGCGCCTGCGTGGACCGGCTGCGCTCACTGCCGCCAGGTCCGGTCAACGTCCGGCTGCCGAAGATCCTCAAGGCGCCGGAGGGACAGACGTACGCCTGGACCGAGAGCCCCCTCGGCCTGAACGGCTACTACCTCGTGTCGCGCGGTGAGAAGACGCCGTGGCGGCTGAAACTGCGCTCGGCGTCGTTCAACAACATCGCCGTCCTGCCCGAACTCGTACCCGGCTGTGTCGTCGCCGACCTGGTGGCGATCCTGGGGTCGCTGTTCTTCGTGGTCGGCGACATCGACAAGTAGCCCGGCCGGTCGACCAACTGAGAGCGGGCCGGCCGAGACTCGCTCGGCCGGCCCGCTTCCTGGCTGTCGTTCGTACTCTCGGATGGTCGGCGGTCAGGCGCCCTTGCGCTCCTGGACGGGGGTTTCCTCGCGGGCGTCGGCCTCGACGGCCTTCGCCGGCGCGGCCTTCTCGGCGGCGTCACCGTCGGCGGGCTGGTCGCGCTTGGCGTCCTGCTCGGCGTCCGAGGACCTGCCCTGGGCCTCCTGCTGGGCGGCGCGCTCCTCTTCGGCGATCCGGGCGCGTACCTCCCACGCCTTGAGGTCGACGACCGTGGGTGCCTCGGGGAGGCTCTTCCACAGCTCCGGCGCCGCGGATTGCCCCTCCTCCTCCGGCTTGTCGGCCTTCTCGGCCGCCGGCGTGTGCTCGGCCTCGGGCTTGTCGACCTTCTCGGCGGCCTTGTCCTTGTCCGCGGCCTTGTCCTTGTCCGCGGCCTTGTCCTTGTCCGCGGGCTTGTCGGCCTTCTTCGCGGGCTCGGCCTTCTTCGCGGGCTCGGCCTTCTTCGCGGGCTCGGCCTTCTTCGCGGGCTCGGCCTTCTCGGCGGCCTCCGCCTTCTCCGCAGCGGGCTTGGCCTTGTCCGCGGGCTCGGCCTTCTCCGCCGGCTTGACCGTTTCGGCGGATGCCTCGGACCGGACCCCTTCGCCGGCACCGGCGAGGCTGTCCCACTCCACCTGGTTTCCGCTGCCGACAGCACGCCGCTGGGTGCGCACCGGCGTCACCGCGCGGGCCACCGTGGTGACCTGCCCGACCTTCGCGGGCGGCGCGGCCTTCGGCGTACCGGCGGCCTCGTCACCCGTGGACTTGCCGGGGACCTCGAGCCGCTGGCGGTTGTTGGCGAGCGTGAAGCCCTGCGCCATCACCCGGACGTGTGCGGCGTACATCGCGGCGTAGGAACGCGCCTGGGCGGCCCGGTCGGCGCCGTGCGCGCGCCGGGCACGTAGTAGTTCGACGTCGTAGACGGCCACCGCGACGACTCCGGACACGAGCGTGGTGATGGCAGCACCTGCCAGTAGCGCCGGAGCGCCCTGGGTGAGAGCGAACAACACCAGTGCGGCGCTCAGCACCAGCACCGGAGTCGCCACCCACCTGGCGAGATGACGTACGCGGTGATCCCCCTGACGTGGCATGGGAGGAGATTACGGTTTGTCGCTGTCGATGTGTGGCATATCCGGCATTTACCGAGTGTCGACTACCTCACGTCACGAGGGCGACACGGGATCGGGACGAAACCGGCAGGAGCGCGCCCGTAAGCAGGCAGTCGGCCCCATGCGGCGCCGCAGGAACACGACGCGGACGTCAGGACTCGCGGCCGTTCCCGCCGCGCCGCGCGGCGCGCTCTTCCTGGTCGGGGTCCTCCGGCACCTTGCAGGCGCGTTCGAGCAGCAGCCCGCCGACCATGACGGCCACGGCGGCGACGACGGTCACCGCCGCCCGGATCACCCGGGTGCGGACGTCGGGGATGTCGGCGCTGGGAAGGAACCGGATCGCGATCCCGGCGTAGACCCCGGTGGCGAGCGCACCCACGAGCGCACTGGCCTTGGCCAGGGCGAGCAGCCGGACGGCGGTCAGCCCGTCGACCGAGCGCTGCTTGCGGTGGATCCGGTCGTACATGTACCACGCGCCGAGCAGCAGCAGGGCGGCGAAGAACGCCAGCCCGCCGGGCGCGGACCACGGAGTCCGCCCGACCGTCTGCCCCATCGCCTGCAGGATGCCGACACCACTCCAGGCGACCGCGCCACCGATCAGGATCAGGGCGACCAGTACCGCTGGCCGCGTCGTACGCACCGGTCTCACTCGATGCGCAGCTCGAGGCCGTGCACACGCGTGATCGTCGTGGTGTCCACCTCACCGGCGAGGTCGCCGACCCGGCCCTGGCCGGGAATCACGCCGTCGGCGTCGACCGACGCCCACGGGAGGACCACGAACGCCCGCTCGTGCGCGCGGGGGTGCGGGAGCACGAAGTCGTCCTCCTCGATCACCTTGTCGCCGACCACTACCAGGTCGACGTCGAGGGTGCGGGGAGCGCCCGGCTCGGTGCGAACCCGGCCGAAGGCGTCCTCGATCGCCAGCGCCCGCTCCAGCAGGGTGCGGGCGTGCAGCGTCGAGTCGACCACCACCACGGCGTTCAGGAAGTCGGGCGAGCCCTCGGGTCCGCCGACGGCCGCACTCTCATAGACCGGCGACACCCCGACGACCTCGAGGTCCGGGGTGTCCGCCACCGCGTTCAGGGCGCCCTGCAGGTTGGCAACCCGGTCGCCCAGGTTGCTGCCCAGCGCGACCACGACCCGCCGGATCGGGCGGAACCCACCGGTCAACGTGTCGGCGTCGATGATGTGCGGGTTGGGGGTCTCGTTCACGTACGGCTCCGGTGGATGGTCACGGCGACGTCGTCGAGCGAAAGCCCGACCGGCGCCTCGGGCTTGTGCAGGGTGACCTCGACGTGCTCGACCCGCGGGTGGTCGAGGCAGAGGTCGGCGACGCGCTGCGCCACCGTCTCGATGAGGTCAACGGGTTGCCTGCCCACGGCGTCGGCGACCTGGGTCGCCAGCAGTGAGTAGTCGAGTGTCTGCGACAGGTCGTCGGCCAGGGCCGCCGGCCGGGTGTCGACGCCGAGTGCCACGTCGACCACGAAGGTCTGACCCTGTGCGCGCTCTTCCGGGTGGACACCATGGTGGCCGAAGACGCGGAGCCCACGCAGGGTGATCAGATCAGCCACTATGTCCTCCTCCCGGTCGAAACATCCCTGGCCAGACAGTACCGGCGCGCCCAGTCATAACGACAACCCGAGGGGCCTGTTTGTTTCGTTCGCGGCACGGCTGATGGCAGGGCGGGTGAGCGATCCCCACAGTGTTCACCACCCGCTCACGGCCTGGTCACAGCGTGTTCGCGGGGGTCGCCAGGTGGTGATCACGTGCGGGTTTCGGGTCGGTCGCGGCCGGTGTCGTGCCCTGTCGGGGCCGCACCCCAGGCGGCGGCCACCTTGACACCGTCCAGAGTTGGCCGGACGGCGTGAGACCGGACACACCACGCACCGGCCGCCGCCGCCAGCACCGCGACCGCCGCGCTGGCGTCGTCGCGGCCGACGGTGCGTCGCCGTTGCCCGGTCTCGGGGTCGGCCAGCAGGTTTCCGAGGAACGTCTTGCGGGAGGCGGCGACCAGCACCGGGCGGCCGAGCGAGGCCAGCCGGTCGAACCCGGCCAGCAACGCCCAGTTGTGCTCGCCGGTCTTCGCGAACCCCAGGCCCGGGTCGATCGCCAGCCGCTCCGGCGCGATGCCCGCGGCCTCGGCGGCCGCCAACCGGTCACCCAGCTCGGTGACCACCGTCTCCACCACGTCGTCGTAGGTCGCGTGCTGCTGCATCCGCGCCGAGTGCGCCCGCCAGTGCATACAGATGTACGGGACCCCCGCGCCCGCGACGAAGGGCAGCATCCGCGGATCGGCCAGGCCGCCGGACACGTCGTTGACCATCACCGCGCCGGCCTCGACCGTCTCCTGGGCGACCCGCGAGCGCATGGTGTCGACCGAGACCAGCGCACCGGCGCCGGCCAGCGCCCGCACGACCGGCAGGACCCGGGCCAGCTCCTCCTCCTCAGAGGGCCGGTCGGCGCCGGGACGGGTCGACTCACCGCCCACGTCGAGCAGGTCGGCGCCTTCGCCGAGCAGCTCGTGGCCGTGGGCGATCGCCTTGTCGGGCTCCAGCCACTGGCCGCCGTCGGAGAACGAGTCGGGCGTGACGTTGATGACCCCCATCACCAGCGCGCGGCGGGGCTGGGGCAGGCCAGGGAGGTATGCCGTGGGTACACCGCTCACCCGCACGACCTCACCTCACTTCGTCTCGTGGCGCCCGGCGCCGGTGGCCAACGTCGGCGGCAGGCCTTGACGCGCAGTCAGGCCACCACGACCTTCAGCGCGACACCAACTCGGCATTCAGCTCGGCATCAGCCCAGCCATCTGCCCAGCCACCCCGAACCGGGAGGTCACCGGATGTCCTTCGACCCCACCAGATCCGCGGCGCCGGCCGGCGTCGCCCGCGCGGCGATCGTAGAGCCTCGCTCCGACACCCGTCGCGTCGCCGTCCTCCTCGCCGCGTTCCTGCTCGCCCTGTCCGCCGTGGTCACCGTGGCACTGCCGGCCCGGACGGCTCGGGCGGCCGCGCCGGGCACACCGGCGGAGGCCACCACCGCCGACACCACCGCCGCGGCCGGTGGTGCCCGGGTCGTCGACGAGGAGCAGGTCGCGCCCCGCCAGGTCGACCTGACGATCGACTCACCGGCGCTCGGTACGACCGCCAAGGTCCGGTTGCTGACGCCGGACGGCTGGGAGCACCGGAGTCCGGGGCAGCACTGGCCGGTGCTCTACCTGCTGCACGGCTGCTGCGGCGACTACACCAGCTGGACAGCGCTCACCGACGTGGCCACCATCCCCGGGCTGCGGAACGTTCTCGTGGTGATGCCGGAGGCGGGCAACGTCGGCTTCTACAGCGACTGGTACAACGCCGGGCAGGCAGGTCCGCCCGCCTGGGAGCGGTTCCACCTGACGGAGGTACGCCGGATCGTCGAACGCGACTACGGCGCCGGCAACCGCCGGGTGGTCGCCGGGCTGTCGATGGGCGGCTTCGGCGCGTTGTCGTACGCCGGCCGGCACCCGGGGATGTTCCGCGCCGCCGCGTCGGACAGCGGCGTCGTCGACACCCGGTACACGCCCGGCGCGACGCAGTTCGTCCTCGACCTGGCCGGCGGCTACGTCGACGACCCGCTGAGGCTGTGGGGCGACCCGCGTGCCCAGGCGAGCGTGTGGGCCGCGCACAACCCGGCGGACCTGGTGCCCCGGCTGCGGCACCTCCCGCTCTACCTGTCCTGCGGCAACGGCCAGGCGGGTCCGCTCGACCCGCCGGGGCGCACGAGCGCGTACGAGACGCTCTTCGAGTCCGAGAATCGGGTGCTGGCCGACCGGCTGCGGCAGGCCGGGGCACATCAGCTGGAGACCCACTTCTACGGGCCCGGAACCCACAGCTGGCCTTACTGGCAACGCGAACTCCACCGCTCGCTGCCCATGCTGCTCGACGCCCTGCGCTGATTGCCGGGGATTGCCGGGGAAGGGCCCGAAAGCCGGGGACCTTTGGTACGTTGACTGCGGGTGAGGGATGGGTCACAGCTCGAAAGGGCGGCGGAGATTCCGGCCGCCCACGTGAAAGGAGAGTCATGAGCCCCGCCACCGCCGACGTCACCGTCATCCCCCCGGCCGACGTCGCGCCCGCCGAGCCCGTCACCCGGGTCGAGATCCTGGAGATTCTCGACGACGCGTTCGCGACCGGCCCCGCCTCCCGCGGCCAGCTCGTCCAAACCGCACGTGCCCAGGGCGCCCGACGTGAGGTCGTCTCGCTGCTGGAGCAGATCCCCGACCGGCACTACATCCACCAGCGCCAGCTGTGGGTGCACATGCCGCACGTCCCGGTCGGGTTGTAGGACGAGGCGACCGGCCTCGAGGCACCACCCGAGTCCCCTTGCGCAGGCCGGATCCGCCCGCGCAGTACGAATCCCCCAGGTGAAGTTCGAATCCCTCTGTTCAGTACGACGGTGCCGGCGGCTCTCCCTGCCAGGAGGGCCGCCGGCACCGCTCGGGACAAAGTCGGGGCGTGGCCGCGTGCCAGGCGCCGGAGTCGGGGGCCCCGCTCAGGCGCCGATGATGAGGCTCATCGCCTCGGCCCGGGTCGTCGGGTCGCGCAGCTGTCCGCGCACCGCCGACGTCACGGTCTTCGCGCCCGGCTTGCGTACGCCCCGCATGGTCATGCACAGGTGCTCGCACTCGATCACCACGATGACGCCGCGGGGAGACAGGATGCGCATCATCGCGTCCGCCACCTGGGTGGTGAGCCGCTCCTGCACCTGTGGCCGCTTCGCGTACACGTCGACCAGCCGGGCCAGCTTGGACAGCCCGGTGATCTGCCCCTCGGCGTTCGGGATGTAGCCGATGTGCGCGTTGCCGGTGAACGGCACCAGGTGGTGCTCGCACACCGACCACACCTCGATGTCCTTGACCAGGACCATCTCGTCGTGGCCGAGGTCGAACGTCGTGCTCAGCACCGACTCCGGCGACATCCGGAGGCCGGCGAACATCTCGGCGTACGCCCGGGCGACCCGGGCCGGGGTGTCGCGCAGCCCCTCGCGGTCGGGGTCCTCCCCCACCGCGAGCAGCAGCTCACGGATGGCGCGTTCGGCCCGGCCGTGGTCGAACGGCGGTATCTCGGCGGCTTCGTGCAGATCTCTCACGTCAGTCACGCCACTCGCGTCTGCGGTCACGGCAGTCCTGTCGTCGGTCCCTGTGCCTCGTGGATCCCCGTTGGCCGGTCGTCGCCGGTCGTCGTCGGCCCGTCGATCCCGGCCGGGCGTCACGACGGCTCGGCGTGGTCCCCCGGAGTCGGGCGTCCGCCCTGCACGTCGGACTCGCCCTCCGGCGACGGTGCGATCACCAGGCCACCCTCGGGCTGGTTGCCGTTGGGCGACAGCGCCACCGGTGCGTCGACCGGCGGGATGTCGGACGGCCGGCGGGTGGGCGACCCGGTCCAGGCGGGCCGGATCGGACGGCGGCGGATCGGCTGGAAGACCGTCTCGATCTCGCCCTTGTCCAGGGTCTCGTGCTCGAACAGCTCCAGCACGAGGCTGTCCAGGACGTCGCGGTTCTCGACCAGGATGTCGAACGCTTCCTGGTGGGCGTTGTCGACCAGGCGGCGGACCTCCTCGTCGACCAGGGCGGCGACCTCTTCGGAGTAGTTGCGCTGGTGGCCGATGTCGCGACCCAGGAAGGGCTCGCCGTTGTTCTCGCCGAACCTGATGGCGCCGAGGCGTTCGGTCATGCCGTACTGCGTGACCATCGCCCGGGCCAGCGCGCTCGCCTTCTCGATGTCGTTGGCCGCACCGGTCGTCGGGTCGTGGAAGACGAGCTCCTCGGCGGCCCGGCCACCCATCATGTACGCGAGCTTGTCCAGCATCTCCGACCGGGTGGTGGAGTACTTGTCCTCGTCCGGCAGCACCATGGTGTAACCGAGCGCCCGGCCGCGCGGAAGGATCGTGACCTTGTGCACCGGGTCGGTGCCCGGCAGCGCCGCCGCCACCAGGGCGTGCCCGCCCTCGTGGTAGGCGGTGATCTTCTTTTCCTTGTCGCTCATCAGGCGGGTGCGCTTCTGCGGACCGGCGATCACCCGGTCGATGGCCTCGTCGAGGGAGTCGTCGTCGATGAGCTTCTTGTTCTGCCGGGCGGTGAGCAGCGCCGCCTCGTTCAGCACGTTGGCCAGGTCGGCACCGCTGAATCCGGGCGTGCGCCGGGCCACTGCCAGCAGGTCGACCTCGGGCTGGACGGGCTTGCCGCGCGCGTGCACCTGGAGGATCTTGTGCCGGCCGAGCAGGTCGGGCGCCTCGACGCTGATCTGCCGGTCGAAGCGGCCCGGGCGCAGCAGTGCCGGGTCGAGGATGTCGGGCCGGTTGGTGGCCGCGATCAGGATGACTCCGCCGCGTACGTCGAAGCCGTCCATCTCGACCAGCAACTGGTTGAGGGTCTGCTCGCGCTCGTCGTGGCCACCGCCGAGGCCGGCGCCGCGGTGGCGGCCCACCGCGTCGATCTCGTCGATGAAGACGATGGCGGGCGCGTTGGCCTTGGCCTGCTCGAACAGGTCGCGCACCCGGGAGGCGCCGACACCGACGAACATCTCCACGAAGTCCGAACCGGAGATGGAGTAGAAGGGGACGCCGGCCTCACCCGCGACCGCGCGGGCCAGCAGGGTCTTACCGGTGCCGGGCTGGCCATAGAGGAGAACGCCCTTCGGGATCTTCGCTCCCACGGCCTGGAACTTCGCCGGCTCCTGCAGGAACTCCTTGATCTCGCCGAGTTCCTCGATCGCCTCGTCGCAGCCGGCGACGTCGTTGAACGTGGACTTCGGGGTGTCCTTGCTGATCAGCTTGGCCTTGGACTTGCCGAAGTTCATCACGCGGCTGCCGCCGCCCTGGAACTGGTTCATCAGGAACAGGAACAGCAGGGCGATCAGCACGAACGGCAACAGGGTCGACAGCAGCGACCCGAACAGGCTGGGCTGTGCGATCTCGACGTTGTAGCCCTGGGGCAGTTGCTTCTGGTCGGCCTTCTGCTGGAGCAGCTTCTGCAGCTCGAGGTCCTGGCCGTTCACCCAGGCGGCGCGCAACTTCTTGCCGTCCTTGGTGGTGATCCGGATCTCCTGGTCGGTGCCGCCGACGATGACGGCGGAGGCGACGCGGTTGGACCGGATCTGGTCGACGACCTTGTAGGTGTCCTCGGCCTGGAAACCGCCCGACCGCGAGGCGATTTCACCGACGAACAGGATCGCGATGATGAGTACGGCGATCCAGAAGATCGGCCCGCGGAAGAATCGCTTGACGTCCATACTCCCGGGGCTTTAGGCCCCGTCCCTCCTGCTCATCGTTCCGCATCGCCAGTGGGCGCTGCGGTGCTTCAGAACGACCGTCCCTCGAACGGTGATCGCACCGCTCTTGCCCCACGACGTGAGGAGAGTACGACGGTACACCGGCCACTCGGCCGACACACCACGGCGTACTCTGGCCCGTCTATCTCAACAGACGCAACGTCGCAGGTCAGGTCGAGTGTTCCCAGCCGCACCCGTTAGTGGTGCGGATCTGGGCGAAACAACCCCGAACCGGCACGCCGAGCGACGCGCCGACCTCGTGCGGTCGTGGCGGCTGCCTCCCAGTCGGCCTCCCTTCGGCGCCTCTCCTACCCGATGCCCGCCCGGTCGGCTGCTCAGTCCGGTGCCCGATCCGGGTGGTTCGGGCCGAGCCGTTCAGTCGGAGTACACGTGTGGTGCGAGCGTGCCGACACAGCGCAGGTTTCGGTAACGCTCGGCGTGGTCAAGGCCGTAACCGACGACGAACTCGTCGGGAATGTCGAAACCGACATACTTCACCGAGACGGCCATCTTGGCCGCCTCCGGCTTGCGCAGAAGGGTACAGATCTCCACCGACGCCGCACCCCGGGACCGCAGATTGGCCACCAGCCAGGACAGCGTGAGCCCGGTGTCGATGATGTCCTCGACGATGAGCACGTTGCGCCCGGTGATGTCGGTGTCGAGGTCCTTGAGGATTCGCACCACACCCGAGGAGCGCGTGCCCGAGCCGTAGGAGGAGTACGCCACCCAGTCCATCTCGGCGTGCCGGGTGAGCGCGCGGGCGAAGTCGGCCATGACCATGACCGCGCCCTTCAGCACGCCGACGAGCAGGAGCTCCTTGCCGTCGTAGTCGCGTTCGACCGCGGCGGCGAGCTCGAGGATCTTGCTCTGGATTTCCTCCTCGGTGAGGAGGACGGCCTTAAGGTCCTGACTGATGTGCTCGGGGTCCACCGCGCAGCTCCGCATCTCGAACCGGGCATCTGGCGTCAGCGTCCCACACCTGCCCGGCCTCGGGGACCCGCACCCCGCGCCGCGTCACCGCTCCCGGCGTAGGCGAATCTCTCCGTCACCCCGGGTGACCCGAACGTCGCCGGGCACCTCCACCCACGCCTGGCCGTGCCAGTCGGTGACCAGGGCGTCGAGCGCGCAGAGGTGGCCCGCGGTGAGGTCGGTGCCGGGGCAACCGGCCGCCAGGGCCGCGTGCCGCAGCACCCGGCGCCGGATCGCCGCCGGCAGCACGGCGAGCACCTCGACGTCGAGCGAGACCGCACTTCCGCCCTCCCCCGGACCCGTCAGCCGGGGCGTACGACATTTCGCGTACGCCTCGCCGGCCCACTCGTCCAGCGCGTCGGCGTCGTCTCGGAGCAGGTCACCGGTACGGGCCAGGGCGGCGGCGACGCCGGGGCCGAGCTCGCGTTCGAGCATCGGCAGCACCTGGTGGCGTACCCGGGAGCGGGTGTACGCCGGGTCGGTGTTGTGCGGGTCGGACCAGAACCTCAGCCCCTCCGCCGTACACGCCGCCTCGGTGGTGGCGCGGGTCAGGCCGAGCAGGGGGCGGCGGTAGCGCCCGGCCTCGGCGCCGCCGGGCGACATCCCCGCCAGCGAACGCGTACCGGAGCCGCGGGCCAGGCCGAGGAGCACGGTCTCGGCCTGGTCGTCGAGGGTGTGCCCGAGCAGGACGGCGGCCGCGTCGTGCCGGTCGGCCACCTCGTCCAGCGCGGCGTACCGGGCCCGCCGGGCGGCCGCCTCGGGTCCGCCTGCTCCCTCGACTCGTACGGTCGCCGTCTCCACCGGCGACAGGCCGAGGGTCCGGAGGAACGCCTCGACCGCGGCGGCGCGCTCGGCCGACCCGGCCTGCAGCCCGTGGTCGACTGTCACAGCGCCGGCGGACCAGTCCGCCCGCGCGGCCTCGAACGCCGTGGCCGCGGCCAGCGCGGTGGAGTCGGCGCCGCCGGAGCAGGCCACCAGCACCCGCGCCCCCGGTGGGAGGTCGGCGAGTGCCCGGCGGACCGCCAGCCGGACCGACGCGACGGCGGGGTGCGGCCCCATGGATCAGCCTTCGCTCCGGTTCTTCGGTGCTGGTTCGGTGCGCGTTCGGATGCCGGTCGGTGCAGGTCGGTGCCGGGTCAGTTCGGGAAGCCGTGCACCCGCCGCACCCAGGCGTCGGGGTCGGTGATCTCGGTCTTGGTCGGCAGCGCGTCCGGACCGGACCAGACCTGGTTGAAGCCGTCCTGGCCCACCCGGCTGACGACGGTGCGCACGAACGCCGCGCCGTCGCGGTACTGCCGGAGCTTCGCGTCCAGGCCGAGCATGCGCTTGAGCAGCTGGTCGAGCCAGTTGCCACCGCCCCTGCGCTGCTGGAAGCGGTCGCGGATCGTGGCCACGGACGGGATGACCTCCGGGCCCACGCCGTCCATCACGACGTCGGCGTGACCCTCCAGCAGGGACATGACGGCCGTGACCCGGTCGAGCACCTCCCGCTGTTCGGGGGTCTGCACCAGGTCGAGGAACGACATACCCTGCTCGCCGCCGCCGCGGGCCATCCGGCCGACCTGCTCCAGACCCTGGCGCAGCTGGCCGAACACCGCACTCGGGTCGAGGTCGGTGTGCTCGAGGAACGACCTGATCTGGCCACGGAGGTGGTCGCGCAGCCACGGGACGGCGGTGAACTGCACGCGGTGGGTCTCCTCGTGCAGGCACACCCACAGGCGGAAGTCGCGCGGGTCGACCTCCAGCTCGCGTTCGATGTGGGCGACGTTGGGGGCGACCAGCAGCAGCCGGCCCACCGGCGGCGCGGTCGCCGCCACCTCGGCGGAGTGGCCGTCGGGGCCGCCCACGGGCTCGACGAACGCGCCGGTGCCGGCGTCGTGGGGCTGCTCCGCGCTGTGCCGCGGCTCGGGCACCGCCGCCGGGGTGTCGTCGGACCAGAACGGGTCGAACTGCCCGAGCACCTTGCTGGACAGGAACGCCAGCAGGGCACCGGTCTCCACACCGGTCACCCGTGAACCGAGGGCGCCCATCGGCGAGTCGGACCCGCGCCGCTCGGCCAGCTTCTCGGCCAGCGGCTCGAGGATCTGCCGGAACGCGTCGACGTTGGCCTGGGTCCAGCCGGCACGGTCGACCACGACGACCGGAGCCCGGGCGCCGGTGGCCCGCAGTCCGGTGTAGGCGCGCACGTGTCCCTCGGCCTGCTGGGCGAACTCGCGAAGGTCGGCGACCACCCGTCGCGCCTCGTCGACGCTGACGTCGGGTCCGGGTCGAAGAAGACGGCGTGCGGTCGTGAGCGCGAGGTCCCAGTCGACCATGGAGTCGATGCCGTCAGCTGCCTCGGTTTGACTCATTCCCCCACCGTACGCGCTCCCGCCGACGCTCCAGCGAGCGATGCGAAAGCTCCGGGCCCGGCCAGGGCAGGTCCCTGCGGGTCTCCCGGGGACTGCCCAGGAGATTGCCCGGGAGATTGCCCGGGAGATTGCGCAGGAGATTGCGCAGGGCAGTTGCGGGGGGTCGGTCCACGGCCCGGGGTCCGGGTCGAGCGGACCGGGCTCGCCCCCGAACCGGTTTCCGGTCAGCGGCAACCGCAGGTGGCGAGCTTGGCCGCGAGGTTGTCGATCGCCCCGTGGGGGTCGTATTTGGTGGCCTTGTCCGACATCACGGCGAAGGCCAGCGTGGCACCGTCCCTGGTGGTCGCCAGGCCGGCCAGCGACGACACTCCACTCAGCGTGCCGGTCTTGGCCCGCACCAGGCCCACACCGTCGGACCCGCCGAACCGCCGGGCGAGGCTGCCGGTGAAGCCGGCGATCGGCAGGCTGGTGAGGAGCGGGCGAAGCTTCGGGTTCTGCGACCGGGACGCCACCACGAGAACCTTGCTGAGTACGTCGGCACTGATCCGGTTGTGCCGGGACAGCCCGCTTCCGTCATACAACGAGATCTTGTCCGCCCCCGCCACGCCGAGCCGGGCGAGTTCCGCCTTGACCGCCGCGGCCGCTCCGGCGGACGTCGCCGGCTTCCCCGAGGCCACCGCCACCTGCCGGGCGAGGATCTCCGCGCCGTCGTTGTCGCTGACCAGCAGCACGTGTTCGATGAGGTCGGCCAGCGGCGGTGACTGCACCGACGCGATGGTGGCGGCCTTCGCAGGTGCCCGGCCGTGCGCCGGCTCGCCCGTGACGGTGATGCCGTTCTTGCGCAGGGCGGCCACGAACGCGTCGCCGGCCGCCACCGCCGGATCCTTGGCCCGCGGCAGCTGGGAGGGCCAGGACAGCTTGTTCTCGTCCACCCACAGCGCGGAGACCCGGGCCACCACGCCGGTCGGGACGTACTGCTCCTCCCACTCGGGGTTGACCTGCTCGGAGAACAACGAGTCGTCCACGAGGACGCCCACCGACGTGGTGCCGGCGGCGCGGAGCGCCTTGGCGGTACCGGCGGCGAGGCCGTCCACCGTCGGGGCGTCGCGGAAGCTGTGCGCGGGGTCGACGATCCGGCTCCTCGCGGCGGCGGTCGCCAGCGACGGGTCGCCGCCGCCGACCAGGACGATCTGCCCCGCCTTGGCGCCGCGGACCACCTTCGTGGTGAACCGGTGGTCCGGGCCGAGCAGGCCGAGCGCGGCGGTGCTGGTGAGCAGCTTCGTGGTGGACGCCGGGATGAAACCGGTCGACTGGTCCTTGCCGTAGAGCAGCCGGCCCGAGGTGACGTCCCGGATGGCGACCGAGGTGGGCTGCTTGGCGAGTTCGGGTACGCCGAGCGCGGACTTCAGGGCCGCCGCCAGGCCGGAGGCCGTGGGAAGCACCTCGGAGGGGGGCGGAAGGACGGCCCGCGCGGCCGGTCGGGTGGGCGTGGGTCTCGCCGTCGGCGAGGACGAGGAGGAGCTACGGCCGGCTCCTGGCGACTGCGCGACGCCGGTCCCGAAGCCACCCAGGCGTACCGCACCGGTCGCCACCGCGGCGACACCGGCGGCCACCAGGGCGCAGACCAGCAGGATCGCCACCCCCACCGCGCTCAGGCGCCGGCGAGGCCCGGGGATGCCGGTCTCGATCAGGGACCCGCCGGCCGGGGTCCGCGGGTGGTCGGCAGCCGGGTCGTCCGCGGATCGGTCTTCCGCGGATCGGTCGTCCGCGGATCGGTCGTCCGCGGATCGGTCGTCCGCGGATCGGTCATCCGCGGAAGGGTGGTCGGCGGCCGGGGTGTCCTCGGCGTCCCGGGCGCGTTCGGCCTGACGCCGGCGGCGCTCGTCCGCCCACCAGTCGGCGCTCGGGTCGGACACGGCGCCCTCCCTCCCGTGCCCCCCGCGGCCGGTCCCCTCGGGTTCGCCGCCGTGGGCATGCCTGTCGTCTCGTCGATCCGGCACGTGTCGTTCCTCCCCGATCCGCCGGCGGCGGGTGGGTGACTCCCCGGCGCGGCACGGAAACCGTGCGACAGCACCGAAGGGGCCGACCCCCGAAAGCCCACCGTCCAGATACCCCGACCTGCCGGGTGACCTTACGTGTTGGACAGCACCGACCTGCCGAGACCCTCCCACGGCCGGCCCTCGTCGAGGGGCCGATCCGCAACGATCGGGCGTTCCGAGCAGTTCGCCGAACGCCCTGCCACCGCCAACTCCGCACGTGCGGGACACTGTGCGGGCAGTCCTTGAGACGAAAGGCAGGCGTTGTGGACGTCGACGTGACGATCGAGATCCCCAAGGGTCAGCGCAACAAGTACGAGATGGATCACGTGACCGGCCGGATCCGGTTGGACCGGACCCTCTTCACCGCGACGCAGTATCCGGCCGACTACGGGTTCGTCGATGACACCCTCGGCCAGGACGGCGACCCGCTCGACGCCCTCGTCCTGCTGCAGGAACCCACCTTCCCGGGCTGCCTTATCTGTGCCCGGCCGATCGCGATGTTCCGGATGCGCGACGAGAAGGGCCGCGACGACAAGGTTCTGTGTGTCCCGTCCAATGACCCGCGACTGGCCCACCTGCAGGACATCAGCGACGTGCCGGAGTTCGACCGGTTGGAGATCCAGCACTTCTTCGAGGTCTACAAGGAACTCGAGCCGGGCAAGTCGGTGGAGGGCGCCACCTGGGTGGGCCGCGCCGAGGCCGAGGAGGAGATCCTCGCCTCCATCCAGCGCGCGAAGGACAACGGCGGTCACTGACCCCGCCGCTGACCCCACCGACCGCGCCGACCGCGCCGCTGACCGTCGGTGCCGCCGTCGGCTCCGAGTGGTGACGTTCGGAGCCGGCGGCTGATCACCCTTCCGCCGGCGCGCCGACGGTGACCGAAGAGCCGCCGCGCACCCGCAGCCTGGCCGCCGCCGAGCCCTCGTTGACCGCCAGGGCGAGCCGCCGGTCGGAGTCGAGGTAGGCGAGGAGTTCACCGGCCGGCACGTCGCCGAACGCCCGGCCGACCCGCGCGCGGTCGCGTACTCCACCCGGCCCGCCCGGCTCGCGTGACTCTTCCGGCTCCCCCGGCCCGGCCGTCGCCACGTCAACCCAGCCTTGCGCCGCCCACTCGGCCAGCACCGCGAGGTCGGACTCGTCTCCCGCCAACTGCACGTTGCCGTAGTGGTCGACGTACGTCACCTCACAGGTGAGTGACGCGGCCGTTCTGGTCCTCGCCGGCGCGGGCAACCGCACCAGCGAGTCGACCGCCACCAACTCACCCACGTCGCCGAGGGAACCGCCGCCGGCGAGGAACGCCCCGACCGGCATGAAGACGTCCCGTCCGTGGAACGTCCGGTCCACCTCCGGCAACCACAACTCCGTGTTGGTGAGCGTGTATGCGTCCGACACTCCGCCGAGCACGTCCGCCGCCGGCGGCAGCAGGCCGTTGTCCGGGCCGACCAGCACACTCGAACCGGCCCGCAGGGCCAGTCCCCGGCGGGCGGTCCCGACGCCGGGATCGACGACCGCGACGTAGACCGCCGGCGGCAGGTGCCGGGCGACCCGCGCCAGCACGGTCGCACCATGGCGTACGTCCTGCGGCGGCACGTCGTGGGTGAGGTCGAGCACCCTGGCCGACGGCGCCCGGGTCGCGGCGACCCCGTGGCAGACGGCGGCGAAACCGTCCCGCGTGCCGTAGTCGGTGAGGAAGGCGATCAGGTCCGGCATGCTCGCCGATTGTGCCGGGGCTCAGCGTGGCCGGGCGAGCTGGGTGGGCCTGCCCATGTAGAACATCGACTTGACCTCGACGTCACGGCCGGGGCGCGGCGCCTGCACCATCTTGCCGTTCCCGATGTACATCGCCACGTGGTAGATCGTGTTGGAGTCACGGGGATTGCTCGCCCAGAACAACAGGTCTCCGGGGCGCAGGTCGCCCAGCCCTATCCGCCGCGACTGCCAGTACTGCCCGCGGGCGAAGTGCGGCATCGAGATGCCGGCGTGGTCCCAGGCCCGCATGGTCAGTCCGGAGCAGTCCCAGCTACCCGGGCCGGTGGCGCCGAAGACGTACGGCTCACCGAGCTGGCTCAGCGCGTACGCCACCGCAAGCTCGCCTTGACGCGACGACCCGCCCCTGCCCGGCGAGGATCCGCCGCCGTCGCGCTTGTCCTTCTTTTTCTTGCGGTCCCTGCTGCCGCTGTTGCCGCCGTTACCACCGTTGCCGTTGTCGTCGGCCCGGTCCCGCGCGCGGTCCTCGTCGGAGCGTGCGCGCTCGGCCTGCGCGCGCAGGCGCGCCGCCTCCGCGCGCCGGCGCGCCTGCTCGGCCAGCCCTGCCTGACGTTTCGTCGCCAGGTCGGTGGAGATGTTCTGCAGTTCGGCGAGCCGGGCGACGAGGGCGGCCTTCCCGGCCTCGATCGAACCGACCGCCCGGGTCTGCGCGCTCAGTGCTGCCGTGGCCTGCTGTCTGGCCTTGTCCGCCTCCGCTGCCCGCCGGCGTTCGACACCCGCGGAAGCGGCGGCCTCCTGCGCGAGCACGTGCGAGACCGCCTGGCTGGCGCGCAGCCGCTGGTAGGCGTCGTTGGCGGAGGTGGACACCATCGAGGCGGTCGACGCGCGGTCCAGCATGGTGCGCGGGCCCTCGGCGTCCAGGTAGGCGACGATCTCGGTCAGCCGGCCGTCCTGGCTGTAGTCGGCAACCGCCAGGCGAGCCACCTCACGCCGGCGTTCCTCGGCCTGGCGACGTGCCCGGTCCGCCCGCGCCGCGGCGGCACTGGCGGCCTGGCCGGCTTTCGTACGACCGTAGACGGCGGTGTCGTAGTTCTCGACGGCCGTCTGCGCGGCGACGTCGAGCGCGCGCAGCCGGGCATCGGCCTCGGCGAGCCGGGCCTGCACCTGACCGACGTCGGCGGCCGCGGCCTCGGCCCGTCCACGCGCGGCCTCGACCTGGTGCCGGCTCGGGATGCTCGGCGGGTCGGGTGGTTCGGCGGCCGCGGGACCGGCGGTGGTCACCACCGCCACACCGATCAGCAGGGCGAGAGATTCCCGCACCCCCCGAGCCGACCGTGACCGTGACGACCGTGACGAGCACGGGTCGGACGACTCCACGTCGGGTGGCTCCACGGCGATCGCCTCCTCGCGGGCGGGAACCTCGCCCGCCAGAGAACAAACAACACCTGCCGCTCGGAAAGTACCTATCAGAGGGAGGCCGCGAAACGCCTTTGCCCAGTCAAGGTTGGCCAGTCCGGGCAGGATCGCGAAATGACGAGGGAAAACGCGCGGATGCCGGCGTCAGCGGCATTCGGGGATGGGCCGACCTCGCGATAGCGAAAGCACCCATAAACTCACGTACGTACGACAGAAGAAGGCTTCGTAACGGCAAGAACCTTCGTACGACAGAAGGCGTCGTACGTAGAGACAGCAGCCCTTTGTACGACCGAAATCCCGCGGCGGCCGACCGGAAAAGGCCTGCAGACACAGGGAGTCCGTCAACGGCCGGTGCGCGGGAACATCTCCCCGTCCAGCGGTTCGCCGGCGGTCATTCCGAGCGGCCCGGTCACCGGGTGGGGCGCACCGGAGAACTTCGTCTCGGCGTCCATGTAGATCGCCACGTGCGCCAACCGCGCCCGGTCGGTGCGGTTGGGGGTCGCCATGTGGCCGGTGTAGCTGCAGTGGAACGTGCAGTCCCCGGCCCGGAGGGGAACGGTCACCCGCGGCACCCAGCGAAGCGACGGGTCGAGGTCGAACAGGTCCTCCTCGTCGCGGAGGTTCTGCGGGCGGAACCCGGTGAGCTCCTGCGTGCCGGGCAGAAAGGTCATGCATCCGCGTTCGGGCGGCACGTCGACGAGCGCGATCCAGGCCGACAGCGAATGGCGGTCGCCGGCGTGCGGCCAGTACGGCCGGTCCTGGTGGAACTCCGTGGCCGCCTCGTTGTGCGGCTCCTTCACCAGCATGTGGTCGTGCCAGATGCGCAACGGAATTCCGGCCAGCTGCTCGGCGACCCCTGCCAGGCGCGGGTGCAGGGTGAGCTCGCTCATCGCCGGGTCCTGCCGCCAGACGTTCACCAGCTGCGTGAACACCTGGTCCTTCTGGAGGCTCTCCGACCGGTGCGCCTCCAGGAAGCGTTCGGCCGCGCCCCGGAAGTGCTCGACCTCGCCCTGGTCGAGTACGCCACGCACCCGGACGAAGCCGTCGCGGCGGTACCGCTCGACGAGTCCGGGTTCGAGTCGACCTGTGCTGTCGACGTCGCTGCGCCATTCGAGTACGCCGCTCGTCGTCATGAGATGCCGCCCCCTCGTGGGTGGTCGCCGGTGGTCGCGTGCTCGACGTCTGGCGATGATCCTGACACGAGTAGGGGCAGGTGCCACCCACTGCAGCTTCGCTGGGCCGCACTCGGCCAGCCCACTTCGGGTCGGCCTCCGTCCATTGGGCCCGAACCGCGCCGCCGACCCCGCGCAGGTTCCGCGACCGGATGGTGAGCAGGGCCTCTCGGTGAGCACGGTCTCGCTCTGCGCGAACGGTCCCGGCCGTGGGCACCGGTCGCCCCTCTGGGCCGTTTGGGGTGGTGGCCGTTAGGGTCGCCGACTGTGAACACGATCCCGGACCCGGCCACCACCCAGGCCCCCACCCAGGCCGCCGCCTCGCCCGCAGCCGCCGGCCAGGACGGCCCAGCCGACGCAGCCACCACGATCCGCGCGGTGAGCGGGGAGGAGCTCCTCACCACCGCCTACTCGCTGTGGGCGTACGCCTTCCAGAGTTCACCGGTCCCCGACGAGACGGTCGAGCGCCGGCGGACCGAGCTGTCCTCCGGCGAGGAGGACGACTCCCGGGTCAACCTGGTCGCGTTCGGCGGCGGCGAGGCGGAAGCCGTCGTGGGCGGGATCTCGATGCGGCACAACGTCCGCGGCTCGGTGTTCCCGATGGTCGGGATCAGTGGGGTGGCGACCCATCCCGGTGCGCGCCGGCGCGGCCACGTCCGCACCCTCCTCACCCGGATGCACGGGCAGATGCGCGACAGCGGGCACGTGCTGAGCACGCTCTACCCGTTCCGGCAGTCGTTCTACGAACGCTTCGGCTACGTCGGGTTCCCCAAGCCGCGCCACATCCGGCTGGAGGCCCGCGGCCTGGAGCGGATGCTGCGCGTCGACGTGCCCGGCGAGGTGAGCATCCACCGCATCGGCGAGGTGTTCGACGACTACTACGCGCTGCTGCAGACGCTGCTCGGCGAGCGGCACGGCTTCTCGGTCTTCAACCGGGCGGGCACCGTGGGAGTGGCGAAGGAGAACAAGCACTGGATCGCCCTGGCCCGCCACGAGGGTGAGATCGTCGGCGCGCTGCTCTACCGCACCAACGGCTTCGGCGAGGAGCTCCAGGGCCAGCAGCTGCTCACCCGCGGCCCGATCGGGCGGACCCTCCTGCTGCAGTGGCTGGCCCGGCACCACGACCAGTACAGCTCGTTCACGTTCCAGCTGCCGCCGGACGAACGCCCCGACCTGTGGTACGTCGACATCGCCTACGACGACGAGACGAAGGTCAGCGGCCCCAACCACAGCGCGGCGATGGGCCGGGTCCTCTCGGTGCCCGGACTGGCCGGGATCGCGACGGGCGGTGCCCGGGCGACGGTCGAGGTGGTGGACGACCCGTTCGTGGCCGGCACCTGGACGCTGGACGGCCGCGGCGGAACACTCGAGGTCACCTCCGGCAGTGCGTTCGGTGGCAATGGCGCGGGCACGGGCGCCACGGCCCGGCTGACCTCGCACGGGCTGGCCGCCCTGGTCTACGGCGTCATCGACCCGGCGGAGCTGATGCTGCAGGGCTACGGCACCGTCGACGCCGAGACCGCCCAGGCGCTGCGCACGATCTTCCCGCCCGCCGCGCCGTACCTCTTCTCCGGCTTCTGATCCGCCGGCTTTCGATTCGTCGCGCCTGGTTGGCCGGCTACCGACAGCAGCGAGCAGCGCCCGGGACATCCCGGGCGCTGCTCGGCTGTGACCGGGCTCAGCCGAGCCCGGTGGTGCCCTTGCTGGCGAGGTACATCTCGAACGCCTCGCGCGCGAGCTGGGACACGGTCTTGCCGTCCCGTGCGGCCTGTTCCTCCGCCATCGCCCGCAGGGCAGGCGGAGCACGGAACGTCACCTGTGGCGAGCGACCCTGCCCGCCCAGCGACGGCCGGCCCCGGCCCCTCGCGCTCTCGGGCTCCACGCGCGGTGCCGGAATGTGCCCGGCACCGTACTCGCCCCTTTCCTCGGATACGAGCCTTACGCCGGTACCCACGTCCAGCGTGGAATTCTCGGTCATCCCGACCCTCCTCCTTCGCAGGTCATCGGAAAATGTGTGATCCACGGGGAAGTGATCACATCCTCCGATCGAAACGCCGAGCGCCTGCGGCCTCGCCCCCCGACAAGGGCGCGTACGCCGGCAAACTTCGTCCCGTTCGGATTCTCAGGGTGTTGTTGCGGGGGTGTTGTCCTCGATCTCCAATCTCGTGATCTCGGGATGATGCAGATCAAAGGCCGGACTGTCGGACCGGATCCGGGGCATGGAGGTGAAGTTGTGGCGCGGCGCGGGTGATGCCGTCGCCCACTCCAGCGAGCGACCCCAGCCCCAGGGGTCGTCGAGTTCCACCTTCGGGTGGTTGCGCGAGACGAGCACGTTGAGAAGGAACGGCAACGTGGAAAGGCCGAGCAGGAACGCACCGATCGTGGACACGGAGTTCAGAGTGGTGAACCCGTCCTCCGGCTGGTAGTTCACGTACCGCCGCGGCATTCCCTCCACGCCCAGCCAGTGCTGCACCATGAACGTCAACTGGAATCCGATGAACAACGTCCAGAAATGGATCTTGCCCAGTCGTTCGTCCAGCATCCGGCCGGTCATCTTCGGCCACCAGAAGTAGAAACCGCCGAACATCGCGAACACCACGGTTCCGAAGACGACGTAGTGGAAGTGGGCCACCACGAAGTAGGTGTCGGTGACCTGGAAGTCCAGCGGCGGCGACGCGAGAATCACCCCGGTCAGCCCGCCGAAGAGGAACGTCACCAGGAAGCCGACCGACCACAGCATCGGCGTCTCGAACGTCACCGACCCCCGCCACATCGTGCCGATCCAGTTGAAGAACTTCACCCCGGTCGGCACCGCGATGAAGAACGTCATCAACGAGAAGAACGGGAGGTCGACGCTGCCGGTGGCGAACATGTGGTGCGCCCACACCGCCATCGACAGCGCCGCGATGGCCGTCGTGGCGGCCACCATGCCGACGTACCCGAACAGCGGTTTGCGGCTGAACACCGGAATGATCTCGGTGATGATCCCGAAGAACGGCAACGCGATGATGTAGACCTCGGGATGGCCGAAGAACCAGAACAGGTGCTGCCACAGCAGCGGGCCGTGCGACGTGGCGTCAAAGACCTTCGCGCCCAGCCTGCGGTCGGCCTCCAGCATCAGCAGTGCACCGGCGAGCACCGGGAACGCCATGATGACCAGGATGCTGGTGAAGAGGACGTTCCAGGTGAAGATCGGCATCCGGAACATCGTCATGCCCGGAGCGCGCAGGCAGACGATCGTGGCGATGAAGTTGACGCCACCGAGGATGGTGCCCAGCCCGGCGAGGTAGAGGCCCATCACCCACAGGTCGCCACCGAACGTCGGCGAGTAGGTCGGTCCGCTCAGCGTGGTGTACCCCGTCCAGCCGAAGGCCGCCGCACCGTCGGGGTCGGCGAACGACGACACCACGATCAGCCCGCCGAACAGGAACATCCAGTAGCTCAGCATGTTCATCCGCGGGAACGCGACATCCGCCGCGCCGATCTGCAGCGGCATGATGACGTTCGCGAAGCCGACGAACAACGGGGTCGCGAACAACAACAACATGGCGGTGCCGTGGATGGTGAAGAACTCGTTGTAGAGCAGCGCGCCGCGGTCACCGCGAAAGACCTGCTGGCCGGGGCGGGCGAGTTCCGCGCGCATGAACATCGCCATCACGCCGGCGACCAGGAAGAAGCCGAACGACGTGACGAGATACAGCTTGCCGATGACTTTGTGGTCGGTCGTCGTCATCCAATGAACGACGAGAGTTCCGATCCTTCGGCGTATCACCGGCTCGGGCCGCGACACACCCCGCACTTGAGTAGCCATCAAGTCCCCCGGACTGCGATCCAACATGGATCGTTGCCCGGGCCACAAAAACCGAAACGCAAGGCAGGTGGACCGATTATGCGGCACCGCGGGACACCGGCCGCGAACACGGTTATTCGAAGAGTTCTCTCACCCTTCGGCGTTCGGCGATTCCGCTCTCATGGTCGCGTTCTCAGCGAGCTCAGCGTTCTCAGCGAGCTCGGTCGTTTCGCCGGCGGGCATGGATGGCCACGCTGACCCAGAGCCAGACCAGCGGAAAGACCGGCCAGGGATGCTGCGCCTGGTTGCTGCCGGCCACCCAGTGCACGAGCATCGCGGCCGAGAGCAGCACCACGATGAGGGTGTGGATCAGCAGGCCGGGGTCGGCCCACCGCCGACCATTCGACGTCGGCTTCGGCACCGGCCGGGCCGGCCGCCCGGTCCGCCCCGGCACCGCCGGGCTGCTCACCGGCAGGTCGGCGACCAGGGCGGCCAGCTCGTGGCGATACCTGCTGGCGAACACACCGGTGAGCCGCTCGTCGGACTCCTCCAGCGTCAACCGGCCCTCGGCGGTGGCCTCCTGGATCCGCGCCGCCACCTCGTCGCGTTCCCGGTCCGACGCCCTCATCGGCTGGTGCTCGGTGCTCATGCCTCATAGTCGCTCGCACGACGGGCAGCGGCAATCGCCCATGCGGACGACTCCTGCCTACGCCGTGGGTCGTACCGACTGTGCCGGCCGCGCCGACTGTGCCGACTGCTGCCGTACCGGGACGCGCCCGGGGGCACCGCTCAGAGCAGCGTGCTCCAGTAGGACCAGAACCGGCCCCCGATCAGCACCAGGATCACCATGATCCACGCGGTCAGGATCGTCGCGTGGTAGCGGGTCAGCACCCCCGCGACCTTCCGGCCGGCGGCGCCGACGGGCAGGTTGCCGCGGTCGAGGTTGTGCAGAGTGGTGTAGAGGAACGTCGGGATGGTCACGAACCACACCACGACGCAGTACGGGCAGACCGCGCCGATCCGGTAGAGCGTCTGGTACATCAGCCAGTGCACGAAGATCACCCCGAGCACCGTGCCGGCCTGCAGCCCCAGCCAGAACCACCGCCGGAAGGTCGCGCCCGCGAGCAACGCGGCGCCGACGGCGAGGACCACCGCGAACCCCGCCACCCCGAGCAGGGGGTTCGGGAACCCGAACGCCGCCGCCTGGTCGGTCTTCATCACCGAACCGCAGGAGATGATCGGGTTGAGGTTGCAGCTCGGGACGTACTTCGGGTTGATCAGCAGCTCGATCTTCTCGACCATCAGCACGAACGCCGCGGCCAGGCCGATGGCGCCGCCGATCACGTACAACAGCGGGAGTAGCCGGGGGAACGGCCCCTCCGACCCGGGCACGCTCGACCAGGCGCGCGGGCGGGCCGCCGCCAGGTCGTCGAGGTCCTCGTCGTCGAGGTCGTCCAGGTCGTCGAGCTCCGCGTCGTCGAGGTCGTCGGAGCGCACGAGCTCCTCGTCGCCCGGATCGCCCTGGTTGGCGACGTTCGTCAGGGCGGCGGGAGGATCGGTCGGCGAGTGCGGCATGTGAGCCCCCGGGGGTTCGGCGTTCAGCGTCGTCTATCTTCCAGCGGCGACCTGTGCCGGCCGCGACCGGGTTCGGCCACTCAGCGTTCGGCGAGCTGGGCCAGCCGCGACAGTGCGTACCCGAAGAACGGCGTGGACACCCGCCCGAGCCCAGCGAACACGGCTTCCCCGACCGCTCCGCCGGGCGCCGTGAGGACCTCCCGCCAGGTGAAGCGGCACCGGTCCGCCGAGAGGGGCTCGATCTCGAACGTCCCGCTCCCCCGCAGCACCCGCCCGTCGTGCCGGACGACGCAGCGGCCGGGCGGCGTCCAGTCGACCACCTCCATCGGGTCGGCCACGCGGGCCGGTCCGACCCCGGTGACCGCCTCCAACCGGGTGCCGAGCCCCTCGCTGGGGCCGGGCAGCACCCGGACCTTCGTGAGGGGCATCCACTCGCCCTGGCGTTCCCAGTCGACCAGCAGGTCCCAGACCCGCCGCGCCGGCGCGGCGATCTCCCGCGACACGCTGATGTCCATTCCGTGACCCTAGCGACCCCGATCACCCGCCGGTGTCCGTCCGCTGTCCGCCCGCGCCGCTCGGTGACCCGCCCGCGCCTGTGGGTCGTCCGCCGGTACGCCACGGCCAATCCACTCGCGTCCTCGCGGGCGGGCGTGCGAGGCTTTGCCCCATGGCCAGCAAACAGCGGGGTAAGCCCGAAGCCGCGTCCAAGCCGGCGCGAGACGACGCCGAGGTGCCCGGCACCCAGGACGGCGCCGAGGCACCCGAGGCAACCAGCGGCGACAGCGAGGACGACGTACGCCGTAAGTTCCGCGAGAGCCTGGAACGGAAGCGCCACCAGCACCGGGAGCAGACCGCCGACGGGACCGGCAAGGCGTCGCAGAAGATCCAGGAAGGTCTCGCTCCGCCGACCGGCCGGCGTTCCTTCCGGCGTAAGAGCGGGTGACGTTCAGAGCTCGTACAGGCAGCGCTCGTACAGGCAGCGCTCGGTCGGGCGGGCTCGGTCGGGTGGCTCAGTTGGGCAGCGCGGCGGTCAGGTCGAGTTCGACCCGCTGACCGGCGAAGCCCAGCTGAGCCACGCCGACCAGCGTGCTCGCCGTAGTGAACGCGGGCGCCAGCGCCGAGGCGTTGAACCACTGCCAGACCGAGCCGAGTTCGTCGGTCCGGGAGCTCACCACGTAGATCACCGAACGCACGACGTCCGCGGGACCTGCACCCACCGCCGCCAGCACGGCCACGGCGTTGGCCACGATCTGGTCGACCTGGCGTTCGAGTTCGCCGGGCGCCACCACTTCGCCGGTCCGGTCCAGCGGGCACTGGCCGGCGAGATAGGCCGTCCGGCCGGCCTCCACCACCGTGACGTGGTGGTAGCCCGGAGTCCGGTGCAGCTCGTCGGGGTTGGTTCGGGTGATCAGTCGGGACATGGCACCGAGTATTCCCCGAAGCTCAGCGCCTCCGCCGGAGCCGGACCAGGGCGTCGATGGCGTCCCGGGGCTCACCGTCGGCGGTGCGTACCGGACGCAGGACCCGCTCGGCCCGCTCCACGACCCAGTCCGCCGCGGCGCCGCCTGCCTCGGCGTTCAGGTCCGCAAGGATGTCGTCGGGCGTGAACAGCACCCGCGGGTCCTGGGGACCGCCGACCCCCTCGGTCAGGTTCGTGGTGTCGTGCCCCACCACCAGCAGGACGCCGCCGGGCGCGACCGCGTTCGCTGCGTGCCGGATGGCCCGGCGCCGCTCGTCGGCGACCAGGTGCAGGTAGATCACGCCCACCAGGGAGTACGCTCCGGCCGGCCCCACCTCGTCTCGTACGTCGGCGACCTTCCAGGTGATCCGGTCGGCGACGTCCGCGGGCTCCGACCCGGCCAACCGGCGACCTCGCTCGACCGCGACGCCGGAGAAGTCCACGGCGGTGACCTCCCAGCCCCGCCGGGCCAGCCAGATCGCGTTCCGGCCCTCACCTGCCGCGAGGTCCAGTGCCCGCCCGGGCGGCAGGTCGACGGCCTCGGCGGCCAGCCACCGGTTGGGCTCGGCACCCCAGACGAGCTCGACCGCGGCGTACCGCTCGTCCCATCCCGCGCTGTCCATACCGCTCGTGCCGGCCATTCGGCCATGCTGTCAGTTTCGCCCGCGGCGACGGAAGGCGACTTGGGGATGTCTCGGGGGTGTCACCGCCCCGGTGTGCCCCGCAGCATGCGCAGCACTCCCCGGTGACCGGCGCAGGCGCCCCGGTGTCCGCCGTCCATGCTGATCGCGTCGTCGCGGCACTGGACCAGGTAGCCGGTCCCTGCCCAGAAGTCCGTCGTACAACGGAAGTATCCGCAGACCCCGGGCTCCGGGCTCGCGATCGGCCGGCCGTAACCGCAGAAGTGGTAGCCGTACGGATTGGCCGGCGCTCCGCACCGGTCGGCCCCGCCGGAGGACCCGGCCGATCCCGAGGAGCCCGAGGAGCCCGAGGAGCCCGAGGAGCCCGCAGGCCCCGACAAGCCGGCCGAGTCCTGGGAGCCTGACGAGCCGGCCGAATCCGCCGGATCCTGCGCCTGCGGGAGATCACGGCCGCGGCCCTGTCCGCCGCCGGCCGCGGCGGACGGTCTGCGGGTCGCCGGCGCCGACGGCCGCGGGGTGGCGACGCCGGCCTGCCGGGAACGGGAGACCCGCGGGGACGGGGCGAAGGGGCGGGCAGCGTCCGGGCCGGGCCCCTGGGTATCGGAGCCGTTCACGTCGTCCGACCCGTGCGGGACCAGGCTCTCGGTGTCCTCCCCGGCACCGCCGAGGCCGGCCGCGGCAAGCCTTCCGGACGCCGTCGCCGACGGTCGCGGGAAGGCCGGCAGCGCCGGCAACGCCACCGAGGCGAGCGCCAGTGTCATGGCCACCATCGCGACGCACTGGGTCACGCGCCGGAACGCGGAGGCGCCGGAAGGGCCGGCGTACAGCCGGGCGAGTGCGGCCAGGGGCAGCCTGACGGGGTTCGGCGCGTCGGCCGGACCGGCCGTCGGCGGCGGGGGCGGACGCTCCCGCTGGTGTGCCGCCCGCAGCCGCTCCAGATGCGCGGCGAACTCGTTCCGCCGGCCGGCGATCTCGGCCAGCGCGCGGATGAGGTGGAATCGGAAACCGGCGACGGCGTACGGATCGAGCACCAGCCCGAACGGCGGGCCGTCGTGGGTGCCGGCGGCCGACAGCCAGGTGATGGCGCGGTCCGGGTCGTGGGCGAGCGCAGCGAGCCGGACGAGAACCCATTCGCGTCGCTGCGTACCGCCGAACACCACCCGCCGGTCGGTGATCGCGAGCGGTCCGGCGTCCACCACCCGGAGCTCGGCGGGTACCCGGTCGGCGAACGGTCCGGCGAGTTGGGACGGCGTGAAGTCGTGGAACCGCGGCCGCCGCAGGGTGGGCACGGGACCCGCCGCGCGGACCAGCCTCACCGCCGGCGAATGCCACCAGACCTGTTCGCCCGGCCGCAGGTCCAGCCAGGGCACCTGGTCGGCGGCCACCGGACGTGGCGTACGCGCAGTGGACGCCAGCGACCGGAGTTCGGCGTCGGCGCGCTTCCAGACCGAACTCGCCCGCTCGTGCTCGCGGCCACGGCGGGCGTTCTCCCGGCGCGCCCAACCGGCGCGCCAGGCACCGAGGTGGATACCCGTCGATGTCGCCATGACCTCCCCCGAAGGCCTCGTGATGAAAGGAACCCACAAGCTAACCGTGACAAGGGGGCGCGAGGGTAGAGATTCCGGAAAGTTCGGAAACAATCATGTACGATCCACGGAAACCTCCCGCCCTGGAACGCGGTTTGGTCACTGATAGCAGCAATAAGCAGTAAGCCGGTCTGGTTTGGTTACGATCCGCTGCAAGGACACATTCGTTGCGGCCGATCGATCGGAGGCCCTTTCGGCGCGACGACGGGCTCCGTGGAGGTTTCAGTGCGGACGAGCGGACAGGTACAGTCCCCGCTCCGCCCGTCGGCAGTGGGCGGGGTTCGACTCGGGGCCGTCGTGGTGACGATGGGGAACCGCCCGGCGGAGCTTTCGGCGTTGCTGGCCTCACTGACCCAGCAGACAGATCCACCCGACCGGGTGGTCGTTGTCGGCCAGGGCACCCGGCTGACAGCGCTGCCACCTGGTGTCGAAGGCGTCGAGCTACCTGTCAACCTCGGCTTGCCCGCGGGTCGCAACGTCGCGCTGGCCCGGCTGCGCGCGCACGGCGACGTCGACGTCGTGATGTACCTCGACGACGACGGGCTGCTGCCCGACCGCTGGACCACCCAGAAGGTACGCGACGCGTTCGCCGCCGACGCCGACCTCGGCATCATCAGCTTCCGGATCGCCGACGAGCAGGGCGTCACCCAACGCCGGCACGTCCCGCGCCTGCGCGCCCACGACCCGCTGCGGGCATCCCGGGTGACCACGTTCCTCGGCGGGGGCAACGCCGTCCGGATGGCGGTCTCGGAGCAGGTGGGCGACTGGCCGGCGGAGTTCTTCTGGGCGCACGAGGAGACCGACGTGGCGTGGCGGGCGCTGGACGCCGGCTGGCGGATCGACTACCGGCCCGACATCCTGCTGCAGCATCCGCGCACCTCGCCTGCCCGGCACCAGCTCTACTACCGGATGAACGCACGCAACCGGGTGTGGCTGGCCCGCCGGCGCCTGCCCGGGCTGCTGGTCCCGATCTACCTGGCCGTGTGGGTCCTGGTGACAGTCGTACGCCGACCGCCGTTCGCCGGCCTGCGGGCCTGGGCGGGCGGCTTCGTCGAGGGCTGGCGCCGTCCCTGCGGTGGCCGGCGCCCGATCCGCTGGCGCACGGTCTGGCGGATGACCCTGCTCGGGCGGCCGCCGATCGTGTGAGCCCCGGGTCGGCTCGCCTTCGGGTTCAGCCGCCCGCTCCCCGACGGCCGTCGCCGGATCCTTCCCGGCCCAGGCTCTGGTCGCTTCGGCCGTGGTCGGCCCGGTCCTGTTCGCTCTGGTTGCTGCCGCGCCGGCTGACCTCGTGCTCGCCGCCGCCGAGGTCGGCCTCGTACTCGATCTGCCGGAAGCCCATCACGGTGAAGTACGCCAGGACGAGTGCAGTCAGCGCGACCAGCGCCAGCCCGACCGCAGCCCACCCGACGGCGCCGACGTCGACGTTCTCGCCGCCGATCCATCGAAACGCCGCGAGTGCCGCGAGGAACATCCCGGCCGCGCTCAGCCCCAGCGCCCAGGCGCCGACCCGCTGGAACAGCTTCGCCAGCTCGGTGCGCTGGGCCACGCCGAGGTCGTTCGGTTCGCTTGCCCGGACCCGGATCGAGGCGCCCACGGCGGCGGTCAGCAGCGGGACGGTCGCGGCACCCGGCGCGGCGGCACCGGCGCGCGGAGCCTCCGCCACCAGTCCGTCCCGCGCGGGGCCGGTAGGGGCTGGGCCGGCAGGGGCCGGGCTGGTAGGGGCCGGGCTGGTCGGCGCCGCGCCGGTCGGTGACCGCAGGTCCGGCGCGGACGTGGCCGGGAGGCGGGCCGACGCCAGGGCGAGCACGGCGCCGAGCCGCGCCCGCATCCGCTGCGTCGGGTCGGGCGAACTCGACCCGTCCGAGGCCGGGTCGTTCAGTGGTTCGCTCATCGGGGTCCCCCTCCCACGGCAGGCGTACCGCTGCGTTCTCTCCCGTTGTAGGTGGACCCGGGCCGGCCGTAAAGCCCTGAACGCACCGGTCGCCGATCCCGCGACCACGCGGCACTCCCGAGGGCCTTCGGGACCGGGCCTCAGCCGTTGGCGAGGGTGCGGTCGAGAAGGGGAAGCAGGCGGTCCCAGTGGTGCTGCAGTGCGGAGGGATCGAAGGCGCTGGTGTCGGACATCGTGAAGCCGTGGATGGTGCCGGGGTAGACCTCGGTGGTGTAGGTGACACCCGCGGTGTCGAACGCCTGGTTGAGCTCCTTGATCTGCTCCGGCGTCAGGTCACCTTCGGCGAGGCCGAGGTGGACCTCGGCGGTGAGCTTGGACACGAGGCGGTGCGGGCTGTCCGGCGCGTCGGTGACCAGCCGACTGGGGTGGAACCCGGCGACGGCGGCCACCACGTCGGGGTGGGCCGTCGCGGTGCGCACCGCCAGGAGGGCACCCAGGCAGTAGCCGACCGCCGCGACCGGTCCGGCGCTGACCTCGGCCTGAGCGGTGAGGAATTCGAGGTACGCGTCTGCGTCGCGGAGAACGCGTTCGGTGGTGTGCGCCTCGATCAGCGGCATCAACTGTGCGAAGACCGCGGGCCGTTCCTCCTGTCCGATGTGCTCGGGAAGGTCGATCACCGGTGCCGGGCCGTTGCGGTAGAAGACGTTGGGGACCAGCACGTAGTACCCCTGGCCGGCGAGGAGGCGGGCCATTTCCTCGAGTACGGGCCGAAGGCCGAATGCGTCCGCGTACAGCAGCACACCCGGGTGCCGGCCGCCACCGTCGGGGAAGGCGGCGAAGGCGTCGGCCTGGCCGTCCTCGGTGGGAATCTGCAGTGTCGTCGAGGGCATCGCGGATCTCCTTCGGTGGACTGATCTCACTGCACACTACGCGCCCATGCCGCGCACCCGGCCGGAGCTTCGCGGTCGGCGACGAGGAAGCTCAACACCTCTGCCGCCCTGCTGCGGGCCGGTCCTCGGGCGTCACGAGACCTCCATGACGAGCTTGCCGAAGAACTTCTTGTCCACGAAGTCGCGCTGGGCTCTCGCAAGGTCGGCCAGCGGGTACGTGCCGGCGAGCAGTGGGCGCAGCCGCCCGTCGCCGACGTACTTCACCACCTCGGTGAAGTCCTCGTGGGTGCCGAAGGAGGAGCCGACAAGCTCCAGTTGACGCAGGTAGACCGTGCGCAGGTCGGTGCCGACGACCGGACCGGCGATCGCTCCGGCGACGACGTACCGGCCGAGTGGCGCGAGCACGTCCAGCAGGCTCGCGAACATCGGGCCGGCCACCACGTCGGCGACCACGTCCACCTCGGTCACGACCGCGCGTACGGCTCCGGCCAGGTCGCCGGAGTCCCGCCGCACGGTGGCCCGCGCGCCCAGCTCGCGGACCTGCTCCTCCTTGCCGGCGCCGACGACCGCGATGGCGTCCGCGCCGAGGACCGCACAGAGCTGGACCAGCGCCGAACCCACCCCGCCGGACGCCCCGGTGACGAGCACCGTGTCACCCTTACGGACCCGGGCCCGCTTCAGCATTCGCAACGCGGTGCTGTAGGCGGTCGGGAACGACGCCAGTTCGGCGTCGGTGAGCGGGCTGTCGATCCGGTGGGCGTTCGGCGCCGGAATGGTGACGTACTCGGCGAACCCACCGTCGCGTTCGCTGCCCAGGTAGGCGGTGGTGACCAGTTCGCGCTCACCACCCTCGTACAGCATCGGGTCCAGGAGTACGCGTTCGCCGATACGTCCTTCGGCGACACCGGCACCCACCCGGTCGATCCGGCCGGCCACGTCGGCGCCCTGGATCCGCGGGAAGGACATCCCCTCACGCCGCCAACCCGTGCTTGCCTCCGGATCGGACGACGTGCCGTACTTCCCTTCTCGGGTCCAGATGTCGGTGTTGTTCACCGCGGCGGCACCCACCCGGACGCGCACCTCCCCTGCCGCCGGGACCGGATCGGGCACGTCGTCGCGGCGCTCGAGGCGCTCGGGGCCGCCGAAGCCGGTGAGGAGTACTGCACGCATCCGAATCACTCTTCCTGGTTGGATTTTTCATTCGCGCTTCGAGTAGGTAGACAGGTCGGTATATCTGGACACTCTCGCGGGGCAGTGTCAACCCACCGGTCGGTATAGTCGGCCGTATGCGAGAGCTCACCCCGGCCGGCCGCCGGATCCTGGACGCGGCTTCCACCCTGTTCTACGACCAGGGCATCCACGCCGTGGGCGTCGATGCGGTGGCGCGCGCCGCCGGGGTGACCAAGAAGACGTTGTACGACTGCTTCGGTTCCAAGGACGTCCTCGTCTCCTGTTACCTCCAGGCCCGCGACGAGCGCTGGCGGGAGTGGCTGACGTCCTACGTCGACGAGCACGCGGGCACCGGAGCGGGGGCGGGCGGGCGGGCGAGCGCGGACAGGGAAGCAGGCGTCGAACGCGTTCTGGCCACCTTCGACGCGCTCGACCAGTGGGCCCGGCGGGAGAACATCCGCGGCTGCGCCTTCGTCAACGCCCTCGCCGAGCTCCCGGAGAACGCCGACCATCCCGGGCGCGGAGTCATCCTGGAGCAGAAGCGCTGGCTGCTCGGCTATCTCACCGACCTGGTGAGGGCCGCGGGCATCCGCCGGCCCGGCACGGTCGCGGCCGGCCTGCTCGTCCTCCACGAGGGCGCGAGCGTCAGCTTCGGCACCGGCGTACCCACCCGTGCCGTCGCGCAGGCCAAACGGCTCGCCGCCCTCGCACTCGCCGAAAGCCCCTGAGACAACATCTGACACCAGGCAGGGCCGGCAGAGCCGCCGCTCGGCGCCGGCAGTTCACGACCGGCGGTAGTCGCTCGGCGGCAGGCCGAAGTGCGCGCGGAACCTCCGCGACAGATGGAACTCGTCGGTGTAGCCGAGGGTCCGGGCGATCTCCCTGGTGGTCATGTCGGTGACGCGCAACAGCGTCGCGGCGGTCTGCAGCCGCCTCGCGTTGCGGAACGCCAGCGGCGACTGGCCGACCTCGGCGGCGAACCTGCGCCGGAACGTGTCGTACGGCAGACCCACCTCGGCGGCGACCGAGCGCATGTCGAGGCTGCCGGTCAGGTCGTCGGCCAGCCGGTCGACAGCGGCGGCCACGGCGGGGCTCGGACCCGCCGACTCCTCCGGCCCGGCCACGTCCAGCAGCCAGTCGGCGAACGCCACCAGCTGGTGCTCGGCCGCCTGCACCGAACGCGGCGTGGACGCCAGGATGGTCCGCAGCGCGGCGGCCGACGGGGCCGGGCGCGGATAGCGCGGGCCGGCCTCGGCCAGCACGCCCGCCCGGGCCAGGGCGTCGAACAGCGGACCGGTGAAGACGACGAACACCTCCGTCCAGGTCCGCCCGCCGAGAGTGCCGTACCAGTGCGGCCGGCCGGGCGGTACCAGCGTGTGCGCACCCGGGGTGACCGGCTCCTCCCGGCCGTCGGCGTGCCGGTAGCGGCCGTGCCCCGCGACCACCACCGACAGGACGTACGCCTCCATCACCCGCAGCGGCGACGGCATCATCGGCTCGTCGTCGACCACCTCCCCGGCCAGCACCAGCTGGCCCAACCTGGTCACCGGCGCGGCGGACACGGCGATCCGGGTGCCCGAGTCCATGCCCGGACCGTACCCGGGCGACCGGACCGGCGGCCCACCCGGGCGCCAGAACGTACATGTACCGGCCAACGTGGCCATTCCACTCCGGCGGCACCGCGGCCTAGCGTCGTGCGTACACCGACGCCCGCACCGAACCGCTGGAGGCAGCGACCCATGACCTCGACCGAGGAGACCAGGACCGGCCTGGTCACCCCGCAGATGCGGGAGCAGTACGAGAACGACGGCTACTTCATCCTCGAGCGCGCCCTCAGCGACGAGCAGTTGGACCTGCTCCGCGGCGGCGCGCAGTACAGCATGGACAAGCTGGACGCCGCGATGGAGGAGGCGGGCACCGACCGGATCGGCATCAACGCCCGCGGCAAGCGCTACTTCAGCCACATGATCTACCGCGACCGCCCGGAGCTGCGACAGTTCCTGTTCAGCGAGCTGATGCGGGAGATCTGCCGGGCGACGCTGGGTGAGGAGGCGTACCTCTTCTGGGAGCAGTACGTCATCAAGGCCGGCGACCCGGACACGTCGTTCGCCTGGCACCAGGACTCCGGCTACGTGCACGAGGACCACGCGCCGTACCTCACCTGCTGGATCGCCCTGGACGACGTGACCGAGGAGAACGGCTCGGTCTACCTGCGGCCCTACTCGCGTTCGGGCATCCGTTCCTACGTCAAGCACATCCCCGACCCGCGGGTGAACGACCTGGTCTGCTACTTCGGCGACGACCCGGGCATGCCGGTGACGGTGCCCGCCGGGTCGATCGCGGTGTTCTCCAGCGTGGTGATGCACCGCAGCGGGCCGAACCTCACCGACAACCTGCGCCGGGTCTACCTCGCGCAGTACTCCAAGGAGGTCATCATGACCAAGGACGGCTCCAAGCCGTGGGGTGAGTTCGAGCAGTTCCTCGCGGGCGGGAAGGTCGTCGGCCGGATCGACGTCGACTGAGTACGCCGGCCACGGTCGGCCGTCAGGTCAGCTCGGCCCGGAGCACGGCGAACCGCCGGGTGACGGCGAATCCCGTGCTCCGGTAGAGCTGTCCGGCCGGGGACCGCTCGCCGGTCCACAGGAACCACGCGCTGTGCGCGCCGGCCGCCCGCATGCGTTCCAGGGTCAGGTGCAGCAGGATCCGGCCGAGGCCGGTGCCCCGGCGGTCCGGGCGTACGCCGAACGGCCCGAAGCGTTCGAGGACGTTCTCGTACGCCGCGTGCATCGCCCAGCCGGCAAGCGTCCCGTCGGGGTCCCACGCACCGACGATCCGGTCCAGTGGGAGCCCGGCGACGACGGCGCTCCGGATGGCGCGGGCCCAGTCGGGGCTGAAGTCCTCACCTGCCAGCCGTACCACCTCGACCAGGTCGTCGCCGGTCGGCGTACCGAACCGGTGTCCGCCGGCCACCAGGTCGTCGACGCGGGCGCGGAGTTCGTCCGGCAGCCGGTAGCCCACCAGCGAGCGGTCCATCGCCGCGGCCTCGGACCGCCGCTCGAAGCCGAGGTCGCGCAGCAGTGCGTCCGCCTCCGGGTAGGCCTCGGCGTCCAGCCCGGGCAGCACGTAGTTGGGTGTGTACGACGCGAAGAACACCTCGCGGGCGCCCTGGTTCCGTAACCAGTCCAGCGCGCTTCGCACCACCGCGCGTCCCACCCCCACACCCCGCGCGTCCGGCGTCACGAAGAAGAACGGCAGCCAGCCGGTGCCCGGCTCCAGGTCGCCGCCCACCATCGCGACCCGGCGCCGGACGGCGTAGGCCGCACCCATCAACCGGTCGCCGTCCAGCGCGATCCGCAGGCCGTCCGGATCGAAGTTGGCGTCCAGCAACACCAGGTCGCGAAACCTCGGGTAGCTCATCGGGTCGAGTGGCAGGGCCCGCCGCCACGCCTCCACCAGCGCCGCCCCGTCGCCCGGCCGAAAGCCTCGGATCTGCATGCCGCCGCCTTCCCCCACCGAACCCCTGCCGGAACCGGTCGTCGGTCACGCTAGCCGAGGCCGTCGCCCGGCAACATCGCCAGCGCCGGAAGGAATAGGGTCGTTCGCGGGACGGACCTCCGGTACGTCCCGAAAGGGTCGCGAGGAAGGGGCCCCGGACACCGAGCCTGCCGCGGAGGTCGACCATGCCCGCCGACGACGCCACCCTCACCGAACTGCTGGCCCGGCCGGGTCTGCGCGCGGCCGTCGACCGCCTGGTCCCGGCCGACGACTTCCCGTCCGGTTGGGACGCCGGTGTCGGCGACTTCCTGGCGCGGATCCTGCGTACCGAACTCCCCCACGCCGTCGAACTGCTCACCGCCGGCCTGGACCTGCTCGACGCCGAGGCAACCGCCGGGGCGGACGCGGGGACTGCCGGTGACGGAGGCGCGACGGGCTTCGCCGCGCTGACCGACAAGGGTCGAGACGAGGTGCTCACCGCCCTGCACGCCGGGCAGACCACTGCGGACTGGAGCGGCGTGGACCGGTCGGAGTTCCTCCGGCTGCTGGAATCCCTTACCGTGCAGGGCTTCTACGCCGACCCGGACAACGGCGGCAACCGCGACGCGGTGTCCTGGCGGATGGTCGGCTACCACGCGGCACCGCAGGACGCGTGGTGGCCGGCACCCGAGGCGCTTACCGTCAAGCTCCCGTTGACACCGTTCGAGGACCTCGAGCCGCACTACGACGCGATCGTGGTCGGAGCCGGTGCCGGCGGGGGCACCGCGGCCTGCGTCCTCGCCGAGGCCGGCTACCGCGTGCTCGCCGTCGAGCGCGGCGACTTCCTCCGCACCGAGGACCTGCGCGGGGACCACCTGCGCAGCCACCGCGCGTTGTTCGGGTACGCACAGAGCGCCGGGCCGGTGGCGTCGGGGCATCCGCGGGTGTGGGCGCCCGACGGCGACACGGAGGTCGTCGTCGGGCCGACCGACGGGCGCTGGAGCAACAACGCGATGACCGTGGGCGGCGGCACCCGGGTCTACGGCGCCCAGGCCTGGCGGTTCGTTCCGGAGGACTTCACGATGGCCTCCGTCTACGGCGTACCCGAGGGCAGCTCGCTGGCCGACTGGCCGCTGTCGTACGCCGATCTGGAGCCCTACTACGACCGCGCCGAATGGGAACTCGGAGTGGCCGGTGACCCGGCCGGGTTCACCGGCGCCGGCCCCCGCCGGCGAGGACTGCCGATGCCGCCGTTGCCGGGCAACCTGTCCGGTGCGCGGCTCGCCGCCGCCGCACGCGACCTCGGCTGGTCGACCGGCCACGTTCCACTGCTGATCAACTCCACGCCCTACGGCGGCCGGCCCGCCTGCGTACGCTGCGGCCAGTGCGTCGGCTTCGGCTGCCCCGCGGAGGCCAAGAACGGCAGCCACAACACCGTTCTGCCACGGGCCCTGGCTACTGGCCGGTGCGACCTCGTCACCGGTACGTTCGCCGAACGCGTGGTCACCGACGACGGCGGCCGGGTGACCGGCGTCGCGCTCGCCACCCTCGCCGGCGGCACCGGCCCGGCCGACGGCGAGGTACGCCGGCGCACGGTCACCGCCGACCAGGTGATCCTGGCCGCCGGTGCGATCGAGACCGCGCGGCTGCTCCTCAACAGCGCGTCCGCGACCGAGCAGACCGGCCTCGGCAACCGGCACGACCAGGTGGGCCGCAACCTGCAGGGACACGTGTACGCGGGTGCGCTCGGCATCTTCGACGACGTGGTGC
The DNA here is from genome assembly GCF_013407855.1 of Actinopolymorpha rutila. Classification (GTDB taxonomy): domain Bacteria; phylum Actinomycetota; class Actinomycetes; order Propionibacteriales; family Actinopolymorphaceae; genus Actinopolymorpha; species Actinopolymorpha rutila. The sequence goes on from NZ_JACBZH010000001.1 coordinate 5,933,678, forward strand.
AGAACAGCGCCGGCCCCGGCCCGACGATCGCCACCCACGACTTCCGTCACCACAACGACGGCCTGGTGGGCGGCGGAATGCTGGCCAACGACTTCGTGCCGATGCCGCTCGCGACGTACAACCTGCTCACCGGCGCCGGGGTCATCCCACGGTCGGGTGCCGCGAGCAAGCGCGGCATGCGCGAGTTGTACCAACGCACCACGATGGTGATGGGGCCACTGCAGGAGACGCCGAACCCACGCTCACGGGTCACGGTCGATCCGCGCGTACGCGACGTCTTCGGGATGCCGGTGGCCCGGCTTTCCGGCGGAGTGCTCGACGCCGACCGGCCCACCGCGGCGATGCTGCAGCGGCGCGCGGAGGAGTGGCTCGCGGCCGGCGGTGCGACGCGCACGGTGCCGAGCGGCGGGGTGGGCCGTGGCCCGAGCGGTGGCCAGCATCAGGCCGGCACCTGCAGGATGGGTAGCGATCCGGCGACCTCGGTGACCGACGCGCACGGCCGGGTCTGGGGGCACGACAACCTCCGCCTCGCCGACGGGTCGCTGCACGTCACCAACGGCGGTGTCAACCCGGTCCTGACGATCTTCGCGATGGCGTTCCGGGTCGCCGACCTGCTGGCGAAGCAGGGCTGAGTCAAGCAGGGCCGAGTCCCAGGGGCCCGCCGGGCGGGCGGTGCGGTCAGTTGTCCACGACGTTCATGTACATCCGGACGGTCGTGCCGGACGTGGTGGCGATCTGCACCAGGTCGCAGAGTTCGTTGACCAGCAGCAGTCCGTGACCGCCCGGTGGCTGTGACGTCGGTGTCCGGGACGACCGCGCCGTCGGCGAGGTGGGGTGCCGGCCGATCAGCGGGTCGCTCACCTGACCCTGGTCGCTGATCTCGCAGACCAGGCGACCGGTCTCCCGCCACACGCGCAGGACGCCCGGGCCGCCGGAGTGCACCAGCGTGTTGGTGGCGACCTCGTTGACGGCGAGGACGAGATCGTCCCGACGGGAACTGCCGAGGCCGGCCAGAACAGCGTGCGCGTACACGAGTTCGCGCACCTGTGCCAGCTCGTACGCGCCGAACGTCAACCGCTCCGGAACACAGTCCGGCTCGGGCAGGTCACTCAGGAAGGACATCGCCAGGGCGACGGGATCACGGTAGGAAAGGCTCGCCCAGCTGTCCTCGTGGGTCACCACGGTGGGATGCGTACGCGCCGCGTCCTGTAGTACGCGCGGATCGAGTGTGCTCACCTCGTACGGACAGATCACGGTCAGCTCGCGATCGGCGAGCGCGACGTTGATCAGCGCCTCGTGTGCGACCACCGCGACGTAGTCGGCCCGGGAACGCTCCGGCCACATCGGCTCACCCACGACCAGCACCCGGCGGCCGTGGTGCTCGTCGGCGAACCGGCCGATCACGCTCGGAATCAGCCGGGTCGGATTACGCCCATCGCGCGCCATGTCGAGCCAGCGCACCCGGCCGGCGTCACTGCCCAGTGCGCCCTGAAGGAGCTCGGTCCGAGACCGGCGTACGACCACCGCGACCGGCTCGTCGGCGGCGAACGCGTCGGCGAACCGCGGCAACAGGGCCGCGCTCAGGCCTGGCAGGTCGCGGTAGAAGAGTGCCTCGTGCACAAGGGGCTGAACTCGCGACGTGTGATCCATCGCGACCGGCTGTATCGGCATGCCGCCCACCCGATTAGTATGCGACTGCGAGCAGCCCCCGCCAAGTGTGGCTTGACACCGTTCGAGTGCACAGATCCCGTTATGGGACAGGAGATTCGGCCTCAGCTTCCCTCGGCCAGGCCGAGCTTGCGGCGCAGGTCGTCGCGGCGCTTCTCCAGAGTGGCGATGATCGCCTGCTGCTCCTCCTCGGCGGTGAGTTCGGCCGCCACGTCCCCGGCGTCGTTGGGAGGGTCGAAACGGGTGCCACCGAGCGCGCGTACCTCGTCGAGTTCCCCTCGCAGTCGCGCGAGGTCGTCCTCGACCTGCTGCAGTTCCTGACGGGGGTCGGAGTCCGGCGTCGTCGTCATCTGAGTCCTCCTGGTCGGGGTGCGCCCGGGGAACGTTCGGGGTGCGTTCGGGGATCCTTGGCGTCGCGTCCCGCCTCCAAACCTATGCCGACCGGGCGGCCCCCCGAGCAGGCGCGGCACCGCCCGCCTCACGCCCCTAGATCACCGAGGACGCGTCGATCATCCACCTGCCGTTCCGCTGCACCATCGTGAAGCTGCGCCGCTCGCGTTCGGTCCCACCGCTCTTGAGGTGATAGGTGATCCGGGCCCGGACGACGTTGCCGCTGGTGCGGACGTCACTGGCCGACACGTCACTCATCCGACCCCAGAAACGCCGGTAGCCGTCGTACCCTCCGGCCTTGCTTTGGTACCGAGGGGTCAGCTGGGACCAGCCCCCGGCGATGTTCTCCGGCAGCATGGAGTAGTAGGAGGACACCGCCCCGCCCCGCGACTGGCTCGGCTTCTTCTTGGGGGGCTTCGGCTTGGGCGACTTCCGCGTCTTCGTCGGCGTGGGTGTGGGCGTGGGGCTCGGCGACTTCGTGGTCGGGGTCGGGCTCGGCGACTTCGTGGTCGGGGTGGGGCTCGGCGACTTCGACGTCGGAGTCGGCGTGCTGCGCGGGGTCGCCGGATCGGTGGTGGCGCCGGCGACCGGGCCTCCGTCGGGCTTGTCGCGGCGGTCGAGCAGGAACGCGGCCCCGAGCCCGGCGATCAGCACGACGGCGATCACCGCCGCCACCACCGCACCGAACCGGCGCCGCCGACTGTCACCGCCTGCTCCACCCGGGCCTACGGCCGAGGGCTCGGAGGTCTCCGGCGGGTACGGCGTCGACGGTGTGCGCTGCGAGAAGTCGCTTCGCCCGGCGTCGGCGGCCGCGGCGGCACCAGCCGCGCCGACGGCACCAGCGGCACCGGGCCCGGTGGCGCTGGGGGCATCGGCACCACCGGGCACCGCCACCGGCGTGTCGAACCGCCTGGTCGTGTTGGCGTCCTCCCCCCGATCCGGGGCGGCGGACAGCCGGGCGGCGGCCGCGGCCAGTTCACGGGCCACCGCACTGGCAGGCGGGCGATGCCGTGGGTCGGCGCGCAGGACGCGCTGGAGTACGTCGGCCAGCGGGCGCGGCGCCCGGCGCGGCGGCGCGACCTGCGCCGACGCGACCTGGTGCAACAACGCGATGGGGTTCTCGCTGCGGCCGAACGGCGGCCCGCCCTCGACCGCGGCGTACAGCGTGGAACCGAGCGAGAAGACGTCGGAGGCGAACGTGGCGTCCTCGCCCTTCGCGACCTCCGGCGCGAGGTAGGCGGGGGTGCCGGAGATGAGTCCGGTCGCGGTCACGGTCACGTCGCCGACCGCGCGGGCGATTCCGAAGTCGGCGATCTTCACCACACCGTTGTCGCCGAGCAGGACGTTGCCGGGCTTGATGTCGCGGTGCACGACGCCGGCCGCGTGCGCGGACGCCAGTGCGCTCGCCGCCTGGCGGCCGATGCTCGCCACCTCCGCCGCCGGGAGCGAGCCGCGTTCTTCCAGCACCTCCGACAGGCTTCTGGAGGGGAGGTACTCCATCACCAGGCAGGGATGCCCGTCGTCCTCGACCACGTCGTAGGTGGCGATGACGTGCGGGTGCTGGATGCGTGCGGCGATGCGGCTCTCCCGCATCGCCCGAAGCTTCGCCTCCTCGGCCTGGGTGCCGGTGAGGTAGGCAGGCAGCAGCAGGCGCTTGACCGCGACCGGTCGGTGCAGGCGCTCGTCGACGCCCCGCCAGACGACGCCCATGCCGCCGCTGCCGATCTGCTCCTCCAGGCGGTAACGGCCAGCGATCAGCCGGTCGTTCTCGCTCATGCCGTGCTCCCCTTCATCGGCTCCGTGGCGACATCGCGTGGACCCTGACCGCAATGGGCCCCGCTTGCATGGGGCCCCGATTGCGTGGGTCCTGTCGGGTATGTACCTGATCCGCTGCACGAACCCTAGCCGTGTGCACCGACGCCTGTAGCCGCGAGGCCGGGCCGCGTTTGCCCGACCGAAACTCGGGCAGGCCCTGGGTGACGGGGTTGGCACTGAACGTACGCCGGTAAGAGGAGGCTGAGATGACCAGCGAAGAATCGATCGTGGTCGACGTTCCGATCCGGACCGCCTACAACCAGTGGACGCAGTTCGAGGACTTCCCCCGGTTCATGTCCGGCGTGGAGAAGATCACCCAGGTGGACGACGTCCACAACCACTGGGTCACCAACATCGGCGGTGTACGCCGGGAGTTCGACACCCGCATCACCGAGCAGATCCCGGACGAGCGGGTGGCGTGGACCACGGAGAGTGGCTCGCCCACGCAGTCGGGTGTGGTGACGTTCCACCGGATGGACGAGAACCGCACCAAGGTGATGGTCCAGATGGACGTCGAGCCCGAGAGCCTGGTGGAGAAGGTCGGGGAGAAGCTCGGACTCGTGGAACGCCAGGTCAGAGCCGACCTGGCAAAGTACAAGGAATGGATCGAGTCCCGGGGCACCGAGACCGGCGGCTGGCGGGGCGGAGTCGACCGGCCGACACCCTGAGCGACCACGGGCCGGCGCGCGAGACCCCGCCGCCTGCCGTCGTCGACGCTCTGCGCTGCCCGGTGTGCGGGAGTTCACTGACCCGTGCACCGGGCGTTCTGCGCTGTGCGCAGCGGCACAGCTTCGACATCGCCCGGCAGGGGTACGTCAACCTGCTGAGCGCGCGGTCCCGGCCACCGCTGGCGGACTCCGGCGACATGGCCACCGCCCGTGCGGAGTTCCTCGCCGCGGGCCACTACGCACCGCTGGCCCGCCGTCTGGCCGAACGCGTGGCCGCCCTTCTGCCGCCTGACCTGCCCACCGACGCGTACGGCGGCCTGGTGGTCGACGCCGGCGCCGGGACGGGCTACTACCTGGGTGCCGTGCTCGACGAGCTACCGGCAGCCACCGGTCTGGCTCTGGACGCCTCCGTCGCCGGGCTGCGCCGCGCCGCCCGCTCACACGAGCGGGTGGGCGCGGTCGGCTGGGACATCTGGCAGCCCTGGCCGCTGGCCGCCGGGTCGGCCTCGGTGCTGCTGAACGTGTTCGCACCGCGCAACCCCGCGGATTTCGCGCGGGTCCTGCACCCCGGCGGAGTGCTCGCCGTGGTGACGCCGACGGCCGGGCACCTGGCCGAGCTCCGCACGCTGGTGACGATGCTGGAGGTGCACGAGGGCAAGCTGGACCAGTTGGACTCGTCGCTGGCCGGGGAGTTCGAACCGGCCGTACGCGAGACCTGCACCGTCGAGCTGACCCTGTCCCCCGGCGACGTACGCCGCGTCGTCGCGATGGGGCCTAACGCGCACCACCTCGACCGGGGCGGCCAGCGTGCCCGGCTCGCGTCGCTGACCGAGCCGGTGAGCGCCACCGCGTCGTTCGTGCTGTCGTTCTTCCGACGCGCCGCGTCAGGCGGGGAGCCGTCGCCCCCGCAGTGAGGTCGGCCCGCGTCGAAGCTCAGCCCAGGTCGAAGCTCGCGCCGGCCGGGCGCAGCGCCACCACCGGGATGGTCCGGTCGGTCTTGGCCTGGTACTCCCCGAAGCCCGGGACCACCGCGACCTGGCGCGCGTACAGCTCGTCGCGTTCGGCGCCGGTCACCTCTTCGGCGGTCACCTCGTACGTCCTGGCGCCGATCTCGACCTTGGCGCGCGGGTTGGCGCGCAGGTTGTGGAACCACGCCGGGTGTTTGGGGCCGCCGGCGAACGACCCGAAGATCAGCACGCGGTCGCCGTCGGCGAGGTACATCAGCGGCGAGATGTGAGACTTCCCCGACTTCGCGCCGGTCGTGGTGAGCAGCAGCAGGGTCGCGCCCTCGAACGGCCCGCCGACCTTCCCGTCGTTCGCCCGGAACTCCTCGATGATCCGTTCGTTCCAGTTCTTCGTCGCGCCGGTGTCGCTGGTGTCACTCATGGTGTCTCCGATTCGCTCGTTTGCGGCGACAACCTCCCGCCGGCAGCCGGTGTTCCCGTACGCCGGCGTGTTCGCAACGCACCCTGGGGGTCCTGGGCAGGCTCAGGTGTCCAGGCAGGCGAGGCCGCGCTGGAGGGCCCGGGCCACCGCGCGGACGCGTCCCCGCCCGTCGGTGAGCGGCAGCGGCCCGTTTCCCAGGGCGAGGTTCCGGGCGATGCGCAGCCAGGCGTACGCACCGAACAACGCGGTGCGGCCGGCATAGGGTCGGCCGGCCGCCGCGGCGTACTCGTGCAGGAACGCCCGGCGCAGTGCGGCCGCCCGTGTCGGGTCGGCGCCGGCCTCGAGGTAGGCGCAGAACTGCGCCACGTCGAACGCCGGGTCGCCCATCCGCGCGTCGTCCAGGTCCAGCACGGTCACCGACTCGCCCACCAGCACCTGCGCGGCGTGGAAGTCCCGGTGGATCGGCACCTGGGTTCGCAGGTGCATCGGCACCTCCCCGCCGAGCTGGCCGGCCTGCGCGCTCTCGGCCGCGAGTGCCCAGCCGTCGGCGAGCCGCCAGGCAAGGGCGTGCAGGTCGGGCTCCCGGTCCGCGAGCGCGCCGGCCCACCGCCGGCAGCGGGCGGTCTCGGCGGCGAGGTCGAGCCGGTGCGGCAGTACGACGTCCGAGCCGTGCAGCCTGGCCAGCCAGCGGGCGGCGGCGCGTACCCCCGCGACCGCGGCGTCCCCGTCCAACCGGTCCAGCGGCGTTCCGGGGCCGTGCCGGTAGAGGACCAGGCCGCGCTCGACCGGCGCCGGCAGTGGTTCGGGCACCCGCAGCGGGCCGGTCTTGAACGGCCCGTCGGCGAGCGCCCGCAGGTTGGCCTCGGCGAGTACGGCGCGGAACGGCTGGGCGAACAGCTTGCCCACCACCTCGGCCGGCCGGCCGCCGGGCAGCAGGCCGCGCACGGTGTAGCGGACGACCGTGCGGCGCCCGGGAACGTGGTGGACCAGCCGGGCGGCCGTCACCTCCACCGCGGCCGGCTCGGCGGCGACCTTCGCGAGATGCGGGCGCAACGCCTGGTCGACCGCACGCCGGTCCAGCAGGTGGGCGGCCAGCGGCGCGGCGACCCGGGTCGGCAGCGCCGAGACCAGCCGGTCCAGGCAGTCGGCGAGTCCGGCCACCTGGCTCCAGCTCGTGGTGTCCAGCCGGGTGTATCTGCCGAGGGCGAACGCCGTCAGCCGCAGGCACCGCCACCACAGCAGCGCCTCCGGATCGACCCGACCGGCGCGCCGCTCGTACCCCGCGACGACCGCACGGCCGGCCGCCTCCAGCACCGGCCGCTGGTCCGGGTGGCCGAGCCACTGCCACAGAAGGCGGGCCAGCACGCTGCCCAGGTCGGCCTCGGCCGGGCCGCGAGCGGGGTCCGGCAGGTCCAGCAGGGTCAGCCGGTTGCGGTCGGCGAGGACGAGGCCGGGCGCGAGGTCGCCGGCGCCCAGGACCAGGTGACCGCTCGCGGGTATCCAGGCACCGAGCCGGTCGAGCACGGTCGCGAGCCGGTGCGCCACCTCCGGGTCGGCAGGCTCGGCCGCGGGCAGCACCCCGGTGACGTCCCGTAGGACGTCGGTGCCGGACCGGGTGGGAGCGGGCGCGGACTGCAGGTGCAACCGGGCCAGCAGGGTGCCGAGCCGGTACGCCAGCCGCACCCTCACCCGGGCGGGAACCCGGGCGTCGCGGAGTACGACGGACAGCGGGCGCCCGTCGGCCGCCTCGTGCACGAGTGCGGTGTACTCCGGCCATCGGGCCACCAGCGAGGGCAGCAGCGGACGGTCCGGCAGGTCGGCCAGCGCCGCCGGCACCTTCTGGGCCTCGGGGCCGGCGGTCGCGGCGCTCACCCGGGCGTACAGAATCCGCGGCTCGCCGGACCCGGTGGTCAGCCGGTAGCGCAGAACGGCCCGCCGGCCGGGCCGGTAGCGAACCGGCTCCACCTCGCAGGCTCGCACCTGGCCGGGGCCGGCGCCCAGTCGGGTCGACAGCAGGTCGCTCACCACGCCGGGGTCGGCAGCCCTGGCCAGGCCGGGCAGGTCCGGGTCGGCGCGGAAGTCGCGGCGGTCCGCGCCGAACGGCGTCACCTCCCACACCACGAAGGTGCTCCCTCCGGCCGCAGAACCGGAAGAGTCCGAAGAGGCCGAAGAGTCCGAAGAGGGTGGGAAGTCCGGGGAACCGGCGGTCACGCGGTAGGTGAGCACGCAGCGGTGTCCCGGCGTCCAGTACGCGTGGTGCGGGGTCCAGCCCGGCGTGGTGCGGGCCGTGGCCATCGTCTCGGCCAGCAGCGGCAGCGCCGGGTCGAGCACGTCCGGCACCGACGCGGATGGTGCGCCGCCGCGGGCGATCACCGCAGTTCCCCGGAGCCGGACTCGCCGGCGCTCGGACCGCGTTGACGCGGCACCCGTGCGGTCCCACCGCCGGACGCCCCGCCGCCGGACGCCCCGCCGCCGGACGCCCCGCCGCCGGCCACCGCGTCCTCGGCCTGGCGTACCGCCCGTGACACCTGGTGCGCCCACTCGGGGTGGTGCACCGGCACCCGGCGCGCCGCCAGCGAGAGGTGGAACAGCACGGCCAGGCCGTGCGCGCGGGCGAGCCGGTTGCGGTCGCAGTCGCCGTACCCGTCGACGAAGGCCGTCACCGCCGGTCCGGCGGGCAGGCCGAGTTCGGCGCACCACCACCACAGGTCCGCGACGAACTTCCCGAGGTCGAGCGCGGGTTCGGCGAAGCCGGTCCGGTCCAGGTCGATCAGCCGCACCTGGTCCCCGGTGGCCAGCAGGTTGTCGCAGGTGAGGTCACCGTGAGTCAGGGTCGGCGACTCCACCGGGCGCGCGGCCAGGCCGTCCCCGATCCGGGCCACGACGTCGCGCAGCCGGCCACCCACCCGGGGCAGCAGGCCCTGGATGTGCTCGGCCGCCCGGGTGGTCGCGGCGAGTTCGGCGTCCGCGCCGTGCGCCGGAAGGTGCGCGGACGACGCCGGGGACGACGCCGGGGACGACGACCTGGACGCCGACCTGGACGCCGACCTGGACGCCGAAGGCGCCGCGTACGCCGACGGCAGCGAGGAGGTGAACGCGGACGGGTCGGTGTCGTGCAGTACCCGCAGAGCTCGGCCGACGGTCCGCAGCAGCGGGCCCGCCTCCACGTCGGGCAGCCGCCGCCACAGGGGTTCGCCCGGCTCCTCTGTCCACCAGGCCGCCCGGTCGGCCGGGACGTAACCGATCGAGCGGGCGGGCCGGATGCCGGGCACGGCCGCCGGGAGCAGCGCGTCCATCGCCGCCGCCACCGCGACGGTCCGGGCGCCGGTGTCGTCGCGGTAGAGCTTGACGATCGTGCTGTCCTCGGCGCTGGTGCGCACCCGCAGGACGTGCCGGCTGCCGGGCCGGTAACGAAGGGCGCGCACCTCGCGGTCGGCCCCAGGCCGTACGCCCGCCAGGCTCGCCGCCGTCGCCGTCACGTACCCGGACTCGTAGTGACGTACCAATCGGGGGAACGCCGGGTCGATCGGTGCGATGACCAGGGTCAGGCAGTTGTCCGCCGACGCCGCGACCAGCCGTTCGAACGGTTCCACCAGGCCGCGGACCTCGGCTTCACGTTCCAGTACACCGGTCGTCGCGAGGTCCGCGGGCTGGATCGACCAGGTGAGCGCGAGGTGGCGCGGGCTGGACTGGTTGCGGCCCGGCGCGAACGCGTAGTAGGCGACGAGCTCACGTCCCGGCGCGTACCTGGTCCGCAGCAGCCGCGGAGCCGCCAGCCGGGACCCGCGCGGCAGACAGTGGGCCAGCAGCGGTGCCGCTCCGTACGCGAACGGGTCGGTGACCGCCCGCCGGATCCCGTCCAGCCCCCGGTGGCCGGCGACCAGCCGGGTGACCTGACCGGAGGCGGGTGGGGAGACGCTGGTCACGACCGGTCCCGACGACAAATGAGAAGCATGCTCTTCCCTGCCCGCACCCCGCACCCCGCGGCCCCGGCCGGTCGGCCGCCCAGACGTTTCTGCGTGACCGTCGCCCACACGGCTCCGCAGCTTCCCTGCCCTGCCTGGTTCTTTACCTCGCCCTGGCAGAGTCATATCCCGGCGATCCGCTGATCATTCCGCGCCGTGCGGCCGGACCGCGTGCGGTGCGGGTCCATCCACGTACCCGGCAACCATTGGTGTCCTCCGGCCCCGTCCAGCTCGGCATTCGACCCGCTGTCAACCTCCGCTTGGCAGTGGTCGTCACCTCGTGCGTTTTCCCTTGCAAAACAGGACTGGCCGGGCATCGGACGCCGGATCGGGGCAAGTACGACGCGTCGCCGTGGGTGGTGGTCCACCCAGGTGGTGCGCGTACGCTGACCTCTGTGTCGGGGCTCAACACTCGACGGCTCTGTGTCGCCGCGCTCAGCATCCTCGCCGTCGCGATCGTCTACTACGCCGGCGCGTGGCTGGGCCTGCGCGACGAGCTGCTCCGCCGCGAGCTGACTCCACTGTGGCCGGCGAGCGGCGTCGCGCTGGTCGCGATCCTGCTGTTCGGCAACCGGGTCTGGCCTGGGATCGCCATCGGCTCGCTGCTCGTGCACCTGTCGATCGGCCTGAGTGTCCCGGCGTCCGTGGCGATCGCGGCCGGCAGTACGCTCGCGCCCCTCTGCGCCGCCTACCTGCTGCGGCGGGTCGGGTTCCGGTTCGACTGTGACCGGTTACGTGACGCACTGGCCCTGGTGTTCCTGGGCGCGTTCGCGGCCATGACGGTGACCGCCACGATCTCCACCGGCGTACTCGTCGGCACGCATGTCCTCCCACCGCACGACTGGGGGATCACCTGGCTCATCTCGTGGAGCAGCAACGTCATGGGGGTGGTCGTCGTCGCACCGGTCCTGCTGGTGGCGCGCAAGCTCCGGTTGCCCGCGAAAGTCAGCGCCCGCCGCGCCCTGGAGGCCGGGCTCCTGATCGGCGGCACCTTCGCGATCGCGGCGGTGGGCACCGTCAGCCCGTTCGACGTCCTGTTCCTCGTCTTCCCGTTCCTGTTCTGGGCTGCCTGGCGGTTCCAGCTCACCGGCGCGGCTCCCTGTGTCCTGGTTGCGTCACTGGTGGTGATCCTCGCCGCGGAGGACGGGTCGGGGCCGTTCGCGGGAGATTCCTTGTTGGCGAAGATGGTCACGATGCAGGCATTCGTCGGGTCGGCCGCACTGACGGCGTTGCTCGTCGCCGCGGTGGTGGCCGAACGCAACCACACGTACGCCGAGATCGAGCAGGCGTGCTTCCGGCTGGCGGACGTGATGAGTCTGCGCGACCGGGCGGCCAGGCACGCGCAGAGCTGGCACCATTCGAAGCCGCGGGAGTCGCGTACACCCCTGCACTGATCCGCTTTACCTCCTGGAACCCTTGCGGGACAGGAGATTCGCTACTGGGGCGACGGTACCTCGCCACGGGCACCGAGCCAGCACAGCGCTTCGTACACGGCTTCCAGCGAGGTGTGCCGGGGCCGCCAGCCCAGCAGTGCGGCGGCCTTGGCGACCGAGCAGTTCGGGCTGTGCGCGATGTGGTCCCAGGTCGCCTGGGCGGCGTCGGCCGCGACGGTGGTCCTCCACTCGTCGTACGGCGCAAAGGCCAGGTTGACATCCTGGCCGTACCACCCGGCGACCGCCTCCGCGTACCCGCGCAACGTCACCGCGGCCGGGGAGACGACGTGGAAAGCCTCGCCCACGGAGGCGTTGCGGTGTTCCAGCGCCGCGACGAACGACCGTGCCACGTCGTCTGCGTGCACGTGGTGCAGGGTCTCCAGGCCGAAGTTGGGCAGCAGCACCTCCCGCCCGGCGGCGAGGTCGCCGAACACAGCGAGGTCGAGGTGCCCGGCCGGGTTGATCGGCCGCCAGCCCGGGCCGACGATGTGCCCGGGATGCAGTACGGTCGCGGGGATGCGGCCGAGCCGCGCCTCGCTCAGCAGGTAGGCCTCGATCTCGGCCTTCTTCACTCCGTAGTCGCCGAACGGCCGGCGCGGGACGCTCTCGGTCGTGGGCACCTCGACGCTCGGGCCGTGCACCCAGATCGTGCCGCAGTGCAGCAGGTGCTGAATCCGGTCGCGCAATGCCTCGGCCAACTGCCGCGCCGCCGACGGGTCGAAGCAGATCAGGTCGATCACCACGTCGGCGTTCAGGTCGGCGATCCGCTTGCCGAACGTACCCGCGGCGTCCTCGGCGTGCCGGTCGGCGACCACCTGCTCCACCCGCTGCCACACCGACGCGCGGCGGTAGGGCGTGCTCTGTCCGCGGCTGACCGCCACCACGTCGTGCCCGGCGTCGACCAGCGCGGGTACGAGGTAGGAGCCGATGTGGCCGCTGGAGCCGATGACGACGACGCGCATGTGGTGTTCCTGCCTTCGTGGGTTGGGGATTCAGGCCGTACCGCTACGGCGTGCCGTCGATCAGGTCGTACGCGGGAACGGTGAGGAAGTCGGCGAACTCCTCGCCGAGCACGACGCGTTCGAGCAGCTTCCGGGCGGCGTCCAGGTGATCCTCGGCGCCCGCGCCGGCCTCGGCACGCAGTCGTTCGTACTCCTTGGCCATCACGTCACCCACAAGTTCGGCCGTGACCTTCTCGCCGGTGTCGAGCTCGGTGCGGTTGTGGATCCACTGCCACAGTTGAGAACGCGCGATCTCCGCGGTCGCGGCGTCCTCCATCAGGTTGAAGATCGCCACCGCCCCGGTGCCGCCGAGCCAGGCGGTCAGGTAGCGCAGCGCCACCGCGACGTTGTTGCGCAGGCCGCGGAGGGTGACCGCACCCGGCGTGGACGCGAGGTCGAGCAGGTCGTCGGCGGTGACGTGGACGTCCTCACGCAGCTGGGACAGCTGGTTGCGGTGGGCACCAAGACGTACGTCGAACATCTCGTTGCACAACGGCACCAGGTCGGGGTGGGCCACCCAGGACCCGTCGAAGCCGTCCTTGGCCTCGCGTTCCTTGTCGGCGCGCACGCGTTCGAACGCCGTCTCGTTCACCGAGGAGTCCCGCCGGCTGGGCACGAACGCCGCCATCCCGCCGATCGCGAACGCCCCGCGCTTGTGGCAGGTTCTCACCAGCAGTTCGGTGTAGGCGCGCATGAACGGCGCGGTCATCGTCACCGCGTTGCGGTCCGGCAGAACGAAGTCCGGTCCGGCGTCGCGGAAGTACTTGATGATGCTGAACAGATAGTCCCAGCGGCCGGCGTTCAGGCCCGCGGCGTACTGCCGCAACTCGTAGAGGATCTCCTCCATCTCGAACGCCGCCGGGATCGTCTCGATCAGCACGGTCGCCCGCACCCGGCCGCGCCGGATGCCCAGCCGTTGTTCGGCGTACGCGAAGACGTCCGCCCACAGCCGGGCCTCGAGGTGGCTTTCCAGCTTGGGGAGATAGAAGTACGGCCCGCTGCCGCGGCCGAGAAGCTCGTGCGCGTTGTGGAAGAAGTACAGGCCGAAGTCGACCAGCGCCGCGGCGGCGGGTTCGCCGTCGACGGTCACGTGCCGCTCGGTCAGGTGCCAGCCGCGGGGCCGCACGACGATGGTCGCGAGCCGGCCGTCGCCGAGGCGGTACTCCCTGCCGTCCGGTGAGGTGTACGCGAGGCGCCGCCGCACGGCGTCGGCTAGGACGACCTGCCCGGTCACGACGTTGTTCCAGTGCGGTGTGTTGGCGTCCTCGAGGTCGGCCAGCCAGGCCTGGGCACCGGAGTTGAGCGCGTTGACCGCCATCTTCGGATCGGTCGGCCCGGTGATCTCCACCCGCCGGTCGACCAGGTCACGCGGTGCGAGGTTGACCCGCCACGAGGGCTCGGCACGGATGTGTCTGGTCTCCCGCAGGAAGTCCAGCCGACCGGTCCGGGCCACCTGTGCGCGGCGTTCGGACCGCAGTGCCAGCAACTCCTCCCGACGTGCACCGAACCGGGCCTGGAGTTCGGCGACGAACGCGAGGGCCTCCTCGGTCAGGATCTCCCGACCACGCCCGTCGACCTCGCCGCTGACCTCGACCCTGCCTGCTCCGCCCTGCGTGCCGGCTCCGCTCTGTCCGACGTCCACCCCATGCGGCACTCGCACCACCCTCTCGGCCCATCGCCTCGTGCCCCTCGAGTTGTCGCTGCCCTCCTGGGAACTTACAAGGGTGAGCCGTCAGCCGCGACCGGTCGTTCACCTCGCAGACTCCAGGCCAGGCCGAGCATGGCCACCAACGCCGCCAGTGCGGCCGCCCAGAACACCCGTGACAGGTCGTGGCTCGCGACCAGTCCGCCGAACGCACTGCCGACGATCCGGCCGCCGCCGAGGACGAGCATCGCGTACAACCCCTGCGTCGTGTGCCGGATCGCGTCCGGTGCGCGCCGGTCCAGGATCACCCGCCCGGCGACCATCGACACGATGATGACCATGCCGTGCACCACCTGCGTACCGACGACGACACCGATGGTCGGGAACGCCGCGAGCAACGCCACCCGGATGGTGGCGGTCGCCGCGCCGAGCACCATCAGCCACCGCCAGCCCAGCCTGCGTACCAGCCAGCCGAACGCGGCCATGTAGGCGATCTCGACCAGAACACCGAGGTTGGTGACCAGGCCGAGCCAGCGCGGTGACAGGCCTACCACCTCGGTGGCCATCAGCGGATAGAACGTGGAGTACGCCGTGACCGCCACCAGCGGAAGGAGCCACAGCGAGTGCCGGTCGGTGAGCACGAAGAACAGCAGCACACCGGGCACCATGTAGCCGACGGTTCCCCAGATGCGCACCTGGTGGTAGCTCACCTTCGCCAGTGCGCGGATGTGCCGCTGGGAGCTGAAGAAGATGCCGTCCAGAAGTGGCCGGGTGGGTTCGCGCGCCAGGCTGAAGGCGGCGTAGACGAACACGACCCACCAGTAGCCGCCGACGAACGCGAACACCGACAGGGCGATCGCCGACACCGCCAGGACGAACAGGAACAACGTCTCCGCCCGGCCGTAACGGTCGGCCGCCACGGTGAGCACCGGCGGCGCGATCACCGCGGCCGCGCTGGACACCGCCAGCACCACGCCGATCTGCGCGGTGCCCAGCCCGTGCACGAACGCGAGGAAGACCGAGAAGAACGGCAGCATCGCGCCGTCCACCGCGTACAACGCGGCGTAGCTCGCCCTGGTGGCCGCAAGTGGCCGTGCGCGAACCCACCCGGGCCGCCGATCCGCGGGATCCTCGCCGGCTTCCGCGTCGGGCGGTTCGCTCCTGGTTGATTCGCTGCTGGTCGATTCCGTCGCCGCACTTCGTCCGGTCGCGGTCACGTGCCACTCCGTTCTCGAGCCGACCGCACGTGGCGCCACCGTCGTTGCCGGCGTTCACGTCGCTCCCGTCGTTGTTTCCTCTCCCAGGATGCCGGGCTTGTCGAACGGAAGCGGTGGACGCGTCCATGGTGCACGCGTCCACCGCGCTCCTGGTCGGCCGGAGGTGGTCACCGCCCTTCGGCGAACGACTTCCCGGTCTCCAGCAGGCTCTTCAGCTCGCTGAGCACCCAGGCGTGACCGCCACCGGCACCGTGGTCCTCGAGCTGACCACCCACCAGCGAGGCGATGCCGGGTGCGCCGTCGAGTTCGTGGACGAGGGTCAGCCGGCACACCCCGTCGCCGATCTCCTTGATCTCGTGGGTGACCCGGGTGGCCGGCTCCTTGGCGAGCGAGGGGTCCATCAGCATCCGGAACGTCGTGACCAGGCGGTTCGGCGGGTCCGCCTCCTGTACCTCTCCGTCGATGATCACGTCCGGGACGGGATGGCCGTTCGCCTCCGCCGCGGCGCGGAACTCCGTGGTGGGCCGCACCTTGTACGCACCGCCGGGGCGCAGGTCGTACTCCACGAGTCCGGTGTAGCCGTAACGTTCGGTCCACTCCGGCTTCGTGATCGCGTCCCAGATCGCCTCCGGGCTCGCCTTGATGTAGACCCGGTAGACCTGTGTGGTGGTTACGTTCGTCGCTGCGTTCGTCATGGCCGTTCTTCCTTGTCTGTGGGATGTTCGAGCTGCGCTTTGAGGTCGGCGAGCGCGGCGACCTGGCGCTCGGTGTACTTGTCGATCCACCGGTCGTGGATCAGCCGGATGGGTACGGGATTGAGGAAGTGCAACTTCTCCCGACCGGACCGACGGGTGACGACGAGGTTCGCGGCCTCGAGGACCCGCAGATGCTTCATCACCCCGAAGCGCGTCATCTCCAACTCCGACTCCAGCTCGGTGAGCGTGCGGCCGTCACGCGCGAAGAGCAGGTCGAGCAGGAAACGCCGCGTCGGGTCGGCGAGCGCCTTGAACACCTCGTCGTCCTCCGTCACGGCTCAAAGATAGGTGACCATCTGGTCACATGTCCAGCGTTCCCGCAGGATCGCGTGGAGCCGGGAAGACTTATGGGGCCTGTGACACTCACGGGTCTTCCCACCTCGCCGATCCAGGCCGGCCCGGGGCTTGGCGGACGCGGGCGGCACCGGTCGTCGCCGATAGGGTGCTCGCCGTGCCAGGACCCACCTACGTCGTCGGCGCCGCGATCGTGCGCGACGGCCTTCTGCTCGCCCAGCAGCGCGCCTATCCCGAGGCGGTCGCCGGTCGGTGGGAGCTCCCGGGCGGCCGGGTCGAGCCCGGCGAGTCCGAGGCCGCCGCGGTCGTACGCGAGTGCCAGGAGGAACTCGGAGTCGACGTCGCCGTCCACGACCGGATCGGCCCGGACATCCCCCTACCGGGCGGAGACTTCGTGCTGCGCATCCACGCCGCGACCCTCACCGACCCCGGCGCCGAACCCGTCGCACACGAACACCGGGCGCTGCGCTGGGTCCACACCGCCGATCTCGACTGCCTGGAGTGGCTGGAGGCGGACCGCGTTCTGCTGCCCGACCTGCATGCACTCCTGGCCGCTACGGGGACCTGACTGCACTGCCGCCGTACGCCGATCGCCTGGTCGTCACTTGTCGGCCGTGAGCACGAGAACTCCTGTGTACGTTGACGAATCTCCCCTTTGGACACCGAAGTCCTTGTCGGTGGTGGCCGATAGAGTTCGCACATGCTTTCGAGCGACTGGGGTTGTCCGACTGGTGGCGGTGCCGCTGGTCGGGTTCAGGCTGCGCTCGACCTGTTGGACCCGGCCCTGGATGAGGCGTGGGTGACGCCGAAGGGCTCCCTGGATGCTGGCGAGGTTGGTTCGCTGATCGCGCAGGTGCGGGCGAGGAAGGCCCGCATCGAAGCACTCGAACTGGCGTTGGCGCGTCAGGCCGAGGCCTGCGACATCGGCAAACTCACCGGCGCACCCAACGCGACGGTCTATCTGCGGACGGCTCAGCGGATGTCGAAACACGAGTCCTCCGCCGCGGTCGGCCTCGCCCGCGACCTCGACAAGGAGGTGCGGCTGACCGGGGAGGCGCTGGCGGCTGGTGTGGTGTCGGTGCGGCAGGCGCAGGTCATCGCCGACGCGATCAAGAAACTCCCCGAGTATGTGGGCCTGGACGAACGCCACCAGGCCGAGGAGTTCCTGATCACCAAAGCCCGGTTCGCCAACCCCGACGAGCTACGGGTACTGGGCGAGAAACTGCTGGAACGGATCGCGCCGGAAGAGTACGACCGGCTCATGCGCGAAGAGCTGGAACGCAAGGACCGCAAAGCCGAACAGAAACGGTCCCTGCGCTACGTCCCCAACGGCATCCCCCAGTCCGAATCAGTACACATCACCCTCCCGGCCTGGGAGATGGAACTGCTCCGCAAAATCATCGAACCCCTCGCCGAACCCATCAAAGGAGCCGAGCCCGACAGGCGGCCCATCGACCAGCGCCGCGGTGACGCGTTCGCCGAAGCCCTCGGCCTGCTCGCGGCTGCGGCGACCGCACCGGTCCGCGGCGGGAGACCGCCCCAGGTCGCGGTCACCATCCCCTTCGAGACCCTGCTGAAGGGCACCGGTGCCGGAACCATCGATGACACCGCGACCGTGGTCCGGCCCCGGCCCTGCACCTGCCCCTGCACAGACCCCAAATACGCCACCACCAAGAACACCAACAGCACCAAGACCGGCCAGGCCGGCGAGCCGAAGCCGGAGGAGGCAGAAGGCCAGGACGAAGGCCAAGCAGGCAAGCCGAGACGGCGATCACCCGGCACCGGCTCCCTCGCGGACGGGATACCCCCACCGCGAGCACCCGGGCAGCACCCACAACCGAACACCGACCCCGAACCGGAACCCCGTACCGGAACGGAACCGGATACCGGTCAGGTTCCGGGCGGTGCCGCCAACCCGGGCGTGGACGCCGGGCGGAGAGCCGACGCCGAGCCTGAGGAGGGTGCGGCGGGGCCGGAGGCCGGCCTCGGACCGGAGGGTGCCATCGACCCGCACGACGGCTGCCCCACCTGTGGAGGCGGCGGGTCGGCCCGCCACCTCGGCACCGACGGCAAACCGATCTCCGCCGCCACCGTGCGCAGGCTTGCCTGCGAGGCCGACCTCATCCCCGTCGTCCTCGGCGGAGACGGGCAACTCCTCGACCTCGGCCACTCCGACCGCTTCTTCAAGGAGCACCAACGCCGCGCCCTCGCCATCCGCGACGGCAGCCACTGCCACTTCCCCGGCTGCCAGATTCCAGAGCCGCGCTGCGTCACCCATCACATGACCGCCTGGGACCACGGCGGACCGACAGACCTCGCCAACGGCGTACTCCTGTGCCGCTACCACCACACCACCGTCCACCACAAAGGCTGGCACGTCCGCATGGGCACCCACGGCCACCCCGAATACGTACCGCCCGAGTGGTCGGACCCGCAACGACGAATCCTCCGCCCGTAGGACGAGACCAGACCTCGCCGATCGGCGCATGATCAAGGTCCCGACACCGTACGGAGGAGACCTGATGCAGCAGATCGGTGAGCACGCAGTGGTCCTCGGCGCCGGGATGTCCGGCCTGCTGGCAGCCCGGGTCCTGACCGAGGCGTACGAACGAGTGACGCTCCTCGACCGCGACCCCATCCGCGCCGACGGATCACCGCGCCGCGGGGTGCCGCAGGGACGACACGCGCACGTGCTCCTCGCGCGGGGAGGGGAGGTCATCGAGGACCTGTTCCCGGGCATCACGGGCGAACTCGTCGCCGACGGAGCAGTGACCGCCGAACCCCTTGTCGACTTCAGGATCTGCGTCGGCGGTCATACCCTCCGGCCGGTCCCGGTCGGGCCATCGATGTTGCAGTGCACCCGGCCGTTCCTCGAACACCACGTACGCGACCGCGTGCTGGCGCTCCCCGGGGTGACCGCGGTGAACGGGCACGACGCGGTTGGCCTGAGCATCGACGCCCACCGCCACCGGATCACCGGCGTGCGGGTCGTACACGGACGAGACGTGAGTACGGAGGAGACGCTGACGGCCGATCTCGTGGTCGACGCCACCGGGCGCGCCGGCCGTACTCCGGTGTGGTTGGAGACACTCGGCCTCTCCCGCCCGCGGGAGGAGGAGTTCCGGGTGAACGTCCAGTACGCCAGCCGGCTCATGCGTCTTCCCCGCGACTACGCCGAACAGGAGAAGGGCATCACGGTCGGTGCGGTGCCGGGCCGACCGCGAGGTATGGGCGTGTTCGCTGTCGAGGGCGGGCACCACATCGTCACCCTCGCCGACTTCCTGGGCGGGCACCGCACGGCAGCCGACGAGGACGGCTTCCTCGAGTTCGCCGCCACCGTGTCGCCACCGGAGGTGTTGTCGGCGATCCGCCGCGGCGAACCGGTCGGCGAGATCGCCACCTATCGCTACCGGTCCTCGGTGCGCCGCCACTACCAGGAGCTGTCCGACCTCCCCGACAGGCTGCTGGTGACCGGGGACGGGCTGTGCAGTTTCAGCCCCGCCTACGGGCAGGGGATGACCGTGGCGGCCCTGCAGGCGTTGGCCTTGCGGGACACCCTGGCGCAGGGGCGACCGGCCTCGCGCACCGCTTCTTCCGGGCCGCGTCGAAACTCGTCGTCGATCCGTGGAACCTCGCCCTCAGAGCCGACCTCGCACTTCCGGAGATCGAGGGGAGGCGGACGGTGTCGATCCGGTTGGCCAATGCCTACGTCGCACAGCTGTACGCGGCCGCCGCCGTCGACGATCTCGTCGCACGGCAGTTCATGCGGGTCGTGTACCTGCTCGACCCGCCGGCCCGGCTCATGAGCCCCTCGGTCGCGTGGAGAGTGTTGCGAAGGCGAGTGTCCGCAGGTCTCGTCCCGCCGCGACTCACCGCGCCCGGACGGTGAACTCCGCGGTGTGCACGCGACCGCCGTGCCGGAAGTCCAGGTAGAGGCGGTACGCCCCCGCACTCGGCACCTCGGTGTGGAACGCCACCCGTGGCCCGGCGGTCGTCTTCCCGTCGCCGGGTTCACCGTCGGGATGCACGTGCAGGTACGCCAGATCGCCGGCCCGCAGCGCCACGAGGTGTCCGTACGCGCCGAGGTAGGGCTGCAGGTCGGTGACCTCGCGGCCGCCGCGCCTGATCGTGAGGGTCAGCAAGGCGGACCTGCCGGCCTGCGGGTCGCCGCTCAACGTCACCTCGTAGCCGTCGACCCGCGCCACGGAACGCACCTCGGGCAGCGCACGCGGCTCGTACCTGCCGGCCACCGGGACGTCGACGCCCAGCGTGGTCGCCTCCCCGCCGGTCGGGGTGAAGTCGGCGAACGCACGATAGGTGCCGGCAGCCGTGAAGGGCAGCCGGATCCGCCACACACCGTCCGCGCCGAGCGCCGGGTGGACGTGCCGGAACAACGACAGGTCGCGCCGGACGACGATCAGGTGCAGCCGCTTGTCGTGCACCCTGTCGAAGGCCGTGATCGGCCGGCCGCGACTGTCGACGACGCGGAACGCGAACTCCCCGTTCCGGCCCACCACCGGGTCCGGCGACACCCGCTGAAGCGTGTAGCCGTGCTGGCTGACCATCAGTCCGCCGGGCACCTCGGCTTGCTGGGCGTCCGACATGCCCTCGTGCCCTGACATGCCGTCCTTCTCGGCCGCCCCACCGCTCTCGGCCGCCCCGCCGTGCCCGGCCTTATCGTCGTGCCCTCCGGCCGGACTCTGCTTCTTGGCCGGCTCGTCGTGGCCGGGCGACATGCCCTCCATCGGATCCGCTTTCGGCTTCTTTGAGGCGGAGTGCGCGGCCGGCGCGGCGGTCTCCTCCGACGCGAGCGGACCGACCACCCGACCGGCCCCGTAGGCCGCACCGAACGCGATCACCAGGCCGCCGGCGAAGATGCCCAGTCTGGTGGTGGTGTTCATCCGATCTCCTCAACTCGCGCGGTCACCCTACCCCCGTACGGTATATCAGGCTGTCAACGCGAATGGCACGGGACCGGAAATCCCCCGTCCGGGCGCCCGCGCTGCGCGAGCTACGCCGGGTCGCCCGCGGGCAGGTGCGGGTCTTCCCGCTGGTCGACCAGGCCGGCGGTCGGCTCGACGGCCTGGTCGACGACCTCGTGCGCACGCACGCCCTGAAGAGCCCCGAACCCTCAGTCGCGCTTGGGGAGTTGCTGCAGCGCCCACCGGTTGCCGTCGGGGTCGGCGAAGAAGACGAACGAACCCCAGGGGAACTCCTGCACCTCGCTGACGTCCACGCCGCGCCCGCTGAGCTCGGCGTGCGCGGCGTGGACGTCGGACACCACGATCTGCAGACCCTCGACCGAGCCCGGCTCGGCCTCGGTGACTCCCCGGCCGATGCAGATCGAGCACGCGGAGCCGGGCGGGGTGAGCTGGACGAACCGGATCTCCTCGCTGACCTCGTGGTCGTGGTCGGCGTTGAACCCGACCTGGTCGACGTAAAACGCCTTGGCCTTGTCCACGTCGGACACGGGGACCGCGACGAGTTCGAGCTTCCAGTCCATGGAACGACTTCCCTTCGGCTGAGCCTGTGATCACGGGCGTACGGCGGGAGCGCCGCCGCCCACAGGAACAACGTTAGGAGTCATTCCGGCCAGTTCCCGACCTCAAACCGAGGTGGTTCGGGATCGGTTGCGAGGTTCGACCCGACCGACCGGAGCTCAGGCCCTCAGGCGCGAGCCTTGAGCCGTCCGCCGTACCGCGCATTCGGCGCCTCCAGCATGGCGCGCTGCCGCTCGGTGAGGTCGGGGTAGTCGTTGGCGTCGTAGTAGCCCGCCGACCACGACACCGCCGCCGGGCTGTACTTGTAGAACGCCGTCCGCCGCTCGTCCGCACCCCGCCAGGGCAGCGTCCCGTGCACGAGCGCCTCGGTGAAGACGACGGCCGTGCCGGCCGGCCCGGTGACCCGGCGTACGCAGGGGTGCTGGTTGGCGAGTTGCTTCCAGTCGGCCGGGAACGGGAACGCGCTCTTGTGGCTGCCCGGCACGCAGGCGAACCCACCGTCGTCGGGGCCGACGTCCTTGAGGTTGAAGCCGACCGCGACCAGACCGCTGCGGATCCGGCCGTCGTGGGTGACCGTGTAGTACTCCGACGCACGGAACGGCACCGCGCCACCGTGCAGGACCGTACCGATCGGGCCGTCCCCGGTACGGATGATGTCGGCGTAGGTGTGGTCGAGGCGGAAGTCGGAGCCGAGGACGTCGTCGAGCACGTCCACCACCGGCGGCAGGTCCATCAGGGTCCGGAACGCCGCGTCGCGCCCCAGCAGGTCGCCGAACCGGTGCGTGCGCATGTCCGGCTCGGCCTCCCGCTCGGTCATCTCGTCGAGCTGGGCGTTGAGGCGTTGCAAAAGGTCGGCCGGAATGGCGTCGGGAATCGTGAGGTAGCCCTGCAGGTCGAACAGGTAACGGTCCTGGTCGTTCACGTGTCCTCCGTGGACGGTTGCGAGTGCACCGTCGAACGATTGTTCCATCGGGCACCGACGCCCGGCCCGGTCCCCGCGTGGCCACATCCCGCCGTTCCGCAGCGTTCCCGGACCAGCGCGACGGGTCAACGGACGGAGCACGTTCTGGCGGTCCCGGGGTTTGCCGGGCCGCTGCCGGAGCACGACAGATAGGACGACCCTGACCGACGACCGGAGGAGTGACGGGATGTCCAGTTCGGAATTGCTGGTGGACGCGTTCGACCGGGTCCGCGAGACGGTTCACCAGGCCGTGGATGGCCTGTCCGCGGAGCAGCTCGCGTTCCGCGTGGACGACGAGGCCAACTCGATCGCCTGGCTGGTCTGGCACCTGACCAGGGTCCAGGACGACCACATCGCCGACGTCGCGGGAACCGAACAGGTCTGGACGGCCGACAGCTGGTTCGAGCGCTTCGACCTGCCCTTCGAGCCGTCCGCCACGGGGTACGGCCACAGCCCGAAGGAGGTCGCGCAGGTGCGGGTCGACTCGGCCGACCTGCTGACCGGCTACCACGACGCCGTTCACCAGGCGACGGTCGCCTACGTCGCCGGACTCGGCGACGAGGACCTTCCGCGCGTGGTGGACGAGGCGTGGGACCCGCCGGTGACGCTGGCCGTACGCCTGGTCAGCGTGATCAACGACGACCTCCAGCACGCCGGCCAGGCCGCGTTCATCCGCGGTGTGGTGGAACGCCGTACGAGCTGAGCGGCCGCACTTACGCGGCGCAGGCGAGGGTGCTCAGACCTCCGCGTCCACGGGGGTGCGCAGCCTGGCCGCCAGCCGACGCGCGAGCGCGTCGCGTTCGTGCGTACTCACCTCGTCGGCCTCGCCACGCCCGAGCAGACCGAAGACACCCGGACCGCACAGGTCGGGGTCGAGGTCGACAGGACGCGGCACGACGTGGAAGTGCAGGTGGAACCCGGGTGCCTCGCCGAACTCCGCGACGTAGGTCTTGGGCGTTCCGAGCTCCGCCGCCAGCGCCCGCGCCAATCGGACCTGCCACGTGCCCAGGCCGGCCGCCTCCTCGGCGGTCAGCTCGGCCAGCTCCATGACGTGCCGGCGCGGGACCAGCACCAGCCAGCCGAGCAGTCCGCTGCCGGTGCTGTGCACGACGCGCCAGCGGTCGTCGTAGCCGATCACCTCCCGCGGCGGGAGCCGGTCGAACTCCGCCTCGCGGTCGCAGGTGTAACACGCACCCGGGTTCACGCGGACCACTTCGGGTCGCGCCCGCTGAGGCCGAGCGCCTGGTCGAACATCGGGGCGTCCGCCGGGACGTCCACCACCGCGCCGAACAGGCCCTCACGGTTGGACATCTGGTCCGAGGAGGCCGCCATCGAGGTGAACTCGAACACCACCTTCGCGCTGTCCTCGTCGACGTCGAACGGCTGGCCGGTCGCGCGGGCGAGGTCCCACCCGTGCAGCACGGACTCCTCCAGTGCCACCATGCCGGCGACCTGGGCGGGCAGAGTGAGGCCGCCGGCCCGCGCCTGACCCTCGTAGGCGGCCGGGTCGGACCAGGCGGCGGCGAGCTCCTCCAGTTGCCGCGGGATGCTCTCGCGCCAGTCGGCGGCGAGGTTGTCCGCAGAGGACTGCGGCGGGCCGTCGGGCATACCCTCCAGAGGCGCCTTGCGCGCGGCGGCGGTGAACGCCATCGACAGGCCACCGATGTGGTCGAGCAGATCGCCCACGGTGTATCCCTCACACGGAGTGCGTGCCTGCAGTTGGTCGTCGCGAACCCCGCTCACCAGAACAGCAAGCTTGCGAGTCGCCGGGCCGAGGTCGAACATCCTGCCCACGAAGGCCTCCCCGAAGGTCGTGTCGGTCGTAGGCACCACCCTGCCCAACCGACCCAGCGATGTCCACGCCCCGCGCTCAGCAGATCAGACCGCGTTTCGCCTGCGGGCCGTGACCGACAGGGGCCTCGCCGATCCAGCGCTCGTCGACGGGTTCGGACGCGAGCTGGTACCGCGAGTCCGAGGACAACCGGATCCGGTTCGAACGGTTGTCCAGGCTGGCATGCACGAGGTAGATGCTGAACGTCAGCAGGTCGCCGGCACGGAACTCCGCCGTCAGCCACCGTCCACCGAGTCGCTCGCGCACCTCCACCGGGTCGTCGGACAGACTGCCGTTCCACCGAGGCTCGGCATCGGCCGCCGGATCGGCGTTCGTGCAGTACGTGTCGACGTCGCGGAGTGCGTAGTCCTCGCGGATCTCGGCCCGCCGGTGCGAACCCTCCAGCACCATGAGTCCGCCGAGTTCGAAGTCCGCCTCACCCAGTGGCACCCACGCGGTGCAGACGTCGTGAGTCCCGCGTCCCATGAAGACCACGTCGCCATGCGGTGCCGTTCCACGTCCCGGTGCGACGGCACGCATCCAGGTGAAGTCGTAGTGCCGGATCGGGCCGTCCAGCAGGGACTCGTAGAAGCCCAGCAGGTGCCGGCCGTACAGAAGCTGATGCAAGGACGGGTTGTCATGGGCGAGATCCGGCTTGAACGTCAGGTTCGAGTCGGCCGGCGCGACCGCGAGGTCGGCCGGAGACGCCGGATCGGTGAGGCCCTCCTCGTGCAGCCGGTCGGTCACGCTCCTGCGCGCGGCCGCCACGTCGGCCGGGTCGAAGAAGCCGGGCAGGAAGAGATATCCGTCCTCGACCATCCGTTCCCGAAGCTTGCCCGGGTCGCCTCCGACATCGGTGGAGTCCCGCAGCTGTCCCAGTGCGGTCGGCGTCGTGTCGAGTTCACGTCCTCGCGAGGACAGGCGCGGCCAGTGCGCGGTCGAGGTCTGTGTCGGCGCGGTCACGGTGCTCCTTCTGGAGTTGGCGTATCGACGTGGAAGAGTGGCCGGCGGCGGGCCGTCAGCTGTGCTTGCCCGGATCACTCCAGAACCACGCCTCCGGGTCGTAGATGGCGGGCACCGGAATGTCCCAGGTGTTGATCTGCCCGCCCAGGAAGAGGTTCTCCCGGCGTGGAACGTTCTGCAGTTCCTTGTGTACGAGGATGACCTGCGGGTAGTCGGCGACCACCCCGAGGAAGAACGGGCCGTCCTTGATGTGCACCCGGCACATGTCCCACAGCAGCCGGTTGCGCCGCAACGGATCGGTTTCCAGACGCGCCCGGTCGTAGAGGTTCCACAGGCGTTCGATCGGACCGCCCTTCTCCGGCAGCACCCACGGCGGACGCCGCTTCCACGGGCTGACGCCGCTCTCCTTGCGGAGGGCCGCCGGGTCGCTGCTGCGCATAATGTACGCCTGCCCGTGCAACGGTGCCCAGGTGTCGGGGATCGTGGGGATCACCCAGGACGGCCAGCTCATGATCCCCCCGCCGCCGATCTCCCACGCGGTGTTGCTCATCAGCTCGCCGCGGTTCCACCTGTCCGACCAGGAGGTGGGAGGCACCGGGTTGATCTCCGTACGGATACCGATCGACTGCCAGCCCTGACGCAGGAAGTCGTTCTTGCGAATGTTCTCCCGCGCGGTGTCGGCCGGATAGTCCAGCCGTACGACAAGTTTGCTGCCGTCGGGCTTCTCGCGGTACCCGTCGCCGTCGGTGTCCACCACACCGATCCGGTCCAGGATCGCCTTCGCCTTGTCCGGGTCGTACGCGACGTAGGAGTCGCGCCAGGTGCGGTACAGCTTCTTGCTCTCCGCATCGACCTGGAACTCCGGCGCCTTCGGACTGAGTGTTCCGGTGGTGAGTTCCCCGGTGTTGTAGTACAGCGACTTACGTAGGTCCGCACGGTTGTAGGCGTGTGAGAGCGCCTGGCGAAACTCCGGCTTGCGGATGAGCTCGCGCATCGCGTCGTCGGGATAGTCGTAGTTGAAGAAGAACATCGAGCCGCTGCCCGAGCCACTCCCCCAGAACCACACCTGAACACCGGTGCGTGCGGCGGACTGCTTCAGACCCTCCACGTCGGCCAGGTTGATGTGCGTGTGCTGCCCCTCGGCGAAGTCCGCCTTGCCCTGGGTGTACTGGAGTTTCATCACCTCCTCGTCCTTCACCGCGTTCCAGACCATCCGGTCCATGAACGGCAGCTGGTTGCCGGCCTGGTCCACGCACCAGTAGTAGGGGTTGCGTTCCCAGACGGCGTTGCGTCCTTCGTGGTAGGTCGACAGTTGCCAGCCGGTCGTCACCGGGCAGTCCGGGTTCGACAGGTGGTTGGCCTTGTTGTCGTGTTCGACGTACCAGTCCTTGGCGGTGACTTTCGGGTTGTACTTCGGATGGAACTGCCGGAGGTAGTGGCGTGGGAGCAGCCAGTCGGCGCCGACGCTTCGGTTCACCGTGTCGGCGAGCCGGTCGGGAGTCAGAGCCGCCGGACTGTCGAACTCCAGGACCAGGGTGTGGTCGTCCGGAGCGGTGATCTTCGCGACCGTCCCCTTGCCGGAAACCGCCTCCTCCGGCGGCACTTCCGGGTGCTCGGCGTTGAGGACCGTGTCCTCCCACCAGTACATGACGTCGGCGGTGGTGAAGGGGGCACCGTCGGACCACCGCAGCCCCTTGCGGAAGTGGAACCTCCATCGCGTGAACTCGGCGTTGGACTCCCAACTCTCGGCCAGGCCCGGACCGACGTCCATGCCGTCGTTGAGCCACCGCACGATCGAGTGGCCGTACATGTACTGACCGATGGATGCGTCGTCGGCGGTGGCGGCGGTGAGGTAGCAGGTTCCGCCGTACTCGCCTTGGCGCTGCCACCTGTGTGGCACGACGTACGGCGATGCCGGGACGCGCTTGCTCAGCGGCGGCAGGCCGCCGGCCTTCACCTTGGCGGCCAATGTGGGCGCCTCGCGCAGCTTGTCCGGAACCGCTAGCGGCTTGGTGAACGAACCTTTGGCGTTGCTGCGCTTCGCCGCCCTGGTCGGAGCTCCACCGGCTTCACCGTCCGCGTTGCACGCCGCCAGCGTGGCCGTCGCCGCTGCCGCGGCGGATGCCCCGAGAAGCGTTCGTCTGCTCAGGCCCGAACTCGACTCCATGACCGCTCCCGAATCCTCCGACGACGGCAGTGCGCGAACGCGGTTGGGCTTTCGTGTCCGCCTTCGTGTGCGAGTCTGTACCTGCGCGACCTGGGAAGACATGGACAAACCGCTCACGTTCATGGACTTTTGGTGAGGGAGGGTGCTGTGGTCCAAGGGTGGTCGCGTTACCTCACACCGACCCCGGTCCAACGTCGGCTCGGTCTGGCGTGCCTCGGAGCCGGACACAAGTGGGAGCCGGACCCGTGCCCGCCTCGCGTGTTGCGGTCACACGCCGCCGTCCTCGTGGTCGACGGTGAGGGCTGGCTTGAGTGGGGGGAAGGCGGCCGCCGAGCTGCGATCCCGGCGGGCAGTATGTTCTGGCTGTTCCCGGGAGTACGACACTCCTACGGCCCGCAGGGTCGCGGTTGGCAGGAGATCTGGACGCTGTTCGAGGGGCCGGCGGCCGACGCGTACGAGGACCTCGGATACCTGTCCCGCACTGAGCCCGTGGTCCGCCTCACCGATCCGTTCCCGGCACGCTCGGCGATGGACCTCCTGCTCGCCGCCTGCCGCAAGCAGCAAGCCGGCGCCGAGGTAGATGCGGCCCATGCCGTGCACGCACTGATCCTCGCCGCCCAGAACGAGAACCACGACCGAGCCGACGACGCCGTACTGGCGACACTGCGAGAGAGCGCGTGCGAGCCGTGGTCGGTGGCCGAGCACGCCCGCCGGGCGGGGCTGTCGGTGAGCGCACTGCGCCGGGTCGTCCGCCGCGACGGTGGGTGTTCACCGAAGGAGTACCTGCTGCGCGTACGGCTCAACCGCGCCAAGGAGTTGCTGGCCGAGTCGGACCTGACCGTTGCCGAGATCGGCCGCCGGGTGGGTCACGACGACCCGGCGTACTTCTCGCGCCTGTTCACCAGACGGACAGGAATGGCACCCCGGGACTTCCGCGCGCAGCAGCGGCGGCCCGGCACGTCCTGACCACCTATTCGGCTCGGGCGCGACGCGGACGCTTCGACCGACTCTGCTCCGCCACCCGCGCCGCCTGACGCTCCTGGACCTCCCGCGCCACCCGCTGTACGCCCTCGACGATCTGGGCATAGCGTTCACGCCCCGCCTTCGTTCCGAGAACGTAGCCGGCGGCGAAGACCGCGACAGTTCTCAGCCTCACGCCTTCTTCTTCCGGTGGGAGGAGATGGCCGAACTCACCGCCGTCACGCCGGCTGCGGCCCCCACCGCGATCAGCCCGCCCCGCAGGGTCCGCTTGTCCGACGCGGTCGCCTTGGCCTTCGCGACCACCGGGTCCTTCACCTGCTCCCACTTGCTCTTCCGGTGCAAAAGTTTCATCTTCGTCCCCCCGCCGAGATGTCAGGCCGCCTTGCGGGCCGCCCGTCGTACCGCACGCAGCAACTGCTGCTTGTTCATCGAGCTTCTGGTCTCCACGCCGAGCGCACCGGCCAGGTCGACGAGCTCGGGCTTGGTCATCGACCGAAGGTCCTGGTCGGTACGCCCCGAGCTCATCTGCCGGGCCACCTTGGCACCCGAACCGGCCACCTTCTTCTGCACCGCCTTCGCCTCGGCCGCCCGGCGTTCCTTCGGCGCCGCCGTGCGCCGCACCTCACCGGCGGCCAGCTCCTCCGCCTTCCCGCGGGCGGCCTCGGCGGCTGCCTGCGCGGCCTCGGCGGCGGCGTCGGCGAGCTTGCGGGCCCGCGCCAGTCGCTGGGTGGCCTCCGCGATCTTCTCCTGGGCTCGCTGCTGCGCGGCTTCGGCCCTGGCCCGGCTCTTGTCGAGCTCCCCCTCGAACCGCTCGCCCACCTTGTGGACCGTCGCGTCCGCGTCGGCCTGCGCGCGTTCGCGCTCGCCCTCGACCATGGCGTCCGCGCGTTCGCGCGCCTCCTCCACTCGGCGGCGTACCTCCTCGGCCGCCTCGCTCTTCGCGTCGCGGACCCGGGCTCGCCCCTGCTCGTTCGTCTTGCGTACGGCGTCGGCGAGTTCCTTGGCGTGGTTCGCCTCCGCGCGCGCCTCCTGCTCGGCCCGGTGAGCCTTCTCACTCGCCGACCGAGCCCGCTTCAGCCGGGACTCCAGCGATTCTCCCGTCAACGGCACCTTGCCCCGCTCGCCGGCCATTGCCCGGCTCGCGGAGCCGCCGTCACCGTCCGCGGCTCCGTCCGACGGATGGAGCGCCTGCGTCACCACCCACGAGACGTTCGACGGCAGCTCCCTGACCCCGGTTGCCGCCATTTCCGACAGCCAGTGGACTGCCCCACTTCGCGCCATCTCTCCCCCACGCGTTCGCGCACCCCCGGTTACGTTCAGCGTACCCAGCCACTGTCCGACGTTTTCCCACGTTGCGGTTGCCGGGGCGCGTGCCCGGCGGAACACGGCCTGTCAACCCTGGATTGGCAGCGAAGCGTCGCCGGACATTTCCCTCAGTTGCTTACGTCGTGCCGGACCCAGACATTCGGTTCGACGTAGACGGCGTGGTCACCGTCCAGGTCACAGTGCACCGGGACGAGCGCGCCCGGCACGTCCACGTCGCCGGTCCGGTCGAACGGCAGGCCGGTCCATTCCCGCCACTGCCGCAACGATCCGTGCACCACCCACGAGGTGGGAGCGACCCCGGTGATCTGCCCACCGGCCCGCACGTGCGTGCGCAGCCAGGGGTCGTACGGCAGACCGTCGGAACGCAGGCGGGCAGCGTAGGCGGCCATCGGGGTGCGGGGCTCCCGGTCCTTCCAGGTCGGCCGCACCGGCGCGACCAGCCGGGCGAGCCCGGCGTCGCGAACGGCCACCCTCAGCGCCTGGAGCATCAGCCGGGAAAGTCCCTGTCCGCGAAGGGATCCGGCCACGCTGACGTCCAGCGCGCAGGCGGAGTTGGGTTGGGCTTCGGGGTTGGCGGCGTCGTGGAACGCCCACACCAACGCCTTCTCCCAGCCACCGTCCGGCAACGCCTCCCGATCCCTTCCGCCGAGCGCCAGCGGGACGGCGACGCCGTACGCGACGGCTCGCTCCCCTTCGGTCGCGACGACGCAGGTGTGCGGGAACTCCTCACCTGCCCGCCAGTAGAACGCGTCGGAGACGTTGTTGTGCCGCATGAAGTCCGGCCACCAGCCGGTCTCGTGTCGCGGGTGGGCGAACTCGGGCCGCTGGGCGACCGTGCTGAGCTGGATCGTCGCGCCGGACGGGAGCGTTCGGGCCACCGGCGCCGGTGGCGCCATCACAGCGCCCGGACGTACTGCCGGCACACGTACACCCGGTGAAACCTCGCACGTACGGAGGTCTCGAGTTCGCGCGGCGCCTGGCAGAACGCGGTGAACGGGCCGGTCAGTCCCTCTGGGCAGGTGAAACCCTCACCGCCGTCGGAGGAGTCCTTGTAGACATGGAGATAGCTGAACCGCTCGGTGAACCCCGATCGGCGGTACCACGCGTTGGCCGCGGTGTCCTCGCGCGTCCACGCGTCGAGTTCGCGAACGCCATCCGGGCGGAGGTCGTCGACCACACCGGAGAGGAGGGCGCCGGCGACTCCGCGCCGCTGGTGGTCGGGGTGGACGGCGAGGACCTCGATCGTCGATCGCGGCGGTGAGATCGTCGCGTCCAGCAGGCCGACGACCTCGGTGCCGGCGATGGCGACCCGGCGCAGCGCGGGCACGTCGTAGGACGGCCGCCGGGTCACCACGTCGTCGTAGTAGTCGGTCGGGAAGAAGCTGAGCAGGCGGCACCGCAGCCAGCCGGCGGCATCTGCGTCGCGGTAGTCACGAACGTGGAACGAAGCACACACGTGGGGATCCTGTCGGCGCGTCGGGACGAGGCACGGTCAGGTCCGCCGCCGACCGGATCGCCCGAAAGTGCGGACGGGGCACGGCGCGGACCATGGGCGAGGCCGAGCTCATCGCGAGCGCATGGGTGCATCGTGCCGACCGGCGCGAAGAGCCCGCAAACGGATTTCCGAACCCGGTCGCGCGAACTAGATTCGAAAGCCGGTACTCGTCAGTTCCGGCCAGTCACCCGCAGGAGGAGAGCAGATGAGCATCCAGCTCAACCACATCATCGTCCCTGCCCACGACAAGCGCGCGTCCGCCGAGTTTCTCGGCTCGATCCTCGGCGTCGCCGTCGGCGAGGACAGCGAGCCGTTCGTGCCCCTGACCGTCAGCAACGGCGTGACTCTCGACTACGCGAACTCCTCGGACTTCCAGCACATGCACTGCGCGTTCCTCGTCGAGGAGGACGAGTTCGACGCGGCGTTCGAGCGGATCCAGAAGGCGGGGCTGACCTACTACGCCGACCCGGGTCACCGGGAGGTGGGCGAGATCAACCACCGCTGGGGCGGGCGGGGCGTCTACTTCGACGACCCCAACGGACACAACATGGAGATCCTGACCCGCGTCCCGGACTGAGCCCGCAATCCACCGACCCCACGGGAGACAACGGGCGCGGGTGGGCTGTCGGCCAGATCACGGCAGCCCACCCGCTGCTGTGGGGCCCGGTTAGCCCGCTCGTTCCGGCCTACCCGACGTGCGGGCACCTATTCGAAACAACCTGGGTGGTGCCGTAGGGTCGCAGGCACGGCAGGCAGGTCGACCCGAGGGAGCCCTGAGATGACCGAACCGAACCGCCGCCCGCGGATCGTCGTGGTGGGCGCGGGATTCGCCGGGTTCCATGCGGCCAGGGAGCTGGAGCGCCTTGCTCGCGGCCGGGCCGAGATCGTCGTGATCAACCCCACCGACTACTTCCTCTACCTCCCGTTGCTGCCGGAGGTGGCCTCGGGAGTCCTCGACCCGCGCCAGGTCTCGGTGCCGCTGTCCCGGACGCTTCGGGACGCCTGCCTCACGCTCGGGACCGTCGACGGTGTCGACCTGGACACTCGTACGGTCAGTTACGTCGACCCCGAAGAAGGCCGGCACGAGATCACCTACGACCGGCTGGTCCTCGCGCCGGGCAGTGTCAACAAGCTCTTGCCCATCCCCGGTGTGTGTGAGTACGCACATGGTTTCCGGAGCGTCGGTGAGGCGCTCTGCCTTCGCGACCACCTGATCGGCCAGATCGAACTCGCCGGCGGCTGCACCGACTCCGTCGAGCGCGAGGCGCGGTGCACCTTCGTCGTCGTCGGCGCGGGATACACCGGCACCGAGGTCGCCGCCCAGGGACAGCTCCTGACCAAGCAGGTCGCCCGTACCAGGAACGGCGTGGACGAGAGCGAGGTGCGCTGGTTGCTGGTCGACGTCGCCGACCGGCTGCTGCCCGGCCTGGACCCGCGGCTGGCCGCCACCACCGACCGCACTCTCCGCCGGCGTGGCGTGGAGGTCCGTACGGGCACGTCGGTGGAGAAGGCCACCGCCGACGGTGTGCTGTTGTCCGACGGGGAGTTCGTGCCCACGAAGACCCTGGTGTGGTGCGTCGGCGTACGCCCGGACCCGCTCATCGAGAGCCTCGGCGAACCCACCGAGAACGGCCGGCTGGTGGTGGACGAGTACCTCAGCGTCCCGGGCCGGCCGGAGGTGTTCGCCTGCGGGGACAGCGCCGCTGTACCCGACCTCACCAGGCCCGGGCAGGTCACCGCGATGACCGCCCAGCACGCCGAACGCCAGGGCAAGGCGGCGGCCCGCAACGTCGCCGCGTCGTTCGGCGACGGGCGCCCGAAGCCCTACAAGCACCACGATCTCGGCTTCGTCGTCGACCTCGGCGGGCTGTCCGCGGCCGCCAACCCACTCGGTGTCGCGCTCTCGGGCGCACCCGCCGCGGCCGTGACGAAGGGCTACCACCTGCTGAGCGTGCCGGCCAACCGCATCCGCATCGCCGCCGACTGGGCGCTCGACGCGGTGTTGCGACGGCAGGTCGTCAAGCTCGGGTTGGTCGGTCCGAGCGCGGTTCCGCTGGAGTCCGACCAGCAGTGACCTCCGAGGCCACCGGCCTCGCTGAAAGGGATCTGGCCGGCGCCGCCGCGTACGGCGCCGATCATGCCTGTTCGGACGGGGCGAACCGCAACAGCGCACCAACGCCGTCACGCAGACCTGCCTCCGCCGAGACCACCTCGGCCACCGCGTCGGACGCGGCACCGGCCCGGATCAGCGCCTCGTCGAGTGCCTCCTCGCTGACCGAGACTTCGCTGTCGGCGGAGCCTCCGGCGGTGAAGAGCCGCCGCAACTCAGACGCATCGGACGCGAGCTCCGCCGCACCGGCACCGATCGCGATCCTCCGGCGGGAGCCCTCGGGCGCGTTGCCGTTGTCCGGGTCCTCCTCGGCCAGCAGAAGAGTGTCAACCGCGCCTTGACGCAGGGCCTGCAGGACGTCCGCCGCACCTTCGGCGCCGGTGCCGGCCGACATCCGGCTGCGCAGGCGCTCGACCAGGTCGTCCTGGATCAGGCGTTCGATCTCGGCTACAGCGTCGTCGAGCGCCGACTCGGCCTCCGCGTCGACGTCACCGCTGCCCGCCCGGTCGCTGGTGCGCACCAGCTCCTGGACCCAGTGCGGGAGGTGGTGGACGACCCGGGACCGGGCCTCCACCGCGCCGACCAGCAGAACGCTGGACAGCTTGGCGCTCTCGACCAGCCGGACGATGTTGTCGGCCACCAGCTTGGCGTTGCGGTCGGCGGTCTCCTCCACGGCGTTCTGCATCCGCCGGTTGGACAGCGCACCACCGCGCACCTTGTTCAGCGGACGCTGCTCTCCGCGGACCTCTGTGTGGCCATCGCCGTGCCCACCCTCGCCGTGACCGCCGGCCGGGGCACCACGGACCACGAAGTCGGCTCCCGAGCTGTCCACCACCACGACGCCGTAGCGGCGGGTGTCGGCGTTCGCGCGTACGTAGGCGGCCAGGTGCGGCAACGGCGCCCACGACACGTGGTCGCCGCCGACCGGGCCGTGCAGGGAGTCGGTGAACAACACTTCACCGCTCGCGGCGACGACGACGATCCCCTCGACCGCGGTGCGGCCGGGCGGCTGCTCGGTCACCGCCTTGCCGGCAGCCTCCACCGTCTGCTCGTCGGCACCGTCGGCGAGCAGTTGCTCGGCGACGGCCCGCCAGCGAAGGTCCACGCTGGTCTCGGAGTTGGCGTCGACGGCTCCCGGCTCCAGATAGGCCGTGACGATCGGGCCGGGCCGTTCGAAGATCTGGTTCAGCGGGGAGAGTCTCATTTCGACCGGCTACCCGAGGTGCCCGTACGCAAACGTTCAGCCGAACGCGGCCACCGGGTTGTCGACCAGCAGGGTCCGCCACCACGACTCGTCCAGCGCGGGCAGCAGTTCGTCGTACACGAAGGTGTAACCGAGGAACTCCCCACCGCCCGGCTCCCCGGCGTGGTACCACCCGCTGTCGTTGGCCACCAGGGTGCGGCCGAGCAGGCCGGCCGCGGCCATGCGTTCGACGCAGGCCCGCTGCCACTGCGTGTCACCCGGACGCAGGCCGTCGAACTCCACCCACGCGCCGGCGCGGGCGACCTGCTCGTGGATGTCGCCGTCCGGCTCGGCCTGGGCGTGCACCCAGACGAACTGGTCCGGTGAGACGCCTACGTCGGCGAAGATGTCGAGTTGTTCCAGGGCGGCCACGCCGGCCGTGGTGTGGGACGCGACCGTCAGCCCGGTCTCGCGGGCGGTCAGCGCGGCCGCGCGGACGAGCTTGCGGTCCAGCTCCTCCAGGGCGCCGTCGCGTACGGCCGTCTTGACGAACACGGGGCGCGCGGCAGGGTTGCCGGCGATGCCGTGGGTGTGTTCGTCGACGAACCGCCGAGCCAACTGCTCGGCCGCAAGCTCGTGGACGTACGAAGGTACGCCGACCCTGTCCGCCGCGCCGTAGACGCCGGTGTTGGTGCCGATCTCCACGCCGGTCGCGTCGGCGAGCCGGGCGAGGAGGACCGGATCGCGGCCGAGTCCCTGCGGCGTGCACTCCAGCAGCCGCCGGCAGCCGAGGGCGTACACCTCGTCCAGCTTCGGCTTCGCCGCGGCGAACACCTCGTCGGGGTCGTACACGTGCGGATCCGCGACACCGCCGAAGTCGACCAGGACGTGTTCGTGCACAAGGACGCTGTCGGGAACGAGAGCCCTGTCGGGGACCGCGGCCGGTGTCGTCATGGTGCGACCGTAGTGCAGATCAGAGGCTCGCGAAGGTCGTGGCCGCCCTGAGATAGCGCCCGACGTACAGGTCCTGCGTCCGCCGCGCCAACGGACCGCCCAGGCGGGCCAGCAGGTTTCCCGGCCGGGAGAACGCGGTCACGGTGAACACCACGGTGCCGCCGGTCTCGCGGGAGACCACGAAGCTCTCCTCGCCCTGCTCGGGGTGGCCGGGCAGTGTGCCGTACGCGAAGCCACGCCGGTCGGGTTCGTCGACGACGTGGACCACCCGGCACGGCGCGACGACTCCCCACCTGCCGATGCCCAGGACGACCGCCACCACGGCACCGGGCGTGGCCGTGGGCCGGTCGGC
The DNA here is from genome assembly GCF_013407855.1 of Actinopolymorpha rutila. Lineage (GTDB taxonomy): Bacteria > Actinomycetota > Actinomycetes > Propionibacteriales > Actinopolymorphaceae > Actinopolymorpha > Actinopolymorpha rutila. The sequence goes on from NZ_JACBZH010000001.1 coordinate 5,969,739, forward strand.
GTGCACCCCGAGTCCGGCGCGACGGTGGAGTTCCCAGCCCAGCACGCCGTCCGCACAGCTGTCGAAGGAGGCTTGCCCCTGGCCGACCCGGACCGAACGGGTCACCGGGCGGTAGCCGGGCGGGAGCGCGCCGGCGGTCGCGCCGACCTCGGGATACGTGAGAGCCGCGCCGGCGAGGTCCGCCAGCGGTGGTACGCGAAGAAGCACCGTCACGCCAGCGCCTCTCCGCGTACTGACAGCGGACTCGTCCTCGCGGCGTAGGCGGGTGGTGCCGGGTCCAGCCACCGCACGAACCGCGGCTTCACCATGAACGCGAAGAGGTGGTTGCCGGCCGGGGTGTAGTGGCCGTTGTAGAAGCGGTCGCGGTACTCCTGCGGGGACAGCGAGAAGGCCTGGTAGTCGGCGACGTGGGCGGCCAGTGAGTCGACGTACTCCACACCGAGGTCGTCGAGGTGGCGAACGAACTCCTCGTCCGGCCGGGTCTTTCCGGCACAGGCGTCCGCGACGGTCCCGCCGGGGTAGCTCAGCAGCACCAGCAGGCGCTTGCCCTGCTCGGCGAGCTCGCGCCGGGTACGTTCGACCAGCACCGCCGAGGCGCGGAACGCACACCGGTCGTAGAAGGCGTCGGCCATGCGCGCACCCGCCGCGTCACCGCCGGAGCCGATGTCGAGGTCGAGGTCGAGGTCCAGCGCGGCAGCGGTCTCGCGGTGGTCGGTGAGGAAGTCCCAGCGTCCGGTGCGCCGGCCCACCAGCAGGTGGACCACCAGGTCGTCGCCGAAGGTCTCCATCAGGAAGTCCGGATCGCACAGGTGGTACAGCGACTCCGCGGTCGGGCACGGGTTGGGCCGATCGACCAGCACACCGGCGGCGTCGAAGCGCACGTGCTCCCACGGGTTGGCGTGGAACATGCTTGTGGGCAACGACTGGTAACGATCCCACCATCCCCGGCCGACCCGCAGCATCCGGTAGGCGTCGAGGCTCCGGTAGTGGTCGTCCAGGTAGATGTTGAGAACGACATGCTCGGCGCTCGCCGCACTGGCCTCTTCCCGGCGCAGCCGGCGACACGCCTGCAGTACGCCGTAACCGCCGACGCCGAAGTTGCGCACGGGTTCGCCGAGGTGGGCCGCGAGGTACTCCTGCCAGGTCTCGCCGTCGCTGACCTGGTGGCACTGGGTGAAGCTGTCGCCGTAGGTGTTGACCCGGCACGGCCGGTCGGCGTAGGCGATGGCGAGGCGTTCACCGAGCGCGCCGTAGCGGTAGGTGCTCACCGAGTCGTCCACGCCGTCGGGCACCCGGGAAGGATGCGGGAGGTAGCCGAGTTCGGGGTCGAACCTCGCCCACTTCGGCTGGTCCGGGTCGAGGAACCGGTCGACCTCCGCGCGGCTGAACACCGCCTCCGCCAGAAACGCGTGCACGTGGTCCCGGAAGCTCACCGTCATCGCGCCCTCCTATGATCCTCGTCGGCAACCGTAGTCCAGGGATCGTGGTCGATGCGCGTGTACGAACAGGTGAGAACCGACCGACGTCGTCGGCGGAGTTCAGGCCGGCCGGGGCACCAGGGCCGAGGCCGGAGCGGAGGCCGGGGCCGGGGACGCACAAGAGCGACGGTCGCCGCCCTCGGCCTCCTCTGTGCCGTCGCGGGCTCGGGCTGCACCCTCGAGGTCGACGGGGTTCCTATGGGCGCACCGACGGACCAGCCCACCACTTCGCCGTCCGCGCGGGCGACCTCCGGGCCGGTGTCCGACGGCCGGGCCGTCGACCCGCTGGACAATCCCGACGGCACCAAGCCCGGCCTCGCCCCGGTCACGTCGTCCGCCGAACGCGGCGCGGCACGCCGCCTGATCGACAAGGTCCGCACGGCCGGGCGCGGGCCGAAGACGGGGTACGACCGCGACCGGTTCGGCTCGGACTGGACCGACACCGCCGACGGCGTACCCCTCGCCCGCAACGGCTGCGACACCCGCAACGACGTGCTGGCCCGGGACGGACAGGACCTGCGCTACCGCAGGGGATCCAAGTGCGTCGTGATGGCCATGACGCTGGCGGATCCCTACACGGGCAGGGCGATCTCGTGGCGGAAGCAGAACGCGGCGGACGTGCAGATCGACCACGTCGTACCCCTGTCGTACGAGTGGCAGTTGGGTGCGGCCCACTGGACCGAGCACCGGCGGGAACAGATAGCCAACGACCCGCTGAACCTCATGCCGGTCGACGGCGCGACCAACTCAGCCAAGAGCGACTCCGGCCCGGCGTCCTGGCTGCCGCCGAACAAACCGATCCGGTGCGCCTACGCGGTGCGGTTCGGCCAGGTGGCGCTGAAGTACGACCTGCCCGTCACCCGCGCGGACAAGTCGATGATGCTCACCCAGTGCCGGTAGCCGCCGACGGACGCCGTTGGCCCCGGCGGCACCGACGTCCGGCTCAGGCCGGAGCGAGCGGCTTTCCGGGGGTGCGCTTCTCCCTCGGCTCGTTCGTGCTCGCCGACCCGCCTCCGGACTGCCCCTCGTCCTGCTTCTGGCCGGGCAACGGCTGCTGCTCACGAACGGGCTGCTGCTCGAGCTGCTTGCGGTCGGGCCCGTTCTCGAGGCCCGGCTTCGCCTGCGCGGACGGCTCCACGGAGCCGGCCGGCTCCGACCCGGCGCTTTGTTCCCCCAGAGTGTGGGCCTGCGCCACACCGCGTTCGAAGGCGGCGCGCGCCTCCTCCGAGTCGTCCCACTCGTCGTGACCCTCGAACTCGCTCGGCCCCCGGCCGAGGCGTTCGTTGACCAACTGGTCGTACAACGGGGTGTCGCTCATTTGGTTGTCGCTCCTAGATCCCCGGACAGCCACCCTCCGTTGGCTGCCGTGTTCGGTCAGGTTAACGGCTTTTCGAGGTTGCTGCCCGTCGACAACCGATGCGAAACCGCTGGACGATATGTACCGAATTCCGCAGCACATCTTGCCTACTCTGAGTGTTCGGCAGACCACCTTACGTGGAATTTCGACTTTCAGGCGGGGCCGAATCGTGTCTTTGTCGTAACTTTTTCCATTAATCCCGACTTCCCGTCTGACCAGCGATTTCGCCGACCGGAGCAAGCGAACGAGGCCGCTGAAGATCGTCCGGCGATTTGCGGTGGCCCATCGGTCTCGCAATGGTGATTAAGCCCCCGATCAAGTCACGGAAGGACGCATAACCGATGTCCCGACGATTCACCAGGGTCCTCGCCTTCGTCGTCGCGTTGGCGACCCTTTCCTTCGTGGGAGTGGGAGCCGCGTCGGCCGCGACCGCACCGGACACCACCGCGGCCACCACCAGCGCGGTGTCTGCTCCGGTCACCGGCAAGGCCGCTGACGGCAGCACCTTCGCCGGCACCTTCACCCCGACCAAGTTCGCCACCCAGAACGGCAAGCTGGTGGCGATCGGCGACCTCACCGGAAACCTCACCCGCGCCGACGGCAGCACCGCCGCCGTCGACAAGTCGGTGACCGTGCCGGTCAACACGGCCGCCTCGACCGGTAGCTGCCAGATCCTCAACCTTGTGCTCGGGCCGCTGGACCTCAACCTGCTCGGCCTGGTCGTTCACCTCGACACCGTGCACCTGAACATCACCGCCGTCCAGGGCCCCGGCAACCTGCTGGGCAACCTGCTCTGCTCCGTCGCCGGCCTGCTCGACAACACCGGTGGACTGAACCTCGTTCTCGGTCAGATCGCCGGCCTGCTGAACCAGATCCTCGGCATCCTGGGCTGACCCGAGCCGGCTGAAGTACGCAAAGCCACAGACAGAACGCGCCCCCGCCTCGTCGGCGGGGGCGCGTTCTCGTGTCCGCGTTCGAGCCGTACGGGCCGTGGTCGTCGCGGCGACCACGGCCGATACGGCTGGTACGGCGGAATGCTCCTGACAGATGTCTAGGCCGGCACCGACCTTGTGGCGGTGACGCCGGAACTGGCGGCCTGGCCCACGGACGCCGCGGGAGCGGCAGGGTGCTCGTGGGGTGCGGGCCTGCGACCTCGGCGAACGGCGAGCCTGCTGCCCTCCGTGGTTCCTCCCCACACGCCGTACGACTCGGGGAGTCCCAGCGCGTGGTTGCGGCACTCGTCACACACGGGGCAGGCGGCGCAGATGGACAGCGCTCGCGTTTCCCGTGCCCGGCGCGCGGGCAACTTCTCGCCCTCGGGGCCGTAGAACACGTCAGAGGGTTCGCCGGCGCAGGCCGCCGACTGGTGCCATTCCCACGTTCCCTCGGGTACGGGCCTGTTTCGCCCCCCGGGCTGAGCGGCTCGGCGCTCGGGCATGCAGACAACCTCTCGTTGCCACGGCCCCCCGCCGCAGATGTATTCACAAGATCGGGTCGGACCCTCCGGCCGTGACGATCGGTCTACCTCCCGCCGTTGACAGCACTCTGTGCCAGTCAAGCAACGCAGACGACCCATCGCACCGGTCGAACCGGGCCAGATTCGGCGGGGTCAGAGCCGCGGGAAGAAGGGCCGCCGGCGCCGGTGCCACGCTGCGAACGACGCAGTGCGCATATTCAGGGCCTCTCCGTAGGGACTCGCCCGCTGTGAGCGGCAGACCCACTGCCTGAGCCCGCAGCCGACAACCTTACGTAGTAAACCCTCCAACGCAAGTCCCCAGTGTTGCGACCGAAACGGCACACAGCGTGTGCGCCGACCGCGCTTGCGGCATTTCTCCGACAACGGCCCGAGGAGCAGTCACAACTTCGGACAGGCAGAATCGAAATCAGTGACGGATGCGTCTGACGACAAGCACTAGCGCATTCAATTCTCGGGGCGGGCAGCCGGTCGGCTTCCTGTCGGCTTCCTGTCAACTTCTTGTCGGCACGGCTCAGCTCAGCCTGTCATCAGAAGCGAGACGGGCCGGTGATCTCGGCCTTCACCGGTTGAATTTTCGGCGCGTCCCACGTCATCAGAACCACGGTTCGCAGGCGGCGGCGTGCCCGAATTCGCCGGTCAGCGGCAAGGCTTCAACGGTGTTAGGCTCGCGGCGCAGCGCTGCCCAGGAGTCGAGAAAAAAGGTCGGAGTCAAACCGATGGGGAACGTCCTGCAAGCTGTCCTGCAACTCACTCTCGGCCTGGCCGGCATAGTCGCCGTGGTCCTCCTCCTCGATCGCATCGAGGACAACCTCGTCAGCGGTCGTCATCGTGGGCGAGCCCGCGCGCAGGCACGAGGCTGGTGGCGCAAGGTGAAGCGCACCGGAGCGAAGGTTCCGGAAGCGGTGGCTCCGGCGACCGTCCCCGTGGCCGGCGCGGAAGGCCTCGACGTGGCCACGCGGCGGGCCTGATCGGCGGGCCTGATCGGCAGCCCTAGTCGGCCGCCACCAGGTCCGCTTCCGGACCGGCTGGTTCGGCGGCGACGGTCGGTTCGGCGAGTCGCGGGACCACCCGGTGCACCGTCGCGAGTACCACCGCCATCGCCAGGCAGGTCGCTCCCGCCACCCCGACGGCGCCTCCCGCATACGCCATCACCAACCGGCTCCGGCCCACCTCGACCGGTGGGGTCAGCGAGCCCTGGTCGGCCAGGGCGACGAGGAGCACCGCTCCCACCAGCGCCGCACCTCCCACCAACGCCAGCCAGCCCACCATCCGGGGGTGCGGGTCGCTCGGCGCGCCGGTGGTCCGCGACCGTTGGGCGAGCACGAGCACGGCCGCGACGGCCGACGCCCATGCGCCGACGATCAGCAGGGCGGCAAGAGCGTCGCTCGGACGATGCCAGCCGGCGGACAGGGTGGCGATCCCGGTGAGCGCCGCGTAGCAGGCGCCCAGGACCGCGACCGTCGCCCGCAACCGCGCCGGCACGACCATGACGGCGGCGACCGCGACCGAGGCCGCCACGGTCATGTGCCCGCTCGGCAGGCTGTTCGGCGCACCGATGTTGGTGCCGGCGATGCCAAGGTCCGGCCGGGAGATGACGTGATCCTTGAGGATCTGCGTGGTGAGGTTGGCGCCGGCCACGAGCACGGTCGCCGCCACGGCGAGCAGGACCCGCCGCCGGGCGAGCGCGATGAACCCGAGCACGATCGTCGCCGCCACCAGCGAGGCCAGGGAGACGGCGTCCAGCACGCCGCTCACCAACTGCTCGACCGAGCCCCGGCCGAACCTCGTGCCGCGCAACACGGTCGCGTCGACGACCTGGCCGTGTGGAGTACGGATGAAGATCCACCAGACGAGGGCGAGTGCGGCGGTCTGCGCGGCCGCCAGCCCCAACAACCAACCAGCCAGCAACCCGCGTACCAGACTCCGCATCCGGTCACGGTAGCGGTCAAGCGCGGTCCGCGCTGAATGCCGCGACGCCGCTGCGCCGTTAGATTCGGTCGTGGACGGGACCCGGAGCGATCGGACGACGAGGCCGGATGGGGCGGTGGGCCGGATGAGCAGTCCTGACGTACGCGGACGGGTGCGCGGCACAGCCCCACGGGTGGCCGTGGTCGGGGCCGGGATCGTCGGCCTGAGTACGGCGTACGCGCTGACCGAACTCGGTGTCCGGCCCGACGTCTACGAGGTCGGCGTGCCGGGCAACGGGCAGTCGACCGGCCAGTCCCGGCTGTTCCGGCACTCCCACGAGGATCCGCGGCTGGTCGCGTGGGCACGGGAGAGCCGGTCGGTGTGGCGTACCTGGCAGGACCGGCTCGGGGTCGAGTTGGTGTCCGGCGACGGCGCGGTGACCATCGGGCCGAACGCCGGGCAACGGCTGGCGCTGCTGCGGCAGGCAGGCGTTCCCGCCCGGATGGTCGAGGCCGGCGAACTCGCGGACCTTGTGCCGCTGGTCCGGGGACGGGCCGCCGGCTCGGCGCCGGCGATGCTGGACGAGACGGCCGGGGCGATCCGCACCCAGGCCGCGATCCGCGCGCTGGCCGCGGCCGTCGACGGGGAGATCGTCAGCGACGAGGTGCTCTCGGTGCACGCCGCCGGGCCTGGGCAGGGGTCGCAAGGCCCAGGCGGAACGAACGGCCGGGCGCAGGTCCGATCGGTGAGCCGGTGCGCCGACTACGACACGGTGGTGGTCTGCGCCGGCCGGGGCACGCCTGCCCTCGCCCGCGGAGCCGGGCTGACGTTGCCGGTCGAGTTCGGGGCGCACGCCCGGGTGACCTTCGCGGTGCGCGGCGAACCGCCGGCGCGCCTGGCCTGCCTACAGGACGGCAGCGGGGAGTTCACCGCGGGGAGTGGGGCCAGTGTCTACGCGGCCGCGCTGCCCGGCGGTCGTGCGTACGCCGTGGGGGTCAGTGGGCACGTGGCCGCTCGTGCGGACGGCAGTGTGGCCGACCCCGACGGGCTGGGCAGGCTCGCCGACGCCGCCAGGGCCTACGTACGCGAGGCGCTGCCCGGGCTGGATCCGGACCCAGTGGGCCACGTGCACTGCTGGACGACCGAGCTCCCCTGGAGCCCGGACGGCCTCGCCGTCTGGCAGGCCGGGTCCGACGGCCCGGCCGGGCAGGTGCTGTTCGTGGCGGGCAACAACCTCTTCAAGCACGCTCCCGCTCTGGGTCGCGCCCTGGCCCGGGCCGCCGTGGGCGAGGAACTCACCGCGGACCTGCGGCCGGAGGCCCGGCTAGGGGATGTTTCGAGGCCCGGATCCGCCCCCACGGCTTGAACACCGCCAGGACGAACGCGAACACCAGCAGGAGAGGCGACACGATCGGCGGGTAGATCATGTCCCGCGGCGGCACACCTGGATGTCCCGCCGCCAACTGCCGGCCGAACTCCGTCGCCCCGGTGACCGTGGGCCGCAGCGCGACCAGGACCAACCCGGTCAGCAGGAGGTTCAGGGCGAGCTTCACCGCCACCCACCAGTACTTCAGCAGGCCGTACTTCGTGCCGAGTCCGAGCCAGATCCCGCTCGCCAGGCACACCAGGCCGGTCACCAGCAGCGGCCACACGGTGAACAGCCGCAGCGCCTGGTAGCACAGCGCGACGGTGCGGGGGTCGTCCGAGAGCACCGCGGTGAACACCACCACGGCCATCACCACGTCGATGCCGAGCCAGGTGCCGGCGGCGGCGATGTGGACGAGCAGCACTCCCTTACGCGCCCGGCCGGAGAGGGTGGGCACGCGACCGGACCGGCGGGGCACGCGGCTCGGGTCCGTGGCGGTCGTCAGCGGCATCCGGCCATCCTCACCCGGCAAGGCCGGTCGGATCGTCCGCCCGGGAGCCGATCCGCTCCTACGCCGAGCCGCGTACACCGAGCCGCGTACACCGTACGGTCCGGCGTACGCCCTGGTCACGGCGCGCGGCCGGGGGCTCCGCCCCGGCCGTTGGTAAGGTCGGCGCGGCAGCCGGCCGGCGCCGCAGGACACACCGTGAGGGGAACCAGATGGCCCACGAGGTCGAGATGCCGGAGTTCGTCCGCGCGCACGAGGCGGGCCACCTCACCGTGGACGTCCGCGAGCCGGAGGAGTACACCGCCGGGCACGTTCCCGGAGCCCGGCTGATCCCGCTGGGCACGCTCCCCCAGCACACCGCGAGCCTGCCGAAGGACCAGCCGATCTACGTGATCTGCGCGAGCGGGCACCGCAGCCTGGCCGGCGCCGAAGTCCTCACCCGGGCCGGGCTGGACGCGCACTCGGTCGCCGGCGGCACCCTCGGGTGGATGCGCGCGGGAAACCCCGTGGTGACCGGTGACTCACCGACCGGGGACTCGCCGGCCTGACCCGCGCGGCCTCCTCCGCCACGAGAGGGGGATCGAGAAGCCCGCGACCACGATCTTGCGGATGACGATCGTGGCCACCGCCACCAGGATGGCCGCCCAGGTGTGGGCGAGGGACAGCCGCAGCAGGCCCGCCGCCACGAGGAACTCCAGCAGCACCGCCAGCACCGTCGCGATCCCGGCGCCCCGGACCAGCACGACCGACGCCGCCGCCAGGCCGAGGGCGACGACGACGATGACCGCGCCGCGGATGATCTCGGCGTACGTGTCAACCATCCCCGGCGTGTCCCGGACCGCCCTGGGCGCCGGGTCCCGGCCCGAGCCCGGGCCGCTGCGCCGCCTCCGCGAGCGCCGCGCGCTCACGTTCGATCTCCTTGCCCAGGATGTAGTTCAGGCCGGTACGGATGGCCGCGATCGCCGCCAGCTGGCCGATCTGCGCGAACGTCGGCGAGACCGCCGTACGCAGTACGTCACTGGCGAGCTGGAACTCCAGCCCCAGCGTGAGGTAGCGGCCCAGGAACAGCCGTACCGCGTTGAAGTCCTCCTCGCCATGCCGGCGAAGAGCCGTGGAGACGAAGCGGACGAACGCCAACGCCGCGCCGACGAAGATGATCAGCGCACCCGCCGCCTCGACGAGCCGCACCAGGAGGCTGACGACCTCCCGGAGAAACTCCTCGGACAGCAGATCGACCAGGTGCTGGGTGTTACCCGGCCGGTTCGGCTCTCATCCGCCGGTCAGGTCCGCGCGGCCCACCGCGATGAGTTCCTCCGGACCGGGAAGTCTGTACGACACGAGGCCGACTCCGCGCTCCGGTTCGGCGAGGACGTCCCGAGGAAGGCACCAGCCGTGACACCAGTGGCCGACGTACAGCAGCAGGTCCAGCGCGCCGTCGACGAGGCGGTCCGGTCCGGGAAGGAGCAGGGCGTGCAGGTCGCGGCCTTCCTGCACGGTGAGCAGATCGTCGACGCGGTGGCCGGCCTGGCCGATCCGGCGACCGGGCGTCCGGTCACCTCCGAGACCGTCTTCTACGCCTACTCCGCCGGCAAGGGCACCACCGCGACCGTCGCCCACGTACTTGCCGAGCAGGGCGTGCTCGACTACGACCTGCGGCTGGCCGATGTGTGGCCCGAGTTCGGCGTCCACGGGAAGGAGGACGCGACCCTGCGCCACGTCCTCACCCACACGGTGGGCGTGCCCGGCGTCCCTGCCGACACCACGCCCGAGGACGTGTGCGACTGGGACGAGATGTGCGCGCGGATCGCCGCCGCCGAGCCCTGGTGGGAGCCGGGCACCAGGACCGCCTACCACGCCTACACGTTCGGCTACCTGGTCGGCGAGGTGGTCCGCCGGGTCACCGGCAGGCCGATCTCGCGGGTGCTCGCGGAGGAGGTGGCCGGGCCGCTCGGGGTGGCCGACGAGCTGTACTTCGGTATGCCGGTGTCCGAGCACGGCCGGCTCGCCCGGCTGGAGGACGCCGAGGGCAGTGCGGAGTTCATGGCCGCGATGCCGGACGACTCGCCGTTCTTCGCGTTGTCCCCGCGCGACCTGGCGCCGACCGCAGCGTTCGGGAACCGCGCCGACATCCTGGCCGCAGACATTCCGGCCGGTGCGAAGATGACGGCACGCGCGATGGCCCGGATGTACGCCGCGCTGCTCGGTCCGGTGGACGGCGTCCGCCTGGTGTCGCCGGAGCGGCTGAAGGAGCTGTCCGCCGTCTCGTTCGTCGGTGACGACCAGGTGATGGGCATGTCCTCGCGCTGGGCGCTGGGCTACTCCCTCGGCCGGATCGGTGCGGACCAGGAGAAGACGTCCGGCACTTTCGGCATGGGTGGCGCGGGCGGCACCTACGCGTTCGGCGACACTTCGACCGGGCTGGCGTTCGCGCTCACCAAGAACCGCCTGACCGCCGACTTCGACACCGCCGAACGAATCGCCGCCATCGTCGCCGACGCGGTGTAGGTCGGCCCGGGCGGTGCCGGGCGGCGTCACCTTGCGCGGCGCTCGCGGGCGAGTGCCAGGACCGCGCGTTCCCACTCCTCCGCGCACACGGTCAGTGCGCAGTCGTACGGGCAACTCCAGGTCGGCACGTCCACCACCGACGTGGAGGGTGAGGTCGGCCGGAGCGGTTCGCGGCACACCGGGCACACGTCCGTCGCCTCGGGCGTCTGCCCGCCGGCCGCCGGTCCGGAACTCACCCGGCCAGGATAGGCCGGCGGTCGTGTTCACGAGTCGATCGAGGACTGGCTGGTCCGGATGTCCGATCCGTACAAGGCCCGCGGGTGACGGATGGACTGGAATGAGGGCATGAGCAAGAAGAGTCCCGACAGCGTGGCGACCGCGGCCGGCGCGTCCGGCGACCTGCTGGCGATGGCGAACGTCGGCCCTGCCGTGGTGGGCTACCTCGCACGGCTGGGGATCACCGAACGCGGGCAACTCGTCGGCAGGGACCCTTTCGAGCTGTACGACACGTTGTGCCTACGCGACGGCCGGCGGTACGACCCGTGCCTGCTGGACACGTTCATGTCCGTCGTCGACCAGGCCGGCGGCGGGCAGCCCCGGCCGTGGTGGAAGTACACCGCCGAACGCAAACGTGCCCTCGGCTGAGCCGCCCGCCCGCACTCACGCCCGGGCGACGGACCCGTCGGCAGGCGTCGGCGGGTCTGCCAGCGCGAGGTCGACCGCCGCCTCCACGTGGATGCGGGTGGAGTCGAACACCGGCACCGGACTGTCGGACTCGTCCACCAGCAGGGTGATCTCGGTGCAGCCCAGGATCAGTGCCTGTGCACCGCGCTCGGCCAGACCGGCCATCACCTTCTGGTACGCCACCCGCGAGGCCGGCTCGATCCGGTTCCGGGTCAGCTCCTGGTAGATGACGTCGTGCACGAGGGTGCGCTCCGGCTCGTCCGGCACGATCACCTCGATCCCGTGGCCTCGCATCCGGTCGCGGTAGAAGGGGTGTTCCATCGTGTAGCGGGTTGCCAGCAACCCCACGGTGCGGTGCCCCGCCACGGTGATCCGCTCGGCCGTGGCGTCCACGATGTGCAGGAACGGCACGTCGATCGCCGCAGTGATCCGGTCCGCCACGAGGTGCATCGTGTTCGTGCACAGCACCACCACGTCCGCGCCGGCCTTCTCCAGGGTGACGGCCGCCTGTGCCAGCCGGTCGCCGGCGGCGTCCCACGCCCCGGCACTTTGCATGGCCTCGATCTCGGCGAAGTCGACGGTGAACAGCAGGCTGGGCGCGCAGTGGTGCCCGCCGAGCCGGGCTCGGGTCTCCTCGTTGAGGAGCCGGTAGTACTCCGCCGAACTCTCCCAGCTCATGCCACCTATCAGGCCGATGGTGCGCATCAACGTCCCTTCCTCCGGCTGGTGTCCAGGTTGACATAGCGGGCGAGGTGGTCGTCGAGAAGGCCGGTCCCGGCCCTGGCCGACATGCCCGCCGGGTCGGTGAGCATCTGCAACAGCAGGCCGTCCACCACCACCGCGGTCGCCGCCGCGGCGCGTTCGGGTACGAGACCGGCGTGCGCCTGACCTCGGTCGACGGCCAGCCGGAAGGCCGCGGCCGTCATCGCGCGCAGCTCCGCCATCATCGTCTGCTGCACCTGGGCGAGGTCCGGGGCCACGGCCGCCCTGGCGGCGAACGCGAGGTAGACCCTGGCCTCAGCCCGGCGGCGGTCGTCCAGCGGCAGGAACTCCATTAGTGCCCGGCGCAGGACCGGACCGACCTCACGGTCGCTGTCCGCGGCCCCGCGTGTTCGGGCAGAGCCGCGCGGCCTGCCGGTCCCGGAACGTTCGATCTGCCTGATCCGATCCAGTATCTGCTCGCAGACGTGCTCGAACGCCATCCGGAGCATCTCGTCCTTGCTCCGGCAGTAGTACTGCACCGTGCCGATGGACACGCCCGCGCTGGCCGCGACCTCGCGGATGGTCGCGTGGTCCAGCCCGCGCTCGGCGATGATCTCCATCAGCGCGGTCAGCACCCGCGGTCGGGCGCCCCGGCCCCCGCGATCATCTCGGCCACTCGTCGGTGTCATGAAATCTATCGTACAACCGTATAGTACAAGCGTATGGTGGAGACATGCCGCACATGAAGTCGACCGACGCCACCCGGACACCCTCGCCGCCGCGGCGGCCGGACTCCTCACCGTCCACGCCGCCGAGAAATCCCGAAGCCCTGCCGGCCGTGATCGCGGGCGTGGTCTGCTGGATCGTCGTCAACGCGAACCTGCTCGCCCTCGCGGGCTCTCATCTCCCGCTCCGCGCGTCCAGCCTCGCCGACCCACCGACCGTCGCCGCCATCCTCCGCACCAATGCCATGTACGTGGAGATCTTCGCCCTGATGGTGGTCGTCCGGCTGCTCACCAGGCACCGGCCCGGCGCCGAACTGGTGGCGAGCCGAGCACCCGATCGCCAGGTGGCCAAGCGGGAGACCCAGTTGGTGCTGGCGTACGGCGTCGCCGCGATGGTCGGCGGCTACCTGCTGGGCAGGGCGTTCGGCTGGCACGCGTTCGGTTTCCACCTGGACGGCATGGTGATCCGCACCGGTCAGCCGGTGGCGCCGGCCGAGGCGGTCGCCTGGGCGGCGTACAACCTGGTGGCGTACGCCGTCGTGCCGCTGGCCTTCTTTCGCCGCCGCTACTCCGCCGAGCAGCTGAACCTGCGCTCCGGCAACCGGCGCGGCGACCTGCTGGTGATCGTGGTCGTACTCCTCCTCGAGTCCGCCGTCCAACTGCTGACCGTCACCGACTCCATCCTCGGCCTGGCACCTCGGCAGGCACTGCTCGGCGCGCCACTGACCTTCGCGCTGTCGTTCGCCGGGACGGTGCTCCCCACCATGGTGTTCATCTTCTGCGTACTGACGCCGCGCTACCTCAGGTTGACAGGATCGGTTCCGGCCACCGTACTGCTGGGCGGACTGACGTATGCCCTGCTGCACTTCTTCGACGGCTGGACGACCTTCGCCTCCCCGGTCGACGCGCTGATCTCGGTGCTCTACCTGGTGCTCTTCTACACCGGGCCGGGGATGTTCAAGACCTACCTCACCCTGCGGACCGCGAACGCCTGGACCCACGTGTGGGCCTACCACGCGATCGCGCCGCACACGCTGGTGGACACCCCGATGTTCGTACGGATCTTCGGCATCCGACCCTGAGCGGAAGTCGCCCTCCTCGGTTGCCCGGCAGGTTCGAAGTAGTTTATGGTTCCTAAAGTACTTCGAGCTTGAGGAGACCGATGAGCGAGCACAGCTCCACCCCGGGCCCCAGCCCGTCCGACGCCCGCGCGGCCCTGACCGACGCGTCGCGGGCCGGCAGCCGGACCCGTGCGGCGGGGCGGTGGTGGACGAGATACCTGTTGCTGGTGGGCGTTCTTGCGTTCGCCCTGATCGTGGCGATCGAGGCCCTCTTCCCCGACGGCTTCGCGCGGTACGTCGCGTCCGGCGCATGGGTGGTGGCGATGGGCCTGCTGGCCTGGTGGGCGGACTCGCACGACGTCCAGCCGCGCGGAGCGGGTCGTCGGCTGCTGGTCGCCACCGCCATCTGGTTCGGGGGCTACCTGTTCGTGCTCGGCCCGATCGTCCGCTGGCGGGCCGACGACTCGCTCGGTTGGTGGACGTTGGCCGCCCTCGTCCTGGCGGTGCCGTTCCCGGCTCTCGCAGCCCTCGAGCGGAGGCGTTCGTGAGCCATCCACGGCACCAGCTCGACGCCGTCATCCACAACCCGACCCGGTTCTCGATCATGGCGGCACTGCTGCCCGCGGACAAGGTGGAGTTCCGCTTCGTCCGCGACACCGTGGAGATCACCGACTCCGTGCTCTCCCAGCACGTGACGACACTGGAGGAGGCCGGCTACGTCAAGGTCACCAAGGGCCAGGTCGGTCGCCGGCCACGGACCTGGCTGGCGGCGACCAGGGCCGGGCGAACGGCGTTCGCCAAACATCTGGACGTGCTCAACCAACTCGCCGCCGGCCCGTCCGCCGCGCCGGGGAGCTGAGCTCCGCTTCACTCCCCGGCGGACGCGGCGTGGAGCAGTGTCAGCCCGGGATTGACGGCAGTGCCGCCACCGCCTCGGCGACGTCGTGTTCTGCGAGCTCGTGGTCGACGAGTTCGTCGTTCAGGTAGGCGGCGTAGGCGGCCAGGTCGAGGTGGCCGTGCCCGCAGAGCGCCGTGAGGATGACCTTCTCCTCACCGGTCTCCTTGCAGCGCAGAGCTTCCTCGATGCACGAGGCCAGGGCGTGGGTGGGTTCGGGTGCGGGCACGATGCCCTCGGCACGGGCGAACCTGACCCCCGCCTCGAAGCACTCGCGCTGCGTTCTGGCCTCGGCCTCGAACAGGCCGAGCTCGTAGACGTGGGACAACAGCGGGGACATCCCGTGGTAGCGCAGTCCGCCCGCGTGGATCGGGTCCGGAACGAAGTCGTGTCCCAGTGTGTGCATCTTCATCAGCGGCGTCATTCCCGCGGTGTCGCCGAAGTCGTACGCGTACACGCCCTTGGTCAGCGACGGACAACTCGCCGGCTCCACCGCCCGGACCGCCACGTCCATCCGGCCGGACAGCTTCTCGCGCAGGAACGGAAACGCCAGACCGGCGAAGTTGGAGCCGCCGCCGGTGCACCCGACGATCAGGTCCGGTGTCAACCCCACCTTGGCGAACTGCGCGAGCGCCTCCTCCCCGATCACGGTCTGGTGCAGCAGCACGTGGTTGAGGACGCTGCCCAGCGCGTAGTTGGTGTCGGGGGCGCCGGCCGCGACCTCGACCGCCTCGGAGATCGCGATACCCAGCGAGCCAGGGGATTCGCTGTCCTTCGCCAGCACCGCCCGGCCGGCCTCGGTGAGGTCCGACGGCGACGGATGGACCACGCCGCCGAACGTCTCGATCATCGCCTTGCGGTAGGGCTTCTGGTCGTACGACGCGCGAACCTGCCACACCTCGCAGTCCAGGCCGAACTGCGAGCACGCGAACGCCAGTGCGGTCCCCCACTGGCCCGCCCCGGTCTCGGTGGTCAGTCGCCGAACGCCGGCCAGCGCGTTGTAGTAGGCCTGAGGTACGGCGGTGTTCGGTTTGTGCGAGCCGGCCGGCGACACACCCTCGTACTTGTAGAAGATCTTGGCGGGGGTGCCGAGCGCCTTCTCCAGGCGGTGCGCGCGGTACAGCGGCGAAGGTCGCCAGAGCCGGTAGACCTCGAGGACCTCCTCCGGGATGTCGACGTACCTCTCGGTCGTGACCTCCTGGGCGATCAGGTCCTTCGGGAACAGCGGCGCCAGGTCGTCCGGCCCCACCGGCTCCTTCGTGCCGGGATGCAGCACCGGCGGAGGCGGGCTGGGCAGGTCGGCCAGCAGGTTGTACCACTGGCGAGGGAGTTCGGACTCGTCGAGCAGGATCTTGGTCGGCTCACCCATGTGGGCCACCGTAGCCCCGCTCCCCGATGCGCTCCCGCCCGGCGTCGCCGACCGCGTTCAGTTGCCGATGCGGTCGGCGAGGAGCTTGCTGGAGTCGTCGAGTGGCTCGTAGCCGAGTTCGGTGCGCGCCTTCTCCATGTCGTACCGCATCGGCGTGTTGGCCGAGACGCCGTAGTAGATCCCGAACCGTACGTCTGCTGTCAAGCTGGCGTTGACGAGCCGGCCGAGGTCGGGCACGCTCAGCCACATCCGCAGCCAGCCCTCGTTGTCGAGGAGCTGGTGCTCGCCGGTGAACCAGCCGATCCGCAGGCAGATCACCGACAGGTCGCTGTTCTCGGCGTAGTAGCGGCCCATCGCCTCGCCGAAGGCCTTGGTCACGCCGTACAACGAGTCCGGCGCGATCGGGCCCCGCGCACCCACCGGCCACTCGCCGCGCTCGTCGAGCATGCCCGTGACGTGGTTGGTGCTGGCGAACACCAGCCGGCGTACGCCTGCCTGCCGGGACGCCTCGAAGACGTTGTGGACCCCGTCGATGTTCGGCGCCTTCAGGTCCCACCAGGTCGCCGACGGGGCGGGGTTGCCACCGAGGTGGATCACCGCGTCGCACCCCTCGACCGCCTGCCGCATCGCGGCGAAGTCCGCGAGGTCGGCCTCGAGGACCTCCTCGTTCGGCTTCGGCTCACACTCGCTGAGATCGCGGTCGGTCAGCCGGAGGCGGTACTGCGACAGCGCCGAGCGCAGCGTCGAGCCGATCCTTCCGGCCGCGCCGGTGATGAGCACCAGGGGAGCACGCTCGGTCATGGGTACGCCTTCCGTCTCTGCCGTCGGTATGCCGATGCCGATGCTAATGGGCAGCCCGGGCAGTCGCGCGGCGCGACCGAGTGCGGCACCCTCGTGAGGTGCCGCACTCGGTCAGCGGGTCAACCAGGCGTATCAGCGATCAGCAGCTCAGCGCACACCGCCGCCCTGGCGCAGGTGCTCCCACGGCCCGGTGATCGCGAAGACGTGCCCCGGGGACTGGATGTTGGCGAACAGCACCCGGCCGTCGGGCGAGAAGTTCGGCCCGGTGAACTCACTGCCGTTCAGGTCGTTGCGCGCCAGCGGGTACGACCGCCCGGACCGGGTGACGCCGACGAGGTGCTGGATCCCCTCGCCGTCCTCGGCCAGGATCACCCCGCCGTACGGCGAGACCGTGATGTTGTCCGGCCCGTCGTAGTTGCCGTCGGTGTCCGGGTCCTGGTTGACGCCGAAGATGACCTTCAGGGTTACGGTCTGCGAGTCGGGATCGTAGAACCACACCTGGCCGTCGTGGGCGTTGCGGCTGCCGTCATCGGTCCGCGCGAAGCTCGCGACGAAGTAGGCGCCGCCCTTGTCCCACCAGGCTCCTTCGAGCTTGTGGCTGCGGGTGACCTGGTCGTCGGTGAACTGCTTGCGTACGGAGGTGGTTCGGGCGTCGCGGTCCGGCACCTCGACCCACCGCACCCGGTACGTCGTGCCCGGGCGGGTCGCCTCCGACAGGTCCGCCACGTGCCGCCCGCCGAGGTAGCAGCTCATGGCCTCCAGCGTCCCCGCGGTGTCGCCTCCCTCGCCGAGCGCCAGCGCCTTCAGGGCACCCTTGCCGCCCCGGAATCCCTTCGGCGGAGTCCAGCGGTAGTACAGGCCGTTCGGCCCGCCGGCGTCCTCGGTCTCGTAGATGGCGGACGTGCGCGGGTCGACCGCCACCGCCTCGTGGGCGTACCGGCCGAGGAACTTCAACGGCACCGGGTCCCGGTTGGCCTGCTGGTCGAACGCGTCGACCTCGAACACGTACCCGTGGTCCTTCTGCAGGGCGCCGCCCTTGCGGGCCTCGGTCTCCTCGCAGGTCAGCCAGGTGTTCCACGGGGTGATGCCGCCGGCGCAGTTGTTGTGCGTGCCGGCCACGCTGACGTACTCACGCAGCCGCTTGCCGTCGTGGTCGACCTCGATGTTCGTGGTGCCGCCACCGGCCCCAGGGTCGTAGGTGAGGCCGGGCAGCGGCGGGACGCGGAACGGCTCGGAACCACCGACCTCGTGGTTGTTGACCAGCGTGGCGCCGGTCGGGCTGGGGAAGTTCCCGGTGCCGTCGGGGTCGCTGGGCGTCGGCTCACCGGTGACCAGCATCGTCTTGCCGGTCTCCGCGACGATCTGGTAGCTGAAGCCCTTCGGCAGCGCGAGGATCCCCGCGGGGTCCGGTACGAGGGGACCGTAGCCAACCGCCTGTCCCGAGTCGGCCAGTGCGGCACGCGGCCCGGCAATGGTGTCGATGCTGCCGGCGAACGCCAGGCCCATCGCTGTCACACCACTGCGGGCGAAGAGGTCACGTCGAGAAAGCGAGGTCATGCACATCACCCTTCGGATCAGGCCCCTACGGATCGGACCTGTACGTACGAACGAACCGACGAACAGGTCAACCGAAGCGCGTCCGTAGGAGCACAAGGACAGGAACTGATGGCGGGCTGGCGAACGGCGGGCGAACATGCCCTTCGCACGACGTTCGCCCGTCGTTCGCGGACGGGGGTCAGTCGGGTGGTTCGAGCAGGGAGTTCCGGCAGGTCCTCGGCGCGTTGACCGGGTTGCATCTCACCGGAAGCGCACCGGGCAGCTGGGCGACGAAGTCGCTGTCGTAGCGGGCGGCCATGCCGACGGCCGGGAAGTCGGTGGAGATGACCTGGGCGCCGCTGTCCAGCGCCGCCTCGATCAGGCTGAAGTCCTCCTCGCGTACGGTCGACAACGAGTAGTCCGAACGCGTACGGACGAAGTATCCGCGGCGCACCAGATCCTGGATCTCGCCGAACAGCTGGATCACCTCGTCCCGGCCGCGGTAGGCGGCGTTCGGCTGACCTGGTGCGGCGTTGACGAACGCGATCCTTCCCTCGAGGTTGGGGTGGCCGTCGTCGGTGTACGGCGAGGTGTTGCCGACGTTGTTGAAGACGAACATCACCTGGCCGCGCGTCTGCGCGAGGGTGGGCCAGCCGACCTTCGTCACCGACTCGTTCAGCGTCATGCCGGGCCGGCGCACGTCGTCGGGGGTGACCAGCTCGTCGTCACCGAACACCGAACGGATCTCGCGGTCCATCGCGTCGAGGGCGGCGGCGTCCCACGGCGGCACCACCACGCCGCCGCGTTCGGCGAATGCGCGGTCACTTCCCTTCAACTCCAACATGATCGTGACGGGCACGTGGGCCGGGTGTGCGTCCGACCATGCCTTCACCTGCCGCAGGCAGCTGACGAACCGTACGCACGTGGTGTTGTAGTCGCCGTCGGCGACGTGGAACACCTTGATACCGGGTTCGGACCAGGCGGGATCGGTCAATGGGCCGAGGCCCGCGTCGCGCCGCACCATCGGGTAGCGGTAGCGGCCGCCTTCGGGGTCGGGGCGCAGGTCGAGTTCGATGCCCCGGACGTTCTGGTGCTCGAACTGGTCGGCGAGGGACGCGTGGCTGTAGCCGAGCCCGTTGCGGTAGGCACCGGGGTTTCCGACGATCTCGTCGTACGCCGCCTGCTCGGCCAGGCCGGTCTCCCGCTTGTAGGAGTTGTGGGTGTTGATGGTCTGGATCTCGTTCAGGTTCACCACATTGTCGGCGGATCCGCGTACCGGCTGAGCGGTCCCGCGCGTCTGCGCGCCCGCGGGCGCCACCGTCGCGGACAGCACGCACGCCGCCGCGGTCATCAGCGTCGCCGCGACCGCGACGACGTTCCTACGGCCAACCCTGCCCACGTCGGGTCCTCTCGCTCTGACGGTCTCGCCGTCTCGGCCGGAACTCCCCTGCTGCTTGGCAGGTGAGTCTGCGGCCAAGATCATTGCTTGGCAAGGCGTAGGGCAAGAAAACGTCAAGTCTCCTGCGTGTGTGCGGGAGACGACGGCCGGATCAGGCCTCGAGGAAGACGATCTGCTCAGGCGCCAGGGTCAGTGTCAGCCGCTGCCGGCGACGCTCCACCAGCGTGGCGAACGAGGTCGCCTGACCGGCGGGAACGGTGAAGATCCGGTCGTTCCTCGCCTCGAGGAAACCCGGGAAGCCCGCGAGGTCGACGCTGCTCGGCTCGTCCAGGGTGAGGTAGTCGGCCAACCGGCGGAACAGCTTCGGCAGGATGACGAGCTGGTTCTGGATCTGGTCACGTGACTTCAGCCCGAAGCCGGTCAGCGTGGAGTCGTGCGTCCACACGCCCTTCCTGGCGGCACGTGCGGCGACGGAGACGCTCGCGAGCTCCTCGCGCAGGTCGACGTACAGCAGCGAGTAGAAGGTGGGATACACCCAACCGGCACTGAGGAGTTGATGGTTGACCGACCGGCGGAGTTCGGGAACCTCCAGGTAGACCGAGCCGCTCGCACCTCCGCGCCGTTTGCCGGCGTAGGCGAACGACACCGCCCGGCCGTACTTGTCGGCGAAGCGGCTGAGGATGTAGCCGGGCCGCGTCTCCGGCGTCGCGGCGGTCACGATGCCGCGCTCGTCGCGCTGGACGTCGCTGAAGCCCAGCAGGTCCAGCAGTGCGGTCGCCGCACCGTCACCGAGGTCGGCCGGCTGCCGCCACGGGTGCGGCGCGCTTCGCGGCGTGTAGTGGGTCTCCAGGGCGTCGATCGCGTCCAGGCGCAGTTGCGCGGCGCCGGAGGAGTTCGTCCGAGCTTTGATCCCGGCGTTGGCGAACGCGTCCGGGTCGTCCGGCCGGAAACGCACGGAGTCTCCGTCCGGGGAAGCCCCGATCACCTGGAACGTTCCGGGAATGGCAGCGAGTGGCATCGTCGGACCCTCCTGCTTCTGCGGTTGCCGGCGGCCGCCTTACGTACCTGCGTACTTTCCTTGATAGCAGCCCGGGCACCCTCATGGGCGGACAATCGCCGTCCCGACGGATTCCCGGTGGATAACGTCCGCAGGTGAACCCGGCACCACGGCGTCATCTGTGCGTCGTCCTCCCCGCCTCCGTCGCAGACGACCGCCACGTCGTTCCCCGTGCTGCGGCGGTTTCCGCTCGGCGCCCCGCCGCGGCACCGCTGACGTCCGGCTACGGTGCTGGCGGACGCTCCCGTACATCCACGAAACCTCGACGAAAGGGGCGGCGCGCATGGTCGACGCGGAACACCTTGGTACGGCCTTCGGCCAACTGGGCCTGCGCCCCGGACACCACGTGCTCGTGCACTCGTCGCTGTCGTCGATGGGCCCCGTGGACGGCGGGCCCGCGACGGTCGTACGCGCGCTGCTCGACGTGGTGGGTCCGGAAGGGACGGTGCTGGCGCCGACCCTCACCGGGAACGAGCACGTCGGTCCGCACGCGGAGGTGGTGTTCGACCTCGCGGAGACCCCGTCGTGGACCGGGGTGATTCCCGAGACCGTACGCACCAGGGACGGCGCCGTCCGGTCCGCGCACCCGACCCACTCGGTGGCGGCGGTCGGTGCGGCGGCCCGGCGGCTGACGGAGGGCCACGAGGACTGCGTCTCCCCGTGCGGTCCGGGTTCGCCGTACGCGAGGCTCGCGTCCGACCCCGATGGCATGATCCTGCTGCTCGGCTGCGACCACGAGTCCAACACGACGCTGCACCACGTGGAGGAACTCGCCGGGTCCGACTACCACCTGCAGCCGGCTCCGGTACGCGCGGTGCTCGCGCTGCCGGGCGGCACGGAGCGACGGGACTACTGGGTTCATCAGTACGGCACACCGCGGAACTTCGGCGCCATCGAACCCCTGCTGGTGCAGCGCGGACTCCAGTCGACCGGCCCCGTCGGCGCGGCGACCGCCCGGCTGATGCCCGCCGGAGGACTGGTGTCGCTCGGGGTCGAGGTGCTCCGTGCCGCACCGCGCTACTTCGTGCGGACCGAGACGAGCGCGTAGCGGCTGCCGGCGGCCGACGGCGGACCTGCCGCCGCCTGAGCCGCTGGGGTACTGTCATGCCCTCGGAGTCGACGACGTCCAGCTCGAGGTGCCGTACCCGTCACCAAGGGGGCGGATGTCGTATCTGTCCGGCAGTGTCCCGGCGAAGACCGCGTTCACCGTGCACGTCTGCAGACGCACGCACCTCCCGGGGGTCTCGGTGCGGTCGGCGATCCACGAAGGATCAATCCGATGCGGCGCCCCATCCGTCCAGGTCAGGAAGTGTGCGTATGTCGTACCCGTCGACTCCTTTGTCCCATCGCGCCAGTGACTACGCGAACCTCACTCACCGGGTCCGCGAGGCCGGCCTGCTCACCCCGCGTCCCGGCCACTACACGGTCCGCATCGCGGCCGCCGCTTCGATGCTCGCCGCCGGCGGCGCCGCGTTCGTCCTGCTGGGCGACTCCTGGTGGCAGGTCCTGCTGGCGGCGGTGCTCGCCGTGGTCTTCGCCCAGGTCGCGTTCGTCACCCACGACATTGGGCACCGGCAGGTCTTCACGTCCAAGCGAGCCGCACGGCGGGCAGGGATTCTGCTCGGCAACCTCGGAGTCGGCCTGAGCTACGGCTGGTGGATCGGTAAGCACACCCGGCACCACGCCAACCCCAACCACGTCGACGACGACCCCGACGTCAGCGTCGGCGGGATCGCCTGGAGTCGCGAACAGGCCGACGCCCGGCGTGGGTTCGTGGCCCGAACCCTCACCGGCTGGCAGGCGTACCTCTTCTTCCCCATGCTCCTGCTGGAAGGCCTTGGGCTGTACGTGTCCGGGGTGCGCGCCCTGTGGCGTCGCGACGTCAGGGAACGTGCCCTGGAAAGCGTCCTGCTGGCCGTCCACACCGTTGCCTGCATGTCGGCGCTCTTCCTCGTGCTGTCGCCGGGCAAGGCGCTCGTCTTCCTCGCGGTCAACCAGGGGCTCTTCGGTCTCTACATGGGCTGCTCGTTCGCCCCCAACCACAAGGGCATGCCGTTGGTGGAGGAGAAGCTGGACTTCGTGCGCAAGCAGGTGCTCACCTCCCGCAACGTGCACGGAGGATGGTTCGTCGACCGCGCCCTGGGCGGGCTGAACTACCAGATCGAGCACCACCTGTTCCCGACCATGCCGATGCCGAACCTGTCTCGTGCGCAACCGCTGGTCCAGGCGTTCTGCGAGGAGCGCGGCATCCGCTACCACAAGACCGGGCTGATCCGCTCCTACGGCGAGGCGCTCGGCTACCTCCACAGCGTCGGCGCCGGACTTCGGGCTTCCGGGGCGCCGGTGCCCGCCCGCGTGTCACGGCAGACCAACTGACCGGCCGCTGGGAGGGCCAGGCGACGACCTGGTACCCGCCCCGGGAAACTCGCGGCCGGTCGCTCAGATCCCGCGCAGGACGTGCTGGAGGTACTCCTTGCGGTTGAGCGGGTTCAGGTCCGTGCGCGGCCGGGTGGGAATGGTTCCCCGGACCGGCTCGTGGTGGTCGAACGCAGACTCCAGCACACCTTCCCCGTGAGTCGCTCCCGGTAGGCGCTGCTGCAACTCGTGCACCGTGGCGGCCGGGATGTCACCTTCCAGTACGCCGGACGAACCACGGATCTGGGGCGCACCCGGGACCGCGCGCAGCCTTCCCAGCAGGGGAAGGACCGCACCCAGCGTGTCGGCCGGAAACTCGACGCGGAACCGGTGCACCGGCTCACAGACCACGGTCCCCGCCTCGCCGAGCGCGCTCATCAACACCAGCGGCGTCAGCTTGCGAACGTCACCCGCCGTGGTCTCCGGCGAGACGTATCCGGAGTCGGTGAGCGTGATCAGGCAGTCGGTCACCTGCCACCCGTGCAGCCCCTGCCGGAACGTCTCCGCGACGGTGCTCCGCAACGCCTGCCGGAACTCCTCGACGGACTTGAAGACGTAGAGCGGAATCAACTCCAGCTTGACATCCAGCTCGACCTGTACGCCGGAGCCGATCGGGGCGGGGTCGACGCGAAGCCCGACCGTGGAGAGGAACGGATTGCCGTCCTTGCCAAGGACTTCCACGGCAGCGCCGGTGCCGAGCACGCGTTCGACGCAGATGGGGGTGGTTTCGCGGAAGGTGACGTCGATGCCGTACTCCAGGGCGAGGGTGGCCTCGATGACCTCCTTCTGCACCTCGCCGTACAACGAGACGTACATTTCCTGGGCAACGTCGTCCTGGCGCAGGTTGATCAACGGGTCCTGCTCGGCCAGCTGCGTCAACGCCACATGCAACCCGCCCTTGTCACCCGTGCGGACCGGCACCACCACCGTCTCCAACGTCGGCGGCGCGAAGAACTGCTCCCGGCCGTCGGGGCCAGGGTCGCCGAGCCGGTCACCGATCCGCACGTCGGAAAGCCCCCACACCTTCGCGATCTGCCCGCCCACCACCACCGGACGCTGCACCACCCCACCACGGTCGAACACCCCGATCGCGGTCACCTTCTGCGCCTGCCCGTCGCCGGCGGAGATGTCAGGGCCGGCGGCAGAGGCGAACCGCACCCGCTGCCTGGTGTGCAGCTCACCTGCGAACATCCGCAGATAGGCGACCTTCTCCCCCGCCGAGCCACGCTCGACCTTGAACACCGTCCCCACAGCAGGCCCGCCGGCCTCCGGCTCCCCCGCCGGCAACAACCCCGTGATCCCGCCGACGAGCTCCGCCACCCCCGCACCGGTGATCGCCGAACCGAAGAACACCGGATGCACCAGGGTCCGCCGGGTCTGCGCACGGAGTTCACCGCGGAGCCGCTGGTATGAAAGCGCTGTCTCGTCGTCGACGTACGCCGCCAGCAGGTCCTCATCGTGGCCGGTGAGGAGGTCGGTGAGGTCGGCACGAAAAGCGGTGTCGGCGTCGTCGTACGGCTCGAACCAGGCCTTCCTGGTGCCGGCATCGTGGGACGCCCCCATCGAGACGATGGCCGGCGTCAGCTTGTCCGCCACCTCCGCGAACACCCGCTCCGCATCCGCGCCCCCACGGTCCAACTTGTTCACGAACACCAGCGTCGGAATCCCCAACCGCCGCAACGTCCGCATCAACACCCGCGTCTGCGCCTGCACACCCTCCACCGCAGACACCACCAGCACCGCACCATCGAGCACCCCCAGCACCCGCTCCACCTCGGCGATGAAATCCGGGTGCCCCGGCGTGTCGATCAGATTCACCGACACACCGTCCAACACGAACGACACCACCGCCGACCGGATCGTGATCCCCCGCCGACGCTCCAACTCCAACGAGTCGGTCTGCGTACTCCCCGCGTCCACACTGCCCACCCGCGCGATCACCCCCGCCAGATGAAGCAGCCGCTCCGTCAGACTCGTCTTACCCGCATCAACATGGGCCACGATCCCAAGATTCAACGTCCGCGCCACGCGTCATGTCCTCTACGTAGATGAAGATCCCTTCTCGGATGGACATGAACGTGCCTCGCATCTGCGTCTTCCTCTCGGTCTGCCCCGACGGGCTCGTCGGCTCGTAGGCCCGGTCTGACGGTGGGCCTGGCCGGTGGGCCTGGCCGGCTGGCCGGAGTGAAGCATCCGCGCCACCGCTCCGGCAACCCGTTTTCCGGTCGCGCGGCAGACGGAAGCACCGCCGGACGCCACTCCGCGTCCGGCGGTGCTCCACATCTGGGGGTCTCAGCTGGGCCAGTCGGCCTGGGTGACGTGACCTCCCCTGATGTCAACCGTGAGTTGCATGGGGCCGTCCGGGCGGACGTGGAGTTCGTAGCTGCCCGCGGGCACCTCGAAGAAGACCGCGGACGGGATCAGCTCGCCTGCCGGGGAGGGGCGGGGTACGACGGCCACGTGCGGCCAGTGGGCGTGTCCGTGTCCGTGTCCGTGTCCGTGTCCGTGTCCGTGTCCGTGTCCGTGGTGGTGCGCCACGGCGACGCCTCGGCCGCGGAGCTCGATCTCCACTCCCTCCAGCTCGGCCGGCATCGTCACGACGAGCGCACCGACGTCTCCGCCGATGTCCAGCAGGACCGAGGAGCCCTTGCCCGCGTGCGGGTTCTCCTCCGAGTGCCCTGCCGCTTCCCCGGCGGTGACCGGAGCGACGTTCGCAACCTCGGCCTGGTTCGTACTCATGACGCCGCCGGCATTCCCGGCTTCGTCTGGTAGCCACCGGCCGGGGTGCCGAGGTATGGGAACGATGCCAGGTAGTCGGAGTTCGTGTTCGACGTACCGTCCTTCAGCTTCCCGGCCGTCTCGTCCGGCGTGAAGGACTTGTCGACCAGCGGGATCGTCACGCCTGCGACCGCCCGCAGTTCCACCGTCACCACGTCGTCCATGACCCGTCGGCCGTTCGGGAAGCCCGCCGCGTCACCCGCGACCAGGCCCAGTGGGTTCGGCGACTTCGCCGGCGGGACCGCGACGTTGAGCCGCAGCATGTCCGCCTGCACGTCGCCGGTGTAGTTCTGGAATCCCGGAACGACTCCCTCCGGGATGCCGGTGAGCAGGATCGCCGCCAGGTCGGCGCGCGGCTTGCTGTACGCGGCGAGCTTGGGGAACACGTCCGGGTAGAGCACCGGAAGCAGGCCGGCCAGCTCCGGCTTGGTGACGTACTCCGCGAAGTCCCGGTCGTACCTGGGCGAACTGCAGTTCCAGCGGTCCTTCTCCGCCATCGGCACGATGACCTCGTTGAACAACGGGTTGCCCAGGCGCGAGACCTGCTTGTACGGGCCGTGCCACAGCGCCCGGCCGAGCAGGCCGTCGAGGATGCGGGACTGCTTGCGGCTGGCCGATGCGTACACACCGATCACGGCACCGGGGTCCAGCACGTCGTTCGGCATCCGGCCGTGGCGGGTGAGGTCGCGGATCGGGACCTGGATGGCGATCGTGTGGACGTTCTGCCCCTGCAGGCCGTTCACACCGGCGGCGGCCGCCGACGGGATCAGGTGCGCCATCTCGAACGGCCGCAGCGTGCCGAGGTCGAAGATGGCGCCCAGGTCGGCGAAGAAGCCGTCGGCACGCTGACCGGCAAACACGCTGACGCCGTCGTCGAGGGAGTGGATCGCCTGCCCGGCCAACTTCTCGTAGTCGGGTGTGCTGCGTGGTCCGATGTTGACCGGCGGCACCGCCAGCTTGCGCGCCAGGATGTGCGGGCGGCCGTGCTCGACCTTCGTCACCGAGTAGAACTGCGGGCGGTTCCACGTACCGTCGTTGAGCGAACTGATCGGTCCGGTGTTGTAGAGGAACGTCTTCTCGTTGCGGATCTCGGCGTGGAAGCGGAACTGGTAGCTGATGTCGGCCCGGCAGTCGCCACCGTTGGAGACGTGGATCTCGTACAGCACGTCGTCGCCGAACTCGTAGAAGTTCGGGCCGCCGTAGGGGTTCTGGAACGGAATGAAGTTGGCGATCAGCGTCACCGTGTCGGGCTTGTCCGGGCTGACGAACGCGTACACGTCGGTGTTGTCGGCGACCGGATCCTTGGAGATCTCGGGGGCTTCGCGGTGCGAGGACATGCGGGGGTTCCTCCTACGTGCGGGCTGAGGTCGGCTGGAACGACGGGTCCTCGCGACGCGACCCGTCCGGGACGGGCGGGGTCAGGCCGTGGCCGCGCCGGCGAGCCTGGCGGCCAGCGCACGGTCGACGATCGGCACCTCACGGTCGCCGACCATGATCGCCATCTCTCCCTTTCTGATGTCCTTCACGTGCACGACGAACGACTCCGCGTCGGCCAGGTCGGCCGCGGTCAGTTCGGTGCCGGTGGGCTGCGCAGCCGCGGCGGCGTCGTTTCGCCGGTCCGCGTAAGCGGGCGCACCGACGGCGGCAGCTCCGACGGTGGCCGCGGCACTGGCGCCTGCGAACACCAGGAAACCGCGGCGAGTGGAATCACTCATGTTGTTCCTTCCGGTCGTCTCCACGTGGACCGGCCGCCGACCCGGCTGCGGGCTCCGGGCAAACGGGATCGGCGACCGCCGGCCGGTGCCGGCGTGGTGCCGGCCAGGCTGCGACCCCGGGCTTTCCCAGCAGCCCGGCCGGTACGCCGGTAGTTCGGAGCCGACGGGGGCGTGGATTGGTGCGTATTGGTGCGTATTGGTGCGTATTGGTGTCGAATTAGCGCGGATCGGTCTGAATCAGGACAGATCGGCGGGTCGCCCGGCGCGTGCCTACCGATAACCGATTGCCGGGACGCCGCTGCGCTCACCATGCTGGCGTGCCGAGACAGTGCGAACGGACGAGTCGGTGCGAACGCACCAGGCAGCACGAGCGAGGTGGGGCGAGGATGGTCCAGGCTCCTTCGGCTACGGCACAGGCGACGCCAACGTCCGTGCTGGCGACGGCGGCGTCGTTGTTGACGGCGCTCGCCGATCCGGACGCGGTGCGGATGCTCGGCTGGATGCTGGAACGCGAACCCGGCGAGCGCGGCGCGGTCAGCCGGTGCGGGCAGGCCTTGGGACTCGACCCGCGAAACACTGCGAGGTTGTACGGACGGCTCACCGCGGTCGGCCTGATCGCGGCCGACGGACCACGCATCGAGGTGCGGGTGGACCAGCTTCGCGAGGCCGCGCACGAACTCGACGGGATCAACCCGGTCGTACGCCGGCTGGAAGGCTTTCCGCACCTGCGGCAGCTGTTCTCCCACGGCCGGCTCACCAGCTTTCCGGTCGAGGACGCGCACCTGGACGACCTCGCGTACTTCCTCGGAAGCTTCTTCGACCCCGGCGTCTCCTACACCGAGGCCGAGGTCAACGAGATCGTCCGGGAGGTCGACGAGGACGTCGCCACGCTGCGCCGGCTGATGGTCGACGTGGGCGTGATGACCCGCGACCGCAATAGCGTGTACGCGTTGACCGACTGAACGGCCGGTCCGCCTCCGGCCCCGGGGCAGCAACGCTTCCTAGTCGGGGAGCAGCGGGACCGAGATGCCCTGGTCGCGGCCGAGCAACGCGGCCCTGGTCACCGCGCCGGAGTCGAACCGCCGCCGAACCTTGTCGACCGCCTCGTCGAGCGCGTCGTGCCGCGTGCGGTCGAACGGCAACGCCAACTGGACCGCGCTGTCGTCGTCGAGGTTGCCGACGGCCACGCCGACCAGGGTGAGCCCGCGGCGTTCGATCATCGGCGCGGCAGCTGCCCGCAACCCGCGTATCGCCTGGAGGATCTCGTTCGTCTGGGCGGTCGGGTGTGACAGGGTGTGCGACCGCGTCACCCGGGAGAAGTCCGCGAACCGCAACCGGAGCACGACGGTGCGGCCGGTGCGGCCCGCCGAACGCATCCGCCGGGTGACCCGCTCGACCAGTCCGATGAGGATCGCGTCGACCTCCTCGGTCGATCTCGGCCGCTGACCGAGTGCGCGCTGCGCACCGACCGATCCCCGGCGATGCCCCACCCGCACCGGGCGGGGGTCGCGGTTGTGGGCAAGCGCGTGCAGGTGCCGGCCGGCCGCCTGACCGAGCATGGCGACCAGCGCCGACTGAGGGAGTTCGGCGACGTGGCCGACGGTGGTGATCCCCCGGTCGTGCAGCTTCTTCGCGGTCACCTCCCCCACTCCCCACAGCCGGCCGACGTTCAGCGGATGCAGGAAGTCCAGCTCACCGTCGGGCGGCACCACGAGCAGCCCGTCAGGTTTGGCCACACCGCTGGCCACCTTGGCGAGGAACTTGGTCCGGGCCACCCCGACCGTGATGGGCAGACCCACCTGGTCGAGCACGTCGCGCCGCAGCTTCGCCGCGATGTCGGCCGGTGCGCCGGAGATCCGCCGGAGCCCGCCCACGTCGAGGAACGCCTCGTCGATCGACAGTCCCTCCACCAGCGGAGTCGTCTGCTCGAACACCTCGAACACCGCCGAGCTGGCTTCGGAGTAGGCGGACATCCGGGGTGGTACGACGATCGCCTGCGGACACAACTGCCGGGCCTGTGCACCACCCATGGCGGTGCGCACGCCGTGCGCCTTGGCCTCGTAACTGGCGGCCAGCACCACACCGCCACCGACGATGACCGGGCGACCACGCAGGCTGGGATCGTCACGCTGTTCGACCGAGGCATAGAACGCGTCGAGGTCCGCGTGCAGGATGGTCGCGTCCACCGTCACGAACATATGTTCGCATAGAAGGCGTACCGAAGGCGAGGGCCGACGGCGCCGCCCCTTCGCCCCGGGTGTCGGTTGGCGGGGCCTGCCGGCGTACGGCACGATTCATCCGGCGGGCAGATCGTCGCGCGCCCGGCGGGGAGGACGGTGGAGCCGTGGGTGGCTGGGTGGACGACCGGCTCATGCACTTGATCACCGCGCACCGCAGCGACTGGGCCACCGGCGCCGCCCGGAC
The DNA here is from genome assembly GCF_013407855.1 of Actinopolymorpha rutila. Lineage (GTDB taxonomy): Bacteria > Actinomycetota > Actinomycetes > Propionibacteriales > Actinopolymorphaceae > Actinopolymorpha > Actinopolymorpha rutila. Next base: position 5,999,899 of record NZ_JACBZH010000001.1, read on the forward strand.
ACTGATGTGGATCGGGACCACCCCTGCGGCATTGGCCGTCATCGCTCTCCTCGCCGTCCTGGTCGTGGTGGCGAGGCGCGCCTACCGCCAGGGCGCCGCGGTCGTACTGGCGGTGGCGACCGCCGGCGTCGCGGCGAGGCTGCTCAAGGAGGTCATCGACCGGGCCCGGCCGCCCGCGGATCTCGCTCTGGTCCACCTCGCCGGTGCGTCGATGCCCTCCACTCACGCGGCACTCACGTCTGCCGCGGCGACCGCGGTCCTGCTGGCGACGAGGTGGACATCCTCGCGGGCCAGATTCCCGTGGGCACTGGCCCTGGCCGCCGGCGCGGCCCTCGTCGGGGTCTGCATGGTCTACCTCGGCGGGCACTGGCCCACCGACATCGTGGCCGGGTGGGCGCTGGGAATCACGCTCGGCGCCGGCGCCGGGCTGCTGTGCCGCGGCCCGCGCTCCGGCCGTCGCGGCGATGAGCCCACCGGACGGCGGGACGAGCAGCCTCAGGGCAGTTGATCACCAGGTCAACCGGGTCGATCGGACCAATCCCACAGGACCACGGCGGGACCACGACCGTGGGTCCCGCCGATCTCCACGGGTACGCGAGCGATGGGGACCGCGGGTCCGGTGTTGCCGGAACGACGGTCCGCACACCGCCGCTCCTGCTCGTCTCGACACCGGGAGATCCACGTGGGTGCCGCACGGAACGTCGTACACAAGAGCGCGAACAGCGCCGCACGGACCGCCGCACGGAAGGTCGTACGGGGAACGACGCCACGCACGTACTCCGTCGTCGCGGTCGCTGCTCTGATCGGCATCGCGGCGCTCCTCACCGGATGCGGCGGAGGAAAAAGCACTCCCGCACAGCCCGCCGGCGTGACCGCTCCGGCCGGGAAGCACAACGCCCAGGACGTGGAGTTCACCGAGGAGATGGTCGAGCACCACCAGGAAGTGGTGGCGATGAGCGCCCTGGCCGCCAAGAAGGCGACCAACGCGCAGGTCAAGTCGCTCGCGGCGAAGATCAAGGCCGCCCACGCGCCGAAGATCGCCGAACTGTCCGCCTGGCTGAAGGCCTGGGGCGAACCCGTGCCAACGATGGGGGCGACGCCGCACATGACGCGTTCGCCCAGCCCGGGAAAGCCGTCCGCGAGCCACAGCCCCGGCATGATGACGGACGAGCACGAACTGTCCGACCTGCAGCACGCCTCCGGCAAGGCGTTCGACAAGATGTACGTCGAGGCGATGATCCACCAGTACTCCGAGGCGGTCGACATCGCGAAGGTCGAACAGACCAAGGGCCTCTATCCGCCGGCGAAGAAGCTGGCCGCGGAGATCGTCGCCAACCACCCGGCCGAGATCGCGAAGATGCAGGCTCTGCTCAAGAAGCTGTGAACCACCCTGGTGACTGATCCGGCGACCAGGGTCGGCCGGGACAGGTACCTCGACCTGCTCCGCGCGCTGGCCCTGGTCCGCATCGTCACCTACCACGCGTTCGGCTGGCCCTGGCTGACACCGCTCTTTCCCTCGCTCGGCGTCATGTTCGCGCTCGCGGGATCGTTGCTGGCCGCGTCGCTGGAACGCAGGGCGGCACCGGCGGTGGTCGGCGCCCGGATGCGCCGGCTGCTGGTGCCGTTCGGCGTCTTCGCCGCGTTCGTCGTACCCGCGATTTTCCTGCACGGATGGGGACCGCCCGACCCGTCCCAGGCCGGCGGGTGGTGGGCACGGCTGCTGCTGTGGGTGGTGCCGCTGGACGATCCGCCGTTCGACCAGTGGGCCTGGCAGGTCAACGAGCCGCTGTGGTACGTCCGGGCGTACCTGTGGTTCGTCCTGCTCACCCCGCTGGTCCTGCCCGTCTTCCGACGGCTCCCGGTGCCGCTCATCGCCGCGACCTTGCTGGCGGTCTCCCTGCTGCAGCTCGGGGTGCTGGACACCGGCGACTCCGCCGCACTGGGCAGGATCCTCACCGACCTGACCGTGTTCGGCGCGTGCTGGCTGCTGGGTTTCGCCCACCACAACGGACAGATCGCGCGCCTGTCGCCGCGTACCACCTGTGCGCTCGCCGTGCCCGCGCTGGTCGCCGGCGGGTGGTACGCCCTCACCCACCAGACCCAGCAGGCCTACGACCTGGGGCCCATTCCGCTCGCCCAGGCGTACTGGTCGTTCGGGTTCGTCCTGCTGCTGTTGCGTTTCCGGCCCCGCGACCTCGGCCGGCTGCGGCGGGTGTGGCCGGTGGACAAGGTGGTGTACGTGTTCAACGAGCGGGCGGTCACCATCTACCTGTGGCACGAACTCGCGCTCATCGCCGCGGTCCTGGTGATCGACTGGATGTGGAGCGTGCCGTCGCTGGCGAACTCCCTTCCCCTGCGGACGAACTGGTGGAAGTACGTGCTCACCTGGCCGCTCCTGGTGGTGGCGATGCTGGTCTTCGGCTGGGTCGAGGACCTCGCCGCGAGACGGAAACCACAGCTGTGGCCGAGGAGCCGTACGCAGGGGTGAACGAGCTGGTGTCGAGGCCCCGGTGTCGAGGGACAGTGTCGAGGGTGCGGTGTCAACCGTCGCTTGCGCGGCGAGGTCGAGGTGTGGCGCGCTCGCCTTCGTCGGTGGGACCGTTGAGCTCGTCGGCCTCACGTTCGCGTTCGTCCGCTGCCTGTTCGCGTTCGTCGGCGTCGCGGTCGCGTGTGTCGGCGTCGCGGTCGCGCTCGTCCGCACTGCGTTCACGGTCGTCTGCCATCCGGTCGCGCAGGTCGGACTCGTGGTTGCGTAGATCGGAGGACCTGTCGCGTTCGTCGGCGACTCGTTCCCGCTGATCGGCGTCACGGTCACGAAGGTCGGCCTCGCGGTCGCGCTGGTCGGCGAGCTGGTCGCGTTCGTTCGCCGCGTGCATGCGTTCGGTGGCCTGGATGTAGCGCAGCTCCTCCAGCCGGCGGCGCGCGTCCGCCGCGACGCCGCGCAGATGCGACACCCGCCGGCGGTCCTTGTCCGCGCGTTCGCGTTGGTCGCCCGCCAGGGTTCGCTCCTCGGCTGCTTGCGCACGCCTCTCGGACGCCTCGCCGGCGTGCGCCGCCAGGAGCTTGCGACGCTCCGAGGCCCCTTTACGCAGCTTGGCGGCGAGCGCGCGCGTCTCGCCCGCCCGCTGGCGAAAGGCCAGGGCGATTCGCTGCGTACGAGTGGTTCGGCTGGGTTCGTACTGCCGACCGTCGTCGCCGGTGGCCATGCGATCGAGCTTACGTCGCCTCGGACCGGAGGAGTCATGCCCCAGGGTCTGCCCTAGGCTCAACCGCGACGTTGATCATGCGCATGTCGAATGCGGACTTTGGGTGATGTTGGTGGCGACCTTCGACGACAGCGAACGGCAGATCTGGGCGGGCCGGGCCTGCGCCTATGCCGACACGTTCGCGCGGTTGTGTGCGCACGCGGTCCCGGACCTGCTCGACGCGGGCCAGGTGGGTCCCGGCGTTCGGGTGCTGGACGTGGGAACCGGCCCCGGCACGGTCGCCGCCGCCGCGTACGCCCGCGGCACGAAGGTGACCGCAGTGGACGCCGAACCCACCATGGTCGAACTCGCCCGCGCCGCGGCACCCGCCGCCGACTGCCGGGTCGCCGTCCTGCCGGACCTGCCGTTCGGCGACGGCGAGTTCGATGCCGTCGTGGGCAACTTCGTACTCAACCACGTCGGGCAGCCCCGGCTCGCGCTTTCCGAACTCCGCCGCGTGGTGGGTCGCGACGGATGGGTCGCGCTGACGATCTGGGCGGCGCCGCCCGCGCCCGGGCAGACGCTGATCGGCCGGGCCATCCAGGCGGCCGGCGCGCACCGGCCGCCGCACCTTCCGCCGCTGCCGCCGGAGGAGGACTTCGCACGCACCGGGCAGGGGCTGACCGCGTTGCTGGACTCGGCAGGTCTGCGGGAGGCGTCCTGCGAAACACTGGCGTGGAACCACCGGGTCACCGCCGAGGAGTGGTGGAACGGGCCGGCCGCGGGGGTGGCATTCACCGGTCACCTGATCCAGAGCCAGCCGCCCGAGGTCCGGGCCGAGATCAAGCGGTTCTACGACGAGTTCAGTGCGGAGTTCGCCGACGCGGACGGCCTGCTGACCCTCCCCCACACCGCGTTGCTTGCTCGAGCACGGCGCTGATCAGAAGAGGACGCCGCCGAAAAGGACGTGAGGAACGGCGCCCGTCGGGCATAGCCTCGGGGACCGTGAGCGACGAGGTGAACGAGAACAATCCCGCTGCTGCCGGGCGCGACGACGACCCCGCGGACGGCTGGTTTCCCGAAAGCGTGGCCGCGACCTACGACGACCCGGGCGGTGCGAACTCACCCGAGGTGATCACGCCCGCGGTGGACGTCCTGCAGGCCCTCGCCGCGGGCGGCCGCGTGCTCGAGTTCGCCGTCGGGACCGGCCGGATCGCCGCCCCGCTGGCTGCCCGCGGCGTTTCGGTCAGCGGCATCGAACTCAGCGAGGCGATGGCGGCGCGGGTCACCGCCAAGCCGGGCGGCGACGCGGTTGAGGTGACCCTCGGCGACATGACGACGACGCGGGTGGACGGAGCCGGTGAGTTCTCGCTGGTCTACCTGGTGTTCAACACGATCAGCAACGTGACCACGCAGGACGGGCAGGTCGAGGTCTTCCGCAACGCGGCCGCGCACCTGCGTCCCGGCGGACTGTTCCTCATCGAGGTGGGCGTACCGGACCTTCGTCGCCTGCCGCCCGGCCAGGACACCGTGCCGTTCACGGTGGCACCGGACGGAAACCGCAGTGGCTACGTGGGATTCGACCAGTATGACGTGGTGACGCAGGAGTTCACGTCCAACCACGTCCGCGTCACACCGGACGGGAAGGGACGCTTCTTCCGCATCCCCTTCCGGTACGCCTGGCCGGCCGAGATGGACCTGATGGCACGTATCGCGGGCATGAAGCTCACGCATCGCTGGGCCGGCTGGGACCGCTCTGAGGTCACCGCCGACAGCACCACACACGTGTCCGTCTGGGAGAAACTCTGAACCTCGAGGCCGGCGGTCAGCGCCGGACCCGGTAACGCAGGTGCAGCACCCTGTCACCGCGGATCACGACGTCCGGATCCTCCAGAAGCTGCTGGGTGTCCACCGCCCCGAAGTACCGCTTGCCGGACCCGAACACGACCGGCACGACGTCCATCGCCACCTCGTCCACCAGACCGAGGGCGAACGCCTGACCGCCGACGTTGCCCGCTGCCACCCCGACAACGCGGTCGCCGGCCAGCTCTTCGGCCAGCGCGACCGCTTTCGCCACGTCGTCGACGAAGTGGTACGACGCCTCCGGATGCCAGCCGTTCGGCTTCGGCCGGTGGGACACCACGACCACGTGCTCACCCGACGGCGGCCGGCCCTCCCAGCCGTTGGTGATGTCGAACAGGTGGCGCCCGATCACCAATGCGCCGAGGTTCTGCCACATCGGGCGAACATAGTCAGCGGAGGCTCGCGAAACACTGCCGAAGCCCTCGATCAGTTCGGTGTCGCCGCTGGAGTACCAGTCGAACAGCGGGCCCACCTGGTCGACGTCGTCGGCGATGAAGCCATCCACCGACACGACGTTGTGCATCACCACAGTGCTCATCTCAGCTCCTCGTCACGAGCCTCTCCACACCGGAGATTCCACCAGCACCGACTCGCCCGAGGGCCACAACTCATCGCCTGGCCGCCGGCTTTTTTTCGGCTCCCGCGCCGATGCTCTTGTGGGCTCCTCTGCCCGGGCTCAGGTCAGGGCGGTCGCGACCCGTTCGGCGAGCGCGGCCGTCCCTTCCGGATCAGAGGCGTTGCGCGCCCAGCACGCATGCAGGAGGGTGTGCGCCTGCACCCAGCGAATCACCCGCTCCCGATCGAGCTCGGCCGCGTCGGCGAAGATCTTCAGTCGGCGTCGCAGGTTGGCACACAGCTCGTCAACATCCAATTGACGCTGAGCGCCACCAACCACCACGCTGAAAGCGTCGTTCGCCGGGTCGCCGGCGAACCCCTTGGGGTCGATGACCAACCAGGGTTCGCGGCTCGCGCGTACGACGTTGCTGTAGTGCAGGTCCCCGTGGACGAGCAGGTCCGGTTGCTCGCGCCCGAGCTCCCGGACGGTGGCCAGCGCGGCGTCGACGACCCGCCGTGGCACATGGCGGATCAGCGTGTCGGACGCGGTGCGGAGTTCGCGTTCCTGTGCCTCTGCGCGGTCGCTCAGCCGGCGAAGCCCAGGCGGCGCAGGCACCGCGAGCAGGCGGGTGAGCCGTCCGCACACGGCGGCGGCCTCGTCGTCGTCATCGAGGTCGACCAGAGTGGTTTGCTCGACCTGCTCGAGCAGCATCGCGAAGCGGGCGTCGTCACGCTCGTACAGCTGCACGGCTCCACGACCCGCCCACGTGGCGTAGGCGTTCGGCTCGTCGACGTTGCCGGGGTGCGGGAACGAGACCTTCAGCACGGCAGGGGATCCGTCGTGACGGCGTACGGGCACGACGATGCCGACCTTGCCGTGCATCACCGGTCCGGTCGGCGTACAGGCCCATTGTTTGAGAAGCTCGTCGGCGAGTCCGGGCAGTGAGGCGATCCATCGCTTACCTGCTTCGCCTTCGCGATGCACGGTCTCGCGGGCGAACGGCTCGGGCACGTCGATCATCTCCGCACCCTAAGGCACGTCGTGCAGATCCTGCGGCACGGTGGGAAGACCTGTCGGGCCTAATGGACCCCGTAGGTCTTCCCTCCTTCGAGGCCGAGCGGCAGGCGAGCATGAGCCCTGACCCCCAAGTGCACGGGGTAACTACCAGGGCTCCTCCGGGCCGACAGGGCTATGGTGCCGGGGTGCATGATGTGCGGCTCGTGTTGCGGGGGATGTGGTTCCGGCGGGGGGTGTCCCTGGCGGTGCTGGTGATCGCCTCGCTGGTCGTGGGTGCGGCGGTGACGGGGCCGCTGTTCCTGCGGGCGGCCGGGGAGTCGGTGTTGCGGGACACCCTCGCCCAGGCTTTGCCGATCGGGCGAACCATGAACGACCATCTCGGCGGCAGTGTGGGCTCCGACCCGCTTCCGAAGGTCCAGCACCTCAGCTCCGCCCGGGTGCGGCAGGTGCCGACGCTCAACCGTCTGCTGGGCTCTCCGGTCGCGTCGCTGCAGGTGCAGACGTCGGTCGGTGCGCCGGGGACGACGGGCAACCCTGCGCCGCTGGTCTACCGCTCCGGATTCTGCGCGCACGTGCAGATCGTGCAGGGGCACTGCGCGGAGCGGGCCGGTTCGGTGATCGTCAGCGCGAGCGCCGCCGCCACGCAGCACTGGCGCGTCGGCGAGACACTGACGGTCAACGGCAGCCGGGTCACCGTGGCCGGGGTGTACGCGCCGCTGGACCCGACCGGCGACTACTGGGCCGGGCACCCGTACTTCGCGGCGTACTCCGGATCCGGCAAGGCCGGCGACATGGGCGGCACCCTGGACGCGATCTTCGCGCCGCTGGCGACCCTTCGGGCCCAGCCCGCCGACACAGAGGCGACGGGCGCGGTGGACCGCTACCTCGACCTGCACAGGATCCGGCTGACCGACCTGCCCGCACTGAAGCGCGAACTGCTCACCTACAGCGGAGCTTCGGGAATCAACGGCGACATCAGCGACAGCGCCATGCTGTCGGTCCTCATGGAGGCCACCCAGGTCAAGGACAAGCTCACGGTGCCCGTGTTGCTGGTCGAGGTTCAGCTACTTGTGCTCTGCTGGCTGATCCTGTTCCTCGTCGTGGCCAACGCGTCGGAGGCCCGGGGCCCGGAGGTGGCCCTCGCCAAGCTGCGCGGGGTTCCGTCGGGCCGGACCGTCGCGTTCGGCCTACTGGACACCCTGATGCTGGTCGCGCTGGCGGTGCCGATCGGGCTGGTGCTGGCGCTGGGCGGGGTGACCGGGCTCGCCGCGCTCAACCTCGCGCCGGGCACTCCGGTCGTACTCACCGCGTCTTCCGGACTGGCCGCGCTCGGTGCCGGCCTCGGCGCCGCCACCGCCGCGGTGCTCGCCGGGTCCCGTACGCTGCGCCGGCCGGTGGTCGAGCAGTGGCGTCGGGCGACCCGGCGTGCCAGGTCCCGCCCCTGGGCCATCGACGTGGTGGTGGGGCTGGCGTCGGTCGGCGGGCTGGTGGTGCTCGCCCGCCGCGGCGCGGTCGGCACCGAGCCCGGCTCCCCCAGCGTCCTGGCGCTGCTCGCGCCGGGGCTCGTCGTACTCGCCGCCGCCCTCGTGGGCTCGCGCGTCCTGCCCGGGCTGTGCCGGGCCGGCTTCGGCCTCACCCGGCGGCGGGGTGGTCTCGGGAGGTTCCTGGCGGTACGCCACATCGGCCGGCGGCCGACGACGCTGCGGCTGGCGCTGGTGCTGTCGGTGGCGTTCGGGCTGGTGGCCTTCGCGACGGACGCCTGGTCGGTGGCCCGGGCGAACGCGCACGACCGGGCCTGGACCGAGGTCGGGGCCGCGGAGGTGCTCACCGTGAGTCCTCCGCCGGGCAAGGACCTGGCCGACATCGTCGACCGGCTCGACCCTTCGGGCACGCAGGCCACCGCGGTCAGCGCGGCCACCGAGTACCGCGGCTCGGACCAACTCCAACTGCTCGGCGTACAACCGGAGCGGTTCGCCCGGATCGCCTTCTGGCGTGGGGACTTCGGCCCGGCAGCGCTGCCCCGGCTCACCGAACGGCTGACCGCCAGGGTGGCCTCGCCGGTGAAGCTCGCCGGGGACCAGATCCGGGTGACCGTGCGGGCGCGGCACGTGTCCGCGGCCCGGCCGCCGGTGCTGGTCGCCGACGTCGCCCAGGCCGAGGGCGGGCTCGCGCCGCTCAACCTGGGCACGGTCCACGAAGGCACGAACACCCTGACCGCGGACCTGCCCTGCCCGGCCGGCGGGTGCCGGCTGGCAGGCGTCCACGTGGACCGGCCGGCCGCCGCCTTCTACCCGATCAGCGCCACCCTGGTGCTCAGCCGCGTGTCCGTCCGGACCGACGCCGGCTGGCAGGCCGTCCCCGCGCACCTGTCCGACGCGCGGGCGTGGCGTCCGACGGGTGAGGGCGCGACCGCGGCCACGCCGACCGGTTCGGGACTCGCGCTGACCATGCACGCCGGTGACGCGGACACGCCGATCTGGCGGATCGCCGACACCCCGGCGGTTCTGCCCGCACTGTCGTCGGGCCCGACCCCCACCGACGGGGTGCACATCGCAGGGCTGAACGGGCAGTCCCTGCCGGTGCGCTCGGTCGCGGCCGGACCGGCGATGCCCGGCGTCGGCGCACACGGCGTCATCGTGGACCGTACGTACGCCCAACGCGCCGCGCACGGGTTCAACACCGTGACCAGCGAGACGGTCTGGCTCGCACCGAACGCGCTGGACACCTTCCCGCGCCGGCTCGAGAACGCCGGGGTGGCCATCCTGGACACCAGTTCGGCGGCGCACCAGACCGCGCTCTACGAACGACAGGGGCCGGCCCTGGCGATCCTGCTGTTCCTCGCCGGCGCTGGGCTGGGCGCGCTGCTGGCCGCCGGCGGGGCCGTGCTCCACCTGCACCTCACCGGCCGCCGGCGCACGTACGAACTCGCCGCCATGTCCGCGCTCGGGTTGCGCAGGGCCACGTTGTTCACCGCGTTGTACGCCGAACAGAGCCTGCTGATGCTGTTCGGCATCGGGGTGGGCGTCGCCGCCGGAATCGTGGGCGCGGTGCTGGCGGTACCCGTCGTACCCGAGTTCGCCGACATCCCGGCCGCGCCGCCGATGCTGTACGGCCTGCACTCCGGTCCGGTGCTCGTCACCGTGGTCGCCGTGGTGGCGGTGCTCGCCGTGGTCGTCGCCGCCAGCTCGATCAACCTGCTGCGTACATCGAGGTTCGACCAGTTGCGGGAGGCACCGGCATGACCGTGGACGTACCCGCGGTGCTGTGTGAGCGGCTCACCCACGTGTACCGCGACGACGAGGGCACCGAGGTCACCGCGCTGAACGACGTCGAACTCCGTGTGCGGCAAGGGGAAGCGGTCGCGTTGGTCGGCCCGTCGGGGGCGGGCAAGTCGACCTTGCTCACGCTGCTGGCCGGACTCGTGCGCCCGACGGCGGGACGGATCGCGGTGGACGGGGAAGACGTCGTCTCCTTGTCGGAGCGAGCACTGCTGAGGCTGCGGGCCCGCAAGCTGGGCATGGTGCTGCAGACGCCCGGCCGCAACGTTCTGCCGTACGCCACCGCCCGGCAGAACGTCGCGTTCGCGCAGCGCTCCGGGACGCTGACCCGGGCCGAGCGGCGCGCGGAGGCGGTCGAGCTGCTGGAGTCGGTGGGGCTGGACGAGCACGCCGACCGGCAGGCCCGGTTGCTGTCCGGAGGGCAACAGCAGCGACTCGCGCTGGCGGTCGCTCTGGCGGGGCGGCCGGCGCTGCTGCTGGCCGACGAGCCCACCAGCCAGCTGGACCGCCGGACCGGCGACGCGGTGATCTCGCTGATGCTGGCCGCCCGGGAACAACGGGGCACCGCGCTGGTCGTCGTGACCCACGACCGGCACGTCAGCGACGCTCTGGACACCGAGTACGCCATCCACGACGGACGGCTGGAGGCGGGATCGTGGCTGCGCTCGGCGTCGCGGGGCCGGCCCGGGCTGGAAGGAGACCGAACGTGACCACCGAGGCGCACGGGATGGGACCGGCCGGGGTCGAGTTGACCGGGCGTGGGCTGCGGTTCGCCCGCGGCGGGCAGGAGATCCTCCGCGGCATCGACCTCGCCGTACGCGGCGGGGAGCGGGTGGCGCTGACCGGCCCGTCCGGCTCCGGGAAGAGCACCCTGATGGCGGTGCTCGCCGGGCTGTCCGCCCCCACCGCGGGCACCGTCACCCTCGACGGCCGGCCGCTGGGCCAGCACGGCGCTCGGTTGCGCCGCCGGGTGCACATGGTGTTCCAGGGGTACGCCCTGGTGGCGTTGCTCACGGCCGCGGAGAACATCGAGCTGGCACTGCGCGCCACCGGCGTACCCGCCGGCGATGCCGGAACCCGAGCTGCCGAGGCACTGCGGCTGGTCGGGCTCAGCGACCGGGCCGAGCATCTGGTCGAGGAGCTCTCCGGCGGGCAGCAACAGCGGGTGGCGGTGGCCCAGGCGCTGGCCACCCGCCCCGCCGTACTCCTCGCCGACGAGCCGACCGCCGAGCAGGACCCCGCCCACCGCGACGTCGCCCTGGACGCCATCCTCGGGGCCGCCGACCACGGCGCCGCCGTGCTTCTTGCCACCCACGACGCCGACGTCGCCCAGCGGTGCGACCGCCGCCTGCACATCGTCGACGGGCAGCTCAGCGAGGTCGAGGCGCTCGCCTGACGCCGACCGTCTGCGGCGCGCCGGTCAGGGCGTGAGGACGCAACGACCGCGTACGCCGCCCTTGGCCACGGCCCGATGGGCGTCGGCCACCTGGTCCAGCGGCACCACCGCGTGCACCCGGACCGGCAGCTCACCGGACGCGGTACGGGTGAGCAGCTCGCGGAGCCGGGCGCTGTCGGCGTGCACCTCCACGGCCAGCGAGGTGATCCCGCGCTCCGCGGGCGGTGCGGCGTTCGGCCGGACTCCGACGAAAATCCCGCCGTCACCGACCAGAGCCAGACCGTTCTCCTGCAGGACCGCGGCGTCGGCGACGGCGTCCCAGCCGGGCTCGGCCTGCGTGGTGAAGTCGGCACCGAGGCCGCGTACGAACTTCTCGTCCTCGGCTCTGGCGAGGCCGGTCACCTGCCAGCCGCGGTCCTGCGCGAGCACCGCGAGGTATCCCCCGACCGCGCCGGCGGCACCGGTCACCAGCAGCCGGTTGCCGCCGTTGGGCGCAGGGGCATCGCCGATCAGGTCCAAGATCTGGCCGGCGGTCAGGCCGTTGAGCGGCACCGTCGACGCCGCGGTCAGTTCGAGCCCGTCGGGCACGACAGCGACGTCGGCGGCTGGTACGACGAGCTGTTCGGCGTAGGTGCCGAAGTCGCGGTCGAAGCCGGCCACCATTCCGGCGACCCGGGTGCCGACGGGCAGGTCCACCCCAGGACCGGTGGCCTCGACGGTGCCGGCGAAGTCCCAGCCCAGGCCGGTGCGCTCGGGCTGGTTGATCATGCCGATCGAGTGGAAGAAGCCGCCCGCGACGCCGAGGTCGACGGGGTTGATCGCCGCGGCGGCGACCCGGACGCGGACCTCGCCCGGGCCGGGTTCGGTGACCGGAACCTCGACGATCTCGATCGAGTCGGGTCCGCTCGGGACGCGGACGACGGCGGTACGGAAGGTCGCGGTGCTCATGGTCTGCTCCTCGTGAACTGCGTTCGGCTGGCTTGCGTTCCACCCTGGATGGGTTACTCTCCAGAAGGAAGTACGCACCTGGAAGTGCGTAACTCACCGACCAGCAACCTCAGCAGGGTTCGAGGTCAGCAGGTTCAGCGAGGAGGGACGTGCGGATGCCGACGAAGACCGCGGCCCAGAAGCGGGCACAGGCGAAGGTGGAGTACGACGCGTTCCTGGCCGGCTGCCCCAGCCGGCAACTGCTCGACCGGATCTCCGACAAATGGGTCGCGCTGGTCCTGGCCGCGCTGGGCAGCGGCGGCCCGCACCGCGAGGGCGAGCGTGCCGGTGAGCCGCGGTCGATGCGTTACTCCGAACTCTCCCGCCGGCTGGCCGGCGTCAGCCAGAAGATGCTCACCCAGACGCTGCGTTCCCTCGAACGCGACGGCCTGGTCACCCGCTCGGTGACGCCGACCGTTCCGGTCACTGTCAAGTACGAGTTGACAGACCTCGGACTGTCGCTCCACCTCGTGATAAGAGACATCAAGAAGTGGGCGGAGGCACACATGGACGAGGTGCGCACCAACCGCGAGAAGTACGACAGCCGCGAGGTCGCCTAGCCCCGAGGCCAGTCCTCGCGCCCCGCTGCGACGGTCGAACGCGCACGTCGCGGTCTCGTGCGGCGGGTGCGGTCGTCCCCTGCGCCGACGGGCAGGACGAAGGGCGTGGCGAGCAGCAGCACACCGGCGGCGGCAAGAGCCCAGCGTGGGCCGGTGGCGGTGGCGAGGACTCCCCACACCGCGATCAGGACGGCCCTGGTCGCGGTGCTGGTCACCGACCAGGCGGCCAGTACGCGGGAGACGCGGCCGTGGTCGACGGCCTGGAGCCGGTAGGTGGCGCTGACCGGGTTGAAGAGGCTGCAGCAGACGATGAGCACCAGCTCCACCGCGATCACGACGACCAGGCCCGGCAGGCCGGGCCCGACGAGTACGAGCCCGAGTGGCCACACGCATCGCAGCGCTCCGAATACGCGCAGGACGGTGTTGCTGCCGTAGCGACCGCTGAGTGGGCGGGCCAGCCGGGAGCCGATCAGGCCGCCGACGCAGGGGACGGCGAACGCGAGTCCGTACTGCCAGGCGGGGAAGCCGAGCTCGCCGAGCATGAGCACGGCCAGCGGCGCTTCACCGGCCATGATCAGGCCGTTGACCACCACCGAGTTGAGGAACAGGCGACGCAGCGGCCGGTGGTGCAGAATGCAGCGCCAGCCCTCGGCAAGACCGGCCAGGGTGGGCCGGGACGACGGGCCGGCCGGAGCGGGTTCCGTACCACCGATCGCGGCGATGCCAAGAGCCGAGAGCAGGTAGCTGGCGGCATCGGCGGCGATGGTCACGACCGGGCCGAAGATCCCGATCGCCGCACCGCCGACGGTCGGGCCGACGACGCTGGCCGACCACGTGGTGGACTCGAACCGCGCGTTGGCCGTCAGCAGGTCTGCAGGTTCGACGAGGGATTTCAGGAACGCGCCGCCGGCGGCGGTGAACGCGATGTTGGCCGCCGACAACACGATCGAGACGCAGACCAGTTGGACGATGCTCACGGCGCCGAGCGTGTAGCCGACCGGGATCGACGCCAGCGCCCCGAACCGGACCAGGTCCATCGTGATCATCACCGGGCGCTTGCGCCGGAACTCCACCCACGGGCCGATCGGCACGGCCACCAGCGCACCGACCGCGAGCCCTGCCGCCGACATCGCGGCCACCTCGGCGGCACTCGCGTGCAGCACCCTGATCGCGATGAAGGAGAACGCCCCGAACCCCAGCCACGTCCCGTACGCGCTGACGGCGTACGCGGCCCACAACCAGCCGAAGCGCCTGCCGAGACTCCCGAACGACCGCACTGTCGCACTCCCCTGCGAACCCGTGATGGACAAACGGCGCGCTGTCCGGACGGTAGCCAACCGAACCGCGGGCCGATCAGCCAAACAACCGACACGCGAAGCGTGCACAACCGAACGTTGTGAGGAGTTCCGAGGAGTTCCGAGGAGTTGTGGGGAGCTGTGACGGGTCATGGCGATAGGTTCGGGCGGTGGATCTGGACGCCGTGCGTACGTTCGTGGCCGTCGCCGACAACGGCCAGTTCCAGGCGGCCGGTGACGAGCTGGCCATCACCCAGCAGGCGGTGTCGAGGCGGGTCGCGACGCTCGAGCGCGATCTCGGGGTACGGCTGTTCGTACGCGGCCCGAAGGGCGTACGCCTCAGCGTCGACGGGCAGGCCTTCCTGCCGCACGCCCGCGAACTTCTGCGCGTCGAGAACCGCGCGGTCGCGTCCGTGCTGCCGGCCCGCCGGGCGTTGCGCGTGGACGTGCTGAACCGGCGCATCGCCCCCGCCATGCTGTTGCGGGCGTTCCACCGGCAACACCCCGAGATCGACCTGGACGTCGTGACGTTGCCGGTCCTCGACAGCGACGACGCGCTGACCGCGCTCGCCAACGGAACTGTCGACCTCACGTTCCGCGCGCTCGCCGCGACCGCCGGCCGTCCGCCGGCCCCACTTCGCGCGGGCAAGGTGTTGTACGACCGGCATGAGCTACTGGTCGGTCCTCGCCACCCGCTCGCGGACCACCGTCAAGTCGCCCTTGCCGAGCTGGTGGACCACCCGATCTGGATGTTCCCGATGCCGCCCACCAGCGAGCCCGGCGCCTACTACCGCGAACTCGCGGCCACCTTCGGGCTGACGATTGACTCCGTTGCGCCGAACTTCGGCAACGAGGCGCTCCTCGACGAACTCGCCGACTCACCACGTCTGGCCACCCTCGTCGGTCAGGGCAGCCGCTACCTGTGGCCGGCGGCGTACGACCTGCGACGGATCCCCGTCGTGGCGCCGGCGCCGGTGTATCCGCTCTACCCGCTCTGGTCCGCGCACACTTCGCACGAGGCCCTGCCGATGCTGCTCGACTACCTTCGCAGTCGGCGCGAGGCGGACGAGACCGACGATCTGTGGCTGCCCTCCTGGACCGCCTCCGCCGCGCCGGTCACCTCACGATCCTCCTAGCGAGCGGTCGACGGGGGCGCGTGCCGGGTGGCGATCTCCAGCGCCCGGCGGTGTAGTTCGACGCGCAGCTCCGGCGGGTCGAGTACCTCGAAGTCGTACGACAGACCGGCCGCGTAGGCCGCGAGCGAGGCGAGGTCGTCGGCGGCCACCCGCAGGACGGTCCGGCCCTCCGGCACCGGCTCGACGATCTGGGCGTGGAACGCACGCGCCGCCTTCTCGTACTCCAGGTCGAGCAGGATGCGCGCCTCGTACCTCCGGATGGCAAGCCTCGTCGCCGCCAGCACCATCGCCGCCGCGTCCGGCGGGTCCGGCGGGTCCGCGAGTTTGTGACGCTGACCAGTGAGCTCCGGCCCGGCGATCCGGTCGATCCGGAACGTACGCCACTCCTGCCGGTTGCGGTCCATGGCGACGAGGTACCACCCCCCTCCGGACCGGACGATCTGGTGCGGTGCCGCGTCGCGCGTACTGACCCGCCCGCCGTGGTCGGTGTAGGAGAAGCGGACTCCTTCGGTGCGCCGGCACGCCATGGCGAGCAGGGTGAGCACGGCGGGGTCGACGGTGGGCAGCTGTGGCGGCGCCGGCACCTGGACCGTTGCCTCCTGCAGCGCCCGCACCCGTTCGCGTAGCCGCGGCGGCAGCACCTGGACGAGCTTGGCAAGCGCGGCGACGGCGGCGGACTCGATACCCGCGACCGCACTCGCCGCGGTCAGCTGAAGCCCCAGCGTGGTCGCGACCGCCTCCTCGTCGTCGAGCAACAGCGGCGGCAGCCTGCCTCCCGCCCCGAGCGCGTAACCACCGGCCTGCCCGCCGGTGGCCTGGACGGGGTAGCCCAGCTCGCGGAGGCGGTTCATGTCCCTGCGCAGCGTGCGGGGCGAGACGCTCAGCCGGTCCGCCAGCTCCTGGCCGGACCACCAGGGCCGGGACGGCAACAACGACAGCAGCCGGAGCAGGCGTACGGACGGATCCATGACCGTCATCTTCTCCTGCTTCGCGGCCAGGATCCGGCCGCGAACACGTCTATCGTCCCGGCATGAGATTCAAGTACCGGCAGATCGTCCTGGACGCGGCGGATGTTGGCGCGGAGAGCGCCTTCTGGGCGGGGCTGCTCGACGGCACTGTGAAGGGTGACGACCGGTGGCACAACGTCTGGGTCGACGGCGGCTGGGCGCTCGCCATCCAGCACGCGCCGGACCACATCCCGCCCGACTGGCCCGACGGCACTCCGCAACAGCAGATCCATCTCGACTTCTACACCGCGGACCTCGAGTCCGCGCACCAGAAGGTGCTCGAGCTCGGCGGGCGGGTGTTGCGGGCCAGGGACGATGCCGAAGCGCACAGGGGTGTTCGGATCTACGCAGACCCGGCCGGCCACCCGTTCTGCATCTGCTGGCTGCCGCCCTCGGACCTCGAACAGTGACCGAGACGAACGGCTGGGGCGAGGTGGGGCTCGGCGTGCTGAGAACGGCCGCCGCGCAGGCGCCTCGCCACCCGGGCGTCTACCTCTTTCTCGACAAGAACGACGAGATTCTCTATGTCGGCAAGGCGACCAGTCTGCGTCAGCGGCTGGGGCAGCACGCGGCGACGAAGGCACCCGTCTCGCGGCTGCACCAGAGGTACGACCTCGTACGCCGCGTCGTCTGGGAGCCTGCCGCCGACGAGGAGGCCGCGTTCTGGCGGGAGGAGGAGCTGATCTTCGCACTTCGCCCGCCGTTCAACGCCGACCCGGACCTGCGCTCACCGGGGTTGACCTCGAAGGACGCCCACGTCCCGTACGTCGTGGTGACCGAGACGGCGGAAGGGACGCTCGGCTTCACGCTGGAACCCGTCGTTCCCAAGGCGGGGCGCGCCTATGGCTGTTTCCCTCACCTGGGCAAGGGAATGGGCTCCCGGCTCGGAGTCACCTGCAGCGACGGCTACACCGCCTTCCTTCGTCTGCTGTGGGCGGCTGCAGGGGACGGCCGGCACGTGCCGGCCTCGATCACCAGATCGGCGCCCGCGTCGTTCACCGTTGCTGCCCCGGCGCGGATTCGCGACGACCTGCACCGCTTCCTGTCCGGGACGAGCTCTCGCCTTGCCGACGGGCTGTTGCAGGCCGCCGTCCATCGGCCTGCTTACATGCAACCGGCGCTGCGTCGCGACCGGGATGCCGCGCGCGGGTTCTTCGCGGCCGGTCCGAGGCTGGCGCGCGCACGCCGCCTTCGCCACCACGTACGTACGCGGGTTCTGGACGTCGGCACCTACCGACGCCTGATCCGTGCCGAGGTCGACCCCGTGATCAGCCCGGTGATCAGCCCCGGGATCAACCCAGTGATCGGCCCTGCGATCGACTCGGCGCACTAGGGTCGACGTCATGAATGCTCGGCAGTCGCCGCGGGAGCATGTTCGGCAGGCCTGCGCCCGCTACGGATCCGTCGACGTCGTTCGGCGTTGCGCGGCCCTGCTGCGTGGCGCGGATCCCGCGGGCGAGGAGGAGTTCCTGCGGATGCTGGGCTTTCGTGGCGAGCTGGACTGGCTGCTCAAGGAGCCGAACCCTTACTGGGCTCGGGTCTGGGCAGCCCGGGCGTTGCGCTACTGCTGGGACGACCTGGCGGTTGCCGCCGTCCTCGACGGGCTGAACGACCAGGCGTGGCGGGTCGTCGAGCACTGCGCGGTCGTCTCCGGTGACCGTGAGCTTGCCGACGCCGCGCCCACGCTCGTGGCCCTCACCGACCATCCGGTGCCGCGCGTACGCGCGGCCGCTGCCCGGGCGATGGCGAGTGTCGCCGAGCGCGAGCACGTCCCCGCGCTGCTTCGGCTGGCCGACGACCCGGATGCGAACGTCCGCACGGCAACCGAACGAGCGCTTGCCGTCCTGGGTGACCGCCTGGACCTCAGCCCCGACGACCTCGCCCACTACGACCGTTGACGAGCGGCCGATTCCTCAGTGCTTCGGCGAGATGGTCAGCGGGAAGGTGCCGCGCATCGGGTCGAGCGTGGTCGTGTTCGCCTGCAGATACTGGTCGAGGTACGGCGAACGGTCACCCTGGGTCGGCACGTCGAACGCCGGGTCCTGAACGTCAAGCGACAGTTGCGCGCGGGACACCAGGATCGTGTGGTCGGAGGGAACGTCCCGCCAGCCACGTGAGCTGATGGTCCCGATCTGGACTGCCAACCGGTGGTTGCGCTCGAAGGTCCAGTCGGTCGACTTCAGGTCGAACGAGATCCGGCCCCTGGTCGCCAGCAGCGCGACGTTCTCGTCGAACATCGTCGCCGTGCCGTCCGGTGCGACATCCCACAGCCGCACCATCACGTTCCCGCTGGTGTTCGCGGCGAGGGTGATCCTCGGCGTCCCGGTGAGCCGAAGCTTCTGCTGCGTGGGTGTGGACCAGGCCCAGTAGCTCGTCGCGGCGGCGGCACCGCGCTTGGCGGCGTCCTTCTCGCCGGGCGAGAGCGGCTGGATCCGCGGCGCCCGCTCCATGTCCCAGCGGCCGTTGTCCGCGCCCGCGGCCGCCGCTGCCCCCGAAGGCGACGCCGCGCCGTTGTCGACGTACCGCCCTGCCGACAGCCGTGCGTCGTACGAAGCCGTCGTCACCGGCCAGGTCGGCTGTGTCCGCCAGTGCCCCAGGCTGTCCTCGACGGCGAATGCGGGATCGGCCACCGACGGGTCGACACCACGCAGGTACTTGTCGTAGAAGCGCATCACCTCGTCGAACCAGCCGGCCCGGCCCTGCAGCAGGCGTCCGTCGGAGTCGGTGTCGTTGCCCCGAACGTGTTCCCACTGGCCGAGCCAGCCGCGCTCGGGACCCTGGTGGTTGTCGAGGAACTGCTCGACGTCCTCGGGCTTGGTGTTGGGCTCGATGAAGCCCTGCGTCACGAACAGCGGAGTGTCGGTGCCGACCGCCTGTGCCGCCAGGTTGCGGGCGTTCCAGTACGCCGAGTTCGGGTCGGGTTCGTTGTTGTTGGACAGGTTGTCGCTCAGGCACTCCGGATGGCTCTTCTCGTAGTCAGCGTTCGCCTTGTAGCGCTCACTGTCGTCGGCCATCGAGGGCATCGTGGCGATCGAGTTGTACGCGTTCGGCGTGCCGGTGACGTTGGGGCGAGGGACCCCGTTGCTGAACAGGTAGTTGTACATGTCCCACACGGGTTCCTGCGCGACGACCGCCTTCAGACTGTCCAGCCTGAGGTCGTTGCCCACCAGGCCCGTCACCGCGTCGTACGACTTGCCGTACATCCCGACCCTGCCGTTCGACCAGGGCCGGCCGGCCGACCATTCGATCGCCGCCCGTACGTCGGCCTGCTCGCCCGGGCCCACCCAGTCCAGGCAGCCGGTGCTGCCGCCGAAGCCGCGCAGGTCGACCATCACGAAGGTGTAGTCGCGTGCCATCAGGTGGGCGCCGTCAATGAAGTCCTGGAAGCGTGCGGACGGTCCAACCCGGTCCCAGCCCTCCGGGCCCGTCTGCCCCGCATGCGCGAAGTAGGGCCCGATCGAGAGGATGACCGGCGTCTTCGTGTCGGCCGCCAGATGCGCCGGACGCAGCACGTCGGCGTGCAACTCGACCCCGCTGCCGTCGGAGGACGGGAAGTACGCCTCGGTCCACGCTGCACCCTCGGGAACCCGCGGGTTCTCCTCGTGGGTGACCGCATCGGCTGCCGCCGTGGTCGCGGGGCTCACCTGGGCCGCGGCCGGCGACCCGCCAGCGGCGAAGGTGGCGATCGAGGCCAGCACACCGGCCGCCGCGGCGGCCAACGCGTTCCTGCGAGACTTCATGCGCACTCCCCCGGATAGGCCCAGCCGATGTAGCAGCCGTGATGCCGGGAGAGTAAACGCGTCGTCGCCCGCTGTCGCCGAATGTGTCTGCTCTTGGCCTACCGACCTATCCCGGCGTAGGCCGCAGAAGGAACGAAGTAGGCAAAACGGGGCAGCACTGCGGCAGGACTTGGACGCATGATAGGCACTGGGTATCATTCGTACATGCTGTATCGCACGCCCGAGCTGACCGCCATGGACCGGAGCGTCCTAGAGGAGGTCGCCGCCATGAGGCACGAGCTGCGGGACGTCGTGCAGCGCAGTCCTATGAAGTGGACTGCAGACCTTCGGCGCTCGTTGACCGCTTCGGCGATCGCCGCGTCGAACACCATCGAGGGATATCGCGTCGACCCGGTGGATGTGGCCGACCTACTCGACGGTGAACGGGAAGCTGTCGACGCGAGTGAGCGAAACAAGAAGGAGACCCTCGCCTACCAGCAGACCATGACGTACATCCAGTCGTTGTGGGACGTGGAGGACTTCGAGTACTCCAAGGGTTTGCTCAACGCACTGCACTGGATGCTGCAGGGCCATCATCACCCTCATTACCCGGCCGGCCGATGGCGGAAGAAGCCGATCTTCATCACGACAGCCGGCGATCCGCACGCCACCGAGTACGAAGGGCCGGGCGAGGAAGACGTCCCCCACCTGATGGAGGAGCTGGTCTTCTGGCTCAACCAGGGAGATCTCGAGGCTGATCCGTTGGTCCGTGCGGCCATGGCCCACCTCAACCTGGTGAAGATTCACCCTTGGACGGATGGCAACGGTCGCATGTCGCGCAGTCTGCAGACCCTGCTGATCGCCCGGGCGGGAGTGGTGGCTCCCGAGTTCTCCTCGATCGAGGAATGGCTCGGCCTGCCTGGCAACACGTGGGAGTACTACAACGTGCTCCGGGAAGTGGGCGGGCCGGTGTATTCCCCCGACCGCGAGACACTTCCCTGGATACGTTTCAATCTGCGCGCCTATCACGAGCAGTCCCAACGCGTTCGGCACCGCGTACAGCGCTCGACCGACTGCTGGATCGCGCTGACCGAACACGCCGACCGCTTCAACCTTGCCGAGCGCCAGATCACGGCACTGCACGACGTCGCGATCTCCGGCCGCGTACGCCGGTCGCGCTACGAGAAGGCCGAGGCTCTCAGCAACCAGCAAGCGGTCCGGGACATCCGGGCCCTGACCAGAGCAGGGCTGCTCACTCCCGTCGGCAACACCAAGGCCCGTTACTACGTTGCCGGTCCTCACTTCCCTGCCGGTGTGCTCGACGTTGCGCACCGCCGGCACACCATCGCCGACCCCTACAAGTCCGCACGAGCCTGAGACCGGATGCGTGGCCGGCGGGGCATCTCCTCGAAGGCGACCGGCCCATAATCGGCGCATGCCGTCCTGAGTGCTTGGACATTGGAGGGGCTGGTGGACGGTACGGAGACGAGCTTCCGGCTCGCGGCGTACGCCGTGTGCATCGAGGACGGGCGGGTGCTCCTCGCCCGTCACGTACCGCGGACAGGCGACAGCACCTGGACTCTCCCGGGCGGCAGGGTCGAGCACGCCGAGGACCCGTTCGACGCGGTGATCCGGGAGGTCGCCGAAGAGACCGGCTGCGATGCGGTCGTCGAACGCCTGCTGGGCGTGGACTCCCGGGTGATCCCCGCGGCCGAGGCGCGCCGGCGGATCGAGCACCAGAACATCGGCGTCTTCTACCGGGTCCGCATCACCGGCGGCCGGCTGCGGCCCGAGCCGAACGGCGAGACCGCCGAGTCGGTCTGGACTCCGATCCCCGAGGTCGCCCGGCTGCGCCGTTCGTCGCTGGTCGACGTCGGCCTCGCGCTGGCGCGGACCGCGCCGGCCACCGGCCACGTCGAGCCCGTCCCGGTCGGCGGGCTGATCCAGCACTGAAACCGGCTCTCCTTCCGGTACCTGGGTCGGGAATGCCTGCACCACAAGGCCCTGCGTTCTTCCGCGGCGGTGCTGATGTGGTGGTTGGTGTGGCCTTGGTGGCGGCGAGAACGAGGAGATGATCGCGATGCGCAAGCTGGTGAAACGGGCGGCATTGGTGACGGCGGGCGCAGGCCTCGCGGGTGCGGCGTACACCCAGGTTTACGACCGCCTTCGCGAACAGCGCCTGACCAAGAAGTACGTGAAGTTTCGGGCGTACCAGCAGGCCGCGCACGATCGCATCGACGCCGACTTCAACCACCAGGACCGGGTCGTGAACGGCCTCAACTGGCATTACGTGGACGAAGGCGCGCGCGACGGCGAGGTCATTCTCTTCCTGCACGGACTGCCCGAAAGCTGGTACTCCTGGCGCCACGTGCTCCCGCTGGTGGACCACGACTACCGCCTGATCGCCATTGACATGAAGGGCTACGGCAGATCCGACCACGAGGACCGAAACTACGACTGGCACACGGTCGCCCGGCAGACCCTGGACTTCATGGACGACCTGGGCATCAAGAAGTTCCATGTCGTCTCACACGACTGGGGCACGGTCATCGGCAGTGTGCTCGTCGGCAATCACCCGGAGCGGATTCTCGGGTACGTCCGGATGGAGGTCGACCTGTCCAGCCCCAAGTCGCTGAGGGACTGGATCACGTTCTACCGGCTCAAGCCGCAGTGGCTGTACTGCCGCAGCTACTGGTTCGGCCGGCACAAGCTGCAGGACCCGGGCAAGCTCATCGACCGGGTCTACCCACCGCGGATGACCACCCGGCTGCGGCCGGAGGATCGCGACTACCTCGTGTACGAGTTCTCCCGGCCGGGCGTCGCCGAGGCGGTCGCGCGTTACTTCCTCGCCCGCAACTGGGACTTGCCTGCGGCCACGGACCGGATCGCCGAGGACACCTTCCCGTTCCCGATCATGCAACTGCAGGCGACAGAGGACGACTCGCAGCCGCAGTGGCTCTTCCGCGACGCCGAGAGCAGGTTCCCGAACGTGAAGCTGGAGTGGGTGACCGGCGCCGGCCACTTCGACAACCTCGACCAGCCGGCCCAGGTGGCCGAGGCCATCAACCGCTTCGTGCACGAGACCAGCGCGCCCCAGCGCGTCGCGGCACACGCGTGAGGGGGCGACTCGGGCCTATCGCGGAGTCAGTACGCAGAACTCGTGGCCGTCGGGGTCGGCCAATACCACCCAGCTGACGTCGCCCTGACCGATGTCGACACGTGTCGCCCCGAGGGACACGAGCCGGTCGACCTCCGCCTGCTGGTCACCGTCGGCAGGCGGAGCAAGATCGAAGTGCAGGCGTTCCTTGCCGGTCTTGGGCATCAGTGGCGGGCCGCCCCAGGTGATCTTCGGGCCGCCGTGGGGTGACCGGATCGCGGTCTCCTGGTCCTGGTCCCAGACCAGCGGCCAGCCCAGTGCCGCGTTCCAGAAGTAGCCGACCTCCTGCGAACCGTCGCTCGCGAGTGCGCCGACGAACCCGCAGTCGGCAAGGAAGTTGTTGCCCGGCTCGATCACGTCGAACTCGTTGCCCTCGGGGTCCGCGAGCACGACGTGGGTGGCGTCCGGCCCCTGGCCGATGTCGAGGTGCCTGCCGCCGAGTTCGAGCGCCCTCGCCACTGTGCTCTGCTGGTCTTCCAGGGACGTACTGGTCAGATCGAAGTGCGTCCAGTTCGGGCCGGCCTTCTGCGCCTGGGACGGCAGAAACCGAAGCCTGAATCCGGTGTCGTCACTCGGCAGCAGTGCAACGCCGTCCTGCGGGTCGTCGACCAGCTCCCAGTCCAGGACACCGGCCCAGAACCTCGCCAGCCGAGGTGGGTCGTTCGCGTCGAAGCAGAGCGCGTCGAGCTGACAGGTCATCAGCGAAGGTTAGGCCCCGAACCTCCACCGTGCAACGAGAATTCTCCGGGCGGCTCTCACGAGGAGCCGTGGTCCTGCCAGTACGACTCGGGAGGCTGGAGGACGCAGAACTCGTTGCCGTCCGGGTCCGCAAGAACGTGCCAGCCCCATTCTTCTTCGACGATGGGCTCCTCCGTCAGGACGGCGGCACCGAGCGAACGAGCGCGGTCGACCTCGGCGTCGAGGTCCCTGGTCCTCAGGTCGAGGTGAACGCGGGTCTTCTCCCGCTTGCCCTCCAGCACGTGCTGCAGCAGGATCTCGCAGCCACCGGCCGGAGGCACCAGACTCTGGTAGGGCTCCACGGCCGCGCCGGCACGCGTGTATCCCAGCAGGCCGGTCCAGAAGTCCGCCGAACGTTCGAGATCCGAGCAGTCGATCACGACGACGAGTTCACCATGGAGGTACTGCTGCGGGTGTCGAGTCACGACGCCAACCATGGCAGGCCGACGAGGTGCGCTCAAGGACCGGCTCGCACGAGCTCGTACACATTGCTACGCGGCAGGAGTAGCTTGCGCTCCATGGCTGACGCAGTGGTCATTCCTGGTGGAGCGTTCGGACCGGCAGCCGGCTTGCTGATGTACGTGTCCCTCGTCGCCGAACGCCGGGGCGTGACGATCCATCGCCACTCGTGGTCGCAGGACCGACCGAATCCGTTCGAGCCGGCCGTGGAGGGCTGGGTGCGCGGAGAGCTCACGCCCCTGCTCGACGAGGTGGGCGGCACGCCACTGCTGATCGGGAAGTCGTACGGCACGAACGCAGCGCTGCTTGCCGCCGAGCGCTGCCTTCCGGCGGTGTGGCTGACGCCTTTGCTCACCGCACCCTGGGTGGTCGCAGCGCTGGGTGGTGCAACCGCACCTTTCCTGCTGGTCGGCGGGACGGCGGACAATCTGTGGGACGGCAAGGCAGCTCGCCGGCTGTCGCCGTACGTACTGGAGGTCGACGGCGCCAACCACGGCATGGTGACACCCGGCCCACTCACGGACTCGATCGCGGTGCTCGGCCAGATGGTCGTCGCGATGGAGGAGTTCCTCGACGCCATCGGCTGACCGGCTCGAACGGCAACCTGAGGTTCCAGCGAGCCACCCAGCCGACCGCGTCAGCCGATGATCTTCTCCTTGGCCTTCTGATACTCGGCCTCGGAGATGTCACCGTGGTCACGCAGTTGAGCGAGCTTGCCGAGTTCGTCTTCGGCGCCGATCGTCAGAACTTGCGGTCGGCCAACTCGCCCAACGACTTCCTGACGAGCCGTTCCAGCTCAGCCGGGCTCAGCTTCTCGTAGGCCGGGATCATGTCCTTCTCCAGCCACTTCCACCGGTCCTCGAACCTCGTGATGTCGCCTCCGGGTACGACATCCGCGAACGGCTTGCCGCCCGGGATCGGCGACTTCGCCTCCTCGGACATCGTCTCGGGGATCATGTCGTTGTCGGGGATGTCCTGGATCTGCTTGTAGTAGCCGCCCTTACCGCCACCCTGCAACACCTGGTACTGCTCGCGTTTGAGCAGCGCCTGGTTTCCCTTGCTGACCCGGCTCGGATCGCCCGAGTCGATCTCCTGCCAGGCAGCGAGTCCGTCCTTGTCCAGTTCACCGCGAGCCGCGGCCGCCGCCAGGGCCTTGATCCCACCCTCACGGTAGGCCTGGTGCTGCCACGCGAGGTCCATGAAGATCGCCTGCTGCATCTGCAGGAGAACGATGTCCATGCTCCCGGAGTAGACCTGGTAGGCCCCACCGGCCAACTCACCGATCGAGATTTCTCCGTCGTCGCGTTTGCCTGCTCTCGCCAGCGCCTCGCCGAACTCCTCCGCGGGCACGATCTGGTCGCGGAATCCGCGGAAGACCTCGCCGCCCGCGAGCTTCGCCATCGCTGCCCACTTCAGCCGGTGGTCGGCCAGATAGAGCGAGGAGTAGTACGCGTAGACCTTCTCGAACACCGGCTTGCTCCTCCGGAATCCCGTACGCGGTTTCCACTCCTCGGGCTTGATTCCGGCGGCGGCGAGAGCCTTGTTGGTCCACGTTTGCCTCGACTGGCTGACCCAGATCTTCTCGGCCTGTCCGGTCGGGTCCTGGTAGGGCCAGGCCTTCGAGAACTGCTCGAGGCTGTGATAGTCCTCCGGCCTGATGGGCACCGGGATCGGCTGATTCGTCCGTTCCAGGAGCTCTTCGGAGACCCAGCCGCTGAGTCCGGCAGCCGGCCGCGGTTGGTTCGTACGGCCGTCCAGTGCGGTGCCCGAAAGCACGCGCACTCTCATCCAGTGACCTTTCCGGTCCTCGACGAGCAGCCGCGCGTCCTGCCTGATCGAGCCCACGAGGTTGTAGAACCTGTTGTCCACACGTCGGCCGCTCGGTGAGGAGCGAAGGGCCACCTCGTCCATCTTCGGGGCTACGACATAGGGCGCCGGCGGCTTGAGCGTGCGCTCGTCCTCAGGATGCTTGACCGGCTCACGATCCAGCCACCTTGGTGCGCCGGCAACCGCGGCCTGGTCGATCGTGTGCGCGAGCTCGTGTGCGATCAGTCGCCTGCCACGGTCAGTGCCCGGTGCGTACTGCCCCGCCCCGAAGACAATGTCACGTCCGACGGTGTAGGCGTGAGCGCCGACGTCGTACGCCGATCGCTGCGCTGATCCTCCGTCATGAATCCGGACACGGGAGAAGTCGTGGCCGAGCCGCCGCTCCATGTCCTGTCTGACCTCGCCGTCGAGGGGCCGGCCGGGAGCGCGGATCTCGTCCGTGACACTCGAGGGAACCTCGGTGGGCTCTCGCGCTGGGCGACGTGCGCCGTCCGGGCTCCATCGTTCGTGGGCGGCGTTACTGCTCCCGCCTTCGACGTCGTTCGCTACCCGGCGGGCGAGCTGCTCATGGCTGTCCGTGGAGTTGCTGACCGTCAGCCGGGTCTGCTCCCGCCCCGAACGCGCCAGCTCGTGCATCCGTTCCTCCACCCTGCGCAACCAGGCTCGAGGCCCGCCTGAGGAACGTACGCAGGCAGCGTCACCGCTTCGTCACCGTGTCGAGGAGTTCGGGCCGGGGTCGCTCGACTACTCAACCCTGTCGGCGCACCATCTCGTTGATCCAGATGGGCGCGTACGGGGATGTGCAGTTCGGCGGCGTCGGGTAGTCCTTGAGCACCCCCAGTCGCTCGCCGATGTCGAGCGCACGGGCGCGGTGCTCAGGGTGGTCGATCCCGATCTGGGCGAGGCACGAGTTCATCGCCCACTGCAGACGATCGGGGGCGTCCTTCATCTCCGCCTCGATGACGTCGAGCAAGCCTTCGAGGTCCAGGCTCTCCGGCTTCTTCGTCACGCGTTCGGTGGTCAGGGCCCAACCGGCGCTCGCGACAACCGGATCCGGATCGGCGAACCAGTCCAGGCGCAGCTCTTCCGCGTGCGGGCTCTTCTTGACCACGTAGCTCATGAGCCAGTCGTGCACCTTGGGCGTACGCGCCGCACGCACCATGACGTCCAGCTCGTCCCGGCCGAACGCCTTCGGACGGCAGATCAGCAGCGCCAGCAGCCTTGCCGTGGTGTCGCCTGTTTCCCAGAGCCGGCACGCGAGTTCCTGCTGCGTCTTCAGTCGCTTCGCCAGTGCGCGCAGCTTGCCGAGGTTCACCCCGTGGTCGTCACCGTGCTTCTCGTTGACCGCGCGTACCTGGGGGTCCTCGAGCGCGGCCAACTCGGCCATCACCTCGGCCACCGTCGGGTCGGTCAGCGTCTTCCCGGCCACCTCAGCCTCCTGTCCATGCCGTACGGGATTCAAACTATGACGGACGGCGTGCGGGTCGATCCACGCCGACCTGGGTGGCGCCAGTGCCTCCGCTGCTGCCGGTGCGGCCGGCCAGAAGCCCCACGCCGTAACGCGCGTGCTCGGAAAGGTCGAGCGCATCGGCCGCGTCGCGGGTGAACCAGCGAGCGTCGTCGGTGGTGTCGTCCCGCTCCGGTCGTGCGGCGGCATCGTTCGCGGTCACCTGATAGAGCAACCTGACGCCGTGAATGCTGTCCTCGGCGGAGCCGTAGACGTTGGAGTGGACACCGATCAGGCGTCGCACCACGCCCTTCAGGCCGGTCTCCTCCGCAAGCTCACGCAGCACCGCATCCTCGGGGGCTTCTCCATGCCGGAGCCCACCGCCTGGCAAGGTCCACCAGCCAGGAGTTCGGGTCCGCTGCGACATCCGGCACAGCAGGACTCGTTCGGTCCCGTCCAGCACCAGCGCGTACGCACCGACGCGCTGTCGTTCCCTCAAGCCCATCGCCACACCCTAGGGTCTGTCCTGCAACAGAACCTAGCCACGAAGTTCGCGGTCGCTCCCTCGCTGCGGGCCGGCGTCATAGCAGACGGCGGGCGAACGCCTCCTGCAGCGCGGCGTACGTCAGCGGTGTGAACGCGTCGGCGTCCTGCTCCAGAAGCCGCCGAATCTCGTCGACCGGCATCCACTGGGCGTCGCGGGCGTCGTCCCCACAGGATCGGGGCTCGCCATTGCCGACGGACAGGAAGATCATCAGCATCGAGGGATACCCGCCGGCGATCATCTGTACGCACAGATCCGGTTGCGACACCTGCACGACCTGTCCGTGCAACTCGTGCTCGTCGATCCGCTTCCCCACGACGAGATCACTGATCCCCGTCTCCTCCTCCACCTCGCGGCGCAGGCAGTCCGTTGCCGGCTCCAGTGCCCGCCACTTGCCGCCGGGCAATTCCCAGCGGCCGAGATTGTCGGGGTCGCTGTGCGGCTTCCACCGCTTCTGGATCAGTACGGCGGGTGCGGCGTCGCGGCGGCGTACCAGGCCATACACGTTGGGCACGACGAGAGTCTCCGGGGCTTCGGCCATGCTCGACTGTAGCGATCGCCCTTCGGCCCTCTCGAGCAAACCTTTTGAGTGCTCTGTGCGATGTCGCTAGCCTCCGGCGACATGGCTGTGTTCACGGAGCGCCTGCGGCTTGAACCAGTCGGCTTGGCCAACGCCGACGACCTGTGGCTTGTCCATGGCGACGACGAGGTGTGGCCCTGGTACGGCAACCAGAAGCCGAGCCGCGAGCAGGTCGACCGGTGGGCCGGGTCCATGGGCGAGTCGTGGCGCATGCACGGCGTCGGCAAGTGGATCGCGTACGACCAGGTGAGTGGCGAGGTTGTCGGCCGCGGCGGACTGGGCCGCACACCGGTCGACGACGACTGGGGTCGGATCTATGAGTTCCTGCCGGCAGAGCCGTGGGTGGGCGTCGCGCACGAGGTACGCGGCCCATCCGTGGTGCACGCGAACTGGCTCGAGCTCGGATGGGCGTTACGACACGAGTTCTGGGGCCGGGGCTACGCGGCTGAGATAGGTCGTGCCGGCCTGGCGTACGCGTTCGACGTGCTCGGGATGCAGGCAGTGGTCTCGTGTACGGATCTCCCCAACGTGCGGTCGCGTGCTGTGATGGAACGGATCGGCATGCGGTACGCCGGTGAGCTCTGGAACGAGGAGTTCGAAGGAAAGCTCGGCAACCCCCCGTTGACAGTCTGCGTACTGCTGCGAACGCACTGGGTGCGTTCCTCCGCGACTCCCGCGGTCTGAGCAGCTATCGCCACAGCCAGCGAAGGGCGTCGGGCAGCAGGACACCACCGTGGTTCGGGCTGTGGCCACCGTCGCCCAGCACGAGGCGAAAGTCGTAGCCCGCTTCGGCGAGCGCGGCCGCGACGCGCAGGTTGGCCGCCAGCCAGTTTCCTTCGGGTTCGCTCCAGTGCAGGTCACGGTGACCTGCCTGCAGGAAGACCCGCAGCGGTTTGGGGGAAACGCTGGGGATGAGTTCGGGGTAGGGGTTGCCACCGGGCATCTGCACGAAGCTGGACAGGTAACCGATGACGCGGCGGAACCTGTCCGGACGAAGCCATGCGGCCGTGAAGGCGCAGTTGCCCCCGCTGCTGCCACCGCAGATGCCCCATCGGTCGGGCTCGTCGGCGATCGAGTACCGGTCGGTGACCTGCGGGATGATCTCTGTCAGGAGGAAGTTGACGTAGCGGTCATCGAACGCGTCGTACTCGGCGTTGCGGTTCTTCGGATTCGCGGCACCGATGAAGACGCCGGGATCCACAAACACTCCGATCGTCACCGGGATGTCGCCGCGGTGGATCAGGTTGTCCAGAACGATTCCGCCGCGTACCTCCCCGTCGGGGTCGAGGTACCACTGTCCGTCCTGGAACACCATCAGCGACGCAGGCTCGGAACGGTCGTACTCCGCGGGCACGTGAACCCAGAACTTCCGTGACGTGCCCGGATAGGCCGTGCTGTCGTTCCATTCGAACTCGATCGTCTCACCGGCAGGGACGTCCGGCCGGACAGTCGAGTCGGGTCCGTGGACGTAACGAACGTCCGACTGGTCGACAGGAAGCGGCTGGTAGGGCACCTCGGCAGTCACGGCCGGCACGCTACGGGAGGGCGGACGGAAGCCACAAGAGGTTTCCCAGGTCTCACGCGCTCAGCCGAACTCGCGCTCCAGCCACATTCGTACCGCGGCAACCGTTGGCCGGGACTCGAAAAGCCAGGTGGTCGCCGCGCCGATCTGCGTACAGCGGCCGGCGCCCGCAGCCACCGCCTGTTCGGCCATCGTACGAGGCGGCGAGTCGATGCCACGCCCGTCCTCGTAGTACGGGAACGCGCCGTAGAAGGTGTCGATCATGCGGTACTCACGAAGACCCACGCCCGCGACCGGGGCACGAAAGGTGTGGAACCGGCGGCTCGGCAGGTCGGTCAGCGCTTCCGCGTGATGGCAGAGCGTCAGCCGACTCAAAGGCGCACCGAGCAGCAGGACCTGGCCGTCGCGCTCACACAGTCGTTCCAGCGGACTGTCGATCCCGAACGGGTCATCGTCCCGCTGATCGGCGAGCAGAAGTGCTGCGCCAGGTCCAAGAGCGGCGAAGCTCACCTCGGGATGAGCACTGCGACGCGAACCCGGCCAGGTGCGGAGTCGTTCGGGAAAGCGGCCGAAGTCGCGGCGAGCACTCGAGACGGCTGGGTCGAAGGCCGGTTGGTGAGCACGATAGGCGGCTTGCCATTCGGGCCAGTCATCCCACATCGGCACGTGGTAGGGGCTGTCCTCCCATCCGGTGAACGCAAGAAGAGTGCCGGACGGGCCGACCGCTTCGCGCAGAGCCTCCACGACGGTGTCGATCCCGCCGACGACCCATCGGAACGCAGACATGCGCACATGCACCATGAGCACCGCACCGGGCTCGATCCCGAGCCGCAGCAGGCCCTCGACAAGCCTGGGCAGGGTCATCGGGGTGAACGTGAGGTCGCGCATCAGGCCCGTCGGCGCCGGCATGTCCGGCATTCTGGTCGCACGCCGCTGGACGCGCACCCGGTTTTCCGCTGATCGATCACGCTGCGCCAGGTGCACCTGGCGGAGCCGGCACGACCGGACGCGCCACGTGCGTGCGTAAGGCAGGCGACAACAACAGCGCCACGTGGGCCCCAAAGACCAAGAACAACGGAAAGTTGTATGAAGTGAGGTCGCTGCTGACGACGAGCACGAACAGCATCCATACGCTCAGGGCAACCAGGACACGCCAGGCAAGGCGGCTCTGGCGCCACACAAGCCAGGCGAGTCCCACGGAGATCAGCATCGCGGTCGGCTGCACCCCGAGTGGAGAGTCGGCATCCAACACGGCACCCAGGACGCGTGCGTAGACCAGCAGCAACAACAGAAGCAGCACCTAACCAGCCAGCAACCATCCCGGCGATGAACGCCACATCCGGCCCACGTCCATACCGACACCTTCCCAAGGACCCGAGGCCACCGACCGGCCCGTGCACCGACCAATCGGTGAGTGCCGCTGATCGTATCCGGGTGCAGGTCCTTGCGTGCGTGTTACCTACGTGCAGTACGCCTCGACCTCGATGGGCTGTCGGATCGACTCTCCGGCAGCGACGTGGAAGTGGAGATGCTTGGAGTCCTGGTAGCGACCGAGGTTGGTCAGCACCCGGCAGGCCCCGTGCTCGGCCTGGACTCGGCCGGCGACCTGACGAACCACAGCCGGCACGCTGTGGAGGAGATTCTCGTCTGCTTCGCCGAGATCAATCAGAGACGGGACGTGTCGCTTTGGCACCACGACGATGTGCACCGGCCAGAACGGCCTGGTGTGGTGGAATGCCAGAACCTCATCGGTCTCGGTGACAACCTCGACTGGCGTTCGGCCGCTCAACGCCTCGTCACAGTAGAAGTCCTCGCTCACAGCCGTCTCCTTACTCGTGCATCGTCTGGACTGCGAACTCACCGGTGCCCGAGGGCCGGAATCCGATTCGACGCAGGACCGATCATCAATGGAGATGACCACGCGAAGAGTGCCGGCCTCGAACTCGTGCGGCCACTCGCCGCGCTCAAGCCCCCTGCGCGTTCTATGCGCTGTGCGGTCGGGTGACGACGTACAGGATGACCGGAGCCAGAGCGAGAGCCACGACGACCAGGAGCCAGGTCGGCACCCGTCGATTCAGTAGTTTGCCGATGCCGAGAGCCACTACCACCAGGACGAGGGCCAGAGCGACCAGTGCGAGCATGCGCAGACAGTACTGCCAAGTACTGCTCTATGGCTTGTCAGGAAGCGCCGCGGTGGTGGCGTTCGCCGTGGGCGTCCAGCTCACCGATGGTCGGTTCTGCTACCTCGGCGGCTTGTTCGCGATCGTCGGCGGCTTGTTCGCGCTGGTTGGCCTCACGGTCGCGCTGGTCAGCTTCGCGGTCGCGCTGATCGGCGTCGCGCTCGCGATCGTCGGCGATCCGTTCCCGCTGGTGGGCTTCGCGGTCGCGCTGGTCGGCGATTCCTTCCCGTTCGTTGGCGATTCGTTCACGTTCGTCGCCTTCGCGGTCGCGTTCGTCGGCTTCGTGGTTGCGCTGGTTGCCGAGCTGATCGCGTTCGTCGGCCCTGCGCGTACGTTCGTCGGCCTTGATGAATCGGAGTTCCTCGAGCCGCCGGCGGGCCTCTGCCTCCATGCCGCGGATGTAGGTCCTGCGCCGTCGTTCCTTGCTTGCCTCATCGCGTCGTCCGGTCGCGTCGGAGCGTTCGTCGGAGGCTTGACGGCGGCCTGTGGCGGCTTCACCTTCCTGCGCCGCGAGGAGTTTTCTTCGCTCCAACGCTCCCCTGCGCAGCCGTGCGGCGAGCGCACGCGTCTGGGCGGCTCGCTGCCGAAAGCTCAGTGCGATCCGCTGCCTTCGGGGGATTTCGATCGGTTCGTACTGCCGACCGTCATCTGCGGTGGGCATATTTCCAACGTAGCGCGGCATGGCGCGGCGATACCGCGGCCATCGCTTGGATCCCGCTGGACGGTTCTTCGGCCCACGGTCACATCGGGAGGGTTCGGGTGGCTTCGTACCCGCCGCGTCTTCGATTGGGCCGACATGGGGGGTCGATCATCGGTCCGTGACGTGCCTAGACTTCAGGGCATGGGCGCGGACCTGTCCCCCAATGGTGGTCCTGAGTACGACGAGACCGTTCGTCAGTTGCGGGACCGCGAGGACAGGCTGCGTCAGGCCGCCGCGAGGCTTCGCGATCAGTCTGCGCAGGAGTTCGATCGGTGCATCCAGGAGTGGCACTCCCCTGACCTGTGGCGTGATCGTGCCGCGACGTTGCGGCGACAGGACCGTGCCATCGCGGGAAGCGAACGTGAAGTTGCCTCGACGCTGCGTGCCCAGGCGGCGCAGGAGCGCATAAGGGTCGGCGAGGCTGTTCCTGTCGAGTTGGGGGCACGAGAACTGGCCGCGAAGGACCGTCAGCGGGTGGCCGACGACCGCGAAGCTGTCGCCGACGAGCGAGAACATATCGCCGACCGCCGGGAGGCCGACGCCGACGAGCGAGAAGCGGCGCTGAACCTACGTGAAGCAGATCTTGATCGGCGCGAGAAGTCGAGCCCAGAACAAGCGGGGACTCAGCCGCGGTCCACCTCGTCGGGGTCGTGAGCCATCCGGTAGAAATCGCGCTTGGTCACCTGGATGTCGTGGCCGTTGTCGGCTTGGACGAAACCAGTCCGGGCTTGATGCGCTCGATGGTGTCCAGCCGAAACTCGACCGGAGCGGTCGACCAACTGTTGTCGTTCGTACCGCCGGCAACGTCATAGACAATCCGACCCGATCCCGTGGTACGTGACGCCATGGCGCTCGCAGGCCTCCGCCAGGGCATTGTCCGCTGCCTTCAGGTCGACCCGGCCGAGGACCATGCTGTCGGCGAGGTGGCGGAAACCTCGCGGTGCTGGATCGGCTCGCGAGTCGATCAGCACATACGGGAGCGGCCCACCCTGCTTGCCGCTGCCGACTGTCCAGGGGATCTGGCGCACCCGCGACCAGCGCTTGAACAGCAGGTGCTTCAGGTCCTTCCAGGCGACGACCTCACGACGCCGGTCCTTGTACATCCAGACGAGGTGATCGCCGTCGTCGACGAGCTGTCCGGTGGCGCACACCTTCGCCCACCACAAGGCGCGCAGAACGCCGAGAACTATGCAGCCGACACCGAACAGCACAGGGTCGTCGGCGGATGCCAACGCGCCCGCCACCATGACAACGCCCAGCGAGCACGGCATCACGGCGCCTCGCCATGATCTGCGGGCAGAGGCCGCGACGTCTGCAGCTTCGGACGCCGGTCCGGTCAGCCGAGTCTCGGGACGATCTCCGACCAGATCGCGTCCAGGATGTCGGTGGTCTCGCCCTGGTAGTGAGAAGTGACCGTGACGCATGCGGCGTGACGGGGAAACACCACGCAGAACTGTCCGTAGATCCCGTCCATCCGCCAGGCTCCGTCGCGGTCGCAAAGCCACACGTGGCGACCGTAGGTGGCGTTCTGCGGATGAGGTCTGGCCCCACCCGTGGCCAGGTGCCCGTCGGTGCTGACCGTGTCGGTCGAGAGCGAAGCGACGTACTCGGCGGAGACGACCTGCCGGCCCTGGTAGCGGCCTCCGTTCAGCAGGGTCTGCCCGAGGCGGGCGATCTCGGCCGTACGCAGGAACAGCCCGACCGCTCCGAGGGAGTAACCGAGAGGACATCGGTGCCACTGAGGGTTGGCGATCCCCAGCGGTGTGAAGAGCCGTGGGACCAGGTAGTCGCGCAGGTCCAGGCCCGAACAGGCGTGGATGATCCTGCTCAGTACGTAGGTGCTCCCGCCCCGATACTGGAACAGCGTTCCCGGCGTGGCGACCGGTACCGCCGAGAGGAAATCCGCCGCCGGGTCGCCCGGGTGGTCGGCGTCCTCGCTGGGCCATCGCCAACCCTGGCCGGACGTCATGGTCAGCAGGTGGCGGATCGTGACCGCCTCGACCCCGTCGCCGGCCGCGGAGGCGAGTCCCGGCAGGTGCCGCAGCACCGGGTCGTCCACCTCGAGCAACCCCTCGTCGGAGGCGATCCCCACCGCGACCGAGGTGAACGTCTTCGACACCGAGAACACGTCGCGGCGGATGTCCGCGGCCCAGTGTCGCTCCACCGGGTCGCGCCCTTCTTGATGCACATGCACGCCGTCGACGCCCAGGCCCCGCACAGCAGCAACGTGCCCGAACCGCGCAACACCGTCCAATACCGCTGCCGCTGGTGGCGTCATGGCGCCCGACCCTAGCTCACACGATTCGCGGCGAGTCGCCGCTTCTCCCAGCCGTAGCTCCATCTCTTAATTGATCTTGGGCCTTGGGACGCAAGATCGGTCGACGCTGGCGGCGGAACCGGTCGCCCGCCACTATGAGTGCGTGAACACCTCTGCGCGGGGCGCCCTGGGCTGGCTGGGGCTGGTCTGCCTCGTCCCGTTGCTGTTTCTCTACGTCGTCAGCGGACTCGTCGCGCCGTGGTGGGCGGTGGCGAGCTTCGTCGTGGTCTGGTGCCTGTTGCTCCTCATCGCCTTACGTTCGTTCCGCCGCCGGCCCCTGTTGGCCCTCGCCCTGCCCTTCCTGGGGCTGGTGTGGTGGTACGCGGTCCTGTGGTTCGGGGACGTGTTCCTGAACTGGACCGCGTGACCATCGATCCGGATGGCGAACGCGCGAACGACTGCGACGAGGGTTCAGTGCAGCCAGCGGACCTGGTTGAGGTCGGCGGTGAGCTGGACGTTCTTCCAGGTGTCGACGTCCCAGTGGGCATTGCCCGTGGCGTAGATGGCGACTCGGGTGTGCTGGTAGTGCCGCTGCAGGTGCCGGGAGTCGGCGATGGAGGGGCACAGCTCATCCTTCAGGTCGGTCAGCTGGACGCACATGACGACGACGGGGAGATCCGCCTGTGCACGGTTCCTGGCCGGGTAGAAGACGACAGAGCGGGAGTCGGCGCGATCGTGGCCCGACACCGTCGTCTGGTCGTCGGCGATCTGCGCGGTCGCGTAGTGGTACGCCGTCGGGTAGTCGTATCCGGCGGGCAGGTCGACCGGCAGGACCATCTGTACGCCGCGGACCACGCTCAGTTGCATTCGTACGTACGCCTGAGTGGAAGGCCCAGGCGGCTCGGGTGGGGCCGCCGGCGTGGTGGCGTGCCAGAAGACGAGGACCGCGGCCATCAGGCCGAGCGCGATCACCGAAGGCATCCACTTGGGAGCCGGCTTCATGGCGGGATCATGACAGAGCCGCCACCGTTGCAGCAGCTACGCGGCGACGATGCTTAGAGCTATTGCCCCGAGGCGAGGTGACGAACATGGCCGTGCCGTCACTGTTCGGCGACATCGCACTACGTCTCGTTGCGGATCTGCAGGATGCCGTAGGGTCGTGGGCCGTCGAGGTCATCGCGGAGACCCCTGATGACCGCTTCGGTTCGCCGATCTGGTTCCCGTCCTTCAACGCCGCACCACCACCGGCCGGGCAGACGTACGTCACACCCTGGCCGTTCCCGGCGACGATATCGATACTCCATGGTGGCCGGGAGGAACTACGGCTGGCGTTCTGGTCCGTCGGGGGCGAGCCCCTGTCATCCCAGGTCGCAGAAGCCCTCGACCACCTCCAGGACGTGGTGGCCGA
The DNA here is from genome assembly GCF_013407855.1 of Actinopolymorpha rutila. Classification (GTDB taxonomy): domain Bacteria; phylum Actinomycetota; class Actinomycetes; order Propionibacteriales; family Actinopolymorphaceae; genus Actinopolymorpha; species Actinopolymorpha rutila. The sequence continues at coordinate 6,036,717 of NZ_JACBZH010000001.1, forward strand.
GGAGACGACCGAGCAGTGGCCGCTGTGCCCGGATCACCGCCATGCCCTGATCCCAGTGCCCGACGGCGACCTGGTGGGTTGGGCGTGCCCGTCGTCGCGCCAGGCCCTGGTCCCGCTGGGCGGCCTGGCGCGGCTCAGGGGTAAGTACCCAGGGCAGTGATCATGACGCGGCGCGGGGCATTGGTGGGAGGATCCTCGCACCAGCACTTGCCGTTGGATCGGGAGGATTGCATGGCACAGGTCGTTGCCGGGGTTTCGAGGACGTTCAACGAGTACCTACTTCTGCCGAACCGGACCGGTGTCGGCTGCGCACCTGAAGCCGTCGATCTGCGTACGCCGTTGGTGCGGCACCGGGAAGGTGCGGAGTCGGCGATCGAGCTTGGTTCTCCGTTCACGTCGGCGATCATGCAGGCGGTCAGCTCTCCCGACCTGGCGATCGCGCTCGCACGCAACGGCGGCCTGAGCTTCCTCCACCACAACTGCCCCATCGACGAGCAGGCCGCGGACGTCCGGAAGGTCAAGAACTTCAAGGCGGGCTTCGTCACCAGTGACACGAACGTACGGCCACAGGACACACTGCAACACCTGGTTGACGTCATGCGCCACACCGGCCACGGCACCGCGGCAGTTACCCACGACGGAAGCGCTGGTGGCCGGCTGCTCGGCCTGGTGACATCCCGCGACTTCCATCCTCATCGGCATGATCTCGATGCCCCCGTTGCCGACCGGATGACCGCCATCGCGGACCTACCACGCTCCGGTTCCGACCTCACCCTCTCCGAGGCCAACTCACGTCTGTGGGAAGAGCGCCTCGACTGCCTTCCGGTAGTCGATGCCAATGGTCACCTGCGGTCCTTGGTGTTCCGTTCCGACTACGAGGACAACAAGCGCTACCCGAACCAACTCGTGGACCTGGACAAGCGCCTGCGCGTTGGTGCGGGCGTGAACACCTACGACTACGAAGAACGCATTCCCGCGCTCCTGGACGCCGGGGCAGATGTCTTGTGCTTCGACAGCTCCGACGGCTACAGCGACTGGCAGGCACAGGCCCTCACCTGGGCGAAGAAGCACTACCCGGAGATCCCCGTCGGTGGCGGGAATGTCGTCGACGGGGAAGCGTTCGACTTCCTCGCGGAAGCGGGCGCGGACTTCATCAAGGTCGGCGTGGGTGGTGGCTCCATCTGCATTACTCGCGACCAGAAGGGAATCGGCCGGGGCCAGGCCAGCGCCGTACTCGATGTCGCCGCGGCCCGCGACGCCTTCCGCGAGCGCACCGGCGAGTATGTGCCGATCTGCTCCGACGGCGGACTCGTGCACGATTACCACATGGCGCTGGCGCTCGCGATGGGGTCGGACTTCGTGATGATGGGGCGCTACTTCGCCCGCTTCGACCAGGCTCCCGGGGCGAAGCTCCCCACCAAGGACGGCTTTGTGAAGGAGTACTGGGGCGAAGGTTCCAACCGCGCCCGCAACTGGCAGCGCTACGGACAGGGCGGACAGGGACTCATCTTCGAAGAAGGCGTCGACGGCTACGTCCCGTACGCCGGCGACCTCAGCGACGGCCTGACTGTCACGATCGCCAAGATCAAGGCAACCATGGTGTCCTGCGGCGCCACGACCCTGCCGGAATTCCAGGCCACCGCTCGACTGACTCTCGTATCCGAACAGAGCTTCCAGGAAAACCACGCCAGCGTCGCCGTGCGCGACACCCCAGCCGTTGCTGTCTGATTCGGAGACACAAGTTGCCGCGGTTACCCGGAAAAGGATCAATACCTCCGGGACATGAACCAGGGACTGGGCACTTGGGCCCGAGCCAAGGCGGCGGGTATTGATGAACGGACCATCAGCAGGCTGCGTCAGGTTCGTAACGATTATTATCAGGAATACCTTAGAACAGAAGCCATCGAGATCGAAGGCGTCGCCGAAACTCTTGCCGAACTGTCAAAATACGTCCGCATGGCCATCGTGACGACCGCAAGACGTGTGGATTTTGAACTTATCCATGAGAAGCGCCGAGTCAGACAGTTCATGGATTTCGTGCTTGTCCGCGAGGACTACAACCTCGCCAAGCCGCACCCGGAACCATACCTGACCGGCTTGAAGCGCCTCGGAGCCACCAAAGAAGAGACACTGGTCGTAGAAGATTCATCCAGAGGGCTGAACTCAGCCGTGGCGGCCGGCATCGACTGTGTCATTGTCTACAACGAGTTCACAAAGGCACATGATTTTTCACAGGCCAGCTTTCGAATCGAGACTCTGATTGAATTGAAGGACATCATCCTCGATGCAACCTGAAGGAGCCTGACCGGTGTCGTACGAGGAACTGGAGCGACGGCAGGCCGCGTTGCGAAGCGACGCCGCGACGATCCTCGCCGAGCTCGACACGTCCGGAGTCTTCGAGCGTCTCGGCACGATTCTGCCGACGGGGAGTTACGTATCCGGCCTGATGACCTGGCCCGAGATCGACATCATGCTCGCCGTCGGGTCCAGGTTCGCACCGGCGGACGTGCTCGACCTGCTCAGGCGGATCGTCGAGATCCCCGGCGTGGTGGACATGCACTACACCGACGAACGCGGATCACGTGCACCGACCGATGCGGTCCGCGACGAGCGATATCACGTGACCATCGGTATGGAGCGGCCCGGGACGGTCGGGCCGGCGAAGGGCACCGCGAGCGCCATCGTCAGCTGGCGGATCGATCTCTCGCTCTGGCTCCACGACGACCACGCCAGTGTCACGGCCTGGCACGAGGAGCTCCGCGACTCGATCACGGACGACCAGCGACGTGCAGTCCTTCGAATCAAGGACGTCTGGCACCGCACGCCACGCTATCCCGACGAGGTGAGTGGCCTCGACATCTACACGGCAGTGCTCGACGCGGGCGTGCGGACCCCTGAGCAGTTCGGTGGCTGGCTGGCAGAGCGTGACGGCCGGCAGGAACCCTGAGGCTGCGTCCGAGTCTTCGGCCACTACGGCTCGAGGACAGTGCTCGCCCGCGCGGTGACAGCCGCGGCACAGTTGGTGGTTTTACGCTTCGTTAACGCTGGTCCTGCAGGCTCCGCACCAGACATCCGGGGGACGGGGCGGTTGAGCGGGGGGCTCGGCCGAGTCGGTGTTGGGGGACGGCGCGGCCGGGGTAGGGAGGCCCCGGCCGCGCTACTTCGCGTTGTGACGCCACAGCCAGGTTCGCGACTTTGCGGCTCGCCAGAAGTTCTTCACTGGGCGGCGCGGAGCGCGACATGAGGGGCATTGGATGAGCTGCTGCATACCCTCCTGACTTGCTGGGAGGATGGCAGCATGGCCGACAAGGCGATGCCTTCCTACACGACCCGCCTGCTGGATGTTGACACCTGGGACGACTTCGCCAGGCTCGTAGAGGCAAACAACGGCGTCTGGGGTGGTTGCTGGTGTATGGGTTTTCACCCCGAGGGGGTTGGCAATGACCGCACAGCCTCCCAGAACCGCCAGGCCAAGGTCGAGCACGTGCGCAAGAAGACAGTCCACCAGGTCCTCGTTTACGACGGCGACGAGTGTGTGGGCTGGTGCCAGTACGGCCCGCCTGCGGAGCTTCCGAACATCAAGAACCCGAAGACCTATAACCAGGGACTCGTCCAGCTTCCGGACTGGCGGATCGGCTGTATCTTCACCGGCAAGGGCCACCGCCGCGAAGGGGTCGCTCGGGCAGCAGTAGCCGCCGCCCTGACCGCCATCAAGGAAGCCGGCGGCGGGGTCGTCGAGGCCTACCCGGAGCAGGTCGATGGCCGCGAACCCCAGCGCGGCGCCTACTTCCACACCGGCCCCGAAAACCTCTTCGAGGAATTCGGGTTCAGGCGCGACCGTAGGATCGCCAAGTGGCGTTGGGTGATGCAACGCCACGTACAGCCTTAGCTAAATTGGCCGAAGGCTGTCCGGCCGCGACTTCTTGACGTATGTGCTGGCAGGGGTTGGAGTTCCCAATCTCGCGTGATGGACCAGCTGTGGCCGAGATGCTGGCCGCCGCACAACTGTCGGTGGACCATGGTCGTCGTGCCGGATCGCGTACCGGATCGTCCAGGGACCACCGCCAGGGCCTCGTTGGACGAGGCGACCAATCCAGTCGATGGTGCTGCGATGTCGTTCGTTCCTGCCGGGTCGTTCGCTATGGGCTCGGAGCGATCGGCGGTGCTCCAGCTGTGGGAACGATACGGCTGGGACCATCGGTGGTTCGACGGACAGGTCGGCGGCACAGACTGGATCGGCGAGTTGCTTCCCCACGAGGTGGAACTCGACGGCTTCTGGATGTACCGCGACCCTGTGACAATCGGCCAGTTCCACCGGTTCATGCTTGCCACCGGATACCCCGCCCCGGTCGATATCGACGTCCACGGCCCGTGGAACAGCGCCTGGGCTGACGGGGCACCGATCCCCGGCAGCGAGAATCTGCCGGTGAGCTCGGTCAGCTGGGACGACGCCGCCGCCTACTGCGCCTGGGCAGGGGTTCGGCTTCCGACAGAGGCGGAGTGGGAGTACGCGGCCCGTGGACCCGCTGGCTCGACCTTCCCCTGGGGCGAGGACTGGCGGCCGGACGCCTGCCGTTCGGGCGAGGACACGGCCGGCCGACCATTCACCAACTACGACGAGTGGCGCCGCTGGCTCAACGGTGGCTCAAGCCGACGCCAAACCGGAGGCCGATTCGACCGGGCCTGCTGGCTCGGCGAACACGTCGCCCAACTCGAAGGCCCAACTCCCGCCGGCCGATATCCGGGTGATCGAAGTTGGTGCGGTGTGTACGGCCTCGCAGGCCAAGTGCGGGAATGGTGTGCCGACTGGTACGACCCCAACTACTACGCAGACAGCCCGCGCCAGAATCCGCGCGGCCCCGACGGCCCTCGCGGAACTGGCCCCTGCCGGTCGCTACGAGGCGGCGCCTGGCTCTCCACAGCCCACACCAGCCGCGGCGCGCAGCGCCTGTGCTACCCACCGGACTCCCGAGACACCAACGACCACGGCTTCCGCCCCGTGGCACAGCCCAGTTAGCGCACGGACATCTCGGGTCTGCCTCGCCAGCCATACTCATCCCGGCTGAAAAGCGAAGCTCGGCGGTCTTGGCTCGGGAAGCTAATCCTGCCCCTTGGACGGCGTGGCGCATGGGTGATCGAATCGGGTGCCATGAGTCAACCTGACGCCAGAGCCTTGACCGTCCCTACGGCGTTTCGTGATGTGCTGCTTCGGGACCTGGGTCAGCGGGCCCGCGAGTGGTTGGACCGTCTGCCCGACCTTGTCAGTGACCTGTTGGAGCGCTGGTCGTGCGTCATCGCTGGGCCGGCCATGTCCGGGTGGGAAGCCGTCGTGGTGCCTGTTCGTCGGCTCGATGGTGCTGGCGCGATGTTGAAGATATTGCCTCCGTATGAGCTTCAGGTGTTCGAGGCCCTCACCCTCGCGACCTGGGGCGGGCGAGGAGCAGCGCTGTTACTGGAGCGCGACGACACCAACCGTGCGATGTTGCTCGAGCAACTCCGTCCGGAATCCGTGGCGACTGTGCCCGACGCGGATGAAGCGATGACCATCATTGGCCGGCTGGCCCGACGCCTCGCCGTCCCGGCACCCCCTGGTCCGCTCCGGTTGGGGCCGGTGTCCGAGCAGTGGGCGACCGAACTCCCCGACATGTCGGCAGCCGCCGGACATCCACTCCCCGCACGAGCCGTCGACGCCGCCGTGGCGACATGTCGGAGCTGGGACCTGACCGGCCCGACACCATGCAGCACGGCGACCTCAATCAGTCCAACGTTCTCCGCGGAACACGTGAGGACTGGCAGGCCATCGACCCCCACGGTTACGTCGGCGAGATCGCGTTCGAATGCCTCACCCACCTCCGCGACCGGTGGACCGAACTGAAGCGTTTGCCCGACCCTGACCGAGCCCTCCGCAGGCGGATCGAAATCTTCGCCGACGCCGCCGAGATCGACCGCGAGAGGGCGATGCGCTGGACGCACACCAGAGCCGTCCAAGCCATCCTCCGAGCGGGACCACATGACGGTCCCAGAGACGACAGCGACGTGCACGAGTGGATGGCAGCCTCGCTGACCGACTGACCCGTACGGGAAAGGATCGGCAGGGTTTGCCCCGGCCGAGAAAACCCATTGCGAGTGGCCGGCACCGAATGTCAGATTGACCGGCCGCCAATCACCGGAGGGAATATGACGCCCATGTCGCTGCCCACCCCGACGCTGCACACCGCTCGTCTTCGGCTGCGGCCCTTCGACGACGCGGATGCGAACGACCTCTTCGCGCTGCACAGCAGCGCGTACGTGCTGCGCTACTGGGACGCGCCGCCGTGGAGCGATCGCGGGCGCGCCGAGCGGTTCATCACGACTTGCCGGCAGATGGCAGAGGAGGGCACCGGGGCGCGGCTGGCCGTGGATCGTGTCTCTGACGGGGCGTTCATCGGCTGGTCCAGCCTGAACCGGTGGAATCCGGACTACCGCAGCGCGTCGCTGGGCTACTGCTTCGACGATGCAGCGTGGGGCCACGGCTACGCGACCGAGGCCGCGCGCGCCTTGCTGCGGTGGGCATTCGACACGCTGGACCTGAATCGCGTCCAGGCTGAGACCGATACGCGCAACGTGGCATCTGCCCGCGTGCTAGAGAAGCTCGGGTTCGTGCGTGAAGGGACGTTGCGGGAAGACTGCGTCGTGAACGGCGAGGTCTCTGACTCGTGGGTCTACGGGCTGATCAGGCGAGAGTGGCGGCCGTCGGCCGAGCCGGTTCCCGCCCGCTGAGTGTCGCCCCCTCGCGAGACGTCGCCCCGGCATCCGGGCGACAGGAGATGATCGGTCAGCCAGTGCCGATCAATGCCGGGAGTCCATGCAGGTTGGGGAGGATCGCGTCGGGGCGGGCGTCTGCAGGGGGCTCCTGGCGGTCGCGGTTGAGCCAGATCCCTTCCCAGCCAGCCTGCTGCGCGCCAATGACGTCGTTGGGGATCGAGTCGCCCACCATGACGTACCGATCGCCGGGGATCGCTGCCCGAGCGATGGCGTAGATACGTGGGTCCGGCTTTTCGACCCCGTGGTCCTGAGAGAACACCGTGGCCGAGAAGAGGTGCTCCAGGCCGACCCGGGCAGGGTAGGAGTTGCCGTTGGACAGTAGTCCCACGCTGTGGTTGAGGATCAGGGTCTCGAGGGTCGGCAGAACGTCGTCGTACAGATCGACATTGGCGAACCGCCGCTGCAGGTAGTAGTCGTTGAGGTGCTCAGCGAGCCCTGCGTCGTCGATGCCCAGCCGATGCAAGCTGTGCGTGAAGGCGGCCAGTCGGATGGATTCCAGGTTGGTGACCGTACCTCTGAGCTGCTCGGCCACGAGCTCACGGTCCGCCACGAAGGTGTCTACGGATAGGTCGCCCTCGGCGGCAGGAACCAGCCTGCGCAGCTCCTCGATCGTCGCGGCCAGTGTCCGACGCATCAACGTGCGGAAGTCCCACAGGGTCTGGTCGCCATCGAAGAAGATCACCGCCATGGCCACACATGCTTCCACGCCATGAGCAAAGGCGACTCGAGGACGTCGCGCATCGGCTGGTGGAGACCTGCCGCACATCAACCCTGTCCGTCAAAGCGGGGCAACCCCACCGGATAGGCGGCGGTTCTCCTTGGGGCGAACAGGTGGAGGGCTCGGTCATCCGGCAGTATTCGCTCATGGTTCAGGAGAACTCATTTATGGGCACTGCTGGCGCGGTCGGCGGCGACTCGAGCCGTCCGTGGCAGACGCTCTCGTCGGGCTTCGAGCAGGCGCGCGCCCGTGAGGACTCGCTGGATCGGCTCGTCGAGTGGCCGGCGCAGCGCTCTTTCCTCGGCGACGTCACCGGACTCGCCGTCTTGGACGCGGGCTGCGGCAACGGGGCGAAGATCGCTCAGTTGGCTGGAGACAGGGCCGCCGCGTCGGTCGGCGTCGACATCAGCGGGAACTTCATCGCGCCGCCGCAGGGCGTCGAGCTTATCGAGGGCGATCTCTCCGATCTGGCGGCGGTGCCGGGCCTCGCTGGCCGGCTGTTCGACCGGATCCTGTTCCTGCAGTCCTTCGGGTACGCCGCGGACCCGGTCCGGGCATTGCAGACCGCGCGCGAGATGTTGGCCGAGGACGGCTTCATCCTGCTCACCCGGACCCAGCCGATCCGGTACGCGATCGAACGAGCGGAGCAGAACGGGACCTCGCTGGGGGAGGAGTACTTCGCCACCGAATCGTTCGCCTACCGGCACCGCAACTGGGATGAGGGGGTCACCCTCACCAAGCGGCCGTACACAATGTCGGACCTGCTGAACACTTTCAGTGCGGCTGGGCTGTGGATCGAAGCTGCGGTCGAGCCGCAGATGCCTGCCGAAGCCGCCGAGCGCTATCCCCACAAGCAGGCAGTGCTGAACAAGTATCTCGGCATCCTGATGTTCAAACTGCGACCCCTGCCAGGGCTGCAGCCGAGTCGTTGAGCGCCGCCTACGGGCTGCTGATGCGCCGGCCTGCGTAGCGAGCCCACGGTTCGGCGGCCTTGTCTGCGTTTGACACACATAAAAGTGTCTATCGGCGGCAAGATCGATAACGGCCGATCGGGCGTACGCCACGGCATCCGAGGTCGGGACGAGCCGATCCCGGTCATTAGCGTTGCTGTACTCCACTGCTGTAGGCCTCTGGCCTGGATCACAGATGGTGCAACGCCGACCGGCTGAGGGGGCGCCTGCCGTAACCGCTCCGGCCGCTCTGCTCAGGTATTTGACGTGCGGGGGGTCTCGTCAGCTGGCACACATCTGACATGCGGGGGCCGGGCTCTGTCCCGTACGCAGGCCCTTACTCATCTTGCACGCCTGCCGGGGTGGAATTACGTGGCACTCGCTGCCGGCCCTCTCCTACCATGCGGCGCGTGGAGATCTTGGGTATTGAGGTCGAGTCGTCACTGGCGCGCCGCTGGGCCGACTGGCTGGCCCCGGCCCGCCAGCCGTTCTTCATGACCGCCGCCGAAGCGGCCGAACTCGGACTCACCTCAAAGGGTGGTCTCGTAGACTCCCTCTCCCCGGAACTTCGCGACACCTACGAGACGTGGAACCTCGCCAAGGATCTGGACGTCGTGTGGCTTGACGAACACGCGTTCCACGCTCAGCCGCAAGAGGTTCGCGCCAAGCTCGTACTCGCCCAGGTCAGACACGGGCGAGGAGCAGTGCCCTCCGTCACCGATTGGGCGGACATCCTTGATGAGCAGGTGCTGCGCAAGCAGGCCGACGGGAATCGGTTCGTCTGGTGGCCAACCCTTGTGCAGCATCACCTCCAGACCGTCTTCCAGCGCGTCTTCGGCGAGTGGCAGCTTCCCTGCCAGCGCAGGGACGTACCGGAGGAGATCTGGCGTGCGGCCGCATCCGTACTTCCGCATGCCCGAGAACTCAGCGGAACCTACGCCCCCGGGAGCAGAGGAAGCGCCTTCGCCCGGGGAAGCGCAGCAAACTGCTTCGCCACCGTCATGGCGGCAGCAGGTGCGCCCGACCCCGACGATCAACTGTTCGAGGATTGGCTAGCCGCCAACTGCACGGCCGGTGGCACCGACGACCAGCCAGGCACCGTCCTGGTATCGCGCGACGCGGAAGATAACATCACGCATGCGGCGGTCACTCTTGGCGGCGGCTGGGTACTGCACAAGCCAGGGCAGGAATGGCTCAGCCCTCACCAGGTTCTAACGGTCGATGACCTCAACAGCCTCGCTCCACCGGGGCTCACTCTTCACCGGTACACCCTGCTGAACGCCAACACCCGCAACTCACTGGACCAGCCAGCCTGAGACGCGCCGAGCGCCAGGAGAAGGATCGGCAGGGTTTGCTCGGTGTCCAGTCGAACTGGAAGCGGTCTGTGGGCTGGCGCCGGGCGGCTGCATCAGTGGGTGCACCGACGCTGCGGATCCACGACCTGCGGCACACCGCGGCCTCCATCTGGCTGGCCCAGGGAGCCGATCCGAAGGTGGTTCAGCGGGTGCTGGGGCATGCCACGAACCACGGCCACGGCGCCAGTGACCTGCTCTCAGGCGCCGTGCCAGTGGTGAGCGTCGGCCAGCGTCTCACGCACCGCTGCGCGGGACCTCGTCAAGGATTGCGTCCCAGCCCGAGCGTGGCTACGACCGCTCTCCCACCTGCCGCGGCCTGGTGTCCAGATAACTGAGCGGACATCAACGGTGGACCTCGACCGTCGCCAGCCCGACTGGTACCTGTACGGCTACTGACTCCCAACGTTGCCGAAGATGAACGAGTGCAGCGGTCACGGTCCGACGGGCGACCATGGGGAACGTGCCTGTGATGAGTCGGGTGTTAGTCGACACGCTTCGGACCGCACATCGTGGACAGATCCCAGAGAAGCTCCTCTTGAGAAATCGGCGTCGTCCGGTAACGACCGGCAGGGTCGACTGCCTTCCTGGTCAGCTGTGCTGGTCCGGGTTGGCCCAGAAGTATGCCTCCGGGTCGTAGACCGCAGGTGACGGATGCTGCCACGGATTGACGAAGCCCCCGAGGGCGAGGTTTTCCTTCCGCGGGACGTTGCGCAGGTCCTTGTGCGCAAGGACCAACTGGGGTGTGTTGGCCACCGTACCCATGAAGAACGGCCCGTCCGTGACGTGGATCTTGTCGATCTCCCAGGCCAGTTGCCGACGCTTCACCGCGTCAGGTTCCAGCTTGCTCTGGTCGTAGAGCTTCCACATCTTCGCGATCGGGCCCTTCGGGTCCGGCTCCATCCGCGGTGGAGTGCGCTTGAACGGGTCGACGTTCTGCTGTTGGTGCTCCTGAGGCGTTCCCCGTAGGGCGAAGTACTGCCCTTCGAGCGGCGCCCACCGAGTCGGCTCGATCGGCAGGAGCCAGGCCGGCTGGGCGAAGTGGTCCGGGCCGTTGCCGACCTCCCAGGCGGCCTGGGAGTCCAGCGAGCCGGAGGCCCACTCGTCACCGAAGGCGTCGGGCGGAATCGGGTTCAGTGTCACCGTCAGCCCGATGGCTTCCCAGTCTCGCTTGAGGAAGTTGTTCTTCTGCTGGTGGTCCTTGGTGGTGTCGGCCGGGTAGTCGATGCGGATCTTCAACTTGGATCCGTCGGGCATCTCTCGCTTGCCGTCGGAATCCTTGTCGACGACACCGATCTGGTCGAGCAGCTTCTTCGCCTTCTCCGGGTCGTACTTGACGAAGGAGTCCCGCCAGTTGTGGTAGACCTGTTTGCCTTGGTCGTTGACCTGGTACTCGATCGCCTTGGGGCTCAGGGTTCCGGTCGTCTGCTCGCCGGTGTTGAAGTAGATCGACTTCTGCATCTCGTCCCGCTTGGCGGCCAACGAGAGGGCCTGGCGGAACTTCGGCTCGCGGATCAGCGCCCGCATCGGCGCTTCCTTGTGGTCGTAGTTGAAGAAGAACATCGACCCGGTTCCGCTGCCGCCGTCCCACAACAAGACGTCGAGGCTGCTGCGCTGTTCGGACTTCTTGAACCCGGAGACGTCGGCAAGGGTGAGCCCGTTGAACGGCCCGTGGACGTAGTCGAGCTTGCCCTCCTGCATCTGCAGGCGTGCCACCTCGGGATCGTCCACCACGGAGAACGTCAACGTGTCGATGTTGGGAAGTTGGCGACCGTCCTTGTCGACGCACCAGTAGTAAGGGTTGCGCTCCCAGATCGCCTGATGACCGTCCCGGTAGGACTTGAGACGCCAACCGGTCATCGTCGGAGACTGCGGGTTGGAGGAGTAGTCCCGCTTCTTCTCGAACTCACCGTCGGCGGTGGCCCAGTTCTTCGACACCGCCTTGTTGTAACGAGGGTGGAACTGCTTCAGGTAGTGCTTGGGTTCCATCCAGGTCGTGCCGTTGCCCCGGTTGACGTAGCCGGCCAGTCGCGCGGCGGTCAGAGGAGCGGGCGCGTCGAACTTCATCACCAACGTGCGCTCGTCAGGGGCCGTGAGCTTCATGATCGTGCCCTTGCCGGACTTTGCCTCGTCGGGAGGAATATCGGGGTGCTCCTGGTTGAGCACCATGTCCTCCCACCAGAACATGATGTCCGCGGTGGTCCACGGCTGGCCGTCCGACCACTTCAGGCCCGACCGGAAGTGCAGCGTCCACTCGGAGGCGTCGGCGTTGGACTCCCAGCTCGCGACCAGGCCGGGCACGATGTCCAGGCCGTCGTTGACGAACCGGAGCAGGGAGTGACCGTACATGTACTGCCGGATCTGCAGGTCGTTCGCGGTGGGCACCGCGAGCAGCAGGTTGCCGCCGTACTTCCCAGGCTCCAGCCAACGATGAGGTACGACGTACGGCTCCTGCGGAAGTCGCTTTTCCAGCGCCGGAAGGTCACCGGACTTGACGCGCGCCGCGAGCGTCGGTGACTCCTGGAACTTCGCGGGCGCCGGTAGCGGCTTGGTCTCCGAACCCTTGCCCGAGCCTCCCCTCCTCGCCTTTGCGTCAGGCTTGGCGCCGCTGCCGCCGGACCCACTACTCGACGAACAGGCGCCGAGCGTCACCGCACCGGCAGTGAGTGCCGATCCGTAGAGGAACGTCCTCCGGTCCAGTCCACCGCTTCTTGCCATGTTCGACACTTCCTTCTGCTCGAGTCGACCCGACACCATCTCCACTTCGGCCTGAAATATCGAGCCGCAACGCCTACCTGGCGGGGGATCCGGTCCAGGATCGGCCACTGCCACCGCTTCCCTGTCCGGCATGCGGACACCCGCAGCGGCGTATCAAGGACGTTGTGAGCATGATCGTCTGGCTCAACGGATCCTTCAGTCGCGGCAAGAGCCGCTGGCTGGTAGCACAGACAGCGATATAAGTCATGCGTTGTGTAGGTGCACACTCGTGATCCTGCAGACTGGCGGCTATCAGGCCTCGTTGCCGTGGTTGCGTACGCTGCGGCGCAGGACGGACCTGCCGTCTACGCACGCGAGCCGGAAGGGCGCAGAGCGCAAGGGAAGCGCCTGATGCGCTCGCGATTACCGCGACCTGGTGTTCGCGCAGCCCAACGGCCGGCCGATCGACCTGCGGGATGACTGGGAGGAGTGGAAGACGCTGCTGAAGATGGCCGGGGTCGGTGATGCTCGGGTCCACGACGGTCGGCACACCGCGGGCACGCTGCTCCTGGAGCAGGGCGTCGACATCCGGGTGGTTCAGGAGATCCTCGGGCACTCTGATCTGAGGGTCACCCAGGGCTACACGCACGTCGGATCGGTGCTCGCCCAGGACGCGGCGGCCCGGATCGGACGGGTCCTTTTCGGAGGTGCCCGGTGAGTCCAATTGAGACCACAACTGAGACCACGAGGTCACTACAGCTTGATCGGCATACTGCCGGGGATGAGGTTTCCGCAGGTCAGAGGTGATTTTGGATGGAGCCGCCTGTGGGAATCGAACCCACGACCTACGCATTACGAGAACCGCCGCCAACACCCAATTGGCCCTCCACCAGCAACTTCACCCCCACTTACTCCCCCACCAACCCCACCGTTTGCCAACGGCTGACACCATTTCATGCCACAAGCCATGCCACGAACCCAGGCCACGGCGCCAGTGTTCTGCTCCCAAGCGCCACCTCAGTGGTGAGCGTCGGCCAGCGTCTCACGCACCGCTGCGCGGCCTCGTCAAGTATTCGCGACCCAGCTCACGTGTGGCTACGACCGCTCCCGCTGGCCGCGGTCTGGCGTCGGTGCCTAAGCGGACATCGCTTGAGCATGGGTCAAGAAAACTGGCCACTCGCACGATTGCCCGGTAACTGGAGGGCGCCATACCGGTCACGTCCGAGCGGTGCAGGAACCGTTCGCAGTCTCGCTGGCGGTCCGCAGCCTGTAACCAGCACCCATTCAGCGCCCCGACCGCCTTCCTTTGGCGTCGAGTTGTTTGGAGGTGGCTGGGGTGGGAGGACTCGAACCTCTTATCATCAGCTCCAAAGGGCGATGAGCAGCTTCAATATGCAGCTGGCCTGCGACAACGTTGGCCGAGCCAGTGTCTGAAGTGTCCTCGATTGCACTTCAAGACTCCGTTTCATGGGCAGACTCATGGGCACTGGCCCCGCCACCACCCGCCCGGGGATCCGACCGGCCTGCGGCCTGATCCGGGTCGTAACACCTAGATCGCGACCCGATCGAACGTCGGCTTCCGAGGCCATCACCAGGCTCGCGAAGTAATGCCGTAATCGCTCATCGGGCGCAGTAGCTCGCGGTGCCGAGCCTCGTCCAGGCGACGCCCGCGCTGGGGACCCCGGAGTGATCAATGGGTTGCCACAGACCCAACATAGAGCGCCGGGTCGTGCTCGAAGTCCGGGGCAACCTCTGCCGTCACGTTCGCCGCCTGGGTCTTCGGGATGAAGTAGGCGTAGGTCGTGCGCACGCTGCGGCCGGGTCGCAGCTTCGTCAGGGAGATCCCGCAGTCGGAGTCGATGCAGCTGGGGTCCAGCTGGTCCTCCCCGGCGAGCACGTTCATGTCGGTCATGCTTGGGTCGAACGTTTCCGACGACGTGTTGCGCACCTGGATGGTGAACTTGATCGGCAAATCGCCCGCCTTGAGCGCCGCCTTGATTTCGTCGTCATACTCGGCCGTCTCAGCCCAGGACTCGCCGTCCCCGGCGTCCTTCATGATCGTCGGCTTGAACACCGTCATCTCGATCCCGTCCGCATAGACCGTGCGGGCGCCCCATGCGTACTCATCGGGCGCCGTCGGCGTCGGCGTCGGCGTCTCGGTAGGAATGGGTGACCTGCTGGTCGCCATAGCCCGGACCCCGCCCCTTTCGGCCACCTGCTTCACCGGCGGAGTGGCGACGCAGCCTGCCAGCAAGGCGAGGGCCACTGCGCTCAGTGCGATGGACTTGGTTCGGTTCATGATCTCTCCATTGCCAACCGCACGGCGGACCCCGAGAACGACGTCGGGGACTGGAGGACGATCCGCTCAGATCGCAGGCGACGCTTCGACATGCGGGCCTCCGGGACGTTGAGTTTCTCCCCGTGGGCGGAAGTGTGGGGCACCAGGCAGCTTGATCGGAAGGGCCCAGCCAACTGAACCCCCGAGAATGGTTGTCGACCCGCTCCATGTCTGTCGGGCATTGAAATTCCAGTCCGCAGCCAGTCCGCAAGAAGTCCGCAGGACGCCCAACAGCTGCCGTTGTCAGCCAGCTACAACAAGCGGTAAAGACGCAGGTCAGACGCGGTGCTCGGGACGTCTGCCCAGACCAGGGAACCCGCGGCCCGAGTTCGAGCTGTATTACGACATCTGATAGACGCAGGTCCCAGGCCTGCGAGATCACCGCGGAAACGGTGGCTGACCTGCGGAAACGCCTTCTGGCGCTTCTCACGGTCTGCCGCCGTTTTCCATGATCATGTGTACCGAATGTGTACCGGGCTCCGGCGATGCCCGCTGTACGGTGCTGCCAGTACCTGTCGTTGACCGTGGATCATTCCTGGCTTGGGCATGCGGAGGGCACGCAGGTGCCCGGCTTGAGGGAGTCGGAGTTGTCCGGGACCATGCTCGGCATGGTTGGCACCGCGGAGCTTCGAACGCTGTATTTGGATCCGTCCACGGCTTGGGTTGCGTGGATGCTTGATCCGAACTCGTCGACAGTTCCGAACGGCCTCGCGGCAGCCGACCATCGGATCAGCCGACACCCGCTGCGACGTCGACGCGCTCATCGCCGACGTTCCGCAGCCCATTGGTACTGCAGCGATTGCTATTCCTGGTGCTTGGGCTCATGACGGCTTATGAGGCGATCTGGATTCTGGTCGCCATGATTGCGTGGGCGCTCGTACTTACATTTAGCTATCGAAGGTCAGATCCTGCTAGTAGAAATAGGGGGCTTCTTGCCGCCATCTCCTGGCTGGCCTTGATCATTCCCATGGCGTATTACAGATTGGACGGAGATGTCCGCCTCGTTGCGGGATCGTCAATAGGTGGCGCCCTGCTACTTCTTCTCTTTACTCGTGGACGACTAGAGGCCGCGCTCCTTGGCCGTGGTCGCAAAGATAACGGGTCCCATGAGGAGGCGGATGACGTTGCGCCGGGTCACGGTATCGTGATTTGGCTTATTGTTGCAGCAATCTTCGTAGGCTTGTTCGTAAGCACGTATCTCTAATTTGAGTGCATGACACGCGACCTGCAGTATTTCGAGAGAGATCTCTTTCTCGGGCTGATCACGGGCGGGTTCTCCTATTTAAATTCCTAGGCCCTGGCGATGTGCTTGATCTCCTTGATGATGTCGCTATGCCAATTCGAGAAATCGGACGTCTGGTCTCAGCACATTCGTGAGTTCCTCGGCCGACCATAGTGTTCCCTCCACAGGGGCACGCGACCTTGTTATCTGTAGGAACGGGCACCGTGATCACGACCGGCGCGTCCGCGCTCGGGAGGTCGTCGGCCTGGTGCTCGTCGTCGTCCGGTGTTGCAGGTCATTGGGGTCGGACTGGGGTCAGTCGGACGCCGCTGACAGCCATGCGCATCGTTTCGACTGGATGTAGCCTCCGGCCATGACAGCCGCTGACTCGCCGCCGCCGTGGGCGGGAGATGCGATCGGGCAGCGGTTGCGCAGCTTCGCCGACCACCTCGAACGTGATCTTGGACCATCGGTGACGATGATCCGCAGGTGGGACGGTGGTGAGTTGGTGACCGAGCTGATCCCAACCAGCCACGACGCCATGCCCGTGGTCTGGACAGACTTCGGCTCCGGGCTGCAGCTTGAACTTGGCAACGGTCCAGGTGGCTCATTCGGAGTGTTCGACCGTGACGACCAAGGTGCGGAGTTCGTCGAATCGACTGTCCGCGCGATTGTCGACGGCCACGTCACTGAAGTATTCGGCCCGGACCGATCGCGGGTCGAGGTGACCTACCTGGACGGATCAACGTTCCACCACACGGGCTACGACGGCTTCCTCGCCGGCATACCCCGATGGGGATGGCGAGACCGAGGTCGTAAGGTCTCCTACCCGCCCTACAGGTGAGGCAGCAGCGCATCGCGCCTGTCCCAGCTTGGAAGGGCTGGCGCGGGGCCCTGGCCGCAGCTCCTGTCTTGCTTGGTGGATAGCCCTGCACGCCCGTTCAGACCATTGCGGCCCGCAGCTAATGGCACGATAGTTGCACGGCGACGGCGACGGCGACCGGCGACGGCGACCGGCGACCGGCCGAATGGTGAGCTGCTGCGAGCGTGATGCTGTGGTTGTGGACGAGTCTGCTGTGCTCTTCGAGGGCTGCCGGCCATGGACCGAGCCCGGCGCCTCGGCCTACGAGCCGGAGCTTCTGGACGGCAGGATGCTCCACTTCCATGAGATGGATCTGCAGCGCATCGAGATCGAGCCGGAGCAGCGGCGACTGACCTTGTGGCTTCGCTGGCATCCAGATTGGCTGCCCGAAGAAATTCGCGACTCTCCAGTCGCGCGTATCGAGCCGCATGGGGCTCGGGTGGTGGACTGGCAAGAAGAACCGGTCGAAGATCTTCCACCCGGGGTAGGACGAGAGGTGTGCGGCGTGGACTTCTACCCGCCGAACCTTCTGCACTTCCAGTCGTTCAACGTCGCGTTCACCGCACGTGTCCGCCGGGTCAGCCTCGCCGTTCTGCCGACGGAAAGGTGACGAGGGCGCGGAGCGATACGGTCAGCTTGGGAATCGTAGGGATCGGACCTCCTATTCGGTGTGTCAGTGTGGATCAGCGGCCTGGCGTGACCTGGAGGATCCGGTCCTGGCCCGCTGTAATGGCACGTGGATGGCACGGCCGGAGCCAGTTCGCGCTGCCAGGCTCCTCGAACTGGTGTCCCCGGCGCCTCGTGTTGACTTCGATGGGGTCACGCTGGGTCTGTTGGACTCAACGGGCTTGGCGTAGGACTGTTTCGTGTGTCCAGTGTTGACCGTCGCAGTACCGTGTCTGCACATCGCGGCGGCTCGGGAGAGGGGTGCGATTGCGCATGCGAGCAGAGACCGACCTTTCCAGATCTGCGCTCGTCCCGGTCCTGCTGTGCGTAGTCGCGGTTGGAAACGCCGTCGTCTGGTGGACGGTCACCACCTACCCGCGTGCGATGGCCCGGTTCGAGGAGGAACCAGTCCCGCCGCTGACGCCGGCCGATCTCCTAGTACTTGGGATCGCGGGGCTCCTCTCCCTGCTCATGGCAGCCGGAGCGATTGCAAGCCTCATCTCCCGCACTGCCGATCGTGGACGTTGGATCGGTGCGCTCTCCCGCGCCGGTCTCATCGCCTGTCCTCTAGCTGGCGTGTTCTACGTGTCGTATGTGGGTTACCTCTGGCTCCTCGCTTGAAGCCTGCCGAGATGGCCGTCACTCCACGGGTTGTCGGCCTGGTGCTGATCATCGCCCGGTGTGCAGCTCGGACCAACATCACCCTTGGCTTGGGTGGCACGCGGAGGGCACGGAGACTGGGAGCTTGGCAATCTGAGTGGCATTGATACCGCGCTTATCATCGTGACCATGACCGGTCCGCGTCATGGCCAGGCAGCGGCAGGTGTAGCCGCAATCGCCGCGCTGCTTGGCGTGATGTCCGCGCCGGGTTGCGAGCCGCTGTACGGCTGCGATGAGCGCGAAAATCGCTTTGGCTACAGGCTCGACGCACTCCCCGTGCTGGAGCTGCACCCTCCTGGCGCAACACTCGAAGATGAGTACTCCGGCTGTGACGATGACGACCTGTATGCCACAGCGGGTCGCAAGTACCACACAACCGGGACTGCCGCCGAAACGAAGGCGTTCTACCGTCACGCGCTCCCAGCGGCCGGCTGGAGGCTAGACACCCACCTGCTAGCAAAAACCAACCGGATGTGCTTCACCAAATCCGTGGACGGCACCGCTGCGATCTTCGCTCTGGAGTGGCTAAGCGAAGAGCCCCAGAACTTCTACGCGAACGTAAAGGCGAGCCTTAGAGACACGCTGACTTGCGCTGACGACGCCTGACGCACTGGCGTTCCGGTGCACTGTAGTGACCTTCCTATCCGTAGGCCGCCAAAGGTCGACCTGGACAGTCCACGATCATCCAGTCCGCGCGCGACGGGACGTGCTCGGTGCGTCCGGTCGGCCGGCGTCCATCGTCGCCCGACGTGGCAGCACGTTGGCGTCAGGCTGGATCAGATTTATGGTCTGTCCCACGACCTGCCAGAGTCTCCATTCGGCCCGAGCGCTACTTGTCGAAGGATCCGTCGTTGACAGCTCGGACGAGTTCGGCGATGCGTTGATCGGGCGCTTGGCTTGGAGCCAGTCTTTCCTTGTAGACAATCCGAATCCGACCTGCTTTCCACCAGTGGTTCCGGTATCGAAGCACACCGACTTTCCATCCCTTGACGCGGTTCCAGAACAGCGCGTTCATGATCGGAGTCAAGATCGCCGGGTTGTCTGCACCGACTCCGTTGACGAGTGGTTCCCCGACCTTGACGGCCCTCACGTAGAAGATCCATTCGCCTCGATAGATGCGCACGTCGTGATCCCGCGGCGTGAACGGAAGTGTTTCCCACCACTGGCCGGTGGTTGCGACTTCGGGGCGCCCTTGAGTGTGGCCCGCGTCTGTACCGCCCATTTGGCGTTCCATCTCTCGTTTGCGCGCGGCTTCCTCGGCCTCCAGGTCGGCAACTACCTCTGGTTCGTAGAGCCGCCGGACTTCGCGGCCGGCCATCCGGGTTCCTTGGATGGCAACCAGTGCACCGATCGCCCCGACAAGCAGTTGGGTCGCCGTTCCGTCCATGGGATCGGCCGGGCCGTACTGGAAGGCGGTCCACGCGCCCACGCCGGCAAGCACGATGCCCCACACGAGCTTCTTGATCGCCTTGCTGCGCGTACCGTTCACGCGCGGAAGCTACCGCGGCTCTGACATGGCTGAATAGAGGTTGGGGTAGATCGCCCCACTTTGCGTGTCTCGGCTGACCTACGCCGATCCCGTAGGGCATCAGGAGCGTGGGGAGGGTTGAGGCATGCCCAGCCCATATGGGGCTGCGAAGGTCACCAGACTCCCCCGTCATCCTCGCAACCAGCCAGATTGAAGGTCGCAGCGCAGCGGGTCAAGGGTCGGCGGAGCCGATCATGAAGTGACGCCGAAGGCGCCATTGACGCGTGGAGTGGAGACCGGAGACTGGCCTGCGAGGAGGACGGGGCGGGAACGTTACTCGTTGGCCCGGTGGTCGCCACCTCTGGTGTTGCGGTTGGACGAGATGAGGGCAAGGGCGACGCTGATGGTCCAGGTCAGGAGACCTACGCCCATGCCGACGGCGGCGCTGTCCCCGACGCCGGGTCCGGCGGCGCCAATCGTCGCTCCGACCACGCCACCCGCAATGACGGCGACGAGGGCGAGCCCCCATGCACCTCCGCCCTGCCCGATCTCGCCAAGCCGTTGGCGTAGCGAACGTTGACGGTCGCCGAGGAGCAGGACCTGGGCGCTGATAACGGTCGCGCCGAGCCACATGATCGGAAGGAAGTACCAGGGCACCGCCTGAATCTACGGGCCGCAACAGCTGCGCGCTGTCCTTACGCCTGGTGAGCCCGAGGACGGCGCGCTAGCGCCCCCCCAGGGCGGCCGTGCGGCTGCGCCGCGTTAGCGGTGCCTTGACTCTCAACACGGACGACGTCCGCTGCAGAACGACGTAGGTCGACCGGTGTCCGCGGGAGGGGCGTACCAGCGGATCGGTGCGCACCATGAGCTCGATCGTGGCGACCGACGCATCGGCGGCAAGTGCGGGCACCGGACCGCTCCTGGCCGCCGACATGTGCAGCAGAGTGACCGCGGTCAGCACGGCCGCACCCAGGCACGCCACCGCCGCCGGCAGTCCGATCCCACCTGTGCGCGGGTCTTCACGGCCCTCACGGCACAGCAGGACGACTCCCGCCAGCGCCGCCACGACCGCCCCGCCGGCGGCGGGCACGATGGGCAGGATCGGGACCACAAGAGTGCACAGCCACCCGGCGACCGCGACCGGAACCAGCCGTGCGTCGACACGAGTGCGAACGGCAGCACGAGCGGACGCGCCGTCGCCGTCGACGTGCACCGACTCGCGCAGGAACCCGACGAGGCTGTCCACCGTGATCACCCTCACGGTGCCGTGACCCGGTCGCGTAGCTCGGCGAAGATGCGCTCGCCCATAGATCGGGAGGCCGTACCGGTTTATCCGCGTGGAGACCACGAAGGTGGGCGCCCGAGCCGATTCCCTGCCCATTGGTGACTGCGTCCCGGGCGCCCGATGCGATTGTCGGTCAGCCCTCCGACAACTCGGCGAGGTACCGCTCCAACGCCGTAAGCACGAGCGCGGACATCGTGAGCCGCTGTGACCGTGCGTACGCCTCCGCTCGCTGCCACAACTCGGTGTCAGCGTCGCGCACGTAGACCGCCTTTGCCTGACCCATGAAGACATCCCACTGCCTTCATAGACCTTCATAGGTCTTCGCAGTACGGTCAGAGGTCACAAGACAACGGGACCGCCGCGAGCCTCAGGCCGATGCTCAACGACGGTCCCTCGGACCGACCTACTCAGGAGGCCAGACCGTGAGCACCATTCTGCCGTCAGGCGACGCCAACCCGCGTCGGGGCGGCGTCGACTTCGCTCAGCCGTCCGAGCTACTCGACCGCGCCGCCGCCGCGATCGACGCGAGCCTCTACGTCCGCCGCGTGAGCTTCGGGATCACCGACGAGCAGCGCCGCCGCGCCGCCGAGATGCTGGCGGCGTTCTGGGCGACCGCCGAGGAGTTCGACGTCACCCGCGACGATCTGCGCGGCGCCCTCGACCTGCCAACCGCCTGCATCGCCCTGGCGGCCACCGTGCAGCGTCGGGCGGCCAACCGGGCGGAGATCGCCCGCCGGGGTGGTGGGGACGACCCGGACGCGATACTCGACCGCCTTATCTGCGGGCGCTGACCGCCTGGTCCATCACTGCTGTCTCGCCAAACAACGCAGAACACCCCCGCCGGGAGTCGTCCGGGCGGGGGTGTTCGTCTGTCTTGTAGGGCCAGCCGGTGACGTACGGGGTGGCGGGCACCCCCGGCCGCTCGACGCCTCCCTCGTCGTCGGGCGGCAGCTTACGTGCCGGCCCGTACCTCGGCTCCGGTGATGACTTCCCAGCGGTCCCGGGTGGCGTCAGTGCCCCATCCCAGCGGGCGCACCTCAGCCGACACGGCCGCGACGTGGAACTCCGGCGGCGCGGCGGTGTAGTCCACCCCCACGATCACGTCAGCACCGCGCCGCAAGGCTTCGTCCGGCGCCCACGACCTGCCCGGCGTGCCGCGTGCACCAACCCGCACCACTAGCTCATTGACCTCTATCCGGTACCGGCCGTGTTCCGGCACGAGAGTCGGCCGCTCCCCTAGTTCGGTCAGAATGTGTCGCGCCACGTCGTACGCGGCAAGGTCGTTGAGTCGTTCCCCGCGTGGTAGCCGCATGGCTTGCCCCTCGTCTCGGCGGTGTGTGCCGACCATTCTCACCCCCGCCCCGTCATCGCGCGCCCCTCCCGAGCGACGGCAGTCCTCCGCCGACGACTCGACGAACCAACCGAGGTTGCTTCGGTCCCACGCGCTCGTCGTGCTTCGGGATCAGGCCCGACTTGAGCACGTGCAGCTTGCGCCCGCACAAGTAGCACCGAATCACGGCGCCCGGAGGTTTGTTTGCGGGCTCGTGCGACCCGGAGCATGTGAGCGAGATCAGCGTGTTGCGGGCAGCCATCCGACGGGTGCCATGAACCTTGCGGGACTTGCCGTCCTCGACACACGCGTGGCGCGCCGGGGCCTTGCAAGTCGGGCACTCGACCTCGATCGGTCCGACCTTGCGCCACGTCATGACCGCGACCACTTCCACGCGTGACGGAACCCGAGTACGGCAGCCACGAGCACGGCCACATCGTCGTTGAGTCGTTCCGCGCGTGGTAGCCGCATGGCTCGCCCCTCGTCTCGGCGGTGTGTGCCAACCATTCTCAACCTCGCCCCGAGGCACGACACAAGTAATCTGGTAGGCCGCTCCCTTCCGATTCGAGCGCTCACGCTCCGACGTAGCTACGTCACGCACCCTTGGCACTGGCGGGCACCGTGCAGCGTCCAGCGGCCAACCGGGCAGAGATCGCCCGCCGTGGTGGTGGGGACGACCCGGTCGCGATACTCGACCGCCTGATCTGCGGGCACTGACAGCACACAGCGAACCGCCCGGTCCCTCGAGGTAGGGACCGGGCGGTTCTGGATATGGGGAGAGAGGAGGTTTACATGATCGAGGTTCTGGAGCAGGACACGAGCAAGTTCGACACCGAGGGCGAGGCGAAGCTCTACCTCGTGCGGTTCTGGTGGGACGCAATGAAGCACAGCCGCGGAATCCCGAACGAGGTCTGGGGCGGGACCAACATGCTCGTCCAGGCCACGTCAGGCGACGTGTCCGAGGTCTACGCCTGGGCAGTCCACGAGAGCAACAACCCGGAGTGGACGGAACGGAAGGGCCCGGTGCGGTTCTTCCAGCTGTACGCAGTGGTGGAGGGCGAGCGCTACCCCTGGCTGCTTCGCCTCGCCGGTCCGGACGACCCGACGATGGGCACTGATGAGACGGACACTGCCTGAGCGGCCCCTCGGCAGGTGGAGGGACCGGGCTCTGCTTTTGTCAGCCGCGACGGCCGACGGAGAACCGCACCGACCAGTCCTCCATCCCATCCGGGGACGAGAACGGAAGCGTCACCGCCCCACCAGGCGAAACACCCGGGAACACCGCCGCGACCGTCGACGACGACCGGGCCGCGATCTCGTCCGGCGCCTTCCCATCAGCCGCCGTCCGCTGCGCACCGTCCGGCGCCCGGTACGTCGCAGACGACGGGAACACGTTGATCGCGCCCCGGCTGGTGGTCACCTTCACTACCACCCACAGCGCGTTCTGGCTCGTCGTCTTGTAAGCCGACCGGAACTGGAACGTGACACCGTGGGCGGTCACCGTCGACCCGTTCCCCATCGTCAACCGAGGCCCGATCTGCATCCTGTTCACCGTCAGGTCTGCCAACTTCCCGCCGTGGACGACGAACCCGGCGAAGTGGTTGCAGACGTCTCTGCCGTCGTCGCCGGTCTCGCAGTCCCGGTAGCCGTCGCCGTCGCGGGTGAGGGTGCCCGGGTAGTCGGTGATGCCGGCGTCGAGGTCGGCGGTTACGAGGTCGGCCTGCTGCCGGAGGTATGCGTCCGCGACCGATCCTGGGACGGCGAGTTTCCGGGCCGCGAGCATCCTGTCCGGGTCGTAAGAGGCCAGGGCTTCGAGGTACGGCTTGGGGTCGTACTTCGGCGTCGTGGCCTTCGGAGTAGGGGTAGTTGGGGTGGGCGTCGGGGTAGCGGTGGGCTTCGGCTTGGCCTTCTGCGTCGTGGCCGCGGTCGGGGACTTCTGGTCTGTCGCGTCAACCGACACCCCCGCGCATGACGTGAGCGCCAGCCCGGCGAGCGTCGCCAGGGTCACTACAACCCGCTTCGTGGTCATCCCAATCCCCCATCTGTAGCGGCGCGTCCGGCCGTCGCATCCACTGCTGGGTGCAGTTTGCCCCGGCACGACCCGCCGCCGCGGGCAGATGATCCAACTCCTCAGCGCGGTGCATCCAGTACATGTCGGCTAGCCTCTGCCCACCCCGTAACAGCAGACCGACCCTGGCCGGGCGTTGGCAGGGGGCAACCGGTCGGGAACGGCTTACGGGCAAGGCGAACCGGGCGTCATAGACGGAGGTCGCGAACCATGCGCTGGGCGCGGGCCCCCGAGGATGCGGTTCCTCGGGGGTCTTCGTCGTCTCACGCTCACCAACGGAGGACGAAACGTGATCAAGATCAGCGACGACTCGGTGCTGCTGTGCCCGCTGTGCGGGAAGGACACGACCCACCTCGACGAGGTGCGCGTGTCGGCACGGCCCGAGGACGACGAACCTAACGAGATCGCGGTCGACACCGGCACCGGGCGGGTGCGTACGCACGAGGACATCCCCGCCCCTATGGGCGACCGCGTACACGAAGGACGCCGCGACCGGATCGCCCTCGTCGGTTGGTGCGAACAGTGCGGTGACACCTTCGCGCTCGTGTTCACGCAGCACAAAGGCGCCACGTTCGTCGAAGCGGTGCGTTCAGGAGTGACCGCCGGTAGCTAGTGACCAGATGTCGGCGAAGGCGTACATCGTTCAGCCGTGACCGTCACGGCCGACACGACGCACCTTCCTGCGGTGCGCTACCGGCCTGGCTCCGTGCGGCCTGCCACGCCTCGACCTGCTATCGCGACCATGGCGACGACGGTGAGGATCACCTACCGGGGCGGCGTCCGCGGCGCCCACATCCTGGTCGGTGAGCTACGCGGCGCCGGTATCGCCGTCGACTGGCAGCCGCCGCAAGAGCGGCGCGACCTGCCGGGCATGGCCGAGGCAGTTGTCGCGTCGATCGTGGCGGCCGGGGCGTACGACACGATCCGGACGGTAGTCGCTGCCGTCAAGGAACGGCAGGCGGCGAGACGAACGGATCGACGTGGAAGGTGCAGGCACCGACGACGGCGGCTTCTACTGATCGGCCCCGCCGAATGGGGCCGTAACCCATCGTTGGGTTGGCTCGTTGAAAGTGGTGTGTGAGCCGGGGACCGTGCTCGGCGGAAACTCAGTGCGCGCTGCCCGCAGGGCCAGGCCGCCCGAGCCCACACACTTGCCCTGGCCGGGCCTGTGCGTCCCCACCCCCCTAACGGGACGTCCTCCCCAAACACCCCCCTTGGAACAGGCCCGGCCGGGGCCTTGCGTGCTCGGGGCCCAGGCCTGCGCAGAGGCCCATTCCTGGCCGCGTTGGGCCCTTTCCGGCTCGATCGCGCAGAAACGCGAGCACCCCGGACGGGGGGAGGGGTCCGGGGCGCTCCGTGCGTTAGCGGTCCATGGGGGCCAGGGGGTGACCGCTCCCAACAGCCTAGGTCAGCAATCGATCTCTGGCAGGGCTAACGGGCAGCTTGCCCCGACAACCTCACGCGACGACTGTCCCTTGCCGCGGTACCCGACCTCGCACGAGCCAGACGCGGCCCGGGCAGGTGCGAGGCCACACGTTCCTTGTCATGGGTGGGGTTCCCCCTTCACGGCCCGATCAGGCCGAGGTCTTGGAGCCGGTGCCAGTCGGCGGACCGGGAGCCGGGCGAGGAGACGATGCCGTTGTCGACTCCCCATCGCTCGGCAGCGTCGGCGCGGATGTTGAACGGGTGCGGCTGGAAGGTGTCGGTCCACTCGGAAGGGAACGGCACCTCCCAACCATGGTTGGTGCGGTCTCCCGCTGACCAGGCACTTTGGCATCGCCGCAGGTCGGGGGCCCTCGTTGGGTCCGGTTGGCGGCCGTTCCGCCGTGTTGACGCTTGTGATCGTCTCCCAATTCTCTCCCAGTAGCGTTGGCAACGGCCCATCCTTTGACATGCTGAGGTATGGACGAGGCGCCGGTGTATGTCCGCTCTCCCGGAGGCTGGTCGCCTCCGGTTGGGCGGCGGGGAGGCTGGGATTGGCTTCCTGCCGGCGGAGCAGCAGTCGATCTGGAGGATGGGCCGTGGTGGCTACGGCGGGCCGCGCATCTGCCGGTGATCCAGCGGTGGACTGAAGGGTGGATGTGGCGCCACGGCCGTTATATCGTCGAGGCTCCGCCCGGATACACGCCGAGACCGGAGGAACTCGCTCACCCGTGGGGAGAGCTGCGCCGCAACGGTTGATGGTTGGCAAGGTCCCTGGCCCGGCGTACGCCGGCACTCGGTGGGTCACGCTGGGGTCAAGGTCGACGACGCCGTATGAACCCACTGGACTCTTTGGCTGCTGCGTGGCACGCACAGGCGGCCCGTGCTCGGCCACCGATCCGAACGCGATCTTTTGCGTCTGGCTTGTCTCGTCTTCGTGGGACGCTGTGGTGTGTGAGTCACGTGAAGCGGGACCAGGCCGAGTTCCTCGCTGGCGTGATCCGGGTTCAGCGGCGCGGCACGGTCGTGTTCGCGGCACTGATGGTGGCAGGCATGCTGGCACTGTTCGGTTGGGACGTCCTGTTCGATCCCGGCGTCGACCACAGCCTGGCGGGCCGGTTGTTCGGGGCTGGTGTCCTGGTGACGTTCACCTGGTTCATCTGGCGGGTCGGTGGCTATCCGAGGATCGAGGTCACCCCCACTCACCTGGTGGTGCGCAACCCGATACTCACCCACGAGATACCCTGGCGCGCCATCGACGCCATCGAGACCTTCCACGGCCTGACCCTCGCGTTGTGGGATCGCCGCGAAATACGGGTACTGGCGTTGTCTGGCTCTATGCTGGCCGACCTGTTCGGTGACCGGACGCTTCATCGCGCTGAAGGACTGATCGCGGTCGGCCGCAGGAACGCACCGGCCGGACCGGGCGCCCTGATGGAGCTGCCCCGTCGCAGGATCCAACTTCGGTGGTTGCTGCTACCGCTCGTCCTTGTCGTCGTGACCATCGTGGTCTGGGCGGCCTGGCAGGCCGACCCACTTGGCGGCGCACCAACCTGAGCCGCCCGCGGCTCGCCTTGAGAGGCCGCTGATGACCGCTGGAGGCCGTGCCTAATAGCACGCTAATCGCCGTCGACGTGGCGCATACTCCCGTTAGGGGTAGCGCCGTCGGATCAGCGGCGGAACACGGAGAGGAACACGTGGGATGGGGAGCGGAGGTCAACGGGATCTGCGCGACGTCCTCATAGATCTACTGCTGGCCGCCGTCTTCGGCGCGCTTGCCATCGTCCTCGCCTATGACAGCTACGTCCTGGCGACGCGTGGCCAGATCGCGGAGGGGGTGGTCCTCAACAGGACGGATGCTCCCTACTGGGCGGCGAAAGGGAGTGACGGTCCGCGCATCACGGTGCGCTTCACCACCAAAGACGGCCACCAGGTGGAGGACTGGACCAACAACTTCGTCGACGACCCTCCCGTAGGAAAGGGCGACCCGATCCGCGTGGTCTACGACCCCGACGACCCTTCCATGTTCCAGGACGTCCGGTGGGGTAGCGACTACATCGGTTCGGCGTTCTTCGGTGGTGGCGCCGTTGTCCTAGCGGCCATCGGCCTGTGGGATTTGCGCCCGGGCCGCACGGCGCGGCACCGATCCCAGGGCCGATCTCCTCGGGCGCATACTCGATCGCATGACTGATCGGCCATCTCGGTTTCGTGACGGCATGGGGCGCTGGTCGAGCCGTAGGTCCAAGCGACGGGCCCGGTGGCTGTGCGGAGTCATGTTCCTCGTGGGCTGGGTCGCATGGTGCGTCCTCGTACACAACTGGGCCGCGGCGCATGGCCACCGTGGCTTGCTGAAAGGTATTCGGCCTGGCTACCCCCTCCTGGCCGCGGTGTTCTACTGGCCCCCGGCGATCGTGCTCTGGCACCTGCTCTATTCCGCGGACACGCGTGCTCTTCCGTGGGGTAGAGCCGACGAGCACACGGACGACTAGGGTCGATGCTCCGCGGGAACTGTTTCGTCCCTCGCCGCCTGGCTCACCGTCATTGGTGGAGTGCTGCTGGTGGGCGCCGGCGGCACGTACCTGGTCTCTAACAGCAGGTGGCACAACTGGATCGGGGCGCACGATGACACCGATGGACCATGGAGCCAGGCATTCGGTTCCATCTCCGGCTTGGTCGGCGTAATCATCGGCCTGGCCGTTCTACTCGCCGCCGCCATCCTCTGGACGATCACTCTGACTGTGAAGTAAGCCTTTCCCTGGCCGCCTGCCCGATCGGCCGGTCTCCCACTCGCTTCCCGCCTTTGCATGTCGTCGGCCTGGTGCTCATCGTCTCCTCGTATCGCAGGCCGGTGGGTCAGCCTGGGGTGCGGTCGATGCCGCCGCTCACCAGTCCGACCAGATCCCGTGGTAGGTGACGCCGTGACGCTCACAGGCTCCTGCCAGGGCGTTGTCCGCAGCTTCCAGATCGGCCCGGCTCATGACCATGATGTCGGCGAAGTGGCGGAAGCCTCCAGGTGGCGGGTCAGCTCGCGAGTCGATCAGCACGTACGGGAACGGCCCAGCCTGTGTGCCGCCGATCGTCCAAGAGATCTGGCGACTCCGCGCCCAGCGTTGGAACAGCAGGTGCTTCAGGTGCTCCCAGGCGACGACCTCACGACGCTGACCTTTGTACATCCAGACGAGGTGGTCACCGTCGTCGACGAGCTGACTGGTGGTACACACCTTCGCCCACCACAAAGCCCGCAGAACGCCGAGCAGTATCCAGACGGCACCGAACACCACGGTTCCGAGGGCCGCCGGCAACGCGGCGCCCGCCACGACGAACGCGACACCGAACGAGCACGGCATGACGGCGCCTCGCCACCATCCACGGGCCGACGCCGCGACAACCACAACCAGGGAATCGTTCCCGGCCGGTCCGTCGTCCACAAGACGGACTATGCCGTACGCCTGTTCGCTGCGCACTGCAGACGTTCGTAGCCGTGCGAACCGCAACTGGTGACACGCGGGGTAGGCGACGGACCGGGCCTGGTGCCGCGCGGCGGGTGCTTTGCGTGGCGGCCCCAGCGCTCGTCTGCAGACGGCGACTACACTTCCCCGTCGTCCTCGCAACCAGCCAGATCGAAGGTCGCAGCGGAGGCGGTCAAGGGTCGGCGAAGCCGACCACGAAGTGACGCCGAAGGCGCCCTTGACGGCCGGAGTGGAGACCGGAGACCGGCCTGCGAGGAGGACGGGGCGGTCACTTGCCTGCCGCCGGTTCCACGTGCCACCTTCTCGGCTATGAGGCACCGCGCCCCCGGTGGAGACTCCCAGATGCTTGCGTGGTTCGTGGTCGCCGGCGAGCGGGTCCTCGATGGGCTGGGCGAGGCTGCGGTCATCCTTGCCGCATGCGGCCTGGTCGCGCTCGCCGGCCTAGGGCTCGTAGCAGCTCCAGCGCTCACGGCCGTGGTGGCCATGCCGGTGCTGCTTCTGGCCGGCTACGGCTGTATCGAGTGGCTTCGTGCGTCGCGACGGGCGTACGGGTCCGGCATCGTCGCCTGGCGAGTGCCACGGTTGTGACGGCCGTCGTTGTCGGCTGCCTGACCGTGTACGCGGTCACATACTGCCGCTGCTCCAGCTGGTGGTGACTGGTCCGCCCGGTGAGCCCGAGGACGGCGCCCCAGTTCCCTAAGTCAACCTCCGACGATCCAACGGCTCGGACATCAGCTTGGGAATCGTAAAGCTCGGAGCGCGGACCCGGCCTGGTGGCGTGGGTCGGCGGCCTGGAGTGACCTGGCGGATCCGGGCGTGGCCCGCCGTAATGGCACGTGGATGGCACGGCTGACCCGTCGACGCGAACTGTCGGCGGGGCGGTCGATGATCATTGTGTCCGGGCGAGGAGGATCGGTTGGAAGAAGCCACTGCTCTCCGGCGTCAACCACTCCACGTCGGTGAAGCCGGCATCCGCGACGAGGCTTGCCAGCTGTTGTTGGGTGAGTGCCCAGTAGGTCGTACGCCTGGTATGGACGCGCCATCCTTCCCCGTTGGGAAGTAGCTGGAAGTACTCCACGTCGTAGCGTTCGCCGTCCTCATGCCAGTCCCACAGCTGGAAGGTGATGGTCTGGCCCGCCTCGGTGCGTGACAGCTCCGCCGAGCGTGGACCGCCGGCGCCTCCGACAGCACGTGTCTTGACCGTGGATCACCGCTGCGGACCAAGATCGCCCTTGGCTTAGGGCACGCGGAGGGCACGACGACCGCCTGGCCGGTCGGCCAAGTGCTTCACGCCGACCGAAGCGCCACCAAGATCGACGATCGGGTCAACGAGCTGTGCGGCGACTCCGCCGTGCGCAACGCCAAGGGCATCTATGAGTACCTGCTCGGCGGCGAGAAGCAGACGCAACTGCTGGCGATCCGGCTGTTCGACGACAAGAACAAGCGCGTCGCCTACGAGCAGCAGACGTGAAGGCCAAGGTCGCCGGCGAGTCGAACTGCCCCTGTGCGCGATCGGTGGGGACAACAACAAGGCGCGGATCTACAAGCAGAAGGAGATGGACGCCGACCACGTGACCGCATGGTTCAAGGGCCGCTCGACGAGCCTGTCCAATCTGACCATGCTCTGCGTGATACACAACCGCGCCAAGGCAACAGGTAGTTCGGCGGTGTAAGGGGACGAGGAGGAACCATGGGGACCGGGTGGGTGATCGCTCGCCGCCGCCGGGATTGCCGACGCACACGCGGTTGAGGTGTGCTCACGGGCGCCGGGACCCCGTGGATCGTGCGGCGCTAGGGTGAGCAAATGGCGCCGATTGTGATCATGCTGTCGGGTTCATCCTCGGCGGGGAAGACAAGCTTGGCGAAGGCGTTGCAGCGGCGGATGGCAGTGCCCGCGATCCTCGTCGAGGCGGATCGAGTGTTCCCAGATGTTCCGGGCCAACATCCCAACTGGCCGCCGAACGGTGCGGACCATCAGAGCTTGGTGCTGACCTTCCATCGCTCGATCGCGGTTTGGGCGTCGGCGGGGTTGAACCTCATTGTGGATGGCTCACTGCCGTATGAGGACCGCAGCTTACGAGACGCCTGCCTTAAGGTCTTCGAGCCGTTCGACTTACGCCTGGTGGGCGTCCGATGTGGCGTCGATGCGCTGTCAGAGCGTGAGGCTGGTCGCCCCGAGGAACGACCCGCCGGATGGGCTGTTCGCCAGGCGGCCGACATTGACGTGGGGATGAAGTATGCGGCCGAGGTCGACACGACAGCCAGGACCCCGGAGGCGTGCGCCCTGGAATTGGCCACCCAGCTTGGCTTCGGCGTGGTCGGCTCCTGAGATCGCGTCCCGCTCGTCCAGCCGTGCCGGCCCACACCAGCCGCGTCCCCTCGTAGGCGCAGGTTGTAGGTCGGAGTGGAGCGGGCCAAGTGCGGAGCGAAGCGGAGGCCAAAAGGTCACGGAGTGCAGCGGATTGCTCTTGACGCGCGGAGTGGAGGCCGGAGACTGGTCCATAGGGGGACGCGCCGAACTGAGGTGTAACTGAGGACGCAGCGCGTATGAGATCTACTCGGGCAGCGTTGGGGTCGGCGGCTCCCAACGGAAGGTTGGAGTCAGCGACGAAAAGCCGATGAGGTCGCACGTCCAATGGAGGTTGCACTCGCCAGACGTTAGGAATCGCGCGACTGGT
Organism: Actinopolymorpha rutila; assembly: GCF_013407855.1. Classification (GTDB taxonomy): domain Bacteria; phylum Actinomycetota; class Actinomycetes; order Propionibacteriales; family Actinopolymorphaceae; genus Actinopolymorpha; species Actinopolymorpha rutila. The sequence continues at coordinate 6,068,707 of NZ_JACBZH010000001.1, forward strand.
TTAGTCTTGGGTGGATAGGTTGAGCGGCCGAGCAGTTCCACCGCTTCCGCGGGATCAAACCAGCGTGCTTCCGTAACGGTCTCACCGTCTTGGGTCCGCGGTCGAAGTGCCGCGTCGGTCGTTGTCCCGGTGTAGTTCCAGCTTCGATTCATCGTCACGCCGTCCTGTTCGACGTCGGAGATCGCGATGATCTCGAGTTGCGCCGGATCGACCACGCAACCGGATTCTTCGGCGAGTTCCCGGGCGGCAGCGGTGGCGGGGTCCTCGCCATCCTCAATGTGGCCGCTGGGAAAGGTCCAGCGAGGTTCTCCCGTGAAGTAGTCAGGTTCGTTGACCAGAAGCACGGAACTCCCTCGGAACACGACGACGCCGGCGATTCCCTGCATGCTCGTAGCTAACCATTCGAGCGCGCGCTACTGCAAAGTCCCTGACGGCGGCACCGTCGCCTCGTGTTGCACCTCGTTGAGGTCACGCTGGGGTCAGCCTGAACCGCGTCGGTGCCATGCCGGGGTCTCCTTGCGACCAGTGAGCCTCTGCACCGATCGACTACAACCCGCCGATCGGTGCGATCAGCACCCCGTCTGCCGGGCAGACCCACACCGCCTGCCGGTCGCGTATGGACACGATGAGCGGATGGCGATCGGGGTGATGCGGGCACGGCGGCCAGTTCGTGGGCGCCCACCGACCTTCGATCGCGATTTCCTGAATCTGATCGGCGACCGCAGCGACGCGCTCGAACTCGGGTACCGAACCATCCGCCCAGATTCCGGTCGCACCGAAACCGCCAGGATCGAACACCGTCGCCTCGCCGCTCCCTGTCCAGCCGTCCACGATCCGCGGCAAGCTGATGCCGGCGCTCTGCAGATCGCGTTGCACCGGCTCCAGCGCCTGCCGGAGCACCTCGTCCATGCAGTCAGCATCCCAGGTCGGCCGACGCCAAGAGGAGGCTCTCGGTGTCGCCCTCAGACTCGACTGGTCCTGTCGCAACACTGAGCGCGGTACAACGCTAAGAGAGGTGTGACTCCGCCACCGCCAGGCGGCGTTCAACGTCTTGTCGTGTGTGCCGGCGGATCGCCCAGTCGACCGCGGCGAGGGACTTGTGGGCCCAGTAGATCCGGAACGACTCCGGATCGAGTACCTCGGCCAGCAGTGCGTCCAGCCAGGAAATGAGGGCCGCGTCCCACCCCTCCCAGCCGGCGTTGAACCTCAACACGACGAGCGCGAACCTCCTATCGCCCCGCGCGAGCTCGTCCCAATCCACCAAGCCGCACAGTCGGTAACCGTCGACAAGCGCGTTGCCTGGATGGAGGTCGGGGTGCACCAGATCTGCCCCAGCGACGACGGCCGGCGAGTCACGTCCAACCTCGCGGATCCACGACAGTAGCCGTCGGCTGCGCCTGTCGTAGCCTGCGAGGGACTCGTGTAGGCAGTAGCCCGGCCCGCTCTCCTGCAGGTACAGCCGCGGCGCCGGCACGTCAAGGCGGTCGGCGAGCAGTCCCGCGAACCGCTCATTGAGTGCAACCAAGGCTTCCAACAGCCCACGATCAACCACCAGAGGCGGCGTGCCTGGAAGGCGCTCCTGCACGATCGCAACCGACCCGCCAAGGTCTAGCACCCGCTCATACAACGGGACAGGCAGGCCGTGGCCTCGGGCCATCTCAAGCACATCCGCCGTCCGCTGCACCTCGGAGAAACTCCGGTGCGTGATCGACTTGAGCACCCCTTCCCGCCCATCAGGCCAACGGACCAAGGTGGCACCTATCTCCCCTCCGCTTCCGCGGCCAAGCGGTTCTAGACGCACACCATGCGCGGCTACCCGCTCAAGCAGATCAAGCGCCTCGGATCCAGGAGAGGTCACCTGGCACACGCTACGGCGTCCCGACGGCATGCGGACGACCCCGGCGGCCCGCATCGGGGCGCATGCCAGCCCGTCGAGCGCCTTGTCGGTCTGGGCCGGATGGATCGTGGTGGTGGACGAGGCGGCTCGAACCCCTCTAACCCCTGCCTTGCAAAGGCCATTCACCCACTCACGCTCCGCCAAGCGTGGATCGCCGCCGCCTCCGACGGCACGTGTCGTGTCCGTCGATCACCGCTACGAACCGAGATCAACCTTGGCTTGGGGCACCCGGAGGGCACGGAGGCACCGAAGGTTGGTAGTCGTTGGTCCGACGTTTCCCATCGATGATCTGCGAGGGTGATTGAAGAGGCATCATCGGATGGATGGATGGATGGAAGGAAGGAAGGAGGATGAGGTGACGACCGAGCGTGCACGGGCCCGGGAAGAGCTCGCCGGCCGGGTGCGGTTTCTGAGCGCGATCTTGGCTGCGGCAGAGCGGAAGCACGAGCTCCTCGATGTGTGTCGACGATCACGTAATTCCCCACCCTGACGATCAGTGGTGACCCCATAGGGACGACGTACCGATTCTCCAGTGGGACGACGTACGGAGACCGCATCGACGGACTCGGGCAGTCCGTTAGGGGATCCCGTTGCGGACACCAAGCGACCCCATCAGCCGTCCCCGCCCCTGCAGGCGACTCCGGAAATTGACAGCCCCCTGCCCGAGCAGGCCAGACGTGTCCGGTGACAGTCGTTGTTGTCGATCGGCCGGGTAGGTGTGGCACGAAGGCCGTCAGGTCGGCATGTGGTCGAGCGCGGTTTGGAGAAAGGCGTCACGGCGCGCTGTGACCTCGGCGGTGTCCAGCTCGGTTGGCGTGTTGAGCGCGGCGACGGCGTCCCAGTAGGCAACGTTGACGGCGTTCCGGCCGGCTTGGCGTTGCCACCCGTTCAGCACGTGGGCGGGGGCATCGGGGCCGTACTGGAGGGCCATCTGCTTGCGCAGCTCACCGAGGTCTACGCCCGGATCCCCGGCGCCGGCGGTCTTCCAGTCGATCAGCGCGAGGCAGACGTCGCCGTCCCAGAGCATGTTGCCGCCCCACACGTCACCGTGGACGAACACCGACTCCTGCGCGGGAGTGCCCATCGCTCTGAGCTGCTTGTCGGCCTCCTGTAGCAACTCCGTCGTGGGCATCTGGCCGGCTCGCCGGTCACCAGCGAAGTCGTCCACGGCGATCGGGCGCGGGCGATACGGCAGATGGTGTGCAGGGGTGAGGGGTACCGCGTGAATCTTGGCGATCGCGGCACCTGCGGCTTCCAGGCGTGCCTGCGACACGCGCTCGGGCGGCTCGCTGCTACCGGGCAGCAGTGTCTCCAGTGTGGCCGGCTGTCCGGTGTGCTCGCCGTCGAGATCACTGGCGATCAGCCTAGGTGCGTCAAGGCCGTGTTCGTCTGCTAGCTGCAGGGCGCGTGCTCCGGTGGCCAGCATGTTCGCGCCGATCCAGCCGGGGACCGGCACGCGCAGAACCATTTCGGTTGTCGTCGAGTTGTCTTCGATGCGCAGCCGGAACGTGCCTGAACCCCGATGCGCAGACTCGTGCAGGCTGTCCACCTCGGCTACGGTCGCATGTTCACCGACGACACCAGCTGCCCACGCAAGGACAGCATCGAAACGCCCTCGACTCATCAAGCCTCTACCTCCTCGTGTTCCTCACTGGCACGTCGAACGCGGTGTGCCTGCCCGGCGCGTACCCGTTGGACAACGGTGTCACTCGGCGTGTCTCCCGTTCTGCCGGCGTGTCTCCCGTGCACTGGTTTGGCTCCATGCCGCTTTTGACCCGGCAGCCTCGCCGCTGTGTTCGGAGCTCACATAGCACCCTGTGTCACGTTTCGGAGGTGTCCGGTAACGATCCTCAACCGAACGCCGACGTACGCGTACACGTTGCGGGCTCCGCCACGAATGTTCTACGAGTCTGGATCACGCCGGGCCGCGAGGAACGCTGCGATCTCGTCGATGTAGCGTTCGGTTTCCTCCACGTTGGGGAAGTGGGCGCTGTCGTCGAAGACGCGGAGGCGTGCGTGTGGGAGCCGGGTGGTGAGGTCGCGGCAAGCGTCGACTCCGGCGTTGCGATCCCAGAAGCCAACAAGGACTAGAACCGGGATATGGAGTGCGGCCAGGTCGTCGACGAGGGGTACTACCCGCGGAGGTTGCTTGCCTAGGTCGGCGGCCATCTCACCGGTGTTGATGAGGCCGCTTTCCTCCCAGAGGTCTCGGACTTGCTTGGCCGATGCGGGCTGGTGGAACAGGAAGCGATCGGTGGTCTCTCGGTCGACGACATCCCAGGCGGCATGCGGACCTGACTGTTCGACTGCGGAACGGATCGCGGTGCGCATCTCGTCGTCGGTAGCGACCGCCTCGAAGCCAGACCCCCACGTCGACGGAGTGAGCGGGCCGGCGAGTGCGGTGCCTTGAAGGATCAGCCGGTCGACTCGTTCGGGGTAGGCGACGGTGTACTCGGCTGCCAGGTCACCGCCGAACGAGATACCGAGCAGCGCGATCCGAGGAAGGTCCAAATGCCGACGCAGCTGCTCAAGATCGTCGACAAGGATCGGTATCGAGTATCCACGGTCCGATGGTTGATCGCTGCGACCGGACCCGCGCTGCTCGTAGTAGACAACCGGACCAAGCTGCTCAAGCGCAGGGCCGGTCAGCCGCTCGAAGTCATAGATGAACCCGCCAGGACCGCCATGAACCACGACGAGTGGCGTCCCCACGTGCGGGTCACCAACCACACGTACCCAGTGACGCACTCCGTTGATCACAACGTGCGACTCGGCCATCGTCGCAGTGTGGCCCAGACGGCAAGGAGCCACAAGCCGGCCCGGTGGCGGCCGGAGACAGGCGTCCGAGGAGTCGGGCCTCATCGTGTCAGGCATCGGAGGGACCCGCTCGCGTCGTCCGGATGCGTCCGCAGGTACCCAGCCAACTCCGCCAACCCCATCGCCGGCACCAGACCCGCCGACGACACCAGATTCGGCTCATCGAACACCGCGGCCGTCGCCGCGAACGTATGACAGAGTTGCATCCCAGAGATGCCCTTCGTGATGGGCCACGATCGTTCCTTCGACAAGACCGATCATCCCAACACGCAAGGGCATTCTCGCGTCACGACCCGCTCACCACACCCCACCCATCGGTGGATCCGGGCTTAGGGACCCGGCCCGAGGGAGGTGGGTAAAGCCTGACGGTCCGGCGACCCACCTCAACCACGGCATTTGCCCGCCCGGTGAGCCTGAGGACTGCGCCCTGGCGCCGCCCGCAGGGCGGCCGGGCGGTTGCGCCGCGTCAGCGGCGCCTTGACTCGTAGAGAGCCAGAATCGGCAATGCAGAGCCCGCAGGCCTGTCCTGTCCCGGTAGGTGCTTGACACTGCGGATCACATCGGCTGCTTATTGCGTGGTGAAACCACGCGGTGGCGCTGGCTGAATCCAGTTGAGGGCTCCAGACATATGCTGCGAAGGTTCGACCATGGCTACGAATCGCGGTGTTGCTTGGCCGAACACGCTCCTGGACCAGCTCGACTTCTTCTGGGCTCGGCAGGCTCGTCCACGACTCGAAGGACTGAGTGACGAGGAGTACTTCTGGGAGCCAGTGCACGACTGTTGGAGTCTCCGCCCTGGCCCAACCGCCACGGGCAGGCTCGGTGGCCTGACCATGGATTTGGAGCGGGATAGTGAGTCCGTACCGGATCCAGTCACGACGATTGCCTGGCGACTGGCGCACGTCACCGTCCACATTCTGAAGGCTCGGACCTACAGCGTCTTCGACGACCCTGACAGCGACCCCGGTGGCCACAGCTTTGCCGGCACCGCCGCGGTCGCACTCGGCCAGTTGGACGATGCGTACCTGCGGTGGAAGGCTGGATTTGCCGGCCTGACTGACGGACGGCTAGCAGAGCCGATCGGTCCCGAAGAGCGCTACTTCGAGGGCCAGCCGATGGCGACGCTCATCCTCCACGTGAACCGAGAAGTCCTGAGCCACATCGCAGAAATCGCGCTGCTGCGCGACCTGTACGCCAGGCACGCGAGCGCCTAATCGATTCCACTCGCTAGTCAGGCAGAGCTGCCACCGCACGCACGAGTTGGTCGCGGGCTCTCTCTCCCTCTAGAGCGTCGTCCCAGAGACTGTCGAGAGCGCTGGCAAGTCGAGAACTCGGTTCGGACTCGTAAGTTGTTTCCCCTACGAACGTCTCGATGACGGCCAGGTCGTCGAACAGCTGGAAGCTGTTCTGCGGGATGGTCGCGAGCGGCGTGCCGAGCGGCAAGATCCCGAAGCGGACATTCGGCATGCCGATGACTGTGTGGAGTCGGTCGAGCTGGGCACGCATCACCGACGGCGGGCAGACCAGCCAGCGGAGTACGGGCTCGGCGAGCAAGAACTCGAACTGGCGGGCCGGGTCGTAGAGGTGTTGCTGCCGCGCCATCCGTGTCGCAACGGCTGCGGTGAGATCTTCTGGGGCGTCGACGACCCCTCGGCCGGCGTCGGCGATGACGACATGAGCGTAGTCAGCGATCTGCAGCAGGCCTGGGACATAGACGGTTTCGAAGTGCTTGACCACTCGTGAGTCGGCGACGATCTGGTTGTAGTTCGCTTGGACTGCGGCCTGTCCCGCACGGAAGCGGCGACGCCAGTCCAGGCGACCGGCCCTCGCCGTGGCTGCGAGATCTAGCAGTGCAGAGACTTCAACCGCAGGGGCACCGGTCGTCTCGAGCCAGCCGCGTATGTCGTCGTCGCTGGGCATCTGCTTGCCGTTCTCGATGCGGCTGACTTTCGAGGGTTGCCATCCGAAGACTGCGGCAAGTTCCTTGCCCTGCAGCCCCGCCTGCATGCGCGCGGCACGCAGACGGGGCGCCAGCCCGTCCGGTTGGGTGAGCCAGTGTTCGACCGGGCGGACCATTGGACCTCCTATGCGGCGGAGTTGACGTCCTGGATGGTTTCCAGGACGGCGTAGTGAGCTGCTACATCACGCCAGGCGCAGGCCTGGGCTACTGCGACGGCGTCCGTCACCATCTCGGTGGACACCCGGCGAAGACCACCAGATGACACGCATCGGTGGCGGCGAGCCCCGCGACCTGGTGGTAGCTCGAGCATGGGTGCCAGCAACTTGTCGCCTGCAGGTACGCGCCAGTCGCTGTGGGCGGAGTAGATCGCGCAGGCTCGACGGACATCCACGTCACTCGGACTGCTGGTCGGGCTTTCCTTCGGGGTCCGCAGCCCCCAGTCCGAGTCTTTCGTTCAGGGGGAAGTCGCGAGGTAACTCTTCCTGTCGCCTTAGCCAGTCCGCGCGGATTAGCTCGATCGCGAATCCCCACGTACCTACTGCGCTCAAGGTCAACAGACTCAGGGTGATCGCATCCCGAGTGGGACTCTTGGGAAGCTCCACGAACGTGCCGTACGTGATCCAGGCAGCTGCGAGTGGCGGGAATATGAGTCCCGAGCCCCACGTCAGTCGCCACCACAGCGGACGCCTGATCCACCGCAGGTAGTCCGCGATCTGCTTCTCGACATGGGCCTCGAACTCCTCGCGGCTAGACTCCGGAACCCGCTGAAGCATCTCCAGCTCCTGTGACAGCCGACGCCGTACTAAGGCTTGATGGCCGCCAACCGTCCAGGCCCAGCCGACCACGGCGATCAGGAGGGGGACGATCAGGGCAACCCATTGGATCGTGGAACTCATTCGGTGATCCTCGTCCAGTCGCTGAGCCGACTCAACGCTTGGTCCGGGAGAGTGGATCCGAAGCGATCAGTCAGACGACACCAGCGGGATCACCTGACGACCTGTCACCCGCTGGCCTAGCCGCAGCGCGGCCGCCTTCGGGCGCGTGCGCTGCATGCGGAGGCCAGCATGGGAGACAGGAGCCGGGCATTCGAGTTTGCGTGCTTCATTCGTATGACGTTTCCCACTGCGATGCGGATCGCTGATGTTGCCGGCGGGCACGGCGAACTGGCGTACTGGCTCCAGGAACTCGGTCACGTTCCGGTCGTCATAGAGCCGCGAGATGTCCGGCTGCCTCGCTGGATCCAGCGAGACCTGCGAAAGCGATCAGTGCGTGAGAGACGACTGACCACGATCGACCGCATCGCGCGGCCGGTCCAGGAGGTTGACCTAAGCCCGTTCGATCTGGTCGTTGCACTCCACCCCGACGAGGCGACCGAACCCGCGGTACGCGCAGCCGTCAGACACAACCTCGACTTCGCGGTCGTACCCTGCTGTGTCTTCGCCGAGGACGGCGCCAAATACACCTCCCAGGCGTGGCTGGACTACCTCGCATCGATCGCACCAAGAGTGAGTACCAGCCATCTCTCGATCTCCGGCGCAAACACCGTGCTATGGCGCCGTCGATGTTCACCCAGCCAAGCATCCGCGGCTAACTGACGAGCAGATCAGGTCGAAGTTGCTGGAAACCCCATAGACAAATGAGGTCACCTGCGACAGCATCCGGAGCGATCTGGATCCTGTCCCGTCGATCGACATGCATGCATCGAAGAAGACCTGCCGCAGGCTCGCGCCCTCGGACAGGTCGGCCTATTCAATCGGTCGGGATCGCCCGCAGACCGGCGGTGGTCCGCGTCCAGGCCGTGATCAGCGCTGCGCTCGCCCACCTCGTGCGTCAGTGCACCCCATGGCTGCTCGATCCATACCCCGCCCCTGTTCGACAGGCGTTGATGGGAGTTCGGTGTGAGTGTTGATGCCATCGCAAGCGTGCTGGGTGTGACGGTTGTCCGGCGCCTTGCCGGCGGGGAGTGGGGCGCCTTCCTCGTCACGACAGCGCAGGGCTCCAGCGCTGTGCTGAAGCCGCTGCCCCGCCACGAGCTCGTCGCGGAGGATCGAGTGCGTCAGGCTGTGGAGTTTGCGCGGGCGTTGCGCGCCGATGGCTATCCGATCCCTGCCTACCTGCAGGTCGGAGTTGTCGACGGCCAGGTGTTCACACTTCAGGAAGCGATCGAGGGTGAGGTGCCAGCCAGGCTGCGGCTTGCCCACGTGAGACGGCTCATCGAGTTGAGCCGGCGTCACGTCGGCCTGGCGCCACCGGATGAGTCCTGGGGCGAACAACTCGTTGCAGAGATTCGACCTGACGCGAGCCAGACGCAGACATCAATCCGCAACTGTGGCGACCCACGGGTGATCAGCATCCTGGACGAGGCTCTCGCTGTTGGTGAGCGGACCGATCCAACGGTCTTTCGTTGCGACGACATTGTGCACAACGACTTCCATCACGCCAACCTTCTTGTCCGCGGGGACGAAGTTGTCGCCGTGTTCGACTGGGAAGGCGCTCAGGCAGGCGACTGCCGTGCCGACCTCACAACGCTGGCCTGGTACCTCGACCCATCCCGCGATCACGTCGAACCCGCGGCACGGGCCCTGCTCAGGGCCGAGATCGACACGATCCAGCCCGAGGTTCGGGCCGCTTTGGCGGCGCGGTTCGCCATCAGCAAGCTGGCTTTCGCCGTGAACGCCAGGCCGCAAGTGCTCCCCCAGATCCTCCGACTCGCCCAGACATGGCTCCGTCCCCAGTGGTAGTAGAGGCCCTGGCCCTGCAGGTGCCACGGCTCCACAGCCACAGGTAGGACAGCTTGCCCACGCCCGCCACGAACATCTCCGCCCGACCATCGCGTCCGTACGCCACCGAAGACCGGCGGGTGCGCTCCAAGGTCTTCCAGTCCACGCGGGACGAAGGGCTTCCTCGGCGTCACTTGCTTGGCCGACGCGGGTTGGCTCCCCACCACGCGGTCGCGCCGGGCAGGGACGACCACGACGACGGGCAGCCAATGGCCGGTCATCGCCCGGCGACAACCGTGGGCACCAGCACGACGAGTAGGAGCGCGATGCCGACCGGACGGAGCCGGCGGCGCAGGCGCAGAACCGCCCCTCGCCTGATACCTCGATGCGCGGAACCGGTCCAACCAGATCCACAATGCCTGCGCGTGCCGGTCCACGAAAAACACCAACAGCAGCGTGCAGTTCGGTCGTCCCACTATACGAGAGCGGCTTGAAATCCTGTCGATCAACGTGGCTCCAGTTCAAGGTGAGCGACGCACGATTTCATGCCACGCCACGACCAACCCGGCCGTCACCAGAGAGAGTTCATGCCATCTGACCAGCGGAAACGGGCGGAGCCGCCTGTGGGAATCGAACCCACGACCTACGCATTACGAGAACCGCCGCCAACACCCAATCAGCCCTCCACCAGCAACTTCACCCCCACTTACTCCCCCACCAACCCCACCGTTTGCCAACGGCTGACACCATTTCATGCCACAAGCCATGCCACGAACCAAGGCCACGCGACAGTGATCCGCTCCCAAGCGCCGCCTCAGTGGTGAGCGTCGGCCAGCGTCTCACGCACCGCTGCGAGGACATCGTCTAGTATTCGCGACCCAGCTCACGTGTGGCTACGACCGCTCCCGCTGGCCGCGGTCTGGTGCCCAGGTGCCTAAGCGAAGCGGATCGCTTGAGGATGGGTCAAGGAAACTGGCCACTCACGCGATTGCCCGGTAACTGCGCCCGAACGAGTGGGAACTGGGACCACTACTGAGACCACGCGGGGCATACGCCGACCCAGCTTGTCCCCGGCGATGGCGTTGTCTTCGAGGCCTTGGCTACAGGTGTGTCCGTGCGGCTCGCCAGAGGTCGCGGACGCCGGCGTACCAGCCGAGGAGGTAGGCGCCTCGAAGTACGAGTGGTTGTTGGTTGACCTCCGGCTGCCTCTCCTCGGGCAACACGTCGTCCCATCCCTCGAGGTCGCCGGGATCGAAGTCGGCGAGGGTCATGCCTTCCAGGCCGGACCAGTTCTCCTCGAATGCTCGCAGCTCGTTCAGGCTCGCAGAGTTCTGCGCCCAGGCTTCGCCGTCCCTACGCCCTCGCCCGTACCAGTTGTCCTTCTCGGTCTGCTGTTGGCGCAGCCGCTCGACCAGGCGTTCCACCTTCGACTCTTCGACTTCCAGCGGGCGGGTTTGCTGCTCGATCATGTCCAGCTCTCTTTCCAGTGCGATGGCGCAGACCCGGGAGGCGTTGATGCGGTCCCGGTGCTGGTCCAGGCGCTCGTCCAGATCGTCGGGGATGCTGATGTTCCGTCGGGCCATGACCCCTCATTCGCTCACGAGGCTCCGAGCGTAACCTGGGTGTGTATATTGCGCAATGACCGCTGGAATACACATTATGGCCGCCCACCGGCCGGCGACCTGAGGTCCGCAAGCGCGGCGACGCCGGCTCGTAGCCTGACCCGGGTCCGAGAGCTCCTCGATGCCATCCACGGGCGCGGTGGTCGGTCGCCAGCCACATCCCCTCTTCGAATAAATGTTCGAAACGGGGGTACGCTGCCTCTCGGGCGGGAGGGCTGACACCGACACCGGGCAGGGGATCGGCGGGATGCCCTCCTCGCCCGCCAACTGAGTTATGGAGTTGGTGCAGAAGTATCATCCCTCCCCATGACCGAGACCGAGATGTCGCCCGATCCCCGGGACCGTGCCATCGCTCAGTTCCTCATGACGATGTCCGCGGCGGCGGCCGAGCTGGCGGCCGCGTTCACCACCCGGCCGACACAGCCACCGGACTACCGAGAGGTGCTGATCGGCTCGATGCAGCGCCAGGTGGCCGGCCTGCTCGACGTCAACGGCAAGGACGGCGTATCACCCCGCCAGATCACCGAACTGCTCGGCCGCACCGACGACGGCAACGTACGCAACACCCTCACCCGGTTGCGCGAACTTGGAGTCGCCGAGATCGTGCCGGGCTCGTCATGGCCACAACTGTGGCGACACACGGCGCCCTACCGGAAAGGCGCGAGCGAGGCCCAGTAGTTAGCGGTTCGCGATCGACACAGTTGAGTCAGCATCCCCATCAAGCCATCAACGGGCACAGTAGTCGAAGAAGGGTGTTTACGCAGGTCAGCGGGTTGCTAGTGATCACGGTCGGGCGCTGCTGGCTGGCTCGGTTGTTGTACTTCTGTGCTGTACGTGTTGGTGAGGCCTACAACTCCTGCTCCCATGGGTGAGGTGACCATTCGACCAGCACGACTCCCGGACGATCTGGCACAGATCAGTGCGCTGTACGGCGAAGAGGCCCTGCTGCATACCGAGAATTGGCCGGATGACTATCGCACCGACATGGGCGCGTCACTGGAAGAGGAGCTGTCATCCGCTTCTAAGGACCCCGCCACGTATCTACTCGTCGCCGAGGACGATTCGAGGGTCGTCGGAGTTGCGGCTGCGCACCTGCGACCGAAGCCCACCGAGGGCATTACCCGCTTCGACGGGTCGATCATGCACGTCGCTGATCTAGTCGTGACAGCGAACTACCGCCGTCGAGGCGTTGGCCTGCAGCTGATGCAGCAGTTGGAGACGTGGGCCCGCGACCAGGGCGCCGCGACGGTCACCCTCAACGTCCACGATCAGAACTCCGCAGCGCGCGAGCTGTACCGTCGCCGGGGCTTCCGGGCCGTCCATGTCCAGATGCGCAAAGAGCTCACATAGCTGCACGAACCTCCGAGAGGCGGAGGGTTTGGCCGGTGGCCTGGGTTGGTCCGGGGAGAGTGACCGAGACCTCAGAGTGATGCCAGACTGCGGTCCCACGCTACGAGCACAGTTGTTGATCAGCGCCCGGGGTGCAGCCCAATGGGTCTCGTCAACCCCGGCGCGTAGCGAGAGCTGCAGCGGCGCCGTCCTATGCGACGATGGCGATCGTGTCTGACGATCAAACGCCTGTCTCAGCTCGTCGGTCTGCGGCGAAGGACCTTGTTGGTGAGGTCAACGCGCAGACCGGCAGCGACCTACGGCTGATCGGACTACCTGACCAGGGCACGGTGAGCAGTGCCGCCTACGTGCGCTGGCCCGACGGGCACACCGGCGTACTCACCCGATCGATCCTCAGTCCCGACACCTTGCACTTGATCGCCGATGTCCTTGCCTCAGTGTCCGCACGCGGTGTCCCGGTACCGCGGTATGAGCTGATCACCGCGCTCTCTCAAGGCTCAGCAATCGTCCAGGAACAGCTGCCTGGTTCACCGCCACGGCACATCGATCCGTCGATCATCGAGGCGATGGTTGATGTCAACGAGTCGTTCGCCGGGCTGCTCGCTGACTGGCCACAGGTGGAACTTCGATCGCTGTACCTAGCTGAGAGTGGCGAGGGCTGGTGCCTGCACGAAACGCTGGAGCGCTACGACGATCGCAGCAGAACACTGCTGGGCTGGATCCATGATGTCGCAACCGCAGGCCCGGACCAGCTGACAGGTGACGACCTCGTGCACTGGGACTTCGTACCGGGCAACGTCTTGTTCGACCCGACAGGGGCCGTAACGGGCGTCGTCGATTGGTTCACGATCGCCCGCGGCGACCGCCATTTCGGACTGCTGAAACCGCGCTTCTACCTTGGATGGCTCGCTGCTGTCGCCCCAGCGGGTGGCCGTCCAACTGTGACCGCCGCGGCGCTCAGTCGCCTGGACGATCTGCTGGATCAACTGCTGAAACCCGCCACGTACGACGCCTACTGGGCGCACTGGAGCCTGGCTCTCATCGACTGGGCGATCCGCCACGGCACGCAATCCGAGATCGACTGCTACCTCGACCTCGCCACCACCCGCATCCGCTAACCCCGCTCCGGTCTCGGAAAGGCCGTTGGCCGCTATGATCCGGTGCCGGCACTTCCCAATCGGTTCGGTCAAGGCGCCAGGCCATGGTCAACCCGGGAGGTTGGGGTACTCGGCTCCTACACCCATGAGTGGTGATCGACGTCGCAGCACGCCGACCTGCCAGTCGAAGCCATGCGGTGTGATCGCGCCTGTGGTCATCGCATGGATTTCTTCGGCCACGCCGAGGAACACCCACGACCACAACGTGGGGGTGAGCAGCGCCCAGTCGAGTTCGTCGAGTGGCCGCACCTCGTCGTAGCCACGGACGATCTCGTCACGTTTCGCACGCCAGGCCAGCGCGAAGTCGGAGACGCGATGGTTGAGGTGTGTGCTTTCGAAGTCGATGACGCCGGTCAGATTCCCATCCTGGTAGAGCAGGTTGGGGAGGCCGAAGTCGCTGTGGATGACGATGAGCCGGCGGCCGCGAAGGTCGAGTGAGTCAAAGTATTCGTTGGCGCGATCGGCGTGCCAGCGCAGGATGTGGGCCTGCTCGGGGAACAGCCGTTCGTAGTCACGAAGCCGGCGCGTCAGCACGGGGTCGGCCACGAGGGCCTCGGCGAGCTGGCACCCTGGTCGTTGCCCCAAATCGACGAGCGTCTCCAGATCGGCATGCAGCCTCGCAAGCAGTCGCCCGACCGCACGTAGCTCCGAGGTCGATTCCGTTACTGCCGGCGACGCCCCGGGCAACCACATGAACAGGCCCCAGGTGCGTCCATCCACCACCAGCAGGTCATCAACCGCGACCGGTACGGGCCAGCCCAGCGCATCAAGCCGCTGCAACACTTGTAACTCGTACCCGATGTCGCCTATCGGCTTCTCCTGATAGCGCCGCAGCACCAGCGGCCGGCCATCTCGAGACACTCGCCAGTGCAGATTCGCGCGCCCGCCCAGGTAGCTGTCCACCCGCAAGGCCCACCGGTTCACCACCTCAGCCGGCGGCGACGGGCAATCGTTCTCCTCCGGCGGCTGCATCACCCCGCCATCGTGCCGCAACATCGGCCACCATGCGGCCCGGGCGTGCCCCGGATCGTAGGCTCGGTGGCTTCGGAGCATTGCGTGGAGGACGTTGATACGTCGTCTGGCGAGGGCTTGCGGGCCGGCTCCTCCTCCCGCAGCACGGAATAGACAGCCTGCGGATCCTGGAAGAAAGCGACATCCAGCGGTAGCGGCACACTGCTCGCGGGGCTCGCTCCAGTGCTTGCTCTGGTGGTCGGCTCCATACCCGACGACACTCGCACCAGTTGTTCGAGCACTTGTGCTGGGGCTTCTACCACAGCGCGATCGCCATCCACGGTAGGTCGGTTCGCCTGGCGTCCTGACCGTGTACGACGCGTCACAGCTTTCGACCGTGACCCACCGGTACGAAGGCCGCACGGACACGAAGCGGGACGGCATCGCGGGCATCGCGTTCAAGGATCCCGAGGCCGAACCCGCCGCACTCAAGGCGATCATCAGACTGACGGCCTAGCGGCGCGTAGATCCGAGGACCAACCGACGGCGCTTGAGAGCAGCGCGGAAGAACTCTATTGCCGTCAGGGAGGATCATTCGTCACCATCCCAGAGGGGTACTCGAGCGAGATCCCACCGTGTCCCATGTGACGGCCCGCTATACCAACGATCCGCTCCAGGGACCCACTTCCGGCGCGCCAAAGCGGCCTCTTACCCGAGGACGGCGAGAGGACGCGAACGCGCTCCGGTCCCTTCTCAACGACACCACCTCCCACGTCGGGGAACCGATAGCGACTTCGGATGACTGCACGGCGCCGGCGGCAGGAACCCCCAGCCTCTAAGGCCGGTCGTGGTATCCGTCGTTGACCGCTGCGGACCGTGATTGGCCCCGGCTTGGGGCATGCGGAGGGCACGGTCGAAGTCGTCGGGCTTCAGTCTGTGAGCTTGGCAAGGACGCTGAGGAGGAGGTCGTTGTCCATCTCATGGCCGCTGTTCGGAGTGGTGTGGAGTGACACGCCATCCGGGGCTCCGGAAGCTGCGTAGATGCGGCGTAGGCGCTGGAATGACTCCGGAACGGTTTCGTTGAACGACGCCGAGCCGTTGTCGGGTCCGGGGACGTCGAGTTCGCCGAAGTGCAAAGCGAGTCGCCGTGGCGCGTTGAGGCCGGCGATGTCGGCGCGGTCGAGCCAGCCGAGGACGCCTGGGACGCAGTGAGCTGGGGCGTTGCCGCACTGGGCGAAGACTGCGGTGAACGATCCGAGCGTTCCACGGGCGAAGATCGACCGCACGCGTCGGCTGAACACAGGGTAGGTGCAGGCGAGGTCACCTCCCCACGAGATGCCTACCGCGTCGAACTGCCGCACATGGCAGGTAACGGCGAGCCATTCTTCCCAGCGCAGGAGGTCCTCGATCGTGTCCCCCATGAGGGTGCGGCCGTTCTGGAAGCCGTCTGTGAGCAGCGTGTAGGTCATCTGCTGGCCCCAGCGCCAGTAAGTGAGGCTCTCGCCTTCGCGGTGTTGGGCCAGGTCCTGGAGCGCACCGAACCCACGAAGCTCGGGCAGCAAAACGGTGTGACCGGCTTGAGCCAGGATGTGGGCGAAGTTGTGGTGGTAGTCCTCGCGGACGCCGGGAATCCCGCGACATTCATCAACCTGTCCGTGACCGTGCAGCGCGATCACCGCCGACCGAGCGGCGGGTAAGGACGAGCCGATCGGGCGGAGGAGGTACGCCGGGATACTCAGGTCAACGCTTACCTCCATGACAACCGCGACCACCTCAACGCCGTCGTGTTCCGTCTGGCGCATCTCCATGACTCGCCCCAGCTCCGGATACCCGTCGACACCTAGCAGCTCGGCCAGCTTCCGCCTGGCACGCGGCTGCCAGTCGGCCAGCGCCAGCCCGGCTCGGTCGAAGGAGAGCCACGCAAGCGGCGTGACAGTTCGGTGCCGAAGGACCAGTTCGTCTTGCCCGACGAGAAAGGCGTACTCCATGCAGCCCAGCTTTAGGTAGCAGCAACGCGGACGCCACCCTGCTTCACCCTGGGCGGCGTGCGCCCGCGCCGACCGAACGTCCCTCGACGAGTAGCAGCATGTGCTCCGTGTGGCCCGGTGGCGGCGAAGGGCCTGCCCGGCGAAACTTGCCGGTGGGTGCAGTGTCGCTCTGACCAGGCGGAGCGCCGATCTGCCGAGGAAATCGATGGCCAGGCAAGCACGGCGTCGAACTCGTGCAACATCCAGCTGGAACTGCTGAAAATCCTGTCGACATGCGAGGCCTACCTGCGGCAGAATCCGGCACGCTCATTCACACGACACCAGCGGGATCACCGGACGAACTTGTCACCCGCTGGCCTAGCCGTAGCGCGGCCGCCCTCGGGTGGCCTGCGCTGCATGCGGAGGCCAGCATGGGAGACAGGAACCGGGCGTTCGAGTTTGCGTGCTTCATCCATGCGACATTCCCCGGCGCAGTGCGTATCGCTGATGTTGCCGGTGGGCATGGCGAACTGGCCTACTGGCTACAGGAACTCGGCCGGGTCCCGGTCGTCATTGAACCGCGGGAAGCCCGGCTGCCCCGCTGGATCCAGCGAGACCTGCGAAAGCGAGCAATCCGCCAGGGACGACTGACCACGATCGACCGCATCGCGCGGCCGGTGCAAGACGTCGACCTGGCGACTTTCGATCTCGTCGTTGCGCTCCATCCAGACCAGGCAACCGAACCCGTGGAGCTGACCCGGCTTGACGGACATCCAAGATCAGGGTTTCTGCCCTGGGGAAGGATGTCGGACCATGGAGAGCATGGGCAAGAAGAAGCCGCGCCCGCGTCGCTCGTTCACGCCGGAGTTCAAGGCCGAGATCGTGGAGTTGTGCCGGCAGGGTGACCGGACGGTCGGTCAGGTCGCTGCGGACTTCGATCTGACCGAGACCGCGGTGCGGGACTGGGTCAAGCAGGCCGAACGCGACACCGGGGATCGGGTCGACGGTGGGCTGACCAGCGTCGAGCGGGAGGAGCTTGCCCAGCTGCGTCGGGACAACCGGCGGCTGAAGGAGGATGTGGAGATCCTCAAGCGGGCAACGGCTTTCTTCGCGAAGGAGACCCGGTGAACGTCTACCCGTTCATCGAGGCGGAGAAGGCCGGCGACCACAACGTCAAGCGGGCGTGTGAGTTGCTGGAGGTCTCCCGTGCCGCCTACTACGCCCACCGCACCAGCCGGGTTTGTCCTCGTGCGCGCGAAGACGCCGAGCTGACCGAGCAGATCACGCAGCTGCACACCGCGTCCAAGGGCCGCTACGGAGCTCCCCGCATCCACGCCGAACTGCGCCGGTCCGGCAGGCGGCACGGCAGGAAGCGGGTGGCCCGGCTGATGCGACAGGCCGAGCTGGCCGGGCGGACACCGAAACGGTGGAAGAAGACCACGATCGCCGACCCGGACGCGGCCATCCGGGCGGACCTGATCCGCCGGGACTTCACCGCCGACGCCGCCTCCATCAACAGCCGCTGGTGTGGCGACATCACCTACGTGCCGACCTGGCAGGGCTGGCTGTACCTGGCCACCGTCATCGACATCTCCTCCCGCAAAGTGGTCGGCCAAGCGATCGCCGACCACCTGCGCACCAGCCTGGTCGCCGACGCCCTGACCAACGCCGTCGCGGCCCGCGACCCCGACGCCGGCGTGGTCTTCCACTCCGACAGGGGCTGCCAGTACACCTCGGCCCAGTTCGCCGACCTGGCCGCCGACTACGACGTCAGGCTGTCGGTAGGCCGCACCGGTCAGTGCTGGGACAACGCCCTGGCCGAATCGTTCTTCGCCTCGCTCAAGGGCGAATGCCTCAACACCCAGCCCTGGCCAACCCGAGCACACGCCCGACACGCCATCGTCGACTACATCGCCTGGTACAACAACACCCGACTCCACTCCGCCCTCGGCTACCAAACACCCACCGAGTTCGAACACGCCAACCAAGACCAACTCACCGAGCAGACAGCTTGACCAAGCCATCAAACCTGTCCGTCAACGCGGGGCAACTCCACCCGCCGTCCGCGCAGCCGTCAAACACAACCTCGACTTCGCGGTCGTTCCCTGCTGTGTCTTCGCCGACGACGGAGTCACATACTCATCCCAAACGTGGCTTGACTACCTCGCCTCGATCGCACCCGGAGCCGTTACCAGCCATCTCCCGATCTCCGGCGCCAACACCGTCCTATGGCGCCACAAAGGTTCACCTGGCCAGCCGGAAGGCAAAGACATCCACCTCACCGAGGGCAACCCCCCATGAATGAAGGCAGCGAAGCCAACCCACGACTGCAGATTCACGACCATGCGCGTCCCGTCCCCACCAGCACGGCACCGGGCACACGATCACGAGCTGGTGGTCCGCGAGCGGGTGTCGTCCGCGAGCAGGAGATACGGCGCCGGACACGGTGTAGGGTTGAAGTCTCCTGGAGGCCTTGTGCGTGGCTTGAATGGCCCCCTCGTGGCCCGCGCAGCCACACTCCTTCCCGACCTCTTCGGCGTATCCGCGTGCGCTGTTAGTGCCATGACCTGCGCGCGGCCCGCTGGGCCGGGCTGGGTCAGCCGGCTTGCTCGCTGACTGACCGGAACCAGGATGCTGCCCGGTCGAGCAGATCGGCCTCGTTCGGGCCTGTCAGCAGGTGCCCCTCGCCGGGGTAGACGACGTATTCGCTGAGCACTCCATGTTGACGCAATGCGGCGTGCCAGGCCTCGCCATGTGGGACAGCGAGACCGTGCTCGCCGTAGACCAGAAGCATCGGCACCGTGACTCGGTTCGCACGCTCGACTGGTGAGGTCGCCGCCCAAGCGTCTGGGCGTTCGTCTGGTGATCCGCCGCGCCATCGGTTCTGCATCTGCAGGCTGGTGCCCGTGAGGAGCCGCAAGTCGGCAAGGCCTTCCCAACACACGGCGGCCCGGAACGGATGCGCGTTCGTCACGATGCGGTTGACCAGGTAACCGCCGTAGCTGTGCCCGATCACGTAGGCCTGTTCCAAGTCGACCAGCCCGGTTTCACCCGCCGCAGAGACCGCGGCGCAGATCTCGGCGACCTCGAGATCTGCGTTGGGGAGCCCGTCGCCTCGAAATGCTTGCCACATGGCGTCCGGGCCCAGGATGCCGCTCGCGCGGAACTCGGGCATGAGAGCGGCGAAGCCACGTGCACACCACTGCGGGAGGTGGCCTACGTCGCCTGCCTGGAACGCGGCCACCGGACCGCCGTGGAGCTCGACCACCAGCGGCCACGGCCCGTTCCCCCGTCCGACCGGGACGGCGAGGACCCCCTCAAGTGTCCCCGCCTGCGACGGCCATCGAAGGAGCCGGTACGTCGCCCGCTCGTCCCTGTGGCTGTCGGTGTTTTGGTTCACCTGAACGGCCCGGCCATCGCGGTCGATCCGCAGCCGGGTCCTGAAACCGTCTAGTTCAACGCGGACTGCCTCCACATACCGACCGGCCGCGCCGGGGGCTACGTCGACGTAGGAGGCGTCATCGTCGGGATTCACCCACCACCAGTGACCGGAGTCTGGTTCCACCGCGACGACTGAGCGGCGGATCCCCCGGAATGCGGCCACCGTAAGAACGCTTCCGTCTGGCGACCAGGTAAGCGGCCCCGCCAACCGAAGATCGGGCGGCAGCACAGCGACCCAACCGTGACAATCACGAACAAGCAGCCGGAACCACCACGGGAACTGCGGGTCACAGTCACTGTTAAGCAGAGCCACGCGACCGGCGCCACTCCTCGTCACACATGTCGTGTAGCCGACGAAGTCTGCCAGATCGACATCGGCATCCGGATCAGCTCCCACCAACGCATCCTCACACGACCGGCGCTTCCTCGGATCAGGCTGCTCGGTTGTCATCGACATGAGCATGGGCTGGGAGTTCCAGTGGCAGCGCCTGGACGCCATCGCCGGGAAGCTGCCAGAGGTGTCCTTCCTCCCGATCATTCTGCGCTGTCATCGCGACATCACCGTTGATCGCATCACCCGCCGACACGAAGACAGCGATGGCACACGATCAACCGCTGCCCAGATCCTGGCCGGTCACCCACACGTGTGGGACTACCTCGAGCAGCTGCAACGTCCAGACGTCCGATTCGTCGATGCGGCGCAAGGAGCCGAACTCGTCTACACCCATACGCTGAAGCACCTAGAGGACCTCGCGAGGCACGCTGGGGTCAAGTGAGTGTGACATTCCGAGTGGTTTCTCAACGGCGGGAAACAGTCAGTGTGATGGCCCCGACTGGGCAGTGATCTCGGACTGGATGTGCGTAAGCATGGCATCGGGTGGGATGCATGGCATCGGCTTCGTGGCTCTGAGCCCAGCGAGCGCCCCGCCGGCGACGATGTAGTCGCCCTCCCTCGCGACGATTGAGCCGTCTGGACCGAGTAGCTCCACCATGCCGCCGTCGCCTACTCGGGCCGTGAAACCAGCGGGCCACACGACCCAGAGGCGACGAGAACCAGAGGCAAGGTAGGGGCAGCCGGAGTCGTCTGCCGCGAGGACGCCGCTGATTCGCGCCGCCCTGCCTGGATCGCCGGGCTCCCACGCTGAGGTGGCTATCGCGATAGGCCTGCCTACCGCGGGCCGGCCAGTCTTCGGTGAACCCTCCATACCCCCGAATTTAGGCGACGAGCCATCCCGCGGTGTCCGTAGCCCGGCTCGCGTCACGGCTACAAGCAGCGAAAGCAGGACCCCCGCTTGGAAGATCAGCGCGTAACGCGTCGTTCGGCTACTTCCGCAGCCGGTGGTAGTGTGCTGCCTGCGAAGCTCTGCTGAAGGAGGTGGTGAGCATGACCCTCGCGATGTCGCATGTCCGCTGCGGGTGGTCTGTCATCGCCGGAGCTTCGCGTTGATCTGATTTTCGACACGCATCCTCTGTCGCGGCGCGCCCGCCGTCACATAGGAGTTCGTCGTGCCGGAAGGCAGTGACCTTGTAGTTGCGCGTAACCTCACCAAGCGGTTCGGCTCACGCGTGGCCGTTGACCGCCTCACCTTCTCCGTCAGCCCGGGTGAGTTCCTGGGCATTCTGGGCCCCAACGGTGCCGGCAAGACCTCCACCATGCGGATGGTTGGCTGCGCCTCACCGATCAGCGCGGGGATCCTCCGGGTACTGGGCCGCGATCCCGACACCGATGGGCCGGCCATCCGGGCCAAGCTTGGCATCGTTCCCCAGGCAGACATTCTGGACGGCAATCTGAGCGTCGCTGAGAACGTCTACATCTACGCCAGATACTTCGACATACCTCGGCGAGACGCCCGGCGGAAGACCGCTGAGCTGTTGGAGTTCGTTGCCCTGGCCGAGCGAGCCAAAGACCTTGTCGACGATCTGTCCGGCGGTATGAAACGTCGCGTCGTTATCGCCCGAGCGTTGGTAAGCGACCCGCAGCTGATGCTGTTGGACGAACCCACCACCGGCCTTGATCCGCAGGCGCGGCACCTTGTCTGGGGACGTCTTCGGGAGCTGCGTCGGCTCGGCGTCACGCAGATCCTCACCACACACTTCATGGACGAAGCCCAACAGCTGTGCGACCGGATCATGGTGATGGATCAGGGCCGAGTAATCGCCGAAGGCTCGCCTCGGTCCTTGATCGATCGATATTGCAGCCGCGACGTGGTGGAAGTACACGCCGCGGGCTGCTACCTCGCCGAGAACGAAGTGCGCCTGGAGCAGCTGGGCGACAGGTCGGAACGACTGCCGGATCGGCTGCTCCTGTATACCGACGACGGTGACGCGTTAGCCCGGCTCGTCCCGAGCCTTGCCCCTAACGCGGAAGCCGTCCTGGTTCGGCGGGGAACCCTGGAGGACGTGTTCCTCCACCTGACCGGCCGCGGGCTCGGTGAGTGAGATGGCCGCCGGCACACGAACACTGCGTCTTGTCGAACATCATCTACTGACGCAACGACGACGCTGGAAGTCGGTCGCCCTGACCGCTGTCGGTCCTGTGTCCTTCCTGATAGCTGTCGGTGTCGGGCTTGGGCACGTGATCGACCGCCACGGCGCCATGGCCGGGTCGGGTACCTACCTGCAGTACCTCGCCCCCGGGCTGCTGGCCGCGACCGCGATGCAGACCGCCGCGAATCAGAACGCATATCCCGTCGCAGGGGCCGCCCGAATCGGTTCCACCTTCGACCTCATGCTGATGACGCCACTGCGTGTCTGGAACATATGCATTGGTCAACTGATCTGGACCGCACTCAACCTCCTGGTGGTGCTGGTCCCGATGTGGGCATGCACCGTGGTGCTCGGCGCCATGACCGGAGTCAGGAGCCTGCTCGCGCTCGCGGCCGCATTGATGTGCGGCCTAGCGTTCGGCCCCGCCGTCGCAGCACTGTGCGCCTGGCTACGCGGCTACGCCGGCATCCCCGTCCTGTTGAACCTCATCATCACCCCGCTGTACTTCCTCGGCGGCGTGTTCTTCCCCCTCCACCGGCTCCCACCCGGCCTTCAAGCGGCCGCGCAGCTGACACCCCTCCACCACGGCGTGGAGCTGACCCGCGAGCTGGCCGCCGGGCCGCTACAGGTAACCGATGCCGGCCTGCACACCGCCGTGTTGGCCGCCTACCTGGTTGCGGGCACATGGCTCGCTCACCGCGCGTTCGAACGGAGACTGCTCCGATGACCACACTCGCCTCACGAACAAGCCTTCCCACCTACCGCAGCCTCCGAGTCGCGGAGCGCAAGTACGTCATCTATCGCCGCGAGTGGTGGGCCATGCTCCTCGGCACATTCCAGCCCGTGCTGTACCTCGCCGGCATCGGACTCGGTGTCGGCACCCTCGTCGGAACTATCGACTTCGGTGACCAACAGGTGTCCTACCTCGCCTACGTCGCGCCAGGGCTCATGGCGGCAGCGGCCATGAACGGCTCCCTCGACGAGGTGATCTCCTCGCTGCTCTGGGACCTACGCCAAACCAAGATTCACGACGTCACACTCAGTACACCGATCCAACCTGTCGACCTGGCCGCAGGCGAGGTGCTCGCAGCCGTCCTCCGGGCAACGACCTACTCCGCTTCGTTCCTTGCAATCAGCTGGATCCTCGGCGCGGTGCCCTCACTGTGGGGCCTGCTCGCCGTGCCCGCAGCAACATTCGTCGGAGCCGTCTTCGCCTGCGTCGGCTGCGCCATCACCACCTACCTCCGCACACACGCAGACATCGGCACAGTCGAAGTCGTCCTGCTGCCGATCCTGCTCTTCTCAGCCACCCTGTTCCCACCCTCCGCCTATCCCGCTCCGCTACACGTACTTGCCGAAATAAGCCCACTCACCCGCGGAGCGGACCTCCTACGCTGCCTCACCACCGGAGAACTCCACTGGACCATCGCCGCCGACATCGCATACCTGCTAGGCATCGCCACAACCTCGTTCACCATCGCCGTACACCGACTCGACAGACAGCTCCGCCACTAGAACAGGAGGGTGCCAAGCTCGTGGCTTCTGGTGGTTCCTCCTTTAATCGACCTGTGCGGGCTTGCAGTTCGTAGAAATCGGCGCAGGGGCACTGTCGGTCGAGAGTTCGGTGTGGCTGCCTGTCTCGGCGATGATGCCGTCGGCGTCCTTGATCATCCTCGTCAGCCGCAAGGAACTAATACGCGGGCTGACGAGCAATCGTGTTACTAGGTACGTCCCACAACTTCATCGAAGGCGTAGGTGCGTTCCATGTGAACGGCCCAGCGTTCGGCGACGTCGGCTGGGAAGGACGGCCGTCGGGAGGCTTCTAGAGGTGGTCGGCACCTGTCGATCATTGCCTGGTGTCGATCCCGCCAGGCTGGTAGTGAGCCGTACGCCTCGTAGAGAGCTTCGAGTACTTGGTCGTCTGGTGAGTACCAGATCCGCATGTTCCACTCCAGCCAGGCCAGATCCTCCACGGGTGAGCCACGGTGCGCGAGCTCCCAGTCGATGACGGCCTGCAACTCGCCGGTCTCGGCATCCACGATTAGGTTGTACGGAGCGAAGTCGCCGTGGACAAGAACCGGCCCCTCGCCCGGAACGCCTTCGACCGGTGCGTCACTCCCAAGATCGTGCAGACCACGCAACACAATGCCGCACTGCTGCATCAACCGCGTATGCCGCAGGTTCCGGTCGGGTCCGTCTTGTGCAACCCACTCCTGGCCGAGGATGCCCGGTACGAAGGTCATCCGGATGGAGGCTGGGTCAGCTGTCGGTAGCACCTGCGGCACCGGGACCACATGCTGAACTGAACGGAGGGCCGCGAACTCGTTGCGGCGGCGGTCGAACGCATCAGCGGAGAACGTCTTCACGACTCCTTCACCGTCCCAGGCAACGTGGTTGGAGTAACCATGCGCAGGCTCCCAGGCAAGACCTTCAACCGGTGCGCCTGTCGACTCCCTCTTGCGGGGCCGGCTCGGCTCGTCGGGACAATCCATACACCGATCCTGGCAGACACTGCGCCGAGGGCCTCACCGTCCATCCGGCGGCCCCACCCTGCCTCGCAAAGGAACGTTGGCGCTTCAGGCTGCGCTGGGCGTCGATCGCCGCCGCGTCCGCGTCCGCTCGTGCGAGCGTAGTTGACCGCTGAGGACCGTGGTCGGCCCTGGCTTGGGGAGCGCGCACGGCACGCAGTCGATTGGTTCTGCTGATCCAGGATCGAAGTCCCGTGCGAGGCGGACAGAACTGGGCTGTACCGGCACAGATCACCCCTGCTAGTGTGCAGATCACAACTTCAATTTCCCTTTGGGGGAACGTGCTGAGCCGCTCCGCAGGAGCCCGGCGCGCTAGCTCAAGGAAGCTTTGGCTTAGAGCACCCGAAGCCATGTACCAGCCTGTCCATTCGGATCAGCTGGCGTGGCTTCGGGTGCTCCTTTCGTATCGAGCCGAAGCGCCTTACCGCTCTCGGCTCGAGAGAGGCGACAGCGATGACCGAGAAGTACACGAAAGAGGGCTTGAGCCCAAGGACGCTGGCGGCCGTCGAGTTGGTCGTTCGACTGCTTGGTGTCGAGCCGTTGGACATCCGACAAACGTCCAGCCCAGATGCGTGGTTCGTCGAACTTCCCGGCGACCGCGGTGTGGTGGTCAAGACGCCAGGATGGCTCAACAGACCCGGGTCTCCGCGGGTCGAAGCATGGATCTACAGCGAGTGCGAACGACGCAACATCCGCGCACCCAAGGTGCTCGCAGTCTCTGAGGATCCCGAGTGCCTGATCCTGGAGCGACTCCAGGGTCATTCACTCACGACACACCCCGCCTCGATGACCGCGAGCGACCGCGCATCGTGGGCGCGCGCCGGTGAAGATCTACGGAAATTGCACGAGGTGCCGATGCCAGGCTTCGGCCCGCTCGTCCCAGGTCCTGACAAGCCGAGCGGAGAGGCCGCGACATGGTGCCCCTACGCCGACTACGCCCGCGCCGAAGGCATCCCCTGGCTCGTAGACGCCGGCCACCTCACCGCGGCCGCAGCCGACAGCCTTGCCCGCCGGTTCGACGAAGCCGCATCCGCCCTCAGCCAAGTCACAGAAGGACGACTGCTCCACGGCGACGTGGAGAGCGGCCACATCTTCGTGGCTGATGACCAGTTCCAAGGAATGATCGACTTCGGCCAGGCCCAAGCAGGAGACCCCCGCTGGGATCTCGCTCGAGTACCCCTCTGGGATGGTGACGAAGCGCTGGACGCACTCCTAGCCGGCTACGGCAGCGACGCCGTAACAAGGGAAGACCGAGACCTCCTACTGCCGCTGTACCTGTTCTCCCTCGTGGTCCATCACGCCGTCGGACACGGCAGACCTGACCACATCCAGAACCTCCTTGACCGGTCCCGATACCACGACCTGCTCTAAGTGTCTGCGCCAGAGCGGATGTGAGGTGCCGCCGCGCGCAGTCGACGCTAAGCCATGGTGGGCTCATCTCTTCGAGCAGGACGATGTGTGCGCCTGAAAAGCGGAGGTCGGCGGTTCGACCCCGCCCCTGCCCACCAGTCCGACCAGGACATATGGCGGAACGTAACTGCCCGCCAGTAGCCGTTGATCACCCTCTTTGACCGCCCGCTGTTGCACGTGGATTGCACGAGACAGCGGGCGGTTCCGTGTTCGCCGGGCGTTCGACCTTCGGTGTGGCCGCCTAGTCCCAAACCCTTGGAACGGCTGCTGGCGTCGCTGTTACCGTGCCGCGATGACGACAGAGGACGCACACCGACTACCGCCAGGCCTCGACACGGCAATCCTCGATCGACTACCT
The DNA here is from genome assembly GCF_013407855.1 of Actinopolymorpha rutila. GTDB lineage: Bacteria > Actinomycetota > Actinomycetes > Propionibacteriales > Actinopolymorphaceae > Actinopolymorpha > Actinopolymorpha rutila. The sequence goes on from NZ_JACBZH010000001.1 coordinate 6,095,372, forward strand.
GCCGCCGATCTCAAGCGCGCGTCCCTGCTTGGTGAAGGGATCGCTACGCGGGCCTATCGGGTTGAGGACCCGTCTGGCGCATGGGTCGTGCGGGTCTCCAGCGAATACCCCGAGCCCTGGACGTGGCGAGGCGGGCGAGGCTATGAGGTCCCGCTACTGCGAGCGTTGGCCGATCGGGGACTGCCAGTGCCGCGAGACCAGTTCGCCGTCCCAGCGGACTGCGGGCTTCCCGTCGCGATCGTCGAACGCAAGGTGAGCGGCGAGCCGCTGACGTCGCGTCCTCGGGGTAGGCGGCGAGATCAGCTAGCCCGACAGCTTGCCGGATTCCTTGCTGATCTTCATAGCTTCCCGGTCTCAGAAGCACGCTCCTTCGGCCTGACAAGTTCGCCTGCGGCGGTGGATGCACGGCAGCACTTCGATGTTGCGCGGTCCTTCCTCACCGACAAGGTTCGTCGGTGGCTCGACGAGGAGATCAGCTGGCTTGAGCAGCAGAGTCTTCCTCTGGCCGTCGTACATCGCGACATCCGCGCTCAGCACCTGTACATCGACTCCAACGGCGATCTGGTCGGAGTGATCGACTTCGGAGACACCACCATCGATGACCCGGCACTCGACTTCGCCAAGATCGCCGGCGACTTCGGAGACCCGTTCCTCGACCTCGTGCTTGCGCACTATCGCGGACCGGTCTCTGAGGGTCTACTCGCCAGGGCGCGGATCTACCGCCGGCTCGACACACTCTGGGAAGTCGCCGAAGACGCCTGGGGGGACCGCCCTACGGCCATACGCCGGTTGAGATCCCTCGCAGCCGCCGCGTCACGCAGCTCCGGATCCACTGGCCGCTCTTGACGGAGGTGAGTGACGAAAGTCGTCGACCTCTTTATCCGTAGAGGCAGGCACCTCGAACGCGACCAGGTGGTTCGCGCTCCCAAGGTCGTCGACCAGGTGCTCGTCGTCGCCTCGTGTTGCAACTCGTTGGGGTCACGCTGGGGTCAGCCTGAACCGCGTCGGCACCGGAGCGGGTCACCCTGCGGTCAGGGAGCCTCGGTGGCGCAAGAATGCGCGCATGGGCATGAGTAGAGACGCACGTGAGGACCTCTGGATCTGGAGCAACCTTGTGGAAGCTGTTCGGGCACTCGATGCAGTCACCGACTGTCTGCCTCCAGACGAGGACGACCGGGCATGGGCATTGTTTCGCGAGGTGGATCAGCTTCGGGCCGACGTAGAGCGCCGCATTTTCTCGCAACTCGGGTTGCCAGGCGCTCGGCCATATCGGGACTTCCGGCGCTAGCACCGACCTGGCAACTGCGGTCGAGCGGCTGCACTTTCACCACTGCCTTGCAAAGGCATATTCGGTGTCCACGCTCGATTGAGCGTCGACCGATCCGGCGTCCTGGCCGCGCTGACCTGACCGCTGCTAACCGTGACGGGCCATGATCGTCCGCTCCATCTGGCACGCGACTGGCACGACCGACCTAGCTCGCCGCCGCCCCGCCGACTCGGACTTGTTCAACGCAGGCCAGCCTGACAACCGCCTGAAGCTGGCCGACCGTGCGTCCCCAGCCTGCACCCCACTCGTCGTCCAGGCTGAACAGCTCGCCGAGAGGAAGACTGATGATCGACTCCTTGTAGTACGGCTCGGCGATTTCGATCACCTTGTCAACCACCCACCGTGCGCTCGCCCGGCCCTCGAGGTGCAGTTTGGCGATGGCAGCGAACGCGTCGATGGCGGCGGCCAGCTCGCGCTCCTCCGACGTTACTTCGGCGCTCGGCGTGGTAATCCCGCACTCGGCGAGGGCCGGTCTGAGCAGATCGCGGACGTCATGTGGGTCGTCGCCGTGCAGACCGGCAAGCTCGATCAGAGCGTCACCGTCATACCCCGCGGCGAGCCAGTGCGCTGCCCAAAGCGGAACCCGCTCGGTTGGCAGGGTGTCGAGGATCAGCCAGGCGGCGACTAGCTGCGGTGCCGGCACCTCCGCAGCTGCCTCTGGCGGCCAGTCGTGCATCGCGGCATCATGCCAAGATGCCAGGCCCCAGGGCTACTCCTCCTGAGGTCTCCCGGGCCAAGCCTGAACATGCTGGTGACCATCAGATCCGTAGGAACGGGCACCGTGATCACGACCGGCGCGTCCGCGCTCGGGAGGTCGTCGGCCTGGTGCTCGTCGTCGTCCGGTGTTGCAGGTCATTGGGGTCGGACTGGGGTCAGTCGGACGCCGCTGACAGCCATGCGCATCGTTTCGACTGGATGTAGCCTCCGGCCATGACAGCCGCTGACTCGCCGCCGCCGTGGGCGGGAGATGCGATCGGGCAGCGGTTGCGCAGCTTCGCCGACCACCTCGAACGTGATCTTGGACCATCGGTGACGATGATCCGCAGGTGGGACGGTGGTGAGTTGGTGACCGAGCTGATCCCAACCAGCCACGACGCCATGCCCGTGGTCTGGACAGACTTCGGCTCCGGGCTGCAGCTTGAACTTGGCAACGGTCCAGGTGGCTCATTCGGAGTGTTCGACCGTGACGACCAAGGTGCGGAGTTCGTCGAATCGACTGTCCGCGCGATTGTCGACGGCCACGTCACTGAAGTATTCGGCCCGGACCGATCGCGGGTCGAGGTGACCTACCTGGACGGATCAACGTTCCACCACACGGGCTACGACGGCTTCCTCGCCGGCATACCCCGATGGGGATGGCGAGACCGAGGTCGTAAGGTCTCCTACCCGCCCTACAGGTGAGGCAGCAGCGCATCGCGCCTGTCCCAGCTTGGAAGGGCTGGCGCGGGGCCCTGGCCGCAGCTCCTGTCTTGCTTGGTGGATAGCCCTGCACGCCCGTTCATGACCATTGCGGCCCGCAGCTAATGGCACGATAGTTGCACGGCGACGGCGACGGCGACCGGCGACGGCGACCGGCGACCGGCCGAATGGTGAGCTGCTGCGAGCGTGATGCTGTGGTTGTGGACGAGTCTGCTGTGCTCTTCGAGGGCTGCCGGCCATGGACCGAGCCCGGCGCCTCGGCCTACGAGCCGGAGCTTCTGGACGGCAGGATGCTCCACTTCCATGAAGCGAAGAGCCCCAGGACTTCTACGCTAACGTAAAGGCGAGCCTTAGAGACACGCTGACTTGCGCTGACGACGCCTGACGCACTGGCGTTCCGGTGCACTGTAGTGACCTTCCTATCCGTAGGCCGCCAAAGGTCGACCTGGACAGTCCACGATCATCCAGTCCACGCGCGACGGGACGTGCTCGGTGCGTCCGGTCGGCCGGCGTCCATCGTCGCCCGACGTGGCAGCACGTTGGCGTCAGGCTGGATCAGATTTATGGTCTGTCCCACGACCTGCCAGAGTCTCCATTCGGCCCGAGCGCTACTTGTCGAAGGATCCGTCGTTGACAGCTCGGACGAGTTCGGCGATGCGTTGATCGGGCGCTTGGCTTGGAGCCAGTCTTTCCTTGTAGACAATCCGAATCCGACCTGCTTTCCACCAGTGGTTCCGGTATCGAAGCACACCGACTTTCCATCCCTTGACGCGGTTCCAGAACAGCGCGTTCATGATCGGAGTCAAGATCGCCGGGTTGTCTGCACCGACTCCGTTGACGAGTGGTTCCCCGACCTTGACGGCCCTCACGTAGAAGATCCATTCGCCTCGATAGATGCGCACGTCGTGATCCCGCGGCGTGAACGGAAGTGTTTCCCACCACTGGCCGGTGGTTGCGACTTCGGGGCGCCCTTGAGTGTGGCCCGCGTCTGTACCGCCCATTTGGCGTTCCATCTCTCGTTTGCGCGCGGCTTCCTCGGCCTCCAGGTCGGCAACTACCTCTGGTTCGTAGAGCCGCCGGACTTCGCGGCCGGCCATCCGGGTTCCTTGGATGGCAACCAGTGCACCGATCGCCCCGACAAGCAGTTGGGTCGCCGTTCCGTCCATGGGATCGGCCGGGCCGTACTGGAAGGCGGTCCACGCGCCCACGCCGGCAAGCACGATGCCCCACACGAGCTTCTTGATCGCCTTGCTGCGCGTACCGTTCACGCGCGGAAGCTACCGCGGCTCTGACATGGCTGAATAGAGGTTGGGGTAGATCGCACCACTTTGCGTGTCTCGGCTGACCTACGCCGATCCCGTAGGGCATCAGGAGCGTGGGGAGAGTTGAGGCATCTCGCCGTCGCTCGAGGAGGGGTCGTCGGCTAGCGAGGGCCTACCCTCACCACATGCCCAAGTCTTCCCAGGTGACCCGGCGCTGGTGCCGCGGCAAGGTTGGGCTCGAACATGTCCCGGTAGTGGCCCTGCCGTCTGCAGGCTCAGTCCGGTGTTTCGCCGAACTCAACACCCGCCCCCGCAAGACTCTCGACTGGGACACTCCCGCCGAACGCCTCGCCAAGCTACTGTCACAACCCATCAAACCAAGCGGCGTTGCAACGACCGATTGACGCCCCTCGGCTAATGGCCCTTGGATGGCCCGGCGATACGCGGGTTAGGAAACCATCCTCACTCATCCGGATCCGTCCGCCGGTGGCTCGTATACGCGGCCAGGACGGCTCGACGGCAGTTCAGTCGGCCTCGAACGCCCGCCAGTCCATGGCCTGCGCGTAGTGCCGGAGCCGAGCATGGAGGCGGTCAAAGGCGCCGGTCGATCCGACGACAAGGGCCCGCCGCAGGAGCGCGACCTGCTCCGGAATAGTCAGCGTGTCGGTGTCGACTACCGCGTCGAAAGAATCCTCCTCGACATTCCCGTAGTCACGCTGTACCAGGCCCCTCATGTCGTCGGGACGCGATGCCTCGCGGCTCTCGGCCGACTCGATCGAGCAGCGTAGACAGACGACGAGAACATCCAAGGCCGCTAGGCGCTCGAACAGATCGACCAGGGTCATGCTCGCGCCCGGGTCCTTCCGTGCGACCAGCTCGATCACGATGTTGTTCCCGGCTTCCGCCACCGCCGCCACAGCGGCATTGCCTCCAGCCACTATCCGCCTCAGAGCTCTTTGTTCCGTCCATGTGCGCCGGGGAGGCAGTCTGGGAGTGAACATATCCAGATCGATGCCGAGCCACGGCTCGTCTAGATCGGCTTGGAACGCCCGAGCCAGCGTCGACTTGCCCGAGCACGGGATGCCGTTGAGCACGATCACCCGGCCCCGCACGTCTGGCTCAGGTTGGCCGCAGTTAGAGGACATGAAGGGCATCTTCGTACGGTGTCGGGCTGTCGGACCAGGCCTAGACCAGGGCCGTGAGGTCGAAGACCCCGAGCGGACATTATCGGCGTCTCCTCGGCGGCTGGGAGATGACTGCATCGGGTTCGGCGCCACACTCAGTCAGCCGCCGGCGGAACTCGGCTTCCTCTGCGGGGGTCAGTGCCAACCACAACCCGCAGCCGGTGTCGCTCGCACTGTAGATCTCCTCGTCGGCCTCGCTCCAACCCTCCAAAGCGATCGTGAACGGCGACACAGCCACCACCAGCTCGAACTGCTCGTCATCGTCAACGTCTACCTCGATGTCTATTTGGCCGCAGTGACGACGCTCGGCGAGCTGCCCCAACGCACGTACGGCGCCCTGTACCTGCACGGGCCAGGGCAGGTCAGAGATGACGTCGACCCACACCCGACGAAGCACCCCCCGAAGAACCCGCAGTCCCTCCTCATGGGCGGCGATCACCGCGACCTCATCCGCGCCATCGTCGAGAACGAACGGGCGACGACAGACTGATGGGGACATGCCACCTCCCGGGTCGAGGACGAGCTGTCGATTTAGCGGCCTCGTCGAGTCCACCGGCGTAGTTCGCCGATGCTGCGAAGGTTGTGCGTGTTGACGTACGGGAGTTGGCGACTGTCGACCATGAGCGTGGTGATCGGCGTCCAGCGCGGTCTTCCACTCTCGGTCTGCCAGCGTATGGCTGGGAAGTCCGTGACCTCCACGATGTGCGAGCGGGCGATGGTCCTCGTCCACAGGAAACCACGGACCGTCACCCTGCCGTGCTCACAAAGTACGCCGCTTCGGTAACCCCTAACAGCCAGCACAAGACCGGCTGACCCGCACGCGGCGGTCAGGACCAGCCCCAACAGACTGGGCCCGAACTCCGAGAAGACTCCCCCGGCCGCAACGACCACGCACAAGCCCAGCGCGCCGTTGGCCAGCCTAGTCGCTACCAGCGGGCGGAGGACAAGCGCCATGCCGCGCACGATATCTCCCAAGCACCAGGCGCGGGCACTGTGATCACGAGCTGCTCGTGCGCACTCCGAAGGTCGTCGGCCTTGTGCTCATCGTCGCCCGGTGTTGCAGGTCGTTGGGGTCAGACTGGGGTCAGAGCGTCTTGGCCACACTCATGACCCATCCCTCGCCGGCGGCGCTGTCCCTGAGCCTCATGGTCGGTCGAGGAGCAGATCATGCACACGCTCCGCCAGCTCATGCCACGGCACGTCGTACTCCCAGGTGTCGGTAACGATCCTGGCCGTCTCGGAATGCTCGGCGCACATGACCACCAAGCCAGCGTCTGTCGCCAACTCGACGAAGACGTCCATCAGGCCGGGCCCCAGAGACACCGCACGCACCTCGACTTGGAAGTCGACACCTTCAGACTCCAAACGCCGTGACACCTCTTCTACGAACGCCTCCACCCTGCTGGAACCAACGTCCGTCGGCACCCCGTAATGATGCCCGACAGCCGACTCAATTGGGACCGCTTGTGCTGCGCACCTCGACCAAGATCCCGCTCGGTGTCGCTGAACACGCGAGCGTATTGCCCCACCAGCTTGGAAGGCTGGCGCGGGGTCCTCCTCGCGACGGTTGTCTCGCCTGGCGGCTCGCCTTGAGATGCCGCTGATGACCGCTGGAGGCCGTGCCAAATTGCACGCTCATCACAGACCTGCGACGTGGCGCATACTCCCGTTAGGGGTAGTGACGGTGGATCTGCGGCGGGACATGCACGGAGAGGACTACGTGGGATGGGGAGCGGAGGTCCACGGGCTCCACGCTCGGTCGTTCCAGCTTTAGTGTTGGCTGCCGTCTTCGCCGCGCTTGCGATCGTCCTCGCCTATGACAGCTACGTCCTGGCTACGCGTGGCCAGGTCGCGGAGGGGGTGGTCCTCGCCAGGACGGATGCTCCGTATTGGGCGGGGAAGGGGAGTGACGGTCCGCGCATCACGGTGCGCTTCACCACCAAGGACGGCCACCAGGTGGAGGACTGGACCGGCGAATTCGTGGACGACCCTCCCGTAGGAAGGGGCGACCCGATCCGCGTGGTCTACGACCGCGACTACCCGTCCATGTTCCAGGATGTTCGGTGGGGTAGCGACTACCTCGGTACGGCGTTCTTCGGTGGTGGCGCCGTTGTCTCAGCGGCATTCGGCCTGTGGGAGTTTCGCCCTGACCGTACGGCGCGGCACCGATCCCAGGGCCGATCTCCTCGGGCGCATACTCGATCGCATGACTGATCGGTCATCTCGGTTTCGTGACGGCATGGGGCGCTGGTCGCGCCGTAGATCCAAGCCACGGGCCCGGGGGCTGTGGGGAGTCATGTTCGTCGTGGGCTGGGTCGCATGGTGCGTGCTCGTACACAACTGGGCCGCGGCGCATGGCCATCGTGGCTTGCTGACAGGTATCCGGCCCGGCTACCCCCTCCTGGCCGCGGTGTTCTACTGGCCCCCGCGGTCGTGCTCTGGCACCTGATCTATCCCGCGGACTCGCGTGCTCTTCCGTGGGGTAGAGCCGACGAGCACACGGAAGACTAGGGTCGATGCTCCGCGGGAACCGTTTCGTCCCTCGCCGCCTGGCTCACCGTCATTGGTGGAGTGCTGCTGGTGGGCGCCGGCGGCACGTACCTGATCTCCAACAGCAGGTGCCGCGACTGGATCGGGGCGCACGATGACACCGATGGACCATGGAGCCAGGCATTCGGTTCCATCTCCGGCTTGGTCGGCGTAATCATCGGCCTGGCGCTTCTACTCGCCGCCGCCATCCTCTGGACGATCACTCTGACTGTGAAGTAAGCCTTTCCCTGGCCGCCTGCCCGACCGACCGGTGTCCACTCTTCCCGCCTTTGCATGTCGTCGGCTGGGTGCTCATCGTCTCCTCGTATCGCAGGCCGGTGGGTCAGCCTGGGGTGCGGTCGATGCCGCCGCTCACCAGTCCGACCAGATCCCGTGGTAGGTGACTCCGTGACGCTCACAGACCTCTGCCAGGGCGTTGTCCGCAGCTTCCAGCTCGGCCCGGCTGATGACCATGATTTCGGCGAACTGGCGGAAGCCTCTAGTGGCGGGTCAGCTCGCGAGTCGATCAGCACGTACGGGAACGGCCCACCTCCGTTGGGATCGACTGCCCAGACGAGCTGGCGCGCCCAGCGTTGGAACAGCAGGTGCTTCAGGTGCTCCCAGGCGACGACCTCACGACGCTCGCCTTGGTACATCCAGACCAGGTGGTCACCGTCGTCGACGAGCTGGCTGGTGGTACACACCTTCGCCCACCACAAAGCCCGCAGAACGCCGACCAGGATCCAGGCGACACCGGACAGCACGATGCCGAGGGTCGCCAACGCGATGCCCGCCACCACGAACACAACACCAAAGGAGCAGGGCATGACGGCGCCTCGCCACGATCCGCGGACCGACGCCGCGACGATCACAACGGGGAGATCGTTCCTGGCCGGTCCGTCGTGCACAAGACGGACTATGCCGTACGCCTGTTCGCTGCGTACTGCAGACGTTCGTAGCCGTGCGAAGCGCATCTCGTGACGCGTGGTGGTCGACGGACCGGGCCTGGGTGCCGCGCGGCGGGTGCTTTGCGTGGCGGCCCCAGCGCTCGTCTGCAGACGGCGACCACACTTCCCCGTCGTCCTCGCAACCAGCCAGATTGAAGGGGTCGCAGCGGAGGCGGTCAAGGGTCGGCGGAGCCGATCACGAAGTGACGCCGAAGGCGCCCTGGACGGCTGGAGTGGAGGCCGGAGACTGGCCTTCGAGGAGGACGGGGCGTGCACTTGCCTGCGGCCGGTACACGTGTCAACGTCTCGGCTATGAGGCACCGCGCTCCCGGTGGAGATTCCCGGCTGTCGGCGTGGTTCGTGTTCGCTGGCGAGCGGGTCCTGGACGGGCTGGGCGAGGCGGCGGTCAGACTTGCCGCATGTGGCCTGGTCGCACTTGTGGGCCTTGGCCTCGTAGCGGCTCCAGCGCTGACGGTCGCGGTGGCTGTGCCGGTGCTGCTTCTGGCTGGCTACGGCCGCGTCGAGTGGCTTCGTGCGTCGCGACGGGAAGTGCGGGTTCGGCATCGTCGCCTGGCGACGGCTTCGGTTGTGACAGCTGCCGTTGTCGGCTGCCTGGCCCTATATGCGGTCACAAACTGTCGCTGCTCGAGCTGGTTGTGATGTCTCGGGTGATGCGCGACAGGTCTCTAGGGTTCGCACATCAGCGAGGCTTGCTCGAATTGGTGCTGGCTGACGACGCGCATGAAGTTGTCGTTCTCGTCGCGGTCTTGTTGTTCAAGGGTGCCGGTCGGTTCGGCCGCCGGTACCTCGCGGGTGGTGTCGTAGATGCGCACCTGTCCCGGCTTCATCGCTTGCAGGTCTTCGGTGGTGAAGGTGACGTAACCGCTTGTCCCTGACCCGTCCTTAGCTCCCGCTGAGAGGCTGTAGATGACGCCTGGTTCCAGCTGCGGCGCGGGCCCTTTGGCGACCCAGCCGTGATCGGGCCGGTCGAACGACCACGACGTTGAGCCGGTTACCGCAGGCCGCGCGCCCCATGCGCCGACGCTTGGGGTGCTGTCTTTGAGGGGCTCGGCGTCCAAGCGGGCCAGGTCCATGTGTTCGCCTGGGCACACCCGCAGATAGGCGACGGGCTTTCCAGCGGCATCCACCCCGACACCTATGGTTCCGGTCCCTGGTGGGCCGCAGCCGGAGACCAGGACAGCGACCGTGACGGCTGCCCCACCGACGATGAGCATGCGCGTACCGGACACGAACGCAATGTACAGCTGACCGATCGTGCGGCCGGGGTTGGAGCGGCGAAGGTGACGCCGCATCGTGACCAGGCCCTCAGCATGCCTGGACTAAGGTCGATCAGCGGCGTGTCCGGGCGTGGTTGGGGGCCGATTGTCGATGGAGGGGCGAGCGTCAGTGGGCGACGATTCCCAGCAGCAGGCTTAGTGCCGTTGCCACGGCGGGTGCCAGGTAGGTCGCGGTGACTGCCCTCGGGTGCGCCTTCCGGATCGGAATGCCGCTGTGTGGGGAGCGGGCGAGTGTGGCTCGGATCAGTCCCAAGGCGAGCATGTAGATCGGGAGGATCAGAATCAGAGTCAGCGTCAGAGTCCACATCAGCGGCAACCATCCAGACGCGGCTCCGGTCCGGTCCAGTACCGCGGAAACGGTGAGGACGGGCAGGGCGACCGCCCCCGCTCGAACCGGTTGAAGCCAGGCGACCAGCTCCAGCACATCTGCCGCATCCCGTGGGGGGAGTTCGCTGAGGCTGCGACCGTCGAGCTGGTCATCGATCGGTTCGATCATCCACCCCGGTTTCCTCGGCCAAAGTGCGAACCCGAGTCCGCGGTCCGTCCACATGGCTTCATTGTTGCTGACCCGCGGCTCATCCACACCGAGCCTGACGATTCGCGCGGATCGCGGCAGACGCGGTTACCGGTGACCTGACAATCACTGACCGTAGGAGTACCGCAGGTCGGCGAAGAGCAGGTGGTTGAGTCGATGGCGAAGGTGACCGGTCTTGCTCTGGTCAGGAGCCTCATCAGCTGGCAGTTGAGGGCCCGGGTCCGGTAGCGGCTACCACCACCCGCGCGCGAAGCGCCACGCCGCTTCTTTGGAGGATCCAGCAACTCGGGCCTCGATGTACCTCAGGGAAGCCTCCACGGAGACGTCCTCCCCGTGGTCGTCCATGACGCGCACCCCATCGATGCTGTCAGCTACTTCGCACACCATGTCGCCCTCGGACCACCCCACGTCGACGAGGAACGACTCTGGAGTGCTCACCTCGGGGTCAATTCGTCTCACCTCGGTAGTCACGCCCGGCACCCCGCGAAGGCGGTCCCTCACCATCCGAGCAAAGGCCTCCCCCGACGAGCCGGGCCACGGAGAGTTCCGCATGAGGACAGAGTAAGCGCAGCGAACGGCGAACTGTGATCACCCGCGCACTTGGCATGGTCGTGCTCCACCTTCGGCGGCAAATCCGTGCGTTCACAGTGACCCGCGTCGGGGCACGTCGGGCGCCGCTGGCTCTACGTTGGTCACATGCCGAACGGGAAGCCTGGGGATCATCCGCTGACGGACATCCTGGTCCACAACAACGAGGTCTTCGGGACACCGGTCGACGGCCTGGTCCGCGAGCTCGATGGCCTGGGCCTGTGGGCGAGCGCGATCGCGTCTGAGTGGCTGTACGAGCGCTACTGGGACTACCGGGAGACCCGGCAAAGGGGTGGCGAGAGCGAGGTGCGGCGCGTTCTTGAACGTTTGGAATCCTCGCTCGCGGGGGAAGTCCAGCGGCTCAAAGGTAGCCAGCCGCCTTCCTCGTGAGCAGTCATGACTGTTGGTCAGTCCCCGCGCACAATGCAGCGGGGTGGGGCGTTCGACTGTCCAATCGCGCCCCGCCGACCGCGTCAGCAACTCTCCTGAATCATGAGCAATACTCGACGGTCGGGGTCTCGGAAGTCGCCCATCTCGAACCGGCTGTAGGCCGGCGCGTTACCTTGCAGGAACCCCTCCACGCGGGCCAGGAGGGCTTCCCTATCGGCCCCCACCACCTCATCAACGTCTCGCGAATAGGCGAGCACGACACGGACGTCGGGGCGTCTCATCAACTTGCGGGCCTCCTTGGCGTCCAACGCGCTCCCCCGCATTCGCCAAGCCGTGCCGTCTGCGTCCACCCACGCGCGGTCGTAGACCGGACGTGGCCATACATTGGACAGGCCGTCCGGGCCCACCGAACTCTGGGTCACCTTCGCGGCGAATCCGTCAGCAGATCTCGACCTTCTCCCTCGCACGATGGCATCCTCCCACGGGCGAGACGCCCACGGCTTCGCGTGGCGGGCGCACTCAAATCGGCATGATCGCGGATGGCGGCATGTGCGGACGTCGGCCTGTTCCCTGTTCGCGTGCATCCGAAGTAGATCGTGCGACGTGGCTAGGACGAGATCTCCATGCGCTACCGAACGGACGACGCGGACGAGGCCCGAGCACCGTCCGCGGTCCACGTGGACCTCACCGCACTTGGTCCGGAGACCTGCCGGTGACGCCCAACGACGCTAACTCGAACGTCGGCTTGCCGAGGTCGGCGAACCGGCCAAGTCGGCATCTGTTCGGCTGGCCCGTGGCCTCTGCGATCTCCTCGGCGAGAACCTCGTTGCAATGTGGCTCTACGGGGGCCAGCTGGCTCCTGGCGGGTCGCCGTGCGACGTGGACCTGCACATCGTCGTCCGGCACGCCCCGGAAAGTCATGACCTCGAGCAAGTCAAGACAATGCACACCGCCATCTGCGCTGACCTCGCCATCCCACAGCTCGACGCCTGGTACGTCCTGCTGGACGAGGCCCGCTCCACACGGCGACCTCGGGACCTCAACCGGCCAGTCGAGGAGAACGACGAGAACTGGGCGATCAAACGGGCACAATGGTTCGCCGGCGCCTACGTCCTGATTCATGGTCTTCGGCCGGAGCAGATCGTTCCTCTCCCGGACTGGGCTGAGATCGAGGCCGAGTTGCTCGCCCAACTCAATGACGCAATCGTCCTTGATGACCACCGCCATCCCGCCGGGCTGACCCTGCGGCTCTGCCGCGTTCTGCTCAGCCTCACCACCGGGGACGTCGTCCACTTCAAGCTCGACGCCGCTGCCTGGGTACTGGACAAGCTCTCGCCCAAATCGCAGGCTCATGTCGCTGCGGCCGTACGGGTCTACCGCAGCGACCCCACTCCCGGCGATCGCTCCCTACTTGCCGAAGGAATGTCAGCCTTCCGTCGCGAGATCCGCTCAGTGGTCGAGCGCATCCCAGGGCGGTGAACTTGAGACCGAACAAACAGACTCCGCCCGACGGCGACCGACCAACGCTACGTGCATTGGAACGTCGCGGAATCGACCCCGCGGAGGATGGGATCCGCCCGAGGTCCAGGACGACCGCTGGCTACGGCCCACCTCCTGACATCGCCGACTCTTCCATTGCCACGCCTGAGGCGTCACGCCATCCTGGGTCGGGACGGGTCGCCGGCGGTTGTTGGCATAGCTGTACTTCACTGCTGTACGACCGGCGTCCGGCCGACCGGCGGCCTCCTTGCAGCCGCTCTCGCGGGAAGCTACGCGACGGCGCTCTACGATCTCGATAGCGTGGAGCGACATGGCTGGGGACCCGTACCGAGATGAAGCGTTTGTCGAGCGGTACGACATCGACAACGCCGCCAGCGACGACCACACGTACTACCGGGCGCTCGCCGCCACGATCCAAGCAAAGAAGATCATCGACCTAGGCTGCGGCACCGGGCTCCTCACTCGCACGCTCGCAACGCCAGGCCGCGAGGTCATCGGCGTCGACCCGAGCCCAACGATGCTGAACTACGCACGCCGCCAGCCCGGCGCCGAAGCCATTACCTGGATCCACGGCGACGCAACTACGCTCGCCGACGCCGCCGACGCGGACCTGGCCGTGAGCAGCGGAAACACGATGATGCACATCACCCCCGGGGACTACCCCGCCGTCCTGGGCTGCCTGGGGGCCGCACTCAGGCCCGGAGGGGTGATCAGCTTCGAAACCCGCAACCCCGAGGCCAAGGAGTGGGAGCGCTGGGACCCGGCTCAGATCTCTACCGAGCGCGACACCTCGCTCGGTCACCTCCGTGAGTGCCTCGTGTGGCGTTCCAGCCGCACCACGACCGTGCTGTACTTCCGCACCGCCGACGACATCGCCGCCGACCTCGAACGTGCCGGATTCAGCGATGTCGACGTGTGGGGCGGCTGGCAGAACGAGCCGGTCACGGCCGACTCCCGACTCCTCGTCTTCCGTGCCACAAGGCGATAGTCCCGCCACGCAAGTGTCCAGGCACGCGGGCGGCACCGAGAACGTCAGCTTGGGAAACGTGCGTCTACGTCCTGTGGACGGTCTCACGCCCGGATGGCCGGTCGTGAGTTGCCTGGAGTAGCCGCCCGACACCTCGGCTAATGGCCCGTGGGTGGCCCGCAACCTCCTGGTCGGTAGGTTCGGCGCAAGCGGCAGGATTGTGAACAGGACGGTCTGACGATGGACAGCGATGCCTCGCTTGGGGAATGTCGCCGTGCGCGGGACATGGTGGTTCGTAGCGGCGCCGTGGGGCTCGCTGTCCGGATGTGGGGCGGAGGTGCGAGGTGTGTCGTCCTGGTTCACGGCTATGGAACGAACTCGCTGTCGTGGCTTCGGCTGGTTTCTGGCCTTGAAGACGACTTCACCGTCGTTGCCTACGACCGTCGGGGACACGGGCGTTCCTCGGGTGCGGATAGCTACGCCATCGAAAACTTGGCTGGCGATGTCCGAGCGGTCGTGGATGGACTTGGCTTGGTCAGGCCAGTACTGGTCGGCCACTCGGTTGGCGCATGGGACGCGCTGGCGTTCGCGGCCGATGAACCGAACGTGGCCGGCGTGCTGTGCCTGGATCAGGCAATCGCCGTTGACGACGCGGCCTGGTCGACGACCTACCGCCCAGTCTGTGTCGAAGAGCGGTTGGCACAGCTTCGTGCGGACCCATTGTTGGCCCGGGGATATACGCAGGCTGAGGTTGACGAGCTGATCCTGGATGCGAAGCGGGCGCCGGGGCTGCAGCCTTGGAGTGCCTACGGCCCGATGGTTCGCCGAGGCATTCGCCGAGGAGGTGACGGACTGTTCTGGGTCAGACCTACCGTCGGTGATCGCCTGATGATCGAACGGGGCTGGGCAACGGTGGTGGCCGAGCCGTATGAAGCGATCTCATGCCCGGTCACCCTCGCGCTTGCAGCTCGCAACCCAGGTCCGTTTCACGATGCGCTTCGCCGACTCGCCGTCCGGCGGAAGCTCAGTGCAGTCTTGCTCGATTCCGATCACGACATACACGTGGAACGTCCAGGTGATGTCGCCGATCTGGTGCGAACACTAGGTTGATCGAGTATGCCGGTAAGTTCTGATGACTATGGAGGAAGCGGCGCGCGTTGGCAGAACAGAGTTCGCCGGTCACGGGATCTCGTACCGCGTCGTCGGGTCCGGCCCGGCTCTTGTTCTAGTGAAGCCACACGGCTTACCGAGGATTTACGACCTGATGGCGCCGTTGTCCGATCGGTACACCGTCATCCAAATCGAGCCGTTGGGCTTCGGCTGGAGCGACCGGCCGTCCGACTATCCGCTGGCCGGCGTACACGAACAGGTCCTCGCCGTCCTCAACCAGGAGGGCGTGGACAGCTTCGTCGTTTGGGGCTACTCCCAGGGTGGTGCCATGGCCCTGGCGATTGCGCAAGCCACTCCTCGCGTGACAGGGATGGTCGCGGGTGGGTGGTCACCGATGGGCGCTCCAACCGACGCCTGGATGCGCCGGGCGGACCGCGAGCAGCAGATCCCGATCGCGTCCCGAGCGTTCTGGCGCTGGTACCGGCGGTTCGACTGGTTGGACGAGCTGGCGGCGATGCAGTGTCCAAAGCTCGTGTACGCCGGCTCCGGAGATCGTCCTCGGGTGAGCGGACCACGTGGCATACCGCGCGCCCGCGACGCCCTAACTCAGCGCGGCGTCACCCTCATGGAGTTCGGCGGGCTCGACCACCGGACCTGCAACACCGAACCGGCTCTGTCAAATAGCGTCGTTCCAGCCGTCCTCGATTGGCTCGACAATTGCCGCTGAAGGCATCGGGGACAGGGAACAGGGCGGGGTCCTGCTTTTGAGTCCACATGTCTGAGAGAGGCTCCTCTGCCGTCGGTCGAACAGCTTGACCGCACCCGGGTTCTGCACAGGGCTGCCAGGCTCGACGCGTCGACCGCGAGGCTTGGCCTTGCAGCCCTGTGCAGGTTCCGGGTACGCCGCTTGCGGTGGCCGTCCGATGGCAGAGGAGTCGGCTCCCCTGCCGGAGAGAGGACCGGGAGGTTCGGAGGGCGGAGCCCTCTGAGGTCTTCGTTGAGTGTGTCACCACCGGCTTCCGCCCGGCGAGCCCGAGGACGGCGCCCCGGCGCCGCCCGCAGGGCGGCCGGGCGGTTGCGCCGCGTCAGCGGCGCCTTGATGTAGGAAAGCCGGAATCAGCAATGCAGAGTTACGGAGGCGTGTCCTGTCCCGGTAGGTGCTTGACGAGGCAGGTTCAGACGGTGCTTGACGCTGTGCCATCATGCTTGCCAGTCGGGGCCACTCAATGCTCTACATCGTCCCGCCCGCCAGGGCGAGCGTGCGCCCACGGATCGGGCCGAGGATGGCGGGAGCGTGGGACCCAGCGTCCGGGATCAATGCTGTCAGATGGCTTCGGAGGGCGGGTTCGAGCCATTGTCGTAGGCTCACCGATCCGGCTGGCGAATGGTCTCGTAGCAGTTCCTGTTGGTAGAGGGAGCATGGTCTGTGAGCGGTTCGATGGATGCGGAGCAACTGGTCGGGGTGGCTAACGATCAGCGGGGCTACGGGCTGACGCTGGTTGGCGAAGCCGAGCAGGGCGAGACCTCCGGCGCGGCCTACGTGCGCTGGCCCGACGGTCGCGAAGGAGTGATCACCAGGACGAACGCGCCACTGGCGCAGATGCAACAGACCGCTCGCGTAGTGGAGTCCTTGCGTCGTAGAGGACTACCGGTACCGCGGCAGGAGCCAATCCGCCTCGACGACGAATTCTGGACCGTCCTGATCCTGCAGGAACGCCTGCCCGGCAGCCCACCGAAGGTCGCCAATGGTCCGGTTATCGAGGCCATGCTGGCTATGAACGAACACTTCATAGGCGCACTCGCCGATCGCCCTGACGTACCCCTCCGACAACTGTGGCTGCAGCGCAGCAACCCCGACTACCCGCGACACGACCTCTTAGCCGGCTACGACAACAGGACCCGGCGGATGCTCGACCTGATCCGTGACGTCGGCAACGACGGACCCGACGAACTGACCGGCGACGATCTTGTCCATCCTGACTACACGCCGCCTAACGTCCTCTTCGACAAGACCGGTCAGATCAGCGGCATCGTCGACTGGAACGGCGGAGTCGCTCGCGGCGACCGATGCTTCGCCCTCGTCGGACTCCGCGCCGACCTCACCCTGGGCGCCTGGATGCAGGCGAACCACCCGCAGGTCCACCAAGAAGCCATCGATCGCCTCGACAACTACCTCACCCGTGTACTCGACCCGACACTGATGCGGCGCTATTGGGCACACTGCACACTCCATCGCCTCCACTGGACGATCACCTTCAACAATACCGAGGCAATCGACATGGCCCTGCGCCTGGGCAACCTCTACCTCCGCTGAATCGGAAGCCACCAACGCAGGCGGAGTCGCGGTGCATCTGCCCTCCCAACCCGGGCCGAACCCGCCCCGTTTGCGATCTTGTAGTTGGTCACTGCCCATTAGCCGTTGCTGTACATGGCTGCTGTACCGATAACGTCCGGCGACATGCCTACGGACCCGTATCGGGATGAGCAACTCGTCGAGCTGTATGACATCGACAATGCTCCCGGCGACGACCACACCTACTACCGGTCACTCGCCGACGCGATCGAAGCCAAGAAGATCATCGACCTCGGCTGAGGCACGGGGCTTCTCACCGCGCACTCGCAACGCCGGGCCGTGTGGTGATCGGCGTCGACCCGAGCGCCACAATGCTGGGCTACGCACGCCGCCAGCGGGGAGCCGAAGCCGTCACCTGGATCCACGGCGACGCCACCCTGCTCGACGGCCGCGGCGACGCGGCGCAGGCCGTGCCGCCTTGCGAGCAGGCGGCTCACTGTCGTCTTGCCGGCAGCAGCTGGACCACCGATCCAAAGACCATGCGACAGGTCTTCCACTGGCTCCTCCAAACGCGCCGTCTACCTGAGTGTGACCCGGCGGCGAGGCTCACGCATCACGTGGACACGACGATGGGTCGGTCGGCGTCGCTGATCACGTGGTGCCCGGTGTCCGGAGATCACTGGCACAAGGCATGCGCTACGTAACGGCGCTTGGATCAGTGTGTCTTAGCCGCTGAGGTGTCGGTCGAGGAAGTCGAGTACGCGATGGAGGGCGTCGACGGCGTTGACTCGTGACCATTCGTAGGGCACGTGTCCTTCGCCGTCGTAGATGGCCAGTTCGACGTCCTGGCCGAGGCGCTTCAATGCGTTGTAGAGCATTCCGGCGTCATCGACGTGGCACATGTCGTCGTCAGCGCCGTGGATCAGCAACAGGGGCGTCTGGATGCGGTCGGCTTGGTGGTAGGGCGAGTTGTCGTGATAGCGCTGTGGCGCTTTCCACGGGTGGGCGCCCATGCGGGCCTGACCGGTTTCGAAGTACCAGTACATCGAGGTGGTTGTGCCGGTTGTGAGCCTGCTGTAGCTACTGGTCAGGTCGTACATGCCCTGGAGTGCGACGGCGGCGGCGAAGGCGTTGGTGGCGCTGATGGTCGCGGCCGTTCCGTATCCGCCGTAGGAGTGTCCCGACAAGGCAACCCGTTCGAGATCGATGTAACCGAGCTCCGCCGCGTGGTAGAGCTGCGGAACGAGGACGGCGGCGAGTTCTGCCCGCGGGTTGCCTGCTTGGCCGTCGGGGCCGATGGGCGCCTCCGCGAGCAGGACGGCGTAGCCGCGGTCGAAGAACGGGGTGAGCGGCAGGCACGATGGCATTCCGCCGCCGAACTGGTTTGAGCGGTGGGAGACACGGCCTCCCGGGTAGCAAAACATGATGGCGGGCAGGTGATCTCCCCGGCGGACCCCGGCCGGCAGGAGTACGGCGGTCGTGGCATCGGCGAAGGTGCCGTCGTGTTGTGGGACACGGGTCTGGAATGTGTCGACTTCGCCTAGTCGTACGCCGGACAGGAGGGGGTTGACGGTCGTCAGCTGCCGCTCCCGGTGGCCCTCACTGTCCAGGATCCACAGGTCTCGTGGATGCCGGAAGTCTTCGTAGGCCGCTACCAGACTGCGGTGGTCGGGGGTGGCACCAACGGTGTCCAGCTTGGCGGGTCCCTGCCACGATCTGGTGATCGTGGCGGTTGTGGTGTCGACGCGGAGCAGGACAGGCTCAGTCGTCGATGGGTTCCGCATCTGAACAGCGATTGCACCTGGCTGGGGCTCCCATGCGACAGCGTGACTTTGCCGAACCACGTATGGATCTGCCAGGTCGGTCGGCGGGGCGATGACAGTATGCGGGCTGCCGTCGAGCGGGACCACCCCAAGCTGGTGGGGAACCGGATTATGGTCTGTGGTTGCCTGTTCGCCCTTCCCAATCCCGATGATCAGCGACGTGCACGTTCGGGTAAGAAGTAGTGGCGTGACAGTCAAGGTGTCCAGCGAAGGCGCCAACCGTCGCGGCTGGCCGGGCTTGTCGTCGATCTCGACGGTCCACAGGCGGCCCTGGTCGATCCAGAACAGTTGATCCCGTGTCGGGTGCCAGATGTAGGTATCGAGGTAGTAGCCGGGTGGGGACTCCGACTGGGCGATGTGGCTGGCAACGACCGCGGCGTGACCGCCTGCCGTCGACATCAGTAGCAGGTCATGGAAGCACCCCGACGTGGGCGCATCTTCGGACTGATCCTGCAGGGCAACGGACAGATACGACACCCACCTGCCGCTGGGTGACACCTGCGCGGCACTCGGCCTTGGCGTGGCATCCGCGGCCACCAGCACCCGAACGCTCCCGTCGGCGATGTTGATCGCGGCGATCGTAGCGTTGTTCTCACGGAGGTAATGCTCGTTGAGCTCGACAATGGAACCGGTGTCGTCGGGCTCGTCCCTGCTGCGGTAGACCCGTGCCGTCGGCCGACCTTCAGCCGGGGAGGCGGCTTCCTCCCCGTCGGTGCCCTCCTCATCCGGGGCCACCGGCACGAGAACCTCGCTGCCGTCCGGCACCCACTGAGGCTCATCCCCAACCCACAGTTTGGCCTTGACACCTACCTTGCTCACCAGCCGGCTCGTCCCGCTCGCCACGTCATGCACCCACAGGTTCGGGCTGCCCCCGGCATCGGAGTAGAACGCCACCGTCTGCCCGTCCGGCGACCACGACGGGTGCCAGGAGTTAGCGCCATCCGGGCCGACCTGCACCGTGCCCCCACCATCGAGGTCGACGTAGTGAACCATCTGCCCGACCGCACAGGCCGGAGTCCCGGACGGCAGGAAACGAGGCTGCCCTGCCGGCGCCGTCTCTGGCGGAGTGTGCACCTGGAACACCACTCGCCGACCTAACCGATCCAGCGAGAACCGTCCCTCGCCGGCCGTTGCCAATTCCGGCCGCCCAAACGCCACCTCCGGCGACATCGAGCCGGTCACTTCCGCCGCCGTACTCGACTCCCTGGGCACCGTCACGTCTCCTCCCACCCCGTTACATGATCGGCAGTCAATGCTGCCAGCGCAGGAATCCACCCCACCACCGGTCGCCGAGATCGGCCGTCCAATCGAGCCACCTCGGTTGGGCAACGGCTCCTCCCGCCCTCACCGTCCGCTCGTCAACGTCGAGGCTTGGACCTCTGCCGTGCGCACCGCCTGAGCTGGCGGCGCTGGATGGGGCGTCGACCAGGCGGGGTAGCCCAGCCTCGGCAGCGATCCTCCCCCGGCGTCACCCGCATGGCAGACGCGGGCCCGAGAAGCGCGGGCGGCGAAGCGGATCGCTTGAGGATGGGTCAAGGGAACTGGCCACTCGCGCGATTGCCCGGTAACTGGAGGGCGCCACACCGGTCACGCCCGGCCGGTGCAGGAACCGCTCGCAGTCTCGCTGGCGCTCCGCAGCTTGTAACCGGCACCCATTCAGCGCCCCGACCGCCTTCCTTTCGCGTCGGGTTGCTCGGAGGCGGCGGGGTGGGAGGACTCGAACCTCTTCATCATCAGATCCAAAAGGCGATGCGCAGCTTCAACATGCCGCTGACCTGCGACAACGTTGGCCGAACGAGTGTCTGAAGTGTCCTCCGTGGCCCTTCAAGACTCCGTTTCATGGGCAGACTCATGGGCAGCGGCCCCGCCACCATCCCGCCCTGGGAACACGCCCGGCCGCCTGATCCGGAGGCCCGCAACACCTGGATCGCTCGTCCATGAGGTCGTTAGTCTCGTGTTTGTCGTCGCCTGGTGTCGCGGCTAGCTGGGTGCGCGTGAGGCGAATCGGAGCGACGCATTACGAGGCAGCACGGAGGCTGTTTGGGCGTGGTTGGCTGGCATCGTTCAGGCGTGGGTCGGGGCGCTTGAGTGGGTGCTGAACGGGCTCGAACGAGTGGGAATTGAGACCACAACTGAGACCACGCCGGGCCAAGCTGAGGCCAGCTACTCGAGCGGCCGGCACGCCTCGATCAAGGCGCCCAGCGATAGCTCGCAAGGGTTGAGGTCGGTCTCCGGCGACAGTGGTGCGGTCGCTGCACTGATGTACTCGGCCAGCGTGTTGCGCAGCGCTTCCGGTTCGACGTTGCAGGTGCTCGCTACTTCGATCCTGCCGTCAGCAGTCGCGCACAGCTGGAGCCGGCGGCCGGCCGCATCCCACAGCTGGTACTCGTCGTCCAGGACGGCGACCCACTCGACATATCCGGTGAGCTCGGCCTCTGAGTCGAACACACCAACCCAACTGCCGCGGTCGACGGCCACGAGTGGAAGGTTCAAGGCACTCACCTCCTACGCTGCTGACGATGGCTTGATCATGGCACCCACAAGGGTGGCTCGGACCCAAGACAGCACACGCGCAGGGGTCGGGCGCAGCATCCCGGACCGCTTGTGGACCGACCCGCTCCATGCCATCAACGGGCGCGATGGTCGACGAGTGGTGTTTGCGCAGCTCAGCGGGTTGCTAGTGATCATGGCCGGATCGGTCTGGCCGGCCTGGTTGCTGTACTTGTCTGCTGTACTGGGGCACTGCGCCGTTGGAGTTGCCCCGCGTTGACGGACAGGTTTGATGGCTTGGTCAAGCTGTCTGCTCGGTGAGTTGGTCTTGGTTGGCGTGTTCGAACTCGGTGGGTGTTTGGTAGCCGAGGGCGGAGTGGAGTCGGGTGTTGTTGTACCAGGCGATGTAGTCGACGATGGCGTGTCGGGCGTGTGCTCGGGTTGGCCAGGGCTGGGTGTTGAGGCATTCGCCCTTGAGCGAGGCGAAGAACGATTCGGCCAGGGCGTTGTCCCAGCACTGACCGGTGCGGCCTACCGACAGCCTGACGTCGTAGTCGGCGGCCAGGTCGGCGAACTGGGCCGAGGTGTACTGGCAGCCCCTGTCGGAGTGGAAGACCACGCCGGCGTCGGGGTCGCGGGCCGCGACGGCGTTGGTCAGGGCGTCGGCGACCAGGCTGGTGCGCAGGTGGTCGGCGATCGCTTGGCCGACCACTTTGCGGGAGGAGATGTCGATGACGGTGG
Source organism: Actinopolymorpha rutila (assembly GCF_013407855.1). Classification (GTDB taxonomy): domain Bacteria; phylum Actinomycetota; class Actinomycetes; order Propionibacteriales; family Actinopolymorphaceae; genus Actinopolymorpha; species Actinopolymorpha rutila. The sequence continues at coordinate 6,117,775 of NZ_JACBZH010000001.1, forward strand.
CCAGGTACAGCCAGCCCTGCCAGGTCGGCACGTAGGTGATGTCGCCACACCAGCGGCTGTTGATGGAGGCGGCGTCGGCGGTGAAGTCCCGGCGGATCAGGTCCGCCCGGATGGCCGCGTCCGGGTCGGCGATCGTGGTCTTCTTCCACCGTTTCGGTGTCCGCCCGGCCAGCTCGGCCTGTCGCATCAGCCGGGCCACCCGCTTCCTGCCGTGCCGCCTGCCGGACCGGCGCAGTTCGGCGTGGATGCGGGGAGCTCCGTAGCGGCCCTTGGACGCGGTGTGCAGCTGCGTGATCTGCTCGGTCAGCTCGGCGTCTTCGCGCGCACGAGGACAAACCCGGCTGGTGCGGTGGGCGTAGTAGGCGGCACGGGAGACCTCCAGCAACTCACACGCCCGCTTGACGTTGTGGTCGCCGGCCTTCTCCGCCTCGATGAACGGGTAGACGTTCACCGGGTCTCCTTCGCGAAGAAAGCCGTTGCCCGCTTGAGGATCTCCACATCCTCCTTCAGCCGCCGGTTGTCCCGACGCAGCTGGGCAAGCTCCTCCCGCTCGACGCTGGTCAGCCCACCGTCGACCCGATCCCCGGTGTCGCGTTCGGCCTGCTTGACCCAGTCCCGCACCGCGGTCTCGGTCAGATCGAAGTCCGCAGCGACCTGACCGACCGTCCGGTCACCCTGCCGGCACAACTCCACGATCTCGGCCTTGAACTCCGGCGTGAACGAGCGACGCGGGCGCGGCTTCTTCTTGCCCATGCTCTCCATGGTCCGACATCCTTCCCCAGGGCAGAAACCCTGATCTTGGATGTCCGTCAAGCCGGGTCAGCTCCAGGTGGCGACAACAACAGCCAGATGAGCAGGGCTGTCATGCCTCCGAGCATCAGCCCCGTCAGAGTGCGAAGCACGGGTCGTCTGTAGATCACTGGGGCGACCGGATAGGCCGCGATAGCCGCGCGGGTGCGGGAGCGCATTGCGAACACGAACGTCGTTCCTATCGTCTCGTCATGCTTGGATCTACGAAGGACAGTCTGCGGGGTGCGCACCTGGCCAGATGGCGAACCGCGCCGTGTTGAAACAACCGGATCTGCCGCGATGCGCGCGCTCTTGCCGTTGATGGTGCATGGCTGCGTATGCGCACGGCTTGACACTGAGGGGCCGGTAATCCGGGGCGGCGCCGTGCTGAGGTCATTAGGCTGGAAGAATGTTCTCCGGACCACCTGAGGATCCAGCCGTGGCTGGCGTCGAGGAGATCCTTGATGTGGCCGCGTCCATCGGTTCAGGTGCGGGTCGACCGCTCGAGGCCCGACCGATCGCCACCCATGCCTTGTGGATCTGCGCGTGCGTCACATCATCCGGGGATGCGCCAACTTGGCTGATCTATGACACCGACGAGGGCCGAATCGTTTGGCGCAGGGTCCAGGACCGCGTCGCACCGCTTGATCTTGTCGACGCACGACTGAGTGCAGGCGGACATGCCGACCCAGCTGAAGTCCTGCGCTGGCTGGAGCGCAAGGCACCTGACCCCTGGGCCCGCGGCGGCGCCGGCTCGGGCGATGCAGCCGTGATGGAGGAGTTAGGGCGCAAGCTTCGCTGCCCGTGACCCAAGGCTTCCTAGCCGGTCACGCGCCAGTTCACCAAGTGAACGTCCGCATCTGCCGCGGAGAGTGATGCGCGCCCATGCCGATGGCAGACTGTCCGGATGGTCGCCGCCGTCTACTACTTCGCCACTCCGGACGATCACGCGAAACTGCTCGACTACATCGGTGAGCCGGTGAAGGCGAGCCTTCACCCGTGGCCACTGGTTGACTCTCCGCCCACTGTGCTGACACGGGACCAGGCGTTGACCATGCCCCAAGTGATGGTCGTGCATCGTGATTTCGGCCCACCGTCGGTCATTCGACCGGGCGACCCTGCGATGACTGAGCCCACCAAGGCCAGCCTCTTCAATCGAGTCAACTGGGACCGCTTACGGCCCGCTGCCCGGCAGGGCTTGGTGGACTCCAACGCTTCGCCGGTCCTCTTCTGGTCGCCCGGTCGAATGACCGACTCGGACATCGGGGTCAGCAAGATCGGTTCGCAGGCCGATGCGATGGGCGCAATCTCGGCTGACTACGAGCGCTGGACGAACAGGGTCATGGGCTGGATTCGCCGCAAGGGTACGAAGGTCTGGGGGCTGGAGCAGAGCGCAGTGCGGGCAGACCTCGATCTGCAGCTCTCCTTCGTAAACACCGTCTATGCCTTGCCGCACGCACTTACAGCGCTCAAGGCGCCGCTGACGCGGCGCAACCGCCCGGCCGCCCTGCGGGCGGCGCAGGGGCGCCGTCCTCGGGCTCACCGGGCGACACAACGGTCAGGGAGCCGTGGCTGAGGTGGTCGCCGGACCGACAGGCTTTACCCACCTCCCTCGGGTCGGGTCCCTAAGACCGGGGGACCGCCTCGGGCCACAACGGGCAGGCCAAGAACCCGCCCGAGCCGCGGAAGCGTACGGCCCCCCGGTCTCCGCGACCCGAGTCAGGACACCAGCCAAACCCTGCCGCTCCTTGAGTCTGGCCGCCGGCTTCCTGCGTGGCTACACTCCAGCAACTCGCATCACGAGGGGGAGCCGTGGCGCCTGTGACTACCGCTAGAGATCATTCGGCTAGCGTCTCGGACCAACGGGCGCGCAGGTCACGCAGGCGCGCGACCTGGATCGTGCGGGGCATCGTCCTGGTCGTGATCGTCGTCGTCGCGGTGTGGCTTGTGTACTCGTCGCTGTACTCGCCATTGTCCACGGGAAGCTTCTTGGCTCCGGAAACTCGCTCGGTCAAAGCGTTGACCGACGGCGTGGCACCGACCCGCTACATCGTGGTCGCACCAGCTGGGCAGCGCGGCAGGATCGCCTACGACCTGGCGAACGATGGCAGGTTTCCCGTTCGTATCGACGGACTGGCATCTGACCACGCCTACGGCATCACGGCTGTGGGCTGGGTGCCGGTCCCCGGCAACGGTGAGCTGATGGGCGGCCACGCGAGCGATGTCCGGCCGTTCCCCGTCACGATCAAGCCAGGCGAGTGGGTCGTGGTCTGGGTGACGGTGACAAAGCCGCACTGTCAGGCGGGGCAGATCACCACCATCGAAGAAGTTCCACTGAGGTGGTCGGCGCTCGGACGTCACCACGTCTACAAGCTCACGCTCGCCGACACTGCCGGGGGCATACGCGAGATAGCGCTCTGCCATCCCCGAGAGGCGCTTAAGCACCTCGAGTTCCCGGAAAGCTAGATCGCCCCTGCTCCAACGCGACGCCGATTCGCGCTCAGCACGCGGACCGCGAGGTTCCTTTGCAAGGCAGTGGGTCGGCTACCGGTACGGCCGGTACGTCACCTTGTGACTTTGGCGACGCCATCCAGGCACCGGGACGCAACCGCGTGGGCCTTCGTAGCCCGTCTCGTGAGTGGTTGACCCATCGGCGTAGATCACCTCGACTCGAGATCGGCTCGGGCCGAACACCTCGCTGACCCGGCCGGCGACCACGGCGCGGACGGTTGACTCTATGAACTCCACGGCCTGGTCGTCTCGTTCGTCGATCTCCCAGAAGCCGCCCGGACCTTGACCAGCTTCCAGCTGGAGGCCCGAACCGAAGTCGATCCAGGTCGCTGGCAGCGCGTCCGCACGAACAGGGATCAGGTCGGTCACCATGCCGGCATCCTCAACCCACCGGCGGCGGACGGTGGCGGCGGACCCGAGTTCGCGTTCAAGCTGCTCCCCGAAGGCACGCAGTCGCAGTCCGATTGCGTCGTCCATCCACGAGGCCGTCGCCTCTCCGGTTCCCATGCCCGGACGATAGTCCGTCGGCGTACAGCAGCGAGTACAGCAACGCCAACGACCAGAGCCGACCCGTTCCGGTCCGACCCGAGGTCTCGGGGATGGCGATCATGGCCGGTCGACGTGCACGATTGCGGTCCCCGCGCACGGGGAGTCCGGCTGGACGGAACCATCGAGGACGGTGCCCATGCCCAGCGAACCATCCCAGCCCGTCTGGTGGCGACGGCGACCTACCGCCGTCACGGCTCTGCCGCCCGGTTGGGAACTAGTCACTGCTCGGCTCGTCGACGGCGAGGACGAGATCATGCATGGCGCGCAGCTCGTCGACGGTGAGGACGAAACCCTTCTTGGCGCGCAGCTCGTCGACGGCGGGGGGTCCATCCTTGCGGCAATCGCACCGATGATCAGGATCGACAAGAACGACCCGACCTACGCCGCCATTGAAGACAACGACGTTGGCGTGATGGTCCGTGACGACCTTCTGCCAGACGACATCCCCAACCTCAAAGAAGTCTTCGCGGCGCTCGGGATCGACCCTCCACCAGGATCCACAACCGCCGCCCTTCTTTGGCCATGCCCGTACTGCCACGTGGGCATCGGCAAGTGGTGCGAGACGACGAGCAGACGCCGCTCAGACAAGTTGCACCGTGCACGGTTCGATAAGAACGGCTGATGCATCGGGCCGATAGCCGGGGCAAGTGAGGTATGCCTGCCCCTACGGATCACAGGGTCGGTCAAGTCATCGTCGATGTGGCGTCCGACGGTAGGACAGCGAGGACAACTCGCCGGACCTCAGCGGTAAACCCGATGTTGTAGGACTCGCAATGGACGAGATTGGGAGGCTGGAAGTCCAGGGCGCGGACCTCTCGGCCGACGCCGGCCGGAACATCCTCGACCGGCTCCTCATCCCAGGCCACAACTCGCGCCCCGTGCACGTCGAGGCGCGCTACTGGAGTGTCGCGGAACTCCGTCGGCAGCCAGTCCGAATCCCACCGGAACCAGAGGGTGAGTCGCCGTAGCTCCGGCTCGACCTCGATCCTCAACAGATCCATGTCATGGAAGTGCAGCACCTTGCCGTCAAGAAGGTCCGGCTCGTAGGCAGAGGCCCCGGGTTCCGTCCACGGCCGGCAGCCCTCGAAAATCACAGCAGGCTCATCCACGACCACAGCATCCACATGCGCAGCCGCCATCGCCACACGGGCCACCGGGCAACCCGCGTGCAACCACCAGCGAGACACCATCCCGGATGATCTTGGACTATCGGTGGACGCGCGAGCCGTCCTGGCCGCGTAAACGAGTCACCTGCGGTCAGGTCTGGACGAGTGAGGATGGGTTCCTAATTCGTGTGTCTCGGCGGGGGGTCGTCCAGGAATCGCATGCGGGGCGTGGAGTCTCGCGCTTGGCGCAAGCCGATGTGCGTTTGTACAGCTGGCGATAGGAGCAGTACGACCTGGGCGATCGGCCTCAGCAGAACCAGGGCGATGACCGCCATCTCGGCCGGCGTCATCGGGGGACCAATGGGACCACTGATTGAGGCGCCACCAATGTGGAGGAGGGCAGTGACGATCGGAAGAATGATCACAAGCGGCAGGGCATGGAGCACTAGCAGGCCCACCCACGCGCCTCGGCTGCGATGCCACACCAGCCACGCGAACCAGGTTCGGAAGATTGCCGCAGAGATCATTCCCCAGACGTGTCCGCCCATCGCGGCCTCGCGAGTGCCAAGGAGTATCCACTCCAGGAGCACATAGGCCACCAGCAAACGCCCCGGCGAGCCATTCCAGGTCCGGCGTACGTTCATAGCGACGCCCCTTCTACGGCAAGCCACCATGGTCACGCCCCCGCAGGTGCGCATCAGGATACGGCTTCGCCGGAGTCCCGTCGGCCATCCTCGGCCCATAACTCGAGGGTCTCGGGCGGCTACACCGGGCCCATCACGGCCAGCGGTCATCCCTGCGACGTTGCTAACGCGCTTGCTAACGCGGGCCCTAGACCATCATGGTCACTGGGGACCGACCTGCCCTGAGCTGAGCCTGCACCGAGCGGCCATGGACCCACCTGGACGGCCTTCCCAGCATTCCCAAGCTGAGGATCGATCACTACGGATCATGGGGCATCCTCACAGTCATGGCGGATGGCGTCCTCACGGGTACAGAGCTGCGCGAGCGTCTCCAGCGCACGTTCGAGTGGCTCGGTGATCGCACCGACTACACGAGTTGGGCGAACGTGACCAGCTGGTGGCGCGACCCTGAGCTGTTGCGGGCGCTCGGTCCTGCCCTGGCCGACCAGTTCAACGACACGGATCCAACCGTGGTCCTCGGGCTGCAGTCTCGGGGCTGTCTCCTCGGCGCCCTGGTCGCCTGCCACCTTGGTGTGGGGCTGGTCGAGGTCCGCAAGAACGAGGAGCCCGCCGCCCACAGTGAGCGGCTGTGGCAGCGCACGACACCACCGGACTACGAGGACCGGCACCTGACCTTGGGGTTCCGGCGCGACCTGATGGCCAGCAGCGATCGCGTCCTGCTCGTCGACGACTGGATCGCCACCGGCTCCCAAGCACTCGCCTGCCACCAGCTCGTCGGTGACGCCGGAGCGACCTGGCTCGGCACCTCGGTCATCGTCGACTGCCTCGAACGACCCGAGCTACGCCGCCCACTCAACCTGCGCGCCATCCTTCACGCCCGCGACCTCTAACAGAGCGTCCCGCCCGGCGATGCCCCTGACGTGGCCCCGAACGGCCGTCACCAACCCTCAACAACCCACACCCACCAGGAACAGTCCACAGTCAGCGAGCCGGAATCTGTGAAATGACCTTCCTACAAATACCCACTCGTAATGCGTAGCTCCACGGCTTCGACTTCACTCAGTTCCATGGTTCTGCTCGGGGGTTCTCGTCTAGTCGGCGAGCAGCAGCATTACAGATGAGTTGGCCGACCTCCTGGTGACCCGGCATCGTCCAGCCGATGCCCCAAGTTGTCAGGTAGGCCTCATAGCACTCTTTGGCCACCTCCCGCCAGGTACCCGTCTTACGCCACCGCCTGATCGTTTCGGCTTGCTCCGCGTTCATCCGTTCAGACACTCTCTGTACGAATTCGGCATTAGAGAGGTCTTCCCACCACACGGCGATTTCGGGGCGTGCTTGCCTCGCAGCTGCCACATCCCTCGCCGCCTCAGCCGCAGCCTCGTTGATCTGTCGCCGCAGGTCGTCCCCACTTTGCTCAGGGTCCATGAGCACATGATCGCTCCTTTTGGAGGATCGCCGCCAGCCCCTCGTACGGCAGCGAAGCACGGCCACGCCACCGGCCGGTGGTGACGAATGCCGACCGGAGATATGGCGAGGCGCACCACTGAGCGATCGCCACCGATCGGTGCGCCGTTAGTTCCCATCGAGGAGGTCTGGCGTGCCATCCACATGCCATTAGCCGGGGCCAGAGGGTGCCGGCGAGGTCACTGCAGGCCACCAACCGCCGTCAGCAGGCCCCGTACGCGCTCCAATCTCTACGATTCCCAAGCTGCCAGTCTCCGTGCCCTCCGCGTGCCCCAAGCCAAGGTTGATCTTGGTCCGTGGCGGTGATCCACGGTCAAGACACGTGCTGTCGGACGCGTCGGCAATCCACGCTCAGCGGACCGTGAACGGTGAAATGGCCTTTGCAAGGCGGGGGTCAGGCTCGGCTAGCGCGGGGATCCGTTCGTCCCTAGTTCCGTCCTGGGTTGTGCGCAGGCAGACCCTGCTCTTCCCAGGGGGTGGCGGTGGTGCGCCGGCCTGGGGCTCACCGGGCGGGATCCTCAGCGAGGACCTCGCGAGCCGCTTCCACGAAGTACGGTTTGCCGTCCCACGGATCGGCCTCACCGTCTTGTCTGGCTCGCTGGTGCGCCCGCTCGACCACTCGCTGGACGAGCTGCTCAACGCTTGCGCCCTCAACGGGTGAGCGGAGCAGCCAGATCCTTCCCAATCTCGACGGAACGGGGATGCCAGTCCCTTCGAGATGGAAGGGGTAGTCCTCCCGGGACTCCGCGTCCCTCCAGCGGTCCTTCTCGGTGAGTGGCGCTACCGCAGGTGGACCGGGGTAGGTACACAGCCACACCGACGGCACCCGGTTCCGAACCCAGCCCCGATGTTCCGTCGGCCACACGGCGGGCAGAAACGCCAGGAACGACTCTTCCGGCGCCAAGACCCAGCCGTCCTGGCGCAAGAGCTCTACCTCCGGAAGGTCCCTTGCCGACGGCGACTCCCACGACTCCGGGTCCTCTCCCAGGTCGGTAAGCCGCACCGGGGTATCCAGCTTCGCCAAGCGGTCGATGCGCTCTGGCAGGGCAGGCAGATCCTCCTCGGCGATCAGCGGCGGTTCCTGCGATCCCCATGGGTCAACGGCTACCGTCACGCAAGCGATCCTAGACCGCAGCGACCCACGGTGGTTGGCTTCCCGGCCTCCTCGCAGGCCAGTCTCTAGCCTCCACTCCATGCGTCAGCTGGCAGTGCCGCGGTATGCCGGGACACCGACCTTGCCACCATCAACCGTCGCGGCGCAGCTCTCCCCAAGGGTGGGCGATCTCGTCGGGTCTCGGCGTGTACCCGGGCGGAGGTTCGACGATGAAACGGCCATGGCACATCCATCCTTCAGTCCACCGCTGGATCACTGGCAGATGCGCGGCCCGCCGGAGCCACCACGGCCCATCCTCCAGGTCGACTGCGGCTCCGCCGGGCGGAAGCCAATCGCTGCCTCCTCTCCGCCCAACTGGAGGCGACCATCCTCCGGGAGATCGGACATACACCGGCTCCTCGTCCATACCTCAGCATGTCAAGGATCGGCCGTTGGCAACGCTACTGGGAGAATTGGGAGACGATCACGAGCGCGAACGCGCGAGAACGCTCCGCAAGGAGAGTTAACGAGGGCCGCTGACCTGCGAAGACGCCAAACTGCCTGGTCAGCGGGAGACTGCACCAACCATGGCATGGAGGAGATCAATACTTTGCCGTGGCTGGCGCTGATCTTGCACTTGCACGCGGCGATACCCTCGCATCTGTGTCGGGTGACCTGTCGGCCCTTGCGCCTCTTACAGGCAGCTCGATCGCGACCAGTTCGTCTCCGCTCCTACCATCGTCGGCCAGGTGCTCATCGTCGGTCGGCGTTGCAGGTCGTTGGGGTCATATTGTTGTCAATCCAACGGGTTGGATCTGGGCTCCTGAGGGGCACGTCTCGGCGTTCGGCGGGCCGTCCCCCACTCGATGCGAACCCGGTCGCCGAGGCGAGCTGTTAGTGCGCGGGCCACGTCTTCGTCTTCCTGCGGCAACGTGACAATGAAGCGTGAGTCGGCTCCGAGCTCAAAGGCGATTGGCACTTGAGCGGCCCGCGGATGCCAGGCGCGTTCCCTGAGGACCGCTTGTGCTTCGAGCAGTTCTGCCACGGTGTGGGCGCCTGACTCCACGCGCAGGCGGATGCCTCCGACTCCGGGTGCGGAGGACAGTCGCTCGGTGAGCTGCAGCATGTCGACGACCTCGGGATCGACGACCACGACCACGGCCTGCGTTGCATGGTCCAGACGCCTGCCGATGTATCCGCGCGACAACGGGCCAGCTTCGTCCTCTTTGCTGGCCTCTCCGAACTCCCGCGCCACAGCTTCACCGATCGCCTGCATGCTCGCTTGAGCCGTCGGTGTGGTCCACCATGCCTCGCTCGTCACCGTCCGTCCCTCCTGCGAGCGTCCGCCGTGCCGCAGGGCTCGGCCCGCACTGGCGTGAGGCCCCAGGGATCCACGTCGTCCTCACAACCAGCCAGATCGTAGTTTCTCAGCGGAGCCGGTCAGCGGGAGTGCAAGCCAAAGATCACCGGCTGCACCGGCTGGGGCGTAGCCTTTTGCTCGTGCTCTCAGTCGTGGCGCTCATCATCGCCGGCGTGGTCCTGCTCGCCTTCGACAAGACCATCTACGGGGTGATCCTCCTGGCGCTCGGCCTGGGGGTACCCATCCTCCTCCCGCTGCTGTTCGGCGCCTTTCGAATTCCCGGAACGAGCCGGCAATCAGGAGGGACCGGACGGGCGCATCGAGTCTTCGAGGGCGAGAGTCGAAAAGCAGACGAGTAGGCGCGACATCGGAGCGGCTCATCCCCTCGATGTGAACTAGCGGCAGCCAGGTCGACGGCGGTCGCTCAAGGGTGCGTCTCGCCATCTCGGGTCGGCACGAGTCGACAGTGGTCGTTGGCGTGGCTGTACTTCGCTGCTGTACGTACCCCCAACGTCACAGGGCAGCTCCGGGAGGGCGCAGTGCACGAGCACAGGGCAGCGATTCCGGTGGAGGGTCCGGCCCTGGTCGCGATCGGTGGCTTCCCTGGTGCCGGCAAGAGCCAGGTCGCGGAGTGGCTGAGCCGTGAACTGTCGCTGCCGCTCCTTAACTCGGATGCGGCCGGAGGGACGATCCGAGACGTGCTGTCAGGGAAGGTTGAGAGCTCCGACGCCTTCCGAGCTGGCTATGAGTTGCTCTTCACGCTCGCCGAGACGTTTCTCGGATCAGGCTGCTCGGTCGTCATCGACATGAGTATGGGCTGGGAGTTCCAGTGGCAGCGCCTGGACGCCATCGTCGGGAAGCTGCCAGAGGTGTCCTTCCTCCCGATCATTCTGCGCTGCCCTCGCCGCGTCGCCGTCGAACGCATCACCCGCCGACACGAGGACAGCGGCGGCACACGATCAACAGCCGCCCAGATCCTGACCGGTCACCCACACGTGTGGGACTACCTCGAGCAGCTGGACCGTCCAGACGTCCGATTCATCGATGCGACGCAAGAAGCCGAACTCGTCTACACCCAAACGCTGAAGCACATAGAGGAGCTCGCGAGGCCACAGCGACGGTCAGCTTGCGAATCGTAAAGATCAGAGCGCGTACGCGAACGGATGTCGCGGATGGTCGGCCTGGAGCGGCCTCGCTAGCACCCCCTGGCCTCGCCTAATGGCACGTGGATGGCACGGCTGAGCCCCTCGATGCGAACTGTGTTGGGCGCGCATGACCAAGGGGCCGGGCCTGATGTCCTGGTCGGTGCAGTATCCGGCTTAGCAGCTGGAAGGATGCGTGGACGACGTGTCCTCGACGATCTGGTCTGGGAGTCCCGTGCAAGCTGCGCTCGCTGTCCACCGCGTGGTCGCCGACTCGGCGGCGAACATGACCAGCATCATGAAGATGACGGAGGAGGCTGCTGACAAGGGCGCGGGCTTGGTCGTCTTCTCCGAGACGGCTTTGACGGGCTTCGTCGGAAAGGACGACCCGGCACACGACCGTCTCCTCGCGCAACCCGTACCGGGTCCAGCCACGGCGCAACTGGGCGCCCTGTCGCGCGAGTGCGACGTGTGGATTGCGATCGGTCTGTACGAGCGCCTGGGAGGGGCCGGGAATGAGCGCCTTTACGACAGCGCGATCCTTGTTGGCCCTGACGGAGGGATTCACCTCCACTACCGGCGGATCAGCCCTCAGTGGCATGGCGGTGACCCGCAGGTCTACTGCCAAGGGACCGACGTGCCGATGGCATCCACCCCCTTCGGAACCTGCGCCTTCCTGATTTGCGGCGACCTGTTCGATGATGAACTCCTCCAACGGGTACGTCGCCTTGAGCTGAACTGGCTGCTGTTCCCCTTCGCGCGTAGCTACGACTCAGAGGTAGCCGACGCGGGCCAGCGGGAACGTGAGGAACGACTGATATGCGCACGTCGGGCCGCACGTGCGGGGGTCGGCGCCTTGATGGTGAACTACCTGGCAGAACCCGACACTCCCCACGGCTGCTTCGGTGGTGCCATCGCAGTCGCTCCTGACGGCGCGATCATCAGTGACCTTCCGCCCGGCCACGAGGGTCTCCTCATGATCGACCTCTGATTGACCTACGCGTGGCGGCGCCCAGCGGCTCGAGACGAGCCGTCAAGAGCGTCCTGACCCCTGCCTTGCAAAGGCCATTTCACCGTTCACGCTCCGCTGAGCGTGGATCGCCGACGCGTCCGACAGCACGTGTCTTGACCGTGGATCACCGCCACGGACCAAGATCAACCTTGGCTTAGGGCACGCGGATGGCACGGAGACTGGCAGCTTGGGAATCGTAAAGATTCGGGCGCGTATGCGGTCTGTTGGCGTGGACCAGCGGTCTGGAGTGACCTCGCCGACCCCGAGTTGGCCTCGCTTAATGGCACGCGGATGGCACGCGAGAGAGCGCTCGGCTTGGGAGGGGGTTAGTCGAGACATTCGATCCAGACGACGGCCCATCGGCTGCCGGCGCCTTCCGGGTCGCCGCGATTCTCGATGATCCCTAGACGGACGTGCTGGAAGGAGTTGGGGCGCGACTTCAGGCAGCTCGTCCCTCCCGCGTCGTGCCATGGCCCGCCTTTGCTGCTCCACGTGGCGCCGCCAATCACGAAGCCTTCGTTGTTGAACTTCTTCACGCTCGCCTTGTGGAGGCTGATCGCGGTGACCTCGGAGTTGGTCAGGGCTTGGCCCTCGACCACCCAGGGAGTGGCTTGGTGCTGGCCCAGAAGCCACCACCAAGCGCCGGCGGCGAGGAGGGCAACGGCTACGAGGATTGCCAGCGCTCGCCGACTTGAGGCCTTCGGCGCGTGGTTGGTGGTGGCGGGAATCGGCGCCATCGTCTCCCCCTGGTGACGTCAGTTGCTGGAGTTTGACGAGTAGGTAGTCCCGTGGCCCAGGGTTTAGGTGCGGTAGAGGGTATGCGTTTCGGATCCAAACCCGGCGCCTCGCTGGCACCCAGGACTTCCGCGCGGACGTAAGGGCGAAGCCTTAGAGACAAGCTGACGTGCGGTGAACGTCGCCGGAGCGCTGGCGTTCCAGTGCTCTGCAGTGACCTTCCTATCCGTAGGCCGCCGAAGATCGGCCGAGGCAGTCCAAGGTCGTCCAGTCCACCGGAACGGCGGGGCTCGCCTGGTGCGTCCGGTCGGCTGGCGTCCATGATCGTCCAGCGCACGTGTTAGCAATTGTGTTAGCAACCGGCGACGCACCGCCGCAGGTCAGCGGCCCTGGTTGTCGCCCGCTGCCGAGCGTCCCGCCGTGTTGACGCTCGTGATCGCCTCCCAATCCTCTCCCAGCGCGACGTGATGCATGACCAAACGCTGTAGTCTCCTGCCACTCGCTGGGAGGGTGCGATGAACCGCCGACCTCTGCGGATCCTTGGCTGGGCCGTCATGGTGACTGGTCTGCTCACGGTCCCTGGTGTTCGTATCCTCATGGGCCTTGGGGCGAGTTCGATTGCACTCTCCCTTGGCTTGGTCGTAGCGCTAGCAGCAGGGCTATGTGGCGTTGTCAGCTCGGGACCGGTGTCGACGGAGAATCGAAAGTTCGTCTGGCTCCTGCCCAGTTCGATACTTTCGACCGTGAACCTACTTGGCAGTCCAAGCCTTCCGCTCGACGAACGCGAGAAGATCGTCGGCGCGACCTGTCTGGTCGCGGGAATGCTCGGTGGAGCACTCTGGCAAGTGCTCCATCCGCGTGATCTCGTCGTCCGGCTGAGGGTTGTTCCGCTGCTGATGATCGCAGCCGTGATCCTGCTCCTGCTGACCGACGGGCAGGTCAATCCGGATCCGTACCCGACCTTCGCATGGCCCGGCATCCTCGGAGGTTTGGTAGCGGCGGGCTGGTGGCAACGCAAACATGCGTCCACGTCCGAACAGTCCAAGCCCCGCGACCAACCAGCGCAGCCAGTCCAACGCTGAGGGTCTGCGACCCCTTGACCCCCAGATTGCCCGGGTAGGAGAAGTGTCAGGTCAGGTTGCGTGCGCTGGTGCACATCGCGTGCGGTGCAACTCCCTGGATGGGTTCGTGATCTTGACGTTGGTCCGTATCTGGTCCGTCGTTCCATCCTCACCTCCTTGGCCGACACACGGGTTAGGAACCCATCCCCGTTCGTCCAGGACGATCCGGAGGTTCCTCGTTCACGCTGCTAGGACCTCGTAGTTGCACGCGGGTTGCACGACGCGCCAGAACTGGCTGATCCTTATCCGTAGAGACTGGCAGGTTGATCGCGAACTGCTGCTTTGTACGCTGGTGCTCGTCGCCCAGGTGCTCATCGTCGCCCGATGTGGCAGGTCGTTGGCGTCACGCTGGGGTCAGACTGAACGTCCACCAAGGGCGCCTTCTCGGCGGCTGGGGGATTACGGCGTTGGGATCGGCGCCGCGGGTGAGGAGCCGCTCGCGGAGTTCGCTGTGTTCCCTCGGTGTCAGCGCCATCCACAGGCTAGTTCCTGTGTCGCTCGCGCTGTAGATCTGCTCGTCGGACTCGGCCCAGCCCTCCGCACTGATCGTGAACGGTGACAGGGCCACTACCAGGTCGAACTGGTCGTCATCGCCAACATCCACCTCGATGCCGGTGTCACCGGTGTGACGAAGGGCGGCCAGGTCGAGTAGAGCGCGCAGGGGGTCTTGCGCCTGCTGAGGCCACGGTCTGTCGGAGATGGCGTCTATCCAGACGCGCCGAAGCACTCCGCGCACGACGCGCAGGCCTTCCTGGTGAGCGGCGATCACGGTGGCCTCATCGGCGTCGTCGTCAAGAACGAACGCGGACCGACCGGCCGACATTGCCACAGCGCCTCCCTGAGCAGGGTCTTTGACTCGATTCTGGCGGATGAACGTATGGGCGTCGCTGAAGCGCCGTGCGAGTCGGGCGGAAGTGGCAACAAATGCTGAGATCGACTGGGAGGTCTGCCATTGGTCTGTCCTGCGCCGGCGGTGACCAGTGGCACCCGGGACTATCAGCTTGGGAAACGTACATCTACGGGTTCTGCCGGGAGTCGGCACGACAGATTGACCGCATCGGTGATCAGCGTGGAAGAGCGCCCAACTTTGTCCCGGGCCGCTATAAGATCAGCGGCACTCGCCGGCCCTCCTGGCTAGCGAATGCCGGGGCCGGTGGTCGGATCCGGGTCCTGGGGGGAAGTGGTCGGCATGAGCGTGGGCCAGGCACTGAGGGTTGATGGTTCCCGCCTGAGAGGTTTGCGGCCGGTTACCGCGACGATTGTGCTGGTCTTGGCGGCTGGCGCTCTTGTGGTGGCGGCTGGCTGTCTGCTGCTCCCGAGCTACGTCGAGACGGGGCCCGACCAGGACTTGGCCTTTGCGTGTGGCTCCGCCTTGTTGCCTAACGTGGAGCCTCCTCAGGAGCCAGGTATCACCGCCTGCGCGATGGAGACTGAGGGGAAGCGGTCCGACGCGCTGCCATGGGCTGCCGTCGGATCTGCCGCGGCGGTCCTGGGATTGGTCCTGCTGCTCCAGGGACGAGGACGCGGGCGATCGGACGAGCCCGCGAGTTGATGGCGTTCCCGACCCCAAGCTCTACCAGCCTGAAAAGCGGAAGGTCGGCGGTTCGACCCCGCCCCTGCCCACCAGCCTGACCAGGCCAGATTGCGGAACGTAACTGCCCGCCAGTAGCCGTTGATCACCCTCTTTGACCGCCCGCTGTTGCACGTGGATTGCACGGACAGCGGGCGGTTCTACGTTTGAGCGGCGACGATGCTTACACCTATTGCCCAAGGTGAGGTAACGACATGGCCGTCGTCACTCCGAAGAAGGCGACCTGCGCCAGACGAGTGTCGCGCCAATCACCGGCGAACCCTATGCCACCAGGATCGCAGCCAATCGCCATTCCTGCGACGGCGGCTACTACTGATCGCGTGCCCTGCGAGTCGCGGCAGCGTTGAGAGCGAGGGCGGGGAGCGAGATCGCGCCGCCGATGATGCCGACCGGGATCAGCACGTCGGCGGCGGAGGGCCAACGTCCGACCACTCGTGCGTGTCGAGGATTGGCCGGGTCGTAGGCGACGTTCACTCGGTGACCGCGCCGGTCATCGAGCGCGTCGAAGACGACCTGCTCGAACTGCTCCGGCGACCCGCTGCCGACCGGCACGAACCGTACCGTCAGCGTCGACCCGTCGGGGGCGTCGTCCTGGACGCGTACGAGGACTCCGACAGCCCGCGCTCCGCTACGTTCTAGGGCTTGGGCCCGTACCAGGCCAAGCCAACCGCCGAGCCCGGCGAGCACAGCCGTGGCCGCCACGACGGCCCAGACCCGCATTCGATCCTGGGGACGAACCTGGCTGTCCTCGGGTGAGGCGTTGGTATCCGCGCCGCTCCTTCGACGTGCCCACGTGATGGCGACCGGCCAGTACAAGACAGTGACCGGACCAACAATCAAGGGGTGGTCAGCAACGGCTTCGACCCCAGCCAGGAATCCGGCTGCGATCAGCCCAACGAACACGCAGACGAAGCCCGGAGCCACCCACATACGGGTTCGCGGCGGAACACCCTTGAGCACTTTCTCGTAAGGGTCGTCGGTCTCGTGCTCGTCAAGTCCGCCGCGATCACCTACACCACCAGCCATAGGCCGATCTTGTCAGCCAGAGGGGAAGGGCCGACAGGGTTTACTCGGTGTCCTGCATCGGGTCAAAGCCCGACGCTCCTTCATCGGTCTGATTGGCGGGCTTGGAGGTACGGTTCGTCCGGGCCGGTAGGAGGTGGGAGTGTGACGTCGCGACTGCGTGTTGTCGGCTGGAGCGAAGGTGATCCTCAGCTGAGCGCCAGGTTCGATTCCATCCAGCTCGCGTTCGTCCGCACCGTCGAGGTCGTGGACGAGCAGCTCGTCTGGGCGGACGGCCTGGACGAGGCCGTTGAGGTGGTGCTGATCTTCGGCGACTCGAGGCTGGAGTCTCGGGCAGACCAGTCCATGGTGGTTCTGGAGAGGCGGCGGTCGCGGAAGAGGCAGGTGCTCGAGCTTTACGTGGGTATCCCGGTGGCCAAGGTCCCGCAGAACACGCCGAGCGTGCACATCGCCTGTCTGCGGCTGATGCTGGAGTTGGCCGAGTTCCTTGCCGCCGAACTGAAGGTGCCACCGCCGCAGCTGAGGATGGAGCAGCCGGACGAAGAACCCACCGAGCCGGCCGAATCTCCCGACCGTCCTGAGCCTCCGGGAATGGAGGAGATCCTCGACAGTCTGGTCGATGAGGAGGGGTCGTTCTTCGTCGCGAAGCTCGTCGATCTGGAGGGACCCGGTGGCGGTGACCGGGCCCGGGCCGTCGACCACGAACTGAACGCTCTGATCGCTCCGCGGCACCGTCACCGGATCATCGGTTCTGACCAATGGGACTGGGGGCTCAGCTGGGAGATCACCGGCAAGCCCGCCGCCGAGGACACCTGACGTAGGAGTGGGCACGGAGCGGAAGGTCGGCGCCGAGCCATGATGTGGGCATGCATGAGGCAAACCGACGTCTTGGGGATCTGGCGAGGCTGTACTGGCGCCAGGTTGAGCTTTCGTCGAGCGACCAACGAGCGGATCGCCTGTACGCGGAGCGGTCGGATACGCCGGATCACTCGCATACGACGAGATCCAGAGCCTGGCAGATGACGGCCCAACCTTCGCAGGCACGGTGCACGCCCTGATCCTCAACGCACCGTCGGAGGACCACCTTGTCCACCTTGGCGCCGGGATCGTGGAGAACGCGTACGCCGATCGAGGCACGGCAGTTTTCGACGAGCTCCGACGGCTCCCCGTTGACCCACAGGTGATCCAGCAGATCATCGATTCGGTCGATCTATCGTGCTGACTCACGTGCAGTCGGCGGGCGAGCCCAACGTTCCTTTGCAGGGCAGTGGTGCACCAGACCGCACGGGGATGGCTGACGGGAGAGTCTTCCTCAGCGGGCAGGGTAGTGGATGGCTGTCAGCCCGATGGCTGCCACGCCTCCGTACCACTCCGATGCCGGGTTCCGGCGGGTGGAGGCGTTCTACGGTGGCGCCATGGACGAGGAGTTCCTCGCCGCCTGCCGACGGCTGATCCAGGACGGCGTGCCGCCCTCCGTGCCGGCGGCGCTTGAGGGTGCCGCCCGGTTCGTTCCCATTGGTGTCGACGTCGATGGTGACGTTGCTGCGGTGTCGTTGATGATGCGCCGGCCGGTCGGCGCTTCCGACGGACCGCCCGGTATCGGTGTATGGACCTTCCACCGCAACGCCGGTGAATGGGTGCTGCTGGGTGGAGGATGGCGTCCGTTGGATGAGTATCCGCTTATTGACCGACCTTCGAGGAGGGACCTCCGCGGAAGCTACGTGCGAATATACGGGTGGTGTAGCACTGCTCGCGACGCCGGTCGCAGGTTCCCGTGGGGTGCCAAGTTCGTCCGCGCCGCTTCACTGCAGACATCCGCGGAGGTCTCTCAGATCCAGGTCGGCGACCGCCGGCTCTTGGTGCCCTTCCACGGCGAGGTGATCGTCGTGTGGTCCACGCGTAGAGCGCCATCGGCGATCTCGCTCGACAGTCAGGGACGTTCTCTTACCCCGATCGATCTGAACTGCCCTCCGGCTTACGCTTCCTCGTGGCTTGCGGCCTGGTGGTGGCATCGAAGGGTCCGCAACCGTGGTGGCCGCCGGACCAACCCAACGGGCCATTAGCAGGTTCGGACACGAGGAGCCAGCACCTAGCTCGGCACTCACAGGTCAGTTGCGACATGTCGGTGGGCGCAGCAGCGTGGCGGCGTAGTACTTGAGCGGAACTGGAGCAGTGCGGCGAACCCCAAGGATGCGGTACGTGAACCGGAGCTCCCGGACGCTTGTGGAGGTGCCGGGCGGACTCCGCGGACAGTCGCGAAGCTGAGCAGCGACGGCCACGGTCCGGTTGGAGTGTCCCGGGATGGTGATCCCCGCTACCGGCACGAAAGCCGACGCCGGATCTGTCTCGTCGCGGGCGGCGAAACCGCGCGCGTCGCTTACGGAGATCGGGCCGAGGAGCGAGCCGACCCCCTCGATGGTGACCGGCACGGGCCCGGTGTTCCTCAAGGTGATCATGAGGCCGAATCGTGTTCCATGTCGAAGCGGACCGACCCGTACCTCATCGCCAAAGACATTGGGTGTGGAGCGGCCTGCCGGCCCGAGCGTGAACGTTGTCAAAGGTCCCGCGACGGACCCTGCCCAAAAGAGACCATCGGTGTTGGCCAGCGGCTGGTACGTCGTCGCGTACACGGCTGCAGCAATCATGCCGGCGGCCACGACACCGACCAGCAGACCAACCCATCCACGACGTCGCCGGCGGGTCGTCTCCGGCCCGGCAATGTCAGCCACAGTCACACTCATGATCAGATCCTGGCCATCACGTCGCGACGTGACCACACAACCGGGTGAGAGACCCCAAATCGTGACCGGAAGAACACAACCGGATCGGAGTGGGTTGAATCGCCGCCATTCCGCTCAGGCTGGCTGGCTGGTCGACGGGTCGCACGGGAACCTGCGTCCTGCAGCGAGTACCGGTGAAGTGTCACTCCTGGTGGAGCGAGGAACGACGGCTCCCGTGGTGAGTATCGCCGAGGCCGGGCAGGTCACCCCAGGACACTCAGGACCGACCATTTGCACGCGGAGCCAGCCCTTAGGGCGGTAGACGTACGTTTCCCAAGCTGATGTTCGAGCCGTTGGATCGTCGTAGGTTGACTTAGGAAACTGGCGCGCCGTCCTCGGGCTCATCGGGCGTAGGGACATCGCGCTGTCGCTGAGACCAGTACATTCAGGCAGTGCCCTCGTACTGGCTCCCGATCATGTGGTTCGGTGCGTGCGCGATCTGCGCCCAGGTCCTGCTCTTAGGGGACCGTCAACGCCCGCTACGCCAACGGCTTGGCGAGATCGGTCGGGGCGGGGATGCGTGGGGGCTCGCCCCGGTCGCCGTCATCGCGGGTGGCGTAGTCGGAGCGACGATTGGCGCCGCCGGACCGGGCGTCGGGGACAGCGCCGCCGTTGGTATGGGCGTAGGGCTCCTGGCCTGGACCGTCGGGGTCGCCCTGGCCCTCATCTCGTCCAACCGCGACAGGACGGGTGGCGACCATCGGGCGAACGGGTAACGTTCCCGCCCCGTCGGCCTCCACTCCAACCCTTAAGGGCGCCTGCGGCGTCACTTCGTGATCGGCTCCGCCGACCCTTGACCGCCTCCGCTGCGACCCTCAATCTGGCTGGCTGCGAGGACGACGGGGAAGAGTGGTTGCCGTCTACCGAAAGCCGCCGGCGAGGCGTGGACAGGCCCTGTTAGCGGCGTCAACGTGACCCCAGATTGACCCGCAATGGACACGGTTACTTCACAGTCAGGGTGATCACCCAAAGGATCGCGGCGGCGAGCAGAACGACCATGCCGATGACTACCCCGACCAGGCCGGAGATGGAACCGAACGCCTGGCTCCACGGGCCGTCGGTGTCGTCGTGCGCCCCGATCCAGTTGCGCCACCTGCTGTTGGAGACCAGGTACGTTCCGGCCGCGCCCACCAAGAGCACTCCACCGACAAGGGTGAGCCATACGGCGAGGGACGAAACGGTTCCCACGAAGCATCGACCCTAGTCTTCCGCGTCCTCGTCGGCTCTTTCCCACGGAAGAGCACGCGTATCCGCGGGATAGAGCAGGTGCCAGAGGAGGATCGTCGCGGGGAAGTAGAAGACCGCGGCCAGGAGGGGGTAACCGGGTCGGATACCTTTCAGCAAGCCACGGTAGCCATGGGCCGCGGCCCAGTTGTGGACGAGCACGCACCAGGCGACCCAGCCCACGAGGAGCACGACTCCCCACAGCCACCACCGGGCCCGAAGTGTCGACCTGCGGCGCCTCCAGAGACGCGCACCGTGGCGCAGCCGAGACGACCGATCAGTCACGCCGTCGATTATGTCCTGGCACTGACCCCGCGTGATCCGCAAAGAGAAGAGTTCTTGGCGTCGACGGGGGCTCGCGCAGGATCCAACTTCGGTGGTGGCTGCTACCGCTCGTCCTTGTCGTCGTGACCGTCGTGGTCTGGGTGGCCTGGCGGGCCGACCCACTTGGCGGCGCACCAACCTGAGCCCCCGCTGCGCGAGCTACGCGTTACGAGTGGGTTTTCGTGCCCAGCTCAGCCCTCGATTCCGGTGCCGTGACCGTTGACTGATCCTGTGAAGTGCAGGTTATGGAGGGCTGGTGGCGGACGTTCGGGGGCACCTCGGAGGCACGATCGTCTCGGGGCGCTCGGCCCAGCGGACCACCAACCAGGGCCTCGTTGGACTGCGCTGGTCCGCACTTCGGGCTGGCTCCCGCGCGTGCTCAGTCGAGGGGAGATCGGTACAAGACCTCGACAAACATGATCATCTCGTCGACAACATCGAGAATGAGCAAGCCGGACCAAGCCGGCTTAAGCGCGACGTTCCGGTGACCAGCACCGAATGCCCCGTTGGGTGGCGGCGCGGTGTAGAAGCTCTGGCAGAAGTCGTCCTGACATGGGCACATCTCGTAGACCTGCAGCGCATCGACCTGTGCCGCGAGCTCGTGCTCGGCATCGTTGACGAGCGCCTCCCGGAGCTGACGTCCTAGCATCGGCCAGCGCTCGACAACACGCGCTCTTTCCGATTCCACGTCACGAAGGTTAATGCGCCAGTGGATCAATTGAGGGCCGGCCTCCCCCGACACCCTCACACAGGGGCGAAGCGTCACGGCCGGGTCTTCCTGACCACTGCCTTGCAAAGGCAATTCACCCACTCACGCTCCGCCAAGCGCGGATCGCCACCGCCTCCGACAGCACGTGTCGTGACCGTGGATCACCGCTACGGACCAAGGGCTCCCCTGGCTTGGGGCACGCGGAGGGCACGGAGACTGGGAGCTTGGCAATCTGGGTGGCATTGATCCCGCGCTTATCATCGTGACCATGACCGCTCAGGGTCATGGCCAGGTGGCGGCAGGCGTGGCCGCGATCGCCGTGCTGCTTGGGGTCATGTCTGCGCAGGGTTGTGAGCCGCTGTACGGCTGCGATGAGCGCGAAACTCGCTTTGGCTACAGGCTCGACGCACTCCCCGTGCTGGAGCTGCATCCTCCTGGAGCAACACTCGAAGATGAGTACTCCGGCTGTGACGATGACGACCTGTATGCCATAGCGGGTCGCAAGTACCACACAACCGGGACTGCCGCCGAAACGAAGGCGTTCTACCGTCACGCGCTCCCGGCGGCCGGCTGGAGGCTAGACACCCGCCTGCTAGCCAAGACCAACCGGATGTGCTTCACCAAGTCCGTGGACGGCACCGCGGCGATCTTCGCTCTGGAGTGGCTAAGCGAAGAGCCCCAGGACTTCTACGCGGACGTAAAGGCGAGCTTTAGATACAAGCAGACTTGTGCTGAGGACGCCTGATGCACTGGCGTTCCGGCGCACTGTAGTGACCTTCCTATCCGTAGGCCGCCGAAGATCGGTCGGAGCCGTCCAAGATCGTCTGGTGCACGCGGAGGGCAGGTCTGGCCAGGCACGTTTGGGCTGCCGGCGTCCATGATCGTCCAGCGTCGCCGTTAGCAAAAGCGTTAGCAACGGCCATTGCCTTGTTGTCATGCTGAGGTATGGACGAGGAGCCGGTGTATGTCCGCTCCCGGAGGCTGGACGCCTCCAGCTGGGCGGCGAGGAGGCTGGGATTGGCTTCCACCCGTCGGAGCCGCAGACGACCTCGAAGGTGGGCCGTGGTGGCTTCGGCGAGCCGCGCATCTGCCCGTGATTCAACGATGGGCTCATGAGTGGATGTGGCGCCACGGCCGCTTCATCGTCGAGGCCCCTGCGGGATACACACCGAGACCCGAGGAGATCGCCCAGCCGTGGAAGTACTGCGCCCCGACGATTGAAGGCTGCAGGGTCGATCGGTGTCTCCAGCCCGCCCTGCGGCACTGTCAGCTTGGGAATCGTAAAGATCGGAGCGCGACGCCAGCAGCTGGCGGCGGTTGATGGCCTGGAGTGACCTCGCCGGCACCTCCCTGGCCTCGCTCAATCGCACGCGGATGGCACGCCTGCCTCCCTCGACGCGAACTACCGGCGCGCTACTCGCTAGCCACCACGCAAGACTCTGATCAGACGCCACAGCGTGTAGCCACCGAAAGCGGCGAGGCCGGAGACGATGACCGCGAGGGCGACAGTTACCCAGGGAGGATCTTCCCCGACGGCACCGCCGAATTGCGGGTCAATTGCGCCCCAGACGAAGAACGCTGCGATAGGCAGCATCAGCACTGTGAGGAAGCCCCACCCAGCCGCGACGACGTAACGGCTTGAGAACCACGCCGTCCCGCGTGCGAGCAGCCATGGATGTGACTTGGCGAGATACGCGTGTATCGCCATGCCTGCGCCCTTGCCGCCGATGCATCCGAGAAATACACCGATGCAGGAGACGATGAACTGCTCTGAGCCCGTCAGGGCGGTCAGGGTGAGACCAAGCCAAAGTAGTCCTGCGCTAGGGAGGAGGCAGATCACCAAGACGGCGATCCCATCCCGTCTCTTGCGTTGCTCATCCACAGCCGACCGCCCTGACCGTGGATTTTTGCGCTACCTCGCCAAGTATGAGGAACGCGGTGGATAGGAGAGCAGCCCGGCGCTCCACTCCCAGACCTCCCACAGGGGGCTGACGTCAAGCCCTGGCGGCCGATAACCTCCTCCATGCCATGGTTGGTGCGGTCTCCCGCTGACCAGGCAATTTGGCGTCGTCGCAGGTCAGCGGCCCTCGTTGGCCCGGGTTGGCGACCGTTCCGACGGGCTGTCGCTCGTGATCGTCTCCCAATCCTCTCCCGCTGGCTCCCGCTTAGCAGGTGTGCCGAACGATGTTCAGGAACGACCACCGAGGCTCTCAGCCACCGCACGAATCGTGCTCTCGGCCGGCTCGGAACGGCTGCGGACGGAGGTGAATGACACGGGAAATGAGACGGACGGCGGATGTCGTGTCGGGGCGCCGGCATGGAAGATGTGGGCTCTCGTTAAGCCCGGCGTAGGCGTATTGCCCGACTGGGTGTTCGGCTGACGCCCAACCCCTGGGCTGGACCTGTTGCTAGGTAGCTGTCTAACTTGCTAGCATTCTAGTATGTCAGAGCCGGAGAAGGTTCAGTTCAACGTCTATCTCCCGCGTGATCTCGTCACCCAGGTGAAGCACCGCGCGATCGACGAGGGTCGCTCGCTGAGCGAGCTCGTCGAGCGGGTGATGCGCGGCTACATCGACAACGCGAGCACCACGAAGGGAGCGAGCAGATGATCTCCGCCGCACCGATCCGCTTCACCGCGAACATCGACGAGATGCGCAGGTTCCTCGAGCTTCTCGGGTTCGAGGCGCACATCGTCTCCGAGAGGAAGAGTCCTCCCAATCTCACCTGGGTCGAGATGCGCGGCGACGTCAGCATCATCGGCCTTCACGGCGCCGACCGCGAGGAGAGCTACGTCATGTTCGACACCGACGAGCCACTCGAAGCCCTACAGGCACGCCTCCAGGAAGCTGGCTTCAACGACGCCCGAATAACCGACGAAGCGTGGGGCCGCATGCTCGAAGTCACTGACCCGCAAGGCGAGTCCGTCCAGGTCAACGAACGAATGAAGGACACCTACGGCTACCGCGTTGTCGATTGAGAGGAGAGGGCGCGGCCGACATGCGGCGGGTACGGCCGAGTTCGAGATGTACTACGACATCTGATTCACCTGGGTCCTGGACCTGCTGGATCACCGCGAAAACGGCGGCTGACCTGCGGAAACGCCTTCCGGCGCTTCTCACGGTCTGCCGCCGTTTTCCATGATCATGTGTACTGGATGTGTACCGGGAGCTGCTAGCTCCCCCACGCCGGCGGCCCGGCCAAACGGCGAGAGCCGACGAAAATGGCTCGACGCGCAGAGTTCGGATCTTGGTAGCATGTCGAGCCTTGAGCTGCCCCTCCGAGAGGAGAATCAGCCTGAGCCGGCATCAACACATCCGGCTCAGGGACCGCAACGACACCAGACTGCTCTGCTACCTCCAAGGCACGCCAGCGCCGCGGAGGAAATCCATTGCGCCCCGTGATTGCGTTCACCGGGCCGGAGGTGGGCGGTCGTCGTGGTCGACGCGGTGGGCAACTCGCCTCGATGAGCCCTTCACCCGGGAAACCGAGGCACCCCCTAGGCACAGCACCCGTACACGACGCTGCACCCCTCCCGTACAAGGGAGTCTTCGTTGCGTCCATTTCAGAATCACCACGACCAGATGGCGTGGTTCACCGAACACCTCAACCTGGCGCTTCCTGCGCCTCGCGGATACGCCGACAAGCAGAGAAAACTTGAACAAGTCGTCGCATTCCTTGAAGTGATCCAGGCCGAAGTCCGCCGATACTCGCGTCGCCACCCGCTGACCTTCGTTGACTGCGGCGCAGGGAACTGTCACCTAAGCCTCGCCGCGGCCCTCTACTTCACCAACGCCGAACCAAGACCGGTGGAGATCCATTGTGTGGACAACAACGTGGCGCTGATGGCGAAACACCGGGATGTGGCCGACGCGCTTGGACTTGGCAACATGCACTTCCACGCGTGCGACATCGGCCAGCTGACACTTCCTGCGCCGGTCGACGTCGTGATGGCACTCCATGCGTGCGACGTCGCGACCGACAAGGCGATGCATCTTGGAGTACAGACGCATGCACGGCACATCCTGACCGTCGCCTGCTGCCAACAATCGTTAGTGAAGAGCATCCGGTCGAACGCCGCATCAACGACCGCGATCACACGACACCACCTATTCAAGGAGCGCTTGGCCTACATGGCCGGAGACGCGATGCGAGCCCTGCTTCTGGAGATGCAAGGCTACGAAGTAGACATCATCGAACTTGTCTCCTCGCGAGCCACCGATAAGAACACGCTGGTACGTGCTCGCAGGCGCAACCGTCCACCCAATCCAGCTCACGCCGAGGCACTCGCCTCGTTGATGGCGTCCTTCAGGACTGTTCCGGCACTCGCCGACTACCTCGGGCACCAGCCAACGGGGAGACAACGTTCCTTCGCTCGAGCTCGTCGGTGCACCCCCGCATGCTCTTGCGAGCGCCACGACGTTGGCCACGTTTCGGCGTCATGAAAGGACTCGCTCATGCAGCTACTTCAACCTGGTGACCACACCATGCGCAGCCTTGTCGAGGTGTTCGGGCTTGAGGGAGTTCCACTCCGGCTCACCCAGATCTCGCGCGGGGGCCACGGTCAGGTATGGCGACTCGATCTCGACCGGCCCCGGCAGTCGTACGCGGTGAAGGAACTGTTCGCCGGGGGCGAGGAGCAGCAAGTCGTCGCCGAAGTCGAGTTCCGGGACCTGGCCGTGGCGGCCGGGATCCGCGCAGCCGAAACCCTGCGAACCGTCGACGGGCGGTACCTGGCCGAGGTCGGCGGGACCGTCGTTCGCGTGTCGACCTGGGCCGGCGGCCGCGAGCCGCGTCCGGACGATCCCGGCGTGCCCGAGTGGTTGGGGCGGACCCTCGCCACGCTGCACACGCTCGGGCATCCAGTCGACCCCGACCATGCTCCCGCCGACCCGCCAGTCCCTGACCTCGCCACGTGGCTCGACCTCGCCGAGCAGGGCAAGACGGCCGGACAACCCTGGGCGACCAACCTCGCCCACGCCGCGCCAGACCTGGCCAAGCTCGCTGCCAAGACCCGACCGGTGGGCCCGGACCACCTGGTGTTCAGCCACCATGACGTCCAGCCGTGCAACGTGGTCTTCGACCCGGACAACGAGCAGTTCGTGCTGCTGGACTGGGACGGCGCAGGACCGATCGACCCCGCCCGCGAACTCGCCAGCCGGCTCTACACCTGGCATGCCGGGGATGACGGCCGTTTCGACACCGACGGCGCACGACGGACGCTGCGCGCGTACCGTGCAGCCGGCGGACTCGCGGTCATCGGTGAAGCAGAAGCCTACGGCGGCATCCCGGACGCCCTCGCCAACATCGAAGGACAGGCCCTGGCAAGCCTCAACGAGGCACTCCCCGCAGAGATGAGGGAACACGCCACCCGAGAGATCGGCCTACTCGTGGGTCCGCCACCTCCAGAGGAAACTACAGGCTCCACTCCGTACGACATCTTCGAAGCAATCATCGAGCTGAGCCGAACCCTGTAGATCTGGATCTATCCGACGCCGCCAGGGCACCAAGACAGTGCGTCGCCAGCCGGGAACCTCCCGCCGAGCTATGCGTAAGCCCGCCCGCAGGGTTAGATCTCTGCCTTGCAAAGGCAAATCCGGGCTCACGCTCAACCGAGCGCGAGATCACTCTTCGGCGAATACCTAGTCGGCCTGCCCGTTGTTGACCGCCGTACACCATGATCGGCCGCTTCATCTGGCACACATCTGGCACAAGCGGTGCAGGTCGTTGGTGTCACGGTTAGGTCAGGAGTATTCGGTTGCAGGTTGCTTGGTGGGCGACCTAGGGTCCGCCGACATGACGCCGGATCAGCGGGCCGTTGTCGAAGTCGTACGTGAGACGTTCGGCGAGCCAGAGACAGTGGAGTTTCCGGAGGTGTGGGGACCGCGCGTTGTGGTCGGAGCGACCACACCGAAGGGTGCGGTGTTCACCAAGGCGGCTGGCGATGCGGATGTGCGTGCGGAGGCCGCCCAGACGTTCGGCCTGTCCGAGATGACGCTGCACCGGGCTATTACGACGGAGAGTTCCCCGCTGTGAAGATCCGGGGGCGGTACATCGTCCCCGTCGTGGCGGTAGACCAGATGATCGGGGCCGCGCTCGCGTCCGGGACGCTCGTCGACTGGGCACCCGAGACGTAGTAGTCGTGCCCGCGCGAAGGCAACGACTCGTCGGGCCCCATGAGAAACGCGGAGAGCAGATCTCGTCCCGTAGTGTACTGCGCACTGTCGGTGGCCTGTGATTGTGTGACCTGTATGAACATCGGATGCCCGTCTGTCCGCCGCCGTGAGTTGGTCGAGGCCAACGACTGGCGGGGACTGCGTAACTGGGTGAACCCCCCGGACCGAGGTCGTCCGCCGACTATGGGTCGGCTTCCGCATGAATCGCACCGGCCCAGCCGTCATGTTCGAGCCAGACGCGAACCCCGAGAAGGAGAACCCCAACCGTGGCTGACCTTCACGTCGTTCCCACCGGGAAGAGTGACCTGGAGTACCTGTTCGACCTGCTCTCCCTGATCCCGATCCCCACCATGAACCGCAACGTGGATGGTGCATACCCCGAGTGGTGGCAACGCGTCGCCGCGACGGAAAGGGAATTCCGCGATGAGGAGACACCTCGCTGCGGCGGATGGTGGCGGCGGCGCAAGCCCACCCCGGTCGACCGGCACGACCGCGACAAAAGCGCCGCCGGTTACATCACCAGCAGCCTGGCCGCCGGGTTCCATGGGTCACACAGCAGCCGTTCGCTGACGCCACGCCGCACCAGAAGCGCTACCTGATCCAGTACGTGCTGATGTTCTTCGACGGGGAGCGGCCCGACCTGTGGGAGGTGCTGTCTGAGCGCCTGGACATGGGCGGCGACATGTGCCCGGGCGCTTCCGGTCGCCGCTGGTGCAAGGACCTGTGCGCCGCCGCCTGGCGGATCTGGATGGAGGTCTACGGCGCCGAACGTGGCGAGCAG
Organism: Actinopolymorpha rutila; assembly: GCF_013407855.1. GTDB lineage: Bacteria > Actinomycetota > Actinomycetes > Propionibacteriales > Actinopolymorphaceae > Actinopolymorpha > Actinopolymorpha rutila. The sequence continues at coordinate 6,145,906 of NZ_JACBZH010000001.1, forward strand.
CGCCTCAAGGAAATGCCAGACCTGAAGCGGTAACCCAAGCGCCCGGCCGTAGCCAACGAGCCGGGAACAACCAGAAGGCGAGAACCCCACCCATGCCCTACCAGCCGACCGAGAGCTAGGGGGAACGATGGAGCGGATGTGGCTGGACGTTCCCTTCGCGGAGAAGGAGGCGGCCAAGAAGGCCGGAGCCCGGTGGGATCCAGACGAGATGCGCTGGTGGGTTACTTCGTCCAAAGCGGAGCATGTGCAAAAGTGGCTTCCTGCCGACCCTCTCCCGGAGACGTTTCCGGGGGAGGACCGACAGTTCGGTGAAGGCCTCTTCGTCGACCTGGTTCCCCAGTCCTCCTGGTTCACCAACGCGCGGACTTGTATCGCGCAGACGGACTGGCAGCGCGTCCGACGGGTTGTGATCTTCCGGGCCGGTAAGCGATGCGAGGTCTGCCAACGCCGCGCTGAACCGGCCGTCCGTCTTTGGCTTGAGGTTCACGAGCGGTGGGCGTATGACGACGCCGAACGTGTGCAGGCGCTTCGCAGGCTGATCTGCCTTTGCTCGGCGTGCCATCTGTCCACTCACTATGGCTTCGCCCGTGTCACTGGCCGGGAGGAGGAAGCGCGTGAGCACCTAGCGAAGATCCGACGCGAGCAGGGGCTGGAGCTGGCCAGCCATGTCGGTGCCGCGATGGACCTGTGGCAGATGCGGTCACGGTATTCGTGGGCACTTGATCTGCGCATCCTGACGGAGGCGGGGGTTGAGCTACGGACGCCACCGCCGGGGACGAAGATATATCGGCCTAAGCCGCCGGTGACGCCGAAGCCCGCAGAGCGCCCGGCACGGCGCCGGTTGTGGCAGCGGCTTCTTGGATCGGCTTGATGCCGCAGCATCGACCAACTGATGCTCGCAGAGCCCACCTGGGAGGAGGCGGCACAGCCCGCGGCGTAAACGACCCTCCGCACCTACACCGGGGCATGTCGAACCCCTCACCGTAGTAACCGCGTCGCCGACGGCGGGCCCGGCCCGACAGCCATGGGCCACCTCGCGGCACTGCGTGGTGTCGGGGACGCGGTGGACGCCGAAGTGACCTCCCACATCCGGGTCGCTCTACCGCACCTGGTTGAGGACCCGGACGAGGGGTGCCCCCCGCCGCTGCCGGGCCGCGCCGCGCCGAACGGGCAGCGCTCGCCGGCGTGGCCACCGTCACCTGCTGGTACACGTAGTCGAGGCGATAGGCGCCCAGGTATCCGGGCTTCCCGGGCCCCCACACCGTCTGCGCGATGTGGTATGCGTACGCGTAGTTCAGGCGCGGCCAGGGCGCCCCGTGGGCATCGAGCGCGTCGCGGAGCCATCTCATGTCCGTCCCGACGTTGTAGATGACCACCGGACGGTCGGCGATCACGTTCAGCTGGTTCCCGGTCGAGCAGCTGCACCTGCGGGTGCAGGACCGGCCGCGATTGGTCTGTCCGGTCGGTGCAGTTGGAGGACAGGATTGAGCAGGCTTCGCGGGAGCATGTCCAGGGCGGGCCGCCAGTCCCGGGAAATCCAACGCCAGGTGCCCGCCCAGAGGTCTACCTGTCTCCGGCGGCGCGGTGATCGTTGTCGGTGCGGAGGGCCGCCTCGGCACGCCGCAGCGTCCTGGCGCGGAACTCGGCGTCGGTCAGGCCCGAGTCGTTGCCTTCGGTCAGAGTGTTGGTCCAGGCAGTCCTCAACGCGCTGGCGCGAGGCGTGAGTGATCGACCACGAGGCATCGTCTGCCTCCTTCGTTTCGGCTCCCAGTTGGGAGCGGTTGCCTCTAATACGGGTTTCTCGGCCGTTCGACCAGCTGGCCCGGGGTTTTGCGTAGGATGCGGCCCGAACGTCCGAATTGGCGCCGGCGTGTCGGGTCGGAGGACGTCCCGGCGTGTCGCAGGTGCGTCGTCCCCGGCGACGCGACCTCGCCGGCCGCGCACAAGATCGCGTGTTCAGCTGACGCGTAGCCGTCCGGCCAAGTACCGTCCGTGGGCGGCGAGGAGGGGCGTTGGGCTGGTTCTGGGAGATGAATCCTGCCGTTCAGGCAGCTGTCCTGTCCGGTGTCGTGGCCCTGGGTGTGTCGGTCATCGGATTGTTCGGCGCGATCGTGGCGCAGGGTCGGGCCGCCCGGAAGGCGCACGCGCAAGCGCTCGATCTGTTCAGGCAGGAGAGCCGCCGCCAGCGTGACCTGGCCATGCTGGCTGAGCGCCGACAGCTGTACGGGAGGTTCCTTCGGATGGCTCGGATCGTCCCGGAGGCGAAGGCAGCTGCCGCCGAGGCGATGGAGCGGCAGCGACTCGCCGACGCGGGGTCGCCGCCGCCGATCTATCAAGTCCCGCCACGTGAAGACGATGGTTGGCAAGCCAAGATCGACGAGTTACTAGCCGAACACGAACGGGCGCGGGAACAGCTGGTGAAGCTGGTCGAGTGGGAGCAGGTGCAGGAAGAAATCCGGCTACTTGCGCCGTATCCCGTCCTGCTCGCAGCACGGAGGATGGTCAAGGCCTTCGACGGCGACGACGAGGACCAGTCGCGGGCAGAGACGGACTTCCTCATGGCTGCTCGTCAGGACTTGGGCACCGATGTCGGGGCGGGTTCGTAGGCGTTCTCGGGCACCGAGGTCGGTGTGCTCGGCGAGGGAGGACGCGGGGATGGGATGGTTCAAGGCGGTCGACCCAGCGGTGCAGGCGGCGTTTGTGACTGCCTGTGGGGCGCTGCTCGGAATCGTCGGGTCGTTCGTCGGCGCCGGCCACGTCCGGTCAATTAGGGACTGTGGATCTCGGCCCAGTCCTCCAACGTGACCACACCCCAAGACGTACTCGGGGTGCTCAGTTTTCCCGGTCGACTAAGGCCCAGTTTTCACGTCGTCGACAGGTCGCATCACGATCACCGTCCGGCACTGAAGCATCGTCCGGAGGTCGCGCCGTGCCCCTGTCGCACGCCCGCCCGCTCACAGTACTGGTCGGCGAATACTGCCCTGCAATTACGTGGACGGAAAGATGGTGGCTACCTGGTCTGCCGTAACCACCCGCCCACGAGAGGGCGCAAGCAGCTTGCCTAACCAGCCGTCCTCTTGAGGCAGAAGGGCCTCGATCTTCGTTCGCGCCGCACCGCGCGCTTCGGCGTTATTGTCCCCACACAGTGCGTCGTACTGGCGAAGCCGGTCGGTCAGCATGTCGTAGAGCCGTACAGCCGCTCCGTGGTTGACTAACACAATCCTGTCATGTGCCGCTTCGGCGGCGTCGGCTGCGGAGGTGGTCGCTGGTGTGAGCAGGCAGCCGAAGACGCGAGTCTTTGCCGACCGCCTGGTTTCGACCTCGATCTGACCGAGCAGTTGGTTCACGTCGCCCCGGGAAAGCGGCTTGGGCTCGCCCTCCGGGACAGTCTTGACCTCCCAGACCCGGCGTTCTGCACGCTTGACAGTGGACCAACTCCACCGGCAGTCAGTGGCGCTCTGCTCTGTCTTAGGTGGTCGTTCCCCGCTGGCGCCCACGAGCCGGGCGAGCCTGGTTAATGCTTCGCACTGTTGGTCGTGAGTGCCGTTGAGCAGGGTGCGTCCTTCGGAGAGTACGCGTTCGAGTCGGGCACCAGTTTCACGGCGCCACTCGTCCCAGGCGAGGAAGAAGCGGTCAGTGTCGTCGGCGGTCTGTTCGTAGCCCTCAAGGTCGGCGACGGTCCGGGCCAGTCGGCGGAACCAGGTAGTGCGCGGTCCACCAGAGGTGGCCTCCTCCAACGCCTTACGTGCAGCGGCTAAATCCTGGGAGCGTCCGCGGTCGAAGTGGGCGTGGGCCTCCACGTAGCGCCAAAACGCGGCGTGCTCGGTCTCGCCGGCCTTGGCAAGTTGAGCGGCTGCCTCGGTCGCCTTCTTGGCCGCGCCTGCGTGATCGCCGAGCCATAGATCAGTGGCCGCAGCAACCTCCGCCTCGGCGCTCGACACGTCGCTACTTCCACTGATGTTGCGACCAGGCCTCGCCCTGCGGCGAGCAGTCGCTGAGGTTGAGGTCTCCGCCGAGGTCTGGATCTGCGTGACCGACCGCCAGAAGGCCTCGCAGGCGCGCAGGGTGCCCTCCCAGCCCTGGTCGTAGGTCTCCAACGCGCCGCGGATCGTGGGCTCGGTGCTTGGGGGGATCGACTTGCGGACGGCCGGGTCAGCGAGCATCTGCGCGAAGCTGGGATCGAGCCCGAGGTAGAGGGATCGGTCCGCTGGTTCGCGATTGGCGCGACCCAGTGCCTGGGTAATTCGCTGACCGACGCGGTGGCGCATGAAGCTAGCGTCGCCGAGGTAAGCGACGACGAACCGCTCGAACTCACTGCTGGCCTGTGGCACGGTGGTGATGACGACCAGCTTGCACAGGTCGCCCGCGAGGTCGAGTCCGTCGTAACGGCCAGCAGTGATCAAGTGCCCGTTAGCGGCCCGACTCCAGGTGTCGACCATCGAGTCGTCGCCGGGACGAAGACGGTAGGCCCGCTCCCCGTTTGCTGTGAGCGTCTCCTGGAGGGTGTCAGCCTCAGCGTGGCTGGCGCACAACCAGGCGGCTCGCCCGCCGGCAGCCTGGGCTTGGGCGAGGGCCCAGCCGAGGACGTTCGGATCGGACGGGGGCTCGACACTGGGGTTAAGTACCAGCAGCCGCTCGCCCGTCGCACCGGTCGGAAGCGGGGCGGCCGTGCTAAGGCGTGTCACCGGGCCGCCGCCAATCCGGCGCCCAAGGTCGTCCATCGAGCCGAGAGTGGCTGACAGATAGATCCGCTGCTTCGCACGGCTGTATTGGGGGTTAAGCGCGGTCGGCGGGTGGTACGGACGGATTTCCACTCCGGAGGGGCCGATTAGGACGCCGCATCGGCTGAGATGGTCGCGGATAGTGGGCCAGACATAGAACACCTCGTCCTTGAGCTCCCGGTCTGCGGCGAGTGGCGAGGCTTCGATGGCGTCGCGCGCCGAGCTGGCGATCGCGGCCCAGTCGCTGAAGGAGAGCAGCTCCGGCGGGGTACCGGGCCGGGCGGTGCCATCCAGCATCGCTCGCAGGCCGGGGTATGCGTCGGTGTGCGCCACCACCAGTTCGCAGATCGTTTGGTAGAGCAATCGAGCGTGGCCGAGCTTGGTTGGGATGCGCAGGGTCTGCAGCCCACTGAGGGGCTGCTCAGCAAGGTGAGCGTCGTCGAAAATGACTAGATCGGCGGGCTGCGGTACTGGGTTGCTATTGAAGTAGACCCAATAGTTCATCACGCCGACAGCCTGGGCCTGATGGTAGTCGTCGAGTTTTGCGCCGCCATAGTCTTTCGCGGCGAAGCGGACGACCTCTAGGCCCAGCGCGTCGGCTTCCTCTTCGACCCGCTCGGCAAGCTGGCGGGTCCCAGTGAGATACGCCACCGACTGTCCGCGTGCTAGGGCCTGGTCGGCAATCAGCAGGGCCACCAGCGTCTTGCCCTCGCCAGTTGGCATCTCAATAGCCAAGTCTGCGGTCTCGACGTAGCGGTCCGCGTACGAAGCCAGGACTGCGCGCTGACTAGGCCGAAGGTGGCTGAACCTCGTTGACCCGAACTCCAGAAGATTCTGCTCGAAGTCCGGGCTCGCTGCGTTCGCCACCGTCCACCCCTCCATAGGATGAAAACTCTATGGCGCGGGCGCTTGCCTTGCTGCGATTGCAGACCGGCGAGGCCACATCAGGTCAAGGCAGCTAGTGAAGTCCAGACGGCTGGTGATGAGAACGACCGCTAGGTCGCCCTCGTAAGCCGAGAACAAGCGCGTCGTTACTGTGTCGAACCCGATTACCAACTCACCCGGCAGTTGGGCATGCTTTCGTCTGCCTCGCCCGAGCCGTCCAAACCCCCGGCAGCATCTGCGCCTCCATGCTAGCCCTGCCACGAGCACGAGCAGTGTCAGGCTGCACCGTTGCCTCGCCGAGAGCGGCCGTCTAGTCGTACCGGATGGCATGACGGGCATCGGTACGGCCGGTGGTCACTAGCCTCTAGCATGCGTGTCTGGTTATCGCACTGGCCGCACCAGGAAGGCCGAGTGGCGGCCTCAACTGGTGGTATCGGGAGGTCGGCGAGCCGTGCGGCCAGTACGGCGTAGGGGCTGCGTACGCCGTCGGGGTTCTCTCGGAGATGGTTGGCGAGCTTGTCCTCCGTCCATCCGGCGTCGAGGGCAGAGCGGATTACTGGCGTAAGTCGTTCGACGGCTTGTGGCCCGATGCGCCATTCCGGGCCAAGCGCCTGAACGACGGTTGCGACCCCAGCGTCGGAGCCATTGCTGGTCCAGCGGGAGTCTCCCGTGGGGTCGTTCGGCATGGTCAATCCACCTCCTCCGTGAGGTTGGCCTGCCGGCGCGACCGGAGGAGGGGAAGGGGAGGAGGTAGGACTAGGTCTGGTAAGGGTTGACCGAACGCGTTGTGAAGTTCGGCTGGTGTTCGGCAGAACATCTACCGCATGTAAGGCTCTGACCTGCAGCGATGCATGTTCGGACGGCGGTATCGTGGTCTCACCGGCCGTATTTGTCACGGTCTCTTGATTCGAGTTTGCGCCGTAGGAAGGCTCGACTCGCTCGTTTGGTTCGGAGTTGTTCGTACGAACTTCGCCCCTAGGTTCGGGACGGGTGCGCGGTGACCGTCGGCTCGCGCCGCGGGCTCGGCGCATGCGGTCGCGGGCGGCCGCACGGTCTTGCTGGACCTCTTGGCGGGTGGGCTGGGCGCCGTCCCATTCGATGAATCGGTACCCGTCGCTGGTTGCCTCCCAAAGCCCGACGTCGACGAGCTTGCGCGCTTGTGCGGTGGTACCGCCGAGGGCGGTGACCATGTGTTTGGGGACCAGGCCGTCGGTGAGGTTCTGGGCGCTCCAGGAGCCCGCTCGTACCCAGAGGCCGACGGCTGCGTTGCCCGCGGCGACGGTCTTGTCGTTGAAGGCGAAGGTGTCGCACACCCTGAACCAGGGCATTCAGCGCCTCCTCTCGTTTTGGGTTCGGGCACGGTGGTCTGTCTTGGCCAGCTGGTGGAGGGTCATGCTGCGACCGCCTGGTGTTCGAGCTGGACGAACGTGACCGGGACCGCGCCGGGTGTATCGGGTGCGGCGTCGCGCCAGTGGTAGACGATCCAGGGCTGCCAGGAGCACTGGCAGTCGGTGCCGGGTACGGCGGGGTCGGGCGCGTCGCAGCCGGGGGCGTGGACGTCGAAGGTGACCCACGCGTGCTCGGCCGGCGCCACGACGCTCAGCCTAGGAAGCCACCATGGCTGCATCCGGATCCGCCCGTCAATCTCGCCGGTGTCAATATGGCCGATGAGCATCTCGGTGCCGTCACCGTAGACATCTTCGACGACGTTCTCGTACGCAGGGTTGTCGCTGGTGGGTGGGCCGAACAGGTCCTCGGGTGTCAACGGTTCGGAGGCCATCAGGCTGCCTCCGTCCCGCGGTCGGCGCGAAGCTTCTCCTTGCACCTGGAGCACTCGTATTCGGCCGACCAGCGGTCGAGGTGTCGGCGCATGTCGAGTGAGACCAGAGCGAGCAGGACGCCGCCGAGCAGCTGCGGCACCAGGACAGTGAGAACGAATCCGATGGCGGTAGCCGCTATAGCCAGGCTGGCCTTGCCGACGGGGGTGGTGGGCATGCCGGCGTTGATGGTTTCGGCGGCGCGGACGTACCTGGAGTCGCGGATACGGGACGAGTCGGGGTTCACTTGGTGTGCCTCCCTTGGTGGGGGTTGTGCCTGGGGGCGCGGTTCTGCTTGGCGGTAGGTGCCACGCCCCCGGGCGCGTCAGGTGGGTGGATGTCGCGCTAGTGGTTACTGCGCCTCCTGTCCGGGTCGATATGTGCCGCGGCCTTCCTTGACCACGGCGCCGTCGGTCTCGAGGGCGCGCAGAGCGCGCCAGACCTGGGTCTTGCCGTAGCCGGTGGCGTCCATCACCTCGGTCGGCGTGGTCGCGCCGGCGACGACGGCGGCGTGCACGGCTTCCCGCGCTCCCCCACCACCTGCGCCAGCTTCGGGAGGCTCGACCGCCTCCTCGGCTGGCCCTTCGGTGGCGTGGCCGCCGTCGATGACGCGGAGCGCAGGTGCTGGCGGGAAGGTGGGTACGGGCCCGATCGCGGTGAGCGCGACTTGCCCCTCGGCCGCCTCGTCCACCTGCGTGCCAAGGGTGGCAAGGAGATCTTCTTCGGCGTCGCCGTCGGTTTCCCAGGCGGCGAGTTCGTCGTCGAGGTCCTTACGTTGCTGTTCGGCGATCTCCGCGCGGTGGATGAAGGCGTGCCCGGCGGCCTTGGTGGACCACTTGTCCAGATCGCAGCCTCCGTAAGTCTCGAACATGGCGTCCGCGTCGCCGTTCTTGTCGTCGAGGAAGTCCGCGCGGAACGGTGCTGTACGTACCGACTCGGTGCCACCGATGACGTAGCCGTAGCCGGGCTCGGTAGGCAAATCGCCAGGGTTGACCTTGATCCGCAAGATGTTCTGCGCGACGGCGCCGGCGGTGCGCAGGACGAGGGTGGTGTACTGCTGTAGCAGGGAGCGGATCTTGTCGTTGCCGAACGACTCCACCGACGGATGCTGGGTAGCGGCCCAGAACCCGACACCAACCTTGCGGCCGGTACGGACGAGGCGTTCCCACCGTTCCAGGTGCTTGCTGGAGGGCCGCCAGAACACGTGGAACTCGTCCACGATCACCACGATCCCCGGCAGCTCGGGGGTGGGATTGAGACCGGGGACGCCGAGCTTCTTCATCAGCTTTCCTCGCACCGCATAGATTCGCTCGAGCGCCTCGAGGACGACGAGCTCGCGGTCCTCACCGGTCGGCGCCCAGGTGGCGTACCGCAGCAGCTGCGGCGAGGAGACCCCGTCCTGGCCGTCCAGGTAGAACACGACCGTGTGCCCGGACGCGCGTAACGAGACGGCGGCGGCGTTGAGCATCGCGGACTTGCCGGAACCCTGGCCGCCGATGATGGTGAGGTTCCGGATCGAGTTCGGCGCGTAGACCGGTACGCGGACGCGGGCGGCGCCGTCGGCGTAGGGGCCGATCTCGATCCAGGAGTGGTCACCGTCGCGGTAGTACTGCGGCCCGGTGAACGCCACGGTCTCCTTGACCGGTGAGGTGTGCACGATCGTCAACGCCAGCCGGGCCGGGTCGCGGGAGGGGTGGGGTTCGACGATGACCTCTTCGGCGCCGTGGCCGAGGCCGGAGTAGACCTTGTCCAGGTTCGCTTCGATCGTCTTGATCGACTGCTTCCCTCGCACCAGCTCGACGGTGTACTTCTCGGTGATGTCGTCGACCTCTCGGCCGGTCAGCCGCGACTTCGGCGCGACCCCGCCGTCGGTGGCGATGTTGTCGGCCCAACGCCGGTAGATCGGCGTCTCCGGTACCTGCTCCTCCCCCGCGTCCGGGAGAGGCTTGTGAGTGGGCCCGTAGATACGGATGGTGCGCCAGTACCCGGCACCGAACACGAGATCGGCCGCAGCGAGGACCGCTGCCGCATCCCAGGACGGACCGGCCCAGATCACGGCCGCCAGCCAGCAGGCGGCGAACACGGTGGCGAGGCTGACGCGGCGGTGCCACCGCCAGCGGCGCAACTTCCCGCCGCGGACGACCCACACCGTGCCCAGGCCGGCGAGAAGCAGTCCGGCAGGCACCATGGCCAGCTGGGCGCTGTAGACGCGGCGAGTTGCCCAGTCGACGAGCCAGCCAAGCCCGGCGAGCCCCAGCAGGACCGCCGCTACGTAGTGCGGGAGCAGGTGCCAGCGCAGCCGGTAGACAGTACGGCCTCGCCGACGGTGTTGCGCCTCGGCCAGCAGCTCCTCGGCGCTACGGCCACGCTGCAACACCGTCGCCGGCGAACCACTCGCCGACGTACGGCCAGCGGCCGTGGGCGTGGTGCGCTTGCCGCGACGCTGGCGGTTCGCGCCGTCCCACCACTCGCCCTCGTCGACGAGCACCAGCCGCTCCGGCACTGGTGCGGTACCACGCCGCGATGTCCGCGGCCTGGGCCGGCTGTCTGCTTGGCGCGTCAGGAATGGCACGGGGTGTCCTCCTGCCTTCGGTCGTCAGCTCTCGGTCGGTTGTCTGTTGGTCGCTGGGTCTGAATGGGGTGCCTGGCCCGGGGCCGGGTCCCGGGCCAGGCGGCTTCGTGGTGTGGGTAGGGGGCTATTCGCTCTTGATGAACTCGCGGGTTCCGGCGTCGGGGTTGGCGGCGTAGGCCTCGGCCACGCCCTGGTGGCGGTCCAGCACGCTGGAGGCCTGCTCGAAGGCGCCGGCCGCCGCGGCGAGGGATTCCTGGGCGGCGGTCAGGTGCTGCAGGGCTGGTCCGGTGACGTCGCCGGCCAGCAGTCCGCTCATCGCGGACTCGATCGAGTTCGATCCCTGCCGGGTGGCGTCCGCCATCGATGCGACGTACTGGCGGGCGGACTGGAGTCCTGTTACTTCGGCGTTTGCGGTGGTGTCCACGGTGTCGTTCCTCTCGCTCTCGCTGGTCTTGCCGCTGTCCTTGCTGGTCGTTTCGCTGGTGTCGGCCTTGCTGGTGTCGGCCTCGCTGGCACCTTCCGGCGCGTAGCAGTCCGGGTTTGGTGGCTCGTCTAGTTCGCGGGTGGCGAGGTAGCGGGCGTAGGCGGTCTGGTGGTCTGGGCGGTCGGCCGGCTCGTCGTTGAGGTGGCCGCGGGCGTACCAGTCGGCGTAGAACGGCGCTCGGTCCCCTGCGCCGGCGTTGCGGGCGTGGTCGTAGGCCTCTTTCCATAGATCTGCGTGCTCGTGCTCCCATCCACCGCCTTGGCCAGGGCTTGGTGCGGTGGGGAAAGGGATGACCCGCGCACCAACGTCACTGGGCGCTCCGTCCGTATCGGGCGAAAGGTCAGGCGGATGCGGTGCCTGCTTGGGTTCGGCATCCGGAGCCGGAGGTCGTCCGTCGTTCCTGTCGGTGCGACGTTCGCCGCTCCCGCGCGGATCGGCGGGCGGCCGCTGGTCGGGACGCGGCTCTGCTGGCTGGCGGTCTGAAGGTTCGCCGGCGGCGTCGGCGAGTTTGTGGTTCCGCTTGTCTGTGCGGGTCTGCCAGGCGTTGGCCCACCAGGCGACGGGCCCGGTGTGCCAGAGCAGGCGTAGGTGGTCCCGCATCGGCTGTGGGCCGGACGGCTCCTGCCGCTTGCGCTGCCAGGCGTCGAGCCGTTCGGCGTGGCGGACTTGCTGGCGTTGCGCGAGGCCGTCCCAGGTGTAGGCCCACATGTCGGCTGCGTACTGCCGCGCGGGGCTCCGGGCAGGCGGGGTAGTGCCCGCGGCGGCGTGACGGGCTGCACGCAGCTCCATCCGCCGTGCCCGGTAGGTGTGGGAGGGGAACTGCCGTCCGGTCACGCCGGCCCACCAGTCCGCTGCGACCCGCTGGATCAGCCCCGCGATCACCAGGGCAAAGATGAGCGCTTCCATCCTGGCCTCCTCACAGGTTGTTGATCAGGTCGCCGAGCGCCTGCGACAGCGCCGACCCGGCCGAGGCGACGGCCTCGTTGACCCGATCGGGCAGGCTGCCCATCACCCCGCCGAACGTCACCACCAGCAGCGGGAACGCCAACAGCGCCAGCCACGGCGTGACCCGGGACGGCTTGCCCTTCTTCGGGTGCAAGTCGATCGCGAGGATCCACGCCACCGCGAACCCGATCACCGCGGGCACACCGACGCCGAACACAATCTGGGTGGCGGTACCGCCGACCTTGCCGAGCGTTCCGGTCAGCCAGCCGATGACCGCGCCGAGGATCCCGGACAGGCCGGTGCCGGCGAGCAACATCAGCCAGTTCCGGGCTCGCGGCAGCTTGTTCTTGCGGATCGAAATAACACCGGCGGTGAACAAGAACGCGCCCACCGCGGCCGCGGACCATGCGAACATCACGGGCTCCCCTCGTCTGTCTGCTTCGGGTTCGGTCGGTGTGGCGCCGGGCGGGGGTCAGGTGAGCAGAGCTCGGGCGGCGTCCATAGCCAGGTGCGCGGCGAACGCGCCGGGCGGGGTGAGCACGCACAGCACCGTCAGAGCGAGGGCGGCGGCCAGCCGGGCGGGCCGCTCCAGCACCCACAGCAGGTAGTAGCCAGCGGTCAGTGCGGGCAGCGTGATCAGCACGGCGTAGGTGATGCCGAGGATCCGGCCCACCGTGTCCTGCCCGGTCCACTGGCCGTAGGCGGCGTAGTGCCACACCTGCCGCAGGCTCGGCCGTCCGGTCTCCCACACTTCCGGCGGTCGCATCCCCCGGACCACTGGCGCCAACCGGCCGGCCATGGCGCGGCACCGCTGCCGCATCGGGACGGAACTGGGCGGGTTCTCCTCGCGCGCGCTCGCGCGCGTCTCCCGCTGAGGGGCCGACGGCGAGGCGAGTGTGGCGATGGAACCAGCGGTGGAACCACGGGCGGGTATCGCGGCAGGGGGCGTGCTCGTCGACGTCGCCGGCCGCTGAGCCAAGCCGCCGGCGTTGGTTTCATCGGGTACGGGTGCGCTCATCACAACCTCCTCAGGTTCGCGCTGTGCAGGGCCTCGGCCCGCTCGATCAGGTCGTTCGCGGCCTGCTCGGCCGCCACCTGCGCCAAGTGGTGCGGCACCATCGCCAGCGCCGACCGCAGGTACTCCGCGGCCGCGGCGAAACGCTCGGCCGAGGTGTGTGCGGCCGCCATCCGCTCGTCCAGACGCCGGCGCCGGTTCACGCTGCGAGTCCGGCGCTGCAGCGGCCTGCCGGTGTTCCGGCTGCGACGATGCCCAGCCATCTCGTCTCCCCTCTGGCAGGTGGCGGTCATTGGTCGTGGTGGCAGTGCCGCCTGCCACGGTTGGCAGGCAGAGTGGCGCGAATAGAAGTAGCGGTGGCGTTCGGTCATGACACCGCCTCCTCTGCCGTCGACGTGGCGGCGCCAACTCCTTCGTCGGCAACGGCGGCGGTGTCGCTGTCGGTGGCGCTCGGCACGTCGTTGGCAGCGCCGGTGAGTTCGGTGCGCCACTCACCCGCGTACTTGCGTCCGAGAGAGGCACCGGGGTCCTTGCTGGCGGCGCGGTTCAGGTCGGCGCCACTCGGCACCCGGCCAGCGGCGATCTCGGCTTCCCAATGGCGCCGCATCGACTGCTTGGCGCCACCGGGCCGGTCGGACGTGGCGCTCTTGCGTACGTCACTGGCATGCCGGCTTGGCGCCGAGTTCGGGGTGGCGGTAGCGGTATGCCGTCCGCCTGGCAGCGCCACCAGCCCGACTGGGGTGACGCCACTGAAGGCGCCACCGACGGAGCTGGAGGCGGCGCCACTGGCGGAGTCACCTGAGTCGGCTAAGGCTGCCGACGATGCGGCGGCGCCGGTAGTCGTCACGGCGGCCTCAGGGCCGGTGGTGGCCGGAGTGGCGGTAGCAGAGTGGCGGTAGGAGCGGTCAACAGCTGCGGTGAGCCGGTGGCGTAGTTCGGGTCCGACCTCGGCGGCCGCCAGCACCAGCAGCGGCGGCACCGAGTGCAGCACAATCCCCGACGGGGATGCAGCGAACCAGGACTGCCAGGTGTTCATCACGTAGGTGGCGCCGAAGGTGAACCACTTCACGACCCTCACGGTGCGGCCGGAGGCGATTCGGTAGCGGCCGGTCTCCTGCTCGGCCCACAGCACGCCCAGCAGAACGACCGACACCATCGGGTCCAACAGCCACGCCACCGCCCACGCCAACGACCCGGCCGGGGCGTCGCCAGCAGCGAATGCCTGCACGTTCGCGGCCGTGAACCCCAGCCCGAGCAGGATGCCAGCCCACATGCACCGGTCGACACGGCGGCGAACCCGCTCCACCCGCAGCGCCACCACGTCCGGATGAACCTGAAGCCGCCGCAGCTGGGTGGCCTCCTCGGCCTCGACGGCGAGCCGCTCCACCGGCGGCACCTGGCCAGCCGCAGGAGCCGCGCGGCTAACCCGCGGCGCCGGGCGGGTGGAGGTCTGCTGGGACTGGGTGGTCATGCAGCCTCACCCGCCCGGCTGCGGCCACCACCGGGGCGACCGCGGTGGTGGGTCCCGGGCTGGGAGGTGGGGGGAACCTCACCAGCCCGGGACGACTTGGGAGTCGACGACCCGACATGCGGCGTCTCGGCGCGCAGCCTGGCCTGTACGAGTGGGCGGCGCTGGTCGGGGGTGGTGCCGCCCCAGATGCCCCAGGCATCCAAGCCACGGACCTCATGGCGTACGGCGAGCTCCAGGCACGCCGCCCGGACCGGGCACGGCCCGCACAACCGATCGGCCTCGGCGGCCAGGAAGTCCGGCGCCTGGCGTTCGGGGTACCAGGCGTCCGGGTTCGCCTCCGGCTGGCGGCACAGCCCGGACGTCGCGGTGTGCTCCTCCAGCACGCGCAGCGGCACCGCCTCCGTGGGCGCGTTCAGCGCGGTCGCCGTGTCGGTGGTGCTCATCGGGTGGCCTCCTGGGTGGGTAGGGCGCGGCGAGCGCACCGGTGGCGTTCGGACTCGGCGACCTCGCGGGCCAGATGCGCGGCGCGTTCCAGGGCCTGGGCAGCCTCGACCTCCTTCGGGTCCGGCCGACCGTCGCGGTGCAGGTGGATCGCTCCGAACCGCTCCGCTGCCAGCTCGGCGACCAGCGCCCGCCGTTCAGCAGCGACCGCGTGCTCGTCCAGCACCACAGCGGTGTGCAGGCCCACCACGACACCCATCGCGTCAGACCCCTCCCCGCGCCAGGTCCCGCGCCGACTCCGGGACGAGTTCCTCGGCCGTGCGCCGCCAGATGGCGACCTCGCCCTCCAGCCGCGCCGCGACCTCGGCCGCAATGTCCGGCCGGCCGGACGCGACATGCCCGGCCACCACTCGAGCCCGCACAGCAACGCGTTCGGCCCAGGAAGGCCAGCCCGCGCCGGCCTTGGCGATCAACTCCTGCAGATGTGTGTGGTGCCACGCCCCCGCGGCGGCGATCTCACCGGCATCGGTGGGCGGGTGGTCGACGTTGCCGTGCCAGCCACAGCCACACGCCGCGACGTAACCGGTGAAGTCCGCCGTGTCCGCCGTCCGGGTGCCCGTCAGAGACCCGTCCGGGAGCCGACCAGCGGCGTAACCCTCGTGGTCGGTGCCGATCTGCTCCGCGTACGCGCCGACATAGACAGTCCCCATCAGCCCCACCTCCCCGTGCAGCTGGGCGCGGTCGGGCGGGTAACAGCAGGGCCGGGGCGAAGCGACTGCTCCAGGGCCTCGGCGTCGGCGGCCAGCACCCGAGCGGCGGCATGGTGGTCCGCCGCGTCCGGGTCGGTACGCCAGTAGCCGGCACGGGCGGCCAGATCCGCCGCGACAGCCGCATGCTCATCAGACAGCCGGCGCAACACCTCGGCCACCAGAGCGGCCAACTGCTCGCCCACCGTCGCGGATCGCCGTTCGGCGTTCATCAGGCCACGCCACCGGCCGGCACCCAGTCCCCGGCATCGACCACTGCCTGCGTGCTCAGCGCCGCCTCGACCATGTCGTCCAACGCCTTCGCCGGCACGATCAGCCGGCCCCGGATCCGCACCGCCGGGAACTCCCCGGCGTGGATCGCCCGGTACAACGTCATCTCCGACGTGCCCAGGATCCGCGCCACCTCGGCGACGCTGTAGAACCGGCGCGGCTCCGCAGCCGCCGCCGCACTCCTGCTCCGCAGCACTGACCTCACAGCACCTCTCCCCTCACGTGGACCGGAACCCTCATCTCGAGTCACTGTAACAGCTGTATTAGCTGTATCGATACTCCAAGCAGAGGCGAGTCTCCCAGTACAGAACCCGCCTACTTAGGCTTGCCGCGTGAGCGGCAGACCCCTCGACTACTCCGACCCGCAGCAGCCCTACCAGCAGGTCGCTGCGAGCCTGCGCGCCGCCATCACCTCCGGCGACATCGCCGTCGGAGACCAACTTCTGTCCGTACGCGAACTCGCCAAGGAGTACGGCGTCTCAGGCGGCACAATCCAGCAAGCCCTGCGCGTACTCCGTGAAGAAGGCCTCATCGTCACCTGGCAAGGCCGCGGCACCTTCGTCCGCCGCCGAGGCAACGACAAGGCCGGCGGCACCGACGCGGACATCCCCACGATCATGCGCCGCCTCGACGAGATCCTCGACCGGATCGAACACCTCGAAGACCAGGTGGCCGCCGTCGAGGACGATCTGAAGAAGAAGCCTCGCCCGCCACGGCGCTGAGGCGCCCCTCCAGCTGCTCCAGCCGAGCGGCTACCACTTCCAGGCGCGCCTGCACTGCTGCAACGGCCGGGTCCTGCGTCCTACTGTCCTTCGGCCGGTTTCCAGGGCCTCTGTCCATAGAGACCCAGTCGACGCCGGCATGAACCCGCAGACCACGAACGCAGACTGCACCTAGCCTGCACTTGCCTTACAAGGTTCTTCTGCTGCGCACTCCCGATGACGAGCATGGAGCAACTTCGTCAGCGAGAGGATGGGCTATCCATGGCCGCTACCGTTGTTACCGACCCGTCTCCGGAGGGGAGCACCGTGGCCGTCTCGGGTAACGGAACTGCCGTCGATGTCGTAGGCACGTGGGATGGTCGACGAGCCAAGCTGCTGCGCCTCGCGCTGAGGTTCTCGACCGAGGCGTTCGCCGTAAAACTCGGCGTCGGTGCGCGCACCGTGTCCAAGTGGGAGAGCCAGCCCGACATCGTCCCTCGGAGCGAGCTTCAACGGGCCCTGGACACCACTCTCGAGCGAGCAACGACCCACGAGCAGGTCCGCTTCGGACTATTCCTGGCGGCTGAAGGCAACACGTCGCCGGAGCAAACTCGCCCTCTCCACCCAAAGCCGAGCGACGCAACGAACGAACTGTTCGCGACCGCCACCCGGTCAACCATGCTGGACGCCGGCCGGATCGGCTCGAGGGTCGGAGACGACGTAATCGCCTATCTCTTCGAGTACGTCCACTCCCTGTCACGCGACTACACTGAACGGCCGCTCGTCGAGGAGTTCACGGACTTCCAGCTGATCCGCGACCAGGCCCTCGGCCTACTGGACAGGACCCGCCGGCCGTCTGAACTGGCTGACCTCCAGGTGGTCATCGGCCAGTCGACCGCGATGATGGCATCGATCGGGTTCGACCTCGGCCGCTGGGACGACGCTGCGATGCTGGCTCGTTCAGCGACCATGTACGCCGAGAACGCGGGTCATGCGTCACTGGAGGCCTGGACGCTCGGACTCCAGGGGACGCTCGCATTCTGGGCCGGAAAGCCGGAGGCCTCCGTGGACCACATCGAGCGCGGGCTCACACGAGCACCATCCGGTGCCTCGCGATTCCGGCTTCGCTACATCGCCGCACGCGCCCATGCCGTGGCAGGCAACTCACACGCCGCAGCGCAGATGCTCCAAGCCGCGCAACGCGACCGTGAGGACGCCGAACGCGCCGACGACCCCCTTCAGGACGGCGTTGGCGGCGAGTTCGCGTTCGACGACGGCCGCGCTGCCGCTTGTGCCACCTCCGTCTGGCTGGCAGTCAACGACGGCGAGCGAGTCGAGCGGGCCGCAGAGCAGGCGTTGAGGCTGTACGCGCGTGACGCACCCGACCGGTCGACCGCTTCTCCAGTCTTCGGGACACGCATTGACCTCGCTGCAGGTCGCCTATTGATGGGCGACCTTGCGGGCGCCGAAGCCCATCTGGCACCCGTACTGGCGACTCCGCCGTCGGCTCGGATGTCGCTGTCCGGCCGGATGGGTACCGTCCGCCGCCTTCTTTCGCGGCCGCAGTGGCAGCGCAGCGCGCATGCCGGCGAACTGAGCAGCACGGTCTCCGACTGGCTCTCCGCCGGCCATGCAGAAGTCAGCTAGATCCGCCGACCATCGCGAGCAACTCGCGCTCACGCTCCGGGCTGAGCCCGAGCTCGACAGCTCGCTCGTGCACCTGCTCAGCTCCGGTCTCGACCAACCACTGCCACGTGTCTCGCACCGTTTCGGTCAGGGGCCGACAGTCAAGACCTGCACGAAGTGCGCGGCTGGAGTCGACTCTCCACACGCCCTCGAACGTCCGCCACAGCGGGAGCTCGGACCACTGCCGTACGCCCGCCTGGAGCAGCGTCTCCTCCGGTAGCCACACGTACTGCGGCGCTCCACCTGTCACCTGCGCGCAGGCGGCCAGCAATCCACCGAACGTCTCGCGGCCCATCGGCGCTGTGACATTGAACGGCCCGCACTCACCCGACTCAACGCACGTGAGCACGAACGCGGCCAAATCGCGGACGTCGACGGGCTGGATCGACCGCTCCTGCGGCGACGGTGCTATTACACGGCCACCCGCGGCGGCTCGTCTCAACCACCACGGAAGGCGTCCGATGTACTCACCAGGTCCGAGAACGACTCCAGGCCGCAGCACAGTCGTGCGGTCAGAGCCGAAGACTTCCCGTACGGCCGCCTCTGTGCCGGCCTTCTGGTAGCCGTACTGGGTCGGCCCGTCCTCAGTGTCCTCCCCGAAGTCCGGCCCTGCGTCCGGTGGCGCCCCAAGCATTGGCGAGTCTTCCGAGAGTGGCTCCACAGGCCAGCCAGCGTAGACGCTCACCGTCGAGATCAGCGCGTACCGCGAGGCTGTCGGCTCTAGACGCCGGGCGACATCGAGGGTATTCCGCGGGATGTAGGCCGAGGTGTCCACCACGGCATCCCACGGACCGCGCCCGGCCAGGCCGTTGACGTCCGCGTCGACGGACCGGTCTCCTCGCACCGCCTCGACGCCAGCTAGGTCCTCGCCGGACCGTCCCCGATTGAACGTGGTGACGCTCCAGCCGCGGCGGAGCGCTTGGTTGACGACCTCCCGGCCCACGAACATCGTCCCGCCCAGCACGAGCAACCTCATGCCTCGATGATGCCGCACAACCGTCCTCGGCTTGTTGGGCGCCTCTGCCGGGACGGAACCGGCCACCGAGCCCGGGCGCGCGACAGCTTAGGAGCCTTCGGAGATACCCGAGACGGTGAACTCATCCACCCAGGGTCGGTCCAGTGAACGGACCTCCATCTCGTACTCGCCCAGCCAGCGCGTGCTCGCGTCATGGTTGCCCCAAGCGCGGGCGAGCGTCTCAAGATGGCGCATCAGCTCGGGTAGGTCTTCAGGATCGGCATGAATACGAACCGGTTGATTCCGGTGTCCGGTCTCCCGCCACCGCAGCCTGACTTCAAGGCTTTCTGTAGACATTGACCGACTCCAGTTCTTGAGCTACCTGCCCTGCTCGCCGAGCGGGTATATCGCATCTTGGGACAGTAGCCGAGCCTTACCCAGATCACCTCCGGGTCCGGGGAGCACGGGTAATGGTTCGCCACGGTGGGGCTGATCGTGAGGATCAGCCTGCGCCGGAAGCACGTGCCATTGAGCCGAGATTCAACAGCATGACCGGATCATTCCCACTGGCGGGAACTCCCGAGACAAACGTCGTCCAGGGCCGTACCGCGGCTCCCGCTGGGAGCAGACAGCGAAGCGGAGGCCCAGGAGCTTAACCTCATTCCGGAAACCCTTGACCAGTTCGTCGAGCTGCCGTTTGGCGTAGCGGCGGCGGACTTACCCGGCGTCTCGTGCGCCTGCGCGGACGGCTTGGCGCGCGTCGAACCTGTTCTCGACCGTTGACCACCAGGAGTGTCGGTCGAGTCTCACGGCGGCCTTCTCGACCTCGACGTCGGCTGCGTGGATCCGCTCTTGGAGTTCGGGCGGCACCGTTGCTAGCCCGCGCGCGACGTCCCTCATCGGCGGAAGCTCCGCACGGAGGGCTGTGCGCGTGGCGTCGGCCATTTCGAAGGTGCGACGGAGGGCGATCAGATCCTCCGGAACGTCGAACCCGTTGATGTGGCGGGTCGCGGCCGTGACCGCCTCGCCTGGGATCGTCCAGTGGCTGGCGTCGATGGCCTGACCCGTGTCGCGGGGAGCTCGCTGCAACGGCGGCCGTTCGACCTCCTCCAGGTAGTGGCATTCGGGGTCGATCGGTTTACGTCGCTGCTGCGGCATCGCGCCTGGTGGCTGGGCTGCGTCGTCGGTGGGCAGCGGCTCCGGCCGACCTTGCAAGAATTTCTCCTTGTCCTGCACGGACACCCACATCCACCAGCCCCGCTTGTAGATCCGGGGCATGTACAGCTGGACGTATTCGCCGGCTGCTGTGCGGGCGATGGTGTCGTCGAGGTACAGGACGAGAGCCGGTTCCCAGAATGGGTGCCAGTTTCCGCACCGCCCGTAGCCTCGGACTGGGCATGGGAGGATGCGGTTGGAGTCGCACTTCTCCAGCCGCAGCGTGTTTACGCCGCCCCTGACGTTTAGGACCGTGGTCGGGGCCCCGACTCCGTCGCCCACCTGGTCGAGTCGGATCCAGGGTGCCCGGTCGATCGCCGCCGAGTTTGGGTCGTCGACGGTCCACAGGGGCGTGAGCCCGTCTGCGCGGGCGATGTTCGTCCGTCGGACGACTGAGTCGGGGGTGATGTGCGACAGCTGGATCTCGCAACCCAGGATGAGGTTCCCACTGCCTCGGATCGTGACGTCGGTGCGTCGCTTCCCACCCGGGCCGACATCCTCGGTGGTTGCCCGGAAGCCCGCCTTCTCCGCCGCGAGGGCGATGCGTTCCTTGAGCGCCCTGTGGCGAGGGCTCTCCGATTCGGTGGGGTGCCGGATCCCCGTGTTCTTGTGGCAGGCGATCCGCTCGCCCGTGGGTAGAACCTTTAGGTACATGTCCTGAGGGCACCCGGGATCCCTCTCGCGGCACTCCATGCAGAGAAGCACCCCGGCCTGGTAGTTCCGGTACAGCTCTTCCCACAGCCCAGGGCTCTCCGGGTGGCCGAGGTCGTCCCGACTGAGGTTGAGCACGATCTCGTACCGTTGGTGGTAAACGCTCTGGGTCATAAGATGACAGTAGCTCCGAGTACCGACGGGCCCGCCGATCGCGATAGGGCCTGGTCAGGCACACCGGAAATCCTTCGTTCCCTTGTTGGGGGCCGCCACGGGATGCCTGCAACCCTTTCGGTGCGGCTCACCGAGCTTCTCGTTAGAAGTGAACATTCTCATTGTTGTCAAGGGCGCTGCCTCCCTCCGGATCAACCGCTGTGTGAATGGAGTCGATCGGAGTAGTGAGGTGCGCGCACATTGTGCACCCCCTCTTCGCTGCCTCCTCGTA
The DNA here is from genome assembly GCF_013407855.1 of Actinopolymorpha rutila. Lineage (GTDB taxonomy): Bacteria > Actinomycetota > Actinomycetes > Propionibacteriales > Actinopolymorphaceae > Actinopolymorpha > Actinopolymorpha rutila. Next base: position 6,166,947 of record NZ_JACBZH010000001.1, read on the forward strand.
CGCCGGATTCCACCTCTCGTCAGGGAGCCCGAGCCATTGGGTAGGCCCTGGCCGTGGGCGGCGAGCATGCGGGGTGGAGTCGTCCGCGTTCCATGGCGTGGAGGATCAGGTCTACGGTGTCGTCGACGCGTGCTGCGGGGACGGGTTGGAGGTGTCCGGCGCCTGTGCCGGCGTAGAGGACTTCGGCGATGCGGTGGCGGGTGAGCATGCGGGGGGATGCGTGGTGGCGGGACCGGTACAGCCGGTCCTGGATGTCCTCCCGGACCTCGGTGGGGTGGGCGGCGAGGATGGTGTCCGCACCGTCGACGCGTTCACCGCGGCGTACCCGGTCCGGTCCTTCGAGCATGGGCGCCAGGAGCTTGTCGTCGGCGGGTGCACGCCAGGTGCCGTCGCCGGTGTAGATCCCGCCGTCCGGGGTCTGGCGCACGTGGCCGTAGATGGAGTCGACCGCTTCTTCGAGCTGCTGGCGCCGCTGCCCGGTTGGGACCTCGTACCCGTCGACCGCCTGCTGGCCGTATCTGCGCTGCTGCCCCACACCCTCCTTTCTAACTCGAACGCACGTTCGACGCGACCGTTGGCCGCTGGGATGGGAGTCAACCGCATCTGGTCAGGCCTCCAGGTCCAGGTCGAGGGGCACCTCGTCGGGGGCGATGTCGCGGACCCGGAGCACGCGGACGGCGTGGCGCCAGCGGCGTCTGGCGTCTGTGGCGGTGTCGGCGCGGATCTCCACCCACGTTCGGAGCGACCTGTAGGTAGTCGGTCGGCTTGGACCGCCAGTTCGTGCTCAGCTGCGCCGGCCACGGATGCCCATCAGTCGGGGCGGCCAGCAGGGGTGCGACCGCGGCGGCCTGGCCGTCGGTCAACCTGGTGGTACGTCCGGCGTAGTGAAGTCTGCCGGTGTCGGAGGCGTACCGGCCCAGTAGCAACGTCTCCGGCCGGTGCAGGCTGCCGGTTATCCCGCCGACGATGGCGTCGGTGGTCTGCCGGGCCTTGTACTTCAACCACTCCCGCGACCCCGACACATACAGGCTGTCTGCGGGTTTGATCACCAAGCCTTCCACCCCGGCGACGGCCATCGTCTCGTACCACTCCTGCGCCACCACCGGATCCGCCGTGTGCAGCGCAAGAGTCAGCGGTGACCTGGCCGGCACCCGGGCGAACAGCCGCTCCAACACCACCCGACGAACCTTCAGCGGGCGCCGGCGAAGATCACCATCCCGTGCGGTTTCCAGCACGTCAAACACCACCAGATGACACGCATCGGTGGTGGCGAGCTCGGCCGCCTGGTGCTGGCGGGCGTAACGGTGTTGAAGTGCTGCGAAGTCCAGCCGACCCCCGCGCCAGCACACGATCTCCCCGTCCACGACCGTCCCAGTGGGCAGGTACGCGTACAACGCGCCCACGATCTCCGGGAACGCCGGGCCCAGAGGTGCCGCGGCGTGAATACACCAATACCGACGAGTCGTCCCCGATTGTGGCCAGCGCACGGTACCCGTCGAACTTCGGCTCGTAACGCCACCCGCCCGACCGGGCTGGAGGTAACCGGTCGATGCTCTTGGCGAGCATGGGCCCAATCGGCCCGGTGATACGCACAACGAGAAACCTCAGCTGATACCAGGACTGCGGTCCCACGCTACGAGCACACTTGTTGATCAGCGCCCGGGGTGCCTTCCGAAGAGCCCGCCCCACCTCCGTAGTGGCGCGGCCGGCGGGCACGAGGGTGACACGCCCCGAGCGCATGTAACGATGCCGTACCTCGACGTCACCTCGCTCGCGCTGTCCACAGGCCAGTCGCCGAGGAAATCCGGTTGGTGCCCGTAGGCTGCGACCGATAGCCAACACCCCCGGACTCAGGGCGACCCCTGACCGGAGGTGTCGTCGCTTCTGGAGAGGACTCTGCATATGGCCGAGTGGAGCGCCCTGAAGCGGTGGAAGGCTCACCTGGCTGACCGCCACTACGGAGACCATCAGCCGCCGCTGGAGTACACCTACACCGGCGACCCCGAGCCCGGCACTGGAAAGATCCACCTCTTCTGCAGCCCGCAGCCGTGGGCGGAAGGGTTGGGCTGGTTCGACCGCAAACACGTTCCGGACTTCCTGCTGCGGCCGATGTGGTCCGCGACGTGGACGGACGAGGGCAAGCCGGAGATCGCGAACTGCCCGGTCACGCACAAGCGCGGCGTGTATGAGTGGACCGCTCGACAGCCAGCCGCCGAGGTTGTTGAACTCATCGAGCACACGTCGCGGAAGAACTGCCGATCGAATTGCCGCCTCCGGTGAACCGGACCCCTGACCCCGGCTGCGGCATCCTGGAGGTCACCTTCGACCAGGGCAAGCCGCACTGGCAAGGCGCCTGGTACGACGAGTACACGGGCCTGGCGACGAAGGTCTCCGACGACCTACGCGAGGTAGTCCAGTGGGCACAGACCCAGCCCGCCGAACGGAAGGTGTTCCACGACGTCGGCAGGCCGGGCCCTGTCGATCTGGACAAGTTCGTCGCCAACCACGACCGCTACCTACACGAGCCCCACTGACAGGCGCAGCCTCACGTGGCCCCGCGGGGCGGGCTCACACTTGGGGGGCGACAGGGGAGGTACGCAGCCAGGCTGTCAACACGGCGCTGGTGCGTCACTGCTCCGATACGTCGGTCACCCGCACGGTCAGCTTGTCTGACGACGAGTCGGTCGACGCGCTCTCCTCCTGCTGGCGCGAGTAGTTCTCGCCGTTCACTTCGAGCGTGTTGATGATCGGCCCGTCGTCACCGCCGTCAACCCTCATACGTCACCTCATACGTCACCGAGGCGTCCGGCGTCTCCGTGCCCAGGTAGCCCATGTCCACCCGGTAGCTGATGTTGCAGCCTGCGGAGCCGAAGCAAGCCTTCTTCAGCGTCCTCAGCGTCAGCTTGAAGTCCTCCGCCACCGGGCTATAACCCGGCTCCGGGGCCGACGTGTCCTCTTCGACCGTCGCCGGTTCCTCGGCCGTGGTGGCTGTCGGAGCTGGCGACGCGGGCAGCGCCGCAGCAGCGGGCGGCTTGGCGTCATCCTTGCCGGCCGCGTAGCCGATGCCGAAGCTGATGCTGCCGACGAACAACACTCCGACCGCCGCGGCGAACGGCAGCCACCGCCGGATACGGTCCGAGCCGGCGCGCTCCAGGGCTTCCCCCAAGCCGTTGTCGAGGTTCCGCTGCTGCGGCGCCGAACTTGTCACCTGGTCAACCACGATCTATCTCCCCCATGTGTAAGTACCGCCCTGCGGGCGCGATGCGATCACTCCCCATTCGCGCCCTCGGTTGCATCGAGCTACGGCGCTTCCGCTCGGCGCTCGGCCTGGCCCGTGAACTACCGTCCGGCGAACGCCCGCATCAGACCGCGACGCTCATGGCGCAGCCACACGTGCGCCATGTGGACGTGGACTCGGTTGTGAAGAATCATCAGGGCGTGAAAACTCAGGCCAGCGGCAAGCCTGTACCGTTCGAATAATCCAGGGAAGCGCGCTGATGTACGCACGGAGCCAGCGCGTCTTCGATCGGGCTTGTCGGTCGTGGCGGCGACACTCTGTGCTACCGGATCCAGGTCGGGGAGGGTGCGCGGCTATGGCAGCTACCGACTTGTATGTACGGACCCCGGGTACGGCGCGGCCGGCTCGGCCAGCAGGTGCAGGGTGCCTGGGCCAGCCTAGCGAGGCTCCGCTGGAGTTCGAGTATCCGTCGATCGTCGGTGCTTACACAGCGGCGGAGTGGTTGCTGGAGCTCACCGACGTGCGCCCGCCCCAAGAGCCGGGTAGGGCTGAACGTGGAGGACGTAGCGCGGCTGGCGGTCCGGTCAGACAACCCGGCAACCAAGGCGGTAGGGAATGACGCACAGTCGATCGCTCGGCCAATCCCCAACGCTTGATCCGACAAACCTCGCGATTACAAGAGCAACCCCAAGGCCGATGATCCGTTTCACGCTCGCTGATCTGCACGTTCGCCGGCCTAAAATGCCACGCCGGGGGCCTGCCGCGACTCCGTTTCATTGACAGTTTCCCGGTCACCTTCAGGGACGCCGCGCCTGCGGAAAACCGGGTGCGCCCCCAGATCCTTGACAGCTGTGTCTCTTTGGGCTCCCGCCCGTCCCGCTGACAGTCCCGGCAGTGGCACCCGAGCAGCTAGGGCCGCGGCGGCCCGCTGGTCTGACTCGTCTCGCCAGGCCGAGTAGAAGCGCAGGGTTGTCGAGCCGCCGCCAGCGTGACCGAGGCGACCAGCGACCGTTCGCGGGTCGACGCCGGCGGCGATCAACTCGGTGGCCGAGTAGTGCCGGAGTGCGTGAAAGTGCGTTTCGATGCCGAGCCGCTTGGTCAGACGGCCGTACCGCTGCGTCACGCTGTCTGGTCGGATCTGGGTCGAGCAGTCTGGGGACAGCGAGAAGACGAAGGCATCCGCTGCGATGGTCAGTTCCAGTGCTGCCGCCCGCTCCTCGCACCGGACCCGGTGGGACCTCAGGATCTCCACGGTCGCGGCATCCAGTGCGAGGCGGCGCCGCTGGTGCGTCTTTGTGTCCTTCTCGTACATCTGACCGCCAAGCTGCGCGATGCTCCGATGCAGCGTCAGTACAGAACCGGGCAGGTTCACGTCACGCCACCGGAGCCCGCTCATCTCTCCTCGGCGAGCTCCCGTCATCATTGCCAGCCAGACGAGAACTCCCCAGTCGGGGTCCTTCCACGACTCGTTCACAATCCTCGCCGCCTCCTCGGCGGATGGTGGGTGCGGATCGGGCTTCGGAACGGCGGGGGGCTCAGCTTGGTCCACAGGATTGACCGAGATCCAGCCCCACCGCACTGCGCGCTTCAGGGAGCCGCTCAGGATCGAATGGACAACCCGGATGCTTCCCGCGGACAGCGGGGTGCAGGTATGTGGTCGGCATCGCTCGTCGCACTCGTGTCGGCCGCTGGTGCGGTGCGCGATGTACTTCCGGCCGTGGCAGTGCTCGCGGCACCGGCGCAGCTGGGCGTACAGCGAGTCGATGGTCTCGGCGTCGAGCTTGCCGACCTCGACCTTGCCGATCGTCGGGCGGATGTGCTTCTCGATCTTCCCGACGTAGCCGGCCCGCGTCGTGCGCTCGAGCTCGACCATCTCCAGCCAGCGGTCGAGCAGCTGGTTGACGGTCGCCCGGGTGCGCGGGTTCCGTCGCTCATCGACCTGGGCGAGAAGCTGCGTGCGGACCTTCTCGGCCTGCCGCGCCGCATCCCGGCCTGAAGCAACCGTCCTGCGAAGGTAATGAGGACGCTTCGTCACAGGGTCCACGCCGGCATACACACGCACCCGGTAGCCCCCGCTCGGAAGCTCCTCGATGTTTCCCCGCTGGCGTCGTCTAGGACCCGTGGCACGTGGCATGACGCGGAGTCTAGTCCGCATATGCCATGAACCATGCCACGCTGGTGATCGGCGTGATGTTACTGAGGACGGCTCAAGGCCGCTGACCTGCGGTAATTAGGGGAGCCGCCTGTGGGAATCGAACCCACGACCTACGCATTACGAGTGCGTCGCTCTGGCCGACTGAGCTAAGGCGGCAAGTGTCTCGAAGACACGAGGGATGAGCATACCGGGCGCCTCGGCCGGGCTCGTCACCCCTCCGGGCACTCGGTGCCCGAGCGCGGCGGCTTGCCGTCGATCAGGAACCGCTCGACCGCCCGGTCGACGCACTGGTTGCCCTGCATATAGCCGGTATGTCCGTCTCCGTCCCGGGTCAGCAGCACTCCGGAGTCGAGCTGCTTGGCCAGCCGGACCGCCCAGTCGTACGGCGTGGCCGGGTCGCGCGTGGTGCCGATCACCAGGATCGGGGGCGCGCCCTTGGCGTGGATCGGCCCTGGCCGGCCGGTCGCCTTGAACGGCCACGCCGCACAGCTCAGCGAGCCCCACAGGATGTAGCTGCCGAACCGAGGCGAGGCCTTCTCGAACGTCGGCTCCTCGGCCTTCGCCTGGGCCACCGACTTGAGGTCCGGCCGGTCGAGGCAGTTGACCGCCACGATCGCCTCGCCGGAGTTGTTCCGGTAGGTGCCGTCGGGGTTGCGCTCGACGTACTCGTCGGCCAGCGACAGCAGCCTGCTGCCGTCGCCTGCCAGCGCGGACCGCATCGCCGTCCGCAACCGAGGCCAGTACTCCTTCACGTACAGCGGCATGATGATCCCGGTGATCGCCAGCGACTGCGTGAGTTTGCGGGACCCGTCGTTGGTCTTCAGCGGATTCTGGTCGGTCCTGGCGAGGAAGTTGTCGATGGTGCGGTACGCCTCGGAGACCGACGAGCCCAGCGGGCAGTCCTTGCGGCTCACGCAGTCCTGGATGAACGCCCGCAGCGCCACCTCGAAGCCCTTCGCCTGCTCCAGGCCGAGGGCACGGGCGCTGAGCGTCGGGTCGATCGCGCCGTCGAGGACGAGCCGCCCCGCGCGTTGGGGAAACAGCCCGGCGTACGTCGCACCGAGGAAGGTGCCGTAGGACTTGCCGAGGTAGGTGAGCTTCTTGTCGCCGAGTGCACTGCGCAACACGTCCATGTCACGCGCGGCGTCCTCGGTGGACACGTGCCCGAGCACCGCACCGCTGCGCGCCTTGCAGCCGTTGGCGAAGAAGCGCGCCTCCTTCATCAGGTTGTTCTGCTCCGTGGCGTTGTCCGGCGACCCGTCGATGGCGAGGTAGTGGTCCATCTGCTTGTCGGTGAGGCAGTCGACCGGCGCGCTCTTGCCGACCCCACGCGGGTCGAAGCCCACGATGTCGTAGCGGGCGATGACGGGCTTGCTCACCACCCAGGGCGCGGCGGCGGCGTACTCGACTCCGGACCCGCCCGGGCCGCCGGGGTTGATAACGAGGGAACCCAGCCGCTTCGCGCGGTCCCTGGCCGGCAACCGCAACACCGCCAGCTCGATCGACTTCCCTTCCGGCTGGCGGTAGTCGAGCGGCACCCGAAGCGCCGCGCACTGGAACGACGCCCCGCTGGTGCACTTGACCCACTTCAGCTTCTGCTCGTAGTAGGGCCGAAGGCCGGCAGCCACGTCGGAGGGCATCGGTGCCGGCTCGCCGGGCTGGGCGGTGGCACCGGGCTCGGCCGCTGACTTGGAGCTGCCGCCGCGATCCTGCGTCTGCCCGGCCGAGTCGCTGGCGCGGGGCGCGAGGGCGCAGCCGGTCGCGACCATCAGGACCAGCACCGCAAGCGCCGCGAAGAGCTGCTTTGCGCTCTTTTGTCGCACCCGTGTCCACCCTTCGGCGTTCGTTCCTCCGGCCACCCTACGAGATTCCGCTGGGCAGCCCTTCCCGTCTTCCACAGGTGGCCGGAGGTCGGCCACCGGTCAGGGGTCGGCCGCGGGTCAGCCGGGGGTGTTCCACAACGCGATGGTCATCGCCTCCGCCGCGAGCAGCGGGGCGACGTTGGCCGTGATCGCCTCCCGGCAGGCAAGGATCGCGTCGATCTGGCGGATGACCTGTTCGGGCCGGGTGGAGGCTGCGCGGTGTTCGATGTCGTCGCGCAACTCCTCGTTGACCAGCTCGGTCCGGGCACCGAGAGCCACCGCGAGCACGTCGCGGTAGTAGGCGGTCAGGTCGAGAAGGGCCCGGTCGAGCGCGTCGCGCTGCAGCCGCTTGGCGCGGACCTTCTGCTGCTCCTCGAGGTCCTTCTGAGCCGTCTGCAGCTGCCGGGGGCGGGCGCCCCGGCCACCACTGCCGCTGACGCCGTACGCGCGTTCCAGCTCCAGCTTCTCCCCGGCATCGAGGTCGGCGGTGGTCTCCTTCGCCTCGGTGGCGGCCAGCTCGACAAGTTGCGCGGCCGCGGTCAGGCAACTGGCGAGGTCACGGAGCCCGCTCGGCACCGCGAGCACATGCTGCCGCCGGGCCCGCACCTCCTCCTGGGTAGCCAGCGCGCGGGCCCGGCCGATGTGCCCCTGCGAGGCGCGCGCCGCGAATGCCGCCACCGCGGGCTCCACGTCGTAGCGCCGCTGCAGGACCGCCGCGACCGCCGGTGTGGGTGGAGTACGCAGAACCAGCAGCCGGCAGCGGGACCGGATCGTGGGTACGACGTCCTCGACGGTCGGGGCACACAGCAGCCAGACCGTACGCTCGGCCGGCTCCTCCAGGCTCTTCAGCAGCGCGTCGGCGGCCTGCTCGGTGAGCCGGTCGGCGTCCTCGACGACGAGGATCTGCCAGCGCCGGCCGACCGGCGACATCGCCGACTTGCGGACGAGCTCGCGGATCTCGTCGACCTTCAGGCTGAGCTGCTCGGTGCGGACCAGGGTGACGTCGGGATGCGAACCGGTGATCGCGGTCCGGCACGCCGAGCACTCCCCGCACCCGCCCCGCTCGCACTGCAGGGCGGCGGCGAAGGCGCGGGCGGCGTTCGAACGCCCCGAACCCGGCGGCCCGGTGAGCAGCCAGGCATGGGTCATGGCCGACGGCGACCGGTCGCCGGCCAGCCAGGCGGCGGCCCCGGCGGCGGCCGGGCGGAGGACGGCGACGGTCGGCTCCTGGCCCACCAGGTCGGCCCAGACCCCGGTCATGGGTACTTCGGCGGTGGCGAGTTCCTCGGAGTCGCTGTCGACCTGCTGCACCTGGCTCATGCCTGCGCCTCCTCACTCGGCCGCTGCGGCTGAACCGGCTGCCCCGGGCGGGACGGGTCCTCCCGCTGGTCGCCGCCGCCGTCGCCGTCCCCGGAGTCGCCGTCCCTTCTGTCGTACGGCCGATCGACGCCGCCGGCACCAGGACCGCCGACCTCGCTACCGACCCCGCCGCCGACACCGCCCAGCAACGGCCGGACCGCGTTCCGGATCTGGGCGGCGAGCTCGTCGACCGGCTGCGTGGCGTCCAGGACGGCGTACCGCTCCGGGTCGAGCGCGGCGAGGTCGAGGAACTGCTGGCGTACCCGGGAGTGGAACTCCAGCGGCTCTCGTTCGAGCCGGTCCGGGGTGCCGTCCACCCGGGCCAGCCCTGCCTCCGGCGGCAGGTCCAGCAGCACCGTCAGGTGCGGCCGCAGCCCGCCGGTCGCCCAGCGGGACAGGCGTACGAGCTCGGACTGGCTGAGGTCACGTCCGCCGCCCTGGTAGGCGAGCGCGGAGTCGACGTACCGGTCGGTGATGACCACCGCCCCCTCGGCGAGCACGGGCTTGATCATCGAGTCGACGTGCTCGGCCTTGTCCGCGGCGTACAGCAGCGCCTCGGTCCGCGGGGAGATGCCACTCGCACCGTGCAGCAGCAGGTGCCGCAGGTCCCGGCCGATGTCGGTGGCGCCCGGTTCGTGGGTGACGGTGACCGTGTGGCCCTGGTCCTCCAGCCACCGCGCCAGCCGCCTCGCCTGGGTGGACTTGCCGGCACCCTCGCCGCCCTCGAACGCGATGAACAGGCCGGTGTCGGCGTAGAAGCCACGGTCGTGGCCGCTGAACACCGCGCGCACGTCGCGCAGCACCGACACCCCGGGACGGTCGTCCATCTGCCGGAACGACACCAGCCCGAACGCCGTCGCCGCGATACCCCCGAGCAGGAACGTGATCGCCGCGCCGTTGTACGTCAAGGTGACCTTGCCCGGAAGCTCGACACCGTGCGCGCCGATCGAACCGGCGATGGCGGGCGCCGCCGCGAGCACCGCGGCCAACGCGATCTTGGTCAGCGACTGGACGAACGCGAACGTGCGGCCGCGGATGGAGTCCTCGACCTCCAGCCCCAGCAGGGTGTAGCCGGTGATCCAGGTGATCCCGGCGAACGCGCCGAGCAGGACGGTGCAGAACGCCACCAGGACGAGGTTCTGGAACAACGCCACCGCGATCAGGGACAGCCCGGCCGCGGTGAGGGTCAGCCCGAACATCCGCCGCCGGGACAGGCCCACCAGGAACCGCGGGCCGACCGCCATGCCGGCGGCCAGGCCGGTGAAGAGCGCGCCGAAGACGACGCCATAGCCTGCGGCGCCGCCGCCGAGGTCGGTGACGTACGTACGGCCGAGACCGATCACCACGCCGCCCGCGGCGAACGCGCCGACCACCCCGATCACCAGGCCACGGATGAGGCGGTTCTGCGCGACGAACCGCCAGCCCTCGATGACGGCCTTGAGCACGTTGGTCTGTTCCTCGGTGATCTCACCCGAGGCGGGCCGGCCGGAGACCTCGTGCAGCCGGGCGACCACGAGCGCACCGACAAGGAACGTCAGCGCGTTGAAGTACAGCGCGAGGTCGACCGAGCCACCGTTGAACCAGTGGAACGTCCGGATCAGCGAGCTGTTGATCAGCGCCAGGAAGGTGAAGAGCAGTGCCGCCGGGAGCGCCGAGCCGTAGGTCGTCACCATCGAGACCTGGTTGGCCACCGCTAGCCGGTCACGGGGAACGAGGTTGGGTACGGCGGCGTCCTTGGACGGCAGCCAGATCAGGCTGACCGCCTCGATCAGCACGGTCGCGACGTACAGCCACCACAGCGTGCCGACGATCGGGATCGACGCGAACAGCACGAACCGGATGACGTCGCCCACGACCAGCGTCCACCGCCGGTCGAGCCGGTCGGCGATGTAGCCGCCGAGCGGGCCGACCACCACCGCGGGCAGCAGCCGCAGCAGCAGGACGCCGGCGATCGCGAAGTTCTCCGTGCGGTAGTTGCCGGCGGCGAGCTGGCCGGCCATCGCAGTGAGAGCGAGCAGTCCCAGCCAGTCACCGAGGCTGGACAGGCCGAGCGCGATCCACAGGGTGCGGAACGGTTTGATCCGCAGGACACCGCGGATGTCGTTGGCGGGTACGGACATACCGGACTCGACCGTGCTGGTGGACCGCTCGTGCTCAGACACCCGGTCAGCCTAACCAAAGCCACCCCTCTTCCCCGTGCCGCCGAACCCGCGCCGTCCGGGTGGCCTCGCCGCGCTTTTCGATACCGCCGTTGCGTAATAGCCAACGTCACCGTAAGGTCGTTTCCGCTACTCAAGTTTCGTAATTGAGCGGGAAGGCGGGCGAGCCGCGATGGCTGACGCAGGACCGGGCGACGCAGGACCGGGCGCGGGACCGGGCGCCGCGCGAACGCGCCGGGGGCGGCCCCGGGACGCCGAGGTCGATCGGCGCATCCTGGCCGCGGCCGGGGAGACCATCGCGGCGCACGGGTACGCCGGACTGTCCGTCGACGCCGTCGCCGAGCGGGCCGGGGTGGCCAAGACCACGCTGTACCGCCGGTGGCCCACCAAGGCACGTCTGGTGGCCGACCTCGTCTCGCGGATGCAGGACGAGGTGCCCCTGACCGAGACAGGTGACGTCGTCGGCGACCTGACCCGGCTGACGGCCGGGATCGCGGGCAGCCTGACCGCTGCGGGCGCGCCGCTGGTCGCGGACCTGACGGCGTCGATGGCGCACGACCCGGACTTCGGCGAGACCATGCGCGCACGCTGGGCGCAGTGGCGGCGCGCCGCCGTGGAACTGCTCGGCCGGGCGGCCGAACGCGGCGTCCTCTCCCCCGGCTTCGACCCGGAGGTCGTCGTCGACCAACTCGCCGGACCTCTCTACTACCGGCTGCTGTTCACCGGCGACCCGCTCACCGCGGAGTACGCCGCCGCCCTCGTCGACGCCGCGCTCGGCGCGCACCTCCGCCCGGAAGGACCAACCTCCCATGCCCGTTGACCAGTCGGCTGTCAAGACGACCTTGCCCGCTGCTCCGGACGGGCGCCGCCGACGCCGCCGCTGGCCTTACGTACTCCTTGCCGTGTTGGCTCTGCTGGCCGGCGGCGTGATCTGGCAACGTTCCCACCCCGTCGTCCTGCGCGCCGAGGTCGACATCGACGCCGGCCCGGACCAGGTGTGGGCGGTGCTCGCCGACCTGCCCGCCTACCAGGAGTGGAACCCGTTCATCGTGCGGTCCAGCGGACGCCTGCAGGTCGGCCGGAAACTGACGAACGTGCACCGCTTCGGTACGAGGACGATGGTGTTCGGGCCGACGGTGCTCGCCGTCGAACCCGGGCGCGAACTGCGCTGGATCGGACGGCTCGGGGTGCCCGGCATCTTCGACGGCGAGCATTCCTTCGTACTCACTCAGACCGCGCCCGGCCGCACCCACGTGGTGCAGCAGGAAACGTTCCGCGGCATCGCCGTGCCGTTCACGACGGGCTGGCTGCGCGGTGACACGCTGTCGGGGTTCAAGGCACTGAACTCCGCCCTGCGCGACCGGGTGGAGTCCCGCCAGCGCTGACGCACGGCGGGGCCACGGCATCGGTCACCTCGGCGCCGAGGCGTCCACCTCCGCGCCGAGGCGGACGATGCCGGGCCGTTCGACGTCCGCGTGTACGCCGAACACGATCTGCCCGTCGACCCGCCGGTCGGCGGCCAGCGCGCGCAGCACCATCGCGTCGCGGCCACCGGCCTCCGGGCGCCGGTCGACCAGGGCACACCGTTCGAGCGGCCCGCGCACCCGCACCACGGCGTCACCCAGGCGCAACAGCCGGCCGGTCCACTCGTCCTCGACGAAGGCCGGCGCGTCCCCGGTGTCGACCACGAACGTCGCGCGGAACCTCCGGCCGTCCTCTCTGCCCTCTCCGTCCTCAGGGTCCCGGCCGACGCGGCGCGCGACCTCGGCCAGCGAGGAGGTGGTCACCACCGAGACCGGACCGCCCCACACCACCCCGCCCGGCGGGCCGACCCGGCACAGCACGACCTCCTTGCCGAGGTAGCGGCTCACCAGCGCCGACCACGGTCCGCGTAGGACGGTGAGCTCGGTCGGCCGCCCCCAGTAGTCGGCGACCAGCCGGTCACCGGCCGCGTCCGGTTCCCCGAACCCGTCCGCGTCCCCGGTGGCCTCGCCGACCGGCGTGGTGATGGTCAGCGCCGGCGGGTCCCAGCGGGCCCGGCAGGCGAGCAGCGCGTCGTGGTCGACCGTACGAAGGACGCGGTCCGCCGCGACGTCGTAGAAGCAGAACGCGCGATCGCCGGGCGGGCCCGACGCCGGCAGGTCGAGCTCGGGCAGGAACTCGTGGGCCAGCCCCTTGACCGGCGTCAGGCCGATCCGGGCGACGTACATCCGCCTGGGGTCCGTCCTCAGCTCTTCTTCGCCGCGCTCGACTTCTTGGCGGCGGCCTTCTTCGCGGTCGTCTTCTTGGCCGCGGCCTTCTTCGCTCCGGAAGCGGTCGCCTTCGCCACACCAGCGCCCGCCGTGGCCTTCTTGGCAGCCTTCTTCGCCGTCTTCTTGGCGGCGGCCTTCTTCGCCCGCTTCGGTGCCGGCCCCTTCGCCCGCTTCTCCGCGAGCAGGTCGGCGGCCCGGTCGAGCGAGATCGACTCCACGTCGTCGTCCTTGCGCAGGGTCGCGTTGGTCTCCCCGTCGGTGACGTACGGACCGAACCGGCCGTCCTTCACCACCACCGGATTGCCGGTCTCCGGGTCCTCACCGAGCTCCCGCAGCGGGGCGGCGGCGGCCCGGCGGCCCCGCGCCTTCGGCTGCTTGAACAGCTCGACCGCCTGCTCCAGCGTGACGGTGAACAGCTCCTCCTCCGACCCGAGCGAACGCGAGTCGGAGCCCTTCTTGACGTACGGGCCGTAGCGGCCGTTCAGCGCGACGATCTCCTCGCCGTTGTCCGGGTCGTCACCCAGCGAGCGGGGCAGCGACAGTAGCCGCAGCGCCTCCTCGAAGGACACGGTGTCGAGGTCCATCGACTTGAACAGCGAGGCGGTCCGGGGCTTCGCCGACTTCGGGGCGTCCTCGGGCAGCACCTCGGTGACGTACGGGCCGAACCTGCCCGCCTTCGCCACCACCGGGTGGCCCGTCTCGGGGTCGGTGCCCAGCTCGCGCTCGAGCCCGGCCGGCTGGGTGAGCAGTTCCTTCGCCTTGTCCAGGGTCAGCTCGTCCGGCGGCAGGTCCTCGGGCACGTTGGCGCGGTTGCCCTCGGCGTCCTCGACGTACGGGCCGTAGCGGCCGACCCGGATCACGATCGGACCCGTGCCGTTGTCGCCGATCGGGAACGTCGAGATCTCCCGGGCGTCGATCTCCCCGAGCTCGGTGACCAGGGCCTTCAGTCCGTCGGCCTGCAGGACGCCGCCGTTGCCGCCGCCCGGGCCGCCGGCCCCGCCGCCGCCGTTGGCCGTGCCCTCACCGGGCGCGCCGAAGTAGAACCGCGCCAGCCAGGTCTGCATGTCCGACCCGCCGCGCGCGATCTCGTCGAGCGCGTCCTCCATGCTCGCGGTGAAGTTGTAGTCGACCAGGTGGGCGAAGTGCTCCTCCAGCAGCCGCACCACCGCGAACGCCACCCACGTCGGGACCAGCGCCTGGCCCTTCTTGTAGATGTAGCCGCGGCCGAGGATGGTGCCGAGGATCGACGCGTACGTCGACGGCCGGCCGATCTCGCGCTCCTCGAGCTCGCGGACCAGCGTGGCCTCGGTGTAGCGCGCCGGCGGCTTCGTCTCGTGCCCGTCGGCGTCGATCCGGGTCGCCACCATGGTGTCGCCCTCCACCACGTCGGGCAGCCGGCGCTCGGCGGAGTCGGTCTCGGTGGTCGCGTCGTCCACGCCCTCGACGTAGGCCTTGAGGAACCCGTGGAACGTGATGACCTTGCCGGACGCGGTGAACTCCGCGTCCCGCCCGTCGGCGGTGCGGGCACCCACCCGCAGGGTGACGCTGCGACCCTCGGCGTCGCGCATCTGCGAGGCGACGGTGCGCATCCAGATCAGCTCGTACAGCCGGAACTCGTCACCGCGCAGGCCCGTCTCGGCGGGCGTACGGAACCGGTCGCCGGAGGGGCGGATCGCCTCGTGCGCCTCCTGGGCGTTCTTCACCTTGCTCTGGTAGACGCGCGGCTTCTCCGGCAGGTAGTCCGCCCCGAACAGCTGCCTGACCTGTGCGCGGGCAGCGGTGACCGCCGTCTCCGACAACGTGATGGAGTCGGTACGCATGTAGGTGATGTGGCCGTTCTCGTACAGCCGCTGGGCGACCTGCATGGTGCGGGCCGCGCCGAAGCCGAGCTTGCGGGCCGCCTCCTGCTGCAGGGTGGTCGTACGGAACGGCGCGTACGGCGAACGGCGGTACGGCTTGGACTCCACGCCGCGCACGGTGAACGTCGACTCGCCCAGCCCGGACTTCAGCGCGTCGGCCTGCGCCTGGTCCAGGTGCACCACGGTGTCGCGCGCGGCCGGCTTCAGCGTCCCGTCGGAGGCGAAGTCGCGGCCCTGCGCCACCCGGCGGCCGTCGAGGTTGACCAGCCGGACCGTCACCGTGCGCGGGTCCTTGGTCTCGCCGGCGTCCAGCTCGGCGACCAGGTCCCAGTAGGTCGCGGTGCGGAACGCGATGCGCTCCCGCTCCCGGTCGACCACCATCCGGGTGGCGACGCTCTGCACCCGGCCCGCGGACAGGCGCGGCATGACCTTCTTCCACAGGACCGGCGAGACCTCGTAGCCGTACAGCCGGTCCAGGATCCGCCGGGTCTCCTGCGCGTCGACCAGGTTGTCGTTGATCTGGCGGGGGTTGCTCACCGCCTGGTTGATGGCCTCGGGGGTGATCTCGTGGAAGACCATCCGGTGCACCGGAACCTTCGGCTTCAGCTCGTCCAGCAGGTGCCAGGCGATGGCCTCGCCCTCGCGGTCCTCGTCTGTCGCGAGGTAGACCGCGCCGGCGTCGGACATCAGGTCCTTCAGGCGCCGCAGGGTGGGCTTCTTGTCGGCGGGGACGACGTAGAGCGGGGCGAACCCCTCGTCGACGTTGACGCCGAGCCGGGCCCACGGCTCCTTCTTGTACTTGGCCGGCACCTCGGCGGCACCGCCGGGCAGGTCGCGGATGTGGCCCACGCTCGACTCCACGACGTAGCCGCGGCCGAGATAACCGGCGATCGTCTTCGCCTTGGCAGGCGACTCGACGATGACGAGCCGGGGACCCTCGGTCGGGGTGGAGGCCTTCTTGGCGGGCACTGTGTACCTCTCCTGCCTGTCCTTGTCTGTCTTTCTACTGGACGGTGCTGCTGGGCTTGCTCGTGCGCTTGGTCTGTTGTGGTTTGCACCGGTCTGCCGGTGCTTCGCCGTCCGTCCGGTCCGCGGTTTTCGTACGGCGGCATCGCGGTCCGAACCGGGTCGAGTCAAGCCGCGCGGGCGATCCGGCCCGCTAGACGGTAACCGTACGACGCCCCGAACTGTTTCGCGGGTGCCTCCCGAAGCGTTGCCCGGCGATGCCGGAACCGAGGACCGCGGGCTCTGGGCGGCTCGACCCGAAGAGTGAGAGTACGTGGTGAATGTCGGGTTGCAACCCCCGGTTTGTGGTTCGGGACGGGTGTCGGGGCGCGGGACGTCATGTTTCGGCCCGGTTGGTACGGGTTCACGCCGGGGTCGCGTCCGGGGCCGCGTCCGGGGCGGCGTCGTGCAGGTATCCCTCGGCGTACAGCTGCCTGGCGCGCGGCAGCAGGCGTCCCCGCATCCGCGCCGGCTCCTCCCCCAGCAGGGTCGCCAGTGCGTCGCAGATCTGCCCGACCGTCAGCTCGCCGTCGCAGGCACCGACGAACCCGCCCTCGGCGGTGTCCACCGCGACCGCCCGGCGCAGGCCCCGCCGCTGCCGGAGTACGACGTGTTCGGGGTCCGCTGCGCCCGGCCGGCCGAGCTGTTCCTGGTCGACGTCGGGGTCCACCCGCAGCCGGGCACCGAGCAGTGCGGCGTCGTCGGCGTAGGAGTCCAGCCGGTCCACCGCGTCCAGCCACCTCCCGACCTCGGCCCCGAGCGGCTGCTCCACCGGATGCGGCCACTCCTCCATCACGGCCGCCGGGCCACCCGGCCGCGGCCCGGCGTTGCGGCGCAGGGTGATCCAGCCGAAGCCGACCCCCTCCGCGTCCTGCGCCTCGAACCACGCCAGCCAGTCGTCGTACCGTCTCGCGTACTCCGGCGTCCCGTGCACGCCCGCGTCCTTCAGCCACAGCTCGACGTACTCCGCCGGGTCGGACACCTCCCGCTGCAGCACCCACGCGTCGCAGTCGGCGCCGGAGCCAGTGCCGGAGCCCGCGCCGGAATCGGCGAGCCAGTCGCCCAGCCGGTCACGCCAGTTCTCCCCGCGTACGTGCAGCCAGTTGGCCAGGATCTGGCAGACCCCGCCGTCGGCGAGGAAGTCCGGCGCCTGGGTCACGATCCGCCGGCACACCTCGTCGCCGGCCATCCCGCTGTCGCGGTAGGTGAGCCCGCCGCGCGGGGAGATCACGAACGGCGGATTCGACACCACCAGGTCGAACTTCTCACCCCGCACCGGCTCGAACAGGCTGCCCTCCCGCAGGTCCCAGTCGAGGCCGTTCAGCGTGCCGGTGAGCCGGGCCATCGCCAGCGCCCGCGGGTTGACGTCGGTGCCGACGACCTCGCGTACGTGCCCGGACAGGTGGAGGGCCTGGACGCCGCAGCCGGTGCCGAGGTCGAGTGCCCGCCTGGCCGGTCGGCGTACGGTCAACTGGGCCAGCGTGCTCGCCGCGCTGTTCACGCCGAGGACGTGGTCGGCGGTCACGGCGGGGCGGGCGCCGTCCAGGCCGGGCGTCAGGTCGGCGACCACCCACCAGTCCTGGTCGTCGGGCAGCCCCTTCCGGGCGGGTCCGCCGGTCGCGCCGTACGGCCGGACGTCGACCAGCGCGCGGATCCGGTCGCCTGACCCGCCTGCCTCACCGGCTCCGCCTTCGCCGCCGGTCGCACCCAGGAGGCCGGCCATCACCAGCGGTTCGAGGAGTCCGGGCAGGGCGCGTTCGGCCCGGTCCGCGGGCACCGGACGCTGCAGCAACCACAGCCGGACCAGCGTGTCCAGCGGGTCGCCGCCCTCCGTCGCGCGCACCCCGGGGGTGGTCTCGTTGCGGTGCAGCGCCGCGTGCGCGACCGGGCCCAGCCGCTCGCGTACGCCGTCCACGGTGTAGCCGACGGCGGCCAGGTGGGAACGCAGGCGTGCCTGAACGTCCTCGGACAGTTCGAAGATCCGTCCATCCTGCCGGGAGCCGCGCCGGACAACGGCAAGGGCCCCACCACCGCGATGCGGTGACGGGGCCCCTGGAGGATCGAGCCGTCCGAATCGGGCCTCAGCCGGATCCGGGGAGATCGGTCAGGCGACGTTGGCCGTCTGCCGGTTCTCCTCCTGCTCCGAACCGATGGCGACCGGGCGGCGCTTGGAGATCGTCACCGCGACCACCACGACCACCACGGCGGCCACGGCGATGCCGATCCGCAGCGGGGTGTTGGCGCTGTTGCCGACCGACAGCTGGACCACGGCCGGGGCGATCAGCACGGCGACGAGGTTCATCACCTTGATCAGCGGGTTGATCGCCGGGCCCGCGGTGTCCTTGAACGGGTCACCCACGGTGTCACCGATGACGGTCGCCTCGTGCGCCTGCGAACCCTTGCCGCCGTGCGTGCCGTCCTCGACCAGCTTCTTGGCGTTGTCCCACGACCCACCGGAGTTGGCCAGCAGGATCGCCATCAGCGTTCCGGCGGCGATCGCACCGGCGAGGTAACCCGCCAGCGGGCCGACGCCGAGACCGAAGCCGACCGCGATCGGCGCCATCGCCGCGAGCAGACCCGGCGTGGCCAGCTCGTTCAGGGAGTCACGGGTGCAGATGTCGACCACCCGGCCGTACTCCGGCTTGCCGGTGCCCTCCATGATCCCGGGGATCTCCCGGAACTGCCGGCGCACCTCGAACACCACCGCGCCAGCGGCGCGGCCGACCGCGCTCACCGCGAGGCCGGAGAAGAGGAACACCACCGAGGCACCGATGATCAGGCCGACCAGGACGTTCGGCGAGTCGACCGTACGCAGGAAGGCGGTGGTCGACGCCGCCGCCTGCGAGCCCGCGGAAGCCAGCGCGTTGGTGACCGCGTCGTTGAACGAACCGAACAGCGCGGTCGCGGCGAGCACGGCGGTCGCGATCGCGATGCCCTTGGTGATCGCCTTGGTGGTGTTGCCCACCGCGTCGAGCTCGGTGAGGATCTTCGCGCCCTCGCCGTCGACGTCGCCGGACATCTCCGCGATGCCCTGCGCGTTGTCGCTCACCGGACCGAAGGTGTCCATCGCGACGATCACGCCGACGGTGGTGAGCAGACCGCAGCCGGCCAGCGCGATCGCGAACAGCGAGACGATCACCGAACCGCCGCCGATCAGGAACGCGGCGTAGACCGCGGCGCCGATCACCAGGGCGGTGTAGACGGCGGACTCGAGTCCCAGCGCGAAGCCGGACAGGATGACGGTGGCGGCACCTGTCAACGACGTCTTGCCGACGTCCTTGACCGGGCGGTGCTCGGTGCCGGTGAAGTAGCCGGTCAGCGAGAGGATCACCGCGGCCAGCACGATGCCGAGGATCACGGCGCCGGTGGCGATCAGGCGGGGGTCGCCGCCGAGCCGGGCGATGTTCGCCGAGACGCCGGAGAGATCGCCGAACGACGACGGGAGATACGCGAACGCCGCGATCGCACACAGAACCGCGGACAACGCGGCCGAGACGTAGAAGCTGCGGTTGATCGTGGTCAGGCCGTTCTCGCCACCGCGCGGCTTGGTGATGTAGACACCGACCACGGCGGTGAGCGCGCCGATCGCGGGGACGATCAGCGGGAAGACCAGGCCCTGGGACCCGAAGGCCGCCTTGCCGAGGATGAGCGCCGCGACGAGCATCACCGCGTACGACTCGAACAGGTCGGCCGCCATGCCGGCGCAGTCACCGACGTTGTCGCCCACGTTGTCCGCGATCGTCGCGGCGTTGCGGGGGTCGTCCTCGGGGATGTTCTGCTCGACCTTGCCCACGAGGTCCGCACCGACGTCGGCGGCCTTGGTGAAGATGCCGCCGCCGACACGCATGAACATCGCGAGCAGGGCAGCACCGAAGCCGAAGCCCTCCAGCACGCTCGGCGCGTCACCGCGGTAGATGAGCACCACCAGCGCGGCACCGAACAGGCCCAGACCGACGGTGGCCATGCCGACCGTGCCGCCAGTACGGAACGCGACCCGCATCGCCGGGTCACGACCCTCGTCACGGGCGGCGGCGGCCACCCGCACGTTGGCCCGCACGGCGAGCCACATGCCCATGTAGCCGATCGACGCGGAGAAGACCGCGCCGACCAGGAAGAAGATGGAACGCCCGATTCGGACGTTCGCGTCACCCGGGAGGACGAACAGCAACAGGAACACCAGAATGGCGAAGATGCCCAGCGTCCGGAACTGCCGGTTGAGGTAGGCGGAGGCACCCTCCTGGACACCTCGGGCGATGGTCTGCATGTTGGCGGTGCCGTCACCGGCCGCGAGAACCTCACGGCGGAAGACCGCGGCCATCACGAGCGCGATCACGCCGATCCCCGCGACGATGGCGACGTACGTCAGGTTGCCGCCGGTGAGCGAGACAGGTTCCCCCTCGGCAGCGAGTAGGAACGCGGACATTCGTCCTCCTTGACAGGGGCTACGACGACCCCTTGGTGTCGATCCCGTTGATGTGCGCCCCGACATCGGCGTGCGCGAGACGGAGCGTCAGGATCGAAGACCTGGCCATTTCCGGTCCGGTCCGGACTTTCGTGTGCACTCGGGCGTGCGTACGAACGCCGTTCCGGCCGGCCGTGGATGCGTTGTGGTCCCCGGTCCAGCGCTCCATCTCACGCGACGGTGTCGGTACCGACCGGCATCGTCGACAGGCGCGCGGACAACTGGCGCCACCGGATGGAATCCGGGGCGCGCCGGAGTCTACATTGCCCGCCCCCACCAGCGACGACGCGACCCCCGCGAGTCGTGGCCCGGGGAGCGGCTGCGGTGAGCGCGGCGCACGCCCCCCGTCGTACGGCCCGTCGATCTCACCGGTCCCGCCGGGCTCACCGCTCCAAAGTACGTCGCGGCGACGGTGTGGCCGGGTGTGGCCCGGCCACGAGACCGGGCTCCGGCCGGGCTCCCTACCGAACGGTCGGCATCACCGCCTCGTCGACGGTGTCATGAATCGGGAAGACCTTCGTCAACCCGGTGATTCGGAATATCTTCAGCAGGCGTTCCTGGGTGCACACGATCTGCAGGCTTCCTTCGTGGGAGCGCACCCGCTTCAGCCCGCCGACCAGCACCCCCAACCCGGTCGAGTCCAGGAAGTCGACGCCCTCCATGTCGATGACCAGGTGGTAGTGGCCGGCCTCGACGAGGTCGACCACGTGTTCTCTGAGTCTGGGTGCGGTGTAGACATCGATCTCACCGCCGACTTCGACCACGATGTGGTCGCCTGCGGCGCGGTTCGCGAGGGATAGATCCACGAGCTCCTCCAGCACTACCATCCGACGGACCGGCCCTGATGGGAATTCAATCACCTGACGTGACCTCACGACAGCACCGGGCTATCTCCCGCGCGAGTCGGCCCGGCCGGCCCGCTGCTGACCTACCGGGCATCCGGCCGGTCTTCCGCTGCCGTGGCGTACCGTCCCGCGCGACCTGAGCCGCGCCTGCGCCATGCCTGAGCCGCGCCTTGTCGGTGGGACGGTGTGACACTGTCCTTCGTGTCCTTCAGCCGGCCGTCCCGTTCCCAGCCGTCCGACGCATCCGCCCAGAACCGTCCCACTCCAGGCGTCCCCACCCAGGAACACCCAACTCGGGAACGCCCCGTGGAGGAACGCCCCATGCAGGAGCGTCCCGCACGGGGGCGTCGCGCGGGCGCGGGCCGGGCCACCGACCCCGCGGCCATGCTGGACCGGCTCACCCTCGGGGCCGACCGGGCCGAACGCGTGACCCACGTGGAGCACGTACCCGCCCGGCAGGGACGTACCGCCGAGTGGCCTTCCTGGGTGCCGCCCCAGGTCCTCGACCGGCTCGCCGCCTACGGCATCCACCGTCCGTGGACGCACCAGGCGCACGCCGCGCAGCTGGCCCGCGACGGTGAACACGTCGTCCTCGCCACCGGCACCGCGTCCGGAAAGTCCCTCGGCTACCTGCTGCCGGTGCTCAGCGAGATCCTCGCCGGTCCGGACGGCGAGACCACTCGTCGCCGCGCCGGCACCGCGTTGTACCTCTCCCCGACCAAGGCGCTGGCCGCGGACCAGTTCCGCGCGGTGAGCGAGCTGGCCGGCGAGGACGCGCTCGCGACCACGTGCGACGGCGACAGCGGGTGGGCCGAACGCGACTGGGCCCGCGACCACGCGGCGTACATCCTGACCAACCCCGACATGCTGCACCGATCGATCCTGCCCGCGCACGCGCGGTGGGCGAGGTTCCTGGGCTCGCTGCGGTACGTCGTCGTCGACGAGTGCCACCACTACCGCGGCGTGTTCGGCTCGCACGTCGCGCAGGTGCTGCGCCGGCTGCGCCGGATCGTGGCGCACTACGGCGCCGATCCCACGTTCGTGCTGGCCTCGGCGACGGTGTCCGAACCGGCCGGTTCGGCCAGCCGGCTGACCGGTGTGCCGGTACGCGCGGTGACCGATGACGCATCACCACACGGCGGGCTGGCGTTCGCGCTGTGGGAGCCACCGTTCACCCGGCTCACCGGGGAGGGAGGCGCGCCGGTCCGCCGCAGCGCGACCGCGGAGACCGCCGACCTGCTCGCCGACCTGGTGGCCGACGGCGTACGAACGGTCGCGTTCATCCGCTCCCGGCGCGGCGCGGAAGTGGTGGCGGTCCAGGCCCGCGAGCACCTCGCCGAGGTCGCCGCCGAGCTGCCCTCTCGGGTCGCGGCCTACCGCGCGGGCTACCTGCCTGAGGAACGCCGCGCCCTCGAACGCGCTCTGCAGAACCGCAGACTGCTCGGCGTCGCGGCGACGAACGCGCTGGAGCTCGGCGTGGACATCGCCGGGCTGGACGCCGTGCTGGTCGCCGGCTACCCGGGCACCCGCGCCTCGTTGTGGCAGCAGGCGGGACGGGCCGGACGCGACGGTCAGGGCGCGCTCGCCGTCTTCGTCGCCCGGGACGATCCGCTGGACACCTACCTCGTCCAGCACCCGGACGCCGTGTTCGGCCCTCCGGTCGAGGCGACCGTGCTGGATCCCGACAACCCCTACGTCGTCAAGCCACACGTGGCGGCGGCCGCCGCCGAACTCCCGATCACCGACGCCGACATCGACCGCTTCGGCCCCTCCGCACCCGCCGCGCTGCAGGCCCTGGAGGCGGAGGGCATGGTGCGCCGCCGCCCGCACGGATGGTTCTGGACCCGCCGCGGCCGTGCCAGCGACCTGGCCGACATCCGTTCGGTGGACGGGCAGCTCGTGCGGCTGGTGGAGGGATCGACCGGGCGGCTGCTCGGCACGGTCGACGCGGGTGCTGCCCACACGTCGGTGCACGACGGCGCGGTCTACCTCCACCAGGGCGCGACGTACGTGGTGGACCACCTCGACCTCGAAGCCGCCGTCGCCCTGGTCGAACGCGCTGAGCCGGACTACTCGACGACCGCCCGCGAGATCACCGACATCGAGGTACTGGAGAGCGAACGCAGTGAGCAATGGGGTGAGGCGACCCTCGACTTCGGCTCGGTGAAGGTGGAGAACCGCGTCGTGGCCTACCTGCGCAGGCGGCTGGTCAGCGGGGAGGTGCTCGGCGAGGTGCCGCTGACCCTTCCGCCCCGCACGCTGCAGACACGGGCCGTCTGGTGGACGGTCTCGGAGAACCAGCTCGCGGAGGCCGGACTCGGCCGTGCGGACGTCGGGGGCGCCGCGCACGCTGCCGAGCACGCGGCGATCGGCCTGATGCCGTTGTTCGCCACCTGTGACCGGTGGGACGTCGGGGGCGTCTCCACCGCGCTGCACCCGGACACCGGCCGGATGACGGTGTTCGTCTACGACGGCCACCCGGGCGGAGCGGGGTTCGCCGAGCGCGGTTTCACCGCGGCCGCCCAGTGGCTCGCGGCGACACGCGACGCGATCGCGGCTTGCCACTGCGCCGACGGCTGCCCATCATGCGTACACTCCCCGAAGTGCGGAAACGGCAACAATCCGCTCGACAAGTCCGGTGCTGTCCGGCTGCTGGATGTTCTGCTCAACGGGGCGCCGCGCGAGGCCCGGCCTGTCGAAGGAGATGACGGCACATGATCGTCGTCGGAATCATTCTGGTGCTGCTGCTGGTCGCCGCCGCGGTCGGAATCGCGGTGGGCGGCGGACAACCGACCGCTGTCGAACTCGGGCCACTGCGGATCGAGAGCTCCACCTCCACGTTCTTCTTCATCGGGGTCGGCGTCACGATCGCGGCCGCGTTCGGTGCCTGGTGCCTGGTGGTCGGCACCAAGCGGTGGCGCACCCGTCAGCGGGAGCTGAAGGAGCTGCGCCAGCGGACGGGGGGCGGCACCGGTGCGGTCGCCGGCGGCGACACCGCTGCCGGCGGTGAACTCGGGTCCGGCTCGGGCGGCGCGAACCAGCCCGCCGGCGGAGCCACCACGCCCCGGCACTCCGCCGACGCCGGGACGTCCCCGGGGCACGGCGAGTCCGGCACCGCTTCGGGCGGACCGACCGAACACGGCACCCGCGACCACCCGTCCGGTGAGGCCGGCCGGCCCGGGAACGCAGGCGGCCCCGAAGACACCGGACGCCACACCGATCCCGGTGGCCACGCCAACAGGGCCGCCTCCCCGGCCCGCGAGCCTCACCACGGAGTCCGCCAGGACCCCATGCCGTGAGCACCTGACCCTGCTCAGGTTGGCTGGGTGGTGGGGCCGGCACGTGCTCGGGCTCGTACGACGAACAGCCCACCTCCCGGCGCGGCCGGATGTGCCTCCACGGTGACGTCCACCTCGCTCCCCTCCACCGCACACGCGACGAGGCGCGCCCGGTGTGCCGCCGCGATCCGGTCGGCCACCGCACAGGCGGACCCGAGCTGGTCCGGGCGAACCGCCGCGGCCGACAGCGCCGCCAGGTCCGCCGCGGTGTCGGCCCTGCGTCCCGCACCCACGACGGCGACCATCGTGGTGGACACCACCGCCGCCATGACCACGATCGCGGCCGCCGCCAGCGTCCAGACACTGCCGCTGCCGCGTTCACATCCGTGAGTGAACGCCTTCGTCGCCGACGGGCTCGCCTCCGCCGTTCCCTTCGTCTCTGTCCGCTCCTTCGTTTGGGTCGGGTCGTTCGCCTGCCCCGGGTCGTTCGCCTGCCCCGGGTCTTTCCCTGCCATGTCAGGAGACCCCCGGCTCGAGCGCCACGACCGCATGGCCGCCGACCGTGATCGCCGGCAGCCGGGACAACACCGGCCAGGACGGCCTGGCGTCCGCGACCACCTCGACGCTCGCCATCCCGCCGGCGCGACGCACCGTGATCCGGGCCCCCTCGGGCGCGCTGCGCCGCCCCTCCTCCTCGCCCGCGCCGACGGACTCACCGCGGGCCACCGCGCGGGCTGTGTCGCGCGCGGCGTCGACGCACCGGGCCTGGATTCCGACCACCGCGACCACCCAGGTCATGCCGAGCGTCACCGCGACGAGTGCGGCCAACGCCACCGCGGTCTCGGCCGTCACCATCCCCGCCTGGCAGCGCCGTCTCGCCTCCACCTTCACGTCTCCTCCCGTTCGCCTTCGTTCCAGCACCACGAACCATTTCCGAAAACCGCCACCTCAGCGCTCCTCGCCCGCCACTGCCGGGTGGCCGGCCCGCCCGGCCTCGGCAAGCGGGCCGGCCACCGCGATCAGCCCGCCAGGCTCAGCGCGGCCTTGACGAGCTTCATCAACAGCTGCTGCACCTCCGAACTCGTCAGCAGCTTGATCAGCAGGCCGGCGAAGCTGGCCGCGGCCACGGTGCCCACGGCGTACTCCGCCGTGGTCATGCCCCGCTCGTCCGGGCGAGCGATCCGGCGCACCTTGCGCATAAGTACCTCCAGGAGTTCCGGCGACCGGCCGGTCCGGCGCCCCGATGTCCGAGGCGATGCATCGACAATGCTGGAAAGGCCTCGGTCGCGGCGCGGTCTGGTCAGGCCCTGAGGACAACTCGGCCGACCGGTCTCCTGTGGACGAATCTCCAACCAGTACAGGGATTCGGGCCCGACGAGACATAGGTCGCCGGACTCGGGGACGAGAACGAACCGACTCGGGGGACCAGGACGAACCGGCTCCGGGCCGCAAGGAGCTGACGCCCCCCACCCGCGCAAGGCCAGCTTGACGCGACCTCGAAGCGCTCGTCGCTACCACGAGAAGGGACGTCAAATCGCAGGTCCCAGCGCGGTGACGGCGACCGCCGGAGTGGTCGGCGACGAGCCGGACGGTCAACGCAGGAAGGCGTCCACCGCGCCCGCGACGAGCGGCACGATTCCCACCAGGACGAAGGCGGGAAGGAAGCACAACCCGAGTGGTGCGGCCGCGCGCACCCCGACCGTTCTGGCGCGCTGGTCGTTTCGTGCCCGTAGGGCTGCCCGCGCGTCGTCGGCCAACCGGTCGAGAGTGCTCGCCAGCGGTGCGCCGGAGTCCCAGACCCGCACCATCGCCCGCCCGAACGACGCCAGCCCCTCCTCGGCGAGGAAACCGGACCATGCCGTTCGGGCGTCCGCGCCGAGCCGGAACGCCGTGGCCACCTGTCCGAGCGCGCTTCCCGTGGGGCCTTCGAGCTCTGCCGCGATGACCTCGACCGCCCGCTGCGGTGAGCTGCCGGCCCGCAGGCATCCGGACAGCAGGTCGGCGACGAAGGGCAGGTCGGCGGCGAGTTGTTCGCGGCGACGGCGTACATCACGTGGCTCCAGTCGGCCCAGTACCCACGGCACGGCGAAGGCCACGACCGCACCGAGAACGAGGCCGGGCACCCCACCCACGACCACCACGGCCGCGCAGCCCGCGAGTGCGGCGGCCAGCATCCGGCTTCGCCGCTCGGCCCCGCGCGCCGGAGGACGTCGACGGGACACCGGAAGCCGGGGACGAACGCGGTCCAGGCGCCGGTGAGCCGTCGCCGGACCTGCCCACGTCAGCATCGCGACGCCGACCAGAGCGGCGGCCAGGAAGCTCACGGTCGTCCCTCCGCACGGGCCGCCAGGCGTTCGACCCACCACACACCGGTCGCGGCGAGGAGCGTGCCCAGCAGCAGGCAGCCCAGACCGTAGGGAGTCCGGAGGAGGAACGTCAGCGGGTTGGCGCCCACCCCCGCACCGAGGGCCAGGCCCAGCAGCGGCATGACAGCGAGCATCCGGGCGGTGGCCCGAGGGGCGGCCAGGGTGCCGGCGACCTCTTCCCGCAGCCGCTCCTCGGCCCGCATGCCGTGGGCGATCCGCTCCAGTACGACGGCCAGGCCGGCGCCGGTGCCTCCGGCGACCGACCACGCCACGGCGAGTCGCCGCAACGGCGCCGTCCCCGGCGCGCTCACCGCGCGCAGGGCCGCGGGCACGTCACCGCCCATCCTGCTCACCGCGGCGGCCGGCGCGAGGTCGGGCAGGACGCCCGCCGCGGCCGCGAGTGCCTGGTCGGCGCTGCGGCCGGCGCGGAGTTCGGCGGCGACGGTCTCGGTCGCCTCCCACAGTGCTGCCCGCCGCCGGCGCACGTCCTTCCGTCGGGACCATCTGGCGCCCAGCCGGACAACCAGCGCCTGGAGCGGGCGAGCGCGCCGACCGAGGGGCTCCCCACCACGCGCAAGCGACCCGGAGCCGGAGCCGCCGTTCGCCGGACGCCCGCCGCCGGCAGATGTCGCGGCTCCGGACGTGTCCGCGTACAGGCGACGCAGCAGAGTGCTCGGCGGGGCCGGTACGCACACCGCGACGGCGAGACCGACCAGGCATGCGGCGACCACCGCGCCGGAGCTCATCGAGCGCCACCGCGGTCGCCGACGTCCCGCCTGGTCAGCAGCCGGCGCAGCTTGGGCAGGCCGGCGCCGACCCGCACCTCCCCGTCGGCGTCGAACCTCACCGCGGACACCGCCGCCACCAGGCCGGTGGGCTGGCGTTCGAACACGCAGACCTCGCCCACCCGGCGGCGACCGTCTCGGCCGCGCACCAGATGCACGTCCACGTCGACGGCCGCGGCCAACTGGCTGTGCACGGCGGCCCGGCCCAGCCCGGCGGCGACGCCGAGCGCCTCGATCCGCGCCGGCACCTCCGCGGCGGAGTTTGCGTGCAACGTGCCGCAGCCACCCTCGTGGCCGGTGTTGAGGGCCGCCAGCAGGTCGACGACCTCTGCTCCTCTGACCTCGCCGACCACGAGCCGGTCGGGCCGCATCCGCAGGGCCTGCCGCACCAACGTGCGAACGGTGATCTCCCCCGCGCCCTCGAGGTTGGCCGGGCGCGCCTCCAGCGCGACGACGTTCGGGTGGTCGGGAGCCAGCTCCCCCGAGTCCTCCACCAGAACCAGCCGGTCGGACGCCGGGACCAGTGACAGCAGGGCGGCCAGCAGCGTGGTCTTCCCCACGCCGGTGCCACCCGACACGAGAAACGCCAACCTGGCCTTGACGAGCCTGCTGAGCAGGTGCGCGCCCTCGGCCGGCACCGAACCCTCCGCCACCAGCTCCTCGACCGCGAACGCACGCCGGCGCGGCACTCGCAGCGAGATGCAGGTGCCCCGCGTGGACACCGGCGCCAGCACTGCGTGGAAACGAGTGCCGTCGGCCAGCCGGGCGTCCACGAACGGGGTCGCGTCGTCGAGCCGTCGTCCCGCGCCGCCGGCCAGGCGCTGGGCGAGCCGGCGCACGGCGGACTCGTCCTCGAAGGCGACGTCTGTGAGTTCGAGGCCGGCACCCCGATCGACCCACACTCGTCGCGGCCCCTGGACCAGGACGTCGGTCACGTTGGGATCGGCGAGGAGGGCCTCGAGCGGGCCGGCACCGGCAAGCTCGCGGCGTAGCGTCTCCACGATGCGCAGGACGGCGGCGTCGCCGAGGATCCGGCCGTCGGCTCCGAGCGCGGCGGCCACCCGGGCCGGTGTCGGATCGACCGCCTGCTGGGCCAGTACCTGGCGTACGCGGTCGAGCAGTCCCTGGTCGACCGCCGCGGCGGTCGCGGCCCCGGTCATGCGGCCGCTCCGTTCCGACGGATCCGGCGGTCGTTTCGCGGCCGACGTGCAGGTCGGGCGTCGAGGTCCGCCGACGGCTGCGCCCCCCGCGCTTGCGCGGACTGCCGAGCTGAGCCGATGCCGAGGTCGGCCAGCAGCTTTCGGCACAACGTCGCGAGCGGGCCCTTGCCGCGGCGGCCAGGCGCCTCGCCGTGTTCGAGCATCACGTCCAGCCGGGGCTCGGGTGCGAGCTCACCGGCCAATGGAAGCTCCAGCGCCGCGGCCACCACCTCACCGTCCAGTCCTGCCGGTGAAGGCCCGCGCACCACCAGCCGAAGGTCGGACACCAGCGCACCGACGGCCGACCGCACCCGGGCGGCGGCCGCGACCGCGCGCACCTCGGCGGGGACGACCAGCAGAGCGAGAGTGCACTGCGCCAGTGCCGCCTCGGTGGCCTCGTCGACGTGCCTGGGCAGGTCGACCACGACGAGGTCACCGCCGCGCACGGCCGCGTTCAGCACCGACCGCATCGCCGCGCGCGGGATGGTGAGCAGGTCGCCGCGGTCCCAGGAGAGCACGACCAGGTCGTCGACGCGGGGCAGTGCCGACCGCAGGGCACCCGCACTCACCCTCCCCTCGGTCGCCACCAGCTCGGGCCATCGCATGCCCGCGCAGTCCTCGCCGCCGAGGATCAGCTCGATGCCACCACCGAGCGGATCGCCGTCGACCAGGAGACTTCGTACGCCCCGGCCGGCGGCCGTCACCGCCAGGGCGGCGACGAGCGTCGACGCCCCTGCCCCACCGCGTCCGCCCACGACGCCGACCGTGACCGCCTGCCGCCCCGCACCATCGGCGGCGTCGGCGAGCCGATGAACGATCCACTGCTCCGCGTCGGGGAGCTGGAGGACGTGCTCCGCCCCCAGCTCGACCGCGCCCTGCCACAACCCGCGGCTGTCCAGCTTGTGACCGACCACCACGACGTCCGGGCGTCGTGGTGGACTCACGCGGACGAGATCGGCCACCAGATCGGCGCCGACCAGGACGAGGGGTGCAGCAGGCCACAGCCGGCGCGCCATCCCGGCGTCGGCCGCCACCTCCAACCCGGCGCCGGCCGCCGTGCCGAGTCGGACGAGATCGTCGAGGAGGAGTTCGTCTGCCGTCGCGACGACCGATCGCGACCCGGGCAGGAGTCCAGACATGGAGAACCTTTCGAACCAGCCACAGATGGGCGGAGAGCGGTCGGAACGGCACTCACGATGCCTCGCCGCCGACAGCGGCGAGCGGGCCCGAACCGGGCCTGTGGACGGGGCCGCCGATCACGTCGGTGTGGAAAACAACCGGGAAACGGCAGGTGCGAAACCGGAAAGTCGGAGGGTTCGCAAAGGTGTGTGCCGGGCACTAGAGCAGACGACGCGAGCTACACAGGCGACAGCCCCCGCCGGGGGGGAGAGCGGGGGCTGTCCCTGGCCTCAGCGCGCTCGGCGAGCTGGGCCGGCACCAGCGGCGAGGGGGTCAGCCGCTGAGATTTTGCTTTCCCTCACCAAAGTCGTCTCAAACTTCGGACGAGGGCCCACACTCAGTTTGTCTCACGGGTGTCTGCCGCGCCAATCCTTCGTGGGTAAAAGGCCGAGGCCGCCCAGGATGATCCCCGGTCGAGTCCCCTCGATCCCCCGAGATTCCCTGTTGTGTGCCGGAATCGCGCCCATTGTCACAGCCGAACGCCGATCGCCCGGTGAGCGGAGCCGTTACCGAAAAGACCACCGCTCGACCGCGAACCGTTGCCCACCGACCGTTCCGGCCTCCCCGGTGCCGACCTAGGCTGGAGGACGGCCCTGGACGATGGCCCAGCAGTATTGGCCCTGCAGGCCGGCCGAGAGGGACGGCCCGAGAGGGACGGCCGAACCGATCCCGATCCGGCCGGCCCGAACGCCAGCCGAACGCCAGCCCGACCGACGACGGACGAGGACCTGCCGACCATGCCCGACGAAGACCCGCGCCGGCCCGACTCCGGCCACCGCGTCGCGGCGTTCTTCGACCTGGACAAGACGATCCTGGCCAGGTCGAGCACGCTCGCCTTCAGCCGCCCGTTCTACAACGGCGGTCTCATCAACCGGCGTGCGGTGCTGCGGTCGGCGTACGCACAGTTCGTCTACCTGCTCGGCGGCGCCGACCACGAGCAGATGGAGAAGATGCGGGCCTACCTCTCGGCCATCGTCACCGGCTGGGATGTGCAGGGTGTGAAGGACATCGTCGCCGAGGCGCTGCGCCACGTCGTCGACCCACTGGTGTTCGCCGAGGCCGTCGCGTTGATGGCCGACCACCAGGCCGCCGGGCACGAGGTGGTCATCGTCTCCTCGTCCGGGCAGGAGGTCGTCGGGCCGATCGGCGAACTCCTGGGCGCCGACCGGGTGATCGCCACCCGTATGGGCGTCGAGGACGGCAAGTACACCGGGGCGATCGACTTCTATTCGTACGGCGAGAACAAAGCGACCGCCGTACGCGAGCTCGCCGCCGAGGGGCACTACGACCTGGCGGAGTGCTACGCGTACTCCGACTCGATCACCGATCTTCCCCTGCTGCGGGTGGTGGGCCACCCGTTCGCCGTCAACCCCGACCGCCCGCTGCGCCGCATCGCCGCCGAGAACGGCTGGCCGGTTCTTCGGTTCGCCCGGCCGGCCGCGGTGGAGGAGACAGGCACGCGCACGACAGGCCGCCGGCCCGCGCTGGCCGTCGCGGTGTGCGCCGGCGCGGCGATGGCGGTGGTGTGGGCCGTCCGCAGCGGCCGGATCTCCGACGTACGTGGCCGGGTGGATCTTCGCGTCGAAGGTAAAGATCTTGGCCGTACCCTTTCCTTCGCGGGACGAAGGTCGTAGAAAGGCAGTACGTCCCGTGGGACCAGAAGAAACCACTCTTCTGATTGCACGAGACGTGCACGCCGGCCGGGCACCCACGCGACGACCAGCCCGTCTTCGAGGGCGGTCGCTTCGGCTCCTGGACTTACGGGAACGAAGCGACACCAGGGTGCGCGCTTGGTAACCCGGCCGACGTGCGCCTTCCGCGCCGACCGCGCTCGCCTCATCTGCCTCCGTCGGTCCTTCGTACGCGTCTGTTCCGCACGCGCATGAACGATTCCGCGACGACCGGACAAGCCCTCTTCCGCTCCGGTCAGCTGTTTTCCCGCCTGGGTTCGCGATTGGCGTCATCGCGTACGACGAAAATGTCCGTGACGCAGGACAAACCGGTGGTTCCGCGCCGTATCGTCGCGCCATGGCGGCGTTGCGTGAGCCCCCGTCCCGTAATCCCTCGTACGGTGAGCCCTCGTTCGAGGTCCTCGACGACGGACGCGTCGAGGAGACGACCACTGTCGGCCCTCGTCGCGGTGGCGGCCGCCGGCTCCGGACTCGTCGGTTCGTGCCCCTGGTGGCGGTACTTCTGGTCGGCCTGGTCGGTGGCGCCGCGTCGACCACCTGGTGGGTTCGCCGGCCCGGCGGCATCGCCGACACCGAGCCGGTCCGGCTGTTCGCCCAGGCAAGCTCCGGCGCCGACGAGCCCGACGACCGCGCCTGCGTGTCGGTGCTGGTCGTACTGCACAACCTCGGCGACCATCCCCTCACCGTCGAACGCGTCGACGTTCGGCTACCGCGGCTGCGGACGAGCCGGCAGTGCCCGCCGCCGGAGCAGCCCGCGGGCGACGCGGTCATCCGGTCGGCCGGCTATCTCGCGTACGTCCTTCGCCTCGGACTGGTCTGCCCGTCGGGCCCTTCGTCCGCGGCAACCTCCACGCCGGCGCCCGAACCGCGCTACACCGCCGTCGCCAGGAGCCCGTTCGGCCGGCGGACCACGGTCACCGGCACCGTCGACACCAGCGGACTGGAGTCCGGGGCCGAACTGTGCGGCCAACGCCCCAACTCACTCACCCTGTGGTGGTCGGGCGAGCACGCGTCCCGGGTCGACGCTCCCGGCCGAACGCCCACCCTCCGGTTGACCGGGCTGGTCGGTTCAGGCCTGTCCGCGCCGGACGTCGCACTCACCTCGCTCGGCACTGCCCCCCGCAGCGCGTTCGCCGTCACCGCGCACGGACTGCCGGTTCGCCTGCACTCCGACACCGACCGTCAAGTCGTCGTTGACATCACGGTACGGGACTGCGCCAGGGCCCGGAGGTTCGCCGACGCCGACCTGGTGCTGACCGCCACCACCCGGCCGGCCGCGCACGTCTCGGGCACCCTCACCGACGGTCCACGAACACTGACGGTCGCCCTGGTCCGCCTGGTCGACGCAAGCTGTGGCGCTCCCGCTCCGACCAGGTGAGCGGGCCCCGAGGCCGGGCTCCGACTCGGCGCCTGGGTCGGCCTCGGATCGGCCGACCCGAAACCGCCCCGGCCACGTGCCCTCGCGTACCATCGCCGCACCATGGAAGAGTCGGTACGACGGTCGCTGGGTCGCTCATTCGGGCGCACCGCCGCGGACTACGAACGCAGTCGTCCCGACTATCCTCAGGCCGCCGCCGACTGGCTGCTCGCCGGTCTGGACGACAGCCCACGCAGCCGTGCCGGCTGGCCCCCGACCGTCGTCGAGCTCGCCGCCGGCACCGGCAAATTCACCCGGTCCCTGGTCGCCGCCGGCCACGACGACGTCATCGCGGTCGAACCTGCCCAGCCGATGCTGGACCGACTGGTCCGCGCGGTTCCCGAGGCCCTCGCGGTCCGGGGAGTCGCCGAGCGCATTCCCCTCGCCGACAGCAGCGCGGACGCGGTGCTCGTCGCCCAGGCATTCCACTGGTTCGACACCGAACCCTCGCTGGCCGAGATCGCGCGGGTGCTGCGGCCCGGCGGGATGTTCGGCCTGGTGTGGAACTACCGCGACGAGTCGGTCCCCTGGGTACGCCAGCTGTCCCGCCTGCTCGGCAGCGACCGGCCGCAGCCCCGGCACGCGGAGGAGCTGATCGAGAAGCTGGAGTGGAGCAGGCTGTTCACCCCGCCGAAGCGGACGACCTTCCGGATGTGGCAGCAGCTGGACCGGCAGAGTCTGGTCCGGCTGGTCGCATCCAGGTCGTACGTCTCGACGATGTCACCGGCCGACCGCGAGGAGCTGCTGTTCAACGTCGGGCAGCTCTTCGACGTCACCGCCCGCCAGCCCGACGGCCTGCTGCTGCCGTACACGACGATCTGTTACCGCGCCGGTGTGCGCAAATGGTGACGGTCCCGGGTGCGAGACTGGCTCGATGAGCGGCAGCGGGGACCACGACGAGCCGGCAGACTCCGCCGGGCCGGCCGGGCCGGCGTCGGAGGAGCCCGGCCGGGTCCTGCACCGCTGGGCGGTCGAGCTGGCCGCGATGGCGCAGAACGGCCTGACCTACAGCTCCGACCGCTACGACATCGCGCGCTACGAACGGCTGCGGTCCATGTCGGCCGACCTGATGGGACTGATCGGCACGCCCGACGCGGCGGAGTTCCGGGCGGCGCTGAGCGCGGAGGCCGGGCACGCCACCCCCAAGGTCGACGTACGCGGCGCGCTCTTTCGTGACGACCGGGTACTGCTGGTCCAGGAGGCCCGCGACCGCCTCTGGACGCTCCCCGGCGGCTGGGCGGACGCGCTGGACTCCCCGTCGGACGCCGCCGAACGCGAGTTCGCCGAGGAGGCCGGCCTTCGCGTACGCGCGCACCGGCTGGCGGCGGTGCACGACGGCTCGCTCCGCAACGGCCACGCCGGCAGTCCCTGGCACACGTACAAGCTGTTCTTCCTCGTCGACCGGCTGGACGACTCACCGCCGCGGGCGGGTCTGGACGGCGAAACCGTCGACGTCGGCTTCTTCGCCCTCGACGACCTGCCCGAGCTGTCCACCGCCCGGTGCACCGCGGACCAGCTGGCGATCCTGCTCGCCCACCACCGCGACCCGAGCCTGCCCACCGACTTCGACTGATCCGGCGGCGCAGCCCGCGACCTCGGCGTACCCACTCCGTACGACGGCCTCAGTTTGCCGTTCCGTGAGCGCCACTTGACGAAAACACTTCCGGCGCGCCGCCGACACCTCTACGGTTGGCCTCCAACGAAGTCACGGTGCGACACCGGCACGTGTCGGTGAGGCACCGCCACAACGTCGGACGCGGCGGCCCGTCGGTGCACGGGCGCCGCACACAGCGGAGGTGGGCAGCGTGGCCGGACCCGACGCGAGACCTGAGCCGAAACCCGATCCGGGGACCGGAGCGACCGTCGCGAACCACAGCGCGTACGCGGAGATCGCGCGCAGCGAGGAGTTCGGCCGGCTGCGCCGGCGCCACCGCGGGTTCGCGTTCCCATGGACCATCGCCTTCCTGGCCTGGTACCTCCTCTACGTCCTGTGCGCCAACTGGGCACCCGGGCTGATGAGCACCAAGGTGGCCGGCAACGTCAACGTCGCACTGGTGTGGGGGCTGTTGCAGTTCCTGTCCACGTTCGTGATCGCGTTCCTCTACAGCCGGCACGCGCGCCGCCATCTCGACCCGGTGGCCGGAGAGCTCAACGACCGGTTCGAGAGCACCCGCACCCAGCCGGGAGCCGCACGATGAGCGGCCTGCTGACGTCGGCCCAGGTGACGGCCGCACAGGTGACGGCGGCACCGGTCCCGTCCTCCGACCACCGCACCCTGACGATCGTGCTGTTCCTCGTCGTCGTGGCGATCACGTTGTACGTCACGCTGGTGGCCAGCCGGCAGAACCGCACCGCCGCCGACTACTACGCCGCCGGCCGGTCCTTCTCCGGCTTCCAGAACGGCATGGCGATCTCCGGCGACTACATGTCGGCCGCGTCGTTCCTCGGCATCTCCGGTGCGATCGCACTGTCGGGCTACGACGGCTTTCTCTACTCCATCGGGTTCCTCGTGGCGTGGCTGGTCGCGCTGATGCTGGTGGCCGAGCTGCTGCGCAACTCCGGACGGTTCACCCTCGCCGACCAGCTCGCCTACCGCATGCGGCAGCGACCCGTACGCACCGCCGCCGCGGTGTCCACGCTCGGCGTCTCGATCTTCTACCTGCTGGCGCAGATGGTCGGTGCGGGCTCCCTGGTCGCCCTGCTGCTCGGCATCAGCAGCGACACCGCCAAGAACATCACCATCGCCCTCGTGGGCGCGCTGATGATCTTCTACGTCACGGTCGGCGGCATGAAGGGCACCACCTGGGTGCAGATCGTCAAGGCCGTCCTGCTCATGGGCGGCACGTTGCTGGTCACGGGCATCGTGTTGTGGAAGTTCGGCTTCAACCTCTCCGACCTGCTGGGCACGGCCGCGGACCGCAGCGGCAAGGGGCAGGCGTTCATCGAACCCGGGCTGAAGTACGGCAAGACGCTCACCTCCAAGATCGACTTCCTGTCCCTCGGCCTGGCCCTCGTCCTCGGCACCGCCGGTCTGCCGCACATCCTGATCCGCTTCTACACCGTGCCGACCTCGCGCGCGGCGCGGTCCTCGGTGCAGTGGGCGATCGGCATCATCGGCGTCTTCTACCTGATGACGCTGGTGCTCGGCTTCGGCGCGGCGGCCATGCTCGACACCGGCCCGGACTCCCAGGTGGCAGCGACCGCCGGCAACGTCGCCGCCCCGCTGCTCGCGGAGGCGGCCGGCGGCGGCGCCGGCACGACCGGCGGCGCGGTGCTGCTGGCGTTGATCGCCGCGGTGGCGTTCGCCACGATCCTCGCGGTGGTGGCCGGCCTGACGCTCACCTCGGCGTCGTCGTTCGCCCACGACATCTACGCGCACGTGTTAAGGCGCGGTCAGGCGTCCGAACGCCAGGAGGTGCGGGTCGCCCGGATGGCCGCGATCCTGATCGGCGCGGTGGCGATCGTGCTGGCGATCCCGGCACAGCGGCTGAACGTCGCGTTCCTGGTGGCGCTGGCGTTCGCGGTGGCGGCCTCGGCCAATCTTCCGGCGATCGTCTACAACCTGTTCTGGCGGCGGTTCAACACCCGGGGCGCGGTGTGGAGCATCTACGGCGGGCTGGGCAGCGCCGTCGTGCTCGTCTTCTTCTCCCCGGTGGTCTCCGGCAAGGTCGCACCCGACGGTACGAGCGCCTCGCTCTTCCCGCTGGGCGTCGACTTCGCGTGGTTCCCGCTGGAGAACCCCGGCATCGTGTCCATTCCGCTCGGCTTCCTGCTCGGCTGGGCGGGCACCATGCTGAGCAGGGACACCGACTCCGAACGCCGCTTCGACGAGTTGCAGGTCCGCGCCCTGACCGGCGCCGGGGCGGAGGTCGCGTCCGGTCGCTGAGCGACGCACCGTTGGACCGTCCGAGCACCGACATCGTCACGCTGCGCGCCAGCCCGGGTGGCCAGGGTGGTCTCCGGTCTGCCGGTCGGCCACGGCCGGTCCAGGCCACCGGGTGCGGACCGGGCACGCTCCCGCGGTGTCGGACTGGAGGGCTAGGGTCTAAGGACCCAGACTGCCAGCACATCTAAGAAGGGGTTGTCCGTGAGCGAAGCACTGTCGAACCTCCTGCGGGAAGACCGCCGCTTCCCGCCGCCCGCGGAGCTCGCCGCCGCCGCCAACGTCACCAAGGAGACCTACGCCGAGGCGGACGCCGACCGGATCGCCTTCTGGGAGAAGCAGGCCCGCCGGCTGCACTGGGACCGCGAGTGGGACGAGGCGCTCGACTGGAGCAAGGCGCCGTTCGCGAAGTGGTTCGTCGGCGGCCGGATCAACGCCGCGTACAACTGTCTCGACCGCCACGTCGAGGCCGGCAACGGCGACAAGGTCGCCTACCACTGGGAGGGTGAGCCGGGCGACACCCGCACGATCACCTACGCCGAACTGCTGCGCGAGGTGTCCAGGGCGGCCAACGCGCTGACCGAGCTGGGCGTGCGTGCAGGTGACCGGGTGGCCATCTACATGCCGATGATCCCCGAGACCGTGGTCGCGATGCTGGCCTGCGCCCGGCTGGGCGCGCCCCACACCGTCGTGTTCGGCGGCTTCTCCGCGAGCGCGCTGCGCGACCGCATCCAGGACTGCGACGCCCGGATCGTGATCACCTCCGACGGCGGCTACCGCCGGGGCGCCCCGAGTGCGCTGAAGCCGCAGGTCGACCAGGCGCTCACCGAGTGCCCCGACGTCCGCAACGTCCTCGTGGTGAAGCGCACCGACCAGGACGTGGAGTGGACCGAGGGCCGCGACCTGTGGTGGCACGAGGCGGTCGACAAGCAGAGCGACCAGCACACCGCGGAGTTCTTCGACGCCGAGCAGCCGCTCTACGTCATGTACACCAGCGGCACCACCGGCAAGCCCAAGGGCATCCTGCACACCACCGGCGGCTACCTCACCCAGGTCGCCTGGACCCACTGGGCGGTCTTCGACGCCAAGCCGGACGACATCTACTGGACCGCCGCCGACATCGGCTGGGTCACCGGGCACTCCTACATCGTCTACGGCCCGCTGGCCAACGGCGTGACGAGCGTGATGTACGAGGGCACGCCGGACACCCCGCACCGCGGCCGCTGGTGGGAGCTGATCGCGAAGTACGGCGTCAGCATCCTCTACTGCGCGCCCACCGCGATCCGGACGTTCATGAAGTGGGGCGAGGACATCCCGGCGGACTTCGACCTGTCCTCACTGCGCGTTCTGGGCAGCGTCGGCGAGCCGATCAACCCCGAGGCCTACGTGTGGTACCGCACCTACATCGGCGGCGGCCGCACCCCGGTCGTGGACACCTGGTGGCAGACCGAGACGGGCGGCATGATGATCACGCCGCTGCCCGGGGTCGCCGACGGGAAGCCGGGCGCGGCCATGACCCCGCTGCCCGGGATCTCCGCCGAGGTGGTCGACGACGCCGGCAATGCCGTGCCCAACGGCGCCGGTGGCTACCTCGTGCTCACCGAGCCGTGGCCGGCGATGCTGCGGACGCTGTGGGGCGACGACCAGCGCTACGTCGACACCTACTGGTCGCGGTTCGAGGGCCGCTACTTCGCCGGCGACGGCGCCAAGAAGGACGACGACGGCGACATCTGGCTGCTCGGCCGGGTCGACGACGTCATGAACGTCTCCGGGCACCGGCTGTCCACCACCGAGATCGAGTCCGCGCTGGTGTCCCACCCGAATGTGGCCGAGGCCGCCGTGGTGGGTGCCACCGACCCGACCACCGGGCAGGCCGTGGTGGCGTTCGTGATCCTGCGCGGCAGCGCGGCCGCCTCCGGGGAGCAGGCGGCGAAGGAGTTGCGCAACCACGTGGCCGCCGAGATCGGGCCGATCGCCAAGCCTCGCCAGATCCTGGTGGTGGAGGAGCTGCCGAAGACCCGATCGGGCAAGATCATGCGCCGGCTGCTGCGCGACGTGGCCGAAAACCGCGAGCTCGGCGACGTCACCACCCTCACCGACTCCTCGGTGATGGAGCTGATCCGGACCAACCTCTCCACGCCCGGCGCGGCCGACGACGACTGAGCAGGCAGGACCGAGCGGGTTCGAGCCGAGCCTGTGACGACGCGGCCCTGGTGTTCCCCGAGGGGAGTACCAGGGCCGCGTCGTTTTCCGCCCATCAGGGCCGGACCTCACGCGGGTTCTGGTAGACCCGCAGTACGCACTACTGGCCGAACCCTCCAGCTGCCCGGCGAACTCCGGAAGGACACCATGCGCGCTCTCGTCGTCGACCACTCCGCTCCCGCACATCTGCGGCTCGCCGAGGCACCCGATCCGCGACCGGCCGCCAACCAGGCGCTGGTCGAGGTACGGGCGTTCTCCCTGAACTACGGCGAGCTGGCCGGTCTGCCCAACCAGCCCGAGGGCATGGTGCCGGGCTGGGACGCCGCCGGCGTCGTGGTGGCCGCGGCCGCCGACGGGACCGGTCCGGCGGAGGGCTCCCGGGTGGTGACGTTCGGTCCGGCCGGCGCCTGGGCGAGGCTGCGCGCGGTGGACACCACCGAGCTCGCCGTCGTACCCGACGAGGTCGACCTGGGTACGGCGAGCGCCCTACCGGTGGCCGGCGTGACGGCGCTGCGGGCGATCCGCAGGTTCGGGTTCGTCGGGGGCGAGCGGGTCCTGGTGACCGGGGCGTCCGGCGGGGTGGGCAGGTTCGCGGTGCAGATCGCGGCGCTGGCCGGCGCACACGTGATCGCCAGTGTCGGCCGGCCCGAACGCGGCGCGGGCCTGGCCGAGCTCGGTGCCGACGAGGTGGTCGTCGGTCTGGACACGGTGGCCGGTCCGCTGCACGGGGTGGTGGACAACGTCGGCGGCCCACACCTGGTGAGGGCGTTCGGCCTGCTGGGCGAGGGCGGCTCACTGCAGTCGATCGGCGCCACCTCCGGTGAGCCGGCGGTGTTCCCGCCGTACGCCACGGTCGGCATGCACCGCCGGTTGGAGGCGTTCACCATGGGCGGCAACCTCGCCGGAGACCTCGGCTATCTCGTCGGCCTCGCCGCCCGTGGTCGTCTCGACATCCAGGTCGGACGCCGCGGCTCGTGGGAGCAGATGGCCGAGGCGGTCGAGGCGTTGTTCGGCCGGCAGGTGGCCGGCAAGGCCGTGCTCGACGTCAGCTGAGCGCCCAGGTCCCGGTCCGGCTCCTCAGGTCGGCCAGTCCAGCTGCGATTCGGGCACACCGACCGAACGTCCGTACGCCCTGGCCGCCGTCTCTCCTTCCCGATCGCCGCGGGGGTGCCGGAAGACCCGGCCGGCGTAGACGACGAACGTCTCTTCGTTCGTACGGAAGTCGACGTACCAACTGCCGGAGTCCAGCGCACGTGCGAACCGCTCCGCCAGCGCCGGCGCACGGTCGTCGGGAACCGAGAACGACAGCAATGTCCACACCACCGGCTGCCCCGCCGCGGGGTCTCCGACGGCGGCGCGGACGATCCGGTGCACGATGAGGTCGAGCCCGTCGAGCCCGTCGAGCCCGTCGAGTTCGGCGTCGGTGCGCAGGCTCTCCGCGATGAGCGTTCCCTCGGCCATGGGTCCTCCAGGTCCGTGAGCACGGCGTGCCGGCCGTACGTTAGTCCCGACCACCGACAGCGCCCGATTCCTGGCCTCTTCCTGGGGAACCCCGTGGACTTCCAGCCGATCGAACGCCCTCCGGACGCCTTCCAGCAGTCGGTCACCGCCGACCAGGTCGTGGCCATGTCGCTGCGTGCCTTCGGCCCGCACGTGCAGGTCCGCGCGGGGGTCGAACTCGGCAACGGCTCGTACAACAACACCTACCGCGTCGACCTCACCGGCGATCTCGATGCAAACGTCACCGAAGGCGTCGACGCGCATCCGCCCCAGGACCGCTCCGTGATCCTGCGCGTCGCACCCGAACCCGCCCGGCAGTTCCGCACCGAGCGCGAGTTCCTGCGCAACGAGGTCGCGAGCATCCCCCTCCTCTCCCCGATCGCCGCGCTGATGCCGAGGTTGCTCGCGGCCGACTTCAGCCACGCGGTCGTGAACCGGGACTACGTTTTCCAGTCGTTGCTGGACGGCGTACCGGCACCCCAGGGACTGGCCGCCTACCCGCGCGCGTCCTGGGCGGCCTTCTTCCGAAGCCTGGGCGCGATCACGCGGACCGTCCACGACGTACGCGGTGAAGGCTTCGGCCCGGTCAACGGTCCGGCGTTCGCCACCTGGGCCGAGGCGTTGGCCGCCCGCCTGGCCGACCTCGCCGCCGACCTGGACGACCTCGGCCTGGACGCCACCGACGTACGCCAGGTCGCCGAGGTAGCGGGCCGCCACCTCGGCGTGCTGAACCGGATCCGCGAGCCTCGGCTGCTGCACGGTGACCTGTGGACGGTCAACGTGATGGTCGCGCCCGACGCGCCGGAGCCCACGATCTGCGGGGTTTTCGACTGCGACCGCACCTCCTGGGGTGATCCGGAAGCGGACTGGTCGATCCTGCTCGCGGGCCGGCGTCCGGGCACCGAGCGGGACGCGTTCTGGGATGCGTACGGACCGTTGGCGAACTCCGGCGAGGCGAGGCTGCGCCGGCTGATCTACCGGGCCTCGCATCTCGGCGCCGCGCGGCTGGAACGTCACCGGCTGGGAAACGCGGTCGGCGTCGCCGAGTCCTACGACGAGCTGCGCGAAATCCTGGCCCTGCTGACCGACTGACGCCCAGGCGGGATCGTCGTCAGTCGTCGTCGAGCTGGAAGCCCTGCCGGCGACGGACCCGATCGTGCACCCCGGCAGGCAACGCATCCGCGGCCAGCAGCCGCGGCAGCAGCTCCGGCTCCAGGGTGAGGGCACGGAACGTCAGCGCGATCGTGACGTCGTGGTCGGGCCGGTCGACGACGACCACCTCGTCACCGGCCCGCACCTGTCCGGGCGTGACCACCCGGAGGTAGGCCCCGGGCAGCGCGCCGCGAGTGAACGTCTTGATCCAGCCGCGTTCGGCGAGCCAGCCGACGAACGTCGAGCACGGGATCCGAGGCACCGACACCTCGAGGACCGTCGAACCGATCCGCCACCGCTCGCCGATCCGAGCGCCGTTGACGTCCACGCCGACCGTGGTGAGGTTCTCCCCGAACGAGCCGGGCCGCAACTCCCGGCCGAGCACGCCCTGCCAGTGGTCGAGATCCTCCCGGGCATAGGCGTACACCGCCTGGTCGTCGCCGCCGTGATTCTTGCGGTCGCCGATGAAGTCGCCCACCAGACCACTGCCCTGCCCGCCGTGCTTGGGACCGGGTGCGCGCACGTCGACCGGCTCGGTGACCGGCAGCTTGTCGATACCGGTGGTGCCGGTGTCCTTGTGCGGGTTGGGTGCGGGAGCCCCGACGTTGACCGAGAGAACGTGTGCCATCGCGGCGACCCTACCGGGCACTTGCAACCGCCTCAGGGGCTGTCCTTGGCTCGGTCACTTGCGTCGCCGCTGCATCCGAGGCTGCTGCAGCGTCGGGTCGTCCGGGCGTACGGGCGCCAGCTGCTGGGTCTTGTCGTCGGCGTTGCCCGACTGGGTGGCGTCGTCGGTTGGAGCGGACCCACCCGCCGGCTGGACACCGTTGGCGCCGTGGTCGCCGTGGTCGCCGTGCTCGGTCTTCTCGTCCGCGTTCTGGCCGGTCTTCTCGTCCGCGTTCTGGCCGGTCTTCTCGTCCGCGTTCTGGCCGGTCTTCTCGTCCGCGTTCTGGCCGGCGTCCTGCCCGGCGGGCGGGGCCGAGGGACCCGGGACACCGGCGGCGGGCAGCGCGAGGCCGGCGTCCTCTCCTCCGGACAGGGTGGCGAGCATCTGCCGGAGGTTGGCCATCTGGGCGAGGATGCTGTCCCGCCGCTGGGCGATGGACTTCAGCTCACGGTCGGCGTCGCCGCGGACACGCTCCGAGTGAGCCTTCGCCTCGGAGAGGATCGTCTGTGCCTTGCGCTGCGCCTCCTCGATCGAACGCTCGGCCTGCGCGGCGGCCTCGGCCTGGTGACGGCCGGCCTCGGTGTGGGTCTGCTCGGCGCGCTCCAGGACGGCCGCGAGGTGCTGCTCGGCGGCCGACCGCCGCTCGGCGATGTCCCGGTCGGCGTGCTCGCGGCGCTGGGCGAGCGCGCGTTCGAGGGCGACCGTGGCCTGCGCGGACTTGGCGCGCTGGTCCTCCAGCAGCGCCTCGGCCTCGGCCCGGACGGTAGCGGCGTCCCGCTCGGCGGCCTCGGCGATCTCCGCGGCCTGGTCCTTCGCCTCGCTGAGCAACTCCGCGGCGCCGCGGTCGGCCTCGGCGCGCCGCTCGGTGGCGTGCCG
Source organism: Actinopolymorpha rutila (assembly GCF_013407855.1). Taxonomy (GTDB): domain Bacteria; phylum Actinomycetota; class Actinomycetes; order Propionibacteriales; family Actinopolymorphaceae; genus Actinopolymorpha; species Actinopolymorpha rutila. The sequence goes on from NZ_JACBZH010000001.1 coordinate 6,210,338, forward strand.
CTCGGCTTCTTTGCGCAGCTCACCGGTGGCCTGCTCGGCCTCCTGGCGTAGCTCGTGGGCGTGGGTGGTCGCTGCGGCGCGCTGCTCGGCGGCCTCCTCCTCGGCCAGTGCGAGGATGCGGCCGATGCGCTCGCCGAGATCGGAGTAGTTCGACTCGCTGCGCCGCTCCCGGGCCTGCGCGGCCTTCGCCTCGAGGTCCTGCACCCGGCCGGCGAGGTAGGACTTCTCCCGGCGAGCGGTGTCCAGGGTCTCGTTGAGCTTGCGGACCGTCTGGTCCACCTGGGCCGGCTCGTAGCCCCGGCGGACGACGCGGAACGAGGTGGTGTTGGGGTCTGGCATGGGCACTCGTCCTTCGGGTCCGGCGAGAAACTCTGGCGGTGATACGGCGGGTTGTGCGTGCAGCGGAGCGCGCCCGCGAGGGCATACGTCACCGACGGCGCCGCGGGCAACGACGTCGTGTGGGCAGCTGTTGTGGGCCGCTCGCGAACACCGAACGCCTCGCGGCGACGTGAGGAAATCCTAACCGCCGTCCCTGACACCAACCAGGCCGCACATAAGGCGTGAGAAGGTCATACCGGTACGCAGTGGGCCGAGGCGCCGCACCCGCGCGGGCCGGACCTGTGCCAGCATCGGGATCCGTGTCGAGCACTCCGCGCCGCCCCCACCGACCCGGGTCCCGAGCCGGAGCCCGGTCCCGCACCAGCTCCGGACCAGGACCAGGACCAGGCCCCCGAGCCAGGGACGCCCGGGTCGGCCAGGACCTGCACGTCGGCGCCCGCAACGCGCGGTTCCAGCAGTGGCAGGCGCTGCTGGACAACCGCACGAAGCGCAATCACCAGGGCGAGTTCCTCGTGCATGGCGTACGGCCGATCACCCTGGCGGTCGAGCACGGATGGCCGCTGAGCGCGCTGCTGCGCCCGGCGAGCAGCAGGTCGACGGAGGCGACTGGGGCGACGTCGGAATGGGCCCGGCGGATCACCGAGCGCGTTCGCGCCGAGCAACCGGACGTGGAGCACGTCGCGGTGGCCCCCGAGCTTCTGCGCGAACTCGGCGAGAAGTCCGACGACCTGCCCGAACTCCTCGCCGTGGCCCGGATACCCGCCGACCGGCTGGACCGGATCGACGTAGGTACCGACGGCCTGGTGGTGGCCTTCGACCGACCGGCCAACCCCGGCAACATCGGCACGCTGGTCCGTTCCGCCGACGCGTTCGGCGCCAGGGGCGTGCTGGTCACCGGTCACGCCGCGGACGTCTACGACCCGAAGGCGGTGCGGGCGAGTACGGGCTCGCTGTTCGCGCTGCCCACGGTGCGGGCAGCCGCGCCCCGTGACGTGCTCGCCTGGGTCGCGGACCTGCACGCGGACGGCGTACCCCTGACAGTGGTCGGCACCGACGAGGCCGGGACCGAGGACGTCGACCAGGTGGATCTGACCGGCCCCACGCTGCTGGTCGTCGGCAACGAGACCCGCGGCATGAGCGCGGCCTGGCGCGAGGCCTGCGACATCGTGGCCCGGATACCGGCCGGCGGCGCCGCCAGCTCACTGAACGCCGCGGTCGCGGCCACCGTCGTCCTCTACGAGGCCGGCCGCCAGCGCCGGAGCGAGCAACCGAGGTGAACCGAGCCGTCCCGTAGGGTGGGAGCCGGTGCGCCGGGAAGTCTGGTCGGCAGTCCTCAGCGGAGCCTGCCCACGCGCGGGTCCTCCGCCGACCCAGCCGACGGACGGAGACCACCATGGCGCGCCCCACCGAACGCCTCCGCCAGCTGGTTCTTCCCGACCAGACCGGGGCCGAACGCTCCTTCCTCGGCGACGTCCTGCGCCAGGAGACCGTCGGCGGCGCCCTCCTGCTCGGCGCCGCGGTGATCGCGCTGGTCTGGGCGAACTCCCCGTGGCATGCCGGTTACGAGCACGTACACGAGTTCGCGATCGGCCCGCTGTCGGTGGAGCAGTGGGCCGCCGACGGGCTGCTGGCGATCTTCTTCTACGTCGCCGGTCTGGAACTCAAGCGCGAACTCGTCACCGGCTCCCTGCACCGGCTGTCCCTCGCCCTGGTCCCGGTCGCCGCCGCGCTGGCCGGGATGGTGGTGCCCGCGCTGCTGTACGTCGCGGTGGTCGCCGGCTCCGGTGACCGGACCGCCCTCGACGGGTGGGCGGTGCCGACCGCCACCGACATCGCGTTCGCGCTGGCCGTCCTCGCGGTCGCGGGCTCGGCCCTGCCGCCGGCGCTGCGCGCGTTCCTGCTCACCCTGGCCGTGGTGGACGACCTGGGCGCGATCACGGTGATCGCGGTGTTCTTCACCGACCACCTCGACCTCGTCGCGCTCGCGGTGGCGGTGGTGTTGCTCGGTGCGTACGCCTACCTCCAGCACCGCCGGGTCCGTACGCCGTGGATCTACGTCCCGCTGGCCGTCGCGGTCTGGTGGTTCGTGCACGAGAGCGGAGTGCACGCGACGGTGGCGGGGGTCGCCCTCGGCCTGCTGACCCGGGTGCGGCCCGACCCGGACGAGGTGCACTCCCCCGCCGAACGCCTCGAGCACCGGATCCGCCCGCTGTCGGCCGGCCTGGCCGTACCGGCGTTCGCGTTGTTCGCGGCCGGGGTCCCGGTCAGCGCGGCTGCCCTCGGCGCGATGGTGCGCGACCCCGCCGCGGTCGGCGTCATGGTCGGCCTGGTCGTCGGGAAGGCGGTCGGTGTCTTCGGCGGCGCCTGGCTGACGGCGACGTTCACCCGGGCCGACCTCAACCCCGACCTGGAGTGGCGGGACATGTTCGCCGTGGCCGCGCTGTCCGGGATCGGGTTCACCGTCTCGCTGCTGGTCGCCGACCTCGCTTTCGGCTCCGACCCGGCGGAGACCGCCCGGGTGAAGGCGGCCGTCCTCACCGCGTCGCTGGTCGCCGCGACGGTCGCGGTGGTCCTCCTTCGGCTGCGGCGCCGAGCACGTCAGGTGACATAGTCATAGTCTTGTCGCGACCTGGTCGAGAAACATCGCCAGGAGCCGTTACGAGGCAAGGAGCGCGCATGGCCACGCACCACGACACTGTGCCCGGATCGCAGTCCCGCGCCTCGGCGTCCGACGAGCGGTCGCTCGGCCAGCTCGTCGCGGACGCCAGTCGCGACCTGTCCACGCTGCTTCGCGGCGAGATCGAGCTTGCCAAGGTGGAGCTGAAGGAGAGCGCCACAGCGGCCGGCAAGGGCGCGGGCATGTTCGGCGGCGCGGCGTTCTTCGGATACGTCGCGTTCCTGATGCTGTCCGTCGCCGCGGGCTACGGCCTGGTGGCCGCCGGCCTGCACCCGGCGCTCGCGTTCGTCGTCGTCGGGGTCGTCTACCTGATCATCGCCGGCATTCTCGCCCTGATCGGCAAACGCAACATGAAGAAGGCCGGTCCGCCCGAGCGCACCAAGCGGTCCATCGACGAGACCAAGACGATGATGCAGCAGCTTGGCCACGGCGACCAGAACGCCGGCGGGCGGCCACAGCTCGACCCTTCGCGCCGGTAGTCGACGCGGTAGGTCAACACGCCCCGAGGGCGCCGAGCGGTCACCTCCGCGTCGGTTCGCTGTCCGCTATGGGACAGTGGAGGCATGAGCGCCCACGCAGGGGGAGCTGTCGAGATCGACGGGCCGTGGACCCACCGCTGGGTGGCGGCCAACGGCGCCCGGTTCCACCTGGCCGAGTGCGGCAACGGGCCGCTCGTCCTCTTCCTGCACGGTTTCCCCGAGTTCTGGTGGGCGTGGCGGCACCAGCTCCCCGCGCTGGCCGACCTGGGATACCGTGCCGCCGCCATGGACCTGCGCGGGTACGGCGGTAGCGACAAGACGCCGCGCGGATACGACCCGGTGACCCTGGCCGGCGACGTGGCCGGGCTCGTGCGTTCACTCGGCCACTCCGACGCCGTCCTGGTCGGGCACGGCTGGGGCGGCTACGTCGCCTGGGCCACCGCAACCCTCCATCCCCGCCAGGTCAGCTCGCTGGCCGTGGTCGGTGCGCCGCACCCGCTCCGGCTGCGCCGGGAGGCGTTCCGGGGCGGCAGCCAGCTCCGCTCCGCCGGGCACGTCGTGTCGTTCCAGACCCCGCTGCTGCCCGAACGCCAACTCGTCGCCGACGACGGGGCGCTCGTCGAACGCCTGCTGCGCCGGTGGTCCGCCCCCGGCTCGGCGTTCCCCGATCCCGAGGCGGCCAGGCGTTACCGCACGGCGATGCAGCTGTGGCCGGCGCCGCACTGCGCGCTGGAGTACTACCGCTGGCTGGTACGGGCGGCGTTCCGCTCCGACGGGCGCAGGTTCGTCGCCCGGATGAAGCAGCCGGTCACCCAGCGGGTGCTGCAGGTGCACGGGATGCTCGACCCGTCGGTCCTGCCCGCCACCGCCGAGGGGTCGGCGGAGTACGTCGCCGGCACCCACCGCTGGCGGCTGCTGGACGGCGTGGGCCACTTCCCGCACGAGGAGGCGCCGGACGCCTTCCTCAAGGAACTCCTGGCCTGGCTCGACGACGCCTGACCAGGGCGTACGCCAGGGCGCCTGGGCCCGGGTCTCCGCGGAGGCCGCCGGGGATCCGGTCAGGAACAGCCGCCGGTCGACACCGGTTTGCGGGCGTCCACCCCGGCCCGGGCGTTGGCGGCCACCTCCTCCGCGGTCAGCGCGTACCCCGTCGAACCGTCCTCGACCGACGCGGCGAAGACCAGCCCAGTGACGGTGCCCTCGGGCGAGACCAGCGGACCGCCGGAGTTGCCCGGCCGCACCTTGGCGTACAGCGAGAACACGTCGCGGGTGACCTGCTGGTCGCCGTAGATGTCCGGGCCCCGCAGCGCCTGCTCCGACCGCACCCGGGCCGCACCGGCGGTGAACGGGCCGTTACCGGGGTAGCCGAGCACCGCGCCCTCGTCGCCGGGCTTGGCCCCCTCGTCCAGCGGAACCGGCGCGAGCGGCAGGTCGGGAACGGCGAGGATCGCGACGTCGCGCTCGGGGTCGTACGACACCACGCGGGCGTTGTAGCGGCGGCCCTCGCGGGTCTCCACCCGGGGGGCCGACACCCCGGCCACCACGTGGGCGTTGGTCATCACGCGGTTCGGCGCGTACACGAACCCGGACCCCTCCAGGGACCGCGAGCACTCCAGCGCCACGCCGGTCACCCGCACCACGCTGCGGCCGGCGCGACGGATGTCGGGGTCCTTCAGCACACCGGCGGCCGGCGGCTGGGCGGGCGCGATGCGTTCGGTCTCGAACGGCGCGAGGTAGCGCGGGAACAGGCTGGGGTCGACCACCCGGCCGAACGCCTGCACCGCCTGCGCCCCGAACGGCGGGACGATCTCGTCGACGGTCGCCAGCACCTTCGAGCCGCGGACGGTCGTGGAGACGTCCCCGAAGCGGGCGCTGGCGACCGCGGAGCCGAGGATCCAGGCCACCACGAGCATGGCGGCGATGCTGAGCGCGGCGCCCGCGGTCGCGTCGACGAAGTGCGCCGGGCGCCAGGTCACGTGCGAGCGCAGGGCGGCGCCGAGCGCGGCACCGAGCGCCTGGCCGAGGAAGGCGCAGACCAGCACGATGCCGAGCGCGACCAGGGAGACGCGCAGGCCGGGTTCGTACTTGTCCAGGACGATCGGTGCGAGCCACGCGCCGGCCACCCCGCCGCCGATCAGGCCGGCGACGCCGAGGGCGCCGATGAGGAAGCCCTGCCGGTAACCGGAGATGCCGTAGCAGATCGCCGCGACGATCAGGATGATGTCGAGCACGTTCACGACGGCCTCCGGTCATCGGTGGCACGGGCCGCCCCGAGCTCGACCAGGTGAGTGGGCAGGTCCTCGACCCGGTTGGCGTCCCAGGGCCGCTCCCAGCCGGCGAGAGCGATCAGCCGGTCGAGTACCCCGCCGGTGAAGCCCCACACCACCAGGCCGGCCACCGCGAACGCCGGGCCGACGAAACCGGACGGATGGCGTACGGACAACCGGTTGGCGGGGTCGAGCAGCGTCTCCAGGGGTACGCGGTGCACCGAGGCCACCTCCGCGACGTCGACCACGCGCACCGGCGAGGGTGCGTGCCACCAGCCGAGGACCGGCGTGACGAGGTAGCCGGACGGCGGGAGCCAGAGGTCGGGCAGCGTCCCGAACACCGTGACACCGGCCTGGTCCAGCCCGGTCTCCTCCACGGTCTCCCGCAGCGCCGCGGCCACCGGGCCGGTGTCGGTGGGGTCGATGGCGCCGCCGGGGAAGGCGGGCTGGCCGGCGTGGGACCGCAGCGTGTGGGCGCGTTCGATCAGCAGGATGTCGGGGCCGTGCACCCCCTCGCCGAACAGCAGCAGCACGGCCGAGGCGCGCCCGCCCCCGTCGGGTGGCAGTGCCCGGCTGAAGTCGCCGGGCCGGGCGCGGCGGGCGACGTCTCGTACGGGTTCCAGCCAGGTAGGCAGGTCGACCGGGTCCTGCTCCGCGTGGGCGTCGGTCCTCACAGCTTCACTCCCAGGTAGGTCCGTACGTCCTGGCGCAGCTCCCGCTCGGAGTCGTACGGCCGGTGTGCCACGTGCACGACCTTGCCGTCGGCGTCCACGAAGACGGTCGCGGGGATGCCGGCGAGCAACCCGAAGGGCGCCAGCAGCCGTTTGTCGGGGTCGGCCAGCTGTGGGTAGCGCAGGCCGAGGTCGCGGGCGAAGGCGAGGGCGAGCTCGGGACGCGGGTCGGCGAAGTCGACACCCACGACGCGCAGCGAGTCACCGGCCGCGGCGTAGAGCTTCTGGAAGTGCGGCGCCTCCGCCCGGCACGGCCCGCACCACTGCGCCCAGACGTTCAGCACCGTCGGGGCGCCCTTGAGGTCGCTCAGGCGCACGGACCGGCCGGACCCCAGACAGACCAGGGTGACGTCGGGCAGCGGCTTCCCGCCGGGGGGCGCCGGCGGAGCCTGGTGCACGGAGCCGCCCGGGCCGACCGTCAGCTGGGCGCAGGGCGCGATCCCGGCCCGCGCGCGAAGCGTGGCCAGGCGCTTGCTGTCCGGGGCGGTGGACTTCCCCGAGGCGGGCGTACCGGTGGATGTCGGCGTCTCGGTGACCCGCTCGCCGACGCCGGCCGGCTGCTGCCCGTCCGGACCGCCGGTGCCCGCGCAGCCCGCACTCAGCAGAGCGAGCATGAGGCCCGCGACCGCGTACGCCGTCCGTCTGCCGCCGTGCCTCATTGGGTGTCCAGTGCCTCCGCGGCACTACGGACGAGCTTGCTCGCGGTCTTGGCGTCGGTCGGTCCCTCGCCGAAGGAGGGGCACAGCGGCGCGACCGGGCAGGCGCCACACGCCGGCCGGCGGGCGTGACACCGGCGGCGGCCGTGCCAGATGAGGCGCTGGGACATGTCGGTCCACTCGCGCTTCTCGATCAGCGCGCCGACCTCGTGCTCGATCTTCACCGGGTCGGTCTCGGTGGTCCACCCGAAGCGCCGGGACAGCCGCTGGAAGTGGGTGTCGACGGTGATGCCGGGGACGCCGAACGCGTTGCCGAGCACGACGTTGGCGGTCTTGCGACCCACGCCGGGAAGGGTGACCAGATCCTTCAGCTTGCCCGGCACCTCGCCGGAGTAGCGCTCGACCAGCGCCTGCGCCATCCCCATGATCGACTTCGTCTTCGCCCGGAAGAACCCGGTCGACTGGATGATCGACTCGACGTCCTCGGGGTTGGCGGCGGCCAGGTCGGCCGCGGTCGGGTATTTCGCGAAGAGTGCCGGAGTGACGAGGTTGACCCGCTTGTCGGTGGTCTGGGCGGACAGGATCGTGGCCACCAGCAGTTGGAACGCGTCGGTGAAGTCGAGCTCGCAGTGCGCGTCGGGATAGGTCTCGGCCAGGATCCGGTTGATCCGCCGCGCCCGTCGGACCAGGGCCAGCCGGCTCTCCTCGGGACGGCCGGCGCCCTTCGCGGCCTTGCCTGCGGGCTTGCCGGTGGGGGTGCTCGGCGTGCTCGCGGCACTCGCGGAGCCGCGCCCGGGGCGGGTCGTGGAGCGGGCCGAACCCGCGGCGGGTGGTGTCACGCGGGTCAGCCTACGTGGCCTAGCTACCGCGATCATGGTGTGGCGCGGCACACTAGACCGCGGGTCGGCACGGCGCGGACCCGGAGGAGGATCACCGAGTGAACGACGTGCTGCGGCAAGCGCCGCTGTTCGCGGGCCTGGACGACGCCGCGGCGACGGCTCTGCGCGCCGCCATGCACGAGATCCGCCTGCGCCGGGGCGACGCGCTCTTCCACGAGGGCGACATCGGGGACGAGTTGTACGTCGTGATCGACGGCAAGGTCAAGATGGGCCGAACCTCCTCCGACGGCCGGGAGAACCTCCTTTCGGTGCTCGGGCCGGGCCAGATGTTCGGCGAGCTGTCGGTCTTCGACCCCGGCCCGCGGTCCTCCACGGTCACGGCGGTCACCGACGCCACGCTGCTGGTGCTGGGGCAGGACCAGCTGATGACCTGGCTGACCGGCCGGCCCGAGGTGTCCCGCAACCTCCTGCACCAGCTCGCCTCCCGGCTGCGCGCCCTCAACGAGGCGGTCGCCGACCTGGTGTTCTCCGACGTACCCGGCCGGGTCGCCAAGGCGCTGCTCGACCTGGCCCGGAGGTTCGGCCGACCCGCCGACGGCGGCATCCACGTCCACCACGACCTGACGCAGGAGGAGCTCGCCCAGCTCGTCGGCGCGTCCCGGGAGACCGTCAACAAGGCGTTGGCGGACTTTGCGCACCGGGGCTGGATCCGGCTGGAGCAGCGGGCGGTGGTCATCCTCGACGTGGAGCGGCTCACCAACCGGGCCCGCTGACGGGGCCCGCTCAGGCGTCGGTGGCCTCGGCCGCGAGGGAGTCCAGGTAGTCGAGCTGGGCTCGCACGCTCTGCTCAGCTGCCGGCCACAGCGCCCGGTCGACCTCGGCGTACACGCGTTCGACCACCTCTCGCGGTGTCCGCGCACCCGATCGGACGGCCGCGCGCACCTGCTCCAGGCGTTCGGCCCGGTGGGTGAGGTAGTGGTCGAGGACACCGAGCGGGTCGTCGACCACCGGGCCGTGTCCGGGCAACAGCCGGCGTACGGGCACCTGCGCGACCAGTTCGCGGAGCCGGCGCAGCGAGGCGAGGTAGGGCCCGAGCGCTCCGTCGGGGTGCGCCACCACCGTGGTCCCCCGGCCCAGCACCGTGTCGCCGGTGAGCAGGACGGCCGCGCCCGCCGGGTCACCTGCCGAAGCCGGCACCGCCGGGTCCGCCGGGTCCGCTGGGTCCGCGGGGTCCGACAGCAGGAACGACACCGAGTCGGAGGTGTGGCCCGGTGTGGCGACCACCCGCAGGGCGAGGTCGTCGACCGTCAGCACGTCGCCGTCGGCCAGCCCACCGTCGCGGGCGTAGGCCGGGTCCACCGCGCGCAGCGGGCACCCGGCGAGCTCGGCGAACCGGCGCGCGCCATCGGAATGGTCGAGGTGGCCGTGGGTGAGCACCGCGGCCGTCACCTGGCCGCCGCGCGATCCGCCCGCCGCCAGGACCTGCCGCAGGTGACCTTCGTCGGCGGGGCCGGGGTCGACCACCAGCGCGTCGCCGCAAGCGCCGAACAGCACCCAGGTGTTGGTGCCGTCCAACGTCATCGGGCCGGGGTTGTCCGCGAGCACACACACCGCCCGCGCGCCCACCGGGCCACCCGTCCACCGCTCCGGCGCGGTCACCGCAGCTCCCCCTCGTCGTATGCCGGGCCGGCGGGTACGGCGTCACCGCCGGCGTCCCCGTCCCAGTCGGGGTCCCAGGGAAGCACCCACCGCCCACCGTCGGACGTGCGGCGGACCCGCGGCTGCACCGGCCGGATCGTCCGCTCGCCGGCGGCGGCCAGCGCCGTCGCGACGTCGGGCAGGTCGGCGAGGGAGGCGAGGGTGAGGTAGGTCGGGGGCAGCATCCGCATCTCGCCGCGACGCACCGAGGCCAGTGCGTCGGCGGGCCGCATCCACGCCACCCGGTCGGCCTCGCCGGACACGTCCCGGGGCTGCTGGCCGGCCGGCAGGGCCGCGACGAAGAACCTGGTGTCGAACCGGCGTTCCTCGACCCGCGGGGTGATCCAGTGGTCCCACGCCGCGAGCAGGTCCGATCGCAAGACCAGGCCGCGGTGGGCGAGCAGCTCGGCGAAGGGCAGCACCCGGCCGAGCAGGGCCATCCGGTCGCGTTCCCAGTCGTCCCCGGTCGGGTCGGCGACCACGCTGCCGGTGTCCGGGCCGGCGAGCAGCACGCCCGCCTCCTCGAAGGTCTCGCGTACGGCGGCGCAGACGGAAGCCCGGGCCAGCCCCTCGTCGGAGAACCCCAGCCGCGCGGCCCACTCCGCGGGCGCCGGGCCGGCCCAACCGAGCGCGGCGTCGGCGTCGCGGGCATCGGCCGAGCCGCCCGGGAAGGCGTACATCCCCGCGGCGAACGCCATCGAGGTGTGCCGGCGCAGGAGGTAGACCTCCAGGCCGCCGGACCCGTCGCGCAGGAGCACGACGGTGGAGGCGTGCCTCGGCCGGACCGGGGTGAACTCCCCCGCCTCCAGCCGGGCGGCGCGTTCGACCAGGGCGGGCGGCACGACCCGGACCGACGTGTCGTACGCCGGTCCGTCGAGCGCCCCCGTCTCACCCGCGTCCGCGTCCACCGGGGGTGCTCACCCCGTCTCCACCACGAGCTCGACCTCGACCGGCGCGTCCAGCGGCAGCACCGCGACGCCGACGGCGCTGCGGGCGTGCTGGCCCGCGTCGCCGAAGACCGCGCCGAGCAGCTCCGAGGCGCCGTTGGCGACCTTCGGCTGCCCGGTGAAGTCGGGCGCGCTGGCCACGAACACCACGACCTTGACCACCCTGGTCACCGACGACAGGTCACCCAGCTCCGCGCGCACCGCGGCGAGCGCGTTGAGGGTGGCCTGCCGGGCCAGCGCGTAGGCGTCCTCCGGACTGACCTCGGCGCCCACCTTGCCGGTCGCCAGCAGGGACCCGCCGGAGATCGGCAGCTGGCCGGAGGTGTGGACGTGGCTGCCGGTGCGTACCGCCGGGACGTACACCGCGACCGGCGCGGCCACCGGCGGCAGCTCCAGCCCGAGCTCGGCGAGCCTGGCCTCGGGTCCGCTCACGCCTTGGCCCGCTTGAGGTAGGCGACCAGGTTGTCGGGGTTGGGGCCCGGCACGACCTGGACCAGCTCCCAGCCGTCCTCGCCCCAGTTGTCGAGGATCTGCTTGGTCGCGTGCACCAGCAGGGGGACGGTGGCGTACTCCCATTTCGTCATGGCCGCGAGCTTATGGCACCGCGCCGACGGACTCCGGCCGCCCGGAATGTCCGTCGGCAGCAGCCGGTCCGGCGGTCCGTTACCGACGCCGCCGCCGCAGCGGCTAGTGTCGACGAGCGTGACACGCGGTGACAGTGACTGGGAGGGTGTCCGCCTCCATATCGTGACGGGCAAGGGCGGCACCGGTAAGACAACGGTCGCCGGATCGCTCGCGCTCGCCCTCGCGGCCAGCGGGCAGACGGTCCTGCTGTGCGAGGTCGAGGGCCGCCAGGGCATCGCCCGGCTGTTCGACGCACCCAACCGCACCTACGACGAGCACCGGATCGCCGCCGTGCCCGACGAGAACGCCACGGCCGGCGAGGTCTACGGCCTGGCGATCGACCCGGAGGCGGCGCTCGCGGAGTACCTCGAGATGTACTACCGGATGGGCCGCGCCGTCCGCGCCCTGGACAAGGTGGGCGCGATCGACTTCGCCACCACCATCGCCCCCGGCGTCCGCGACGTCCTGCTGACCGGCAAGGTCTACGAGGCCGTCCGCCGCAGGGAGAAGAAGCGCACCCACGCCCGGGTCTACGACGCGGTCGTGCTGGACGCCCCGCCCACCGGCCGGATCGCCCGCTTCCTCGGGGTCAACGCCGGTGTCGCCGACATCGCCCGGGTCGGCCCGATCCGCCGGCAGGCCGACAGCATCATGACGATGATGCGTTCGCCCCAGACGGTGGTCCACCTGGTGACACTGCTGGAGGAGATGCCCGTCCAGGAGACCGCGGACGGGATCGCCGAGCTGCGGGAGGCGAAGATCCCCGTCGGCGCGGTCGTGATCAACCTGGCCGAGCAGAGCCCCCTCGACGCGAAGGCCCTCACCGCGGCGTCGGGCGGCTCGCTCCCCCGGGCCGACTTCACCGCCGCGCTGCGCGAGACGGGCCTGTCCGCCGACGACGAGACCGTCACCGGGCTGCTCACCGACGCCCGCGAGCACGCGGTCCGGGTCGAGCTGGAGAACGAGCTGCGGTCGCAGGTCTCCGCGCTGGACCGGCCGACGTACGAACTACCCCGGCTCACCGACGGAGTTGATCTCGGCGCGCTGTTCGAGCTCAGCCACGCACTCACCGCGCAGGGGATGGCATGACCAGGCGGAAGAAGACCGTGGACGGGCTGCACGGCCTGGAGATCGACACGCTCCTGGACGACCGTACGGTGGAGATCGTCGTCTGCTGCGGCTCCGGCGGGGTCGGCAAGACCACCACGGCGGCGGCCCTCGGCGTACGCGCCGCCGAGCGCGGCCGGCAGGTCGTCGTACTCACCATCGACCCCGCGCGGCGGCTGGCCCAGGCGATGGGCCTGCCCGAGCTCGACGACACCCCGCGCCGGGTGGAGGGGATCGACACCAAGCGCGGCGGTCACCTCGACGCGATGATGCTGGACATGAAGCGCACTTTCGACCAGGTGGTGCTGGCCACCACCTCGCCGGAGAAGGCGAAGGTGATCCTGGAGAACCCGTTCTACGTCGCGCTGTCGTCGTCGTTCGCGGGCACCCAGGAGTACATGGCGATGGAGAAGCTCGGCCAGCTGCACGCCGACGCCCTGGCCGACGGGCGGTACGACCTGATCATCGTCGACACCCCGCCGTCGCGGTCCGCGCTGGACTTCCTGGACGCGCCGAAGCGGCTGTCGTCGTTCCTGGACAGCCGGCTGCTGCGGCTGCTGAGCGCACCCGCACGCGGCCCGATCAAGGTGTTCTCGGCCGGGATGGGCCTGGTGACCGGAATGCTCACCAAGCTCCTCGGCGCCCAGGTGCTCACCGACATCCAGACGTTCGTCGCGGCGCTCGACACGACGTTCGGCGGGTTCCGTGCCCGCTCCGAGCGCACCTACGCGCTGCTGCAGGAGGAGCGGACGGCGTTCCTCGTGGTGGCCGCGCCCGAACCCGACGCGATGCGCGAGGCGGCCTACTTCGTCGACCGCCTGCGGGACGAGCGCATGCCGCTGACCGGGATGGTGCTCAACCGGATGACCGCGCCGGCGGCGACCCACGTCTCCGCCGAACGCAGCCTGTCCGCGGCCGAGGCGCTCACCGAGTCCGGCAAGCACCCGGTCGCCGCCGCGGTGCTGCGCCTGCACGGTGAACGCATGCGCCGCGCCGCGCGCGAGCACCACCTGGCCGAGAGGTTCGCCTCGGCGCACCCGGGTGTCTCCGTGACCGGCGTACCCGCGCTGTCGTCCGACGTGCACGACCTGGACAGCCTGCGCGAGATCGGTGCCCGGCTCAGCGGCGAATGACCGGCGTACGCCCAGATGACTGGCGTACGCCGATGATGGTGGTTCGAAAATGCCGGGCCCCCGTCATGGTCCGGGACGAGGGCACCGACGTGAAGTGCTACTCAGTGCTGCTCGTCTGCCTACCCGAGAGCACGAACCCGAGCGGGTCCGTGGGTGGTGTAGGCCCGCTCGTACTCCGTGCGAGCGGTTTCGAGCAACTGCCGCCACGAGGTGACGGTGGGGCGTCGACGGAGCACGGCACGACGCTCGCGCTCGGTCATTCCTCCCCAGACCCCCCATTCGATCCGACCGTCCAGTGCTTCGGCGAGGCACTCGGTACGCACCGGGCACCCCATGCAGACGGTCTTGACATCGTGCTGAGCGGCCCCCTGGACGAACAGCCGGTCGGGTTCGTCACTTCCGCGGCAGGCGGCCAGCCGGACCCAGTCGCCATTCCATGTCATTCTTTTGTCCCTCCCCTGACGTCGGTCACGCAAGGTGACCGATGCGCGGACGTTCCCCCAACGTCCTGGCAGAACGGTAAGGCCAGGAGTGCCCAAAGCGACAGCCCCCGAAGGCCAGAATTGAGATTGTGTCGACCGTCGGGCTGGGTAAGTAGGGGTCGGGAGGTCGGCGACATGACGAAGCGATCACTCATGACGACCGCGTAGGCTATGCCGTCATGAGCCCAATCCGAGCCATGTCACGAACACACGGTGAGCGGGGATTCGTCTCGCAGATCCTGCTGTTCGTCGGGATCAGTGCGCTCACCGGCGCGCTCGTCGCCGGGCTGGCCGTCCCCTTCGCCGGTTTACTGGGGCTTTCCTCCCAGTCCGCGACCGACGCGTTCGAGAACATGGACGGCGACCTCACCAGCCCGCCGCTACCCGAGCGCAGCCGCGTGCTGGCCGCCGACGGCTCGGTGATAGCGACGTTCTACGACCAGAACCGTGTCGAGGTGCCGCTGAAGCGGGTGGCCCCGGCGATGCGGCAGGCGATCGTCGCGATCGAGGACGCCCGCTTCCGCCAGCACGGTCCGCTGGACATTCAGGGCACGATGCGGGCGTTCGTCCGTAACCAGCAGTCCGGCGGGGTCTCCCAGGGTGGGTCGAGCATCACCCAGCAGTACGTCAAGCAGGTGCTGTTCGAGAACGCCCAGACCCCGGAGGAGAAGGCCCAGGTCATCGAGGACTCCTACGGCCGCAAGCTCCAGGAGCTGCGCTACGCCGTCGAGCTCGAGAAGAAGATGACCAAGGACGAGATCCTGGGCAAGTACCTCAACATCGTCTACTTCGGTGACGGCGCCTACGGCGTCGAGTCCGCCGCCCGGCACTACTTCAGCACCACCGCGGCCAAGCTCACCGTGCCCCAGGCGGCCATGCTCGCCGGGCTCGTACGCGACCCGAACAACGTCAACCCGGTCGCCGACGCCAAGGCCGCGCTCAACCGCCGCAACCTCGTGCTCTCGCGGATGTCCACCCTCGGGATGATCTCGCCGAAGGCATACCAGGACGCGCGCGGGACCCCCATCGGGCTGAAGACGAACAAGACGCCCCGCGGCTGCTACTACTCGAAGTACCCGTTCTTCTGCGACTACGTCGAACAACTCCTGCTGCACGACCCCAACCTCGGCAAGACCCGCGACCAGCGCCGGCAGCTGATCGACCAGGGCGGGCTGACGATCCAGACCACGCTGGACCCGAAGGCCCAGGCCGCCGCCGAGAAGGCCGTGCACGACAACGTCCGCCCCACCGACGGCGCGATCGGCGCGGTGTCGATGGTGGAGCCGGGCACCGGCTACATCAAGGCGATGGCCCAGTCCCGGGGCTACGGCCAGGGCAAGGGCAACACGTTCATCAACCTCAACGTCCCGCAGAAGTACAACGGCACGCTCGGCTACCAGCCGGGTTCGACGTTCAAGCCGTTCGTGCTGGCCGCCGCGATCAAGCAGGGCATCCCGATCACGCAGTCGTTCCCGTCGCCGGAGAGCACGGTGATCGGTGACCCGGTGAAGACCTGTGTGGACGGCAAGCCCGGTTACAACCGGGACGCCTGGCATGTCAGCAACTCCACCAGTGCCGGGTCGACCAGCACGATGATCTCCGGCGCCGCCCACTCGGTGAACACGTTCTTCGCCGAGCTGGAGAAGGCGACCGGCATCTGCGAGCCGGCCACCATCGCCGCCAAGATGGGCGCGGTCCGCGCCGACGGCAACCCGCTGCAGCAGGTCAAGCCGTTCACCCTCGGTGTCAACGAGATCGCGCCGGTGTCCATGGCCGAGGCGTACGCCACGTTCGCCGCCCGCGGTCTGCACTGCAACGCGATCCCGATCACCGAGGTGACCGATCGCACCGGCAACCAGGTCAAGGTGCAGGGACCCGACTGCAAGCAGGTCATTCCGCGTGACGTCGCCGACGGCGTCAACTACATCCTCCGCCAGGTCATCGACGGCCCCGACCCGGGCCGCACCGGCGCCGACATGCACCTCGACGGGCGCCAGGCGGCCGGTAAGACGGGTACCAGCGAGGACCGCATCGGCGTGTGGTTCATGGGCTACACCACCAACCTCGCCGCCGCGTCGGTGATCACCGACGCTGACGCGCCGCAGACCACCCTGATCGGCAAGGAGATCGGCGGCCGCCGGGTCTTCGGCGACCAGGTCTGGGGTGGCAAGCTCGCCGGCCCGATGTGGACCGCGGCGATGAAGGGCGCGCTGGAGGGCAAGAAGAGCCCGAACTTCGTCGAGCCCAACCCCGACGTCGTACAGGGCGTGCCGACCGACGTCCCGTCGGTGGTCTCGATGAGCCGCGACCAGGCCCAGAAGACGATCGAGGCCGCCGGGTTCAGCATGGCCATCGGCTCCTACGTCGACTCCGGGCTGCCCCGCGGCACGGTGGCCCGGCAGAGCCCAGGACCCAACAGCAAGGCCGGTTCGGGCTCGACCATCGTCGTCTACCTCTCCGACGGCACCCCGCCCGCGCCGCCGCCGCAGCCCCAACCGCCGCAGCCCAACCCGCAGCCGCAGCCGCCGAAGGGCCCGGACCTGCCGCCCGGCCCGTTCCCGCCCGGCCCGGGCAAGCCCCACAAGCCCCACGGTGGTGGTCAGCAGGGGCTGTTCGGCGGCATCTTCGGAGCGGGCTGACCCCGGTCGGCCCACGCGCAGCAGGCCGTACGCAGAGAACGAGGGCCGCCCGAGCACCGGAGAGATCCGGTGGTCGGGCGGCCCTCGTTCTTCGTCCCGCTTCGGGCGGGTCGGCCGGGCGCTGCGGTCAGCCGAGCCGTGAGCGTACGGCGGCGGCGACGCGGCCGCCCTCGGCCCGGCCCTTCACCTGCGGCTGGACGACCTTCATCACCTTGCCCATGTCCTTCATGCCGCTCGCGCCCACCTCGTCGACGGCGCTGCCGACGATCGCCGACAGCTCCTCGTCGGACAGCTGGGCGGGGAGGTACTCCGCGATGATCTCGCCCTCGGCGCGCTCCTTGCCGGCGAGTTCCCCGCGACCGGCCTGGTCGTAGGCGTCGGCGGCCTCCCGGCGCTTCTTCGCCTCCCGGTCCAGCACCTCGAGCACCTCGGCGTCGCTCAGCTCCCGCGCGGAGGTGCCGGCCACCTCGGCGTTCGTCACCTCGGTCAGGGTCATCCGCAGCGTGGAGGCGCGCAACGCATCCCGCGCCTTCATCGCCGCGGTCAGGTCAGTGCGCAGACGGTCCTTGAGGTCGCTCATGCGCCGATCCTACGGTCGGGGCGCGCCGGTGCGGCGGCTCCGAGCCGGGGCCGCGCCGGTTCGCCGAGCGCAGCTTGGTGTGGGACGCTGGCCGGGTGCATCCGCTGCTCAAGTACTCCCTGGGAACAGCCGCCGGTGCCGTCGCCGCCGGTGCCGCCTGCGTGACCTACGCCGCGGCGTACGAAGCGCACGCCTTCCGCCTGCGCCGCTTCGACGTCCCGGTGCTGGCGCCAGGCAGCCGACCGCTGCGCATCCTGCACCTGTCCGACCTTCACCTCATGCCGGACCAGCAGGACAAGGTGGAGTGGGTGCGCGGCCTCGCCGCTCTGGAGCCCGACCTGGTGGTCAACACCGGTGACAACATCTCCGACCCGGAGTCGATCCCGGTGGCACTGCACGCCTACGAGCGGTTGCTGGAGCTGCCCGGCGTCTTCGTCTTCGGGTCGAACGACTACTACGCACCGTCACCGGTGAACCCTTTCCGTTACCTCCGGCGCAGGGAGCGCTCGCGGCCGATCGTCGCCCCCAAGCTGCCGATCGAGGGACTGCGGAAAGGCTTCACCGAGGCGGGCTGGCTCGACCTCAACAACGCCAAGGGCGAGCTGAAGGCGGACGGCCGCCGGTGGGCGTTCGCGGGCGTGGACGATCCGCACATCCGCGTCGACCGGTACGACGAGGTCGCGGGGCCGGCCGACGAGTCCGCCGAGCTCACCATCGGGGTCACCCACGCGCCGTACCGCCGGGTGCTGGACGCGATGACCGCCGACGGCTACCGCCTCCTGCTGGCCGGGCACACTCACGGCGGCCAGCTGTGCGTACCGCTGTACGGCGCGCTGGTCACCAACTGCGACCTGGACTCCAAGCGGGCCAAGGGCCTGTCCCGCTGGGGCCCGTCGTGGCTGCACGTGTCCGCGGGCCTGGGCACCTCGCCGTACGCCCGGATCCGGTTCGCCTGCTATCCCGAGGCCAGCCTGCTGACCCTGCGACCCGCCAGGTGAGGGTGCCTGAGTGAGGTTGCTCAGGGTTCCGGCCAGGCTGACCACACCACGGCTGATCCTGCGCACGTGGCGCGCGGAGGACCGGCCGGCGTTCTCGGCTCTCAACGCGGACCCGATGGTGATGGAGCACATCATGGGTACGCCGATGAGCCAGGCCGAGAGCGACCAACTGGCCGAGCGCATCGAGGAACATTGGCAGAAGCGGGGCTACGGGCTGTACGCGGTGGAGCTGCGGTCGACGGGCGAGCTGGCCGGGTTCATCGGCCTGCACCAGCACCTCGCCGTCCCCCAGGAGGTCGAGATCGGCTGGCGGCTGGCCCAATCCACCTGGGGCCGCGGCCTGGCCACCGAGGGCGCGCTGGCCGTTCGTGATCTCGCGTACGGCCAGCTCCGGCTCAGGTCGCTGATCGCGATCACGGTCGCGGCGAACGTCCGGTCGGTGCGGGTGATGGAGAAGCTCGGGATGACGTACTGGCGCCAGGTGCGGTTCCAGGAGTGGCTGCTGACGGTCTACCGGGGCATCCCGGACGCCGTGACCGATACCCAGTCGCAGGCTCGCGAAGGGGCCCGATAGACTCGCCTGGCGTTCTCGGGGTGTGGCGCAGCTTGGTAGCGCGCTTCGTTCGGGACGAAGAGGTCGTGGGTTCAAATCCCGCCACCCCGACGCAGGTCGCAGGGGGTGTCACCACCAGGTGGCACCCCCTGCGACATCTCCTGAGTGACCAACTGAGTGACTACGGATCGCCCACGCCGGCTTGGACCGTACGACTCGATCACTACGCAGTCATCGGTCAGCGTGGCTTCCGCGATCCGGGGAATCCAAGTCCGCCTACAGCGGCTCTGCGGACGCAGAACGTCCGGGATGAGTTCTAGGGTGCCGCCATGACTGAGACCGAGCAGACAGCCGAGCAGAGCATCGACCCGCCCTGGGAGCCACCCCTCGCCGGTACCGAGACCGAGCACCTTCTCGGTGCCCTCAACCGGCTGCGTACGACGTTCCGCTGGAAGGCGGGTCACCTCGACGCGACCGGGCTGCAGACACGCATCGGAGCCTCCTCGCTGACCCTCGGCGGCCTGCTCAAACACCTCGCGCTGGTCGAGGACTACACCTTCACCGGCAAGCTGCGCGGTGGGTCGCCGGGCGAGCCGTGGGAGACGGTCTACCGGGACGACGTACCCGACTGGGTGTTCGTCTCCGCCGCCGACGACTCCCCCGCGGATCTCTACGCCCTGTGGGACGGCGCAGTCGAACGCTCCAACGCGCGGCTGGACGCCGCCCTGGCCGACGGCGGGCTCGACCAGCTCGTGCACGTCTCCGCACCCGACGGGCGTCATGCCAGCCTGCGCCGGCTGGTGTGCGACCTGATCGAGGAGTACGGCCGGCACACCGGGCAGGCCGATCTGCTCCGCGAGGCCGTGGACGGCGTGGTCGGCGAGGACCCGCCGCCGGGCTGGCACGCCTGAACCAGCGCGTACGCAGGGCGGACGGGTCCCGACCGGTCGATGAGGATCAGGCGCCCGGATGCACGCCTTCCCCGGGCTTTGCCGCCCTGATCAGGTAGCGGTGGTTGTGCACCACGAGCGGCCCCTCGGCGCGGAGGCGGCGGTCGAGCTCCCGAAGCTTCGCGTCGTACCGGCCTACGTCGAAGTCGGGGATCACCCAGGACACCACGGTGAGGTGGTAGACCACCGCCGCGATGTCGTGGAAGGCGTAGGGCGCGAACTCCTCCTGCGCGGTGAGGATCGAGAACCCCTGTTTCTCCAACGCAGCAAGGGTTCCGGCGAAGACGTCGGAGTCCGCATCCCGGGCGGGCGGGGCCCCGAGCGCGGCGTTGAGTTCGAGGTCGTTGCGCGTTCCACACTGCTGGGTAAGGAAGATCCCACCCGGAGACAGAGCGCGCCACACCTCGTCGCCGTCGACAGCCCCGTGCCGGTTGAGGACCAGGGCGAACTCACCGTCGGCGACCGGCAGCTGGACCCCCTCCTGTGCCAGGCGCACGTCGACGTCCAGGGGCCCGAGGCGCTTACGGGGTGCACGTTCGGCTCCCAGGCCTCGGTCGCGACGGTGTGCGACGGGAGCGGGGCCAGCGACGCCAGCATCTCCCCGCCGCCGGTGTCGAGGTCGAGCAGGGCGGCCGAGCGCGAGACCGCGTCGCGGGCAAGGTCCGGGTACGACCAGGAAAGCTCGCCGCCGCTGCTCCGGTCCCGCACGTAGGAGAAGTCCCAACCGTTCATCGACTCGGCGGCGGCCAGGGCGTCGGCGACGAGGTCTTCGTAGGTGCCGGTCGGGTGAGCTGGAGTGGCGGGTTCGGCCGCAGAGGCGGCACGACTGGAATCCATGGCTGAAGGTCCTGTTCGAGACGAAGGTACGAGGACAACGCAGAAACGCGCCGACGGGCAGGTCACCGTCGGCGCGGCGCCGGGATTCCTGGGTCCTGGGCAGTAGTTAGCGTGTGGACATGACGCTGCCGGACGCCGAACTCGTGGCGGCTCTGCCGAAGGCCGACCTGCACGTCCACCAGGAAGCCGGCCCACGGCTTGACCGCGTGCTCGCCCGGCGGGAGGGACCCCCGAGCTACGACTGGGCGGCCTGGCGCCGTCGGCTGCTGGCGGAACTCCCGCCCGGTCCGCTCCGGCTGGGTTCGCTGGGCAGCGAGTGCCCCGTACCGGCGGAACTCGACGACGACGAGATGTTCGTCGCGCGCACCGTCGACATCCTGACCGAGCACGCCCGCGCAGGAGGGTGCTACGTCGAGGTGCGCTGCGGCGGAGACTCGGTGCTGCGGGACGGGTTCATGGAACTGTTCCGCACCGCAGAACGCCAGGTCCGGGCCGAACACCCTCACCTGCGCGCCGAGGCACTCGCGGTCTTCGCCGACCTCACCGCGTCACCGGACTACCTTGCCCGCAAGGCCGACGCCTGTATCCGAGCGAGGGCAGAGGGCCTGGCCGGCGTGGACTTCATCTCGCGCCGTACGGCACCGACACCGACTGGACGATCGCCTGTCGGCTGGCGGACAGGCTCGCCGAAGCGGGCCTCGGCATCACCGTGCACGCAGGAGAGGTGAGCACCGCCGACCTCGCCGCCGCCGTACGGACACCGGGGCTGACCCGGATCGGGCACGGTGTGCACGCGGCGTACGACCCGTCGCTGATCCAGTTGCTGCTCGATCGCGGTGTGACGTTGGAGGTGGCGTTGTCCTGCAACGAGCTGTTCGGTGTCCTTCCCACCGCGGAGAAGCATCCGCTGCCGACCCTGCTGGCCGCCGGGGTACCGGTCACGTTGGCCACCGACGACCCGGTCCAGGTCGGCACGACCATCGACGCGGAGTACGCAGCCGCCACGCAACTCGGGCTTGACACCGGTCAGCTTCTGCGGATCACCCGGAACGCGGTCCAGGCCGCCTTCACCACTGAGGAACGGCGCACGGAACTCCTCCGCCACGTCGACCGGGCCGCGCGGACGTCAGTCGGCTGAACGGTTCCTCCACTCCGGTGCCAGGATGCTCATCACCACGTCGGAGACCCACTCGCCGTCGAGACAGAGGACGTCGCGCCGCGCTCCCTCCTGCACGAAGCCGACCTTCTCGTAGGCACGACGAGCACGCGGGTTGAAGTCGTACACGTTCAAGGAGATCCGGTGCAGGCCGAGCTGCTCGAAACCGTGGGCCACCATCAGCCGCATCGCCTCCGTACCCAGACCGCGGCCCTGACCGGCGGACACCAGCGCGATGCGGATGTTGCAGCTGCGGTTCGGCTCGTCCCACTCGTTCAGGACCACCTCGCCCACACATGCGTCGTCGCGCCGATCGACGACGGCCAGGTCCAACCGGTCCGGCTGCGCGTTCCGGCTGCTGTACCAGGCCAGCATCCGCGCCTCGGCCGTCTCGTCCCACGGCGTTACCTCGCCGGTTGCGTGCACGCTGCCGGTCAGCCGGCCGATCTCCGCGTCGCGAAGCATGGAACGCAGGACGGGGGTGTCCTCCGCGAGGAAGGGCCGCAGCGTCACCAGCTTCCCGATCAGAGTGGGCTTGGCGGAGAAGATGCTCGCGGGCGCTTCGTCGGTCACCGAGCAATTGTCGCTACAGCCGCCCCGGGGGAGAAACGTTTCGTGCGATGAGTGGACCGACGCCACCTTCACCGGCTCGAAGCGCCGGTTCGCCGATGCCCGAGTAGCGATCAACCTCTGATCCCAACGGGACAACACTGAACAGCCGCCACCGCATCCGCGACGGTAGATCAACTAGTCTGGCGACCAGAACCGGCGCATATCCGGCCAGATGGGGACAGCCGGGCGTGTTCCGGGCTCAGAACCTGAACACTTCCTGACGACGTACCACGTTGTAATGCTCTTTGCAGTCGAAGAAAGCGGAGACGACAGGATGCTGGACAGGCGCACATTCCTCTACGGCACAGGCCTCACCGCCGGCGCCGTGATGCTCGGCGCGTGCTCCTCGGGTGAGGGTGAGCAGACCGCACAGCCCAAGGCGGGCAAGTCTGCAGCAAGCTCGGGGAAGGGGTCGGAGCGCAAGCCGCTCTCGCCGCCCAAGAAGCTCACCGAGGCGCCGATGCTGGCCGACCAGGTGAAGGCCGGCAAGCTTCCCGAGCTGGCAAAGCGAGTTCCTTCCAGCCCGTACGTCGTACCACACAAGTGGCTGGAGCCGGCGAAGTACGGTGGCAACCTCAACATCCTGGTGCCGGAGACGAACGACCTGCAGATCCTGGAGTACATGTACGGCCACTCCTTGCTGCGGTTCCTCAACGACGCACTGGACATCGGCCCCGGTCTGGTGGAGAACTTCGAGTCGAACGAGGACGCCTCGGAGTGGACACTGCACTTCCGCAAGGGACTGCACTGGTCGGACGGGCAGCCATGGACCACCGCGGACATCATGTTCTGGTGGGAGGACATGGTCCTCAACACCGAACACACCGAGGTCCCACCGGACGAGGCGAAGTCGGGCAAGGGAACGGTCATGAAGATGACCGCGCCGGACGAGAACACCCTGGTGCTCACCTACGACGCGGCCGCGCCGCTCACGCCGATGCGACTCGCTGGATACGTCAACCGTGGTAACGGTTCCACCTGGATGGAGCCCAAGCACTACCTGAAGCAGTACCACCCGCGCTACAACAAGTCCGTCGCGAAGAACTGGGCCAGTGCCGACGGCGAGTTCGAGAAGAAGCGCAACCAGGTACAGACTCCCGGCTGCCCCGTCATGACCGGCTGGGTGCTGAAGTCCTACAAGGAAGGCCGCCAGGCCGTCTGGGAACGCAACCCCTACTACTGGGTGGTGGACCGGGAGGGCCGACAGCTTCCCAACGTCGACCAGATCACCTTCCGTGCCAACAAGGACGTCGAGGTCGGCAAGCTGCAGATCCAGCAGGGCAAGGTCGACTACGTGCACGGGCCGTTCACCGGGCTGACGCTCGGGGACGTGTCGGGGTTCAAGCAGACCCAGAAGCGCAGCGGGATGGACACCTTCTTCTGGGACAGCGGAACCGGCACCGGTTCGATGTTCTTCTTCAACTACGACTACGAGGACCCGAAGATGCGGGCCCTCGTCCGCAAGCCGAAGTTCCGGCAGGCGCTGTCGTACGCATACAAGCGCGAGGACGCCCGCAAGCAGATCTACTTCAACACCGGCGAACTCTCCACCGGGACGATGAGCCCGAAGGCCAAGGAGTACCAGTCCGGCGCCGAAGGTCAGAAGATCTACAAGCAGTGGCGCGACTCCTACGTGAAGTACGACCCTGCCAAGGCGAAAGCGCTGCTTGACGAGCTCGGCGTCAAGGACACCAACGGCGACGGCAAGCGGGAGATGCCCGACGGCAGCCCGCTGGCGATCCGGCTGGACTTTCCGGCCGACACCGGCGACGAGCACCAGCAGAAGAACAACCTGCTCAAGCGGGACTGGGAAGCCGTCGGCCTGACGGTCAAGCTCAACCCGGTCGCGCCGGAAGGCTACGGCGACCAGTGGGCCAACGGCCGCCTGGCGTCCCAGTGCGCGTGGGAGGTCAGCAGCGGACCGGACCACCTCGCCCAGGTCGCCTGGATGGTGCCGGTCGAGTCGAGCCGGTGGGCTCCGCTGGAAGGGCAGATGTACAACCTGCGCGGAACGCCGGCGGAGAAGGAACAGCTTGACGTCGACCCGTTCAAGCGCACGCCGCCGCGGATGGCGCCGGAGAAGGGCGGCCCGATCGAGCGGCTGTGGAAGCTGTACGACCAGGCCAAGCTGGAGCCGGACGAGATCAAGCGGCGCCAGATCGCCTTCCAGATGGTGAAGATCCACATCGACGAGGGCCCGTTCTTCATGGGCACGATCGCCAACACCCCGGCGGTCATGCTGACCCACAAGGATCTGCGCAACGTGCCCCGCAAGGAGAACCTCGCCCAGGGCGGCTTCGTCAACCCGTGGCAGCACCCGACGCCCGCGGTGTACGACCCCGAGACGTACTTCTGGCAGAACCCCGACAAGCACACCACCTGAGGTAACCCACACCGGCCGCGGCCGGGCCTCCCACCGGGGGCCCGGCCGCGTCGCACGTCGCCCGCGCCGAGGACGACGCCGAGGACCAGACCGAGGACCACGTGGCCTTCGGCCTTCCAAGTCGGGCGTTCTGGCGTGTCCGCACAGGGCCCAACCGCCGCAGACTGCTGCCATGAACTCCTTCGTCAGGCAGATCCTGCGGCTGTGGGACGAACCGATCGTCGACTGGGCGGCGGCCGAGACCGCCTTCCACGCGGTGTACGCCGACCCGGTGGTGGTCAACGACGTCAAGCTGGCGGTGCCGGACCTGGTGAGCCGGGCGCTGGCGCTGCAGGAGACCTACGAGGGACGTACGACCGACATCATCGAGTCGTTCGAGTCGGATGGCCGGATCGCGCTGGCGGTCCGGATGCGCGGACGCCACGTGGGCGCCCTGGCCACCCCGCTCGGCCCCGTCGCGCCCACCGGGCGGATGGTGGAGATCCGGGTGGTCGACCTGCTCACCGTGTCCGGCGGCCGGGTCACCGCGATCACCACGTTGTCCGACGAGCTCAGCCTGCTCCGTCAGCTCGACGCCGTGGCGCTCATCTGACCTACAGGGCGTCCCAGTCCAGCACCGGCGCGGCCAGGTCGCGGATGGACGCCAGCAGCCCCAGCCGCGCGGCGCGTACCGCCGGGTCGTCGGCCATCACCAGCACCGCATCGAAGAACGCGTTGACCGGCCCGACCAGCCCACCGACCGCGTCGGCGAACTCGGCCAGGGAGTACTCCGGCCCGAGCGCGTCGGCGACCTTGCCCAGCTCCTGGTGCAGCGCCAGCTCCTCCGGCTCGGTCAGCGCGGCCGGGTCGTAGCCACCCGCCACGTCGGCCGGCACGATCCGCCGCACCCGCTGCAGCGCGGTCACCACGTCACCGAACGCCGGGTCGGACGTACGCCGGGAAAGCTCCCGCAGCGTCTGGTCGGCCAGAGCCGGCGTCCCCGCCAGCGGCAGCACCGCCTGCACCTGGGTGTACTCGTGCCCGGCGTCCAGCAGTTGCTGTTCGTACCGGCGTACGACGAACTCACGCGCGTCGGCCAGCGCCTGGTCCGGCACCTCCACGCCCTGCGCCCTGATCCGCTCGGCGGCCTCGGCCAGCCCACGCTCGACCGTCACCGCGGCGAGGTCGGGCCGGTCGCGCAGGATGCTCACCACACCGAGCGCGGCCCGGCGCAACGCGAACGGGTCGGAGCTTCCGGTCGGGTTGGCACCGACGGCGAACAGCCCGGCCAGCAGGTCCAGCCGGTCGGCCAGCGCCAGCAGGGCACCCGGCCGGGTCGCCGGCAGCGGGCCACCCGCGGTGCGCGGCAGCTCCATGTCGTACAGCGCCGCAGCAACCGCGTCGGTCTCCCCCGCGCGCCGGGAGTACTCCCTGGCCATCGTCCCGGCCAGCGACGTCAGCTCGACGACCATCTGCGAGGCCAGGTCGAACTTCGTCAGCTCACCCGCCCGGGCCAGCGCGGTCGCGTCGTCGCCGGACACCGACACCAGCTCGCCGAGCCGGCCCGCGACGGCCGCGATCCGGTCGGCGCGCTCGGCCATCGAGCCGAGGCGGTTCTCGAACGCCAGCTTGGCCAGGCCCGCGCGGTGCTGCTCCGGCGGCACCTCCAGGTCGGCCCGCCAGAAGAACGCCGCGTCCTCGTACCTCGCCCGCAGCACCGCCTCGTTGCCGGCCCGCACCACGTCGGCGTCGCAGGAACCGTCGGCGACCGCGACGAAGTGCGGCAGCAGGGTGCCGTCGCCCGCACGCACCGGGAGGTAACGCTGGTGCTTGCGCATCACCGTGGTGAGGATCTCCGCCGGCAGGTCGAGGTAGTCGGCCGAGAACGACCCGAGGATCGGCACCGGGTGCTCGACGATGTTGACGATCTCCTCGACCAGGGCGGCTTCGCCCTCCAGGTCGATCACGCCGCCGACCTGCGCGGCGAGCGCCTGGGACGCGGCCACGACGAGCTCGCGGCGTTCGTCCGGGCTGGCGGTGATCTCGTGCCGGCGCAGGAAGTCGAGGTAGCCGTCGGCGGACGGCACGGTGACCACCGGCTCGGCCGCCGTGCGCCGCACCCGGGTCGTCGACCCCGAGGCGAGCGCGGAGACCGCGACCGGGACGGCCTGCTCACCGAGCAGGGCCAGCAGCCAGCGGATCGGGCGGGTGAACGACAGCTTCGGGTCGCTCCAGCGCATGTTGGTGTCGGCGCGCAGGTCGGCCACCAGCGAGCCGAGCAGCTCCGACAGGACCCGCGCCGCGGGCCTGCCGACGTCGGTGCGCACCGCGGCGACGTACTCCGCGCCACCCTGCTCGATCCGGGTCAGGTCGGCGGGGTCCACGCCCTGGCCGCGGGCGAACCCCTGCGCGGCCTTGGTCGGGTTGCCGTCGGCGTCGTAGGCGGCCGAGACCCGCGGCCCGCGTACCGTGCGTTCGGCGTCCGGCTCGTGTGGGGCCACCGCCTCGACGACCGCGACGACTCGCCGCGGCGTGGCGTAGGTGCGTACGTCGCCGTGGGTGAGCCGGGTGCCGGCGAGCCGGCTGGTCAGCCCCTCGCGTACGGCCTCGGCGGTACGGCGTACTTCCGCGTGCGGAAGTTCCTCGGTGCCGAGCTCGAACAGCAGCGTGGCCGGCTCGTCGATCGTCGGGTACGCCGAGTCGTCGGCCGGCGCCTGCGCGAGCGCCGGCGGTTCGACCAGCCCGAGCGGGTTGCCGAGCTCCTCCCGGCGTTCGGCCCACAGCGTGGCGACCTGGCGGGCCAGCGAGCGCATCCGGCCGAATGCGTTCGCCCGCTCGGTGGTGCTGATCGCGCCGCGGGAGTCGAGCACGTTGAAGACGTGGGAGCACTTCAGGACGAAGTTGTGCGCGGGGACCGGCAGCCGCTCGGTGATGCACCGGCGGGCCTCGCCCTCGTAGTCCTCGAACAGCCGCCAGTTGGTGGCCACGTCGGCGTCGTCGAGGTAGTACCGGCTCATTTCGTACTCGGACTGGCCGAACACCTCGCCGTAGGAGATCCCGGGCGCGTAGGCGATGTCCTTGAAGTGACCGACGCCCTGCAGCGCCATCAGGATCCGCTCGATGCCGTAGGTGATCTCCACCGACACCGGGTCGAGGTTCTTGCCGCCGGCCTGCTGGAAGTAGGTGAACTGGGTGATCTCCAGGCCGTCCAGCCAGACCTCCCAGCCCAGGCCCCACGCGCCGAGCGCCGGGGACGCCCAGTTGTCCTCGACGAACCGGATGTCGTGCGCGTCCACGTCGATGCCGAGCGCGCCCAGGCTGCCGAGGTAGACCTCCTGCGGGTCGCCCGGGTCGGGCTTGAGGATCACCTGGAACTGCGTGTGGGTCTGCAGGCGGTTGGGGTTCTCGCCGTACCGCGCGTCGTCGGGGCGGACACTCGGCTCGACGTACGCCACCCGCCACGGCTCCGGGCCCAGCACCCGCAGGATCGTGGCAGGGTTGTACGTACCCGCGCCGACCTCGGTGTTGAAGGGCTGCACGATCATCGCGCCGCGCTCGGTCCAGTAGTTCGTCAGCGCGAGGAGCGCGTCCTGCATCGTCACCACAGTTGCCACGCGGACCACCCTATGGTGTGTCGCGGTGCGAGCCGTCGACCGGGACGCCGCGCCCGGACCCGCCGTCGGCATCCGTGGTCAGGAGATCGTCCGGGAAGGCGTAGAAGCGGAGCGCGACCGCCCGGACCTCGCCGTCGCCGTCCCGTCCGTCCTCGGCTCGGAGGAGCTGGTAGCGGTCCAGCAGCTCGAGGTACTCGTCGGCGAACCGCCGCAGGTCGGACTGGGACAGCACGAGCCGTGCCCGCGAGCCCTGGGCCCACGGCCCGAACCGCTCCGGATGCCGGAACGCCCGACGAAACAGCTTCAGCTCGTGCGCGAGTTTCGCGTCCCAGAACGCCTCGAACCGGGGCCGGTCCGCCTCCGCGATCTCCTCCGGTCGCGGGGCGCGCAGGTTGAGCGGGACGTCCCGCCAGCCCTGCCCGGAAGCCTCGACGTAGCCGGCTCGGGACAGCTCACGCAACGTCGCCCGTACCTCCTCCCGCGACAGCTTCGCCGCGGCGGCCAGCTCGTCCGTGGTCATCACCCTCGTGCCCAGCAGGGTGAGCAGGCGCTGCGCGCTCGGGTTGCCCACGATGAGCTCGATGTCGCGGACGGTCAGCTCCCGCGAGGCCACGCCCGCGGTGACGATGGTGCGCGCCCGTACGGCCAGCAGGACCGCGATCGGGACCTCGATCAGGACGGCGGTGCCCAGCGACAGCCACCGGTCGGAGCTGTTCCAGTCGAGTACGACGTCGAACCACGCGTCGCAGCACAGCAGCGCGGCCGTGGCCACCAGGATGGGCACCGCCGCGCGGCGACGCCGCCAGCCGAACCACGCCGCCAGGCCGAGAAGGATCACCAGGGCCAGGTCGAAGCCGACCCAGGCCAGCCGCCAGTGCCTGGTTTGGTACTGGTCGGGCAGGCTCACCAGCAGGAAGCCGATCCAGGGGACGAGGGCGACCGCCGCCACGACGAGGAAGAGGAGCAACGGTCGACGTTTCACGGGACCACGGTAGGCCGCGAATGCGAATGCCGCTCGCCACGCCGGGCGCGCTCCGCCGGGCCGTCACGTCACGTACATTCACCACGTATGGGACGTCTCGAACCACTCGTGGGGCGTGTCGACCTGCGTCCCGCGCAGGACGTGGCTGGACCCCCGGGAACACGCGGACCGGTCGGCGCGGCCGAGCGTCACCTGGCTCCCGACCTCGCCCGGGGCGCGATGCTGTTGGTCATCGCGCTGGCCAACGCCCCGATCCTGCTGTACGACCGGCCGCTGAGCCTGCGCGGTCACCTCGCCGAGCCCGGCTGGGCGGACCGGCTGGTGACCTTCGCGACCACGGCGTTCGTCGACGGCCGGGCGTACCCGATGTTCGCCGCGCTGCTCGGCTACGGCGTCGTGTCCCTCGTCCGCCGGCAACTCGACGCGGGCACGACCCACGCCGCCGTCCGCCGGCTGCTGCGCCGACGGCACCTCGCCCTGCTCGGCATCGGTCTCGTGCACGCGGTGGCACTGCTCTCCGGTGACGTCCTCGGCGCGTACGGCCTGGCCGGGCTGGTGATCGTTGCCCTGCTCGCCATGAGCGACGGCCGCCTGCTGCTCACCGCCGGGCTGCTCGGGATCCCGTTCCTCGCTGTGGGGGCGACGTACGGCGTGCCACCCGAACCCGGTGTCGCCTACCTGCCGTCGGCCGCCGAGCCTTCGCCGCTGACAGCCGCCGCGCTCCGCCTGGGCGAGTGGCTGCCGGCCACCCCGGTCAGCGCGCTCGGCATGCTCGTACCCATCTGCCTGGGCGTGTGGGCCGGCCGGCGCGGATACCTCGACCAGCCGGACCGGGACCAGCAGGACCGGCACGCGCGGACGCTGCGGTGGGCGGCCTGGCTCGGCATCGGCGTGGGCGTGCTGGGCGGCGTCCCGTTCGCGCTGGTCGTGGCCGGGGTGTGGCCGACCGCCTCGCTGGGCGTCGATCTGGGACTCGCGGTGCTGCACACCGGGACCGGCGTGGCGGGTGGCCTGGGGCTGGCTGCCCTCGCCGGGCTGGTCGCGGCCCGGACCGCCCGCCGTGGCCGGGACGTCCCGGCGCCGGACCCGGCGCCGGTCCCGGGGCTGATCTCGGCGCTGATCTCTGGGCTGGCGGCCTGCGGCGCGCGGTCGCTGTCGTGCTACCTCGCCCAGTCGGTCGTCCTGGTCCCGCTGCTGTCGCCGTGGGCTCTCGGGCTGGGCGCCCGGCTGGGCAGTGCCGCGACGGCTCTGCTGGCCGTGGCGACCTGGCTGGCGACGGTGCTCGGCTCGGCCTGGCTGGCCCGGCACGGCCGGCGTGGCCCGGCGGAGGTGGTGCTGCGCCGGGTCGTCTACGGCCGGGCCTCCAGCGCCAGGTCGTAGTTGACCCACTCCCGCCGGGTGCGGAAGCCGAGGCGTTCGTACAGACCGAGGGCGCCGGTCGGGTTGACCGAGTCCACCCCGAGCGAGGCCTCGTCGAACCCGGCGTCACGGGCCGCGACCAGGGTGCGGCTGAGCAGCGCGCGGGCGGCGCCGCGGCCGCGGTACTCCCGCCGGGTGCCGACCTGACCGATGTAACAGTCACGGACGCCGGTGGCGGCGGTGTCGGCTTCGTACTCGTAGCTGAGGACGTACGACGCGATCCGGTCCCCGTCCAGCAGCAGGTGGGACGTCGCGCCCCGGAACGACCGCGACCCGGTCATCCAGATCCGCCACACCTCCTCGTCCCGCGGCTGGAAACCCCAGTGGTCGAGGAACGCCTCGTTGTGCGCGGCTCGCAGCGCGGCGTCGAGGTCGGGCCGGAACGTGGTGAGCGTGAGGCCTTCGGGGATCTCCGCGGCCGGGATGGGTTCGGCCAGCACGCGCTGCATCCCGAAGAAGTAGCGGGCGGGCGCGAAGCCGGCCCGCTCCAGCATCGTGCGCGCACCGGTGTTGCCGGCACCGGTCCCGGTGGTGAGCAGCCCCGGCACCTCGGGGTTCTTCTGCGTGTGCGCCTGCCGGCCGCGGTCGCACATCCAGTCCACCAGCCGCGTGCCGAGGCCGCGGCGCCGCCACAACGGGTGCACCGCGCCTTCCAGCCGGATCCGGTCCGTCTCCTGGGCGCCCGACCGGGCGTGCACCACGGCGTAGCCGACCATCTGCTCGCCGTCCCACAGCGCGCGGGTGTCGTCGGCGGCGCTGAGCGTGGCGTCGGACATCTCCTCGGCGAGGTCCTCCGCGTCGTAGTGCTCGCCCTGGTCGTCCACGATCTCCACGGCCCGCAGCAGCTCCACCCAGGCGGGCAGGTCGCCGGAGCCGATCGGCCGGGCCGAGAGGTCGTCCCAGCCCCGCTTCGGTCCGGCCTCGGTGGGTACGTCGGCGTTCATGGTCGGCAGGGTACGGCCGCGCGCCCCCACCGGGCGCGGGGTTTTCCGCTTGCCGCGGCCCCGACCGGCCTACAGTCCACACGGACTGTCCGTACGTCTTCGGAGCGCGGACTGGCAGACCGGCTCCGGCTTGATGTCAACTATGAGTTGGCGATGCGGGAGGCCGAGCCGGCGCGGACCGCCGCGCTCGCCGACGACATCGAACGCGGCACCGTCGAGTGGCCCACCGAAACCGATCCGGAAACCGACGATCCGGAAACCGAGGAGACGACCGGATGAACGGATCGAACGCGAGACACTCCGCAGCCAGCGGGGCAGGCGGGTCGGCCGGTGGACCCAACGGACCCGGTGGCGCGTCCGGCGAGGTGGACAGGCCCTGGCCGGCCCTGGCCGCCCTGTGCGCGGGCTTCTTCATGATCATGCTGGACACCACGATCGTGAACATCGCGATCCCGGCCATGATCAGGGGCCTGAACGCCAGCCTGTCCGAGGTCATCTGGATCAACAGCGTCTACCTGCTCACCTACGCCGTACCGCTGCTGCTCACCGGACGGCTCGGCGACCGGTTCGGACCGAAGCGGCTCTTCCTCGGCGGGCTGGTCGTCTTCACCCTGGCCTCGGCCGCCTGTGGGTTCGCCGGCAGCGCTGCCGTGCTGATCGCGGCCCGGGCGGTTCAGGGTCTCGGCGCGGCCGCGATGACGCCGCAGACGATGGCGTTCATCACCCGGCTGTTCCCGCCCAGCAAGCGGGGCGCCCCGATGGGTCTGTGGGGCGCGGTGGCCGGCGTCGCCACCATCACCGGCCCACTGCTCGGCGGGGTCCTCGTCCAGACGCTCGGCTGGGAGTGGATCTTCTTCGTCAACGTGCCGATCGGCGTCCTCGCCATCACGGCGACGATCTTCCTCGTGCCGGACTGGCAACCGCGGCACAGCCACCGCTTCGACCCGATCGGCATCGCGCTCAGCAGCGTCGGGCTCTTCTGCGTGGTCTTCGGGCTGCAGGAGGGTCAGCGCTACGACTGGGGCACGATCGCCGGCCCGGTCACCGTGCCCGAGATCATCGGCGCGGGCGTACTCCTGCTGGTGGCGTTCGTGGTGTGGCAGCGGGTCAACCGGAACGAGCCACTGCTGCCGTTGGGGGTGTTCGGGCACCGCAACTTCTCCATGTCGAACCTCGCCAACATCACCGTGGGCTTCACGATGGCGGGGATGTTCCTGCCGCTGGTGATCTACATCCAGTCGGTGCTGGGCTACTCCGCGATCATGTCCGGGCTGATCACCGCGCCGTTGTCGTTCGTGTCCGGGCTGGTCGCGCCGTTCGCGGGGCGGATGTCGGACCGGATCAGCGGGAAGTGGATCGTCGCCGGCGGCATCGCGACGTTCGCGCTCGGCATCTTGATGCTGACCATGCTGGCGCGCTACGACAGCACCGGCTGGACGTTCACGCCGGCCTTCGTGGTCGCCGGACTCGGTGTCGGCTGCATCTTCTCCCCGCTGGCCAACCTCGCCACCTCGGGCCTGGACCCGCGGCTGATCGGCGCCGGCTCGGGGATCTTCAACACCTCCCGGCAGGTCGGCAGCGTGATCGGGAGCGCCGCCATCGGGGTACTGCTGCAGGCCCGGCTCGCCGTCGAGCTACCGGCCCAGGCGGCGGCCGCTGCCGCGAAGCTGCCCGCCCCCTACCGCGGGCAGTTCGAGCAGGGTTTCGCCAAGGCTGCTGCCGGCAACGGCGACTTCTCCGCCGCCGCCCGGACCCCGCTGCCGCCCGGCATCCCGGCCGCCGTTGCCGACCAGTTGCGCCGGCTCGGCGCGAGCGTGTTCGACCACGCGTTCACGGCCGCGATGCGGACCACGCTGCTGCTCCCGGTGGTCGTACTCGCCGCCGGTGTGGTCGCGTGCCTGGCGATGCGCCCGCGCGCCCACGCGGCCGGGCGGCACCGGGCGACCAGCGAGGCCGACGCACCGGCCCGCTCGAGGTGAGCACCGGCGACGATCACCGGATGATCGATCCCACCGAGGCCGACCACCTGCTGAGCCTCACCGGTGCGCGGACGGGCCACTTCGGCCTGGAGTCGGGCTTCCACGGCGACGTCTGGCTGGACGACCTGGACGGAATCTTCCGGCGGCCGGGCGATCTCGCGCCCCACGTGGCGGCCCTTGCCGGCCGACTCCGGGCGTACGACCCGGGTGCGGTCTGTGGCCCGCTCACCGGCGGCGCCTTCCTCGCACAACTCCTCGCGCGCGAGCTCGACGTGGAGTTCTGCTGGACGGAGCGAGCGCGCGCACCCGAGTCCGGCGTGCTCTTCTCCGCGGAGTACGCCCTGCCGGACGGCACTTCCCTGGCGGGTCGCCGGGTCGCGGTCGTCGACGACGTGGTCAACGCCGGTTCGGCGGTACGCGCGACCCTGGACAGCGTGACGGCCGGCGGCGGGGAGCCAGTGGTGGTGGGTGCGCTGCTCCTCCTCGGGCCGCCGGACAGCCGGCCGACGAGCTTCGGCCGGTGCCGCGTCGAGGCGCTCGCCCAGGCCGACAGCAACCTGTGGGAGCCGGCGGCGTGCCCGCGCTGCGCCGCCGGCGAGCCGCTCACCGCCCTGCCGACCTGACCGGGCCAGGGCCCTGGGTCGGACGCCGGGAACTAGCGGCCGGTGCCGCCGTAGACGACGGCCTCGACCTCGGTGGCGTCCAGGTCGAACGCGTGGTGGGCCGCCGCCACCGCGGCGTCCACTCCGTCCTCGTCGACCACGACCGACACCCGGATCTCGGAGGTGGAGATCATCTCGATGTTGACGCCCGCCTCCGAGATCGCCTGGAAGAACCGCGCCGCCACCCCGGGGTTGGTGCGCATCCCGGCGCCGATCAGCGACACCTTGCCGATCCGGTCGTCGTAGAGCAGCTGCTCGTACCCCACGGTGTCCTTGATCTTGGCCAGCGACGTCATCGCCTGCTGGCCGTCGACGCGGGGCAGGCTGAAGGAGATGTCGGTACGGCCGGTGGCCACGCCGGAGACGTTCTGGACGATCATGTCGATGTTGATCTCGGCGTCGGCCAGCGTCTTGAAGATGTGCGCCGCCTCGCCCACCTTGTCGGGGACGGCCACCACCGTGATCTTCGCCTCGGTGCGGTCGTGCGAGACCCCGGAAATGATCGGTTGTTCCATCTCGGCCTCCTCGGTGGGGTCCGGTGTGTCGGTGACATGGGCGCGCCGGGCGGTCTCGACGACCTCCGGATCGGCGACCCAGGTGCCGACCTTGTTGCTGAACGACGACCTGACGTGGATCGGAATCTGGTAGCGGCGGGCGTACTCCACACACCGCAGGTGCAGGATCTTGGAGCCGCAGGCCGCCATCTCCAGCATCTCGGAGTAGCTGATGCGCGGGATCCGGCGGGCGGTCGGCACGATCCTCGGGTCGGCGGTAAAAACCCCGTCGACGTCGGTGTAGATCTCGCACACGTCGGCGCCCATCGAGGCGGCCAGCGCCACCGCGGTGGTGTCGGAGCCGCCGCGGCCGAGAGTGGTGATCTCCTTGGTGTCCTGGGAGACGCCCTGGAAGCCGGCCACGATCGCGATCGCGCCCTCGTCCAGCGCCTGCCGGATCCGCCCCGGCGTGACGTCGATGATCTTGGCGCGCCCGTGTTGGGAGGTGGTGAGCACGCCGGCCTGGCTGCCCGTGTAGGACTTCGCCACCTGGCCCAACTGCGCGATCGCCATCGCCAGCAGGGCCATCGAGATCCGCTCACCCGCGGTGAGCAGCATGTCGAACTCCCGCGGCGGCGGGAGCGGGGTCACCTGCTGAGCGAGATCGGTGAGTTCGTCGGTCGTGTCGCCCATGGCCGAGACGACCACGACGACGTCGTGGCCGGCCTTCTTGGTCGCCACAATGCGTTGCGCGACTCGCTTGATGCCTTGGGCATCGGCCACCGACGACCCGCCGTACTTCTGCACGACAAGGCCCACGGGACGCTCCTGCTCAGCGGATAGGACTCCCGCACCGGTAGGGCACCGGCCGGGACGGCGGCGTGCGCGGCACCACCGGTCTGCTGACCGGGGCCGGTCACGGCGGACAGTCTAGCGAGCTGCCCACCAGGCGGTCAGGGCGTCCAAATGTCGAGAGTGCCCAGAGGTACGGGACACAGGGCGGCGGCCGCGATCGACAGGGCGGGACAGCAGGCACGTCCTAGGATGCCTGCGTGACGACCACCGCCCCCCGGCGCACGGCCGCCGCCCCGGCCCCGCCCGGGCGGCTACGCGGGCTCGTCCGCACCTGCCGGCCCCGGCAGTGGGTCAAGAACCTCCTGGTGCTGGCCGCCCCGGCGGCGGCCGGCGTCCTCGGCCGGCCGAGCGCGGTGCTCGACGTCGCGCTGGCGTTCGTCGCCTTCTGCCTGGCGGCCAGCGGCACCTACCTCGTCAACGACGCCCGCGACGCGGTGGCCGACCGGGTGCACCCGCGCAAGCGCAGCCGTCCGGTGGCCGCCGGGATCGTGCCCGTCGGACTCGCGTACGCGCTGGGTGTCACGTTCCTGGTACTCGCGGTCGCGTTGTCCCTGCTCACCGGCGGCTGGGAGCTGGCCGCGGTGATCGCCGCGTACGTCGCCCTCACCACCGCCTACTCGCTGAGCCTGAAGCACGTGGCGATCGTCGACCTGGTGAGCGTCGCCGCGGGATTCGTGCTGCGGTCCGTCGCGGGCGCGGCGGCGGTACACGTCGAGGTGTCCAGCTGGTTCCTCACCGTGGCCACCCTGGGGTCACTGTTCGTGGTCGCCTGCAAGCGGGAGGCGGAGCTGCGCAACGCCGGCCTGCGCAACCCCGAGCTCGGCGAGTCCCGGCTCACGCTGCGCCACTACACCCGGGAGTTCCTCGGCTACGTCCGGGCCACCACGTCCGGGGCCCTGCTGGTGGCGTACTGCCTGTGGGCGTTCGAACTCCACGAGGGGCTGTCGAAGGTCGCGTTCGGGCTGTCGATCGTGCCGTTCGCGGTGGGGATCCTGCGGTACGCGATGCTGGTCGACGGCGGTTCGGGCGAGGCGCCGGAGGAGATCGTCTTCGACGACCGGATGCTGCTGGTGTCCGGGCTGCTCGTGGTCGCCTGCCTCGGAGTGGGTGTCTATGCGTTCTGAGGAACCGCGGCTGCTCACCGGCTGGGGGCGTACGTCCCCCACGGCCGCGCGGGTGCTGCGTCCCCGGTCGGCGGAGGAGGTGGCCGCCGCCCTGGCCGACCCGCCCGGGCGGGGGGTGATCGCCCGCGGTCTCGGCCGCTCCTACGGCGACGCCGCCCAGGACGCCGGCGGCCTGGTCCTCGACTGCACCGGCCTCGCGCCGTCGCGCACCATCGACGCCGAGCACGGCATCGTCAGCGCGTCCGCCGGGCTGAGCCTGGACCAGCTGATGCGCGACCTGCTGCCGCTCGGCTGGTTCGTCCCGGTGACCCCGGGCACCCGGCACGTCACCGTGGGCGGGGCCGTCGCCGCCGACGTGCACGGCAAGAACCACCACGTCGACGGCTCGTTCGGCTCGGCCCTGGTCGACCTCACCCTGGCGCTGCCCGGCGGCAAGCTCGTCGTCGTCACACCCGAGAACGACCCGGAGCTGTTCTGGGCGACCGTCGGCGGGATGGGGCTGACCGGGGTGGTCACGGCCGCGACGTTCCGGTGCCTGCCGGTACGCACGTCCCGCATGGTCGTGGACACCGAGCGCGCCGCCGACCTCGACGAGGCGCTCGCGGTGATGGCCGGCACCGACGACCGGTACCACTACACCGTCGCCTGGATCGACCTGCTGGCCCGCGGCGCCGCGACCGGCCGCAGCGTGCTGACCCGGGGATCGCACGCCGACCCCGACCTGCTCGGGCGCTCGGCGGCCCGGGACCCGCTGGGGTTCGCGCCGCGCTCGCCGCTGGCCGCCCCGCCGTGGGTACCGTCCGGACTGCTCAACCGGGCCTCGGTACGGGCGTTCAACGAACTGTGGTTCCGGAAGGCGCCGCGCGAGCGCCGTGGCGAGGTCACCTCGATCCCTTCCTTCTTCCACCCGCTGGACGGGGTGCGGGGGTGGAACCGGCTGTACGGGCGGCACGGGTTCGTGCAGTACCAACTGGTGGTTCCGTTCGGCGCCGAGGACACGCTGCGCTCGGTCGTACGGGATCTGTCCCAGGCGGGGGTGGCGTCGTTCCTGGCCGTCCTGAAGCGGTTCGGCCCGGGCAACCCCGCGCCGATGTCGTTCCCGATGCCCGGCTGGACGCTGGCCCTGGACATCCCGCTCGGCGACCGGCGGCTGCCGGACATGCTGCGCGACCTCGACCTGCGGGTGGTCGGCGCCGGTGGGCGCGTCTACCTCGCCAAGGACTCCACCCTGCGCACCGACCTGCTGCCCGCGATGTATCCGCGGCTGCCCGCCTGGCGGGCGGTCCGGGCGCGGGTCGACCCGGACGGCGTGCTGCGTTCCGACCTCGCCCGGCGGCTCGGGCTGTGACCCTGTGTCTCTGTGACCCTGTGTCTCTGTGACCCTGTGACCCTGTGACTCTGTGACTGTCGAAAGCGCACGAAGGAGATCGTCGTGAAGAACGCCGTGGGCGGCGTGGACACCGTTCTGCTGTTCGGTGGCCGCAGCGAGATCGGCCTGGCCGTCGTCCGCCGCCTGGTCGAGGGCGGCGCCCGCTCGGTGCTGCTCGCCGTCCGCGGCGGCAAGCCCGACCCGGACGCCGTGGCCCGGTTGCGGGAGTGCGGGGCGACGCTTGTCGACGGACTGGAGTTCGACGTCACCCGCCCGGACACCCACGAGGCGGTGGTCGAGGCGGCCGCCGCCCGGCTGGGCGACCTGGACGTCGTGATCGACGCGGCCGGCGTGCTCGGCTCCACCCCGGCGTACGAACAGGATCCGGAGAGCGCCGCGGACGCCGCGGTGGTCAACTTCGCCGGGCACGTCAGCCTCGGGCTCGCGGTCGCCAACCGGCTGCGCGGCCAGGGACACGGGACGCTGGTCGTGCTGTCGTCGGTGGCCGGAGTCCGGGTCCGCCGGGCCAACTACGTCTACGGCGCGGCCAAGGCCGGGCTGGACGGGTTCGCGCAGGGACTCGGCGATGCGCTCGCGGGTTCCGGCGCGCGGGTGATGGTGGTCCGGCCCGGCTTCGTGCGTACCCAGATGACCGAGGGGCTCCCGAACGCGCCGTTCGCCACCGGGCCCGAGGAGGTCGCGCAGGCGGTGGTCACCGGGCTCGCGCAGGGCCGGGAGACGGTGTGGGCGCCGGCCAAGCTCCGTCTGGTGTTCGGCGTACTCCGTCTCGCCCCGCGCGCGGTCTGGCGCCGGCTGCCCGGCTGACCGTTGCTCTTCCCGGCCCCGACTGCCGCCGCGGCTGCCCGCACGGTCCGCGACCTGGGTAGATTGCGGCGGGTGAGGCCGGTCAGGATCCTGTCGACACTGTGGGGGCGCTTCGAGGTCGCGCTCGCCGAGGTGGCGAAGTTCGGGACCGTGGGTGCCGCCGCCGCGGCCGTCGACATCGCCGGATCCAACCTGCTGCGGTTCGGCGTCGGCATGGAGCCGCTCACCTCGAAGGCGCTCTCGGTGACCCTGGCCGCGACGGTCGCCTTCCTCGGCAACCGGTTCTGGACCTGGCGGCACCGGGCGCGGCACAGCCTGGCCAAGGAGTACCTCCTCTACTTCGCGCTGAACGCCGTCGGCCTGGCGATCGCGCTCGCGGTGGTCGGCTTCACCTACTACGTTCTGCGACTACACGGACCGCTCGCGTACAACCTGTCCGCCAACGTCGTCGGGCTCGGGCTGGGCACGTTGTTCCGCTTCTGGTCGTACCAGAGGTGGGTGTTCCTGCCGCCGGAGCTCCCGCCGGTCGATCCGCACACCGGGCTGCCGGTGCCCACCGAGGGCGAGCCCGATGCCGAGGGCGAGCCCGAACGCGCCGGAAGAGGGAGTCAGGGGTGAGCCGGGCGACCGAGGAGTCCAACCGCCGGATGCTGCGTGCCCGGGACGCGATGGACCGCTCGTACGCCGAGCCGCTCGACGTCGCCGAGCTGGCCCGGATCGCGCACGTCTCGCCGGCGCACTTCATCCGGACATTCCGGGCGACCTTCGGGGAGACCCCGCACCGCTACCTGCAGCGCCGCCGGGTGGAGCGCGCGATGTTCCTGCTCCGCGAGACCGACGCGCCGGTGACAGAGATCTGCTTCGCGGTCGGCTTCGGCAGCCACGGCACCTTCAGCCGGACGTTCCGGGACATCGTGGGCCAGTCGCCCTCGGAGTACCGCGCTCAGTCGCCCCGGCTGGGCGCCCCCTCGTGTTTCGTACGGGCGTGGACCCGGGTGAGTAGTGAGCAGTTTCGGAGAAGCGGCCGTACGCCGGGCTCCGTAGGTTGAGGGGCATGTTCAACACCACGCGAATTTCACAGATCTTCGTCCTCGACCAGGACGAGGCCCTCGACTTCTACGTCGGCAAGCTCGGACTCGAGGTCAGCGCCGACATCGATCTCGGCTTCATGCGCTGGCTGACCGTGCGCGTCCCCGGCGACGGCGACCGGGAGATCCTGCTGGAGAAGCCCGGCCCGCCGTCCCACGACGAGGCCACCGCCGCGCAGATCCGGGAACTCGTCACCAAGGGCGCGCTGGGATTCACCGTCGGCTTCACCACCGACGACTGCCAGAAGACGTACGAGACCCTGCGGGCCAAGGGGGTCGAGTTCACCGACGAGCCGACCGATCGGGACTACGGCATCGACTGCGGCGCGCGGGACCCGTTCGGCAACCACTTCCGGTTCGTACAGCACAAGACGCCGACTTCCTGAAGAGGCAAGAACTGCGCGGGCCGACCGAGGTGGGCGATGTGGAGCCCCACTCGGTCGGCCCGTTGCCGTTGCCGGTCGGCGTCGGTCAAGCGTCTGTCGACGTCGGACGGTCAGGCGGTTTCCTCGCGGGCGGAGTCCAGGCGGGCGTGCGCGATGACCGAGTGCAGCGCGCGGAGAACCGCGCCCGCCTCGGCTCCCCAACTGGACAGGTAGGAGAACTGCCACCACCACAGGGCCTCGTCGATCCGGCCGGCCCGGTGGTGCTTGAGCCCGTGGACGAGCGCGGCCGCGATCCCGGCGAGGTCGTCGGACAGCCGGCCGTTGAGCAGCTCCGGCGGCTGGGCGTAGGGGTCGAACACCTCGGTGTAGACGTCGACGTCGGTGAGAAGGTAGCCGAGCCGCTCGCGCAACTCGTCGAGGTCGGGGTCGGGCCCGATGTCGGGTTCGAACCGCTCGACGGGTACGACGTCGCTGATAGCGCCCAGCCGGCCACCGGCCAGCATGAGCTGGCTCACCTCGAGCAACAGCATGGGCACGCCGGTCGCGAGGTCCTCCGCCCGGGCGATCTCGCGCAGGGCGATGAGGAAGCTCTCCACCTGGTCGGCGATCTCCTGCGCGAAGTCCTCCACCTCGCTGGGTGGCGTCTCGCTGGTGGTCGCCTCGTCGAACCCAGCGGTCTTCATCTCACTTCCCCCCGTCTGCGTCTGGACCTCCATACCGGCCTTCGGGCCGGCCGCGGCGTCGGCTTCCGCGACGCCGCGCGATGCACGCGGGCCGGTGTGCGGGCGCCGCGCCGACTGCTCGGCGCGCAGGCCGTTCACGTCAGGTCGGCCGTTCACGTCAGGCATCGAGCAGTCTCCTTCCTTCGAACGCCCGTCCGAGGGTGACCTCGTCGGCGTACTCCAGGTCGCCGCCCACCGGCAGACCACTGGCGAGGCGGGTCACCCGCAGACCCATGGGACCCAGCATGCGCGCGAGGTAGGTCGCCGTCGCCTCCCCCTCGAGATTCGGGTCGGTCGCCAGGATGACCTCCTGCACCGTCCCGTCGGCCAGCCGCTGCATGAGCTCCCGTACCCGCAGGTCGTCCGGCCCGATGCCTTCGATCGGGCTGATCGCACCGCCGAGAACGTGATAACGACCGCGGTACTCCCGGGTGCGCTCGATCGCCACGACGTCCTTCGGCTCCTCCACC
Organism: Actinopolymorpha rutila; assembly: GCF_013407855.1. GTDB lineage: Bacteria > Actinomycetota > Actinomycetes > Propionibacteriales > Actinopolymorphaceae > Actinopolymorpha > Actinopolymorpha rutila. Next base: position 6,251,937 of record NZ_JACBZH010000001.1, read on the forward strand.
ACGCACAGCACCGTAGGGTCCCGGCGGGTGTCGCGGCAGATGCGGCAGCGTTCCTCCTCGGCGACGTTGCCGCATTCCTCGCAGAAGCGCATCTTCTCCTTGACCTGGACGAGCACCTCGGCCAGTCGGCGGACGTCGATCGGGTCGGCGGCGAGCAGGTGGAACGCGATGCGCTGGGCGCTCTTGGGACCGATCCCGGGCAGCCGACCGAGCTCGTCGATGAGGTCTTGGACCACGCCCTCGTACATGCGTACCTCTGCTCTCTCGCGGCTGTGCGGCTCCCCACCGCTCGGTGCGGACGGCTCGCCGCGTCTCGGCCTAGCCGGGCAGTCCCAGGCCGCCCGGCATCCCGCCGCCGAGGCCCTGGGCCAAAGGTCCCAACTTCTGCGAGGCCAGCTCGCGCGCGTTGTTGGCGGCGTCCCGGACGGCGGCGACCACCAGGTCGGACAGCGTCTCGGTGTCGTCGGGATCGGCCGCCTCGGGCTTGATCTCGATGCCCTGAAGCTCGCCCACGCCGTTGACGGTCGCGGTCACCAGACCGCCTCCGGAGGTGCCCTTGACCTCGGTCTGGGCGAGTTCCTCCTGGGCGGACATCAGGTCCTGCTGCATCTGCTGCGCCTGCTGGAGTAGCTGCTGCATGTCGGGCGTTCCGCCAGGGAACACGATGATCTCCCTCGTCTTGGGCCGCGGAGCTTCTTTCCCGCCGGAAATCTTCCGCCCCGAGACCGCCGTGCGCAGGCCCCGAAAGGACCTCACACGGGCCCTGTTCGAGACGAACCGACCGGCGTACGACGAGCCTACGATGCCGCACCCCCAGGAGGGATGCCGGTCCCTGGGGCTTTCCGGGGCTGGAGCTGATCGCGGGACCTCCCGGAACTCCCGCCCGGTCCACTCACCGCCCGCCCAGCGTTTTGTCCACAACCGCCTCACCGGCGAGTTTCTCCACGGCCCGCGAGCGGCCCACGCTCCCGGCCCGCCACTCCCCCGAGCATGAGTCGCGATCGCTCAGGCCCGTCCGCTCTCGGAGGAAAGCCCATGCCGGCCACGCCCTCGCCCACTCGTTCGCCCCTCGCTCGTTCGCTCGCGGCTCACTCGTCCCGCACCGGACCAGACGTCGCCACGCGACCATCCGACACCGGAGCCCACTCGGCCCGGCGTCCACACCTTCGACCCGCGCTACTCACCGCCGCGCTGGGCGCGACTCTCGGCGCCACCGTGTGCATGTTCGGTGTAGCCGTCGCTCCCGTGCAGGCGGCGACCACCGTCCGCGTCGCCGGCGCGATGCCCGACTCGGAGCTTCGGGGAAGCGTGGACCGTTGCGTCGGCGCGCAGGTCCCGTGCGCCACGTGGGCAGGCACCGGCGACGACCACACCGCCCGCCGGCCGCTGGACGGCTTCCTCGTCGGGCCGGTCCCGGCCGGGGTCGGTGCGCTCGTCACCGACTTCGCGTTCGAGTGGGAGGAGGTCGAGCACCGCAGCCGGGTCTGGGAGAGCGGGCCGGACTCGGACGGCGGCTACCACGTCGACCTGACCGTCGACGTGCTGCGCGGGGAGTCCCTGACCAGTGCGAAGGCGCTGCGCGACTACCTCACCGACTACTACGAGCGTGACCCCGCCATCTGGCGGCTCGACGCGTTCAAGCAGCACGGGCAGCCGGGCTGGCACGACGACACCATCGCGTTCTGGCTGGCCGCGCCGGGAGTGGGGGTGGCGGTGAAGGTCGACCGGGAGCGGTTCGGCGCCGGCGACCTGCTTCGCACCGCCTACGGCATCCGACCGGTGACCGACCGCTGAACCTAAGCCTCGCCGCGTTCAGGCTCCTCCGGCCGGGTGTGCCCACCGCGGGTGGTGCCCTCCGGGCCGGAGGGGTCGTCGATCAGCTCCGGCTGCCTGGCGTATCTCGTCTCCGGCATCCGCAACGCCAGCAGCGGACCGAACACCAGGATCGCCGCGGTGGCGCCGAACGCCGACCCGAACGACAGGTTGTCCACCAGTACGCCGGCCACGAGCGGCCCGACGATCGCGCCCAGGTCGGAGGACATCTGGAAGACGGCCACCACCTGTCCGCCGCGCCCATGCATGATGTCGCCGATCACCGCACCCGGGGCGACACCGAGGAAGGCAGCCCCGACGCCGAACAACCCCATCGCGAGGAGGTACGTCGGCACCGTGGAGGACACAGTCACCACCACCATCGCCACGAACGCCACCGACCCGCCGAGGATCATCGCCGGACGACGGCCGGCCTGGTCGGCGACCTTTCCAGCGGACACGAGGGACAGCGCCTGGGCGACCGACCCGACCAGGAAACCGATACCGGTCCAGATCGCGCCGACCTTCAGCCCCTCCACGACGAACAACGGGATCAGGCTCGACCGGACACCGAACAACGCCCAGCCGGTACCGAAGTTGCTGACGAGCGCGGCCTGGTAGGCCCGGTGACGAAACGCCTGCCGCAGGCTCGTCCGGTTCGCCTCGCCGTCCTGCCGGCCGAGTCGCTCGTGCAGGGTCGTGCGCGCCAGCGAGAGGGCTCCGATCGTGCCGGCCACCGCGAGCGTCGCGCCGTAGACGAAGAACGGCAACCGGGGCGAGACCTCGGTGAGCAGGCCGCCGACCACTGGCCCCATCAACCCGCCGACGAGGAACCCCGCCTGGAACAACCCGTTCGCCCGGCCCCGTCTGTCGGCGTCCACGACGCGCAACAGCAACGAGACCGCGGACACGGTGAACATCGCGCTGCCGACACCGCCGACGGCGCGCAGGACGAGGAGTTGGAGGTAGCTCTGGGCAAGGCCCGCCACGGCCGAGGACGCGGCCACGAAGAAGATCCCGGCGAGCATGACGGTGCGCTCGCCCACCCGGTCGACCAGCCGCCCGGCCAGCGGGGCCGACACGAACCTCATCAGTGCGAACGCGGAGATCACCGCGGCGGCCGCGGTGTGGCCGACACCGAAGTCCCGGGCGAACACCGGCAGTGCCGGGGCGACCACCCCGAAGCCGACGGCTACCGCGAACGCGATCGCGGCGAGGACGGCGACCTCGCGCGGCATACCGGCGAACGGATTGGATGGTCTTCGCACAGGCGCAGATGGTCCCACAACGGTAAGGACCGTCGTATCCCGGTGTCGCTGACCGGCCAGTGCACCGCGAGGACAAACCCGCTGGTCAGCGCGAGCTCTTGCCGAAGGCCTGCTCCGCTGAGAGGCCTCTCCCGTTGAGGGGACCTTCCTCTAGTTGAGGGGGATCTCCTCGATCAACTGGGCGCCGAACTCGCGCTCGAGGAGGTCGGTGTGGGACCTCGGGTCGTCGGACAGCGAGTTGTCGGTGTCGGGGTCGACGTCACCGTCGGGATCGTGGGCGGGCTCGGCCGGCCGGGGGGTGTTACCCGCGGCCGCGGCGGCACGGGCCCGGGCGCTGGACATCGGGCGGGATCCGTTCCCCTGGCTGCCGGCGCCGCTCTGACCGGCAGGCGCGCCCCGATCGGTGCCGCCTCTCCGATCGGCGCTGCTCCTCCGATCGGCGGCATCGTTGTGATCGGAGCCGGCGTTCTGCTCGGCGGCGTTCTGCTCGGCAGCTCCCGAGCCGCCCGGGGTGGACACGGCAACGTCGGCCCAGCCGGAGCCGTTGTCCCAGCCGGTGCCCTTGCCCTGCCCGGAAGCGCCCGCCTGACCCGGACCGTCCGGGCGGTCGGCGCCGCCCCGATCGCCGCCGCGGGGTCGGTCACCAGGAGATCGGCCGGCAGTTCGGTCGTCGGCGGCGTGGGTGCGTTCCCCGGCCGGGGACCCGTCGTCGGCTGAGCGTTCTGAGGCAGGCTCGCCGGGTGGGGTGGAGCCCGGCACCGGCGCCGGGCTCGGCCAACCGTCGTCCTGACCGGCCGGGTCTGGTGCGTCCGGAGTCGGCCCGGCGTCGCTGTCGCGGGAGCGGCCGTTCGTGGCAGCCGGTGCACCTCTGCCGTCGTCGGCCGCCTCGCCCCCCGGCCGGGTCGTACGCCCTGAACCCGGGGAGTCGCTGCCGCCACCCCGGCCGGCTGCGGCCCGACCGCCCGGATTGCCGGCGCCGGATGCACCGCCGCGGGGTTCGGCAGCCCCGCCGCCCGGCCCCTGGCCGCCTCTGCCCGAGCCCGAACCGCCCGATCCCGGACCACCTGGTCCCGAGCCACCCGGGCCCGAGCCACCAGAGCCACCCGAGGGGTCGATGATCGCCTCGATCCGCCAGTCGACGCCCAGCACGTCACGCAGCGCCTGCCGCAGCAGTTCGTCGCTGCCGCTGCGGGTAAACGAGTCCCTCGCGCCGGCGTTGACGAGCGCGACCGTGAGGGTGCTGCCGTGCAGGTCGGCGACGTGGGCGTTCTGACTCAGCATCACCCAGCTGAACCGGCGCTTTCCCTTCACCGCCTCGAGGACGTCCGGCCACAGCCGGCGTACGTCGGTGATTCCCAGCGCGCCCGGCGTCCCCGCGCCCGCGGACGCCGCGCCACCCGACGCCGCGCCGTCGGACCCGGCACCACCGGACACCGCAGCGCTCGCGTCCGACTCCGCCGACGTGGATCCACGAGTGTCGGACCCGTCCGGCACAGCTCCACCCGGGGCGGACCCGCCCGTCGGCTCGGTGGACGGCGCGGACACCGACCAACCGGCCTGGTCGACGGACGTGCCGGCGGCCGACGCGTCGGAGGGCTCGTGCGGAGCCTGGGGAGTACCCCAGTCGGCGGCGGCCGCCTCGGCGGCCGAGGGCCGGGCGGGGCCGTCCGACCGCGCGGACTCCGGCTCCCCGGCACCCACCCCGGGATCTTGCGTCGCAGACTCCGGCGGCGGAGCCGCCACCGGAGTGGAGCCGGCGGGCTCGGCCGCCGAGGGCCGAGCGGAAGTTCGTTGCGTGGAGGCCGGTTGCGCTGCGGGGGTGTCCGCGTCGCGGCCGGTGGCCTCGCCCGCCCGGGACGAACGCTCGGTGTTCACGGCGTTGCGCGCCGCGTCGCGCCCGCCGCCCACCGAGGGCCGCTGGCCCGACGGGCCCCTGCCCAGCTGGTCCCTCGCGGCGGCCGCGCCACCGGCCGAGCCGGCCGAACGTGCCGAGCCGGCCGAACCCGTCGACTCTGCCGAACCCGTCGACCCTGCCGACCCCGCCGAACCACTGGGGCCGGCCGCCGACGGCACGTCCTCCCCGCCCGCGATGGACAGCCGGCGTTCGAGCCGGTCGAGCCGGGCGTGCAGACCCTGCTCGCTGTCGTCGACCGCGGGCAGCAGGATCCGCGCGCAGATCAGCTCCAGGTGTAGGCGGGGCGCGGTCGCGCCGCGCATCTCGTTCAGTCCGTCGTTGACCAGGTCGGCGGCCCGGGTGAGCTCCGCGGTGCCGAGACGCGCCGCCTGAGCGGTGAGGCGTTCGGCCTGGTCGGCCGGCCCTTCGAGCAGGCCGCGTTCGATCGCGTCGGGTACCGCCGAGACGATCACCAGGTCACGAAGCCGGCGCAGCAGGTCCTCGGCAAAGCGGCGGGGATCCTGCCCGGACTCGATCACCTTGTCGACGACGGTGAACACACTGCCGCCGTCACCCGCCGCGAGCGCGTCGACCACCTCGTCCAGCAGCGACTCGTGGGTGTAGCCGAGCAGCCCGACCGCCCGGGCGTAGGTCACGCCGTCGTCTCCGGCGCCGCCGATCAACTGGTCGAGCACCGAGAGGGTGTCGCGGACGGACCCGGCGCCGGCCCGGACGACCAGCGGCAGGACGGTCGGCTCGACCGGCACGCCCTCGCGCTCGCACAGGTCGGCGAGGTACTCCTGCAGCAGCTTCGGCGGGACCAGCCGGAACGGATAGTGGTGGGTGCGAGACCGGATGGTGCCGATGACCTTCTCGGGCTCGGTCGTGGCGAAGATGAACTTCAGGTGCTCCGGCGGCTCCTCGACCAGCTTGAGCAGGGCGTTGAAGCCCTGCGTGGTCACCATGTGCGCCTCGTCGACGATGTAGATCTTGTAGCGCGAGGACACCGGTGCGAAGAACGCCCGCTCGCGCAGGTCGCGGGCGTCGTCCACGCCGCCGTGGCTGGCCGCGTCGATCTCGATCACGTCGATGCTGCCGGGTCCGCCGCGGGCCAGGTCGCGGCAACTCTGGCACTCACCGCAGGGCTCGGGAGTGGGACCGACCTCGCAGTTGAGGCAGCGGGCGAGGATCCGGGCGCTGGTGGTCTTCCCGCAGCCACGCGGACCGGAGAAGAGGTACGCATGGTGCACGCGGTTGTTGCGCAGCGCCTGCTGCAGCGGCTCGGTGACGTGATCCTGGCCGATGACCTCGGCGTACGTCTGCGGTCGGTAGCGACGGTAAAGGGCGAGCGGCGCTTCCACGATAGGGACCCTAGCCCGCGCCACCGACGGTCGCGGAGCAGCGGGCCGGCTCGGCGCGGCCGCACCGCGCGCCGGTCACGACGCGAGGCACGTCGAGGGCGGCGGTGGTACGAAAGGACTCCCCGCGCACCCGGTAGAGCTTGCTTACCCTTGCTGCCTTCCGGCCCTGGGGGAGTTGGGCAAGGTACCGCCGCGCGGGGAGCCGCGGAGCAGTCTACGCGAGACCTGCACGACCTCGCTCACCGCCGCCGGGCAAGTCGGGACAGAGCGACTCAGGGCTCTTCAGAGGGCACAACCGCACCCAACCGGCCGTTGTCCACCCCGCCCCCGGTTGGCCCGGCGGACCAGCGAGCGGGTACTGTCTCGCGCGGAGGATTCGCCTAGTTGGCCTAGGGCGCACGCTTGGAAAGCGTGTTGGGAGCAATCCCTCAGGGGTTCGAATCCCCTATCCTCCGCCAGCGCCGACACCCGAGCGTCAGCAGTGAAAGGTCCCGGACCGGAGTTCACCGGCCGGGACCTTTTCGCGTCGCCGCCTGGCACAGGCCGGCTGATACAAGAAGACATGCCTTCCGAAAACCGCACAGCCGAGGTCGCGGCGGTCATGGAACACCTGCGTGAGGCGTGGCGCGCTGCCGACATCGACCCTCGTCTCTGCGGGTGAGCACATAGGTCGCGTGCGGCTGGCGGGTCGCCACCACGAACGTCGTTCTCCGGCAATGACCCGGCGGACACTCGGAAGGTCGCTCAGGCGGCGAGGACATGGTCCATCCGCCGGGCGACCCGTCCGTGGAACGCGAGCGTCGCCACCGAGCAGGCGATGCCGGCCAGCAGGGCAGTCCACCACAGCACACCCGGGCCGAGACCGGAGTACAACCCGACGCCCAGGGTGAGGGCACCGAACCTCGCCGTCCCCCAGACCCAGCCGAACGCGCCCTGGTAGCGACCGCGCGCGTGCGCCGGGGCGAGGTTGGCGATGACCGACGCGGCGATTCCGGCGACGACCACCTCGCCGACGGACCAGACGACCACGGAGAACGCATAGCCCGCGACCGTGTTCGCGAGACCGGTCATCGCCACACCGACGGCGACCAGGACACCGCCGGCGCACTGCACCGGAAGCTGCGGTAGCCGGGCCAGCCGCGCCGTCACCACGGGCTGGAGGAACACCACCATCACCGCGTTCAGGGCAGCCATCGCGCCGTAGACCGACGGGGACAGGCCGCTGTCGTGGATGGCGAGCGGCAGCGCCACCTCGGTCAGCGAGTAGACGAACAACTGGACGCCGAACAGCGGAAGCAGGGCCAGTCCGAGCCGGTCCCGCAGGACGACCCCGTAGCCGATGCCGTCCTTCCGCTTCGGCGCGTCCCCGCCCTCGTCCGTCCCCGCGTCCGCCGCGGGCCGGTGTTCGCGCAGCCGGAACGCCACCACGGCGGCGAAGACCAGCATGCTCCCGGCGTCGACCGCGAACAGCAGCCAGTAGCCGCGCGCGGCGAGGAACCCGCCGAGCACTCCGGCCACGGCCGTACCGATGTTCACACCCCACTGGAACAGCGCGTACGCCCGCCGCCGGTGTTCGGCGTCCACGGCGTCGGCCAGCAGCGCGTACGCGGCCGGGCTCACCATCGACCCCGCGGCGCTGATCAGCAGTGCGGCGGCGGCCATCGTGGCCACGCCGGGAGCGAGGAAGAGCGCTCCCTGTCCCACCGACGCGGCGACCAGCCCGGCCAGCATCGTCGGACGCCTGCCGATCCGGTCCGCGAGCAGTCCGCCGACCGCAGGTCCGAGGAGGTTGCCGGCGCCGAGCGCGCCGAGGACGTAGGAGACGTGCGTCCCGGTGACGCCGCGGGTGGCCAGGAAGAACACCAGGAACGGGGTGACGAGGTAGCCGAGCCGGTTGACGACCGTGCCGGCGAAGACGGTCCAGACGACGGGTGGAAGCCCGCGGAAGGAGGAGAGCATGGCCAGACCCTGCGGCTAAGCCCATCCGCCGGGCCATTGATTAAGCTCAGTCCGAATCCAACCGCCCCGAAGAGGGCCGGACGGCACGAGCGACCCGACCGGTCGGCAAGAGGTACGTGAGGAGTACGCATGGAGTCGGTGCTCAGCTTCTCCACCGCGGACCTGGCGCTGACCCGGTACGCCGTCTCGCCGATGTGGGAGGTCGTCACCAGCTTCCGGCTGCTCCGGGGCGAGGTGGGCCCCCCGCTCCACCGGCGCTGGGCCGCACAGGTCCGCCCCCGGCTGGTGAGCGCCGGACTCGACCGCGGCTGGCTGGCCGAGCTGATCCCGCCGAACGGCTACCTCGCCGACTTCCTCAATCCCACGCCCGCCTCGCCGTTCCCCGCCCTGTCCGGGGAGCTGGAGACGATCCGGGCGACCTCGGCCGACCAGGTGCGGATCGAGCTGGACATGTTGGCGGCCGACCGGGACGGGGACAGGCAAGCCGGGCGGGGCGGCGGCCGGTCGGCCCGGTCCAGGCTGCTGTACGACGCGCCCGAGGAGGCGCTCGCGAAGGTGGCCGCCGAGATCGAGACGTACTGGGAACTCGCCCTCGCGCCCTACTGGGCCCGTATCCGGCACCTCCTCGAGGCCGACGTCTTCTACCGGGCCCGGCAGGCCGCCGAGCACGGCTCCGCCCACGTCCTCGACGAACTCCACGACTCCGTGCGCTGGGACGACGGCACCCTGCGGCTCGTCCGCCGGCACTGCTCGATCACCCGAGGCCAGGCGGGCGGAGGGCTGCTGCTGGTGCCGTCGGGGTTCGTGTGGCCGCGCGTCCTGACCCGGTCGGTGGCCGGCGAGCCGCCGCAGCTCGCCTATCCCGCGCGCGGGGTCGGCAACCTGTGGGAGCCGCGGACCCCGACGTCGGCGGCGGCGGTCGCCGGCGTTCTGGGGCGATCGCGTACGCGCATCCTGACCGAGCTCGACACCCCGTCCTCGACCACCGAGCTCGCGCGGCGGGCCGGCATGTCCGCCGCCGGGGTCTCCCAGCACCTCACCGCCTTGCGGGACGCGGGCCTGGTCACCGCCCATCGCAGTGGCCGGTCGGTCCTCTACGCCCGTACGTCCGTGGCCGACGCGCTGCTGACCCCCGACGCAGGCTGAACCTCCCCCGCTGTCAGTCCCAGTACGGCCGGACCTCGATCGCGCCGCACCTCGCGACCGGGTGCCTGGAGGCGACCTCGACCGCCTCGTCGAGGTCGGCGCACTCCAGCAGGTCGTACCCCGCGATCTGTTCCTTGGTCTCGGCGAACGGGCCGTCGACCACCAGCACGTCCTCGCCGCGGACCCGTACGGTCCTCGCGTCGGCGACCGGCCGCAGCCGGCTGCCCTGCAACCGCACCCCGCGTGCGTCCATCTGCTCCATCCAGGCGATCGAGTCCCGCCGCATCGCGGCCGACTCCTCCGGACCGCGCTCTTCGCCCTCGGCCCAGCACACCAGCATCATGAACTTCATCTCGGTCGCTCCTTCGCTCACTTCGGTCGCTCACTTCGGTCGCTCACCGGGCGGCGGCGACCATCCGGTCGAGGGTGGTGCTCATGTGCCGGCGCAGCACGGCCAGCCGGCCGGCGACGACGGCCTCGGCGCGCTCGGGGTGTTCGCGGACCGCCACGGTGAGGCCGGACTCTCCCGGACCGTGCACGAACGTGTGCCGTACGCGGGTCCGGCCGGGCGCGTCCGCCGGCAGCAGTTCGTAGGTCCAGACCGAACCCGGCCGGTCCGGGTCGTCGGAGGCGTCGAGCACCACCCACGCGAACACCCGCGGCCGCGTCGCCTCGGTGACCACACAGGTCACCCGGCCGACACCACCGTGCGCGAACCGGTTCGTGGCCGCGAACCGCGCGCCGGCCACCGGACCGCGGCCGGGGTCGCGCCAGTGCGCCTCGACGCACTCCGGGCTCCACTCCCCGATCCGGGTCACGTCGGCGAGCAGGTCCCACATCCGTTCCGGTGGTACGTCCACGACCCGCTCCAGGTCGACCCGCGCCCCGTGTACCTGGATCACCAGTTCTCCGCCCGGTTCGTCTCGTACGCCGCGAACGCCTCGTACGTCTGACACATCGGATTCCGTGCGCACTGCTTCCTTACCGGATACCCGTTGCCGCATGTGTTCCTCCTCACTCCCTCTCCGCTCCATGTCCGCTCCCAGTCCGCTCCCTGTCGGTTGCCGTCGACCACCTGACGAGCGACTCCGGGTCACATCGACAACGCTCCGCGACCGAGGCCGCACCGGGGTGGCCGGGAAGGAACGAACCGAACGCCCGGAAGCGGCCCCGCGAACCCCGCCGGTCCGCCTCCTGCCGACCAGCGAGCAAGGGTGCGCTGATCTAGGCTCTCCGGATGAGCGCGACCCCTTCCCCCTCCGCTCAGTCCGGGCTGCCCGGTCTGCCGGGCGGCCGCACCCTCGTGCCGTTACGCCCCTGGGCCGGCCGGCACCGCAACCGCCGCAGAGTGCTCGCGCCGGTCGGCCTCATCGTGGTGATGGCCGCACTCGTCACCCCGCTGATCGGGCTCACCGTCCTGGGCGCGGGACCAGAGCCCGCGGCGCTCGGCACCTTCTTCGCGTTCCTGCCGGTCGTCCCGGTGGTCGCGGTGTTCTTGTGGATCGACCGGTGGGAGCCCGAGCCCGGTCGGCTGCTGCTGATGGCGTTCCTCTGGGGAGCCGGAGTGGCGGCGCTCGCCGCGGCGGTCAGCAACTTCGCGCTCAACTACGCCTGGTCGCGCACCGTCGGCACCGAGGTCGGCGACCTGGTGAGCACCGTGGTGACCGCACCGTTGGTGGAGGAGGCGGTCAAGGGTGCGTTCCTGTTCGCACTCCTCGCCACCCGCCGGCGCGAGGTGGACGGCGTCGTCGACGGGATCGTCTACGCGGGCCTGGTCGGGGTGGGGTTCGCGTTCAGCGAGAACATCCTCTATCTCGGCACCGCGATCGCCGAGGGCGGACTCCACGGCGGCATCATGCTGTTCGCCCTGCGGTGCGTGCTGTCGCCGTTCGCCCACCCGATCTTCACCGGGATGACCGGGCTCGCCGTCGGCATCATGGTGCGCAGCCGGCGACCGATCCGGTTCGTCTACCCGCTGGCGGGTTACCTCGTCGCCGTCGGCCTGCACGCGCTGTGGAACGCCTCGGCGTCGCTGCTCAGCCAGCCCGGCTTCCTGCTCGTCTACGCCCTCTTCATGGTGCCGGTGTTCGCCGCGATGGCGATGGTGGTGCTCTGGCAGCGGCGCCGTGAACAGCGCATCGTGGCGAGCCAGCTGCCGCGGTTCGTCGCCGCCAACTGGATCTCGCCGGAGGAGGTACGCCTGCTGTCCAGCCTGGCCGGACGCAGCGGATGGCGCTCGGCGGTGAAGCGCAGGTGGGGCGCCGAGGCTGCCCGGGCCGTCCGCGACTACCACACCGCCGTCACCGAACTCGCGTTCTTCTACGACCGCTACCAGCGCGGCGCGATCGGGTACGACGCCGACCACTGGCGCGACGACCTGATCGGCAAGGTGCTGGAGGCCCGCGAGCGGGCCGTGCTGCACCCGCGGGCGATGGCGACCGCCGAGGAGGTCACCGGTCCGCCGCCGGCCCACCGATCGGCCGAACCGATCAGCTGAGCCCGTCAGCTGAACCCGATCGGGCGAGCGGCCGTCAGCCGAGCCGACCCCGCAGGGCAGCCTTGACGTCGGGTACCGCACTCGGCGTCATCGAGAGTTCGTCCACGCCCATCCGAATCAGCCGGACCGCCGCGTCCGGCTCCCCCGCGAGCTCGCCGCACACCGCGACGTGCCGACCGGCCGCTCGCGCGGCGTCGACGAGCGTCGCCAGCAGCCGCCACACCGCCTCGTGGCCGGGCTGGTAGAGGTCGCCGACCGCGTCGTTGGTCCGGTCAGCGGCCATGACGTACTGCGTGAGGTCGTTGCTCCCCACACTCACGAAGTCGACCTCGGCGCAGATCTCGTCGGCGGCCAGGGCGGCCGCCGGGACCTCGACCATCACCCCGACCTTCGCCGGCCGGGCGAACGCCGTCCCCTCGGCCGCGAGCTCCCGGGCCGCCTCCTCGACCAGGAGCCGGAACCGCCGCGCCTCCGCCGCCGTCGTCACCATCGGCGCCATCAGCCAGACCTCGCCGCGCCCGTACGCCGCGCGCAGCACCGCCCGCAGCTGGGTCCGCAACAGGTCCGGGTGCGCGAAGGCGTAGCGGAGCCCGCGCAGCCCGAGCGGCCCGTGACGCCACGGGTCGAGGTCCAGGGCCGGCAGCAGCTTGTCCCCGCCCACGTCCAGGGTGCGGACGACCGCGCGCCGGTCACCGAGCTCGGCCAGCACCTCGCCCAGTTCCTCGGCCTGCTCGTCCTCGCCGGGCAGGCGGGGCCGGTCGACGTAGAGGAGTTCGGTACGCAGCAGACCCACCGCGTCCGCACCGGCGGCCACCGCGGCGCGCGCCTCGGCCGTACCGCCGACGTTCGCGCTCACCGTCACCGGCGTCCCGTCGGCACGCACCACCGTGCTCGCGGCCTCCGCGCGGGCCCGCTCCCGGTCGGCGGCGAGGTCGCGGGCGGCCTGCCGGGCGGCGGACAGCTCCGACTCCGGCGGGTCGACCCGCACCTGCCCGGTACGCGCGTCCAGGACCACCGGCGTACCGTCGCGAACGTCCAGCACCGCCGGGCCGAGCCGGACCACCATCGGCAGGTCGAGGCCGCGGGCGAGGATTGCCGCGTGGGACGTACGCCCGCCGCGCGCGACCGCCAGGCCGGCCACCCCGGCCTCGCCGAGGGCCGCGACGTCGGAGGGAAACACCTCCTCGGCGACCACGACGGCACCGGAGACGTCCTCCGGTCGTACCGACGGCCGGGCGTCCACGCCCAGCGCGCCGAGCACCGCGCGGCCGAGGTCCTCCACGTCCACCGCGCGTTCGGCCACCTGGTCCGCGCCGCCGGCCAGCAGGTCGCGCGCCTCCAGCACGGACCGCCACCAGGCCACCTCGGCCGGCGTGGCCCGGTCGAGCTTCGCCTCCGCTCCCGCGTGCAGCGCCGGGTCGGCGAGCATCGCCTGGTGGGCACCGGCGATGTCGGCGCCGGACCCGCCACCGGCGGCTCGGCTGCCGAGTTCGGCGTCCACCTGCTCGACGGCGGCGGCCAGCCGCCTGCGTTCGGCCATCGGGTCGTGGGTGCCACCGGTCGGCGGCAGCCGGGGTTCGGTACGTCGCAGATGCCGGGCCGGCGCCACCACCAGCCCGGCCGAGGCGCCGACACCTCGCAGAGTGCCGGGCTCGGGCGCCGCGGACGCCGCGGGCTCGGCCCGCGCCGACGGCTCGGGCGGCACCGGAGGCCCGGCTGCCGACATCTCTTCGTCCAGCTCTCCGAACCCCGCGTCGGCCAGGGCGAGCACCGCGTCCACGGCTGCCCGGGCGTCCGGACCGGTCGCGGCGACCTCGATCTCCGCGCCCACCCGCAGGCCCTGGGCGACCACCGTGAGCACACCGGCCGCGTCCGCCCCGGGGCTTCCCGGCCGGCCGACCGTGACCCGCGCGTCGTACTCCCGAACCAGGTGCGCCAGCGCCGCCGCCGGTCGGGCGTGCAACCCGGCCGGGTTACGCAACGTCGTCCGCGCCCGTTCCTCGCCCTCGACAGGCTCCTCCGCCGGCCCCCGCGACTCCGGTGACTCCGGCGACTCCGGCATCCCTGCCATGCTCGCCCCGGCGGTGGGCGCGTACGCAGCCCGCGCCTCGGCGGCGACCTCGGCCGGCCCGGCGCCCCCTGCCGCGGTGGTAGCGGCCGCGACCGCGCCCTCCACCAGCGGCGCGTCAACGAGCAGAACCCGGTCCGCCTGGTCCGGGTCGAGCGTCTCCAGGACGAGTTCGGCAGTGAGCTGCGCGCTGCCCAGGTCGTACAGCACGACCACGCCGGCACCTTCGTCCGGACCCGCCTCGGCGAGCACGGACGTCACCGCCGCCAGGATCGCGTCGAAGCTGGTGCCCACCCCGCCGTCGTCGGTACCGCCGACCGCGCGGATGTCCACCTCCGGCGCCATCTGGGCGGCGAGGGTGCGTACGCCCTCGGCCAGGGTGGCCACGTGTGCGACCAGAACCAGCCCGACCGGCGTCGCCATGCCTACGCGGAGTGGTCGGCGACGTCGGCGAACACCCGGAACAACAGCGCCGACGACGTGGCGCCGGGATCCTGGTGACCGGCGCTGCGCTCGCCGAGATAGCTCGCCCGGCCCTTGCGGGCGATCAGCGGGATGGTGGCCCGCATGCCCTCCTCGGCGGCGTCGGCCGCCGCGGCGAGCGCCTCCCGGGTGGATCCGCCGGCCGCGACGACGCGCTCGGCCGCCTGCACGGCCGGGTCCCAGGCGTCGACCATCGTCTTGTCGCCCACCTCGGCCTTGCCGCGCGCCACCACGCCGCCCAGGCCGGCCCGCAGGGCACCCGCGAGGTCGGCGGCGCCGAGCTCGTCGCGCCCCTTGACGCTGGTGGCGGCACGCAGGAACGCCGTGCCGTACAACGGGCCCGCGGCTCCCCCGACCTTGGAGATCAGCGCGGTCGCCACCGCCTGGAGCACGTCGGCGGGCGTACCGGGCTCGGTCTCGGCAAGCCGGTCCACCGCCGCCTTCATGCCGCGGTCGAGGTTCTCACCGTGGTCCGCGTCCCCGATGGCGGCGTCGAGTTCGATCAGGTACGTACGGTTGGCCGCCACCACGGCCGCGTAGTCGGCCACCACGCGGAGCAGGTCCCGCGTGGTCATCGACAGGTCATCGGAGGGCATGCGGCGTCACCGTCCCCAGCGCAGGGCGGGCGTGTGCACGGGCGCGTCCCACAGGTCGATCATCTCCTCGTCCAGGCGCAGCAGGGTGATCGACATGCCCGGCATCTCCAGCGAGGTGATGTAGTTGCCGACCAGCCGCCGCTCGACGGCGATGCCGCGCTGGGCCAGGACCTTCTCGGCGTGGGCGTAGGCGATGTAGAGCTCCATCAGCGGAGTGCCGCCCATGCCGTTGACGAACAGGAGCGTCCGGTCGCCGGACTCGAACGGCATGTCCTCCACGATCGGGGCCAGCAGGCGTTCCACGATCGCGTTCGCGGGCTCCAGCGGTACGCGTTCCCGGCCGGGCTCGCCGTGGATGCCGATGCCGATCTCCATCTCGTCCGGCCCGAGCTCGAACGTCGGCTTGCCGGCGTGCGGCACCGTGCACGAGTCCAGCGCCATCCCCATGCTGGCCACGTTGTCGTTGACCCGGCGGCACAGCGCAGCCACCGAGGCCAGGTCGTCACCGCGCTGGGCGGCCGCGCCGACGATCTTCTCCGCGAGGACCGTGCCACCGACCCCGCGCCGCCCGGCGGTGTAGAGGCTGTCCCGGACCGCCACGTCGTCGTCGATCACCACCGCCGCCACCTCGACGCCCTCGGCCGCGGCCAGTTCTGCGGCGGTCTCGAAGTTCAGGACGTCGCCGGTGTAGTTCTTCACGATGTGGAGTACGCCCGCACCGCCGTCCACCGCCTTCGTCGCGGCGAGGATCGGGTCCGGCGTCGGCGAGGTGAACACCGGCCCGGGGCAGGCCGCATCCAGCATTCCGTACCCCACGAAGCCGGCGTGCAGAGGCTCGTGCCCGCTGCCGCCGCCGGAGACCACGCCGACCTTGCCCCGGCGGGGCGCGTCCACCGACACCACGTAGTCGGGGTCCAGATGCACGCTCACGAGGTCGCCGTGCGCGGCGGCCAGGCCGGCCAGTGCCTCCGCGACGACGTTCGCCGGATCGTTGATGATCTTCTTCATCCCCGCACCCTCCCACCGTGCAGTCCTGGCGTCACCCTGTTGGTCCTCCCGGGTTCGGTCCCACCGAGTTCGGTCCCACCGGGTTTTTGGGCTCCCGAGTTCGGTCCTACCCGAGCGCTCCGCCGCCGACCCCTGACTCGGCCAGGGGGCAGCGCCGGGGAACGATTCGGCCTACGGTGAAGACACCCAGCGCTTCTGCCCGGTCACTCGCGGGAGCGCCACTACACTGCCCAACCGTGATCTTCAAGCGCGTCGGCGACGGACGCCCCTATCCCGAGCACGGCACGACCCAACGCGAGTGGGCCGAGCTGCCGCCGCGCCCGATCCGGCTGGACCAGTTGGTCACCACCAAACGCACCCTCGATCTGGACACCCTCCTCGCGGAGGACTCCACCTACTACGGAGATCTCTTCGCCCACGTGGTCGAATACCAGAACGAGCTGTACCTCGAGGACGGCTTGCACCGGGCACTGCGAGCCGCCCTGCACCAGCGCATGGTGTTGCACGCCCGCGTGCTTCGGCTCAAGGGCTGAGGATTTCCCGAACGGGGAAGGGGGCGCACATGGCATGGGACGACACCGCCGAGCTACGCAGAGCCCGGCGGCGGCGCAGGCGGAGGATCCGCGGTCCCCTCACCCTGGTCGTCCTCATCGGCCTCGTCGCCGGAGCCGGGTGGTTCGGCTGGCACGCGGTCCTCAGGGCCATCCCGGGCGTCGGGCCGGACCTCGTGTGCAGCACACCCTCGCCGGGCCAGAAGCAGCGGATCACGGCCACCAAGGTGATCGTGAACGTCTACAACGCGAGCAAGATCGGCGGACTCGCGGAGCGTACGGCGACCGACCTCCGCCAGCGCGGCTTCACTGTCGGCACCGTGGCCAACGACCCGAAGAAGGCGACCGTGAGGGTCGCGGAGGTTCGCGGCCGGGCCAAGGACGCACCGGAGGTCATCCTGGTCGCCGCGCAGGTCGCCAAGGAGAAGGTCAGCGTGGACGACCGGACCGACGCGAGCGTCGACCTGGTCCTCGGCAGTGACTTCCACGGCTTCGTCACCAAGGCGCCGACGGCCATGGACGTCACCACCACCGTGCCGGTCTGTGTGAAGCCGAGTCCCACGCCGGGCGGCGTCGCCGGCTGACGGCCCGCACGCCACCTGCCGGCCCCGCGGCCCGACCCTCCCGGGATCAGGGCCGGCGGACCCACCGCATCCGCGGGTGCGTCGTCGACGGGTGGCCTTCCAGCCAGCCCGCCAGCCGGCCCGAACGGCTCACCGACCGCAGCCGGCGTTCGGTGGCCTCGCGTACCCGCCGCGGAGCGACCACGAGCAGGTCGTCGCCCGCCTTCAGGATCGTGCGCAGCCCGGGCACCAGGCTGCGGCCCTCGCGGACCACCAGCGCCACCGACGCCCCTTCGGGCAGCCGCAGCTCCCCGACCTCGACGTTGGCCAGCCGGGACCGGGGCAGGATCCGGATCTGCAACAGGTCTGCGTCCAGGCGTTCCAGCGGCGCGGCCTCCACGTCGAGGTCGCGCACCTCGTCCTCGCCGCCGAGCCGCAGCACCTTGCCCACCCACGGCAGGGTCGGAGCCTGCACCAGCGTGAACACCACGACCAGGACGAAGACCACGTTGAACAACCGGTCGGCGCGCTCCAGCCCGGCGGCCAGCGGGATGGTGGCGAGCACGATCGGCACCGCACCGCGCAACCCGGCCCAGGCGAGGAACACCTGGTCGGGTATCCGCGGCCGGAACGGCAGCAACGACACCACCACCGACAGCGGCCGGGCCACGAAGGTCAGCGCCAGCCCGCCGACCAGGCCGGCCAGGACGTCGCTCCAGTCCAGCCGGCTCGGCCAGGCGAGCAGTCCGAGCATCACGAACAACCCGATCTGGGCCAGCCACGCGAGCCCCTCCACGAAGGACCGCGTGGTCGGCCGGTGCGGGAGTTCGGCATTGCCGAGCACGAGGGACGCGACGTAGACGGCGGCGAAACCACTGCAGTGCACGAACGACGTGAACGCGTACGCCAGCACCGCGAACGACACCACCGCCAGCGGATACAGGCCCGACGACGGCAACGCCACCCGCCGCAGCAGCCATGCACCGCCCCACCCGATGATGAAGCCGAGCACCGTGCCGCCGGCGAGCTCGCCCGCGATCAGCCCGACGATGCGGGGTACGCCCTCGTGCGTCAGGGCGGAGGAGCTGAGCAGGGTGACCAGCAGGACGGTCGGGGCGTCGTTCAGGCCCGACTCGGCCTCCAGAACCCCCGCCAGCCGGCGGGGCAGCGGCACCTTCCGCAGCACCGAGAACACCGCCGCCGCGTCGGTGGGCGAGGTGACGGCGCCGAGGAGCAGGGAGAGCCGCCAGCCGAACCCGAGCGTGCCGTGCACGATCACCGCCACCACGACCACACTGACCGCGATTCCGACGGTGGCGAGGACGAGCCCGGGCAGCATCGACCCGCGTACCTCGGCCCATCGGGTGGTGAGGCCACCTTCGGTGAGGATGACCACCAGGGCGGCGAAGCCGAGCGCATGGGCGAGCTGGGCGTCGTCGAACCGGATGCCGAGCCCCACCTCGCCGAGCGCGACGCCCATCGCGAGGTAGATCAGCAGGCTGGGGAACCCGAACCGCACCGACGCGCGGACGGCGAGGATCGCCAGCAGCAGGACCAGGGCGCCGTACAGCAGGAAGTCGTTGAGCTCGGCGACTGTGATCATCGCCGGCACCTCCCCCCGCCCCCGGTCGACCCCGGTGGGGCCCAATTCTTCGCCAATGCCGAAGGGCCTGGGCACGTCAGGTACTCGTGCCCAGGCCCTCCTGCTGCGGTGGCGGTGGGATTTGAACCCACGGAGGGTTGCCCCTCACACGCTTTCGAGGCGTGCTCCTTCGGCCGCTCGGACACGCCACCGCCGGGTAGGTTACCGGACGGGGCGGGAAGCGCCTCACACGCCCCGGCGGGCGGCGAAGAACCGCCGCAGCACCTCGCCGCACTCCTCGGCGAGCACGCCCCCGACGACCCGCGGCCGGTGGTTGAGCCGGCGGTCGCGTACGACGTCCCACAACGAGCCGACCGCACCGGCCTTGTCGTCGTACGCACCGAACACCACCTGGTCGACCCGGGCCTGCACCAGCGCGCCCGCGCACATCGTGCACGGCTCGAGGGTCACGACGAGCGTGCAGCCGGAAAGCCGCCACTCACCCAGCGCGGCGGCCGCCTCCCGGATCGCCAGCATCTCCGCGTGGGCGGTGGGGTCGCCGGTCGCCTCCCGCGCGTTGCGCCCCCGGCCGATCACGGCGCCGTCGGGGCCGAGTACGACACAGCCGACGGGTACGTCACCGGTGTCCGGGGCCAGCGCGGCCTCGGCGAGGGCGGCCCGCATCGGGTCCTCCCAGCCGGACCCCTCGCACCCGGACCCTTCCCCGCCGGGCCCCTCCCCGCCGGAGCTCAGCGGACGGCCTCGAGCGCCTCGGCGAACCCCAGGCGTTCGGCCAGGAACGCCACCGCCGCCGCGGGGGGCGTGCCGATCGCCTCCGCCAGGCGGTTGAGGTCCTCGGCCCGGATGCCGAGGTCGTCCAGCAGCCCGGCCTCGCCGATGGGTTCGGACGGCAGCTCGACCGGCTCGTCCTCGTCCTCGTCGAGGTCGGTGGCCGGCACCGGCACCTCACCACCAACGTCGCCTGCGACCACGGCGGCGAGCCGGTGTTCCTCCGCCAGCTCACTCACCAGGGCCTCACCGACCGGAGAGCGGAACGTCTCGGCCCCGTCGGACACGTACACCCTGGGTTCCTCGTCGCCTTCCACCCGAACGACGCCGAACCAGTTCTCCTCCTCGACGAAGACCAGGACGATCTCGTCGTCGGACTCGACCTGATGTACCGCGTCGACCACGTCCTCCACGGTCTCCACGTCGTCGAGGTCGGTCTCACTCGCCACCCACTCGCCCCCACTGCGGGCGAACGCCGCCGCGAAGTACGACACCGCGCACCATTCCTTCGAGTTCTCGATCTGCACCTACGGCTTGTCTGGACCTGTCTTTCGCCGGGGTCCGCGATCGAAACCTAAGGGTCGCGATCCACGACGGTGCGGGTCGGCCGACATGCACATGGTCGGCGTGGTCAGCCGACCGAGGCCTCGACCGCCCGCTGGAACGCCGGGCCGTACCCGAGGCGCTCGGCGATCTTGGACAACATCTCGTCGGGGTAGAGGTCGAGGTCGTCGCACAGGGCGCCCATCTCCATCGCGGCCATGCCGAGGTCGGCCACGATGGTGAGGTCGCCGGCGGGCTGTGCCTGCTCCTCGTCGTCCTCGATGGGAACCGGCAACGCCAGCTCGTCGAGGACCTCCCGGGCCAGCGGCCAGTCGGTCGCCGCGGTCACGTCGGAGAGGAGGTAGCGCACCTCGTCGCCCACGACCCGGACCAGGATGAAGAAGTCGTCGTCGACCGAGACGGAGCCGATGCAGCCGATGTCACCCTGCATCTGGCGCAGCGTGCGCACGAACGTGTCGAGGTCGCGCGCCGCCGTGGTCGCCAGTGACGACGCCCGCCAGCAGCCTTCCTCGAGGTAGGTGACCACCGCGAAGTCGATCGCCGTGCTGCTCTCCTCGGCCATGTAGGGCATCGTGGCAGACCCGCGCGAAAATGCACCGGCTTTTCCCGCCCTTTGTTCGCCCGATCCGTACCTTTTCGCGGAACTTCCACCGAAGTTCCACCGAACCCGGACCGCACGCCTTGATCGGACGTACGCCTCGATCGGACGTACGACGGCTACAGCGCGCGGCGCAGGGCCTTGCGCTGCCGGCGGAGCTGGTTGGCCCGGACGGCGAACAGGTCCTTGGCCTCGGCCAGGTCGCGCAGCAGCGCGGCCCGGCGGCGCAGGCGTTCCCACTCGCGTTCGGTCAGGGGGCGCGGGTCCGCCGCCTCGGAGGCAGCGGAGGAGGTGGCGGAGGCGGCAGCGGGGGAAGTGGCGGAGGCACCGGTGGCGTGGTCGGGGGTACGGCCGGCAGTCGAGCCGGTACCTGGACCAGGAGCTGAGCCGGTGGGACGCGCTCCGGGGTCGCCGGGAGGGCTCGTGGCCTGCGTGAGAGGTGTGACCCAACCGCCGCGGACCGCGCCTGTCGCCGACGCGTGGAGAGCTGGCGAGTCCGACTGCCGTCTCTGTGCTGCGCTCATGACCCTGACCGCCGATCCAGACGATCCCCGTTGTGACGAAGGGGCCACCAGCCGGGTTTGGGCGACCCCAGACATGCCTCACTAAAGGTGGACCTTGTCCCGGGACCGGAGCAATGTCTATGACCGGTTTTTTCAGGCAGAGTTGCACTTTTTACGTGCCAGGCGCGCCCTCGGGGCGGATCGCTGGCTCTCCGAGAGGACGTGTTCACGGTGCGGGTTCGGCTCCACCACCGCTCCCACCGCAGGGCCCACCACCGCTCCCACCGCAGGCTCCGGCTCCGCGCCGCGATGGCCTAGGGTCACGCCCATGCGGATCCACGTCGCCGACCACCCTCTGATCGCGCACAAACTCACCGTGCTGCGAGACGCCGGTACCGACTCCCCGACGTTCCGGCTGCTCACCGACGAGCTGGTCACGCTGCTCGCGTACGAGGCCACCCGGCACGTCCGGACCGAGCCGGTCACCGTGACCACCCCGGTCGCCGAGGCGGAAGGCATCAAGCTGGCGGCGCCCAAGCCGCTGGTCGTGCCGATCCTGCGCGCCGGCCTCGGGATGCTGGAGGGCATGGTGCGGCTGCTGCCCACCGCCGAGGTCGGCTTCCTCGGCATGGTCCGCGACGAGAACACGCTGAAGGCCTCGACGTACGCCCAGCGGATCCCCGAGGACCTGTCCGGCCGGCAGTGCTACGTGCTCGACCCGATGCTGGCCACCGGCGGGACGCTCGCCGACTCCGTGCGGTTCCTGGTCGAGCGGGGCGCCGACCACATCACGGCGGTGTGCCTGCTCGCCGCCCCGGAGGGCCTCCGCTTCCTCGAACGCGAGCTCGCGGAGCTCGAGTCGGAGGGCGTCCCCGTCACGATCGTCACCGCCGCGGTCGACGACCACCTCAACGAGCACGGTTTCATCGTCCCGGGGCTCGGCGACGCGGGCGACCGGCTGTACGGCATCGCCGGCTGAGCTGTCCGACCCGCTGTCCGACCCGCCGGCCCGACCCTGGCCGACTCCATGCGCTGAGTTGCCCGACCGAATGTCCAACCCATCTGCCCGACCGACCTGACCCTGACGGTTACCGGTCCCTTACCGGTCCACAGGTTTGTCGACGGGACGTCCGGCCCATGCTGACGGCATGGGGGGATTCCCATGGGCGTGAAGGTCAGCGTCGTCGTCCCGGTGTACAACCTGGGAGCCGATCTCGACGCCAGCCTGGAGTCTCTGCTGGGCCAGTCCCTGGGGCCCGGTGAGTACGAGATCCTCATGGTGGACGACGGCTCACACGACGGGACCGCCCAGCGGCTGGAGAAGCTCGACCGGCTGCATCCGCCGCTGCGCGGCATCATGGCCGCCCACACCGGCGGGCCCGGCCGGCCGCGCAACATCGGGATCGAACGCGCTCATGGCGAGTACATCTACTTCCTCGACCCCGACGACCGGCTCACCCCGAACGCGCTGGAACGCATGTACGCCACGGCCGCCCGTACGAACGCCGACATCGTGATCGGAAAGCTGGTCGGCCACGGCGGCCGGTCGGTCTCCCGGCACGTCTTCCGGGCGTCCCGGGACCAGGCCGACCTCGTGGAGGACCAGCTGTTCGGGCTGCTGACACCGCACATGCTGTTCCGGTCGGCGTTCCTGGCCGAGCACCACCTGAGGTTCGCCGAGGGCGCGGCCAGGCTGGGCGACCAGCTTTTCGTCGCGCAGGCGTACTTCCGGGCGAAGGTGATCAGCGTGCTCGCCGACGAGGTGTGCTGCCACTGGATCCGCCGGCCCGAACGCGAGCAGGCCGCCCGCCGGTTCGACCCGCGGGCTTACTACCGCGCCCTGCGCGGAGTGCTCGACGTCGTGGACAGCCACACCGCTCCCGGCGACGAACGCGACCAGATCTACGCGCAGTGGTACGACGCGGAGATGCTCCGCCTGCTGGGCGCCCGGACGTTCGGCGGACTGCCGGTGCGGTACCGCCAGCACCTCCTCTACCGCGAGGTCGGCAAGCTGGCCGCGGAGCGGTTCGGCCCGGCCGTGGAGACCTGGCTGCCGCTGTCGATGCGGGTCCGGGCGGGACTGCTGCGCGCCGGGGCGTACGCCGACATCGCCCGGCTGGCCCGCGCCGAACGCGAGCTGACCGTGGTGCCAACCCTGGAACGCGTCGACTGGGACGGCGACCACCTGCTGATCCGGGTCAGCGGCCGGTTGACCTACGCCGACGGGCGCCCGGTGACCTTCCACCGGTTGGGCGGCCGGTTGCTGTGGCAGCCGCCGGTGCCGCTGCGGGTCGACGTACCCGAGGACGCCTACGACGTGACGGCCGCGATCAGCCGCAGCCGGCTGGACGTGTACGTACAGAACCGCAACGACTCCGGCGACTACCGGCTGCCGACGACCAGCCACCTGGTGCCCGACACCGCCGACGAGACCGAGCAGGTCGTGCTGCGCGGCACGGCCCGGCTCGACCCGCGCGTCGCGAAGGCCGGCCGCCCGCTGGAGGACGGGCTGTGGGACTGCTTCGTGCGCGCGGACAGCTGTGGCTGGGACGTGCAGCGGCGGATCGCCCGGCCGAGCCTCTACCAGACCGAACCGCCCTGCTCCAGCCACGTCGTGGGTACGGGAACGCTGGTCGAGCCGCACTGGACCACGCTGGGCAACCTCAGCGTGCGGGTCGCCGCGATCTGAGTCCCGGCAGGTCCTGGCGTAGGGCCGACCTCACTCCGGGCGGGGGTCCCAGCGGAACCGCCGGACGGCGACCAGCGCCCCGGCGACACCCCACGCGGCCAGTACGCCGAGGCTGGTCCAGGCGAACCCGCCGTGGCCGAACGCTCCGAGCAACGCCTGGTTGAACGGCCGTACCGGCAGGAAGTCCGCGACCCGGTTGACCACGTCCGCGTGGATCGGCATGTACGTGCCGGACACGAACACCAGCGGGAAGAGGACGAACTGCACGACCGCGGGCGCGGCTTCGGCGTTGCGGATCAGCGAGGCCACCCCGACGCCCAGCGCGCAGAAACCGGCCGCACCGAGCACGAGTGTCACCGCCAGCGCCGGCCACTGGGAGGGGCCGGGCAGCGGCACGCCGAAGACCCGGCCGATGCCGAGGATGAGCAGGACGTCCACGACGCTCACCAGGACGCAGTGCGCCAGCAGGCCGAGGAAGTACGTCCCGCTCGGCAGCGGAGTGGCCCGGACCCGTTTGAGCAGGCCGTTCTGCCGGCGCGTCGACAACACGATCGCGAGCTGGCTGTAGCACGCGCCGAGGACGGAGGTCGCCGCGATGGTGCCCACGTAGTACTGCAGGGCCGTGAGCCCGAAGAAGTAGTCGCTCGGGCCGATGCCGCCGAACAGCAGGCCGAACACGGTGATGATCAGTACGGGAAAGGCGAACGTGAAGAACGCGCTCTGCGGGTTGCGCCAGAACGTCAACTGCTCGTAGCGGATCTGGTGCCACAGCAGCGCGAGGTCGCGGCTCATCGGGAGCTCCTCTCCAGGACGGTCTTGGACGAGTCGGCTTCGAGCGAGTCGGCTTCGCGCGAGTCGGGGTCGGATGGGCGCTCGCCCGCCGCGCCCGTGAGGCGTAGGTAGACGTCCTCCAGGCTGGGGCGTTCGACGGTGAGGCCCTCGAGTACGGCACCCGCGCCGAGCGCCCAACCGGTGAGCCGGTGCAGCGTCCCGGTCGGCTCCGCGGTCTCCACGGTCACCAAGCCGCCGCGGTCCGGGCCGGCCACTGACTCCCCCGCCGCCACCGGTATCCCGTCGAGCGTCCAACCGCCGGGCAGGGCGAACCGGACCCGCGCCCGGGCGTTGTCGCGGCCGCCGAGCGTGGTGGGCGTCCCCTCGGAGATGATCCGGCCGCCGGCGATCACCGCCACCCGGTCGGCGAGTTCCTGCGCCTCCTCCATGTAGTGGGTGGTGAGCACGATGGTCGTTCCGGCCGCGCGCAACCGGCGTACGAGCTCCCAGGCGCCCTGCCGGGCGGCGGGGTCGAAGCCCGTCGTGGGTTCGTCGAGGAACAGCAGGCTCGGGTTGCCGATCATGCCCAGCGCGAGGTCCAACCGGCGCTTCTGGCCACCGGACAGCGAGCGGACCTTCCGGCGCCGCTGCTCGGTGAGGCCGACCAGGCCGATCACCTCGTCCACGTCGCGGGGAGCGCGATAGTAGCCCGCGTCGCGCGCGATCGTCTCGCGTACCGTGAGGTGCGGCTCCACCGCGATGTCCTGCAGCACAAGGCCGATCCGCTCACGTAGCTCCCGTTCTCCCGACCGGTCGCCGGGGTCGATGCCGAGCACCTCGACGTGGCCCGAGTCGCGGGTACGGAAACCCTCGAGGATCTCGAGGCTGGTCGACTTGCCGGCGCCGTTGGGTCCGAGCAGGGCGAAGATCTCTCCGTGCCGGACCGTGAAGCTCACACCGCGTACGGCACGGACGGGGCCGTAGCTCTTGTGGAGGTCCGCCACCACGACGGCGTTCCCGTCGGGGGCGGTACGGGTCTCGTTGGTCACCCGCTCAGTCTGGGTACGGCGCGACGGCTCGCACCACGGCGTTCGGTTGCCATCGCGTGCGACTTTCGTAGGGTCCGCCGGTGCGGTGTCGCTTGTCGGTGAATGGGAATACCGTGAGCGCACCCGAACCACCGCTGCCTGCCGAGGAGCGCGCCATGACCACCCTGAGCGACCGTCCGCACACCGCACTGCTGGTGATCGACGTGCAGAACGACGTCGTCGCAGGCGCCCACAACCGCGACGCCGTTGTCGCCAACATCGCCGCGCTCGTGGACCGGGCCAGGTCCGAGAACGTCCCCGTGGTGTGGGTGCAGCACTCCTCCGCCGACAACCTGCCGGTGGGCAGCGACGGCTGGCGGTACGTCCCCGAGCTCACCCAGAAGGACTCCGAACCCGTTGTGCACAAGCGGTATCCCGACTCGTTCGAGGACACCGACCTCGAGGCGGTCCTCGCCGAGCGCCGTATCGGACGCCTCGTCGTCGCCGGCGCGCAGACCGACGAGTGCATCCGCTCCACGCTCCATGGAGGAATCGTTCGGGGGTACGACGTGACGCTGGTCGGTGACGCCCACACCACCGAGGACCTGTCCGAGTGGGGCGCGCCCACGCCCGACAAGGTCATCGACCACACGAACCTCTACTGGGCAAACCACACCGCTCCCGGCCGGGAGGCAGGAACGGTCACCACCGATTCCGTGGACTTCGGCTGACCGTCTCCACGCACCACCGCTCTACTCGTCGCTGTCGGCCGAGCCCGCGTCCCCGCAACCTGCGGTTGACAGGTACCTGGGAACCACGTTTTTGTCCACAGGTAGCGGATCAGTTGCACATCAGATCTCCTTGTGGACAACGGATCTCGCAGCCGCGGCGGCCTCTAGGCTTCGAACATGCATTCGACGACGCAGGACCTTCCCGGCACCGGTGGCAGTGGAGCCGTCGGCCGGTTGAGGGCTGCGCTGGCCACGATCCGCGCCGGGGTGGAGGAGGCTTTGTCGACGCCGACCACGTGGGTGGAGGTCGGTGAGCTGGGGGCGCTGATCGGTGAACTGGAGGCGGAGAAGGCACGGACCGACGCGCTCACCCTGGCCTGGGTCCGCCAGGCCGAAGCCGGCGACATCGGGAAGACCACGGGTGCGGCGACCACCGCGGCGTGGTTGCGTACCGCGCAGCGGATGTCGAAGACCGAGGCCTCCGCCACCGTCGGCCTGGCCCGGGACCTGGACCGCACGGTCACCCTGACAGCCCGCGCGTTGGCGCGGGGAGAACTGTCGTTCAAGCACGCCCAGGTGATCGCGTTCGCGGTCAAGGACCTGCCCACCTGGATCGGTCCCGAACAGCGGATGAAGGCCGAGGAATACCTGATCACCTGGTCCAAGCGACGTAACCCCGACGACATACGCCTGCTGGGCCGGGCGTTGCTGCAGTACCTCGCACCACAAGAGTGGGAACGCCGGCTCGGGAAGGAGCTCGGCGACGCCGAACGTGCCGCCGAACGCAAACGGTCCCTGCGCTACCTGGCCAACGGGATTCCGGGGTCGGAAACCGTGGTGATCAAGCTGCCGGTGGTGGAGATGGAAGCCCTGCGGAAGATGGTCGAGGCGCTGATCGCCTCCGACACCCGCCCCGACCCCGACGAACGCCCCCTGGACCAAAAGTGCGGGGACGCCTTCGCCGAACTCCTCGCCCAGTGGGCGCAGCAGCAGGCATCCCCCAACAGAGGACGCGGACGCGACTGCGTCACCGTGCTGATCGGACTGCAGCAACTGATGAACGGCACCGGGTTCGGCACCATCGACGACCTCAACCCCGTCCGCCCCATGCCCTGCAACTGCCAAACCCCCGACGCCAAACGCCAAGCCCAGCGCAAGACCCGACAGCAGAACACGAGCACCAACGACACCGGCAGCACCACGGGCACCAAGCCCACAAGGTCGAAGACCACCAGGAACGAGCACGGCAAGGTCCCCGGCGACACCGAGCGCGAAGCCGGGACTGGTGGCGGTGTCGTCGACCCGGAAGCAAGGACTGACTCCGGCGAGACCACCAGACCAGCCCCGACCGGTGACCTGGGTACGGCCGGCGCCGAGTGCAGGGCGGCTACGCGGGAAGCTCAACCAGACAAGGAGAAACCGCCGGGCGATCCGGGTGGGGTCGCCGACCGGATACCCGAACCCCGAGAACCCGAGCACCACCCACAACCACATACCGAGACCGGAGCGGATCCAACAGGTGAAGCAGATCCGGAGGTAGACGCCGAACCCGAGGAGAGTGCGGCGGGGCCGGAGGCTGCCATCGACCACACCGGCCCCATCGACCCCCACGACGGCTGCCAGAAGTGTGGCGGTGGTGGGTCGGCCTGGATCCTCGGCCTCCGAGGAGAACCGCTCTCAGTCGCCACCATCCGCAGGATGGCCTGCGACGCCAACATCATCCCCGTCGTCCTCGGCGGCAACGGCGAAATCCTCGACATCGGGATGGCCGACCGGTTCTTCACCGAACCCCAACGCCGAGCACTCGCCATCCGCGACGGGTCCCACTGCCACTTCCCCGACTGCCAGGTCCCCGAACGCCGCTGCGTCGCCCACCACATGAACCCGTGGGACCACTTCGGCCCCACCAACCTCGCCAACGGAGTGCTGCTCTGCAAGACCCACCACACGTTCGTCCACCACAAAGGCTGGACAGTCCGCATGGGCGACCACGGCCACCCCGAGTACATCCCGCCCGAGTGGGTGGACCCGCAGCAGAAAGTACGCCGGCCATGAGGACCTCGGGCCGGAGAGTGCCACCCGGGCACGTCACACCCGCCCTGGCCACACCCTCCCCGGTCACCCCTGAGCAGGTCACTCCTGCCCAGGGCCCGCCCTCACACCGAGCGGAGCGCGGCGACCAGCCTCGTCAACGACTCCTTGGCGTCACCGAACAGCACGGTCGTCTTCGGGTCGTGCAGCAGGGGGTTCTCGATCCCGGCGAACCCCGGTCTCATCGACCGCTTGAGGAAGACCACTGCCTTGGCCTCGTCGGCGTTCAGGATCGGCATGCCCGCGATGGGCGAGCCGAACGGCTCACGTGCGGATGGGTTCACCACATCGTTCGCACCGACCACGAGCGCCACGTCGGTGGCCCGAAACTCCGGGTTGACGTCGGCCATCTCCACCAACTGCTCGTACGGCACGTCGGCCTCGGCGAGCAGCACGTTCATGTGGCCCGGCATCCGGCCGGCTACCGGGTGGATGGCGTACACGACCTCCACGTCGCGCGCGGCCAGTGCCTCGGCGAGTTCGCGCAGCACATGCTGTGCCTGCGCGACGGCCAGCCCGTACCCAGGGATCAGCACCACCCGGCGCGCGTACCCCAGCATCACCGCGATATCCCCGGCACCGGCCGACTTCACCGGCCGGGAACTCTCCTCCGTCGCCCCCTGCGTCGACGGCCCGGCGAGCCCACCGAACAGGATCGTCGTCACACTGCGGCCCATCGCCTGGGCCATCAGCCTGGTCAGCAACGAGCCGGCCGCACCGACCAGGGTGCCCGCCACCAGCAACAACGCGTTGCCCAGCAGATAACCACTCGCGGCCACCGAGAGACCGGTGAAGGCGTTCAGCAGCGACACGACGATCGGGACGTCCGCGCCGCCGACCGGCAGCACCAGCAGCACACCCACGCCGAGCGACAGCACCGCCAGCACGATCCCGAACACCACCGACCCGAGCAGGACGGTGGTCACCGCCGCGGCAAGGGTCAGGACCAGGACGCCGCCGTAGACCAGCCGCGTGTGGGGTACGACGATCGGCCGGCCGGGCACCCAGTCCTGCAGCTTGCCGAACGTCACCAGCGAACCCGCGAAGCTCACCGCGCCGACCAGCACCGTGAACGCCACCGCGATCCGGACGCCCACTCCCGCGTCGGCGATCTCGCCGAGTTCGAGCAGCGCCACCAGGGCGGCCGACGCACCGCCGACACCGTTGAACAACGCCACCAGTTGCGGCATCGCCGTCATCACCACCCGGCGGGCGGCGACCGCGCCCACCACGGCGCCGAGGGCGATGGCGACCAGGATCGGGAGAAGATGGGCAGGGCGTACGGCGGCGAACGTCAGGGCCACCGCGAGCACCGCGCCGGCGGCACCGACGAGGTTGCCGATCCGCGACGTGCGCGGTGCGGCCAGTCCGCGCAGGGCGAGGATGAAGCACACCGCCGCGACGAGATAGCCGAGCTGCGCCCACACGGGCGTCGTCGTGGGGTCAGCCATGACGTCTGGGGGTCCTGGCAGGAGTCCTGGCAGTAGTCCTGGCACGGAACATCTCCAGCATTCGGTCGGTCACCACGAAACCGCCCACGAGGTTCAGCGTCGCGAGGAACACCGCCACCAGTCCGACCCAGAGCTCCACGGTGTCGCGGGCCCGGCCGGTCACCAGGATCGCCCCGATCAGGATCACGCCGTGGATCGCGTTCGCACCCGACATCAACGGCGTGTGCAACGTCGTGGACACCTTCGAGATGACCTCGTACCCCGTGAACGCGCTGAGCACGAAGACGGTCAGCAGAGCGACTCCCTCGGTCACCTACCCCACCTCCCCGAGGAGTTCGAGTGTCGGCCGGTGGACCACCTCACCCGCGTGGGTCACACAGGTGGCGGACAGGATGTCATCACCGAAGTCGAGATGCAGGACACCGACCCGCACCATCAGCAACAGCACGTTGACGACGTTGTGTCCGTAGAGTTCGCTGGCCGGCCGCGGCAGCTGACTGGCCACGTTCGAACCGCCCCAGACCAGCACGCCCTCGACCATCACCTCGTGCCCGGGAATGCTGCCCTCGACGTTGCCGCCCTGGTCGGCGGCCAGGTCGACCACCACCGAACCCGCGCGCATCGCTGCGACCATGTCGGTGGTGACCAGCACCGGCGCGGTCCGGCCGGGCACTGCCGCGGTGGTGATCAGCACGTCGGCGGCGGCGACGTGCGGGGCGAGCAGCTCGCGCTGCCGGGTGGCGCGTTCCTCGGTCATCTCCCGCGCGTAACCTCCGGCGCCCGCGAGCGGCGGCAGGCCGAGCTGCACGAACTTCGCGCCGACGCTCGCCACCTCCTCCGCCGAACTCTCGCGTACGTCGTAGGCCTCCACCACCGCACCGAGCCGGCGCACTGTGGCGATCGCCTGGAGCCCGGCCACCCCGGCGCCGAGCACCAGTACGGTCGCCGGCCGCACCGTGCCGGCCGCCGTCATGAACAACGGGAAGAACCGCTGCAGACGTTCGGCGGCCACGATCGCACCGCGGTAGCCCGCGACCATCGACTGCGACGACAACGCGTCCATCGGCTGCGCGCGGGCGGTGCGCGGCACGAGGTCCATCGAGAACGACGTGATGCGGCGCTCCCGCAGCCGGCGGACGAGCGGACCCTCCTCCGCCGTCGGCAGGAACGACACTGTCACCACACCCTCGCCGAGCTGGCGGGCGGTGCTGAGGTTGATCGGCTGCACCGACACCACGATGTCGGCACCGGTGAGCACCTCCTCGCTCACCTGCGCGCCCACCGCGCGGTAGTCGTCGTCGGTGGCGCCCGCCTCGTTGCCGGCACCGGACTCCACCGACACCTCGACGCCCGCCGCCAGCAGCCGGGGAAGCTGCTCCGGCAGCAGCGCGACGCGGCGTTCGCCGGTCCTGCGTTCCCGAAGTACGGCTATCCTCACGGGCGGCCACCATACGGCACCCCCGGACGCGGAGGTAGGTTCGGAGCCGTGCCCGGACAGCGGTACCTCACCGACGAAAGGAGCGCCCCATGTGCTTCGCCGCGGATGCCCTGCCTCCCGACCCACCCGGTGGCGCCGAGCCCGTCGCCGGCTCCCGCATCACCCTGACCGCCGCCGACGGCGCCACGTTCGGCGCGTACGAGGCGGACGCGCCCGCATCCAGTGGTGCCGGTGTGGTGGTGATGCCGGACGTGCGCGGTCTGTTCGGGTTCTACGAGAACCTCGCCGAACGCTTCGCCGGTGTGGGCATCGACGCCGTCGCCATCGACTACTTCGGTCGTACGGCCGAAGAACCGCCACACGCGCGCGGTGACGACTTCGACTTCCGCTCCCACGTCGCCCGCACCACACCGGAATCGGTCGCGGCCGACGTCGGCGCCGCGGTGGACCGGCTGCGGGCCCGTGGCCGGGTGACCTCGGTCTTCACCGTCGGCTTCTGCTTCGGCGGGTCGTACTCCTTCCTCGCCGCGTCACGCACCGACCTCGCCGGCGTGGTCGGCTTCTACGGCGGCATGCGCCAGCGGGTGGAAGGCGGCCCGACGCCGATCAGCGAGGCCGCGCGGTACAACACGCCGGTGCTCGGCCTGTTCGGCGGCGCGGACCAGAGCATCCCGCCGGAGAAGGTCGAGGAGTTCCGGGCCGCGCTGGAGTCCGCCGGGGTCGAGCACACGCTGCACACCTACCCGGGCGCGCCGCACAGCTTCTTCGACCGCAGCTTCGACGACTACGCGGCCGAGTGCGCCGATGCGTGGACCCAGGTACGGGAGTTCATCGCCATCCGCTCCGGCCCCCGGCCCGCCTGACGCGCAGAGGCCGACCCGCCGAGCCCGACCCGCCGGGTCGGGTCGGCCGAGCCGGTCAGCGAAGCCGGTGGTGGGTGGCCCGCGGGTGGCCGGGCCGGTCGCGGACCGGTCCCAGCTGGCGGGCAGGCGCTTTCCACCGCTCGCGAAGGTGGCCTTACGGTGGTCTGAGAACGATCCCACCCAGGAGGGCCACCCATGGCTGCGAACGATCCGACCGGGCGGCCCGACGCCCACACCGCGAACCCCGCCGGCACTGACCCCGCGACCGTCCCCGACGCGCTCGGCGCGCTCCGGGTGTGGGAGACGCCGGAGTTCACCGGCGCGAACCGACTGCCCGGCCGCGCGACCCTGCTCCCCTACCCGACCGCCGAGCAGGCCCGCGCCCAGACCGGCGCCCGGGTGCTGTCGCTGGACGGTGACTGGGCGCTCAAGGTCGTCGACCGGCCCGAGGACACCCCATCCGACTTCCCCGCCGCGGACCTGGACGTCTCCGGCTGGGACACCGTGGCGGTGCCGGGCAACTGGACGATGCAGGGCCACGGCCGCCCGCAGTACACCAACGTGCAGATGCCGTTCGCGCCCAACCGGCCACCGTACGTACCGGC
This sequence comes from Actinopolymorpha rutila, assembly GCF_013407855.1. Classification (GTDB taxonomy): domain Bacteria; phylum Actinomycetota; class Actinomycetes; order Propionibacteriales; family Actinopolymorphaceae; genus Actinopolymorpha; species Actinopolymorpha rutila. The sequence goes on from NZ_JACBZH010000001.1 coordinate 6,284,846, forward strand.
GGCCAACCCCACCGGGCTGTACCGCACGACGTTCGACGTGCCCGGCGACTGGGACGGCTCCCGCGTCGTCCTGCACGTCGGCGGCGCGATCTCGGTGTCCTCGATCTGGGTGAACGGCGTCCCGGTGGGCATCGGCAAGGACTCCCGGCTGCCCAGCGAGTACGACGTGACGGCGGCACTGCGCCCCGGCGCCAACTCCCTCGCCGTCCAGGTCATCCAGTGGTCGGACGCGAGCTACGTCGAGGACCAGGACCAGTGGTGGCAGGCCGGGATCCATCGTTCGGTCTATCTCTACGCGACCAAGGCGACCTACCTCGCCGACGTGGCGGTCACCGCGGGCTACGACCACACCACCGGAGCCGGGACCCTCTCCGTCAAGGCCGAGGTCGGCGAACTGCCCGGCCCCGGCTGGCGGGTCACCGCGACCCTGGACGCCCCCGACGGCGGACCGGCCCTGGCGCAGCCGCTGACCGGCGAACCCGCCGCCCGCGCCGGTGACCTGCCCGGTCTCGGCGTGGTCACCGTCACGGCAGACCTGCCCTCGGTGTCGCCCTGGTCGGCGGAGGTGCCCACGCTCTACACCGTCCTGGTGAGCCTGGTCGACCCCGACGGCAACGAGGTCGAGGCGACCCGCGTCCGCACCGGTTTCCGGACGGTCGAGATCCGCGACCGCGAGCTTCTCGTCAACGGCCGCTCGGTCTACATCCGCGGCGTCAACCGGCACGAGCACCACGAGAAGTTCGGCAGCGCGGTGCCGAAGGAGACCGTGGAGCAGGACGTCCGGGTGCTGAAGGCGTTCAACGTCAACGCGGTCCGCACGTCGCACTACCCGCCCGACCCGTACTTCCTGGAACTCGCCGACCTCCACGGCTTCTACGTCGTCGACGAGGCGAACATCGAGGCGCACGCCAACTACACCACCATCTGCGACGACCCGCGCTACCAGGCGGCGTTCGTCGACCGGGTGAGCCGGATGGTGCTGCGCGACCGCAACCACCCCAGCGTGATCGCCTGGTCGCTCGGCAACGAGTCCGGTTACGGCCCCAACCACGACGCGGCCGCCGGCTGGGTTCGCCGGGTGGACCCGACGCGGGTGGTGCACTACGAGGGCGCGATCGCGCCGGACTGGTCGGCCGGCCACCCGTCCTCGGACCTGATCTGCCCGATGTACCCGTCGATCGACCGCATCGTCGAGTGGGCGAAGACCACCACCGACCACCGGCCGCTGATCATGTGCGAGTACGCGCACGCGATGGGCAACAGCTGCGGCAACCTCGCCGACTACTGGGCGGCGATCGAGGGTCACCACGGGCTGCAGGGCGGATTCATCTGGGAGATGCTCGACCACGGCATCGCGAAGAGCCCGGACGACCCGCGGCCCGGCTTCTCCTCCGGCGACCAGCCCGGGTACTGGGCGTACGGCGGCGACTTCGGCGACACCCCACACGACGGCAACTTCGTCTGCGACGGGCTGTTCTGGCCCGACCGGACGCCGCACCCGGCGATGTGGGAGGCCAAGCGGCTGTTCCAGCCGTTCGACGCGACGCTGGTCGGTGAGGACCGGCTGCGCGTACGCAACAAGTACGACTTCCGCGACCTGTCCCACCTGCGGATCTCCTGGGAGGTCACCGTCGACGGGACCGTGGTGGAGTCCGGCACGCTGCCGGGGCTGTCCACCGCGCCGGGCACGGAGGAGGAGATCGCCGTGCCGTGGAAGCGGCCGGCGCTCGACCCGGGCCAGGAGGCGTACGGCACGCTGCGGATCCACGCCGACGACGTGCCGCTGGCCGGGCCCGAGCACGAGGTGGGCTGGGTGCAGCTGCCGATCGGCACCGGTCGCGCGGCTTCCGCCGAACCAGCCGATTCCGTCGATTCCGCCGGCTCCGCCCTGGCGGTCGAGGAGGCCGGGGACGGTTGGACCGTTCGCGGTGACCGGGTGGAGGTGGTGGTCCGCCGGGCCGACGGCGCGCTCACCGCGTGGCGGGTGGACGGCGTGGACCTGCTGGAGTCCGGACCGGTGGTCGACACCTGGCGGGCGCCCACCGACAACGACGGCATCCGGCTGGACGAGAACCCCTGGCAGCGCGGCCACCAGGCATACTTCCGCTGGCTGGACGCCGGCCTGGACCACCTGGTCACGAACACCGAGTCCATCCGGGTGGAGTCCGGCAAGGACGGCGGCGTCGTGGTCACCCGGGTCGAGCGGCTCGCCCCAGAAAGTGGCACAGAAGGCGGTAAGGAGAGCGGCACGTCGGCCGGGGACACCGGGATCGTGCACGAGGCCCGCTGGGAGATCCGCGCCGACGGCTCGGTGACCGCGAGCCACCACGTCGAGGTGGGCGCCGGCCTGCCGGACCTGCCGCGCGTGGGCGTGCTGGCCACCGTGCCGGCGGGCTTCGAGCAGGTGGAGTGGTTCGGCCGTGGGCCGCACGAGAGCTACGTCGACCGGAAGGCCGGCGCGGCGGTCGGCCGCTGGTCCGGGACGGTGGACGAGCAGTACGTGCCGTACATCCTGCCGCAGGAGCACGGCAACAAGACCGACGTGCGCTGGCTCGCGCTGCGCCGGGCCGACGGCGCCGGGCTGCTGGTGAGTGCGCCGACGCCGGTCGAGGCCGGGGTGTCGCACTATTCCGCGCGGACGCTCGGCACGGCCCGGCACACCGCCGACCTGGTACGCGACGAGGTCACGTACCTCACCGTCGACGTCCGCCAGCGCGGGCTGGGTGGCGCGAGCTGCGGGCCGGACACGCTGGAGGTCTACCACGTGCCGTCGGGTACGTCGTACGACCTGGCCTACCGGCTGGTCCCGCTGCGTGACGGCGACGACCCGGCGCGGGTGCACCGGGCGGTCTGAGCAGGTAGCCGGTAGGTAGCAAGCAGGTAGCCGGCACCGGCGAGTACGAGCGAAGCGGCGGTCCTATCCCGAGGGGTCGGACCGCCGCTTCGCTGTTCGGACCGAGCGCTGTCACGCAGCTGGTAGCGGACCGATCCTGACGCCGGCGTCGGACTGGCCGGCCCCTGGGTCCGCAACGTCCCACTCGCGTAGGTGGGATTTCGGACGCCAGTCGAAGTGGTGACGTAGAACGCGGTTCCACGGGTTGGTCACAACTGTGGGGTTGAGAAGGGCGAGGGCAACGCAGTATTTGCTGATGCTGACCGGCCGGACTCCGAGTTCGCGGAGAATCCGGTCGGCAGCGCTCCTGCCGCCGACTGTCTTGCTCTCGACGAGGATCTGGTCCGTGAGCCCGCCGGCTGTCCGACCGTGGTGCTCGCAGACGAGGTCGAGGTCGCAGGTGAAACGGTTTCCTTCTTCGAGGTCGACGAGGGTTCCGCGAAGGTACCTGGTGGTGACGACCGGTGCCAGCGCGGGCGCGCTGATGCCGTACTCGGTGTGGAGCAGGTCGTCGAGAAGACGGTGGCCCTGATCGGTGAGCACTGCACGATGCTCGGTCGCGTGAGGGAAACGGGTCTTGATGGTCTGGGAGCGCCGGCCTTTCAGTTTGACCTCGAGCATGCAGATGTCGGAGTCCACATAGGTGCGCGTACGGACCTTGTAGCGGAGTCGGCGGCCCTGCAGATGCTGGCGGTAGAGGTGGAGCTGAGGGGTGTCGAAGTACACCGACTCGTACTGGAACAGTCGGCGGTCATCGATCTCCAGGACGGAGTACCGCTCGCCGAGCCGGGTGAGAAGCTCGGTGAAGGTTTGGGTGGGAACGAGGTACTTGCGGTCGACCCGGGACTGCAACTCTGCCTGCTCCAGCACTGTCGGCAGGTCCACTGCGGTCAGCGGTGCGAGGGCGTCGGCGACGAGCGCGCTGGTGCGGGTCGGGAGCTCGGCAGGGTGTGGCGTCACGACGGGAGTCGTCGTGGGGGTCGACACGGGGGTCGACACGGGGGTCGACACGGAGGTCGACACGGAGGTCGACACGGAGGTCGACACGGGGGTCGACACGGAGGTCGTCACGGAGGTCGTCACGGAGGTCGTCATGGTGCAACCCGGTCGAGTTGGCGGGCGACGTACGTGGGGGCGGTGCGGCGGTCGAAGAGGCGGAACCGCACGTCGACGACAGTGATGTCACGCACCAGGTCGAGTTCACGGACGACACAGTGTTTGACCTTGCCGGCCAGGAGTTGTTCAAGGACTGCGTAGAGGCGGCCCGGGTCAGGGTAGGCGGCGTCGAGGGTGACCGTCTGCCGTCGGGTCCGGACGAGTAGTCGAGGGTGGTCCGCGACGTACATGACAGCGAGGAGCGTCGCGGACAGCGCGGGCGTGAACCACACGCGTCCCGTGTGCAGCCCGTTGATGAGACCGAGGGCCAGGGAGATGAAGTAGTAGGCGACCTCCTCCTGGGTGATCGAGTCCGAACGCAGCCGGACGATCGACAATATGCCGAACAATCCAAAGCCGAGGCCCAGGCCGGTGGCGGCGCCGGCGCTGGCGAGGAGGGTGGTGACGACAAGGACGCCGACGTTGAGAGCGATGTACGCCAGCAGCAGGTCGCGACGGTAGTAGCGCCGGAAGTACACGAAATAAGCCAGGATGCTGATGGCGACCAGGTCGGCGATCAGCGCCGTCCAAAGGTTGTCGGCGATTAGTGCCGTCCAAAGGTTCCGCATCACTTCTCCTCGAAGACAGCCGGTGTTCACTGGCCGTTGACGTCGGCCGGATGTATCCAGAATCGGCGATGCCTGGCGACGATGCGGGGTCTTTGAGCACGGGTTGAGAGGTCTCTCATCTGGTTCGTGGCGGTCACGGTGGATGACGTATCGGTCGTCCAGGGACGTCCGGAAGAGGGCACTCCGACTACACCTGACACCTTGGGGCCACGTCCATCAACCCCTTGTCAGCAACGGCTTTTTGTCGGCAACCACTTCTCGGGGAACGTCACTGGCCGGGCACCTCTGTCGTGGGCCAGGACACCAGCAGCCGTACGGACCGTTTGTCGACGACGTGCTTTCCCTCGTACGTCCCGGTGTCGTCGGCGCCGCCGGGAAGCGGCAGCGCCTCGACCCGCAGCCGCTCGCCTCCGGGGCGGCCAGCGTCGTCCCACGCCCGGGCCGCGGTCACCAGCCGGGTGGCCAGTGCGGACCCGTCGGCGCCGTAGCCCCGGACCACCAGCGGCGCCGCCGTCGACCGGTCGTCGGTCCGCGGCCTCGCCAGCAGCGCGGCACTTCCGTCGGCCACCAGTCCCGAACCCATCGCGGCCGACGGGCCGGACGGGCCGTCGTAGACGACCGGCAACTCCACGGGTCCACGTTCGATCGCCTCGGCGCCGGCGTACATCCCACAGCTGTCCGGTTCGGTGAGCGCGAGCCAGCCGAAGAGGCCGTCCACGAGTTCGGGGGTGGTCAGCTCAAGTCCGGTGGCGATCTCGACCGGAGGCGCGGTCAGAGCCTCCCCCAGCACGTCGACGTCGACCTCGCGCTCGTCGTCGACCGACAACGAGATGCCGGCGTCCTCGGGCGCACCGATCCGGAGCCGCCGTCCTGGCCCGGCGGCCAGCCCGCGCAGCGGCATGAAGCCGCAGGTGTGCGCCGACCGGCTGCGCCAGCGCCACCGCGCTCCGGCGTTCCCACCGACTGCGTCGACTGGTTCGAAGGCGATCGACCGCATCACACCCCGCAGGTCCAACGGCACCACCAGCCGGCCGTCAACCGCGAGTTGCTCGTACCACGCCGGCGGCAGGTCCCACGCGCCGGCGGTGACGATCATCCGGTCGTACGGCGCATCGTCGGGCACCCCCAGCGCACCGTCCCCGCACACGACGCGCACCCGCGCGTACCCTGCCGCGACCAGTGCGTCCCGGGCCGCGTCGGTCACGTCGGGCTGCAGGTCGATCGTGGTGACGCTGCCGGTCGGGCCGACCAGGTGCGCGAGCAGCGCGGCGTTGTAGCCGGTGCCGGCGCCGATCTCCAGCACCCGGTGGCCGGGCCGCACGTCCAGCTGCTCCAACATGATCGCCATGATCGCCGGCTGCGAGGACGAACTCGTCGCCGTACCCTCGGCGTCGCGACGGGTGACCACCGCCTCGTCGGCGTAGGCCTCCGCGGCCGGTACGCCGGGCAGGAACAGGTGCCGCGGCACCGTCGTCAGTGCGTCCGCCACCCGCTGGTCGTGCAGCACGTCGCGCGCCACCAGGTCGGCGACGAGCGTGTCCCGCAGCGCGCGCAAGTCCGGCTTGACAGCCACTCAGCCCACCCCAGCCAACCTCTCAGTCATCCTCACAGCCCACCTCAGGGAACCCGCGCCTCGAGCGCGTCGTCGCCGGGCGGAAGCTCCGGATCGGCCTCCTCGCGTTCGGCCTGGTCCACGTCGATCCGGTCGGTCCAGCGCGCGTCGGGGTCCGGTTGTGGGACCGATGCCAGCAGCAGCTGGGTGTACGGGTGCTTCGGCGTGTGCATGACCTCCGCCACCGGGCCCTGCTCGACCACCCGGCCTCTCGTGATCACCATGACGTCGCCACCGACGTAGTAGACGGTGGACAGGTCGTGGGTGATGAACAACGTCGTCATGCCGTAGTCGCGCTGGAAGTCGACCAGAATGTCAAGGAACAGCTTGCGCACCTGCGCGTCCAGCATGGACACGGGTTCGTCGGCGATGATGAACGCCGGCCGCAGCATGTGCACCCGGGCCAGCATGACCCGCTGGCGCTGCCCGCCGGACAGCTGGTGCGGGTAGCGACCGAGCACCTGGCCGGGGTCGAGCTTCACCGCCCGCAGCGACTCCTCCATCAGCTCACCGGCCTGCTCCTTCGACCGGGTCAGACCGAACTTCCTGATGGCGCTGCGCAGCACGCGGTCCACCCGGTAGACGGGGTTGAAGATGGCGTACGGATCCTGGAAGACCGGCTGCACGTTGCGCCGGTAGTCGTCGTACTCCGCCCGCGACAGCTTCGAGATGTCCTTGCCGCCGTAGGTCACCGAACCCGAGCTGGGTGCCTGCAGGCCGAGGATGATCCGGGCGATGGTGCTCTTGCCGCTGCCGCTCTGCCCCACCAGGCTGACGATCTGCGGCGGGTCCGAGCGCAACGCGAACGACGTCTCGTGTACGGCGGTGAGGAAGCCGGTCGCCGAGCCCCGGGCGTGGAACCGCTGCACCACCTGCCGCAGCTCGATGTCCTTGCCCCGCCTGTCACCGGGCCGTGTGTCGCGCGCCTGGGTGTCCTGCGCCTGGGTGTCCCGCGCCTGGCTCACCGCACCTCACTCTCCCTCTGCTGCCGGCCGCCGGGCTGCTGGTTCCTGTGCTGCCAGGGCGCGTCGCCGATCCGCGGGATCGACTCGATCAGGCTGCGGGTGTAGGGATGCTGGGGCTGTTTGAAGACCTGGCGTACGTCACCCACCTCGACCACGCGTCCCTCGTACATCACCGCCACGCGGTCGACGAGCTGCGCGTGCACGCCCATGTCGTGGGAGATCACCACCAGCGTCACGCCGAACTGGTCGCGCAGGTCGCCGAGGCTCTGCAGGATGACCCGCTGGATGGTCACGTCCAGCGCGGTGGTGGGTTCGTCGGCCACCACCAGGTCGGGTTCGAGCGCGATGGACATCGCCATCAGCACCCGCTGCTTCATGCCGCCGGACAGCTCGTGCGGGTACATCCGGGACACACCGGGGTCCAGGCCCATCGAGCGCAGCAGCCGCGGGATCATCTCGTCGATCTCGCCCCGCCGCCGGCCGGCGTGTTCGAGGATGACGTCGCGGAACTGGTCGCCCACCCGCATCACCGGGTTCATGGAGTTCATCGAACCCTGCGGGAGGTACGACAACGCCCGCCAGCGCAGTGCCCGCAGCCGGCGTTCGTCCACCTTGAGCAGGTCGACCGACGGCCCCTCGCTCGGGTGGAAGGCGATCTCCCCGCCGGCGACGTAACCGGGCGGGCGGAGCAACCGCAGCAGCGACACCGCCATCGTGCTCTTGCCGCTGCCGGACTCACCGGCGATGCCGAGGATCTCGCCCCGTCGCACGGTCAGGTCCACGCCGTCGACGGCGGCGACGTCACCGCCGGTCGTGCGGTAGTGGACCTTCAGCCCCTTGATCTCCAGCACCGGCCGCTGCTGCGCGGCGTCCGGCGGCGGAGGGTTCGGAGGCGTCGCGGGTTCGGTCGCGCTGGCCCTAGGCACCGGCGACTCCTCTCAGTCGCGGGTTGTAGACCTCTTCCAACCCGATGTTGCAGAGGTTCAGCGCGGCGAACAGCAAGGTGAGCAACAGGATCGGCGCGACGAACATCGGCCACGCGCCGAGCGTCAGCGCACCGGTTCCGATCGCGCTGAAGATGATCTTCCCCAGGTCGATGGTCTCGCCCGGCCCGAGCCCGATCACCTCCAGGCCGACCAGCGCGAAGATCGCGCCCAGCGCGGACGAGGCGAAGCCCACCCCGATGTAGGGAAGCATGTTGGGCAACAGCTCGTAGGCGATGATCTCCAGGTCGCGGAACTTCGTCACCTTGGCGAGTTCGACGTACGGTCGCGCCCGCAGGCTCAGCACGTGCGCGCGGATCGTCCGGGCCGCGAAGGGCCAACTGAACACCGCGAGCATCAGCGCCACCTGCGTGATGCCGACGTTCTTGGTGTACGCCGACAACGCGATCAGCAGCGGGAAGCTCGGCACCACCAGCACCATGTCGGTGAACGTCGACAGCACCCCGTCGACCGCACCGCCCTTGTATCCAGCGATGAACGCCATCAGCACGCCCACGATGGTGGAGATCACCCCGGCGATCGCGCCGACCTTCAGCGACACCGCGAGGGCGCCGATCGTCATCGCGAACACGTCCCGGCCGAACTGGTCGGTGCCGAGCCAGTGGGCGGGCGAGGGCACCTGCCACTTCTCGTACGCCGCGATCGCCACCGGGTCCTGCCCGCCGCCCACCGCCGAGGCGATCAGCGGACTCGCCACCGCGGTGAGGATCAGCAGCACGAGCAGCGCCAGGCCGGTCGTCAACTTCCAGTTGCTGGTGAGCACGCGCCCCAGGCCACGTACCAGTTTCATGCCCACTCCCTAACGCCAGTACTTGACCCGCGGATCGAGCAGCGGGAGCAGGAGGTCGAGGATGAGGTTGGCGGTGAGGACCGCGAAGATCGCCAGGTTGGTGACACCCAGGATCGTGTTGAAGTCGAGGATCTGGATGGCGTTCACCAAGGTCGCGCCCAGCCCCGGGTAGTTGAACAGCTGCTCCACCAGCACGTTGCCGTTGAAGATGAAGCCCAGCGAGATCCCGAACGCGGTCACCTGCGGGAGGTAGCAGTTGCGCAGCGCGTACTTCGTGAGGATCTTCCGCGGCCGCAGCCCCTTCGCCTGGGCGTAGGTGAGGTAGTCCTCGCCGAGCACCGGCACCATCAGCATCCGGGTGGACAGCAACCAGCTGAACACCCCGATCACCACGATCGACAGGCTGGGCAGCAGGCCGTACTTCAGCAGGCTGAACACGAACTCCGGTGAGATGCCCGGTGTCAGCCGGGCGTTGTACGCCGAGCGCGCCGGCAGCCAGGCCAGCTGGTAGGCGAAGACGAACGTCAGGATCAGCGCCAGGAAGTAGTACGGCACGTGCGACAACGCGATCGCCAGGTTGGTGACCAGGTCTGCACCGGCCTTGCCCCGCCGCCACCCGGCGAGCGCACCGACCAGCAGGCCGATCACCCAGGCCAGCACCGCGGACAGCCCGAGCAGGCCGACCGTCCACGGCAGCGCCCGCATGATGACGTCCTGGGCCGGTGTCGGGTAGTTGAGCAGCGACGGCCCGAGGTCCTGCTGGAACAGCACGCGGTACATGTAGTGCAGGTACTGCGAGAAGAGGTTGCCGTCCAGGCCGAACTCCGAACGGTAGCGCTCGATCACCGCCGCGCTGGCCTGCGCGTTGTAGACGTAGTTCTGCTGCAGGGTCTGGATGAACGTCTGGATCGGGTCGCCCGGGATCAGCCGGAAGAAGAAGAACGCGACCGTCACCGCGCCCCACAACTCCACGAGATAGAGGCCGAACCTTCGGACGGCGTAGCTCGCGAGGGGGTGCGCGGCGAGCCAGGACCGCATCCGTCCCGGCTCGACCGCGACCTCCGAGCTCACTTCTTCCCCGTGGGCTGGAGCTTCCCGATCACGAACATGAACTGTCCCCACCAGTTGTTCGGGACCTGGTAGAGGTCGTCGCCGGTCGGCCAGCCCTTCCAGTACGTCGTGTTGTAGTACGACGGGTAGGCGGTCTGGATGACCGGGATCACCGGCAGCCGCTTGTAGTACTCCGCGAGCGCCTGCTGCATCAGCGGCTTGGCCTCCGGGCTCTCGGGGTTCATCACCGCGAGCCGCTGGGACAGCGCGTCCAGCTCGGGGTCGTTCAGCCGCACCTCGTTACGCCCGACCGAGTTGACGCCGATCTTCTTGGCGTACTTCCCCTGCAGGCCGACGTAGAGCTGGTTGGGGTCCCAGGAGACGCTGCACACCCACTGCGAGGAGATGTCGAACTGGCCGCGCTCGAACTTCTCGCTGTGCACCGAGCCGCTGTAGCTGCGGATGTTGGCGGTGACGCCGAGCTTCTTCAGCTCGCTGACGATGAGCTGGCCGATGACGAACTCCGCGCCGTCGACGCCGGACGGCGTGATGACCTCGATGGTGGCCGGCTTGCCCTTCCACATGCGCTTGCCGCCGGCGCCCTTCTTCGCACCCATCTCGTCCAGCAGCTGGGCGGCCTTGGCCGGGTCGTACTCCATCTTGTACTTGCCGGCGACCGACGCGACCTCCCACTTGTCGTTGCCGTCGTAGTCGGCCCAGGGGTACTGGGCGGTCGGCGTCTTCACCGGCCACACCGTCGAGCCGACCTTCTGCCGGTCGATGACGTAGGAGATCACCCAGTGCATGCGGGGGTCGCCGATGATGCCGCGGGCCGGGTCGCAGTTCAGCCACAGCGCACGCGGGCACGGGTCGTGGAACGGCGTGGTGACGAGGTTCGGGTAGCCCTGGCTGCGCAGCGACTTCGCGTGCTGCTCGTCCAGCGAACCGACGTCGAACTCCGCTCGCTTGAACGCCTGGCTGGCCGCGTCCTGGGACTGCGCGGTCGACTGGAAGATGACGTACTGCACCTTCGGGTAGAACTTGTCCTTGTTCCAGTAGTCGGGGTTCAGCTTCCAGACGAACATCTTCTGGCTGGCGATCGCCTTGTCCAGCACGTACGGTGCGGTGCGGATGGGCGGGTTGTCGCGGAACTTCGTCGGGTCCTTGCCCTCCCAGATGTGCTTGGGCAGCACGTCGAACCCGCTGGCGATCGTGCAGATGAAGCCGTAGTGCAGCCGTGGGTTCGGCTTGGACAGCTCCATGATCGCGGTGTGCGGATCGGGGGTGGAGACGTCCTTGACGAAGTCCTTGAGGTCGCCGCCACCGCCGAGGAGCTCGGCGTTGTCGCGCATCAGCAGGACGGTGAACTTGAAGTCCTCGGAGGTGAACGGCTTGTTGTCGCTCCACTTCGCCTTCGGGTCGAACCTGAACGTCAGCGAGGTGAAGTCCTTGTTGTACTCGTAGCCGGTCGCCAGCCACGGCATCAGCTCGCCGGTCGGCAGGTTGAGGTAGAAGAGATACTCCCGCCCCACGGTGTCGAAGCCGTTGCCGGCCGCGTTGCCGTTCGGGATCCGCAGGTTGAAGCTGTTGAAGACCTGGTAGTCGACCTGGCCGATGACGAGAGTCTTGTTCCGCGGCGTCGGGATGTTCGCCTTGCCGACCGCGGGCTCGTTGTCGGCGCCCTCCGGCTTCTTGCCGTTGCCGGAGTAGCTGCCGCCACTACTGGAACACCCGCTGAGGAAGCCGCCGCCGAACAGCAGCGCGGCACCGGCGCCGAGGCCGGTCTTCAGCGCGTCGCGTCGGTTCATGAGCTGATAGCTCAACACCTCTTCGACGTTCTCGAACTTGCGGTCCGACGACTCCATCGGGGCACCTCCATGCATACGCCGAACATTGGGACAGTGCGTCGGCGCCAGACATCTGGGCACACCGATGTACGCCCACGAGGGGCGTGAAAGAAGAGCGGGATGTAACTGAGGGGCGACTCGGCACTGCGTGACGCCGCCCAAGTAAATTCCTGCGGACAGGGGGAGTCAACAGCCTGCGCACGGACAGTGGTTGCCAGATCTGGACCTGTGTTCAAGTTTCGAAACCAGGGCCACGGGTAATCCCCGGAGACTGGGGTGTCCAAGGTCGGCAACCCGCGAGGCAAACCCCGCAGAAGCCGGGAACACTGGCCGGTACGCATGCAAGCTGGGAGGTTGGCGTGTCCCGGGAACAACGCATCACCGAGGCATTCGTCGAGTTGGCCGGCACCGCGGTGAACCACGACGACACCGCCGACTTCCTGCGGCTGTTCGCGCAACGATGTGCCGACCTGGTGGACGCGGCCGGCGCCACCGTGATGCTCGCCGACGACCACGGCCGGCTCGGTCTCGCCGCCACCTCCTCACCGGCGGTCCGGCTGGCGGAGGTCACCGGTCTACGTGTCGGCAGCGGACCCGGCCCGGAGGCCTACGCACTCGGCCGCCCGGTGGCCTGTCCCGACCTGCACGCACCGCCGGAACGCTGGGACCGTTTCGCCGCCGCCGCCCGCGCCGAGGGATACGCCTCCGCGCACGCGTGGCCCCTGCGCGACCGTGACGAGGTGCTCGGTGCGGTGGAGCTCTACCGCACCACGTCCGGTCCATACGACGAACCCGATGCCGAGCTCGCCGGGGCACTGGCCCACGTCGCCGCCATCAGCCTGCTGCGCGGACGCCGGCAACAGCGCGCCGACGTGCTCACCCGGCAACTCCAGCAGGCCCTCGACAGCCGGCTGGTCATCGAGCAGGCCAAGGGCGTACTCGCCGAACGCCGCAGCCTCGGCATCGACCAGGCGTTCGTCCTGTTGCGCGGCCACGCCCGCCGGCACCAGATGCGGCTGGCCACGCTGGCGGGCCAGGTCCTCGACGGCACCGCGGACGGCAGCCTCATCGGCCACCCGGACCCGCGTACGGCCGGCAAGGGACCAGCACCCGCCGAGTCCGCGCGTACGGCCGGGAGATCACCGGGCGTCCGGCCGCAGCCACAGCCGCAGTCGCCGCGCACCCAGCCCGCCCGTCCCGGACCCGCCGACCTGGCCAGGCTGAGTGCACGCCGGCCGACCGGACAGCCGCGTCCGGACCGCCCCTGACGACAGCCCCGCCGGGAAACCCCGCCGGCGTCAGCTCGACCGGACCACCGCGAACGGCGTACCCGTCAGCCGCTGCCGCATCGGGTTGTCGGCCAGGACCGCGACGAGCGTCGAGGCCGGCATCGAGCGGGACGAGACCGCACGCACCGAGCCGCCGAAGTCGTTGATGTCCACGATGGCGACGCCCACGCCGAGCCGGCGCTCGAGGTCGGCGCACACCCGCGCGGCGTGCTCGGGTTCGAACGGCGGGAACAGCAGGTGCTCGTACGGCGGACGGCCGCCGTCGATGTCGCGGGCCAGCGACCCGGCGATGCGGTAGAACGTCCCCTTCACCCCGAAGAACCGCCCGACCGCGCCACCCGCCGCCGCGGCGTAGATGCGGGCCCGTCCGGTCCTCCACAGGACGTACGCCATCTTCTCCGGCACCGACAGCCCACGGGAGCCGGGGCGGGGCCGGACGAACGACGCGAGCAGACGCGCCTCGCGTCCCACCCGTATGTCGCCGGTCGGCACCCCACCGTCCTCGAGCAGCAGGGCGACCTTCTCGCTGATCGCCACGGTGTCGCCGGGTTCCAACTCGAAGAGGTACTCCGACAGCACCTCGGCCAGGTCGTCCTTCTCCGTCAGCCAACGGGTCCTCACCGGAAGCCGCTGGAAGGACCGCCCGTCCACGGTGATCTTCGTCCAGGTGCGCGCCGCAGAAACCGACATGACTCTCCCCCGTCCAGCGCGTCGTCGCCAGGCAAAAGCCAGTCTCAACGCCAGGCAACGCGCCGGTTAAGGGATGAGATCTTTCTAATTTGTCCGCGCATTCGGGAATCTGCAGGACCGATTCCGTTGCGGCGGTCAGAATGTCGGTTTCCCGGTCCTGGCTCGACGAGCCGGTCGAGATCAGCGGCGTGATCAGCCGCGCGTGATCAGCCGTGGGATCCGACCGCGACGTTCTCGCCGACGAGCCGGTATCCCTGACCGCGTACCGTCTGGATGCGCTCCGAACCGAGTTTGCGGCGGAGGTACCGCACGTAGACGTCGACCACGTTGGAGCCGGGGTCGAAGTCGTATCCCCAGACGTGGGACAGCAGTTGTTTACGGGACAGCACCTGGCCGGGATGGCGCAGGAACATCTCCGCGAGCAGGAATTCCCGGGTGGTCAGGTCGACCGCCCGGTCTCCGACGACGGCACGCCTGGTGCGCAGGTCCAGGGAGAACTCGCCGTGGCGTACCACCGTGACCGGCGGGCGCGGAACCGCGTTCAGGCGAAGGCGAATCCGGGCCAGCAGCTCCTCGAACCGGAACGGCTTGCTCATGTAGTCGTCGGCCCCGCCCTGCAGGCCCGCGACCGTGTCCGCGACCGACGTGCGCGCGGTCAGAATCACCACGGGGATGGCGTTACGCGCCTCCCGCAGTCGCCTGAGCACGGTGAACCCGTCCTTGCCCGGCAGGCCGAGGTCGAGCACCATCAGGTCGTATTCGCCGGACGCGGCCTGACGCAGCGCCGAGTCCCCGTCGGTGACGGTGGTGGTGTCCAGCCCGTTGCCCCGCAGGCCCTTCTCGATCAGCGACGAGATGCCCTGCTCGTCCTCGGCGATGAGGATGTGGGTCATCACCGGACTCCTTCCGACTCGTTACGTCCGGTACAAGTGCCGGCCATAACTGCGATTCCCCCGCCAATTGAGTCGTAACTTCGGATAATGAGGCGGATCGAATCGAGGGCAACTGGGGCAATCTGTGGCTGTGAGCATTGGCGGGTATTCACCGCACCAACTGGTGCGCGTGCCGCGGGCAGCACGGATCCGTGTTCTCGGTTGGCTGGTGGCGTTGTGCGCCGTGGTGATGGCCGCGGCCGGCGGTGCCGTGATGGCGATAGAACACGGCCGCATGACCTCAGAAGTCGACGTCGAACTGAGTCGCGATGTCCGCCAACTCGCGACCTCGCAGCCGGTGCGGCTCGACCCCGGCAGCGGGCAGGCCGTCGCGCCGACGCGCCGGGACTTCTCGGCCGCGTTCGCCGCCCACCCGCCGCGACCGGACGAGGCGTACTTCGGCTTCGTCGACGGCCTGCTGCTCGCCCGGTCGGCCGGCAGCGACCTCGCCGGCCCGGCCACCTTCCGCGGTGTCCTGTCCGTCGCACGGGCGACAGCCCAGAAGACAGCCCAGAAGACAGCCCAGACAAAAGCCCGGACAACAGCCGACGGCGCCGCGCCCGGCGAGGTGGCGGCCGCCGACGACCTGCGCCTGCTCAGCACGTCTCTGCCCGGCACAGCCGGCCACCGCGCCACGCTCGTGGTGGCCAGGGACACCACGCGGCTGAATGCCGGCCTCTACGCGGCGTTCCGCACGTACGCCCTCGTCGCGCTGGCCGGGCTGGTCCTGCTGGCCCTGGCCGGGTTCGCGGCCACCGGCCGGATCCTCACCCGCCTGCGGCTGCCGCTACGCGCCACCACGGGGCAGCCGCTCGCCTTCGCACCGTTCACGCTGCACCGGCAGGTCCTCGACGACGCGGGCCACGAGCTACGGACGCCGATCACCATCATGCGCGGGCACCTCGAACTGCTGAACCCGAACGACCGGGCCGAGGTCGCCGCCACCCGCGAACTGGTGCTGGACGAACTCGACCGGATGGCCCGGCTCGTCGACGACCTGGCGACCCTGGCCACCGCCGACCGGCCGGACTTCCTGCGGCCCGCCCCGGTCAACGTCGGCGTACTCGTCAAGGAGATCGCCGAGAAGGCCCGGACCCTCGGGAACCGCGACTGGGTGGTCGAGGCCAGCGCCGACGCCACCGTGGTCGCCGACGCACAGCGGCTGACCCAGGCCCTGCTGCAGCTGGCCGACAACGCCGTACGCCACACCGCCGAGGACGACACCATCGCTCTCGGCTCCGCTGTCGACGAGAGCATCCGGATGGCCAGGCTGTGGGTCCGCGACACCGGCCCGGGAGTGAGCGAGGCCGACCAGGAACGCATCTTCGGCCGGTTCGAGCGCGCCGCCCAGGAGGAGCCGGGGTCCGGTTCGGGGCTGGGTCTCGCGATCGTGGCCGCGATCGCGAAGGCGCACGACGGCCGGGTCGTGCTGTACTCCACGCCCGGCGTCGGTTCGACGTTCACCGTGCTGATCCCGCTGGTGGGCAGCGGCACCGAGCAGGCCGGCGACCGCGCCGGCGAACGGGAGCCCGTGTCCACCGGCCACGCCGGCAGGCGTACCGAGGTGGTCGAGGGCGCCGACGACGACGCGGCGCGGATCCCTGCCTCCGGCCATGTCCGGGTGATCCGCTGAGCGGGGGCCGGCGGGCTGCCGTCGTCCGCTCCTCCGCACTCCTCGTCGGGCTCACCGCCGTCAGCCAGGTGCTCGGCTTCGCCCGGGACGCGGTGATGGCCGCGGTGTTCGGTGCGGACGCCGCCGTGGACGCGTTCCTCGTCTCCCAGGGCGTGATGAACGTCGTCCTCGGGCTGGTCTCCGGAGCCATGGCCAGGTCGCTGGTGCCGCCGGTGGCGCGGGCGGTCGACGAGAACCGCCCGACGGAAGGGCAACGCACTGTCCAGGTCGCCTTGACAGTGACGATGGCCGTCCTGCTGGTGGCGTCCGCGGTGATGTTCGTCCTCGCCGACTCGGTGGTCGACGTACTCGCACCCGGCTTCGACCCGCACACCGAGACCCTGGCCATCACGATGACCCGCATCGTCCTGGTCGCGACGGTGTTCGTCTCCGGCACCAACCTCCTGGCCGGCGCCGCCCAGGCACACGGCCGGTTCTTCTGGGCCGGGGTGCAGGGCGTGCCGTTCAACCTGGTGATGATCGCCGCGATGGTCGCCTTCGGCGGGCGGTACGGCGTGGCCGCGCTGGCCGGCGGTTTCGTCGTCGGGTCGGCCGCCCGCTTCGCCGTCCAGCTTCCGGCGGTGCGCGGCATCGGCCTGCGGCTGCGGCCCTCGCTGCACATCCGTGACCCCGGTTTCCGGGAGATGACGCGGATGGTGCCGCCGCTGCTGGTGGGCAGCGCCATCGTCAACGTCAACACGACGGTCGACCGCGCGGTCGGCTCCGCCCTGGGCGCCGGCACGATCTCCTCCCTCAGCTACGGCTGGCGGGTGGTCACGCTGGCCGAGGTCGTCCTGGTGACGGCGTTCGCCACCGCGTTGTTCCCCGCGTTCAGCGCACTCGGCCGGCCCGAGCGCCGGGGAGAGCTTCGCCGCGCGACCGGACGGGTTCTCGGTGTGGTGCTCGTGGTGATCACCCCGGTGGTGGTGGTGCTCGCGGTGGCGGCCAAACCGATCGTCGTGCTGCTGTTCGCCCGGGGCAGCTTCGACGAGCGGGCCGTCCACCTGACCACGCTGGCCGTGTCGACGTACGCACTGGCGCTGCTCGGCCTCGCGGTGCGCGAGGTGGTGGCCAGGGCGAGCCTCGCGGTCGGCGACAGCCGCGCACCGGTGCTCACCGCGCTGGGCGCGATGGGCGTGAACGTCGTGGGCGACCTGACCCTCGGTGTGCGGTACGGCGTGCCCGGACTGGCGGCGTCCACGTCGATGTCGGTGTTGCTGGCCGCGACCGTGCTCAGCGTGCTGACCGCCCGGCGCCACCGGGCGCTGGCGCTGGCGCCGATGGCGCGGACGGTCCTCGCGGTCGCGGCCGCAGCGGCGGCGTCGGCGGCGACGGGCGCGCTGGTGTCGCGGCAGCTGCCGGACGGGGGTGCCCGGGAGGCGCTGGTCTCCCTCGCCGCGACCGGTGCCTGCTGCCTGCTGACGTACGCCGTGGTGCTCGTGCTCACCCGGGTGTCCGCGCTGGCCGATCTGCGTACCGCCCTGCAGGACCTGACCAGCAGGCGCCGCTGAGTGCCGTCGACCGCTCCCGTCGCACCGAGCGCCGTCGACCAGGCCTCGTCAAGGCGCGCTTGCGCAAGTCCGGCTTGCGCCCGGAACCATCAGCCGCACGGCTCGTCTGCGGCATCTCTCCCCCGAATGTCGGCCCGCGCCGCCGGACCCGCGCATAGGCTGATCCACGTCGCTCTGGGTCGACGGGGGCTTGGGGAGATACGCCCAAGGAGCTCGCCATGTCCGACAGACCGGACAGCCTGCACAACGCGGACGGGCCCGCGATCGCCCGGTTCGGGCTCGGCGGGGCCGACAATGCCGTCGATCCGTGGTCGAAGGCGGCAGCGGAGAACTTCCCGGTCGCGCTGCGGGTGGTGCCCGTACGTATCCGGCAGGACCTGGAGGCGGTCTACCGCTACACCCGGCACGTCCACGACATCGGGGACGAGTCACCCGCCGACCGGTCGGCGGTGCTCGAGCGGCTGGCCGGCATCGAGGCGGACGTCCGCGCGCTCTACCACGGTGACCCGGTGAACGATCCCGTCGTCGCCGACCTCGCCTCGCTGGTGGCCAGGCAGCGGATACCCGCCGATCCGTTGCTACGGCTGGTCGAGGCCAACCGGCGCGACCAGCGCGTCCACCGGTACGACACGTTCGCGGACCTGCTCGACCACTGCCACTACTCCGCGGACCCCGTGGGCGAACTCGTCCTGCTCGTCTTCGGCCGGGCCACCGCCGAACGCGTCCGCCGCTCGAACCAGATCTGTACGGCACTTCAGCTGCTGGAGCACTGGCAGGACGTGGGCGAGGACTACCGCCAGGGCCGGATCTACCTGCCGCGGGAGGACCTGCGGGCGTTCACCGTCGGCGAGGAGGAGCTCGGCCAACCCCGGGCGAGCGAGGCCCTGCGAGCGCTGATCGCCTTCGAGACCGCCCGGGCAAGGAACCTGCTGGAGGCGGGCGCACCGCTGCTGGGCACCCTGTCGGGCTGGGCGCGGGTGAGCCTCGCGGGCTACGTCGCGGGCGGGCGGGCCACCTGTTCGGCGCTTCGCCGCGCCGACTACGACCCGCTGCGCCGGGTGCCGCGGCCCACGTCGCCGGTGATCGCCGGGGCCTGGCTGCGGAGCATGTTCGGTTCCCGGCGTACTCCGGCCGGTCGCCGGGGATGAGAAGGGGATGAACGTCGACCAGGCCTACCGCGAGTGTGCGGCGATCACCCGCCGGGAGGCACGGAACTTCTCGTACGGCATCGCACTGCTTCCCGGGCCGAAGCGGCGCGCCCTGTCGGCGGTGTGCGCCATGGCCCGCCGCGTTTACGACATCGGCGACGGCGACCTGCCCGTGGCCGAGAAGCTGCGCCGGCTGGCGGTGGTGCGCACCCAGGTCGAACGGCTCCTGGCCGGTCCGCCGCCCGATCCCGGCGAGCCCACCGACTCCACCGAGCCGGCGGCCGACCCGGTGGTGGTCGCACTGGCCGACGCCGCGCGGCGGTTCCCGATCCGGCTGGACGCCCTCCTCGAACTCCTCGACGGGTGCGAGGCCGATGTCCGGGGGATGCGGTACAAGACGTTCGAGGACCTGGTGGGCTACTGCCGGCAGGTCGGTGGCTCGGTGGGCCGGTTGTCGCTCGGAGTGTTCGACCCGCTGTCCTACGCCGAGGCCGAGCCGCTCGCGGACACCCTCGGCGTCGCGGTGCAGCTCACCTGCCTCATCCGCGACCTGTACGACGACCGGCTGCGCGGCCGGATCTACCTCCCGGCGGCCGACCTGGACGACTACGCCTGCACCCTGGAACTCCGCGAGCCACGCGAGCCACACGAGTCACACGAACGCCGCGAGGGACCCGACACCGGGCATGGTGACGGCGAGCCGCGCTCCGGCGCCGCCGACGAGGGCCTGCTCGACCCGGACAGCTTCGCAGACCTGGTGCGGTTCGAGGCGAACCGCACGCGGGCGTGGTACGTCCGCGGCCTCACCCTGCTGCCGCTGCTGGACCGCCGCAGCCGGTCGTGCACGGCGGCGATCGCGGGGGTCCACCTGCGGCTGCTCGACCGGATCAGCGCCGACCCCGACCTCGTCCGCACCCAGCGCCTGGAGTCGCCGACCGGGGCGAGGCTGGCGGCGGCGGCGCGGGCGCTGACCCGAGGTGACGCATGACGTCGGTCGTGGTGGTCGGCGGCGGCCTGGCGGGGATCGCGGCCGCGGTCCGGCTGGCCGACCGGGGTGCCCGGGTGACGCTGCTGGAGGCGCGCGCGCACCTGGGCGGTGCGACGTACTCACTGGACCGGCCAGCGGTCGCCGGCCGGTCCGGCCTGGTCGCCGACACCGGTCAGCACGTGTTCCTGCGGTGCTACCACGCCTACCGCGCCCTGCTGGAACGCCTCGACGTGGCCGCGCTCGCACCGGTGCAGGACCATCTGGCGATCCCGGTGCTGCGACCGGGCGAGCATGCGGACAGGCCGGACTGGATCTACCGCACCCGGCGCGGACCGGCGCCGCTGCACCTGGCCCGGTCGCTGGTGGCGTACAAGCCGTTGACCCCGCTGGAACGGCTCCGCGCCGGCACGGCCACGCTCGCGCTGCGCCGGGTCGACCCGGACGACCCGCGCCGGGACACCGCGACATTCGGCGAGTGGCTGCGCGAACGCCGCCAGTCCGGGCGGGCGATCGAGCGCCTGTGGGGGGTGATCGCGGTCGCCGCGCTGAACCTCCCACCGGACGAGGCGTCCCTCGCGCTGGCCGCCAAGGTGTTCCGCACCGCGTTCCTCGGCCGGCCCGAGGCGGCCGACCTCGGCGTACCCACGGTGTCCCTGCGGCAGTTGCACGCCCAGCCGGCGGGCCGGCTGCTGGAAAGCCTCGGGGTCGACGTACGCACCAACGCGAAGGTGCTGGCCATCGAGCCGGTTTCCGATGTCGGCACCGACCCGGCCACCGAGCGGTTCGTCGTGCGTACGCGTACCGGCGAACTCTCCGCGGACGCCGTGGTGGTAGCGGTCCCGCACCAGGCCGCCGCCCGGCTGGTGCCGGCCCGCGCGGTGCCCGACGAGGGGCGGGAACGCTGGGCCCGGTTGGGTTCGGCACCCATCGTCAACGTCCACTTGCGCTACGACCGCCGGGTGACGGCGTTCCCGTACGCCGGTGCGCTCGACTCGCCCGTGCAGTGGATCTTCGACCGTACGCGCGCCGCGGGAGTGGACCGCGGCCAGTACCTCGTGGTGTCGGTGTCGGCCGCGCACGCCGAGGTCGCCATGCCCACCGAGGAACTCCGCCGTACGTACGCCAACGCGGTGGACGACCTGCTCCCGGGCGCGCGCAGCGCCCAGGTGGTCGAGTCGTTCGTCACCCGCGAACCCCACGCCACGTTCCGCCAGGTCCCCGGCACGGCGGCGTTGCGTCCACCCACCCACACCGGACTTCCCGGGCTCACCCTCGCCGGCGCGTGGACCGCCACGGGGTGGCCGGACACCATGGAGGGCGCGGTACGCAGCGGCCTGCGGGCGGCGGACGCGCTCTCCCTCACCAGGACCCCGACTTCGCGACCCCTTGGAGAGGCCCTGCCATGACGCTGCTCCCCACCGAACTCCGCATCGCCGAGACCCACCGGATGGTCGAGCCCGTCCTGCTCGCCGCACTCGACCGGCTCGACGCGGACACCCGGCGCGCCTGCGGCTACCACCTCGGCTTCTGGGACTCCGACGGCCAGTTCCCGGCCGAACCCATCACCCGCGGCAAGGGCCTTCGTTCGGTTCTCGCGGTGCTGTCCGCGCAGGCTGCGCAGGCTCCGCCGGAGGTGGGCGTTCCGGCCGCGCTCGCCTGCGAACTCGTGCACAACTTCTCGCTGCTGCACGACGACGTGATCGACGGCGACACCGAACGCCGGCACCGGCCGACGGTGTGGGCGCGGTTCGGCGTGCCCGACGCGATCCTCGCGGGCGACGCGCTGCTGTCCCTGGCCAACGAGGTGCTCGCCGAGGCCGACTCCGTTCATGTCCACGTGGCCGTACGCCGGCTGGGTGAGACCGTGCGGCAGCTGATCGCGGGCCAGACCGCCGACATCGCGTTCGAGAAGCGCGACGACGTGACGCTCGCGGAGTGCACGAGCATGGCCGCGGACAAGACGGCCGCCCTGCTGGCGTGTTCGGCCTCGCTCGGCGCCGTGCTAGCGGGCGCGCCGGCCACGCTGCTGGCGGCGCTGACGACGTTCGGCCGGCACGTGGGCATGGCGTTCCAGCTCACCGACGACCTGCTCGGCATCTGGGGCGACCCGGTGCGCACCGGCAAGCCGGTGTTGTCCGACCTGCGGGCGCGGAAGAAGTCCGTTCCGGTGGTCGCCGCGCTCACCGCGCCGACGATGGCCGCGGACGAGTTGCGCGACCTCTACCGCCGGCCCGACCCGCTGGACGAGACCGAGCTCGCCCGGGCCGCGTCCCTGGTCGAGCAGGCCGGTGGCCGCGGCTGGACCGAGGACGAGGCGGACCGCCAGCTCGCGTCCGGGATCCGTGCGCTGGCCACGGTCGACCTGCCCGGCCCGGTGCGCGACGACCTGACCCGGATCGCGGGCCAGCTGCGTGGACGGAGCACCTGATGGCCGGCCTGTCCCCGTACCCGGAGTACCACAAGGCCCCGGAGCCCCAGAAGCATCCGGACGACGACGCGCAGGCCCACGCGGCGCTGGAACGTGCCGTCGAGCACCTGCTGGACCTGCAGGACCCCGCCGGCTGGTGGAAGGGCGAGCTGGAGACCAACGTCACGATGGACGCCGAGGACCTGCTGATGCGGCAGTTCCTCGGCGTACGCACCGACGAGCAGACCACGCAGTCGGCGGCCTGGATCCGAAGCCAGCAACGCGACGACGGCTCGTGGGCGAACTTCCGGTTCGGGCCGGGCGACGTGTCCACGTCGGTGGAGGCCTACGTCGCGCTTCGGCTGGCCGGTGACGACCCCGACGACCAGCACCTCAAGCAGGCGCGTCAATTCATCCTTGACAACGGCGGAGTCGAGGCCGCCCGGGTGTTCACGAAGATCTGGCTGTCGTTGTTCGGCGAGTGGAGCTGGGACGACGTGCCGGCGCTGCCTCCGGAGATCGTGCTCGCCCCCCACTGGGTGCCGTTCAACGTGTACGACTGGGGCTGCTGGGCACGGCAGACCCTCGTGCCCCTCACCATCCTCGGCGCACTCCGGCCGAACCGCCCGCTCGGGGTGAGCATCGACGAGCTGCGCACCGGGACGCCCGAACCGCCACCGGACCGGGCGACCACCTGGCGGGGCGCGTTCGCCCGGCTGGACCGGGCCCTGCACCGCTACGAACGCCACCCGGTCAGGTCCGTGCGCAGGCTGGCCTTGCGCCGGGCCGCGGAGTGGGTCGTCGCCCGGCAGGAGAAGGACGGCTGCTGGGGCGGCATCCAGCCGCCGTGGGTCTACTCCCTGATGGCGCTGCACGCGCTCGGCTACCCACTGGACCACCCGGTGCTGACCGCGGGCCTGGCCGGCTGGGAACGCTTCACCATTCGCGAGGACACCCCGCACGGCACCGTACGCCGGATCGAGGCGTGCCAGTCGCCGGTCTGGGACACCGCACTCGCCCTGGTCGCGCTCGGCGACGCGGGCGTGGACCCCGAGGCCGGCCCGATGGTGCGGGCGCGCGACTGGCTGCTGGCGGAGGAGATCACCGTACGCGGCGACTGGTCCGTGCGGCGGCCGCGCACCCCCGCCGGCGGCTGGGCGTTCGAGTTCGACAACGACGGCTACCCCGACACCGACGACACCGCCGAGGTGGTGCTCGGCCTGCGCCGGACCGCCGAGACGCCGCGGCTGGAGGAGGCGGTACGCCGGGCCCGGGTCTGGCTGCGCGGCATGCAGTGCCGGGACGGCGGCTGGGGCGCGTTCGACGCCGACAACACCCGCGAACTCGCCTACCAGTTGCCGTTCTGCGACTTCGGTGCGGTCATCGACCCGCCCAGTGCGGACGTCACCGCGCACGTGGTGGAGATGTTCGCCCACGAGGGGCACGCCGACGACCCGGAGGTGCAGCGCGCGGTGCGCTGGCTGCTGGACGCGCAGGAGGCGGACGGGTCGTGGTACGGCCGGTGGGGCGCGAACCACGTCTACGGCACCGGCGCGGTCCTGCCCGCGCTGGTGGCCGCCGGACTCTCCCGGCACGACCGCGCGGTCGTCCGGGGCGCGAACTGGCTGACCGCGCACCAGAACGCCGACGGCGGCTGGGGCGAGGACCTGCGCTCCTACTCCGACCCGTCCTGGGTGGGCCGGGGTACGTCGACCGCATCCCAGACCGCGTGGGCACTGCTGGCGCTGGAGGCCGCCGGGCTGCGCGACTCCCCCGCCGTCCGCGCCGGTATCGCCTGGCTGGTGGCCACCCAGCGCCCCGACGGTGGCTGGGACGAGCCGCAGTTCACCGGCACCGGGTTCCCCGGCGACTTCTACATCAACTACCACCTCTACCGGCTGGTGTTCCCGGTCACCGCGCTCGGCCGGCTGCTCGCCCCGGCAGGCGACCCACAGGACCGAGCGTGAGGGGAGCTGCGATGCCGGCGGAGTACGTCCTGTGCGCACCGACCCGGTTGGAGGCGGCCGCCGTCCGGCGCGGCCTGGCCGGAGACGCCTCCGCCAGGGTGCTGCGTACGGGCATGGGCCGGCGGCACGCCGAGAGCGCGGCTCACCTGCTCGCACACACCGGCCCGCCGCCGTCAGGCGTCGCGGTGACCGGGGTGGCCGGCGCGCTCGACCCCGGCCTCGCACCGGGCGACGTGGTGGTGGCGACGGAGGTACGCGCGGGCGAGCGCACCGTCGCGTGCCCGAGCGCGCAACTGCTGGCCGCCCGGCTGGCCCGGCTCGGCCTGACCATACGCACCGGGCCCGTGGTGAGCCGGGAGCGGCTGGTCAGCGGAGCCGCCCGGACCGCGCTGCGCGACACCGGCGCCCTCGCCGTCGACCTGGAGTCCGGCTGGCTCGCCGCCGGCCTGCCCACCTCCACCGCGACCGCGTGCGTGCGGGTGGTCGCCGACCCGGCGACCGGTCCGTTGTGGCGGCCGGTGACGCTCGCCCACCTACGGACCGCGGTACGCACGCTCGCCACCGTCGCGCCTGCCCTGGCCGACTGGGGTGCGGCGACCGGGGCGCGGACGGTCCTGCTTCCCAACCCGCGCTCGTTCTGCGCCGGTGTGGAACGCGCCATCGACATCGTGGAGCGGGTCCTCGCCCAGCGCGGCGCTCCGGTCTACGTCCGCAAGCAGATCGTGCACAACTCCCACGTCGTCGCCCGGTTGGAGGGCCTCGGCGCGGTGTTCGTCGAGGAGCTGGACGAGGTGCCCGCGGGCGCCACCGTCGTCTTCTCCGCCCACGGTGTGTCTCCCGGCGTACGGAAGGAGGCCGCCGCCCGCGGCCTCGGCGTCGTGGACGCGACCTGTCCCCTGGTGGCGAAGGTGCACAGCGAGGCACGCCGGTTCGCCGACCGCGGCGACACCGTGCTGTTCATCGGACACGACGGGCACGAGGAGACCCAGGGCACCGTCGGCGAACGCCCGGGCAGCACGGTACTGGTGGAGGACCTCGCCGGCGCCGCCCGCGTGCGGGTACCCGACCCGGACCAGGTGTCCTACCTCGTACAGACCACGCTCGGAGTGGACGAGGTCGCCGAGATCGTCGACGTCCTGCACGAACGCTTCCCCGCGCTGCAGGGGCCCGCGTCGGACGACATCTGCTACGCCACCACCAACCGTCAGCACGCCCTGCGGTCGGTCGCCCGGCAGGCCGATCTCGTCCTGGTGGTCGGCTCCCGGAACTCCTCCAACGCCAACCGGCTGGTCGAGCTCGCCCGCCGCCTGGGCACCCCGGCACACCTGATCGACGACCCGGGCGGCATCGACCTCGCCTGGCTCACCGACGCGGCGACGGTCGCGGTCACCGCGGGCGCATCGACGCCCGCGTCCCTGGTGGACGCGACCGTCGACGCGCTGCGCGGCCTCGGCCCGGTGGACGTGCGCGAGCACGTGGTCACCACCGAGGACATCGAGTTCACCCTGCCGAAGGAGGTGCGCAACCCATGACCATGCCGATGCGGCAGAGCCTGCGAATCGGGCGGTACCTGCTGGCCCAGCGCCTGCGTGGCCGGGAGAAGTTTCCCCTGCTGGTCGAACTCGAGCCGCTGTTCGCCTGCAACCTGCAGTGCGCGGGCTGCGGCAAGATCCAGCACCCGGCCGACGAACTCCGTCGCCGGATGCCGGTCGAGCAGGCGGTGGCCGCGATGGAGGAGTGCGGCGCACCGATGGTGTCCATCGCCGGCGGCGAACCACTCATGCACCCGGAGATCGACCGGATGGTCGACGAACTCGTGCGGCGGAAGATCTACGTCTTCCTGTGCACCAACGCGTTGCTGGTACGCAAGTGGTGGGACCGCTTCGACTTCCGGCCGTCGCGCTACTTCGCGTTCGCCGTGCACATCGACGGCCTGCGCGAACGCCACGACGCGTCGGTGGACCACGATGGCGGTTTCGACGAGGCGGTGGCGGCGGTCAGGTTCCTGCAGGCACAGGGATTTCGGGTCACCACGAACACCACGTTCTTCACCAGCGACAGCCCGCAGAACGTCATCGACGTGTTGGACTTCCTCAACGACGACCTGCACGTCGACCAGATGATGGTGTCGCCGGCGTACGCGTACGAGAAGGCACCCGACCAGGACCACTTCCTCGGCGTCACCCAGACCAGGGAGCTGTTCCGCAAGGCGTTCGCGAACGGCAACCGTGCGCGCTGGCGGCTCAACCACTCACCGCTGTTCCTGGACTTCCTCGAGGGCAAGGTGGACTTTCCCTGTACTGCTTGGGGAATCCCGTCGTACTCGCTGTTCGGCTGGCAGCGGCCATGTTACCTGATGAGCGACGGGTACGCCGCGACCTACCAGGAACTGGTCGAGGAGACCGACTGGGACAGCTACGGCCGGGGCCGGGACCCGCGGTGTGCCAACTGCATGGCCCACTGTGGGTACGAACCGACGGCGGTGCTGGCCACGATGGGGTCGCTGCGCCAGTCGCTGCGGGCGATCGCCGGCGACTGACAAGCGCCCGTTGACAGGCGCGGTGGCTCAGCCGTCGCCGCCCCAGCGCTCGGCCAACCGGTGGTAGGTCGTCGGCGCCAGCGAGCGTACGGCCACCGGGACCCGGAGCCAGGCGGGTACGACGACCTCGGCCTGGTCGCGTTCGACGGCCCGCACCAGCGCGGCCGCCACCCGCTCCGGCGGGATCGGCCGCGGGAAGCGCCGGGCGTAGGGCGCGCCACGCCGGACGAAGAAGTCGGTGTCCACCACGCCCGGGACCACTGTGCTCACCCCGACTCCCGCACCGGCGACCTCGGCCCGCAGGCTGACCGCGAACACGTGCAAGCCCGCCTTGACAGCGGCGTACGCGGACTCACCGGCGACCCCCAGCACCGCGGCGATGGAGGAGACGAAGACGAGGTGGCCGGAGCCGCGGGCGGTCATCGCCGGTAGCACGGCCCGGGTGAGCAGCATCGGCGTACGGAGGTTGACCGTCAGCAGCCGGTCCAGGTCGGCGCCGTCCACGTCCACCGCCGGGCCGACGGCACCGACGCCGGCGTTGTTGACCAGCAGGTCGGGCGCCTGGTCCCGGTCTGCCAGCCGGGCCGCCAGGCCCGCGACGTCAGCGGCGTCAGCGAGGTCGGCGACCAGCGTCTCCCCGCCGGTGGACCGGGCCACCGCTGCGAGCCGGTCGGTGTCCCGGCCGACGAGCAGCAACCGGCAGTCGGCGGCGGCCAGCCGCTCGGCCACCGCACGCCCGATCCCGCCGGATGCGCCGGTCACCACCGCGAACCGCTGGGCGACCCGCACTCACACCTCCCGCAGCAGCGGAGCGAGACGAGCGAACTGCTCGGTCGCCGTGCGCAGGTCGGGCGCCACCGGTTGAACCAGGACGTGATCGGCGCCCGCGGCGAGGTGTTCGCGGACCCGGCGCGCGACGGCGGCCTCGTCACCCCATGCCAGCACCGCGTCCACGAACCGGTCGCCGCCGATCTCGTCGGCGTCGAACCCGAGGCGCACGAAGTTGGTCGCGTAGTGGCCCTGTTTGGCGGTGAGGACCGGCCCGACGTACTCCGTCACCAGCCTGCGCACATCGGAGCGGTTCGAGGCGAGCACCACCATCTGGTGCGGGACGACGAGCTTGTCCGGGCCGACGGCCTTGCGGGCACGGGCGGTCTGCTCGACCGGCATCAGGAAGGGGTGCACGCCGTCCGCGCGCTCGCGAGCCAGGTCGTGCATCCGCGGACCGAGCGCTCCCAGCACCCGGGCGAACGGCGTCGACGGATGCGGCGGCGCGGCGGCGGCCGCGTCCATGTCGTCGAGATAGCCACGCATCCGCCGCAGGGGCCGGTCGTCGTACGTCTGCCCACCCGCGCGCTCCACGACGGCTCGCGCGCTCACGCCCAGGCCGAGCACGAACCGGCCTGGGTATGCCTGGGCAAGGGTCGCCGCGCCGCCCTGCATGGCCGCAGGATGGCGAGCCCAGATGTTCGCCACGCCGGCGCCGACGACGAGGCGCCGGGTCGCGGCGAGCAGGAGACCGAGGTGGGCGAAGATCTCCTTGCCACCGATGCGGTCGCCGGTCCACAGCGAGCCGTACCCCAGGTCCTCCGCGGCGACCACGGCATCGCGTTCGGCTTCGGGAGTGGTGATGTCGAGCATGGCCGGCGGCAGCCACACGCCGACCCGGCCCAGCGCGGCTCGCGCGGTGGCGACCGACCCGGTCGACGTCATGGCACGCGATCGGAGTTCGCCTCGCCCCGCATCACACCTCGGGCGGGACGTCGGTCTCGCGGTAGACGCGCCGCTCGGCGGTGGTCTGCCGGCCGTTCTCGATGACCTGCCGCTCGCTGATCGAGGCCGCCCGGCGCCGCTTGTTCCACAGCGTCAGCGTGATGGCCAGGATGCTCGCGCCGGTCAGCATGAACACCCAGCCCACGACGTCCAGGCTCAGCCAGTCCGGCTGAGCCTTCACGGCGAAGGCAAGGATCGCCCCGAATGCGATGAGAAAAATGCCCGCGCCGATACTCATGTCGGAACCTCCGTCGAACGTCGCGTACCCCCATATTCAACTACTTTCCGGCGGCCGACTCCGGCACCCGCACATCGTGGGCGCGTGCGGGGTACCGGAGTCGGCCAGCGGCGGTGGCCACAACGGCCGCTACGGCAGCCGGCCGCCGGTGACACCGAGGATCTGCCCACTGACGAAGCTCGACTCCTGGGAGGCCAGGAACACGAACGCGGGCGCGAGCTCGGCCGGTTGGCCGGGCCGGCCCAGCGGCGCGTCCGCACCGAACGACGCTGCCTTCTCCGCGGGCATCGACGCCGGGATGATCGGCGTCCACACCGGACCGGGCGCCACGGAGTTGACCCGGATGCCGCGCTCGGCGAGCTCCTCCGCGAGGCCCTTGGTGAACGTCACGATGGCGCCCTTGGTGGTGGCGTACGGCAGCAGCGCCGGCGTCGGCTGGTAGGCCTGGATCGAGGAGGTGTTGATGATGGTGCCGCCCTCGGGCATCGACGGCAGCACGGCCTGGGTGAGCCAGAACATCGCCAGGATGTTGGTGCGGAACGTGTGCTCCAGCAGGTCCGACGGGATCTTGTCGAAGCTGTCGAAACTCATCTGGTACGCCGCGTTGTTGACCAGGATGTCGACCTGGCCGAACTCCTTCACCACCTGGTCGGCCAGCCGGCGGCAGTCGCCCTCCTCGCTCAGGTCGGTCGCGAAGCGCAGCACCTTGCGGCCGGCCTCCTCCACGACCCGCGCGGTCTCGGCCGCGTCGGACTCCTCGGCCTCGAGGTAGGCGACCGCCACGTCGGCACCCTCGCGGGCGAAGGCCAGGGCGACGGCCCGGCCGATACCGGAGTCACCACCGGTGATCAGCGCCTTCTTGCCCTCCAGTCGGCCCAGCCCGCGGTAGGTGTCGTAGCCGTAGTCGGGCTTGGGGTCCATCTCCGAGTCCAGGCCGGGGTGTTCCTGGGTCTGCCCGGGAAAGTCCGGGCGGGGGTGCTGGTGTTGCGGGTCCTGCTGGGTCGCCTGGTCCGGTTGGTCGCGCTGTGTCATGGATCTCCCAGCTCGTGCACTTGTGATGGCCCGCCGGTCGCCGCCGCGGAACGCTCGTGCCGGGGACTTACCCCGTAAGTCCCTCCGATCACGTACGGGAGCGACCCACCCGTCGCTCCGTTTCGCACCGGCGACCACCGGTCCTCCTTCTCGGACAATCCGCCCAGGTCAGGCGCGGTTTGCCTGCCGCCGGTCCGGGACGCAGGCTGGCAGTGAGGGGTGCCTGCCGCGTACCGGAACCGCGAGGAGAGTGAGGAGAGTTCCGTGACACAAGGACACGCCAAGATCACCAGTGAGGTCTCGGGCAAGGACGTCGCCAAGGTCCTGCAGCCGGTCCTGGTCGACCTCGTGGGCCTGGCCCTGAACGGCAAGCAGCTGCACTGGCACGTGCGGGGCCGCTACTTCCTGCCCGTCCACGAACGACTGGACGCCGTGATCGACGACGCCCGCGAGTTTGCCGACACCGTCGCCGAACGCCTGGTCGCGCTCGACGTGCTCGCAGACGGGCGGCCCGCGACAGTGGCGACGACCACCAACCTGCCGGAGGTGGCGCCGGGCTTCACCAGCGACGACAAGGTCGTCGGCGCCGTCGTCGACCAGCTCGACGCCACGATCGCGCGGGCACGCGCGGCGATGGAGGCGCTGGAGACGACGGACACGGTGAGCCAGGACATCGTGATCGAGGCCCTGCGGGCGCTGGAGAAGCACCGCTGGATGTTCGCCGCCCAGCTCGGCTGAGCCGCCCGAAGCCCGAGCTGCGCGGCTACTTCGCCTCCGACCAGCGGGCGACCACGCTGACGTCGGCGACGAAGCGGACCGAGCTGCCGGACGCCCAGAACGCCGCCGTCGACTCCAGCGCGCTCGTCAGCAGTGCGGCGGCCGCGTCGGTGTGCTCGGCGGGTACGTGCAACAGCAACTCGTCGTGCAGGCACAGCACGATCCGGCCGCCGAACGGGCGCAGGCCGGTGCGCACCGCCGCCGCCCACGCCTTGAAGAACTCTGCCGCCGCACCCTGGACGACGGCGTTCCGGGCAAACCTGCCGTGGCCATGACGCCGGGCCCGGTCCGATGGCCGCGAGCCCGGTGGTGCGTCGGCCGCGAGAGGGTCCACGAGGTCGTCGCTGCCTTCGCCGCTGTCGCCCTCGCCGGGGCGGAGCCGGATCAGCCGGCCGCCGTGCGTACGGATGTCCCGGCCGACCAGGCCGGCCTCCTCGGCCGCACGGAGGTAGCCGATCGCCCGTGGGTAGGCGCGCTCCATCCGCCGCAGGGCCGCACCGGCCGTGCCGGAGGTCTGGCCGTACATCGCGGCCAGGACGGCGACCTTCGCGGTCGGCCGGTCACAGTGCAGCTGCGCGGCGACCGGGGCGTACAGGTCGTCGGCGCGCGCGGCCCGGGCCAGCGCGGCGTCGCCGGACACCACCGCCAGCACCCGGGGTTCGATCTGGCCCAGGTCGGCGCGGACCAGCACGTGGCCTGGCTCGGCGGCGACCGCCACCCGCAGCCCGGCGGGGAGGTTGTGCAGCCCGGCGCCCGCGGTCATCCGGCCGGCCGCGCCGTCGGAGGCCGCCCAGGTCCCGCGCAACCGGCCGTCGGCACCGACGTGCCGGTCGAGCCAGCCGTAGCCGTAGGTCGTGGCGATGCGTTCGGCCTTGCGCCAGTCGAGGAACGCGGCCACGCCCGGATGGGAGTCGCGGAAGGGCTCCAGCCGCCAGGACCGGGTGTCGGGAACGTGCAGCCCGATCCGGCCAAGCAACTCGCGTACCTGCACGGGGTTGCGCAGGTCGACGCGCCCTCCGCCCTCGGCCGAGCCGGAGCGGAAGAGGTCGACCACCGCGGCGTCCCGGTCTGCCCGGGCGGCCGTCTCGGCGGCGGGAGTGGCCAGGCGGGGTCCGACGAAGCCCGAGATGTACTGCTCGGCCGCCCGGCGGTCGAGCGGAAGCCCGTCGTGCTCCAGCTCCACGGCCAGCAGGGCGGCGGCGGACTCGGCATACGCGGTGAGGACGGCCAGCGGGAGCACCCGGGGAGTGGCCCGCGGGTCGGGTAGTGCCCGCAGGCCGGCGTCCTGGGCGGCGCGGACCCGCAGGGCGAGCGCGGCCCACCTGGCCGCGCGGTCGAGCACGTCGTCCGCGCGACCTCTCACGTGGTCGGCGAGCCAGTCCTGGCCGGCCAGGTCGGCCCGCAGCTGGCCGTCGTGGGTGAAGAGGTCGGCGGACCCGGCATCGGAGCCGACGTCGGTGCCGGCCCCGGAGCCGGCACCGGTGTAGGCGGCGGGCTCGGACCAGTCGAGCAGGGTCACCTCCCGCCGGGGCGGGGATGGCTCGGGCAGGCCGGTGGCGGCGGCCCACACCGCGGCCGGGTCGTCGCGCCGGCCGCCGAACAGCACCCGGTGGGTGGCGGCGAGGTCCCAGCAGGCGCGGACCCGGACGTCCGCTGCGAGCAGCTCGCCGGCTGTGGTGCGGGCGTCCCACCAGACCCACCTCGGCCGCAGCTCCCGGTCGAGCTCGGCGACCAGCCCGGCAGGATCGGCGCACGGGACGGCCCGGCGGTGGCCGTCGACGGCGAGGCCGACGCCCTGGCCGCGGACCACGACCAGCGCGACGCAGCGACCGGGCGTGGCTTCCACCAGCCGAGCGAGCTCGGCCGTCGACCACGGCTCCATGCTGATCATCCTGCCCGTGACCACCGACAGTCCCGCCGGACAGTCCCGGCAGACCGTCCCGGCAGTCCTGGCGGACAGTCCCATCGGGGACGGCCGACGCCGTTGGCCGGATCGTCCAGGGTCCAAGGTCCTCAGAACCGGACCGGAATTCGCCGCAGATTTTCCCGCAATACGGACATCGAGCTTGGCATTCGTCCGGTCGATCCCGCAAACTGCCCAAGGTCGGCCACGGGGGCCGAACCGGCAACACAACGCAAAAGCACCATCGCACCACGGCTCCCGGAAGGCTTCCGGCGCCGGCACATCTGCCGGCGTCCACCGTTCGTCGCGTGATCTTCCTTTGCCCCGCGCACCCCCGCCCGCTCGGCGGAGTCCGGTGCGCAGTTGCGGGCTGCCCGCGTCCTGGGGACGTGCCGTGAACGCGCCGCCACTGACGAAGGAGATCGCTCGATGCCGCCGAAACCGCCGCGACGCAGGTCAGCCCGACATCGCTCCGACGGCCCCAGCGGCCTCGCCCGTCCCGGCGACAGTGCTCGTACTCCCCGCCGGCCCCTTCGCGTACTCGCGGTCGTCGCCGGCGTACTCGCCCTCGCCGCGGGCGCGGTGACCCCGTGGATCCTCACCCGCCAGGCCGGGCACCTCGACGACTCCGCCGCGAAGGTGGCGGCGTACGACTCGGTGAGCAAGCAGGTCGACACGGCCCGCGAGCGCGCCGGGCGTGAGCGCGCCTCCCGCTCGCAGACCCGGGTGGCACCGCCGGCGAAGCCGACCGCCACGGCGACCCCCACGCCGAAGTCCACACCGAAGGCGACGAAGAAGCCGACCCCGAAGGTCACCAAGAAGGCCACGCCGAAGCCGAAGGCGACCCCGAAGGCCGCGAAGAAGGCCACGAAGAAGACCGCCCCGAAGCCGAAGGCCACCAAGAAGGCGGTCGTCAGGAAGCCGGTGGTCAAGCGCTCCGGCGACGGCCGTCCCAACTTCGCGCTGCCCGCCAGGTGCGGCACCAAGCTGCGGTTCACGACCTACGTCGGACACGCCCCGGACGACATGAAGATCGACTTCTTCAACGAGAGCGGACCGACCGACGGCATGGTCGTGGGGGCCTCGGCCGCCGGCACCGTGGTCAAGCTCTCCGAGCCGGGCGGAGTGAAGATCGACCACGGCAACGGGTGGTACACGCTGTCCCTGCACATGCAGGAACGCGACGTCTCCGTCGGCCAGAAGGTCAAGCAGGGCCAGCGGATCGGCCTGGCCGGCGCGGTCGGCACCGGCGTCTCCCACCTGCACTACGAGCAGATCTACGACAGCAACCACGACGGCTGGGCCGACAGCCCCGGCGAGATCACGCACTCGCGTCTGCAGGGCGTGCTGTACTCCGTGCAGCCCGGCGGCGCCGAGCCGGTGGTGGCGAGCACCAACTCCTGCTGAGCGTCTCGGCCGGTACGCCGGCCACACGCCGGCCACACGCCGGGCACCGGTCGCGTGACCGATGCCCGGCGTACCGACGAAGCACTTCGCGACACGCCCTAAGCTCGGCCGTGACGTAGAACAAAGCGGAACCGAGCCGGGAACAGTCGCCGGCACGATCCGGCCGATGCCTCGAGACGGAGTGAGCGCGCGTGCGGCCCCTGGGAACAGCCGACCCGACCCGGATCGGCGCCTATTCCCTGCGCGGCCGGCTGGGCAGCGGTGCGATGGGCACCGTCTACCTCGGCACCTCACCGGGCGGCCGGGCGGTCGCGGTGAAGGTCGCCCGCACCGACCTGGCCGACGACCCGGAGTTCCGCGAGCGGTTCCGTCGCGAAGTGGCGATGGCCCGTTCGGTCGGCGGCTTCTGGACCGCCACCGTCGTCGACGCCGACTCGGAGGCGCCCCAACCGTGGCTGGCCACGGAGTACGTCGTGGGTCCCACCCTCCAGCAGGCGGTGTCGGAGTACGGCCCCCTGCCCGCGCCCGCCGTACGCCGGCTGGCGGCCGGGCTGACCGAGGCGCTGCAGGCGATCCACGCGGCCGGGCTGATCCACCGTGACCTCAAGCCGTCCAACGTGCTGCTCGCGGCCGACGGCCCCCGGGTGATCGACTTCGGCATCTCCCAGGCGCTGGAGGGAGTACGCCTGACCGCCACGGGCGAGTTCCTCGGCACGCCCGGCTTCCTGGCGCCCGAACAGATCAGCGGTGCCGGCGTCGGCCCCGCCACCGACCTGTTCGCGCTCGGCGCCGTACTCGCCTTCGCCGCGACCGGGCAGGGGCCGTTCGGCAGCGGACCGACCGACGCGCTGATGTATCGCGCGATGCACGACGAACCCACCCTCGACGGCCTGTCCTCCGATCTCGTCGGTGTGGTGCGGGCCTGCCTGGACCGCGATCCGGCCCGTCGGCCGACGCCAGGGCAGGTGCTGGACCGCATCGGTGGTATCGACCCACCAGGGCCGGACGGGTCGGACTGGCTGCCGGCGCCGGTCCAGACCCTCGTGCAGCAGTACGCCACCCACCTGCACACCACCCCCGCTCCGGAGGTGCCGTCCGCCGAGCGGCAGGCGCCGCCGGTTGCCGAACAGGCGCCGCCATCCGGGTCGGGAGTCGGGCCTGGCGAGCTGGAGAGACGGCCCGCCGCGCCGGCGGCGTCGGCCACCGACGGCGGCACGGTGCGCTTCCGGACCAACCGGCTGCCCGGGCTGATCATCGCTGCCTGCCAGGTCGTCGTCGGGTTCGCCCTGGCCGGCTGGGCCGGGCAGGCGTCCGGCTCCGACCCGGTCATGCGGGTGGTCGCGGTCCTCGCCTTCGTCGTCATGTTCGTCCTGGCCACCAGGCATCTGATCCGGTCGGCGCGGCGCGGGTTCGCGCTGGAACTGAGCCGGCAGGGACTGATGGCGGCGAAGGGGCGGCGCCGCTGGCAGATCCCGTGGGAGACGGTCGCTCGGGTGCGGGTGGTCGGCGACCGCTCCGAGCCGTGGGTGGTGGTGTGGCTGGTGGACGGCTGGACGCCGCCGCGCAAGCTGGCCGGCCGGGTGTTCCGCACGTACCACGGCGGCTACCGGCTCTACCCCGTCGGCCACCAGGACGGCCGCCGGTCGCGGGCCCGGGAGATGGACGAGGTGCGGTCCGCGCTGGCCTGGCACGCCCGGCGCGCCTTCGATCCCAGCGCCTGACGCCGTACGACTGGCCGAAGGGACTGGCTGAGCGACTGGCCGGAGTCAGCCGCCGTCGGACAGGTCGTGTCTCGGGTCGTACGCCGCGACCCAGTAGTACCCGCCGTCCGGCTCGTAGTCGTAGATCAGCGCGGTCGACCCGGGCGGTAGGTCCTCCTCGCCGTTCTGGCGGACCTGGATCCGCGTGGCCGCCCCGTCCGGCCCGGGCGCGTCGGCCGTACCGACGTACCGGTCGACCCGCACCGAGCGGGTGGTGCACACCTGGCCGAGGAGCGCGCGATGGGTGGCGAACGGGTCGGGCTCGGAGCCTCGGCGCGGGCACAACCTGACCAGCCGGCCGGGCGAGCCCGCCGGCACGACGGCGACCAGCAGCACAACGAGCAGTACGACGGCAATCAGCGCGATGGCGAGCGCGGCGTACGCGTCCATCGGTTCGTTCCCTCCCGCCACCGCACGCCGCATGTCCTGGGCGGAGTGGCGGGGGGACTATACCGCGCCGACGATCATGTTCTCGGCCAGCATCCGAACCACCTCCCGGGCAGCCGCCCGGCCGGCCCGGTTGGCTCCGACGGTGCTCGCGGAGGGGCCGTACCCGACCAGGTGCAGGCGCGGCTGCGCCACCACCCGGGTGCCGTCCATCCGGATGCCGCCGCCCGGTTCGCGCAGCCGCAGCGGCGCGAGGTGGCCGAGGTCGGGACGGAAGCCGGTCGCCCACACGATGACGTCCGCGGGCACGAACCGCCCGTCGGACCACAGCACACCGTCGGGCAGGATCCGGTCGAACATCGAAAGCCGGGTCAGCGCGCCCTTGCGCAAGGCTTCCTTGACGACAGTGGTGTACGCCAGTCCGGTGACGCTGACCACGCTCTGCGGCGGCAGCCCGGCGCGTACGCGTTCCTCCACCCGCGCCACCGCGGCCCTGCCGTCCTCGCGGGTGAAGCTGTCGCGGAAA
This sequence comes from Actinopolymorpha rutila, assembly GCF_013407855.1. Lineage (GTDB taxonomy): Bacteria > Actinomycetota > Actinomycetes > Propionibacteriales > Actinopolymorphaceae > Actinopolymorpha > Actinopolymorpha rutila. Next base: position 6,321,677 of record NZ_JACBZH010000001.1, read on the forward strand.
ACCGGCGGGCGACGGGTCACCCAGGTGGTCGCGGCGGCCACGTCCGCGATCTCGGACAGGATCTGTGCGGCGGAGTTGCCGCCGCCCACCACGACCACGCGCCGGCCGGCGAACTCCGCCGGGCCGCCGTAGCCGGCCGAGTGCAGTTGCCGCCCCGCGAAGTCGGCGGCACCGGGGTAGGCCGGCCAGTAGGGCCTGCGCCAGGTACCGGTCGCGTTGATCACCGCGCGGGCTGCCCACTCCCGGTTGCCCGCGCCGACCAGGAGCCGGTCGCCGTCCTCGCGCACGCTGTCCACCGGGACCGGGCGCAGCACCGGCAGGTCGTTGCGGCGTTCGTAGGCGGCGAAGTAGTCGGCCACCACCTCGGCCACCGGCCGGCTCGCGTCCGCGGAGTCGTCGGGGTCGGCGGTGCGGTCGGTGCTTTCGGCAGTACGGAACCGGCTGCCCGGCAGGTCGAAGATGCCGTGCACCTTGGCCATGGTGAGCGTCGCGGGCCGGTGCCGCCACGCACCGCCGGGCAACGGGTCGGCGTCCAGCACCACGAACCCGGTTCCGCGCGCCGGCCCGTCGCGCCGCAGGTGGTACGCGCTGGACAGGCCGGCCTGCCCCGCTCCGATCACCACCACGTCGACCTCGCGCCGAGTGTTCGATTCGTCCGGGCTGCCCACGCCCTGTCCAACCAGCGAAGCGGCCGAAGCCTTCCCGGCAACGGAAAGGGCGGACGTCGGCCCGAACGTCCCGGTCACTGCTCCACCGTTCTGTCAGGACATCACGGACGCCCCGTCCTCGGCGTCGACGGGCGCCGCCGAGAAGATCGACCGCACATGGTCAGGCCAGGCCCGCCAGGTGGCCGCGGGCACCCGGAGCGAGTGCGCCCGCCAGGACAGCCAGGACCGCTGGTAGACCACGGCGAGCATGGAGCGGGCATCGCCGGACTCGTTGGGTACGCCGCGGTGCCACAGCCGCAGGTCGCGGACCACCACCGATCCGGCCGGCACGTCCATCCGGGCCGACGCCAGCGCCTGGGCCCTGGTGGTGAGGTCGACGTCGGCGTCGTCGGCCGAGTCCACGATCAGGTGCGACGCCGGCCAGACCTCCGTGCTGCCGTTCTCCCGGGTGAAGTCACACAGCGGGATGTTGACGACGACCGCCGTGGTGGGGGTGGGTACGCCGAGGTCGGCGCCGAAGACCGGGCCGGCGTCTCGGTGCACCCGTTGGTACGTCGAACCCGGGAACGCAGTGTTGGAGTTGTAGTACGAGCAGTGGAAGTTCTCGCCGAGAATGCCGGTCAGCACCTTCACCAGCAGCGGGTGCGCGACCGTCTCCACGTCGGAGAACGGCGGCACCAGCGGCAGCTGCATCTGCACGTGTTTGCGGCCGTCGGTGGGCTGCACCCGATCGGAGGAGTTGCCGCCGGAGGTGTCGTGGCCGAGCTCGGCTCGCAGCAGTTCGTCGTACGCCGAACGCAGGGCCGCCACCCGCCCCACGTCGAACACGTCGGGCAGCACCAGCATGCCCGAGTCACGAAAGGTGCGCCGCGCCGTCGCCAGTGCCTCGTCGTCTCGCAGGTCCACCAGCCCGCCCTCCTCCATCGTCCATACGAACCTGTGAACGTAGGTGTACGGCGTTTGGGAAATCAAGGAAACCCGAACCGATGCGGCCGACTCCGGACACCTGCCCGAACGCTTGGTCACCGCCGATCACCACGTGATGGGTGTCCCGTCACCACCAGCCGGAATTTCCGCGAACGACATCTCCCGGTAGCGCGCCGAGGGCCGGCCGAGGGTTCTGAGTTCGGACGTTGAACGCGAAGCTGTCATGCCTCGGACGCTACGAAAGCCCTTCCTGGCAACGCGTCCCCCACGGAGCCAGGTTCGCCGTCGTGCCGCGGAGGCAGCGATACCAACCTGGTACATGACCGAGAATGCCGTTGTCATTGACACTTCACCACCCCGTCATTAGCGTCCCGTTCACGTCTTCGCCCCCGGGTGTGCCGTGTCCGCCGGCGAAGCGTTTCCACGCACCGAACGCAGCACTGCCATGCATCGAACGCATCACCGCAGCACGTTCCGGATCCAAAGCTTTGACACGCATTGAGATGTGAAGTCACCACACGCAGTTTCCAGACCTCGTGGGCGAGGCGGTGAGCATGCGTACGGCCGTCTTCCCGCGCTCCGTACCGATGTGTCCTCCTCCGCCCCGCGGGTCGCTCGACCTTGCTGACAGCTGGGCTGATCGCTGGAGGTACGCATGTCTCCCATGTCGCCGGACGGTTCGCGACGGGACTTCCTGAAGCTCACCGGACTCGCCACGTCCGGCCTGGTCCTGGCCGCCGCCTGTGGTACCCCCGAGGCGCCACCCGGACCGCAACCCTCGCAGACGTCCTCCCGCCCGGTCCCGCGTGGCAAGCCGAAGTCGGTGCCCCGGGAGAAGACCCTGATGCTGGCCAACGGCGACGGGTCCGACGTCGGCATCTGCAACCCGTACGCCTCCGGCTTCAACCACCAGCGCGGGCTGGCGGCGATGTTCGAGCCGCTCTACTTCTACTCCGCGTTCACCGGCGAGACGATCCCGTGGCTCGCGGACGGCCAGCCGACCTACACCTCCGACAACACCCAGGTCACCATCAAGACCCGCAAGGACGCCAGCTGGAGTGACGGAAAGCCGTTCACCGCGGGCGACGTGGCGTTCACCCTGATGATGCTCAAGGACAAGAAGAACACCGCGATGCAGTACTCCGCGGACATGCGGGAGTGGGTGAAGAGCGCCCGCGCGGTCGACGACAACACCGTCGAGATCAGCTTCACCAAGCCCGCCCCGAGGTTCGTCTTCGACTACCTGTACATGAAGAACGACCTGGGCATCTTCCTGGTACCCGAGCACATCTTCTCCCAGCAGAAGAAGCAGGCGGAGTTCCTCTTCTACGACCCGGCGAAGAAGTGGCCGGTCGTCACCGGCCCCTACCAGATGGTGGACTGGACCAACCAGCGCCGGCTGCTGGACCGGCGCGACGACTGGTGGGCGGTCAAGGCCCAGATCGCCGAGCAGCCCGGGCCGCAGCGGGTCATCGTCGTCCCGTTCACCGACCCGACCAACACCGCGCAGCGGCTGATCAACAACGAACTGGACTCCTCCCTCGACCTGCGGCCGCCGGTGATCAAGCAGGTGGTGAAGGAGAACCCGAAGGTCGTCACCTGGACCGGGCGCTCCGCGCCCTACGGCTACATCGACTGGTGGCCGCAGTCGCTGTTCTTCAACTGCGCGGTCCCGCCGTACAACGACCCGGACGTACGACGGGCGGTCAACCACGCCATCAACCGCGACCAGCTGGTGTCGGTGGGATACGAGGGGGCGGGGACGATCTCGCAACTGCCGTTCCCGAACTTCCCACCGCTGCAGAAGTACTTCGACGCGATCCAGTCGCTCCTGCAGCGCTACCCCACCAACGCCCACGACCCGGCCAAGACCGAGCAGATCATGACCAGCAAGGGGTTCAAGAAGGACAACCAGAACCTCTGGGTGGACAAGTCCGGCAAGCGGGTGGACGCCACGATCTACGGCCTGCAGGACCTCACCACCGACTACGGCCCCATCCTGGCCGAGCAGTTGCGGGCCGCGGGATTCAACGCCTCCCACCAGGCGCCCTCGGACAGCGGGACGCGGATCGCCGACGGCTCGGCGAAGCTGTTCCTCTTCGGCTTCGCCGGCGCCATCGCCGACCCCTACCCGTCGCTTGAGCTGATGCACTCCCGGCACGTGTCCAAGATGGGGGTGCAGGGCGACATCAGCACCCGCTGGAAGAACGCCGACTACGACAAGATCGTGGAGCGGATGAGCAGTCTGCCGGTCGGTGACCCGGGCGAGCTGCCGCTGTTCGTACAGGCGATGGAGATCTATCTCAAGAACCTCCCGCACACGCCGTTGCTGCAGTGGCTGCACCGGATCCCGTTCAACACGACGTACTGGACCGGCTGGCCGTCCAAGTCCGACCCGTACCTGCCGGGGGCGTTCTGGTTCAAGACACTTCCACTGGAGCTCAGCCACCTCAAGTCCGCGAAGGGGTGAGCCGGTGTCGTGGCGCTACCTGGTTCGCCGCATCCTGCTGCTGTTGCTGGTGATGTGGACAGCGGCGACGATCAACTTCTTCATCCCCAAGCTCAGTCCGCGCGACCCGATCAAGGAACGCCTGCAGCTCGCCGCGACCCAGGGTGGGCGCAACCAGACCGGTCTGCAGGCGATGGCCGACGCGTACGCCCATCAGTACGGCCTGGACCAGCCCCTGTGGAAGCAGTATCTTCACGCCCTGCTCAAGGTGGTGCAGTTCGACTACGGATACTCGATCGCGCAGTATCCGCGGACGGTCAACTCCGTCATCGGTGACGCCCTGCCGTGGACGATCTGCCTCGGCCTGGTGTCGATCCTGATCGCGTTCGTCGTCGGCACGGTGCTGGGCGCGGCGCTCGGCTGGCCGCGTTCGCCCGGCTGGCTGCGGGCACTCGTGCCGGTGAGCATGCTCACCAGCGCGGTGCCCGCGTTCGTGCTCGGCTTCCTGCTGATCTACCTGTTCGCGTTCCGGCTGAAGGTGTTCCCGCTGGCCGGGGCCTACTCCCAGACCGCCAACCCCGGTTGGAGTCTGACCTTCATCGGCGATGTCGTCGACCATGCGTTCCTGCCCGCGATGGCGCTGGTGTTGTTCCAACTCGGCGGTCAGGCGCTGCAGATGCGCGGCCTGATGGTGATGACCGTCGGCGAGGACTACATCACCTTCGCCGACGCCAAGGGGTTGCGGCCGCGCCGGGTGTTCCTGCGGTACGCCGTACGCAATGCGTTGCTACCCCAGGTGACCGGCCTGGTGATGTCGCTCGGCACGTTCATCTTCTCCACCGTGCTGGTGGAGACGTTGTTCGCCTACCCGGGGCTCGGCAGCCTGATCAACTCCTCCATCCAGGTGCTCGACTACAACCTGCTGTACGGAATCACCATGATCCTGGTCTTCGCCGTGTGCATCGCCACCCTGGTGGTCGACCTGATCTATCCCCTGCTCGATCCCCGCATCCGCTACGACCGGAGGTGAGCATGGTCACCCCTGCGACAACATCGATGACCATGCCGGGACGGCAGGCCTGGACAGGTCGCGCCGGCTCGTTCCTGCGCTACATCCGCCGCAACCCGCTCCTGGCAGTAGGGCTGATCATCTTCGTCGGCCTGGTGTTGTTCTCCACCGCCGGCAGCCTGTTCGTGGACACGGTGAAGGCGCCCTACCCGCTGGCCGCACCGGCCAGCCTGGCGCCGTCCTGGCAGTATCCGTTCGGCACCGACGCCCAGGGCCGGGACATGCTCGCGGTGATGATCGTGGGCACCCGGCTCAGCCTGAAGATCGGCCTGCTGGCCGGGTCGATCGGCCTGGCCGTCGGCATCGTGCTCGGGCTGATCTCGGCGTTCTACGGCGGCTGGCTCGACAGTGCCATCCGCTGGATCGTGGACGTGATGTTCACCATTCCGAGCTTCCTGGTGATGGTGGTCATCGCCTCGCTGCTGCAGCAGTACATCTCGATCGAGAACATGGCGTTCATCCTGGCGGCGTTCGCGTGGCCCGGGCCGACCCGCGGCATCCGGGCGCAGGTGCTGTCGCTGCGGGAACGCCAGTTCATCCAGATGGCCCGGCTGTCCGGGATGCGCGGACCGGAGATCATCATCCGCGAACTGCTGCCCAACCTCGCGCCGTTCCTGCTCGCGGGCTTCGTGGGCGCGCTGATCGGTGCGGTCTACGGCGCGCTCGGCCTGGAGCTGCTCGGCCTGGGCTCCCAACGTGAACCGACGTTGGGAATGACGTTCTTCTGGATGCAGAAGTACTCCGCGCTGCTGCGAAACCTGTGGTGGTGGTGGGGCATCCCGATCGCCATCATCATCCTGCTGATCCTTTCGCTGTACTTCATCTCCTTCGCCCTCGACGAGTGGGCCAACCCGCGTTCCCGGAGGTCCGCATGAGCTCCGCGTCCACCGCGTCCTCGGCGCCCTCGACGTCCTCGGCACCCTCGACGTCCTCGGGATCCTCGGCGAGCCCGGACCCCGCGGCGAGGCCGGTGCTGTCGGTACGCGACCTGCGGGTGGAGTACCACACCGACACCGGCGTGGTGCGGGCCGTGAACGGCATCTCCTTCGACCTGATGCCCGGCGAACGGATGGGCCTGGTCGGGGAGTCCGGCTCGGGCAAGTCCACGGTCGCGCTGGCGCTGATGCGGATGATCCGCCGGCCGGGCCGGATCGCCGGTGGGCAACTCGTCCTTGACGGCACCGACCTGGTGCCGCTGCCGGAGCGGGCGATGCGTGCCCGCCGGGCACGGGAGATCGCGATGATCCCCCAGGGCGCGATGAACTCCCTCAACCCGGTGGCCCGGATCGAGGACCAGATCATCGACACCCTGGAGGACCACTCCGGCGGGCGTACGTCCAAGCGTGAGCTGCTGGGGAGGGCACGGGAGGCGCTGGAGTCGGTCGGCCTGCGCCGCGAGGTCGGCCGGATGTATCCGCACGAACTGTCCGGCGGGATGAAGCAACGCGCGTGCATCGCCATCGCCGTGGCGATGCGGCCCAAGGTGGTGATCGCCGACGAGCCGACCTCCGCACTGGACGTCGTCGTGCAGCGTCAGGTGATGGACACCATCGTTCGGCTGCAGGAGGAGCTGCACGTCGCGGTCATCCTGATCGGCCACGACATGGGACTGATGGCGCAGTCGGTGGACCGGCTGGCGGTGATGTACGCCGGGAAGCTCGCCGAGCTGTCCCCGATCCGGGACATCTTCGCCGAGCCCCTGCACCCGTACACGAATCTGCTGATCGAGAGCCTGCCCAAGCTCGAGGACCGCGGAACCTTCCGCGGCATCCCCGGGCTGCCGCCCTCGCTGAAGTCGCTGCCGCCGGGCTGCCTGTTCCATCCGCGGTGCCCGCGGGTGATGGACGTCTGCCGCACCACCGTGCCCGCCTACCGCGAGCACCGGCCCAACCAGTTCGCCGCCTGTCACCTGCACGAGGAGCGTCATGGCGAAGCCGACCACTGACCAGGAGGTCACCACCGAGGCCGGGAGCGGGCGTACGGGCGCACCGCTGATCGAGCTCCGCAACGTCACCAAGGTGTACGGCGGCCGGGTGCTCTCCCGCCACGCCACCGTCGCCCTGGACGACGTCTCGCTCACCGTCGCCGGCGACACGCCGCAGATCATCTCGGTGGTGGGCGAGAGCGGCAGTGGCAAGACGACGTTGGCGTCGCTGCTGATGGGCTTCATCTCGCCCACGTCGGGCACGATCCACTACCAGGGCAGCGATGTCGCGAGACTTGGCGGTGCCCGGATGCGGGAGTTCCGGCGCGACGTGCAGGCGGTGTTCCAGGACCCGTTCTCGGTGTTCAACCCGTTCTACAAGGTCGACCACGTGCTGACGGTGCCGATCGCGAAGTTCCGGCTGGCGAAGTCGCGGGCGGACCGGCACGACCTGATGGTCTCGGCCCTGGAGACGGTGGGGCTGCGGGCGGACGAGACGCTCGGCAGGTATCCGCACCAGCTGTCCGGCGGCCAGCGCCAGCGGGTCACCGTGGCCCGGGCGCTGATGATGCGGCCCAAGCTGATCGTGGCCGACGAACCGGTGTCGATGGTGGACGCCTCACTGCGGGCGACGATCCTGGAGAGCCTGCGCACTGTCAACCAGACGTTGAAGGTGCCGATCCTCTACATCACCCACGACCTCGGCACGGCCTACCACGTGAGCGACCACATCCTGGTGATGTACCGCGGCACCATCGTCGAGGCCGGTGACGTCGAGTCGGTGATCAGCGCGCCGAAGCATCCGTACACCCAACTGCTCATCGACTCGATTCCCTGGCCGGACCCACAGCGGCCGTGGGGACAGGAACGCGCCCGGCACGGTGAGAAGGTGACCGTCCCGGAGGACCACCAGGGTTGCCGGTTCGCCGACCGTTGCCCGGCAGTGATGACGAGGTGTGTGGAGAACGCGCCGCCGCCCTACCTCACCGGGCCCGACCACGCCGCGACCTGCTTCCTGCACGCCGAGCAGCCCGCCCTGCCCAAGGAGAGGCTGAGCGAGCTGCTCACCGTGTCCGCCCAGGCCGGCCCGGCCGGCCAGGGAGGTCAGGTGCGGCCCTTGTAGGCGCAGGCGCTGTCGAGGTCGTCCGCGGCCTGCTTGACCGCGGTGCCGCTCTCGCTCTCGCGCAGCGCCTCCTTGACCCGGTTGTGGATGAAGCCGTAGTCGGGGTGCGCGGACCTGATCAGCTCGTTGGTGAACGCCACGTTGCTGACGTCGGCCTTCTTCACCTTCAGGGACAGGTCGACGACCGCCGGCAACAGGCTCTGCGGGATGTCGGTCAGCACGATGTCCTTCGCCGTCTTGGCCAGCGCCTCGTACCTCGTGAGCAGCTTCACCGGGTCGGCCTGGTCGACGATCGCCTTGACGGTGCAGCGTTGCCGCCGCATCCGCGCGTAGTCGTCGGCGCCGTACCGCGCACGGGCGAACCACAGCGCGTGGAACCCGTCGAGGTGCTTGTTGGGTCCGGGCAGGATCCAGCCGCCGGGCTTGAGGCCGGCCGACGACTCACCACCCATCGGGATCTTGGAGTTCACGTTGACGGTGATGCCGCCCAGGGCGTCGACCAGCTCCCGGAAGCCCTCGAGGTTGACCAGTACGTAGTAGTCGATGTTCAGGCCGGTCGCGCCACCGGCGGCGAGCTTGACCGCGTCCGCACCCGGGTTGTCGCTCTTCAGCAGGCCGGGGAACTGCTCGGGAACGTTCCTGTAGACCGCGGTCAGCATCCACTCCAGCCTGTTGCCCTTGCCGTCGAAGATGCCGTTCGGGTACGCGTCGGCGAGGACCGATCCCTTCGGGAACGGGATCTTCTCCAGGTTGCGCGGAAGGCTGAAGAGCACGGTGTTGCCGGTGTGGGTGTCGATGCTGGCGATGATCACCGTGTCGGTGCGCACGCCCACCCGGTCCGGACCGCCGTCGCCGCCGAGCAGCGCGATGTTCACCCTGCGCTTGCCGGCCCAGGGATCCTTCACCGACACGTTCTTGGGCGCGGTGGCGCTGCGGCTGTGCGAGCTGGCGAAGACGTTCTGTACGACGTCCTTCTGCACCAGCGCATAGTGGCCACCGACGCCGAGAGGCACCACGGTCACCAGCGCCAGCACCGCCACCAGGCCGTACCCCATGACCCGCTGGAAGGTCGCGACTCCGCGCGGCAGCAGGGAGCGGTACGTGGCGACGATGACGCACACCCAGGCCAGCGCCAGAACGGGCAGCACCATACCGATCACCACCAGTGCACCGGGCTGAACCGCCCAGTGCAGCACGGTGTCGCGGCGCAGCAGCAACAGATAGCCGAGGAAGGCGGCGGCGAGTGCGGTCAGCACCACAATCGCCCAGCCGATCCTGCGCCGGCCCGCGATCACCAGACCACTTCCGGGAATGATCGTTCCGAGCACGGTGAAGCCCAGTGCCCGGCGGTAACCATGCTCTCGGCGGCGAGATTTGTCGTACTGTTCGTAGTGGTACGACAACGGCCCCTTGCTCTGCTCTTCGTCCTCGCGCATATCCGGAACCTCTCCCGCGTGCCACTACGTCCAAACCCGTCGGGAAGGACTCGTGGAAAGCCCGGAGAACCCTTTTACATTCCTCGCCGAATTCGATGTGCGCATCAATCGTGAGGCGAATTCCGCGGCGGCGCAATAGCTCTGTGCGACAACGTCCCCACACTGGGTGACCGACCGGGGGTCGGTGTCGCCGGGCACGTCAGCGCGGGTCGGGAGCCCACTCCTCCAGTGCGAACACCGCGCACAGCCGCCGCTGCAGGGGGTCGAGGTCGACCAGCACCCGGCGCGCCCGCGGCCGCCCACCCGTCGACGGATAGGAGACGACGGTCTCCTCGATTCCGGCCAGCCTCGCGAAGAGGTCGCGTACCGACAGGTCGACTCCCGCGTGCTGTGCGCGGCGCCGCATCACGTGCGCGACCGTGGTGGCGAGCAGGCAGACCAGCGAGTGCACCGCCACGCGTTCGTCGGACCACCGCCACCGGGGCGACGGCGCGGACGTCACCAGAGCGACGAACTGGCGCAGCGTCGACTCCAGGCGGTAGCGCGCGCGGTAGGCGGTGAGGACGTCGGCCACCGGCCAGTCCTCGTGGTCGGTGACCAGCACCTGTTTGCCGAACACCTCGTGCCGCAGCCGGCCGAGTGCCGCCTCGTCGATCTTCCAGCGCAGCCGCAGTCCCTCGTCGCCGCCGGTCAGGCTGGTGGACAGCACGCGTTCGACCCACCGGAAGCGGGTGATGCGAGCCACCTCGGCGGCCACCTGCTCCCGTGACCGGTGCAGGGTACGGCGTTCCAGGGACCCGGCGAGGTCGGCCAGCCGCCGGGTGGCGCTGCTCAGGTCGCGGGCGAGGGCCTGCGTCTGCGCCGCCCGCAGGGCGTTGGAGTGCACCAGGATGACCCGCCGGTCCACCCCCGCGACCCGGGCGCGGGTGTCCAGTGCGGTCACGCCCGGAAACCGTTCGCGGTCGACCGCCCGCCGGCCCGTCGCCGGCCGCGCGGCCAGTTCGGGATGGTCGGTCAGCGGCAGCGAGGCGACGAAGTGCCGGCCGGTACGCGTGGCGAAGTCGACCTCGGCGGACTGGCCGGCGTCCACCACGACGGTCACCGGTGCCTGTCCGCCCAGCCCGGCGTACCGGGTGGCGAGCCGTTCGCTGAGCACGGTGAACGCGGTGGTCGCCGGGTCGCCGTGCCGGTAGAGCTCGGCGGTCAGCGGCACCGCGCCGTCCAGGGTGACCGCGGCCGCCAGGCCGGCCAGCCACGGCTCGTCGGTGGACTCCTCGCCGCCGGCGTCGGTGTGGCCGGCGTACGTCGTGAAGTGGGGTACGTCGAGCACGAGCACCGGCCCGCCCGCCTCGGCGGGTTCGGTCGCTTCGGCGAGTTCGGCGCGCAGCCGGTCCAGCACGCCCGCCTCGAGCAGCCGGCGCCGCTCCGGCCCCAGCCGGCCCATTGCCCGCCAGAACGCCCGGCGGTCCAGCACGCCCGGGTCGATCCTCGGCCGGACGAACCGCTGCGCCGCGGTGGTCGACCACCACTCCCCGAGGTCGACGTCACCCGGCTCGGACTCGGGGGCGACCGCCTGGTGGGCCACCGCCAGCGCGAGGTAGGTGCCGACCGAGACGCGACCGCGGCCGGAGCCGGAGCCGGAGCCGGAGCCCACGAGATCGTCGACCAGGTCCACCACGGCGAGGTCGGTGAGCACCCGCCAGACCGCCGCGACGTCGCCGAACGCCAGGTGCCGGGTGTGCGTCGGTGTGGGCGCGGGCCCGCGCCCGCCGGCCAGCGCCGCGGCGATGTCCTCGGCACTGCCGAGGTAACGCTGGGCCACCACCCGTGGCGCTCCGCCGACCCGGGCGGACTCCGCGAGGTAGTAGAAGGTCCGGCCGTTCACCGTCTTGCCGATCACCGACGCCATACTTTAGGTAATACCGTCCGGCGCTGGTTCTCGCCACCCGGCCATTCCGCTGTGACCAGCACGGACGCCCCTCCGGAGGGTGTCAACGAGGCCTTGCCACCGGCGCACGGCGGCGGCGTGGTGGCGGGTGCCCGAGGCGGCGGCCTAGCGTTCCGGACGTGGATTCCCAGCGCACGCAGCCGCCCGCCACCTCCGACACCACGGCCGCGACGGTCGCGCCGCCGACCGCGAGGGCGCCCGCGGAACCGACACCACCGGCGTCGGCGATGCGGCGCGCCCTGGCCCGGGCCGGCGCCGGCAAGACGCTGAACGTCGACGAGGCGGCCGTTCTCCTGCACGCCAGGGACGCCGACCTCGACACGCTCACCGGGCACGCCTCCCGGGTGCGCGACGCCGGGCTGGTCGCCGCCGGCCGCCCGGGCGTGATCACGTACAGCCGCAAGGTGTTCATCCCGCTGACCCGGCTGTGCCGGGACCGCTGCGGCTACTGCACGTTCGTCACCGTGCCCGGCCGGCTGCCCGCGCCGTACCTCAGCCCCGACGAGGTGCTCGACATCGCCCGCCAGGGTGCGGCGATGGGCTGCAAGGAGGCGCTCTTCACCCTCGGCGACCGACCCGAGGACCGCTGGCAGGCTGCCCGTGACTGGCTGGACGAGGCGGGCTACGACGACACGCTCTCCTACGTACGCGCGATGGCGATCCGCGTGCTGGAGGAGACCGGACTGCTGCCGCACCTCAACCCCGGGGTGCTGTCGTGGCGTGACCTGCAGCGGCTGAAGCCGGTCGCGCCGTCGATGGGGATGATGCTGGAGACCACCGCGCGCCGGTTGTTCACCGAGCGCGGCGGGCCCCACTTCGGCTCACCGGACAAGGACCCCGACATCCGGCTGCGGGTACTCGAGGACGCCGGCCGTAGCGCCGTGCCGTTCACCACCGGCCTGCTCATCGGCATCGGCGAGACCCGGCACGAACGCGCCGAGGCGCTGTTCGAGATCCGCCGGATCGCCCGCACCTACGGCGGCATCCAGGAAGTCATCGTGCAGAACTTCCGCGCCAAGCCGGACACGAAGATGCGGTCCGCACCCGACGCCGACCTGCGCGACCTGGCCGCGACGATCGCGGTCGCCCGCCTCGTCCTGGGGCCGAGCGTGCGCATCCAGGCGCCGCCGAACCTCATCGACGACGAGTACGCCCTGATGCTGGCGGCCGGCATCGACGACTGGGGTGGCGTCTCGCCGTTGACCCCCGACCACGTCAACCCCGAACGCGCCTGGCCGCAGGTGGCGGACCTGGCGCGGCGTACGGCGTCCGGCGGGTTCGAGCTGCGGGAGCGGCTGACGATCTACCCCGAGTACGTCCGGGCCGGCGAGCCCTGGCTCGACCCGCGCCTGCGCCGGCACGTGCAGGCGCTCGTGGACCCCGTCACCGGGCTGGCCGACGAGGACGCGCTGCCGCAGGGCCTGCCCTGGCAGGAGCCCGACGGCGGCTGGCCGGCCGACGCCGGCACCGGTCGTACGGACCTGCACGTCACCGTGGACACCGAAGGCCGCACCGAGGATCGGCGCGGCGACTTCGACTCGGTCTACGGCGACTGGGACGAGCTGGCCGGCCAGGTGTCCAGTGTGCCGCAACGCTTCGACGCCGATGTCAAGGCCGCCTTGCGCCGGGCCGAACGCGACCCGGCCGGGCTGAGCGACGACGACGCGCTGGCGCTGCTGCACGCCGACGGCGCCGAGCTCGACGCGCTCACCGGGATGGCCGACGACCTGCGCCGCGAGGCCGTCGGCGACGACATCACGTTCGTGGTGACGCGCAACATCAACTTCACCAACGTCTGCTACACCGGCTGCCGCTTCTGCGCGTTCGCCCAGCGGCGTACCGACGCCGACGCCTACACGTTGTCCCTGGAACAGGTCGGCGACCGGGTGGACGAGGCCTGGGAGGCCGGCGCGACCGAGATCTGCATGCAGGGTGGGATCCATCCCGACCTGCCGGGTACGGCGTACTTCGACCTCGCGGCCGAGGTGAAGCGCCGCCGGCCGGACATGCACCTGCACGCGTTCAGCCCGATGGAGGTCATCAACGGCGTCTCGCGTACGGACCTGCCGGTCCGGGAGTGGCTGCAACGTGCCCACGAGGCCGGTGTGGACTCGTTGCCAGGTACAGCCGCGGAGATCCTCGACGACGACGTCCGCTGGACGCTGACCAAGGGAAAGCTGCCCACGGCCTCCTGGGTCGAGGTGGTGAGCACCGCGCACGACCTCGGCATCCCCACCACCTCGACGATGATGTACGGCCACGTCGACACCCCCACCCACTGGGTCGGCCACCTCAAGCTGATCGCCTCCCTGCAACGCCGGAGCCTGGAGGCCAACGGGCGGCCGGGGTTCACCGAGTTCGTGCTGCTGCCGTTCGTGCACACCAGCGCGCCGATCTACCTCGCCGGGCTGGCCCGCCCGGGGCCGACGGCGCGGGAGAACCGTGCCGTGCACGCGTTGTCCCGCTTGCTGCTGCACGGGCTGGTGGACAACATCCAGTGCTCGTGGGTGAAGCTCGGCGCCGACCTGTGCCGTTCGGTCCTCGACGGCGGTGTCAACGACCTCGGCGGGACGCTGATGGAGGAGACGATCAGCCGGATGGCGGGCGCCGACAACGGTTCGTACAAGACGATCAGCGACCTGCGCGCACTGGCCGCGCCGACCGGCCGCCCGCTGCGGCAGCGCACCACCGGCTACGGCGTACCCGATCCGCACCGTGTGGCCGCCGCCGAGGCCAGCGACGGGGTGTGCGCTTCCGTCCGCCGGCCGCTGCCGCTGCTGCGATGACCGCTCGGTGGGTGCCCGCCGGCGGTGTGGTGGAGCGGGTGGCCTCGACCCGGCTGCCAACGGAGTACGGCGAGTTCACCGCGTACGGCTACCGCACGGCACGCGGCGTCGACCACCTCGCGTTGGTACGTGGTGAGGTGGCCGGCGGTGAGGTGGCCGGCGGCGGTGACGACGTCGACGGCGCCGGAACGCTGGTCCGGTTGCACTCGGAGTGCCTGACCGGTGACGTGCTCGGCTCGCTGCGCTGTGACTGCGGGCCGCAACTTCGGCTTGCGCTGGCCATGATCGCCGAAGCGGCCAAGGGCGTCGTGGTCTACCTGCGCGGCCACGAGGGACGCGGTATCGGCCTGGCGGCCAAGCTCGCGGCGTACGCACTGCAGGACGACGGACACGACACGGTCGACGCCAACCTGGCACTGGGGCTGCCCGCCGATGCCCGCGACTACTCCGACGCCGCGGCGATCCTCACCGATCTCGGCGTGGGCAAGGTCCGGTTGCTTTCCAACAACCCGGCCAAGGCAGCAGGCCTTTCCGAGGGCGGCATCGGTGTCGTCGGGCTCGAACCACTCGTGGTTCCTGCCAATCCCGAGAACGCCGGGTATCTCGCCACCAAACGGGACAGGTTCGGGCACATCCTCCCGACCAGGTGACCAGTTCTGCCCGAGGCGCAGCGTCAAGGCCGGCTTGCACGGGCTCGACGGGTGAACCTCTGCGTTCTTACGTACCTACCTAGGTATGGCTACGGATGCACTGCGAGGGTCCTGGTGCAAGCGTGGGAAAGGTCCCACCAGATCGATGACCAAAGTCCCACGGTTCTCAGGCCCCAAGGTCCACGCAATGCCTCCGAAGATCAACGCCACGCAGGAAGCCCTCCGGCACCGGTTCACGCCGACGGCGGCCGCGGTGTCCGCCGCGCCCACCCTGCAGCCGACTCCGAACCCGGCACCGCAGCCGGCCCCGGACGCCTCCCTCCACGAACTGGGTTCGGAGTGGTGGCGTCGGGCGGTTGTGTATCAGGTGTATGTGCGGAGTTTTTGTGATGCTGATGGTGATGGTGTGGGGGATCTGGCGGGTGTGGTGGAGAAGTTGCCGTATCTGGCGGGTCTGGGTGTGGATGGTTTGTGGTTGAACCCGTTCTACGCCTCTCCTGGCCATGATCATGGTTATGACGTGGCCGATCACTGCGCGGTCGACCCGGCGTATGGGTCGCTGGAGGGTTTCGACGATCTGGTCGCAGCGGCGCACGGGCACGGGATCCGGGTGATCTTGGATGTGGTGCCCAACCACGCCTCGATCGCTCACCCCTGGTTCACCGCGGCGCTGGCCGCCGGGCCGGGCAGCCCGGCGCGGGCCCGGTTCCACTTCGCCGACGGCCGCGGCCCCGGCGGCAACCAGCCGCCGAACAACTGGCGGTCCATCTTCGGTGGCCCGGCCTGGACCCGGATCAGCGAACCCGACGGGACTCCGGGGCAGTGGTACCTGCACACCTTCGCCGCCGAACAACCCGACTTCAACTGGACCCACCCCGACGTGCCCGCCCACTTCGAACACGTGCTGCGGTTCTGGCTGGACCGCGGAGTGGACGGATTCCGGGTCGACGTGGCCCAGGGCCTGCACAAGAAGGCCGGCCTGCCCGACCACCCCGACGCGGCCGCGGACGAGGCCACCGGAGACCCGGTCAACCCCAACGCCTGGAACCAGCCGGCCGTGCACCAGGTGTGGCGCTCCTGGCGGCGCCTGGTCCGCGACTACACCGCCGCCGACGGGCGAGACCGGCTCCTGATCGGTGAGGTCGGGCTGACCGACCCCGCCGCCGTCGGTGACTACACCCGGCCCGGGGAACTCCACCACACCTTCTGCTTCCCCTTCGCCCACGCCCGCTTCGACGCCCAGACCTACCGCAGCGTCATCGACACCGCCCTCAGGCACCACCCCGCAGGCGTGGCCTGGGTCGCCAACAACCACGACCTGCCCCGCTCGGTCACCCGCCACACCCCCACCCACGACGAGGACCTGCCCGCCGGAACAGACCCCGCCCAGATCGGGCTCGCCCGCGCCCGCGCCGCCGCCGCCGCCGCGCTGATGCTCGCCCTACCCGGAGCGGTCTACCTCTACCAAGGCGAAGAACTCGGCCTGCCCGACGTCCTCGACCTGCCCCCAAGCCTCATCAAGGACCCCATGTACCACCGCAGCAACGGCACCCGCCCCGGCCGCGACGGCTGCCGCGTCCCCCTGCCCTGGACCACCAGCCCCGACCACCACCACGGCTTCTCCCCACCCGCCACCACCACCCCCGCCTGGCTACCCCAACCCCCCACCTGGGCCGACCTCGCCGCCGACACCCAACACCACACCACCACCTCCACCCTCAACCTCTACCGCCAAGCCCTCGCCCTACGCCGCACCATCCCCGACCTGACCACCACCACCCTCACCTGGCACAACAACACCCCACCCGGACTCCTCGCCCTGTCCCGCGGCACCCACCTCACCACCTACACCAACACCACCAACCACCCCATCCCCACACCCCACCCCGGCCAACCCATCCTCACCACCCACCCCACCCCCCACCCCACCGACACCATCCCCCCCAACACCACCGTCTGGTACCACCACGACACCGAGGCGAGCAGCTGAACCGACGGACTCGGACGAACGCGATCGTGGATCGTCAGGAGTCGCGCGGTGTGGCGAGGCCGGACTCGTAGGCGAGGACGACGAGCTGGGCGCGGTCGCGAACCCGTAGTTTGACCATGGCCCGGTTGACGTGGGTCTTCGCGGTCAGCGGGCTGATCACCATACGTTCGGCGATCTCGTTGTTGGACAGGCCTTTCGCGACCAGTGCGACGGCCTCGCACTCGCGGTTGGTCAGTTCCGCCAGCCGCGGGTGGATGCCGGTGCCGGGAGGCTGGGTGACGTACCTGCTGATCAGTTTGCGGGTGATCGACGGGGCGAGGAGGGCGTCGCCGCGCGCGGCGACACGTACGGCGTGCAGGAAGTCCTCGGGCAGGATGTCCTTGACGAGGAACCCCGCTGCCCCGGCACGCAGCGCTTCGAAAACGTACTCGTCCAGCCCGTAGTTGGTCAGGATGACGACGTGCACCCGCGCCAGGGCAGGGTCCGCCGCGATCCGCCGGGTTGCCTCGATGCCGTCGAGCACCGGCATCTGAACGTCCACCAGCGCGACGTCCGGTAGGTGTGCGGCGGCCAGCGCCAGGCCCTCGGCACCGTCAGCGGCCTCGGCCACCACCTCGATGTCGTCCTCGGCATCGAGCAGCGCACGGAACCCACCGCGAATCAGCGACTGGTCGTCGACGATCAGGACCCGGATCACGACGCCGGTTCCGCGGGGAGTTCGGCGCGGACGGGGACCTCCGTGGAGACTTCGGCGGGTACGGGGAGTTCGGCGTGCACGGCGAATCCGCCCTCGCTGCGCGGCGCCGCCCGCAGCCGACCGCCGAGGGCGGTGACGCGTTCGCGCATCCCGAGCAGCCCGACACCGGGCACCGGTGCCGCGTCCGCCGTCGCCTGCCCGTCGTCGTCGACCCGTACGACCACGGTGTCCGGCCGGTAGCCGATCCGGACCGACACGTGGCCGGCGGCGGCATGGCGGGCGACGTTGGTCAGCGACTCCTGGACGATCCGGTAGGCGGTCCGGTCCACGGCCGCCGGCACGCCGCGGCGTACTCCCTCGATCGTGAGCTCCGCGTCCAGCCCGGCGGCCCGGGCTCGCCGCAGCAGTTCCGGAACGCCGTCGAGCCCGCTCGGTGGGTTCTTCTCGTCGTCTCGCAGTGCCTCGAGGGTCGCGCGTAGGTCCCGCGCCGCCTCCCGGCTGGCCTCGCGGATCGTCACCAGGGCCTCCGGCACCGGCTCGCCTCGCTTGTTGGCCAGGTGAACGGCGGCCTCGGCCTGCACTTTGATGACGGAGATCTGGTGGGTCAGCGAGTCGTGGAGTTCCCGCGCGATGTGCAGTCGCTCCTCGTCGGCGCGGCGCCGCGCTGTCTCCTCCCGGGTGCGTTCGGCCTCGTCGGCCCGGCGCTCTGCCTGTCGCAGGGCCGCACCGGCCGCCCCGGCGGCGATCAGCCAGGCCACCTGGAGGACGTCCCGGGCCTGGGCGAACGCCTTGCTCACCGAGGAGTCCTGTGGAGAGACCACGATGGCGAACGGGAGTACGGCGAGCATGATCACCGAAGCCGCCACGGCGACGACGTGGTGGCCCGCCCGCACCGCGGCGTACACCGCGAACAGGTACGCCACCACGGGCACGTTAAAGCCGGCGGCCTGGTAGCCCAGCGCGCACAACCCGGTGACCACCAGCACGGCGACCGGGGCCCGGCGACGCGCGACGAGCGCCAGCCCGCCGGCCGCCAGCAAGGCGTAGCCCAGCAGGTCCAGGCTCGTCGCGGGGCGGCTCTCGGAGAGCCCGGCGGCCACCAGGGCAGCGGCCACGCCGACGGCGATCACGAAGTCCCTGACCCCGAAGAGTTCCCTGCTCACCTGCGCACCATAACCGTGGGCCTTCGCCGGTGGCTCCCTCTCCAGGCCGAGGGACGACTACCGCGACCGCTGTAGCCACGAGGCTCCTACGGCGTTCGCCGCAGCCGGCTACGGCACCCGCATCAGCGCGAACAGCCTGCGTCCGTACGACGACCGGCGGCGAGTGGCGCGACATGCTCGAGGTGTCCAGTCGTGGCGTGCGACGTCCAGTCGCCAGCGCGTGAAGGAGCCCTCATGTCCGTCCCTGCCCTCCTTGCCGGGTACGTCCTGGCCCAGCCGGCCACACCCGGCGCCTACACCCTGACCGCCGGGCGATTCTGGTCCCTGGTCGCCATGCTGCTGGGAATCGCCGGTGTGATCGTCGGCGGGCTGGCGCTGGCCAACCGAGCCGGCGGTAAAGGCAATACAGGCAGCACAGGCAGCACGGCGAGTACGGCCGCCCGGAGAAGACGGGCCTTCGCGGCCCTGATCGCGGGCGCGGCCTGCACGCTTGTCGGCGGGCTGGTCGTGGCCGCCGCGGACGGCGGTCCCGGCACCGGTTACGGCATCGTCGGCGGCGTCATGGCCCTGGTGGTCGGGGTGGTCGCCATGCTGCTCGGCGGCCTCGCGCTGGCTCGCGTCCGCCGGGGGGCTACGCCGGAGGAAGAGGCTCGAGCAGCCGGTGCGGCTTGGCCATCGCGCGGCTGACGGGATCGTCGCGGACCGGTCCGGCGCCGGGGCCGAGGCGGGTCTCCACCTCACCGGCGGGAACGACGGAGCCGCAGGCCGGGCAGGCACCGGTGAGGTCGAGGCGCCGGCCGCACCCGGCGTGCCAGAACACCCGGCGCGGCTTGCCGGTGGTCCGATGGCGTTCGCCCCAGCGGGACAGCGCGTACAGCGCCGGCCACAACTCCTGGCCCACCTCGGTGAGGACGTACTCGTCGCGCGGCGGCGACTCCTGGTAGCGCTGCCGGGCGAGGACACCCGCGTCGACCAGTGCCTGCAGGCGTTCGGTCAGGACGGCGCGCGGGATGCCGAGGTGGTCGGCGAAGTCGCTGAACCGGCGTACGCCGTAGAACGCGTCCCGCAGCACCAGCATGGTCCAGCGTTCGCCGACGAGTTCGAGCGCGCGCGCCAGCGAGCAGTCCTGTCCCTGGTAGTCCTTGCCGAGCGCCATGTGGCTGATCCTACTCCCCATGAGTTCATTCACCGAACCAACTCCTGGTACGGTTGGGAACCTGCCGTCAGTTCGTTCACTGAACTCACCATCCGGGAGCAGCCGCCATGCCGAACATCCTGAACATGCCGGACAGATCGGAACCGGACCACCGCCCGACCCTCACCCTGCTGGCGGCGTGCGTGTCGACGCTGCTGGTGCTGATGAACTACGTCCAGCCGATGACCGTGCTTCCGCAGATCGCCGCCGACCTGCACGCGGACACCACCGGGCAGACCTGGATCCTCAACGGCATCGCGCTCGGCCTGGCCTCCCTGCTTCTGGTCGCGGGCAGCCTGGCCGACAACCACGGTCGGCGTCGGATGTTCCTCCTGGGTACGGCGGTGTCGGTGGTGGGAAGCGTCGTGGCCGCGACGGCGGGTACGACACTCGTCCTGGTCCTCGCCCGGGTGGTGCAGGGCGGGGCGGGCGCGGCGATCCTGGTCGCCACGCTGGGCATCATCGGCCACGAGTTCCCGGCCGGGCACCACCGGTTGCGCGCGACCGGCCTGTGGGGCGGAAGCCTCGGCGCCGGCATCGCGCTCGGGCCGCTCGCCTCCGCGGGCCTGGCCGCCGCGGCCTCCTGGCGCGCCTTCTTCTGGGCGTACGCCCTCGCCTCGGCGGTCCTCGGCCTGCTCGGCGCGCTGGCGCTCCGGGAGTCCCGTGCCGCCGTCCGGCGCCGGCCCGACGTCGCCGCGGTGGTGACGCTCGGCGCGGGAGTGGCCGTACTGCTCGCCGCGGTCACGGCCGGCCGGCAGGGCTTCGGCCGCCCCCTGGTGCTGGTGCTGTTCGCGGTGGCGGTGCTCCTGCTCGCCGCCTTCGTCGCGGTGGAGGCCCGGACCCGAGAGCCCATGCTCGACCTCGGCCTGTTCACCCGGCCGGCGTTCCTGCTGTCGGTGGGCGGCGCCCTGATCACCGGCTTCGGCGTGATCGGGTTGATGAGCTACCTCCCGACCGCCTGGGAACACACCCTCGGCTGGACGCCGCTGGTCACCGCGTGCTGGTTCGCGTTGTGGTCGGGTTCGTCGTTCGTCGCCGCCACGCAGGCCCGCCGCGTGGGGCTGGGCGCGGACCACCAGCTCGCCGTGGGCCTCGCCCTCGCCGGCGCGGGCAGCCTGCTGCTCCTCGGCTCGGCCGGATCCTGGTCACCGGCCCGGCACATCACCGGGCTGGTCGTGGCGGGGGTGGGCAGCGGCCTGCTGAACTCCGCGCTGGCCCGGCTGGCCATCGAGTCGGTGCCGGCCGGACAGGCCAGCATGGGCTCCGGCGCGAACAACACCGCCCGCTACATCGGGTCCTCGCTCGGGGTGGCCGCCACCGTCGCCGTGGTGACCACCGCCGGTGGGGGACACGGCACCGGGCACCAGCTCGGGCACGGCGCCGCGCTCGGCATCGCCCACGGGGTCGACGTCGCGCTGGTCGCGGCCGCCGCGCTGCTTCTCGTCACGGCGGCGGCGCTGGTGCTCGCCCGGTCCGGCGCCGCACCGGCAGCTCCGCCGCGCACCCGCACGGCCGACGGCCCTGCCGCCGACAGCCGCGCTGCCGGCGAAGGCGCCGTCGGTGACCGGTCGACCACCGCTGTCGGCGGGCAGTGAGAGGATCACTGGCCTGAGAGCTTCTCGGGGCGACCCGGGAAGCTCTCCGCGATGATCCGGGGACGATCCCCGGGGGTTCCGGGAGCTGACAGCCAGTCGATCGTGGCCCGAAGGCCGGAAGGGGAGGCGGCGTGCTCGACGAGGACACCGCGAGGTCGGAGGGCGACTGGCTCGCCCGCCAGGTCGGCGAGCGCGCCGCGTTCGTGCTGACCACCTACGCCGTCCCCTGCCTGCACTTCGCCCACGCCGAGGCGGCCAGGCTGTTCGACGCCACCGACTACCTCAATGCCACCGCCTACGGCCAGCTTCGCTACCACATCCTGTGTGAGGTGCTCGGCCGAGTGATCGAGCAACGCCTGCCGGCCGCCGACGTGCACCGGCCCAGCGACCGGATCGGCACGGCGTTCACGGTCGAGTTCGGTGGCCGGGTCGTCTACCCCTACAAGTACTCCGAGGGCGGAGCCGACCCCTACGCCGGCTTCCGGCTGGCCGACGACGACGCGCTCAAGGGCCGGCTGGCCCCAGGCGACGTGCCCCGGCAGGGCATCCTGGCCGGCATGCCGGAGCTACCACCGGGTGAGCTGCTCGTGCTCGCCTGGGCGGGCAACCACCACGAGGGGCTCGCCCGTGCGGTCCTCGGCGTCCCGGTCCTGAACGCCGGCCGGCTGCGCTGGGCCCATGGCCGCGTGGTCGAACTCGACCTGCGCATCGGGCAGGACCACACCGGACGCGACGACCAGGGCCGGCCCACCCTGGACCTGGACCGGATCGACGCGGACCTGGATGTGGACTTCGACGCGATGTTCCCCCGCTTCGGACGAAGCTGACACAACTCACCCGACCGGATTTATCCGGCCATAATCTTTTCACCGGTCACAGCTTTTTACCGGCCACGACTATTTCACCGGCCACAACCATTTCGCCGGTCACAACGCACCGGGGCCGATAACGTCCCGACGCCGGAAATAGCGTGCATTCCCGGTTTGGAACCATGGCAATTCCGGTGTCGATTTAGTTCCGCCCGGGATTCTCGACATTGCCGATTCACCCACTCCTGTTCGTTCCGTCAACCGGAGGGCGGGTATCGGCAAGCGCGTCGGCAACGCGGGATTCGAGCCCGCTGGGCCACACAACTTGCGGGGGTAGAAGCGCCATGCGAAAAAGGCTGCTCATCGTGGTGGGCACATTCATGACCGCACTCACGATGACGCTCGGACTGGTGCTCTATTTCGGCCGGGACAATTACACCCCGCCGCCGAATCCCCCGCGCGCACTCGACGAGGGGCCGGTCATTCTGGCCCCGCCCAACGCGAGCATCCGCCAACTCCAGGACCACCTGCGCAAGCAGCCCCGGGACTACCAGGACTGGGCACGCCTCGGGGTGTCGCTGGTCGACCAGGGACACGCGACCGTCGACCACACCCTCTACAGCCAGGCCGACCGGGCGCTGTCGAACTCGCTGCGGATCGAGTCCGACTACAACGACCTCGCCCTGCGGGGACGGGCCCAACTCGCGTACGTGCGCAACGACTTCGGTAGCGCGCTCGGCTGGGCCGACCGGGCCCTGTCGGTCAACGCCCGCGACCAGACCAGCAACCTGCTGCGGATCGACTCGCTGATCAGGCTCGGCCGCTACGACGAGGCGTTGCTCTCGGCCAAGGAGTTGCACGCCATGGAGCCGTCGGCGGGCGCGGTGATCCGGCTCGCGCAGCTGTCCGAACTCGGCGGGGACGCGGCCCGGTCGAAGGCGCTGCTCACCCGCGCCGGGGAGCTCGCCACCGCCAAGTCCGACCGGCTCCAGGTCTTCACCGCCCAGGGCGACCTCGCCCTCCGGCAGGGCGACTTCGCCGCCGCCGCCACCGCCTACCGCGAGGCGCGCCGGATCGACGCGACGTACCCGCCCGCGGTGGCCGGCACGGCGCAGGCGCTGTATGCCCAGGGCCGGCTCGCGACCGCGATCCGGTGGTACCGCGACCTCGCCCAGCGGGTTCCCGAGCCGGAGTACGTCGCCGAGCTCGGCGACCTCTACACCGCCGCCGGCAAGAACGGCAGCGCCGCCAGCCAGTACGACGTGGTGAGTACGTGGCAGACGATCGCCAGCGACAACGGCGTCCGGGTGACCATGGACCTGGCCAACTTCGCCGCCGACCACGGCAAGCACCAGCTGGCCCTCCGGCTCGCGAAGGCGGAGTGGAAGAAGCGGCACAGCATCGAGGTGGCGGATGCGGTCGCGTGGGCGCTGCACGTCTCGGGCCAGGACAAGCAGGCGGTGCCGTTCGCCAACTACGCCGCCCGCACCGGTTACAAGGACGCGACGTTCCTCTACCACCGCGCCATGATCGAGCGGGGAGTCGGCAACACCGCCCGCGCCCGCCAGCTGCTGACCGAGGCGCTCACGCTCAACCCGCGCTTCTCACCGCTGCAGGCGCCGGTGGCCCGCAAGATCCTCCAGGCACTGCAGGCCAAGCCGGCCGCCTCGTCCGTGTCGAAGGTGGCCGGGTCGAAGAAGTCGTGACCTGCGGTGACTCGGGGACTCAGGTGTCGAGCGCGTGCAGGCCGTCGCGTACGGCCTGCACGTGGCCCGCGAACCAGTCCCCGCCGGCCGCGTGTTCCCAGACCAGGGCGTACAACGACCACAGCACGCGGTAGAGCACGATCCGGCGTTCGAACTCCGCGTCCCGGTCCGGCTGGTAGCCACGCAGGACGAGTGCCAGCGAGGCGTCGCCGGCCCGTGAGTAGCGGCCGAACTCGTACGCCGGATCGCCGACGGTCGCGTCTCCCCAGTCGATGATGCCGGTCAGCCGGCCCTGCTCGGCGAACACGTGCCGCGGATGCAGGTCCGCGTGCAGGAGCACGCCGCGACGGTTGCCTCCCGCGCCACCACCGCCACCGTCGCCACCGACGCCGCCGGTCCCGTACGCCAGCAGCCCGGCGTCGGCGGCGAAGGCCGACCGCACCCGGTCGGCCAGCGGCTCGTCCAGGATCTCCTCGGCCACCAGGCCGGGGAGCTCGCCCAGCGGGCGGGCGATGACGTCGGCCCAGTTGGACTCCCGCCCACGCACCTGCTCCCCCGTCCCGCGCCCGGACGCGGTGAGCAGGCCGTACCCATCCACCTCGATCTCGTGCACCGCGCGCAGCCAGCGCCCGGCCGACTCCAGCGCGGCGTCCGCGTCGTCGACCGGGCCGCCGGGCAGACAGCGCATCAGCAGGTACGGCAGCCGCAGCGTCTTCCGGTCGGCGTCGACGGCCACCACCTCCGGCGCGGGCACGCCCACCGCGCGGACGCGTTCGCACGCCCACGCCTCCGACACCACCGCGTGGGCGTCACCGGCCTTGAGCACGAAGTCGCCGCTCCCGGTGGTGACGAGGAAGTCCTGGTTGCCGACGAACCCGGCCAGCGGCCGGACCGCGTCGACCGGCGCACCCACCTGCGTGCGCACCGCCGCCGCGACCGCCGCGTCCGGCAGGCGTTCGCCCATCGCCTCGTACGCGTGCACGTCCACATCCGCGTTGCTGTCCGCCATCGCACCCACCCCTTCCGGCCCAGGGCCTGTCCTGCGGACCCGGGCCGCAGTGACACTACCCGGGCCCGCCGAGCGCGGCTGGCCCGCCCGATAGCGGCCACTCACCGAAGATCC
Organism: Actinopolymorpha rutila; assembly: GCF_013407855.1. Lineage (GTDB taxonomy): Bacteria > Actinomycetota > Actinomycetes > Propionibacteriales > Actinopolymorphaceae > Actinopolymorpha > Actinopolymorpha rutila. The sequence goes on from NZ_JACBZH010000001.1 coordinate 6,346,935, forward strand.
GTAGTCACGCCCCGCTCCGGACGCCTACAGTCACGCCGTTGTTCGCTCGACGTTTCACCGGCGGTCAGCGCATTCCCAGGTGGGCGCCGGATGATCACCGCCGCGTACGTCGCACGTACGGCTGCTGAGTGGAGGGGCACGCATGCGAGTCAGACGAATCGCCGGAGCGGGAGCCGCGGTCGCGGCCGCCGCGTTCCTGGCGGCAGGAACGATGGCGCCGGCACAGGCGAACGGATCGGGGAACGGCCCGAACGACGGGCCGGGCACCAAGACGGCGACGCCCATCAAGCACCTGGTGGTCATCTTCGGCGAGAACGTCTCGTTCGACCACTACTTCGGCACCTATCCCAACGCCGCCAACCCCGCGGGCGAGCCGGCGTTCAACGCCGCACCCGGAACCCCCACGGTGAACGGCCTCAGCCCGCTGCTCCTGAACCACAACCCGAACGTCATGGACGGGCACCAGGTCAACCCGAAGCGGCTCGGCCCCGACCAGGCGCTGACCTGCGACATGGACCACAACTACAAGGACGAGCAGGTCGCGGTCGACCGTGGGCTGATGGACCAGTTCGTGCCGGCGACCAACCGGACGTGCAAGGACCCCAAGCACTACTCCTCGCCGACGCAGGTGCTCGACTACTACGACGGCAACACCGTGACGGCGTACTGGAACTACGCCCAGCGGTTCGCCATGAACGACAACTCCTTCGACACCAACTTCGGGCCGTCCTCACCCGGCGCGATCAACCTGGTGTCCGGGCAGACGTCGGGCATCTACTCCGTGGGCGCCGACCGCAAGAAGACCGCCACGCCCGACCCGTACGTCGTCGTCGCGCCGAACGCCGAGGGCGTGGGCACGATGATCAACGACCCCGACCCGGCCTGGGACGACTGCTCCAACGCGTCCAAGAACCTCGCGGTGATGACCGGGACGAACGTCGGCGACATGCTCAACAAGCAGAACGTCACCTGGGGCTGGTTCGAGGGCGGGTTCCGGCCGCAGTCCTACACCGACTCCTCGGCGTACGACCCGGAGTTCGGCAAGACCGCCCAGTGCACCGCGAAGCACCCGATCGGCGCCGCGCTCGGCTACACCGGCGAGGCAGGCTTCACCGGTGACTACAACCCGCACCACGAGCCCTTCCAGTACTACAAGTCCACCGCCAACCCGCACCACCTCCCGCCGACCAGCGTGGACATGGTGGGCAAGCAGGACCAGGCGAACCACCAGTACGACCTGACCGACTGGTACGACGCGCTGGGCAACGGCAACCTGCCCGCGGTGAGCTTCCTCAAGGCGGCCAACTACCAGGACGGGCACGCGGGATACTCCGACCCGCTGGACGAACAGCAGTTCGTCGTCGGCGTCGTGAACAAGCTGCAGAAGTCCCGGGACTGGGCGTCGACCGCGGTCGTCATCGCCTACGACGACAGCGACGGATGGTACGACCACGTGGTGCCGCCGATCGTGAACGCCTCGCAGACCGACCAGGACGCGCTGAACGCGCCGGGCCAGTGCGGCACGGGTGCGCCGATGGGTGGTTACCAGGCCAGGTGTGGTTACGGTCCCAGGTTGCCGCTGCTGGTGCTCTCGCCGTACGCCAGGAGCAACTACGTCGACGGCACCATCACCGACCAGACCTCCGTCATGCGGTTCGTCGAGGACAACTGGCTCGGCGGTCAGCGGCTCGGTGAGGCGTCCGGCGCCGCGATCGACAAGGCGTCGTTCGACACGCTGGCGAACAGCCTGGACGCGATGTTCGACTGGCGGCACCGCGACCTGCGGCCGCTGATGCTGGACCCGGTGACCGGCCAGCCGGCGAAGGACCACAACGGCGCCTGAACCGGGCGAGAAGCCTCAACCAGGCGAAAAGATCCAGCAGCACAAGGGGTTCTCGGTGCGGACGCACCGGGAACCCCTTGTTTCGTTCAGGTCTCTCCTACCGGACCGATGTCGGCGCGGGGCGAGGCTGGTCCGGTCGCACTTCCGCCGCGGTGCGCCACCAGTGGCGTGACGCCAGCCCGGCCAGCGCGGCGCCGGCCGCGTTGACCAGTACGTCGTCCACCGACGACACCCGGTCCAGCCAGAAGACGTACTGTGCGATCTCGACCAGGGCCGAGCAGCCTGCCCCGAGCGCCAGGATCCGCGGCACGGACGCCAGGGCCGCGAACCGCATCGGGGCGAAGAACCCCAGTGCGGCGAAGATCAGCAAATTGCCGCCGATCCCGATCGGCCCCATCGTGGGCAGGTCCCGCAGCGGGATCAGACTCAGCCGGCCGGGGACGATGCCGGCGCCCGGCCCCGGCATCAGGGTCAGCCACACCATCGGCACCGTCCCGTAGACCATGCCCACCTCGGCCAGCGACGTCCGCCACGCCGAAGTGCTGCCGGCGGCACGCCGCCGGCACGCCAGCGCCCACGCGACCAGCGCGGGCAACGGCAGCGCGGCCAGCATCATGAACAGGACGCCGTTCTCGGTGTCGAGGCAGCCGTGCCACTGCCCGGCCAGGCACGTCGGAGCGGACATCAGGAGCGGGCGCCGCACGGCGAACGCCACGCACGCCACGCACGCCACGCACGCCAGGCCGAGGATCGCCAGGCTGACGAGCACGGTCCTTCGCGTACGGCCGGCCGGTGCCGGTGGGGCTGGGTCGAGGTTCACGCTCCCATTGCAGACGGGCGGCCGTTGCCGTGGCGTATGCGATTTTCGATACGTCCGCGATACACCGTCACCCCCGAGGCGACGCCGATCAGCCCCGGCGGTCGGGCACAAGCGTCACCTCGACGAACCGCGGCCGGTAGATCGTCACGTCGTCGTACAGATCGGCGTTCGGGTCGAGACTGTTGACGTTGTACGTCACCAGCAGGCGGTCGCCGCGGCGCAGGTCCGGGTGCTCGTGCGCGTTGTAGGTGAAGATGTCGGCGTCGGCGTAGGAACCGGCCGCACCCGTCTCCGGCGTCGTGTAGAGCGTCGCGGCCTCGGTGAACGGGCCGGTCGGCGAGCATCCCACGTAGGCGAGGATGCGCGAGCTGAACAACTCGCGGGTGTCCTGGGTGACCAGCAGGTAGCCGTCGCGCCAGCGGGAGACGCTGTACTCGTTGGCGACTCCCGGCATCAACCGGGCCGAGTCGGTCTCGGTGGGCGACCAGGTGCCGCCCGTCCAGTACTCCCACCTGCCGCTCGCGAGGTCGGTGCCGCGCACCCGCGCGAGGTGCATGTACTTCGTCAGGCCGAGGTCCTCCACGCCGTACACGTAGGTGAAGCCGCCCGAACGCAGCAGCCAGGACGCCCACTGCACGCCGGCCGCGGAGGGCATCGGAACGACGTCACGCAGCCGCAGGGTGTCCGGGTCGAACCGGCCGAGCTTGTTCTTCCGCCAGCCGAAGTCCAGCGGCCCCGGCCCGGTGCGGGCGAACTCGAGGAACATCACGTCCAGGGACGCGGGAGTCGCCTGGCCCGCGCCCAGCCAGTTCCACGTGCCCGGTTCGTCCGGCGGAACCAGCGAGTCGGGTGCCTCCGGCGTGCCGCCCGCCACCGTGCGCAGGGCCCCGCCGCGCTCGACGACGAACGAGTTGTTGAGGAACGGCACGGTCGTGGGGCGGCTGAGGTCGGCGTTCACCAGCCCCCAGAACGTGTCGGAGAACAACCACACGGTGCGGTGCCCGGGCAGCGGCACCGAGTAGGTGCTGTCGCCGCCGGTCCAGCCGACGCCGCTGTTGCCGTACGCCGCGAACCGCTCGGTGCGGGCGCGGTCGACCCGGGCCTGCGCGGTCCAGTGCCGGCCGGGCAGCGAGCAGTGCGCCGTCGTCCCGGGACCCGCGGCGGGTGCGCCGGCCTCGTCGGCCGCCGCGGGCGGGCCGGCGCCGAGCAGCGCGCCCGCGCCGACCAGCAGGCCGAGCCCGCTCGCGGCCAGCGCCGTGAGCCTGGCCGGCCTGCGTCTGCGCTGCGTGGTTGTGGTCGTCGCGGAGTTCGTCATGTCGGCTCCCGAGGCTCGCACGTCGATCGAACGGACGCCTTCACCTCAGCGGCCGGGTGGACGCGGGTCAACGGGGACGGACAGATGTAGGGCGGTTCCGGCCACGTGTCCTACGCGGCCGGGGTCCGCAGGACAGACCCTGGGCTCACCGCCCGCGGTCCGGTCTCACCCCAGGCCGAGCTCGCTCCAGCGTCGGTCACCCGGGTGGGGCCCGTCTCCGTCGAGCTCGTCCCGGCCGTGCTCGATGCGGTCCGGCTCACCGTGGCCGGCCTCGTCGACCGGGCCGCCCTCGAGCTGCCAGGACACGTCGGCGGACCGGTGCGACCGGCGTCCCTCGGACATGTTCGGCACCTGACCGAGGCGGTCGACCTGTTCGGCCAGCGCCTCCAGCACCGACCGGAACTGCACCTGCGCGACCCGGGCGAACGTACGGACGTACTCGATCTCCGACACCGGGATGTCGTATCCGGACCCGCCGTGGCCGGCTCGAACGTCCGCCGCTCCGCCGGGTGACCGGGCACCCGCCTCGCGCGCGGCGGCCTGCGCCGCCTCGTGTGCGCGCTCCATGATCTCCCGCTCCTGCGAACGCGCCGCCGACATCAGGTCACGGGCGTGCTGCACAGCCTCCTCGACCAACCGGTCGGCGACCTGCTGCGCCTGGCTGAACAACGCCACCGCGCGCTCGTTGATCTCCGGCGGAGCGTCCTGCCGATCCCGCAGCTCGGTCCGCAGCCGGTCGACCTCGGCCCGCAGCCCGTCGGCATCTGCCCGCAGGTCGGCGCACTCGGCCTCGGCAGCCTCGACCTGGCCCGCGACCCGGCCCAGAAAGGCACGAACCTCGTCCTCGTCGAAACCCCGCCTGCGCTGGGAGAACGTCGCGGACCGGATCACCTGTGGCGACCGCCTGGGCGCACGCGGCTCACGGGGGAAGTCACTCACTGCCCATCACCTTGCCTGCTGGCTTGCTGCTGTGACTGGTTGACGTCCCCCGCCGCTCCGAAGGACTCGAAGCGGATGTGCGTGCGGGAGATTCCGGCTTCGGCCAGCTTGGCGACGGTGTGCTCGACCATCGCCGGCGAACCGCAGACCAGCGCCGTCCGCCCCTGCCAGCTGCCGCCGCGTGCCGCGACGGTGCCGACCGGGCCTCGCGCGCCGGGGTAGGACGAATCGTCGGACACGACTTCTGTGTAGTCGAACCACGGCCGATGCGCCAGCTGGGACAGAAGCTCCCGCTCGTAAAGGCTCCACGGCATGCGTACGCCGTGGAAGAGATGCACCCGAGGCACCTCACCGGTGACCTGCCACCGCCGGTCGACCTGCTCGAGGACCGCACGCAGCGGCGCGAGTCCGGTTCCGCCGGCCACCATCAGCAGGTCGGTGGCAACGTCGTCGGGCAGCGTGAGCGCGGTGCCGATCGGCGCACCGAGCCGCACCGTGTCGCCGACCTTCGTGGACCGGACGATCGACGTGCTGACCTGGCCGCCGTCGACGAGCTGGACGTGAAGCTCGATCGAACCGTCCCGGCGCGGGGCGTTGGCCGGGCTGAAGTAACGCCACTGCCGCGGGCGCTGCGGCACCTCCATGGCGAACGACTGACCCGGACGGTAGTCGTAGCGCTCCTGTGGCTGGAGGCGGAGCACCGCGACGTCCAGCGTGCGGCGTTCGATCGCGGTCACGTCGGCCGACCACCACGCCGGGGTGTCGGCGGCCGCCTCCGCGGCCTCCACCATCGTCCGCGCGACCAGGCCGTACGCCGCGGACCAGTCGGCGGCGAGCTCAGGCGTCCAGGCCGGCCCGAGGAAGTGCTTCAGCGTGGCCAGCAACGACGCGCCCACCGCGCCGTAGTGCTCGGCGACGACGGAGAACCGCCGGTGCTCGCGGCCGAGCTGCTGGATGAGGGGTACGACCTCCTCGATCCGGTCGACGCTGCTGACGACGGCCCCGAGGGCACCCACCAGCTTGTCCCGCTGGGCGGCCATCGAGATGGGGAACAGCTCCCGCAGCTCGGGGTGGGACAGGAACAGATGGGAGTAGAAGAACAGCGGAACGTCGTCGCCTGACTTCGCGACGATCTGCCAACTGCTCTGGAGTGCGGCTGTGTCCATGTCTGGTCAGCCCACGGGATGGGTGACGATGTCCTTCTCGGCGGCCCCGAGGGCGGCACCGACCCGGGCGATCACCTCGGGCGGGACGCCGGCCTCGGTCAGCGCCGCCACCAGGTGGGCCACCACGGCGCCGAAGTGCTCCGCGGTGATCGGGAGGTCCGCGTGCGCGGCACGCAGCTCCCGGCCGGTGAACTCCGCCGGACCGCCGAGGACCTGGGAGATGAGCAGCGCCTGGTGCCGCTTGAGGCTGGTCATGTCCACGCCGACGAAGAACGGCGCGAGGTCGGCGTCGGCGAGAACCAGCTCGTAGAAGCGCTCGACCACGGCACGCACCGCGGGTCCGCCACCGATCCGGTCGTAGTCGCTCTCAGCCCCCGTGCCGTTGCTGTCGGCCATCCGATTTGCCTCATTTCATCCTGAAGGGCATGGATCAAGGGCATTGGTACCAGCGTGACGCGTTCAAGCGCAAGCTCAGGTTGGCAGCCGGACAGGAGCCCGGTCCACCGATCGTCCGGAATCAGCTGATCGTCGGGCACGTCCGGCCTTGCCCACAAGGAGATTCGGCACGGGCTGACGTGGCGGCATACCATGCGGTTGTGGGGCGGCAACCGCTAGTAGCCGTCCGCACATCGCTATGACCAGGGCCGGATCGGACGCCGCCGCACAGGTGGGCAATCTTCCCGTGGACGCGACCAGCTTCGTCGGGAGACGGCGGGAGCTGGCCGAGGTCAAACGCCTGCTGGCGAGCACGCGGATGGTGACGCTCACCGGATTCGGCGGAGTCGGCAAGACCCGGCTCGCCCTGCGCGCCGCACACGCCCTTCGTCGTTCGTTCCGCGACGGTGTGTGGCTGGTCGACCTCGCCAACGTCACCGACCCCGCACTGGTCGCACCGACGGTGGCGGAGTCGCTACGAATCCTCGAACGCTCCCGGCGCGACCCGACCCGGATGCTCGCCGACCACCTGCGTGACCGGCAACTGCTGGTGGTGCTGGACAACTGCGAGCACCTTCACGAGTCCTGCGCCGCACTGGCCGACCGACTGCTGGCGGCGGCACCCGGCCTGCACCTGCTGGTCACCAGCCGGCAACGGCTGGGCGTCGCCACCGAGCACACCCTCGCGGTCGCCCCGCTTCCGCTTCCTGACGCGCACGACCGGGCCGACGGCGACGGGACGGGTGCGCGGCAGGTGCCCGGGCGGTTCGAGGCGGTGGCGTTGTTCGTCGACCGGGCCGCCGCCGTCCAGCACGACTTCACCCTGACCGAGGAGAACCAGGACGCCGTGGTGGCGATCTGCCGGCGGCTGGACGGTGTCCCGCTGGCCATCGAGCTCGCCGCCGCCCGGGCGCGCGCCCTCACCCCGGCCCAGATCCGCGACCGGCTCGACCAGCGCTACGGCGTACTGACCACCGGTCCGTGCTCCGCCGACCCACGGCACCGGACGCTCGCGGCGATGCTGGACTGGAGCTACGACCTGTGCTCGGCGGGCGAACAGGCGATGTGGGCGCGGTCGTCGGTGTTCGCCAACGGTTTCGACCTGGACGCCGCCGAGTCGGTGTGTGCCGGCGACGACCTGCCCCGCGAGGACGTGATGGACCTCGTGACCGGACTGATCGACAAGTCCGTGCTGCTCCGGGAGGACCAGGCGGCCCGGGCGAGATACCGGCAGCTCACCCTCGTCCGCGACTACGGCCTGCGCCGGCTGGCCGACCAGGACATGGACGCCACCCGCCGGCGGCACTTCGCCTACTTCCAGGAGGAAGGCGTACGCACCGCGCGGCATGCCTTCGCGCCGCAGCAGGTGGAGTGGTTCGCCCGGCTGCGCCGCGAGCACGACGACCTGCGGGCGGCGCTGGACCACGCGCTGGCCCGGTCGGACCTGCGGCAGGCCGGTCTCAGGCTGGCCACCGACCTGCTCTTCCACTGGCTGAACGGCTACCTGAACGAGGGCCGGGAGTGGCTGGACCGGCTGCTGGCCGCCGACACCGCACCGACCGTCACCCGGGCCGACGCGTTGTGGGCGAACGCCTGGCTGGCCGTCATCCAGACCGACTTCGAGGCGGCGCGCACGATGTTGGCCCAGGCGCGGTCGATCCTGGAGACGGTGGACTCACCGAGCACGCTGGGGTACGTCGAGTTGTTCTCCGGGATGCTCGCCACCGCGACCGGCGACACCGATGCCGGGCTCGCGCACTACGCCCGGGCGCTGGAGATCCACCGTGCGAACCGGAACCAGCAAGGGATCGCGTCCACCCTGATCCGATCGTCCATGGCGCACTCCGCGCTCGGCGACTCCGCGCGCGCCGTCGAACTCGCCGACGAGGCGCTGACGGTCTGCGCCGCGGCCGGGGACAGCTGGCACCGTGCGAACGCGTTGCTCGCCCTGGGCATCGAGGTCTGGCGGCAGGGCGACGTCGCCCGGGCGACCAGCCTGGAACGCGAAAGCCTGCGGTACAACCAGCGCCTGGACGATCAGGTGGGCGTGGCCCTGAACCTCCAGGTGCTGGCACTCACCGCGGCGTCGGCCGGGCGGCCGGCCCGGGCGGCCGGGTTGTTCGGTGCGCTGGACACGCTGAGCCGCTCACTCGGGGTCTCCCTCACCGGCTACACCCACCTGTCGGGATACCAGGACCGCTGTGTCCGCGAACTCCGGGCCACGCTGGGCGAGGATGCCTACGCGCGTGCCTTCGCCGAAGGTGCGGAGCGCGGACACGACCATGCGGTCGCCGCCGCCCTGCAGGAGGGGCCGGACCGGCGCAGCGTCCACAGACCTGCGGGCAAGTCTCCGTTGACACCGCGCGAACGCGAGATCGCCGACCTGATCGCACAGGGACGTACGAACAAGCAGATCGCCGGCGCACTGGTGATCGCACAGCGGACGGCGGAGAGCCACGTGGAGAACATCCTCGTCAAGCTGGGCTTCACCTCACGCGCGCAGGTCGCCGCCTGGACCGCCGAGCAGGACCGCGCCGACGAAGGTCGCGGCGACGGTTAGGGTCTGCGTGTCCTGCGGTGTGGAATGGCCTGGCGGAGGGTGCTGTGAAAGTCACGGCGGTGGTGGTGCGTCCGGACGACGGTGCGGTACTCGTGCTGCCCTCGGGACTTCCTCGGGTGGAGGTCGCCGAGAAGCCCTGGTTCTTCGATGTCGAAGCTCCGGTGCGGGCTTTGCGGACGCAGCTGGGGATCGAGGCCTGCGTACTTGTCTGCCTCGACGACCAGCCGGACGCGACGGACTACCTGATGACCGTGGTCGGCGCGGTGCCCGACGAGGCTCGCTGGGTGAGCGACCTCGACGATCCGCTGGTCTTCGCCGCTCGCAAACACCTCGCGCTGCCTCCGGACTCTCCGGTGACTCCTGCCTGGACGATGCCAGGCTGGTATGCCGAGGCGATGCCGTGGATGGACACGCACCTCGAGGCGGCAGGTGCGCCGCGTACCGGCCTGCCGGTACAGGTGCGGTCGTGGGGCCTTTCGAACGTACTGCGGTGCCCGACGGCCAAGGGGGACGTGTTCTTCAAGGCGCTCGCACACTCCACGACGATCCGGCCCGTGCGACGGGATGCGTTGCCGTTGTTGTTCGCGCACGAGCCCCTGCTACTCCGGGAGCTCTCCGACGAGCGGCCCGCCGCGGTTCCCGCGCCGCTGGCGATCGACGAGAAGAGGGCCTGGATGCTGCTGCCGGACCTCGGGCCGGCCCTGGCCCACGAGCCGGACCTCTCGCTGTGGGTCGAGGCGGTCAAGGGGCATGCCCGGTTGCAGCGCAGCTACGCCGGCCAGGCCGATCGACTGCTGGCGTTCGGTTGTGTCGATCGCCGGCTCGCGGTCCTGAACGGCGAGATCGACCGGTTGCTCGGTCCGAACCCGGCGACCGAGCGGCTCGAACCCGCCGAGCGCGCGTTGCTGCCCCGACGGGCAGAGCAGTTGCGCGAGGCGATCGCCGAGCTCGCGGCGATCGGCGTACCGGAGACCTTGCTGCACGGCGATCTGCACCCGCGCAACGTCGCCGTACGCGATGGCCGCGTACTGGCCTTCGACTGGACCGACGCGGCGGTTTCGCACCCGTTCCTCGATCTGGTGACGTTTGCCGAGCAACGCTCACCGACCTCGCAGAACCCTCGGCTGAAGGACGTCTACCTCGCCGAGTGGGAGGAGTACGCGACACCGGCCGGTCTGCGCCGGGCGTTCTCGCTGGCGGAGGAACTCGGCGCGCTCCACCAGACGATGACCTCCCTGCACCTGCGCGACCACGTGTCCGACCCCGGCGCCGACGCGATGGTGCGGGGCGCCACCTCGTGGCTCCGCCGGCTGATCAGCTGACCGACGTCAGGAAGGCTTGACGGCCTACTGAGCCTTGCTGGGCGTGGGGGCCGGCGCGGCGAACGACCCGGAGACCGTGAGGCCGCCGGCCATGCCCTGCTGCTGGTGCCCCGTCGAGTAGAACGACACGTTGCCGTGGGCCGGGAGGGTGAACGCCAGCTTGGCGAGCGAACCCGGCTGCAGTTGCACGTCCAGGGTTTTGTCCGACGTGGTGAACGTGTGCGGCGTCTGGCTCTCGTTCTCCACCAGCAGGGTGATCTTCTGCCGCGGGCGGCCGCGGATGATGGTGGGCGAGAAGTAGAAGTCCTCGATCTCGACGTAGACGCTGCGCGCCTTCCGGACGTCCTTGGTGCCGTGGTAGTTGGCGCGGATCCCGGCGACCTTCACCTTGGCGCCGTACGCCAGAGGCTTCGGGGCGATGGAGACCGGCGTCACCTTCGGCTTGGGCGCACTCGCGGGCTCTCCACCGCCGCAGCCGGCGACCGTCGCCAGTGCGCACGACCCGACGACCAACCCGGCGACCAGCATCCTTGCCCGCATGGGAACCCCCCGACACCCAGTGGCCAGGTCCGACACAACGCGTTGGGCGCCGGCCGCCGCGAACAGTCCGACCCTAGGTCACGGTGGGGACGTGCGGATGGCGTTCGGGCCAACTGCTCGGTCGCTGCCTGGTCAGCTGCCCACGCCGAGCGCGGTCAGCAGGACCAGAACGATCGTGACGACCGCGAACCCGCCGTGGACGTAGACCAGCTCGCGGGGCAGCCCGGCCTCGGGTCCGGACCGGGACTTGCGCCACCGCAGGAACATCACGTCGCCGAGCACCGCTCCCACGATCAACGCCACGAACGACACCCATGTCAACACGTCCTTGTCAGCGGCGAGGTAGATGATCCACACCACCAGCCCGGCCAGCACCACCAGGAAGTGCCCGAAGACCACGCCCGGAGGAAACGACGTGGGCGGCGTTCCAGATCCCGCCGCCGCCTCTTCCGCACCTGCGGCGGTCCCTGCCGTACCGGCAGCCCCGGCCGTACCGGCGCCATCGGCCCGCGCCGCGGCCAGTCCTCCGCCGGACACCCACTTCCGCAACATCGTGAAACCCAGGATCGCGGTGATCACCCAGGTGATCAGTGCGGCAACAGCCATCGCTCCGGTCCTTTCCTAGTCGCGCTTCGGGGGCACACCACCGGAACCACCCGCCTTGCCCGAACCACTCCCCCCACCCGAACCGCCCGAGCCGCCCGAACCACTCCCCCCGCCCGAACCGCCCGAACCGCCCGAACCGTCCGGTTCGAAGCCGGCTGCCTGGATGGACTCGGCCGCCACCCGGACGCCGTAGCGGAACGCGAGTTCGCCGCCGAGGTAGCCGGAGCCGCCGAGCAGGGAGAGCCCGACCGCGGAGAGGATCAGCTGTCCCCATCCCACCGGGCCGAGCGGGTTGGCCCGGACGAAGAAGTTCACGACGTACAGCACGATCACCACGAGGTTGAGCGACATGTGCAGGACCGCCGCGCGGTAGGCACGGGTCCGCCCCGGGATGATCAGGAAGTCGAGCAGCCCGACGGCCGCGGCGACCACGGCCCCGACGATGCCGATCCCGACCAGCCAGTGCGAGGCCTCGGCGAACAGCACCGGCATGCTGGAGAACCTCGAGACCACGTCGAAGACGAAGCTCGCCACCCAGCATCCGATCGGGACCGTGACCAGCGCCGGGTGCAGCGGGTGGCCGTAGGGTCCGGCCGCCAGCGTGGCCGGACGCTTCGCCGGCAGCCGACTCGTCCCGGCGCCCGCCATCTGCCCTCCCGAAACCCGCCGCGCACCCCCGTGACCCTGCCGCGGCGTCGTCGACCTGTTCCCTTACCCGTCCGCCCGGCAGCTAGTCTCGCTGCTGTGGCCGCACCCGCACCTTCGCACGTCGAGCTCTTCACCGACGGGTCCTGCCGGCCGAACCCCGGCCCCGGCGGCTGGGCGTACGTGCTCCGGCATCCGGCCAGTGGCAAGACCCAGGAGCGCTCGGGCGCCGCGCCGGAGGCGACCAACCAGCGGATGGAGCTGCAGGCGGTGATCGAGGGGCTGGCCGCGCTCCGGCGACCGTCGGCGGTCGACCTGACCTCGGACTCGCAGTACGTCCTGCGCGGCCTGCGCGACTGGATGCCGCGCTGGAAGGCCCGCGGCTGGCGCAAGGCCGACAACAAGCCGGTGGAGAACCTCGACCTGTGGCAGCGGCTGGACGAGCTGGTCGCGCCGCACGACGTCCGCTTCCACTGGATCAAGGGGCACAGTGGTCACCCCGAGAACGAGCGCTGCGACGAGCTCGCCAACGCCGCCCGGGAGAGCCTCGCCCACGCTCCATGAGCCGGCACCCGCCCTGGGCTAGCCGCGGTGCCGGCGGAGGAACTCGGTGAGCGCGGCGACGTAGGGGCCGGGCCGGTCCCGGCGTACGGAATGACCGGCGCCGTCGATCCGGGCGACCTCCACGTCACCACCGGCCGCCATCGCGCACGCGGCCGCGATCGCGGGCGGCAGCAGCGAGCCCCGGTCGACGTCGCCGTGGACCAGCAGCACCGGGCAGGTCACCTTCGCCAGCAGGTCGCGCAGTGGTACGAACGGCTCGGTCGGCAGCTCGACCACGCGCGGGTCGAACTGCTCCTTGGACGTCGCCCAAGGGACCAGCTCCTCCTCCGACCACTCCGGGTTGTCGGCGCGGCCGCGGGCGATCCGGGCTGCCGGGTCGAGCGCGCGTACGGCCGCAAGCCACTCCGGCATCTGCCGCGGCGGACCCGGCCGCGGCGGCGCGGAGGGGGTGGCCGGCGTGGCGCCAGGCCTGTTCTGGCGTTCTCCCGGGGGCGGGTCCTCCAGCACCACCGCGCGCACCAGGTCCGGTCGCAGGCCGGCCAGTGCGGCCGCGGTCACCGCCCCCATCGAGTGCCCGACCACGATGACGCCGTCGGTGTCGAGGTCGGGCTGGTCGTCCAGTACGGCAGCGGCGTCGCGGGCGTGCGCGCTGTGGCCGAAGGGCTCCTCCGGCAGGCCGGACTCACCATGCCCGCGTGCGTCGGCGGCGAGTACGCCCCAACCGGGGCCGAGGGCGGATACCACCGGATCCCAGCAGGCACCGGAGTCGCTGAAGCCGTGCAGGAAGAGGACCTCCGTCCGGTCGCCCCGGCGGGTCCAGGCGATGTGCCCGGTTCGCCCGGGTTCTGGCCGCGGCTCTCGGATCTCGGATTCGCGTGCGGTGCTCATCGTTCGACGCTAGTGCCGGTAGGTACGCCTGGACAGTCCGGCGGCCACCACCGGTCGCCGGCACGGTGGGCGATCGAGACGGTGAGTGAGAGGATCGGTCCGGCCCGCTCCTACCCGAGTGGGCCGAGCAGGCCCGAGGAACGCGAACGCGAACGCGGAAAGGGAATCCGGATGACCGGCCCACGGATGAGCTCCACACCACTGCCAGGGATCGGGGTGCAGTACGACCTCACGACCCGCGACGACCGGCACCTGTCGGTGGTGGCACACCGCGACGGCGCCCGGACGCTTTCCGCCTACCGTGGCGACGACCCGGACGCGTGCGCACTCTCCCTTCAGCTCACCGGCCCCGAGGCGGCCACCCTGGCCGAGGCCTTGCTGCCGACGCACAAGAGCCCGAGCCTGCTGCACAACACCGACCTCGGCCTGGTCGCGGACCGGATCCCGCTGTCGGCCACCTCGATGTGGAACGGCCGACTGCTCGGCGAGACCCGGCTGCGTGCGGAGACCGGCGCGTCGATCGTCGCGGTGCTCCGGCGTACGGACGCGATCCCGTCCCCGCGTCCGGACTTCCGGCTGGCGGGCGGTGACACCCTTATCGTGATCGGCACCCGGGAGGGCGTGGACGCGGCCGCGGCGATCCTCGAGCAGGAGTGATTCGGTGCACTCGACCCTCCTGCTGATCGAGCTCGGTGCCGTCATCCTGGGGTTGGGGCTGCTCGGCCGGATCGCCGGCCGCTACGGCTTCTCCCCGATTCCGCTCTACCTGCTGGCCGGCCTGGCGTTCGGCCACGGCGGACTGCTTCCGCTGGACGCCAGCGAGGAGTTCGTGTCCGTGGGCGCCGAGATCGGCGTCATCCTGCTGCTGTTGATGCTGGGGCTGGAGTACACCGCCGCCGATCTGGTCACCAACCTCAAGACGCAGTTCCCGGCCGGCATCGTCGACTTCGCCCTGAACGCCGTCCCCGGCGCGCTCGCCGCGCTGCTGCTGGGCTGGGGGCCGGTCGCGGCGGTCGTTCTCGCCGGCGTCACCTGGATCTCCTCCTCCGGGGTCATCGCCAAGGTGCTCGGCGACCTCGGGCGGATCGGCAACCGCGAGACGCCGGTGATCCTGAGCGTGCTCGTCCTCGAGGACCTCTCGATGGCGGTCTACCTGCCGATCCTCACCGCGTTGGTGGCCGGGGCCGGGCTGGTCACCGGCAGCATCACGCTGGTGATCGCGCTCGGCGCCGCCGGCGCGGTGCTGGTGGTCGCGCTGCGCTTCGGCCGGGTGATCTCGCAGTTCGTCTCCAGTGACGACCCGGAGAAGCTGCTGCTGGTGGTGTTCGGGCTGACCCTGCTGGTCGCCGGGATCGCCCAGCAGGTACAGGTGTCCGCGGCGGTCGGTGCCTTCCTGGTCGGCATCGCGCTGTCCGGCGAGGTGGCCGAGGGAGCGCACACGCTGCTCAGCCCGCTGCGCGATCTGTTCGCCGCGGTGTTCTTCGTGTTCTTCGGACTGAACACCGACCCGGCGAGCATCCCGCCGGTCCTGTTCCCCGCGTTGCTGCTCGCGGCCGCCACCATCGTCACCAAGATCGCCACCGGTTACTGGGCGGCGCGGCGGGCCGGGATCGGCGAACGCGGACGTTGGCGGGCCGGCGGCACCCTCGTCGCCCGGGGCGAGTTCTCCATCGTCATCGCCGGGATCGCGGTCACCGCCGGCGTACAGCCCGAACTCGGCCCGCTGGCCACGGCGTACGTCCTGCTGCTGGTGATCGCCGGACCGCTCACCGCGCGGTACGTCGAACCCGTCGCCGGCCGGCTCCGGCGAGTCCTGAACCCTCCGCCCCCACCACCGCCCAGCCCGGTCGACGGCCCGGCGGCGGAGGATCAGCCGGCCGACGTCCGGCCGGCGGAAGCGGAGGAAGAGGCGCCCCGGCGACGTCTCGCCTGAAGGCCGGCGACTCGACAGCCGCCGGGCGAAGTCACATGTTGATCATGTGACCCGCGAGCCCGTGGATCGCCTCCTTGACGGCCTCGCCGAGCGTCGGGTGGGCGTGCACGTTGCGGGCGACCTCGTTGACGGTGAGGTCCCACTGCTGGGCCAGGGTCAGCTCGGGCAGCAGCTCGCTGGCGTCCGGGCCGATGATGTGGGCGCCGAGCAGCTCGCCGTACTCGTTGTCGCTGAGGATCTTCACGAAGCCGCCGGGGTCGCCGAGTCCGTGCGCCTTGCCGTTGGCGGTGAACGGGAACTTCGCCACCTTGACGTCGTGGCCGGCCGAGCGGGCCTGCTCCTCGGTCAGCCCGAAGCTCGCGATCTGCGGCTGGCAGTAGGTGGCCCGCGGGATCATCACGAACTCGAGCTCCTGCGTCTCCGCGTCGCCGATGGTCTCCGCCGCCACGATGCCCATCGCCTCCGCGGCGTGGGCGAGCATCAGCTGGGCGGTCACGTCGCCGATGGCGAAGATGTGCGGGACGCTGGTGCGGCCGCGCCGGTCGACGGCGATCGCGCCGCGTTCGGTCAGCTCGACCCCGGTGGTGTCCAGGCCGTAGCCCTCGACCCGGGGCGCGAAGCCGATCGCCTGCATCACCTTGTCGGCCTTCAGGGTCTGCTTCTCCCCGTCGCGGGTGACCAGCACCTCCACCTGGTCGCCGCTCTCGTCGATCGACTCCACCCGGGTCGAGGTGAGGATGTCGATGCCGAGCTTGCGGAACCTGCGGTTGAGCTCCGCGGACACCTCGGCGTCCTCGGTGGGCACCACCCGGTCGAGGAACTCCACCATGGTCACCTTCACGCCGTAGGCGTTCAGGACGTACGCGAACTCCACCCCGATCGCGCCCGCGCCGGCGATGACGATGCTGCCCGGGAGCTCCTCGCTGAGGATCTGCCCCTCGTAGGTCACCACCCGGTCGCTGAGGGAGGTGCCCGGAAGCAGCCGGGTCTCCGCGCCGACAGCGATGATGCAGTGGTCGAACGTGATCGTCTCGGTGCCGCCGTCGGTCTTGTCGACCCGGATGGTGTTCGGGTCGGTGAAGGTGCCGCGGCCGTCGTACTCGGTGATCGCGTTCTTCTTCATGAGGTAGTGGACGCCCTTGACCCGGCCGTCGGCGACCTTCCGGCTGCGGGTGTACGCCGCGCCGTAGTCGACCCGTACCTCGCCGTCGGCCTGGATGCCGAACGCCTTGGCCTCCCGGGTGACGAGGTTGGCCAGCTCGGCGTTGCGCAGCAGCGCCTTGGACGGGATGCAGCCGATGTTGAGGCAGACGCCGCCCCAGAACTTCTCCTCCACGACCGCGGCCTTCTGACCGAGTTGCGCGGCTCGTACCGCCGCCGTGTAGCCGCCCGGACCCGAACCCAGCACCACCACGTCAAAGTGTGTCGACATGCCCCAGACGGTAGCTCGCCCCCTGGTCAGCGGTAGGCACGGGCCTGCATCTGGAACAGCTCGGCGTACCGTCCACCCAGGGCCACCAGCTCCTCGTGCGAGCCGACCTCCGCGACCCGCCCGTCGGCCATCACCACGATCAGGTCGGCCATCCGGACGGTGGAGAACCGGTGGGACACCAGGATGGTCACCCCACCGGTCTCCGCGGCCGCCAGCCGGGAGGCCTGCGCGAACCGTTCGAACAACACGTGCTCGGCCTCGGGGTCGAGCGCGGCGGTGGGTTCGTCCAGCAGCAACACCAGGGTGCGCTCCCGCATGAACGCCCGCGCCAGGGCCAGCCGCTGCCACTGCCCGCCGGACAGGTCCACCCCGTCGGAGAACTTCTTGCCCAGCTGGGTCTCCAGGCCGCGGGGCAGCTTCTCCACCACCGCCTCGGCGTCGCCGCGGCGGATCGCCGCCGCCACCGCCCGCTCGTCGTCCATCCGGTCGGTGTCGCCGATGCCCACCACCTCCCGGGCGGTGAACTGGAACTTCACGAAGTCCTGGAAGCCGGCCGAGATCCGGGACCGCCACCCCGCCGGGTCGAGGTCGCGCAGGTCGGTGCCGTCGACGCGGATGGACCCCGTCGTCGGGTCGTACAGCCTGGCCAGCAGCTTCACCAAGGTGGTCTTTCCGGCGCCGTTCTCACCCACCAGCGCGACGGTCGAGCCGGCCGGCAGGGTCAGGTCGACGTCGTGCAGGGTGGCCTGCTCCGAGCCGGGGTAGCGGAACCCGACGCCGCGGAAGGTGATCCCCTCGGTCAGCCGGGGCGGGGCGGGCGTACGGCTGTCCGACCAGGAGTTGCGGGCGGCGTACTCCCGCAGCCAGTCGTAGCGGCCGAAGCTGCGCAGGATCTCGCCCATCCAGTAGACGTTGCCGGCCAGGCCGCCGGCGAGCTGGTCGACCTGCGGCGCGACCAGGATCAGGAGTACGACGTCGCCGGCGCTGACCTGGCCCGAACGCGCCCGGGCCAGCACCCACACGATCGCGGCGGCGTAGACCAGGCCGAAGGCGGCCCGCACCGTCCCGTCGAGCAGGGCACCCTTGCGCAACGCCGTCGCCTGGATGTCGAACACCTCGTCGTGCAGCCGCGCGAGCCGGTCGACCAGCACCGGGCGCAGGCCGAAGACCCGTACCTCCAGGCCGTTGCGGGCGTCCTTGGAGATCTCGATCAGCCGGTCGATCATCCGGTGGCGGGGTGCGACCTCCTCGACGGCGTCCTGCACCCGGCGGATGTTGCGGTAGGACGACCACACCCGGCCCAGGCCGAGCACCGGGAGCAGGAGAAGTACGGGGTGCACCGAGCCGAGCAGGCCGAGCACCGCGACGGTGTTGGCCGCGATGCCGACCAGGAACAGCAGCATCTCGAAGCTGACGCCGAGCCGCCACGCCTGCTCGCGGATCAGCTCCAGCCGGTCGGCCACCTTCGGGTCCTCGTGGTGGGTGATGCTCGGGATCGACACGGTGACGTCGAGCAGGTCGCGGTAGACCCGGCCCGCCACCCGCTCGGCGGTGGTGTCCTGGATCGGGCCGGTGACGACCATCCCGACGAAGCTCACCGCGAACCCGACCAGGATGACGGCGGTGCCCAGGCCGATGGTGCCCGAGTCCCGCCCGGTCAGCCCGTCGACGAGGAGTTTCACGCCGTACGTCTGGGCCGGCGCGGTCACCGCCTGCAGAACCGACAGCACGCACTGGACGACGACCAGCAGCGGGGCCGCCCGGAAGGCGGTGACCGCCCACAGGCGTACGGCCCGCACCGCCTCCGGCAGCGGCAGCGAGCGTTCCGCGGCCTTCTTCTCCTCGGCGGCCTTCCGGTCCTCCGCGGCCTTCTGGTCCTCAGGGGACTGCGTGGACTCAGACATCGACCGGTCCCCTCTCCGCGACCTCGGCCACGGCGTACCGCTCGGCCTGCAACGTGAACATGTCGGCGTACCGCCCGCCGGTGCCCAGCAACTCCTCGTGCGTACCCGACTCGACGATCCGGCCGTTTTCCAGCACGCAGATCCGGTGCGCGTCGCGTACGACGGAGAACCGGTGGGAGATGATCAGCGACGTGAGGCCGGAGGTCAGGTCGAGGTAGCGCTCGACGAGTTCGGCCTCGGCGCGGACGTCCAGCGCGGCGGCCGGCTCGTCGAGCACGAGCACCCCGGCGCCGGCGTCGACCGCGAACAACGCGCGCGCCAGCGCGACCCGCTGCCACTCCCCGCCGGACAGGTCGACGCCTCCGGTGTAGGTCTTGTCCAGCACGGTGTTCCAGCCGGAGGGGAGCCTGGCGACGACGTCGGTGATCCCGGCCTCGGCGGCCACCCGGCCGACCGCGTCGCCGGGGTCGACCGCCGGGGACGGCCCCGGCGGTCCGGCGTGCTCGACCGCGCCGAGCACCACGTTGTCGGCAGCCGAGAGCGGGAACCGCAGGAAGTCCTGCACGATGGCGGCGATCCGCCGCTGCCACCGGGCCAGGTCGAGGTCGCGCAGGTCGACGCCGTCGACGGTGATCCGGCCCGACGTCGGCTGGTAGACGCCGGCGAGCAGCTTGACCAGCGTGGATTTTCCGGCGCCGTTGACTCCCACGAGGGCCAGCGCCTCACCGGCCCGGATCTCCAGGTCGAGACCGGACAGCACCTCCGCGCCCTCCGCGGCGCCGGGGTAACGGAAGCTGACGTTCTCGAACCGGACGCACTCCCGCGGCATCGCGCCGACGTCGGGCGTGCGCATCGTCGGGCCCGGCTGCCCTTCCGCCCGCCCCTCGGTCTGCTCGGGGTGGTGTTCGGCGATGAACCCCGGAAGCTCTCGCAACGCGCGAAGGGCGGTCTGTGCCCGCCGCACCTGTACGGCCGCGAAACCGTTGTACGACATGCCGACGGCGAGGATCGCGGGGACCGCGGTGGCCACCTGCGTCAGCGGCAGGTCACCGGCCAGTGCCGCCCGGGCGACCAGCACCACCGCGACCGCGTGCGCGGTCAGGTGCACCACCGCCGCACCGGCGGCGGCCGCCGTGCCCTTGCGGCGGGCCGCCCACACCGGCCGCATCGCGTCCAGCCACTCCCGCAGATGGCGTTCGACCAGCCAGCGGTTGAGGCCGAACACCCGTAGTTCTTTGGGCGCGTCCTTCATGCCGAGGTCGAAGAGGTACCACGTGCGGCGCTGCCCCTCGGTGAGTCCCCACCAGGAGTCGATCTCGCGCTCGACCACCCGGCGGCGGTCCCACTCCATGAAGAAGGTCACCGCGGCCAGCACGACCGCGACCGGCCAGGAGAACGTCCGGCCGACCAGTACGGCCGAACCCAGCAACGTGAGCCGGCTGGACACCAGCCCGGGCAGGGTGTGCAGGCCGTTGCTGACCTGGTAGCCCTCCTTGCCCTTGGCGCGTTCCTGCTCGTCCTGTACCTGCGGGTCCTCCAGGTGGTGGATCCGGCGGGGGCGCAGGAGCGGGTCGATGACGCGGACGCCGATGTCGCGGGAGACCCGGTTGGAGAGGTTCCACTGCGCGACCTGGGTGAGGGCGGGAAGGGTGCTCTGCGCGACGAACACCACCAGCATCGCCGCGAGCAGAAACCCGAAGCCGGCAAGGGACATCGCCGCCGACCTGTCGGCGACGACGTCGGGCACCGCGCCGACGACCTGCCCGACGAGGTAGGTGAGCAGAACGCCGAGGACGGAGGAGGAGACGGCCAGGCCGAGCGTCAGGAGGGTGTTGCGGCGGGCGACCTGGTAGGCATACCCGATGAGTGCGAACACGCCGAGGACCGTAACTGCCACCACCGACAGGCACAACGGGATTAGCGCCGACCCCACCGGCGCACGCGTACACGACGTCGCCGTCATCGCCGGTGACGGCATCGGCCGCGAGGTGGTTCCCGCCGCGATCCGTTGCCTGGACCTCGCAGCCGCCCGCCACGGCTTCGGGCTGGCATGGAGGGAGTACGACTGGGGCTCGGACCACTACCGCCGGCACGGCGCGATGATGCCACCGGACGGCCTGGACCGGCTGCACGCGCACGACGCCATCTTCCTCGGCGCGGTCGGCGCGCCGGACATCCCCGACACCGAAACCCTGTGGGGCCTGCTGATCCCGATCCGGCGCAGGTTCAGCCAGTACGTCAACCTCCGGCCGGTGCGTACGCTGCCCGGCGTGCCCAGCCCGGTGCGCGGCGCGGACACCATGGACCTGGTGATCGTCCGGGAGAACGTCGAGGGCGAGTACTCCGAGGTCGGCGGGCGGATCTACCGCGGCGAACCGGCCGAGGCGGCGATCCAGGAGGCGGTGTTCACCCGCACCGGCATCACCCGGGTGGCGGCGTTCGCGGCCGAGCTCGCCGCCGGGCGGCGCGGCCTGGTCACCTCCGTCACCAAGTCCAACGGCATCGTGCACACCATGCCCTTCTGGGACGAGGTGGTGGAGCAGACGCTGGCCGGCCGGCCGGGCGTACGGCTGGAGAAGATCCTGGTGGACGCGATGGCGGCCAAGCTCGTGCTGGCCCCGACCGCGTTCGACGTCATCGTGGCGTCCAACCTGTTCGGCGACATCCTCTCCGACCTCGCGGGCGCGATCGCCGGGTCGATCGGGGTCGCGCCGAGCGCCAACCTCAATCCCGAACGCGACCACCCGTCGATGTTCGAGCCGGTGCACGGGTCCGCGCCCGACATCGCCGGGCAGGGCGTCGCCAACCCGGTCGGCCAGCTGTGGGCCGGTGCGATGATGCTCGACCATCTGGGTGAGCCGGCCGCCGCCGCGGACGTGGTGGCGGCGTTCGAGGCCGTGCTCGCCGCCGGCGTTCGTACGCCCGACCTCGGCGGGACGGCCGGCACGGAGGAGTTCACCGCCGCGGTTGCCCGACACCTCGGCGAGGCGCCCGCTCCGCACTGACCGGCGCACCGGCATCCCCGGCACCGCGGGTCTCGAACCAGTCGAGCAGGCGGGGTTCCACGTCGTCCAGCCCACGGCGGACCGCGCCGAGCACCACCGCCCGCTCGCCGAGGGCCGAGGCCGCGACCCGAGGCGGGGTGGCGATCCGGCCGCGCAGCAACCGCTGGGTGATCCGGCGCAACGGGTCGACCAGCACCTCGTCGGCCGCAGTGCCGCCGCCGATGACGACGAGCTCCGGGCTCACCAGCAACGCCACCGTCACCAGGGCGTATCCCGCGCCGGCCACGAAACGTTCCAGCGCCGCGCGTGCCTCGCGTGACCCGCCGGACGCCGCGTCGATCAGCGGCCTGGTCTCCACCCCCCACGACAGGCTCTCCCGGTCCTCGGGCCGGCGCAGGCTGTGCCGGCTGGGCCTGCGGCTCCCCCAGCCGACGAACTCCGTCACCAGTTCCGCGCTGGCCCGGGCCACGTCACCGCGGGCCGTACGCGACTCCTCCCACAGGTCGAGGAAGCCGAGCTCGCCGGCCCCGCCGCCGTGCCCGCGCAGCAGTCGCCCGTCGACCACGAACCCCGCGCCCGTACGAGAACCCAGCAGCAGGAACGCGATGTCGCGGCACCCCACGGCCACTCCCCGCCACGCCTCGCCGACCGCGGCCAGGTTGGCGTCGTTCTCCACCAGGACCGGGCAGCCGAACGCCGACCGCAGCGAGGCGGCGAGGTCCAGGTCGGACCACTCCGGCAGCGCCGTGCAGAAGCGCACCCGGCCGGCATCGGCGTCCACCGTGCCGGGCGTACCGACCACCGCGGTCAGCACGTCGCCGGCGCGCACGCCGGCCGCGGCCAGCACCGCGCGAACGGTCGCCCGCACCACCCGCAGCCGGCACCGGCGACCGGCCTCGCGGTCGACGCCTCTGGTGCGCTCGGCAACCAGGTCGCCGGCCAGGTCGGCGACGGCCGCGTGCACCGACTCCTCGGCCACGTCCACCCCGAGCAGGTGGCCGGCGCCGGCACGGAAGCAGAACCGCCGGGCCGGGCGCCCGCGTCGCGGCCGGGCAGGTGCGGACGCGGGGCCGCTCGCCTCCACCACGGCGCCCATCCGCACCAGGTCGGCCATCGCCGCGTCGACGGTGGGCCGGGACAGCTCGGTGCTCGTGGCGACCTCCGCGACGCTCCAGTCGACCTCGGTGCCGCGCAGGGTGTCGAGAACCGTGCGCGCGTTGATGCGCCGCAGCAGGGCCGGTGTCGCGGGGTCGCTTACCTGCAAGGGTCCTCACTCCTCCGTGGCAAACCTCGACAGGATGGACGGTGCCGCCTGGCTGTGGTCACCAGCATCACGACCGGGACGGGCCGACAGTGCCCCGGACGGCGGAAACGGTCAGTAATTTCACAAGGGCTTTACCTAAACAAGGCTTGCTATCGCCACGTCGGCGCGGGAATCTCGGACGCACAGCAAGATCGATCCGACGCTGCACCAGTTCTGTTCCACCAGTTCCGCTGCACCAGTTGTGGTCCACCAGCTCCGCTGCACCAGTTCTTCAGGTACCAGCTCCGCTCCACCAGTTCTTCAGGTACGCCCGTCCCGGCGCGCAGGCACAGACGGTGAGGACGCGATGAAACGATCGGCAGTTGTACGACTTCTCGTGGGTGCGTGCGGCCTGGCAATGGCCGCGACCGCCTGCGGCGGGCAGTCCGGTGGGGGCGGCGGCTCGGCGGGTGCCAGCACGCTGTCGGTGGTGAACGCCTCCGGCGCGTTGTGGACCTGCAACTTCAACCCCTACGCGCCCGCCTCCGGGCAGACCGCCGGTGCGGTGTGGGAGCCACTGATCTACGTCAACACCCTGACCGGCAAGGAGAAGCCCTGGCTGGCCACGGGCTACAAGTGGAGCCCGGACCGCAAGGAGCTCACCTTCACCACCCGGTCGGGAGTGAAGTGGACCGACGGAAAGCCGTTCACCGCCAAGGACGTCGCCTACACCTTCAACGCCGCCAAGGCCAACGACGCACTGGACAGCTACGCCCTGTGGGGCGAGGGCGTCCTCGACAGCGTGACCGCGGTGAACGACACGACGGTGAAGTTCCGGTTCAAGCGGGTGTCCACCTCGTCGTTCTACTACATCGCCGGCCAGACCTGGATCCTGCCCGAACACGTGTGGAGCAAGGTCAAGGACCCGGTGAAGGAGATGATGCGCAAGCCTGTCGGCACCGGGCCCTACACCGTCGGCTCGTGTACGCCGCAGGCCGTCACCTACACAAAGAACACCAACTACTGGCAGAAGGGCAAGCCCAAGGTCGACAAGGTGCTCTACCCCGCCTTCGTCGACAACCAGCCGGCCAACCGCTACCTCGCGCAGGGCAAGGGCGACTGGGGCGGCCAGTTCGTACCGAACATCGACAACTACTGGGTCGCCAAGGACAAGGCGCACCGCAAGTACTGGTATCCGCCGAGCGGCAACGTCTACATCGGCATCAACAGCGCCAAGCCCTACCTGGGTGACAAGCGGGTCCGCCAGGCGCTGTCGTACGCCGTGGACCGGGACAAGGTGTCCAGCGACGCGATGTACGGCTACCAGCCGCCGGCCAACCAGGCCGCGATTCCCACACCCACGTTCAAGGACTGGCTGGACCAGGCCGCGGTGTCGAAGTACGACTACGGCTTCGACCCGGCGAAGGTGGCGAGCAAACTCCAGGCGGCCGGCTTCACCAAGGGGCCGGACGGCATGTTCAGGACGCCGGACGGCAAGCCGTTCAAGCTGAGCATCATCAACAACGGCGGCTTCACCGACTGGGTGGCCGCGGTGCAGGTGCTCACGGCGAGCTTCAAGAAGGCCGGCGTCGCGGTGGAGGCGCTCAACCTCAACGGCAACGAGTACAACCGCCGGCTGAGCCAGGGACAGTTCGACCTGGCGTACATGTCGGCGAGCACCGGCCCGACGCCGTACTACGAACTCCGCGACGTCCTCTACGGCGCCTACGCCAAGCCCGTCGGCCAGGACACCAGCCGCAACTACGAACGCTGGAAGGACAACGCCACCGACACCCTGATCCGCAAGTACGACACGATGACCGACCAGCAGGCCCAGATCGGCGTGGTCAAGCAACTGGAGCAGGTCATGCTGGAGCAGGTGCCGGTCATCCCGGTCACCCAGTCGGTCTCGTGGAGTCAGATGGACAGCACGAGGTTCACCAACTGGCCGACGAAGCAGAACCCCTACGCCAACCCGGCGCCGTACGCCGCGCCCGACTGGGCTGTCGTCCTGCTCAACCTCAAGCCCGTGCAGAAGTGACGAAGGCGCTGGTATGCCCCGACTGATCCGCCGGCTGGAGTTCTTCGTCGTCACGTTCTGGGCAGCGGTGAGCATCAACTTCCTGCTGCCCAGGATGATGCCCGGAGACCCGATCCAGCAGATGATGGCCCGGATGAAGGGCCAGATCACCGGTTCCCGACGACACTCACTGGAGGTGATGCTGGGCCTGAACACGCACGAACCCCTGTGGAAGCAGTACATCTCCTACTGGGGCCAGGTGTTCAGGTTCGACTTCGGCTCCTCCATCACCTACTTCCCCGACAGCGTGACCAGCGTGATCTCGATCGCGATCCCGTGGACGCTGGGTCTGGTCGGGGTCACCACGGTCCTCGCGTTCGTCCTCGGCACCCTGCTGGGCGCGGTCGCGGCCTGGCGGCGCGGCGGGGTGCTCGACAGCGTGCTGCCGCCGGTGTTCATCGTGGTGGGTGCGCTGCCGTTCTTCTGGGTGGGACTGCTGTTCCTGTACGTCTTCGGCGTCCTGCTTCCGTGGGCACCGATCGGGTTCGGGTACGACATCACCGCCGGCCAGTTGTCGCTCAACTGGCAGACGATCAGCCAGATCGTGTCGCACGCGCTGCTGCCGGCCACGGTGATCGTGCTGACCTCCATCGGCGGCTGGATCCTCACCATGCGCAACACGATGATCGGCGTGCTGTCGGAGGACTACGTGAAGATGGCGCGGGCGAAGGGACTGCCCTCCGGCCGGATCATGTTGCAGTACGCCAGCCGCAACGCGATCCTGCCCAACCTCACCGGCTTCGCCATGTCGCTCGGCTTCGTCATCAGCGGCGCACTGCTGGTGGAGCTGGTGTTCACCTACCCGGGGGTCGGCTACCTGCTGGTGCAGGCGGTGACCGGGCAGGACTACCCGTTGATGCAGGCGTTGTTCCTGCTCATCACCGCCGCGACGCTGGTCTCGGTCCTCATCGCCGACGCCGTGACGTACGTCCTCGATCCCCGGACCCGAGGCAGGGCGTGATGAGCACCGACGTCAACCACACCGGCGACACCGGCAACACCGACACCGCCGTCGAGGCAGCGGCGGGCGCCCAGGACGACGACACCCGCCACCGGAGCGCGATCGGCCAGTTGCTCGGCTCGATCGCGCACAATCCCAAGGCGCTCACCGGCGCCGCCATACTGGGTCTGTTCGTCGTGGTCGCGGTGTTCGCGCCGCTGATCGCGCCGTACGACCCGCACGCCACCGACTACGGCCGCGGCGTCGGACCCAGCGGGGCGCACTGGCTGGGCACCACGACGTACGGCCAGGACGTGTTCTCCCAACTGGTGTACGGCACCCGGCAGTCGCTGCTGATCGCGTTCCTCGTCGGCGGGGTGGCGACCGTGGTGTCGGCGCTCATCGGCGTGGGCGCGGCGTACGTCGGCAACCTCGTCGACCACGGGCTGTCCCTGCTCACCGACATCTTCCTGGTGATCCCGGGCCTGCCGCTGCTGATCGTCATCTCCTCCTACATCCGCGGCGGCGGCATCATGGTGATGGTCGGCGTCATCGCGGTGACCAGCTGGGCCTACGGCGCGCGGCAGTTCCGGGCGCAGGCGCTGTCGCTGCGCAACCGGGAGTTCCTGGACGCGGCCCGGGTGCGCGGTGAACGCACCTCCTACACCGTGGTGTTCGAGATCCTGCCCACCATGTCCGGACTGCTGGTGGCCAACTTCCTCGGCGCCGCGGTGTACGGCGTGCTGGCGGTCGCGGGCCTGCAGTTCATCGGGCTCGGCGACATCACCTCGATCAGCTGGGGCAGCATGATGCACTGGGCGGAGAACAACGAGGCCCTGCAGGCGGGAACGCCGCTGTGGGACCTCGCGCCCGGCCTGTGCATCGCCCTGCTCGGGGCCAGCTTCTCGCTGATCAACTACGCCTTCGACGAGGTGAGCAACCCCGCCCTGCGCCCGCCGCGGCGGCGCCGAGTTCGCGGGGACCGGAAGGAGGTGGCCGGTGCAACCACTGTCCAGCAGGCCTGACACCACACCGGACTCGCGTCAAGCACTGCTTGACGTCGACGACCTGGTGGTGGACTACGGCGTGCACGAGCCGGTCCGCGCGGTCGACCACGTGAGCCTGCGGGTGCGCCGGGGTGAGTTCGTCGGCATCGTCGGGGAGTCCGGGTGCGGCAAGTCCACCTTGCTGTACGCGGTGGCCCGGCTGCTCAGCCCGCCCGCGCGCATCGTGTCCGGGCAGGTCGACTTCGCCGGGCACCAGATGGTCCAGCTCACCGAGGACGAGCTGCGGCCGATCCGCTGGCGCGACTACTCCGTGGTGATGCAGAGCGCGATGAACGCGCTCAATCCCGTTCTCAGCATCGGCGCCCAACTGCGGGACGCGATGGCCGCGCACGAACGCGTCCCGGCCGCACAGATGCGGCAGCGATCGGAGGAGGTGCTGCGGCTGGTCGGCATCGACCCCATCCACCTCACCAGCTATCCGCACCAGCTGTCCGGCGGCATGCGACAGCGCGCGATGATCGCGATGGCGCTGGTGTTCCGGCCCGACCTGATCATCATGGACGAGCCGACGTCCGCGCTCGACGTGGTGGCCCAGCGGTCGCTGATGCGGCGGGTGAAGGCGCTGCAGGAGGAGTTCGGGTTCGCGGTGCTGTTCGTCACCCACGACATGTCGCTGGTCAGCCACTACTCCGATCGGCTGGCGATCATGTACGCGGGGCAGATGGTCGAGCTCGGCCCGACCCGCGAGGTGTTCGCGCACGCCCGGCACCCGTACAGCACGGGTCTGCTCGGCGCGTTCCCCTCCCTGCGTGGTGAGCGACGGGAGCTGACCGGCATCCCGGGCGCTCCGCCGGACCTGCGCCATCCTCCGCGCGGTTGCCGTTTCCAGCCGCGCTGCCCGAAGGTGATGGACGTCTGCCGCGAGGACCCGCCGCCCTACCAGGTCGGTGGCACCGATCTCGTCCGCTGCCACCTCTACGGACCCGACGCGTCCGAACGACAGGAGTCGCGATGACCGCCGCGTCGACGCCACCACGTCCGGACGGCCCGGTGCTGCGCGCCACCAACCTCACCCGGCACTTCCGTGTCGGCGGCCGGCTGGGCCGCAACACCCTGCACGCCGTGGACGGGGTGGAGCTCACGATCGGGCGGCGCGAGATCGTCGCGCTGGTGGGTGAGAGCGGCAGCGGCAAGAGCACCGTGGCCAGGTTGCTCGCGATGCTGCACCCGGTGACCGCGGGCGAGATCCACTACCACGGCCGGCCGGTGGGTTCGCTGCGCGGCCGCCGGCAGCGCCTGGATTACCGCCGCCGGGTGCAGATGGTCTTCCAGGACCCCTACAGCTCGCTGAGCCCGGTCTATCCCGTCTCGCACGCGATCGTGCGTTCGCTGCGGCTGCACCGCGGCGACCTGTCCACGACCGAGCGCACGAAGGAGGCCGAACGCCTGCTCGGCCTCGTCGGGCTCACCCCGCCCGGTGAGGTGATGCGGAAGTACCCGCACGAGCTGAGCGGCGGGCAGCGGCAGCGGGTCGGGTTCGCGGCGGCGCTGGCCTGCCGGCCGGAGGTGATCCTGGCCGACGAACCGGTGTCGATGCTGGACGTCTCGATCCGGATCGGCCTGCTCAACCTGATGGCCAGGCTGCGCGAACAGGAGGACGTGTCGTTCCTCTACATCACCCACGACCTGGCCAGCGCACGCTACGTCGCCGACCGGATGATGGTGATGTACGCCGGGCAGGTGGTGGAGAGCGGGCCGGCCGAGCAGGTGCTCGCCGACCCGCGTCATCCGTACACCCAACTGCTGCTGTCGGCCGCACCGGATCCGGACGCGATGCGGGAGGAGAGCGGCCCGGACGACTACGGCGAGCCGCCCCGGGTCGTCGACCCCGAGGAGGGCTGCCGGTTCCGTCCGCGTTGCCCGCTGGCGATTCCGGTGTGCGAGACCGTCACACCGCCGCTCGGCGAGCTGACCCCGGGCCACTCCGCGGCCTGCCACGTCGCGGCCCTGCACACGTCCGGCTGATCAGGGCACCGGCTGGGCAACCGGCGGGCGGGCCGGCGCCACCGGCTGCAGGATCCGCCGCCGGTCCGGGGTCAGCCGGTCCAGCAGCTCCGGGGAGTACTCGTAGTTGAACCTCGTACGCGCCCACGACGGGCCGTAGCGGTAGATGAGGACCCGGCGCTCGCCCGGGTTGGTCCGGCTGCTGCCGCCGTGCATCAACCCGTCCACGAACAACAGCGCGTCGCCCTTGTTCAGGTACAACGGGATCGCGCCCTCGAGGGTGTCCATCCGGTCCCCGGCCGCGTAGTCACCGGCCAGCGGGTGGGTGAAGTTGGACTTGTGGCTGCCCGGGACGACCATCGTGGCGCCGTCGCCCTCACCCACGTCGGTGAGCGCCACGATGATGTTCACCTGGCCGCAGCGGAACACGCCGTTCTTGTACTGGAAGGCACCGCGCATGGCACCCTGGAAGCCGCCGCTGTGCACCGGGTGGTGCCCACCGGAGGTCCGGATGGAGGCGATGCACTCGTCGACGAAGACGCCTTCCACGTAACACTTCTCCTCACCGGCGAAGTGTGTGACCAGGCTGATCCAGGACGGGTGGTCGACGAGGCGCTCGAACGGCTCGCCGGCCTCGACGCAGTTGTGCAGCTCGAAGCCGGTCTCGTCGGTGTAGTCGCGGCGCTGCGCGTTGCCCCACCACTGGCCGGGTGCGAGTTCGGGGAAGTTGTCGAACTCGTGGTTGAGGTCGGCCAGCAGGTCCGGCTCCACGGCGTTCTTCAGCACGAGGTAACCACGAAGGTCGAACAGGAAGTCGTCCAGCGGGGTCGGCTGCTTTCGTTCCACAGGTCTCCACCTCTCTTCGGCCGAGCTTGTCGATCACCTCGACCACGTGCACCGGCATGCGCACGGCTGTGCAGCGTCGTTTCGCCACCGACCCTAGGCGCGGAGGATCCGGGCGCGCCTCCAGCATCCTCCGCCCTGCTTCCCGGATCGTCCGGTCGTCCGCCATCGGACGCCCCGTGCGGGCACGGACCCCTCAGAAGACGGTGTAGCCGCCGTCGACGACGAGCACCGACCCGGTCATGAAGGATGCCGCCGGGCTGGCGAGGTACACCACGCTGGGCGCGATCTCCTCAGGCGAGGCGTACCGCTGCTGCGGGGCGTCCTCGATCCACTGCCGACGGAACTCCGGCCGGTCCACCGGCGCCATCTCGGTGTTGACGTAACCGGGCGCGAGCGCGTTGACCCGGATGCCGTGCGACGCCCACTCCGCCGCCAGCGACTTCGTCAGCTGGTGCACGGCCGCCTTCGACGCGTTGTAGGCGGGCTGCCACTGCGGGCGGTTGACGATGATGCCGGAAATCGAACCCACGTTGACGATCGAGCCGCCTCCGTTGGCCGCCATGTGGCGGCCGGCGACCCGGCAGCACCGCCACAGCGCGCGGACGTTGAGGTCGAACACCTCGTCCCACTCCTCGTCGGTGACCTCCCACGACGGCGCGTGGTAGCACACCCCCGCGTTGTTGACCAGGATGTCCAGGCCGCCGAGTGCTGTGACGGCCTCCTCCACCGCCCGGTCCACGTCGGCGGCGACGGTGATGTCCCCGGTGATCGGCACCGCGCGTACGCCGTTTTCGGCCAGTTCCGTGGCGGCCCGCTTGTTGCGGTCGGCGTGCCGGGAGACGAAGGCGACCTCGGCGCCGGCCTGGGCCAGCGCGACCGTGAAGGCTCTGCCCAGGCCGCGGTTGCCGCCGGTGACCAGGGCCTTGCGGCCCGCGAGGCTGAAGCTGTCGAAGACGTCCACGTGCTGTCCTTCCGTTGGCCGGACTCCATCCCAAAGCTATCCGGCCCGCTGTCTTCTGGTCAGGGGTGCCGGTACCGTCGGAACGGCCGCAGCCGGAGCCAGTGGAGGAACGGATGAGCAAGGTGGTCAGCGCGTCGGCGTACCTCGTCGACCTGGAGGTGGAGACCCCCCGCACCGATGCGGTGCAGTCCTTCGTCAAGCAGGAAACGGTGTTCGTCGAGATCACCACCGACGACGGCCACACCGGTCTGGGCTACAGCTACACGATCGGCACCGGCGGGCACGCCGTCCTCGCGTTGCTGCGGCACGACCTGCTGCCGCGGCTGGTGGGCACCGAGGCCGGCGACATCGAGGCGCGGTGGAACGACCTGTACGCCGTTACCCGGGCGACCAGCATCGGCGTCATCACCGCGCTCGCCCTCGCCGCCGTCGACACCGCGCTGTGGGACGTACGCTGCCGGCGTGCCGGTGAACCCCTGTGGCGGATGGCCGGCGGGTTCCGGCAGCAGGTACCCGTCTACGACACCGAGGGCGGCTGGCTGCACCTGCCGGCCGAGGAACTCGTCGCCGGCGCAGCCGCCTCCCGCGACGCCGGGTTGTTCGGGGTGAAGCTCAAGGTGGGCAAGCCCCGCGTCTCCGAGGACGTCGCCCGCATCGCCGCCGTCCGGACCGAACTCGGGCCCGGCATGGAGATCATGGTCGATGCCAACCAGTCGTTGACAGTAGCCGGCGCGACCCGGCGGGCAAGGGCGTTCGAGGACCTGGACGTCGCGTGGTTCGAGGAGCCGCTGCCGGCCGACGACGTCTCCGGCCACGCGCTGCTCGCCCGGGCGAGTTCGGTCCCGGTCGCGGTGGGCGAGTCGCTGTACTCCCTCGGGCAGTTCCGCGGCTACCTCGAGGCGGGCGCGGCCGGCATCGTGCAGGTCGACGTGGCCCGGATCGGCGGAATCACGCCCTGGTTGAAGGTCGCCCACCTGGCCGAGGCGTTCAACGTCGCGGTGGCGCCGCACTTCCTGATGGAGTTGCACGTGAGCCTCGCCGCCGCGGTGCCGAACGGCTCCTACGTCGAGCACATCCCACAGCTACGCGCGATCACCACCGAGGAGCTCCGGATCGTCGACGGGCACGCGGTCGCGCCGGACACACCCGGGCTCGGCATCGTGTGGGATCCGGACGCGATCGACAATCGCCGGGTGGCGTGAGGATTCAGCGGCGGCGGCCGACGGTGAGTACAGACGACCAATGGCGGGTGAGCCGGCCGTCGGGACGGACCGCGAGCCGGCGGCGGATCTCGCCGTACAGCCGGTCCCGCTTCACCGGCCCCATCGCGATGTGGCCGGAGAACGTGTCCAGCAAGGCGATGTACTCGTCGGCGGTGTAGCGGCGTCCCCACACGTATCGTCGTACCGCCACCGGCTCGAAGTGGCCCGACTCCTCGAACTCGCCCGCCAGGTCCGGCGCGGCCTCCGGCGGAGGCGGGGGCCACTGGTCGCCGGGCTTGTCCTCGCCGAGTTCGACGTACACCTCCTGGATCTGCTCGAAGAACGGGTCGTAGCCCGCCGGAAAGCCGTGCACGGCGTTCCACACCGCGAGGTGCCCGCCCGGCCGCAGCAGCTCCGCGGCCCTGGCGTACTTCACCGCCGGGTCGACCCAGGACCAGGCCGTCGCGGCGTAGACGAGACCGAACCGCGTCCCGTCGGCCGGGCCGGGCCACTCCTCGAAGGACGCGGTCACGACCTCGACGTCGGCGAAGCCGGCCAGGTTGTGCCGGGCCTGCTCGGCCAGCGCGGGCCCCAGCTCCACGGCCGTGATCGCGAAGCCCGCGCGGGCGAGAGGCAAGGTGGCCTTGCCCGGGCCACAGCCCACCTCCAGCAGGTGGTCCGCCGGCTTCAGGTGGGTGACGTCGAGCAGGTCGGCGTACAACTGCCCGGGGTAGTCGGGACGGGCCGACTGGTACGAAACCGCCGCCTCGTCGAAGGTGGTCCTCAGCCGCCGATCGTCGGACATCGGGCCATCATGTCAGCGGACCCACCGCGAGAGCACCGCCTTTTCAGGCGACCGTGGGCATCGCCGCTGCCGGCACCTCCAGCGTCTTCTCCCGGGCGAAGGTGAACCCGGCGTCGAAGGAGGTGACCGTCGCCAGGCCGCACGCGTCCAGCGCCTCCAGCGAGATCTCGTGCAGCCGCGGCGTCTGGGCCGCGCAGCAGTCGGACAGCACCGTCACCTCGTAGTCGTGCATGAACGCCGACCGGACCGTCGACTCCACGCCGATGTTGGTGACGACGCCGGCGAACACGAGTTCGGTGACGCCGAGCCCGCGCAGCAGCGGGTCCAGCGACGTCCACAGGAACGCGTCGAAGCGCACCTTGTCGACCGTCAGGTCGTCCGGCAGGGCGCCGAGCTCGGCCATCAGCTCGTCGTCCCAGGTGCCAGCGACCAGGCCGTTCAACTGCGCGAGCCGGGGGTTCAGCCGGGCGGCGCTGGTTCCCTCGTCGGCGCGCCCGGGCCGGTAGACGTGCCGGGTGAAGATCACGGGCGCGCTGTTGCGGCGGGCGTCGGCGACCACCTCGGCGGTGGTCCGTACGGCCTGGTCCACGTCGGCGAGCTTCATCCCCACGTGCGCGAGTGATCCCTCCGGATGACAGAAGCCGTTCTGCATGTCGATGACGACGAGCGCTCTCATGGCGCCACCTTCCCCAGGTGAGTGGCAGGTTCTGCGACGACTTCCCTCGGACGTTAGGAAGCCGGGGTTACCGCTGCGTGAACTCGTGCACCGGAACGGGTTACAAGCTGAAGTCGCCCGGCCGCGTCATACCCCCCAAGAATCATTTGACGGTCGAACGTCGAGACGCTAGGTTCCCGGCATGCCCTCGGAGATCAAGAGCATGCGGGCCGTGGCCCACCCGGTCCGGCTGCGCATGCTGTCGCTGCTCACCGGCGCGGCCATGTCGGCGGCCGAGCTCGCCCAGGAGCTGGACATCACCCACGCCAACGCCTCCTACCACCTGCGGCTGCTGGTGGCCGCCGGCATGCTGGAGCCGGCCGGTGAGGAGAACGTCCGCGGCGGGGTGGCTAAGCGTTACCGCTATCTCCTCCGCGCACCCGGGACTCCCGGCTCACCCGGGTCGCCCGCGACGACGGCGCCGACCGGCGAGGTCGACCTCGAGCAGTTGCCGGTCTGGCAGGCCATCGCGGACGAACTCGTCCGGCGCGCGCACCACCAGGTCCGCACCGAGCATCCGGTGCTCCTCACCGACGCCGAACTGTGGGTCGAACCCGAGACCTGGCAACAGGTGGTGGCCCTGGCCGCCGAGGCGTCCAACCTTCTGCACACGAACGCCCGCCGGGCACGCACGTCCGGCACGATGCGCGTCAACGCGACCATGGCGCTGTTCGAGCTGGCGCGACGGGAGAACAGGCGATGATCGACCGGCATTCGCTGGCGCCGCTGCGCCACCAGCGCTTCCGTTACTTCCTCGGCGCCCGGTTCGCCACCCTGCTGGGCAGCGCGATCGCGCCGATCGCGGTGGCGTTCGCGGTGCTCGACCTCACTCACTCCCCCGCGACCCTGGGCGTGGTGCTCGCCGCCCGGACGATCCCGATGGTCGTGCTGGTGTTGTTCGGCGGCGTGGTCGCCGACCGGTTCCGCCGCGACGTCGTACTCGTCTCGGCCAACGTGGTCTGCCTGCTCACCCAGTCGCTGGCGGCGTTCCTGCTGCTCACGGGTACGGCCGAGGTGTGGCAGATCGCCACGATCGAGGCGGTCAACGGCGCGGCCGCGGCGTTCACGTTCCCCGCACTGCAGGGGTTGCTCCCACAGCTGGTGAACCGGTCCGAACTCCAGCAGGCGAACGCGCTGAACGGCCTCAGCCGCAACGTCACCATGATCGGCGGCGGGGCGGTGGGCGGCGCGCTGGTCGGTTTCCTCGGGCCCGGTTGGGGCCTGGCCGTGGACGCGGTGACGTTCGGCGTGGCGGCGTTACTGATCTCCCGGCTGCGGCTGGCCGGGGTTCCCCGCGAAGCCCAGCAGCGGTCCTCCACCTGGACCGACCTGCGGGTGGGCTGGCAGGAGTTCGTGTCCAGGCGCTGGGTGTGGGTGATCGTCGCGGCGTTCTGCGTGTTCAACGCGGTGACCGCCGGGGCCTTCCAGACCCTCGGCCCGGTCATCGCCGACGAGACCTTCGGTGCGGTGGGCTGGGGGCTGTTGCAGTCGGCCAGCGGCGTGGGCCTGGTGGTCGGCGCGCTGGTGATGCTGCGCTGGCGGCCGCGCCGGCCGCTCGTGGTCGGCATGCTCGGCTGCGGGGTCGCCGTGTTCGAGCTTCTGCTGCTGGGGTTGTCGCCCACCCTCGCGCCGCTGCTAGTGGTCGGCTTCCTGGTCGGGGTGGGCACCGACCTGTTCGGCATCGGCTGGGAGACCGCTCTGCAGGAGAACGTCCCGACCGACCGGCTGTCCCGGGTCGCTTCCTACGACGCCCTGGGCTCGATGCTCGCGGTCCCGGTGGGCCAACTGCTGGCGGGCCCGCTGGCCGCGGTGTTCGGCGAGTCGGGGGTGATCGTGGGCGGCGCCGTGCTCCTCGCCGTCGTCGTGGCGCTCACCGTCGCCGACTCGTCGGTACGCGGGCTGCGCCGAGCCCGGATTCCGGCGGCCCGGGGCTGAGCTCCGGGCGCGTGGGCAGTCCCCCTACTCGATGCCGAGGATGAGGTCATTCTCCGACGGCAGGCCCGCCACCAGCGTGCCGTCCGCGAGCAGGATCTCTCCCTGCACGGCCACCAGGTTGCCGGCGTCGAAGTCCCAGCGGGACAGGTTCAGCCGGACGTCGTAGTCCGCGCGGAACCCGGCAGGCACGCCGCCCGGCCGCGGCGCGGGCAGGTCCACCGTCCAGATGTGGAACTCGTGGGGAACCGCGCGGACGGGCAGGGTCGTCCACGGCCCCGCGCTGCCGGACGGCCGGAAGCTCATGGTGAACCAGTCGGCGGACGCCGGGTTCGTCACCGTCAACCGGAGGTGGACAGGTGGCAGCGAGACGCTGGTGCCGTTGGCGAAACCGACTGCCAGACGCGCGGTGGTCCCCGGCTTCACCCCTCTGGGTCCCCTGGTCCAGACGGTCGGCAGAGCCATGTGCAGCTTGCGGTACGCCGTACCGAGCTCCGCGCCCTCGCTCGGCAGGGCGTTGGAGCCGGGCCGGGTCCGGTCCCGCAGCGAGAACGACAGCAGCGGATCGGTCTGTACGGCACCGGGCCGGAGCGTGAGCCGGAAGCGGTACCTGTGGTGATAGCCGGCCGGTACCGCGAAGTCGGCGGTCGGTGATGCCAGGACACTGTGCTCGTCCACCCCGCGCCGTAGCGTGAGCCGGTGCCAGCCGCCGCCACGGCGTACGTCCAGCCGCAGGTGGTCGGCCGCCGCGAAGTCGATGCCGAAGTCGAGACCCGCTCGGCGGAACGAGCGACCGGTGGCGTTGTCGACGGTGGCGGTGAACTCGACCGGGGCGCCGCCGAGCGTCACCTGCCTCCGGGGCAAGGTCAGGTTGACAGGACTGCCCATGGGCGGGTTGAGCGCGAACACCGGCCCGGGGGCACTGGAGTCGGTGCGGTGTCCCTTGTCGCCGAGGTCCAGCCCGGCGATGGCGGAGAACGTCACCAGGCCGTACTCGGGCTGGTAGGCCTTCGGTACGCCGACCCGTAAACGGTAGGTGCGCGTCTCGTGCGGCCGCAGGCGCACCGGCACCGGCGCGTTGTAGAGCAGCTCGGGTTCCTCCGGATTGATCCACTTCATCGCCGTCCGGTGCCACCCGGCGCTGTCGTGGTACTCCAGCCGCAGCTCGTCCGCCTTCAGGCCCCAGGAGAAGGTGAACGACAGCCCGGCGCGTACGGCATGTCCGGTCGGGTTGGTCACCTCGACCCCGAACCGCGCGGGCGCGCCCCCGGGGGTGAGGTCACAGTCCTCGTCTCTGACGGCGACGATCCGCGCCACGTCGGCGGGAGGCGACGGCGTGGGCGCGACGGTCGGCCGGCAGTCGAGGCTCGAGGCCGGAGCAGTGCTCGGCGTCGACACGGCCGGAGTGCTCGGCCGGGCGGTCGCGCCGGACGGTGCGGAGGTGACGCCGCACGCGGCGAGCACACCCGAGGCAAACAGGGCGACCCCCGCGGCGCACGCGGCGAGGGCACCCCTGCGGATCACGGCACGACCTTACCGATCATCGACCGGTCACTGGTAGGAGACGAAGACCGGGGCCGGGCTGACCTCCATGGTCTCCTGCGGAGTGAACGTCGGGCTGTCCGCACGGTAGAAGTTCTTCCATCCCCACCGCACGTCGGCCGGCGCGTTGCGGTGCAGCTTGTTCCAGGTTTCGAACTTCTCGCCGGGAGTGCCGAAGCCGTCGGCGTGGATGAGGACCTGGACGTCGTCGTAGCCGGTGTGCACCGCGGACCGGTCCGAGATCATGTCGAGCCTGAACTGGTGCAGCATGAGCAGCTTCTGCGGCAGGTGGTGCTCCCGGGTGAAGCCGGCCAGCCATTCGGCCGTTCGGTTGACCTCGGCCGCGTCGACCGAACCGATCACCTTCATCGGCCGCTGGGGCGGCTCGAGCCGCCACTCCGGGTCCAGCGCCAGGCCGACGTTCGGCAGCTTGAGCAGTGGGGCGTACCGCTTGGCCTGGGTCAGGAAGTCGGTGTAGCCGGGCTGCAGATCCAGCACGACGTACAGACCCTCACGGTGCGCGGCCTCGACCCACGGCCGCAGCGTGTCCACCGGCGTCTCGCTGGAGTAGTTGCCGTCGGATCCGGCGGAGGCGGAGGACACGGTGGTGATGATTTCGAAGGCGGGTACGACCTTCTCCTTGCTCAGCGGCTGGTAGTCGGCCGCGACCCGCTTGGCCCGGGCGATGGCGTCGGCGAGCGGCTGCTGCCCGAGCGAGCCGAGCGCCGAGCTGCCCGGGTGGCCGTAGAGCGCCACCATGCGCCGGCCGGGGAACAGCACCTGGCCTCCGCCGGGCAACTGGACGCCGGTCGCGGCCACGTCGACCCGGGCGCGCAGCCGGTCGGCGGGCCCGAACGCGCTGCCCAGCGCGAGGACCCGGGACGCACCGTCCTTCGCCAGTGCGGTGATCGCACTGCCGTCGGCGCGCGGGTCGGCGGTGCTGGTCCGCACCACCCGCGCACCGCCGGCGCGCGCAGTCGCCGTGGCCGCCTGGCCTGCGGGCTGGTCGAGTGCGAGGACCACCAGATCCTTCAGCGGGGCGGGCGGGTGGATCCCGGCCACGGCGTCGCCGGACGCGTTCGGTGCCACCGTCGGCGACGGCGACGCGGCTGGATGCTGCCGCGCCCACGCTGTGGCCCTGGCACCCACCGGCAGGACCGTGCGTACCTTCAGCCGGCTCAGCTCGGCGCGCACCGCGTCTCCGGCCGCACTGCTTCCGGTGGCACCGCCTCCGGCCGCCGGAGTGACCAGCAGGGGTACACCGAGCCGTTCGGCGGTCTCGGTGGCCCTGGTCAGGCCGGCCCGGTCACCGTCGGCAACCAGGACCGCGGCCGGTGACCGCTGATAGAGAGCCCGGCTCGCGCCGAGTGCCAGCTGTGCCGCGGTCGTTCCGGCGACCACCGTGGTCGCATCCTTCGGCACGGCGGTGACGGCCTGCACCTGCTTCGGACCCGCGTCGGCATTGCCACCCGCGTCGGCCCCCGCGCCCGCCTTCGGGCCGCCACCTGCATCGCCACGCTGCTCCGTCGCCCCCGATGTACACCCGGCGACCGCCAGCACGCCGACGAGCACGGCCATCAGCAGACGCGAGCGACTCCGGGCAGGGATCGCCCGGGCCGCGCCCGTCCACCGACCGCAGCCCCCGTTGAAGATCATGGCCCGAGCCTAACGGTCGCACCCGGTAGGCGGGCGCGCACACGCCGCCGCACCGGCCGAACGCCGACGCCTCGATTCCGGGCTCACTCCGGGCTCGCTCCGGGCTCACTCCGTTGGCGCCCCGGTGATGCTCGTACCTTGCTTGGTCAGCGTGTAGTCGACGACCGCACCGCTCCAGAAGTGGAATCGCAGGTTCACCACCCCGTCCTTCAGTTCGGCGAAGAACGCGGGCAGCAGCCTGATCTCGTTTGTGTCGTACGCCGGAGTGAAGGACGCGCCGAACTCCTTGTACGACGTCCAGTTCGCCGGTCCGGCGTTGCTCCCGTCGGGGTAGACGGCCTCCATCGTGGCCAGCCGGTCGCCGTTGAACGCGGTCGGCACGGCGAACGTGCCGGACGTACCGCTCGCCGCCGCCAGCACGGGCCGGTCCGCGACGACGACCTCGAACTTCCAGGCCGAGCCGGCGGAGAACCTCGCGGTCAGCACGGCGTTCGTGCCGTAGTCACCGTCGGCGGTCAGGGACGCCAGCAGCCCCGCACGGAACGTCAACCGGTCGCCGTTCAGCACGTAGTCGCGCCCGGCCCGCAGGGTCCGTCCGGCGTACTCGATCCGCACCAGCCGGTTGCCGTTGAGGTTCAGGGTGACCGACTGGTCGGCGGGTGCGGCGTCCTTGTCCACGAACACCAGATCGCTGGTCGCGGTGGAGGACCGGCCGATCCAGCTCGTCCGCATGACGTCGTACAGGTCGGTGTCGCGCCACTGGTAGGCGACCCGGTCGAAGTGCTGGCCGTTGTCCCACAACATCGTGGTGAGGTGCTGCTGCCGGGCGTAGTAGCCGAGGTACTCGAAGAACTTCAGCTTCTCGCCCTGCTCGATCGTTCCGGTGTTCTTGTCGAAGCCCAGCAGGCCGTACTCCCCGACCACCACCGGGATGCCGGCCGCGACCAGGGTGTCGTGCACCCGGTCGAAGGCGTCGGTCAGGTCCTGCCTCGCGGCGTCGTCGAAGCGGGTGCCACCGGCGATGTTCACGCTGAACGGGTAGTACCCGTAGTAGTGCACGGTGGCGATGATCCGGTTGTCGTGCAGTTTGTCGATGGTCTTCTTCAACTCGTCCAGGCGGGCCTGCGACGGTGAGCCGGTGAGCGTGGGCAGCACCAGCGGACGATCGGCGTTGCGCCCGCCGGAGTCACGCACGATCTGGTGGAACGTCGTGTTCAGTTCGTCCAGCCACTGGAAGTACTCCGGTGCGTCGGCGTTCCAGTCGCCGGAGAACCGCGGCTCGTTGATGCTCTCCAGCATCAGCCGGTCGGGCTCGTCCCGTAGCCGGCCGGCGATCTGGGTCCAGCCCGCGCGGTACCTCGCCATGACCTCGTCGTGCTTGGTCGGCATGTCGATGACCCAGGTGCTGGAGTCGTGGTGCATGTTGACCATGACGTAGAACCCGGTCTGCAACGCCCAGTCGACGACCTGGTCCACCCGGTCCAGGTAGGCCGGGTCGATCGTGTAGTCCGGCGCGGGTCCCATGTGCTGGTACCACGTCACCGGGATCCGGATGCTGCGGTAGCCCTGTGCCTTCAGCTTCTGCAGGAACTGCTTCGTCACCCGGGGATTCCCCCACGACGTCTCGTCCGGGCCGGTGGAGTCGAAGGTGTTGCCGAGGTTCCAGCCCGGTTGCATGGCGTCGACGTAGGACTGCAGGTCGTTGGCGGGCACGGCGTCGGCGGGCACGGCGTTCGTGGACATGGCACGTCCCTGGGCGAGAGCAGGTCCGCCGGCGGACGACAACGCGAGGGCCAGTGCGATCGTGAACACCGCGACGAGGGCCTGCCTGCTGCGTCCGAACATGCGGCACGACCTTTCTGGTGGACCCTGCTGCGGCCCCAAACTGCGCGACCCTCTCCGGGGCACCCGACAGCCGGGGAGCGTAGTTACGCTTACCCGCCTGTTCCAGGGGTCACGACGTTCCAGGACGGCCGGACCCGGCCCGCCGGTCACACCGTCGCGGCGTCCGGGTCCTCCTCGGCCTCCACCACCAGTTCCTCCGCCCACAGCCGGCGCATCTCCGGGCACGTCGCCAGCAGGTGCGGCAGCGGTCCGCTCCCGACGACCCGGCCGCGGTCGAGCACCAGCACCTGGTCGGCTCGTTGCAGCGCCGCCCGCCGGTGGGACACCACCAGCACCGTCTCCGGTCCGCGCCCTTCCTTGGCGGCGTCGGCGATCCGGTCCCACAGCAGGTGCTCGGTCTCCACGTCCAGCGCGGACGACAGGTCGTCGACCACCAGCAGGTCGGGATTGCGTACGAGCGCACGGGCCGCCGTCGCCCGCTGCACCTGGCCGCCGGACAGCCGTACGCCGCGCGGTCCGACCACCGTCTCCAGGCCCTCGGGCATCTCGGCGAGGTCACGCTCCAGCGCGGCCAGCCGCATGGCGTCGGCGAGGGTGTCGCCGTCGGCGGGCCAGCCCAGCAGGAGGTTCTCCCGCAGCGACTCCGAGAACAGCCGCGGCACCTGTCCGGCGTAGGCGACCCGCCCGGGCACCAGGAACGTGCCCGGGTCGTCCACCGGCTCGTCGTTCCAGCGCACCGTGCCGGAGGTGGTCGGCAGCAGGCCGAGCATCGCCCGGACCAGCGTCGTCTTGCCCGCGCCGACGGCGCCGGTGACGACGGTGAAGGATCCGCGTTCGACCCGCAGGTCGACGCCGGTGACCCCGCGGCCGCCGTCGTGGTGGCGTACGGTCAGGTCGCGCACCTCGAGCGTACGCAGCCGGTCGGGCGCCCCGGCCCGGTCCGGTGCCTCGGTGAGCACCGGCGGCGGTTCCTCGTGGAACCACACCGACGAGTGCCGGGCAAGGTCGTCCGCGGTCTCGTGGTCGGCCATCAGCCGGGTGAGCCGCTCGGTGGCGACCGC
Source organism: Actinopolymorpha rutila (assembly GCF_013407855.1). GTDB lineage: Bacteria > Actinomycetota > Actinomycetes > Propionibacteriales > Actinopolymorphaceae > Actinopolymorpha > Actinopolymorpha rutila. The sequence goes on from NZ_JACBZH010000001.1 coordinate 6,388,691, forward strand.
GCCCTGGGGAATGCGGTAGAGCATCCGGCCGAGGATGCGCGGCAGCATCGTCAGCCAGCCGACGTAGCTGGTGAACAACGCCAGGTCGCCGACGGTGAAGTCGCCGCGCCGCATCGCCGGCGCCGCCAGCAACAGCACCAGGCCGATGCTCACCTCGACCGTCGCGCCGGTGACCGTGTCCAGCATGTCCATCGCCAACCGGTCCTTGACGGCAGCCTGCCGGCGCCGCCGGTTGTGCGCCCGCAGCCGATCCAGGACGGCGTTCTCCGCACCGGCGGTCTTGATGGCCAGCACGCCCGCGAACGTCTCCCCCACGAACGCCGTCACCGCAGCACCCAGCTCGCGGGCCCGGGCGTGGATGCGCCGGATCACCTCGCTGAGCACACGGATGAGGACCACCACGACCGTCAGCGGCAGCACCAGGACGACCGTGATCACCGGGTCGATCGAGGTCATGATGGCGAACGCGCCGATGCCGAACAGCACCGCGCCGATCAGGTCCACGCCGTTGTCGGTGGCGATCACGAGGTCCTCGACGTCGTCCCGGAAGCGGGACACGGCCTCACCGGAGGAGTGCGGCAGCCGGCTGGCCGCCGGTCCGCGTGCGCTGAGGATGGACCGCAGCACGTTGGACCGCAGCATCGTTCCCGCGCCGATCCACCAGTACGGCCAGATGTTCACCGCGAACCAGAACACCCCGCCGCGGGCCGCCTCCGCCGCGACGAACGCCGCGCACAGCCACAGTGCGGTGTCCAGACCGGCGGCGCTGTGGCCGCTGATCTGGTCGAACAGCCCCTTCAGGACCAGGCCGGTGAGCAGGGGTACGACGAAGAACAGCGACCACAGCAGACCGCCCACGACGTAGCGCCGCAGGTCGAACCCCACCAGCCGGCGCATGACGAGGAGTACGCCGGAACGCCAGCTCACCGGCGGCCGCGTTCCGTGCGGTCCGGCGGACGTCTGGGTCGGGGCGCTCATCGGCGTACTCCACTCATCGCTTCGTGGTCCGGCCGGTGCTGATTCCTGGGCTGATTCCTGGGCTGATTCCTGGGCTGACCCAACCCTGCCGCGGCCAGCAGGTGCGCGAACCTGCTGTCCGGGTCGGCGGCCAGCACCTCACGCCGGCCGTACTCCACCACCCGGCCGTCCTCGACGACGGCGATCTTGTCCACCCGGGCCAGGGAGGACAACCGGTGGGCGATGAGTACGGCCGTACGGTCGGACAGCAGCCGGTCGATCGCACCCTCGATGTGGTGCTCGGTGGCCGGGTCGAGCCGGCTTGACGCCTCGTCCAGGACGACCAGTCCCGGGTCGGACAGGAACGCCCGCGCGAACGCCAGCAGCTGCGCCTCACCGGCGGACACGCCACCGCCCTGGGCACCGAGCACGGTGTCCAGACCGTCGGGCAGGGACGCCAGCCAGTCGCCCAGCCCGACCTCGGTGACAACCTCCCGCAGCAGGTCGTCGTCGGCGTCCTGACGGAACATCATCAGGTTGTCGCGCACGCTGGCCGCGAACAGCTGGACGTCCTGGGTGACCACGCAGATCCGGCGGTGCACCGAGGCGAGGTCGGTGTCGCGCAGGTCGACGCCGCCGAGCCGGACACTCCCCCGGGTCGGGTCGTACAACCGCAGCACCATCCGGGCGATCGTGGTCTTTCCACTGCCGGTACGCCCCACCAGGCCGAGCGTCTCTCCTGGCGCCAACTCGAGGTTGACATCGGTGAGCACCGGCTCGTCGTCGTCGGCGTAGGCGAAGTGCACGCCGGTCAGCTCCAGGCGCAGGGGCCCGGTCGCGGGCAGCGGCGTGGGGTCGGCGGGTTCGGGAAGCGTGCGTTCCTCGGCGAGCAGGCCACCGATCCGGGCCACGCCCGCCAGCGCCTTCTGGTACTGCTGCAGCTGGTCGATGATCCGCTCGAACGGCGACCGCACCATCTGGGTGTACTGGAACAGCAGCACGGCCGTACCCACCGTCAGTGTGCCCGACTGCTGGACCCAGGCCGCGAGTCCCAGCACCAGCGCGGTGCCGACGGCGAACGCGAGGTTGGTGACGGCGAACAGCCCGCCGCCGACGCGTTCGGCGCGCAGCTCGGCGCGGTAGACGTCGGCGCTGGTGCGGTGGAACCGCCGGACCACGTGCTCTCCCGCGCCGTTGGCCCGGATGTCCTCAGCCGCCGCCAGCCGCTCCTCCACGGCGCCGAACAACGCCGCGAACTTCTCGCGTACGCGGGTCATCGCGGGCACCGCGACCCGCTGCGCACGCACCATGAACCAGCCGATGAGGACGCAGTACGCCAGCAGGACGGCACCGATGCGCAGGTCCACGTTGAGCACCACGACCAGCACACCGACCAGGAGCAGCAGGCTGGCGACGACGTCGAGCAGGAACGCCACCACGAAGTCGGCCAGCGCCACCACGTCACCGTCGACCCGCTCGATCATCTCCCCCGGCGTGCGCTTGCCGTGGTAGGCCATGTCCAGGCCGAGGGCGTGCTCGGCGAGGCGTTCGCGCAGCCGGTTGGTGCCGTCCCAGGCGAGCCGGCTGGCCAGCCAGGCGGTCAGCATCCGGGCGAGCTGGCCGAACACCGCGAGTCCGAGGTATCCCACCGCCAGGAACGTGAGCTGACCGGTGCCGGCGCCGGCGATCGCGTCGTCGACGAACCTGCGGGTGAGCTGCGGCGCCAGCAGCGGCAGCAAGGTGGCGACCAGAATCACCGCGGCCAGGGCGAACGCGGCTCGCCGCCCGGGCCACAGCAGGCGCAGGACGACACGACGGGGGGAGGGAGAAGCAGACATGATCGCCTCGACGCTACGAGGCGGACCGCCGCGCGGCAATTGGTTTACGCCGGGAGGCTCCCCTACCGCGCGTACAGCTGGGTGAGCTCCGCCACGACGTCGTCCCACTCCGGTCCCGGGCGGCCGTCCAGCGCGGCGGCCAGCCGGTCGAGGTAGTAGTGCCAGCCGGCCGCCACGTCCTTTACGTCGTCGCCCGGCGCCAGCCGATGGACGAAGCGCAGGCTGGTGCCGGTGCCCCCGGTTTCGTCCGGACCGAGTGTGACCTCCACCCGCCACCGAGGCTGGCCCGGTACGGACCAGTCGACCACCAGCCGGCGCGGCGGCTCGCACTCCAGAATCCGCACCGGCTCCGGCCCCGCGCCGTCCTCTCCGGTCATGGTGAACTCCACGGTCGACCCGACGCCCGGACGTCCGGTCCAGGTGCCGATCCAGCGAGCCGAACGGTCGGACTCGGTGACGACCGCCCACACCTCCTCGACCGGATCCGGGTAGGTCCGGCGGAACTCCAGGCGTACTCCCGTCCCCTCCGAATCACCTTCGGGGACCACCCGGCCGAGGCCGGGATGTGTGTCGGTCATGGACGCTCCTTCGCCGTGGTGGTCGAAGTCCCCGACTATAAGACCCAACTTAAATAAGCGCTACCTCCTCCGACGGCGTGTCCGGTGGGAGGCCCGACGGGAAGTCCGGCAGGAAGTCCTGGAGAAAAAGGTTCGGGCACCGTGTCGAACCGGTCCCCGGCCGTTCGAAGTGTGGTTGGAAGGTGGGTCGAGGCCCAGTGACCGACAAGACACGGACAAGCAGACAGGGAGATCGACATGCGGGTGATGGTTCTGGTGAAGGCAGACGCCGACTCCGAGGCCAGCGTGATGCCGGAGGAGCAGTTGCTCACCGAGATGGGGAAGTACAACGAGGAACTGGTCAAGGCCGGGATCATGCTCGCCGGCGACGGCCTGCACCCCAGTTCCAAGGGGGTCCGGGTGCGCTTCTCCGGCAAGGAACGGTCGGTGATCGACGGACCGTTCGCGGAGACGAAGGAACTCGTCGCCGGCTACTGGCTGTGGCAGGTTCGTTCGATGGACGAGGCGGTCGAGTGGGTGAAGCGGTGCCCCAACCCGATGCTCGGCGAGTCCGAGATCGAGATCCGCCCGGTGTTCGAGGCGGACGACTTCGGCGAGGCGTACACGCCCGAGGCCCGGGAGCGCGACGAGCGGCTGCGCGCGCAGACCTCCCAGCGGCAGTAGTCCCACCGGCCGGGCGGCCGGCATGGTCTGATTGGGGCCGTGAGGGCAGAATCCCAGCTCGCCGGCGGCCCGGCCGGTCATCCGGAGGCCCACCGGGACGTCCACCAGGATGCCCACCGGGCGATAGAGACGGTCTGGCGGATGGAGTCCGCCAGACTGATCGCCGGGCTGGCCCGGATCGTGCGCGACGTCGGCCTCGCCGAGGAGCTCGCCCAGGAGGCGCTGGTCGCCGCCCTGGAGCAGTGGCCCACCGAGGGGGTGCCCCCGAAGCCGGCCGCGTGGCTGATGACCATCGCCAAGCGGCGCGGGATCGACCGGTTGCGGCGGGAGGAGCGGCGCGACCAGAAGTACGCCGAGATCGCCCGCGACCTCGACGTCGAGCAGGTCGACCACGCCGCCGAGGTGGCCGCTGCCCTCGACGACCACATCGAGGACGACCTGCTCCGGCTGATCTTCGTCGCCTGCCATCCGGTGCTGTCCACCGATGCCCGGCTGGCGATGACGTTGCGGGTGATCGGCGGCCTGCGTACGGACGAGATCGCCCGCGCCTTCCTCGTACCCGAATCCACGATCGCCCAGCGCGTCGTGCGGGCGAAACGCACGCTCGCGCAGTCCGGTGTGCCGTTCGAGATCCCCGAGGGCGCCGACCGCGCGGCCCGGCTGTCGTCGGTGCTCGAGGTGATCTACCTGATCTTCAACGAGGGGTACGCGGCGACCGCCGGTGACGACTGGCTGCGTCCGGCGCTGTGCGAGGAGGCGTTGCGACTGGGGCGGATCCTGGCCGCGCTCGCCCCGGGCGAGGCCGAGGTGCACGGACTGGTCGCGCTGATGGAGATCCAGGCGTCGCGGGCGAACGCGCGCGTGGACGCGTCCGGGCAGCCCGTGCTGCTGCTCGACCAGGACCGTGGGCGCTGGGACCATTTGCTCATCCGCCGGGGACTGGCCGCGCTGGAGCGGGCCGACTCGCTGGGACAACCAGCCGGGCCGTACGTCGTCCAGGCCGCGATCGCCGCCTGCCACGCGCGTGCCCGTACGCCGGAGGAGACCGACTGGGCCCGGATCGTCGGACTGTACGGCGTACTCGCCGCGATGCTCTCCTCGCCGGTGGTCGAGCTCAACCGCGCGGTCGCGGTGGGGATGGCCCGGGGCCCGGCGGACGGGCTCGCCCTGGTGGACGCGCTGGTCGACGAAGGAGCGCTGGCGGAGTATCACCTGTTGCCGTCGGTACGCGGTGACCTGCTGGTGAAGCTGGACCGGCGGGAGGAGGCTCGGGCGGAGTTCGAACGCGCGGCTTCCCTCACCCGTAACGAACGTGAGCGCGCACTTCTCCTGAGCCGTGCCGCCGACTGTGCCGTCGGCTGAACGTCCACAAGCGGAATCCGCGTCAACCTCACCTTGCGCGGGAGTGACAGCGGACCACCGTCGTCCCTGCCAGCCGGTCGTAGGGCGTGCGCCCCGAACGCCAGAAAACACCGACCACATAGGCCGCGGCAAGCACGTACACAGCACCGAGCAACACCGCGTCGACGACCGGCGATCCGATCCGGAGCGTCAGGTCCCAGATTGCGGTGTGCGCAAGTTCCCATGGCAGCAGGACTTTCAGAGCGTTGCGCGCCGCCGCGCGAGGGAAGCCGACGCGTCCGTCCGGCGTACGGCGTACCTCCACCGCGAGCATTCGCTTGCCGACCGTGGCGCCCCGGCGGGCCTCCTGCACCGCCAGCCACGTCGTCACCGGCACACTCAGCAGCAGGCTCGCCGCGAGTTGGGCGAGCACCCGGCCGCTGACGCCGGACACCTCCGGAGCGACGCCGAGTGCCCGGGCAGTGAACCCGACCCCGACGAGGATGCCGACGTATCCGAGGATCACGGCATAGTCGAGCGCCGTCGCCGCCACCCGCCGCCACGCCGTCGACTCACCCATCGGCTCCGCCCCCCGTTGGTTCGTCCAGGTGTGTCCTGGCACGATACCCCGCACGCCGAGTAGCTCGGCGTCTCGGCGAGGACGGATGGACGACGATGAATCCTGCGGTGACTGTCCGGCCATTCGACAAGACCGCGGACACGGATGCGGTTGCCGCGATCGACCGTTCGTTCCGCACAGACGAGGCCATGCGGGTCTCACGTACCGACGACGGCTTCGAGCTGACCGCGGTGCGGACCGAGCCGCTCACGAAGGTCTTCCCGCTCGACCTGGACGAGCAGACCGACCACGGCCGGTGGGACGCGGCCTGGGTCGCCGAGACCACCGAGGTCAGCTCTCCGGGGACAGTGGTCGGTTTCGCCGCCGTCCGGTTCTCCCGGTGGAACCACCGGGTCGAGCTCTACCACCTCTACGTCGACTCCGCCCACCGCGGCCGAGGCGTGGCACGTGCGCTGCTGGAGCAGATCGACGAGGATCCGCTGATCCGCGAGCAGGGGCACTGCCTGTGGCTGGAGACCTCACACCTGAACGTGCCCGGGATCCGCGCCTACCGAGCGCTGGGATTCCAGCCCTGCGGCCTCGACCTGGAACTCTACGGCGACCCGCCCAGCGGGCCCCGGGAGATCGCGCTCTTCTTCGCCCGGCCGCTGCCCCAGACGTCTGCCCCGTAACGGAACCGCTCACGACTCGACCGCGTGCGGACAGCCGTGACGCGCGTCTTCGGCGGTGACATGGCAGGCTGTGCCGGATGAACGACGACCGGAACGTGCTCGGCGGTGAGCTCGCCCCCTGCGGTACCGACCCGGTGACCGGCTTCTACCGCGACGGCACGTGCAGCACGGGGCCGGACGATCTCGGCAGCCACACAGTGTGCGCGGTGGTCACGCAGGAGTTCCTCGCCCAGCAACGCGAGCTCGGCAACGACCTGGCCACGCCGAGGCCGGAGTTCCACTTTCCCGGCCTTCGTCCCGGCGACCGTTGGTGCGTGGTGGCCGCGCGCTGGCTGCAGGCGCTGGAGGCCGGGGTGGCTCCGCCGGTGGTGCTGGAGGCGACGAACGTCCAGGCCACGCAGGTCATTCCGCTGGAGACGCTTCGCAAGCACGCCGTCGACGTGCCACCCGACATCCGGTCGCTCACCTGAGCGAGCGACCGGCCGCGTGCGCCAGCCAGCGCAGCGCGGAGCCGTCGAACGGCGGGCCACCGGCCCGCATCAGCTCCGCCACCTCGGCACACGAACGCCGTGCGGCCTCCACGTGCCCGGCCGGGACCGAGTATCGCGCGACCTCGGCGGCCACCTCGTCCTCGTCGAGGACGGTCACCATGCCATCGCGGTCACGGACGACGTCGAGGGTCAGGTCGACGAAGGAGATACCGCCGGCGGTGGCCTCCGCGGGTGTCGAGATGTCCGCGCGGTCCGGCTCGACGTCGTCGAAGGTCCGCACCGATCCGTCGGCGCAGTAGGCACGGAAGCTGACCGGTGGCGTGCCCATCCGCGCCACCCACCAGCCGTCGTACGGATAGCAGAAGACCTGGTCGGTGGCGTACCGCAGGATCGTGCCGCTGGCCCGCCGGACCGGCCATCCGGCCGGGAGCACCGCCCAGTCGCCGTGCTCGTCCCGGCCGAGTACACGCTCGGTCCACGACGCGTTGATCCGGTCCGGAAACTTCAGCTTGCGGGCGGCCCGGCAGTCGCGCTCGAAACAGCCCAGCCGCATCCGGTGCGTCCCCTTCGTCGATGGTCACCCCGGCCACGTGACCGGCCGGACGGCCGGCCACGCGAAGCCGACCGGACTACTGCGACTTCAGAGCCTGGGTCAGCTCCTCCTTGGACATGCCGGCCGCGCCCTCGATGCCCGCGTTGCGCGCCTGGACGAGCAGTTCCTCCTTGGTCTCCTGACCGGGCTGCTCGCCGATGTGCTTCTCCCGGCTCGCCGCGAACGCCTTGCCGAGCTCGTCTCGGCGCGCGTCGTCGAGCCGGTCGCGGAGCCCGGGAAGAACCTGGCTCTCCTCCTCGTCCACGTGGTGCTGCACCGCCTCGACGAACTCGGTCAGCTTCGACTCGAAGCTTGCGTCGTCGGGGTCGGTGGCCTTCAGACGGGCGAGGAGTTCCTCTGCCTCGGCATGCTCTTCCTGGCTGTGCGCCACCTCGTCGGTCTCCGCGGCCTCCTTGCGAGCCACGGGGTAGACCTCGGCCTCCTCGGCCCGGGAGTGCGCCACGAACAGAGCCGACAGCTCGGGCAGTGTCAACGCCCGCTTGTCAGGCTCGTTCTGCAGAACGTCGAACAACCGCTCGACCTCGCGATGGTCTGCCATGATCAGGTCGACGACATCCGCCATCAGTAATTCCTCCCCGATGCTTCTCGTCACTCTGCGCGGTGGTTGGGCCGCGTTCGCCATTCCACCATGGTTCCTGGTTGGTCGCTTGTCGCTCAGTAGCCGACGGTCCTGCGAGCCGGCGGTCTTCGACAGCGCACCTTCCGTACGCAGATCGTGCACAGGCCGTGCTCGACTCGTGCATGGAGCGTGGAGGTCGTCCTACCCGGCCGATCGCGGCGTAACCGCACGGCCGCGGTGGTCACCTGCTGAGCGTGGTCACCTGCGGAGGACGTACCCCGCGGCCACGCGATCACACGCGGGCAGTGACCGAACCAGGTCGGTCACTGCCCGCGTGCCGCCGCTCACGTGTGTGCGGCCGGGTTCGTCCAGTAGAAGGCCTCCGGGTCGTACGCCGCGGGCGTGGGGTGCTGCCACGGCGCGATCAGGCCGTTCAGCTTGAGGTTCTCCCGCGCGGGTACGTTTCCGAGCTCCTGGTGGGCGAGCTCCACACACGGATAGTTGCCGACCACGCCCATGTAGAACGGCCCGTGGGAGATGTGGATCTTGATCATGTCCCAGACGCCCGCGAACCGCTTCAGTGCGTCGGTCTCCACCCGCGCCTTGTCGTAGATCTCCCACAGCCGGGTCACCGGGTGGTCGGCTGGGGGCTTCTCGCTCGGCGGGTTGCGTTTGTACGGGTCGGCGTTCGCGACCTTCTTCTCCTCGGGCGTGTTGCGGATCATGTCGTAGTTCGCGTAGAGGGGCGCCCAGAACGCGGCGCTCAGCCCGTTGCCCACCGGGACCAGGAGTTCCGGGCTGACCAGGCACTCGTGCACAGGCATCGCGGGGTTCATCCAGGCCGTGTAGGCCATCAGCTCACCGGCCTGCCACTTCACGCTCCACTGCGCCGGCGGGACGGGGTTGCGCATGACGTCCAGCCCGAGCGCCTTCCAGTACTTCTGCAGCAGGCTGCCCATCTTGTCGCCGTCGCCGGTGACGTCGGCCGCCTGGTCCAGCCGCAGCCGGAAGCGTCCCCCGTCGGGGAGGTCGCGCAGCCCATCCCCGTCGCGGTCCACGACTCCGATCTCGTCCAGCAGCTTCTTGGCCTTCTCCACGTCGTGGGCGGAGTAGCTGTCCCGCCAGGCCTCGAACGTCTTCTTGCCTTCCGGGTCGGCCAGGCAGTCCGAGGCCTTCAGGCTGTAGGTGCCGGTGGTCTTGTAACCGGTGTTGAAGAACACGGCCTTCTGCACCTCGGCCCGGTCCACGCCGAGGGAGAGCGCCTGCCGGAACTTCGGCTCGTTGAGGACCTTGCGGATCGCCGGGTCCTTGTAGTTGAGGTTGAAGAAGAACAGCGAGCCGCAGCCCGAGCCGCTGTCCCAGAGCAGGACGTTCAGCTTGCTCTTCTTCGCGGCCTGCTTCAGACCGGACACGTCCGCGAGAGAGATGTTCGCGAACGTGCCGTGGACGTAGTCGGTGTCACCGTTCTGGATGCGCAGCTTGGTGACCTGGGGGTCCGCGACGGCGGTGAACGTCAGCGTGTCCACGTAGGGAAGCTGGTCACCGTCGGGGGTGACACACCAGTAGTACGGGTTGCGTTCCCACACCATGGTGCGGCCCTCGCGGTAGGACTTCAGCCGCCATCCGGTCATGGTCGGGCAGTCCGGGTTGATCCCGAAGTTCCGCTTGGACTCGAAGGTGTCGACCCACTTCTCGCCGAGCCCGCCGGTGTAGGCGGGGTGGTACTTCACCAGGTAGTGCTTCGGCACGATCCACGTCGGGCCGTTGCCGTTCTTCACCCAGTTGGCGATGTACGCGGCGGTGAGCGGCGCGGAGGTGCTGAACTTGATCCGCACGGTGAGGTCGTCGGGCGCGGACAGCTCCGCGACCTTGTGGTCGGCAGCGATGAGTTCGGCCGGCGCCACCTCCGGATGACGCTCGTCGAGCACCATGTCCTTCCACCAGAACATGATGTCTGCGGCGGTGCAGGGTTCGCCGTCGGACCAGCGCAGCCCCTTGCGCAGGTGCAGGGTCCACTCGGTCTGGTCGGCGTTGGTGTCCCAGCTTTCCGCCAGCCCTGGGCCCACGTCGAGGGCGTCGTTCAGCCACCGCAGCGGCGAGTGGCCGTACATGTATTCCTTGACCACACTGCTGGCGGTGTCGTCGACGATGAGGCGAAGGTTGCCGCCGTACTTGCCGCGCCGCAACCAGTTGTGCGGCAGCACGTACGGGTTCGCCGGCAGCCGGTCGCCCACCTTCGGCAGCGATCCCGCCTTCACCTGCTTGGCCAGCAGCGGTGACTCGGAGAAGCTCTTCGGCGTCGGCAGCGCCTTCGTACTCGACCCCTTGCCGGTGGCGGCGGATTTGGCCGGCCCGCCGTTCGCGGCCGGGGTGGCGTCCCCACCCGAGCACGCGGCGAGCATCGCCGCACCGGCGGCGACGGCGGAACCATGGAGGAAGGCCCGGCGGCTGAGCCGGGACGGGTGGTGCGCGTGCTCACTGCTCATGCGACCCCAATCAGTTCGCGCTCACGTTAGGTCGCACGCGGGCCGTCCCGCCGGGTCCAGGCCGGTTCCGGACGTCCGGATTCCGCCGTCGCGCTTCGGTGTCGCTCACGGCGCCGCCAACCGTCACCAGGTTTCGGGGAGCACACAGGTGTAGGTGGTCACGTCGCCGTCCGTGTGCTGCTCGACCACAGCCTCCGACGCCCCGTCACCACGTCCGCCGAACGACACCGACCACCGGTCCACGCGGTCCTCGGCGAGTACGACGTCGAGGCGCAACGGGCCGCCGGCCGCGAGTTCGTTCGTAGCCCAGGAGACCGCCCGCACCACGCCGGCTCCGGCGTCTCCGTCGATCGGCTCGACCACCGCCGCGTAGCTCGTCCGCGGCCCGCACGACCGGCGCAGCAGCGTCGCCTGGCGTTCGGCCGGCGGGTTCGACGGCGAGGTCGCCACCAGAACGGTCGCCCCGTCGGGGTCCAGGCCCCACATCCGGGTGCCGGCGCCGTCCACCTCCCAGGCCACCTCCCAACCGGGTTCGGCGGGCAGTCGGCGTACGTCCTCGAGGAACTGGTACGCCTCGCCGCCCGGCGGCCAGTCAGGCATGCCGAGGTCGCCGGTCAGGTCCGCGGGGTCCGGCACGACCAGCGTGCCCCGGTGATGCCAGGCCAGGTCCACCGGCTCCTCGCCCGCAGTCGCGACGAGCACGACGTCCAGGAAGTAGCCGCGCGGTGCCGACTTCCACAGCACGCACCGGCGGATCGACGCACCCGCGTAGGCGGGAACGTGCACCCGCCGGGGCTCACGCAGCCACGAACCCTGGGGACCGCGATCGGCGTCCGGGTCGACCGGCCAGGAGACCGCCGCGTCGACCACGCCGGGGTGGTCGAGCGCCGGCGCGGTGTGGGCGAGCAACCGGCCCTGCGCCTCCGGCTGCGACACCTCACCGATCACCACGGTGTTGTGTGCGAGCGTCTGCCGGAACCACGGGCCCTGCAGCGGTGAGTTGTACGCCGGTGAGCCGGGATCGGGTGCGAGCCGGACACCGAACGCGTGCAGGTCCAGCATCAGCTTGTCCGGGTGACCGTGGCCGCCGCCGTGCAGGCCGTACTTGACGAGCAGGCCGCGTTCGGCACGGCCTTCGCCGTCCGACAGCACCGCGTACCCGCTGGCCGGATGAATCGCCCGCCGCGGCCGAGGGGGCGCGGCGCCGGCCGCGCGCAACTCCGGGCCCATCAGCAGTGCCGTCTCCGACAGCCGGGGCACGCCACGGTCGTAGACCGTGCGCAGGAACGCCGCGTCCGCCGGGTCGTTCCACAGTCCGTACGCCTGCTCGTAGTGCGCGGCGTACCCGCCGACACCGAGCGGCAGTGCGATGCTGATCCAGCCGTCGTTCAGCGCGGGCAGGCTCAGGTCGGCGCGCAGCATGGTGAGCGGTGCGACGAACGTCGAGCGCAGTCGCGGCGAGTCGAGAAAGCCCGGGTTGACATGGCGCAGCGCGAGCGCGGCCACCAGGATGCTGGACAGCATGTAGAAGTGGTACGACGGCGAGCCCTCCGCCCACCAGCCGTCGTCCAGGATGCCCTCCCGGAGCTGTTCGGCCAGGCCGTGCGGGTGGGCGAACGCCCTGTCCAGGAGGGACTTCTCGCCCAGCTGCACGCCGAGCGTGGTCAACGAGGCGAGGTGCCAGCACTCGATGTTGTGGATCTTGTGCAGCAGCTGGTCGGTGACGTGGGAGCCGATGTTGTGCAGCAGGTCGGTCTCGATCCGCTCCCGGTCGACGGCACCGAGGGAGTCGCGTACGCCGTCGTAGGCGTAGGCGATCCCGATGCCCCACACCGCCTCCTCCAGGGACTGACCGGTGACCCGGCCGTGGCCGACGTGCTGCCCGTGCGGCGGGAGCTTCGGGTAGCGATCCGCGTAGTCCAGCAGCAGGTCGGCCACATGGTCGCGGTAGCGCTCCTGCCCGGTCGCCTGCCACACCAGTGCGCACGTGGACAGGCCGTTCAGGATGTGGCCGTTCAGCACCGAACGCCAGCCGCCGTCGAACGACTCACCCCGCCAGGTGGCTCCGTCCACCGGGCAACGGTGTTCGTGTGGGCGGGCGGGGTCGAAGTCCAGCAGCACCACGTGGTCCGGGCAGTAGTACGCGTGTCCCCAGCCGGCGCCCACGTCGGCCGGCCGCAAGCCCGCCTTGACGGCCTCGTCCGCGCGTGCCAGCAGATGGGTCCAGGCCGGGGCGAACTCCAGGTCCCGGCTGCGCGCCCGCAGCCGGTCGTACTCCTGCCCGGTCCGTAACGGATGGCTCACGAGCTTCCCTTCCGTGCGGCCTTCTCCGCGGCCAGCCCCTTCTCCAGTTCGGACCTGATCTGGTCGCCGCCACCGGAGCGCCACCGCTTGCGCATCTCCGCCAGCGAACTCATCGGCCGTCGCCCGGTGATGATGCCGTTGGTGTAGTCCTGCACCAGCGCGGTCAGGGCGTCCCCCTTGGTGAAGTACGTCGCGGAGTCGATGCCCGCGGTGGGGTCCTGGGCGAACGCCTTCGACATCTCCTCCACCAACTGCTGCGCCTTCACCGCATCACCGGGAGCGTTCGGGAAGTAGTAGCCGACACCGGGAATCGCCATCAGGCTGAGGAAGCTCTCCGCGCCCACCTTCGGGTCGGTCGAGGCCACCGGGACGCCGTTCGCGTCGTACTTCCACTGGTGGCCCTCGACCCCCATGTGGGTGAGGAACCACTCCCGGCTGCCCAGCGGCGCCGCGAGGTAGTCGATGACCCGCAGCAACTCCTCGACCCGGCCCTTGTCCTTCACCGACGTCGGAATGCTCAGCATGCCGTAGTAGCCGAGGTCCGCCGGGACGATCCCGTGGCCGCCGTCGAAACCGGGCGGCACCAGCACGTCGGTGCGTGCCTTCGGGTCGCGCTGCAGGATCTCCCGGCGGGCGCCGTTGACGCCGTAGTACTGTTCGGGCCCGTTGATGTTGAGGATCGCCACCCGGCCGGCACTCCAGTAGCCGTGGTACTGCGCGGGGTTGGGCGTCAGGGTGAGCACGTTCGGGTGGATCAGGCCCGCCTTCCACAGCTTGTTCGCGAAGGCCAGCGCGTGCTCGTACTCCTCCGTCTCCAGGTCCTTGGTGAGGCTGCCGTCCTTGTGCAGGCGCCAGTTGACAGGCGCGCGGTAGACCTGCAGACCGCAGAAGCTGAACGCGACGTCGATGGTGGCGATGGGGTAGGTGTTCGGCCCGCCGCCGGTCTTCATCGCCTTCAGCCAGGCGAAGAGCTCGTCGAGGTTGGTGGGCTTGTCGGGCATGCCGCCCTTCTCGGCCCAGTCCTGGCGGTAGGTGACCGTGCCGCCGATCGCCTGCGGGCGGTAGCAGGGCACGCCGTACACCGCACCGCTGATGCGGGAGTTCTTCCAGGCGTACTGCGGAACCAGCGCCAGGTTGGCGTACTTCTTCACCTTGTCGCCGCCGAGGAACTCCCGCAGGTCGTAGAACACGCCCTGGGGAAGGAACTTTCGGGCCGCCCGGCCGCGGTAGCTCGGCTCGTTGGTCACGATGTCGGGCAGGTTGCCGCTGGCGATCGTGGTCACCAGCTTCTCGCCGTAGCTCTGCGCCGGGACGATCGTCGTCTTCAGGTTGACACCGAGCACCTTGTTGACCGCCTGGTGCCAGACGTTCTGCTCCAGCGGGGTCGGCGGTGCTCCCCAGGTGATCGTGAAGCTGGTGACGTCACCGCCGCTGCCCGGCGTCTTCGGCACCGAGCGGTAACCGGGCCGGGGAAGCTTCTCGAACGCCGGCGGAATGGCCGGGTCGGCGGACAGGTGAGCACCCGGAATCGCCTTCCTGGCAACGGTCACCGGCAACGGTTCACCCCCGCCCGAGCCACCGGAACCGCCCGAGCCGCCGGAGCCACTCGTGCCCGTCCCGGTGCCCGCGCTCGAACACCCGCTCAGGACGGCGCCGCCCAACGCGCCGGCGCCGAGCAGCAGCAGGTCCCGGCGGCGAAGCGCACGGTCGAGTTCGCTGGTCATGGTTGTCTCCTTCTGGCGTCGGCCACTGGTGTTCGGGCCTCAACCCTTGATGGCTCCGGTGAGGACGCCCTTGGTGAAGAACCGCTGCAGGAACGGGTAGACCAACAGGATCGGGACGGTCGCGAGCACCAGCACAGTCATCTGGATCGTCTCCGGCGTGAGGTGGACCTGCGTCTGCTCGCGAATCGCCGCGTCGCCGAGCGGCTCGGCCTGCAGCACGTACTGGCGCAGGATCAACTGGATCGGCCACATCCGCGGCTCGTTGAGGTAGAGCATCGCCTCGAAGAAGGAGTTCCAGTAACCCACGCCGTAGAAGAGTGCGATCACCGCGAGCACCGCCTTGGACAGCGGCAGCACCACCCGCCACAGGATCTGCAGCTCACCGGCACCGTCGATGCGGGCGGCGTCGTACAGCTCCTCGGGGATGTTCATGAAGAAGTTGCGGATCACCACCAGGTTGAACGCGCTGATGGCGCCGGGAACGATCAGTGCGAGGTAGTTGTCCAGCAGGCCCACGCCGCGCACGACGAGGTAGCTCGGGATGATGCCGGCCGAGAACAGCATGGTGAACAACACCAGCAACAGGATCGGCCGCGCGCCCGGCACCCGGCTGGTACGACTCAACCCGTACGCCATCGTGACGGTGCAGAACATGCTGACCAGCGTTCCGACGGTGGTGACGCAGATGCTCACCACCAGCGCACGCGGGACGGTCTGCCCGGCCAGGATCAACTGGTACGCCGCCGTGGTGAAGCCCTTCGGCCACAACAGCAGGTCGCCTGGTGTGTAGACCTTCGGGTTGGACATGCTGACCGCGATCACGTAGATGAACGGATACAGCGTCACCACGACGGTGAACGCCAGCACGAGCACCTTGAGCGCCGTGACGAACGCGCTCGGGCGTTCCTGCCAGATCGGACGCGTCGCCATCAGAAGACGCCCTCCCCACCCATCTTCTTGGCCGCCCGGTTGGCGCCCAGGACCAGCACGGTGCCGACGAGGCCCTTGACCAGCCCGGCCGCGGTGGCAAGACCCCAGTCGCCGCCGTTGATGCCGCGGAAGTAGACGAACGTGTCCAGCGTCTGCGCGGCGTCGGCACCGACCGCGGGCTGCTGCAGCAGGATCTGCTCGAAGCCCACCGACAGCACGCTGCCCAGCCGGAGAATGAGCAGCAGGATGATCACCGACGCGATGCCCGGCAGGGTCACGTGCCAGATCCGGCGCCATGGTCCGGCCCGGTCCAGTGCCGCGGACTCGTACAACTCCTGCGGGATCGCCAGCATCGCGGCGAGGAAGATGATCGTCCCCCAGCCGACCTCCTTCCAGATGACCTGGGCGGTCACCAGGACGGCGAAGGCGTCGGGGTTGCCGATGATGTCCGCGGCCTGCAGGCCGAACAGCTTGAGCACGTGGTTGAGCACACCGGTCGGCCCGAGCATCTGGTTCCAGATGGAGACGACGATCACCCAGCCGATGAAGTGCGGCAGGTAGACGACCGTCTGGATCCACCGGCGTACCCGCACGCTGATCACACTGTTGAGCAACAGCGCCAGCGCCAGCGGGGCCGGGAACGCGAAGACGATCTGCAGGCCACTGAGCAGCAGCGTGTTGCGCAACGCGTTCAGCAGCTCGGGATCGCTGAAGATCTGCGCGAAGTTCGCCCAGCCCACCCACGGACTACGCCGGAACCCCAGGAACGGCGAGTAGTCCTGCCAGGCGGCGATGTTGCCGAGCAGCGGCAGGTAGCGGAACACCACGAAGTACAGCAGCCCCGGCGCGATGAGCACGTACATCCATCGTTCGCGCCACATCCGGTGCGCGAGCCCCAGCCTCGTGCCGTCCCCGGTAGGCCGGGCACGTCGCGGCGAGGAACCCCGGACGGCGGGTGCACTCGGTTTGCTGGACGTCGTTGTCGTCGTCGACGTCATCACCCCCACAGACCCTCGCAGGTTGCGCCGTTGCGGAACTGGCGCCAGTCCCCCGACCCGGACGCACAAGCTCCGTAGGCGATGCCCCACAAGGATGAAGGCGGGATGCGGTCTCGACTAGGCCGTAGCCGACCGCTGTTAGTACGATCCTGACATGGTGCGGCGTCGGTCACCGGCCCAGTCGCCGGCCTCCTCCGTGGCCGTCTTACCGGCCACCTATCGCCAGCACGACGTGTTCGGTCCGGGCCCGATGCCGTTGTTCGCCAGCGTCGTACGCCTCGACGGCGACCTCGAGGACCACGCCCACGACTTCCTCGAGATCGCCGTGGTCGGTGAGGGTTCAGGCAGGCACCGCACGGCCACCGGGTCCGCGTCGGTGCAGGTGGGTGACGTACTGGTGTTGCGACCCGGCGCCTGGCACGGCTTCACCGACTGCCGCGAGCTGCAGGTGGCCAACTGTTGTGTCGGTACGTCGGACCGGGTGGCCGACCTGAGCTTCCTGCACGTCGTTCCCGAGCTTCGCGAACTCCTGTGGACCGCACCCGCGGCGGCCGGCCGCAAGGGTGTGCTGAGCACGCGCGTCGCGCCGGAAGCGGCCACGCTTGCGTTCGGCGAGATCGGCCGGCTGACCGAGGCGTTGCACGGGGATGTCAACCGCGTGTTGCTCATGGCCAGGTTGCTGACCGTACTCGGCCACCTGGTGGGTACGCCCGCACCGGCCCGGCCGGCACCGGAGCCCCGGCCGGCTGTGGTCGACGCTGTCGTGCGGGCCCTGGACAACGAGCCCGAGTACCCCTGGACGGTCGAGCGGCTGGCCGGTCTGGTCAACCTGGATCCGGCGTACCTGTCCAGGTTGTTCCGGCACCACCTCGGCCAGCCGCCGATCAGCTACCTGGCCCGGCTGCGGATCGAACGCGCCTCGGTGCTCCTGGCGGGTACGACGCTGCAGGTGGCTCAGGTGGGTGCCGCCGTCGGCTGGCCGGACCCGAACTACTTCGCCCGCAGGTTCCGCGCGCTGTCTGGCCTGAGCCCGACCGACTATCGTTCGCGGTGTCTCGTCTCGCCGAGCTCGGAAGGCCCGGTGGGTCAACCGAAGCGGTGAGTCTCGCCGGCGTAGGCCAGCAGTACGCGCAGCACGTCGCGGATCGAGGCGACACCGACGACCGTCTCCTCCCGGCGCAGCGGGATGTGGCGTATCTCGCCGTCACGCATCAGCGCCGCGACCCGGGTGATGCTGTCGGTGGGGCTGGCCCACACGGTGGTGGCGCCCACCAGGTTGTGCGCCTGCACCTCCTCCGGGTCGGCGTCGGCGGCGAGGGCGTGCACGACGTCGCGTTCGGAGATCATCCCCAGCGGCGAGCCCTGGTCCATCACCACCAGCGCTCCCACCGCGGCGTCGGCGAGGGAGACCGCGGTGACGCGCAGCGAGTCGTGCGCGTCGACGTTGACGACCGGCGCCCCCATGATCCGTTCGACCGGATCCTCGGGACGCACCGGTCCGGGTGCTGTCGCGAGCGGTTCCTCCCCGGCTCGCTGCCGGGGCACCACCCGGGTGTCCGGGCCCGGGTAGAGGAGGGACTCGTGGCCGTCGTCCCAGTCCACGCGATAGTGCTCGGCGTCCTTCGTTCCCAGCACCTCGCGTACCGTGCCGAGCCGGTTGGGCCGGTCGGTCACCTCCGCCTGCACGATGATCCGGTCACCGATTATCGCGTGCATGGCAGCCTCGCTTTCCGCTCCGGGTGCGCGCCGAGGCTCCCGCCGGCGGCACAGACGTCTCGGGTGCTGACTGCACCCTGTCCACCGACCGGTCCGGGCACCAAGGGCCGATGGTCCCCGCGCATCGCCGCAGTGGGCCGGGTGACGGCACTGATGCCCGTCGGCGACGGCCACCCCGTAGGAAACCGCACGCTGACGGCCCGCCGGATCGGCGAACAAGGCGGGGATACTTGCAGGGTGTGGAGGTGGCGCAACAGGCCTTCCGCACGCCCTGCCGACGCTCCGCGAAGTGAGCAACCACCGGACAATCGCCGCGAACTATGGGTTCCGGAGGCACGCAGGCCGAGGGGTGCGGAAACCACCCCACCCGGTGCGGCCGGCCGGGCGGGCACGTCGGCGCGCGGTGACGGGCAGCCCGGCCCCGCACAGCGGCCCGATCAGGGCGACGGCACCTTCCTCACCTGGGCCCGAGCACACGTCGCCGTCCTTGTCGTCCTCGCGGCCGTGCTCGGCGGCGTGGCCGGCGGGGCCGTGGGCGCGGCGACCGTGTCCGGGCTCAGCACTCCCCCTGCCCAGCCGCCGGGCCGGCCGGTCGTGCTGGCCGAGGGGTTGCCGCGGATCGTGCAACGGATCGGCCCGGCCGTGGTCGAGGTGCGTACGTCCTCTCTCGGCGGCCACTCCATCGGCAGCGGAACCGTCCTCACCTCCAACGGGTTGGTCCTGACCAACTTCCACGTCATCTCCGGCGCGTCCCCCGCCGGCCGGATCACCGTGCAGACCGGCACCGCGGCCACGTCCGGCCCCGTCCAACCGGCCACGTTGATCGGCGCGGACCCGAAGGCCGACCTCGCCGTCATCCGGGTCACCAACGCCAGCGGCCTCGTCCCGGCACCACTGGGGAACTCCGATCAGCTGGCCGTGGGCGACCCGGTGATCGCGATGGGCGCGCCGTCCGGCCTGCAGGGCACGGCGAGTTTCGGCATCGTCAGTGCCCTGGACCGGCTGGTGCGGGTGGCCGGTCCGAGCCTGGGGCTGGCCGGCCAGGGCCCGCCAGTCACCTACCGCGCGATCCAGACCGACGCCGCGCTCAGCCCGGGCAACTCCGGCGGTCCGCTCGTCGACCAGTCCGAGACGGTGATCGGCATCACCTCCGCCGTCTTCGAGGGAACCAGCGGCAGATCCATCGGCGTCGGCTTCGCCATCCCGATCAACGACGCCGAGAAGCTCGTCCGCACGATGGTGGCGCAGTACGGGCCGAAGTGACCCGAACTCCCGCGTGCCGGAACACCGGTGGGGTCGCGGTCGTTCTTCCGTCCGACCACCAGCTGAGCAGTCCCGCCACCAGCTGAGATCCGGCCTGGCTGAGAAAGGCGTCGCGATGAGGACCCGTACGGCGGCCAAGGACACCTTCCACCGCCTGAGCACCGGCGCCCACCGGGCCGTCTTCACCGCCACGAAGGGGCGGGTCCTCGGCCGTGCGCTCGGCATGCCGGTCATCGAGCTGATCACCGTCGGGCGCCGCTCCGGCCAGGAGCGCTCCACCATGCTGACCGTCCCCGTCGTCGACGGCGACCGGCTGGTTCTGGTGGCGTCGTTCGGCGGCGACGACCGCGACCCGGCGTGGTTCCACAACCTGCGCGCCCACCCCACCGTCCGCGTCACCGGCCTCGGTGCCACTCGTACGATGCGGGCGCGGATCGCCGATGACGAGGAGCGCGCGGCTTTGTGGCCGCGGATCGTCGCCGCCTACCAGGGATACGCGAACTACCAGACCCGCACGACCCGGAGGATTCCAGTTGTCGTTCTCGAACCCACAGCCGACGCCGATGCCTGAACCCCCCGAGGAACGCGTACGCCGGCTGGCCGCCGAGTCACTCACCGCGCACGACCCGATCGGCTGGTTCGAGCGGTTGTACGCCGAGACGGCGAGCGCCGGGGGCTCAGAGCCGGGCGAGGGACCCGCGATCCCCTGGGACCGCGGCACCCCGCACCCGCTGCTGGCGGACTGGGCGCAGGAGCGGCGCCTGGCCGGGGCGGGGCGGCGTGCGCTGGTGGTGGGCTGCGGCTTCGGGCGGGACGCGGAGTTCCTCGCGCGACTGGGCTACGACACCGTCGCGTTCGACGTGTCCTCGACGGCCGTCGAGGAGGCGCGGCGCCGGCACCCGACCTCACCGGTCAGCTACGTCACCGCCGACCTGCTGGACCCGCCGGCCGACTGGGTGGGTGCGTACGACCTGGTGGTGGAAAGCATGAACGTCCAGGCGCTTCCCGACCCGCCGCGGGCCGACGCCATCGCCCGGATCGGGCCGCTGGTGGCACCGGGCGGGACGCTGCTCGTGATCCAGGTCGCCGGGGACGATGACGCCGGTCGCGTCCAGGGCCCGCCGTGGCCGTTGAGCCGAGCCGAGATCGACGCGTTCGCGACGGGAGATCTTCGGCCGGTACGCATCGAGCGCCTTCGCAACGACGCCGACGACCCGGGCCGGTGGCGGGCCGAGTTCAGTTCAGCGGCAGGAGATGGCCGGACCTGACCAGCCAACACGGCCGGTTGTCCCTTGTGGGGCAGGCGAACCGGCCCGAGCCGCGGGCGCCGGGCACAACCCCGGCACACGGCGGGCTGTCGGGTTCTGGCCGACAAGCGAAGGATCGGCTTGGCCGATACAGTGCCGCCTGGCAGGCTGAGCGGTCGGTGATACGTCCCGCAGCAGGAGTCGAAGGAGGCGCCGTGATCGACGACGTGACCCACCATCTCGGCGCGGTCGGCCGCACCGTCCGCAGCGGAGAGCGCGACGGCCTTCCCACCCGGGTGGTGGCCGTGAGCCAGACCTACGACGGCGCGGTCGACGACGTGTGGGACGCGCTCACCAATCCCGAGCGGCTCCCCCGCTGGTTCCTTCCGGTCACCGGCGACCTTCGGGTCGGCGGGCGCTACCACCTCGAGGGGAACGCCACGGGTGAGATTCTCGCGTGTGCGCCGCCGTCGCACCTGGCGGCCACCTGGGAGTCCGCCGAGGAGGTCACCTGGCTGGAGGTCCGGTTGACCGAGGAGGAGCCCGGGCGGACGCGGCTCGACCTCGAGCATGCGGCCCACGTCGACCCTGGACGCTGGAAGCAGTTCGGGCCGGGCGCCGTGGGCGTCGGCTGGGACCTCGCCCTGCTCGGCCTGGCCACGCACCTGTCGGGAGCCGGTGACCTCGACCCGGCGGAGGCGGCCGCCTGGCCGCTGTCGGAGGAGGGCCGGAAGTTCATCGCGTCGTCGAGTGAGCGGTGGGGCGCGGCCAACGCCGCCAACGGCGAGGACGAGGCGACCGCGGCGGAGGCGGCCGCCCGCACCACCGCCTTCTACACCGGACAACCGCTGTAGTGACGGCCGAGCTCCACCTGGTCCTCGACCGCTGGGGACTCGAACCCGTCGGCACGATCGAGCGCACCGAGTCCGGCACGATGAACGACACCTACGTCGTCACCACCGCGCGCCGCCGGGTCGTACTCCGTCGCCACCGCCGCACCGACCGCAGCCAGGTCGAGTGGGAGCACGAGGTCGTCGCGCACGCCCGCGCGGGCGGCGTGCCGGTGCCCGCCGCCATCCCCACCCCGGACGGCGAACTCGTCGTCGGTCACGGCGGCCGGTGGTTCTCGTTGTTCACGTACGCCGACGGCGAGCAGGTGGAGAGGAAACGCCTAGGCCCGGATCACGCCCGGGCGATGGGAGCGACACTGGCCAGCATCCACCGCGTGCTGGCCGACATGCCGCATCCTCCGACCGCGAAGAACCAACCGACGCCCACGCCGGAGGAGTCCTTGCGGCGGATGGGGGATCTCGTCGCGCTGATCGAACGCCGGGACCGCGAACACACCGCCGACCAGTGCGACGCCTGGGCGCTGGACCGGCTGCGCAGCAAGATGACCTGGCTCGCGTCGGATGGCGCCCGGCTCGCGCTGCCCGAGGCGCCGGCGGGTGCGGCCCGGCTGACCCACGGCGACTACCAGGAGACCAACGTGTTCTTCTCCGAAGCCACCGCCGCCGATGTACGGGTGGTCGCGGTGATCGACTGGGACAAGGCCGAGGTGCGGTGGCCGCCCGAGGAGATCCTGCGGGCGCTCCACTATTCGTTGCTTCTCGCGCCCGACCTGTGCTCCGCCTTCGTCGACGGCTACCGCTCGGTGAGCCCGCTCGCGATCGACGACCTCGACCTGGCCGCCGACATCCGCACGGTCGACGACGTGCACTCCACCTGGCTGCCCGAGGAGATCTACCTGCGCGGCAACGACCGGGTACGGCAGTTCGTCCGGCCCGGGCCGTTCGTTCCGTTCAACCGGCACTGGCGCGAACTACGGCAGAACCCGGCCATCTCCTAGGGTCTGTCGCAGGACAGACCCTAGGCAGCACCGCTCCAACTCCTGTGCTGCTCCTGGAAGCCCGCCAGGGCACGGTCCAGTTCGTCGGCGGCCTCCGGGAACCGATCCGAGACGTCGAACTGCTCCGCTCTGTCCTCGGCGAGATCGAACAGAGCACGTTCGACGACATAGGGCGGCGTCATTCCTTCGCGAGCGTGATGGACCCGCTTGAACCGTCCGCGGCGCACCGCCCACTGTCCGTCGTACGTCCAGAACACCGCACGCTCGTCGAGGTCGGCGGGTGCGCCGGGTTTCCGCAACCCCGCAAGGAGCGAGCGGCCGTCGACGTCGGTGAGTTCGGCAGGTGCGCCGTCGACGGCTTCGAGGATCGTCGGGAGCAGGTCCATCATCAGCCCGACGCCCGGGTAGTCGACTCCGGCCGGCAGTTGGCCCGGCCACGACACGATCGCGGGTACGGCAACTCCCCCTTCGAGTACGGACCCCTTCGCGCCCCGGAGCCCACCGGTGGACCCGCCGTCGTAGGAGACCTCCTCGCCGTCGAGCCAGTTCCGGCTCTCCCTGGAGGGACCGTTGTCGGAGGAGAAGAAGACCAGGGTGTTCTCGCGCAGGCCGTGCTCCTCCAGCGCGTCGATGATCAGCCCGATCGCGTCGTCCATCGCCGCGACCATGGCGGCCATCGTTCTGCGGCCTTCGGGGAGGTGGGCGAACCGGTCCAGGTACTCCGCCGGCGCGTGCAGCGGATAGTGGGGCGCGTTGAACGGCACGTAGCAGAAGAAGGGCCGATCGTCGTCTCGCGCGACGAACCGGGCCGCCCGCTCGCCGATCACGGTGGTGAGGTAGTCGCCGTTGAGCCACACCTCCTCGTCGCCCTCCCAGAGGTCGTGCACGGGATTGTGGCCGCCCCAGTAGAAGATGTGCGAGTAGTAGTCGACGCAGCCCGCGCGGAACCCGAAACTCTCGTCGAATCCGTGGTGCGCGGGACTGAACTCCTCCGCCACCCCGAGGTGCCACTTGCCGAAGATGCCGGTCCGATAGCCGCGGCGGCGGAGTTGGCCGGCCAGCGTCTCCTGGTGGGGAAGGCCCCGGGTGCGGCGCGTGCCTCCGAGGATCGTCTCGACGCCGGCGTGGGCGGGGTACTTCCCGGTCAGGAGCGAGGCCCGCGAGGGAGAACAGACCGGTGAGTTGGAGTACCACTGCGGCAGCCGGACACCGGAGGCGCACAGGCGGTCGAGCACCGGGGTCTCCAGGTCGTCCGCCCCGAAGCAGCCGACGTCTCCCCACCCGAGATCGTCCGCGTAGATGACGACGACGTTGGGACTCGTGGTGTTCGGCACATTCACCCCTCGAAGCCGTGGCAGTACCCGCACATTCTGACGGGCCGATAATCGATGGCGATGGCCGGGAGGACCTGCTTGGGTACGTGCCGATGACAACCGAACTCGACGCGCTCGTACGCCCGGCCGACTATCCGCTGTCCGCGAAGTACGACCCAGCATGGTTGCTGGACCTCGACATGGGACCGCATCCCCTGTGGTTGCTGGAGGATCTGGCCCGCGACCTGGACCTCCGTCCCGGGATGAAGGTGCTCGACCTCGGCTCAGGGAAGGGCGCGACGTCGGTGTTCCTGGCCCGCGAGTTCGGCGTCGAGGTGGTCGCGGCCGACCTGCGGATCGCACCGGAGACGGCGACGGCGGTCTTCACCGCGGCCGGCGTCGCGGACCGGGTGCACGCGGTCCAGGCGGAGGCGCACGCGCTGCCCTTCGAGGCCGAGTCCTTCGACGCCATCGTGTGTGTCGACGCGTACGAGTACTTCGGTACGGCCGACAACTATCTCGCGTACATCATCGGTTTCCTCAAGCCTGGTGGGCAGTTCGGGGTCGCCACTCCCGCCATGACCCGGGAGGTCCGCGACCTCGGCGCGATCCCGCCACACATCAGGGCGTGCGTGGGCTGGGAGGCACTCGCCTGGCACACCGCGGACTGGTGGCGCTTCCAGTGGGAGATCACCGAACTCGTCACCGTCACCTCGGCCCGGCCGCAGCCGAGGGGGTGGAACGACTGGCTGGCGTGGGGTCGCGCTGTCTCGACGCGCGCCACGGGCACCGACCGGGCCGTGGTCGAGAGCGTGAACGCCATGCTGGAAGCCGACGGCGGTGAGTTCCTGACCTTCGCGTTGCTGACCGCGCGCAGGAACGCGGTCTGAGGACGGTTCGGGTCACGAGGTCCGCGAGGAGCCGGTCTTCGTACCCGGCAACGGGCCGGTGAGGTAGCGCTGCACCGTGGGTGCGACCGAGGCCACCAGCGTCTCGGTGTCCATCGCCACCATCGGCGGCAACTTGAGAACGTAACGGCACAGGGCGATTCCCAGCAGTTGTGACGTCACCAGCGCGGCGCGCGCCGGCGCCTCCTCCGGGTCGGCCACCACCCGGCCCATCGCCACCTGAACCTGGCCGCCGAACACCTCACGCAGCCTCACCGCGGCCGCCTCGTTGGTCGCCCCGGACCGGAACGCCACCACCAGGACGTCGTCGGCGAGGTCGCCCTCCCAGCGTTCGAAGAAGTGGCGGACGAACCGCTCACCCGCGGACTTCCGGGGACCTTCGGACAGGTCGGGCAGCCGCAGGTCGATCTCCGCCGCCATCGCGAACAGGCCGTCCTTGGACCCGTAGTAACGCATCACCATCGACGGGTCGATCCCCGCATCCGCGGCCACGGCCCGGATGGTCGTGCGTTCGTATCCCTCCGTCGCGAAACGGCGGCGGGCGGCCCGCAGGATCGTCTCCCGGGTCTGGTCCGAGCGTGTGGTGAACGGCATGCCCACAAAGGTAGGCCAACAGGTGTTGGCAAGCCAGCCTAGCCGGGCTACCGTGTAGTCAACAAGCGTTGGCAAACAACCGTTGGACTTGTGCCGGACTCCCCGGAGGCAACCGTGAACTCGCTTCACAACCCCACCAACGTCCCGCTACCCACCTCCACCCAGGTCCTCGTCGTCGGCGGCGGACCGGTCGGCCAGACCCTGGCCGTCGCCCTGCGGATTCGCGGCGTGGACACGACCGTCGTCGACCAGCAGTCCGGGCCCGCGGACACCTCGCGGGCGGCGGTGATCCACGCCCGCACCCTCGAGGTGCTGACCGATCTCGGCGTCAACGACGAGTTGCTGCGGCGCGGCCTGATCGTGCCCCGGTTCACCGTCCGCGACCACGATCGCGCTCTGCTGTCGGTGGACTTCCGCGGGCTCCCGAGCGCCCACCCGTACACGCTGATGTGCCCGCAGGACGTCACCGAACGCGTGCTGACCGACCGGCTGCACCAGCTCGGGGGCCAGGTGCACTACGAACACCAGGTCGTCGACGTCAAGCAGCTCTCCGACCACGCCCTCGCCACCATGGCCGACGGCCGGACCGTCCGTGCTCAGTACGTCGTGGGTACGGACGGCATGCACAGCACTGTGCGCGCGCAGGCCGGCATCGGCTTCCCCGGCACCGCCTACGCCGGGTCGTTCATGCTGGCCGACGTCCACCTGGACTGGGAACTGCCCGCCGACGAGATCCAGCTCTTCTTCGCCACCGCCGGGCTGATGGTCGTCGCGCCGCTGCCGGGCGGGCGGCACCGGGTGGTCGCCACCGTCGACGTCACACCGGAGCACCCCACCCGGGACGACCTCCAGGCCCTCCTGAACACGCGCGGTCCGCTGCGGACTCCGGCGCACGTACGGGACGTGGTGTGGGGTTCGCGGTTCCACGTGCACCACCGGCTGGCCGACCGCTACCACGCGGGCCGGCTGGTCCTGGCCGGTGACGCCGCCCACGTGCACAGCCCGGCCGGCGGGCAGGGCATGAACACCGGCATCCAGGACGCCGTCGCCCTGACCCGTCACCTGAGCGCACTGATCGAGGACGAGTCACGTCAGGCGGAGCTCGACGCGTACGAGGCCGAACGCCGGCCGGTCGCCACCGGGGTGCTGTCGCTCACCGACCAGATGACGCGCGTGGCCACGGTGCGGAGCGTCCCGCTGCAGAAGCTCCGCAACGCGGGGCTGCGCGTACTCGACCGGATCCCGGCCGCCCGCCAGGCGGTGGCGATGAACCTCGCCGAGTTGAGCACCGACCCCAACCGGGACCCCGCGCGTCCGTAGCCGCAGCCAGGGCCGGTCGACAAGCTGGCAAGTTGACGAGGCGGTTGGTTGACAATCTGGAAATTCACGCTTTACTACCTGCCATGACCATCGCACAGCAGAGATCAATTCTGGAGAAGGTGGCCCGGGGCGAGATCTCGGCCGAGGACGCCGAGCGTGAGCTGGCGGCCCTGGACCCGGGTCAGCGGCCGGGCCAGACCAACCCGGCACCGATCCCACCACCGCCCCCCGCCGGCCTCGAGCCGGTCGACCCCGCCGAGCCGGTTGAGCCGGTCGAGCCGGCCGAGCCCGCCGAGCCGGCCGAGCCCGCCGAGCCCGTAGAGCCGGTCGGCGGGCGGACCGCCTCCGAGACGCTCACGGTCCACGTCAGCCTGAACGCCGCCGGGACGATCGAGGTCGCCGGTGACCGGGAAGCCGACGACGTCTGGTTCGAGGGTCCGTACCGCGGCTCGATCGAACGCGACGGTGACAACGTGCACGTGGAGGGCCAGGTCGGCGACGACACCCTCCTCGTCGTACCGGCAAACGCTCAGCTGCACCTGGAGCTCA
This sequence comes from Actinopolymorpha rutila, assembly GCF_013407855.1. GTDB lineage: Bacteria > Actinomycetota > Actinomycetes > Propionibacteriales > Actinopolymorphaceae > Actinopolymorpha > Actinopolymorpha rutila. The sequence goes on from NZ_JACBZH010000001.1 coordinate 6,416,183, forward strand.
ACGGCGGCGACGCTCTGGTACGCGGACTTCGCGGGTCCTTCCACGGCAACTTCAACGTCGGCGACGTCCGGCTGGAGACCGAGCTGACCGAAGGCACGTCCCACATCGAAGCGAACGCCGGTAACGTCACCGTGGTTCTCGCCCCCGACTCCGACGTACGCGTCGTCGTGCGGTGCCCGGCGGAGTACGACATGGACCAACTCCTGGAGAAGGCCGGCCGGGGCGAGTACGTGCTCGGCAAGGGCACCGCGCACCTGGACATCGACGGCAACCTCGCCGAGGTCTCGGTCAAGGTGGGCTGAGCCGATGACCACACATACCCCTCACACCCAGCACACGCCGCCCAGCGCCTGCCCCACCTGCCAGGCACCGTTGTCCGTCTCGGGGCTGCACTGCGAACGCTGCGACACCGAGGTCCGCGGGCACTTCAGGCACTGCGAGTTCTGCGCCCTCGACGACGCCCAGCGGGACCTGCTGCGGGTGTTCCTCGCCGCCCGCGGCAACACCAAGGAGCTCGAACGCCACCTGGGCGTGAGCTATCCGACCGCACGCGCCCGGCTGGACGAGCTCCTCACCGCGCTCGGCGTGGCCACCGCGCCACCGGTCGACCGGCAGACCAGGCGGCGCCAACTACTGGACGCCGTGGCGCGAGGCGACGTCGACGTCGACGACGCCATGGCCGAACTCACCCAGGGCGCCGGCTGAAGCGGGTTTCGAAGTGGGCAGCCGGTCGGAGCGCCTTTCCCTTTCTGCTGAAGGGAAAGACGCTCACCCCGTCCCTCCCGGACCCGCGAGGGCTACGGCAGGTTGAGCTGCCAGGAGACGCCGAACCGGTCGTTCACCCAGCCGAACCTCGTGCTGAATCCGTACCCGCCCAGCGGCATCAGGGTCTGCCCCTTCTCCGACAGCGTGGCGAACAGCCGCTCGAGCTCCGCCTCGGTCTCGCAGGTCACGAACAACGAGACCGAGGGCGTGAACCCGAACGCGTGCTCGACCGGGCTGTCGATGCACATGAGCTCCTGCCCCGCCAACGTGAAGGTCGCGTGCTGCACGCTCCCCTCGGCACCCTGGCCGTCCGCGCCGTAGCGGGTCACGGACCGCACCTCGGAGTCGGGGAACAGCGAGGTGTAGAAGGTCATCGCCTCCTCGGCCTGCCCGGTGAACATGAGGAACGTCGTGATCTTCTGCGTACTGACGATCATGGCGAGCTGCTCTCCTCCAAGGTCGCACGGAGTCCGACAACGTCTGGCAACGTCGAACAATGTTGCGACCGAGCGTTTCACCCTGGCCTTATATAAGTCAAGTCCTATCCATCGATCGCGGAGTACCCCTAGCGGAGTACGCCGAGCTCGGCGCTCACAGCCCCAGCGTGACCGTACGGCTGCGCCCGTACAGCTGGTGGGTGTCGACGTCCAGCCGGGTGCCACCCGCGACCGCACTCACCCGAACACCTTCCGCCGGCGCGACCGGGGTCAGCGGCCGTCCGCGCAGGACCACCGAGATCGTCTCCCGGTCCGTGGTGGGGTCGGCGACGGCGGCCTCGGTCCGCCCGTCGCGCCGCCGCTGCACCAGCACCGACGCCGGGCCGTCGACCCGCACACCCGCGACGTTGTGCAGGTCCGGGCCGAAGGTGTTGACCGCGGTCAGCCCGAGCCCGGTGTGCCGGACGGCCTGTACCTGCGTGGTGTTCGCCGCCACGACGACCCGGCCCTCGCCGTAGGAACCCAACTGGCGTTCGGTCGCGTTCGGAACCAGCGCGTACGCCAGCGACGAAGGCGCGACTCCGGGCGCGTGGTCCAGGTGGACGCCGAACACCGACCTGGTGATCGCGGTGTCGGGATTCGCGGTACGCACGACCCGGCGGCTGCGGGTGACCTGCTCGGTCGCGACGCGCACCGGTCCGGTGGTGTCGAGGAAGACGTAGCCGACCGAGGTGCCCTGGTCGGCGTTGGCGTATCGCAACCAGGAAAGGTCGGCGGTGCCCGTACCCGCCCATGCGCTTCCGTCGCGCCGCACACCGCTGATCGTGATCGTGTCCGTCGGCGCGGCGGTCCGGGAGTCCACCGTGGTGAGGACCGCCCGGCCGGACGGGTCGCCGACCCCCGCCGCCAGGACGACGACCTCCTCGTCCAGCATGAACCACGACTTGTGCGCGGTGGCGTTCTGGTAGACCACGAAGTCGTCCGGCAGCAGGCCCTTCTGCTTGGCCGCGTAGGCGACGTCGTCGGACTGGATCATCGCGGCCGCACCGAAGGCGCCCAGGATCGCGCCGCCGGAGTGCCGGTTCGTGCCGCGCGGGAAGTAGACGTAGGTGTTCTGCGACTCCGACGACGAGGTGAAGTTGAGCGGGTGGTCGGGGTTGTCGTAGTACGGCGTTCCGTACAGCTCGGGTATCGTCCGCCGCCGCTCGACCGGTGAGGTGACCCCCGCCAGCGCGTACGGCGACACGGTGGTGAAGTAGTCGATGCCGTACGCCTGGGCCTGGTCCTGGCCGGACAGGTAGAGGTAGTAGGCGCCGTCACCCTGGAACCACGGCAGGAGGTTCTCACCGCTCATGTATTCGTACTTGCTGATCCGCTCGGAGCTGCGGGCGAGCGCGAACGCGTAGCCGGGGCGCAGGTGGACGTGCCGGTCCATCGCGTTGAACGCCACACTTCGCGAAGCGGGGTTGAGATCCCGCGCCGGGATGGTGTCATCCGCGACGATGTCGGCGTACCTCGCGATGCTGACCGGTGAGACGAACCGGGTCGGGTCGAGCGTGGCCCGCGACGTCTCGCGGATGAACTTCACGTAGCTCTTCAACGCCGCTGCCGCGGCGCCTTCGGCGACGCTCGACAGGTCGACGACCGCCTCGACGACCACGGCCACGTCGGCGTACCCGGTGGTGGTCCGGGAGACCGCGCGGCCCTTGACCACCTCCATCATCCAGCCCTCGAAGATCAACGGGGCAAAGCCGTCGCGCACCCAGCCGTCGACCACCGACACGAGGTCGTCGCCGCGCACGTAGCTCGTGCCGTCGAGGATCTTCAGGGTCTGTACGACCCGTGTCAACAGGCCCTTGCCATAGGAACCGGTGTAGGCGACCGAGTCGTGCTGGATGAACGATCCGTCGGCGTAGTACCCGTCGGTCACGCCGTGCTCGAGGTGGTACGGATCCACGGTGGCGAAGACCGTCAACTGGTCCGCGAGCGCCTTGCCGACCCGGGCCTCGTCGCCGACCACCGCGCCCTGCAGGATGCGGTTGGTGGTGATGTCGGCGAGGTTGGCGCCGGTGTGGAACCGGGAGTCGAGGTCGACGTCGCCGTCCTTGCCGTTGCGCAGGTAGGCGTCCATCGACGCGACGTACGTCCGTGCGAGGTCGGGGCGGTAGTCGTGCACCTCGTCGGCCAGCAGCACCAGCGTCCTGCTGACGTGGGTGGAGATGCCGATCTCCCAGTTGAACCAGTTGCCGTAGTAGCCCTGCGCCTGGTCGCCGTAGTAGTGGTCGTGCAGCCACGCCAGGCCGTCGAGCACCCGGCGTCGCACCGCGGTGTTGCCGTGCAGGTCCGACGCCGGCCCACCCGGGACGCTGGTGGCGAGCGCGATCTCGTACAGGTGCTGGAACGACACGGTGAGGTTGGGGTCACTGGTCCCCAGCGGGATCCCGGTGAACAGTTCGCCGCCCGGAGGGTCGGTGTCCTTCATCGCGGCCAGCCAGGTGCGCGCGGTCTTGTCGATGCCGGCGAGCTTGGCGGCCACTTCCGGCCGCTCGTCGGCCTCGGGATCGCCGGCGAGGATCGCGACGGTGTTGGCGAGCAGTCGGGCGGCGTCGGCGTCCACGGCGTCTCCCTGGCCACCCGAGGCGGCCACCTGACCGATGACGGTCGGCTGCACCTGCGCACGCCCCGGCGTGATGGTCGTCGCCAGCCCGGCGGTCGGCAGGAGCGACAACAACTGACGACGGCTGATCCCCATGGGCACTCCTCGACGGCGGCGGCAGAGCGACGACCAAGCGGCGGCGGAACAGCGACGCGGATCTGGCGTTACGAGGTGATGCCGCCACAGTATGCACCACCGGCACGGCGCAGAGTAAGCACTGCCGATCATGGTCCGCCGCCCGGCCGACCCGGTGGGGACGGTCGCCGGGGGTCAGCCCAGGGAAGGCCGGCCAGCTCAGAGAAGGCCGGTCAGCTCAGGGAAGGCCGGGCAGGCCCGGAAACCCGTTGTCGTTGTTGTCGTTGTTGTTGTTGTCGTCGGTCGGCGTCGGCGACGGGGAGTCCGTGGGGGTCGGCGTGTCCGTCGGGGTCGGTTTCGCGGTGGGCTTGGGCTCCTTCGCCACCACGATCGTCACCCGCGTGCCGGCCTCCCTGCGCGCTCCCGCGTCGGGGATCTGCGACAGCACGGTGCCTGGGTCGGCGTCGGCGTTCTCCTCCCGGATCGCGCGCACCTTGAAGCCCGCGTCCTCAAGAATCGCCTTCGCCTCGCCCTCGTCCTTCTTGGTCACGTCGGGGACCTCGGTCAGGCCGGTCGAGTGGTAGATCGTCACCAGGGAGCTCTTGCCGACCAGCGAACCCTCCGGCGGGTTGACCCTGGTCACCTCGCCACCGGGCTTGCTGGACTGCTTGTCCTCCTTGTCCCGGACGCGGAACCCGGCCTCCTCCAGCTTGGTGCGCGCCTCGGCCATCTGGTCGCCCACGACCTCCGGGATCCGGACCTGCGGCTTCCCGCTGGACACCGTGACGTCGATCGACCCACCGACCCGCACCGAGCGGCCCGGCGCGGGGTCCTGGGCGATGACCTGGCCCTTCGGGGCGTCCTCGCTCGCCTTGTCCGTCGTGCCGCCCAGCTTGAGGTTCTTCGCCGCCAGGGCCGCCTTGGCCTGCGACTCGGTCTTGCCGATCAGGCTGGGTGCGCTGGTGGTCTGCGCCGACCCGCCATTGATCAGTTGGTACGCCGCGAAGGCCAGCACGCCGAGCAGCACCAGTCCCAGCAGGGCGAGCACCCACGGCAGCGCCCGGCGATTCTCCTCGTCGTGGTCGTCGCGGTCGCCGGGCGCCCACCGCCGCTGCTCGGCGGTCTCGTTCGCCCCGGGCTCCTGGTCGGCCGTGGGCGCGAACCGCGCGGTAGCGTCCGCGGGCGCCGCGGCGACGGCGGTCGCGGCCGCCACGGTCGGCGCCTCCGAGGCGAGGACGTTCTCACCCGCCAGCGCGCGTTGGATGTCGGCGCGCATCTCCGCAGCACTCTGGTAGCGGTCGGCCGGGTCCTTGCGCAGCGCCTGCATCGTGATCCGGTCCGCCTCTGGCGGCACCCGGGACGAGACCGCGGACGGCGGTGGCGCCTCCTCGCGTACGTGCTGGTAGGCGACCGAGACCGGCGAGTCCCCGGTGAACGGCGGCCGGCCGGTGAGCAGTTCATACAGCAGGCAGCCGGTGGAGTAGACGTCGCTGCGGGCGCCGACCTGCTCGCTGCGGGCCTGCTCCGGGGAGAGGTACTGCGCGGTGCCGATCACGGCGGCGGTCTGGGTGAGCGCGGCCGAGACGTCGCTGATCGCCCGGGCGATGCCGAAGTCCATCACCTTGACGTCGCCGGCGGGGGTCACCATGACGTTGGCCGGCTTGACGTCGCGGTGGATGATGCCCGCCCGGTGGCTGTACTCCAGCGCGTCGAGTATCTCCGAGACCACTTCCAGGGCGCGTTCGGGCAGGATCGGCCGGCCCTCGCGGAGGACGTCGCGCAGCGTGCGGCCCTCGACGTACTCCATCACGATGTACGGCACCGAGACGCCGTTCAGGTCGCCCTCGCCGTTGTCGTAGACCGCGACGATCGAGTGATGGTTGAGCGACGCGGCCGACTGCGCCTCCCGGCGGAACCTCGCCTGGAACGTCGAGTCGGCGGCGTGTTCGGGGCGCAGGGTCTTCACCGCGACGCGGCGGCCCAGTCGCAGGTCGATACCCGCCCACACCACGGCCATGCCGCCGTGCCCGAGCTCCTCGTGGAGCTCGTACCGGCCGCCGAGTACGCGACGCGGGACCGTGCGTTCCGCGTCGCCGGAGGGGCCGGACTGTGCCCGGTCGTTGGGGGTCATCCTCGCTGTCCGATCATCGACGTCACTGTGTGCCTCGTCACCGAGAGCAGTTGGTCACCCGCGCAGCGCGGCCCCGTCGTACGAGCGCTGAAGCGGGGTCTTGCCGCCGTACGCTCTGTGTGCCGCCGGAAAGTCTAGGTGAGCGAGCCGCCGGGTACGACCAACCCCCTGGCGAGCCGCCCCGACCGAAGCCGAGTCCCAGGCTGGGCGGATGCCGGAGATCTCGGTAGAGTCCGGCGGATCTCGTGGTCATACCCCCTGTGGAGGTTGGAAGCAATGGGCTTGGGATCCGGCATCCTACTGATCGTCGTCGGGGCCATCCTGTACGGCGCCGTCGACGTCGATCTTCCCTACGTCGACGACGACGCCCTCGGGCTGATTCTGCTGCTGGCCGGCCTCGCCGTCGTCATCGTCGCCGTGGTCCTGCGTGCGGACCGGCCGGAGCGGGGGGTCGGGACCGGCATCGTCCTGATCGCCGCCGGCGCCATTCTGTACTTCGCGGTCGACGCCGACCTCCCCTACATCGCCGACGACGCGATGGGCGCCATCCTGATGGTCGCCGGTGCGATCGCGATCGTCGCCACCGCCGTCATGAGCAGGCGGCGGACGCCGAGCCGAAGGTCCGTGCAGGGCTACTACCAGCCCTGACGGTCGCAGGTTCCCGAGCGGCGTCGACCCGCACCTTCGGGTGGGGGGTGCGACGCGACCTTCGGATGATGTGGTGCCGGCGCCCCGGGCGTCAGGGTGAGCTTCATGATCACCATGACTCTTCGGCGCGCCGCCGTCACCGCCTGCGTCAGCCTCGCGGCCCTGGGCCTCCTCGTTCCTGGTGTCGCCCAGGCGGGGACCGAGGTCCACCCGGCGGACCCGCCTCAGCGCCCGTCCGCCGCCCCGTCCCTCACTCTCCCGCGACCCACCGGACCGTACGGCGTGGGATCGGACACGCTGCACCTCGTCGACGCCGCCCGGCCGGACCCGTGGGTGCCCGAGGCGGGCCCCCGAGAGCTCATGGTCTCGATGTACTACCCGGCGCGCCGGGCATCGGGGACGCCGACGGGATACGTCACACCACACGAGTCCGAGCTGATCCTCACCAGCCAGGGCGTCACCGACGTCCCCGCGGACATCCTGAGCACCGTCCGGACGTACGCCCGATCCGGCGCGGCACCGCGGGCCGGCAGACACGACTATCCGCTCGTCGTCCTCTCGCCCGGGTTCAGTTTCCCGCGGACCTCGCTCACGGCGCTGGCGGAGGATCTCGCCAGCAACGGCTACGTCGTCGCCGCCGTGGAGCACACGTACGAGTCGGTGGCCACGACCTTCCCCGACGGTCACGTCACCACCTGCGTGGCGTGTGAGGCGGACACGACACCGCAACGGATCATCCAGGGACGAGCCGCCGATGTCTCGTTCGTTCTGGACGAACTCGTGGGTCCGCACCCGGCCTGGCGGCTCGCCCGCCTGATCGCCCCGGCGCGGATCGGGATGGCCGGCCACTCCATCGGCGGCGCGTCCGGCGGATCCACCGCCGCCCGCGATCCGCGCGTCCGGGCCGCGGTGAACCTGGACGGCACGCAGTTCGACCCGCTGCCCGAGACCGGGCTGGACGTGCCGTTCATGTTCCTGGGCACCGAGGACGGCCACTCTCCGGGCGGGGGCGAGGACACCACCTGGGACCGGGACTGGCAGCGGCTGACCGGATGGAAGCGATGGGTCACCGTCAGCGGCAGCGGGCACTCCTCGTTCACCGACTACGGAACCCTGGCCGACCAGCTCGGCGTGGACATCGGGCAGACGATCGCCGGCGACCGTGCCGTGCGGATCACGAACGCGTACGTGGGTGCGTTCTTCGACCAGCACCTGCGCGGGCGGCACCGCCCACTACTCGACGGCCCGTCGCGGACGTATCCGGAGGTGCGCTTCCGGCCCTGACGTCCGGAGCGCATGTCAACGCGCTGTTGCAGCACGGGTTGCGAGCACGTAGCACTGCGAGGTCTTCTCCCAGCCCTCCGGCTCGCGGACGACCCGGGCGTGCAGCACGAAGCCGTTGTCCCGCAGGTCCGCGATCACCCGGTCCGGGCTCAGCCGGTACACGTCGTACGACACCTCGTGGCCGTACGCCTGCTCCAGCCGGACCTTCTGGTCCTCCCCCACCTGGAAGCCGAGCAGCAGCCGGCCGCCGGGACGCAGCACCCGGGCGAACTCCGCGAACACCGGCTCCTGCTCCTCGGGCGGGGTGTGGATGACGGAGTACCACCCGAGGACTCCGGCGAGTTCGGCGTCGGCGAGGTCCAGCGCGGTGATCGTTCCCTCGGCGAACCGCAGCCCGGGGTGGTCCCGGCGCGCCTGCGCCAGCATCCCCGGCGACAGGTCGACGCCTAACGCGTCCAGGCCGAGCGTGGCCAGGTGCCCGGTGACCCGCCCGGTCCCGCAGCCGAGGTCACCCACCGGTCCGCCGCCGTCGGCCAGGACGAGCTCGGCGAAGGCCGCGAGCATCGCCCGCTCCACCGGCTTTCCGGCGAGCTCGTCCCGGAACATCTCGGCGTAGTCGGCGGCCACGGTGTCGTAGGCGGTTCTGGTCACGTGCAGGTGGGGGGCTTCGACGTCGGTCACCCGCCCGACCGTACTGTCTACCCCGGACCCACTGTCGCCGCCGCTCCGCAGGCACCGCGGCGCAGCCCCGGAGCCCGCCCGCCACGTACGGACCTCGACCGGCCCAGCGCGGCCGTTTGTGCGGATCGGACAAATCCGCGCCGCCGACTCCGTGGGCTGCCGCGCTGATGAGGCGTGAACGACTTGGCAAAGTGGCGGATAGTGGAGCTTCACGAAGAAGGGGTGCGCTGATGACTGCTGGCAACGAGGCCGTTCTGGTGACCGGACTCGGCGCGACGACACCACTCGGCGGGGACGTCGACTCGACCTGGGCGGCCATGCTCGCCGGCGAGTCGGGGATCACTCCCCTCGAGGAGGAGTGGGCGGCCGACCTCCCAGTGCGGATAGCAGGCCGGTTGAAGGTCGACCCCAGCGAGGTCATGGGCCGGGTCGAGGCCAGGCGGCTGGACCGCTGCGAGCAGATCGCCCTCATCGCCGCCCGGCAGGCCTGGGAGCACGCCGGCCGGCCCGAAGTCGAGCCCGAGCGGCTGGCGGTGGCCATCGGCACCGGCGTCGGCGGGGTGCTCACCACCCTCGGCCAGGACGACGTGCTGGAGACGTCCGGCGTACGCCGGGTCTCCCCGCACACGGTGCCGATGCTGATGCCGAACGGTCCCGCGGCGTACGTCAGCATGGACCTCGGCGCCCGCGGCGGCGCGCACACCCCGGTCAGCGCCTGCGCGTCCGGCGCGGAGGCGATCGCCCTCGGGCTCGACCTGATCCGGCTCGGCCGCGCCGACGTCGTGATCGCCGGTGGTACGGAAGCCTGCATCAGCGCACTGCCGCTGGTCGGGTTCGCCAACGCGCGCGCCCACTCGATGCGCAACGACGCACCCCAGGAGGCCTCGCGGCCCTTCGACGTCGACCGGGACGGCTTCGTCTTCGCCGAGGGTGCCGCCGTGCTCGTCCTGGAGCGCGCCGACTTCGCCGCGGCCCGCTCGGCGCGCGTGCACGCCGCCCTCGCCGGCTCCGGCCTCACTTCCGACGCCGGTCACATCACCGCCGGTAGCCAGGAAGGCCAGGCCCGCGCGATCCGGATGGCGCTCAGGTCCGCCGGGGTGGCTCCGGAGGAGATCGGGCTCGTCCACGCGCACGCGACCTCCACTCCGATGGGTGACGTCACCGAGGCCGGTTCGATCACCGAGGCGATCGGCCCGCACCCGGCCGTGACCGCGACGAAGTCGATGACCGGCCACACGTTCGGGGCCGCGGGCGCGATCGGTGCGATGGCCACGATCCTCGCTCTCCGCGACCAGGTCGTTCCGCCGACGATCAACCTCCACCAGCTCGACCCGCAGGTGAAGCTCGACGTGGTGTCCGGCGAGGCGCGCAAGATGCAGTTGAACGCGGCGCTGGCGAACTCGTTCGGCTTCGGCGGCCACAACGCGGCGCTGGTGTTCACCACCGCACCGTGACCTGACCACGCACACTGACCCCCGTTCGCCGTGACCGGCGACGGGGGTCAGTCCGTCGCGGCCGGGTGGTCGCTCGCGCTCCTGCGGAGTACGCAGAACTCGTTGCCCTCGGGGTCGGCGAGCACGGCCCAGCCGTGGTCGGCGCCGCTGCGGCGGTCGGTGACCATGGTCGCCCCGACCTTGAGCAGGCGGTCGACCTCCGCGTCGGGATCACCCGCGGGGCGAAGGCACACGTGGGCGCGGTTCTTCACAGTCTTCGGCTCGGGCACCCGGCAGAAGAAGAGTGTCGGCCCGAACGCCTGGGCGATGCTGGCCTCTGGGTCACCGGGAAAGTCGTCCGCGGCCAACGGCCGGCCGGTGACCTTGCTCCAGAACTGCGCCAGCTCGAACGGCTCGGCGCAGTCGAACACGATGTTGTGCACGACGGCGGTCATCGAACCGTTATAACACCGCGTGTCAGTGCGACTCCAGACCGCGCAAGGCATCGGCGAGCGCGTCGAACACTCTTTCCACCACGGCCTTCTGGCCCGCGTGAACCTTCGTCACCTTGTCGCCGGCCATGATCCGCAGCCGGGCGGTGTCGTAGACCGTGCCGTGGGCGGCGGCGACGAACCCCGCGCCCAGGGTGGCGCCGGTCTCGTCGAAGCCCTCGGCGCGGAGCATGTCCACCAGCTCCGCGCGAAGCTCGTCCTGCTGCTCCAGCGTTCGCGCGCGCAGCGCCGGGGTCTCGTCGACGACCTTCCAGAACGCCTTGCCGTGCTCGACCACACCCGACATCGGATGGCGTTCGGCCAGCCATCCCAGGTGCAGCCTGCGCAGCGCCTCGGCGACCGGCTCGCCCAGCCCGCGCTCGCTGATCGCCTGCCGGAAGTCGACCACCGTCTCCGCGGACCGGTCCAGGAACAGATCCTCCTTGCGCGGGAAGTAGTTGAACACGGTCATCCGGGACACGCCGGCCGCCTCGGCCACCTCGGCGATGGTCACGTCGTCGAATCCCCGCGCGAGGAACATCCCGGTCGCGACGTCGGAGATCCGGCGCCGGGTCTCCCACTTCTTGCGTTCCCGCAGCCCGGTCATGGCGAAAGCATACTCAGTCGAAACTTGTACTGAGTATATTTTCATGTCATGGTGACTTCCATGCGCGAACCGAAGACCTGGGACGTACTCGTGGCCGGCGGTGGGCCGGTCGGACTCATGCTCGCCTGCGAGCTACGGCTGCACGGCGCCGACGTACTTGTGCTGGAACGCCTGACCGAACCGGACGCCACCATCAAGGCAGGTTCGGTGAACGTGCCCACGCTGGAGGCGTTCCGCCGACGTGATCTCCTCGCCCCGATCGAGCGGTTCCAGGCCGGCATGCTGGCCTCGGTCGCGCAGATGTGGGCCGAGCCGGGCAAGCCCGCGCCCGACGTGACTGTCGTACGGGAGCGGATGCGCACGGTGGGCGGCCACTTCGGTGGCCTGTTCAAGCTCGATCCGACCCGGCTGGACGCCGACGACCCCGACCTGGACATCACCGACGGCAACCCGCTGGCGGTGATGCCCCAGATCGAGGTCGAACGCCTGCTGGCCGACCGGGCCGCCGAGCTCGGCGTGGAGGTCCGACGCGGCGTCGCCGTCACCGAAGTCGATCGGGACGACGACGGGGTGAGCGTGCGGTGCGGCGGGGCGGAGGTGATCCGTGCGCGCTACCTGGTCGGATGCGACGGCGGGCGCAGCATCGTGCGCCGGCAGACCGGCTTCGACTTCCCCGGCACCGATCCCTGCATCACCGGACACCAGGCCATGGTGACGATCGACCATCCGGAGCGGCTGTCGAAGGGCTGGACCCGCACCGAGATCGGCACGTACGTCCACGGGCCGATGCCGGGCCGGATCCTCACCGTGGAGTACGACGGTCCGCCCACCGGCCGCGACCTGCCGGTCACCCGCGAGGAGCTGGAGACCAGCCTGCGGAAGGTCAGCGGGCAGGACGTACGGATCACCGCGGTGGAGAGCGCGACCAGGTTCACCGACAACGCCCGGCAGGTCACGGCGTACCGGAAGGGCCGGGTCCTGCTGGCCGGCGACGCCGCCCACGTGCACTCACCGTTCGGCGGCCAGGGACTCAACCTCGGCATCGGCGACGCCGTCAACCTGGGGTGGAAGCTGGCCGCGGTCGTGCGGGGCCGTGCCGACGTCGACCTGCTCGACACCTACACGACCGAACGCCACCCGATCGCCGCGCGCGTGCTGGAGATCACCCGCGCCCAGGTGGCGCTGATGCGGCCCGGCCCGCACACGACCGCGTTGCGGGACGTGATGTCGGACCTGATGGACACCCACGAGGGGAACGCCTGCTTCGTCAAGCTGATCGGCGGGTTCGCCCAGCGGTACGACCTCGGCGGCGATCACCCGTTGGTCGGCCGCCTGATGCCGTTGCTGCGGCTGGCGGACGGCACGACGCTCGCCGACCACTTCCACGACGGCGGCTTCGTCCTGCTCGACCTTTCCGGCGCCGACCAGTTGCGGGCGTTCGCGACCGGCACCGACCAGTGCGTGAAGGTCGTCACCAGCAAGGCGGAATCCAGCGGGCTCAGCGGACTGCTCGTTCGACCGGACGGCTACGTGGCCTGGGGTCGGGAGGACGGCACCGCCGAAGGGTTGCCGGAGGCGTTGTCCCGCTGGACCCGGACCAGCTGTCAACAGCCGGTTGGCGCGAGCAGGAGCTAGCTGTGGACCGCCCGCTGGGTGGGCTCACAGCCGGCGATCTTCAGCAGGACCTCGGCGACCTGGTCCGGCGCGGCCTCCATCGCCGTGTGCACGGTGGCCAGGTCGTACACCCGCCAGTCACCGCCGAGGCCGGCGGCGATCGGGTCGAAGATGTCCTCGGTCTCCCGGTTGGCCGTGCAACGGACGTAGCTGCACGGCACTCCCGCACCGACCGGTTGGGTGAGACGGACCGGTTCCTCGAAGCACCGCAGCGGATGGTCGGTCCACCGTGGGTTCATCCACCGGAGGTTCTCCTCCGTGGACGCGGTACGCCACTCGTCCTCCAGCGGGATGCGCCAGCCGTCACCCTCGCGCTCGGCGAGTTCGCGGTTGTGCCGGGCACCGCCGACCGGCACCAGGTCGTGCAGCGACTGCCCGTCGCGAGGGACGAAGGCATCCAGAAAGACAAGCTGGGCAAGGCGTTCGGGCACCCGGTCGCACACGCCGGTGACGACCATACCGCCGTAGCTGTGCCCGACGAGCACGACGTCGGCGACGTCGTCGTACTCCAGCACCCGGACGACGTCCTCGACGTGCGTGCCGAGCCCGACCTCCGGAGAGGCCAGGTGGGCCCGCTCACCGAGCCCGGTGAGGGTGGGCGTCCGGACGTCGTGCCCCTGCGCCCGCAGAGCAGACGCGACGTGTTTCCAGATCCAGCCGCCACACCAGGCGCCGTGGACAAGTACGAACGACGTCACCGCTTCTCCCTTGGACATGCCGGCCGCTGGACCCGGACCACTGCCAACGCTCAGTTGCGCCTGCAGACCATCAGGAGGTTGCCGTCGGGGTCACGGAACTGCAGGAACGACACACTGCCGATGTCCTCGATGTCGCTCTCGACCCTGACGTCGTTGGCCGTCAGGTGCGCGAGGCACGCCTCCAGGTCGGTCGACCACCAGAAGAACCGCGGCGGGCCGGCGATGTCGAAGTCCGGCTTGTTGGCGTCCAGCGCGAGGCCCACCTCACCGGTGGTCGGCAGGTCGTAGATGGTGTCCTCGTGCGAGGCGTCCCCGACCGGCAGGCCGAGCAACGCGGAGTACCACTCGATCGACCGTCGCATGTCGCGCACCGGGATGAACACCATGCCGACGCGGTTCTCGATCGGGGAACCTACGTGCCGGCCAGTCGCGTGCGAAGTCATGCGTCCTCCTTGACACCGCTTCCGGTGCCGTCCTGATGCGGTGTCGTCGCGATGAGTGGAATCGATTCCAGGAGCTCGGTCACGAAGACAGCGAAAGTCTGGTGAGGAGCGTATCCAGTGCCCGGCGTACGGCGGTCACCGCGTCGGACCGACGCCGGAATCCCCACACAGTAAGCGATCCCTGCCACTGAGCGACCAGGAGCTCACCCAGGCCGGGCACGCCGCCCGGCACGTCACCGGGTACGCCATCCAGGCGTTCCTCGACACCGGTGGCGAGGGTGTCAAGCCACGCTTGCCCCCGCGCGCGGAGCACCGGATCGCGCAGATCCTCACGGAGCAACATCAACTGGTCGGCGAAGTCGCCGGAATCAGCGGAATCCCCGGGGTCGTACTGCCCGGTCAGTCGTACGAGCAGGTCGACGACTCCCTCCGGGCCGGCCGGCGCCTCGGCGCACGCGCGCGCGGTCTCCTCGTCGAGCCGGTCCCAGGCGAACAGCAACGCCGCCCGCAGGAGGTTGGCCCTCGACCCGAACCGCTGCACCAGCGTCGACGCCGCGAGGTCGACCCGGGCAGCCAGCGAGCCGAAGGAGAGCGCGTCCGGGCCGGAGGCACGCACGATCGACAGCGCGGTGGAAAGGAGCGCTTCGTCGGGGACTGTTCGCTTGCGAGGCATGGCGGGATAGATTATAAACGAACGGTTGGTCACATACGCCGGGCAGGGTCGCATACGCCGGGCAGGGAGGAACAGCTTCGTGAACGCACTGAACGGCAGCGGCGCGCTGGACGGCAGGGTCGCCCTGGTCGCCGGCGGAACCCGTGGTGCCGGACGCGGCATCGCGGTCGAGCTCGGCGCCGCGGGAGCGCACGTCTACGTCACCGGACGGACCACCCGCGAACGCAGGTCGGAGTACGACCGGCCGGAGACGATCGAGGAGACCGCCGAGCTCGTCACCGCCGCGGGCGGCACCGCCACCGCCGTAGCTGTGGACCATCAGGAGCCGGAGCAGGTCGCCGACCTCGTACGCCGGATCGAGCACGAGTCGGGCCGGCTGGACGTTCTGGTCAACGACATCTGGGGCGGCGAGCTGCTGTTCGACTGGGACGCGAAGCTGTGGGACCACGACCTGGACAACGGTCTGCGGCTGCTCCGGCTGGCAGTGGAGACGCACCTGATCACCAGCCATCACGCCCTGCCGCTGCTCACCCGGCAGCCGGGCGGTCTCGTGGTGGAGATGACCGACGGGACCTACGACTACAACGCGCAGACCTACCGCGTGTCGGCGTTCTACGACCTGGCGAAGTGGTCGGTGCTGCGGCTGGCCTGGAGCCAGGGCAGGGAACTCGCCGAGCACGGCTGCACGGCTGTCGCGCTCACACCGGGGTGGCTGCGCTCGGAGATGATGCTCGAGCACTACGGCGTCACCGAGGAGACCTGGCGGGAGGTCCTCGATCGTCCGGTCCAGCCGCCGTTCCCGGACCCGGGGCACTTCGGCATCTCCGAGACCCCGCGGTTCGTGGGCCGGGCGGTCGCCGCGCTGGCCGCCGATCCCGACGTCGCCCGGTGGAACCAGGCCTCTCTGTCGTCCGGGCAGTTGGCGAAGGAGTACGGCTTCACCGACCTGGACGGCAGCACTCCGGACGCCTGGCGCTACATCGTGGAGGTTCAGGACGCCGGCAAACCTGCCGCCGCGCACCTCTACCGCTGACCTACCGGCATCCGCCCACCGAGGTCGCCGAGGTCGCCCGCGTTGCCGGCGTTTCGTCCGACCCGCTTCGGCCGTACGGCGGCCGGGGCAGGATCCCGGACGTGCGGACCGCCGAGATCTACATCCAGGCCGCCGCGATCCGGACCTCCTTCAGCCCCTTGTCGGACCGACCTCGGACCCGAGTAGAACCCGCTCGGCCGCAGCGACCTGTCGCCCCGACTAGGGTGATCGACATGGGACAGGTCGAGGTTGCTCTGGTGATACTCACCGACCAGCGCGGTCGGATCGTCATGCAGCACCGGACCGACGACGCACCGACCGATCCCAGCCGATGGACCGTTCCCGGCGGCATGATCGAGCCCGGCGAGGACCCTGAGGCCGCCGTCCACCGGGAGTTACTGGAGGAGACCGGGCTCCGGTGCGCCACATTGTCGCTGGAACGCGTGATCGAGCGACGGTTCCATGGTTCGCGGTCGGTGCGCTACCACGTGTTCGCGGGGACCACCGACGCCACGGACCAGGACATCGTGCTCGGCGAAGGTCAGGCGATGGTCTTCGTGTCGCAGGACGAGATCGGCCGCAAGGACCTGTCACCGATCGCCCGGGAGGTCCTCGCCGAGCGCCTGAACGGGCCGGAGCACGGTGACTCCGCTGTCGACGCCGCGGTCGACGCGGTGGCGCGGCGGCTGACCGAGGAGATCCCCCGACTGCTCGCCGAGCAGGACGTCCCCGGCATGGCAGTCGGGATCTGTGACCGGTCGGGCGTCCGCTGGTCGGCCGGCTTCGGCGTCCGCGTCCGTGGCGGGGACCAACCCGTGTCCACGCAGACGGTGTTCAGCATCCAGTCGGGTACGAAGATGTACACCGCGACCGCCGTGATGCTCACCGTCCAGCGCGGCCTGGTCGACCTCGACGCCCCGATCACGGCGTACCTCCCCGACTTCACCGTTCACAGCCGGTGGGAACCCGAACCCCAGCACCGGATGACGTTGCGGCACCTGCTCTCCCACACCGCCGGCTTCACCCACGAGGCGCCGCTGGGCAGCAACTTCGACGACCGCGACACGTCGTTCGAGGAGCACTGCCGGAGCATCTCCGACACCTGGCTGCGGTTTCCCGTCGGCCACCACTACGAGTACTCCAACCTCGGGATCGACCTCGCCGCGCTGGTCGTGCAGCGGGTCACAGGAGTGGCGTTCCACGACTTCGTACGTGAGGAACTCCTGCGGCCTCTGGGACTGCACCGCACCAGCCTCGACCACAAGGCGATCGCCGACGACCGCGATCGAGCGGTCGGGCACTCCGTTGCCGGCAGCCGGGTCCCGGTGCGCGTGCCGATGGTCGGTGCGGGTGGTGCGTACACGAACGTGGACGACGCCCTGCGTTACCTGATGTTCCACCTCACCGGCGGTCAGGGCGTGCTGCGGCCGGACCTGCTGGCGGAGATGTACGAGATCCCGAATCCCCTTCCAGAACAGCGGTTCGGGTACGGGCTCGGCGTACAGGTCAGCCGCTGGAACGGCCGCCGTGTTCTCAACCACGGCGGCGGCGGCTTCGGCTTCCAGTCCGCAATGGCCTGGGACCCCGACGCCGGCATCGGGGTGGTGATGCTCACCAACACCGACCAGCCGTTGAAGGCTCACCTGGCCACCGGCATGCTGGCCGACCTCACCGGCAGCGACCCGTACGTCCCGCCGATTCCTCCGGCGGCGGCCGACGTCGACCGTGGGACGCCGGCGACGATGGCCGGCGAGTACGTCGGGCGCGGCTTCAAGGTGATCCGGATCAGCGTCGACGGAGACCGGATTGCCCTGGAACGTGACCGGACCAGGCAGCCGGCGCGGGTGATCGGGACGAACGAACTCGTGTCCGAGGACGACGGCTACCAGCGGTTCCGGCTGCTCGGCCACGACGGCGGACCCGGCCGCGACTACCTCGTCAGCGTCGACGACGGCGCCACCTACTACCGCAACGACGCGCCGTCATTGGGCGACGACGCCACGGAGCTTTCCTACGGCGTCGACTACATGGGTACGCGCATAGGGAGGCTGCGGCTGCGGCACTCCGGTGACGGCGCCACTCTTGTCGGTGACGGCGACGAGTTCGGCTTTCCCCCGCTGCGGCTCACCGAGCACACGGCCGGGCTGTACTTCTGCGCGATGGGCGAGGCACTGGACCTGACCGTTGATCGTCCCACGTACGCCAACATCACCCTCCATCCCGACGACGCGAGCTGACCCGCGACGACACGTCCCAGCACCTTGGGCGGTATGTCCCTCCTGACCGACCAGGACCCCGGGCACCAGGACCGAAGCGGCCGTTCGGCGTATGGTGGCCGCCGGGGGACAGCCAAGGAGGTGTTCTGCCGTGAGAGTGACACGAGGGATTGGCGCCGCGGGCGTGTTCCTGCTCGCCACCGTCCTCATGATCGTTTCGCTCGTGTGCTGCGTGACCGTGGTGCTGCTCCCGTTGGGGATCCCGTTGGCGCTGTTCGCGGTGCGGCTGTACGGCAAGGGCACCAAGATGCTGCTCCCGCGCCCGCAGGAAGTGCAGCGCGGGCTGCACAAGCTGTGGGGGCGTAAGACCAAGAAGGTCCGTAAGGACACCGCGAGCGAGGTCAAGGGAGCCCGGAAGAGGTTCCGGAAAGCGCGCGACAACGCCGGCGACGAGGTCAGGGGAGCCCGGAAGGGCATCCGCAAGGCCCGCAGGAACGCCGGAGACCAGCTCGAGGGCGCGGCCAAGAGCGCCCGGAAGTCACGCAGGAACGCAGGACGCCGCGTTCGCAAGCTGCGCAAGTCCGCGAACATCTGAGCCTCGGCCGGATCGGCCTTCCGGATCGGACCGGCCGGTTGAGGACAGCTACCGCCTGATTCGGCGGCGCACCACCAGAGTGGGAATCGTGAAATCTGTTTCCAGCTGGTCCCTTCACCGCACCCTCGGCTCGTACATGTCCGGCGACCAGGCCGACGGCGGAGCCGACAACCTCGCGAAACCCGACGCCGGGATGGCCCTGCTCGACCTGCCGGCGGAGCTGCGGCGCCGCGGCTACGACACCGTGCAGTTGTGCCACTTCCACCTTCCCAGCCGCGATCCCGGCTACCTGGGTGAGCTCCGGTCGGCCCTGGAGTCGGAGAACCTCACCCTGGATGCCGTACTCGTCGACGACGGCGACCTCACGCATCCGAGCGACGCGGACACCCACCAGGACTGGATCGACGGCTGGCTCGACGTGGCCACCACGCTCGGCGCACACCGGGCGCGGGTCATCGCCGGAAAGCAGTCGCCGAGCCCGTCGCGGCTGGAGGACAGCGGCCGCCGGCTGGGCAAGCTGGCCGGGGACCACCCCGAGATCCGCGTCGTCACCGAGAACTGGTTCGCGCTCACCGCCGGAGCCGACGAGGTGCACGCAATCCTGGACGCGGCCGACGGCCAGGTGGGGCTGCTCGTCGACCTCGGCAACTGGACCGGTGCGGACAAGTACGACCAGCTCGCCGCGGTCGCACCGCGCAGCGAGACCTGTCACGCCAAGTGCCGCTTCGACGCCGACGGTCCTGACCGCGAGGACTTCACGCGCTCGCTGGAGGCGCTCCGCCAGGCCGAATACACCGGGCCGCTCGCCCTCGTCTACGACGGTGCCGACGACAACGAGTGGGACTGTCTGGAGCAGGAGCACGTCATCGCCACCAGCGTCTTTGGCTGAGCCGCTCGTCGCCCAAGATCCTGGGCGGCAGGTCCCCATCTTCGCCAGATCCCTGCTGGGCAAGGAGCATCGGACAATGCTGAATCCCGAGGTGGCGCCGGGAGCGTTCACCGAGCTGGACCGGTTCGTGTTCGAGTCGTGGGGTTACCTGGTGATCCCCGACGTACTGACCACGGCAGAAGCCGAGGAGTGTTACGACGCGTCGGCACGCCTGCATGCCGCTCGGGACAAGGAGTTCGGCCAGCTCGGCCGGGGCTACGAGACCGAGCCCAGCCTGGAACGCCTGATCGACCATCCGGCCGTACTCCCCAAGGTTCGTGGGCTGTTCGGCGACCGGTTCGTTCTGCAGTCGAGCTGGAACACCATGCAACCCGCGCACGGAGGGACGGGCGGGTGGCACCAGGACGGTTCGGGTGCGTACGACTTCGGCAGGCTCGGCTACCCGGTGCCGCTGATCCAGTTGCGGGCGTCGTTCCTGCTGACCGACCAGACGCGACCGGGCACGGGCAACATGGAGCTGATCCCCGGCAGCCACCGCAGCACGGTGCCGTTGCCCGCCGACATCCGTGCGGCTCGCGGGGACACGCCGATCGGGCACGTGATCTGCGCGCCGATCGGTTCGGTGCTGGTGTTCCACAACGGTGTCTGGCACCGGACGTACCGCCACGACGGGGACCGGGACCGCTACACCGCGCACTACGTCTACAGCCCACCGTGGGTACGCCCGGCCGACAGGCTCACCAACTCCGCCGATTTCCTGGAACGAACGACGCCCATGCGCCGGGCTCTGATGGGCGAGTTCGAACGGCCCGACGCACCGTACGGCGCGGGGTACGACCCACTGCCGTTCGACTGACTCTGCCGTTCGACTGACTCAGGGCCGGAGGACGCGTCGGCGCGGGTCGGACCATTCCGGGGGTACGTATTCGGGGTGGCCGTGGGTGCCCATCCGCACCAGCCAGCCTTTGTGGTGGACGGTGACGTGGTGGTAGCGGCAGAGCAGCACCCCGTTCGCCAGGTCCGTCGGCCCGCCATCGTCCCAGGCGGTCATGTGGTGCGTAATACAGCGCGGCTCCGGAATCTGGCAGCCGGGGAAGTGGCAGTGGCTCCCGTCGCGGATCGCCAGCGCACGCCGCTGGTGCTCTTTGAAGAACCGGTCGGAACGGCCGAGGTCGAGGACTTGCCCGTCTCCGCCGAGGACGACGGGGATGAGGTCGGCCTCGCAGGCAAGCCTGCGCACGGTGGCGGCGGAGATCGGTTTGCCGTCGCTGCCGAGGTAGCGGGCTGACCCGCCGCCTCCACACGTCGGGCACCCATCGTGGGGATCGATGGCACCCTCCGGCCCGACGGAGTCCTCCGGCCCCGCCGCGCCAGTCCCGGGCTCCGGCTCCGCTTCGGTGTTCGGTTGTGAATGTTGCCGTTGCCGGGGTGCTCGCGGTGGTGGTATCCCGTCCGCGAGTGAGCCGGTACCGGGTGATCGCCGTTTCGGCTTACCAGCTTGGCCTTCGTCCTGACCTTCTGCCTCCTCCGGCTTCGGCTCCCCGGCCTGGTCGGCCTTGGCGTTTTTGGTGGTGGCGTATTTGGGGTCTGTGCAGGGGCAGGTGCACGGCTTGGGCCGGATGATGGTTGCGGTGTCGTCGATGAAGCCCGCACCGGTGCCCTTGAGCATCGCTTCCAGTGGGATAGTGACCGCGACCTGCGGCGGTCTCCCGCCACGGACCGGTGCGGTCGCCGCAGCCGCGAGCAGCCCGAGAGCTTCGGCGAACGCGTCACCTCGCCGCTGGTCGATCGGCCGCCGGTCCGGCTCGGCCCCCTTCACCGGCTCCGCAAGGGGCTCGATGATCTTGCGGAGCAGTTCCATCTCCCACGCCGGCAGCGTGATGTGCACCGACTCCGACTGCGGAACCCCGTTCGGCACATACCGAAGCGACCGCTTCTGCTCGGCCTTGCGGTCCTTCCTCTCCAGCTCCTCCCGCATGAGCCGGTCGTACTCCTCCGGCGCGATCCGCTCCAGCAGTTTCTCGCCCAGCACCCGTAGCTCGTCGGGATTGGCGAACCGGGCTTTGGTGATCAGGAACTCCTCGGCCTGGTGGCGTTCGTCCAGGCCCACGTACTCGGGGAGTTTCTTGATCGCGTCGGCGATGACCTGCGCCTGTTTCGACGACACCACACCGGCCGCCAATGCTTCGCCGGTCAGCCGGGCCTCTTTGTCCAGGTCACGGGCGAGGCCGACGGCCGCGGAGGACTCGTGCTGACTCATCCGCTGAGCCGTCCGCAGATAGACCGTGGCGTTCGGCGCACCGGTCAACCTGCCGACATCACACGCCTCGGCCTGACGAACCACCTGCAGTTGGGCGGCGTGCAGCCGGGCGATCTCCCGCCCCAGCACCTCCAGCACCGGGCCGGCCTGCTCGGCCGTCAACGACAACACCGACGTCGACAGCACCGCGTCGTTGCCGGCCGTGACCAGACCCAGAGCACCCAGCAGCGGATGCGGCGATGCGCCGCCTCCGCTGCCGAGAGACTCCTGGGTGGTCGAAGACATGAGCGAATACTATCGGCCACCACCGACAGCAGTTCGTAGCCCACAGAGCGGGATTTCCCTTCGTACAAAGGAGAATCGAAGACCGCCCTGCCAGCAAGAGGCCCCTACTCGAAGGCCGACCTGCGTAAGATCCCGACGTCGTCAGTCGCCGTCGGAGTGCAGGCGTACGACTCCTTCTTCGTGGTCGACCAGGAAGAGCGTGCCGGGTGGGAACTCGCCGAGTGTCTCCGGCGGCAGCTGGACGGTGCCGTCACCGGCGACGACGGCGAAGTCCTGCCCGTCGCGTCCCTCCGCGCCGACACGGCCGTCCCGGATGGTGACCACCCGGCCGAGCTGGGTGCCCACCTCCGGGTCGTGGGTGACGACGACGACCGTGGTGTCGCGTACGGCGTTCACCGACTTCAGCGCGGCCACCACCTCGTCCCGGCCGGAAGTGTCGAGCTGGCTGGTCGGCTCGTCCACGAGCAGCAGTCCTGGTCCGGCTGCGATGCCGACGGCCAGGGCGGCGCGCTGTTGTTCTCCGCGCGTGAGCTCGGGCGGCTTCGACCTGGCCATCGCCGAAAGCCCAACCAGGTCGAGGATCTGCTCGGGTTCGGCGAGCTCGATGCCCTTGGTCGCAGCGGCCCTGCGCTGGGCGAGCCAGACGTTGCGCACCAGACTGGCGTACGGCAGGAGGTTGCGCGCGGATCCCTGCAGCACAACGCCGATCTCGGTGCCGCGCAACCGGTTCAGCTCCGCGTCGCTCAGCTTCCCGATGTCGTAGCCGCCGACCACGATCCGGCCCGCCGAGGGCCGCATCAGCCCGGACAGCAGGGAGATCAGCGTCGACTTGCCTGACCCGGAGGGGCCGACCAGCGCCACCATCTCACCGGAGTTGATCGACAGGTCGACACCGGACAGCGCGACGACGTCGGAGCCCTCGATCCGGTAGATGTGCACGACCCTTCGGCATGCCACCGCCAAGCCCATCAGCCACCCGCCTCCTGCCGTCCCTCGACCAGTCGTCCTTCGACGAGTCGTCCCTCGACCAGGCGGCGCTGCCACCAACCGCCGGCGACGGCACCCGCGACGAGTACCCCCACCACCAGCAACTCCAGCGCCGCGACGTGCGGCCACCGCGGCCAGTTCGCCAGCAGCGACGCGTCGACGCCGAGCGGCAGCCGTCTGCTGGTGGCGAACCACGCCACGCCCGCGGCGACCGCGCCGGTGACCGCACTGGTCACCACGATGCCGCCGTACGACCACAGCGCCGCACCCGTCGTCAGACGTTCGGCCGCGCCCTGGATGCGCAACGCGCGCATGCCGGGGTTCCACGTCCTGCGGTCGACGGCCACCACCAGTGCAAGGGCACCGAGGCCGACGAGGACGGTCACTCCCGCCGCGAGCTGGTAGGCGTGCAACGCCATCGCGGCCCCGGACTTCTCCAGCGAGTCGCGTACCCCGCCGACGGTCCGGTCGGTGACGATCGCCAACCCCTCCTTGCGCAACCGGTCGAGGACCTGGTTCGGAGTGCCGGGCGCCAGCCAGACCTGTGGTGTCGTCGCGAAGCCGGGCTCCGCCGTCAGGCGTTCGGCGTAGGTGAGGTCGATCAGCGCGCCCTTCGCACCGATGCCTGGCAGGGTCGCCACCTTCGCCTTCGCCACGAAGTCGACCGGCTCGCCGTCGATGTTGGTCAGCTGCTTGCCGGGCATGGTGCCGGCGATGATCGCGGGCAGCGGGTAGGGCACGTCGACGGCGTGGAGTACGTAGTCGTGACCGGGCCGCGGCGAGGTCTGGGTCAGCAGCAGGCCGTCCTGGTCGCCGATGATGCGCAACTGGTCGGTGATCGGTCCGCTGCCGGACGTACGCCACCGGCGGGGGTCGGCGAGTTCGGCACGGGTCAGTACGTCTCGGCCGTCCAACCGCAGCGCGGCGACGTTGACCCCGATGCGCTGCGCGCCCACCGCGGTGGTGCTGATGCTGATCCCGGCCAGCCGGCACTTGTCCTGGCACTCGCTGAGCTTGGCGCGGTAGATGGGTTTTCCGTTGGCTACCGGCCCGAACTTCACCGCCACCTGGTCGTTCTTCGGCGTGCGCAGCAGCACCGTGGCCGAGAGGGTCTTGTCGGCGGTGAACGGGTCGGTCTCCAGTCGTACTGTCAACTCGCCGTTGCCCACCATGATCGTCTCCGGCGCGGGTGGACGCAGCAGGCTCGCGAGCTTCGCCGGGCTCGGCCCCTCGCCGTGGCCGGCACCGTCCGGCCACCTGCCGACCTTCGCCAGCCTGGTGGCGTCGACGCCGAGGACCGGAGGCTGGGAGCCGTCCCCGCTCGGCGCGGACACCACCGCCATCGCGTGCCGGCCGCTCGGGTCGGCGGCCCGCACCGCGCGCAGGAGTTCGGTCCGGTCGACGTCCTGGACCTCGAGGACCCGCTCGGCGCCGAGCAGTTGCTCGGCCGTCGCCTCGCGTCCCTGGGCGGCCACGTCCGTCGTGGTCACGCCGAAACCGAAGGTGCCGAACGCCAGGGCGAGTACGACGAGCAGCTGCACCGAACCCGGCCGGCGGGCGAGGTAGAACGCCGCCACCGCGGGCCCGACCCGCCCACGGCGCAGGGACCACCGGCCGGCCATGCCGATCAGCGGCCGGACCGCGAGCGACACCAGCATCGCCACCGCGAGCACCACCACGACCGGTGCGGCGACCATGACACCGACCAGCGACCCGCCGAGGGACCGCGTCTCGGCCACGACCACGACGCCGAGGGCGACGACGACCACCTCGACCGCCGCCACGACCACGCGGCGGGAACGGGACGGGACCTGGCGCAGCAGCGCGCCTACCGGAGCGGAGAGTTCCCGGCGCAGGGCGAGCAGGGCGGCGACGATCGTTCCGGCGGCGGCGACCCCGGCCGCGAGCAGCTGGGCCCGGTCGACGCCCACGAAGGCGGTCTCCCCCGACACGGTGAGGGTGACGAGCGCACCGGTGACCAGGAGACCGACGGGTACGCCGGCCAGCAACGGCAGCAGGCTCTCCGCGGACATGCTCAGCGCCCGGGTCGGCCATCGCGCACCCCGCAACGCGACCGCTCCGATCTCCTGGCGGCGGCCCCACACTCCGTGCCCGACGGCGAGGTGGATGACGAACCAGCACAGGGCGATCAGCGGCGCCGCGGCGATCGGCAGCAGGGCACGGGCGTGCTTGCCGTGCGCCTCGATCCGGTCCAGCAGGGACGGCACGGTGGACAGCAGGCCGCCGCCGTACGGGTCGTCCTCGAGGAGCCGGCGCTCGGCCGCCTTGAGCTGCGAACGCACCACCGGAAGGCGGTCCGGCGTGAGCAGGCCGGTCGGCATGATCGAGTCGAGGTAGAGCGTCTCCTGCCGGTGCAGCAGGCTCCCGGTCGTCGCCCGGTTGGTCATGATCGCGGGCGGTCCGAGCCGGCCGAGCGGGTCCTCCAGCGACCAGTACGCCGACTTCGGGTGGTCTGCCTCGAACACCCCGACGACGGTGAGCGCGACCGCCGGGCCGTCCGGCTCCCACGTCTGGTCCTTGCGGCGTACGGGGGTGAGCGTCACCTCGTCACCGGCGTGCACCTTGGCCACGGGAACCAGCGCGGCCGGCAGCGCCACCTCCCGGCTGCCCACCGGGCACCTTCCCTGCGTGAACGTCACGTGCCGGCAGAAGCCGTCCCGGGCGAGCAGGTTTCGCGGTTCGGCCTCCGGGCGGCCGCGCTCGATCCCCCGGACGTGGAGCTGCGCGGTGGTGACCGGGGTGAAGCCCTTCAGCCGGGACCGTGCGTCGGTGTAGGTCTGCAGGCCGTCGGCCGACTCCAGCACGTCCGTACGCAGGTTCGGCGAGTCCACCGACAGCGGCGGCATCGAGACCGTGCGGTCGGCGTTGTCGGCGACGGCGACCTCGTTGCGGATGGCGGCCCGGTCGATGGCCACCGCGAACGCGGGCACGCACACCGCCGCGAGGGTGGCCGCCATGGACAGGACGAACAGCGTCAGCGCCTGGCCCCAGCGGGTGGCCAGCTGTGCGAGCACGACCGCGATCATGGCCGCGCCCGGCGTACGAGAGCGGAACCGGACGCGACGACTACCGTGCCCAGGACGACGACGGCGGCCAGTGCGGCGGCCAGGACGGGGTAGCCGCGGGTGTCCACGGTGGGCAGGACGTTCCAGCCGTCGACGAAGCCGGGGTACAGGATCCGGTCGACCGCGGCGCCGGCGACTCCGGCGGCGAGCCCGATCACCGCTGCTGTACCGACGAGAGTCCCGAGCGAGCCGTAGCCGACCGCGCGGATGGCGCGCGCGTCGACACCCTGGGCGCGCAGAGCGGCGAGCTCGGCCGCCCGGCCGGGGCGTTCGCGGGCGGCGTCGATCAGGACGGCGCCGGCCGCGAGCAGCAGGCCGACCAGCGCGACCGCGACCTGGAAACGTACACCGACCGCACTCCCCTCCGCGCGCAGCTGGGTCAGTCGGGTGGACATCGACTCCTCCCGCAGGGTCGTCAGCCCGTGGTCGTGCAGGCTCGCCACGACGGACGCGGGCGCGTCGGCGGACAGCCACACCTGCGGGAACCCCGAACCCGCGAGCGGGAACGGCACCAGCCGTTCGGCGTAGGTGAGGTCGACGATCGTGCCGACCTTGTCGTGGCGGGGTACGAGGGAACCGGTGCGGACGATCTGGGCGGGGACCGCCGCGCCGGGCAGCGGGATCAGCCGCGTCTCCTCGGCCGGGTCGGGCCGCCAGCCGGCGACGAGCGCGGGCAGCAGCACCGGGGTGTCCGCGACGAACGCCCAGTCGTTGCGGTCGAGCGGGACGTTCTCCGGCGGCTGGGAGACGGTGAGCCGCAGGCTGTCCTTCCCGGCGGCGATCGTGGGGCCGAGGTCGCGGGGGCCCACGGCGGGCCGCCAGCGTTCGGGTGCCGCGAGCAGCGCCGCCGGCAGCGACGACCGCTCGGTGACTGCCGCGTCGGTGGCACGGACACCCGTGCCGGCAGCCCCGGCCGTACTCCCACCGCCGGCCGGATACAGGTCGACCCGTGCGCCAGCGGTCGCCGGTTCGTACCCCACGCCGGTCGGGTCGGCGACGGACCCGGTGGCACCGTCGGCCCGCCGGTCGCCGAGCACCTGGACGCCGACCAGCCGGCAGCCGGCCGCGCAGGTGCGTACGTCTGCGGAGTACGCCTTCCGCGTGCCGGTCAGTGGGCCGACGATGGCGTCGACCGGCTTGCCGTCCTTGGCGGTTCGCAACCGGACCCGCAGGTGCAGCGGCTCACCGCCGGGGTCCTGGCCGGACGCGTCGACGACGAGCCGGCCGGTGCGCAGGGTGACCGGGTGCGGCGCGGACGGCCGCAGTGCGGCGGCGACGATCGCCGGGGCGCCGCCGTACTCCTTGCGCCATCCGGTGACCACCGACAGCCGGGTGGTGTCCATCGCAAGCACCGACGGGTCGCCAGTGCTCTCCCCCGGCTGGTCGACGACGGCCATGGCGTACTTCCCGCTCGGGTCGGCGGCGCGCACCGCGGCCATCAGCTGTGCCGGGTCGTCGGCGTCCACGGTGAGGACGCGGTCGGCGCCGAGCTCCAACGCGGCCCGCTGCACCTGGGTGCGCGACGTGGTGTCCCAGCCGACGAACGCGGTGGTGACCAGGGCGATCGCCACCACGACCAGCGCGAAAAGCCGGTGGGTCTCCGGCCGCCGCGCGGTCAGCGCCGCGATCAGCGCCATCGCCGGGCGGCCGGCCTGGCGGGCGCGGAGGGTGAGCGAGTTGGCCAGCGGCGGGACTCCCCAGGCGGCCACCAGCGCGACGGCGAGCGCGACCAGGGCGGGCGCGAGCAGTGGAAGTCCCTCCACGCTGCCGCCTACCACGACGGCCTGAACGACGCCGTACACCGACAGGCCGACGAGTACGACGTCCACCAGCGAACGCCGCCAGCCGGGACGGCGGACGGGGATCCGGCGCAGCAGGTCGCGCGCCGGGGTCAGCAAGGTGCCGACCTGTGCGGCCACCACGGCGACCAGCCCGCCCACCAGGGTCAGCCCGAGCAGCAACAGGGACAGCAGCAGGGCGGTGCGCTGGCCCGCGGCGTCGAGGTTTCCGGCCATGGCGCGGCCGACGGCGAAGCCCGCGGCCGCACCGACCACCGCTCCACCCACCAGCGGCACCACGCTCTGGCCGAGTACGAGCACCCACCCGCGTCCCGACGGCGCACCGTGCAGGCGCCACCAGCCGACGTCACCGCGGATCTGCACCGCGGCCTCCCGGACCACCACGGCCAGGGCGAACCACGTGAGCAGCAGCAGCACCACCACGCCGACCCCGACGCCGGCGAGGACGTTGCGCCGGTCCTGGGAGATCCGGTCGAGCAGGCCGTCCAGACCGGTGATGCTGGTGGAGAACCCCTGCTGTCCGAGGGTGGACAGGTCGGCGTTGATCTGTGACGCGAGCCCGTCGGTGTTCATCGTGGCGAATGCCGCGGGCGAAGCCAGCAGGTCGTAGGTGAAGGTGGTCTGCTCCCAGCCGCGCATCGTCGCCGGGACGGTGAACGCCGTCGCCTGCTTGCTGCGGTCGTCCGAACCGAGGCCGACGAGGTAACCGTCCGCCCAGTACGGCTCGCTGGGGTCGGTCACGCGGTAGACGCCGACCAGCCGGGCCCGGCTCGGCTTCTTCCCGCCGGTGAGCGAGAGGTCGTCACCGACCTTCAGGGACAGCTGGCTGGCGAAGGCCGCCGGGAGTACGACCTGACCGGCCGCGGTGGGACGGTTCCCGGTGACCGTGAGATGGCGGAAGACGTCGTCACGGTAGGCGACCTTGACCACGGCCGCCGAGCTCTTGGACCCCGCGAGGCGCACGCCGCCCGGTGCGAACGCGCCGTTGATGGTGGCGAACCCCGGCGGCCGGAACGCCTTCCGGGCGTCCTTCATGGCGGATTCGGACGCGGTGTCGCTGGTGCCGCGCCAGGCCGACAGCCAGCTCACCTGGACCAGCCGCTGCTCGACCGGGGCGCTCCCGACCGCGGCCACCCCGACCTGCTGCTGGGCCTTCACGGCGTAGAAGGGTGCGGCCGTGACCGCCGCGCCGGCGAGCAGCGCCACCAACATGACCACGATCGCCGGCCCGCGCCGGGCACCCAGTGCGCCCCGAAGCACCGCCCACATGCCGTGGCCTACGCCCTGGCCGTCGGGGATGCGGTCGGCTGGGTCACAGCCTGTGCCGCCTGTGCTGCCTGCGCGCCCTGGGCGTCCGCCGCGGGTTCTGACCGGACGATCTCGGCGCGCCCGTCGACGAGGTGCAGCTCGGCGTCACACACGGCGGCCGCGTCCGGGTCGTGGGTCGCGAACACCACGACCGCTCCCCGGTCGGCTTCCTTACGCAGCAGGTCCATCACCGTCTGCCGCGACACCGCGTCGAGCTCGCTGGTCACCTCGTCGGCGAGGAGTACGTCACCACGCAGGGCGAGGCCGCGGGCGATCGCGGTGCGCTGCTGCTGCCCACCGGACAGCTCCTCCACCAACTGGTCGCGCTGACCGGCCAGGCCCAGCGCCGTGAGGCACTCGACGGTGAGCCGGCGCGCCTCCGCCGCCCCGCGGCCGTTGGCCAGGAGCGCCACCTCGACGTTCTCACCGGCGGTCAGGAACGTCGCCAGGCCGTTGTCCTGCGGCACCAGCACCACGCCCTGGGAGACGGCGTGGTCGCGGTCACCCAGCGGCTCGCCGTCCAGACTGATCGTTCCCTCGGCCGGGCGCAGCAGACCGGCGATGGTGGACAGCAACGTGGACTTGCCTGCCCCCGAGCGTCCGCTGACCGCCAGCATGTGGCCCGGCTCCACGGTCACCGTCACGTCCTGCAGGACCGGTCGGCCGACGTCGTACGCGGCGGTCAGCCGGTTCACGGAGACGGTTCGCAAGGCTGCCTCGCATCACCTCGGGCCATGAGGGCATGGGTCGACCACACCCCGGGAAACTGTGCTGCACGCTACCCGGATCCCGCCGCCCGCGCGATGCCCGGCGATGCCCCATCCAGGACAACGCGTGGCCGGAAAGGGCAGGACCGAAAGTGCGCGCCCTACGTCTTCTTCCAGAAGTACTGCTCGGGAGCGGACGGGCCGGGCTCGCAGCAGTCGTCGATCATCTCCCCGCCGACACCGTGCAGGTCGTTCTGGACGACGTTGTACCTCGCCTCGGGCAGCACGGTCCCGATGACGTAGAACTCCTCCTGGGAGATGCGCAGGATCTGCATGAAGAGCTCGTCGCGCTTCTGCTTGTCCGGCGTGACCTTGATCTGGTCGAACAACCGCATCTGCCGCAGTGGACCGGTCGGCGGCTTCTCCCCCTGCGCGCCCTTCGACTCGTACCACCGGCCCCACTCCACCGCGTACGCCGCACCGGCGTCCACGGGGAAGTACCACCCCGGGCCGAGCATCGGCAGGTCGCCGCCGTCGCCGTCGTCCATCACCGCGTCGTGGTTGTTGGCATCGACCCGGTTGAACAGCAGGGTGGCGTCCTCCACCTTCACCTGCACGTCGACGCCGACCTTCTTCCAGTAACCGGACGCCAGTTGGGCGACGTCGGCCCACAGCGGGTTGAAGTTCGTACGTACCTCGACGGTGAATCCCAGCCGCTTCCCGTCCGGGCGCAACCGGAACCCGTCGCTGTCGCGCCGGCGGTAGCCGGCCTTGTCCAGATGCGCGTTCGCCTTCGCCGGGTCGTGCTGGGTGTACTGCTTGGCGAGTTGCTGAAGATAGAGCCCGGACTCCTTGCGGGGCGAGGTCTGCCACGGCTCACCCTGGTTGAGGAGTACGACCTTGATGATCTCCTGACGATTCAGGGCGTACGAGAGACCGATGCGAAAGTCCTTGTTCTGCATGACTTTCCGCATCTCCGGGTCCTTGTGCGTCTGGTTGAGCAGGAACGTCGCGTCGTTCATCCGCGACGAACCGATCGCGATGAAGTGGAAGCGGCCCTTCTCCCGCCCACGCGCGAAGACCGGCTTGCTCTGCAGGGTGACCAGTCCGGGCGTGACCAGGCTGTAGTCGCCCTGGCTCAGCTTGAGGGTGCTGACCTGTGGGTCGGTGATGATGTCGAACACGACCCGGTCGAGGTACGGAAGCTGCCGGCCGTCGCTGTCGGTCTTCCAGTAGTAGGGATTACGGCTGACCACCAGGCGGTTGCCGGACTGCGAGGACAGCTTCCACGGGTAGATGACCGGCAGGTCGGTGTTCTGCCAGGAACCGAACTCCGTCGGACCGTTGCCGCCCTTGTTCAGGAAGAGTTTCGTCCAGTCCGGCTGGCCTTCCTGCTTCGCCAGCTTGTCCGCGTCCGGGTTGTACTTCTTGTGGAACTGCTTCAGGTAGTGCTTCGGCAGGCAGTGGAGTACGGCACCACCGGAAGACGCGACCTGATCCAGGAACAGCCCCTGCGGCTTGGGAAAGGTGAACCGCACCGTCGTGGCGTCGACCTTCTCCAGCTTCGCGGGTTGGCCGTCCGGCGCGAACTGCGAGGGCATCACGGGGTAGAGGTCCTTGTTGCTCAGCACGTCCTCGTACCCGAACACCAGGTCGTCGGCCGTGTAGGGCTTTCCGTCCGACCACTTCATGCCGGCTCTCAGCTTGAACGTGTAGACGCGACCGTCCTGGCCGATCTCCCAGGACTCGGCGACGTTCGGCGAGATCTTTGTCTGGTCGACGTCCCACCGCACCAGCGGCTCGTACGACAGCGAACCGACCAGGTGCGGGTCGGCGTCCACCGACGTCAGGATGGTGTTCCAGGTGCCGCCGTACACACCGCCCGGCTCGGTGGGGCGGATGACCATCGGCTTGGCCGGCATCCGCTTGGCACGCGCCGGAAGCTTGCCGGCCTTCACCTGGTCGCCGAGGTCCGGCGCCTCCTTGAGTCCGGTCCCGGCCTTCCCTGCGCCCTCACCTCCGCCCTTGCCGCCGCCCTTGTCCGACGGGTTGAGCGACAGGGCGGAGCACCCGGCGACGGAGAAGGCCGCGACCGACGTGAGACCGAACCGGAACAGTTCGCGTCGGCTCGGCGTTCGCTCCGGCGCTCGATCCAGTGCCCGTTCCGCCGTACGGCCCGGCCGATGGTTCGGTGTTCCGGCTGTCTTCATCACGCACATGCTCCTCGTCGGAGTCGGGACCCCCGCTGGCGTGCGCCCATCGTGTCCGTACGGAATCTGCGTGTAAAGAGTGGCCGATGTTTGCGGCCGACCTCGGCAATCGATCTGTTTCGACAGCGACGTATGTCAGGCCGCGGGGAGTCCGCTGTTCTCCGGCAGATTCGTGTACGCACGACGGCGGGACCAGTCATGGGTGCAGGTTGAGATTGACGTCGATTCTTCTTGTGGGTAAGGGGTTTCCCGCGAGCAGTAGTGGATCTTGTTCGGTAGAATCGAACGCATGAGCGACGGCGGGGAGCACTTCGACGGCCACCTGGGCGATGGGTCCGGTGGTCGTCGGGTGCTGCCTGCCGGGTTCGCTGATCTGCCGGGCGGGCCCGAGTTGGCGGCGGCGGTCGCTTCGGTCGACGTCCGTGAGTGCAACGGGTGGGAGCTGGAAGAGCTGATCAAAGGCCAGCGGCGGTTGATCTGCTGGCTGGATGCTCAGTGTCTGGCGGCGGTGAACGAGCTGACCTACGCCGAGCCCGGCATGCGTGATGAGCCGGCCGGACGGACCGTCGCACCGGACCCGATGACCCCGGAAGTGCTCGAGCCGCTGCTGGGGTGGACCGGCTACCGCGCGCACCAGTACGTGTCTTTGGCCGCCACCCTGCCCCGCCTGCCCCGGGTACGTGAAGCTCTGGCGACCGGGAAGTTGGAGCTCAACGAGGTCCGCACCATCGTGGACCGGGTCACCGACGCCAAACCCGACCTGTGGGGCGCCATCGAGGACGCCATCTTCCCCAAGGTCCTGGAGTTGCGCGGCGGGTTGCTGCGCGCGAAGGTCGAGGCAGAGGTCCTCAAAGCCGACCCCGAAGCCGCATTGAAGCGGCATCGGGCCGCGCGGACCGGGCGGAACGTAGCGATGTGGCCCGCCGTCGACGGAGTCGCCGACCTCGCCATCCGCGGATTATCCGCCGCCAGGCCGCCGAGGCGTACGGCTACATCGACGCCATCGCCCGTGCCGTGAAGTCCACTGGCGACTCCCGCACCCTCAGCCAACTCCGCGCCGATGTGGCTGCCGCCCTACTGACCGGCACCGCCGACATCACCGACTGCTCCGCCCCCACGACCACCGGCAGTCAGGCCGACCAGACACCCGGCGAGACCGAACAGGACCAGACCGAGCAGGACCAGGCGGCAAAGGAGCAGGCCGAGCAGGGCGAGACCGGGCAGTGCGACGCGGAAGGCAGCGCGCCGCATGGACAGGGTGAGACCGAGCGGACCGACACCCAGTCCGAGCAGGTGCCGGACGAGCAGGCACAGGGTGAGCCCCAGAAGGCGTCGGGTGTGCAGGGGCACTGTGCCGTTCACCGCTTCCCCGACCACGACCGGCACAGCGCCGACTGTGACTGCGGTGACTGCGCTCCCGCCGGGACCGGAAACACCACGCCCCACTACGCCCCTGCCACTGCTCTGCCGCGCACGACGCCGCCGCCGAGCGCAACGCAACTACGGAGAACGCAGCCGCCGGACTTCCAGCTGCAGGGCAGATCCCGCAGCAGAACCGACGGCCCGATGAGGTGACTGACCCGTCAGCGGGCGGGACAACAACACCACCGCAAGCTTCGCCGCCCTGGTCTTCCTCGCAGCCGAGCTGGGGTGGGATACGAACGCGCGCGAAGATCCAGCTGAACGTTCCGCTGACCACCCTGATGGGACTGTCCACCCAGCCCGGTGAACTCGGCGGGTTCGGACCCGTCATCACCGAGGTCGCCGAACGCCTGGTCGCGAACAACCTCACCAACCCCGAAGCCCGATTCACCGTGGGTGTCACCCACCCGGTCACCGGACGGCTACTCCACCTGCATCCCATCCCGGCCAGGTTCCTGCGCGGGCTGCAGGCAGAACTCGTCCATGCCCGCGACCAGCGCTGCGTGTGGACCACCTGCCGCAGACCCGCAGCAACCTGCCACCTCGACCACAACACCGAACACCACGACGGCGGGGAAACCGCCGTGGACAACATCGCCCCACTGTGCCCCCGGCACCACAAAGCCAAAACCGACCGCGACTGGAAACTCCAACAGACCGGCCCCGGCGAACACACCCTCACCGACCCCTACGGCCGGCACCACCGAAGCGGAGCACCATCCCTCACCGACCCAGCACCACCCGAACCGGCACCCGCCACCGCCGGCACGAGGGCGGCCGACGACGACCTGCCGCCGTTCTGAGAGCCCGTCCCTGGTCCAGAGGTGGGTTACCCGACAAGGCGGAGGACCTCACCGAACAGTTCGGTGGGCGACGGGTTGACGAGGGCGCCCTCGGCCTCGCGGTCGGCGTACTCGCGCATGTCGGCCGCCTGCTCGTGGTCGAGGCTGAATGACGCCTGTGCGGACACGTAGTTCAGGTAGCCGGCGAGGTTCGCGCTGAACGCCTCCATGCCGGTCACGCGCCCGTGACCACCGGCCTGGCGGTAGGCGCGCAGGAACTCCCGCACCCGGTCGGCGTACACAACACCGTCGTCGGTACACCAGGTCGTCAGTACGCCGGCGAGCACCCGGTCCGGCATGCTCGGCCCGGCATCCTCCCAGTCCAGCAGCACGTGGCGTCCGGACCCGTCGATGAAGACGTTCTGAGGCTGGAAGTCCAGGTGACTGTAGATCAGCGCCGACCGGTCGGCCGGTTTCACCTGTGCGCACAGGGTGTTCAGGAGCGGGATCCGCTGCTCCAGCAGGGGTGCCCACGGCCGCTGGTCGGCTTTCCCCTTCACCAGCAGGGCGTCCCACTGTTCCGGCGTCGGCACCTGGTCGTGCCACGGGTCGGGATCGACATCGGCATAGGAGTGCCGCAGCCCGTGCAGAACGCCGAGCGTGTGCCCGACCCACCGGATGACGCCTGGCTCACCGGCCTCGACCGGGCGCCCTTCCACCCAGCTGAACACCCGCACGTCCGCGCCGCCGAGTTCGGCGGGCAGAGTGCACACGTACCGGCCGTCGACCGTACGCAGGTTGGCGGGCGAGGCGACCCCGGCGGCCGCCGCGGCGTCGCGGAGAGAGGCCTCCCGGACCACCGCGGCCTCGTCGAACCCCCAGAACAGTTCCTTGACCGCGTAGTCACGACCCGGAAGCGACAGCCGCCAGATCCGGCCCATCGCACCGCGGGCGACCGGGGTCAACCGGCCGTCGCCCGAAGGTTCACCTCGCTCCGAACGTTCAGGCTGCACGGGCGCACCGGTACGGCCGCTGTCGAGCGCGAACCTCTCACACACGTACCGGATCGCGGCCGGTGTCGGCTCCAACCTTCGCTGCACCGTCATGCCGACCTCGGCAGCCCGAGTGCGGCCAGCGCCTGACCGAGTACGTCCTCAGCGGGAGCGGTGGCGTCCAGGTCGATCACGACCCAACCGGTCGCCTCCCGGACGTCGCCGTCAAGGAACAGCACGAGCGGCACCAGGTCGTCCTTGTCCCGGAATCCCTGGGTGACCTCTGCGAACTCCGGATTCCCTATCCCGGGAGCGACACCTTCGATCATCACCAACCGTGGACCCGTCACCTGGGTGAGGATGTCCGCTCCGGCGCGTCGGGAGCAACCGGTTTTGACCTCAGTGGGGGCCAAGTGCCGTTCCCCTTGCCACACTGGTCGGCATGTCGCTGCGCAGTACGCCTCCCCCGCCGGTTCGTGGTCCAGTCGACGTCGCGAAGGACGCAGAGCGCCGCTCCTCCGCCGTACTCCCTCCACAGCTGCGACCCGGTGACCGTGTCCGGTTCGTGTCACCGGCCAGTCCACCGAGCCGGGAGGGTGTCGAACGCGGTATCGAGATCCTGACCGGCTGGGGCCTGCGGGTCGAGGTCGCCGACCACGTCTTCGACCAGGTGGGCTATCTGGCCGGTACCGACGACGATCGGCTGGCCGACATCAACGCGGCACTGCGCGACCCTGGCGTACGCGCTGTCTTCGCGACGCGGGGCGGCAAGGGCGCCTACCGCATCGCCGGCGATCTCGACTGGGACGCCGCCCGGCGCGACCCGAAGCCGCTGGTCGGGTTCAGCGACGTCACCCACCTGCATCTCGCCCTGTGGCGGCACTGCCGACTTGCGGGCATACACGGCCCGTTCGTCAACTGGTACGACGAGTACACGGGTCCCGACGCGGCGGAAGGGCTGCGCCGAGCACTGATGACCACCGACCGCGTCACGGTGCACGCCGACCCGGACGTACCCACCGCGAAGGTCACGATCGAGGGAACGGCGACCGGTTTCCTCCTCGGCGGCAACCTCACCGCGATCTGCAACGAGGTCGGCGCGGACCTGCCCAGCCTGGACGGAGCGATCCTGTTCATCGAGGACCAGAAGGGCACCGGGCTCGGCCAGGTCGACCGGCAGCTCACCCAGCTGCTGAGGTCCGGCTCACTGGACGGGGTGCGCGGCGTGGCTGTCGGCCAGTTCCCCGGCTTCGAGCAGGACACCGTGCACGGGTGGACGGTCATCGACGTACTGCGTGACCGGCTTGCCAGGCTGGACGTTCCGGTGCTCGGCGGTGTTCCGGTCGGCCACGCGAAACGACTCGACCTCCCCACTCTCCCGCTCGGGCCCCAGGCCACGATCGACACCGCGGCCGGGACCCTGAGCATCGAGGCAGGTGTGCGATGACGAACCGAGAACCACTTCGGATCGGCATCGCCGGAGCGGCGCGGGGAGCGGGCTTCGTCGCCGGGGTTCGGGTGGCGGAGTCGGCCGGGGCTGCACGACTGGAAGCGGTCTACGACCCGGACTCCTCCGCGGTGGAACGCTTCTCGCGAGAAAACGACGTGCCGACCACCTGCGCGAGCTTCGAGGAGTTGCTCGAACGCGTCGACGCGGTGGTGCTCTCCTCACCGCAGCACCACCATGCGCCCCAGGCGATCGCCGCACTCGACGCCGGCGTGCACGTGCTGTCGGAGGTACCCGCCGCGGTGAGCCTGTTGCAGAGCGAGGCACTCGTCGGGGCCGTCCGCGCAAGCACGGCGACGTACGCCATGGCGGAGAACTACTGCTACATCCGTGCCAACCTGATGGTTCGTACGATGGCGCGGTCCGGCGTCTTCGGCGAGCTCTACTACGGCGAGGGCGAGTACCTCCACGACGTCCGCGACCTGCAGCAGACGCCAAGCGGGCAACGCAGTTGGCGGTCGTACTGGCAGGCCGGCCGCAACGGTTTCACCTATCCCACGCACAGTCTCGGCCCACTGCTGCAGTGGTTCGACGACCGCATCGTCGCGGTCAGCTGCGTGGGCACCGGAAACCACACCGCACCCGAGCACGAGATCGACGACACCGTCGTCCTGCTCGCCCGTACCCGCCGCGGCGCCCTGCTGCGCGCCCGCCTCGACATGCTCTCCAACCGGCCTCACCTGATGGACTACTACTCGCTGCAGGGAACCACCGGCGCCTACGAGGCGGCGCGAGCGATTGGACAGGAGCCCCGGGTCTACGTGCGCGGGCGCAGCACCGAGGGCGCGTGGGACTCGCTGGACTCCTACGCGGCCGACTTCCTGCCCGCCCGTTATGCGCAACCACCGACCAGCGCGGGGCACTGGGGCGCCGACGCCTGGCCGATCCTCGACTTCCTCGAGACCGTACGCGAGGGGCGGCCACCCCAGGACTCGATGCCCGTCGACGTCTACGCCGCGCTGAACATGACCCTCCCCGGAGTCGTGTCCGAGGCCTCCATCAACCAGGGCGGGACCTGGATCGCGGTGCCCGACCCGACGAGGTTCACCGCCGGCATCGGCACCGAACCCGGCCGGGCGAGCCCGCTGGCCTAGGGTCTGACCCACCCCGAACGCCACCGGACCCGGCTCCCGTAGCAGCTTCGGCGACACCCCGGAGGAAAGGTCTGCATGAAGCTTCTTCTCACTTCCTCAGGCATCAGCAACCAGAGCATCTCCGACGCGCTCGTCGAACTGCTGGGGAAGCCGATTGCCGAGTCCCGCGCCCTCTTCGTTCCGACCGCCATCTACCCGTTCCCCGGCGGTGCCGGCATGGCATGGCGGGCGATCTCCGGAACGGCTCAGAGCCCGCTGTGCGAGCTGGGTTGGAAGTCCCTGGGAGTGCTGGAACTCACCGCGCTGCCGACCATTCGGGAAGAGAGTTGGGTTCCCATGGTCCGGGACGCCGACGCGCTGCTCGTCTGGGGCGGTGATGTGCTCTATCTGTGTCACTGGATGCGGCAGTCGGGCCTGGCAGACCTCCTGCCGTCGTTGAGCGATTCGGTCTACGTGGGCGTGAGCGCCGGGAGCATCGCGGTGACCCCCTACAACTGTGACGCGGAGTTCGACCTGGAGTTCGTGCCCACAGGCAGCGACATGGCGCAGGGAGCCGGGAGGGCGCTGGGGCTGGTGGACTTCACGTTGTATCCGCACCTCGATCGCGAGGACATGCCGGACACTTCTCTGGCCAACATAGAAAAATGGGCGGCCGGGATCCCGGTCCCGACGTACGCGATAGACGACGAGACGGCCATCAAAGTGATCGACGGCACCGTTGACGTCGTCTCCGAAGGGCACTGGAAGCTGTTCAACCCCTGACACAGAATCTGCGCTTCGACGCCATCAGTGGGTTCGCAACCCACGCTGATTCACGTTCTCGAACGACTCCGCGGCGCGGGCTGCGGTGCGCGACGCCCAGCGTCCGGTGCTGAGCAGCCCCAGCGCGACGATGCCGACGCCGAGTCCGAGTACCAGGAACCACACGCCGTGTGCCGTACGGACGAATGCCGGCCCGCCCTGCCCCACCGCGGATCCCACGACGGTTCCGGAGATCGCGACGCCGAGCGTGACGCCGACCTGCCGACCGGTGGAGACCACCGACGCCGCCACCCCGGTCATCGCGCGCGGCATGCCGGCGACCGCGGTGTTGGTGATCGGCGGATTGACACAGGCCAGGAAGACGCCGAACAGCAGGAAGGACGCGAGTACGCCCGGCAGCGGAGTGGACGACCCGAGCAGGAGTGACACGCAGCCACCCAGGGCCAACGCGGATCCGGCGACCAGCAGTGGCAGCCGGGGACCCCGCGTCCCGACGATGCGCCCCACGGCCGGGGACAGCGCCGCCACCAGCACCCCGACCGGCAGCATGCTCAGCCCGGCACTCAGTGGCGACATGGCCCGCACGTCCTGGAGGTACTGCGGGGTCACGAACAGGAACGCACCGAAGGCGCACAGCGCCAACAGCGCCGTCATGATCGCGCCGCCGAACGACACGCTGCGGAACAGGCGCAGCTCCAGCAGCGGATCCGCCCGCCGCGGCTCGTACGCCAGAATGCCCGCCACGCTGAGCGTGGCGACGGCGAGAAGGCCGAGGATGACCGGTGACGTCCAGCCGAATTGCCTGGACTCGATGATCGCGTAGACGACACTGCCCAGCAGCAGGATGACCAGCGTCTGTCCCACCGGGTCGAACCGGCGCGCCCGGGGTGCGCGGGACTCCGGCACGAACACCGCGGTGAATCCGATCGCGGCGACGACGATCGGTACGTTGACCCAGAAGATCGAGTGCCAGCCGAAGCCGTCCACCAGGGCACCGCCGAGGATGGGGCCAAGTGCCAGCGCCAGGCCACTCACCGAACCGAACACACCGATCGCCCTGGCCCGCTCGACCGGATCGGGGAACGCCGTGGCGACGATCGCCATCGCCACCGGGTTGAGCATCGTGCCACCGACGGCCTGCAGGGCACGCGCCGCGACCAGCCAGCCGATGCTCGGCGCCAGGCCGCACAGCAGGGAGCCGAGTCCGAAGAACGCCAGACCGATCTGGAAGACCCGCCGCCGGCCGACCCGATCGGCGGTCGATCCGCCCAGCACCAGGAAGCCGGCGAGCACGAGCGTGTACGCGTCAACCGTCCATTGCAGCCCGGATGTCGTGGCGTGCAAGTCGTGGCGAATCGCCGGCAAGGCGACGTTGACAATGGAAACGTCCATGATCACCACGAGCATGCTGATGCAGCAGATCGCGAGCACCACGGGGCGGTGGCGCCGGTCGAGTGCTGCCGCGGGGGCAATCGTCGAAAGCGTTGAGCTGCTCATGACGACGAAGCTAGGATTTAGAGCGTGCTCGAAGTCAAGCCGAAGTCCGAAGCCCTACCCGACCACGCCGTCCCGGAGGCGGGCCTGAGCATCGCCGAGGCCGCCGGCCGCACGGGCGTGAGTGCGCACACCCTGCGCTACTACGAACGCGCCGGCCTGGTCGTCACCGATGTCGACCGCACCGCCGGCGGACGGCGGCGCTACCACCAGCTCGACCTGGACTGGATCCTCGTCTGCACCAGGTTGCGCGCCACCGGCATGCCCATCAAGACCATTCGCCGGTACGCCGAGCTCGTGTCCGCCGGACGGGGCAACGAGGAGGAGCGCCTCGCCCTGCTGGAGGCGCACCGCACCGAGGTGCTCGCCCAGTTGGCCGACATCCAGGAGAACCTCCGGCTGATCGACCACAAGATCGACGTCTACCGCGGCCGGCTCGACGCCGGTGACGCCGACCAGCTGTGGGCGCCCACACCCGACGGCGAGGCCCGCGACCGCGCCGGCCGCTGATCACCTTCTGGCCCGCCGCGCTGGGATGCCGGGGCGGTTTTGGCCTGGGGCCTGATCGGTAGGTACTGCATGCCACAGGTCTTTGCCCAGAAGGTGCCCGGAAGGTCCTCAGAAGGTGCGGTGCAGGTGACGCGGTCGAGACGGGCGTCGGAGGCGGCCGGCGCTTCGGCACGCCGGGCCGTGCTGGTCGCGACCGCGTGTGGACTGGCGGCCGCAGCGATCGCCGCGGTCGCCGTGCCCGCGCCGTACCTGCCCCTGATCGGCTGGGACGTGGGAGCGCTGGCGTTCCTGTTCGTCATCTGGCGACGCATCGGCC
Source organism: Actinopolymorpha rutila (assembly GCF_013407855.1). GTDB lineage: Bacteria > Actinomycetota > Actinomycetes > Propionibacteriales > Actinopolymorphaceae > Actinopolymorpha > Actinopolymorpha rutila. The sequence continues at coordinate 6,457,133 of NZ_JACBZH010000001.1, forward strand.
GCCTCGACGGCCCGGCGACCGCCGCCGACGCGAGCCGGGAGGACCCCACCCGAGCTGTCGCCGACCTGACGCTGCTCGTCGCCGCGCTCGCCAGCCTGGTCGCGATCGGCTGGATGATCGTCAGTGCGAACGACCGGAATCCGCTGGACGTCGTCCTGCACGTCGGGCTCGGGGTCCTCAGCGTGATCGTCTCGTGGGTGGTGGTGCACACGATCTTCACGCTGCGGTACGCCCGCCTGTACTACTCGGACGGCCGCGGTGGCGTGAACTTCCACGACAGCGACCCCGAAGCCCAGCCGCGCTTCGTCGACTTCGCCTACATCGCCTTCACCGTCGGGATGACCTACCAGGTCTCCGACACCGAACTGCGCACCTCCGTGTTTCGCGCTCACGTGCTGCGCCAGGCGCTGATGTCGTACCTGTTCGGCGCGGTCATCCTGGCACTCCTGATCAACCTCGTCGCCGGGCTGAACCGCTGACACCGATGTGCGGGGCCTGCGGTGCTGTGGTCAGCCCAGTAGCCGGCATCCGTATTCGACGTAGAGGTCACGTAGCTCCTCTGGGTCGAGGCGCTTGCCGCTGTGCAGGACGTCGAGTAGTGCACTGGTGCGCGCGGACATGACGAGGAGGTATCTCGCCGGGTCCGGGTCGGGATTGCAGAAGGTGTGCGGGATGCCGCGCGGCCCGATCACCGCACCACCGGCAGGGACGTCGGCGCGACGGTGCCCGAGGTCAGTCCCGGACGCGGACCGGCCGGATCTCCACCCCACCGTGCCGCGTCTGCACCTCCGGCAGCCGGGAAGCCAGCTTGATCGCCTCGTCGAGGTCCGCGGCCTCCAGCAGGTAGTAGCCGCCGAGCACCTCCTTGGTCTCCACGAACGGCCCGTCGGTGACCATCAGCCGGCCGCCGGCGTCGTTCCGCAGACTCGTCGCCGCGCTCGTCGACTCCAGCTCGTTCCCGCCGAGCAGGCCGGACCCGGCGGCGGCACTGAACTCGCCGTGCGCCTTCATGTAGTCCTCCACCTCCTCGGCCGTCAACGCGTCCCACTTCTGCTCGTCTCCGTAGATGAGAACCAGATACTTCGCCATGACTGTGATGTCCGTTTCGGGTGGGGCTCGGTCGGCCCGTTCACGTGAGTGACGAACGAACCGTCCGCCGATCGACACTTTGCCCGGCCGGAGTTCACGAGTCGTCGACGCCCCACAGGACCCGCGCGAGCGCAGCCTCGCCATCGCGCCGTCAGTCGTCGGTGGTCGACGCTCGGACGACGAGCCGCGGCGGGACGAGTTCCAGGCCGTGGTGCGGCTGCCCCTCGATCGCGTCCAGCAGGAGTTCGGCCGCTCGCCTGCCGAGGTGTTCCAGCCGTGGGTCGACGGTGGTCAGCGGCGGGCGGCTGGCCAGTGACATGACGTCCCAGTCGTCGTAGCCGGTCACCGCGACCTGGCCGGGCACGTCACACCCGCGCTCGCGCAGCCGGTCGGTCACCCCGCGCGCCACCTGGTCGCTGCCGCACATGATGGCGTCGAACCCGGGGCCTTCCGGGCTGGCTGACGTACGCAGCAGCACGTCGGTGGCCTGCCGGCCCCAGCGTTCGGTCCACTCGCCGAACAACGGCTCACCGGCCACGTCCAGGCCGGCCCCGCGCAGCGCTTCCCGCGCCGCGTTGACCCGCACCTGCGCGCTGTGCCGGTCGGCGCGTCCGGTCACCAGCGCGACGCGCGTGCGGCCGAGCGCGAGCAGGTGCGCCACCGCCATCCGGGCGCCGGCCGCGTCGTCGGGCACCACCGACGCGTCGCCATCCGCCTGGGACGGCGCGTACGCGTAGACCACGGGAACGGGAACGTCGATCGGGCGGCGTGGCTCGGTGTTGCGTCCGGTGACGATGATGCCGTCGACGCGCCGGCCGAGCAGGGCGCGGACGTGGTGCTGCTCGCGTACGGGGTCGCCGCGGCTGGTGGCGAGGAGGGCGGACACCTGCCCGGCGGCGAGGGCGTTCTCGGCGCCGAGCATCACCGGGATGCTGAACCGCCCCGCCGAGTCCGAGCTGAGCAGGCCGACGCTGTAGGAACGCCGGGACGCGAGCGTGCGCGCGCTGCCGTCGGGGACGAAGCCCAGGCGTTCGGCCGCCTCGCACACCCGCTCCCTGGTGCTGGCCCGCAGTGCGCCCGTGTTGTTGAGGGCCTTGGACACCGTGCCGGGCGAGACGCCGGCGAGGGCCGCAACATCCACGATGCGGACGGGCCGTGAAGTGGAAGCCACGGTCGTCCCCTCCTCGGTTTTCCGTTTCCGTAGGTTTCCCGGAGCTGGGGTGGAGTGAGTGTAGCCAGCAGGCGGTCCCGGGGCAGCCCGAACCAAGCTGGCCGCATGTGGTCGTAACCGGTGCTGGAGTACGTCGCACCTGCGAAGACACCGCCTGCAGCCGATTCGACGTCCTTGACGCTTCTTCGAACCGCCGTCTAGCGTGCGGAAAACGTGTTCCTGACTTTCCTCACCGGCAACACGTCCTTACCGGCAACGTGTGTGAACCGTACGGAGGAGATGGATGACCACCACGCCCTCGGCCGCGACCGTCGACGGACCCGCGTCCCCGACATCACAGGCACGTGCCCGGCTGCGCCCGGTGTCCCTCGGAGACGTCCGGATCACCTCCGGCCTGTGGCACGAACGCGGTGAGGCGAACCGGCTGGCGTCCATCCCCAACGGCCTCCAGCGGCTGCACGAGGCGGGGAACCTGCGCAACCTCGACATCGCCGCCGGGCTGGCGCAGGGCGAGGCGGAAGGACCCGTCTTCGCCGACTCCGACGTCTACAAGTGGCTGGAGGCCGCGGCCTGGGAGTACGCCCGAACCGGCGACGAGAAGCTGCTCGCCGACCAGCTGTCGGTGACCGAGACCGTCGCCCGGGCCCAGGCCGAGGACGGCTACATCGACTCCGTCGTACAGATCCGGGAGAACGGCCAGCGCTACCGCGACCGCCCGCACGGCCACGAGCACTACGTCGCCGGGCACCTCCTCCAGGCCGCGGTGGCGCAGGTGCGGTGCACCGGCCGGCGCGACCTGCTGGAGGTGGCGATCCGGCTCGCCGACCACCTGGTGGCCACGTTCGGGCCGCACGCTCCTGCCGACGTCGACGGCCACCCGGTGGTCGAGATGGCCCTGGTCGAGCTGTTCCGCGAGACCGGGACGCAGGCATACCTCGACCTCGCGCAGTACTTCGTCGAGACCCGCGGCCACGGCGTGATGGCCTCCTACGGACGCGAACCCACGTACTTCTCCGACCGGGTGCCCGTGCGCGAGGCGACCACAGTCGAGGGCCATGCCGTCCGCGCGGTCTACCTCGCCGCCGGAGCGGCCGACGTGGCCACCGAGACCGGTGACGCCGAACTGCTGTCCGCGCTGGCCACGCAGTACGCCTCGATGGAACGCGGCAAGCAGTACATCACCGGCGGGCTGGGGGCCCGGTGGGACGGCGAGGCGTTCGGCGACCCGTTCGAGCTGCCCACCGACCACGGCTACGCCGAGACCTGCGCCGCGATCGGCGGCGTCCAGTGGGCCTGGCGGATGCTGCTCGCGACCGGTGAGGCCCGTTACGCCGACCAGATCGAGCGGATGCTGTTCAACGGTTTCCTCGCGGGCGTCTCGCTGTCGGGCACGGAGTACTTCTACGTCAACCCGCTGCAACTTCGGGTCGACGCCCACGCCGAAAGCGAGCGCAGCCCGGCGAACGGCCGGCGCGGATGGTTCGCCTGCGCATGCTGCCCGCCGAACATCATGCGGATGTTCTCCAGCCTGAGCGCCCACGTCGCCACGACCACCGACGACGGGGTGCAGATCCACCAGTACGCCAACGGCAGCATCGCCGCGGGCGGGCTCCGGCTCGACGTGGAGACCGCCTACCCGTGGGACGGCCGGGTCGAGGTGACCGTGCGGGAGGCGCCGAGCACGCCGGTGGAGCTCGCGTTCCGCATCCCTGCCTGGGCAGGCGGTGCGACGCTGGACGGTGAGCCGGTCGAGGCCGGTGACTACGCTCGGATCTCGCGCACCTTCGGCGAGGGCGACCGGCTCGTCCTCGACCTGCCGATGCAGCCGCGGCTGACCCAGGCCGACGAACGCGTCGACGCGGTACGCGGCTGCGTCACCATCGAGCGCGGCCCACTGGTCTACGCGCTCGAACAGTCCGACCAGGCAGGCGACGCTCCGGTGGACGACCTGCGGATCGTGCCGGGTGCGGTGTTCGAGGTGGAGCACCGTCCGGACCTGCTCGGCGGGGTGAGCGTCGTCCGTACGACCGGCCGGTCCGCCTCGCCTCCCCCGTCGGCCGCGCCCAGTCCCTATCCGGCTGTCGACACGACGTCGCCGAACGGCCGTACCGCGTCCGGCGGCGACGTGACGCTGGTCGCGATTCCCTACTACGCCTGGGCGAACCGCGGCCCGCAGCCCATGCGGGTGTGGATCCCCACGGCCTGAGGCGTACGGCTGTAGCGTTTCTACGTCGCCGGTCTCGCGTCCGGCTCTGTCAAGGGCTGGTTGTCGGCGCTGGTCGTAGCTTCGGCGCCGAGCAGATGCCTGCGCAGGAAGGCGAGTTCGGCGTCGACCGCCTGATCGTGCGCTTCCAGGAACGGCGCGTAGTGGCCGCCGGGCAGCCGGACGAGCTCGCCCCGGGGTGCCTGCTGCGCAACTCGTACGGCTGCTTCGACAGGTACGGACTGGTCCTGGTCGCACACCACCATCAGCAACGGGCAGCGCACCTTCGGGGCGTCGCGTCCCGGCCGATAGGACCCGGCGCCGAGCACGGAGCGGGCGGCAGCCGCCTGCTGCCATTCGGGATACCTGTTGCCCGGGTTGAGTGCGCGGTCCCCGTCCTGGGTGTCCGGGGTGGTGAGCAACGCGACGGTTCCCGGCGGACCGGACAGCGGGACCAGCCTCGGTGGGCGGCCGAACAGGCCACCGGCGGCGTCCAGCAGCGCACGGCCGAACAACCGAGCCATCGCCGACGCCGTCTGGTGGCGCCGCGCGACGCGGAAGCCGGCCGGCCCGTCGACGTACGGCATCTGCGCGATCGCCCCCGCAACCTCGGGATGGCGCGCCGCCGCCCGCAGGACATGTCCGCTGGAAATGGAGAACGCCCACAGGGCGATCCGGTCCCGGTCCACGCCGGGAAGGGTGCCGGCGAACTCGATGGCCGCCGACCAGTCGGCGAGCTGCTCGCTGATGCGCGCCACCTGGCGCGGACCCCCGCCGCTCTCGCCGAAGTTGCGATAGTCGAACGCCAGCACGCCGAAACCGGCGTCGTGGAAGCGGCCGGCGAACAGGTCGGTTCCGGGTTCCTTCGTCACGCCGAACCCGCCGGTCATGATCACGCAGGCGCCGTTGCGTCCTGGGTAGAACCAGGCGGCACAGTCGGCGTCACCACTGGCGAACCGGACGGCTTCCCGCTGCTTCCGCTGCATGGACCTCTGCACGTCGGCCTCCCCCACGCGCGTACTTCAGGCAACACAATGGAGTGAACCACGTGGTTCACTTGATGGGAAGTGTTTTCTCGGAACAAGCCTCAGGAACCGCACCCGGTGTGTGCCGGCGGGCGGCGGGGCTGCAGACGTACTACTCGTCCGCAGCCTCCTCCCGCTCCAGCGCGCGGACCAGCGCGTCGAAGCCCGCACTGTCGCTCGCGGAGTCGCCGCCGGTCCGCGCGTCGATCAGGAAGCCGCGCAGTGTCGCGAGGACGAGTTCGGCCACCTCCTGCTTGCGCCGCGCCGACCAGTGCTCCGGGCACAGTGCGACCAGGTGGGGGAGGTACTGCTGCGACGCCTCGCGACCCAGGGCGGCATACCGCGCCGGGTCGTACATCGCCAGCCCGATGGCTTGGTCGAGCACCCGGGCACGCTCGTCGGCGAGGACCGGCCACAGGGCCCGGATCCGGGCGGCCAGCGAGTCACCGCCGGACTCCCGCGCGGCGGCCAGTCCCGCCACCACCCGCCGGTCACGCAGCCGGAGGACGGCCTGCAGCAACAGGTCGTCGGCGTTGTCGAAGTGGTACAGCAACACCTTGTGCGTGGTGCCCGCCGCGCGTGCCGCCCGCCGCAGCGAGAAGTCGACCAGGCCGTTGGCCGCGAGGTCCTCGGTGACGAGTTCGAGCAACTCCCGCCGCCGGGCCTCGCCTCGCGGCGACCGGGTGGATCGGCTGTAGCCGGTCATCCGGGCAGCGTACCGAGGCCGCCCTGCTCGACCGTGCCCGCGCCGTCGCGGCGACACCTCGCGTGGCGCCAGCCGGGGAACCGACCCACGGCGTACTGGTCAACGGGTTCCGGTCCTCGAGGCAGGGCAGGTCACGCCGCCTCGTCGGCGTACTCGGGCCGGTCGTGGGTGAGATCGTCGAGCAGTGCGGCGAGCGGGTGGACCGGCGACCGGCCGAGCGGGGCGTGGACGCGCAACGCCTCACCAAGGTCGGCGTCGCCGTTGGCGACACCGTCTCGCAGCACGTGCAGGGCACGGCGGAGCAGGCGTACGTCGGCCTGGTGAACGGGTCCGCCGGCGACCAGTCCGTCCTGCACCCGGCGTACGGCATGAAGCGTCTGTTGCCCGGCCAGCGGCGCGGGCAGGGTCAGGAAGTCGTCAGCGTCCTCCCAGGCGGCGAGAGTGTCCAGGACGTCCTCGAGCCAGCGCAGCTGACGGGTGAGGGGCTCGGCGGTCGCGGAGCGCGACTTCGCGGCTGGGGCAAGATCGGTGACGGCCATGTCGAGGTTCCTCCATAGACCAGGCGGGTCATGACTGCCACGGGCGCACGCGGCCCATGCAGGGGACTGTCTTCGGTTGCCTGACGTGAGCGATGCGGTGCCCACCGGTGTCCGCGAGTCCTGAGGGGCCGCGCTGACAGAACTGGAGGAGGAGAAGCGGGTGCCACTGCGCGGGGGTTCGGGGGACTCGGAGGACTCGGGAAACTCGGCGGGCACCGCATCGCCGTTGCGTTCGAGCAGATGCGGTTCGAAGTGCGGGACATCACCTCCTGGACATCACGTGGTCGTCGTTGCTCACCTGTGCGCCGGCAGTTGAACCCAACTCGGCGGACCTCGCTGCCGACCACCTGGCCGACGGTTGACTGCCGAGAGAGCGTGCCTGCCTGGACGAGCTCGCCGCTGCGTTCCGCGAGGCTGTCGCGGCCGGCGGGGCGGCCGCCGCGGAGGGCTGAGGCGGCGTGCGGGTGGAGAGGGAGGATCCTCCCAGCACGCCGCCATCAGCTCGTCGAACTCCGCGCGAAGCAGAGCCGGATCGCCGCAGACCAGCTCGAGGAACGCCGCCCTGTCGTCGGTGATGTGCGTACCAGCCACTGTCGCCACCGGCCTTTCACACCATGTCCGCTGCGGTTCGTCTCCCGATCGGTCAGCGCCGGAATACTGCTCAGGCGTTGATCTGCTTCTTGTCGGAATCGGTACTGGAGATGGAGATCCTGCGGGGCTTCGCCTTCTCGGCGACTGGGATTCGCAACGTGAGAACGCCTCCTTCGTACGTGGCCTCGAGGCGCTCGGTGTCCAACGTGTCACCCAGGAACAACTGCCGGGAGAAGACCCCCAGCGGGCGTTCGGATACCTGCATCTCCACGCCTTCGCCCACCTCGGGCGGGCGGCGTTCGGCGCGGACGGTGAGCACGTTGCGCTCGACGTCGAGTTCGATCGCGTCGGCGGTGGTGCCGGGAAGGTCGAACGCGACCACGAAGTGGTCGCCGGAACGGTAGGCGTCCATCGGCATCGGATTCGGCCGGGACCACGTACCGGGAGAGTTGCCACCACCGAGGGCCTGCTGGGCGAGCCGGTCCAACTGCCGGAAGGGGTCCGTGCGCATCAACATCGTCCCCTGCACCTCCTGATCGTCGACTTGGACGGAAGTACGTCAATGCACGGGTTCTATGTATCATGTCGTCGAACCGATGACAAGTAGTTCCGTCAGCATCACGCTGACGTTCCCTGAATCCGGGAGCGCCGATGGTCCGAACGCCAGACACACCCAGGCGGTCAACCCGGCGCCCGGCGCCGACCGACGTCGACGAACCCACAGTGGCGTCGGCAATGGCCGACCTGGCCGAGGTGATGGCCCGCCTCGACCAGGCGGCCGCTCCCGACGGGCCGGCCATCCTGGACGCTCTCGCCACACTCCGCCGGCTTCGCGGGCAGCTCGCTACCTGGGAGCCGGCCCTCATCGACGCCGCCCGTACGCAGGGGCTCACCTGGACCGAGATCGCACCGGCACTGGGGCTGGCCAGCCGTCAGGCCGCCGAACGCCGGTTCCTGAGGCTCAACCCCCAGGCCGGCGACCGGGTCGCCGCCACCCGCGAACAACGCGTCCAGACCACCCGCGACCGGCGTTCCGGAGACCGGGCCGTCGCGGCGTGGGCGCGGACCCACGCGGCTCAACTCCGCGAACTGGCCGGCCAGATCAGCGCTCTCCCGGTACGAGACCAGGGCGGGCGGGCCACTCGCGAGGCCATCCACACCGCGCTCGGGGACGACGATGCCGCCACGCTCCTCGCGCCTCTGCGCGCCGCCGAAACCGCGCTGCGGCGAAACCACCGGGCCCTCGCCGCACGCGTCAGCTCCCTCGGCGAGACGACCACCAGGATCCGGAACGCCGACCACAGCCGGCGCAACCCAGCCGAACGAATCGAAACCGCCGCGATCTCTTCCTGCCGGAAACGGTCGTGATCGACCGACCGGGGTAGGTGGCCCGCACCACTCCTCGGCGATCCGAAGGTGGCCAGCGCCGCTGGGTAAGGCGAGTGATCGCGCGCTTGCTGACCAGGTGGGGAGTCCTTACGAGGTGGGAAGACTTGTGGGTGTCATAGGCCCCACAGGTCTTCCCACCTCGTGGCGATGCACCCCGGCGCGGCAGCACCTCCGTCAGGCTGCCTCGGTCGGGTGGAGCAGGACCTTCGTCCAGCCGGCCTCGCGCTTGTCGAACCGCTCGTACCCCTCCCGCGCCAAACTGCCGTCGTACCCGAGGAGAAGGCCCGCACTCGCGGCGATGCCCCGCGTCACTCGGTACGTCACTCCGTACGTCACTCGGTGCGGATCCGCGCGTACACGTGCTGGAGGACGTCCGAGATCGCCACGGTGGTCAGCACCGACGACCAGGCCCGCGCCACCCTCGGGGCGAACGTCAGCGCGGCGACATACCCGGTCGCGATCCACGGCGCCAGGCAGAACGGGCAGCTGACGAGCTCCCCGATTCCGTGCCGCAGTTCACCGTCCTTTCGCGCACTCTCGTTCAGCTCGGCCGAGCCGGCCGCGTCCTCGAACTGCGTGAACGGCACCCGGACCGGGCTGGTCACCGCGTCCTTGGCGAGGAGGCGCGCGAACTTGTGGGTGGCGACGCCGCCGAGGATCACGTCCGTGAGCGCGACGCGGTCGGGCAGTCGCCGACCGGTTGCGCGAGCCAGCACGGACATGGCTCCGGTTCCGCCGGCGAACACCGCCATCGCCGCGAGATATCCGCGCAGTGGCTGGTCGTGGCCGTGTTCGTACGTGTCCTGCTCGTCCGCCAGTCGGCCGAGCATGGTGGTGGCGTCGATGTTCATCGGGCGCTCCTTCCGGGCCGGCGGCACATCAGGACTGGGCTACCCGTCGAGAACCCCCGTACGCATAGCGAGAACCGTCGCTCGTCGGCTCCCGTGCTGTTTCGACGGCACCTGGCCGGGTAGTCCGGCGTAATGAATGCGCAGGGAGCCGAGGGCGAACGCCTGGCCCTGGGATTCGCCCACCTGATGGAAGAGCTGTGGGCGGCAGACTCCGAACAATCCACGTTGCTCTCGGTAGTAAAGGCCGCCGCCACCAGCGTCCCCGGAGCCATTGCGGCGGGCGTGTCGATGCGACGAGCGCGTGGCCGGATCGACACCGCTGCGGCGACCGCCGCCTTCGTGTCCGAGGTCGACAGGGCGCAGTACGAGCTTCGCGAGGGGCCGTGCGTGGCGTCCGTCGGCGACAACCTGGTGAACCTCGCCAACGACCTGCGGACCGACACTCAGTGGCCGAGGTTCGGGCCCGCCGCGGTGAGTCTCGGCGTGGACGCCATGTTGTCGTTCCGGTTGAGTGCGCGCGGCGAGGTGATCGGTGCGCTCAACCTCTACGCCGACCGGCCGCTGGCGTTCACCGAACATTCCTGCGCGGTCGGGACGATCTTCGCCGCGCATGCGAGTGTGGCGATCGCGGCGGCGCGCCGGGCGGAGACGCTGACCGAGGCGTTGAAGACCCGTTCCGAGATCAGCGAAGCCGTCGGGATCGTCATGGAGCGCCACCGCCTGACCAGCGAGGAAGCCTTCGAGGTGCTGCGCCGGATCTCCCAGAACCGCAACATCAAGTTGCGCGAGGTGGCGCACCGGATCCTCTACACCGGCGAGATTCCCGGTGTGCAGCGATGACCGCGCCACGGCCTGGCCCGGCACCGGCTCGTCATTCTGCGAGTACGCTGGCGCGCGTGCACGACATGACGGATCGGCTCGCCACCGGACTGGTGGAGATCACCGGCGGACTCACCGACGAGCGAGGCGATCCGGAGGTCCTGTTCCAGGTCACCGACGCCTGCGTGCAGGTGCTCGGCGCGACCGCGACCGGAGTGCTGATGGTCGACCCGCACGGGGTCGTCCGCGTCGTGACCGCCTCCGACGAGGGGGCCGAGTTCGTGGAACTGCTGCAGGCCCAGACCGACCAGGGTCCGTGCGTGGACTGCGTACGGACCGGCGAGATCGTGGTGGCGACCGACCTCTCCCACGAGACCAGGTGGCCGCGGTTCGCCACCGCGGCGATGGCTGCCGGCTACCACGCGGTGGACGCCCTTCCGATGAGGTTGGACGGCCGGGCGGTCGGCGGCCTGAACCTCCTCTACGCTGAGCCCGGGGAGTCTCCACGGTGGCGCCGAGACCTCGCGCAGTCGCTGGCAGATCTCGCGGTGCTGGGCCTTGCCCAGGAGCCGGGTGCACGGCGTACGGAACGACTGTTCGAACGCACGTTGGCAGCAGTCAACGACCGGGCCAAACTCGCCCAGGCGGTCGGCATGGTCGCCGGTGGTCTCGGCATCGACGTGGACCACGCCTGGACGCTTGTCCGCCACCACGCTCGCAGCCGCCAGATCGCCCTGCGCGTCGTGGCACAGGCCCTCACCAGTGGATCGCTGCGTCCGTCCGACCTGGACCACCCGGTCGGGCTGGACTGAACGCCCGCGACGCCAAGGAGAGCAACAGAAAGCACGCGGGTCGCTTTGCCCCGTCTGGTGCCGGGAAGCACCAGAAGAAGGAGACGAACGCCTTACGCGACAGGGAAACGCGCGCGTCAGACCAGTCAGGGAGCAGACCTGTGGACGAGGAGCGCTACCAACGCCTGTGGCGCAGCATCGCCGAGCGGGCAGAGGGCTCCGGATCAACCGGTTGGGCCGGAGCGGTGTGCGCCGCCGCCGTGTCGCTGGTCGGTGGCGTGGACGCGGCAACCCTGACCGTACGAGCGAACTCCCGCGCGCAGGAGACCTGGGGCGCCAGCGACGAGTGGGCGGCGAACCTCGAGGAGTTGCAGTACACCCTCGGCGAGGGCCCCGGGCTGGACGCCTTCAAGACCGGGAACGTCGTACTCGCGTCCCATCTGAGCTCCGAACAGGCCCGCTGGCCAGCGTTCGTCCAGGCCGTGTCGAGTCTCGGACTCGGCGCCGCCGCCGCGTTTCCCCTACAGGTCGGTGCGATCCGGCTGGGCACCCTCGACCTCTTCTGCCGTGCGGACGGCCGGCTGACGTCGCAGGAGCTGACGGATGCCGCGATCCTTGCCGACCTCGCGGTGTACGCATTGCTGCGGCAACTCGGTGACCCGTCCACGGACGATCCCCCGGAGGGACCGGATCCCGTGCCGAACATCGGCGACCTGCCGTTGTCGTACCACGAGGTGCATCTGGCCACCGGAATGCTGGCCGCCCATCTGGACGTGGAACTCGACGAGGCGTTCACGCGGCTGCGCGCCCGCGCCTACGCCGAGGACAGGCCGCTGCTCGCACTCGCGCGAGACGTCGTGGCCCGGCGGGTCCCGATCGACGACGAGGACTCCGACTGACCGGCGTGGTCCGTGTGGTCCAGGTGGTCAGGGTGGTGTGCGTAGTCAGCGCGATCAGGACAGGCAGACGCATCCTGGAGCGCAGGTGACCAGCACGAGTTCGGCGGGCCAGGTGACGGAGTTGGTCCGCGTGCGGCGGGTGGAGTCCTGGGCGACCTGCACGGTTCGTTGTCCGTCCAGGCCGGTGATGACGTCCGAGACAGCTCGATAGCCGTACGTGTAGTCAGCGGTCCCGAGGTCCTCGTCGATGGTGATCAGCAGAACCTGATGTCCGGTGACGTACCTGGCAGCAAGCGCCGAACGTGGCTCCACGTTCATCTGTCGAGGTTCTTCGAGGTCGGTCATGACGCCCCCTCGGGTAGCCCGGTCGAAGTGGGTGGGCAACCGACGGGGTCCGGGTCGGCTGTCCAGAAGGCGGGTTGCGTCCGGGAGGCGTCGTCGCCGCTCGGGTCTCCGCCGGGTCGGCACAGGGTCTGGGTGCACGTCTGACTTTTCCTGATGGGACGTTCGAATGAGGCGGGCACGTGCATCCAGGCCGCCGCGAGGTGCCGAAGCGGATCGAGTCGCGGCCTGATGACGAGGGCGTTGGAGCCGTCGGGAACGACGGAACCGTCGGGAATTGAGCCGGCGAACGCTCGCAATGAGTACGGTGCGGAGCGATTTCCCTGTGTGGACAGGGATCCGGGCTGGGAAGTCCGACTCGGGGGACTTGAGGGCTCGCTCATGCTTGGCCTCGCAACTCGAAGTTGCCGCGACGATGCCGCATGGCTTGCTGCCCAACCGGGATCGAAGCTACCACACCACCGGCGCCTTCACCGGGCTGCGAAGCAGCCGTGGCCGGGGCTGGACCAGGTGACCGTCAGTCGTGACTGAGTACCCGAAAGCCACCGCGGCTCACTCGTCGGAGGGACCTGCCTCCCCCTGCGGGCGCGTCCTTGCGCACCTCTTACACAAGCGGCGTACGAGCCCGTGAGCACCATCGGGCGTACGGATGGAAGGCTGGCGGCATGACGGCGGTGAACGACGTAGCAGGGTGTCTGGGGTGTGACCTGCTGGCGGGCAGGCGCGAACTGCCCGGCGGGATCATCCACCAGACCGATCACTGGGTCGTCCAGCATGTCCTCGGTCCACTGAACCTCGGCACGCTGATCGTCGCGCCTCGCCTCCACGTCGTCTCGGTGGCGGACCTGCCCATCGACGCGGCGGAGGAGTTGGGGCGGGTGCTGCGTGACGCCTCGCGGATGCTCGAGGCGCTGTGCGAACCCGAGCAGGTGTACGTCTGCCAGTGGTCGCACGGTGAGTCCGCGCGCAAGCATCTGCACTTCGTCGTACAGCCCGTCGCGGCTGATGTCGTACGAGCGTATGGCGGGCGGCGGTCCGAGCAGTTGCAGGCGGCGATGATGGTGACGGACTACGAGGCGCCGCGCAAGCAGGTCGAGGCGTTCTCCGAGCGGGCCCGGCACTGGTTTCGGGACGACGCGGGGTGACGCGGGGTGACGCGGGACAACTGCCGGCGTGCTCGTCAGGCGTGCTTGTCCGACGGTTGCGCGCCCGGCTGCACCGACCAGTTCGGCGGCTCGTCGTTACCTGACTCCTCGTCGCGCTCACTGTCTGCCGCGGTGGCCTGGATCTTGCCCGCCGCGTGGTGGACCGGCGCGTAGACGGCGTACAGGCGCATCGGATCGTCGCCGATGTTGGTGATGTTGTGCCAGGTGCCCGCGGGTACGAAGACCGCCCAGCCGTCCTCGACCTCCTGGTCGAAGTCCAGCTGGTCCTCCGCCGGGCCCATCTGCACCCGGCCCCTGCCGCCGTCGAGCCGGAGGAACTGGTCGGTCTCCGGGTGCGCCTCCAGGCCGATGTCCTCCCCGACGGGGATCGACATGAGGGTCAGCTGGAGGTACTTCCCGGACCAGGCGACCGTGCGGTAGTTGGAGTTCTCGAGGGTCGCGCTTTCCAGGTCGAAACTCTGCGGCTTCGGCCCGATGTCCTTGATGCTCACGGCCACTCTTTCAGGTCGACGTCAGGTCAGCTCGCGGGCCGCCGGTGTCACTCCGGATGTCGTGCCGGAGGTCATGCCGGCCCGCAGGGGCATTCTCACACTCGCGCCGGCCCGGTGAGCGTCAGAGCGCGGCGAGTCGGGCCCTGAGCAGGCAGAACTCGTTGCCTTCGGGGTCGGCCAGAACGTGCCACGACTCCTCACCCGTCTGGCCGATGTCCGCCCGGCGAGCACCGAGCTTGAGCGGGCGTTCGAGCTCGGGATCCTGGTCGCGATCGGTGGCGTTGACGTCGATGTGCAACCTGGACTCGAGCCATCCTCGAGACCGGTGGTTGACGCCCGATCGCCGTCACCACCGCGCTCCGCCAGCCGCTGGCCGGAGTCTGGGCGGTCGACATCAACCGGCGGGCGCTGGAGCTGACCCGGGCCAACGCCCGCGACCTCCCCAACGTCGTGGTCGCCGAGCCCGAACAGGTGCCGGCGTCGTTACGGTTCGCCGGCCTCTACAGCAACCCGCCGATCAAGATCGGCAAGGACGCACTCCACCAGCTTCTCGCCGACTGGCTGACCCGGCTCGATCCGGGTTCGCGGGCCTGGCTCGTCGTCAAGCAGGCGATGGGGGCCGACTCCCTGCAGCGCTGGCTGAACGACGGCGGGTTTCCGACCAGCCGCGCCGCGTCGAAGCAGGGCTACCGGATCCTGCGAGTCGACACTCCAGGGCCTCCTCCTCCGCCGCTGGCGCGTGAGGACCTCGCCACGATCGCCGCGCACACCGGCGGTCCGTGGACCGTGCTGGGCCGCTTGAGCGGTGGCTTCTCCGACACCGTTGCCCTGTTGGGACGCAACAACTCGCGCGCCGTCCTCAAGGTCAAGGAGGGTGCGTGGTGGCGGGAGCAGCTGAACCGTCTGGTGCCGGTCACTCAGGAGCTTCGGGCCCTGGGCTACCCGACTCCGGAGGTCATCGGCTGCGGCTCGCTGGACGAGGACCGCTCGTACCTGTTGACCTCCTGGACTCGCGGGGCGTCCCCGGCTTCGCCCAACCGTCGGCAACTGGACGCCGCGCTGTCGGCGGCCGACATACACCGGTCGGTTCGTCCGTCGGCTGACCGCGACTGGTCCGCGATGATCACGATGTTCCTGAACGGCGGAATCGGCGAGCATCAGTTCCATCCGGCGACGAGTGCGTACGCTCGCCAGGCGCTGGCCGTCCTGCCCAAACCAGTGCCATCGTTGCCTTCCGGCGACCTGACTCACGGCGATTTCACGTTCCGCAACATGCTCTTCGACGGCGACGACCTGAGTGCGGTCGTGGACTTGGAGGGCTTCGGGACGGGCACGGTCGCGGTGGACCTGTTGGCCCTGCTGCCGTTCCTGTCCGATCCGGACCACCGGCGCGTCGTCGTCGAGCATGCGGTCGAGCTCACCAGCGCGGACGTCGTGGCAGCCTGTCTGTGCCACCGGATCCTCGCTGGACTCGACTGGGCCAGCCAGCACGTCGAACTCCTCGACGACGCCGTGGACCGCGCCGAGCTGCTGCTGTCGCTGCTCCCGTAGCTTCGGGCGCAGGTGAAGTTGTCCGCGACGTCGGTGCTGCCGTGGCCGTCGTAACGGGCGACCAGTGGGTACGCGCACAGCGGTCTGGTCTGCACGATCTTGCCGTCGTCTCCGTTCCTGACCGCCCCGATGCTCCGCGGCGCGTGGCCGTGTTCCACCCAGGACGTCAACGCGGCGAGCGGGTCGACCGGCACCGGCCCGATCTGCAGGCCCGGCACGTCGCCGCAGTGCCCGACTCCTGGCGCGAGGAAGAGGCGAGCGTACGTCTGCGTGACCTGCGCTCCGTCGAGGTGGCGTACGGCGTCGTAGTAGCGGATCACACCCTGCGGTGGGATGGCATAGTCGGCCAGTCCGGCCCAGAGGACGAGCTTCCCGCCGCCGGCGTGGAACCTGCTGAGGTCAGGATTGTCGCCGTCGAGTTCCGCACCGAACCGGTCGACGCCGCGCCCGAACAGCATGTCGTACGTCTGAGTGGTGAGCGTTGTCCAGTCGAACGACGGGTTCCGCGTCACCCAGTACTGCAACCACGAGGTGCCGAAGTAGAGCGGACGCCCAGTCAACTGGCCGTTGACAGGAAGCGTCAGGGCCAGGGCGTTGGTCGAGGTGCCTGGCTCCAGCCCGTACCACAGGAACCGGCTCCGCCCGCGCCCCTGCTCACCGGTCCGTGGCCCTTGCCAGATCTGCGCCATGACCGTCGCGTCTGTACGAGTGATGGTCCCGCAGGCGGTGGCTCGTCCGACCAGCGTCCGCAGGTCGAACCGGCAGGCGTCGACGTTCCCGATCACACCGTCCGTCACCCCGTCGAGTGCGTCGCAGTGTGCGACCACGGCCGCCTGGAATGCCGCGAACTTGCAGCTGGGTACGAAGTCGTGTGCACGCTGCATCACGAACTGCGGCCATAGTTGGGCGGCCGATAGTTTCGAGAACGACACCGCGGGCGCGCCGGACAGAATCCCGTCGTAGTCGTGCGGGTAACGCTGCGCCTCGACCAGGCCCTGGCGTCCGCCCTGCGAGCAGCCGGTGAAGTAGGAGTAGTCGGCTTGCCGCCGGTAGAAGTCGGTGGTGACCTGCTTGCCCGCTACGGTCATCTCGTGGACCGCGCGATCGGCGAAGTCCCTGATAGCGGCGGAGTCGAGCTCGCCGGGCGCCTTCAGCGCAAAGCTCCCGTCCCATTGCAGGGCAAGGTGTCCGGTGTCGGTGGAGGCCGTCGCGTAGCCGCCCTTCAGTGCGCCGGCGAGTGCGGTGTAGGAGATACCGGACACGAAACCGCTGCCGCCGACTCCCTGGAAGCGGTGATTCCAGGCGGTGAGAGGCAACCACAACTCGATGTTGACCTCGTCATGCGTGGGCGGGTTCGTTCTGACCAACCGCACGTCGCAGTACGCCGGCAGGTCTGCCAGCACCGTGCCGGGCTTGTCCGCGCCAGGCGCTCCCGGCCCTGGTGGGACGGTGAAGCTGCCACTTGTGTTCGTGGTAGCACTCTGCACCGTCGTGTCAGGTAGTCGGAGGCCCGACAACCCGGCGCACCGCTGCGCCGGCGACAGAGCTGCCGCCGTGACCGGAGGACTCGCCGCCGCGTCGGCCGGGTGTGTGGCCACCAACATCCCGGTAGTCACCATTCCGAGGGCGCCAACCACGACAAGTTTGCCTTTGACCACTCGCCATCGGCGTCTGCAGGTCGTCGTCCACAACTTCTTCATTGATCTACCTCTCCCGTCTCTACTCCGCGGGGAAGAGGCACACCCGCTTCCCCGACTCGTCGAGAGAAGCGTTTCGCGAAGGCGGGACCTGCACATCGGCGCGGAGGTTGAACTGTTCGTACGTCCACGCCACCAACTGTTGGTAGTTCCACCCGCTGGTTGGCGCGCGGGCTACACCCTGAGGTGGATTGCCGTTCCGGCGGTGACCGGGCCGTGGGTCGCTTGGACGTACGACAGTGATGAGATGGCAGGTATGAACTCGACTGCTGCCGCCGTCGGCGGTGCGGTGACGTTCGTGTGGCTGGGTATGGTGCTCGCCATCTCGTTCCTGGAGGCGCCGCTGAAGTTCCGCGCTCCCGGCGTAACGATTCCGCTCGGCCTCGGCATCGGTCGGCTGGTCTTCCGGGCGCTCAACGCCGTCGAGGTGGTGCTCGCCCTGGCGATCGTGATCGCCGTCGCGCTGAGTGGGCCGTCGGCGGTGGTCGTGGCGTTCACCGTCGTCGTGATCGTCCTGCTGGTCGTACAACTCGCTGTGATCCGTCCGCGGCTGAACCGGCGGTCGGACGAGGTCCTCGCCGGCGTCCTCGACACAGGAGCCCGAGCGGATGCGCCCGCAGGTGCGGGCGTGCGCGCCGAATCCGAGCAGCCGCGCTCACACGGCCACCTGGCCTACGTCGCTTGTGAGGTCGTGAAAGTGATCGCCCTCCTGGACCTCGGCACCAGCCTGCTCGCCCGTACGTAAGCGCGCCCACCCCCCCCCCGAGCGTGACGTACCCGACACTCGTCAAAGTGGAATCTGAGATTCGTCTTTACCTACACTGAGGCCGTGCGAATGACGGCGAGCACCGACCTGGCCCTCCGAGTAGTGATGCGGCTGGCCGTGGCGGACGGGGACAGGAACGGCGACAGTGGCGCAACCTCGATGCCCACCACCCGCGAGGTGGCGGACGCCGTAGCGGTCCCGTACACCCACGCCGCGAAGGTCGTCACCCGCCTGCAGCACCTCGGCGTCGTCGAGGCACGACGCGGGCGCAACGGTGGGTTGACGCTCACCGAAGCCGGCCGCTCGAGCTCCGTCGGGTGGCTCGTTCGCGAGCTCGAAGGCGTACGCGACGTCGTGGGTTGCGAGGACGACCCGCCCTGCCCGCTGCGTTCCGCGTGCCGGCTGCGTTCGCTGCTACGCAAGGCGCAGGAGGCGTTCTACTCCACGCTCGATCCCGTTACCGTCGAGGATCTCGTGGGCTCCCCCACGGGTCCGGTTCTTCTCGGTTTGGCCGCGCGACCCGCGGCGAGCTGAGTGCGCATGTGCGCGAAACATCAACGCTCCAACGCGATCCACCACCGTTCCACCACTAAACCACCTTGGAGGTAGGCCATGCTGTCCGAGCAGTCGGCCGCCATGATTCGTGCCACTCTGCCCGCCGTCGGCGCGGCGATCGGCGACATCACCGGTCTCTTCTACGACAGGATGTTCGCCGCCCACCCCGAACTGCTCCGTGATCTGTTCAACCGGGGCAACCAGGCGAACGGCACCCAGCGGCAGGCGCTCGCCGGCTCCATCGCGGCGTTCGCCTCGGCTCTCGTCGAGCGTCCCGACGTACGGCCGGACGCCATGCTCTCCCGGATCGCCCACAAGCACGCGTCGCTCGGCATCACCCGCGACCAGTACGCGATCGTGCACAAGTACCTCTTCGAGGCGATCGCGGAGGTGCTCGGCGACGCGGTGACGCCCGAGGTCGCGCAGGCGTGGAACGAGGTGTACTGGCTGATGGCGAACGCGCTGATCGCCATCGAATCTCGCCTCTACGCCGAGGCCGGCGCGGCCGATGGTGACACCTGGCGCGAGTACCGCGTCGTCGGGCGGTACGAGGAGACCGCGGACGTGGCGATGTTCCTCGTACGCCCGGTGGACGAAGGCCCGCTGCCGCCGGCCCGGCCGGGACAGTACGTCTCGGTGCAGGTGGAACTGCCCGACGGCGCGCACCAGATTCGCCAGTACAGCCTGTCCGGAACCGCGCCGGACGCCCTGCGGTTCGCAGTGAAGCGGATCGTCGGCGCCCCGGACGGTGAGGTCTCGAACTTCCTGCACGACCGCGTTCGCGAGGGCGCCGTCCTGCGGGTGAGCGCGTCGTTCGGCGACGTGAGCCTGGACGACGAGGACGGCCCGGTGGTGCTCGCCTCCGCGGGCATCGGCTGCACGCCCATCATGAGCATGCTCGACCACCTCGCCGCAACGAACTCCACCCGGCACGTCACCGTCGCCCACGGCGACTACTCCCCCGCGGCGCATGCGTTCCGGTCCGACCTGGAGCAGTTGGTCGTCAAGCTGGGGAACGCCCAGGCGGCGGTGTGGTACGAGGCGCCTGAGGGAGAGTGGCCGGTTGAGCGGACGGGGTTCGTCGACCTCGGCGGGTTGTCGATCCCGTCCGACGCGACCGCGTACCTCTGCGGGCCGCTGCCATTCCTGCGAGCCGTACGAGGCCAGCTGCTGGCTCTCGGACTCGCACCGGAAGCCATCCATTACGAAGTCTTCGGCCCCGACCTCTGGCTCGGCCAGCAGTAGTTGCATGGCACCGGCGCAGGGGGCCGTCCAGATCCCCTGCGCACGAGCCACTCGGGCAGACACCGCCCGGCAGACGAGCCGTCACCGTCGACTCTGCGGATCCTCGATGCGGTGATCTGGATGTGCCACAGCCAGTCCCGCGCGGTTCGTCGATATCGGAACGCCACCTGCCCATTAGATCCGGAGAACGCTGCCGCACTTGTCAGCGGCTGAACCACGAAACGACGGGCTGACTCGTGGTCCGACCAACCGGTTGTGATATCACCGGCACGGTGGACGAGGGGCTATTCGAAACACTGGTGACCACCGGGCTGCGAGCCAAGGTCGAGATGCTGGCTGCGGAGTTCAAGGCCAGCACTGCGGTGGTCGACAAGGCCGACCAGCCAGAGGTCCTTGCTCGCTACCTTCGCGAGGTGGCGACGCGAGTCCTCTCATCAAAGAGCGACTTGCAGGAACGCGTGCAGCTGCTGAACGAAGCTCTGCGGATCCTTGAGCCGGATGGCGCCGACCCAGTTGTCGAGCCGCCGCAGCAGCTCACCCGGGTTTCGAGACTCGCCGCCCCCGGGGTCTTAGCCCTGCCTGACACCAGACCGACGACGCCGCTGTCGGATGCAGCTTTGCTGACCAACTCCCCCGGCGAGCCGTCCCTGGGGTCAGAGCTTCGGTCTGAGATCGACACAGCGGATGGCGTCGACCTGTTGTGCGCCTTCGTGAAGTGGCACGGTCTGCGAGTGCTGGAGTCGCAGCTCGCCCTCTTGCGTGAGCGCGGCGTCCCGCTTCGGGTGATCACGACCGCGTATATGGGCGCGACTGACCGTCCCGCTCTCGACCGACTCGTTCGCCACTTCGGCGCAACGGTGAAGGTCCAGTACGACATCAAGCGCACCCGGCTACACGCCAAAGCGTGGCTGTTCCGCCGAAGGACGGGGTTCGATACCGCTTACGTAGGATCCTCGAACCTCTCACACGCAGCGCTGCTGGACGGCGTGGAGTGGAACGTACGGCTGTCCCAGGTCGCGACGCCGTCCCTGATGGCGAAGTTCGCGGCTACATTCGACACGTACTGGAACGACGCAACGTTCGAAGACTACGACCCGGACCGAGACCGGGATCGACTCGACGACGCGCTGGCTGAGGCGAGCGGACGTCGCACAACGGATCGCGTGACGGTATCGCTATCCGGGCTCGAGGTACGGCCCTACCCACACCAGGCCGAGATGCTCGAGGAGCTTGAAAGCGAGCGCGTCGTTCATGGCCGCCACCGCAACCTCGTCGTCGCGGCAACCGGCACTGGGAAGACCGTCGTGGCGGCGTTGGACTACCGACGCCTCAGCCTGGCCGCCGAGGCTGCGGGCAAGCCGCGACCCTCGCTGCTGTTTGTAGCGCACCGGCGAGAGATCCTTCAGCAATCGCTTCGCACCTACCGCGAGGTGCTCGCCGACGCATCCTTCGGAGAGCTTTACGTCGGTGATGCCCGCCCAGAGCGCTGGCGGCACGTGTTCGCTTCGATCCAGTCCTTGTCCGCATATGGTGTGGCCAACATCCCGCCTGATGCGTACGAGATCGTGGTCGTTGATGAGTTCCACCATGCCGAAGCACGGACCTACCGAACGCTCCTCAGCCATCTCGCACCCCGAGAACTCCTAGGGCTGACGGCTACTCCGGAGCGTACGGATGGCATCGACGTCCGCAGATACTTCGATGGACGGACCGCCGCGGAGTTGCGCCTGTGGGACGCTCTCGAGGCCGAACTGCTGTGTCCCTTCCACTACTTCGGCATTGCTGACAACACCAAGCTCACCGACATCACGTGGGCTAGGGGCCGCTATGACGAGGCCGCACTGTCCAACCTCTACACCGGCAACGACGCCCGTACCGCCATCGTGCTACGCGAGCTCCACGACAAGATTGCCGACATCTCATCTATGCGCGCGCTCGGCTTCTGCGTCTCGGTCGCTCACGCCGACTACATGGCCGACGCCTTCAACAAGGCCGGCATCCCGGCGCAGGCTGTCAGCGGTGCGACTGGGCAACGTGAACGCGAGAATGCTCTCAATGATCTTCGAGACCGACGCGTCAACGTCCTCTTCGCCGCCGATCTGTTCAACGAAGGCTTGGACATCCCTCAGGTCGACACGGTCCTCTTCCTGAGGCCGACGGAGAGCGCGACCATCTTCCTGCAGCAGCTTGGCCGAGGGCTTCGTCACGCCTCAGACAAGCCCGTTCTGACCGTGCTGGACTACGTCGGCCACCAGCACAAGAACTTCCGCTTCGACCAGCGGTACAGCGCTCTCACCGGCGCGACCCGCCGTGGCCTCAAGCATCAGATTGAGCGTGGCTTCCCCTTCCTTCCGTCTGGTTGCCAGATCGTGCTTGACGAGGAAGCTCAGGAAATCGTCCTCGACAACATCCGCGCTCAGGTGGACCAACGGTGGCGGTACCTGGTCCAGGACCTACGTCTGCTAGGTGACTGCGACCTCCAGACCTACCTCAGTGAGACTCAACTCGAACTCAGCGACGTACTCCGCAAAGGCAGCAAGTCTTGGACCCAACTGCGGCAGGATGCAGGTGCGCCAACGCGTCATGCTGGTCCGCGTCAGGCCCAACTCCTCAAGCGCATCCGGGCGCTTGCACACGTCGATGACCCCGACCGACGTCGCGCCTACGCAGATCTTCTGGCCGACGGCGCGCCGAACTACGACGACCTCGATGTACTGCGGCAGCGGTGGGCGAGAATGCTGTTCTTCTCACTGTGGCCGGACGGCGGAGGCTTCGCGTCCTATGCCGCCGGCCTGGCTGCCCTACGCGACGAGCCGGCCGTGCGAGACGAACTGCTCGCAGTTCTTGCGCTCAGCTTCGAACAAGCCCGACATGTTCCTGTCAGGCTTCGTGGCGGACTTGCTCAGCTCCCGCTGCGGGTCCATGCTCAATACCAGCGAGAAGAGATCCTTGCCGCCCTCGACTACGCGAATCTTCAACGAAGGCCAGCAAGCTTCCAAGCAGGCGTACTTAGGGCCCCAGACTGGAACGCTGACGCGTTCCTTGTGACTCTCCGCAAGTCTGAGAGCGACTTCTCCCCAACCACCATGTACCGCGACTACGCGATCAGCCCCACGTTGTTCCACTGGGAGTCGCAAAGCAGCACGTCCACCGCCTCACCCACGGGTCAGCGCTACCTCCAGCACAGCGCCCTCAATCACAACATTCTGCTCTTCACACGGGAACGGCAGAGCAACGACCTCGGAACTGCTCCCTACCTTCTCCTCGGCACCGCCCAGTACGTCAGTCACACTGGGGAACGCCCGATCGCCATTACCTGGCGGCTGGACCATGCCATGCCCACCGACGCATACACCCATGCGTCAGTCGCCGCTGGGTAGGCGTCGGACGCAGTAGGGACCTGACCGCGGGAAGGGTCCGGTCCCTACTGCGTCCGACGTACCACAGAACCAATTCTTGATCAGATGATGCCGAGGGCGAGCATGGCGTCGGCAACCCGGATGAAGCCCGCGATGTTCGCGCCCGCGATGTAGTTGCCGGGACTGCCGCACTCTTCGGCGGTCTCGGCACAGCGATCGTGGATGGCGCGCATGATCTCCTCGAGCCGCTCCTCGGTGTGCTCGAAGCTCCAGCTGTCGCGGGAGGCGTTCTGCTGCATCTCCAGCGCGCTGGTGGCGACACCGCCCGCGTTGGCGGCCTTTCCGGGAGCGAACCCGACCCCGGCGTCGTCGAAGACCTTGATCGCGTCCGGCGTGGAGGGCATGTTCGCGCCCTCACCCACGACCCGGCAGCCGTTCTTGACGAGCGTGAGCGCGTCGGCGCCGTTGAGCTCGTTCTGCGTCGCAGACGGCAGAGCGATGTCACAGGGAACGTCCCAGATCGTCCCGCCCGACACGTGGTCGACCGCGCTGCCGCGCGCCTCGGCGTAGTCACGGACGCGGCCCCGGCGTACGTCCTTGATCTCCTTGAGCAGCTCGACGTCGATGCCCTTCTCGTCGACGACGTAGCCGTCGGAGTCCGAGCACGCGACCACGATTCCGCCGAGCTGGTGCACCTTCTCGATCGCGTAGATGGCGACGTTGCCGGAGCCGGACACGACGACGTGCCTTCCGTCGTACGTCTCACCACGCGCTTTCAACATCTCGTTGACGAAGAAGACCGCCCCGTAGCCGGTGGCCTCCTGGCGTACCTGCGAGCCTCCCCAGGCCAGGCCCTTCCCGGTGAGTACGCCGGACTCATAGCGGTTGGTCAGCCGCTTGTACTGGCCGAACAGGTAACCGATCTCGCGCCTGCCGACGCCGATGTCACCGGCCGGAACGTCGACGTACTCACCGATGTGCCGGCACAACTCCGTCATGAACGACTGGCAGAAGCGCATGACCTCCGCGTCCGAACGACCCTTCGGGTCGAAGTCGGAGCCACCCTTGCCGCCGCCGATGGGCATCCCGGTGAGAGCGTTCTTGAAGATCTGCTCGAAGCCGAGGAACTTGACGATGCCGAGGTAGACGCTCGGGTGGAAGCGCAGGCCGCCCTTGAACGGACCGAGAGCGGAGTTGAACTGCACCCGGAAGCCGCGGTTGAGCTGTACCTGGCCGGCGTCGTCGACCCAGGGCACGCGGAAGATGACCTGCCGTTCCGGCTCGCACAGGCGGCGGATGACGGCCGAATCGGCGTACTCCGGATGCTTTGCGACCACCGGCCCGAGACTGCTCAGGACCTCTCGTACAGCCTGATGAAACTCCTGCTCGCCGGGGTTGCGGCGGAGTACTTCGGCGTAGATGTCGTGAAGCTTCTCGTCGAGGTCACTCACGGCGCATCCTCCAGGCACACGTCGTCCCGGCTGTGGACGCCAGCCGAGTGCGGATGTCGAGAACGACGGCGCCGGTGCCGTCGCCCGTCGAGGCTACCTGGCCCCCGCAGCCCGTCCGTGAGCGAGCCTGCACCGGATCAGATCAGGCGTCCGGGTAACCGAGTTCGACATCGTGCGTGCCGTGAGCCGCGGCGTCCACCCGGCCCGAGCTGGCCACCGGCGGGAAGCCGCTGGCGATGATGGTGTAGTCGCCGGCCGGCAAGTCCTCGAGGGTGTACGCGCCTTCGGCATCGGTCACCGTGGTCGTGAGCACCGCACCCGAAGCGTCGACGAAGGTGATCAGCGCCTCGCGTACCGGATGCCCGTCCCGCCCCGACCGCGCGACACCGGTCAACCGGCCACCGCCCTCCAGGTGCAGGTCCAACCGCTCCTCGCCACCCTGCGGCACCATGACGCTCGCCGCGATCGGGCGGTAGTTCGCGGCGCTGGCGACAACGGTGAAGTGGCCGCCGCCCAGACCGTCCATCGCATAGCTGCCGTCCTCGCCGGTGACCAGGGAGGTGACGACCTCGCCGCTCTGGTCGGTCAGGGTCACCGTGGCGCGGGGCACCGGGGCGCCGGAGCCGCTGACCGAGACCGTTCCGTACAGCCGGGTGCTCCCGGAGAGCACCAGGTCGAGCGTCACCGGGCCCCCGGTAGTGGTGATCGTCGACGCCTGCGGCTGGTAGGCGCCGGCCGAGGCGATCAGGACGTGCGCGCCGGCCTCCAGGACCGGAACGACGTACGCACCGGACTGGTCGGTGAGAGTACGTGCGACCTGGTGGCCGCCGAGGTCGATCAGGGTCAGAGCGGCGCCGGAAACGGGGCTGCCGTCCGGGCGGAGGACCTTGCCGCTGACTTGGTGGCCGTCGTGGCCGTCGCGGTCGTCGTGGTCGTCGCCGTTCGGCGTCGTGGATGATCCGTTGCTCGTCGGTGCGGCTTCCGGCTGGGTCCGCGGCATCCGAAGGAGCTGGGCGAAGTCCTCCCCCGCCGCCAAAGCGTGCCGACCGTTCGTGCCGGCGTGACCGTTGGCGCCGGCGTGGCCGTTGCTGGTCGCGTAGCCGTTGGCACCGACGTGACCGTTGGCGCCGACGTGCCCGTTGCCGAGCTCCGCCGCCGCCCGCAGTGACTTATCGGTCTCCGGGGCCTCCGGAGTATCCACCTCCGCTGCCGGACCCGCCTCCTCCGCGGCCCGTGCCGCCATGCCGGACTGCGTACGCAGCGGGATTTCCTTCATGAACACCAGCAGCAGGAACGCCACGATCGGAGCGACGGCGGCGGTCAGGAACACCAGGTCCATGGAGTCGGAGAACCCCATCCGGAACGGCACGGCGAGCCGCGGGTCGAGCCGCTGGATGAAGGAGGAGTCCTGGAGCACACCACCCGTACCGCCGCCACCGGAGCCGTGCAGCATCGCCAGCACCGGCTGGTTCGCCTTGTCGGCCAGCACCTTCGGGTCGTGCAGCGCGGCCTGGAAGGCCGGTGTCTGGCTGACCGTACGGAACGCGTCCGCGATCTTGTCACCGACCGTACTGAACAGCAGCGAGAGGAAGACGGCCGTCCCGAGCGTGCCGCCCATCTGGCGGAAGAAGATCGAGGACGAGGTGGCGACGCCCATGTCACGGGGCGGGACGGCGTTCTGGATGGCGAGGGTGAGGGTCTGCATGCACAGGCCGAGCCCGAGGCCTACCACCGCCATGTAGATGTCGGTCTGCCACAGCGGGGTGTCCCACGCGACCTGGTGGAACAGCACCAGGCCGGCGGTCATGAGGAGGGTGCCTATGAGGGGGAAGATCTTGTAGCGGCCGGTCTTGGCGGTGATCTGCCCCGAGGACAGCGAGCCCGTCATGATGCCGGCCATCAGCGGCAGCATCAGCAGTCCCGAATGCGTGGGCGTGGCGCCCTTCACGATCTGGAGGTACTGCGGCACGATCGCGATCGCCCCGAACATCGCCATGCCGATGAAGAAGCCACCCGACGAGATCAGCGAGAAGACCGGGGATCGGAACAGCCGCAACGGGATCAGTGCGTCGTCCTTCATCCGCTTCTCGGCGAAGATGAACGCGATCAGACCGACTCCACCGAGCACGTAACAGATCAGCGCGTCCCGGGACCCCCAACCCCAGTCCCGGCCCTGTTGGGCCACGATCAGCAGCGGTACGACGCACACCGCGATCGTGATCGCGCCGAGCCAGTCGATGCGGTGGTCGCGGCGGGTGTGTGGCACATGCAGCACCCGGCCGACCACGATCAGCGCGATGACGCCGATGGGCACGTTGACCAGGAACACCCACCGCCAGCCGGCCAGGCTGATCAGCTCGGACTGACCGGCGAAGAACCCGCCGATCACGGGGCCGAGGACGCTGGAGGTCGCGAACACGGCCATGAAGTAGCCCTGGTACCGAGACCGCTCGCGAGGCGGCACGATGTCGCCGACGATCGCGAACGCGAGCGACATCAGGCCGCCGGCGCCGAGTCCCTGGAACGCGCGGAACCCGGCGAGCTGCCACATCGACTGCGAAAAGGTGCAGGCGAGGGAGCCGATCACGAAGATGGTGATCGCGGTCAGGAAGAGTGGCCGCCGGCCCCAGAGGTCGGACAGCTTGCCGTAGAGCGGGGTACTCACGGTCGACGTGATCAGGTAGGCAGTCGTCGCCCAGGCCAGCATGTCCAGGCCCTTGAGATCATCGGCGATGGTGCGGATCGCCGTGGAGACGATCGTCTGGTCCAGTGCGGCGAGGAACATCCCGAGCATCAGGCCCGAGATGATGGTGACGATCTGGCCGTGACTCAGCTGGCCCGGTGACCGCTGCTCGGGCCCCGCGACCGCTCTCCGGGTCGCCGTACTCTGCACCGCGTTACTCATCGGTCCCTTCCGCCCCTGCCGCGCGCCTGCCGACCCACCCCGATGCGGCTGGTGTTCCTCCGCCATCGGCGTCGCTCCGGTAGTACGCCTACCCACTTTCTGTTGCTTGCTCCATGCAAGTTACGCCAGACCCAACTATGCGGGGCGGCCGTTGCTTAGACAACACAACTACTTGTGAACTGGCGCACAGTTAGGCAAAAGAACTCTTTACGTAACCCTGTGTCGGGCTACCCTCACCCATCCGGAGCAGGCGGGCGTTCCACCCCATCGGCCCGACGACATCCGCCCCAGCAGATCCGCTCGTTTCTACACCGCGAACCTGGAGATCCCGTCGGCCACCGGATCCGCTCCTGTCGGCTTCTGACCACGTGAGATGGTGTGCCGCATGACCTACGACGTTGTCGTGATCGGGGGTGGCCCGGCGGGGGCGACCGCGGCCATCCAGGCGGCCAGGCTGGGTGCGCGGACCCTGCTCGTGGAGAAGAACGCCATGCTCGGCGGCACCACCACCGCCGCGGCGATCGACATACCGGGGCTCTTCCACGCCTGGGGTACGCAGGTGATCGCCGGCATCGGGTGGGAGATCGTGAAGCGTGCCGTCGAGGTCGCAGGCGACGACCTGCCGGACTTCGCCGACTTCGACCGGCCGGCGTACAGGCTGAGCGTCCAGTTGCGTCGCGAGATCTACGCCGCGCTGCTGGACGAGGCCGTGCTCGACTCGGGTGCCACGCTGCGCTTCCACACCATGCTCGGCGCCGTGCGGCGCGACGACGCCGAGTGGCACATGACGCTGTGCGGCAAGGAAGGCCTGTTCGAGGAGCGAGCTCGCGTCCTGGTCGACTGCACCGGCGACGCCAACGCGGTCGCACTGGCCGGGTTCGAACGCGAACAGAACGTGGAACGCCAGCCCGCGACGTACAGCGCGTGCTTCAGCGGGTACGACGCCGGGTCACTGGACTACGACGCACTGCTGCAGGCCTGCGCCGAAGCCGTTACGCGCAAGGAGTTGCGGCCCACCGACCTGACGATGCACAAGGACGGCGTACGTGGATTCCTGAGGTTCCGCGGGCGGAACTCCATGCACATCCCCGGCGTCGACGGCAGCACGAGCCAGGGTCGCTCCGAGGCGGAGGTCGAGGGCCGAGCGGGCCTGATGCGGATCTTCCGTTTCCTGCGGGCCCAGCCAGGTCTCGAGGGCCTGACGATCGACTACTTCGCCTCCGAGTGTGGCATTCGGGAGACGTACACCATCGCGGGCAAGCGGAAGATCACCGTCGACGACTACGTGAGCGGACGGGTGTGGGACGACGCGGTCTGCTACAGCTTCTACCCGATCGACGTGCACAGGCCCAGCGGCCACGGCATCGACTACCGGGTCCTCAGCAAGGGCACGTTCCCGACCATCCCGCGCGGGGCGCTCCTGCCACGCGACAGCAGCTGGCTGATCGCTGCCGGGCGTTGCGCGTCGGGCGACCAGGAAGCCAACTCCGCCTACCGCGTCCAAGCATCCTGCATGGCCATGGGGCAGGCCGCCGGGGTGATGGCGGCACTGTCCGCCCAGTCCGACGTCGAGCCGGAAGACCTCGCCCTGGCCGACATCCACACGACGCTACGCGCGCACGCCGCGATCGTGCCGGGCGATATCGGCTGACCGCTGAGACCACGGCAAGCGCGAGAGTGCGCCGGTCGTGCCCGCTATGTGCTCGGATGCTCGTCGGCGGCCGTGTCGCGCACGTCGGCGGCCGTGTCGCGCACGTCGGCGGCCCGGTCACGCTCGTCTGCCGCCCGGTCGCGTTCCTCGGCCAGGCGCTCACGTTCCTCGGCCAGGCGCTCACGCTCGTCGGTAAGGCGTTCACGCTCGTCAGCGAGGCGATCACGTTCGTCGGCATCGGCTTCGCGTCGGTCGGCATGGG
This sequence comes from Actinopolymorpha rutila, assembly GCF_013407855.1. Classification (GTDB taxonomy): domain Bacteria; phylum Actinomycetota; class Actinomycetes; order Propionibacteriales; family Actinopolymorphaceae; genus Actinopolymorpha; species Actinopolymorpha rutila. Next base: position 6,486,647 of record NZ_JACBZH010000001.1, read on the forward strand.
CTTCGCGTTGGTCGGCGTCCCTGTCGCGCTTGTCGACGACTCGCTGGTGTTCCTTGGGATCGATGGATCCCAGTTCGGCGAGTCGACGGTGGGACTCGGCGGCGAGACGCCGATATTGGGTTTTGAGAGACCGGTCGACCTGGGCCCGGTACGCTGCGGCGCGGTCGGGCCGCAGGTACGCCTGACCACCTTCCGCCAAACGGGCCGCGCGGCTCCGCTCGGCCTCAGCGCGTTGCCTCGCCGCCTGCGTACGCAACCGCGCGGCAAGCGCACGCTTCTCGGCGGCTCGCTCGCGCAGATTCTCCGCGGTTTGCTCCTGGGACATTTCGGGTCGAACTAGCGGTTGTCGGCGTGGCGTTTGCTGGTTGGTCGTTCTTGTTCGTCGGCGGCTCGTTCGCGCTCGTCGGCGGCTCGCTCACGCTGGTCGGCGGATCGTTCGCGCTCTGTGGCATCGCGGTCGCGGTGGTCCGCGTCGCGGTCGCGTTCGTTGGCCATCCGTTGGCGGTCGTCGGCGACCCGTTCGCGTTGGTCGGCTTCGCGGTTGCGTTGGTCTTCGATGCGGTCCCGCTCGTCGGCGCTCCGTTCGCGCTTGTCAGCAAGATGGTTGCGTTCGTCGGCCTCGTGGTCGCGTTGGTCGGCGAGGTTGTCGCGTTCTTCCGCGGCGCGCATCCGTTCGGTGCGTGCGACGAATCGCAGTTCCTCCAGCCGACCGCGAGCCTGGGCCGCGAGGCCGCGAAGATAGGCCGTCCGACTCCGTTCCTTGGCGGCATGTTCACGTTCACCGGCGGCGCGTGCTCGTTCGTCGGCGGCGCGAAGCCGCAGCGCAGCAGCCTCACCGGCATGGGCCGCGAGGAGCTTGCCTCTCTCCGCCGCTCCCCTGCGCAACCGCGTGGCGAGCGCACGTGTCTGGGCGGCTCGCTGCCGAAACTCCAGGGCGATTCGCTGCAGCCGGGGGATTTGGTCGGGTTCATGCTGCCACCCGTCTGTGGCGGGCATGTCATCGACTCTACGCCGCCCCCGCCGAACCATCCTGGCCAGCAGCCTGCCTCGACCGTCGCGCTTCTGCCGCGTCGTCGCCCCAGCTGTGGCGGCCCACGGTGCTCTGCCGGAAGCACGCGGACCGGCCCCGCGAGTAGGAACCGCACTATCCGAGGACTCGACAGGCCGTCAGCGGTCGGGGCCGGCGGCCTCGTCAGGTTCGTCGGCATTGGCTGGGCGGTGACGGTCGGCCGACCAGCAGTGCGGACCGCCCTGGAAGGGGTGGTCGGGGCCGATGTATCCCAGGTCCTCAAGCTGGCGGTGCGCCTGCGTGGCGAGGTGATGGGCGTGGGCCTTCAAGGCCTGGCCGAAGTCGGACGGCCGGGTGTCGTCGGTGACGTGTTCATGGTGCTGCTTTTCGGCGGCATGATTATTGTCTTGTGCCATTTTCGGGGCTCTGTTTCGGTATTCACCGGTTCAAATGGGAGACCTTCAAACTCTACGCGGACTGTTCAGTGGACGCATTTGCTGCTAAAGAATTCACTCGACACCCCGACGGCGACACCAAAGTCAACGCCGCATCACCGAACAGGCAGTGCGTAGCATCAAGGGACAGCGGCCGCGGACCGCCAGAACCCCAGGTTCCCAGGCGAAGCGTCAATCAGGTACTGACACAGATCCGTCAAGCACCTCCTGCGTCAAGACAAGGACGCAATGAGTCCGCTGTGGAAGGGTCAACGGTTCCCAGTCGCCGACTGCGTAAGCGGCTGGGCCGTGCTGAACCGCCGCACGGTCGTTATCGTCGACATCCGACGTGACAACCGGATCCCGGCCGAATCATGGTGGACATCCACGACGTTTGTCGACGCTGGTGCGCGTGTTGTGGCGCGTGGTGCGTGTTCACGATGCACGTGTGGTCTTGCCGTAAGCGGGAGCTACCACCCGGTGCCGGTGGTTCCTTCGGCTTGCTTCGGTGGTGCCGCCCCACACTCCGTAGGGCTCGGGCATGGTGACGGCGTGCGCTTCACACTGGCAGCGGACCGGGCACTGTTCGCACACTGCGGTGGCCGCTGCTTCTCTGGCGGCACGATCTGCAGAGTTTTCGGTCTCGTGTCCGTAGAACAGTTGGGAGGGCAGGTCGGCGCAGGCTGCGTCTTCGTGCCAGCGAGTCCACGCCTTCGGTGGTCGGGAGGTGTTGCCCCGTCCGCCAGGGATCGCTCTTCGGCGCTTGGGCATCGTGGTGTCTCCTCGTCTGAGGCGCACGTCGGGTCGAGATGACAACGGCGCGAGGTCCGACGTGCTGAGTGGATGGGATGTCGTTCTGCTACGTGAGGTCGCCGGGGGCGGGTGGGACGTCGAGCGGGGTGGAGCTTCGTCCTGAGGCGCGGGGTGGTGCGGGCAGGCGACGGGGCGGAATCGCCTGCCCGGTCAGGGTTTCGCGCTGGGTTCAGCAGCGGGATCTGTAAGGTCGTGGGGAGATCAGGACGTCAGCGGATGGCCTGGGTAGGTCATGTGGAGTACCCGGATGTCGCCGCTCGCGGGTGCTGCCACCCTCATGTCCACGCCCAGCTGGCCTGCACGCTTGTGCGCGGCAGCCAGGCACCGGACTCCCAGCGGGCTGACGAAGCGTGCCTGGTTCAGTTGCAGAAGCAGTACCGGCGGCTGGCTCAGCAGTAGCCATTGGAGCTGGCGCTTCAACTCCCACGCGTTGTCGTCGGTGACGTTCCCGGCGACGGATACCAGTGTGTGGCCTCGGGTGTCCGCGCTCCAGGTCACGTCGAGTGTCGAGGTGTTTTCCGGTCGTGGGCCTGCCACCAGCGGGTCATCCAAAGGCGGTTGCGAGGACCTGACTGTGTTGTGACCACCTGGCTCGCAGCGAAAGTACTGCCTGGGAAACGACCTGTCCAACGGGCCGAGGTTGGCAGGGGAGAAGGGGTGTCGGGTCATAGCTAGCCTCCCGGGGGACGATCGGCGACAATCCCCCGTAGGTGTCCAACCCGACCGGCCCCTACCCGTACTGATCAAGGCGAATCGTTTGTGACCGGATCAGGACTGCAAAGCGAGGTCCGCAAAGGCCGCCTCGTGTCGGATCTTCGAGGGGTTCGCGTTCCGCGTCTTGTCTGGTACGCCTCGTATGGGTCGTCGGCGCTAACGTGGAGAAGTCCGTCGATTGAGATGTGACGGTTCGCGAGGAGGCGTGCCCATGCCGCAGCGACAGTGGGGAAGCAAGCGGGAAAGGCAGTACGAGCACGTCAAGAGCAGCCAGAAAGCGCAGGGGCGCTCCGAAGAACGCGCCACCGAGATAGCTGCACGCACCGTGAACAAGGAGCGCGCTCGTTCCGGCGAGGCCAGCCAGAAAAGCTCCACCTCGACCAAGGACATCTCCTCCGGCCGGCGTGGAGGTCAACGGTCCGGAAGCGGCCCGGGCGGGCGCACGAAGGCGCAGCTGTACGCGGACGCGAAGCGGCAGGGAGTCCAGGGTCGTTCGAAGATGAGCAAGGCCCAGCTCGAAAGGGCCGTCGGCCGCTGAGGCGGCCGCCCTTCTCTGCCTTGAACGAGCCCATGGGACCGTTGGCGCTGCAGTAAGGGGTCTGATGGCCCCCGGGGTGGTGGACCTGTGCGGGGCCGGTCTAGCGTTGGGTTGTCGTGGAGCGCTATGAAGGGCTGCTCCGGCGACCGTTGATGGTTGTCCTGTTGAATGTGGGGTTGGCGGCCGCCTTCTACGGGTCTGCGCAGATCGGTTTGATGATCGGGCTGGCTCGCGGACATATCAGCCCGTTCTGGCCACCCACCGGGATCGCCGTGGCCGTCCTCCTCCTCCTGGGAATCGATATGTGGCCCGGGATCTTTCTGGGAGCCGGCGTCGTCAACCTGTCCACGGGTCCCGCCGTCATCGCGCTCCCTGTCGCAGCTGGTACGACTCTGGCATGCCTGGGCGCGTACTGGGCGCTGCGGAAGTTCGACTTCCGGATCGAACTGGACCGGCTGAAGGACGCACTGGCGCTGGTGTTCGTTGCCGCGCTGGGCGCGATGCTCATCAGCTCCACCACCGGGACCGTGCAGCTCCTGCTGACCGGTGTGGTACCGCTCAGTTCCTTCCTGCCGACCTGGCTGACCTGGTGGACCGGCGACGCCATGGGGGTGCTCGTCGTGGCGCCGCTGCTGCTGACTCTCGTAACGGTCCCCTGGCGCCGATACCGGTACGTCGACTCCGAACGGCTCGCGGAGATCGCGGCCGTGCTGGTTGGTTCGTTCGGAATCATCCTGATCGGCCAGAAAGTGTTCGGAGTGCTGTTCCTGGCGTTTCCGCTGGTGGTCTGGGCGGCCTGGCGTTTCCAGTTGCCGGGAGCGGCGCCGGTGGCGCTGCTCGCTTCGGCAGTGGCCATCCACGCCGCCATGCATGGATACGGCACGTTCGCCGGAAGGCACCTGTCCGAAACGATGGCGATTCTGCAGCTGTTCAATGGCTCGATCGCTCTGACCGGACTTCTGCTGTCGGTAGCCATCACCGAAAGCCAACGCACACGCGAGGAAATCGAACGCAGCTGCACCCAACTCGGAAACGTCATCGAGCACCTCGACCGCGCCATGCGACCGGACGACACGTCGTCGCTTCGACAGTGGGCAGAACACAAGCAGGACCGCTCACCCGGCGAACCCTGACTTGTTTCCGGGCTCGCGCTCGGGTTGAGTGTGGCGATGATCTCGGAGGGATCAGAAGCGATACCACTGACCTGCGGGGATGGTGGGCCGCCTGGGGATCGAACCCAGAACCCGCGGATTAAAAGTCCGCTGCTCTGCCAGTTGAGCTAACGGCCCGGTGATCCGGCAGCCTACCGGGCGCGACGGCTCGGATGCTGCCTGGGCACACGCTCGGCGCCGCCGCGTCCGGACCGACGCCGATCACCTCGCCGGTGCCCCGCTGACGGCGTACCGGACGTGATCGTCAGCGGGCGTCAGCCGGTTGTACGGGGTTTCTCAGCGACTCCGGCCACCGTTGGGCTCGGACGTCGTCCACCCACGCCCGAGAGGAACCCGGATGACCAGCCAGAACGCCGGCCCCGTCGCGACCCGCCCACGCAGGACGGCCGGCACGCTCGAGGTGCCCGGCGCGCACCTCTACTACGAGACCTGGGGTTTCGAACGCCGTGACGCCCCGCTTCTCCTGATGATCCCCGGCGGTCTCGGCGACGCCGGCTTCTTCAGCTCGGTAGGCCCGGCGCTCGCGAACGACTACCGCGTCGCGACGTACGACCGGCGCGGCAACTCCCGCAGCACCGTCGCCACCCCCTACCCCGAGGCCCGGATCGACGAACAGACCGCGGACGCGCTGGCTCTCCTGGACCTCCTCGGCGACCCCGGCCACGACGACCGATCCCGCGCCGAGGACGAAGGTGAGCGAGAACCCGCCCCGGCGTACGTCTTCGGCGGCAGCGGCGGCGCGATCATCGGCCTTGACCTCGTGGCTCGGCACCCGCACCGCGTACACACCCTCGTCGCGCACGAGCCGCCGGTCGTCACCGTGCTCCCGGACGCGGCGGAGCACCTGGCCCGCTTCGAGGAGATCCGCGGCCTGCATCGCACCGAGGGCACCGAGAAGGCGATGGCCGCGTTCGTCGCGGACTACGCGGGCGGCGACGAGCAGGACTTCGAATACGACCCCGAGCTTCCGCCCGACCGCGACATCGAGCGACGGTTCGCCGGCAACTTCGACACGTTCATGGGTACGGAGCTGCTGCCGTTCGTACGCTTCGAGCCCGACCTCGCGGCGCTGCGAACCGCGGCGAACGCCGGCACAAGACTTGTCCTCGCCGGCGGCGAACGCAGCAGCGCGCACTACCCCTACCGCGCGAGCGCGACGCTGGCCGAACGCCTCGGACCGGAGTACGCGGAGTTCGTGGAGTTCCCCGGCGACCACTCGGGATACCTCGGCAGGCCGCGCGCGTTCGCCGAGAAGCTCCGGGCAGTGCTCCGCGCCGGCTGAGCTCGAGCACGGGTCCAGCGGCTCAGGAAGGAGACTCCTCCGGCCCGATCAGCTCGACGATCTCCTCCTCCGACATCCCCGCACCCCGCGCGTACGCCGCGTCGTAGGCCTCCGGTCCCAGCAAGGACCGGACGCCCTCCGCCGTACGACCCGGGTCGTCACCGCTGCGGTCAGGACCGCCACGCACCGCCTCGGCGACCCCCAGCAGCAAGGCGGCCCGCGAGGGATCATCCGACCGGTACGCCACCGCCGCCAGCGCGTGGACGACCATCGCCCGCATCGGCCGGTCGTGACCGGTGGCGGCGAAGCCTCTCGCCCCCTCCAGGACCTCCGCCGCCGCGCCGACCTCACCAGCCGCGGCCAGCACCAACCCCAGCCCGGCCGTGATGACGATCTTCATCGGCAGCGGCATGGGCCCATGTCCGGCCAGCTCGGCGCGCGCCAGGTCGGCCTGCCGCCGAGCCTCGACAAGATCGCCGCTACGGGCCGCGAACTCCGCCTCGCCCAGGCGTACCCACACCGCCAGCTCCGGCGTCTGCCCGGCGTCCACCAGGGCACGAGCGCGGCCGAGGTCGGCTCGCGCGCCGGCGAGGTCGCCGGAGCGGGCGCGGTCGCCGGCGATCTGGGTGAGCGCGATCGGAAGGTCGGCGTCGCTGCCGAGCTCCCGCAGCAGCGCGAGCGCCTCCTCCCGCGCACCGAGCGCCCGGGCGTGCCCGCCGGCCCGCCCCCACAACCCGGCCAGGCTGCGCAACGCGGACGCCCGCCCCCACCGGTCGCCGAGTTCGGTGAACCGGTCCAGGGCGCTGCGCAGGTGCGCCTCGGCGGCCTCGGTGTCGCCGGCGTTGTCCTCGATGTTGCCGAGGAACAGCTTCGCCATCCCCTGCCCCCAGGGCCGCAGCGCGGGGAACACCGCCTCCAACCGGCGCCGGCCGGCCTCGCCGTCGCCCTCGAACGTCAGCGCCATCGACTCCAGCAACCCGAGTTCGGGGAACTCGTCCCGGATCCTCGACCCGGGCGCGTCGACGAGCGCGAGCGCCTCCTGCAGCGACCGCTTGCAGGCGTCGGGCTCACCGGTCGCGAGGTAGCCGAACCCGGCGAGCATCAGCAGCAGGGCGCGCGGCCCGGGCGGCGCCTCCCCGGGTACGGCGAGCGCGGCGCGGGTCCAGTTCGTGGCGGCCGCTCGGTGGCCTTCGAGGAACCAGAACCACGAGAACCCCGTGACCAGGCGTACCGCGAAATCGGCGTTTCCGGAGTCCACGGCCGTACGCATCGCCGCGAGGACGTTGTCGTGCTCGGAACGCAGCCGGGCCATCCACTCCACCTGCCCGCCGCCGCGCAGGTAGGGGACGCCTTCCTCGACCAGGCGGGCGAAGCACTGCGCGTGCGCTGCGTGCATCGCCTGGGACTCGCCGGCCTCGGTGAGGCGTTCGAGTCCGTACGCCCGAACCGTCTCCAGCAGCCGGTAGCGCACCTCCCCGCCATCGCCACTCGCGCCACTCGCGCCACTCGCGCCGCCCGCGCCGCCCGCGCCACCCGCGCCACCCGCGCCACCCGCGCCACCCGCGCCACCCGCGCCACCCGCGCCACCACCGTCGCCGTGCCGCCGGTCGAGCACCGCGTCCACCAGCGACTTGTCCACCAACGCGGCGAGTACGTCGAGCACCGCCTCGCGCGGCAGGTCGCCACCAGCGACGCCGACCGAAGCCTCGGCCGCAGCATCCGCGCCGTCGCCGGCACAGTCCACGTCGTCCGCGCAGATCAGCTCGGCGAACTCCAGCGTCGCGCCGCCGTGGAACACCGCCAGCCGCCGCAGCAGGATCCGCTCCGGCTCGTCCAGCAGGTCCCAGCTCCACTCCACCACCGCGCGCAGCGTCTGGTGCCGCGCCAGGACGGTACGCCGGCCCGCGGTCAGCAGCCGGAACCGGTCGTCCAGCCGCGCGGCGATCTGGCCCACCGACAGTGACCGCAGCCGGGCGGCGGCCAGCTCGATCGCCAGCGGGATGCCGTCCAGCCGCCGGCAGATCTCCACCACCGAGCCCAGCGTGTCCGGCGTGACCTCGAACTCCGGGCGCACCGCGACCGCTCGGTCGGCGAACAACCGCACCGCGGGGTACGCCAGCGCGCCGGCCACCGGGTCCGGCTCGGCCACCTCGGGTTCGGGCGGCAGGCCGAGCGGCGGGATCGGGTAGAGACGTTCGCCGGGTACGCCGAGCTGCTCCCGGCTGGTGGCGAGCACCCGCAGCCCCGGGCACGCGCCGAGCAGCCGGTCGACCAGCGCGGCGGCCGCGTCCACCAGGTGCTCGCAGTTGTCCAGGATCAGCAGGATCTGCTTGGCCCGGAACGCCTCGACCAGCACGGTCACCGGATCGCGTACCGGCACCGACTCCAGCTGTTGCCCGGTGAGCTGCGACGACGCCAGCAACGCCAGGTCGCGTACGCCAAGCGTGGACAGGACCGCCTGCGGCACCTCACCCGGCTCGGCGATCGCTGCGAGCTCGACGAACCACGTCTCCTCCGCGGGGCGGGGCGTGGTGCGGGCGGCGAGCTCGAGGGCCAGCCGGGTCTTGCCGGCGCCGCCGGAGCCGACCACGGTGACCAGGCGTTCCTCCGTGATCAGCTTGCCGAGGCTGCGCAGCTCGGCGTCGCGGCCGACGAAGCTGGTGAGGGGTACGCGCAGGTTGGTCCGCGCCTGCTCGCGGGCCGAGCCGTCGGAGCCGGGATCTGAGTCGGAGCCCGCCTCAGCACCCCCACCGCCGACCGCACCCGGCGACGAACCGTTCGAACCGCCCGCCCCGCTCACGCTCGCCGGCAGCAGCTTCGGGTCCTGGCGCAGCATCGCGAGGTGGAGGTCGGCGAGTTCGGCGCCGGGGTCGACGCCCAGCTCGTCGGCCAGCGCCGCCCGGACCCGTTCGTACGTCGCCAACGCGTCGGCCTGCCGCCCCACCGCGTACAACGCACGCATCGCCTGGCCCTGCAGCCGCTCGCGCAGCGGATGGGTGGCGGCGAGGCGTTCGAGCTCGGCGAGCGCGTCGGCGTGCCGGCCGCAGGCGAGGTCGGCCTCCAGCCGGTCCTCGGTGGCGGACAGTCGCAGCGCGGCGAGCCGGGCGGCGGCCACCTCGGCGAACGGCGCGTCCAGCGCGTCGGCGAGCGCCGGCCCGCGCCAAAGATCCTCGGCGGTACGCAGAACCGCCGCCGCCTCGGCGTACTCCCCTGCCGCCAGCGCGGCCCGCCCCCGCGCGGCGAGGCGTTCGAACCGGTACGCGTCCACGTGGTCGGGAGCCACCGCCAGCCGGTATCCGGCGGGATGCGACTGGATCAGCGCCGGGCCGCCCGCCCCCGGGCTGCCGGAAGGCAGCGCGCGCCGGAGCCGGGACACCAGCGACTGCAGCGCGTTCAGCGCGCCGGACGGCGGCTCCTCACCCCACAGCCCGTCGATCAGCGCCTCGACCGTGACGATCGCGTCCGGGTGCAGGGCGAGCCGGATCAGGAGTGCACGCAGCCGCGACCCGCCGATCTCGACAGGTCGCCCGTCGTCGTCCCGCAGCTCCAGCGGGCCCAACATCCGAACGTGCACGCACCAAGCCTTTCAGGTCCCGACCTCTACCCGACGCTCACTGGCGCCTGAGTGGTTGGTCGCAGGATGAAACGGTAACTACTCTCATAACCTTGATCTCTCCCGGAAGGCGGGTCGTTCACCGATGGCTGACAACACCTACGACGTGATCGTCATCGGCGGCGGCGCGGTGGGCGAGGTTCTCGCCGAGCGCGTCGTCAAGCGGGGGCTGTCCGCCGCGATCATCGAGGCCGAGCTGCTCGGTGGGGAGTGCTCCTACTGGGCGTGCATGCCGAGCAAGGCGCTGCTGCGCAGCGGCGAGGCGCTCCGCGCGGCGAAGAACGTCGAGGGCGCGACCGAGGCGGTGACCGGTGAGCTCGACGTGGCGGCGGTGCTCGCACGCCGCGACTCGTTCACCAACAACTGGGACGACTCCAACCAGCGGGAGTGGGCGAACGGCGCCGGGATCACCGTCCTGAAGGGCCGCGCCCGCCTCGTCGGCCCCAAACGGATGGTCGTACGCATGAACGACAGCGGCGACGGCGACGGGGCGGAACGCACGCTCGAGGCCCGGCACGCCGTGGCCGCCTGCGTCGGCTCGTTCCCCCGCATCCCCGACATCCCCGGCCTGCGCGAGGTCCGGCCCTGGACCAGCCGGGACGCGACCAGCGCGAAGGAGGCGCCGCGCCGGCTCGCCGTCATCGGCGCCGGCCCGGTCGGCAGTGAGCTGGCCCAGGCGTGGAACGACCTCGGTTCGCAGGTCACGCTGCTGGTCGCCGGGGACCGGATGCTGCCCACGCTGGAGCCGTTCGCCGGTGAGTACGTCGCGAAGGCACACGTCGAGGCCGGCATCGACGTCCGTACCGGCGTCACCGTGCAGTCGGTCACCCGGCTCGCCGGCACGGGCGGCGGCGAGGGGGACGAGGGCCCGATCAGCATCCAGACCGACCAGGGCGAGATCGTCGTCGACCAGATCCTCGCCGCCACCGGCCGCGAACCCTCCACCGGCGACCTCGGCCTGGAGACCGTCGGGCTGGAGCCGGGCACGTGGCTCGACGTCGACGACAGCTGCCGGGTCAACGGCGTCGAGGGCGGCTGGCTGTACTCCGCCGGCGACACCAACCACCGCGCGCTGTTCACCCACCAGGGCAAGTACCAGGCGCGGATCTGCGGCGACGCCATCGCCGCCCGGGCGCAAGGCGAGCACGCCGCGCCGGTGGCCTGGTCGCCGTACGCCGCGACCGCCGACCACGGCGCCGTGCCCGCGGTCGTGTTCACCGACCCGGAGGTGGCGATGGTCGGGCTGACCGAGCAGGCCGCGATCGACCAGGGGATCACGGTACGAGTCGCGGAGTACGAAATCGGCAACGTCGCCGGCGCCTCGCTCTACGCCGACGGCTACACCGGGCACGCGAAACTGGTCGTCGACCAGGAGCGGCTGGTCCCGGTCGGATTCACCGCCGTCGGCCCCGGCGCGGGCGACCTGCTGCACGCGGCGACGGTCGCGGTGGTCGGCGAGGTGCCGCTGGACCGGCTGTGGCACGCGGTTCCGGCGTACCCCACGGTCAGCGAGGTCTGGCTGCGACTGCTCGAGACGTACGGCATGTAGGCCCGGAGTTCGGCGGCGGTTCTCGCGCCGCCACCCCTCGGGCACTCCCCTGGCTACTCCCCGGGCGGAGTGAAGTACCGGCCGCGCCGGTGCAGGAGCGGGTCGTTCTCCTCGCCGAGCTCGATGTGTTCGAGCTCGGCCTCCACAGCGAGCGCCCAGCCGATCGGCCGGGTGTCCAGCACGCGGCAGCCGGCCCAGGTCTGCACCGAGGCCGGCACCGGGCCCCAGTCGGTGTCGCGCCACTCGGTGAGCCGGAACGCCCCACCCGGTGCGGGCATCAGCCCCGCGAACGCGTCGGCCAGGGACCGGTGCTCCCAGCGCAGCACCGACAACGCGAACCTGCCCGCGGCCTCGGCCACCGGCCACAGGTCGGAGTCCTCGTCGACCAGGCCGAGCACCTTGCCGGGTTCCCCGTCCGCGACGACCAGCCCGGACACCGGCAGTCCAGCGCGCCGCGAACCCAGCGCTGCCGTCCACAACGTGACGGGTGCGGTCAGCCGGCCGCGGAGCCGGCGGATCGGGTTGCGTTCGTGCGGGGGTGGCAGGAACGGGTGCTCGGCGTGGATCTCGCCTCCGGTCTCGGACACGCCCTCACTCTGCCCGGTCCGGCCGCGACATTTCACCCCGGGCGCCGGTTCCGCGCCGGTTGCACTCTGTCTCATTTCGGTTCCAGCGGTGCGTAACCGGGTACTCACGTACGGCGTCCAGGCATTGATACGTAGCAGCGCGAACGCCTTTGCCGTGAGAAGATGGGTGCCTTCATCGACGACGGGGTACCGGGGTCTGAACAGGTGTGTGTACGCCTGCCCGCGGGCACGTCTGGGGGTAAAAGGGAGTGTGGTCGCCGTGAGTGTCCTCGACCATCAAATACACCAGCTCTCCGCATCTGCGCGCAAGCGGCTGCAGCAGGACGAAATCGACCTCACCGCCCGGCGGGCCGAGCTCGTCGCCGAGCAGGGCAGCGAGACCGGTGGCGATCTCGTCGACCAGGCGTCCTTCGCGACGCAGCAGATCGAGATCGAGTCCATCGACCGCCGGCTGAGTCGCATCCACGAGCTGTTGTCCGCGACGACCGTGGCCAGTGACGCACCCGAAGACACGGTCGCGGTCGGATCCGTCGTCACGCTTCGCTTCGACGACGGCAGCACCGAGGCCTACCAGGTGGGTCTGATCGAGGAACAGGCCGACGACGTCGTCGCGCTCACCCCGACCAGCCCGCTCGGTCGCGCGTTGATGGGCCACAAGGTGGGCGACAAGGTCACCTACGCCGCGCCCGTCGGCGAGCTCAGTGTCGAGATCGTGCAGGTGGCCGGCAGCTGACGCGCCGCCTGAGAGGCAACACCGGCACCCGCCGGTCGAGACCAACGAGGGTCTCGGCCGGCGGGTGCCGTCGCGTTCGCGTTCGGTCGCAGTCCGGTTCGTAGCCCAGCTCAGTCGTAGCCCGGCTCAGTCGTAGCCCAGCTCGTGCAGCCGGGCGTCGTCGATCCCGAAGTGGTGCGCGATCTCGTGCACGACGGTGACGTGCACCTCGTCCACCACGTCGTCGTACGTCTCGCAGATCCGCAGCGTCGGGAGCATGAAGATCGTGATCCGGTCCGGCAGTACCCCGGCGTAGGTGTGGTCCCGGTCGGTGAGCGGCGTCCCGTCGTACTGCCCGAGCAGGTCGTCCGGCTCCCCCGCCGGCGGCTCGTCCTCCACGAACACCGCGACGTTGTCCATCAGCGCGGCGAGTTCGGGCGGCACCTCGTCCAAAGCGATACCGACGAGTTCCTCGAACTGCTCTCGGGAGATCTCCAGCACGTACTCATTCGAGCACAACGGAACCGTCCAGGCTGGGCGCTTGATCATGCTCGGGAAAACCCGCCCAGGCACGGCAAGCTGCCCGACCCGACCCCGACTCCCCGCCACTCCGGACGACGGCGGGGGCGACGTGGGGTACAACGGTGGGGATGCCTGACCAGCCCCAGCCTCCCCCCGGATCCGATCTCGCCGCCCGTACGGACGCGCTCAGGCGCAGGGTGACCACCGCCGTACGGGCGGTGGCGCAACTCCTCGTCCTGCTCGGGGCGTACCTCCGAAAGCCCGCCATGGTCGCCGGGGTCATGCTGCTCGCGGGCGCCGGCGCGTGGTTCGGGATGGCGGTGCTGGGTACGACGAGCCGGCCGATCGGTCCCGTGGAGACGTCCATGCGGCTGGTGCCGTCCCTGCACGGCCAGTCGGTTCTGTCGCTCCCGCCACTCGGGACGCTGGCGATCAACAGCCACGACGGGCCGCTGCAGTTCGACGTCACCGTGGACCGGATCAACCAGGACGCGGCCAAGAAGATCTTCGAAGACCCGACCGTCCTCGCCGGGCTGGAGGGCGAGGTGATCAACGACGTCCGCAAGGGTGTGTACGCCACCGCCGGGCGTGGCCTGGTCGCAGGGACCGCCTGCGCGATGCTGGTGACGCTGATCGCGGTCCGGCGTCCCCGCCCGACGCTGGTGGCCGGCGGGGCGGCCGCGGTGGCGATCACAGGGATCTACTCCTTCGCCGGGCTCACCCTGCATCCCCGGGCGATCGCCGAGCCCCGCTACACCGGGCTGCTGACCGGCGCCCCGTCGCTGATCGGCGACGCGGAGGATCTGGCGCACAACTTCGACGCGTACTCCAAGGAGCTCGTCCGGCTGGTCACGAACGTCACCAAGCTGTACGACGTCACCGCCACGCTGCCGGCGTACCAGCCGGACTCCAACGTCACCCGCGTCCTGCACGTTTCCGACCTGCACCTCGGCGAGCACGCGTGGGACGTGATCGCGTCGGTGGTCAAGCAGTACCGCGTCGACGTCATCGTGGACTCCGGTGACATCACCGACCACGGGACGAGCGCCGAGAACGTCTTCCTCAACCGCATCCCGTCGCTGAAGGTGCCCTACGTCTGGGTGCGCGGCAACCACGACTCGACGGTCACCGAGGACGCGATGAAGGCGCTGCCGAACGTCGTGGTGCTGGACGGCTCGGTGCGCAAGGTGAAGGGAATCACGTTCCTGGGCGCGGGCGACCCGAGGTTCACCCCCGACCGGAGCAACCGGAACATCCCGGCCGAGACCGAAGCTGTCGTACGCCAGGCGATCGGGATGGGCAGGGTCGCCGACAAGTACGACGCGTCGCACAAGGAGAAGCCGTCGTCGGAGCTCGGGGCGACTCCGGGGCGAACCGCCACGCCTGGCGAGACACCCGGGGAGACGCCCGGAGCGACACCCTCCCCCGGGCAGACGGTCGGACCGAACGGCGAGCCGATCCTCAACCCGCGGCCGGCGATCGACGCGATCGTCTACCACGACAGCGCGGGAGCCCCGATCGTCGACGGCAAGGCGTCCCTGATCCTCACCGGGCACGCCCACAAGCGGCTGAACCTCACGCTGCCCAAGGGGAGCCTGCTGATGCAGGAGGGTACGACCGGCGGGGCCGGGCTGCGGGCGCTGGAGAAGTCCAAGCCCGCGCCGATCGAGATGTCGGTGCTGTATCTCGACAAGTCGACGCAGGAACTCGAGGCCTGGGACGAGATCACCCTCGGCGGGCTGGGGCTGACGTCCGCCCAGATCGAACGCCACCAGGTCAAGCCGGAGAAGGCGACCACGCCGAGCCCGGTGCCCACGCCGACCGGGCCGTACCCCGACTCGCCGCTGCCCACTCCGACGATCACCCGATGGCCGACCGAGGAGCCGTCGCAGACCCCGGGCGAGACCCCGGCGGGATCGCCGCCCGCCACTCCGTCAGACACCTCGTCGCCGGCCGGGGCGCCGGCCAGGCAGGGCCGGCCGAACCCGGGATGATCGGGCGGGTGATCCCTGGGTGTCGACCGACCCTGATCCGCCCCGATCCGCCCTGATCGGACAAATCGCAGGTCATCAGGGTTGGCGTGGGCGATGCAGGCACCCGGGGGTGCCCGGTTTGGCCCGCCCGACGGCCTACCCATACACTTGTGCGGTCCCTGACGGCGGAGAGATCCGGCTGGACTTGCCCTCATCGTCTAGAGGCCTAGGACGCCGCCCTTTCAAGGCGGTAGCACGGGTTCGAATCCCGTTGGGGGCACGCGCGATGGGTGCGATAGCATTCAACGTCGCAAGGCAACAAAGCATGACGCATGGCCCCGTAGCGCAGTTGGTTAGCGCGCCGCCCTGTCACGGCGGAGGCCGCGGGTTCGAGTCCCGTCGGGGTCGCTGGGTGATCGGCACAGCCGATCACCTTGTTGTATGGGCAGGTAGCTCAGTTGGTACGAGCGTCCGCCTGAAAAGCGGAAGGTCGGCGGTTCGACCCCGCCCCTGCCCACCACATTCCCCCAGGTCAGTGACTTCAAGGCTCCCGGCAGATACCTGCCGGGAGCCGTCGCAACTGAGACCAGGGCGCCCGAAAACTGAGACCGCCGACGGCATCGTGCCTGTTCAGCGGCCTGCGAGGCTCCGCCTCGGAAGCGGACGGTGTAGAGGCCGTCGAGCCTCTCAGCTGTGACTACGCCGATCTGCAGCCCACCGGCGAACACTGTCGCGAGCGGACGTTGCATGGGCGACCTTGGTTCGGCCGTCCCACCCACGTGTCTCAGACCTGGTCTCATTCGCCTGCGTTCACCGACGCCGGCAACAAACCCCGCACGCAGACTGACCCTCCTCACGCTCCCGGCCTGGCCACGAGCCACATGACGGGCGTGCCACCTTTCACGAACCTGGCTACTCAAGCCGCCCGAGCCTCGTTCTGGCGATTGCGTCCAATGAGTCCAGCACCGCTCGCAGCTCTAGGCTCCGCATGTGCGGCGGATAACGGCATATCCGTCGTGGTGATCGGCGTCTTGGTCTCGAGATCGCCGGAGGTCTCGCCGCGCTCGACCACGACCGACTCCTACTCGCCGGCGTGTTCCTCGTAGGGCTGCTGGTGACCGTCGCCGGCGCACTCCTGACAGCCGTGAACACAGACAGCGCACTGATGCGAACGGGCACCAGGACGTGAATCTGGCCAGCGAGAGTCAGCGGTATCGGGTCACTTCCTGCCGTTCTGCCCGCGGACGTTGATGGCACGTCGTGCATGGTCACCGTTTTCGGCGAGGTCTACGAGCAGGGTGGCTGCATCGGCTCTGGACAGGCCGATGGGCCGGTCGAGCATGCCGGTGGAGGTGTGCGGCGCGCCGACCGAGCGGTGGTCGGTGAGCCGGTTGAGCCGTGCGATGGTCCAGGTCAGGTCGCTGGCGGTGACGATGCGTTCGGCCTCGGCGGTGTCGGCGTACGGGGTGGCGAGCAGTTTTCGCATCAGCCACATGATCGCCTTGGGGTCCGTGGCGACGAGCGGGTAGGCGCTGGTGATCACCAAGCGCTGCACGCCGTGATCCTGCATCGATGCGGTGACGGTGCGGGTCACCTCAGTAAGCTGGTGCGGGTCGTTGCGGCGCCCGCCGGAGACGGTGATGACTACCGCCTCCGCTCCGCCGACCGCCCGGCCGACCGCTTCTGGGTCCCGGCCGTCACCGGAGGTGATGGCCGAGAACAGGCGTGGGTCGGGTAGCCGGTCGGGGTGTCGGGCAAGGCCGGTGACCTGGTGGCTGCGGCGGCTGGCCTCCTGCGCGACGTGCCAGCCAAGCCGGCCGGCGGCGCCAATAACGGTGATCTTCATCGAGTAACTCCCGTTGTCGACTCTGTCGGCGTCTGCCAGTCGAGGTGGTGCTCGTAAACCTCGCGGACGCTCTTGGCGTTGGCGGTGGCACGGAGGATCGGGGGCAGCATGAGGTCGCGCATGAATCGGCCGAGCAGGCCAGGCGCCTTGTTGTTGTTGATCCTGGCCGCGGCTTTGATGATCTTCTCAACCCGCGGGCGGCGGACGGCCTCGAAGTGCCGGAACGCCGTCGTGGGGGCGTCCAGGTCACGCAAGGCCGTCGCCAATACGACGGCGTCCTCGATGGATAACGACGCTCCCTGCCCAGATGTGGGTGACGGGGCGTGCGCAGCGTCGCCTACGACGACCATCCGGTCGGAGTACCAGCGGGCCAGGTGCGGGTAGGTGTGGATGGGCGTCATCGGAGCGAACTTCTCGGTGGCGGCGATGAGCTCGAAGGCCGGGCTGGCGTCGTCGGCGTACAGCTCGGCGAACGTCCTCCGCCAGTCTTCGGCTCCCATGGCTTCGACCTCGCCCAGGGCGGGTTCGGTCTTGCGGGGGAGGTTGACGAACCACCAGACCTGTCCGTCGGGGGCGACGGCATAGCCGAAGAACGCGCGTTTGCCGAAGATCATCTCGTAGTCGCCGGGTGCAGTCGGGACCGTGACGCCGGAGGCATAGCCTCCGGTGGTGAGCAGCCCGGCATAGGACGGTGCTGGGGCGGTGGGGTCGATCAACCGGCGCACCGTGGAGTGGATGCCGTCGCAGCCGACCAGGATGTCTGCCTCGGCGCTGGTGCCGTCGGCGAACGCTGCCCGCACGCCGGCCAGGGTCGTGGTGGCGCCGACGAGCCGCTTGCCGTGGACCACCTGGATCCCGCGCGCGAGGGCCTGTCTGTGCAGGGCCTGGTACAGGTCGGCGCGGCGGATGGTGTGGCTGAGCGTTCCGTCGGCCAGCGCCCCGCCTGTGGCGGTGAGGCCGAGGCGCTTGCCGGTGTGGGTGCGAAGCGTGATGCCAGGAGTCGGGAAGCCGGCCGCGATGGCGGGTCGATCGGCGTCGATGGCCCGCAGCGCGTCGATGCCATTGGTGGCAAGGGTGAGCATCACCCCGTTGCCGTCGGCGCCGTCTGGGCGGGCCTCGTAGATGGTGGTCTCGATGCCGGCCTTGGTGAGTGCCATCGCGGTCGCCGGGCCGGCGATCCCACCGCCGATCACGAGAGCTGTGCGGGTGGATGTCATGTCGTAGGTCCTTCCTCGTCGCCCGGCCCGGACGCGTCGTCGCCAATGGTTGTGTTCGGGACCGCCTGGCCGGCGTGGTAAGCCGCCCAGGGCTCGAACAGGCCGGCCTCGGGATCTTCGATCCGTACGATGAATGTCTTGATGAAGGCCGACTCGGCTTCGAGCAGGGCGATCCGGTAGTCGTCCTCGACCAGGAACAGGGCCGAAACTCCCTTGGCCACTGCCGCGTCGAGCTGGTCGCGGATGGCGGCGGTCTCGGCAGCCAGGCTGCCCACGCGGTCCCGCAGCAGGCTCACAACCGTGTCCGGGGGCAACACCGCGACCAGCGAGAGGGCGGCGGCGAAGGCCGGGTACTCGTGACGCGGCTCGCTAATGAGTTCCTGGAGCCAGTCGCGCATCTCGGCGCGGCCGAGGTCGGTCAGCTCGTACATCGTGTGCTTGGGCAGCTTGCCCGACTGGCCGGTCCCGGCGGCTCGGATGAACCCGGCCGCGTCCATCTGGCGTACGACGCCGTACAGCGCGCCGTAGCTCAGCTTGAAGGTCCGGGCCGCGTCATGGTCCTTCAGCATCCGGTTCAGCTCATAGGCGTGCATCGGCCGTTGCGTCAGGTACGAGAGCACGGCCAGCGCCAGCAGGTTGTTCACGGTCCGCGTCACAACATCACCTCGAACCCGAGGATAGTCTCTCAAAACTAGTTTCGCAAAACTACTACCTGCTTGCCAGCCTGAGAAACTGCCCCCACGTGGGCGGTCAGCGACCATCGCCGAACAGCCATTCGGCCCGCCGTCGACGTTCCCCAAGCTGAAAAGAGGAAGTGTGGTGCGCGCCGTCGTTGGGTCGTCCGTGACGCATCCGCGACTCGGTGAAGCTGCCCCCGTGTACGACCTGCAGCCGACGATCCTCGACGCAAAGCTCCGTGCTTGTGGTCTCAGACGTGGTCTCATTCGTGCGCGTTCGCCGATGGCCGGCGACGGCCGGGGACCACGCTGACCTGCGCAGACGTACCCAGACGGAGGATGGTGAACGTGGGTCCGTGGCCCTGAAAAGCGGAAGGTCGGCGGTTCGACCCCGCCCCTGCCCACCACATTTCCCCAGGTCAGCGACTCAGAGGCTCCCGGCAGATGCCTGCCGGGAGCCGTCGCAACTGAGACCAGCAAGCCCGGAAACTGAGACCAGCGACGGCATCATGCCTGGTCAGCGGTCGGCAAGGCTCCGCTTCGGAAGCGGACGGTCGGAGGCGTCCTCCGCAGCTCTCTGCTGGGATGGGTCTCTCTGCAGCGCATCGGCGAACACCGAACGAGCGGGCGGTACATAGGCGATCTTGTTCGGCCATCCCGTCCCACGTGGTCTCAGACCGGCCCTCATTCGCCTGCGTTCGCCCACGCCGGCAACGAACCCCGCACGCAGACGGACCTTCATCGCCCCCAGCACTGGCGACAGAGCCACGTGAGTCGAGGCGTGGAACGCCTCCCCGAGCTGCGTGGTCTGATCACGGCTTGAGTGCCTGCACTGCCTTGGGAGGGAGCCATTGGGTCCTGGTGGTGGTGCACGCTTCGGCGCGGGCGAGGCTCACGAGGCGGCGATGCGGAATCCCACGACGGTGGGCGACTCGTCGTAGAGGCCATGCCGTCTCGCGCATCGTGCGAGGTCCCGATCGTGCAACCATGCACCACCCCGGGTGAGGTGGGGGTCGTGGGCGAACGGATCAACCTGCGGCACCTCGGTTGGCGCCCCCGGGTAAGGGTGGTAGACGGTGGCCGTCCACTCGTCGCAGTTGCCTGCCAGGTCGAGGACGCCGAACGGGCTCGCCCCGTCTGGGAAGGAACCTACCGGGAGGGTTCCGCCGGCCCTGACGTCGACGAGGTTCGCGAGCCCTGGACGGTAGGCGTTGCCCCACGGGTACTCCCGTGCGTCGGCGCCACGGGCGGCGCGCTCCCATTCGTCCTCCGTGGGCAGGCGTACCTGCGCTCCGAGCTGCTCACTCAGCCATGCGCAATAGGCCACGGCATCGTTCCAGCGAATGCCAGTGACCGGATGGTCGGGCAGTCCGGGCTCGGCGAGGTTCGTGAGGCCGGTGTCGCGGGCGAAGAATTCCCAGTCCGCATGGGTCACCGGCGTACGCGCAATGGTGTAGGCCGGCATCGGGACCTCCGCACGAGGGCACTCCTTGCGGAACCACGCGATGTCAACGGGGAGATCGTCGTGTCGGGCGAAGATCGCGGAGACGTCCTCGCACGGCGTACCGCGAACGAGCGTTCCGGCGGGTATGTCGATCCAGGGTTGGTGCGGTGGTGTCGGCATGTGAGAAGCGTCGCAGCTCCCCCCACGGCAGGCATCGGTCCTAGGACGGGCACGGTCTCAGTCATCCGGCCTACGTCCCACAAGGAGGTCCTGAGGTTCCATTGC
This sequence comes from Actinopolymorpha rutila, assembly GCF_013407855.1. Lineage (GTDB taxonomy): Bacteria > Actinomycetota > Actinomycetes > Propionibacteriales > Actinopolymorphaceae > Actinopolymorpha > Actinopolymorpha rutila. Next base: position 6,507,034 of record NZ_JACBZH010000001.1, read on the forward strand.
AAGCGGTGTACCCGGAACCTGCACAGGGCCGCAAGGCCAAGCCTGACGGTCGACGCGTCGAGCCTTGCGGTGGCCCTGTGCAGAACTCGGGTGCGGACAAGCTGTCCGACCGATAAGTGTTCCGGCGGCTGTGGAGGCTGCCTTGGCATCAGCGGACGCCAGTTGTCCGCCGATCTGGTTGAGCGTGGCGTTTAGTTTTCGCCCAGTCGGCGTGGTGATGGACACGTTCTGCACCTGGAGGCCGACCTGGTATGTGCCACTGTTCAGGTCACCGAGATTGCCGCACTGCTGGTCTCAGACTTGGTCTCATTCGCCCGCGTTCGCCGATAGTCGGCGATGGCCGTAGATGGCGCTGACCTGCGCAGAGGTACTGCGGCGGTGGGTGGAGAACGTGGGTCCGTGGCCCTGAAAAGCGGAAGGTCGGCGGTTCGACCCCGCCCCTGCCCACCACATTCCTCCAGGTCAGCGACTTAGAGGCTCCCGGCAGATGCCTGTCGGGAGCCGTTGCAAGTGAGACCAGAAGGCCGGAAAGTGAGACCACCGGACGGCATCGTGCCTGGTCAGCGACTTGTGAGGCTCCGCTTCGGAAGCGGAAGGTCGCCGCAGGGTTCTGGCCATTGCGTCCAATGCGTCCGCAGTCGGAGCGCGCCCTCGCCGAGTCACACCGGCGGAGTCCTGTCACGCGGGTCGGTGCGTGGTCACCGCCGTCCAGTGCAACGCGTGACGGCAGTGCGGTTCCGGGCATCTGCCGTCAGGGCAGCACGGTTGAGCGTGCCGGGACCATTGGCCTTAGGCCGCCCGGCATGTTCAAGGGCATTGCGGACAGCTTCTGCACAGCAACACGACTCCTGGATTGTGTGGCGGAGCGACGACCCAGTCGGGGCTATGCGCCCACCCATCCCCTCGAATCGCCGCGCACCGTGGATAACGCACCCGGGTCGTCACCAGGGGGACGCCATGTACGACGCGTATGGACTTGAGGTCCTTGACCAAAGTGAGTGTCTCGAGCTTCTAAGACAGAACAAGGTTGGACGATTCGTCTTTGTCGACCGCCTGCTTCTTGCTGTACATCCAGTGGCATACGTCTTCGATCAGGGCAGCATCGTCTTTCAGACCAATGGCGGCGCCAAGCTCGACGCAGCCACCAAGCACGACCTTGCCGCATTTGAGGTTGACTACATAGACCCTGATCTTGGATGGGGATGGACTGTCACGCTCAGCGGACATGCCGAACCAGTCACCGATTCCTACGAGGTCGCACGTCTGCACGAACGGCTACCCGAGCCGTGGACGAATTCCGGCAGAGTCGACGTCATCCGGATGCACGGCGAGATCATCCAGGGTCGGCGCAAGAAGCCTGATCAAGTCGATCCGAGTCATCTGATGCCTGACAACAGCGGCCAAGCAGTCCACGGCGACTCACCAGACCGCCGCCACCAGGCCGAAGGGGAACACGCCAAGACGCAAGGAAGCGCCCCTATACAAAGCTGAGGTCATGGGAGTCTGCCCCGACTAAGCCTTTCGCGCCAAGCCAAGCCCGGGATGTCAACGACGCAGCCAACCCTCGATGCCTACTCCGACCCGACGGACCTCGGTACACCGAAGCGGCGCATGGCGACCGCGGTTAGCGTCGCCACCTTCTCCAGCGTGGCAACAGGCTGTGCATTCGAAACGCCCGCGCGCGTCCAACATGCACGCGCGCACGAGGCGGCAGTGCTGTTCGCAAAGTCGCCCGTTCCCATCACAGCACCGCACCACGCGGAGTCACTTCGAGGGCGGCCACGCCGCGGCCGTACAGCACGACGAGCCGGTCTCCATGCCTCGTGCGAAGCACTCCGGAATCCTGCGCCAGTTGTGTGACGACGTGTTCGATGACCTGATCAACCTCGGCGATGTGGGGCTCGTCGTAGGTAAGGTCGATGTGCTCGCCGCCACCGGTGAAACGGACACGTAGGACAACCTCTGCCATGTCGATGCAGCTTAGGTCCTCGGCGGTCGCGTCGCGTCTAGCCGCGCGGATGGGGGCTTGCGCAGGCCAGCACGACCCCCATCTCCCCAAGCTGTTCACGGCTGTTCGCCCAGACTTCCGCGGGCGCGGGCTGAGGCCGGTCGTTCCTGCGTGAACGGCGGCGCGAACACGGACGAATGGGACGGAGTGTCTGCCAGCCGGCTCGTTGTCCCTCGACGGCATCACGGTGCGAGTATGGATGAAGCGAGGCTTGCCCGTGCACGCCTCGCCCTCGCGTACCGCCCGTCGGCGGGACCTCACAAAGCGACCAGTTCGGTGGCGGGACCGCAGGGAAGGCGGTGGTCAGGATGGCGCTCTTGTTCAAGTTCGAACTGGCCATCATGACCGTCGAGACGTACGACCGCCTCGTCGTAATGCTGGAGGAAACCGGCGCCGGCTCTCCCCCAGGCCGCCTTTACCATGTCACGTACGGGCCTAAGGACCGGCTGAAGGTTGTCGACGTCTGGGATTCGCCGCCCGACCTGGGCCCGGGGCAGTTCCAGGAATTCGCCGAAACGCTCGTTCCTACTCTCAAGGAACTCGGAGTCGTCCTGCAGGAACCCGATGTCTACCGAGTACACAGCATCATCAAGCCTCAACGGACGGCTACTAGGGTGGCTAGGCGTCTCTTGGTCAAGTTCGATCCGCCCGGGATGAACGTCGGACAGTCGAACGAGATCGCCAAGTCCCTCGATGAAGCTGGGCTCGGCGCACCGGCCGAGCGGCTCTACCACGTCTGCTACTGCGATGGCGACGAACTCCGCATGATCTCCGTCTGGGAAAGCGAAGAAGCTCTCCGGGCCTTTTTCGATCAACTTGCCCGTACCGCTGTCGATCGCGAGATGACCGAGATTGCACGAACGGAGCCTGTGATCGAAGAGGTCCACCACATCATCGACGGGTCACAGTGACCGATCCCCCCGCATCCGCCTCGTAACCAGCCAGATTGAAAGCCGAAGCAGAGCGGTAAAGGGCCGAAGATCACGGAGCGACGCGATCGACGTTCGAATGGTCCGCGTCACAGCCTGAGTGTGGTCTCAGACTTGGTCTCATTCGCCTACATTCGCGACCGGTCGGCGAGGACCGCGGATCGTGCTGACCTGCGCAGACGTACCGAGGCGGAGCCGCGCGAACGTGGGTCCTTGGCCCTGAAAAGCGGAAGGTCGGCGGTTCGACCCCGCCCCTGCCCACCACCTCTGACCTGCGGATTCACTTTCCACGTGAATCCGCGCTGGTCGGAATGACGCCAACGATGACGCCAACAGCGTCCGTCGGCGTCACTGGAGTCGCTCATCGAGCCTCCTCAGCGCTGCCCGCTTCGGAAGCGGACGGTCGGAGGCACCCCCCGAAGGTCTCGGCTGTGATGTGCCTCGCTGCAGTGCATCGGTGAACGCCGTGCGGGCGGGCGTTACATTGGCGATCTTGTGCGGCCATCCCGTCCCAACCTGGTCTCAGACCTGGTCTCATTCGCCTGCGTTCGCCGACGCCGGCCACGCGCCACGTACGCAGAAGAACCCTTATCGCTCTCGTCCTGGCAGTTACGTCCAATGAGTCAGCCGGGTGACCGTCCCTGAGGGCTCGCCGCGTTTGGAGCACGGTCCTCGATCCGCGACTTCATGCCGGTCGGGCCGCCCGACGGCTCGGTCCCCGTCGACCATCTCGCTCCAGGGGGGCGTCTGGACGTCGTTCGCGTGGGTGGCGAAAGTGCCGGGCCCGGGGTTCGTCCATCGTTGGAGGTGTGGGCGTTGACTGCGATCAGGTCAGTCCCGCCCTCCTACGCAAGCGCGTCGAGCAGTGTCGCTTCAACAAGGTCGAGTGCCTTGTGTGCGGCGCCGAGAGCGACAGCACTCTCGCCCAACGACGAGACGACCACCTGGGGCGGTTCGACTCCGGCTCCGGAGATCCCGTGCAGAACCTCGACGATGGGCGGCAGGATCAGCTCCTCCGCGGCTGGGGCGCGTCCCCCGAGGACGAACAGCTCCGGGCTGATCAGCGTCGTCACGGCAATAGAGACGGCGCAGAGCCGAGCCAGGGCGGTCTCCAGTTGACGGAGCGCGGTGGCCTTCCCGCGCTGGACTGAGGCGAGCATCGTGTCGAGGTTGCCGACGTGGACACCGTGGAGCGGTTCGAGGTCGCGGACAAGGGTCCGTACCGCATCAGACCGCGCATCCCCGCCAGCGACCAGATGGTCGACCTGCCGACGGGCCGCGGTATGAACGAACTCTTGGATCCCCTCGGTCGGATTGCTGTCTCTGAGCATCCCAAGGAACGTCATCTCGCCGGTGCCGCCGCGCTTTCCTCGGACGAGTGAGCCACCGATTACGATGCCCGCACCGATGCGTTCGCCGGCCATCAGCAGAACCACATCGTCAAAGCCGCGAGCGGCACCTTTCCAGCACTCGCCGACGACGGCGAGGTTGGCGTCGTTTTCTACAGCGACGGTGCAACCGAACGCGTTCCGTACTTCCGCGGCGAGGGCCAACCCAGACCATCCCGGCATAGCGTTGCAGAACGTGACTGAGCCGGTCTCCCCGTCGACGATTCCTGGCGTTCCGACACCGATGGCCCGCAGATCGGCCGCGGTCGCGTCGATGTCCTCCAGGACCGCAGTGCTCAACTGCCGGGCCGCGCGGAGCCGCCGCGGCCGGGTCATCGTCGGATCGAGCTGACGCACACGAGTCGCGAGGGGCGTGCCGACCAGATCGGTGACGACGACCTCCAGCCGGTACACACCGATGTCGATGCCAAGCAACCTGCCACCTTCGGCCCGGAACCGAAGGCGCCGTGGCGGACGCCCACGGCCGCGCGCCCCGTCGCCCGTCGGGCTTGTGGCCTCCGCGACAAGACCGACGCGGATCAGATCGTCGGCTACGGCATCGAGGGTCGCGCGGGAGAGGCCTGCTCGTGTCGCAACGTCGGTGACGTTCTGCGGTCCGTGCGTACGCAGCACATCAAGGACACGGCCCGCGTTAAGTCTACGCAGTAGGGGCGGTGTCGCCGGCTCGACTCGTGCCATGCGGCGCCTCCTTCGTGGCTATTTTTCATAGAACCCTTGACTTATTATGCCCGACCGTCCCACTCTTGTCGCGCAGACCTTCGTTCTCGCCTCACACGCAATACACACTCACCCGTCGTACTCCGCGCGGTTCCTCGTGCGCGCCGGACCTGCCGGAAGGACAGCGATGCGGACCAGAGCACACGCCGTCATCGTCATCGTCGGACTTCTTCTGCTTCCGCTCGGACCGCTGGGCGCCGCGCAGGCGAAGTCGACGGTGGTCGACGTTTGGGTGGAGAATTCGCTGCGCACCATCTATCAGGCGAGCACGCTGCCGCAGAACGCAGCAACTGAGATCGGGCTCGTCTCGGGGCGAAACGAGTACGAGAGTGCGCAGATCGCGCTGCGCAGCACCGAGTCGTTGACGATCAACAAGGTCGCGTTCACAGACCTGGTCTCCAGCACTGGTCATCGCATCACGGCCAAGAATCTCCGTGCGCATTTCGAGGAGTACGCGGACTCGGCGACCGTCCAACCGAACGGGTTCTTTCCCGACCGGGTGGGCATGCAGCTGTATCCAAAGTCCGCGCTGCCCGATCCGCTGTCCAACGACATGGCCGTCCGAGTCGCAGCAGGCACGACGCAGCCCATCTTCGTCACCAGCTATGTGCCTACGAGTACGCCGCCAGGCACCTATGCCGGCACCGTCACCGTCAATACGACGGGCGGAACTCGAACCGTTCCGATCCGCGTTGCCGTCGCCAATGCGACAATCCCCCCGATCGATGACGCCAACTTTGTGCAGTACCACTGGACCATGACCAACGGCTTCACCTGGGACGGGCTGCAGTGGAAGGGTGAGGGCAGTAAGGCGTACGACGTAGGTAAGTACTACTACGGCGTGAAGACCTACAGCGACGAGTGGTTCAAGCTGATGGACAACTTCGCCAAGGAGCTGGCCGACTATCGGACGAACATGGTCTGGATCCGCACAGACCTTCTCCTCCAGGCGGCCGGCACGCAGCTCTCCGACTTCACCACGGGAATCCCCGACAACATCGACTGGTCTCTGTTCGACCGCTACGTGGAAACGTTCCGTCGGCACGGAATCACCAACTTCGCCAACCAGCATCTGATCCACACGCTCAACAAGATGCCGGACGACGAGAAACCCAACGACTCGTGGAACACCGCGTTGCCCGATCATCTCCCGGTGACAGACGCCTACCTCACGAACTACCTGACCGCGCTGAATCGGCACCTCAAGAAGAAGGGATGGACCGAGCAGAAAGGTGTCAGGTGGTACCAGCACATCCTCGACGAGCCGATTTCCAATGACCAGCGCAACTGGTGGACGTACGTCGCGCGCAAGATCAAGCAGATCGACGCGGACACGGGGGCAGAGTTTCGCACGATGGACGCCGATCCCAACGGGATCCTGCTGGGCGACCAGACCAGGCCGTACGTCGATACCTGGGTGCCGATGACACCCGCCTTCCAGGCGAACAAGGCCGCGTACAAGGCACAGCAGGCGACCGGTCAGGACCTGTGGGCCTATACCTGCGAGGTCAACACCCCACCGTGGCTGAACCGGTTCTGGTCCCAACCGACACTTACCGGCCGGCTGTTGTTCTGGAACCTCGAACGCCAAGGCATACAAGGACACCTGCACTGGGCGTGGAACGCATGGTACGTCGGCCCCTGGAACGGCGACTCCTACATCGTCTATCCCGACCGGGCGCACCTGACCGTCAAGAGCAGCCTGCGTTATGAGGCACTACGCGACGGGTTGGAAGATTACGAACTCCTGCACCAGGTGGAGCAGTCCAACCCTGACCTCGCGCACAAGATCGCCGACAGCGCCGTGAGCGTGCAGGACCCGAGGAAGTACACCCTCGATCCTTCCTACATCAAGACACTGCACGACTATCTCGTTCGAGCGGCCGCAGGCGAGAACGTTGGCGACGTGCCGGAGTCGACAAGTCCGTACGACGGTCAGGACACCCCCCGCACCTACCTCGTCGACGACACTGACACCAACATCACCTATACGGGAGACTGGTTCACCCGGAAGCGGCAGTACGCCTACGCGGGCGGCGTCTCGATGAGCACCACTGCCAACGACGCGATGACATACAGGTTCCAGGGTTCGGGAATCGACGTCATCGTGGAGAAGGGCAACACGTCCGGAAAGGTCGCGATCTCCGTCGACGGCGGTCCCGCCCAGGTCGTCGACCTCTACGAGGCACCGGAGTACGACTACGTGACGGTCTACGGCGCACGCAACCTCGCTCCCGGCGTCGCACACACGATCAGGGTCGAGAACCTCAACGGCAAGGAACTACGCTTCGACGGGCTCCGCGTGCACATGCATCCCGGCCAGCGGCACTACGACGCTTCACTAGCGAGCCTGGACGTCACCGGCGCGAAGGACTACCTGTTCGACCCACGCCTCACGACATACAGACTCCTGATCCCAGAAGGTACCGATACCGTCTCCGTAACGCCGACCCTGACCGACAGTGCCGGCTCGCTGACAATCAACGGGACGTCGATGGCCAATGGAGCCACAGCCACGGTGCATGTGCCGGACGGCAAGAGCACGCTGCACCTACGTACGACAGCCAGCGACGGAGCCACATCGTCCCTCTACACGGTCGAACTGGTGAAGGGCGCTCTCAACACGCCCGACGCCAATGTCGCACGGTCGTACTCCGCCATCACCGCTTCGGCAACCCGCTCCGGCGACGGCGGCGTGACGTACGGGCCACAGAAGATGGTCGACGGTGACGACGGGACAATGTTTGCAGCGCAGCAGGGATACACCGACACGCACCCGTTCCCACACGAAATCGCCCTCACGTGGAGCGAGCCACAGAACCTGAACACGATCGTGATGCAGACACCCTCCGGCGTGCTGCAGGGCATCACCGACGCCGACGTCCAGACCTCCCCCGACGGCATCACCTGGACGACGGTGGCGCGCGGCGTTCAGTTCCGCTGGACCCGCGACAAGGACGACGGCGTGATGGAATCGATCGCAGCCGATCTGCCCAACCTCAGTAACGTCACGCACCTGCGACTGCACATCAACGACGCCAACTACAAGACGTGGAGCATGTACGCCGTCTACGAACTGCAGTTCTACAACCTCACCGACCACGGAGAGGTTGCCATAGGTTGACCGCTAGCCGGCCGCCCGCGAGATGATCATCTGGCGAGCGGCCGGACACGTCAGCCGTCGGTGCCCTGGTCGACCCGTCACCTGTTTTGCCGACCCGCATGTATGAGGATCGAAGCTCTCGCGAGTGGCTGCAATCTTGCAGTGCGACCGGGGCGAGTCACCGCCCTGTGATGCCAATTGTCGCGGCGAGGCGAGGCCGACCAGGAGTGCGCCGCAGGCGCTGATGATGCAGCAGTGCCTGCGCCCGGCGCTTCCGCGGGGGCACCTGTCCTCGGCTCCCAGCCGAGCTCCAGGAGCAGGGTGACGCAGCTGTGCCGCAGATCGTGAAAGCGCACCCCGCCCAGCCCGGCCACCTCCCGGATCGGGTACCAGCTGCGCCGCAGGGTTGTCCGGCTCCACCGGCGTCCCGGTCCTGCTTGTGAACACGTGCCCGCAGTCCACCCAGGTGCCGCCGGCCAGCTGCCGCTCCCTGGCCTGCCGCTCCCGGTGATCCTTCAACGCCTCGACGCAGACCCCGACCAGCGGCACCGTCCGCCGCGACGTTCTGGTCTTTGCGTCACCACCTGAAGCTGACCGTCGACCCGCTGCAGGCTCCGACGAACTTCGAGCGGGCCCGCGTCGAGGTCGAGGCATCCCAACGGGGCCCGAGCAGCTCGCCACGGCGCAACCCGACGTAGAGCGCCAGGACATACAGCCCATGGTCAGGTTCGGCGACAGCCCGCAGCTTCCTCGCCTCGGCGACACCGACGCCGCGGTTCACCTCATACGTCGGCGCGGACACTTGGACGAGCTTCGCGACACTCCGCGCCAACAACTCCTCTCTGACTGCCGCCTGCAGCGCGTTCCGCAACACCGAGTGCACCTGCTGGACCAGACGAGCCGACGGGACCCGCTCACAACACCGCCCGATCGCGCAGCCCCTCCGCTCCCCCACCGGCCGCCGGCCGTCGACACCATGCAGGCGGCACAGGCAGGTGCTGCGAAGCCTGGCCAGGAACTGCCGGACGTCGACACCGATCAACCGATGCAGCCGCTTCCGCCCCAGCTGTGGGATCAGGTGCACGCGCACCACCACGCCACAACCCTGATGCGTCTTGGGCTTACGCGCGGGCCGGACGACGTGTTCGAGCCAATAGAGCAGGAACCGCTCGACAGTCCAGCCCGTGGCCTCGGCCGGGATCCCCTGATGCGACCTGGACATCGCCTCGACGAGCTTGCGGTTCGCGGCCTTCTCACTGGTGGCGTAGTAGTCACGGCGCGCAGTACTGCCGTCTGGCATGAGCACGTACGCCCGCGCCACCCAACGCCCGTCGCTGCGCTGGTAGACGGTGCCATTGCCGTTCGCACGACGCTTGCGGCTCTCCCGCTGCCGCTCCGTCATGCCACCGACTCCTCCTCGACCAGGAGCGCGATCACCTCGGGCAGCGCGTCGACGGGCACGAGCCGGCGCTTGCCGATCTTCACCGTCCACAGGCACCGTGACCTGATCAGGTCGCACAAGGTGCTCTTGCCGGTGCGGAGACGTTCCGCAGCCTCCGCCGTCGTCAGTAGTAGCTGTTCCATGCGGCGTTTCTCCGCCGACAGGCTCGCCGACTTTACGCGCGGACGGTCTAGCCTTGAGGCCGTGGCGATGCTGATCGCGGTGTGGGGAGCATCGGCTGGCATGGGCAAGTCGACGCTGTGTGCGGGCCTGTCCTATTGGCTGGCCGACGCGGGCCTGAAGGTGGACCACTTCCGTGAAGAGGAGATCCTCACCCGGCCGCAGTTCGGTGCCGTGGCCGACATGTTCCGGGCGACCGGCACCGTCGACGTGGAGACGTTGATGGCCGCGTCCGCCGAGTTCGTGTCGGCGGTTCTGGAGAGCGGCGATGATGTCGTGGTCGCAGACGCCTTGGTGCCGTTCGTCCCGACGCTGCTGGCCATGAACTACCCCGACGAGACGATCGACGCGTTCCTGACCGAACTCACCGAGGTGCTCGCACCGCTCTCTCCCGTGATGGTCTTTCTCGACGGGCGCGCCGAGATCGGATTGTCCCGAGCAGCAGCAAGAGAAGACGATAAGTGGCTGGGCTGGTACGTCGACAAACTTGGTCGGTATGAGGTCAGTCCTCCGGTAACCGACGTCGCGTCGGCGGTGAGGTACCTCCAGCGGGAGCGTGCGGTGACCCTCGACGCGGTTCGCCGTAATGGCTGGCCCCTTGTGCTGATCGAGCACGCCGACGAGCGGTCACCAGTCGAGGTGCTCCAGGTCGCGCAGCGCGGTCTAGCTCCAAGGGTGGGCGGCATCGTCTGAAGCATGTCGGCGATCCTCGTCTGCGCGATGGAAACACCGTCCGCAGTGCGTGTCAGTGATCGGTGAAGACTTTCCCACGTCTTTAAAGGCGGCCTCACGGCCGCCGCGCGCCCGCCTGACGGCGCCGGCCCTCCCTCCGCGCCTTCGGCGCCCGGTCGGCCGGCGCGGCTGGGCGCGACAAAAGGGCCGCCAGAACACTGGCGACCCTCATCAGCTCCCGCTCCGCGGGAGGTGTCTGTGGCTGGTGGCGGGCCGGAGGCTTTAGCCACCTCGCTTGGCCCGGGACCCTAAGGTCGGCGGCCCACGGTGGGCGGTCAAGGGCGGGCAGCCAAGCTGCCCACCGAGCCGGACAAGGCTATGGGCCGCCGACCTCCCGGACCAAGCCAGGTCACCGGCCAAACCCTCCGACCCTCCGAGCGCATTCCGGCCTGGTGATCGCCCCAGCCACCCGCGCTTGACCATATAAGGCCGCTCCGCCGGGTTGTGGCTTAGCGAGGGCCGCCGGGACGATCGCAAGGGACCGTAGCGGACTTCGAAGCCATTCGCTGGCCGGCATGAACCGGTCGCAGCCCCATCCGCGGGCATGCGCGGGCTGCTGGGGGGAGGGGGCCGCGCCAGTGCCGTGGACCAACGAGGTCGGCTGAGTGGACGCCAGGGGAACGAGCTCTGACCGAGCATCCGAAGTCGATCGTGAGGCCGAATATGGCCACGCCCGCGGCTGGCGGGCGCGCCGCGCAGAGTCCGGCCCGCTGGACCACACGGGAGCTGACGATGGCCTCCGGCAACGGGGGATACCGAAGACCGCTCGAAATGTGAACCAGCGGGCCGACCGCCAGAAAGCTAGCGGACGGTGGTCTAGCCGAACAACCCGAACCCACTCTCCGGACAAGAACTGCCAAAACGGACTGCAGTCGACCTAGATTCAGCGACATCAGGCAACACCGGTCAGCACGCCGATCACGTCGGCATCGGGTCATCGGGGGACACACCTGCCCAGTCGGCGCCAGGAGTTTGCGAAAGCCAGGAGCCACGCAGTCTCGACGCCATCGCACGTACGTGCCTAGGCTTGGCGTCATCCCAGCAGGTAGCGACGCAGTAAACCCCCCGAAATGCACGCAAGGCTGTATTCCACTGAGGATCTGCACGAGCGAGCCGCAGATGCACGGACGCTCGCCGTGCAGCTGTGCCACGGTGAGGACGAGCCACGTGCTCGCACAACGGGTGAACGCAGTGAGCAGCTCAGCGACCAGGGCGAAGCGCATCACTTCCACCAACTCGCCGCTGCCGAGCGCGTCCGCGCAGTCGCCGGGCGAAGCGTCGCGAACCTCCTCCGACAGCTGTCCGCCGACACACGTCGCCGACTCATCGAAGAAGGGCCTGCCCTCAGCCCGCACGAGCGTGACCAAGCCGCCGCAGAACGGGACATGGCCGCCCACTACCGAGACTGGATCGCCGATCAACGCAAAATAGACGCCGACAAACGCGATCGGATCGCCGACGAACGAGATCACGCCGCCGACGAACGCGGCCGCCGCACCGAGCACCAACAGCGCCACGCCGACGAGCGCGAACGCCTGCTCAACGAGCGCGAACACCTCATCGCCGAACGCGAGCGGATCGCCGACGAGCGGGACCAGGCCGCCAGCCCCCAAGCCCGACAGCCGCCGCGCTCTACGACCCGCACACCTGAGCACACCACGTCTCAAGCAGAACGTGCTCGGCCTCCAGCGGTGGGCGACAAGGACGGTGACGGCGCCGACCTGTTGTCCTAGCCAGTGGACGGCGGTGGACAGCTGACCTCGACAGCGTCCCGGAGAGCATGGCACCGGCGGGTGCCTGCTGATCGTTGGCAGGCGCCCGCCGGTGGCGACAGGAGATGGTCAGGCCCCTACGGCCTCCGTGCGCTTGCTGCGGATCGCGATGACGATCACGGCGAGGGTCAGCGCGAGGAACACCGTCGAGCCGGTGAAGGCGGTGGCGATAGCTTCGGCCAGCGTGTGGTGTTGCACCGCCAGCGGAGACGCGCCGACCGGGTGCCCGGCCGCGTGTCGGCTGGCCGTGCCGAACAGCGTCACCAGAATGCCGAGCCCGAGCGCACCCCCGACCTGCTGGGTCACATTGACCAGTCCGGATGCGGCGCCGGCGTCGCGTGGTTCGACGCCTGCCAATGAGGCGGTGGTGAGCGGGATGAACACAATGCCGATACCGAGGCCGAGGAAGACCATCGGCACCACGATGTGGGGGAAGTACTGGCTTGTAGAGGAGAGCCGACTCAGGAACGCCATGCTCGTCAAGGCGACCGCGGTTCCGACGATCATCAGCCGCCTGCCACCGAGACGCGGCACCAGCCTCGGCACGATTCGAACCATCGCGAACAGTCCGACGGTCATCGGCAGGAAAGCGAACCCGGCTTTGACGGGACTGTAGTCGCGTACCCCTTGCAGGTACTGCGTGAGGAAGAAGAACATCCCGAACATTCCGCCGACGAGCAGCAGGCGCGCGACGTAGGAAGCGCTGCGCTCGCGGTCGGCGAACAGTCGCAGCGGAGTGATCGGGTGCTCGGCCCTCCGCTCGGTACGTACGAAGGCGGCGAGCAGCGCGGCACCGAGAACGAACGCCACCAGCGTCACAGTGTCGCTCCACCCGTCGGACGCCGCTCTGACCAGCCCGTACACCACCGACGACATGCCCAGGGTCGAAGTGACCGCGCCCGCGAGGTCGAAGTGTCCCTGCCTGCGTTCGGTCTCGGGCAGGAACCGCGGTGCGAGCAGGATGATGGCGACCCCGATCGGAATGTTGATGAACAGCGACCAGCGCCATGACACCCAGTCAGTGAGGATGCCGCCCAGGACGAGCCCGACGCTGGCACCGCCGGAGCTGACCGCGCTGTACAGTCCGATCGCCCGCAACCGCTGGGGTCCTTCGGGGAACGACGACGTGAGTAGGGCAAGCGTGGACGGAGCGGCTATCGCCGCCCCGATGCCCTGCGCGGCACGGGCGGCCAGCAACCATTCCGCCGACACCGCGAGACCGCCGAGGAACGACGCGAGAGTGAAGACGGTGATGCCTGCGACGAAGACCCGGCGCCGCCCGAGCAGGTCGCCGGCGCGGGCGCCGAGGAGGAGGAGTCCCCCGAAGGCAAGACTGTAGATGTTCTGCACCCAGGAGAGGTTGGTCGGTGAGAAGTGCAGTGATCCGCTGATCGTCGGGAGTGCGATCGTCACGATCGTCGCGTCGAGGATGATCATGAGTTGGCAGGCGAGGATGAGTACGAGAGCGAAGGTCGTGGCGTGGCGCCCCACCCCCAACCTGGGGATAGGGTCTGCCGCGCTGACGGACGTCGTCATGAAGTGACTGATCCCTTCGGATGACATACAGGAAGTGCTAAAGTGGAGGCGCCCTCCAGAACTATACGGAGGCACCCTCCGGTTTGCAAACGATTCGGAGACCGTTTCGATGACCATGAGCGAGCAGGCGCTGAACAGCCGTCGCCCGAAGCGTGCCGACGCCCGCCGCAACTACGACAAGGTGCTGGGCGCGGCCCGCGCGGCATTCGCCGAACAGGGCACCAATGCCTCACTGGAGGAGATCGCGCGCCGTGCTGGCGTGGGCATCGGCACGCTGTACCGACACTTCGGGACTCGACAGGATCTGCTGGAGGCCGTGTACCTCGACGAGGTCGAGGCACTGTGCCAGTCAGCGGAGGACTTCGCCGACCTGCCGCCGTGGGAGGCGCTCGTCAGCTGGCTGAACCGGTTCGTTTCCTACGTCTCGACCAAGAGGGCCCTGGCAGAGGAACTCGCGGCGACCGTCGGCATGGAGACCGAAGTCTTCAAGAAGTGCCACGACGCGATCTTCTCCGCAGGCGAGCCCCTGCTAGAGCGCGCCCAGGCGGCGCGCGCCGTCCGCTCCGACGCGGCCTTCGGTGACGTGATCCGCCTGGTCAGCGGGGTGACGATGATCAAGGGCGCAAAGCCGGAAGACATCGAACGAATCCTCGCGATGGCCCTGGACGGCCTGCGTTACACACCGCCGGCTTGAGTCAGGCTCAGCCTCGGACCACTCCTGGGTTCTACCCGACGGGCTCGCGCTTCTGGCCTGGGACCGGCCTTCGCGGGAGACGCCAGCGACGACGTACCCGTCGAGCAACTGGTCGCGGAGTTGCCGCGCGGCGTGACGTACCGCGTCGCATTCGCCGCCGGCAGCCGCACAGTTCCACAACCTTCCTGAGCACGCAACGCGATGCCGTTGTCCACCGGGCTGCGGACCTCGCCGAACGTAGCTCGAGGACTCGCTGGTCGACGCTGTCCTCGCACAGCAACCGGTGCACGTCCACGCGGCGCACCTGGCCCATCCTGTGCCCCCGAGCGACAGCCTGCTCCTCGATCGACGGCGTCAGCTGCGGCTCGGCGATGATGATCACCGACGAGGCCTGGATGTTCAGGCCCACGCCGCCCGCCTGGATCTGGGAGATCAGCCCCGGCAGGCCCCCGGGCGGCAGTGAACTCGTCCACCATCGGCTGGCGGTCCGTCGGCGAAATGTCCCCGGTCAGCGAGCCGACGACATGCACGTCTGGTATGCCATCACGCCCAGAGCCCAGCACCTTTGTCACCGTCTTTCAGCACGTCGCGGAAGTACGAGAACACCACGACCTTGCGCCCGCCGTCCGCGACCTCGCCGACGATCCGGAGCAGCCTTGGTGGTCTCAGACGTGGTCTCATTCGCCTACGTCCGCCGATGGTCGGCGGCGGCCGCGGATGGCGCTGACCTGCGCAGACGTACCTGGGCGGAGGCCGGTGAACGGGCGTCCTTGGCCCTGAAAAGCAGAAGGTCGGCGGTTCGACCCCGCCCCTGCCCACCACATTCCCGCAGGTCAGCGACTTTGAGGCTCCCGGCAGATACCTGTCGGGAGCCTGTCGTAACTGAGACCAGCAGGCCGGAAACTGAGACCACCGGCGGCATCGTGCCTGGTCAGCGGCCTGTGAAGCTCCGCTTCGGAAGCGGAAGGTCGGCCAAGGGTTCTGGCCACTGCGTCCAATGCGTCCATGGTCGATGCGGCTGTTCGTCCTGTGCGTCACGCGCTCCACAGGCGACAACCCGTGCGCCAGCGCCGATCGCCTTATCGCCAGGTGAGCCCGAGGATGGCGCCCCACCGTAGCCATGTCTGAGCGTGTGGCGGGGCACTGCCCAAGGTCGCGGGCCTGCACGCAGGACGGTCCGCCGCTCACATGGGTCTGCTCCTCCGGCCTGGGCCGGTGGTCAGCGTCACCCGCCGCCCGCGAGCGGAGCCCCAGGTCCGGGGGACCCGCCCGCTGGGCGGCAGCGTGACCCCGCGTTCCCAGGGGCGTAGGAACGCGGGCGGCGTCGGTAAGCCGCTCGGTCGGGCCATCAGCGGGGGCGACCATCGGCCAGGCCTGCACAGCACCGACGCTAGCCCTACTAACGAAATGCGGCCCGACTGGTTACGGCGGCAATCTCGTCCGGACGTGGCGCCGCCGGCTACTTCCGTCCTGGACTCCGGCTGCCACATCACAGATCGCGCGCGCTCGCGCCGAGCCACATGATCACGAGCCAGTACCAGGGCACCGCCTGAATCTACGTGCCGCAGCGACAGCGCCCCAAGCTGACAAGCCCAGCGCCATCTCCGCTGTCCAGTCGTTCTGCGCCGATGCGGCCGAGGTCGGTGCGATCACCGCGTCGCCAGCGGAGCTCACCGCCGAAGGTCGCGAACCTCGGCCGCACCTCGGGCCTGTCGGTGGCCGCGATGGAAGCACTCCTCCGGACCGTCCGAGCTTCGGGCATCACCGACTACGCCCTGGCGATTGCCATCGATTCCTCTTCAGAGGCATCGATGGCAATGCGTCTCGACGAGCAAGAGCAAGCGTGCCAAGCAGACGTTCCCTGTGACCTGCATCACGGCAGAAGATGCTGTGAGCTGCCCGAACACGTGAAGGAGGCCTGGGCCGTGATCGGCCCAAGTGAGCAATGACCCCGGATGGCTCAGCGACCTCCGGGGTTGTTGCTCAGTAGCGGTTCGGAGCGCTCGGGTACGAGCCGAGCTCCAAATCGGCGGGAACGTTCAGGCGGATCGGCGCCTCCTTAGGGATGAAGTGACTCATCGAGTCGGTAGCCGTAGGGAAGAGAGCGCGGATGCGAGCGATGCCGTATGTCGAGGGAGTGGAGCACCGGTTTGTCGAAGCGGGCGGGGTGCGCTTCCACGTGGCCGAAGCGGGTCCGGCGGAGGGAACGCCGGTCCTGTTCCTCCATGGGTTCCCGCAGCACTGGTACGCGTGGCGGCACGTGGTCCCGCTCCTGGCCGGCCGTCACCGGCTGATCATGCCCGACTTCCGGGGTTTCGGATGGTCCGACGCCCCATACCGGGGCTATGACACCGGCACCCGAGCAGACGACGTGCTGGCGCTGATGGATGCGCTGGAACTGGACCGAGTGCTTCTGGTCGGCCATGAGTGGGGGGCGTGGGTCGGCTTCATGGCCTGTATCCGGGCACCCGAACGCTTCGACCGCTTCCTCGCGCTCAGCATGATCCATCCGTGGCCGGAGCATCGGCGCCTCATTCGGCACGCCTGGCGGCAGTGGTACACGATCGCGTGGGAGTATCCGGTGATCGGCGGCGCGCTGCTGCGACACTGGCCCACGTTCACCAGATACATCCTTCGCAGAGGAGTGACCAACCCGGATGTGTGGCGACGTGCCGACCTCGACGAGTTCACTGAGTCCGTACGAGCGCGGGCGCGGGCCCATGCGGGCCGAGCGCTGCACTGGCAGTACGTCTTGCGGGACATCCCACGGCTCCTCATCGGCCACCACCGGGCGCTCCGGCTGACCGTGCCGACGACACTCCTCTTCGGCACAGACGACTTCGCCATGTCGCCCGAGGCACTGGCAGGAGGCGAACGGCACGCCACCGATCTGGTTGTTCGCGTCGTTCCGGGCGGCCACTACCTCGCCGATGAGCAGCCCGGCCTCGTCGCGGACGCGATCAGGTCGCTGTCCGCCGGATCCGCGCACGCGCAGGAACCGGTCGGGTGAACGGCGACTCCGAGCATGCCGCCGCTCTGGTCCGGGCCGCCCAGCGGGGCGACCGCATGGCCATACACGATCTGCTCGACCTGCTGGCCCCCTACGTCGGCCGGATCTGCGGCCCGATCGCGCTGGATGACGGGCCCGACGCCGCACAAGAAGCGCTCATCGCGATCTTTCGTGGCATCCGGGGGCTGCGCGATCCCGCAGCGGTCTTCGGGTGGGCACGGTCGATCGCGATCCGGGAGGCGATACGGATGGCGCGACGCTCGCAACACACCCGCGCCACTGACCTGGACGACGTGCCACAGCCCGGCGATCCCCTCCTGGCCGCCGACGTCCGCGATGTCCTGTGCCGACTGTCACCAGAGCACCGCGCCGTCCTCGTGCTTCGTGATCTGGAGGGTCACGGCGAACGGGCCGTGGGCGAACTGCTGGAGATATCGACCGGGACGGTGAAGTCCCGGCTGCACAGGGCGCGGCTCAGCTTCCGGAAGGCATGGAGATGACCGACACGATCTGGCCCGAGGCCGACCTCGACCCCGTACGCCGCCTACGCGTCATGGCAGCGGTCATCCCCGGCGCGGTGTACGCCGAAGACGTCCTACCCCTGTCCTTCGACGAGGTCTGGGCGGTCGCCGCCGACCTCGAAAACGAATTCCCGCGGCTGCTCACCGACGTCCGCACCATGCGGATCACCCGGGCGGACGGAGAACGGCTGGAGGCCTTGGCACGAGGACGCTTCGGGCAGCGAGCCCGGTTCGATGTCGTGCTCCGGCCGGGATGGTGCTGGATGCAGAGCCGGTTCCTGCTGGGAGGAATGGCGGCTGCGGCCGAGGCGGACCGGACAAGGTTCGCGTTCATGGGTACGCTCCGCGTACCCGGCGCCCGCCTCCTCCACCCGTTGTCACACGCCCTCGGTGCTTCCCCGGGCTCCAGGGTGATCCACCGAATGGCGAGGCGAGCCTCCGCGCGTGCGCAGGAGCCCCAGTAGTACTGCAGAAAATCCAACGGATATGGGATCGCGCCGCCGGAGGTGTGGGGTCCCCCTCAGCGGACACCCGGAGTGCGACGGCGCTGCCGTCGCGACCTGCGAAGGCGCCGTCTCAGATAACTCCTAGCGTCCCCGGAAAGGGAGACCATGTTCATCGCCTACGTCACGGTGACCATCCTGGCCGCCGTCTTCACCGGCAGCGCCGCCGTCACCTACCTGATCGGCCACGACTACCCCAAGGCGCAAATGGCGATGAAGCGGCTGCCACTCTCGTGGGGACCGAAGCTGGGCAGCCTGCTGGCGGCCGGAGCCGTGGGCCTGGTGGCCGGGTTCGCGGTGCCACTGCTGGGGCTGCTCGCCGCAGTTGGTCTGGAGCTGTACTTCATCGGCGCGCTCATCGCCCACCGGCGGGTGGGCTCCCGGAAGCTCGTCGGCTGGGCGGTCTTCTTCGCCACCGAGTCCGCCGCCCTGGCCGTGCACCTCGGCTACCACGGCTTTTAGTAACTCAGCACCGCGCGGACTCTCGGGTGCAACGGGCCCTCGCGTCAGGGTTGACGCGTGAGACAAGCAGAAGGGTGCGCGGCATGAACGTGCTGCTTAAGCCGCCCGAGCCTCGTTTTGGGCAGTTACATCCAATGAGCTCCACAACAACAGCGAGCCCCGACGCGCTGTCGTGGCGCAGATCCTGGCATACACGGCCCCGACCGCCATGGGCACAGATACGGCGGTGCCCTTCTCCGTGTCTTCGGCCGGGGCGCCCAGGACCGGAGCATGCCCGGCGCGCGCGTCTCTGGCGTGGTCTCAGACGTGGTAGCCGTTGATCACCTTCTTTGACCGCCCGCTGTTGCACGTGGATTGCACGACAATCCAACGAGCGCCGTTGGGAGTCGCCGCGGCCTCAGCGAGCGGACATCATCGACGTCTTCTCGGCGGCTGGTAGGTGACTGCATTGGGTTCGGCGCCACGCTCAGTCAGCCGCCGGCGGAAGTCGGCTTCCTCTGCGGGGGTCAGTGCCAACCACAACCCGCGGCCATTGTCGCTCGCACTGTAGATCTCCTCGTCGGTCTCGCTGCGACCCTCCACACCGATCGTGAACGGCGACACAGCCACCACCAGCTCGAACTGCTCGTCATCGTCAACGTCCACCTCGATGTCTACTTGGCCGCAGTGACGACGCTCGGCAAGCTGCCCCAACGCGCGTACGGCGCCTTGTACCTGCGCGGGCCAGGGCAGGTCAGTGATGACGTCGACCCACACCCGTCGAAGTGCCCCCCGAAGAACCCGCAGTCCCTCCTCATGAGCGGCGATCACCGCGACTTCATCCGCGTCATCGTCGAGAACGAATGGGCGTCGGCAGACTGATGTGGACACGCCACCTCCCGGGTCGAGGACGAGCTGTCGATTTAGCGGCCTCGTCGAGCCCACCGGCGAAGTTCGCTGATGTTGTTTAGCCGCAGGAGACCCAGGTTCCGTCGTGGGCCATCCGGTGGAGTTCGCGCCTGGTCACCTGCATGTCGTGTTCGTTCTCGTCCTGGAGGAGCACTTTCCCAGGCGTGATGCGTGCTGCGGTGGACAGCCGGAAGTCAGCGGACGCGACGGCGTAGCTGTTGTCTCGGGTCCAGCCGTAGACGCTGTAGGTGACGTTCTTCTGGAGCTTGGGTGCTTTGCCTTGGAGTTTCCAGCCGCCGGCCGGGTCGTCCACCCGGAAGGAGGTGGAACGTCCGGTGAGTTTCGGCGCGTCGTAGCTGGCGTCTTCGATCCCGTCTGCTCCGCCGTCGTGGTAGATCGTCGCACCGTCCGGTGGCGTCGGACCGCACCAGGCCAGCACGACGAACAGGTGACCCTGCGGGTCGACGCTGATCCCTGCCAGCCCGTTGTCGATCACCGAACAACCCGCCATGAGGACCGCCATCGCCACCGTGGACAAGCCCAGACGCCAGCGCATGCGGTGAGGGTAGTGGCGGCAGACCGACGCCAACGGAACTGTGCCGCGATCGTGATCTCCAGCCCGAGCCGGAGGTGGAGCTCGTCCAGCGACCTGGCAGTGGCGAGGCCTCACGGGCAACCACTCTTCCCCGTCGTCCTCGCAACCAGCCAGATTGAAGGTCGCAGCGGAGGCGGTCAAGGGTCGGCGAAGCCGATCACGAAGTGACGCAGAAGGCGCCCTTGAGGGCCGCAGTGGAGACCGGAGACTGGCCTGCGAGGAGGGCGGGGCGGTCACTTGCCTGCGGCCGGTTCCTCGTGTCCACTTCTCGGCTATGACGCACCGCGCTCCCGGTGGAGACTCCCGGCTGTTGGCGTGGTTCGTCTTCGTCGGTAAGTGGGTCCTCGACGGGCTGGGCGAGGTGGCGGCCAGACTTGTCGCATGTGGCCTGGTCGCGCTTGTGGGCCTTGGGCTCGTAGCGGCTCCAGCGCTCACGGTCGCGGTGGCCGTGCCGGTGCTACTTCTGGCTGGCTACGGTTGCGTCGAGTGGTTTCGTGCGTCGCGGCGAGGCGTCCAGGTTCGGCATCGTCGCCTGGCGAGGGCGTCGGTTGTGACGGCTCTCGTTGTCGGCTGCCTGGCTGCTTATGCGATCACATACTGCAGCTGCACGAGCTGGTGGTGACTGGTCCGCCCTTGACCTAAGAAAGCCGGAATCGGCAAAAATGGCCGATTCCGGGGATAGATCGCGGGAATATGACGGATGGTGCATGCCTCGACGGAGTGCAAGTTCCGGCATTAAGGCCTCCGTCGAGACGTGCGCCGTCCGCACATCGTCCTTGCTCTGAAATGTCTCTTCTGATCGGCGCAGACGAAGCGGTTAGGCGAATCTGCTCGCAGGGGGTAGTCAACGCCGGGCGCCCACGAGTTCGTTTGCTTTCTCGCGTCTGAGGACAGCTTCGAGTGCGGCGTACTCTGCCTCGTCGATGGCTGCTCTGGCGAGGTCGATGGCGAAGGAGGCGTCATCTTCTGCCGCGTCGGCCTCGTCGGCTGCCCTGTCAGCGTCAAACTCCTCTCGTTTCGACTCGATCTTGGACCGGATTTGCTGGACCTGGCTGTCCCATTGCTGCTGAACGTCCCGCCACCATGCGGAGGCTCCGGCCTTGGCCTGGCCGGCGCGTTCCTTGAGTTCGTTGTTACGTTGCTGTGCTCCGGCCCGCACCTTGGCGACCTGCTCTTCCAGTTTGGTGCGCTGGTCGGTCTGCGCGGCATGGAAAGCGTCTTCTGCTTCCTTGGCTTTGGCTGACATAGCGGCCAGCTGTTCCGAAAGTGTCATCTGGTTCTCCTCCAACTCCAGCGAGGCTGAGGTGCAAGTCAGGCTGAGCTACCTCCCGCATATGGACCTGTGCGCCGTTCAGCCCGTAGAAGTGCCCGTCACGGTTGAACTGCTCGCACTCGCCTGCTTCGAACGTACGAAGCCGCAGACATTCGGTTACAGGGACCAACGTCACGGAAGCGGACCGACCCGATGGCCTGACATGACTGGTCCTCCGGTGAACACACGCTAAGGTCCGAACGAGCGATGACTTCGAGCCCGTCCGTCCTCAGGTCCGACCGACGTTTGACTTGTTTGTCTGATCCTCATCGTGGAAACGTCGACCACGAGATGGCTGAAGGAGCCCAGCCACGCTGCTGCGGGCGGGTATAGCCGCCCACACTGACGGCAGGCCCCAAGGAGGGCTTATGTCGGACAAGGCGGTCACGCGATCGGCGATATCGCGACCGATCACGCTCCTGGTAGGACTAGCGGCCACCTTCCTTGTGATCTCGGGTCTGCGAGACACCGCGAACCTCGTTGGGCCAACCTTTTTGGCCTTGGTGCTCACCATCGCGGTGCATCCCCTGCACAGCTGGGCTAAGCGTCACCGGTTACCTGGCTGGGTCGGAACAGTCGGTGGCCTAATCGCCATCTACCTTTTCCTGCTCACCCTCACGGTCTCCTTCGGCATCGCGATTGCACGCTTCGCGATGCTCCTGCCCACTTACCAGGTGCAGATGAGCCGACTGCTTGATCGCGCTCTGGCCTGGCTCTCGGACCTAGGACTAACCCAGCGCCAGCTCGAGAAGATGGCCGGCACACTCGACATCAACAAGCTGGCCACGGTGGCAGGAAGCGTGGCCGGCGGTCTGCTCGGCGTACTGACCAGTCTTGGCTTCATCGCAGCTCTGCTGCTGTTCATGGTCTCCGACGCCGCTGGCTTCGCGCACAAGCTCTCCGCGGTGCCCGCCGAGCGACGTCCGTTGGTCCGTGCGCTGAGCACCTTCGCGTCCGGCACCCGAAGGTACCTCCTGGTCTCCACAGTCTTCGGACTTGCCGTAGGCGTTGTCAACGTCCTCGCCTTGCTCGTGATCGGCGTACCAGCTGCCGTGCTGTGGGGCCTACTGTCATTCATTACCAACTACATCCCGAACGTCGGCTTCGTCCTCGGCCTGATACCACCGGCAATCCTCGGACTCCTCCAAGGCGGCCCCAAAATGATGATCGCCGTCATCGTGGCCTACAGCGCCGCAAACGTCCTCATCCAAAGCGTCATCCAGCCGAAGGTCGTGGGCAACGTCATAGACATGTCCGCCACCCTCACCATGCTGTCCTTGGTCTTCTGGGCCGCAACACTCGGCGCCATCGGTGCACTGATGGCCGTCCCACTGTCCCTTCTGGTCAAGGCACTGCTCGTCGACGCCGACCCGGGCTCGGCCTGGCTACAGCCCCTTCTGTCCGCCCAGAAGAGATCAGCGAGATGAAGCCGCGCGGCTAGGGCGCAGCCTGGCCTAGTGGCTGGATTGTCCGGATGGCTATCGCCATGTCTTCCATGCTGCCGATAACGGCAGCGGGTTCGGCCACGAGGAGGTTGGTCCTACGGTCGGGCGACTTCACTTAGCCGATGCTGTGGACTCCTGTCGCGTGGGCGACGTCCATGTCGGTGAGTGAGCCGCCGATGAGGACGCCCTCCATGCCGGGCGCTGCGACGATCTCCAGCACCTGTTGCACCGGTTCGGGGTGAGGCTTCATCAGGTCCGGTCGCCCCGGCGGTCGTCCCACGATGGCGACGACCAGGCCGTCGACCTCGTGCAGCTGGAGGTAAGCCTCGATGGCCGGCGCGGACTTGTTGCTGACGATGACGACGGGCCGCCCTGTGTCGTGGCACGCCTGCACCGCTTCCGCCGAGCCCTGCGTGGGGATGGCGTCGTCCGCGGCCCGGAGTTCGCCTGCTCGCCGCATAGGAGAGGGTGTGACAGTCAGGGCGTGAGGCGTTGTCCGTCGTGGCTGCGGATCGCTGGCCGGGGCTCGTCCGTGGGGAGGGCGTCGAGGAGGCGGATGGCGTAGGCCTCGTTCATGCGGTCGCGGACCTCGTCCGGGGTGAGCCAGGTGACGCGGTCGGTCTCGACGCTGGTCTGTTCGGTTCCGCCGGCGAGGTGGCAGCGGAAGACGAGGGCGACGATCCCGCGGTTCATGTTCTTGTAGACGCCGGTGAGCGCGTCGGGCTCGACGTGGAGGCCGGTCTCCTCTTCGACCTCGCGGCGGAGCCCGTCGTGGATGGACTCGCCGAGCTCAAGGACTCCGCCGGGTGGTTCCCAGTGGCCGTTGTCGCGGCGCCGGATCGCCAGGACCCGTCCTTGTGGGTCGAGGACGGCGGCCGCGACGCTGACGGAGTGGAGCGGGGCTAGGGACATGGGAGCTCCTCGGGGCTACAGTGACCCAGAGTCCCCGCCCTGCCCACCACATCTCCGCAGGTCAACAGCTTGCCGGTTCTTCAGCAGGCGCCTGCCGACGCCGAAATATCTGAGACCACATAGCCTCGAAACTGAGACCATCTGTGGCATCGCGCCTGGTCAGCGGCCTGCCGGCGGCTGCTTTCGAAGCGGAAGGTCAGCGCTGGTTCTGGCCATTGCGTTCAATGCATCCTCGTTGTCGAGTGCCAGGTTTGACCGACGTACCTACCTGGCGGAGGTGATCGTGACGATCGACACACAAGACATGGAGCAGGTCGTGATCTACGCGCACCAGACTGCTATTCCTCGGCGGTAACGACGACCTTCCCGATCGTGTGGCCGGTCTCCACAATCGTGTGGGCTTCGCGCAGTCGTGTCGCGTCGAGCGGCGCGAGGGTCCGCGTGAGAGTCGTGCGGATGCGGCCGTCGTCGACCAGTTCGGCGATGCGGTCCAGCCCGTCATGCTGGGCAGTGAGGTCCCAGGAGTGGCGGGGGCGGGTGAACATGAACTCCCAGTGCCAGGAGATGCTCTTGTCCTTCAGGGCGTAGAAGTCCAGGTCGCGTTCGTCGTCGATCGCGACGATCTGTCCGAACGGACGCAACACCTTCGCGAACAGCGGGATGCGTCCCCTGCTATGCGCGCTGAACACATAGTCGACGCCGCCGGCCGCAGCATCGAGGATGCGGCGGACGAGGTCGGGGTCGGAGTGGTCGACCACGACGTCGGCGCCGAGCTGCTCAGCCCAGGCACGGGACTCTGGGCGGGACGCGGTGGCGATGACCTTCACACCGGTGAGGACCTTGGTGAGCTGGATAAGGATGGAGCCGACCCCGCCCGCTGCTCCCAGCACCAGGAGGGTGCCGGTCGACTCGGTGGTCAGGCGGAGCTTGTCGAACAGCGCCTCCCACGCGGTGATCCCGGTCAGCGGAAGCGCCGCCGCTTCCACGTGGCTGAGGGAGGTCGGTTTGCTGCCGACGATGCGCTCGTCCACGAGCTGGCGGGAGGCGTTGGAGCCGGGCCGGTCGAGGCTTCCGGCGTAGTAGACCTCGTCACCGACACGGAACAGGTTCGTCTCGGGGCCTGCGGCGAGAACGACGCCGGAGGCGTCCCACCCGAGAATGCGGTCCTTCCGCGCCCCGTTGCCGGAAGCGCGCACCTTCACATCCACAGGGTTCACCGACACCGCGCGCACCTCGACGAGCAGGTCATGCCCGGTGGGTGCAGCCGGTGCGGGGACGAGTGCGTCGACCAGGCTGTCGGGGTTGTCGACGGGGCCTCCGGCGCGGTTGACGACGGCGGGCATCGTCTGCGGCTGATCAGCCATCGGGTGCTTTCCTCTCCACGGACCGTGCACCGTGCCAGCCCGTTGCGGAGACGCTCTCCGCGAGGATGCAGTTACCCGCTAGGGAGACTACGTACCCGAGGGAAAGCAGCACCGGGTCAGGAGGCCTACATGGGCGATTCGTCACCGCTCCCCTGGGCGTGTGCGTGGGCGTAGTTGCTCTCGGCCCACTCGCACAGCGCGAACACCGGTCCGAGCGCGCTGCGTCCGGCAGTGGTCAACGAGTACTCCACATGCAACGGGACCGTGGGGATGACCTCACGATGCACGAGCCCGAACCGCTCCAACCCCCAGCGTCGCAGGCTCCTCGGTTGACTTCCCCCGCCAGCGCTCTCCCTGCACTTGCTATGGAGGCGTCTCGGAGTTGGACGCCGGATGGAACGCGTGAGGATCCAATGACCACAGCGACTCTGCCTCGAGACTGATCCGCTGCGACAGTCGAGATCATCGACGCCTTCCCAACCCAGGCGCGCAACGCTTGGGGAGCCCTCCCCCAGGGACATCGACCCCATCCGCAGGCCCTGCCGGCACTCACACGCTGGTCTCAGACTTGGTCTCATTCGTGCGCGTTCGCCGATGGCCGGCGACGGCCGGGGACCACGCTGACCTGCGCAGACGTACCCAGACGGAGGATGGTGAACGTGGGTCCGTGGCCCTGAGAAGCGGAAGGTCGGCGGTTCGACCCCGCCCCTGCCCACCACATATCCGCAGGTCAACGGCTTAGAGGCTCCCGGCAGATACCTGTCGGGAGCCGCCGTAACTGAGACCAGCTGGCCCGGAAACTGAGACCATCGGCGGCATCGTGCCTGGTCAGCCACCTGCCAGCTGCTGATTCTGAAGCGGAAGGTCGGCACCCGGGGTTGTGGCCATTCCGTCCAATGCGTCCGTAGTCGGAGCGCGCAGTCATCGATCACCGGCGCGTACGGATCGATCGCCGGCCGCGGCCGCCGCGGATAGGCCTTGCGTGGCGGCGGGATCGCACTGTCCAGCGCCTGACGTACCGTGCGCCGGTGCACCTGATGCCGCTCCGCCAACTCCCGGATCGACAGGCCAGCCCTCACGACGTCTGTCCCTGCGGATCCGCTCGAACAACTACACTCGCGAACGCACCTGCCCCGACCTCCACTCCGAAACGAACATCGACGTGCAGATCACAACCAGGGTGGGGCCAACATTGGCGACGACACGCAGGCCCCACAACCCAACGCGCTCACCACCCGAGTGGGGCCAACATTTACGACGAAAAGCGCCCAGCCGGGGGCAGATCAGGTGATCACACGCAGCGGACGGCGGCACGCCCTGCTGGCGTGCGTTGGCGACGGCCTCGGACATGCCGAGCAGCCGCGTTGCTGCTGTTGCTGTACTTTGCTGCCGTCCGCTGTCGCACGGACGAGCGAACTGTGATCAGCGGACCGGGCCCAAGAAGCCGAGTTCTCCATACAAGCGTGCCGATGTGATCACGCCATCTGCCACATCGTAGGCGAGGCACCACGCTATTCGTCCGGCGCCGTTATCGCGCGGGTCGGCACAGTATCCCTCAATGTATGCAGTCCCATCTGCATACACGATCCGATTTTCTCCGTCGGGCATGTTGTTGTGCAACTCCGTTATGTAGTCCCGGACCTTGCTCGGGCCGACAATCGTCGTCGCGCCGTCGAATGTCGTCCAGCGCATATCGTCAGCGTAGAAGGTCGAAAAGTCCTCGCCGCGGCCCATGGTATCGAAATAGCGCTCGATAACGGCTTGTGTATCCGTGGCATTCATGTGTAGAGCCTCCTTGCTCACAGCCCTCGGAGAGCTGCCTCTCGGCGGTCTCGGTGGTGGCTTGTTCGGTTATGGCGGAGTCAGCGCACAGGCGCATGGCGGCCGATCAACCTGACTAACTTCGTCGGCCCCGTAAGCTCGCCCATCTGCCGGACGATGGGTAGTGGGTTCACCTGGGCCCACCATTCGGCGATCCTGCCGTCGACGACGGAACATCATCATCTCCTCCCATTCCACAAGCAACCCCGTCGCGGGATGACCGTAGTACTCGCCCCGATGCGTCCCCCGCGCGTGCATCCGCGCAACGGCCTTGTCACCCTCGACCACGAGGTCATCGATCGTGTAGTGCACATCTGGGAACACACCCTGAAGCCACAGGAAGAACTGCCTGGCATTCTCGGGTCCACGTACAGGCCCGTCTTCCTCCGGAGACACCTGGAACGTCTCAGTAACGAACTCGTCCAAGTGATCGAGGCTCCACCGATTGACCACATCATCAAACAGCCGGCGCACAAGAGCCCTACTGACCTCTGGCAACATCCCAGCCCCCTCCTCGAGACGCCACCACCACGACGTGCCGTCAACCGCGCGTACCCCCGGATGTCCCCTGCTTCGCCGCGTCGTCGTCGAGCACCTCGGCAACCGTGCGGCATGATCAGGGCCGGCCTGGGTTGCTGAGTGCAGCGCCGAAGGCTCCGTCTGGCTCGAGAGGTCCTTTGACTTCAATGGTGCCGGCTGAGATGGCCTTTTCGACCTGCCTCCAGTCGGGGTACTCAATCGGATCACGGGGGAACGCGCCAGACATGAAGTCGTGGAAGACACCGGCGTGGCGGACGCCGGAGACCGTCTCGCCGGGTACCCCGATGAGAAGATCCTCCCCGTCATCGGGGTAGTCGTTACTTAGGCTCACGATGGCGAGGGAGGCGCCGAACTTGTCGCCGGTCTCTGCGGCTCCCGGCACCTCGGCGGTTGCCTGGCTGACGAGTACTTCTGCGTCGTCTCCTGTGGCGCTGGGGGGACCGGTGTGGGTATTCAGGAAGATCTGGACCGCCCCGGCACTCGGCACACCGCCAGCGCGGTCGCCGGGAACACCGACAACGACGTCCTCAGCCTTAGGAGGGAATCCCGCGCCCCCACCCACGATCAGCCCTACCGCGACAGCGAAGCCGAATTGGTCCCCGGCCTCGGCAGTTCCGGTCATTCCCGGGGTGTTCTGCGACCAGTACTGGTTCCCCGCTGCCGTCAGGCCGGTCGCCGAGCCGAACAGGATCGCGATCGCCCCGCTGCTGTGGTTCTCACCCGGGATCCCGACCACCAGGTCCTCGCGGCCGTCTAGGGTGACACGACCCGCGTCGAGGGCTGTGCCGAATCCGTCATCGGGTTCGGCGGCCCCGATGACGCCGGCGCTGTTCTGCGACCAGAACCTTGACCCCGTACCAGTCAGGGCACCACCGCGTCTGCCAGGTACGACGACCACCCCGCCGGCGTTTGCGTTCTCCCCGGGGATCCCGATCGCCAGGTCGTCGATCCCATCCCCAGCGAAATCGCCCACCGTCAGGCTGGCACCGAACCGGTCGGATGCCTCGGACGCTCCCGGGATGCGCGGCGACGACTGGGCCAGGCGCACCGCATGAGTCGGTCCCGCGTTCAGCCCAGCGGCGTTGCCGTAGACAACGAACGCCGCACCAGCGGCGCCGCCCTCGCCGGGTGCGCCGATGGCCAGGTCGGTGATGCCGTCGTCGTTGAGATCACCGATCGCCAGCGCCGAACCGAACCGCTCACCCGCAGTGCGCGGACCGGGGATGGACGCGGTTCCCTCCAGCAGCATCGTGTTCCCGGTGGTGACCAGAAGCCCAGTGCCGGGAGCGCCGTAGAACACGTTGACCGCACCAGCGGAGCCGTCCTCGCCCGGGACACCGACCGCGGCGTCGGCGCAGTCGTCACCGTTGAAATCGCCGGTGACCACGGCCGCCCCGAACCGGTCGTTCGGCTCGGACCTGCCGGCGACTCCGGGCGTGTCCTGACTGGTCCACTGGTCCTCGTACCTGCCGGCCGTGTCACCGGCGGTGGCCCCGTCCGTGCCGTGGAAGACATGGATCCCACCCGCGGCGTGGTTCTCCCCAGGTGCGCCGACCACGACATCTCCGTGGTCGGAGCCAGTGGGAGTACCGTTCATGTCCTGGTTCGGCAAGGCCAAGGTCGAACACTCCGTCACCGCCGCGTCGGCTCTCCCTTCACCCACAGCCGGAGACGCAGCTCCGAACGTGAGGGATGCGGCGAGGGCAAGTAGCCCTATGGCAGAAAACGCACGCATGAGGTCTCCCCTCAGGCCAAAAGCGCGACCACTAGGTCGATGTGGGTCTCCCAGGTCGATCGGAGTTGGACCGTTGCCGTTCGCCGTATCCGATGGCCAGGACGGCGAAAACTCCGGCGATCAGGCCGGGTCGAAGGGACGTGCCCTAGAAGCCGCCGCGCCAGGTGCTTGTGTTCATCTGATCATTGACGGAGCCAGGCCCTTGTTCATGGCGCTGGCGCTTGGTGGTGATGGGTTAGTTCAGGCGACGCAGCCACGTCCTCCATCGCCGCTTGGGACCCTCTCGCTGCGGCCGTTGATCGCGCTCATAGCCGACAAGGTGACAGCGGCCGGCCCTGCCGTCAATGACGCGCGCGGCCACCCGCAGACCTGCCCCATAGGTAGTGATGCGTACGCCGACGCATGCCTGGATCCTCGCACCAAGCCAAACCATGGACCGCTGAGCACGCGGCCAACCCCAACGGCGGCTGCCCCACCGATATCGGCGGAACGACGATCGTGCGGACCGCGCCGCAGCCGTCTCGACTGGTCTCAGACGTGGTCTCATTCGCCTACGTTCGCGCAAGATCGCCGATAGTCCCGGATCGCGCTGACCTGCGCAGACGTACCCAGGCGGTAGATGGTGAACGTGGGTCCGTG
This sequence comes from Actinopolymorpha rutila, assembly GCF_013407855.1. GTDB lineage: Bacteria > Actinomycetota > Actinomycetes > Propionibacteriales > Actinopolymorphaceae > Actinopolymorpha > Actinopolymorpha rutila. The sequence goes on from NZ_JACBZH010000001.1 coordinate 6,537,302, forward strand.
GCCCTGAAAAGCGGAAGGTCGCCGTTGGACCCCGCCCCTGCCCCCCACATATCCGCAGGTCAACGGCCTGCAAAGCCTCCGACGGGTGCACGTCGGAGCCGGAACAACTGAGACCACGCGCCCCGAAAGCTGAGACCAACGGCGGCATCGCGCCTGGTCAGCGGCCTGCGCGTGGCCGACTTGGAAGCGGAAGGTCGACGCAGGTTACGTCCAATGCGTCCCGCGCACCGCCGGCAGATGCACAGCGCGACAAGCCAGCGCCCGACGATCCGGCGTAGCCCCTGCCTGCCCCGGCTGCAACTCCGCCGCATCGTCCAAAGCTAAGCCCACAACCCCTCGACCGTCGCAGGGTCTCGACGAGTTGATCCGTTTCGACGACGCCCTGAGCGTCTGCGAGCCATCATGAGATCTTGTGACGGACGACCGGATGGGTGACATGCGCGAGCGTCGCGGGTTCAGGGTTCGAGCGGCGACCTTGGAAGATGTGCCGGCGATGGCTCGGGTGGGTGTCGACACGTTCCGGGCCGCCCATCGTGGCCAGATCCCCGAGCACCTTCTGCTGGACAACACTTACGAATCGTCCGCGCAGGGGTGGGACCGGACGTTGCGCGAGATCGCCGAGGCCGAGGAGCCGCAAAAGTACGTCTGCGTCGCCGAGAACACGGCCGGTGGGATCGTCGGCATCGCCATGGGCGGTCCGCCAAGGGACTGGCCCCTCGACGATGCCAACCGTGCCGCCCACCCGACCGGTGAGTGCTACTCGCTGTACGTGGCCACCAACCGTCAGCGCAGCGGCATCGGCCGGGCGCTGCTCAGCGACCTTGCCGGCTTCTTGGTCCATCGGGGACGCAGCCGCCTGGTGATCGCCGTGCTCACCGTCAACGCGCCCGCCCGCGCCTTCTACGAAAGAATCGGCGGCACCCTGCTCGGCGAGCGAACCATCGACGACTCAGGTGTCCTCCTCGACGAGGTTGTCTATAACTGGGACAACGCCACCGCCCTGGCACGCGTCGAACCCGCGGGGGCCGTGGATGGCGTCCCAATGCCGCGACTAGCGCGGCCTGGCTGAGCATCGAAATAGCGGGATTCCGCAATCGGTGGCGCACATCCGTCGTCGGACAAGCGGAACCGCTCAGCCACGGCACAACACAGCTTGCGATCACTCCGACATCACGACGGCCGCGACCTCCTCTCGCTGCCCTGTCATACTCCAGTGCGTGGACGACATCGCCGCCTTCCCTGTCTCCGAGGTCGAACCACTTGTTTCGGCTACTGAAGTACGCCGCCTAGCGCCGGAGACGCTCCCCGAAATTTTCAGAATCGGACAGGGCGCGGACAGCACGGCTTACCGAGCGGGAGACCTCGTCATCCGAGCTTCACGTCGAAGTGAGGTGGCAGACCACATGCGATTCGAGATGAAGCTTCTCGATCGACTTCGCGGTCGGCTGCCTCTGCGGGTTCCAGCCCCGGTGTGGCTCGAGGTGCGCGATGGCGTCGCGCTCATGGCGCACCGCTATGAGCCGGGAGCGCCCTTCGAACGCTCGACGTTCGACGGGCTCTCCGGTCCAGCGCAAGGTGCTGCGCTTCAAACAGTCCGCGAGCTCTGGGGCGAGCTGCACTCCTACACGGCCGAGGCGCAGGACCTGGGAGCGGAACGGGCACGGCCCTTCGATGACGCGGAGGTCGTAGAGGCTCACGTGTTCCCACTCTTGACCAGTCACGAGCGTCAACTGTGCCTTGAGGCACTGCGATTTGGCGATAGCGGCGAAGCCGAACTCGTGCACCACGACTTCGCCCCCGATCACGTTCTGCACGCCGACGGCACTTTGGTTGCGATCATTGATTTCGGTGACGCGTGCCTAAGTGATCCAATCGCAGAGATCGGCGGCCGGTTGCTCAACGCATATGGAGAGGACTTCGCCTTGCGGATCCTCAACGGAGACCGGGACGCATTGTCAGCGGCGGTCGCCTACGAGCTTTGGGATCGCCTCGCTGGTGCTGCCAACCACATCAAGTCGACCGGTCCCGGCGGCAAGGAACTCGATTGGGTGCGTCGCCGGCTTGCCTCAAGCTGATAGGTCCTGATCTTGGGTGCCACCGTATTCGCAGCGTTGGGCACCGAGGAGGTCAGGATGGCGGGTTCAGGTCGATGTGGGTCGCAGCGATGCCGCCCGTCCACGATGTGTGCGGGCTAGGACCTGGTCTCAGACGTGGTCTCATTCACCTGCGTTCGCCGGCGTCTGGTGGGATCCGTGGGTGGCGGTGACCTGCGCAGACGTATCCGGGCGATGGCTGGTGTACGTGGGCGCTTGGCCCTGAACAGCGGAAGGTCGGCGGTTCGACCCCGCCCCTGCCCACCACATTCCCCCAGGTCAGCGACTCAGAGGCTCCCGGCAGATACCTGTCGGGAGCCGTCGTAACTGAGACCAGCAAGCCCGGAAACTGAGACCACCGGCGGCATCGCGCCTGGTCAGCGGTCTGCGAGGCTCTGCTTCGGAAGCGGACGGTCGGCACAGTGTTATGGCCATTGCGTCCAATGCGTCCGCGGTCGCAGCGTTTCCTTCATCCTGAGCGGGTCGTCGTTCGGCGCGGGCCTGCTTGTCTCGACCGCTGGGACCGATTCGGATCGCGCAAGGGCGGACACCAGCAGGCAAGGCTCGGAGATTGCCAGCGAAGACTGATCACTGCGTGGCTAGGCGTCGGCGACCGGGCATCTGATGACCATCGACTTGAGCACGTTGGCCGGGAAGGTCTCCGCGGTCTGCGCGTCCAGTTGGGTGCCGAGGCCGTCGAGCACCCGGTGAAGAAGGCGCGCGCCGCGGCAGCGAAGACGACATCGGCGATGTCCGCAGCCGACAGCCCCACGTCGTGCAGAGTGTCGACGTGGGACTGATGGACCGACGCGGCGTCCCGCGGCGACTTTGGCCGCGAACTGGTACACCGCCCAGTCCTGCGGATCAAGCGCGGACCCGTCGGGATGGTCGGCGACCGCTCGCTCCGACACCTCGTCAGCACACGTCTCGCAGGAACGACGCATGCGCAACGGTGCAGTACGTCGACCGCAACGCCCGGGCCCGACGCGATCGTGGCGATCTCGAACCGGCGGCGGTCCGTCCCCTCCCGTCCCGTCCCGAACGGTACTGTTCAGCGTGTTCCACGCTGCCGCCGCCACATCCGGGCGCGACGAGAAGCAGGCAGCGTAGTTCGGCAGGAACAGTGCTCCACCCAAGGCGTCGCGGCGGTGCTGTCGGTCAACCTCCGCACTCCCCACGAGGGAGTCGGCGTTTTCAACCTCGACACTCGTCGGCCCGATGCGTTCGGACAGGACTCCCAGACGGAATTGACGTTGGGATATCAGCCAGGACAGCGATTGCCCGGCGTGCATGGGTAGTCCTCTTGATCAAGCCAATCCCTGGAGTACACGGTTCGGCCGTGCACTCGAAGCGGTCCAGGCGTCGCGGTGGACAGTGAAAACCGTTTCGATCCGGTCGCAGTCGAGATCTCGCGCAAGACAGTTGATCAAAGGCATGATCAGTAGAGCTTGATAGGTGCCCTCCCGCGCGATACCGGGAGGGCGTGCGCCTGCAGCCGTGCCACGCCCCGACGCGCCAGGCTCAGTTATCGGTTCCTCTCGGGATCGTCGCCGCCGCATGGGTAGAGGGCTTGGGGAAGTGCCGCGAGGAGCGGTGTATACCGGCTCATGTGAGGATCAGGCGGACGGGGGCACGCCGAGTGCAGCCGCTTTGGAAGGCTCGAGCATGGACGCGCGGGGCCTTTGCGACCTTCATTGCCCAGCTCGCCGCCGTAGGGTTCGCGTACTACGCGACAGGCAGACTGGGACTTCTCGTTGGGGTACTCCGCGGCGAGATCAGTCCTCTGTGGCCCCCAAGTGGGATCGCATTAGCCGCCATGCTCGTCTTGGGGGCTCGGGTATGGCCGGGGCTCTTGGCCGGCTCCATCTTGATCAAGGCCGAGCTCATGCCGTTGGCCCCGGCACTGCTCAGCGGAGTTGGATCACTACTCGGCCCAGTGTGTGCGTACTTTCTCCTCCGCCGCATCGGCTTCAGCACCAAGTTGGAACGACAAAAGGACGCGCTCGCCCTGGTCTTCCTGGGCGCTTTGGCAGCAATGCTGGTCAGTTCGACTGTCGGCACCATCGTGATAGTGAGCGCCAACGTCATTCCGGCGCACCAGTTTCTGGTCGCCTGGTTCACGTGGTGGACCGGCGATGCGATGGGTGTCCTCGCATTCACCCCTCTACTCCTTCAATTTCGCCATCGCCGGTGGCCCCGTTACGTGTACTGGCGAAGGCTGGCAGAGGCGATAATTCTCCTATTGGGCTCTCTCGTCTGCTTCCTCGCGTCACTGCATCTACTCAACGCCGCCTTTGTCGCATTCCCGCTCATCGGTTGGGCCGCAGTACGCTTCGGGCTCGCCGGCGCAGCACCCGTCGGCTTGGTCATCTCCGTTATCGACACAGTCACAGCGGTCCACGGAGTCGGACCGTACCTGGATGAAACTCTCCTCACCCGCATGGTGGTGCTGCAACTGTTCAACAGCTCGGCCGTACTCGGCGGACTGTTCCTCGCCGTGACCATCATGGAGCGCGAGCACGCCCGATGGACCATCGAGCAGACTGCCGACAGGCTAAATGAAGTGATCAACCACCTGGAGCAGAGCAGGACCACACCCACAGTGGCGGACCGAACCCCACCTCCGAAGCGGGGAAGATCTGACTAGCCTCGGCTTCCTCTACCGGCGAAGCGAACTCCGCCACACCGCCTCCACACCCACTCCGACAACATCGCGGACATCCGTCGACCACGAAGGCCGCACACGGCGCGGCGTCAAGCACCTACCGGGCCAGGCGGTGGCCGGAGATGACACTCTGATTGGAAGGATCGGAACTGCAGCCGGGACTGGCCCGCCTGTACAGGCTGATAGCCGGCTCGTTGTGTGGCCATACGTCGAGACTGACCTTGTGAGCGCTCTGCGATCTCGCCCACCTAATGGCCGCTGCAGGGAGCGCGGTTCCCTTTCCGAGGCTCCGAGACGCAGAGTCGACGAACATTCCCAGTGCCGCTACGCCGCCGACAAGATCAATCGCGATGACGCCATCGATGGCGTCCACCGACTCGGTCACCAACACGGTGCTGTGCAGCTGACGGATCCGGGCCAGGTAAAGCCGCCGTCCCTCAAGGCGATCTTCAGGTGACGACTCAACAATCCACCTACCCTCGGCGGCAACGCACTCACGCAGAAGGACAATGGCAGAAGTGCCCTTCGCCCGACAGCACGACCCGGCGACGACGAGCGCCTGGCCGACGACCTCCGAAGCGCTGGGCGAGCTGTCCGTGATCACGGAGTCTGTCCCTACGGGTACGCCGTTCCACGCGTGCCATGAGGACGAGTCCGCACCGGTCATGAGCGGTCTGTCAGGGGTAGCCACTATGCAAGACAGAGCCCATGGCCAGGGCGCGCGCCAGTCTTCCGAGCTGGTCGCCTGAACCATGATCTGGCGCCGACTTTTCGTTTTCGGGCCGCACGTTTTTCAGGTCAGAGGCGTAGTGCCCGCCGGGCATCCCAAGGCGAGATCATTTTCCGGTGAGTTTGAACAGGCTCATGCCGGTCAGGCCGAGGGTGAACCAGATCGGCGTCAGACTGGGGCCCTTCCGTTCGAGAAACCCGATGGCATCGGGGACCATGACTTCGGCCGCGGCGGTGATCAGGAAGCCACCACTGGCTGCGACCAGTGTCAGGATGACGGTCTCCGGCTGGTTCTTCAGTACCAGGTAGCCAAGCAGGACGCCCACGGCGATGATCGCGAAGAAGACCATGATCAATGATCGACGCCGGCCGGTGGGCATGCCCTGGGCCTTGGCGGTGGCGATGGCGACGAAGGCCAGGGGTGCTTGGGCGATGGCCATCCCGACCGCCAGAAGAAGTCCAGTGCCCAGGTCCAGGGCCGCTCCGATGCCGATGACGACAGCATCGATCAGGAAGTCACCGACAATACCCACGAACAGGCTGGCCGAGCCTGTGGCCGGCTCGCCTCTCCCGTGCCGGCCCGTGTGCCATGCGGAGGCGTAGTCGAACAGCACGAATAGGGCGCTGCCAAGGAAGAACACGAGCACGACTCGGCCCAGCGCCAGGCCCCTCACCGCCGGTGGCAGCAGGTCAACGAAGACGATGGCGACCAGCACACCCGCGGCGAGCTGCAGGGCGCCGCTCACAACGCGGTTGGACAGCGTCAACAGCTCGCCCAGAACAGCACCCACACCAGTAATGGCCGCCGCCAACCCAGCGATCCCGAGGACCCGCAGCACGCTGCTCACTTGGCGTGACTACCCGCATGAGAGGTCCACGCAACAGCGGCGTGACAACCAACTGACAGGCCATGCCATGCTCGGGCTGACCTCAGCGTTCAGAACACTCGCGGCCGTCGCCGCCCGACGTGCGTGGTCTCGGACGTGGTCTCATTCGCCCACGTTCGCCGTCGTTCACCGGCCTCCTTGGATGGCGCTGACCTGCGCAGACGTACCTGGGCGGAGGCCGGTGAACGGGCGTCCTTGGCCCTGAAAAGCGGAAGGTCGGCGGTTCGACCCCGCCCCTGCCCACCACGTTCCCCCAGGTCAGCGAGTTAGAGGCTCCCGGCAGACGCCTGCGGGGAGCCGTTCAAAACTGAGACCAGCGGGCCCGGAAACCGAGACCAACGACGGCATGGTGCCTGGTCAGCGGCTTATGAGGCGCCGATTCGGGAGCGGAAGGTCGGCGCAGGGTTCTGGCCATTGCGGCCAATGCATCCATAGTCGGTGCGGCCGTTCATCCTGTCCGTCACGTGCGCCCACAGGCGACAACCACGTGCGCTGCAAGCTTCGAAGCTCTTCCCATCCAGCCGGGGCAACGCGCGCTGTGCGTGGCCCCGGCGTGTCTGGCCTCGGCAGTCAGCGGTTGATCCACTTCTGCATCTGTGGCGGGTAGCGGTCGGTGTGGACGTTGATCTGCCCGGAGGCATCGTCGAGTTGCTTGAGGTCTTCGGAAGTGAGTTCGACGTCGCCAGCGCTGGTGTTCTCCTGCAGGCGGTGGAGCTTGGTGGTGCCGGGGATGGGCACGATCGATGGGTGCTGGGCCAGCAGCCAGGCCAGTGCCACCTGCGCTGGCGTGGCTACGGTACGGGCTGCGATCACCTGCACCTGGTCGACGAGGGCCTGGTCGGCGGTACGGGCCTGTTCGCTGAATCGGGGCAGAGCGTTGCGCACATCGGTGTCGGCGAAGGAGGTGGTGTCAGTGATCGTCCCGGTGAGGAAGCCCTTGCCGAGTGGGCTGAACGGGACGAACCCGATGCCGAGCTCGATCAGGGTGGGCAGGATCTCGGTCTCGGGTTCGCGCCACCACAGGGAGTACTCGCTTTGCAGCGCGGTCACCGGTTTAACGGCGTGGGCGCGTCGGATGACGTCGACACCGGCTTCGGACAGGCCAAAGTGCTTGACCTTGCCGGCGGTGATGAGGTCCTTGACGGCGCCGGCGACCTCTTCGATCGGCACGTCGGGGTCGACCCGGTGCTGGTAGAGGAGGTCGATGCTGTCCACGCCCAGTCGGTGCAGCGATGCCTCGACGGTCGCCTTGATGTGCTCGGGCCGGCTATTGAGACCGGAGCGCTCGTCGGCGTCGAACGAGAAGCCGAACTTGGTGGCGATGACCACCTGCTCGCGCACGGGGCCCAGGGCCTTGCCGACGAGTTGTTCGTTGGTGAACGGCCCGTACACCTGAGCGGTGTCGAAGAAGGTGACACCGAGGTCCACGGCGGCGCGGATGAGAGCGATGCCGTCGCGCTCGTCGACGGCGGGACCGTAGCCGTGGCTGAGTCCCATGCAGCCGAATCCGAGCGCGGAAACCTCGAGTCCGCTGGTGCCGAGACTGCGCTTGATCATGCTGTCTGCTCCCTTGCGAGTCCGAGTACCCGGTCGACGTTAGGACTCGGCCCGGCGATGAAACAGGCACTGGCAGTACTCGTCACGCGGTGACGGCCGGGGCGTCGAGGGGTGTACTGGCAGTGCCTTCCTCGCCGCGGTGGGCGGCCCGTAGCGTCGAGGTATGGACCGCCAAGCCGTGCACGACTTCCTGGTCAGCCGCCGGGCCAAGATCACCCCGGAGCAGGCCGGGATGCCGACCTACGGGCAGAAGCGCCGGGTCCCGGGGCTTCGGCGTGAGGAGGTCGCCTCGCTGGCGGGAGTGAGTATCGACTACTACGCCCGGCTTGAGCGCGGCAACCTGGCGGGGGTCTCGGACTCGGTACTGGAAGCCCTGGCACGGGCCCTGCAACTGGACGAGGCCGAGCGGCAGCACCTGTTCGACCTCGCCAGGTCGGCGTCCGCCCCGGCAGCCCGGAAGCGCCGGCCCAGACAGCCGGTGACTGGCGTCCGTCCAGCCCTGCTCAGCATCCTGAACGGGATGACCGGCACGCCCGCATACCTGCGAAACGCGCGGATGGACCTGGTGGCCGCCAACGAGTTGTGCCTGGCCCTCTATGACGGCGTGCTCACCCGCGAGGAGATGCCGTTCAACCTTGCCCGGTTCGTGTTCCTCGCCCCTACGCCAAGGCGTTCTTCCTGGACTGGGACACCATCGCCCGGGACATGGTGGCCGCACTGCGCAGTCAGGCGGGCCGGGACCCTTCCGACCGTGGGTTGAGTGACCTGATCGGGGAGCTGACCACCCGCAGCGACGGCTTCGCCAGGCAGTGGGCCCGCCACGACGTGCGGCTGCACCGCACCGCCCGCAAACGGCTGGGAAGCCGGGTGGTCGGGGAGATCGAACTGACCGGTGACGCCTTCGAACTGCCCGGCGACGGCCTGACCATGATCGCCTACTCCGCCGAGGCCGGCAGCCAGGCCGAAGACCAGCTGAAACTCCTGGCCACCTGGAACGCCACCGCACGTTCCCAGACCAAACCCGCGGACGCAGAACCGCCAACCTGAGCCGCCCGGCCAGCGGCCGGCAGGTCATCACGCACACGAACTACCGGCCCCGGTGGGGTCGACCGGAAAGGACATGACGAATGGAGTACCGCCGACTCGGATCCTCCGGGCTGAAAGTCAGCCGGATCGCTCTTGGCTGCATGAGCTTCGGGGATAGCTCCCGGATGCCGTGGGCATTGAACGACGAGCAGGCCGAGCCGATCTTCCGACAGGCCGTCGAGCTCGGCATCACGTTCTGGGACACCGCCAACATCTACGGCTACGGCTCATCGGAGGAGATCACCGGCCGGGCCATCAAGTCCTACACCCGCCGCGAGGACGTCGTTCTGGCGACCAAGCTGTTCCAGAAGATGGGTGACGGCCCGGGCGGCTCCGGCCTGTCCCGCCGCGCCGTGATGGAACAGGTCGACGCGTCCCTGACCCGGCTCGGCACCGACTACATCGACCTCTACCAGATCCACCGCTTCGACCCCGAAACGCCGGTCGAGGAAACGATGGAGGCGCTGCACGACGTGGTGAAGGCCGGGAAGGTCCGCTACCTCGGCGCGTCGTCGATGTGGGCCTGGCGCTTCGCCACCATGCAACACGCCGCCGACCTGCACGGCTGGACACGGTTCGTGTCCATGCAGGACCAGTACAACCTGCTCCACCGCGAGGAAGAACGGGAGATGTTCGGGCTCCTCGCCCACCAGGGCGTGGGCAGCATCCCCTGGAGCCCGCTCGCCGCCGGCCGAGTGGCCCGACCGTGGGGCGAGAAGGGTACGAACCGTTCGGAGACCAACCCCGACGTCGACATGTACGGCCGACCTCTGTATCTCCCCAGCGACCAGGCGATCGTCGACGCAGTGCAACGCATCGCCGAAGTACGAGGCGTGTCCATGGCCCAGATCGGAATGGCCTGGGTGTTGAACAACCCCGTCGTCACCGCACCCATCATCGGAGCCACCAAGCCCCACCACCTCACCGATGCCGTCGCCGCACTCGACATCAAACTCGCCGACGACGAAGTAGACGCCCTCGAACACCCCTACGTGCCACGCCTGCCCACCTACTTCTAGAGGCTCCTGAAGCCCTGGGCAGCCGCCATCCGCCCCTCCGGCCAGATGGGCGGCTACAGCGGTCATCGTGGTCTCAGACGTGGTCACATTCGCCTACGTTCGCCGGCGTCGGCAAGGAACCCCGCACGCAGACGGAGCTTCATGGCCTTCGTTCTGGCAGTTACGTCCAATGAGTCCAGCATCGTTCGCGGCCAAGAACGCGACCGCCAGTAGCGATGACTCGCCTGCCGGCCACCCGGCCTAAGGGCTCGCCGCACCTGGACCACCGCCCTGATCCGCTCCCTCATGCCGAGCGGGCCCGCCCAAGGCACCACTTCCCGGTCCACCACCTCGTCGAGCTCGTCTGGACGTCCTTAGCGTTGGTGGCGAAGATGAGTGCGCTGTGGCTCGGTCACCGATTGGGGGTGGGTGGTGACTGCGATCTGGTCCGTGGGCGCCGAAGGATGGGTCCCGTTGTCACCAACCGGCTTCCCGAACGAGAAGGCGCTCCACGAGTTGGTGGCCAATGCCCCGGACCTGTTGACCTGAGCGATCAGGCCGGCAGCGGCGGCCGAGCGTACCGAAACACCTGCCGGAAACGCTGGACGTCGACCTCGAGGAGCTCGGACTCAACCAGATCGTAGGTTTCCTCGATCAGCGTGGTGAGCGTAGAGGCGGCCTGCGGTGGCTTATCGGTGAACACCGATCCCAGACGAGTAGTCAGATCCGCCGGCGCGAGCTTCAGGTTCGCCGTGATGTGGGCCTGCCATTTCTCTGGCTTCGGGCCGTAAACACCGTTGAGGGCCATGAGCATCTCCAGCAATTGCTTCGCTGCCGTGCTCAACATGTGCGCCAGCTGCATCGAATTGCCGCGCTCGTGGGCCACTTCCCACCGGGTGAAATGGTCGATCATCCCCGTGGCACCCACGACCGCGACCGCCAGCTCCCGCGGATAAGGCGTCGCCAGCCGCTGCCACCGCTCGATCACCGGCGCGCCGTCGACGGCGATCCCATCGACGATCCCGGCCACGACGTTGCGTTTCATCGAATCGGGATCGAACCGAGCCGTGACGTCCTGGACGAATGTCTCGGCATCGGCGGTGAGCATGTGTACCACCTCGGCCAGCAGGCCCTCGGGCTCCAGATCCAGGTCATCCGCCCAGCACTGCTCGGAGTCGTAGTAGTCGAACAAGCGGCAACCACGCGCTAGGTGCGCCAACTCTCGACGCCGAGCTTCCGAAGGTGGCTGTGACCAGAAGACGCCGATCTCAACATCCGACCAGCGATCAGCCTGACCACGCGCGGTCGAACCGCTAAGGATCACCGCATCGACCTCAGGAGCCGCCACGTAGGAGCGCAGCAACGGCTCCACAGCCGCGCGACGCATGCAGCTTCCACTGCTCACCTGCTGCTCCCCACCCATGCTGGACATCTCATCAGGAACCGCAGCACCGAGCCACCGGATATCCACCGCGGAGAACCGCGTCATCTCGCGCCCGTAAGGTCGCCGTGGGCACCCAGATGCTCGTAAAGCGCTGCACGAGCCGTACATGTCCACGCGGGACGACGGGACTCGCTCGGTGCCCGGTCGGCTGGCGCCCATGATCGTTCAGGTCTCCTGTTAGCAACGCCGTTGCCAAAGGAGCCCCGGCTTCTCGCCTGACTGGTCGGCTATCAATAGCCGAAGTGTGGCCGGGTCGGTGCGGTCAGCGCGGACACGAGGGCACGGTCGCGGAGATTGAGCTCACTTCGCCAGGAGGTGTCCTCGCGGACGGTTATGTGGTCTGAGCGCCACAACGCGGGATTACCGCACACCGCGTGAGTCGGGGAGAGGACGGCAGTACGGTTCGGCCTCAACGGCAGCTCGTTAGGAAGGTCGGCGAAGCCGGAAATCTCGGCGAGGCTCTCCCACGGCCGTGCTGCGAAGTCCTCATACCGAATACGCAAGGTCGGCACTCCGCGGCGGGCAAGGATTGTCAGAGCGGTATTCTCCGCGTTCCACTGCACGGCCGCGCGGCCCGGCGAGTACCGGGCCATGTCCTTTTCCTTGCTGACGCTGGTCGCCATTGGACGGGCCTGCCGTTTCGCCCACGAGTAGGCGACTGCGCGCGGATCTCGGACAACGTGCACCACCCGCAGGTCGGCGCCGTACCGATGGCTCAGGCAAGCAGCCATGGACGCGTGTTTGCTGCCATCCACCACCACCTGACTTCCATCCACCCGCGCCGTCGCGGCATACAGCCGGCCATACGTCACTGTGTACCGATCCACCCGCTCCGCAAGATCCGCCGGTAGGTCACGCCGAAGGAGACGCGGCAGGAAGCGCAGGCGGTCTACCGACCCCTTCAGTCGCAAAATGTCCGACGCCCGGACTCTGGACCACCCACCGAACGCCTCCTCACCGACCTCCCGCCAGAACGCGCAGCGCAGGAATGGCTCCCCGCACCCGCAGGCTTCGCCATCGATCAACATCCGCTGCCACAGATGCGTCACTTCACCCACAGAGCAGACGCCGGGAAGTTCACCCAAGAGTCGTTCGATCACCGTTGAGCCGGAGCGGCCCAGTCCACCGATATAGACAAGCCGAAAGTCCGACACATCCCACGACTACCCCTGTTCTACCCGTCCACTCGCATTCACGATCTACGAACTCTGCCTCACCCTTGACAAGGGTTGGTAAGTGTCGCCTCATGCAGTCGATGTGAAAGTCGCGACCGATCCTGGTGACAGGGCGGATATCCGGTCCGGGCCCGGTCGCGACCATAGATCGCACCACTGCCACCGAGCTAGTTTCAGGCTCGAAACGAGGGCTCTTGAGCATCCGAGACCCGCAAGGACCCACCGGCATCTGGCCCGCGTATGGCCCGCAAACACCGAGAACTGGCCGGATGCAGCAAGCCACACCGAGCCTTGCCGAGCATGATCGAAAAGGCGTCTCAGAACCACGTTTCCGCTGGTCAGGACGACTAAGAGGCAGGTGAGCGCGGAGGGCATGGGATTCGAACCCATGACCGAGAGGGGTCCCTCGGTAGCGGTTTTCAAGTGCGCGAACCTTGATGTCCTCCTGGTCATCCTTTCGAGTCCGTCGCGCTGGCGCAGACCACCAGCTAGGTCGGTCAAGCTAGGTTGACCGACGAGCGGAGTCAAGCTAGGTTGACTGCCATGACGGAGGTCCTTCCGAGCGAGGTGACCAAGTTGGCGGACGCGACGCGCAGCCAAGATCCAGAAGTCGGCCTCGCCGCCGTCGCGGCGCTCCGCGGGCTTGTCGACGTGCTCGAGGCGCTCCAGGTCGACAACGCCCGAACCAAGGGCTGGACCTGGAAGACCATCTCCGAGCAACTCGGCGTCACCAAGCAGGCCGTGCACCAGAAGTACGCCAGCGGCCGGCTGTTCGGACGCGGGAAGTAGGCCACCATGCTTGACCACTGGCCCCCGCCGGCCCGCCAGGTCATGGAACTGGCGAACCAGGAATCGGACCAGATGCGGCACAGCTACGTGGGCTGCGAACACATCCTGGCCGCCCTCGCCACCTACCCGGCACACGCCACCGACGTGCTGATCAGGAACGGGCTCGACGTCGCCTCCATCCGCAGCGAGCTCGACCGCCTGGTCGACGAAGGCGTCCTGCCGCCGCCATGGCGCAACGACGCCGATCTCCTCCGAACCCTCGGCGTCGACCTGGACGCTGTACGCCACAACCTGGAGGCAGCTTTCGGCGCCGACGCCATGGAACGAGCAACCCGCCGCGCATCGCGTCGAACCGGCTGGCACGGACTCGCCGGCAAACCGCTCCTGATCAAACGAGCTTTCCAGTTCGCCGGCGAGGAGCGACGGCGGCTTGGGCACACGCAGATGACGTCCGAGCACATCCTCCTCGGACTCCTCAAAGACGCCCAGGACCCTCTGCAGAAGCCGCGCTGCTTCAACAACCCCTGGGCGCGTCGCCGCCGCACCAACCTCGGCCTTCCCCACCGCGGACCAAGCCCCGTCCGACGCATCGTCCAAGCACGAGGCGCCAGCCTCAGCGACCTGTACCAAGCCGTCGAGGCGCAGCTGCGCGCAACTGCATAGAAGTCGACCGTCGATCCTCGACCGACCACCGCACGACAGTGGCCGACGCCACTCGTGACACCATCAGCCCCGGACGAGGACGGTCGACCGCCAGCCGAGCATGATCATCGCAAGGGTCAGACTGTCCCGCTGCCCCGTCTGCCTAGACCTGAAAAGCGGAAGGTCGGCGGTTCGACCCCGCCCCTGCCCACCGTATTCCCCAAAGGTCAGCGGCTCAGAGGCTCCCGGCAGACGTCTGTCGGGAACCGTTGCAACTGAGACCAGCAGGCCGGAAAACTAAGACCCCCGGGCGGTATCGTGCCTGGTCAGCGACCTGTGAGGCTCCGCTTCGGAAGCGGACGGTCGGCAGCAATGAGGTGCCGGCCCCTCGGCGATGCGCGGTTTCTGTAGTGCAGCACGGTCTACAGTTGAGTCCATGACAGCGCAGCCGGTCTTCGACGAGCCGGGTCCCGACGACCCGGCGCAGATCTTGCGCGTCCTCCCGGAGCAGTACCACGCCGGGTTCCTGGCCGAGTACGCCGACGCGGTGGACAAGGCCCGCCGTCCAGAGGGGTACGCCGCGCTCGCTGCACTGCTTCGCCTGTGGCGGCTACGTGCTGAGGCCTATGCGGATCCAGGTTTCCGCGAGCGCCTCGTGGCCGTGCAAACGGGAAACACCAACGACGACGTGCCAGTCGAGCAACTGGCTGCGGAGTGGCCGCCAGCGTGACGTATCGCGTCGCATTCGCCGCCGGCGCAGCCGCACAGTTCCATAACCTCCCAGAGCCCGCGCGCGATGCCGTTGTTCGCCGGGCCGCGGGCCTCGCCGAGCGTTCCTGGGATGACCGCGTTCGCCGACGCCGGCAACGCACCCGGCGCATGGACAGACCTGCGCCGCCCTCTCGGCCAGGGCTACCTGACGGGCGTGCATGCCTACTCAAGAAACGAGCAGCTCCAGCCGTCCGAGCCTCGCTCTGGCAGTTGCGTCCAATGAGTCCAGCACCGCTCGCAGCGAAGAACACGGCGCACTCGCGTCATCACCCTGCCGCGACTGTTACCCGAGAGGTCCGGCCTTCTCACGCGGTGGGCGGACATCAGGCGGCATCCGATCGACCAGATGTGGCGTTTCGGTTTTTGAACGCCGAGCACGCGGGGCGCTGGTCCGGGACCGGCCAGCCGAGCCGATCGCGTCCTCGCATGCTTGACCAGGCCGGGCATACCTGCAAGCTTTCTTCGGCGCCCGCACGGTGGCGGGAACGGGGAGGGACACGTGCACCGACACACCGAGGCGATCCGGCGCTACGTACTGCACGCCCGGTTGTTGTGGCGGGCCGCGCCGGTGCATTCCGTGCTGAGCCTTTTCCTTGTGGTGGCCGGCGCGGCGTCGAGCACGTTCGCCATCATCGCAACCGGACACCTGGTCGGCGCGCTGCCGGCGGCGGTGAAGGCCGGCGTCGGTTCACAGGCCGCGGACCGTGCGTGGTGGTGGCTGGCGATGGCTGCCGCGGCGTACGTCCTCGGCCCGCTTGTGAAGGCGGCGCAGAACGCGGTCGCGCAGGTGGTCTCCGCCCGCTACCTGCGGCTGGTCTTCGGCATGGTCGCCGACGTGGGAACGGCGCCGCACGGGATCGCACATCTGGAAAACCCGGAGGTCGCCGGCCGCCTGGATGCGATCAAGCGGGCCATGCGGGACTGGACGTTCGTCAGCGGAGTGGACTGGACCTGGAGCCTCCTGTCCATCCGCCTGGGCGGGGTCGGTTCGCTGATCGTGGTGGCGACCTGGAACTGGTGGGCCGCGCTGCTCGCCGCCGGGTCGCACGCCCTGCTGGCAAAGGTGTACGGCGCCTGGATCGGGACCATCTTCGACGACCTGCTGGAGGTGACGGGCAACCAGCGGCGGCAGGCGAGCTACGTACGTGACCTGATGACGGGCGCACCGGCGGCGAAAGAGCTCCGGTTGTTCGGGTTGGCCGACTGGCTGGTGCACCGCTACTCGACCGCCTGGCGGGACGCGATGACGGTCGTGTGGCGCAACCGCTACCGCAACCTGCGGCCGATCCTCGCGGCGTGCGCGATCATGCTGGTGGTGAACGCTGGCGTGTTCGCGCTGCTGGCCCGGGACGCGTCGGCGGGCACGGTCTCGCTGGCCTCGCTGGTCACGGTGGTGCAGGCACTGCTCGCGCTGGAGGCGTTCGGGTCGCTTGGTGACGGTCAGAGCGCGCTGGCCCGCAACACCTCCGCCACCAGCATGCTGGTCGCATTGCGCGGCCGGATCGGGTTGTCCGGTCTCCCCCCGCGCTCCCCCGCCGAGCCGGTCGGTGCCGATCCCGAACCTCTCCGGACCGCGCGCACCGGCGCGGCGGAGATCGACCTGCGTGACGTCGCCTTCCACTACCCGACCCGCACCGAGCCGACGCTCGATCGGCTGTCCCTGCACGTTCCGGCCGGGCAGTCGGTCGCGATCGTCGGGGTCAACGGCGCTGGCAAGTCCACGTTGATCAAACTGCTGTGCGGGCTCTACCCGCCCGACTCCGGGACCATCCGCATCGACGGCGGCGACCCGTCGGCCGACGAGGCGACCCGCAACCGGGTCGCGGTCATCTTCCAGGACTTCGTGCGCTACCAGCTTCCCCTGCGCGACAACGTGGGGTTCGGTGCGCACACCCGACACGACGACGAGGCGGTGCTTGCCCGTGCGCTGGGCGACGCCGGCGGCACCACGTTGCTGGACCGGCTCGACCACGGCTGGGACACCGTGCTCAGCGCGGAGTACGCCGAAGGCACCGACCTGTCCGGCGGCCAGTGGCAACGAGTGGCGCTGGCCCGCGCACTGGCCGCGGTCGCCGGTGGCGCCGGCGTCCTGGTGCTGGACGAACCCACCGCCGCCCTCGACGTCCGGGCCGAGGCGGCCTTGTTCGACCGGTTCCTGGAGGTCACCCGCGGGATGACCACCCTGCTGGTCAGCCACCGGCTGTCCAGCGTGCGCCACGCCGACCGGATCGTGGTGATCGGTCCCACCGACGACCCGGCACGAACCGGCACCGGCATCATCGAGGACGGCAGCCACGAGGAACTCATGGCCGCAGGCGGCGCGTACGCCCGGATGTTCTCACTGCAGGCCGCACGGTTCGCCGCGGCCGGCGCGAGCGAGACGGCGGTGGACCCGCGATGAGAAAGTCACTGCGCGGCATCTGGCTGGTCCTGTCCATGTCGGTCCGGGTCAGCCGGCGTCTCCGCGTGGAGCGCTGGACCGGTTCAGTCGCGCGTGCTCGGGGCCACCTCGCGCACCATCACGCAGTTGCCCTGGCCCTTGGGCCGGTCGTAGGTGAAGCCCTCGCGCTCGTACATCGTGCGGGTGCCGTTGTAGAGGAACGACGAGTTCTTCTTCCGGACCCCGCCGGTGTCGTGCGGGTAGCCCTCGACCAGGCCACCGCCGGCCTGCGCGATCAGCTCAACGGCTCCGCGCAGGGCGATCGCCGCCAGGCCCTGACCGCGAAGGCCGCGCTCGACCAGGATGCAGGTCACCCGGTAGTCGGGCAGTCGCTCGGCAGTGGCGAGGTACTCCTTGCGGTGATGGATGTCAGGCAGCTCCTCAGGTGATCCGTACTCCGCCCAGGCGACGGCCCGGTCGCCGTCGTAGACCAGCGCCGCGTGCGCGATCCCGTCGGCCACCAGACGTTGCTTGAACGCCCGGTTCCCCTCGGCGCTCTGGCCCTTCTCCGCGCAGTCGGGATGGAACTTCGTGCACCAGCAGCCGGCGAACATGCCCTTGTTCCGCTCGACGAGAGCAGCGAAGTCGTCGAACGTCTCCGGCGTGAGCGCCTTGATCGTGAAGTCGGACATGCCTGGGAACGTACACCGGAATGCGGACGTTCAGCGTCCGGAAGCTCACGCTGCCAGAGCGGCGTGCGCGTCCACCGGGCCGTCGACTGCCGTCTCCTGATGTCGCCGGCTCCTGGTCGTTCGGCCTTTTGCTGGGAAGGATCAGGCCGTGCAGCAAAGCGGTAAGGACGGTCCACGGGACCGACGAACTGAGCGGCCGATGCGGACGATTGGGGATGTACTGGCCCGCCGGGTCGAAGCCGGACACGAGATACCGTCGCGTTGGGCCGAGACGATGCGGCAGCTGGGTTCGATGGATCATGCTCTCTACGAGACCGTGGCTCGTACGACGACACCGAATCTCGACGTTCCTGTGCGCCGGCTCTCCGATGCGGCGAACTATTCGCGGATCTGGCTCGTGATCGCAACCGGCGTAGCCATCGTCGGGGGAAAGCGAGGCCGTCGTGCAGCCTTGGAGGGGTTGCTGTCGATCGGGGTGACCTCGGCAGTGGTCAACCTCGGAGCCAAACCACTCCTTCGTAGAAGGCGTCCGGATCGCAGCCGTCGGGACCTCTTCGGGGCCCGTCACACTCGGATGCCCACATCGGCAACATTTCCGTCCGGCCACGCGGCCTCAGCGTTCGCGTTCGCGCACACTGTCGGCCGGACCATCCCCGGGCTGGCTCTGCCACTGGGCCTCCTTGCCGGTGCCGTGGCCTACTCGCGGGTTCATACCGGCGTGCACTATCCCGGTGATGTGGTGGTGGGCTCCATCGTTGGAGCGGGAACGGCAGCGATGGTCACGGGCGCACTCGAGCGCGAACGAACTCGTCACGGCCGTCGGTAGCCGGCAACTCCGGGCGGGTTGTGTACGAGCGGCCGCGTGAGCCGGCTCGCTCGTACCACTGTTGAAGGTGGCGAAGGAGCGGGTCAGCCCGTGCCCGCCGATGCGGGGTGGAATGAGGCCAGTTGCCGCAGCGTCGGCCAGTCGAGTTGAGGCTTGGCGCTGCGGACTCCGGGACGGTTGCGTGGCACCCGGACCCGCAGCGCCCGAGGCTGGATGGTGCAGCGGACCGGGGTGGGCATCGTGACGGTTTCCCCGTCGATCCCGACCGGGATCTTCGGCGCGTCGGCGTTCACGACAACTTCGTCGGCGGTGAGGACGGTCACCCCGCGGCCTCTGAGCAACTCGGCTGCCTGCGCGGCGCTGTCCACTGTCACCGCGATCACGCCGAGTCCCCCGGTATCGAGGCGCGGGCGGCGGCCGAGCCCGGCGATGTCAGACGTCGCGTAGGCGTTGTTACTGACCAGCAGCGCCTGGGGAGCGGTAACCGCGACATCGCCGGCGTGGGCGGACAGCTTCGCTCCACGATGGCCGGTCAGCAGGTCCGGCAGCATCGCCAGGGTTGTGCCACGTTTGTCGTCCCGGTAGGCGGGGCTCTCCACCACTTCGGCGTAGGCGCCGAACGAGGCGTTGTTCACGAACGTCCGCTCGCCGGCCAGGCCGAGGTCGATCCGCTGTTCGACGCCATCGATGAGTGCGTCCAGGCACGCGGCCGGATTGTCCCGGTCCAGACCTAGATCGAGTGCGAGGTGGTTGCGGGTACCCGCACTGATCACCAGGAACGGCAGATCGTGCGCGGCGGCGACCCCCGCGACCAGCGCCTGCGTCCCGTCCCCTCCGGCCACACCGAGGAGGTCCGCCCCGGCAGCGACCGCCTGCCGGGCCAACGCCGCCACGTCCACGGTGCCCGAGTCTTCCAGCAGCGCCACTTCGGCCCCGAGCGCCTCGGCCTTGTCCTTCAGCCCGAACCTGGTCACCTTGCCGCCCCCGGACCTCGGGTTCATGATCAGGAACGCGTGCTCGGGGGGCGGAACGTCACGGGCGGGGATACCCGGATCGCCGACCGCCGGAACCAGCGCCAGCCGGGCGGTAGCAACGGCCGACAGGACGAGCGCGACCGCCACCACAGCCACCCAGAGGAGATGGTGCCGGGCGAAGATCCCCAACACCGCAAAGGGTGCCATGATCACCACGGCAAACCCCAGCCACCGCAGCACCCGCCGGTGGGCGAGAAACACGTACCCACCAGCCAGCACCAGGCACGCCCCGGTCGCCCCAATGATGACCATCGCCGGGCCTGCCCGTCCGGCGAAGCCAATCATCATCGCTGCCGCGGCGAACACGAGCAGAAAACTGATGCGGGCAAGCCAGCGAGCGGAGGGCACCGCCATCCCGCTCTCCATGGAGTTCGACTCCCCACCGTCTGGCCGTTCGCGTCAGCGTCCAGTTCGGGCGGACCGAATCTCTCCGGCACGCTTGAAATGCGCGTTCAGGAAAGAACCTTCGACCTGGCCTGCTGGTATTCGGCTTCGGAGCTGTCGCCGCGGTCTCTCAACTTGGTAAGCCCGGTCAACTCGTCTGCCTGGGAGGGGATCCGTGCGGTCTTTTGGGCGTAGTCCTGGAGGGCGGCCTGTTGCTGCTCCTGGCGAGCCAGGTGGTGCTCACTCAGGACGTGACCGCGTGCCAGGAAGATCCACAAAATGGGCAAGAAGACACCCACGAGTGGATAGTTAATTGTTCCCCGGATGTTTGTGCGACGCGAATGATGGTGTTCGTGTGTACTTGCCCCTCAATATTTGCCGGCGTCGGCACTGCAACTCTAACGCGCGGCACCGCCTCGGTAACGGCGCAGATTGACGACTCGTTGGATGGAGAGGAGTCAGGCCGGCGCACCGATCGGGAGGCGTTGTGGGCATGGGTGACAGACGATGGGAACGCCGCGAGCCGCGGAGCGGTGGCGGCGGCGCGAAGTACCGAATGCGGCAGCAGTTGATCTCGCTCGGTCACGACTTCTGGATCGAGGACGAGCGAGGCGAAAGAGCCTTCAAGGTCAACGCAAAGGCCGTGCGTATCCGCGCCACGATGGTGCTCGAAGACGCGTCAGGCCGAGAGCTGCTCAAGATTCAGGAGCGCAAGCTACGGCTCCGCAACACCATGGAGATCGAGGACCCCGACGGCAACACCATCGCGACCCTGAAGAAGGCCATGATCACCCCGCTGCGGGAGCGGTTCGACGTCCTTGTCGAAGCCGGCGAGAATCTAGAGGTGCAGGGCAACATCGTCGACCACGAGTACCGCATCACCCGGGGCGATGCAAAGGTCGCCGAGGTGTCGAAGGACTGGTTCCGCGTCGCCGACACCTACGGCGTCCAGATCGCCGAGGGCCAGGACTCCGTGCTGATCCTGGCCGTTGCCGCAGCGTTGGACAGCATGAGCCATGAAGGTCGCTGACCCGACCGCGGTGACGGGCGGCCGGATGGGTGAGACGCGCGAGCGCCGCGGGTTCAAGGTCCGAGCAGCGACCGTGGCGGACGTGCCGGCGATGGCTCGAGTGTTCGTCGACACGTTCCGCACCGCCCACCGTGGCCAGATCCCCGAGCACCTTCTGCTGAAGCGTACGTACGAGTCGTCTGCACAGGGGTGGGACCAGACGTTGCGCGAGATCGCCGGCGTTGCAGAGTCAGAACACATCAGGCACATCTAACGACGCGTTGGCGCCACAGCCGTGGATGGCGCCCCCTCTGCTGCGACCAGTGCGGTCGGGCAGCATCGGCCCTGCCGCAAGGGCAGATTCGCACCGAGGCCTTCTCCTGGGACATCCTCACCGGTCACTCGCCTCGATCGGCGTGACCACCACGCGGCCGGGTCCGTACCGAGCGCTCGGGTCGCTGTCGTCGCGGAGCCGGTCCAGGACGTACTCCGCCGCCTCCTGGTAGCTCGACCACCCAGGATCGTCGCGTTCTGTCACACCGTTCCCGCGAGAGAGCCGAGGACTAGCCAGGCACTTGGTAACCGTGGTTACAATCCCTACATGATTGATCGGGATTCGGGTTCAGGTGAGTGGGTGTTGCTCACCTACCGGCTGCCTCGGGAACCGTCGGCGCCGCGGTTGGCGTTGTGGCGGAAGCTGAAGCGGCTGGGTGCCGAGCAGCTGGCGGACGGACTGGTGGCGCTACCCGCCGACGCCCGCACCCGCGAGCAGTTGGAGTGGGCAGCGGCGGAGGTCGAGGAGGCCGGCGGGTCAGCGGGCGTGTGGCTGGCGCGGCCCGCAACCGGGGCTCTGGAGCGCGAAGTGGCCGGAAGCATGAACGAGGCCCGCGCCCAGGAGTACGTGGAAATCACCACCCAGGCCCGCGAAGCGCTGAACGCGCCACCGGTGGACCGGCTGCAGGTGCTGCGTCGGCTGCGAGCACAGATGCGCAGGGTAGAGCGTCGCGACTTCTTCCGGCCGCCGGAGCGTGAGCAGGCGCGTCGGGCGCTGCGTGACCTGACACAGCAGGCGACCTCCGACGACCAGGAGGTGCGGGCATGAGGTGGGCAACCCGGGCCGGCGTGCACATCGACCGAAGCGCGTGTGCGTGGCTGATCCGGCGCCACGTGGACACAGACGCGGAGTTCGTGTTTGTCACCGACCCCGACCAGGTGCCCGAAGACGCGACCCCGTTCGACATGCGCGGTGTGGACCTGGGCCACCACGGCAGCGACTGCACGTTCGAGACCATCCTGCGCCGCTATCACCTCGCCGACCCCGTGTTGTGGCGCATCGCCGGCATCGTGCACGAGGCCGACCTCGAAGACGACCACTACGACGCCCCCGAGGCCCCCGGGTTCGACGTACTCCTCCGCGCCCTGTCACTCGCCCACGACGACACCACGGTCCTCGCCATGACCGCGCCCATCTTCGACGCCCTGTACGGGTACCTGCGCCGCGAAGTCCTCACCCCCGGAAGGACCCCCGGATGAGCCTGATCAGCCGGGAACACGACCTGGTGCCCCTGCGAGCCGCCACCAAAGCCTGGTTCAAGATCTCGCTACAGACCTTCGGCGGACCCGCCGGGCAGATCGCGGTGATGCAGCGAAGCCTGGTTGATGAGCACCGCTGGATCGGTGAACGACGGTTCCTGCACGCGCTGTCGTACTGCATGCTGCTGCCCGGCCCCGAGGCCCAGCAGCTCGCTGTCTACGTCGGCTGGCTGCTCAACGGCACCGCCGGCGGACTCATCGCCGGAGTCCTCTTCGTCCTCCCCGGCCTGCTTGCGCTGCTGGTGCTGTCCGCGCTCTACGTGGGGCTGGGCGACACAGCGCTCATCACAGCGCTGTTCGCCGGGCTTGCCCCCGCGGTGCTGGCGATCGTGACCCAGGCCGTGATCAAAGTCGCCGGGCGGGCCCTGCACCACCGTGTCCTGATCGGCCTGGCGGTCGCCGCGTTCATCGCACTCGCCGTCTTCGCGGTGCCCTTCCCTCTCGTGGTGCTCGCCGCGGGCATCCTCGGCTGGGTGATCGGCCGCGCACGCCCGCAGATCATGGCCAAGCCTCAACAAGCCAAGCAGGACGACGGACCGGAGCCGCTGATCTCCGACGACGCCCTTCACCATGCCGCACCCACACCATGGCGCGCGGGCATCATCCTCGCCATCGGCATCCCGCTCTGGCTTGTCCCGGTCGCCATCGCGTTCGCGCTGACCGGCGCCGAGTCGGCGTTCACCCAGCAAGGCCTGTTCTTCTCCGGCACCGCCCTGGTGACCTTCGGCGGTGCGTACGCCGTACTCTCCTACGTCGCGCAGAAGGCTGTCGAGACCTACCACTGGCTGGCACCCGGGGAAATGGTCCGCGGCCTCGCCCTGGCCGAGACCACACCCGGCCCACTGATCATGGTCGTGCAGTTCGTCGCCTTCCTCGGCGCCTTCCGCGACCCCGCCGGCCTCAGCCCCTGGACCGCCGCCGTCATCGCATCGCTGCTGACCACCTGGGTCACCTTCGTGCCCTGCTTCTTGTTCATCTTCGTCGGCGCTCCCTACGTCGAACGCCTGCGCGGCAACAAGTCCCTGTCCGCCGCACTCACCGGCATCACCGCCGCTGTTGTTGGCGTCATCGCCAACCTGGCCATCTACTTCGCCACTGCGACCCTGTTCGCCAGCTCACACCACTACGACCAGGGCCCGCTACACCTCAACCTCCCCGTGGTGACCACCCTGAAGCCGGCCGCCCTCATCATCGGCGCCATCGCCATGGTCCTCACCTTCAAACGCAGATGGCCCGTGTTACGCACCCTCGGCACCTGCGCACTCCTCGGACTCGCGGCCGAATTCCTCATCTAGACGTTGCCCACCCGACACCGAGGCCGTGAACGACGAGCGAGGGCGGTCCGGGCTCGGGTTGCCACGACCGCTCGAGGACATGCGCGGGGAGGCACAGCCCGAAGGGCGCAGCGAGACCGCGATGATGTTCGTCGAGACGGATCGAGATTGGTGGAAACGACATGACCAGCAGCCCTGCGACCGAGCTCTCCACTGCGTACACGCTGCCCACGGACGCTCGGACCCGATTCGCCGAAGACGGCTTCGTCCGGCTGCGGGGCGTGCTCAGTCCGGACACCATCGCGGCGTACGAGCCCGAGATCACCGGCAAGGTGATCGAGCTGAACACGATGCATCTGCCGATGGCGGAACGCTCGACGTACAGCAAGGCGTTTCTGCAGGTCGGCGGCCTGTGGAAGCACAGCCGTCCCGTCGCGGAGTTCGTGTTCTCGAGCCGCCTGGCCAAGATCGCCGCGGATCTGATGGGCGTGGACGGTGTGCGCCTGTATCACGACCAGGCGCTGTACAAGGAGGTCGGCGGCGGCATCACGCCGTTCCACGCCGACCAGTACTACTGGCCCTTCTCGTCCGACAAGACATGCACCGTCTGGGTGCCGCTGCAGGACACCCCACTGGGGATGGGCCCGCTGTCGTTCAGCGTGGGCAGCCAACGCTTCTCCCATGGCCGCGACCTGCCCATCAGCGACCACTCCGAGGAGGAACTGCAGAAGGTACTGGGCGAGCAGGGGCTGCCACTGTCGCAGGAGCCGTACGCCCTCGGCGACGTCAGCTTCCACTCGGGCTGGACGTTTCACCGTGCCGAGCCCAACACCACCGACGTACCCCGGCGGGTCATGACCATCATCTACATGGACGCCGACATCGTCATCCACCAGCCGGTGAACGACGCCCAGAGGAACGACCTCGCCGAGGTGATGCCCGGCAAGAAGCCCGGCGACGTCCCCGACACGCCGGTGAACCCCGTCCTCTACCGCCGGTAGTCGACGGCACGAACACCAGCCGACGGTGTGCTCGATGCACCCACCGAGCACACCATGTTCGAACGCGACGCCGAGGCGTCCCCACCCGCGGTACGGCCACCCATGTGGTCTCAGACGTGGTCTCATTCGCCCACGTTCGGCGCCGTTCGGAGTTCCGGGTCGGCGCTTAGGTGCCGGGAGTGAGGATCTCCATGAGGTGCCGGTTGGGGTCGCGGAAGTAGGTGCCCCTGCGGCCTTTGTAGCTCTTGCTGCGATAGATCTGCCCTTCCTCCTGGCAGGCGGGATCGCCGTAGTAGGTGATCCCGCCGTCTTGGATGCGGGCGAGGGCGGCGTCGAATTCCTGCTCGCTGACCATGAACGCGTAATGGTGTGGCTCGAAGGCGTCTACATGGTCGTAGTCCAGGGTGACTTGGTTCGCCAGCGTGACGGGCGTGAAGTGGGCCACCGGCGGATCGACAGTCAGTCCCAGGATTTCGGCCAGGAACTTGGCCGAGGTTTGCGGGTCGTGGGCGGGGACGATGGTGTGGTTCAGTTCGACAGCCACGGCGAGTCCTTTCCAGTGTTCGGGTGCTACGAAAAGCATCAGCCCAGCCTGACAACACCACGTTCGGCCACGCGTCGTCCCGTCGAAGACAGTCACCGTACGCCTCCTGCAGTACACCCAGCCGGTGTCAGCCTCGGCGGACCGGACGTCACCGCCGTGACCATGACACCGAGGCGGATGCGGCGCAGCATCAGACCGCGCCTTCCAGGTGCCGCTGTGGCCACGACCCAGGCCGGCGCCATCCTCGCCCGCTCCCTCCCCCGCCTCTTCAGCCCATGATGCGATCCGGGTCGTGTTCACCGCTTCTCGACTGAAGGCAACGGCAGGCGACACAACGCCAGAGGAATCCTTGATCCAACGAGTCCTGCCGTTCCGAAGTGGTCTCGACCCATAGGTCCGCGGTCTCACCCAGAACGGGTGATGCGCCGCCGCCGACGCCGCCCAGATTCTGATCCTGTGAAACCAGATAGGCGAAGGGCGATCTACGCAGGAGCGGCTCCGAGGTGACGACATGACCATGTCCGCGGTCCTACCGCTGGCGTTCGTCATGATCGCCGGCCCACAAATCGTGTCCGCCTTCTTCTTGGCCACCAGAAGCGACTGGGGCAAGACCTCGCTCGCCTACCTGGCCGGCGCCGCGATCGCCATCACCGCCGTGGTCTCGCTGGCCTATCTCATCGCGAGGGGTGCAACCAGCGCAGCAGGCCCCGCCGAGGCAAGCACTGTCGGACGCGTCATCGACGTGATCGTCCTCGCCCTGGTCCTCGTCCTCATGGCTCACGTCTACCTGACCCGGCACACCAGCAAGCCCCCGAAATGGATGAGCCATCTGCAACAGGCCCGACCACGCTTCGCGTTCATGCTCGGCCTGGCGTTGCTCGGACTCTTCCCCACCGACATCATCAGCTCGATCACCGTCGGCCTGCACGTCGCACGTCACGGAGGCGCCTGGTGGCAGTGCCTGCCGTTCGTGGCACTGACCCTGCTCCTGCTGGCACTTCCGGCCATCGGTGTCGCCGTACTCGGCGGCCGAGCAGAAAGGCTCCTGCCGCGCATCCGGGACTGGATGACCCAGAAGTCATGGGTCGTCAGCGAGATCGTCCTGGTGTTCTTCGCACTCATCACCATCAAGAGCCTGATAACCGGCTAGCCGGGCCAGGTGTCCACCGCCATCATGAGTAGCGGCATCCACACCCGGTCAGTCGCTGCCCCTGTCGATGCGGGCGGCCGGCACCCCTGCCCGGCAGGTGACCTGGACGTGGACGTCGGTCCTGTCGTTCTCGAACGTCAGGCGGGCTGTGGTGGCGGGACCGCGCCAGACGTCATCGGTGTCGTACCCCTGGGCGGGGCTCCAGGAGATCAACGTCGCCTGGTCGTCCGAGCAGCGTGCGATCACGCTCCCGCCGGGGGTCCCGAGCGCGCGCGTGGTGCCCTGGCCGGGAGCTGAAGCTGACGTGGTCGAGGGCACGGTCGGGTTCGCGGTCGCGGTCGCTGCCGCGAGGGCGCGGGCGACCTGGTCCTGGCTGAGGGCATCATTGGCCCCACCAAGGATGCCTGAGCTGGCCGCGTCGACCACGAACGTGCCCATTGTCGCGGCGCCGGCCGCTGTGGCCAGCCAGCCGACGACGGCGAGCAAGGAACGGGCACGACCGGACCGTACGTTCACGTTCGTCAGTCTGGCAGCCGGGACGCTAACGGTTGGCTAAACGAATGGTAGGAACAGGCGTGGGCGAATGGCCTTGGCCGGCCGGTCGGTTAGCGTGCTGGCGTGGCGCAGGTGCTGTTGGTCGAGGACGACGCGACGATCCGGGTCGCGCTCGTTCGCGCGCTGTCCGAGAGGGGTCACGCGGTGGCCTCGGCCGCCGATGCGATGTCCGGGTTGCGGGCCGCGCTGGACGATCGCCTGGATCTCGTGGTTCTCGATCTCGGGCTCCCGGACATCGACGGCGCGGAGATGCTTCGCATGCTGCGTGCGGTCAGTCGTACCCCTGTGATCGTCGCGACCGCCCGGGACACGGAGAGCGAGATCGTCCGACTGCTCGACCGTGGCGCCGACGATTACCTGGTCAAACCGTTCAGCGCGGGACAACTCGACGCTCGGATCCGAGCGGTGTTGCGACGCGCGCCCGGGCCGGACACCGAGGACCGGGCGGTCGAGGTCGGCGGCCTGCGGGTCGACCCGCGATCCCGTGAGGTCTCGTTGGACGGGCGGGCGTTGACGTTGAGGCCACGAGAATTCGATCTGCTCCTCTACCTGGCCATCCGTGCCGGGACAGTGGTGAGCAAACGCGAACTGCTCACCGAGGTATGGCAAATTCCCTACGGCGGGGCGGACAAGACCGTCGATGTCCACGTGGCCTGGCTGCGCCGGAAGCTCGGTGAGACGGCGGCCTCGGCGCGATACCTGCACACGATGCGCGGCGTCGGAGTGAAGCTTGCGGCTCCCGAGCGCTAGGGTCCGGTTCCCCACTCCCGCCTGACTCTCGGTTCGTAGCCCAGGTACGGGTCGAAGGGTCCGCCTGCATTCGGCAAGCCACCCGCGTGGGGGATTTCAGCGAGCAGGTCTGGGGAGATTCACATGAGTGCCGACAGCCAGCCATGCGCGGATGAACCGCTCGCTCCACCGGCGCCACTTGTGAAACAGACCTAACCTCCGCGCTGATCGTCGCGCGGGAGCAGCCGATCGGACCGGGTGACATGAGACGACGACTGGCGCTGTTGGCCGCGGCCATCACCTCGCTCGTGCTCGTGGCCTTCCTGGTGCCTTTGGCGCTTCTGGTCCGGACGGTGGCGGCCGACCGCGCCCTGGAAGCCGCGACCTCCCAGGTACAGTCCCTGACCTCGGCCGTCGCGACCGCCACAAGCACGGACGCGCTCAGGCTCACCGCCGAGCAGGTGAACGCAACGACGGCGCACCCTGTCACCGTGTTTCTCGGGGACGGAACCGTCCTCGGCGCACCCGCGGCCCGTACGCCCGCGGTCGAACTGGCCGCACGCGGTCGGAGCCTCGCGGTCGACGTGCCCGCGGGCCAGCAGATCCTGGTGTCGGTGCAGGGCGCGCCGACCGGGCCGGCCGTGGTCGCCACGGTCGTCCCCGAGTCCGACCTGTACCGCGGCGTGACCACGATCTGGCTGATCCTGCTGGGTCTGGGGATCATGCTGGTCGCTGTCGGTGTCGTGGTAGCCGACCGATTGGCGGTGAGCATGGTCCGGCCGATCGCGGAGGCCGCCCGGGTCTCGCACCGCCTCGCCCGCGGCGACCTCGAGGCCCGAGCCCGGGCGGCCGGTCCTCCGGAGATCCGCGACGTCGCGACCGCCCTCAACCACCTGGCCTCGCGGATCCGTGAGCTGCTCCGAGCCGAACGCGAAAGCGCCGCCGACCTGTCGCACCGGCTACGGACGCCCTTGACCGCCCTGCGCCTGGACGCCGAGTCTCTTCGCGATCCGCAGGAGGCCGAGCGGATCGGGAGCGACCTCGACGCGCTCGAGCGCGCGGTCGACCAGGCAATCCGTGACGCCCGCCGGTCGGAATCCGACTCGGCCGGTACGCCTGGCAGCGCTCCCAGGACGTGCGACGCCGCCGCGGTCGTCCGTGAACGCGTGGAATTCTGGTCGGCCCTCGCCGACGACACCGACCGGACAGTCGAGCTCGACCTACCCGGCCTTCACGACGGTCCCTTACGCGTCGCGTTGCCGGCGACCGATCTCGCGGCGGTCGCAGATGCCGTACTGGGCAACGTCTTCGCGCACACCCCGGATGGAACACCGTTCGCCGTACAGCTGTCTGCTCGGCCGTCCGGCGGCGCCCGACTGGTCGTACGCGATGCCGGACCCGGACTCTCATCCAGCACCGGCGATCCAACCACCCGCGGCGCCAGCGGTGCCGGCTCGACCGGACTCGGCCTCGACATCGTGCGGCGCGCCGCGAGCGCCAGCGGCGGCACGCTCCGGCTCGGCCAAGCCCCGGCCGGCGGCGCCGAGATCACCATCGACCTCGGGCCCCCTCGGCGTCATCACGCGGACATGGCAGCAGCCACGGCAAGGTTCTGGCCGCTGCGTCCGATGCGTCCGCGGTCGGAGCGGGCCGTTCATCCTGAGTGGGCGTCGTTCGAACCGGACGGCGATCAGGCTTATCGAGGTGCTGAGCACGGAAGCCCGCCCGGTCGGCATGGGCGAACTTCGTCGTGATGCCGTCTACTCCTCTATGCCGCCGATCTGGCGCCACATCAGGTGGGTCATTTCGGCGCGAGGAGCGAGTGTCACGTGGCGCGGACCAGGATGAACGGCGTTCCGCGTCGGAGTTGGCCCATGGGATTGTCGGCAAGTACACGCTTGAGCGTCGTTGCCGGCAAAGACCTGCTGGACACAGCCCGGATCGAGCCGCCGAAGTCGTTGATGTCGGCGATGGCGACGCCGTTGCCAAGTTTTGTCTGGAGTTCGTTGCACAGTTCGGCCGCTGCGGCTGGGTGGAATGGCGGGAGCAGTCGGTCCTGATACGGCGGGCATCCGCCGTCGATCTGCCGTGCCGGGTCGCCGGCTATCCGGTAGAAGGTGCCCTGGACACCGAACAGTCTGGTCACCGCCGCCGCGACCGCCGCGGAGTAGATTCGAGGTCTGCCGACCGTGTCCAGCACCCACTGCATCTTGGGCGGGATGGAGAGTCCAAGCGTGTCCTGGTGGGGCCGGACGAACCGGGCAAGCAGCCTGGCATCCCACCGCGGTTGGAAATTCTCCACCGGTAGCGACCGACCGGTGAGGAGAAGAGAAACCGTCTCGCTCACCACGACCGTGTCCCCGGGGTGGCGGTCGCAGCCGTACTCGAGGAGTACTGCGACCAGGTCGTCGTGCTCGTCGAGCCAGCGAGTCCGAACGAGG
Organism: Actinopolymorpha rutila; assembly: GCF_013407855.1. GTDB lineage: Bacteria > Actinomycetota > Actinomycetes > Propionibacteriales > Actinopolymorphaceae > Actinopolymorpha > Actinopolymorpha rutila. The sequence continues at coordinate 6,567,750 of NZ_JACBZH010000001.1, forward strand.
TTTCGCAGGTAGCGACGACCGTCCACGGTGACCGCGCTCGATTGAACTGCTTCTTGGCCGACTGCCATTTGTTACACCTCATACAAGGAGTAGTCGTTTCCAGCGGCAGCCTAAGTACTGCACGTTACATGGGGCCGGAGAGTCCAATGAATCGGCGATTTCGTAATCTCCAGCGACTCTTTTTGCATGGCCGACGTCGGCAAATATGCAGAGCATTATTGGGCCCGGTCCCTTACTTTCGCGTCAGATACACGGCGCGAATTGGCACGACGTTAATCGACATAAAGACCATCCACGGCGGCCCACAGCGCCGCGCCGAGTTCGCATCTCGGCAGTTTGAGTCAGGCGCTATCGGAAAGTGCATAGAGGTGACATCGATGGCGGCGGCGTTGCGGGTCGGCGTACCGGGACCTGCGGGCGGGTTCGCGCGTGACCTGGCATGCGTTCAGGTCGAATCGGAATGACGACAACCCGCAGAGCCGTGGTCCGCGCTACCGCGCTCATCGTCGTACTGACCGGCCTCAGTCAGATGCTCGGCTTCGCCCGCGACGCTGTGATGGCGGCAGTGTTCGGCACATCAGCTTCGGTCGACGCCTTCCTGGTGGCGCAGGGCCTCATGAACCTTGTCCTCGGGCTGATAACGGGCGCCATGTCGCGCGCCATCATTCCCACCGTGTCCCGGGCCGCGGACACGAGCGACTCTCGCGGCGCCCAGCAGACCGTCCAGGTGGCCTTGACCGTCACCATGTCGGTGCTGCTCGCGGGGTCCGTCATCATGTTCGTCGCGGCAAGGCCTCTGCTGACGGTTCTCGCATCGGGATTCGACTCGGCGGCCATGGACGAAGGGGTCCGGCTCACCAGGATCGTGCTGCTCGCGACGTTGTTCATCGCCGCCACGAACCTCCTGGCGGGAGTCGCCCAGGCACACGGCCGGTTCTTCTGGGCGGGCCTTCAGGGCATTCCGTTCAACGCCGTCATGATCGCCGCTGCGGCTCTCTTCGGTGCGAGGTTCGGGGGTGCCGCGCTCGCGGTCGGGTTCGTGGCCGGCTCGGCGGTCAGGTTGGCCTTCCAGCTGCCTGCCGTCCGCGGCATCGGGCTGTCCCTGCGGCCGTCGCTGCGCATCCGCGACCCTGGTTTCCGCGAGATGTTGGTGCTCATGCCCCCGCTTGTGGTGGGCAACGCTCTCCTGAACTTCAACACGATCGTGGACCGCGCGGTCGGATCGACCCAGGGCGCCGGGACGATCGCAGCGCTCAGCTACGGGTGGCGGGTGGTCACCCTGGTCGAGGTGGTGGTCGTCACCGCGTTCACGACCACGTTGTTCCCGGCTTTCAGCACGCTCGGGACGCCGGAGCGGAGGAAGCAGCTCCGTCGGGCAACCGACCGCGTCCTCGGTGTGGTCATCGTCCTCGTCAGCCCGGGCGTGATCCTGCTCGCGGTCGCGGCAAAACCCATCGTCGTCCTGCTTTTCGCTCGCGGGAACTTCGACGCGCGTGCGGTCTCCCTCACCACCATCGCCGTCGCGACGTACTCGGTCTCCCTCGCCGCCCTCGCTGTGCGCGAGGTCGTCGCGCGAACCTGCCTCGCGATCGGCGACAGTCGCACCCCCGTATGGACGGGTTTCTGCGCGATGGCAGTCAACGTGGTGGGTGACCTCACACTCGGCCTCCACTTCGGCGTTACAGGTCTGGCGTTCTCGACCTCGGCGTCGATGCTCCTGGCCGCGACGGTGCTGAGCGTGCTGACCGCCCGCCGGCACCGGGCGGTCGGGATGCGTGTGCTGGGACGAACGACACGCGATGTCCTCGCCGCTTCCGCAGTCTCAACCGCCGTCTGCTGGCTTGTCATACGGGAGATGCCGGTGCGCGATGCCGTACATGCTCTCCTCGCCCTGGGGACCATGAGCTCGGTCTGCCTGGCGTCGTACATCGGGATCCTGTATCTCCTCCGGACACCGGCTCTGGCCGATATCCGGGACAGCCTGTCCCACCTTCAGATCAAGTTGCCATCCAGGTGATCGGCAGGCGCAGCCCGGTGACCGAGCCAGTGGCATCACACCCGAGGCAGGAAGATGTCTCGACTAGCGCTGGTGCTGGTCCGGATCGCGTTTGAGGCGGTCCTCGATCCAGCCGAGCAGAATCAACAAGGCCGCAACGCCAACGGTGAAGCCGACGAGCAGCTCGAGGATGTTGTCGAAATCGTTCCACATCTCAGCGACCCTTCAGCCGGCCCGACCGCCTGAGTTCGACACCGGAACCTGGGCGGGCGGACGGGGGCCACCCAGCAACCCTGGCACGCTGTCGAGCATCCGCCCCTGGTTCCCGGAGCTCGGCCGCCACGTCGATCGGGTCTGACACGATCGGGTCTGACACGCTCAGGTCCGACACCCTGGATCTCCTGTGCCTGTGATGGTGAAGGTCCCCGTCGGTCCACTGCCGCCGGCCAGCGTAACAGCCAACTGTTACGTTCGTTACATGCAGGCCGACGCGAGTGAGCAGAGCTGGCTCCTGGTCAGCGTGTCCACAGGCAAGATCGCGAGCCTACGGGTCCACGTCTGGCGCAACCTCCGCAAGCTCGGCGCGGTCTACCTCCAACAGTCGGTGTGCTTGCTGCCCGACCTCCCCCACGTCGCGAAGGTGGTCGCCCGCCTGGAAGCCAGAGTCCGCGCGCAGGGCGGACACGCCCGCGTCCTCCGAGTCCACCTCGACGATCCGGCCGAGCACGCGGGACTGGTCGAGGAACAACGCTCCGGCCGCGACGACGAATACGCAGAGGTCCTCCAGCGCGTACCCCAGTTCCTCACCGAGATCGAGAACGAGACGGCGCGAGGCAGAGCCACCTACACCGAGGTCGAGGAGTCCGAGGCCGACCTCGAACGATTCGAACGCTGGCTCGCCGCCATCCAGACTCGTGACTACTTCGACGCGCCGGCCGGCACCAAGGCGCGCGCGGCAGTCGAGCAGTGTCGACAGGCACTCGCCGACTTCGAAACCGCCGCCCTCCGGGCCGACACCGACGACACCGACGACACCGACGACACCGCCCCAACCGCAAGCCGCGACCGGGCCGAGGCCACACACCAGCAGCCGGCCGCGGCGACCCACGATTGACCAGGACGGAATCTCACGTGTGGATCAACATCGCCATCGGGATCGGCATCGCCCTACTCGTCACCTGGTTGCTCCTCATCGCCGCACTCGCCGTCATGCGCCCGAAGGGCTCACTGCTGACCGAAGCGCTGCGCATCCTGCCCGACCTGCTCCGCCTGCTTCGCCGACTGACCACTGACCCCGACCTGCCACGCGGCGTCCGGATCCGGCTCACCCTGCTGATGGCCTACCTGGCCCTGCCCATCGACCTCATCCCCGACTTCATCCCCGTCCTCGGCTACGCGGATGACGCCATCATCGTCGCCGCCGTACTCCGCTCTGTCGTTCGTCGCGCCGGCATCGACGCCGTACGCCGACACTGGCCCGGCACCGACGACGGCTTCACCGCCCTGTGCCGCCTCACCGGAATCCCAACCCAGTCCAACGCGGCCAACCCGCCCCACCCGACCGACCGCCGGGTTAGCCTGGACAACGAACCCACCTGACCAACCACCCAGCGCGCATCAGTGCGGGTGGGCTCATTCGTCTGCGTCCAACGCCTCCTATTCGGACGGCAGCGGCGCGTCCTGGTTGGTCATGGCGTCCTGAGCCTCGGGATAGCGGGCGCCGACGATCTGGATCTGGTCGGCCGCAGCACGCAACTCGGCGAGCTGTGCCTCACTCAACTCGACTGCCGCCGCGCCCACGTTCTCCTCCAGTCGCGGCATGCGCTTGGTTCCCGGGATGGGCACGATCCACGGTTGCTGATGAAGCAGCCAGGTCAGCGCAAGCTGGGCCGGGGTGGCGCCGGTTTCCGCGGCGATCTTGTTGAGGACGTCGACGAGCGCGAGGTTGGCCTTGAGGGCCTCGCCCTGGAAACGCGGCGTCCTACCCCGGAAGTCGCTGTCGGCAAAGGTCGTGGTGCCATCGATGCTGCCGGTGAGAAATCCCTTGCCCAGCGGGCTGTACGGCACCAGGCCGATCCCGAGCTCGGCCAGCACGGGAATCGTGTCATGCTCGCGCTCGCGCCACCACATCGAGTATTCGCTCTGCACCGCGGCGACCGGGTACACGGCATGGGCGCGACGCACGGTGGCAGCCGCCGCCTCCGACAGCCCGAAGTGCGACACCTTGCCGGCGTCGACCAGTTCCTTCACGGTGCCGGCAACATCCTCGATCGGCACCTCGGGGTCGACCCGGTGCTGGTAGTACAGGTCGATGTGGTCGGTACGCAGCCGAGCCAGCGAGTTGTCGACCGCCCGCCGAATGCTTTCCGGCCGGCTGCACAGACCGCCCGGCTCCACGCCGTTCTCGGCAAAAGCGAAACCGAACTTCGTGGCGATCTTCACCCGGTCCCGCACCGGTTCGAGAGCCTCGCCGACAATGTCCTCGTTCGCGAACGGTCCGTACACCTCAGCGGTGTCGAAGAACGTCACGCCGAGGTCCACCGCGCGCCGGATCAGCGCGATCGAGTCCTCTCGTGACGGGCCGCCGGCATTTCCGTAGGCGCCGGTGAGGCTCATACAGCCCAGCCCGATCTCGGAGACCGTCAGGCCGGCGCCGAGTGTTCGTAGATCCATGGGAATTCCCTTCGAGTCAGTCATGCAAGCGGGAGGCGCCGAGTCGGCTGCAGTTCACGACTGCTCATCCTTCACCGGTTCGGCGGATGGTTCGGCGGTTGTTGGTGGGGTGATCTCGTTGATCGCGGCGATGGCGTTCAGCGATCGTGGGTAGCCGATGAACGGCAGCAACTGGGTGACGACCTCGATCAGCCGAGCCCGGTCGTTGCCCACGTTCCGGTTGCCGCGGACGTGTCCCTTGACCTGCTCGTCGCAGCCACCCATGGAGATCAGGAAGGAGAAGGTGACCAGCTCCCGGGTGGGCAGGTCCAGCCCGGTTCGGGTGAGGTGATCTCCGAAGCAGTTTCCGGACAGGTAGCGCTGGATGTGGGCCAGGTCGGCCGGCGCGTTGGCATACATGGCGTCCACCGCGTCGTGGCCGACGATCTCGCCCTGCACGTGGCGGCCTTTTGCCAGCCGATCCTCGGGTGTGGTCGTCGACTGCCCCGGCAGGGGCAGCTCGATCCCGCGCTCGGTGAACACCTCGTTGGTCGCGTGCAGGAAGTCGAACACCTTGCCCATCCCCACGTAGGGGACGGCCTGGTAGACGATCTCCTTGATCTGCACCGGCGTCACCCCGACCGTCAACGCAGCACCGGCCATGACGCGGTACTCGCGCACCGCCTGCCCCGCGATCAGCGCGGCGAGTTGCACGATCAGGCGGATGCCGACGTCGAGGGTGCCGTGGTGGACCACCTCGTCGAAGGCGAAGTTGTCGAAGTACTCGACCAGCTCCGGATCGGTGGTCGCCAACGTGGAGACGTGGCCGGGGAACAGCTGCTCGTGGTTGCGGCGGGCGGCCTCACTGATGGCCATCTGCACAGTCCTCCTCAGCTCAGAATCCGGCCGGCTGCTGTGGCACGTACGGCTCCTCGAGGGCGGCGATCTCCTTCTCGGACAGCTGCACGTCAAGCGCCGCGGCCGCGTCGGTCAGGTGATGCGGCTTGGTGGCGCCCACGATCGGAGCGGTGACCACCGGGTTCCTCAGCACCCAGGCCAACGCGACCTGCGCCATCGGGATCCCCCGCGCCTCGGCGATGCGCTGCACGCCGCCGATGATCTCTTCGTTGCCGTCGCCGAAGAACCGCTTCCCGACCGGATCGACCTCGCCGCGGGTGGTGCGGTGCTCCCCGTACGGGCGCGCCAGCCGCCCCTTGGCCAGCGGCGACCAGGGAATGGAGCCGACTCCCTGGTCGGCGAGCAGGCCGAACATCTCCCGCTCCTCCTCCCGCTGGAGCAGGTTGTACAGGTCCTGCATCGCCACGAACCTGGTCCAGCCGTTGAGCTCGGCGGCGTACTGCATCTTGGCGAACTGCCATGCCCACATCGAGGAGGCGCCGAGGTAGCGGGCCTTGCCGGCCTTGACCACGTCGTGCAGGGCCTCCATCGTCTCCTCGACCGGAGTGCTCGGGTCGAAGCGGTGGATCTGGTAGAGGTCGACGTAGTCGGTGCCCAGCCGGCTGAGGGATGCGTCGATCTGCTCCATGATCGCCTTCCGTGACAGCCCGGAGCCGCCGGGACCGTCGTGCATCCGGAAGTGGACCTTGGTGGCCAGCACGACGTCCTCGCGGCGGGAGTACGTACGGATCGCCTTGCCGGTGATCTCCTCCGAGCTGCCGAGCTGGTAGACGTTGGCGGTGTCCCAGAAGGTGATGCCGAGCTCGACGGCCTGACGGAAGAACGGCCCCGCTTCCTCCTCACCGAGGGACCACTCGCTGAAGCCGCGGTGCTCACCGAAGCTCATGCAGCCCAGGGCGATGCGGCTGACCTTCAGCCCCGAAGTGCCGAGGCGGGTGTATTCCATGAGGCGTCCTTCCGGTCCGGTGTAAAGCCGGTATTGACATGTCGTACTCGATCAGGGTCGGAGCAGGGCCTTGATGGCGCGCCGTTCGTCCATCGCGGCGTACGCATCAGCGACCTGCTTCAGGGGCAGCTCAAGGTCGAACACCTTGCCCGGCTCGATCTTTCGGGTGAGCACCCGGTCGAGCAGATCGGGCAGGTACTGCGGCACCGACGCCGGCCCGCCCTTGACGCCGACATTGCGGAAGAACGTCTCGGGGACGGGCAGCTCGACACCGTGCGGGACGCCGACGACGCCGACCATCCCGCCGGGCCGGACGGAGCTGGCCGCCTGGGTCATCGACTCCGCAGTGCCGACGGCCTCGCAGACGGCGTCCGCGCCGATTCCGCCGGTGAGGTCCATGATCGCCGCCACGCCGTCGTCGCCGCGGTCGGCGACGATGTCGGTGGCGCCGAACTCGGTGGCGAGCTTCTGCCGGGACTCGTGCCGGCTCATCGCGATGATCCGGTCGGCACCGAGTTCACGGGCGGCGAGCACCGCGGACAACCCGACGGCGCCGTCGCCCACCACCGCGACCGTCGACCCCGGACTCACCCCGGCGGTGACGGCCGCGTGCCAGCCGGTGCTCATCACATCCGACAGCGCCAGCAGGGAGGGGATCAGATCGTCGTCGGGCTGGTCTGGGGTGGCGAACAGGGTGCCGTCTGCCTGCGGGATGCGGATGAACTCCGACTGGCAGCCGTCGAAGCCGGTGGAGTTCACGCAGGAGAACTGGAACCCGGCGCGGCAGTGCGGGCAGGTGCCGTCGGAGGCGTAGAACCCACCGACGACGAACTGGCCCGGGCGCAGAGTCGACACCTGTCCGCCGACCTCTTCCACGATCCCGACGTACTCGTGACCGTAGGCACGGGGCCCGCCCAACTGGTCGATGCCGCGGTAGGGCCACAGATCCGACCCGCACACACACGTCGCCACCGTGCGGATGATCGCGTCGGTCGGCTCAATGATCACCGGATCAGGCCGGTCCTCGAACCGGACGTCCCCGGCGCCGTACAGGATCGTTCCACGCATGAGCAGTCATCTCTTTTCATCTCAGGCGGCCGACAGGGCCGCCGCTCGGTTCTCGTCCACCCGTTCATCGGCGTCGTCCACACAACCTCATCGAGGCTGTCTCAAAGGGCCCTGGCACTTCTCAGCGAACCTGCCCAGGCATTGCAGTCGTGCTTCTTCACCAGCGGGGCGATGTCCACACCACCGAGCCGGTGGGGCCGAGGAGCGGTTGGAGTTCATGGCCGGCCGCTGGGCGGCCGACCTCGGCGAACCGGCCCAGGATTCGGCGGAGTCCGGCGGTCCGCCGATGGATTCGGACGGCCGCATCGGTGCCGGCCCGCACGGGCGCCGGCACCGCCACATCGGCCCCACGCCTGGATACCGGGGCGGCCAGAACGTCGTTGTCGATCATGAGTTCCTTGTGCGTCGTTCGTCGCTGTCTCCGGGCGGACATCTGTCGACGCGGACAATCACGTCGGTCTACCCGGTTGACGCCAAGCAAACCCGGAGCGCACCCAACGAGGGAGATCCTGGCTATCCAGGTACTGACAGGGCCCCTCACCCACATTTGCGGCCTGTAGCTTCGCGCAGTTGACCGGTCGCCCTGCGCGACGGGTGCCTGCAGCGCGCATGCAGCCTCTTTGCGGTCGGATCCCCAGTCGACGGCGGCGAAGACCGGGCTGGAAGTGCCCGTCGTTCGGGGTAACGGCGGTACCTCCTTGACTGCGGGGAAGCCGCCTACCCTGGGGCCATGGGCGAGATCGACCACCGCGCGGAGGTCCGCGAGTTTCTGAGCACGCGCCGGGCGCGCATCACCCCCGAACAGGCAGGACTGCCCGCCTACGGCGGCAACCGCCGGGTCAAGGGGCTACGCCGCGAAGAGGTCGCGATGCTCGCCGGCGTCTCCATCGACTACTACGTTCGGATGGAACGGGGCAACCTGTCCGGGGCGTCCGAGGGCGTACTGGACGCCCTGAGTCGCGCACTGCAACTGGACGAGGCCGAGCGAGAGCACCTCTACGCCCTCGCCCGCACCGCGGAGCCCGGCCCTCGCCCCCGCCGGTCACCGCCCACCACGGTGCGGCCGGCCGTACAGCTGGTGCTCGACGCGATCAGCGACGCGCCGGCGTGGGTGCGCAACGGCCGGCACGACATCGTGGCGATGAACCGTCTCGGCCGCGCCCTCTACGCCCCCGTCCTGGCCGACCCGCGCCGCCCGGCCAACACGACCAGGTTCCTCTACCTCGACCCAGCCGCACGGGACTTCTTCGTCGACTGGGACCGCGTCGCCAACGACGCCGCCGCGATGCTGCGCCTGGAGGCCGGGCGAAACCCGCACGACCGCAAACTCATCGAACTGGTCGGCGAGCTCTCCACCCGCAGCGAGATCTTCCGCAGGCGATGGGCCTCCCACGACGTGCAGTACCACCGCAGCGGCCAGAAGCGGCTACGGCACCCGGTCGTGGGGCAACTGGACCTGAACTTCGAGTCGATGGAACTGCCGTCCGAACCCGGCCTGACCCTCAACGTCTACACCGCCGCACCGGGCACCCCCACCGCCGACGGCCTGAAAGTCCTTGCCAGCTGGGCCGCCACCCAGGACCTTGACCAGCCGCAGTCGACGACACCTCAAACGTGACGGATCATTCGTACGGAACATCCTCGTTCTGCGACGTTGCCCAGTTGGTCACGACGCCAGGCCCAACCGCCCGCACCTTGAAGTACAACTCCGCTGAACCTTCCCAGACCGGTTCAGAGTCTTCCACCTTGCTGTGCTTGACGACAGCATTCAAGCCAATTGTGTTCGGCCCGACCTGACTGAGTGCCGGCCCTACCTGAAAACTGTCGTCGGCATACACGGTATCGTCGCCGAACGTGTCATCGTCCATAACTCGGACCTGCAACTTCATGGAGTTGTCGCCGAGCTTGCGCCTATCCGCTTCCGTCATGATGAGCGTTGTGGCGCCTACAAGGTTGACGTCGTCTTCGACCTTTCGGGGCTCGACATACTCCCAGGTCCCGACAAGCTTGGCCATGAGTTATGTCTCCTGTCGTCTCGGCGCAACCCGCGATGGGCTGAAGAACAAGCCTCTTGACGAAATCGATTCGTACGTACGCGATGTCGCCACCGTATTCAGGGTCTCCGGCCAACTACGCGGCCGTGAATCATTTCAGGTTACGCCTGCCTCAGCACAGGGAGTACCCCCGAATTGACTACCCCATAAGTATCCTTCGGTGGACCACCGGACCACCGAAGTGACGATTGTCGGGTGCGGGCCGAGCACTCGGACCCTGAACTCTGCACCAGACCAGCTACTTGACCTTCTTGAGGTAGCCGCGCGGGTTCAGCGTCATCAGGAACTTGTGCTTCGACTCGTCGATCTCGAAGTCGCCGTTCTTCTTCATGAACTCGTCGATGGCTTCCCAGGGACCTGGGCCGTACGTGGTGTCGACGGGATGGCCGTTGATATTGGAGTCCTCGACGATGAGGTAGGAGCCCGTGCTCACCACGTCGTGCCACAACCGCATCTCGTCGAGGACATGCCGTTGGGAGTGGTCGGAGTCGAGGATGATCAGCGTCTTGCCGCCCTCGGGCAGCATGGCGAGCACTTCTTTCTTGAGCGCAGGGTCGGTCGACGACCCGATCAGGAAAGTCAGGCGTGGGTGCACGAGGCCGCCGGTGCGGGACTTGATGTCGATGGAGACGACGCGGCCGCGGCCCATGGTCTCGCACATGTCGGCCAGGAAGTAGCCGCTGCCACCGAACGCCGTGCCCGTCTCGATGATCAGGTCGGGCTGGACCTCGTGCATGATCTCCTGGTAGAGCCACACGTCGAGGGGGCACTTCCAGATCTTGACCCCGCGGTAGTACGTGTTGTGCCAGGTCGTCCCCTTCGCGCCGTAGTAGATCCGGTGAAACTGGTCGATCACGGCCCGGCGAAGTCGCTTCGACGGGCGAATTCTCCCGGTGCTGCGGTCCCACAACTGTTCGAGCGCAGCGGCCACGGCTTCGATGTGCTCTGGCGATGGGCTGTCGTCGACCGGACCGCCGGCGACCCGGGAGATCGCCTCGAGCGCCTGACGCCCGGTCTCGGCTCCCTTTCCGCGCTTGGCCCGACGGGCCAACGTCTGGACTCTGTTGATGGCCAACGAGTCGACTCGGGCGATCACGGTCCGGCGTAGAACTGAAGCACTCCGTCCGCTGCTCACTTTGTCGTTCCTGATCAGTCCGCGCATCCCGTGCCTCCCACAAGCCTGTTGATTGATCGCACACGGTAGATGCGACAGGTCTCTGGTGAAAAGCCCAATGTGGGAGAGACCGCGACCCACCGGCTGACATGCCGATCTGCAGCCCGCCGGTCGGCGACCGGTCGGCAGCATCCGCCCGGCCGCGGAGACCAAGGGCACACCGGCGGGGACGCGTATGACGGTGCGAGACGAGCATGGGTGGGGTGGGGTGTATTGGGTGACGGTTATGCACGAGCACCGCAGAGCTGGCGTGGGAGGAACCTTGATGCGCTCGGTGCTGAGTGAACTGGCAGGCTTGCCCGTCGTGTTGTGCGCCACCGCGGCAGGTCCCGTCACCACGCCGTCGTGCCGATGAGCACTCCGGCCAGCGAGGAGAAGAGCCGTGAACCATCAGCTGCGCAGGGGCTCGGACCTTGGGTGTGCCGACGGTACGTCGAGCGGGCAAGGAGCGCTGCGCGTGACACGCGAGCCCGCCAGGTGGCGGGACAAGTGGCGCGCGTACCGGATCCTGGTCGACGGGGTCCAGGTCGGAAAGGTGCGACGGGGCGAGTCGACCACTGTCACGTTGACTCCGGGAACCCACCACGTCCGGCTCCGTATCGACTGGTGCACGAGCCCGGAAGTGTCGGTCGACATCACCGCCGGCGAGCAGTCCGAGCTGGAGTGCGGTCCCGCGCGTAGCGAACTGGGCAACGCACGGCAGATGCGCGAGGCCCCGGACACCTACCTGTGGCTTCGTCCGGCGGCGGTGTGACGCCTGACACCTGATCAGCCGCTCACGCTGGTACGGCACGCTGTGGCGTACGCTCCAGCGTCCACCGCCGGTCGCCACCCTGATCAGGCGTCGTGACTCTCTAGCACTCGGTGAGGAGGTCGTGTGGGGAGAGTCCCGTGTAGCGGCGTACGGTGCGGTAGCACTGGGCGTAGCTGCCGAACCCCGCGGCGAAACCGGCTTCTGTCATTGGCATGCCCACGGGGTGGGCGATCAGCTCGCGAAAACGCCGCAGGCGTTGCTTGTTGCGAAAGTCGGTCATCGACTCGCCGAGTTGTTGCTGGAACAGCGTGCTCAGCCACGGACGGCTGACACCGCAGCGGCCGGCCAGCGCCTCCAGGTCGTTGGCCTCGGCGTCGCCGGAATGGTCGAACAGCCATCGCGCTGCGAACTCGACAGCCGGATGCAGGTGTTCGCCGGTGAGTGCGAGATCGGCACTCTGGAACGCTCGCCAGCACTCCGACAGCAGCCATGCCAGCCCGATCCGATGCCGCTTCGTGGACATGCCTGGATCGTCCAGTTGCGCGAAAAGCCTCGCCAGCTCACGGGTTTCGGACCTGCCGGGTACGCGGACCAGCGTCTCCTCCGGCGACTCGTGCAGCCACGCGGCCGGAGGGCCGGCGCCGTCGGCCGCAGGTGTGGCGTTCGAGGTGACCAGCGCGGGACAGAACACACCGATCCACATCTGCAGGTCGGCCGACCGGTTGATCAGCCGATGCGGCTGGCTGGGCAGCAACCAGCACAGGCCATGCCGCGGAAGGTGAACCCGGAGCCCGGCGACGAGGTACTCCGCCCACCCATCCAGGACGAGGTTGACTTCGAGCTCGTCGTGCCGATGATCCCGGCGCATGGCGGGTACCGCCCATGCCTGGTGCAGGCTCGTCCAGCCCTCCCGGTCCGGCGCGATCCGCAGATCGGTGGCGGGTTGGAGCTCGGCCGCTGCGCGTACCGGCATAGTGAGCTCACCTGACCAGATGCAATAAAAGCAGAACGAGCGGTAATGCGGAGAGGCCTTGGAGCATGTCAACCTGTTGCGGAAGCCAAGCGGCTCCATCCGTTCGGAGGTTACCAGATGACCACAGTGGCCAACGCCGACGTCGTCTCGCCCAGCGGCCAAGAGCTCACGCGGCAGGAACGCGACTACCTCTTCGACGTCAACGGTTACCGCGTCCTACCTGGTGCGCTCAGCGGAGAACAGCTGCAGGCGATCAACGCCTGGGTCGACGCACAAGACCCCAGCACCCTGCGTCCAGGCGAATGGATCGGCGACGTCGAGGTGCACACCTACGGCGCCGAGGATGGCGTCAACTTCCAGAACATCATCGAGGGGGGACCGGCCTTCGAGGAGCTGATCGACCACCCGTCATGGATCGACGAGGTACGGCGCTACATCATCTCCGGCGCGCACCAGCAGTTGCGGATCGACGAGTGCTTCCTGAACGTCCGGCGCAGCGGCGGCTACATCCCGATCCATTCCGGCGGCGACAACGTACGGTTCACCGGGCTGTTCCGCTGGCACAACGGCAACTGGGCGGTCGGCCAGATCAACATCCTGATGGCGCTGACCGACATCGGTTACGACGACGGCGCGACGACGATCGTGCCGGGCAGCCACAAGGCGCACAGCGTGCATCCGCACAGCAACTGGACTGCCGGACACAGCGCGGACCAGGCGATCGGCATGCGGGAGGTGCACCTGCGCGCCGGTGACGCACTGATGTTCACCGACGGGATCTGCCACGGTTCGATGCCGCGTACGAATCCGGGCGAGCGGCGGGTGCTGATCTACCGGTACGCACCGCAGCTGCTCGCGCCCCGCATGAACTATCTGCCGACGGAGGAGCTGATGGCCCGCCTGACTCCGGTCCGCCGCGCGATCGTGATGCCGACGGCACCCCGGATGCGCCCTGGACGGACGTTGGCCGCCGAAGCTTTCCCGCACAACGCGGTCGGCGGCTGAGCGTCAACCATCTGCGGCACAGTTTCGTGACCCTGCTCCGGTAGTCCAAAGCAGCTCCAAACCATCTCGCGAAGTGGGATGATCACGCGATGAAGGCACCGCGTAGTGGCGCATCCCAGGCGACCTGGATCGTCCGGGCCGTAGCTGTGGCAGTGATCGGCTGGGTCGTCGTCTTCGCCGTCGCAGGCAGGTGGGCATTGCGCGGTGGTGAGTTCCGCGAGGACCGCGAGTCGTTCCGTGGCAACCTGATGCTCGAGGACGGTATGCCGGTGGCGCTTCCCGTGAACCTGCCCGCGGGCTACCAGGTGCCCGACGGCTACGGGAACGGCGGGCCCGCCGACGGGCCACCTGACAGCACATCGCTCAGCTTCCCTCCCACCGACAAGGCAAAGGCCAAGGACCACCTCCGAGACGTCGAACTGTGCGCTGAGCACGCGGCCGAACACAGCGGCGGCTGCCCCACCGATATCGGTGGAACGACGATCGTGCGGACGGTCGACGGGGTACGGGTGCGCATCACCCTGCGAGACCACAACGAGGCCAACCGGATCGCCTGGCAGAAGGTGCCACTCACCACAGATCTCGACATGGTGTCCTGGCTCTACTAGCGCGGGCCCGCTGGGAGACCAGCGCTCCCGCGTGGGAACGCGGCGAAACGCAGGTGGCGGCGAAGGCGTTCGAGGCGGGCGACGTCGTAGTTGGAGACTGTCAGGTCGACGCCGGCGGATCGAGGCTGAGCCGTCCCCGTCGCTGCAACACCGCGACGGCGACCGCCGCCCCGACCGCGAGAGTTCCCAACATGACGGAGCTGATCCAGGGTGTCGACCACTGCCGACCGAGGTCGTCGGCGTAGCCGATGGCGGTGTTGCCGAGCGCTGTGGTGACGCCCGCCGCGGTCGTCGCGAGCCCGATGTAGGTCCCGGTGAGGCCAACAGGCGCGAAGCCACTCACGAGGTCCAGTGCGTAGGGCTGCGCGACGTCGAGACCCAACGTCAACAGCAGTGTCGCCACCAGAATCGGCACCGCCGCTACGAGGATGCCGACGACCCACCCTGTGGACAGACTGCCCGAACTGTCCGCCGGCGTCGAGGTGGTACTCCACGCCAACGGGACGAACGACGCCGCGATGGCGACGAGACCGCAGACGATCGCCAGCCCCGGCGCGAAGTGTCGATGGAGCCACTTGATCATCCGGAGCTGGGTTCCCAGGGTGACGAGCGTGGACACGAGGAACACGCATCCAGCCGCCCCTGCCCATCCCGTGACGCGGGTGGCCTCCAGCGGAAGCGACAGATAGAACTGGTTGTAGAGCAGGAAGAGTACGGACGTCGCTACGGCGAAACCGAGGAACGAACGGTTGTGCAGGGCATCGCGCACCGCCACACCAAGCGCTCTGGTGGCCAGCGGTTCGACCGGGCGGTACGGCAGCGCGAAGCACTGCCACACCGTGAGGACGGCGAAGATGCCCGCCGAGACGCCGGCCGTCCACTTGAAGTCCACCGCGACGAGCACGCTGCCCAACAACGGGCCGGTGAGCGCACCGACAGTGCTCGCGATGTTCTGCAAGGCGAAGGCGTCGAGGCGCCGCTCTCCCGCCTCGACCGCTATGTAGGCCCGCGCCGCCGGACTGAAGAAGGCGCCGGCGAGGCCGACCAGCATGGACGCCGCGACGAGTCCGACCACCTGGTCGGCGACAGCGAACATGGCGAACGCCACACAACGCAACGCGCATCCGACGATGATCACCGGCCGCGCGCCGAACCGGTCAGCCGCTATGCCACCGACCAGAGTCAGGCCCTGTTGACAGAACACGCGGATGCCGAGGATGGCACCGACGGCGGCCGCGGAGAGGTGATGCGCGTCGCGAAGGTACGTAGCAAGAAAGGGGATGAGAATGAAGAAGCCGAACGCGATGCCGAACGAGTTGACCAGCAGCACCTGCACCGCCGGAGAGAGTGATCGCGCCAACCGGAAGGTTCTCATCGGGCGACCACGAGCCCAGGCTAACCGGCTGCGCGGGACTGGCGTGCGTCCAGGGGTGGCCGGCTCCGCCCTTGTCACGACCCGGCCAGATGGTCCTCGCTACGCAATCGTTCGCGTTCGCCGAAGGTCGAGCGATCGGCGGCGCGATCGACTTTCGTTCACCCTTCGCCATCACTTGTAGTCGGCGGCCAGTGTGTTCTCGCGGCCAACGGCCGGAGATTGGTGAGTCGCCCGTCGGTCACCTCGTGCGGAGGACACCAATGCGCCGCCGATCAGCACGGGCAGGCCGTACTCCAGGATCGACGCGCTGCCCATTCCCGGGATCATGGCGAGAAGGTAGATCACGAAGAGACCGGCGGTCGCCTTGCCGGTCCAACGCTGCCAGGGGCCTACGACCAGCAGGACGCCAAGCACCACCTCAGCTACCGTCGCGGCCACTGCGGCTGGGACGACGAGCCGGTCCCACGGAACGAGTTGGGCTGCCTCTGCCTGAAAGTGCGACCAGTCGCCCCATGAGACGGCCGGCGAACCGGGCCGCCCGAAGGCGCCGAACCGGTCTCCGACGGCCCCCACAAGCTCCAACCCGACCACGCCACCGCACAGTCGGCCACCCCACCAGCGCAGCGAGCCGGTCACGGCCTGTGCAGCCGTGCCGAGCGCGACGAGGATTGCCGCTGCCCAGGTTATGAAGCCGGCTGGATGTGCCGGCTCGGTGAGGGTCCAACCCGCCATCGCGAGTACGCCGACAGCCACCCAGACCTCACCTGCGATACGTCGCGGCCTGTCCATGCGTTCCATCCCGGCAGCCCCCATTGGTAAGGTACCTGACGAGTTCACACGCTAACGCGAGGAGACCATATGGTCAAGCGCCTTACTAACCCGTTACAGGAGCTGGACCTTCCACTCGGCACCCTGATGAACTCGGCAGGTGCACGTCTCGCGGCCAGCCTCGACGCGGCGTTGCGGGCAGCCGGTTTCGCCGACCTCCGCTCCTCGCACGCAGCGCCGTTCATGGTGCTCGACGCCGAGGGCACCCGGCCGAGCGAACTGGCCACTCGTGCGCACATGTCCAAGCAAGCCATGGGAGAGCTGGTGGCCTACCTCGTCGACCACGGCTACCTGGAGGTGCTGCCGGACCCCGCCGATCGACGCGCGCGCCTGGTCCGGCCCACGGCTCGCGGCTGGCGAGCCGTGGACACCGGGCACAAAGTGATCACCGACTTCGACCAATGGCTGGAAGAACAGCTTGGCGCCGAAGAGGTCGCCCAACTCCGTCGGGCCCTACGGCTGATCCTCCAGGCGCCGACGCTCCTGAACAACAAGGATCACTGACGTGCTCCTGACGGCCGGCTCGTCGACATCCAGGCTTTCCTCGAACAAGATCTGCCCACATGACCCGTTCGACCTACCCGAAAGGACCAATCACCCATGAGCAAGATCGTGCTGCATATGGCGATGTCGGTGGACGGGTTCATCACCGGCCCGGACGACGGAATGGATCACGGACTCGGCATCAACGGTGAGCGGCTGCACGACTGGCTGCGCGCCGGCGGCGTCGATCCGGGCTCGCACCGACCTGTCGACGAGACCAACGCCACCGTGTTCGACGAGACGATGGCCACGGGAGCGGTGATCACCGGTCGGCGTACCTTCGACCACGCGCGCGGCTGGGCCGGCGACCACCACGACGGAGTTCCGATCTTCGTGCTGACCCATGCCGCACCCGAGGAGCCCGCGCCCGGATCGGCGCGCTACGTCACCGACGGCATCGAGTCCTGCGTCGCGCAGGCCAAGGCCGCGGCCCGCGGCCGCGACATCATGCTGCACGGCGCCGCGACCGCGCAGGCGTGTCTTCGGGCCGGTCTGCTGGACGAGCTGGAGCTGCAGCTGGTCCCCGTCCTGCTCGGGCAGGGACGTCGGCTCTTCGAAGACCTGCCGCCCGACCACGTCGAGCTGGAACTGCTGCGTTCCCTGGAAGGACCTGGCGTGCTGCACCTGCGCTACCGCGTGCGGACGGAGGGCTGAGGCGATGGGAAGCATCCGGCTGTACATGACCATGTCCCTGGACGGTTACGTCGTCGGGCCGCAGGACAGCATGGACGCACCGATGGGCATCGGCGGGTTCCGGCTCTTCAACTGGCTCGACCGGCGCAACGATCCCGGACCGAGCGGCCAGGTGATGAGCGAGGCGAACGCCACCCGTGCCGTGATCTCCGGGCGCCGCACGTACGAACACGCGCGTCGATGGCAGGGTGACCACCACGACGGCGTACCAGTCTTCGTCCTGACCCACGACGTCCCGCACGATCCGCCGCCGGGCAGCGTCCGCTACGTCACCGACGTGCGGGAGTGCGCCGCGCAGGCCCGTGAGGCGGCCGGGGGCGGTGACGTGATGGTGCACGGTGCCGGCGCGGCCCAGGCCCTGCTGCGCACAGGGGAGCTCGACGGAATGGAGCTGCACGTCGTACCTGTTCTGCTCGGACAGGGACGACGGCCGTTCGACAACCTTCCGGCAGAGCACATCGAGCTCACCCTGGACCGCGTACTGACCACTCCCGACGAGGAGGACCTCGCCCGCCGCGTCACCCACCTGCGCTACCACGTCCGCCGCCCCTGACGCGGCAAGCGTCGCGGATGGCACTGACCCCACGGGGGCAGCTCCGATTTACCGGTGGAGGTAGATCGACGTGGCGGCTATGCTGCCCGCGTCTCATGGAGTGGCTCAGCGGCAGAGCGCCCGGCTGCGGACCGGGAAGGCGCGGGTTCGAGTCCCGCCTCCATGTCGAAGCTGTGGTCAGCTTGGAGTAGATCAGCGGCAGATCACCCGGCTTCTCACCGGGAGGGCGCGGGTTCGAGTCCCGCCTCCAAGTCCGTCGGTGCGGTGGAGGTCGTGTGTCGTACGAGTCGCGGTTCACGGCCTCCCCTGCCTATGCCCTCGGGCGATTGCAACGCGCCCTTGACACTGTTGCGAACTCCGACGACCCACTGGTTCGGGCCCGCGCCCAGCAGAAGGCCACCAAATGGCAGGCGGTCATTGCCGGAATCGCCTCGGGCCAGTTGGACATCGGTTCACGCACTCCCGTGGCGGACACCCCGGCCTGGGTGACGCTGGAGGTGGTACACGGCGGTTTCGCGACCGGCCGTTACCTGGCCGAGGCGCCGCTGAGTAACGATGAGGTGGATCAGGTGCGGTCCCTGCCCGCTGCCGTACCGGGAACAACCGACCGGGAGCGGCTGAACCTGTGGTACCTCGGCGACGAGGGTCAGGAGACTCTGCTGCAGGCACTACGGACCGAGCAATACCGGGTTGACGTGCCCGAGGAGTCGGCCCTGCTGGTGATCGCCTGGCTGCTCGACCGGGGGCACGTCGAGAAGGCGCTCGACCTGGTGGCGGAGCTGCGGCCGCTGATGCACCGGCTGCGGTTCACGCCACGCCCGGCGAGGGATGCAGCCCCGTCTGGTGCGGTGGTACGGCTGGAGTCCGTCGCCACCGTCGAGGCCGCCCTCCGCAGTACTCGGGTGCCACCAGCGATTGCCCGGATGCGGGAAACCCTGCTGGTCTGGGACCCGCTGTACGACCGGCTCGTCGCGTTGTGGTGCGACACAGTGGACGGTGACCTGCCGTCACTGGCCACCACGGCAGAGAAGGCAGATGGTCAGGTGGTCGGTGGCTGGCCGTGCAGGATATGGCCGGCGGACTGGTCAGAGCGCCGCCGCGCCCTGCTGAACGACGTCGAGACCGCCGCCCGCGCGGAGGGACGCATCGCGCCCGAGCGGCATCCCAGGAGCAACTTCGCTCGCCTGCATCGCGCCCTGCAGTCCTGCCCCGAAGACAGCCGGTCGCTGTCCGCGCGTGAGGTCGGCTGGATCCGCCGGGCCCTGGCCAACACCCTTGCCAAGCACGGGGCGCCGGGATCACAGACCCGCACCACGCTGCGATCGGCCCAGGCTGCCAGCGTCGCGCGGCCGACGCACGCAGCGCTCGCCCAGGTGGTTGCCAGGCGGCTGGACCTGTACCCGCAGGAGGGTGGACTTCCGTCGATCGCCTTGGTCACCGAGGACGCCGCCGACGGCGAGTCGCCCGATGTGCACGCCGGTTCACCGATCCCGCCGCACCTGGTCGCCAAGGCGACCCGAGCCCTCGAGGCACCGATCTCGGAACTCGTGAGCCGTGGTGTCATCACCTCGGGTGAGATGCTGGCGAGAGTGTTGCCGCAGGTGACCTCGCAACTGCTCGCCGCCAACTTCACAGACACCGGACTCGCCACCGCCTACGCCCACACCTACGCGGCGTTCCGGCGCCGCCGCAGCCTGTTGCTGCTGAACCTCGAGCACCAGGTCCGGTTCGAAGAACTGCCCTGGATGGCGACGCTCGCGCGGTTCCGGACCGACCGAGACAAGGTGGCCCGCGCTTCCAGACAGACTCTGCGGCACATCGTCCTCGTGACGCTGACCGCGTTTCCGCAGTCGATCCTGCCGAACCCGCTCGTCCGTGAACTCGGCGCGCTGGCCACTGAGGCGGGCATGCGGATACCGCTGGTGGAAGAGGTTGCCGCCGACATCTTCATGGGCACCTTCACCACAAAGTGGCGTGATGCCGCCGAGATCGCCGGTCGTGCCCTCGCGGGAACGCTGTATGCCCGTTACTACGACCTTCCGGAGCCCACTGTCTGGTCCGAGCCTCGGCCTCGTACCTCCCTGATACGTCGCTGGGGCAAGCAGACCGCACAGGATTTCGCCAAGATCTGCGCCGAACGCGCGAAGGAGGCGAAGGGAGCGCAGCCCGCTGGGCCCGGTAATCGGGTGGCCGGCAACGGCACCGTGCTCGAGCAGAGCCAGATCCTCACCACGCACAACCTGGTGACTCTCGTAGAGGCCCTCGACCTGGACGAGGAGATCCGGCAGCTCGCCCCCGACCTCACCGATCACATCCTTGACTGGGTGATCCGCCGTCAGGCCCAACCGGTCCCCGACCGCCACGGGGCCCTGCAGATGATCAAGAACACGGCGTACGCCTGGCGGCAGGCAGTCTTCTTCCTGAGCCTGTGCGACGAACAGGCACAGCGCGCCGCCGTCACGCGTCTGCGGCAGCAGGTGTCCGACGCCGGAATCCAGGACCGGTTCGCGCCCGCCGTGGACGGACTGGCACATGTGATCGCCGGTGGCAGGTTCACCGACAACGGCATGGTCGACGGCAACGACGGGCGCCGGTTCCTCGGCTGGACCATCGGCCCTCACTGGTGCATGCCGAGCCGGCCCGAGCCCAAGCGCTCACCGCGCCGACCCTAGCTCGGGCGTTCAGACTCCTGACAGGCCCTGCGGTTCGCGGGGCGGTCGGGCGATGAACTCGATCACGGCCAGCGCGACCAGGACGAGCAGCGCCAGCAGCAGCACGACCGCGACAGTGGGGTTGTTCCAGGCGATGAACCCGATCCCGGCGACGATGATGACCACCACTCGCAGGAGCGTTCGGTGGTCGTACGTCCAACTGCCCACCCGGCCGGTCCGCAGGCCGATCGACTCGCCACCGTGCCGGAGCCTGGCAATCCCCGACGACAGCGCCGACCGCGTGCGCACGGCGGCGGTGGACGGCCCGGTCGCCGCCGCACCCAGAGCCACGACGATCCCGACGACCGCGAGGGTGCGCAGCTGAGCCTGCAGGAACCGCGCCAGGGTGTCGAAGATCGCGGCCGCGGCGTTCGGCGGCATGCCGTCCGGCGGAAGGGAGTTGAGGTAGTACGCCCGGGCGATCACCAGGGCCAGGCCGAGCACCACCATCGACGCCGCCAGACCGAGGCCACCTGCGAGGAGCATCCGGCGGTGCCGCCGGGCAAGGACCACCGCCGCGCCGAGGAGCGCCAGCGTGAGGATGGGCAGGATGATCGCCAGCCGGTTGAGCCACGTGTACGCGGCCTGCAGCCGCAGCAGGTCCTTCGCCGGGAAGAGCGCGACGCTCGGATTGATCTGCGGGATGCTCGCCGCCGGCGCGAACCCCGCCTTGGCCAGCTTCTGTTTCGCGACGTCGATGAACGGCCCAAGCTGCAGGTTTGCGGTGTTGCCCTGGACGGTGATCGCCCGGCTTTCGCCCGACAGGACCTTGACCATCGTCTGGTGAGCGATCCGGTTCCCCTGTACCCAGGCGGTGGCGAACTGGTCGCTCTTCACCAGAGCGCCGATCTTGGACCGGACGAACTCCTCGATCCCGTTCGAAATCGTCCCCACCAGGCTTCGCAGCCGTTCCTCCACCAGCGGCGGTAGATGGGTCGACGCGAGGATTCCGTTGACGCCCTGGCTCAGCAGGCCGCGTAGGTCCAGTCTCTTGAAGATCTCCTCAGTGGTGCGGGAGGCGACCGCGTTCTGGACCGCCGGATCCTTGGCCAGGGGCGCCACGGTCTGCACGTACCGGTTCGTGTCGGAAACAGTCGTACTGCTCCAGATCGCCACCACCGAGATCGGAGCCAACAGGCAACCGAGCACGAGGACCAGCACAGCCACCGGCGTGCGCCAGAGCCTGCGTGGCCTCTCGGCGGCGCCGGCAGCCGCTTCCTCCGGCGCCGCGGGGGCAGCGGCGTGCAGTTCGGCCGTCAGCCGCTCGGTCTCGGCCCGCGCCGTACCCACCTCCGCGCGAAGCCGCTCGAGCTCCGCGCGTTCGTCCTCGTTCAGTGGGCCACTCACGACGCACAGCCCTCCCCGAGCGCCCGACGGACGCCTGGGAGCAATGCTTGCCCACCGGTAGATGGCGAGGCTCACCCTGACCGGGTGAAACTCGTGGGCACACCGCTCACCTGACGGCACCCTGCAATCGGGCTGATCCGGCGGCGCGATGCGCGCAGGATGCTTGTGTGGCTGAGGACGAGCTCCCCGCACTGCCTGCCGTGAGCCGCAGGGTGCCGCGGTGACACCCTCGTCCGGGCGCTCCGCGTCGGGCGCGGGAGCGATCCTCCTGACCCTGGCGTCGGCGCAGTTCCTGATGACGTTGGACACGTCGGTGATGAACGTGTCGATCGCGACGGTGGCGAAGGACATCGGGACGACGGTCACCGGGGTCCAGACCGCGCTCACGATGTACGCCCTGGTGATGGCGTCCCTGATGATCACAGGTGGCAAGGTCGGTCGACTCCTGGGCAGGAAGCGTGCGTTCGCGATCGGCTGTGTCATCTACGGCTGCGGATCGTTCACGACATCGCTCGCTCCGAACCTGCCGGTGCTCATCCTGGGCTGGTCGTTCCTCGAAGGCGTCGGCGCGGCGCTCATCATGCCGGCGGTTGTCGCGCTCGTGGCATCGAACTTCGGCCGGCCCGAGCGGCCACGCGCCTACGGTCTGGTCGCCGCCGCGGGCGCGATCGCCGTCGCCGCCGGGCCGCTCGTCGGCGGGCTGTTCACGACGTACGCGTCCTGGCGATGGGTCTTCGCGGGCGAGGTGCTGCTCGTACTGGTCATCCTGGCCTCGGCCAGGAGAATGTCCGACACGCCGCCCGAGCACGACGGCGGGCTCGACCTCGTCGGCACCCTGCTGTCGGCTCTGGGCCTGGGCCTGGTCGTGTACGGCGTCCTGCGCTCGGGGACGTGGGGGTTCGTCATCGCCAAGCCCGGCGCGCCGCAGTGGCTGGGGCTGTCCCCGGCAGTCTGGTTGATCTTCGCCGGATGTGGGGTGCTCGCCGGATTCCTCGCCTGGGAGCGACGCAGGCGGGACCGGGGCGGGGCAGTGCTCATCGACCCCGCGATTTTGCGCCACAGGCACCTTCGCGGCGGACTTGGCTCGTTCTTCTTCCAGTACCTGCTGCAGGCGGGGCTGTTCTTCTCCGTACCACTGTTCCTGTCGGTCGCGCTCGGACTGTCCGCGATAGAAACCGGCCTGCGACTCCTCCCGCTGTCCGTCACCCTGCTGCTCGGGGCGGTCGGTGTGCCGAAACTCTTTCCGAACGCGTCACCTCGCCGCGTCGTCCGGCTCGGCTTCCTCTCGCTGTTCGTCGGAATTCTCATGCTGGTCGCCGCACTCGACCTCGGTGCCGGACCCGAGGTCGTCACGTGGCCCATGCTCCTGGCCGGGCTCGGTGTGGGTGCACTCGCCTCGCAACTCGGCAGCGTCACCGTGTCGGCGGTGCCCGACGCCCAGGCACCGGAGGTCGGCGGCCTGCAGAACACCGTCACGAACCTGGGCGCATCCATCGGGACGGCTCTCGCCGGCACGGTGTTGATCTCCGCGCTCACCACGTCGTTCATCACCGGGATTCAGGACAATCCCGCGATTCCCAGGGAACTGTCCTCGAAGGCAGCCGTCGAACTGACGAGCGGAGTGCCGTTCATCCCCGATGCAGATCTGAGGCGGGCCCTCGACGCCGCGGGTGTGCCTGCTCCGACTGCGGACGCCATCGTCGACGAGAACACCAAAGCTCGCCTTGTCGGTCTCCGTGCCGCACTGGCGGTTCTGGCTCTGATCGCGCTCGCGGCCACCTTCGTCTACCGCGGCATTCCCACCCGCCAACCGGGCACTCACGTGGACGGTGGGGACGCATGAGCAGGCCGAACTGGTGCTCCCACCAATGTGATCGCTACCCGCCATCACGTTCGGGCTGTACCAGCGTGTGCGGCAGGTAGGCCGACGCGACGAGGCCGATGACGGCAACCACGGCCAGCACGATCATGGCGAGCCCGTACGCACGCGCGGGAGTTGCGGTGATCCCGGCGACGAGGATCGTTCCGGCGATCGCCGTGCCGAGGGAGGAGCCGAGGTTGGACACGCTGCGGGACAGGCCGGAGATCTCGCCCTGGCGTTCCTCTCCGAAGCTGGACTGGACGACGTTCACCGAGGGAGTGAGCATGACGCCGAGTCCGAGTCCGATCAGGAGAAGGCCGGGCGCGAATGCCCATGCGCTCGGGGAGCCGATCACCATTGCGAGCAGGACGACGATGCCGGCGATCGACACCACGAACCCGGTGAGGACCAGCGTGCGCTGTGAATGCCGCTTGGCCAGTCGTTCGGCGGCGAGGGAGGACAGGAGGAGACCGCCGGTCGCGGCGGTGAAGATCACGCCGGTCTGGATCGCGTCGTAGCCGCGTACGACCTGAAGGTAGGCGGCGACGACGAACGAGGTCCCCATCAGCAGCAGCCACTGGGTGTTCTGCGTGATGAGGCCGAGGTTGGAAGTGCGGCTACGGAACAGGCTCGTCGACAGCAGCGGTTCCTCTCCGGCGTGTTCCTTTGCCCGTACGGAGCGGAAGAACAGCGCGAGGACGAGGCCGCCGGCGACGAGGAGGCCGAGCATCAGCCAGCCGTTGTCGTCGGCGGCCAGGATGCCCATGACGACAAGGACGAGCCCGACGGAGGAGAGAACCGCGCCTCGAGTGTCGAACGGCCGCGTGGGCTCCGGCGCAACCGGGTCGTCGAGGTGACGGCTCAACCAGACGATCACGACGATGACCAGAGCCTGGAACACGAAGGCAGCCCGCCAACTGATCGCCGAGGTGATGACGCCACCTATCAGCGGTCCCGCGGCGGCGCCGACGCCTCCGAGGGCGCTGATGACACCGAACGCGCGTGCCCGCGAGGTGATGTCGGCGAACAGCAGTGTGGCGAGGATGTAGACGGGCGGGATCAACAGTGCAGTCCCCACGCCTTCAAGAATGGAGTTTCCGAGAATGAGGATTCCCAGGCCCGGAGAGACCGCGCTGAGCACAGCACCGACTCCGTAGACGACGAGTCCGACCGTGAAGCAGCGTTTTCGCCCATAACGGTCCGTCAACTTTCCGCCGGGGATCATCAACGCGGCCATGACGAGCAGGAAAATCGTGATCGCCACCTGTACGCCGCGGACGGTCGTGTCCAGGTCCCGGCTGATGTCGTTGATCATCACGTTCATGTTGGAGCCGGCGAAGCTACAGATGAACTGGGCCAGGGCAAGAGGAATCAGGGCCGAACGAAGCGCTCTTGGCGGACGTCCACCCCTGACGGACTCGTCCTGAATTCCCATAAACCTCGAACCGGCACCGATGGAACCACGCACTTATATCGTAGCTTCACTTGTGGAGCGCGTTCGCAGGTGCTTCCCTAGATTTCAAGAGAAAGTCTCCTGCCGGGGCGAAACCTGTGACTTTCCAACACAATTCGATCCCGACACCGGGCGTGGGTCGGGCCGCGCGCCCCGGAGACAATGGAAATGCTATTTCCAGGGGGATCAGATGGACGCCTATCCGGAGATCGACGACCATGCGCTGATCGGTGATCTGCAGACGGCGGCCCTGGTCGCAACCGATGGCACGATCGACTGGTTCTGCGCACCGCGGTTCGACTCACCGAGCATCTTCGCCGCCCTGCTCGACCGCCGTCGCGGAGGCAGTTTCCGGATCGCACCGGTCGGTACCGAATACGTGACCAGACAGCTGTATCTACCGGGCACGCCGATCGTGGTGACGCGGTTCCTCAGTGCGGACGGTGTGGGCGAAGTCATCGACTTCGCACCGATTGCCGGTGACAAGGCCACCGACCGGCACCGCCTGGTGCGGATGGTGCAGGTGGTTCGCGGCCAGATGCGCTTCCAACTCGACTGCGAGCCGAGATTCAACTACGGACGTGACACGGCGCAGATCGAAGTGACCCCCGACGGTGCCGTCTTCCGCAGCCCCACCATGACGATGAACGTCTGCGCCTCGCGTAAGCCGAATCACCGCCTGGTCCGGGAGGAGGACGTCCGGCGCACAGAACACGGTATGCAGCTCGTGGCCGACCTGGCGGCCGGCGACATCGGCGGCGTCGTGCTGGAGACCTCACCCACCGAACCCGTACGCGTCGTCCAACCACACGAGCTGAGGGCGCTGTTCGAGCAGACACGCGACTTCTGGCGGTCCTGGATCAGCCAGTCCCGCTATCGAGGACGCTGGCGGGAGATAGTCGAACGCTCCGCGATGACGCTGAAGCTGATGACGTACGCGCCGACCGGTGCCCTCGTCGCCGCGCCCACCGCCGGACTGCCCGAGCAGATCGGCGGCGAACGCAACTGGGACTACCGCTTCACCTGGGTACGCGACGCCTCGTTCTCGGTGTACGCGCTGCTCGGGCTGGGTTTCACCTCCGAGGCGCAGGCGTTCATGAAGTGGCTGGGAGACCGGGTTCGCAACGCCACGGAGGACTCGGGCGCCCTGCAGATCATGTATCGCATCGACGGATCCCCGCACCTGGAAGAAGAGGTCCTCGACCACTTCGAGGGGTACAAGGGGTCCCGTCCGGTCCGGATCGGCAACGCCGCCGCCGACCAACTTCAGCTCGACATCTACGGCGAAGCGCTGGACTCGCTGTATCTCGCCGACACCCACGATCTGCGCATGTCCCACAACGCCTGGCGTCACACCACCGGCCTGATCGAGTGGCTGTGCGACCACTGGGATCGGCCCGACGACGGGATCTGGGAGACCCGCGGCGGCAGGCAGAACTTCGTGTACGGCCGCCTCATGAGCTGGGTCGCCTTCGACCGCGCCATCCGCCTCGCTCACAGCCGTGGCCTTCCCGCCGACATCAGCCGCTGGACGGACATGCGCAACCGGGTCTACGACCAGATCATGGACCACGGCTTCAACGGCAAACGCGAGGCCTTCGTCCAGCACTACACGACGGACGTACTCGACGCGTCGCTGCTTTCCATGCCTCTCGTCGGGTTCATCGCCCCCACTGACCCGATGTGGCAGTCCACCCTGCACGCCATCGACCACGAACTCGTCTCCGACAGCCTCGTCTACCGCTACGACCCCATCGCCTCACCGGACGGCCTCCGCGGCTCCGAGGGCACCTTCACCATCTGCACCTTCTGGTACGTCGACGCACTCGCCCGATCCGGGCGCCTCGAGGACGCAAGGCTCACCTTCGAGAAGATGCTGACCTACAGCAACCACCTGGGCCTCTACTCCGAGGAGATCGCACCTACGGGCGAACAGATCGGAAACTTCCCCCAGGCCTTCAGCCACCTCGCCCTCATCACCGCAGCGATGAACCTGAACTACCAACTCGACCACGGCCCCGGCTACGTCGAACCCGTCCTCGGACACGGCCTGACCACCCACTGACGTCTACGTTCGGGAGCGTTGGTCGCGGCCTGCCCGCAGGGTCGGTACCTATACCGACCCTGCGGACTTCGGTACACCGAAACGGCGCAGGGCGACGGCAATCAACGTCGCCACCTTCTCCAGCGTGGCAACGAGTTGTGCATTCGGAACGCCTGCGCGTGTCCAAAGGGCACCGATCGCCCCGAACGGCGCGTCCACACCGATGGGAGACATGATCATGCTGTGTACCGGCACCGGCAGCTCCTCCTCGCGACAGGTGCGCTGATCCTTGTGGACGTCAGATGACACGGCCGTAGTCGCGTGCACTATCGCCCATCCGCTGAGGCACTTGGTGACAGGAAATCGAGAACCCAGCCAGAGCGGGAACTGGGAGTCTTCTGCCACGTGGTGGGATTCGTCGCCATCCGCCAGGACCAGAGTTGTCCCGGCCGCATCAAGCAACTCACGTGCCAGCCGGCACGCCTCCGCCTGTAGCTCGTCAAGAGTCGAGCAAGCCTCAAGTCGCCCTTGGAGATGTATGAAAGGATTCTGGGGATCCATGACGGTCTCAATTCCAGGGAAATCTACCGCTTCCCGGGCCGATACACGATATGCCAATGGACTCGCAAATTCGGGCTGGGGCGTACCTTCCGCCTGCTGCTCACGCTACCTCGTGACTGGGACCGGACTCCTGGGGGACACCCGTCCCTTGCATGTGCAATTTCGTCGGGCAATGTTACCCGTGACGTCAGGTCGAGTGGTCATTCCGGGCCGCAGTCCGGTGTCTTTGGTAGATGCCTGACAAAGACCCTGCTTCAGCAGAAGCACTGCTCGGCTTCCACCAGCCGAGGGGGTTTTCATGAACATGGCTGAGGATTTCCGGCCAGTTTGGGACCGGGTGATCGGGTTCCTCCCGAACCTCGTAGGGTTCCTGGTACTTCTGGTCATCGGCTACATCGTCGCCAAACTGGTTGCAGCCGCCGTGCGAAAGATCCTCGAGAAGGTAGGTATCGATCGACGCCTGCAGGAGTCTCACGGGCACAGGTACCTGTCGGTCGTGGCCGGCGACAGTCCGGCGCATCTTGTCGCCAGGTTGGTCTTCTGGCTGATTTTCCTGATCTTCGTGTTCGTCGCGGTCGGCGTACTGCACATCGCAGCGCTCACGACGTTCATGTACAGGATCATCGCGTACCTGCCGAACATCGTCGCGGCGATCCTCATCTTCGTCGTCGCGGCGATCCTCGCCGGCCTGGTCGCTGCCGCCGTCAACAGGACGATGGGAGACAGCCCGACCGGAAAGATCGCCGGAACCGTTCTTCCCGCCCTGATCATGGTCATCGCGGGCTTCATGATCCTGCAACAACTGA
Organism: Actinopolymorpha rutila; assembly: GCF_013407855.1. Classification (GTDB taxonomy): domain Bacteria; phylum Actinomycetota; class Actinomycetes; order Propionibacteriales; family Actinopolymorphaceae; genus Actinopolymorpha; species Actinopolymorpha rutila. The sequence goes on from NZ_JACBZH010000001.1 coordinate 6,596,673, forward strand.
GAATCGCCGAGCAGATCGTGCAGATCGCGTTCGCCGCGACCATGGGGGCACTCGCACTCGGCCTCGCGCTGGCCTTCGGTCTCGGCGGCCGGCCGATCGCACAACGAATGCTGGAAGACGCCTACCGCAGGAGTCAGGAGCAGCGGGAGGAAAGGAGGCGCCGGGAGTACGCCAGAGGCTCCGACGAGATGGGCCATGAGAGAACGCCCACCACGACGGGAGAGGAGCCCGCGACCGAGAGGAAACCCCCGTCAGGAGAGGACCAGCCCCCGCCTGGACTGTGATCCGCACCAGCAAGTCCGGGAAGTGGATTCGGATACGGCCTGCATCGGCGGATCGCAGTCGCGGGTGTATCGAAAATCGCGGGTGACCGACCACTCCGGAGTGGCACCGGTGCCACTCCGGAGCAACTCGGTCAGCCGTCGGCCACCGGACGCCCGACGACCATCGACTTGAGCACGTCGGCCGGGAAGGTCGCCGCGGTCTGCGCGTCCAGTTGGGTGCCCAGGCCGTCGAGCACCCGGGTGAAGAAGGCGCGCGCCGCGGCAGCGAAGACGACATCGGCGATGTCCGCATCGGACAGCCCCACCTCGCGCAGTTCGTCGACGTCGGACTGCCGTACCGACGCGGCATCGATGGCGACCTTGGCCGCGAACCGGTACACCGCCCGATCCTGCGGTTCCAGCGCGGACCCGTCGGAATGTTCGGCGATCGCTCGCACCGACACCTCGTCCGCACACACGTCCCGCAGGAACGACGCGTGCGCGACGGTGCAGTACGTCGACCGCGACACCCGGGCCGCAGCGATCGTGGCGATCTCGAACCGCCGGCGATCCATCCCGTCCCGGACGGTCCTGTTCAGCGTGTTCCACGCCGCCGCCACATCCGGGCGCGACGAGAAGCACGCGGCGTAGTTCGGGAGGAACCCCCAGGCCTCCCGCTGCTGCGCGTAGTACGCGGCGACCTCACCCTCGGCGGCATCCTCGGGCACCGACTCGACGAACATGCGATCCTCCTCAACCTGCCGCGGCTCAGCGAGGCTGGTAGGCCTTGGGCAGCCGCATACCGCGGTCGGCCATGATCTGCCGGACGTGGTTCGGGTAGTTGGTGATGATGCCGTCGATGCCCATGTCCATGAGGGCCTCGATGGTGGCGGGGTCGTCGCAGGTCCACGGGATGACCTTCAGGCCACGCGCGTGTGCCTCCGACACCATGTCGTCACTGACGTAGAAGCGGAACGCGGGATCGCTGATCGTCCCGTTCTGGGGGAAGCCGTACACCGGAGACAGCGCCTTGACGCCGGGGACGGCGGCGACGGCGGCCTTCACGAAGTCGCCGTCGTAGTCGTCGGCGTCGATCCCTCCGAGCCACGGCGAGGCGCCCGGCTGGCCCACCTGGAGGAAGTCGTAGTTCGTCAACGCCACCAGTGGGTACGTCGGCGCGAGCCGGTGCATCTCCTTCAGCGCGCCCCAGTCGAACGACTGGATGGTGACCTGATCCTCGATGCCGGAGGCGTGGATCTCCTCGTACACCCGTCGCACGAACAGCTCACGCGGCGCGGTCTGCTCCGGCGCGCCCGCCTCGACCTTGGTCTCGATGTTCAACGTGACCTGGTTGGCGTGGTAGCTCCTGACGAGGTTCAGCACGTCCTTGAGCTCGACCATCCGGAAGCCGTGGATCACTTCCTGCTCGGGGAACCCGGGCAGCTGCTGGTATCCGCAGTCCATGGTCTTGATCTGAGCGAGCGTCAGGTCCTTGATGTACTTGCCGACGTACGGATACATCGGGTCGCCTGGCGTGACAGGCGCGGTGTCGCGGCACTTCTGGGAACTGATCTGCCGGTCGTGGTTGACGACGACCTTCTCGTCCTTGGTGACGTGTGCGTCCAGCTCCAACGTACTCACACCCAGGCGCAGGGCCTTGGCGAAACCCTGCAACGACTCCTCGGTGGTCATTCCGATGCCGCCGCGGTGCGCCTGCAGGTCGAAGTGCGCCTTCTGCGGCAGCACCCCCGGTCCTGTCGCGGGGGCCGCCTGCGCGGTCACCGGTATGGCGACAACCGGCAGCACGGCCAACGATGCCAGCACATGACGTAAAGACATGGGAACCTCGCAGATGTCCGGTCTTCTCGAATGCTCAGAACCTAGATCGTCAACCGGCTCACTGTGAAGCTTGACCTGCCTGTCGCGCGACGTAATGTAGCCGTGAGAGGACACACCCCCGTGACTTGTACCCTCCAGCAGCCGGTCGGTCAGATGCAGGCCGGCGATCATGGTTGCCTCAGCTTCGACACCGATGCTGAGCAGCGTGAGGTGCTCACCTCCTATATCCGGACCGGGCTGGAGCGGCACGAACAGGTCATGTACTTCGCTGCCGGTGATCCGACGACGGTGCTGGACTTCCTCCGCGACAGGTCACTCGAACCGGACAGGTTCCTGGCAAGCGGTCAGTTCCAGGTGATAGCACCACAACAGGGATTCCACGCCTTCACGCCGTTCGATCCCGACATCATGGTCGGGCAACTGAGGCAGGCAGCCGCACGAGCATTCGAAGCGGGCTACCGGGCTTTACGGCTCACCGGAGAAGAGAGTGCTCTTCGCGGCCGGCCGGGCTCGGAGAGATTGCCGGAGTACGAACAGAAGACCGTCGACATCTTCGCCGAAGGACCTGTCCTGGGTTTGTGCCAGTATGACCGTCGCATTTTCTCCCCGGCCGAGATGACCGCAGCCGAGTCCGGGCACGCCAAATCAGTGGTCCCCGATCCCGTCTACCAGGACGCACGGTTGTTCATCACCCGGATGTTCCGACCGCCGGGCTACCGCATGGTCGGTGAGCTGGACATCGCGCAGGTAGCCGCCTGGCTCGCCTGGATCAGTCGCGCGGCACTGGGCAAGGAGGACGACCTGCATCTGAACCTGGCCGGTCTGCGCTTCATCGACGTCGCGGGCGCACGCATGCTGGCCCTCCTGTCCGACAAGCTCGCGCTGCGTGGCAGACGACTGGTCCTGCACGATCTGGAACCCGCGCAGTGCATCGTGTTTCACCTGGCGGGCTGGGATCGGCTGCCGAACCTCGTCATGACGGCGGAGGTGCCGGCATGAGGGCCGGTGCGGCGAAGGGCTCGGCGGGATACTTCCACGAAGCTGGTTTCTACGCTTCCGACGCGGAGTTCCGCGCGATGATCGTCCCGTTCGTGGAGGAGGGTCTCATCGCCGGCGAGCCGGTCGTCCTCTGCTACGACGAACGTAGGTCCGACCTGCTGCGGTCATGGCTGGGCGAACCATCGGCGGTCACCTTCGTCACCGGCAACGGCCTGTACGCCACACCCGCGCGGGCGATCGCGGCCTACCAGGGCCTGATCGAACGCCACCTCGCGGCCGGCGCACCGCAGGTCCGGCTCACTGGTAGTGTCCCGCATCCGGGCAACGGCGGCCGCTTCGAAGGTTGGGACCGCTACGAGTTCGCCCTCAACACCGTGTGGGCGGGGTTGCCTGCGCACAGCCTGTGCATGTACGACGCCGCCACCGTCCCCGGGCGAGTGCGGGATGTGGTCGAGCGGGCACATCCCCACGTCCTCACCGGCGCCGGGGAGCACCGCACCAACAGCCGCTACGAAGGTCACGCCGCGAACCCCCACCTTCCCGTACCCGCCGATCCGCTGGAGGCGTCGGCGCCCACCGTCGAACTCAGCAACCCCAGCGCGGCCGAAGCCAGGCACGCCATGGAGCGGACGGGACGCGGCCGGGTGAACGACCGTGCACTCGATGAACTGCTGCTCGGCATCTCCGAGGGCGTCACCAACGCGCGCCTGCACGGCGTGCCCCCCATCCTCGTCCACATCTGGGCCACCCGCGATCGCCTGGTGGCCACGGTGCAGGACCAGGGCCACGGACCGACCGACCTGCTCGCCGGCCTCGTTCCCATGTCGAAAACCGTGTTCGGCACCGGCCTCGGCCTCTGGGCCACTCATCTGCTCGACATCGACGCCGCCCTCATCTTCGCGGCAGACAGCTTCTCGTTACGGCTACGCGCCGGCCGAATCCCACCCCCCGAAACGCACTGAGGGCCGAGGCGAAGCCTCAGCCACTCAGTAGCGCAACGGCCTCAGCCGACATCAGGCCGGCACGGCGATGACGCATGTCGTGTACCACAGGTGGGGCGCGCCGTTTCCGTGCTTGGGCGCACGGATGGCCGAGTACGAAGCGTCCGGACGGAAGGGCTCCAGGATCGTCAGTCCGACCTTCTCGTACGCCTTCCGTAGATAGATCTCGTCGTAGGCCACGCTGGACTCAGGGCTGTCCTCCTCCTTGAGCCGATAGGCCCCGTGGTCGTGCGGCCAGATCTCCTCCAGGCGTCGACCCGGGAACCGTTGGTGCGACTCCGCGTTGTAGAGGTTGAACGTAGCCACGAGGACGCCGCCGGGGCGGAGCGTCCGCAGCACCTCGGCGAGGTAGTTTTCCGTGCCGGCCGGAGTGAGGTGGGTGAAGAGTGACCCGGCATAGGCGAGGTCGAAAGAATTGTCCTCGTACGGAAAACGGTAGTCCGCAGCCGTCTGCTCCGGGAAGGTGCTCCCGGTGGTGCTGGCCACGGCCGCGGTGCGAAACTGGAAGTTCGGATGTCTGCTGCCGATGTTCTGCTTGCACCAGTCGACCATGTGATCGAGTACGTCGAAGCCCTCGTAAGCGCCCTTGTCGTTCAGGTATCCGCTGAGAGGGAGCGCCAGGCGTCCGACCCCACAGCCGATGTCGAGTACGCGGTGCGACGGCTGCAGTCCGCACAACTCGACAAGGAACTGCAGTTGGTCCTCCCCGGTGTCCGCGAAGTCGAACCACAGGGGGGAGATTCCTTTACGGATCCGCCGCGGAGGGAGATGCGACACGCGGCTGATGGCTGACTCCGACGCGTTGCGCACAAGCCTCAGTCGATCCTTGAGAGAGTCCTTCACGCCTATTCCCTCTTCTCGTAGAAGCAGTCACCACAATTGACGTGCAGCCGTAGCTGGGCACGCCTGATTCCGTACAAGCAGAATTCAAGTTGACGGTCGCGACTACTCCCGAACCGAAAGTGTGACAAAGGACGGCACTACTGTTGGGACCGCCAACTTCTGAGGCAGAACAATACGTCGGACAGATCGTACGTCGACCCGATTGCGACTGCGGCCGGATCCCATGGATGGCCAGTCCTGGCCTTTTGGCTGTTCGGCTTACAGGAGACACGACTCCTGCTACGCGGAGCCCTTTCCAGTTACAGGCACTGTGGCGCCGGCCGGGCCACCAGGTCCACAAGCATCCGAGCTACCTCTGGCCGGACGGGGCAGTGCGCCGCTTCGGGACCGGCCGGTGAGGGCAGGAGAGGTGATTGATCGTTCCGCCGTCGAACGCGTCCTCACGGCGAACCGCTACCTCGTTCTCGGCACGGCCGACGAGACCGGGAACCCGTGGGTCTCCCCCGTCTTCTACGCGTCCCTCGACTCCGACCACGTGGTCTGGGTGTCGTCCCCGGACAGCCGACACTCCCGCAACATCGCCAGCCGGGCCGCGGTCGCGATCACGGTGTTCGACTCCACCGGGGCCGGGTGGGTGCAGGTCGTCCCGGCCATGACTCAAGCCGTACGCCGGTCGAACTCCAGGACGTCCAGCCCGAGTGCGAACCCGGCCGACCGCGGGTCACGTCCCACCACCACCGCCTCGAGTACGTGCGGGCCCTCGGAGAGAACGCGGTCGGGCAGCGTGAGCGTCTGCCGGGCGAGGGCCGGGCGGTAGGTGTCCACGGGCGGGCCGACTGCCTCCCCGTCGACCGACAGGAGGTACTGCCCGCCGTCGCGGTCCTTGCTCACCGTCAAGGCCATGGACCACGGACCGGCGCGGTCGAGGTCGAAGGTGGCGCGGAACCGGTCGCCCGGTCCCGACGAGTCAACCAGGAGCTGAGCGTCGCCGGACCACTTGCAGCCGTTCATTCCCTGGTTGGGCTGCGTCGTGAGCCCACCGGACGCCTCGGCGACGGACAGCAGGGACTCCGCCTCGACACAGAACGACTCGCCGTCGCGCAGCGCCCGCACGATCCGGCCGGGGTAGTCGGTCACCACCCCGTCGATCCCGTACGGCACCATCCCGAGGACATCGGCCGCCGTACTCGTGTTGAGCAGGACGCCGAGCCCGAGCTTGTGCAGGCGTTCCACCTGGTCCTGCGGGAAGCTCGGCTGCCCGGTGCCGATGAAGTCGGCGTACCCCGCGATCTCCTCGAGTTCGGCCAGCGGCGAGTGCGCGCGCACGACCAGCGCGCCGACGGTCGCCTCCGGGCGAAGGTGTCGGTAGCGAGCCGCGTGGTCGCGTTCGATCGAACCGATCACGACCTGCGGCACGGAGGCGCCGGAGCCGACCAGGTGCCGGTCGAGTGCCGCCGCCACCTCGCCCGCGAGGTCGTCCTCCTCGCTCGGCCGCTTCAGCTCGAGCAGCAGCCCGGTGCGACTCCCCCGGACCAGGTCGAGCGCCTCCCGCAGCGTCGGGATGCGCTGACCGGCGAAGCGTTCGTCGTTCCACGAGCCCGCGTCGAGCCGGCGGAGCTCGTCGAGGGTGAAGTCGCGAGGTCGCCAGGGTGAGCGCCCGGGAAAGACCTGCACTGCGTCGGTCGTGCGGAGCAGGTCGGCGTCGTGGAAGAGCACGAGTTCGCCGTCGGCTGTTCGTCGTACGTCGGTCTCGATGAAATCAGCGCCCTGATCCAGGGCGGCCGAGAACGCCGCCAGGGTGTTCTCGGGAGCGTCACCCGACGCGCCGCGGTGCGCGATGACCACCGGGCACGTGCCGGGGTCCAGGCGTCCCGTCCACCTGCGCATCCGGACCTCCCGTCGGCCGACCTGTGAGTCCATCGCTGCAGCATAGGCTGACGACCGCGGACGGGGTTCAGTCCGCGAACTGCTCCTTGAGCCCGGACCCGCTGCTGGGGCAGAGTCGGCCCGATGCGGATCTCGTTCAACGACGGCTGGTCCTACCGTGCGCCGGCCAGTCCGTTCGCCGTTCTGGAGGCCGGGCAGGCCGCACCGGTGTCGGTGGTGCTGCCGCACGACGCCCTGCGGGACACCGAGCGGACACCCGATGCGCCCTCCAGGGGAGCGTCCGCGTACTACCCGCCGGGCAACTTCACCTACCTGAAGTCGTTCGACGTTCCGCCCGACTGGTCCGGGAAGGTCGTCTCCCTGGAGATCCAGGGCGCGTACGCCCATCCGATGGTGTTCTGCAACGAGGAGTACGCCGGGAACAGGGCGAACGGCTACACCAGGTTCGTCGTCGAGCTCACACCGTACCTCCGGGTGGGCGAACGCAACGAGCTCCGTGTCGAGGTGCGGTCCGGCCAGGACTCCCGCTGGTACTCCGGAGCCGGCCTGCACCGCCCGGTGATGCTGCACGTCACCGAACCCGTGCACGTCGGCCCCGACGGAATCCGGGTCACGACCCTGGACGTCGATCCGGACCAGGCGGTGGTGGAGGTGGCGACCCGCGTCACCAACCGCGGCCTGACCACCGCCCACGTCACGCTCGGCACCACCGTGCTCGACCCCGACACCCGACCGGTCGACGCCGACGAGGTGCCGGTGACCGTGCCACCCGGTGAGACGTGCCTCGTCCGCCGGCGCTGCTACCTGCCCGACCCGGTGCTGTGGAGCGTCGACCGGCCCGCCCTTTACAGCGTGCGTACGTCGATCGGGTCGTCCGGCGACGACCGGGAGACCACCTTCGGCGTCCGGACCGTGCGGGTCGACCCCCGCCACGGCCTGCGGATCAACGGCGAGCCGGTGCTGCTGCGCGGTGCGTGCATCCACCACGACAACGGCCCGCTCGGCGCCGCCGCCGTCGGCCGGGCCGAGGAACGCCGGATCGAACTCCTCAAGGCGGCCGGGTTCAACGCGATCAGAGCCGCCCACAACCCGGTGTCCGTGGCGATGCTCGACGCCTGCGACCGGCTCGGGATGCTGGTCATGGACGAGGCGTTCGACATGTGGGTTCGCGGCAAGACGCCGTACGACTACGCACTGGACTTCCCGCAGTGGTACGAGTCCGACCTGGCTGCCATGGTCGCAAAGGACTACAACCACCCGAGCGTGGTCATGTACTCGCTCGGCAACGAGATCGCCGAGGTCGGCACCCCACACGGCGCCGTCCTCGCCCGCCGGATGGCCGAGGTGGTCCGCGCCGAGGACCCCACCCGGCCGGTCACGAACGGCGTCAACTCGGCGCTGGTCGTCCTCGACGAACTCGCCGACCGGCTACGCGAGCAACCGGCCGGGCTGAACGAGATGATCGACGACGCGATGAACACGCTGTCCACCGGCGAGAACGTCACCCGTCGCACGGCGGAGTCCCACTCGGTGCTCGACGTCGTCGGCCTCAACTACGCCGAGGCCCGTTACGCCATGGACCGTGAGCTGTTCCCGCACCGGGTCATCGTCGGCTCGGAGACCTTCCCCTCCCGGATCGGCCGGCTGTGGCCCATGGTCGAGCAGCACTCCCACGTCATCGGCGACTTCACCTGGACCGGCTGGGACTACCTCGGCGAGGTCGGTATCGGCGCCACGACGTACGCGGAGGACACCACGGCCGTCGCCGCGCTCGAGCGCGAGTTCCCCTTTCTCACCGCCTGGTGCGGCGACCTGGACATCACCGGCCACCGGCGCCCGGTGTCCTACTACCGCGAGATCGTCTACGGGCTGCGCCACGAGCCGTACCTCGCCGTGCGGCGGCCCGAGCACCACGGTCACTCCGTCACGCTGCAGTCGCCGTGGGCGTGGAGCGACTCGGTGAGCTCGTGGACCTGGCCCGGGTACGAAGGACAGCCGGTGACCGTGGAGGTCTACGCCGACGCCGACGAGGTCGCGTTGTTCCTCGACGGCACCGAGGTCGGCCGGAGCCCGGTCGGTGACTGGCGCCCGAAGGTCGCCGTGGTCGAGACGACGTTCCGGCCGGGCACGCTGGTCGCGGTCGCCTACGCCGACGGTACGGAGGTGGGGCATACCAGCCTCTCGACCGCGACCGGCCCGGTGCGGCTGACGGCGGCCGCGGACCGGACCGAACTGCGGTACGACGGGACCGACCTGGCGTACGTCAGTCTCGCACTCACCGACCACGAGGGGCGGCTGGTGTCCGGGCAGGACCGGCCGGTCACGGTCGAGGTGTCCGGCGCCGGCACGCTGGCCGGGATGTGCAGCGCCAACCCCAGGACCGCCGAGCGGTTCGCCGACCACACCTGGCGCACCTTCGACGGCCGTGCCCTCGCTGTCGTACGCCCCACCGCGGAAGGCCCCATCACCGTCACCGCGACCACCGAGGGCTGCGCTCCGGTCGAGGTTGCCCTGCACGCCTAGCGATCGAGGCCGAACGCTCCGTCGGCGATCGCCGGCACCGGTCGGAGCCCAGCACATCGGGGGCGGTTTCGGAGGCAGATCTCCGAAACTTCCCCGGCGACGGCTGGTTTCCCGTTTTGCCAGCGCGCCCTGTCTCCTCGTGTTTTGATCGGTGATCATCTCGGCATCTCGGGGGGAGACGTCGTGCGTGTCCAATCGCTCTCGTCTGCACTCGGTGGTCCACGCCATCGGGCTGTAGGACTGCTACTCGCGATGTGCCTGGGCGTGGCATCGCTGCTCTTCCTGTCGACGCCGCGTGCAGCCGCCGCGCCGTGCGATCCGCCGGTGCTCAACCCGGTCGCCTGTGAGAACACCCAGGCGGGCTCCACCGACTGGGACGTGTCGAGTCCCGACAGCGCGGCGCTGCAGGGTTTCTCCACCGACATCAGCGTGAACCGCGGCTCGACCATCGGGTTCAAGGTCGACACCGCGCTGACGTACACGATCAACATCTACCGGATGGGCTACTACGGCGGCGCGGGTGCCCGCAAGGTCACCAGCATCGCGAACGTCGCACCGACCAACCAGCCCAACTGCAACAAGGACACCGCGACCGGCCTGATCGACTGCGGCAACTGGTCGACCAGCGCGACCTGGGCCGTCCCGTCGACCGCGGTGTCCGGCATCTACTTCGCCGAGTTGAAGTCCGGCACGACCCGCGGCCACATCGTGTTCGTGGTCCGCGACGACGCAAGCCGCTCCGACCTGTACTTCCAGACCTCCGACACCACCTGGCAGGCGTACAACGCGTACGGCGGCAACAGCCTCTACGTCGGCGGCCCCGCCAACCGCGCCTACAAGGTCAGCTACAACCGCCCGTTCAACACCAACAGCGGCGACACCTTCCACGACTTCGTGTGGAACGCGGAGTATCCGATGGTCCGCTTCCTCGAGGCCAACGGGTACGACGTGAGCTACGAGACCGGGGTCGACACCGACCGGTACGGCTCACTGATCAAGCAGCACAAGGCCTTCATGTCGGTGGGCCACGACGAGTACTGGTCGGGCCAGCAGCGCACGAACGTCGAGGCGGCCCGCGACGCCGGCGTGAACCTGGCGTTCTTCAGCGGCAACGAGATCTTCTGGAAGACGCGGTACGAGAACAACTACCGGACGCTGGTCACCTACAAGGAGACCCACGCCAACGCGACGATCGACCCGCTCGACCCCACGGTGTGGACCGGTACCTGGCGTGACCCGCGGTTCAGCCCGCCCGCTGACGGCGGCCGGCCGGAGAACAGCCTCAGCGGCACGATGTTCATGGTCAACTGCTGTGCCACCGACATGCACGTCGGTGGTGCCGACGCGAAGCTGCGGTTCTGGCGCAACACCAAGGTGGCCAACCTCGCCGCCGGCGCCACCACGACGCTCGGGCACGGGATTCTCGGCTACGAGTGGGACGAGAGCCCGGACAACGGGTCCCAGCCCGACGGGCTGATCCACCTCTCCACCGACACCCACGACGTCTCCAGCTACCTGCAGGACTACGGCTCGTCGTACGCGTCGGGCACCGCCACCCACCACCTCTCGCTGTACCGCGCACGCAGCGGGGCGCTGGTGTTCGGCGCCGGAAGCATCCAGTGGGCGTGGGGTCTGGACGACACCCACTGGAGCGACGTCTCGGGCGCCACGTCCGACCCGGCGGTCAAGCAGGCGACCGTCAACCTCTTCGCCGACATGGGCGCCCAGCCGGCGACGTTGCAGACCGGACTGGTCGCGGCCACCCAGTCCACCGACACCACACCTCCCAGTACGACGATCACCTCACCGGCGGCCGGTGCGACTGTTCCGGTCGGCCAGCCGGTCACCATCAGCGGTACGTCCTCGGACACCGGTGGGGGCGTGGTCGCGGGAGTCGAGGTCTCCGTCGACGGCGGCGTGTCCTGGCACCCGGCCACCGGCCGCGGGTCCTGGTCGTACACGTTCACACCGACCGTCAGCACGGACCTCGCGGTGATGGCCCGGGCGACCGACGACAGCGCACGGATGGAGACGCCCGCTCCGGCGCGCACGGTGACCGTCGGCAACGGGTCTCCGCCTCCGGTCAGCTGCCCGTGCACCATCTGGCCGAGTTCCACGGTGCCGGCCGTGGCGGCGGAGTCCGACTCCGCCGGAGTCGAGGTCGGGGTCAGGTTCCGTACGACCAAGGCCGGGACGATCACCGGCATCCGGTTCTACAAGGGTTCGGGGAACACCGGCACCCACGTGGGGTCACTGTGGACCTCCGGCGGGGCCAAGCTGGCATCGGTCACCTTCAGCGGTGAGTCCGCCTCGGGCTGGCAGCAGGCCAACTTCGCGAACCCGGTGACCGTCGCCGCCAACACCACGTACGTGGCGTCGTACTACGCGCCGAACGGTCACTACGCGATCTCCGAAGACTACTTCGCCACGGGGGTGGCCCGCGGCCCGCTGACCGCGCTGGCGGACAACGCCGACGGCCCGAACGGGGTCTACAGCTACGGCACCGGCGGGTTCCCCGGCCAGGGATACCGATCGACCAGCTACTGGGTGGACGTGGTCTTCGACGACGGTGGCGGCGCCTCGGACACCACGCCACCGACGATCACGGCGCGCACCCCGGCGGCGGGCGCGTCGAACGTCGCCACCAACACCACGGTGACGGCCGCCTTCAGCGAGCCGATCCAGGATTCGACCGCGCGGGTCAGCGTCGCCCCGGCGAGCGGCACGGCGGTGGCCGGGACGACGTCCTACAACGCCACGGCGCAGACGGTCACCTTCACGCCAAATGCGTCACTGAGCAACAGCACCTCCTACACGGTCACGGTGTCCGGCGCCAAGGACAGCGCGGGCAACACGATGAGCCAGGACAGCTGGACGTTCACCACGGCCGCCCCGTCAAGCAGCGGTTGCCCGTGCACGATCTGGGCCGGCACCGCGACTCCGGGAACCCCGGACGAGGCGGACGCCGGCTCGGTCGAGTTGGGCGTGAAGTTCCGTACCAGCCAGGCAGGGTTCGTCACCGGGATCAGGTTCTACAAGGGCCCCGGGAACACCGGCACCCACACCGGAACACTGTGGAGCCGGACCGGCACGAAGCTCGCGACGGCCACCTTCACCGGCGAGTCCGGTGGCGGATGGCAGCAGGTCAACTTCGCCAGCCCGGTGGCCGTCTCGGCGAACACCACGTACGTCGCGTCGTACTTCACCACCGCGGGCCACTACTCCGTCGACGAGAACTACTTCGCATCCGCGACCACGCGAGGCCCGCTGACGGCTCTGAGGAACGGCACCGACGGCGTGAACGGTGTCTACCGCTACGGCGCCAGCGCATTCCCGAACTCCGGCTACCTGTCCAGCAACTACTGGGTCGACGTGGTCTTCACGACCAGCTGACTCATACCAACTGATTCAGACGAACTGATCAGAGTCGGGGGGCTCGATGTCAGTAATCTCCGGGGGCTACCCGGCCCGCGTCTCGCGGCGCCGGGTTGCCCTGGTGCTCGCGTTCGCCCTGCTGCTCGGCATTCTGGGCAGCCTGTCCACCCAGAGTGCGCGGGCGGCGACCTGCCCGTGCACGATCTTCGGCTCACAGACGCCCGGAACGCTCGCCGAGGCGGACACCGTTCCGGTGGAGCTGGGCGTGAAGTTCCGTGCCGACCAGGACGGGTTCATCACCGGGATCCGGTTCTACAAGGGCCCGGGGAACACCGGCACGCACACCGGTTCACTGTGGAACGCCGCCGGCACCCGGCTCGCGACGGTGACGTTCACCGGCGAGTCAACCTCCGGTTGGCAGCAGGCGAACTTCGCCACGCCGGTGACGGTCACCGCCAACACCACCTACGTCGCCTCCTACTACGCGCCGGTCGGGCGATACTCAGCCGACGTCGGGTACTTCGCGTCCGGGAGCACCGTGAACTCCCCGCTGACGGCCCTGCAGGACGGTGGCGACGGAGGCAACGGTGTCTACCGTTACGGCACCGGCGGCGGCTTTCCCAACAGCACGTTCCAGTCGACGAACTACTGGGTCGACGTCGTCTTCAACCCCAGCGGGACCGACACCACCAAGCCGACGGTGACCGACCGACTGCCCGCCAGTGGGTCCACCGGCGTCCCGGTCGGGACGTCGGTGTCGGCGACCTTCGGCGAGAGCGTCCAGCAGACGAGCATCAACTTCACTCTGACCGGAGCGAGCGCCGTCCCGGCGACCCTGAACTACAACTCGACCACGCGGACGGCCACCCTCACCCCCAACGCACCGCTCGCCACCTCGACCACGTACACAGCCAGTCTCAGCGGCGCCCAGGACCAGTCCGGGAACGTGATGGACACGATCACCTGGACGTTCACCACCGCCGCGACTACCTCCGGCTGTCCATGCACGCTGTGGCCGAACACCACCACCCCGGCTACGGCCGCGACCGCGGACAACTCTGCCGTCGAGGTCGGCGTCAAGTTCCGGGCCGGCCAGGACGGCTTCGTCACCGGCATCCGCTTCTACAAGGGTTCCGGCAACACCGGCACGCACGTGGGCAGCCTGTGGACCCGCACCGGTACCAAGCTCGCCTCGGTCACGTTCACCGGCGAGACGGCGACCGGATGGCAGCAGGCGACCTTCGCCTCGCCCGTACCGGTGACCGCCGGAACGACCTACGTCGCTTCCTACTTCGCACCAGTGGGGCGGTACGCCAACAACAGCGGCTACTTCGCGAACACCGCGACGTCACGTGGTCCGCTGACCGCCCTTCGCAACGGCACCGACGGCCTCAACGGCCTCTACAAGTACGGCGCGAGCGGGTTTCCGACGAACGGCTTCCAGTCGACCAACTACTGGGTCGACGTAGTGTTCGACACCAGCGCCACCGACACGACCGCACCCTCGGTGGTGTCCATGGCCCCCGCTGACGCAGCGACCGGAGTCGCGGTGTCCACCCCGGTCACGGCGACGTTCTCCGAGGACGTGAGCGCCGCCACCATGACGCTGACCGGCCCGAACGGCGCCGTGGTGCCGGCGGCCTTCAGCTACGACACACAGAGCCTGACGGCGACCCTGACCCCGAACGCAGCGCTGGCCGCCTCGACGAGCTACACGGTCTCGGTCAGCGGGGCCAAGGATGCCGCCGGCAACACGATGACGCCGGCGACCTGGTCCTTCGCGACCGGTGCACCTCCGCCGCCGGGCATCGCTCAAGGTCCGGGAGGACCGATCGCGGTCGTCACGAGTTCGGGCAACCCGTACTCCAAGTATCTCGCCGAGATCCTGCGCACCGAGGGGCTCAACGAGTTCGCCACGATCGACGTGTCCACACTGTCGGCTTCGAAGCTGGCCTCGTACGACGTGGTGGTGCTCGGTGCGGTGACCGTCGACTCCGACCAGGCGGCGACCCTGTCCACCTGGGTCAACGGAGGCGGCAACCTGATCGCGATGAAGCCGAGCAGCACGCTGTCCGGTCTGCTCGGGCTCACCCCCGCGGGTGGTTCGGTGGACGACGGATACCTCAAGGTCGACACCACGACGGCGCCGGGCTCGGGCATCGTCTCCGACACGATCCAGTTCCATGGTTCGGCCGACCGGTACACCCTCTCCGGTGCCCAGTCGATCGCGACGCTCTACTCCAACGCGACTACGGCGACGAGCAATCCGGCCGTCACTCTGCAGGGCGTCGGCAGCAACGGTGGAGAAGCGGCCGCCTTCACCTACGACCTGCCCCGGTCGATCGTCGCCATGCGTCAGGGCAACCAGGCCTGGGCAGGGCAGGAACGCGATCGTCAATCGCCGATCCGATCCGATGACATGTTCTTCGGTGGCAGCTCACCGGATTGGGTCAACCTGAGCAAGGTGGCGATTCCGCAGGCCGACGAGCAGCAACGGCTGCTGACCAACCTGATCGAGGTGATGAACCGGGAGAAGAAGCCGTTGCCACGGTTCTGGTACTTCCCGCGCGGGCTCAAGGCTGTGATCGTCGGTACCGGTGACGACCACGGCAACGGCGGAACTCCGGGCCGCTTCGACCAACTGCTCGCCAACAGTCCCGCGAACTGTTCCGTGATCGACTGGACCTGCTATCGGTACAGCTCGTACGTCTATCCGAACACTCCGCGCCTGACCAACTCGGCCGCGGTCTCGTACACCAACCAGGGTTTCGAGGTCGGTGTCCACGAGACGACGAACTGCGGCGACTTCACGCCCACGTCGCTGGCGAACAACTACGCCAATGACCTGTCGGCCTGGCGGAGCAACTACCCGGGTCTCCCGTCACCGGTCAGCAACCGAACTCACTGCATCGCGTGGAGTGACTGGGCGTCGCAACCGAAGACCGAGCTCGCCAACGGCATGCGGATGGACGGCAACTACTACTACTGGCCCGGCAGTTGGATCCAGGACCGGCCAGGGTTCATGTCGGGATCCGGCATGCCCATGCGGTTCGTCGACACCGACGGAAGCATGATCGACGTCTACCAGGCGGTCACCCAGATGACCGACGAGTCGGATCAGACCTACCCGTTCACGGTCGACCAGCTGCTGGACAACGCGACCGGACCCCTCGGGTACTACGGCGCCTTCACGGCCAACATGCACACCGACGCTCCGACCGAGCCGCAGAGCGACGCGCTGATCTCCTCGGCGCGAAGTCACAACGTGCCGATCGTCAGCGGTAAGCAGATGGTCACCTGGCTGGACGGGCGCAACGCCTCCGCGTTCGGGAACATCACCTGGAGCGGCAACACGCTGAGCTTCACCGTCACCGGCGGGACCGGCTCGAACGAGCTGACCGGGATGCTGCCCACCGCCGGTCCCGGTGGGTCCGTGCTGAGCGCGGTCTCCAGGGCCGGCAGCGGGGTCGACTACACCACCAGCACCGTCAAGGGCCTGGAGTACGCGTCGTTCCGCGCGGCCGACGGCTCCTACACGGCCACCTATTCGGCACCTGCCGCCGGCGCGATGGCGTTCTCCGCCCTGAGTGTCGACAACGGCGCGGCGACCGCCGAGCAAAGCGCCACGGCGTCCTGGACGACGTCTCGAGTGGCGACCAGCGAAGTCGCGATCGGCACGTCCCCGAGCGCCCTGAACACCAAGGTCAAGATCGGTGACGCCACCCGGAAGCACAGGCTCGAGACGCGGCGGCTGAAGCCCGGCACGAAGTACTACTACCGGGTCACCTCGACCGACCTGAAGGGCCAGTCGGGCACCTATCCGGCGGCGGACAAGGCGCCGGCCACCTTCACAACGCCGACGAGGGACACCAGGGCCCCCAAGGTCACGTCGGCGCGGGTGACTCCCCTTCCCGGCGGGACGGCGACCGTCCGGTGGACCACCGACGAACCGTCGACCGCGGTGGTCCAGGTGGGCACCAGCAAGGGGAACCTCGAGCCGGTTGCCCGGGCGGACGAGCTTGCCACCGACCACGCCCTGGTACTGACCGGCCTCGACCCCGGCAGGACGTACCTGATCAACGGCCTGTCGACCGACGCCGCCGGAAACCAGGGCCAGTCCGGCACCCTGAAGTTCGTCACGCCGGCCTGGGGCGTCAGCGAGCAGAGTGCGCCGTCGTTCAGGCGGGGCTCGCTAGGCGGAGACGCGAACGTCGACGATCAGGATACGCTCGGCCGGGTCACCCTGGCCGGTGACTCGAGCACGGCGAGGTCCGGCACCTTCGTCTCCGGTTTGCTGGACACCCAGGCGATGGTCGTCTGGGACCGGGCGGTCTGGGACGGCACCATCCCGAAGGGCGCCACGGCGGCGCTGCTGGTGCGGACCGGCAGCACTTCCAGCCCGGACGCGACCTGGACGGACTGGACCAGGGTGCCGGCCGACGGACGGATCGACGGCGCGTCGCGCTACCTGCAGTACCGCGTCCAGTTCACCGCCGGGGCCGGTGCGAAGGCCCCGTCGCTGTGGGCCGTCGGCTTCTCCCACAACGCCGACGCTCCACCCGAGGACGCTGAAGGGCCCTGACGGACCCTGACGGACCCTGACGGACCCTGAATGACGCTGAACCGCGAGTGACACAGAACGGGGGACTGGTGGGAGCCGGGCGATGCCCGAGTCCTGCCAGCCCCTCGCTGTGTCGCCGTGGTCGTCGCGCTCAGTGGTGGTGCTTCCTGGCGGGCTTCCCGTGCCTGCGATGCCGCATGGCGGCGATGCCCGCGACGCCGAGCCCGACGGCGACGGCCGCAACTGCGGGTGGCTTTACATGCATGCCGATTCCCCCTTACTCAGTACGCATCTTCCCGGTACGCAGCTTCTCCATTTCCCGTCCGTGAACGGAGAGGGCGTAGATGACGAGAATGTCGACGGCGATCATCACCAGCGACCAGAACGGGAATGCCGCGAGCGTCAGGAAGTTCGCGAACATACTCAGGGCCGCCAGGCAGATACCGACGTAGCGCGCCCACCGCTGACCCGCGAGCACCGCCAGGCCGGTCAGCACCAGCAGCACGGCGAGCCCGATGTGGACCCATCCCCACGCGGTGTAGTTGAAGGCAACGACGAGTCCGGAGGACGGAACGACGAAGTACGTCGTACTGAACAGGGCGGTCAGGCCCCAGATCCCCTCGAACACGCCTACCACGATCAGCACCGCACCCGCATACGTGATCCAGCCGAGCCCGCCGGCACCGGCCGGTCGTACCTCCTCGGCTTCGGCAGGCCTCTGCCCTGCCGGTGCTTCCGCGCGCGATGTTGTGAC
Organism: Actinopolymorpha rutila; assembly: GCF_013407855.1. Classification (GTDB taxonomy): domain Bacteria; phylum Actinomycetota; class Actinomycetes; order Propionibacteriales; family Actinopolymorphaceae; genus Actinopolymorpha; species Actinopolymorpha rutila. The sequence goes on from NZ_JACBZH010000001.1 coordinate 6,614,718, forward strand.
CTCACCGGGCCGGGCCTGCTCTGGTACCTCTGCCCGCTTTTCCTGTGCCCCGGCGCCGGTGTCGCGCTGTCCCATGTCAGTCATGGCACAACCCCCATTACCTCGTCCCTTCCAATGGATCGGAAGGTCCTCCACAACGCTACTCCGAGGCGGGGTCATCCCCCACCGGGCGAAATCCCTTTAGCTCACGCAAAACTGCGAAAGCTTGGCATTTCCGGTGGGCAACGACAATGTCAAGGTCACCTTGCACACGTCGCCGCGGACCTGGCCGAAGCCGAGGACGCTCTGCGGCTGGGCAGCTACGTCGGCGGCACAGTCGTCTTCGCCGACGGCGGTGAGCTCAGCACCCTGCCCGGCCGAGAAAGGCTAGATTTTCTGCCGACAACGTGTCGGATCTGGCGCGGGGCGTTCGTAGTAGGGCTGAGAGGCGGCCAGAGGTGGCCGCCGGAGCAAGGAGTCGTGACATGCCGCGGTACCTCATCTCGTTCGACAACGCCGCGCCGGACCTCCCCGAGGAGGACCTGCCCGACGTGGCCAAGGCCGCTCAGGCGGTCCGCGAGGAGGCCACGGAGGCCGGAGTGTTCGTCTTCGCCGGCGAGCTGGACTACGCCGTGAAACCCATCGTGGTCGCCACCGACGGGATGGTCACCGACGGTCCGTACCCGGAGAGCAAGGAACTCCTCGGCGGCATCACCATCGTCGAGGTGACCAGCTGGGAGGCGGCGCTGGAGTGGGGCGGAAAGATCGCGGTCGGCTGCCGCACTCCGCAGAAGGTCCGTGCGTTCAGGCGAGGCAGGGACGAGCCTGCGCGATACCTGATCTCGTTCGACAACGGCGACATGAAGTTCCCCACCACCGAGGACTGGGTCGCGGTGGGCGAGACCTCCCACGCAGTGATCCAGGAGGCCATGGACGCCGGCGTGTACATCTACGCAGGCGGACTCGACTACGCCCCGGAGGACCCCGCCGACACGCCGGCGTGGGTCGGCGCGGTGGCCGCGGACGGGACGGTCACCGACGGCCCGCACCCGAAGGCCAAGGAGCCCGTAGGCGGCCTCACCATGGTCAAGGTACCCACCCCGGAAGAGGCGCTGGAGTGGGCCGGGAAGATCGCGGTCGCCTCCCGCCGTGCGCAGTACGTCCGCATGTTCATGCCCGACCCGGCCGTCGACTGAGATCGCGTTGGCAGCGCGGCAGGACTTCGATGCGCCGGGTCCCGACGACCCGGCGCGGATCCTCTGCGTACCAAATCCGTTGCGTTGGCGCCGGCGGACGACGCTACTGTGCGCCAGGTGAAGCCGAAACCGCCCTCCGTCCCCTTGTTCCTGGTCACCGGCGCACCAGGAGTAGGCAAGACGACGCTCCTGCCCGAGCTTGTCAGGCTCGGGCAGGGCCTGGTGGTGATCGACCTGGACGAGCTACTCGAGGACGGCGCCCTGCTCGGCGTGCCGATCGCCTTCCCGGACGCGGCGCCGAACTGGCCGGCGTACAACCGAATGTGGGATCGCATCGTCCACATCGTCCGACGGGCGGGCCATCCGGTGCTCCTGCTCGGTCCTACACCGTCACCGGAGGAGGTGGCCACGACGGCGGATCAGGACGGACCCGTGCACTGGGCCCTCCTCGACTGCGCCGAACCCCTCAGGCGTGCCCGCCTCCGGACGCGTGGTTGGCCGACGGAGTGGATCGAGGACGCCGTGCTCGACGCGGCTCAGACCCGAGAGTTCGTCCCCACCGTCATCACGACTGACGACGAGGACTCGGAGAAGCTCGCGCTACGAATTCTCTCGTGGGCCAGGACCGTCGACGATTCTTCCGCGGAAGAATCCGCCCGGTCCAGGTCAGCAACCTGAAGGTCAGGACGCCTTCGGCGCGGTGTCGGTAGCGAGCTGCGCGGCACGTTGGTGGGAGATCCCAAGGAGTTGCCCGATGTCGCGTAGCGGCAGGCCTGCGTCGACGAGTTCGCGCACTGCCGCCCGGGCCTCCTCCGCAGCCTGGGACTTCGCAAGGTCGCTTGGGCTAAGCAGAGCGCTACGGGCGTCCGGGTCGAGTCGCCAACCGCACTGCGCGGCGACTCGACCCGGCTCCCGTACGGCAGCTACTCGGGGTTTACCAGGCGGGGTTCTCGGGGCCGTCGCCGAAGTCCGGGATCGGCAGCCGGGCGCCGTCCTGGCGAGCCGACTCGAGCGCGATCACGCCCGGCAGCGTGAACCTGGCCGCCTTCCAGGCGTTCACCGGCGGCTGCGTCTTGGTCGTCACCGCGCGGACGAAGTCGTCGGCGAGGAAGTGGTGCGAGCCCTCGTGACCGTTGTGCGCGCCCTCGAACTCCTTGGGCAGCCGGCTGCGGTCCTGCACCTTGGCGTTGCCGGAGGCGAAGCTCTGCATCAGTGCCGGGTCGACGTCACCGAACCCCTCGGGCACCTGACCGCCGCGGGTGTAGAAGAGGTCGCTGATGTCGAGGGTGTCGCCCTTGCGGTAGTCCTCGCCCTCGGTCTTGACGCTCCAGGTGGCGCCGTGGCCGGTCTGCTCCATCACCGAGTCGGTGCCGTAGAAGCGGAACCGGGACTCGTGCCCCTTCCAGTAGCCGACCCGGCGGAACTCGTTGGTGCGCATCGCGCCGCCGTCGGCGAGGTGGAACAACGCGCTCATGTTCGAGAAGTCGTTGCCCCACAGCGACACGTTCTTGTCGAACACGCCGTCGCCGCGGTCGTCGTGGATGCCGATGCAGCTGACGCTGGTGGCGTACGTCGGGAGCGCGCCGAGGACACCGCCGATGGCGTGCGTCGGGTAGAGCATGGGCGGGTAGCTGGCGGTCTTCTTCCATTCGTCGCCACCGCTGTACTGGTAGGCGGCGTAGAAGCCGTTGTCCATGTCGTGGACGTAGTCGCCCTCGGAGTAGAACACCCGCCCGAACGCACCTTCGGTCACCTTGCCCCGGGCCCAGACGACGGCCGGGTTGTAGTAGCTGGTCTCGCCCATCATGTAGATCAGGCCGGTCTCGGTGACCTTGTCGATGATCGCCTTGATCTCGTCGACGGAGATCGCCATCGGCACCGCGGAGTAGACGTTCTTGCCCGCCTCCAGCGCCTGCAGCACCAGCGGGCCGTGGGTCCAGCGCTGCGTCATGACAGCCACCGAGTCCACCTCGTCGGAGGCCAGCATCTCCTCGGCATCGTTGAAGATGCCGGCCAGGTCGTACTTCTCCTGGTGCTCCTTTGCACGCTCCGGAACGACGTCACAGGCGTAGACCGCCTCGACGTCGGGATGCTTCTGCCACAACGAGATGAAACTGCGAGCGAACTGCCCGGTACCGATGACGCCGATCTTCATGTAGATCATCCTTGCCGCTGGTCTTGATCGTGTTCGAGCGGGGGACCGCCCTGCCGGGTTCACACCGACGCGCTTCGTACGTTCTGCGAATCGTGTCAATGTTCCCAGGTCCGGCCCGCGCCCCTCTCGATCGCTGGGCACTGACGGCCGCAGAAGTCCGGAGTCGGACTCGAGGGGACCGCCGACACCCGGTTGACCGCCCGGTTGACCGGCTGTCGCGCGCCCCTCAGGTCACGGAGAGGTACCCGGCACGGTACGTCGCGTGAACGACGACCGCGCCGGGTACCGGTCGCAGCTCAGGGCGTGACGCCGAAGCCCGCGAGGAACGCCAGGTCGTCGGGCTGGTCGATGCGGTACTCGTCGTCGGTTCCGGTGCAGTTCGGACTGACACCGAACGACGTGACCGCGACGACCGTGTTCGCGCCGCGGAACGTCGGCCCGCCCGAGTCGCCGAAGCAGGTGCCGCCCTGGTGGACCTTGCCGTTGTTGTTGCTGAACCGTGCGGCCGTGCCGTACGGCAGCCCGAACAGGCCCCTCAGGGTGACGAGCTGGGTGCTTCCCTGCTCCCGGGTGTCGCCGCCGACGTCGCGGCCCGGCAGTACCTTGTTGAGGCCGTACCCGACGACGGTGAACAGGGCTTCGTGCCGCGGACCGGTCTGGAACTGGTCCAGGTAGCCCTGCGTGGGCAGTTTGCCGTACGTCGGCATCGAAACGGAGTCCTGCAGGTCGAGCACGCCGGCGTCGTGGAGGTAGAACGCGTCCGGGTCGAACTGCGGGTGCGGGTGGGACGTCGCGCGGTGCCAGCTGGGCGAGGAGTTCAGGGCGGCGGCCCAGTCGTGGTATCGCTGGGCGTTCTGGTCCCGGCCGTACGACGAGCTGGACTTGAGGATGCCGAAGTTCGGCTTCTCGTCGAAGTTGATCCACACGTCGTTGCCGCCCGACCCCGATCCGCCGTTGGCAGTGGTCGACGCGCCGTTCAGACCGACGGCGTACGTGCAGTGGCCGGCGGTCAGGGCGATGTGACCGTTCAGCAGCGTGCCCGAGCAGGTGAACCACGAGCCCGGATCGTCGAAGCGGCTGTCGGCCTCGTCAGGCACGTAGAACAGCAGTTCACCGACGAACGGGTGCCGCTGGCCGTCCGGGGTGCCGCGGGTGATCGCCTGCGCGGGCACGGTGCCCGCGATCACGGCGAGGACCGATGCCACGGCAACGAGCAGGATTCTGATGCGCATCCGGGCTCCCTCTGTCAGGTGCGTGGTGCCGCATGTGGTCGCGCATATGGTGCACCCAGATCGGCGCAAGGGGATAGACCCGAAGCGCGGCGCGTCGCCGTCAGGGGCGGAGCGGACGGAAGTACTCGCACGGCGGCCCGGCCACCTCGGCGATGGCCCGGAGCAGGACCCCGTCGCCCACCGGCGACCGGCCGGGCACCAGATCGGTGAGCGGCGCGGTACCAAGACCGGGCGCGTAGGCGTCCAACGCGGCCAGCTTGGCGGCACCTGCCTCGGGGGACCATTCGGCCGCCATGACGTCGTCGGCCGACGTCCCGACGATCCTGGTCGTACCGATCTCACGGTCCGGCACCAGTCCGGACAGGCGCTCGCGGGCGGTGACGACGTCCTCGGAGCGGACGCAGCCGCCGAGCGTCAGGGCCGGGACACCGGTGCGTCCCAGGAGGTCAAGTGCCCGCTGGACGGCTTCGTGTGCGCGCACGTGGTCGGGGTGGCCGGTCACCCCGTCGGCGTCGACCGTGACAAGGACGTCCGGCCGGTAGTCCGTCACCAGGTGCCTGACCGCCTCCGCGATCTCGTCCGGGTCACCGGCGGCCAGCGAACCCGGCCCCGCGTCACCGAGGTCGCGCCAGCGGCCAGGGCCAACGACACCGAACTGGCGCACGCCGAGCGCGGTGCATGCGGAGGCGTACCTCGAGAGTCCAGCCGCGGCCGCTGCCTCGAGGGCGCCGCGATCGGACCTGTCCTGCGCGGCGCGTGCCGGCCCCACTCCGATCGCACCGGCCTCGCCGGCCGTGAGGGTCGCGAGGCGTACGTCGCCTCCGGCCGCGGCACACGCGGCGAACGTCGCGCCCCCGAAGAACGTCTCGTCGTCGGGGTGGGCGAACACGCCGAGCACCTTCCGCCCAGTCACCAGCGCACTCAGGTCAGCGAACAAATCGGCCATCACGGCAGGCTAGAGCCCCACCATTCGGCGCGTTCGACGGCGGAGAGGCGGCGACCCGGACGGGCCGGAGCCGTCGAGCGCGACGGCCGACTTGACCGAGGCGACCAGACCGGGCAACGTCGGCCGCGGACTTCGGGGGAACCTCCTCTGTACGAAGGACGACGGGTCGTGGACTCGTCCACACACCTCGGATAGCTGGATGAATCGGACCCTCCGCATCGTTATCGCCGCAGCCGTCGGCATCCTCGTCGTCACCGGCGGCATCGTGGCGGCGCTGGGCGCAGGCCGTGACCACTTCCGGACAGCGGACCCCACTGCCACCGCCACGCCGTCGCACGCGGCGAGCCGCACACCGACGCCCAGGGCGTCGTCGCCCACGGCCACACCGAAGCCGTCGGTCACCCGGGGAGGGTCGCCGTTCACAGGTCTGCCGATGGGCGGAAGTGCTCCGAAGCGCGTCCTCGCGGTGAAGATCGACAACGTGCCCGCGGCCCGGCCCGCCACCGGCCTGTCCCGAGCGGACATCGTCTACGTCGAGCCGGTCGAAGGCGGACTGGCCCGGATCCTCGCCGTCTTCTCCTCCAGGGTGCCGGCGGCTCTCGGACCCGTGCGGAGTGCGCGGGAGTCCGACATCGAGTTGCTGCGCCAGTACGGGCGGCCGGCGTTCGCCTACTCCGGTGCGAACTCCACGGTGCTCTCGCGGCTTGCGAAAGCTCCGGCGTACGACGTGTCGCCGGCGCACGCCGGCTCGGCGTACTTCCGTGGCAGTTCGCGGCCGGCCCCGCACAACCTGTACGCCAGACCCGGTCAACTGCTGGCTCGGGCACCGAAGGCGAGCACCGCGCGCGACATCGGCTTCCGGTTCGGCGGCCGGCCTGCGGGTGGCCGGGCCGTGGCCACGCATCGCGTCAGCTACCCGTCGTTCCGCGCCGACTTCCGCTGGTCGGCGAAGCAGCACCGCTGGCGGGTGTCGATGGACGGCACGCCGCTGCGGGCCACCGACGGTGCGCCTCCCACCCCCGCGACGGTCGTCGTGCAGTACGCCAACGTTCGCCGTTCGGCGCTGAAGGACTCGGCGGGCAACTACTCGCCGTACACCGAGACCGTCGGCTCCGGCCGCGCGCTGGTGCTGAGGGACGGCCGTGCGTACGACGCCCGCTGGTCGCGGCCGCGTGCTGCCGCGGGTACGCGTTTCACCACGAACTCGGGCCGGCCGATGACCTTCGCGCCGGGACAGACCTGGGTGGTGTTCGCTCCCAGGTGACGCTTGCGGCCCTTACGCGGTGGCCGTCAGTCCCAGACCTGGGCGTACTTCTCGAAGGTCCCCGGATCACTGTGCAGCGGGATCACGCACAGGAGGTGGCCGCCGGGCGCCCGCAGGATTCGGCAGTTGAGCCACCGGTTGACTTCGACGGCCCCGAGGTCAGTCAGCCGCGCGGTCTCGGCGTCCACGTCGTCGGTCTCGATGTCCAGGTGGTAGCGAGCCTGGTCATCGACCGCCTGGATCGCCATCACGAGTCCTGGGAACGCCTCGCGCAGACTGGTGAACTGCTCCTCGCCCGGGACCGGCCGTGCCGGAACTCCCAGCGCCGCAGACCAGAAGCCGGCCGCAGCAGGCACCTCGTCGCGGGGTACGTCGATGAGAAGTGTCGAGAATCGGCTCCGATGCACGGCGGCACTGTAACGCCTGCTTGTCCGGTTCGTCCCAGGCTGAGTGCGGCCGGCTTTCGTCGGCTGTGCAGGTCCTACGCCGACGGGTGGAAGATGGAGGCGTTGGCATTCGTGTCGTGCCGAAAGAAGGTCCGGGATGTACGATTCCGGTGCACTTGAGGCGCTGAGCCAGGAGGAGTGCCGTCACCTGCTTCGCGAGACGAAGATCGGCCGGTTCGTGTTCTGGGACCGGACCCATTACGCCGTCCACCCGGTGCGATACATCTGTGAGAACGACGCCCGGATCGTGTTCCGGACCGAGCACGGGGCCAAGGTGGAGGTCGGGGCCCAACGCCAGGACGTGAGCGTGGAGATCGACCACATCGATCCGATCAACGGGCACGGCTGGAGTGTTGTGGCCAGCGGTCCGGCAAGCCACGTCACCGATCCCTTCCAGGTCGAGCACGTTCTCAGTGAGCTCCCGCAGCCCTGGGCGTCCGACGAGGGCAGGGAGGTCGTGTGCGTCTACGTCGACTTCCTCGAAGGCCGGCGGTTCCAGGCGCCCCCGTTCGTGCCGTAGTGACGTACAACGAGACCGCTGGTCGGCAGGTCCGGCAGTCTGGTCGTACGAAGCGTCAGAACCCGGTTGGCAGGTGGGGCGTTCCCCCCGGCACGTGTCAACCGCCCCTTGGCAACCGGGCAACCGGGCGGCTGGGCGGTCAGCCTCGATCCGGCCGAGCAGGCAGACCAGCCGGAGTCGAGTTCTCGGTGACGAGCAGTTCGGCCTCGACCTCGCCGTGGATGATCTGTCCGGTCGGCTGGAATCCGAGGCGACGGTAGAAGTCCTCCGGGCCGTGCTCGTCGGGAACCCACCGCACGCTCAGCCGCTGACCTCCTCGGCGGAGCACCTCCCTGCAGACGGCCTCCACCGCGAACCGGCCGTACCCTCGTCGCTGGTGGTCCGCGGCGATGTTCAACCGCCAGATGCCGCATCGCTTCGGCGCGGTCTCCGCATCGAAGGCGGCCATCACGAACCCCACCAGCTGGTCGCCGTCACAGACCACGCGCGGCCAGGCCTTCTCGCCGTGGACGTAAGCCTCGGCCAGCGACCAGGCCACCGGCGCCACCATGTCCCTCTGCTCCGGCCGAACCCGGAGCCGGCACGCCTCGCCGACGTTCTCCGGAGTGACCGTCACCAACCGCAGACCTGAAGCCATGCGGGCACCTTATGTAGCCGGTGAACGTCGTCAAGGCCGGTTCCGCGTCCGTGGACATGCTCGACCCATCTACCCCTGGTAACGTCACGTCCCCGCGCCCAAACCGGGTGGCTGCGCGGCGACGCAGGAGGCAGTTGTGCTCATCAATGGAATCATCACCGCCGTTGTCGTCGGCGCCATCCTCGGCGCCCTGGGACGTCTCGTGGTGCCCGGGAAGCAGAGGATCGGCTGCCTGCTCACGGTCGGCATCGGGATTCTCGCAGCCCTCCTCGGCACCGTCGTCGCCCGAGCTCTCCACGTCGCGCACACCCCCGGCATCAACTGGATCCAGCTCGCGATCCAGGTCGGATTCGCTGCCGTCGGCGTGGCGCTGGTGGCGGGAACAACAAGGCGCCGCTGAACCAGCGGGCAGCGAGGCGGCCGGTAAGCCATCAACCCTCGCAAACCTCGCCGTCAGGGCATTCTCGTCACGACGAGCCGTGGTTCGAGCTGCGAGACGTGGGCGTCGCGCGGGAGACTGACAGCCCCGGACGAGGAGACCTACCGCTCATGACCGACGACAGCACCCGCCTCGCCGTCCTGATCGACGCCGACAACACCTCCTCGAAGCTGATCAAGGAGATGTTCGAGGAGCTCGCCGGCTACGGGACCATCACCGTGAAACGGGCCTACGGCGACTGGACCAACCCCCACCTGACCAACTGGCGCGACGTACTTCTCGGCAACGCCATCGCGCCGCAGCAGCAGTTCGCCTACACCTACGGCAAGAACGCGACCGACTCGGCGCTGATCATCGACGCCATGGACCTGCTGTACTCCGGCAACGTCGAGGGCTTCGCCATCGTCTCCAGTGACAGCGACTTCACCCCACTGGCCACCCGCCTGCGCGAGTCCGGCAAGCGGGTCATCGGCGTCGGGGGACGCAAGACACCGAAGGCGTTCGTCGAGGCGTGTGAGAAGTTCGTGTTCCTCGAGGTTCTCTCCGGCGAGCAGACCACGCCCGAGTCGACCACCGAGGCGACGAAGGCCGACCAGCCGCGTCCTATCCAGAGCGTCCTGACCAAGGCACTGAACAGGGTCGACACCGATGACGACGACTGGGCTTCCCTCAGCGCGCTCGGCAACCACCTGAACCGCACCGACCCGGCGTTCGACTCGCGCACCTACGGGTTCGCCAAACTGAGCGAACTCGTCAAGGCGCAACCGTTCCTCGAGACCAAGACAGTCGTCGGGACAGGCGGCCGGGGCAGGTTGTGGCTGCGTCTGAAGGGACGTCGCCCTGCCGAGGAGAAGCCGGTGGCGCCTGAGGCGGTGAAGAAGACCGTCAAGAAGGCGGCCGCGAAGAAGGCCACCAAGGAGGCCGCCAAGAAGACGGCGAAGAAGGCCGCGTCGAAGACGGCGAAGAAGGCTCCGGGTCGATCCTCTGCGTGATCGCATCGCACCGCGACAAAGGCCGCGAGGGACGATGATGGACGACGACGAGTTCTACCGGTGGTACGGCCCGTGGGAGAGCCTGTCCCCGCCCGAGGTTGCCGCCGACGGGTGCGAGCAGTTGTGGGTACGCCGGGACGGCGCCGGCCCGTGGCTTGCCGACCTCGGGCTCACTCCGCACGACGGCACGACCTGGATCTCCAAACGGGACGAACGCATCCGGCTGCCGTTCGATCGGGCCACCTTCGTGGCGACGGACGGGATCCGCTATCTGCGGCCCGAGGTGTCTCTGCACATGAAGGCGAAACTCCTTCGCTCCAAGGACGATGTCGACCTGGACAGCACTCTGCCGCTCCTGCGTCCCGAAGACGTCGACTGGCTACGTGGGACGATCGCGCTCACCCAACCGGACCACCCCTGGCTGGCCGTCCTCGATCAGCGCCGTTCCACGATTCGGCGCGGTTCACCTCCGCACGTAGAGCGATGAGCCTGCGCGGGGACTGGTACCAGATCTCTGAGTTCTTCCGGCCGAGGATTCCAGTCCCGGTACGGAAGAAGGGCAATTCGCCAAGCGATACGGAACGTCCAGAAGATGTTCCAGAGCGGGATGAGAAGGAACAAGCAGTCGCGTCCCATGTCGTGGCAGGGAGACCAGCGGGACACCGCAATTCGCGGGGAGTGGTTTCGTTCGTCCTCAGTCGGTGGCCAGGGAAAGAGGACCTCGTTCGAGAACCTCGGCGAGACGTCGACTAGTAGCGGCGAGAGCCTCCTGGTTCTTGGTCCACACGTTCCAGCCCAGGTGGGTGAAGCCGATGTGCAGCTCGTAGCAGTGGTGCCGGGTGGCGGCATCGACCAGGGCACCGGATTCGGCCCGCACGCCGGGGTCCCGCAACAGCCCGGACAGCGGGTCGGCAGCGGCGATCCCCGGATGCCACGGCGCCCAGAAGCTGCACCAGGCGGCGTCGAAGAGGAAGTCGCCGCGCACCGAGCACTTCCAGGACAGCACGGCCTCGATCCGCTGCGCGTCCGGGCTCACCAGCACGTTGCCGTGCAGCAGGTCACTGTGTAGGAGGTCGCGACGCTCCGGGCAGGCGTCCACCAGATCCGTCACGCGCTTGGTCACCGCCGCGGACAGCGCGGCCAGCTCCCGGTCCTCGGCCAGGGCGGCACCCCATCCGTGCACCAGCTTGTCCGGGTCGTCAGCCAGGCCGGCAAGGAGGAACTCCCGCCAACTCTGGGTTGACGGGGGCTGGTGCCAGACCACCGGGGAGTCCGGGGCCGCCGGCGCTCGGTAGAGCGCGACGAGCAGACGGGTGAGGGTCGGGCTGATCGCGTCTGCCTGCTCGACCGGAGTGTCCTCCAGGAACCGCCCGTAGTGGCGTACCGAGATGGCGTACGCCCGTCCGGATGCGGTGGTGCCCACCTCCCTGACCTCCGGCACGGGCAGGTCCGGACCCGCGAACGCCATCGCCATCCGGTCGGCTTCGTACCAGCTCGCGTCCGGACCGAAGCGAACCACCAGCTCCTCGCCACCCGCGCGGTAAGCCCACGCCGAAGACCACGAGCCACCCGACAGCGGCTCCAAGTCCTCCGCGCCACCAGGCCGTCCCGCAAGGAATGCCTCTACCTCGTCCTGCTTCAGCTCGTCGACGCCCATCGCGCCAGTATCCGCCACGTTCTGGGTAGATAGGGAATCAGGCCGGGCCTGCGACGGAGGGTGAGAGTGTCCGAGCAGAGCGAGCGACCGCGCCTCGACCCGACCGAGCGGGTCGAGTTGCTGCTGCGGGACCTCCGCACCTCCCGGCAGGGACTGTCCTCGCGCGAGGCGGAGCGGCGGCTGGTCCACTACGGCCCGAACGAGATCACCCGCCGAGGTGGTCGTCGCTGGCCGAAGGAACTCGCCTTCCAGTTCACCCATCCGCTGGCGCTCCTGTTGTGGGTCGCCGCGGGCCTCGCCTGGCTGGCCGGGATCGGGGCGGTCGCGGTGGCGATCGTGATCGTCATCGTCGTGAACGCGCTCTTCGCCTTCGTCCAGGAAACCCAGGCCGAACGCGCGGTGGAGGCGCTGGCCGCGTACCTGCCGGTGCGTGCGAAAGCGGTCCGGGACGGCCGCGTGCAGACTGTCGAGGCGACCACCCTCGTCCCCGGCGACCTGGTGGTGATCGGGGAGGGTGACCGGATCTCCGCCGACGCCCGGCTCGTCGAGGGTGGGCTCGAGGTCGACCTGTCCACGCTGACCGGTGAGTCGATGCCGGCGTACCGTTCGGCAGACCTGCTGGACACTCGGGTGAGCCTGCTGCAGGCCCGGGACCTCGTCTTCAGCGGCACGACCTGCACCGAGGGCGAGGCCAGGGCGGTGGTGTTCGCGACCGGCATGCACACCGAGATCGGCCGCATCGCCGCGCTGTCCGAACGAGTCGAGCGGGCGGAGAGCCCGTTGGAGGCGCAGGTACGCCGGGTGGCCTGGCTGATCGCCGTGATCGCCGTGGCGCTGGGCGTGGCGTTCATCCCGGTCGCGATGGTGGTCGCCGGGCTGTCCCTGGAGCACGCGGTGGTGTTCGCCGTCGGACTGCTCGTCGGCAATGTGCCGGAGGGTCTGCTGCCGGTGATCACCCTCGCGCTCGCGCTGGGAGTTCGTGGCCTGGTCCATGCCGGAGCGGTCGTCAAACGCCTGAGCGCGGTGGAGACGCTGGGCTCGACCAGCGTCATCTGCACCGACAAGACCGGGACGCTCACCGAGAACCACATGCGCGTCGCCACCGTGTGGTCAAGTGCCGGCACGGTACGGATGCAAGACGGCGTTGACAGACCGCCCGGGTCACCCGAGTTGGCCGGTTCGTCCCGGCAGGCTGCCGACCGGCTCGCCGCCGTGATCTCGGCCTGCAACAACGCCGAACTCCGCGACACCGGCGCTCCCATGGGCGACCCGACGGAGATCGCCCTGCTGGAGGCCGCGGCCGTGCTCGGCCGTCAGGTGGACGCCGACGAACGACGGCGTCGACGCGTACGGCAGTTCCACTTCGACCCGGTGCTCAAGCTGATGTCCACCGTCGACGAACGCGACAGCGGGGTCTGGGTCGACGTGAAGGGCGCCCCCGAAGCATTGCTGCCGCACTGCGCCAGGCTGGCCGAGGACAATGGAGAGAGCCGTCCGCTCTCGTCGGGACTGCGGCACGAGATCGGCGAACTCGTCGACTCCTACGCCCGAGCAGGTCTGCGCGTCCTCGCGGTTGCCGAACGCCGCCTTCGGCCCGACGAGCCGGTGCCCCTACGTCGTGAGGATGCCGAACGCGACCTGGACTTCCTCGGCCTGGTGGCCATGCAGGACCCACCGCGGCCCCAGGTGGCCGATGCGGTCGCGCAGTGCCACACCGCCGGCGTACGGATCATCGTGGTCACCGGTGACCACGGGCTCACCGCGACCGCCATCGCGTCCCAGGTCGGGATCACCGGCGAGCACCCGACCGTGGTGAGCGGCGACGAGCTCGCGCGGATGCCCGAACCCGACCTGGACGTCGTCCTGCGGAACGAACGAGAACTCGTGTTCGCCAGGAGTTCCCCCGAGGCGAAGCTGCGGATCGCCGACGCGTTACGCGCCGAAGGTCACGTCGTCGCGATGACCGGCGACGGGGTGAACGACGCACCGGCGCTGCGCCGCGCCGACATCGGCGTCGCGATGGGCCGCGCGGGCACCGACGTCGCGAAGGAAGCGGCGACGATGGTGCTGACCGACGACAACTTCGCCACCATCGTGACCGCGGTGCGGGCGGGTCGACAGGTGTACGACAACATCCGCAAGTTCATCGTCTACATCTTCGCCCACAGCACGCCGGAGATCACTCCGTTCCTCGTGTTCGCGTTGTCCGGCGGAGCTGTTCCGCTTCCCCTGACAGTGCTGCAGTTGCTGGCGTTCGACGTCGGCACCGAGACCCTGCCCGCGCTCGCACTCGGCCGCGAACCCGCAGAGCCCGGGCTGATGAACCGGCCACCAAGGCGACGTTCGGAAGGCGTGATCAGGCCGGGCATGCTGGTCCGGGCCTGGCTGTTCCTCGGGGTGATCTGTTCGGCACTGTCAATGGCGGGTTTCTTCTACGTACTCCTGGGCGCGGGATGGCACCCGGGTGATCCCACCGGGCCGGGTGCGCCGCTCCACCACGCCTACCAGCAGGCGACCACGATGACGTTCCTCGGAATGGTCGCGGGGCAGATCGGCACCGCGTTCGCCGCCCGTACCGAGCATGCCTCGCTGCGTTCGGTCGGCGTGTTCTCCAACCGGTTGCTGTTGTGGGGCATCGGTTTCGAACTCGCGCTCACGGCCCTGCTCATCTACACCCCGCCGTTCCAGGACCTGCTCGGCACCGCCGCTCTCACCCCGGACATGATCGTGTTCGTCGTTCCCTTCCCGTTCATCGTCTGGGGTGCCGACGAGATCAGACGTTGGCTCGTACGCCGCTCCCGTCAGCGGAGGTTCAGGGTGTGATGCGGCTCGGAGGCCGTCGCGAGGGAGCCGGTCCGGTCGCCGAGGTGCCGGGCGCTGTTGACCAGGCCGACCATGCTGAACGCCTGAGGCGTGTTGCCCAACTGCCGGCCCGTGCGGGGGTCGTACTCCTCGCTGAGCAGCCCGACGTCGTTGCGCAGTGAAAGAAGGCGCTCGAACAGTTGCCGCGCCTGGTCCTGGCGCCCCAGTGCGTGCAGGGCGTCGACGAGCCAGAAGCTGCACGCCAGGAACACTCCCTCGCTGCCCGCCAGTCCGTCGACGTTCTCGTGGCCGGGGTCGTAGCGGAGTACGAAGCCGTCGACGCTGAGCTCACGCGCGATGGCGTCGACGGTGCCTACGACCCGCGCATCGGTCCAGGGCAGGAAGCCGGTGCGCGGAACGAGGAGAAGGGCCGCGTCGAGCCCGTTGGAGCCGTAGTACTGCGTGAAGGTGTTGCGGTCGGCGTCGAAACCGTGCCGGCACACCTCGGCGTGCACCTCGTCCCGGAGCGAGCGCCACTTGTCGACCGGCCCGTCAAGGTGGTGGCGTTCGACCGCCTTGATCGCCCGGTCGAAGCCGGTCCACGCCATCACCTTGGAGTGGACGAAATGCTGGCGTGGCCCGCGTACCTCCCACAGGCTGTTGTCCGGCTCGCGCCAGTTGCCCTCGAGGAAGTCCAGCAGTGCGCGCTGGAGATCCCACGCCTGGTCGGTGGCGCCGATGCGGGTCTCCCGGGTCAGGTGCAGGCCGTCGAGGACCTCTCCCCACACGTCCAGCTGGAACTGGTCGGCTGCGGCGTTTCCGACCCTGACCGGCGACGAGCCGTCGAACCCCTTCAGCCAGTCGAGTTCGTATTCGGGAAGGCGGCGGGTGCCGTCCAGCCCATACATGATTCGCAGGTCCGCCGGATCGCCGGCCGCCGCACGAAGCAGCCAGTCACGCCAGGCCCTGGCCTCGTTCACGAACCCGGCGCCGAGCAGGGCCTGCAGGGTGAAGGTGGCGTCGCGAAGCCAGCAGTACCTGTAGTCCCAGTTCCGCTCTCCGCCGAGTTGCTCCGGCAGTGACGTCGTGGCCGCGGCCAGGATGCCCCCGGTAGGCGCGTACGTCAGTGCCTTCAGGACGATCAGCGCCCGCCGGACTTCACTCGACCACGGCCCGTCGTAACGGCACTGCTCGATCCACCCGGTCCAGAACGCATCGGTCTCCGCCAGTGCCCGGTCGGGATCGATCGCAGGCGGGGGTGAATGGTGGGAGGGCGTGTACGTCAGGACGAACGGAACCCGCTGCCCGGCCTTGACGGTGAACTTGCTGTGGGTGGTCAGGTCCCGCCCGTGCAGCGGAGCATCCGTACGCAGCCAGAGCGCGTCCGGGCCGGCAACCGCGCACAGTCCGGTCGGTTCCCGCCGTACCCACGGGACGATGTGCCCGTAGTCGAAGCGGATCCGCAGCTGCATGGTCATCGGCACGGTCCCGGACACGCCCTCGACGATGCGGACGATGTCGGCGGCGTGGCCCCGGGGCGGCATGAAGTCGATGACGCGGACCGAGCCGGAGGGAGTGTCCCAGTGGGTTTCCAGGACCAGCGTGTCGCCGCGGTAGCGACGCGTGGTGGCTCGTCCAGAATCGTCACTGCTCCCGGCCGGCGCGATCCGCCAGTGACCCGCCTGCTCGTCGTGGAGGAGCGCCGCGAAGCACGCGGAGGAGTCGAACCTGGGCAGACATGCCCAGTCGATGGAGCCGTCAAGTCCGACCAGGGCGGCCGTCTGCAGGTCGCCGATCATGGCGTAGCTCTCGATCGAGGCGGGCAAGAGCCGATCCTTTCGACGACGACGCGGTGGGGCTGAGCGGGAGTGTAGGCCGTCAGAGTGTGAGAACGACCTTGATGTCGTCGGGCTCGGCGGTGAGCGCCTCGCTGAAGCGCTCCAAGGGGACTCGGCGGCTGACCAGGCGGTTCAACCAGTCCAGGTCCGCGTCGGCCAGCGCTGTCGCGGCGGCGGCGTAGTGGCGTTGGTTCGCGTTCACCGAGCCGATCACCACGTCGTTCTCCAGCACAATGCTCCGGTTGGTAGCGCCGGCGTCGATGGTCAGCCGGTGCCCACCGGCCGACACACCCGTGAGGCAGACGATGCCGTACGGCGCGGTGGCGGCGATGGCGTCGAAGACCACCTCCCCCACCCCGGTCGCCTCGATCACCACGTCCGGCTCCAGCTTGGCCACCACGTCCGTGACCGGATCGGAATGGTATTCCGCACCGAGCGCCCTTACCGCGTTGGGTTTCTGGCCACTTGTCACCAGGTCGGTGACGTGGACGTCGAGTCCACGCTGTCGACCGATGAGGGCCGCGAGCAGCCCGATGGGGCCCGCCCCGGTGACCAGGACCCGCTGCGGCTCGAACCACGACCGTGCGCCCACCCGGTCGATCTGGTCCCATGCCTTGGCCACCACGCTGGTCGGCTCCACCAGGTTTCCGACCGACTCCAGCCGCGGGTCCACCCGGATCGCGTAGTCCGTCTCCACCGTCCACAGCTCGCTGCCGTACCCGTCGAGTTCCTTGATCCCGCGCTCGGTGTAGTGGCCGTTGCGGCACATGTCGAACTCACCCCTGGCGCACGCCCCGCACGGCACCGGATCCGGCCGACGGACCACCCCCACGACCAGGTCGCCGCCGGCGAACCCGCTGCCGTCCGGTGCGCTGACAACCCGCCCGAACGACTCGTGCCCGAGCACCAGCCGGGACGACCCTGGAGGCGCCCAGCCGTAGTGGCCACCGACGATCTCCCGGTCCGTGCCGCAGATCCCTATCGCGAGACCGCGTACGAGCAGCTCGCCGTCGCCCGGCGAAGGATCGGGCAGCTCCTCCACCGACACCGGGATCGAGTTGCCCTTGCCGGCGGTGCCCGGCTGGACGGTCAGTGCGCGCATCTGGCTGGCTCCAAGTCGGCTCGTGTTCGCTTGCGTGGAAGAGACAACGTACGCGTACTCCCCCAGAACCCGACCCTCGCCCACGTCTCGTTCACGACTACAGAGGCGGACAGCAAAGACTTGTTCAAGCGCCCAGGGGTCTGTCCCGCGGACACTAGTTTTGCGAACGCTTGAAGCGGTTCCTTCTGTACGTCTCGACCGCTTTGCGGCTGGACCGCCACATGCCGTCCGAGGCGAGTTCGGCCTCGAGCCTGCCTCGTCGCGCCGCCTGCCGCAGCGCCTGGTAGGAAAGGGCCTTCGTGGCCAAAGAGCTGAGCGGCACCAACCGCTCCGGCCCGGCGACGCTCGGGACGACGAAGCGATGCAGGTTGTCGATGACGGAGCGCGCGATCAGCTCCCCCAGCGCCCCTGGATCGCCGTCGTCGGCTCGGGCAAGCGCGTCAAGATACCGATCCCTGTCTCGCTTGAAGATGATCGCGGGCGGATAGCCGAGGCGAACAAGAATCAGGTTGAGCACCAGCCTGCCCACCCGGCCGTTGCCGTCGATGAAGGGATGGATCCGCTCGAATCCGCAGTGCAGTGCCGCCAGCCACACCGGCAACTCAGCAGGTGAGCATGCTCCGGTACGCACAGCTTCGCCGAAGTCGTTGGCCTCACGCACCCAGC
This sequence comes from Actinopolymorpha rutila, assembly GCF_013407855.1. Lineage (GTDB taxonomy): Bacteria > Actinomycetota > Actinomycetes > Propionibacteriales > Actinopolymorphaceae > Actinopolymorpha > Actinopolymorpha rutila. Next base: position 6,632,589 of record NZ_JACBZH010000001.1, read on the forward strand.
CCGACAGCTGTGGCTCGACGTCGGTCCAGGACGGAGGCCGCATGCCCTTGCCGAACGGTCGAATGTCGTGGCGACGGAACTTGCCGGGCGACTCGTCAGCGGTGGCATCCGGGTGTGGCGCGACCTCCCACACCATTGCCATCGTCTCATGATGGATCTGACGAACCTCGGTGATGGTGATCAGTCCGTCCAATCGCCACTCCGCGGGTTCGAGAGCCTGGCCGTAGACCCAGCGTGCGGCCTCCCCGTAGCCGAGGACCTCCATGTAGTCCTTCAGGTCCTTGGCTCCGACCGCCCGGCGTTCGTCCAGGAGTGCTTCCACCTCCCGCAACACCAGCGTGTTGCCCTCGATGGCGGTCGAGTTGTGCGCCTCCAGGTGCCAGATCTCGTCCCAGATCTGCTCCGCCGCACCCGGCCGAGGGAGGCCGCCGAACCGCCGCAACTCGTCGGCGGCGGCTGCAAACCGCGCGTACACCGTTTCGCGCCTTTGCCTCCCTTTGGGAGCCATCCGAGCCTTCCCGAAGTTGATACACCTGGTCGGCAGCTAAATGTACAGGACAACTTCGCGAAGTTGATACACCAGAAGAGCGGTTAAAGGTACAGGACAACTTCGTGTCGAGATGGTCTCCGGATCACTCGCCGTCGTGGTTCGGCACCCACCCGAACGGCGCGGTGGCGCGCGCGGACAGGCAGCAGGTCGCTCCGCTCCGGGGTTGGGGTGGGATAGTGCTCCGTGGCACCACAGTTACCGGTGCCGGACACTGGAAGGGCATCGGGAAACGCAGGACGCCATGACCGGAAGTGAGCGTGCGATGGCGAGGCCGAAGGGGCAGCAGCAGGGGGAGCCAGGGCGGTCGACACGCGCCAGGGTGGCGGCGCTCAGGGCGGAGCAGGCCCGCCAGGCGCAGCGGCGACGGCTGGCGATCGTGGGCGGCGCGGTGGCCGTGGTGCTCGTGGTGATCGCCGCGATCGTGGGGATCTACCTGACCAGAGGCAGCGGCACCAGCACCCAGCAGGCCGGCGGAAGCGGGGCCCAGCCGTCGGTGGAGAAGGCGGTGACGACCGTCCCGGCCGAAACCCTGGCCGCGGTCGGCAAGGGCAGCGTCCAGCAGTGGCCCCAGTCGGTGAAGGCGAAGCCGGTCACGGCGGGCGGGAAGCCGAAGGTGCTCTACGTCGGGGCGGAGTACTGCCCCTACTGCGCGGCCGAGCGCTGGTCGATGGTGATGGCGCTGAGCAGGTTCGGCAGCTTCAAGAACCTCGGTACGACCCACTCCGCATCGGAGGACGTCTTCCCCAACACCGCGACGTTCAGCTTCCACGGCGCCGGCTATTCAAGCCGCTACCTCAGCTTCGTCGGCAAGGAGCTGACCACCAACCAGCGCAGCGGGAACGGCTACAAGCCGCTGGACAAGTTGACGGCGGCCGAGCAGTCGCAGCTCAACCAGGTCACGGGAGGCGGCCAACTGTCGTTCCCGACCGTCGACTTCGGCGGCCGCTACCTGGTGTCGGGCTCGCAGTACGACCCCTCGGTCCTGCAGGGCAAGACGATGCAGCAGATCGCGTCCGCGCTGAAGGACCCGAACGACCCGGTAGCCAAGGCCGTCGACGGATCGGCCAACACGATCACCGCGACGCTGTGCAAGCTCACCGGCAACCAGCCCGGCAACGTGTGCGGTACGAGCACGGTCAAGCAGCTGCAGAGGCACCTCGATGCCGCAAGCTAGCCGACCGGCCTGGGCGGCGCCGGTGTCGCTGGTGTTCTGCCTGGTCGGGCTCGGCCTGTCGGCATATCTGACGTACGCCCACTTCACCAGCGCGAGCGCACTGGCCTGTCCCGACAGCGGAACGGTCAACTGCATCCGGGTCACGACCAGCCCGCAGTCGATGATCTTCGGTGTCGTCCCGGTCGCCGTCGCGGGCCTGGCGTACTTCATCGGGATGACGGCCCTCTGCCTTCCGGCGGCCTGGCGGTCAGAGTCGGCGCTGGTGCGCTGGGCCCGGCTCGCCGGCGGGGTCGCCGGTGTCGCGATGGTCTGCTACCTGATCTACGTCGAACTCCTCGTCGTCGGCGCGGTCTGCCTGTACTGCACCGCCGTCCACATCGTGACGTTCCTGCTGTTCGTAGCCATCCTCGCCGCCGACGTCCTGTCGATCGGGCGCGCGCACGCCGACGACCTGGCCCAGGACCTGGCCCAGCCTCAGTCCTAGCCGGCGACCGCGAGGCGTTCGCGCCGGGCGAGTTCGGCCTCCGTCGGCACCTCGAAGTCCATCTCCCCGATCGGGATCTCACCGTCGCGAACGTAGGTGTTGATCATCACCCCGGTCTTCGAGACCCAGCTGTCGACGAGCTTCAGCGCGGCCGGGGGCGTGCCACCGTCGAAGAGCCGCTTGCCGGAGCCGAGGACGACCGGAAAGATCCACGTGCGGAACTCGTCGATCAGGTCGTGCCGCAGCAACGTCTGGATCAGCCCGGGGCTGCCGTGCACCTGGAGCTCGGGCCCGTCCTCCCGCTTCAGGGCGGCGACGTACTCCGCCACATCCCCAGGGATCAACGTCGAGTTGTTCCACTCGACCCGATCAAGTGTCGTGGACGCGACGTACTTCCTTGTGCTGTTGAGATGCTCGGCGACCGGTCCCTCGTCGTAGGGCCAGTGCGCGGCGAAGATCTCGTACGTCCCACGGCCGAGGAGAAGCTCGTACGACGTCTCCGACGCCCGGTTCAGCATCTCCTCGTCGAAGTAGGTCACGGCCCAACCGCCCCTGGTGAAGCCGCCGGTCGGGTCCTCGTGCGGTCCGCCGGGCGCCTGCATGACTCCGTCCAGTGAGACGAACGTGGGGACGGCGAGAGTTCTCATCGGTTGCTCCTTCGTTGTAGAGGCCTTCTCCCCTCTACAACGAGTGCCGGTGAGAAACTCATCGGTCCAGGCTCAGCGGCAGCCCGAACATCACGAAGTACGCAGAACCATCGAAGGACGTGATCTCGGCGATCTTGCCGTCCTCGACCCGCAGTACGTCGACCGCCAGCGGCTCGAACCGCGTCTGCCCCGGTGCCCGCAGGTAGTGGGCGGCGCCCGGCTGGCGGTTCGCCCAGACGGGCACGCTGCGCAGGTTGCCGAACGCCGGGGTGAAAGCCTGGGTCGACGCGAGCATGATCGCGGCTCGTCCTTCGAACCAGGTCGGGTGCGGCGGCATCGTCAGGCGCGCGTCATCACGCAGCAGCGCTGCGAGCGCATCGGCGTCGGCGCTTTCGTGCGCCTCGACGTAGCGGCGGAGAAGCTCCCGCTCCTCGCTGGTCGGTTCCGAACTCGTACGCCAGTTCGTCCGCTCTCCGAGGCGTTGTCGAAGTGTCGACCGGGCCCGCTGCAGGGCGCTGTTGGCCGACGGGACGGTGGTCTGGAGAAGCGACGCCGACTCCTTGGCGGACCAGCCGAGGACGTCGCGGAGGATGAGCGCGGCGCGCTGGCGAGGCGGCAGGTGCTGGATCGCGGCGATGAAGGCGAGCTCGATGGTCTCCCGGGCGACAACGATCGCACCCGGTTCCTCGCCGGGCGGCGCGACGGCCTGGTCGAGCAACCGGTCGGGGTACGGCTGCAACCACGGCAGGTCCGCGGGCGGGGACGGCGGGACCGTCGGATCCGCTGCGGGCGCGACGTCGGGTGGCAGCACCCGCCGCGACCGAGAGCGGAGTACGTCGAGGCATGCGTTCGTCGCGATCCGGTAGAGCCACGCCCGGAACGAGAACCGTCCCTCGGTGCCGAAGCTCTCCCGGCTCCGCCAGGCACGCAGGAAGGTCTCCTGGACGAGATCCTCGGCGTCCTCGAGTGAGCCGAGCATGCGGTAGCAGTGGACCTGAAGCTCACCGCGGTGGCGTTCGAAGAGCGCGGTGAACGCGGCCTCGTCCCGAAGGTCAGGCTGCTCCGCGGTGTCCGTCGGGTCACGTCCGGTGGACAAACGGCGGCCGTGACTCACGACCGCCTGAGGATCGCATCCGGCATCGGGTGGACGTCGACCGGCCCCAAGCCGGCGACGACCACGGGGTCACCCGCACGGATGGCCTGTACCTGGTCGGGGGTTTCGGCCTCGACGACGGCGACACCCCAGAAGCCGACCGGGTCCGCGACCGGACCGAAGACCACCGCGGTGCCCTTGTCCGCGAGGTCCTGCCAGTAGGCGACGTGTTCGTGCATGACCGCCGCCTCGGCTTCGGTCATGGTGGTGGGGAAGTCCGGGCGGGGCACGAACCTGTAGAGGAAGTAGCTCATGCGTACTCAGCTACCACCGGCCCCCGCGCGATGTCCAGCACATCGACTCACGTCGCCGGGTGAGGGATTCGCGGATGTGACGCGCGCGCCACGGACTCACGACGCGCGCCACGAACTCACTCGGTGGGGAACGCCTGGTCTCCTTCGCGCCGCTCCCGGTTTCCGGCGACCATGAGACCGGCCCGCCCGAGGGACTGTCCCGCGGTCTGGCGGTTGTGTGGGTGGCGGTAGCCCATCCGGACCAGGCGCCGGGGCTGCGACGAGCGGTTGATGTCGGACCCGTGCACCGTGTTGATCGTCATCAGTACGACGTCACCGGCGTTCGCCGGAACGGGCACCGTGTCGGCCAGGCGGTAGTCGTCCATCGGCAGGTGCGGCGAACACGGACCGTCCTCGGTCTCGGTGATGTGCTGCAGCGCCCCGCCCTGGTGCGAGCCCTCCAGGAACCGGATCTCGCCGTTTCCGCTGTTGGTGTCGTCCAGATGCAGGAGTACGTCGATGAACCGGCCGTCGTCGTGCTTGTAGAACGGGTGGTCCTGGTGCATCGGGAACGGCATCCCGGTCTCGGGCACCTTCACGTGCATCGTCGTGTGGTGGAACTCCACGTCGGGCCCCAGCAGCTTCGACAGGACCGCGACCAGCCTCGGGTTGGAGATCGCCCGCAGCCAGGGGGCCGAGTAGTACTGCAGGTCGTGCATGCCGGCGAACTTGCCGGCGCGCTCGGTCTCCTCGTCCATGTACGCCTGCCGCCACGGCCCAGTCCACTCCGAGTCGCGGTTGGCCCACTCGAGGATCAGCCGGTCCAGCTCCCGCTTCAGCTCGGCGGTCTCCTCGGAGGTGAACACCTGAGGGACCCGCAGGTAGCCCCGCTCCCAGAAGAACTCCGCATCGCTGTCTGTGAGCACCTGGCCCTGCCCGACGGTCGCGGTCATGACGACGCCTCCAGTAGATCCGTACGAACCCAACCCTCAGCGTCCCACAGGCGGTGTCGCGAACGCTGCGATGGCAGGCGATCACGACCAGATGTGGCTACCTCCGCGGGTGAGGTCGACCAGCTCCGGTCCGGCTCCCGGCGGCGCGGACGGGTGCCGGCATGGCGGCCGTACGCCGACGATCAGCGCGCCTCCGCCGCGGTGCGGGCGCGGCCGCCGTCGGCACTCACCGAGATCTCCATCCTCGCCCGATACAGCCGCGGCGCTTCGGAGAAATCGACCCGCAGTTGCGCGGTGGCCTTGCCACCCGGCGCGATCCGCGCGGCGACGGGCACCGGGAACCTGGCCGGGTCGCGCCCCTCGACCACCGGTCGCTTCGAGCCCGGCCAGTCGGCGCCGCCGGCCGGGACGAACGCGTCGAGGCGTACGTCGTGGGCATCCCCCGCCCCTGTGTTCGTCACCTCCACGGTCCAGGTGGTCATTCCCGGAGGGCCGGCAGGTCGGGAAACCCGCAGCGACGCGGTCAGCCGTGCGGCCGGCGGCGCGGCCGGCTCGTCCACCTCGAGAAGCAGGGTGTCCCATCCCAGGCCGTCACCGGCGGGGGTGCCGGCGCCGCGGGTGAGGGTCACGGTGTTCGCGCCGGTTCGGAGCATCGCCGCCGGGAACGACAGGACGGCAAGGCGGGGATGCCCGCTGCGGTCGGCCTGCCGGGGGATGGTGGAGTCCTTGTTGTCCGGCAGGGTGCCGGTGATGTCGTCCGTCGAGCCGTTGACCGCCACCGTCGGCGGACTCCCCTGCTGCATCGAGGACGACATCGTGAGGTACGCCGTGCCGGTGTAGGCACGGTCGAGATCGAACCTGATCGTCCAGGTGCCCTCCTGGGTCTGTGCGTAGTACCAGTCCTCGGGCTCCCAGCTACGGCCGATCGTGAACGTCAGGTCGCCGGGCACCTTCGACGGTTTCTCGTAGCTTCGCGGGTGGGACCAACTCGCCGGGTCGGTGGCGAGCGCGAACTCCGCGCCGGTGCGGCCGGCTCCTCCGATCTGCCACAGGAAGGTCGTCCGGTCGGTCGGCGTCCACATCAGCTCGCCGAGATCCTGCACGCGTCCGCTCACGGTGATGCCGGTCCGCTTGTACTGGTCGGTGACGGAACCCCTGCCGGCAAAGGCGTACAGCGTGTACGTGCCGGCGTTCGTCGTCCCTGGCTTCCACGCCGGCGGAACGCCGGGGATGCGGAAGCTCCCGTCTGGTTGGGTTTTCACGAAGTAGGTCGGTTCGTGCACCGTGTAGAGGTCGTCCACGTCCTGCGTCGTCAGCACCACCCACACCTCGCCGGCGGCACGTCCGTCCGCGATGCGCAGCCGACCGGTCACGGTGGTCCGCTCACCCGGGCCCGGATACAGCGGATCGTCCACCCAGGAGGCGCCTCGCCGGTCGGCCGCGATCTCCTCGTCGGCGATCCGCCGCGCGTCGGCGATCATCGCCGACGGGTCGTCCGGGTCCCCGGTCGTGACGTAGGTGAGCCACGGACCGTAGAGGCGCCGGTAGCCGGCCGGCAGTGCGTACGCGGGAAGGCCGTAGTGGTTGGCACCGAAGTAGTTCAGGACGATCGCGTCCTGGTGGATTGCGAGATCCTGGTGGTTCGGCCCCACACCGTAGTACGCACACAGGGTGTCCTCGGTGACCCCGCCCAGCGGCGTGAACCACACCCCGAAACCGTGGCCGTAGTGGCCGAACATCGGGTTCTCGTGGTGGTAGAGACTCCAGTTGTACTTCGAGTACACAGTGCCCCGCGGAAGGTTGCCGGAGTTGCTGTCCGGTGCCGGCAGGTCGGGGTTGTTGATCCCGTCAACGCGCCAGGTCTCGTCCTGCACACGTTCCTGCGTGTTCAGATAGGCGTACGTCGGTTGCCGGCCGCTGCCCCGCTCCCAGCTGAAGGCGTGGTCGAAGATGGCGCGGTCCCACCGGCTGTTCATCCGTACTTCGTTGATCTCGGTGGCTTCCCGCGCGGTCATGACGTCGTAGCCGTAGAGACCACGGCGGCCGCTGCGCATGATCAGGTGATGCTCGTGGCCCAACGGCGAACTCGTGGTGTCGACGAGCGCGACCTCCACCAGGTCGGGGGTGAGCCGGAGCACCTGTACCTGCGAGCAGACCAGCCCGGCCTTACCGCCCCAGGCGTCGACGTAGAACGACCGGCCCGTGAGGTTGTGGGCGAGTTCGGTGCCGTCGACGACGACCGAGCTCACGCTCGCGTTGCTCGCGCCGAACGTGAACCGGATCAGTCCGTTGTCGAGGACGAGTTCGCCGACCTCGCTCGGATAGGCGTACGTGCGAACTTCGGCCGGGACGCCGTCGACGAGCACCCTCGGAGCGTTCCCGCCGGCGCTGGTGGCTGCTGACGCGACGCCACTACTCGTGCCGAGGGCCGTGACAGCCGCAGCCGCGCCGAACACGCCGAGCGCCTGCCGGCGCGAGACCCTCCCCGATCCGATCTCCATCCGCCTTCTCCTCCCGTGAGTGACACTAGGAGAGCGCTTTCCCGCATCGGCCCACAACCGGCATGCGTGCATCCGGTCGGCCAGCACCGGACGTGCCGGCCTGTCGGGATGTCAGCTGGACACCGGGCACTCCAGCCGGCGCTCCGGCTCCTGGTTCGTGGCCGCGGGAGTCGATCGGTGCAGCAGCGCGTAGCCGGCGAAGCTCAGCAGCGCTGCGGCCACGGTGACGATCCCCAGCGGTACGGCGGTTCCGGCTCCGGCGAGGCCGACGAGCGGTGCGGTGAGACCACCGAACGCGAAGCGGGCCAGGCCGAGCAGTGACGAGGCCGATCCGGCGACATCGGGGTAGTTCTCCAACGCCAGCGACGTCGCGGGCGGCGCGGTGACGGCGACCCCGCTGACCAGGGTGAGCAGCGAGACGACGATCGCGGGCAACGGCAGGTGGGCCACGGCCGTGACCAGCACTCCGCTCGCCCCGGCCACGACCATCACCTGGCCGACGGCCAGCGTTCCGCGCACCGACCACCGCGCCGAGATCCGGCCGGCGAGGAACCCGAAGGTCACGAACCCCAACGAATTGAGGCCGAACGCGAGGGAGTATCCCTGCGGCGAGAGTCCGTAGATGCCCTGCAGCACGAACGTCGCGCCGCTCAGGTAGGCGAACAAGGCAGCGTTGACGAACCCGGTGACGAGTACGGCCCCCAGGAAGACCTTGTCGGTCAGCAGCCGGCGGAAGACCCGGCCGCTGTCGACCAGGCCGCCCGTGTGCCGCCGGGCCGGCGGGAGGGTCTCGCGCAGTACGCAGGCACTGGCGACCAGGATCGCGGCACCGACCAGGGCGAGGAACCCGAAGGCTCCTCGCCAGTCGGTCAGCCTGGCGAGCTGCCCGCCGATCACCGGACCGACGATCGCCGCCAGTCCCGCGAGCACGGTGAGCCGGCTGTAGTACCGCAGCAGGCGGGCACCGGAGTACAGGTCCCGGCCCGCCGCCTGGGCGATGACGATGCCGACCGCACCGGCCAGCCCCTGCACCAGGCGGGCCGCGACGAGCGCCTCGATGGTCGGGCTCAGCGCGCACAGCACCGACGCGGCGATGTACGCGAGTACACCCACCAGCAGCGGCCGTCGCCGCCCGAACCGGTCGGAGAGCGGGCCGGCGACGACCTGGCCGGCGGCGAGCCCGAGCAGGCAGGCCGTGACGGTGAGCTGCGCGGCCGACGTACTCGCACCGAGATCGTCGGTCAGCGCGGGCAGGACCGGCAGGTAGAGGTCCATCGAGATCGGCCCGAAGACGGTGAGCAAGCACAGGACGGCTGCCATCATGGGCGGAGCAGCACCTTGATCGCGCGCCGTTCGTCCATCGCCTGGTAGGCCTCGGCGGCCTTCTCCAGCGGAAGCTCCAGGTCGAAAACCCTGCCAGGGTTGATCTTCCGGTTCCAGATGAGGTCGATCAGCTCGGGAAGGTACTGCCGAACCGGGGCCGGGCCGCCGTGCAGATGTACGTGGGAGAAGAACAGCTCCGCACCCGGCAGAGCGACGTCGTGGGAGACGCCGACGTAACCGACGTGGCCACCCGGACGGGTGGCCCGGATCGCCTGCATCATCGACTCCTGCGTACCCACCGCCTCGATCACCGAGTGCGCGCCGAGGCCGTCGGTCAGCTCCTTGATCCGGGCGACTCCCTCGTCACCGCGCTCGGCCACGACGTCGGTGGCGCCGAACTCCCGGGCGAGGTTCTGGCGGGACTCGTGCCGGCTCATCGCGATGATCCGCTCCGCGCCGAGCTGCCGGGCGGCGAGTACGCCGAGCAGGCCGACGGCGCCGTCACCGACGACCGCGACCGTCTTGCCGGGGGCGGCCTGCGCGGCCACCGCGCCGAACCATCCGGTGCCGAGTACGTCGGAAGCGGCCAGCAGGCTCGGGACCAGGTCGTCGGCGGGCTGGCCGGGGGTCGCGACCAGGGTGCCGTCCGCGAGGGGGACGCGGAGGTACTCCGCCTGCGTACCGAGCGCGCCCATGGGCACCCGGTTGACGCAGGAGGTCTGGTAGCCGGCCCGGCAGTTCTCGCAGGTGTTGTCGCTGGCGAAGAACGAGCCGACGACGAACTGCCCCGGCCGGATCGTGGTGACCTGCTCGCCGACCTCCTCCACGACGCCGACGTACTCGTGTCCCATCGGGGCGGGACCGTCGACCGTCTCGATGCCGCGGTAGGGCCACAGGTCCGAGCCGCACACGCAGGCGGCGGACAGCCGGACGACCGCGTCGGTGGGCTCGACGAGCTTGGGCTGCCCCCGGTCCACGACGCGCACGTCGCCCGGGGCGTTCAGTACTGCTCCTCGCATATCGGTACTTCCTCACAGGGGTCGGGTGGTGCCGTGGTGTCGGGCGGTCCGGTTCGTCGCCGGGCGGTCCGGGTCGACGCCGGGCCGACCGGCCGCTCCCATGAAAGCCCGGTCGGCGCGCGTGTGGGAGGTCGCGTTTGTGGGGGTAGAAGCTCGACCCCCTTCGGTGACAGCGAACCCGGGGGCGGCGGTCGTACCGTGGGGGCGTGGACAACCGCTCCGACATCCGTGACTTCCTCGCCACCCGGCGTGCCCGGCTCAGCCCGGAGCGAGTCGGGCTGCCCTCCGGCAGTGGGCGCCGCCGGGTGCCCGGGCTGCGGCGCGAGGAGGTCGCCGTCCTCGCCGGAGTGAGTACGGAGTGGTACACCCGGCTGGAGAAGGGCCACATCAGCGGCGTCTCCGAGGAAGTCCTGGACGCGGTCGCCCGGGCGCTCCAGCTCGACGAGGCCGAACGCGTCTACCTCTTCGACCTGGCCCGCGCCGCGAAGCCTGCCCGTACGGCACGGCGACGGACCAGGACCCGGGTCGCTCCGGCGGTCCAGTGGATGCTCGACTCGATGACCGCCTCTGCGGCCTTCGTACGCAACGGCCGGATGGACATCCTCGCGATCAACCCCCTCGGCCGTGCGCTGTACGCACCGATGTACGACAGCGACACCACCGACGAGCGCGGCCAGGTCAACATCGCGAGGTTCCAGTTCCTGGACCCCAGGGCACAGGACTTCTTTGCCGACTGGGACAGCGCCGCCAACATCACTGTTGCCCTGCTGCGCTCGGAAGCCGGCCGCCATCCGTACGACAAGGCACTGCGCGAGCTCGTCGGCGAGCTCTCCACCGTCAGCGAGGAGTTCCGCACCCGGTGGGCCGCCCACAACGTGCGCATCCACCACAGCGGCGTCAAGGCGTTCGCCCACCCCGACGTCGGTCTGGTCGAGATCACCTATCACTCCATGCAGCTTTCGTCGTCGGAGAACGACCTGCACGACATGACCATCTACACCGCCGAGCCGGGATCCGCCTCCGAGGACCGGCTCAGGCTGCTCGCGAGCTGGGCGGCCACCCACCCAGCTCTGACTCACACCCCCGCAGAGGAAGTGAAGTAGGCATCAGGGCAGGCCGGCGCGGTCGAGTTCCTCGCAGAGGGCGCGCTTGGGCTTGTGGGTCGTTCGCAGGGCGAGCAGGTGAGCGTCGAACTCGTCCAGGTGACCGCAGCCCTCGGCCAGGGTCCGCGCCTCCGCCAGGAGACCGGCCGCCTCGTGGTACGAACGCCGGTCCTTCTTCTCGATCTCCAGGTCCGCGGCGGCTCGCAGCACCACGATCGCGTCGTCGGGATGGGAGACGCGTTGCCCGGGGACCGGCTCGTCGCGCAGAACGCTCAGCGCACTGTCACGCCGGCGAGCGAACGCCTTCTTCCCCGCCAGCTTGCGCAGGGCGATGTACGCATCCACGCTCGGACGTTCCGCGAAGTTGTCCCACAGCAGTTCCTGCGCCCTGGCCCGATCACCTGTGCGTACGTGGCATTCTGCGGCCAGGCTGCGCAGTCGTGGATCCGGCGGGAAGTCCGACAGGCCACGCTCGAGCCACTGCAGGGCCTCCGCGTGCCGACCGTCCTCGTGCAGCCGTTGCGCGATCCGCAGAACGTCGTACGCACTGGCGACGTCCCGCGACAAGACGTCGACCAGCGCGTTGGTTCCGCCCTCGCACTCGGCGAGGCGTTCCATCAGGAACGTGACGGTGAACCTGCGGCTGCCGTAGTCGTGGGATCGCTTTGGCGGCAGGGCGTTCCACGCGTCCTCGACGAGTTCGCGGTACCTCGCCATCCCTGCGGTCCCGAGCACCGAAACGTAGTCGGGCACGGCGGTGAGGAACACTTCGTACTCGCTGCGGAGGGCGCGTTCGGCGAGGAACTCCGCCAGCTGTGGAGGATCCGGCGCAGAAGCCGAGCAGGCGTCAAGATGGACTTGCTCCGCCCGCTCGATGGCCACCCGCAGCCCGCCGTCGGAGTCGTCGATCAGGCCGGCGACAGACTCCAGGAGATCCAGCGCGTACACCGCCAGTTCTCTTGCAGCGTCGGGGAAGCCGTCCCCGATCAGCTTTGCCACCTCGGTCAGCGCTTCGTCGACGCCCCAGAAGTACGCTTCCGCCTCGCGGTGGTCAACGAAGTAGCCGACGTCGACCGTCTGCTCCAGGCGGCTGCGAAGGTGCCGGTCGTCGAACGCCTCACTGGCATCGGCGCCGGCGGCCACCTCCAACCGCGCACGCAGCAACGGGTCGTTGTCCGCCGCCCGCAGCAGCTCCGCGACCAGCCACGGCCCCTCCTGGCGGAGCAGGAAGTTTCGCAGCCGGCGGTCGCGTCCGCCCTTGCTCTTCGCGTCGGCCTTGCCCTTGCCGGTGCTCGTGCCGGCTCTCTTGCGCCGGCCGCCCTTCCCCTTGCTCACGGTTGAGGCTTCGGGCGGAGCGTCTGCGCTGTCCAGCCACGCCAGCGCCGCCGCGACGCAGTGTTTGCAGAAGAAGCCCTCGGCGCCGTACGGACAGTTGCACCGGCCTTCCAGGCCGACCGGCGTCAGGTCGAGCCGCACGCGATAGGCGCGCCCGCCGTCCACGATCGCGGACACGGCCCGGCCGTCGACCGTCAGCTCTCGAACCCGGCCCGACAGGTAGTAGTCCCGGCCTCGTTGGAACGACCCGGGGTCGGCCGCCGCGCTGACCATCGGTTCACTCACCGAGATCGCCACCATGCCGGCTGATCATGCCACGCCGCCGGTGCGCGCCGGAGACCGGGTAGCACAAAACGTAGCGGATCGACTACCTTACGGAGCCAGGCTACCGGGTCCGCTTCAGCTGTACGCCAGCACGAGACTTACCTGCCGGGTAAGCTTCGTGTAGTATTGGGGAGGAGTCATGCACGATTATTACCAAACCGGTTAGTTTGATGCTTAACACAATGCGGATCCTCTACGAGCTCGCCGAACCGCAAGCGGGATACTTCACTGCCCGGCAAGCTGTCGAAGCAGGCGTGTCCCACAGAACCCTGTTCGGACGTGCCAAGCGCGGCGACATCGAGCCTGTGCGTCATGGGATCTACCGCTTGCGCGATTTCCCCAGCCATCCGTTCGAGGACGTAGCGGCCACCTGCCTGTGGGCGGGCCACGGCAGTGCGGCAAGCCATGAAACCGCTTTGGCGGTCCACGGCCTGTCCGACGCGATGCCCGCCACCATTCACATCACGGTCCCCAGGCTCTTCCGCGGGAAACAGGCCGGCGTGAGGATCCACTGTGCCGCCTTGGCCGACGATGAGCGACAAGTTCGGGAGAGCGTTCCGGTCACCACGATCGCCCGCACCCTCAAAGACGTCGCCGCCTCCAGCGATCCCGATCTGGTGCGGCAGGCAGTGGCGCAATCGGTGGTGCGCGGCGCGCTGAGTCGCCGAGAACTGCGCAGGATCGTCCGCGAGGCGCCCGAACTCGCCCCTCTCGCCGTAGACGCCCTCGTCGAGGGCAGATGAGCGCGCAGGAGCGATTCAAGACGCCGGCCGCCTTTCGAAGGGCCCTTGAACAACGGCTACGCGGCGAAGCACTCAGCACCGGAACACCGCTGAACCGGCTACGTAGGGAAGCAGCGTCCAACCGGCTCCTGGTCAGGCTTTGCCTGGTCGACTCCGACAGGTGGGTTCTCAAGGGTGGTCTCGCGCTGATCGTCCGAATTGGTGTCGGCGTACGCGGTACGAAGGATGTCGACACCAACTGGCGCTCCGACCGTCGCGACCTCGAGGAGACCTTGACCTTCGTCGAAGAGCTTGATTTCGGGGACTGGTTCAACTTCCGCATCGGCGACCCGCGACCACTACAAGGTGAAGGCGAGCCGGGCGCGCTGCGCTACCCGGTAACCGCGAGCCTCGACGGACGTACGTTCGAGCAACTCAGCCTGGACGTCAACTTCGTCAGCCCCAACGACCCGCGCCCCGTCGACCTGGTGGCGATGAGGCGCAACGCTTTCCAGTTCGTCGACGAGCCTCCCCTACGGGTTCCGATGGTTACGCCCAGCCAGCAACTCGCTGAGAAGCTACATGCCTACACCCGGCTCTACGACGACGAGCCCAGTAGCCGCGCCAGGGACCTGTTCGACATGCTTGTCATAGCCGACCAGGTTCAGCTACCCGACTCCACGGCGCTGACAGTCGCTGTACGTCAAACCTTCGACATCAGAGCGACCGCCTGGCCGCCAAGCCTCGCAGCACCACCAGCTGATTGGGCCATGCCTTGGCGGGCATTCATCACCGACTACCCCCTTCAGTGGGAGAGCCTCGACGAGGCTTACACGGCGCTGAAGGAGTTCTGGGCACCCATCCTCAGTCAGACCACAACCAAATTCTCCACCTGGGGCCCGCATCAGTGGCGATGGAGCTGACGATATTCCGGCGAAAGCGGACAAACCGCCCGTGCGACGCCAGCACAGTTCCGCTGAGGGACATTCCATCCGCCGTCGCCCGATGAGTTCGGGGAGCGGACCGGGTCTACACCCCGAGCCACAGGACGTGGACACGAACGAAGATCGTTGGGGAGCCCATGACAGCCACCGCACTACCGAAGATCGTCGACGCCGAGACCTGGAAGCGTCACCTCGATGAGCTGCGCGTCCGGGAGAAGGCAGCGACCCGAGAGCTCGACGCGATCGCCGCGCAGCGCCGCCACATGCCGGCGGTCCGGATGCCCGACTACACCCTCGAGGGCGAGGAGGGGCCGGTCCGGCTCGCCGACGTCTTCGACGGCAAGTCGCAGCTGATCGTCTACAACCACATGTGGTTCCCGGGCGAGGAGTGGCAGTGCCCCGGCTGCACCGGGTTCACCGCGCAGTTCACCCGGCTGGACTTCCTGGACAACTACGACGCCCGGTTCGTCATCGTCACGCAGGGCCCGATCGACGAGGCGCTCGCCTACAAGCGACGGGTCGGCAACCAGATGACGTGGTACTCCACCGCGAACAGCTCGTTCGGTGCGGACGTCGACGCGCCGGCCGGCGGCGGGTTCGCTGTCAACGTGTTCTTGCGCGACGGCGACACGGTCTACCGCACCTGGCACACCAACGGCCGGGGCACCGAGCAGCTCAGCCACTTCTTCGGGTTGATCGACCTTCTGCCGTACGGCCGGCAGGAGGAGTGGCAGGACTCCCCCGACGGCTGGCCGAAGGCGCCCACCTACAGCCGATGGGAAGGTTCGCAGGACATCGCCGCGCTCTACGGCCCGCGCGCCTGAGCGCATCGGAGGCGGGGCCGACCACGACCGGCCGGCCCCGCGGCGGCAGCAGAACCCCTGTGGAGGAGAAGCGCATGACCAAGGTGACCAGCGACCTCTCGATCTCGGCCGATGGTTACTCGGCCGGACCGAACCAGACCGAGGAGCGCCCGTTCGGCGACGACGGCGGAGACGGCTGGGGCGACAAGCTGCACGCCTGGATGTTCGAGACCCCCGAGGAGGACCCGGCAGGCGGTGACGCGAACGTACAGGCCGCCGCCGCCCGGGCCGAGGTGGCGGCGCCCGGCGCATTCGTCATGGGGCGCAACATGTTCGGTCCCGTTCGCGGCGAGTGGGATCGGGACTGGAAGGGCTGGTGGGGCGACGACCCGCCGTTCCATGCCCCGGTCTTCGTACTCACCCACTACCCGCGCGACCCGCAACCGATGAACGGCGGCACGACGTACCACTTCGTCACCGACGGAATCGAGTCCGCACTGAAACAGGCGCGCGAGGCCGCAGGGGATGGCGACGTGTCGATCCAGGGCGGAGCGACCACGATCAACCAGTACCTCGCCGCCGGCCTGATCGACGAGCTGCGGCTGCACATCGTGCCGTTGACGCTCGGCGCCGGCACCCGGCTCTTCGACGGCGTCCCGCCGCTGAAACTCCGGCAGGTGGAGTCGCCGGCGGCGAAGGGCTCGGTCACGCACGTGACCTATCGGGTGCTGCGCTGACCAGAGGTCACCCGCGCATCGCGACGCCATGCCGCCAGTAGCCCATGAACGCCACCTGCCGGCGGTCGAGCCCGGCTTCCCTGACCAGGCAGCGTCGCAGCGTGGTGACCATCTTCGACTCCCCCGCGATCCAGGCGTAGAGCCCGCCGCTTTCACCCGCACCGGCTGCCGAGTCCGTCGTCAGCTCGCCGGAGGAGGAGTACGTCGGGGTCTCCCACAGGTCGGGTAGCACCTGACGGTCGTCGACCAGGGCGTCCGTCGGAGCGAGCCCGAGATGGCGGCGCACCGCGGCGACCTGGCGCCGGCCGTGCGCCGCGCCGTCGCGGGGCAGCCAGACCACGTCGATGCCGGCGGGCACCGGGATGTCCTGCACGTCGCCGGACTCCGGGACCTCGAGGAAGGCCGCGCCGCGTACGCCGGCGTCCAGGGCGGACAGGATGGCGCACGCCGCCGGCACCGCGGTCTCGTCCGCCACGAGGAGTACCTCCCGTAGCCCGCCCGGGGCGAACTCGATGCCGCCGAAGTACTCACCTCTCCTGGGCCCGACCAGCACCAGCCGGTCGCCCACGCGCGCCTTCGCCGCCCAGGACGAGCCGGGCCCGGACTCCCCGGGCCCCGCACCGCGTTCGGGGTGTTCGGCGTACTCACCGTGCAGCACGAAGTCGACCACCACCCGCGCGTCGCGGCCGGATCCACGTACTTCGCGAACGGTGTAGGTGCGCATGTGCCCGCGCTCGGCGTCCGGGAGGTTCAGCCAGGCGGAGTACCAGGACTCGTGGCCGGAAAGACTTGGCAGCTCACCGCTCACGCCGGGGAAGATCAGCTTGATGCGCTGGTCGTACAGCTCACCCTGCACACCGAAGTCGGCGAGCTCCGGGCCGGCCAGCTCCACCCGCATGAAGCTCGGCGAGAGGCGTTCGACGTCGACGGCCTCCACCTCGCCGAGGATCATCGGCAGGGTGCGCCCGGAGGTTGCTGTCATCGTGCCTCCTGGTGATGGCGTCCGATCGGGACGACCAGCGGCGTGTGCGACACCGGGTCGGTGACGACCCGGCTGTCCAGGCCGAAGATCTTCCGTACGTTGTCCTCGGTGACCACCTCGCCGGGTGCACCCTCCGCGATCACCCGGCCCTCGCGGAGCGCGACCAGGTTGTGGGCGTATCGCGTTGCGAGGTTCAGGTCGTGCAGCACCATCACGATCGTGGCGCCCCGACGGTGGTTGAGGTCGGCGAGCAGGTCGAGCATCTCCACCTGGTGGGCGACGTCGAGGTAGGTCGTGGGTTCGTCGAGCAGCAGCAGGTCGGTCTCCTGGGCGAGCGCCATCGCGATCCAGGCCCGCTGGCGCTGGCCACCGGACAGTTCGTCGACCACCCGTTCGGCGAGACCGACGGTGCCGGTGAGGGTCATCGCCTCCACGACCGCACGTTCGTCGGCCGCGGACCGTCGGCCGAAGATGCCCTGGTGAGGATGCCGGCCGCGGGAGACGAGATCCACCACGGTCACGCCCTCCGGGGTCACCGGCGACTGCGGAAGCAGCCCGAGCGTTCGGGCCACCGCCCTGGTCGGCAGGTGGTGGATGGCGGAACCGTCGAGGAGCACCGATCCTCCACTCGGCCTGAGCAGCCGGGCCATGCCGCGCAGCAAGGTCGACTTGCCACAGGCGTTCGGGCCGACGACGGCCGTGACCTGATGGTCCGGGATCCGTACGGACAGCCGCTCCACGACGGCCCGGTCGCCGTACCCGAGCGTCACGTCCTCCGCGCGCAGGCGTGCCGACACGGCTGCGGTGCTGGTGCTCATCGCGTTCTCCTTCCGGTACGGCCGCCGGCCAGCAGCCAGAGCAGGAACGGCGCGCCGAGAGCGCCGGTGACGACGCCGACGGGGAAGTTGATGTCGGCGAGCAGGTAGTCGGCCACGTGGTCGGCGGCCACGACGATGGCCGCGCCGGTGAGGGCCGCTCCGAGCAGTGTCGTACGCCCGGCATTGAGGCCTCGGGCGAAGGGACCGGCGAGGAAATGCGACGAACGCCACCGGCCCGGCCGCCGCCACCCCGCACGCGGTCAGCACCACCGCGACCAGGAGCAACAGGTCGGCACGGCTGCCGGGCACGCCGAGTCCTGCGGCGGTGTCCTCGCCGAGCTCCAGGGTCCGCATGCCCCGGCCGAGCCAGGCGACCGTCGGCAGCAACCCGACCAGCACCACCGCCAGCAGGCCGATGGTGGGCCACGCGGCGCTGCTGACACTGCCCGTCAGCCAGCGCAGCACCACCTGGGCGTCGTACTCGTCGGCCCGGGTGAAGACGTACTGGATCACCGACTGCGGGGCGGCGGCCGTGCACACGCCGACTACCACCAGCCGGTAGCCGCCGCCGGGTCCGGCCACCAGCCGCACGAGGACCGAGACCGCGACGGCGCCGGTAACCGCGGCCAGCGAGACGGCCGGGCCGCCGAGCCCCAGGATCACGATCGCGACCACGGCGGCGGCGCTGGCTCCCACGCTGACGCCGATGACGTCCGGGCTGGCGAGCGGGTTCCGGAGAACGGTCTGGAAGATCGCGCCACCGGTCCCGAACGCCGTACCCACCAGCACCGCGAGCACCGCCCGCGGCAGCTTGCTCTCCATCAGGATGTACGTCGCACCGGGGATGTCCGTGCCGGTGAGGATGCGGAAGAAGTCCGGGATCGTGATGGTGAAGTCGCCCAGCAGCACCCGGGCGGCGAAGGCGAGCAGCAGCACCGCCGCCAGTCCGCCGACGACCGCGCGGTGCCGGCGCCGTGGGATCCGCCGGGCCCTGCGTACGGTCTCGGTGGCGGTCTCGGTGGCGATCTCCACCGCGCCGTCGACCACCGCCGCTTCGGTGTCGAGGCGGGCCATCACAGCCCTCCCATACGTCCGCGGCGGAGCAGTACGAGGAAGGCGGGCACACCGACGACGGCCGTCATGATCCCGACCTGCACCTCGGTCGGTGGGAGTACGACCCGGCCGACGGTGTCCGCGAGACCGACCAGAAGCGCGCCGCCGACGGCGCTGAGCGGAACGACTCGCGCGTGCCGGGGCCCGGTCACCGCTCGGACCGCGTGCGGCACGATCAGGCCCACGAAGGCGATCGGCCCGGCCAGCGCGGTGGCGGTGCCGGCGAGCAGCACGATGGCAAGCCCGAGAACGAGTTTGTCGAGCCAGACGCGGCGGCCGAGTCCCCGGGCCAGGTCGCTGCCGAGGACCAGCGTGTCCAGCATTCGGATGCCGGCGAACGCGAGCACCAGGCCGGCCACGAGGAACGGCAGCCCGGCGGCCAGCACGTCGAACCCCCGTCCGCCCACGGTGCCCACCTGCCACAACCGGAAGGACTCCATCGTCTTCCGATCGACGAGCAGCACGCCGGAGGTCCAACTGCTCACCGCTGCGGTCACCGCCGCGCCCGCGACGGCGAGCTTCAGCGGGCCGGCACCGTCGCGACCAAGGGACGCGATCACGTGCACCACGACGGCGGCGACCGCCGCGCCGCCGAACGCGAACCAGAGGTACTGGTGCAACTGCGAGACCCCGAGGTAGGAGATCGCGAGCACCATGGCGAAGCTCGCCCCGGCGTTGACGCCGAGGATCCCCGGGTCGGCCAGCGGGTTGCGGGTCAGCCCCTGCATGCAGGCCCCGGCCACGCCGAGTGCGGCTCCCACCGCGAACGCCAGCACAGTGCGTTCCAGCCTGGCCTGGTAGACCGCGTGCAGCGGGTTGCCGGGGTCGAACAGCGCCGCCCACGACAGCCCGCTCGACCCCACCAGAACGGACGCGGCGAACACCCCGGCCACCGCCACCGGCATGACGGCAGCGGCCAGGGCGACCCGTCCCGGCGCCCGCGGGTGGGCCTGGCTCGGCGCCTGTCGGGGCGCCTGACTCGGGATCTGCGCCAGCGTCACGAGCGGTCGACCGCCTGCGCTACGTGCGGCACGAAGTGCTCGATGACGTACGGGATCGACAGCGGAGTCGGGTTGGTCACCGCCAGGCTGACGTGCTTGTCGGCCTCGGCGTAGGCGTGCCCGTCGGCGATCGCCGGGATCCTGCCGATCAGCTTGTGGTCGGTGAACGTCTTGTGGTCACCGGGGTTCTCCGACCAGGTGAGCAGGACGTCGGAGGTGAGCTCCGGTGCTCGCTCCGCCGACACCGTTCCGTAGAACTGGCCCGGCTTGATCGCCCTGGCCACCGCCGGCGCGTCCACCAGGCCGAGGTCGTGCATGAACGACACCCGGGGGTCCTGCGGGGCGTAGATCCCGACCGAGGACAGGTCGGTGGTGGTGAGGTAGGCGAAGATCAGCGACCTGCCCTCGAGCTGGGGGTACTTCGCCCGCGCGGCCCTGATGCGCTGCTCGGTCTTCGCGGTCACCTGCTCGGCGGCCTCGCTTCGCCCGAGCGCCCTGCCGACCAACTCGAGGGACGTACGCCAAGGCGTGATCCAGGCGGCCTCGGGATAGGCGACCACCGGGGCGATCTTGCTCAGCTTGTCGTACTGCGCCTTCGTCAGGCCGGAGTTGGTGGCCAGGATGACGTCCGGGCGCAGCTTGGCGATCTCCTCCGCGGGCGGGCCGTCGGAGTCGTCGTACCTCACCGGGGCCTTCATGCCGGTGCTCTTCAGCCTGGCGTCGAACCAGTCCGACGAACCGGCCTTGTTGCCGCCCCAGGTCAGCTTGGTCGCCCCTACCGGATCCACCCCGAGCGCGAGCGCGTTGTCCTGGTCGCTCCACCCGAGGGTGGCGACCCGCTTCGGCTCCTTCTCGATGGTGGTCTCGCCGAAGGCGTGCCTGATCGTCACCGGGAATGCCTTGGCCCCGGCCTTGGTGTCGGTGTCCGCGGCCCGGGTCTGCCCGTCGCCGGACGTCGAACCGGTCGAGCAACCGGTCAGCGCCAGTGCGGTGGCGGCAGCGATGCCGGCCAGGAGTCGACGTCTCGACATGTCGTGATCCAGTCTCGTGTGGGACGAACGTGACTTAGGTTAGCCTAAGCTACCTTCATCGCGGAGTTTGACCCTCGACCGGACAGTTGTTCGCCAAGCCGGTGCGAACACCACGACACCGGACGACGTGACACGCACGTGCCTTGGCGGTGGGGGTCGAAGTCCCCCGGTCCGTGCGCCGATCGGATGCGAGCGTGGTCACCAGAACCGCCACAGTCCGGGGAGGAACCATGGGCATGATCACCACCACCGACGGCACGCGGATCTACTACAAGGACTGGGGATCCGGACCCGCCATGGTCTTCAGCCACGGCTGGCCGCTGACCGCCGACGCGTGGGACGACCAGCTGATGTTCATGGCCTCACACGGCTACCGCGCGATCGCCCACGACCGGCGCGGCCACGGCCGTTCGTCCCAGCCGTGGAACGGCAACGACATGGACGCCTACGCCGACGACCTCGCCCAGCTCATGGAAGCACTCGACATCAACGACGCGGTCCTGGTCGGCCACTCGACCGGCGGCGGCGAGGTGGCTCGCTACATCGGCCGCCACGGCTCCGGTCGCGTGGCCAAGGCCGTGCTCGTCAGCGCTGTGCCGCCGTTGATGCTCAAGACGCCGGACAACCCGAAGGGCCTGCCCATGGAGGTGTTCGACGAGATCCGAGCGGGCGTTGCCGGGGATCGTTCGCAGTACTGGCAGGACCTCAGCGCGCCCTTCTACGGCGCCAACCGTCACAGGTCCAGGGTGTCGCAGGGAGTACGGGACGCGTTCTGGCTGATGGGCATGACGGTCGGACTCAAGGCGGCCTACGACTGCGTGAGGGCATTCTCCGAAACGGACTTCACCGACGACCTGCGCCGTATGGACGTGCCCACCCTGATCATCCAGGGCGACGACGACCAGATCGTCCCCATCGACGCGTCCGGCCGCCACTCGGCCGAGATCCTCGCGGACGCGACGCTCAAGGTCTACCGGGGCGCCCCGCACGGGCTTACGGCCACGCACAGGGACGAGCTCAACGCCGACATCCTGGAGTTCGCGGGCGTGCCGGTCCCGACCCAGCGCGGGAGGCGGTAGCCGGCGGGTCTCGGTGTCAGCCGGCGGTCAACCGAGCACGTAGTGAAGGTGTACGACTCCGCTACCGAAGCGATGCTCGTCCAGCAACCGGAGCGGGACGCCAACCCCGTCGGGCAAGGCACGCCTGCCACCACCGACGATCACCGGGTTGAGGAACAGGTGGCATTCGTCGACCAGCCCTGCCGCGATCGCCTGGCCGGCAATCTCCGCCCCACCGATCGAGATGTCCCGGGCCCCGGACTCCTTGAGCCGCTTGACCACTGTGGGATCGAAGTCGCGCTCGATCCGGGTCCGGGCGCTCGACACGGCCTCGAGCGTACGTGAGTACACGATCTTGTCGGCGGCCCGCCAGAGCCCGGTGTAATCCTGCGCAACCGCCGGTTGACGGCTGGCGTCCACGGTCTCCCAGTACGTCATCGTCTCGTACATCTTGCGTCCGTAGAGATAGGTGCCGATCGGCCGCTCGAGTTCGTTGACGAACGCGTGCACCTCCTCGTCCGGCGCCGCCCACTCGAAACCGCCGCCGGCGTCCTCGACGTAACCGTCCAGCGACGCCAGCGCGGAGTAGATCAGCCTGGCCATGTCAGTTTCTCCTTGTCAGCGCAGAGAAGCCCGGCACCTTTCATACCCCACGGTCCCGACACAGCCCTGCCCTGGCGAGGGTGCGTTGCGAAGAGGGCGTCGGAGGAGGTCACGGCCGCGCGAGCCCGCTCACGCCCCCGAGCGGAAGCCCCGCATCAGCGCCGCGAGTTCGCGTAGCTCCGCCAGGTGGACCCTGGTGAGCTGGGCGAGGGTGCGCTCACCCTCCTCGGTGAGCCGCAGGTGTACGCGGCGGTGGTCGTCGGGGTCACGTTCGCGCTCCACCATCCCGTGGACGGCGAGCCGGTCGACGAGCTCACCCGCGCTGTGCGCCTTGACGAGCAGGGCGTCCGCGATCTCGCCGATCGTCGGCCCGCCCGGCGTCGTCGATCCGCGGACCGCCAGCAGCAGCTGGTGCTGGGCGTGCGTCAGACCGTGATCGGCGGCGGCTTCGCGGCTCCATCGGTCGAAGCGGCGGAGTTGGTTACGGAATGCCAGCAGCTGTCGGTACTGCGTGTCGGTGGGCACCCGGCCAAGTCTATTACCTCGTACTACGATATATCTTGAGTCCGTGAGCACCTCGTCATCTCCGGTCCGCGACGTCCGCCACCTGGGCGACTTCACCGCCACGGCGCGGATGCTGACCATCACCGGAATCGCTTTGCCCGTTGGGCTCCTGTCGGCCGGCCTGGCCTGGGCACTGCTCCGGCTGATCGGACTGATCACCAACGCCGTCTTCTACCAGCGCCTGGCGACGTCGCTGGTCGCGCCCGGCAGCGGATCACACCCCGCCTGGCTCCTGCTGCTCGCCCCGGTGGCCGGCGGTCTCGTGATCGGGCTGATGGCGCGGTACGGCTCGGAGAAGATCCGCGGTCACGGCATGCCCGAGGCCATCGAGGCGATCCTGATGGGCGGGAGCAAGGTCCAACCGCGGGTCGCGGTGCTCAAACCGGTCTCCGCCGCGGTGGCGATCGGTACCGGCGGGCCGTTCGGTGCCGAGGGGCCGATCATCATGACCGGTGGGGCGGCCGGGTCGATCGTCGCGCAGTTCCTCCACCTGACCGCGGACGAGCGGAAGACGCTGCTGGTCGCCGGTGCGGCCGGTGGCATGGCGGCGACGTTCAACGCGCCACTCGCCTCCATCCTGCTCGCCGCCGAACTCCTGCTCTTCGAGTTCCGTCCACGCAGCCTCGTACCCGTCACCGCCTCGGTCGCCGTGGCGACGGTGGCCCGGGGAGCTCTGCTCGGGCACGGCGCGATCTTCCTCAACACCGCACCGCTGCACCTGGTCTGGTCCACGTACCCGCTCTGCGTGGTCTCCGGGGTCGTGTCCGCACTGCTCGCCGTGGCCGCGACTCTCCTCGTGTACGCATCGGAGGACGCGTTCCGCCGGCTGCCGATCCACTGGATGTGGTGGCCCGCCATCGGCGGACTGGTGGTCGGCATCGGCGGACTGATCCAGCCCCGAGCTCTCGGTGTGGGGTACGACGTCATCGACGCCGAGCTCACCGGCCGGATCGCCCTCGGCGCGGTCGTCGGGATCCTCGTCGTCAAGACCCTGATCTGGTCGCTGTCCCTCGGCTCGGGCACCTCCGGCGGCGTACTGGCGCCCATGTTCATGATCGGAGGCGCGCTCGGCGCCCTGGAAGCCCACGTGTTCCCCAGCGTGGGCCTCGGGTTCTGGGCGCTCATCGCCCTCGCCGGAGTACTCGGTGGCGTCATGCGCTCGCCGCTGACCGGTGTCGTGTTCGCCCTCGAGCTCACCCACCGGTTCGACGCGCTCCTCCCCCTCGTCGTGGCCGCCACCTCCGCGTACGCCGTCTCGGTGCTGCTGCTGAAGCGCTCGGTGCTCACCGAGAAGATCGCCCGCCGCGGTTACCACCTCAGCCGCGAGTACGACGTCGACCCGCTCGAGATCATGTTCGTCAGCGAGGTCATGACCACCCGGCTCGTGGAGTTCGACCACGATCTCGACGCCGCCACGGCGTACCAGGCGCTGACCAACCCCGGCGACGACTACGCCGCCTGGCGGCAGCAGCTCTATCCGGTGGTCGGGCCCGGCGAGACGGTGGGCGTGGTCACCCGCGGCGCGCTCTACCACGCCCACAGCACCTCTCCGTCGGCACCGGTGGGATCACTGGTCGTCCGCTCGCCGGTCACCACCGGCGCCGACCAGACCCTCCGACACGCGGCCGAGCTGATGGCGGCGCACAACGTCACGACTCTACCCGTGCGGGAGACCAGGGATGCCGGCGAGGTCACCGGCACGGCCACCGACACGGGCACCGACGCGATCACCGGCATCGTGACGCTGCCGCAGTTGCTCGGCGGGCGGGCGCGCGACCAGCAGGAAGCCCGGGAACGCGAACGTGTCCTGCAGGTCCGGCTCATCGGCCGTACGCCGGCCGGACGCGCAGCCGGACGCGCAGCCGGACGCGCAGCCGCACGTCCGTGAGTGCGACCGGCTCCTGCGGGCCCCGCGGATCCGGGGACCCCGCAGGAGCCGGATCGCTCAACCCAGGCGAGAGTCCAGCGCGGTGCCGTACCTGTCGCCGGACTCCGGAGCTCCGGTCACCTGCTTCCAGATCGTCGCACCGTGGCTGACGACTACCACGGCACCGGCGCCACCGTCCTCGCCCGGCGCTCCGACCATGATGCGCGGATTCCAGGTCACGTCGAACCCGTTGCCCGCGACCAGGCTGGAACCGAACCGGTCACCGGTCTCCTCGATCCCCGCCGTACTCGCCTCGGTCAGCGAAGCGCCACCGCCCCAGATCTCGTCCACCATTCCGGCGTCGCGGATCGAGCCGAGGTCCTCCCCCGGCGCCCCGATGAGCACCACGTCGGTGTCGGAGTCCTCGCTCGGCGGGTAGGACGCGAGGGCCGCGCCGAACCGGTCGCCCGCCTCGGCCGAGCCCGCGACCGGTCCGCCGGGGCCGGTGGAGTTCTGCGTGTAGGCCGGTCCCGGTTCGGCGGGGATGCCGTCCTCGTTGGTGTCGCCGAACGTGTTGACCATCCCGGCGTCGGCCAGACTGCCGACGTCCTCACCGGGTACGCCGATCCACAGGCCGCTGGGTGCCGCGTTGTCGAGCGCACTGCCGAAGCCGTCGCCCGGCTCGGCCGTTCCAGGCATGCCGGGGGTGTCCTGGCTGACCATTGTGTACGCGGCGACCTTGGGGTCGATGCGCACGTAGACGGCTCCGGCGCCCTTCGCGCCGTTCACGGTCCTACCGGGCGCGCCGAGCGCCCAGGAGCCCTGGACCGCGGCGCCGAGCCGGTCACCTGCCTGCGCTGAGCTGCCGAGTTCGGGCGAATTCTCGGTGAGGATCGTGCCCGAGACGGTCGGGTCGCCGGACCGGGGGAGGGAGAGGACCGTGACGGCTCCCGCGTCCACCGCGCCGCCGACGTCCCACCGGGGCGCGCCGACGGTCAGGCTGGCCGGGGTGGAGCTCGACCCGGGGTACGCGAACAGCGTGGAGCCGTACGCCGCACCCGCCTGGGCCGGACCGGGCACCCCACCGCTGCCCTGCGTCAGGACCTTCCACAGGTGCAGGCCGGTGGACGACCCTCGGTAGAGGTAGACGGCCCCAGCGTCCGCGGCGGTGCCGACGTCGCGACCGGGTGCACCCACCACGAGGTCGGAGACCGAGTCCCCGTCCACGTCCAGCACCGCGACGGCCGTACCGAAACGGTCGCCGGCGTGGTAGCCGGAGGGGTAGAGGATCTGGTGGCGACCGTCCGCGTACCGCACCTCGACCGCACCAGCATCCGGCTGCGTGCCCAGATCCTCACCAGGGATGCCGATCGCGGCGATCGTCGGTGGTGTCAGGGCGAGCGCCGGCGCGGCGGGCGCGACGACGGAGAGGGCCGCGGCGACAGCGACGACAGGGATCGCTCGCATACGCATACATGAACTCCTTGGGTTGTCGTCCGTCCTCACCAAACCGGCGCAGGCCGCGAGGCGATGGCTTCTGCGATGCCGAGGACCTGAACGACTCACGGAGTCAACGAAAGGTTGCCGGGAACCGACTGTTGATCATTCTGTATCCGAACGAGCAGCGCAATCCCGTGACGAAGTCTCGGCCGGAGCGCTCGGCTCACCCTTCCGGCCCGAGGTAGCGCTGGACGTCACGGGTGAGCAGCGCACCCAGTTCGCCGAGCACGACCCCGACCTCCTCACGAGTCGGCGTGACGTGCCCGGGACCCTCGTCGTTGTGCGGGCCGATCCAGGCAAGCGCACGGGCGGCGTGGCCCGCGAGTGCGGGATGGTGCCGGCCGAGCATCTCGGCCCCGTCCGTACGCGCCGTGGTCCAGGTGCGGTCGGGGATGGAGTACACCACGGCGGCCGCCATCAGCAGGCGACGGGCAACCAGCACCGCGACCGCCTCCACCTCGGCCGGGGTGGCCGCGGCCTCCAGGCGTTCGGTGAAGTGCCTGAGCTTCGGAGCCAACTCCCCCACGAACTCGCGGGCGATCGCCCTGTCCGGCCGGCATCGCGGGAGGTCCGGCCGCAGGTCGATGCCGGCGACGCCGACGCAGTAGTGCTTCAGGAAGCAGCGTTCCGCCCTGCCGGCGTCGTCCTCGGCGAGGAGTTTCTCAAGCTGTACGGGCGAAACGCCCACCTCCCGCACGACGGATCGATGCCGGGCCGACAGCTCCTCACCGAGCAGGCGACACGTCTCCAGGGCGTCCGGACCGATGACGACCGCCGCCAGATCCAGGTCCGAGGCGGGCGGAACGGCCTGCCCGGTGGCAACGCTCCCATAGAGGTAGAGCCCATGCAGTTCTGTGCCCAGGGCGGCGCGGATCGTCGTCCGAACGTCGGCCAGCACGGCGTCGTAAGGTGCGCGAACGTTGGCGATGCGCGCGCCTGTGGTGATGAACCCGTCCGCGTCGAGTCCCTCCGCCGGGTCCGCCGCCATGCCTGCTCCTCCCCTCGCCCCGTCGGGAAACTACTACCACCGTTGGCTGTCCTCGCAATCGGGACGCCCCCTTCCCGGTGGTGGTCGCGAGCCACCAAGGACAGCACTACCTTGTGTCGATGATCGGCGAGGACGCGAACGGGGCACGCAACGAGACTCACGCCGCAGAGAACGTCGACGCGCCGCGCCGAAGCGATCGAGTACGCGTGGTGTTGCTGGACGACGCGGATCGCCTGCTCTTGTTCTCTCTTCGCGACGAGACGGACGGCTCGACGCGCTGGTTCACCCCCGGCGGTGGCGTCGAGCCCGGAGAGACTCACCGGAAGGCAGCCGTACGAGAGCTACGGGAGGAGACCGGGCTGACCGACGTCATCCTCGGCCCGGAGCTCTGGCGGGGACGGCCGTGGAACACGGTCCGGGACGGCGTGACGTACGAGGTTCACCAACGCTATTTCGTGGCTCGGGTTCCGGCGTTCACGATCGACACCTCGGGCTTCGAGGCCCTGGAGCTTTCGGCGATCACCGGCCACCGCTGGTGGACTCTCGCGGAGCTGGCGGCGACCACGGACCTGCTGCGGCCGGCCGGGCTGGCGGAGTTGCTGCGAACGCTTCTGGTCGACGGCCCGCCGAGCCGGCCGATCACCGTCGACGGATAGCCGCCCCGGGGCCGCCGTCAGCTCTGGGCCGCCGTCACCTCGGGGCTCGGTACGAGCGACCCCGAAGGTCGGAGTATCCGGCGAGGTAGTCCTCGAAGGTCACCTTCCCGACCGCGTGGTCCGGAGCCAGATGCGCGCCGGCCCGGTAGGCACCGAAGGTCTTCCCCGGAAGGCGCATCGGAAGGATACGCCGCCGCCGGCCGCTCGCCCGCAGGTACGCACCGGCGAACTCACTCGCGTGGCGTACCTCCGGACCGGCGACGTCGGGCGCACGGCCAACGGGTTCGCCGATCGCGAGCGTGGCGAGCCGGTCGGCGACCTCACCGGCGTCGACGGGCTGGAATCGGAAGTCGGGAACCGGCATCACCGGCACCCTCGCCGCCGAGGCGAACACCGCGCGCAGCAGGTCGTGGAACTGCGTGGCCCGCAGGACGGTGTGCGGCAGACCCGAGGCCTGGACCATCTGCTCGGCCGCCAGTTTTCCCTTGTAGTAAGGCAGCGGAACACGATCGACACCGACGATGGAGGTGTACAGCAGGTGCGGTGATCCGCCACGGCCGGCCGCTTCGACCAGCGTACGTACCAACTGGACCTCCTGCTGCCGGCCGAACGCGGTCGCACAGTGCACGATCGCGTCCACCCCGGCGACGGCCTCCGCCACGCCGGTACCTGATCGCAGGTCCGCGGTCGCCCACGCGTACGGCGAGCGGTCGTCGGCGGGCCGAGCGCGGCGGCTCGTCACTCGCACTTCCGTGCCCGCGTCGAGCAGGCGCCGGACCACGAGGCGGCCGAGCAGGCCGGTGCCACCCGTGACCAGGATCTGTCGGGGCATGGTCGTCTCCTTCCGCCGCCTGACGAGTGGACGCGAATCCTCCTACTCGGCGGTCTCGTCCAGATGCTCCACCAGCCGGAACAACGCCGGTAGTGCCGCACGTACCTTCGTCCGATCCTTCTCCGACAGCGCACCGAGAGCGGCGTCCAGCCGGCGTTCGTGCGCCTGGGTCCAGGAGGCGAGTTCCGCCCTGCCGGCGTCGGTGAGGCTGACGACCGAGGCGCGACGGTCGTTGGGGTCGACCTCCCGGGTGATCAGCCCACCCGCCATCAGCTGTCCGACGAGCGTGCTGACGGTGCTCGGTGCCAGTCGCTGACGGGCCGCGAGGTCGCCGGTGCGGGCCGGCGAGTGCTCGGCGAGAACCTGCAGCAGCTCGACCTGGGCCATCGGCAGCGCTTCCCACGGATATTCGGTACGAATCGAGGAGCGCAACGCCCGCCGCAGTCGGGTGACGGCCTCGGTGAGCTGCCGGGCGTCGGACGTGACGGTCGGCTGGGGATGCTCCTGGGACGGCTGCGATGGCATGTCCCAAACCCTAGCTACTCCTTCGTCCCCGGCGGGTCCTCGCGGGCGAGCCAGGCGGTCACCACCGCGACGGCGGTGGCGAGGACCAGCACCACCACGGCACCGCGCTCCCCCGCACCACCCGCGACCGGTCCGGCGAGGTGGAACGCCAGGGTCACCAGCGCCACCCCCAGCGCGGTGCCCAAGCCGCGGGCCATGTTGACCAGCCCACCGCCGGTCCCGGACGAACGCGTCGGTACGGCGCGCATGATCGTCGCGTTGTTGGCCGGTGTGAAGATCCCGAGCCCCAGCCCGACCAGTGCCAGCACCGGCGCCAGCCGGCCGGGCGTGAACGGTACGACGAGCAGGGCCGCCAGGGCGAGGCCACAGGTCACGAGGCCGAGGGTCGCGCGTCCGCGACCACCGAGGCCCGGCGGGAGCACGCGGTCGGCGCCGGCGGCGGCGAGCGCGAACCCCGCCGGGAGGGCGGTGAGAACGAGCCCGGCGGTGAGTTCGGACACGCCGTGGGCGGTCAGTGCGACCGGCACCATCACCAGCGGACCGAACAGCACGAGGTAGCCACACATCGCACCGAGCAGCCCCCACGACACTGCGCGGTTGCGCAGCAGCGTCACGTTCACCAACGGCTCGGCGGCCCGGAGTTGCCGGCGGCCGAACGCCACTCCTGCCAGCACCGCCACCGCGAACAGCCCCACGACGGCGGCGAGAGGGAGGTCGAACCCGGACGCCGCCGACACGCCGAGCAGCGCCGCGGTGGTCGCCACGCCCAGCAGGACGAAGCCCCGCCAGTCGAACCGCCTGGACGTGTGGTGGCGTACGCGGGTACGCGGCAACAGGTAGTGCCCGGCGACCAGCGCCAGAACGCCCACCGGGACATTGACCCCGAACACCCACCGCCAGCCGAGGGTGGTCACCAGCACTCCACCCACGGTCGGTCCCAGAGCCAGCCCCAGCGCCTGTCCCGCGGCCTGCACACCCAGCGCGGTGCGCATCCGTTGCCGTGGAGCGCTGGTGACGATCAGCGCCACGCTGTTGGCCTGCAGCATGGCCGCGCCGACGGCCTGCAGCACGCGGAAACCGATCAGGGCGATGAGCGTCGGCGCCAGCCCGCACGCGGCCGACGCGACCGTGAAGACGATGAACCCGTAGAGGTAGAAGAGTTTTCTGCCGTACGCGTCCGCGAGCCTGCCGACGGGAACGAGCAACGCCACCAGCGTGAGCAGGTACGCCACGGACACCCACTCCACCGCGGCCAGCGAAGCGGTGAACTCCCGCCGGAGTGCGCCGTAGGTCAACGTGACGATGCTGGCGTCGAGTTGGCCCATGAACGCGCCACCGCACACGGTCGCCACGGCCAGCCACCAGGCACGCGCGTGGTTGCGTACGCGCTCCGGCCGCGGACGCTCGTGGGCGAGTACGGCGGCCAGCGAGTTCGGTCGCAGGGCAACGGGCATGCGGATCGTCAGCTCATTTCGGGAGGTGATCGTCCGGCCGTACGGCAGAACCGCCGACGACCACTCCGATCAGGATACTACTGACACCGAAATATTCGGCAACCGAATCGACTGTGCCTGCCACCTCCGCCGATGGCGTCCGACCCCGGAACCTGGCCTGCCGGCTCCGGTTCCGGCTGTCCGCCGATACCCCCGGGGAATGCACCTGCTACCGTCGCGGTTGTACCCCCCGGGGTATCCAGACGAAGGAGCGGGCATGGAGATCGAGGCGAACCAGCTCAAGGACGTCGTGAACCGCCTGAAGCGGGTGCAGGGCCAGCTGGGCGGCGTCATCCGGATGATTGAGGAAGGGCGCGACTGCGCCGACGTGGTGACCCAGCTCGCGGCCGCGGCCCGGGCGCTCGACCGTGCCGGCTTCAAGATCATCGCCACCGGCCTGCGGCAGTGCATGGTCGAGGAGGAGGGCGAGCGGAAGCTCGACGAGGCCCAGTTGGAGCGGCTGTTCCTCTCCCTCGCCTGATCCCGACTTCCGCTCACCCACGCAGCAGACCGACACGACCGACCGACCGACACGGCCGATCCACCGGGAGGTGATACTCATGACCCAGATCGAGACGATCGAGACATCCAGCCTGGGCGACCGCAGCTATCTGGCCACCGACGGCGAGGTGGCGGTGGTGGTCGACCCGCAGCGCGACATCGACCGGGTTCTCGACCTCGTCGAGCGGCATGGCGTCCGCGTCACCCACGTCCTGGAGACCCACGTCCACAACGACTACGTGACCGGCGGGCTGGAGCTTGCTCGCCGGCTCGGCGCCACCTACGTGCTGTCCGCCGACGACAACGTCGCCTACGAGCGGCAGCCGGTCGGCGACGGTGACGTACTCACCACCGGCGGGCTGCGGGTTCGGGTGCTGCACACCCCCGGCCACACCCACCACCACCTGAGCTACGTGCTCGAGGACGCGGACGGCCGACCGGAGGCGGTGTTCACCGGAGGTTCTCTGCTGTACGGCACGACCGGGCGCACGGACCTGGTGGGCCCGGAGTTCACCAAGGAACTCACCCACGCGCAGTACGCCTCCGCCCGGCGGCTGGCCGAGCTGCTGCCACCGCGGACGAAGGTCTTTCCCACCCACGGGTTCGGCAGCTTCTGCTCGGCCTCGCAGTCCCAGGCCGAGGAGTCGACCATCGAGCACGAGAGGACCGTCAACCCCGCCTTGACGTTGGCCGAACAGGAGTTCGTCGACGACCTGATCGCGGGCCTGGACGCCTTTCCGACGTACTACGCCCGGATGGCGCCGATCAACCGCCAGGGACCGGCGCCGGTCGATCTCTCGCTTCCCGAACGCGTCGACGGAACGGAGCTTCGCCGCCGGATCGAGTCGGGCGAGTGGGTCGTGGACCTGCGCGACCGCAGGGCCTTCGCCGCGGGACACCTGGCCGGCTCGCTCGGGTTCGAGTTGTCCAGGAACTTCGTCACCTACCTCGGCTGGCTCTACCACTGGGGCACGCCGCTGACGCTGGTCGGGGAGTCCGAGGAGCAGATCACCGACGCCCGCCGCGAACTCGTCCGCATCGGTGTCGACGCGCTGGCCGGCATGGCGGTCGGCGACATCGCGGTCCTCGCCGACGGCCAGGAACTTCGCTCGTATCCCGTCAGCGACTTCGCCGGACTTGCCAGCGAACGCGCCGAACGCGGCGTCCACGTGCTGGACGCCCGCCGCAACGACGAGCGCCGAGCCGGCGGTGTGGCCGGTTCGCAGCACATTCCGCTGCACGAACTGGGCGACCGCCTGGACGAGGTGCCCGACGGTGAGGTCTGGGTGTACTGCGGTTCGGGTTACCGCGCGTCCATCGCGGCCTCGGTCCTCGACCGGCCGGGCCGGCAGGTCGTGCTCGTCAACGACAGTTACGATTCGGCCCGCAAAGCCGGGCTTGACACCGAGAACCCGTGAGGAGCCTGATGACCCAGGCAAACCATCAGGTCGACGCGCCGACCGTGGCCGGCTGGCTCGCCGCCGATGACCGTTGCGACACCGACCGCGGCGACGCGGTGACCGTCGTCGACGTCCGTACGCCCGCGGAGTTCGAGTCCGCCCACATCCGGGGCTCCTACAACGTGCCGTTGCGACTGCTCGGTGAGCACGCCGGCCAGTTGCGTGACCGTCTCGGCCACCGGGTCGTCCTCGTGTGCCAGTCCGGCGTCCGGGCCGACGAGGCCAGGAAGCGCCTCACGGCAGTCGGCATGGACGGGCTGCACGTCCTGGACGGCGGCGTACCCGCGTACGCCGCTGCCGGTGGAGACGTCGTGTACGGGCGCCAACGGTGGTCGATCGAGCGGCAGGTACGCCTGGTCGCGGGCCTGCTCGTCCTGCTCGGCACGCTGACCAGCCTGGTGGTGCCGTGGATGCTCGCCCTCGCCGTGTTCGTCGGCGCCGGCCTGACGTTCGCGGGGCTCACCGACAACTGCATGATGGGCCGCCTGCTGGCCCGCCTGCCGTACAACCGGGGCGACGAGCCCAGCGCCGAGAAGGTTCTGGACCGGCTCCCCTCCAACCGGGCCGCATGACGGTCGGCTCGTACTCCCTGCAGGCGCCGCCGCGATGACCGCGGCTCTCCTGCTGGGCCTGCTGATCGGTGTCCTGCTGGGCCTCCTGGGCGGGGGCGGTTCCATCCTCGCCGTCCCGGCCCTGGTCTACGGCGTGGGCATGCCACTGCGTACCGCGATCCCCACATCCCTGGCCGTCGTGGGCATCTCGGCACTGACCGGCCTCGTCCCACGCCTGCGGACCGGGCAGATCCGGTGGCGGGTCGCCGCGGTGTTCGGCCTGTCCGGCGCGGCGGCCGCCTTCGGCGGTGCCGCTGTCAACCGGCTGTTGCCACCGTGGGTCGTGCTGGCGGGTTTCGCCGTCCTGATGGTCGGTGCCGGCCTGCGCATGCTGCGCGAACCCTCCGACGCAGGAGGCGCCTGCGCACTGCCGGGTGGCGGTGTCCACTGGCGGACTTGCCTGCCCAAGGCCGTCGCCACCGGAGCCGTCGTCGGCTTCCTTACCGGGCTGTTCGGTGTCGGCGGCGGCTTCCTCATCGTCCCCGCGCTCGTGCTTCTGCTCGGCCTGCCGATGACGGCCGCGGTCGGGACCTCGCTCGTCATCGTCGCCGTGAACGCCGCGGCCGGATTCGTCGCCTACGCCGGCCACGTCACCCTCGACTATGCCCTCACCGCGGCGTTCGCCGGAAGTGCGGTTGTCGGCTCCCTCGTCGCGGGGCGCGCCGCCACCCGGCTCGACGCCGGTCGGCTGCGCCGCTGGTTCGCCTACCTCGTCCTCGCCGTGGCGGTCCTCGTCGTCGTACTCCTCATCGTCGACCCGGCCGCGATCGCGCACTGACGTCCGCCTGCAGGAGCGCGTCGAAGGCCCGGTCGATGAGATCCGGTAGTTCCTCGGCACCTTCTTCTTCCACCCAGGCGGCGATCGCTGTCGTGAGGGCGCCCAGCGCTGCTGCGGCGACGACCCTGGCCTCCAGGGTGACGCTGCCTGCGCGTGCACGAGCGGCCAGCGCGCGAGCGAGCATCTCCTCCGTGGCGCCCAGGTTGCCGGCCAACCTCGCCCGCAGGGCGGGGGTTCGCAGCACCAGCCGGCAGCGCACGAGCAATCCCTCCCGGTCGGTGGCGTAGACGGGTCCCAGCCCCTCCCGGACCGCCTCACGCAGCGCGGTGAGCGGCCCCTCGCCGGCGGGCCGCCGCTCGATGAGGTCGACCAGGATCGGGTCGTACTCGTCGTTCTCGACCACTGCCTCCTTGCTGGGGAAGTACCGGAAGAACGTCATGTGGGAAACACCCGCGGCGGCGGCGATCTCGGCGACGGTCGTCGCTTCGTAGCCCTGGGCGACAAAGAGTCGTAGTGCCTGTTCCTGGATCGCGCGGCGGGTCCGCGCCTTGCGTTGTTCACGGAGTCCCGGTCGCCGACCGCTGTCAGCGTCCCCCGCACTCTCTTTCCCGGAACGCCGTCCACCCGGCGTGCTC
This sequence comes from Actinopolymorpha rutila, assembly GCF_013407855.1. Classification (GTDB taxonomy): domain Bacteria; phylum Actinomycetota; class Actinomycetes; order Propionibacteriales; family Actinopolymorphaceae; genus Actinopolymorpha; species Actinopolymorpha rutila. The sequence continues at coordinate 6,667,610 of NZ_JACBZH010000001.1, forward strand.
ACCCTCGACCTCCCCCCAGTGCGTGGCTGATCCACGCGCTCAGCCTCTCTACCGCGTCGGTCATCTCGGCTCCATCCACGCGGCAGGCCAGGTGCCCGTCAGGACGGACGAGAAAGATGTCACCGGCCGACGAGTCGAGGGGTTCCAGCACGGTCACCAGGTCTGCGCCGAGTTGGGCCGAGGCGGCGGCTGCAGCCGATGCGACGATCGTACGAGATCCCAGCAGAACCCATCGTCCGCCGAGCTCGGCGTGGAGCCGGGTGAGGGTCCCGTCGGCGTGCCGGCAGGGCAGGTCCCGCACCCGGTCACCGGCCCGCGGGCGTCGGCGAGCGGCCGCGAACCCAAGACGGCCCGCGCCGCGCCCCAGAACACCCCGCCGGTAACCGACCTTCAGCTGTGATGCCTGCTCCCAGATCAGCCGCTGAACGGAGGGGCGTCGAAGCAGGGGCACGAACACTCCGTCCCGGATCAGGCGTGCAGGCGCGCTGTCCCCGAGTACGACTCTCGTCATCGCGCTGGTTGAGCCGAGCACTTCCGAAGCGATCGGCCGACGCTCCTCCTCGTAGGTGTCCAGCAGCGTGGCGTCCGCACGTCCACGCGCAACGAGCGCGAGCTTCCACGCGAGGTTCTCCGCGTCACCCAGTCCGGTGTTCATCCCCTGCCCACCGAGTGGGCTGTGGATGTGTGCGGCGTCCCCGGCGAGCAGGATCCGCCGCTGCCGGTAGCGGTCCGCGAGTCGGCGATGAACGCGGAACGTCGAGGTCCACGCCACGTCCCGCACAGTGGGGGCGTCGAGTCCGGTGTGCTCACACCACGAGGCGAGCAAGGCGGACACCACCTCGTCCCCCGTCGCGACAGTGGGGAATGGTTCAGCCGGCGCCATCAGCCGCCACAGGTCGTTGCCCGGCAGCGGAAACGCGCCCAGCATCTGGTCGGCGCGTAACCACACGGCCACCTCGTCACGAGGGATCGGGAGGTCGGCGTGGACGTCTGCCAGCAGGAACCGCTCGATCAGCGCGACCCCCGGGAAGCCGACACCCGCCAGCTTGCGGACCTGACTGTGCGCGCCGTCGCAGCCGACCACCCAGGACGTCCGAACCTTCTCCTGGGGTGCGCTCGCGTCGCTTCGCCCGCCTGTCGTGACGATGACCCCCTCGGGATCCTGGGTCACGTCGGCCAGCTCCTGGCCCCACTCCACCGAGCCACCGAGGTCACCGAGGCGCGTACGCAACGCGGCTTCCACCTCTGCCTGGGAGACGAGGAGTCCCGGCCTGGTCACCAGCGGCGTCTGCCGCCCGACCTCCAGAGTCCCCGCCCGGGAGCCGCCCACGTGGATCGCGATCCGGCCGATCCGCACCGAGCGGTCCGCTAGGTCGCCGAGGGCGCCGAGGTGATCGAGCACCTCCGTGCCGCGTGGTTGCAGCCCGACCGCGCGGGAGGTGGTGGCCGGGCCCTGCGTCTTGTCCAGTACGCGGACGGAAACTCCACCGGCGAGCAAGCCGCAGGCGACGGCCAGCCCGGTCGGGCCCGCGCCGACGATCACGACGTCCACATCAGAGGTCACGCGATCAAGTGTTATCGATTAACATTCGTTAGTCAATATCACTTCGGTGATCGCATCCCGGATGGGGCGCCGCGGGCCAAGGCGCCCGTCCGGCAGGTCCGCACACGAATACGGATCAGTTCCCCGGAAGGGGTATAACGCGTACCTATGAGATTCGCTACCTGGAACGTCAACTCGGTCGGTGCGCGGCTGCCACGGCTCGAGCAGTGGCTCGATCTCGCCGAGCCCGACGTGTTGTGCCTGCAGGAGACCAAGTGCGCCGGGGGCGCGTTCCCGAGCCAGGGCGCGATCGAGCGTGGTTACCAGGTGGCGGCGCACGGCGAGGGCCGCTGGAACGGCGTCGCGATCCTGTCCCGCGTGGGGCTGGAGCAGGTCTCCCGCGGCTTCCCCGGGGAGCCGCTCGCGCCCGCCGCGGCCGACGGCGATCCCACACTCGTCGAGGTTCCGGGCCGGTCGGTGCCCGAGGCACGCGCTGTCGGCGCGACCTGCGGGCCGCTGCGGGTGTGGTCCGTCTACGCCCCGAACGGGCGGTCGCTCGACAGCCCGCAGTTCCCGTACAAGCTGCGCTGGCTGGCAGCACTGCGCGGCGCCGTCGAGTCCGAAGTGCGGTCCGACACTCCGTTCGTCATCGCCGGGGACTTCAACGTCGCGCCCGCCGACGAGGATGTCTGGGACCCGTCGGCGTTCGTCGGCTCGACCCACGTCACCGACGCCGAACGCCAGGAGCTTGCCGAGCTTCGGGCGCTCGGGCTGGAGGACGTGCGGGCGCGGGCTCTCAAACACGGCACGCCGTACACCTACTGGGACTACCGTGCCGGGATGTTCCACAAGAACCAGGGCATGCGGATCGACCTGGTGTACGCGAGCCGGCCGGCGGCCTCGCGGGTCACCGACGCGTACGTCGACCGCGAGGCCCGCAAGGGAAAGGGCCCTTCCGACCACGCCCCGGTGGTCGTCGATCTCGACCTGTGAGCGGGAGCGTCAGGCCGGCCAGTTCGGTGAGCGGCCGAGGTGGGCGACCAACCGGTCCAGGCGCGATCCACCGGTGAAGGCGACCTCCGGGCCGAACGGGGCGCCGGACACCAGCCGCGCCTCGCCGGTCGGCACGATTTGCGCGATCTCGTACGCCATCCCCACGGCCGCCGGCTCCAGCTCTGCCGGCACGCCCAGCGCCTTCGCGACGTCCCAGGAGTGCACGGCGTAGTCGACGAGGTGGGCGCTGATCGCCTGCCACCCCGGCAGCGGCTGGTCGCCGAAGTCCGGGATGAGGAACATCCGCTCCAGTACGCCGTCCGCGGCGAACGCGTCCAGCACGCGTTCGGCGGAGTCCCGGTAGGCGCCGAACGGATCGTCGCCGAGGGAACGCTCCTCCCACACCTTCGGGTTCTCCTCGCCCCTCGCCGCGGCGGCGAAGCCGTTGTGCTGCGCGGCCATGTGGGCCAGTAGATCTTCCAGCGTCCATTCCGCGCACGGCGTCGGCCTGGTCAGGTCTGCCCGCGTGGCCCGCGCGAGGAGGTCGACGCTGGCGCGGACCGCGTGCGCGTCGAGCGCGACGAGATCGACGGAACCGACGGAACCGGCGGCCGGCCGGTCGTCGGGTAGCTGCGTGATCGAGCTCTGATCATTGGTAGGCATGCGCATATCGTATGCTCAAGCACATCGTCGCGCCACTGTTATCTTCGGGCACGTGACCGACCGGACCGGCAGACGCCGCGACAGCGAGAGGCGCGATGACGACCGCCGCGACCTCGCCGCGATGGTGCATCCCGTGCTGCGGTTGCTCGTCGCCGCCGAGTTGCCGGTACTCGCCGCGCACGACGTCTCGATGTGGGGCTACAGCGTGCTCACGGCCCTGGACGAGGGACCCGTACGCACCCAGGCCACGTTGGCGGAGGCGATCGGGGCGGACAAGACAAGGATCATCGGCACGCTCGACGAACTCCAGGACGCCGGCCTGATCTCGCGTACGCCCGACCCGAACGACCGCCGGGCCCGGCTGCTGTCGATCACGGACGAGGGCCGCCGGGTTCGCCGGGCGGTGCGCTCGGACATCCGGGCGAAGGAGAAACACCTGCTCGCCCGGCTCACCCCGGCCGAACGCACCACCTTCGTGCGCGCGCTGGAGAAGCTGTCCGCACTGTCACCGGACGACCTCCCCGACGCCCAGGGTCTGCCCTAGCTGCTGGCGCTGGCGTAGGAACGCAGGCCGCGCCGCCACTGCGCCCGCACGAGCGCCACCACGACCGCGGTGAGCACGACGCCTCCCGCCACCGGCAGCCAGCCGACGCCGCCGTGCAGTGCCTGTGCCGGCAACGTCGACGCGAACGCGACCGGAAACACGAACGTGAGGAACGTACGCACGGCGAACGGGAAGAACACCAGCGGATAGCGGCCCGACTCGGCCAGGCTGGTGTAGAGCATGCCGATCGGGTTCACCGACTGGATCCAGAACGCGGTGAACGACATCGCACACCACACACTGGCGAGCAGCACCGTGCCGCAGGCCGCGAGCACCAGCGCCTGCACGATCTCCAGCGGGTTCGGGGTCGCACCCGAGCGGACCAGGCCGAACACCAGCAGCGCCACGCCACTGGCCACGTTGCCGAGTTCGGCGACGTTGATCCACCGCAGCGTCAGGTAGAACTGGCTGGACACCGGTCGTATGAGCACCACGTCGAGCTCGCCCTCGGTGATGTAGGTCGTCATCCGGTTCAGGTTGGGCGCCACGAACGCCGCGAGCACCCCCGTCACCACCTGGTAGACACCGACGAGGGTGAGCACCTGCGCCTGTGACCAGCCGCGCATGTCGTCGGTGTAGCCGTACAGCAGGAGAATCGGAACGAGCGCAAGCCCGAGTTGCACCACCCCGACACCCAGAGTCGTCACGAAGTGCGCGCGGTAGTGGGTCTCGCGCACGATCGCCTGCGACAGGAACCGTCGCCACAGGCGCAGGTGCCGCGCCTGCCGCCGCAGCCAGGTCCGGTCGATCGGCTCCCTCGGGTCGGCGTACGTACGAGTCGGCGCCGAGGTTGGTGTTGGCGTCGTCATGCGCCCACCGCCGAGTAGCCACGGATGCCGGCCGCCCAGACCAGCCGGGCGAGGATGCCGAACCCGACGACGTAGCCGAGCTGAATCCCCATACCGGTGAGGATCTCCGCGTTCGACAGGTGACCGGCGACGACCTCGACCGGGAAGGAGACGGTGTAGCGGAAGGGCTGCAGGTCGATGAAGCCGCGCGACCAGTCCGGCATCAACGCCAGCGGAACGATCGCGCCGGACAGCACGTTCGCGATGATCATCCGTGCCTGGTGCAGCGCCGTCACGTCGTCCATCCAGAACGTCAGCGCGGCGACCAGGATGTCGATCGAGAACACCAGGACGGCGGCGAGCACGACACTGACCGCGAACACCGCGAGGTGACCCGGCCCGGACGGCACCCGCATCGAGTCGCGGAAGATCCACCACAGCACACCGACCATCGGCACCAGGGCGAAGGTCTTGAGGATCTTCTCGGACAGGTTGTTGGCCACGAAGTCCAGCAGCAACGACGCCGGCCGCACCATCCAGCTGGACAGCCTGCCGAGCCTGATGTCGCGGGACAGGAAGATGGTCATCCACGACGAGGTGGCCATCGTGACCATGCTCAGCAACACGAAGTAGGTGGTGAGGTACCGCTCGTCAACCGGCAGTTGCGCGCCGTTCGCGAGCGCCGTACGCCAGATGAGCAACGAGATGATCGGCACACTGATGTTGGCCGCCATGAAGACCGCCCACTCGCCGCGGTAGGTCAGCGACATGGCGACGTGGGCAGCGGTCATCCGACGGAGGATTCGCAGGTTGCGCGGTACGGAGCTCATCGCACCTCCTCCGTCTCGGCGGAGCCGGCCACGCCGACCGTGCCGCGCCGAAGGAACAGGTCACGCATGATCTCCTCGACGTCGGCGTCGGCGACGTCGAGGTCCACCAGCGGGCCGAGCCTGGTCAGCTGCTCGAGGACGTCGCCGGTGCGTTCTCGCTCGACCTCCAGTGAGACGGTCTGGTCCGAGCCGCCGCCACCGACGGCGACTCCGTCGAGGTCGGCCAGCGGGCTCGCGTCGACGGCCCGCGCATACGTCGCCCGGACGAGCTTGCGCGGCCGCGCGGCGTGGACGAGCCCGCTCAGGCTTCCGTCGTACTGCAGCCGCCCGTGGTCGATGACCATCACCCGCGAGCAGAGCGCCTCGATGTCGTCCATGTCGTGGCTGGTAACGAGGATCGTGGTGCCGTGGCGCCGGGTCACCTCGGCGAGGAACGCGCGCACGCGGGCCTTGGCCACCACGTCCAGGCCGATCGTCGGCTCGTCCAGGAAGAGGATCTCCGGGCCGTGTACGAGCGCGGCCATGAGCTCGAGCTTCATCCGCTCGCCGAGGGAGACCTTGCGCACCTGGACGTTCAGCAGGTCGCGTACCTCCAGCAACTCGGCGAGCTCGTCGACGTTGCGCTCGAACTCAGCGGTCGACAGGTCGTACATCTCCTTGTGCAGCAGCAGGCTCTCCATCGCCGGAACGTCCCACCAGAGCATCGTCTTCTGGCCCATGACCAACGCGATGCGGCGGAGGTAGTCCGGCCGGCGCCGAGACGGTGAGTGGCCGAGCACCTCCAGCTGACCGGAGGTGGGGTAGAGCAGACCGGACAGCATCTTCAGCGTCGTGGTCTTGCCGGCGCCGTTCGGGCCGAGCAGGCCGACGACCTCGCCGCGGCCGATCGTGAAGCCGATGCTGTCGACCGCGAGGCGGGTTTGGTACCTGCGGCGGACCAGGCTCCGGACCGCGCCGGCCAGTCCGGCGCCCTGGTCGTGGAACGTGTAGGTCTTGGTGAGCCCCGCCGCGGAGATGACCGCGGGTTGGTCGGGGTGGGCGTGAACGGATGTCACGGGTGGCACCGCTTTCGAGATTCGCTGATGGTTCGGACCGGGCAGCGTCAATGCGCGAGGCGCAGAGCTGGCCCACCAAATCTCGCCGGGCGGGGTCATACCCTGGGGCACCTTTGCGGGTGCCGGGCTGCCACTGGGCAGATTAGGGCGCATCGGCGAGCCGGTCAACCCGGAATCCCAGCGGGTCGGGCGGCGGCGGGAAAACGGCTTCCGCTCCACGGAGCACGCTGGTAACGTGCGATGGCTTGTCGTACGGACAGTAGTGCCGGAGAGCAGGGACCGAACCGAGCCGGTTGCGCCGCCACATCGAAGGCGGCCCTGGAGCGGGGGCCCGCGCCCACTGCTGACGAGTGCCTGACAACCATCGTGGAGGCTCCGTCAATGCCCTCTGCCCCATCCACTCCCTCCGCTCCGTCGAACGCCGCTGCCGCGTCCGAGCCCGCCGTCGATCCGGAACTCGCCGCCGAGCGCGCGCACCTGCGAGCCGCTCGGGCCGCACTGGAACTCATGCACGGCGACGTGGTCGACACCGAGACGCCGCTCATCGTCAATGCCGGCACCGACAGCTACTGGGACAACAAGTTCTTCCAATGGGCGCGCGAACACCGCGCCGAGGTGCTGCTGGACCAGCCAAAGATCCCGTTGTTCTTCGGGCGACTGGACTGCGAGCCGGGTGCGGTGTTCGACGGCGCCGACCATGCCGGCCGTGTGCTGGGCCCCGACGGCGAGGTCGACCGCCTCTACATCGGCCGCCGGCACATCCGCGAGCCCGACGGCGCACAGCTGGTGATCGACTGGCGCGCCCGGGTCGCCATGCCGTTCTACCGCGCCGGGCCGGCCGATCCCCAGCGGGTGCTGGTGCGCCGCCGGCACGGTTTCTCCCACGAACCCGGGCCCGACGGCTTCGTCGACGTGACGGCGTACGAGGACGAGCCGGTGAGCGGCGCGCAGGCCACGGCGACGGAGGGTTTCTCCGACCTGGTGACGGCGGAGATCGAGCGGCCACGATCCGGCCCGATGCGGGACATCGTCGCGACGATCCAGCCCGACCAGGACGTGCTGGTGCGGGCGCCGCTGGACACCACGATCTGCGTGCAGGGAGCACCGGGCACCGGCAAGACGGCGGTCGGCCTGCACCGGGTCGCCTACCTGCTCTACGCCGAACGCAGCCGGCTCGCCCGCGACGGCGGGATCGCGATCATCGGCCCGAACCGTTCGTTCCTGCAGTACATCCGGCACGTGCTGCCGGCGCTCGGCGAGGTCTTCGTCCAGCAGTTGACGTTCCCGGATCTGATCCGGCGCTACTACCCCGACCACGCGCTGGCCGTGCACGAGGAGGAGACCGCGACGGTCACCGTGAAGGGCGACGCCAGGATGGCAGCCGTGCTGCGGCGAGCACTGTGGTCGGGTGTCGGCGTCGGCGACGACGTGGAGGCGGTGGTCTACAGCAAGGGTGCGAGCCGCTTCCGGGTGCCCGACTACGAGGTACGCGAGATCGCGGCTGGCGTGGTCGAGACCGCCACGCGTTATGCCCCCGGCCGCACCACGCTCGCGCAGCGGCTCGCCCACGCCGTGCTGCTGCGGATGGAACAACGAGGTGGAACGCCGGACGACCGGACCCAGAACGCCGTGGCCAGGTCGGCCCCGGTCCGGCGAATCCTCAACCAGGTCTGGCCGCAGCGTACGCCCGAGCAGGTGCTGCACCGGCTGCTCTCCGACGCCGGCTTCCTCGCCGAGGCGGCCGGTGACGACCTCACCGCCGAGGAGCAGAAGGCGCTGCTGTGGCGCAAGCCGTACCGCTCGGTGAAGTCGGTCCGCTGGTCCGAGGCGGACCTGGTTCTCCTCGACGAGCTGGGCGAGCTCCTCGAACGCGAACCCCGCCGCGGCCACCTGGTCGTCGACGAGGCGCAGGACCTGTCCGCGATGCAGCTGCGTGCGCTCGGCCGGCGTTGTCGTACGGCCACCGTGCTGGGCGACCTGGCCCAGGCCACCACGCCGTACGCCTCCACCTCCTGGCAGAGCGTCCTGGCCGAGCTGGGTGCGGGCGAGGCGAGCGAGATCGTCGAACTCACCCGTGGCTTCCGGGTCCCGGCCGCGATCATCGAGTTCGCTGCCAGGTTGCTGCCCTCCCTGCAGCCGGACCTCGCCGAACCCGTCAGCCTGCGGCGGGCCGCGGGAGGACTCCGGATCACCGCGGCCGCCGGTTCCGAGGTGACCGCCGAGGAGGTTCTCCAGGCCTGCCTGCGGATCGACGAGGAGGGTGGACACGCGGGCTCGATCGGTGTCATCGCCACCGACGCGGAGATCAGGCGGGTCTTCGACCTGCTCCACTCCGGCCCCACGCGGTCGGCCCTCGACAAGGCCGGGTTGACACCGGCCATGCTCGGCGACACCGAGAACGCCCTGGAACACTTCCGGCTCGTGTGCGTGCCCGCCTCGCTGGCCAAGGGTCTGGAGTTCGACGGCGTTGTCGTGGTCGAGCCCGCGACGATCGTCGACGCCGAGCCACGTGGGCTGAACCGGCTCTACGTCGCGCTCACCCGCGCCGTGTCCGCGCTGACCGTCCTGCACGCCCGGCCGTTGCCGGCCGAACTCGCCGCGCGCAGCTGACCGGCGTCGCGACGAACGGGTCACGGACCGCGGGGGACGAACCGCCTGAGCTTTCCGGTCGCGGCGGTGCGCGGGATCTCCTCGACGAGGTGCACGGTGATCGCCGCGGCCGGGATGCCGTACGGGCGAAGTGAGGAGCCCAGCGCCGCGACCACGGCGGCGACGTCATGTGACCCGACCACGAGCACGTCCGCGCCGTTCGCGGTCTGGCGTACCTGGTACTCCGAGATCCGCGGGTCGGTGCCCAGCACGTGCCGGAACGCCGCCGCCGGGACCACCTGGTCGCCGTAGTGGAAGTCGTCGTCGCGGCGGCCGGCGACGTCGGCGACCCGTCGCATCGCGCTCCCGCACTCGCACCGCCCGGGCAGGAGCGTGACCTCGTCGCCGAGGTCGTAACGGATGAAGGGGAACGCCCGGCCGGCGAGCCCGGTGGCCAGCGTCCGCGCGGCCGGTTCGTCGGGCCCGACCGGTCTCCCGGCGGCGTCGACGCGTTCCAGGATCACCTCGTCCTCGCAGATGTGCAGACCCTCGCCCTGACCACAGCCGACCGCCTGGACACCGATCTCGGTCGAGCCCCAGAGGTTGTGGACGGGTACGCCCCAGGCGGTGTCGATCGCGTCGCGGTCCTCCTCCCCGAGCGGCTCGGAGTTCGTGCTCACCCGGACCGGACGGATGTCGAGCCCACCCGCGACCACCGCCCGGGCGAGGCGTCCGACCACCGACGCGTAGCCCACGACGTGGGTCGGCCGTGCATCCGCCGCTGCGCGCAGTACCTCGTCGAACGGCGACGCGGCGGGAATGACGAAGGTGCGCATCCACGGCAGGGTGGCGACGTCGAACAGCGGCGTGCTGGCATGTGGTGGTTCACCCGCCTCCAGCACCGCAAGCCGCGCTTGACGGTCTCCCTCACCGGCACTCGAGGTAGCTTCTGCCCGCGTCTGCCACCGCCAGGCCAGGCAGGCCAGTGTGACGAACTGCTCCCAGTCCCACACGTACACACCGCGCACACCGCTGGAGCCACCCGAGCTGAACACCTGTAGACCCGAGGGCGTGTACGAGAACCACTGCTGTTCGGCCAGGACCCGTTCCGCACCGGCACGGTCGATGCCGGGCACGGTGATGATCCGGTCCCACTCGTCGGCGACCTCCTGCTTGACCATCACCGGCAGGCGGGCGAGATCGTCGACCGTCGCGGTGGCCGGATCGACATCCCCGATCCGGGCGGCGTGGAAGGCCGAGCGCTCGCGGGCGATCCCCAGCAGGGACCGCAGGCGTTCGGTCCGGTAGCTGTCGATTCGCTCACGTGGCCAGGCGAGCCGCGTCACATGATCCGCGAGCGAGGCGCGCACGGCGTTCAGGTGGGCGGCTCGCAGCCGCTCGTACGCCGCCTTGGGATCCTCCTGGGCCACCTGCCCAGTGTCCCCCGGGAGTGCCTCGAACGCCTGCCGAACGGCCCTGGCCAGGGCGGGCCCGGCGACAGGTCGCGAGGTCGTTGCCCACACCGGAAGGCGATGCGCGCATCGGTGTGCGACACCCCGACGTCGATGCGACTCTGGTCAGCAGGAGCCCGTCACCAAGCGGGGACCAGGCCGAACGATCAGGAAGCCGCGGGGGTCGGGGATGTCGGGGGGCGTCGCACGGGAGTACCGCTCCGCCCGTGCACGCCGGCGGCGGAGCTGTCTGACCGTGCTGCTGCTCGTGGTGGCGATGGTGTCCGCGGTCGCGGTGGCCCGAGCGATCGTGTCCCGGCTGAACGACAACCTCCGGACCTTCGACGCACGAGGAATCGACACCGACCGCCCACCGCCCGCGAAACCGGGCCGGACCGGCGCCACCCCGGTGAACGTGTTGCTGCTCGGGTCGGACTCACGGGCCGGCGCGAACGACCAGCTCGCCGGCGGGACCGGATCGGCGGGCCGCTCGGACACAGCGATCGTGGTGCACGTGTACGCCGACCGCCGGCGTGCCGTCGCGGTGTCGATCCCGCGGGACGCCCTGGTGGACATACCGCGGTGCCGGCTGCACGGCGGCAACTGGGCGGCCCCGCGCCGGCAAACGATGTTCAACGCCGCGTTCAACACGGGATCAACTGCCGCGGGCAATCCGGCGTGCACCCAGAACACGGTGGAGAAGCTGACCGGTTTTCGCATCGACCACACGATCGTCGTGGATTTCAAGGGATTCGCCGCGATCACGGAGGCGGTCGACGGGGTCCGGGTGTGCGTACCCAACGACGTCCACGCCGGTGACCTGGACCCGGGCCTCAGCGACCGCGGCAGCCTGCTGTTCGCCAAGGGAATGCAGAACGTGTCCGGGCGGCGCGCCCTCGACTACGTACGCCTGCGGCACGGCATCGGAGACGGCTCCGACATCGGCCGGATCAAACGCCAGCAGGCCTTCCTCGCGAGCCTGGCCGCGAAGGTCCGCCGGTCTGGGATCGATCCCACCACGCTGGCGCCGCTCGCCGAGGCGGCCACCCGGGCACTCACGGTCGACCCAGGGCTCGGGTCGGCGCCGAAGCTGGTCGCCTTCGCCATGTCGCTGCGCCACCTGAGCCTGCACGACATCCAGTTCGTCACCGTGCCGTCTCGCTACGCCGGTCGGACGAAGGTCGCGTTCGTCCAGCCTGCCGCCGACCGGGTGTGGGCAACGCTTCGAGCCGACCGGCCACTGGGTGCCGTTGCACCGTCGGGTGGCGAACAGCCCCCGGGAGGCAACCGTCCCTTGACAGGCCTCCGGTCCCCGGAAGGAGGGGTGAGCAACAACCGCGCCCCGATGTCCGGCCTCGGGATCGAGGTCGGCGTCTACAACGGCACCACCGTTCCGCGCCTCGCGCGGGCCGCCGCGAGTCAACTGCAGACGGTCGGCTTCACCGTCGGCCAGGTCGTCGACGGTGGGCAGGCCGGCGTGGCGACCACGACGATCACCTACGACCCCGGCCACTACACCGACGCCCGCACTCTCGCCACGCTCTTTCCCCGCGCGCGACTGCTGCCGACAGCCGGACCGGGCGGGGCGGACGACGGAAGCGTGAACCTCGTGCTCGGCCGCGACTACGCCGCCCGTACGACCACGGCCGAGACACCGCCCACCTCCGTCCCTGCGGTCCGGCCGCGTACCGCCGCCGACAACCCCTGCGAGGACCTGTCCTACGGGCCGCCCATCCCCACGCGCTGACCGCCGATGGCGTCCAGGATCGCGGCCTCAACGGGGTAAGCGCCCTCCCGGTCGGCAAGCGCGAACGACCCCAGCAGCGCAACGCCCGGTTGCGCCATGATCCGTGGAGTCGTCCCGCGGTGCGGCCAGGACGCCGCGTGCACCAGGAACGGGTGGCACAAGTAGACGTCCCCGGCCGCTCCGGTGACGTGGGCGACCTGGCGAGCCGTGCTCGCCCGCTGCACCAGCGGACCCAGCTCCGCCCCGCCGAACCCCTCCTCACCCCGCCGGGCGAGCACCCGCGCCGCGTCCACGTGCGAACCGGCGCGCACCCGCGTCGGCGCGTCGTCGGGTCCCACGTCGGTGAAGAGGAAGAGCGCCAGCAGCCCGCGGTCGCGGCTGCGCACGTTGGTGTGCCAGGAGTCGCCTACCGGGAAGCTGCCCTCCACGTGCCAGCCGGCGTCGCCGGGATCCTCCCTGGAGGGGAAGCGGACGGGCACCGTGCCGCCGACACCTTGCCGTTTCCACCAGCGATCCGGCCCGATCAGCTGGTCGTACGCCTCCCACAGAGCCGGGGAGGTTCCGGCCGCGGCGAACGGCACACCGTCGCTGCCGTCTTCGGGGCAGTCGATGCGTACGACCGGCGACGACCACGACGACCGGTCCGTACGCGAGAGGCCGTCCTCGGCGAGCCGGTCCCAGATCACCTCGACACACGCGTCGACCGTCGCACGCGGGACGGCCGTGGGCACCCGCACGAACCCGTCACGGACGAACGTGGCGATCTGCGCCTCGGACAACATGTGACAGACCCTGGCCGGGTCGGCTCCGTTCGTCAACCCGGTAAGCGGTTGGTTCATGTGCGTGTAACACCAGGGCAACGGATGTGAAATCGCCGGTTGTGACGCTGGGACGACATTCGACTTCCGCGAGATCCCGCGTCCTGAGGATGGTGCCCCGTGAGCTACAAGGCCGAGTACATCTGGATCGACGGTACGGAGCCGACCGCCAGGTTGCGCTCGAAGACCAAGATCATCAGTGATGGTGCGGAGCCGGACACTTGGGGCTTCGACGGTTCGAGCACCAACCAGGCCACGGGCCACTTCTCCGACCTCGTACTCAGGCCGGTCGCCACCTACCCGGATCCCATCCGCGGCGGCAGCAACGTTCTCGTACTCTGCGAAGTCCTCACCGTCGACGACAGGCCGCACGGGTCCAACACCCGGGCGCTACTACGTCCGGTCGCCGAGCAGTTCGCGGGGCAGGAGCCGCTCTTCGGCATCGAGCAGGAGTACACCTTCTTCCGGGGCTCCCGCCCGCTCGGTTTCCCCGAGGCCGGCTACCCGGCCCCGCAGGGCGGCTACTACTGCGGTGTCGGAGCGGACGAGATCTTCGGCCGGGAGATCGTCGAGAAGCACCTCGACAACTGCCTCGCCGGCGGCCTGACCATCTCCGGCATCAACGCCGAGGTCATGCCCGGCCAGTGGGAGTTCCAGGTCGGCCCCTTGAACCCGCTGGACGTCGCCGACCAGCTGTGGATCGCGCGGTGGCTGCTCTACCGCACCGCCGAGGATTTCGGCGTCTCCGCGACCCTGGATCCCAAGCCTGCCAAGGGCGACTGGAACGGCGCGGGCGCCCACACCAACTTCTCCACCAGGGCGATGCGTTCGGGGTACGACGCGATCATCGAGGCCTGCGAGGCTCTCGGCCGCGACGACAAGCCGCGTGAGCACATCAAGCAGTACGGCGCCGGTATCGAAGCCCGCCTGACCGGCGCCCACGAGACCGCACCGTGGAACGAGTACAGCTACGGCGTCTCCGACCGCGGCGCGTCGGTCCGCATCCCGTGGCAGGTAGAGGTTGACAAGAAGGGTTACATCGAGGACCGGCGCCCGAACGCGAACGCCGACCCCTACGTCGTCACCCGCCTCGTCGTCGACACCTGCTGCACCGCCCTCGACAAGGCGTTCCTGCTCTGAGAGTTCGGACGGCACGGACAGCTCGTAGCGACGTCATGTCACCTCAGCGCTGGTCGACCCACGAGCGACGATCGACGGCCATACGGAAGTAGTGCGCGTGGAACGCGGCGCCTCTCTCGTCGCCCCGACCGTCGTTGAAGAACGCGTTCATGGCCATCTTGAACGCGGCCCACCACAGCATCGCGATCTCGAGCTCCTCGCTCGGAGCGTGCCCGATCCGTCGTAGGAACTCCGCCCACCGACCTCGGTGAAGGGACCCGCAGACCTGGAATCCGACGTCGCGCAGCGGATCGGACAGGTCGACGTACTCCCAGTCCAGGAGGTACGGGCGCCCGCCGGCGATCACGTAGTTGTGCACGTGCGCGTCGGGGTGGATCGGTTGGTGCGGGAGTCGCACCACGGCCTCGGCCTGCTCCCGCCAGCGCTCCAGTGACGCCCGGAAACCCGGCTCCTGCAACACGGGCATCGTGGGCGCCGGAGACCGGTCGATCACGGCCACCGCACCGGTGACGTCCAGCCGCCAGAACGCAGGAGTCTCCGCCAGCAGCCGGTGAAGCTCGTCGTCGTCGAGGTAGCTGCGCACCAGATCGGCCCACCGCGGCAGGTTGCCCGCGAACCAGTCGCGGTCGGGATGCGGACCGGTGACCGCCTGCTGGATCGTGTACCTGCGCTTGTCGTACTCCCCGACAGCGACGATCGGCGGAGTGACCCCGATCTCGGACAGGCGGGCAGTGATCCGCGGCGGGGTGTCGACGAGCTTGACCGCGAGTGCCGTGGAGCCGCGATGTACCAATCGGGTTTTGCTTCCGGTTCCCAACGGCTCGGAGATCTGCCAGTCGGGCCCGCCCACCTCGCGAAGAAGCACCTCACGTACGTACGTCGTCGTCAGTTCGGCCATGCGATCCTCTCCGGCTCGCCTCGTCAGGCTTGTGGCAGCAGTTCGGCGCCGAGCGCCGTGGGACACAGGTGGCGTTCGATGTGTTCCACCACGAGCTCGGTCCCGCGGTGGTGGCTGACGTACGGCGGCATGGCCGGGTTGTACATCGCGTCGGTCAGGTCGCGGAGCAGGACCGGCGACAATCCCCAGCGCACCAGGTTTCTCAGCCCGAACGAGCGTCGCAGCACGCACATGTTGGTGTGCACGCCCGCGACCAGGACCAGGTCACGTTTCTCCTGCTGGAGCAGGCTGTAGATCTCGCCGCCGTCGTCGGAGATGGCGTCGCCGTCCTCGATCGTGACGGCAGGGTGCTGGCGGGTCCACACCGGAGACCACGACGTCTCGCCGGTGTCCGAACCACCGTCGGAGTCGTCGATGGGCAGCGGTGGTTCCGGGACGGCGGGGCCGGACGGCGGCTCCACGGGTCGGACGTCCAGCACGCGTCGGCGCGCCGGATGCCCGCGGTAGAAGTCCAGCGTCTCCGACGGCCCGTGCACGATCAGTACGCCGGAGCTTCGCAGGTGGCGGGCAACCTGGTTGACGACCGGAGCAAGCAGGTCCACCCGCTCGGCCGCGCCGCGACTCCAGTGTCGGTCCCAGACGTCGCAGAGCACCAGCGCCGCCTGCCCGGCCTGCACCTGCCGGGTGGACGTCACCGGCTCGCCGTCGTCGCCACGTCGTTGCAGCGTCAGCGACAGAACGTTGTTTCCAGTGCTCATCCGCTCACCTCGTTCATCGGCAAGGACCTCACGAATCCACGCATTTACAACATTGATCGATCTGCCTAGCCTCACCGTCATGACGAGTCCGAGCAAGTCCCTTTCGGCTGCGATCCGGGTCGCGAAGCCGGCCGACATCCCACCCTTGTCCGAGCTCAACGCCGGCCTGTTCGCCGAGGACGCCGGCACCCGCGATCCCTTCGTCGCCGCCGAGTGGCCGGGACGGGACACCTACGTCGCCGAGTTGGTCGCCGACGGTCGACGCAACGTCGCGTTCGTGGCCGACGTCGACGGGGCCGCCGTCGGCTATCTCGTCGGACGACTGCAGGACGCCGGTGACTTCCGCCCGGTGGTGACCGCCGTACTGGAGAGCATGTACGTACGCCCGGACCGTCGCGACGCCGGCGTCGGCACCGCCCTGGTGCACACGTTCCTCGCCTGGGCGAACGAATCCGGAGCCGGCCGGGTCTCGGTCAACGCCTACTGCGCGAACACCGGCGCGATCCGCTTCTACGAACGGTTCGGCCTGCGCTCGAAGACGGTGACACTCGACATGGCGATGTGACCCGGGCTTACCCTCGCACCGGCGCGATACTCGGCCGTGCGGGGAAGGCTGGGGCCGAAGCAGTGAGCGGAGAGGTACGAGAGATGGATCTTGAGTTCAGCGGCGAGATCTGGGAGTGGCGCGGCCCGGCTCCGTACCACTTCGTCACCGTGCCGGAGGGGGAGAGCCTCTCGCTGCGGGAGTCGCCGGCGGGCGAGAGCTACGGGTGGGGAATGCTCCCGGTCCGGGTGCGGATCGGTTCCACCGAGTGGTCGACCTCGCTGTGGCCCAAGGACGGCGGCTACGTCGTCCCGCTCAAGGATGCCGTACGCAAGCCCCTGCGGCTCGGCCCCGGTGACACCGTGACGATCCAGCTCATCGCGGTCGACCAGCCGGCCAGTCGCCGACAGCGCAAGGCGGAGGCGCCACGCCGGCCGACCACACCCGCCGTCCGCCCGGGTGGCCGGAGGGGACCCCAGGTCAGCGACGACCAGCTCACGATCGTCCCCGCGAACGAAGCGCCCTGGCAGGACCTGGAAGCGATCTTCGGATCGAGCGGCGACCCCTCCAGATGCTGGTGCCAGCGGTTCAAGATGCTGCCCGGGGAGACGTGGGCTTCGATGGGGCCCGAGCAACTCGCCGCGCGCCTTCGCGACCAGACCGCCAGCGGTCACCCGGACTCCAAGGCCACGAGCGGCCTGGTCGCCTACCTCGAAGGCGAACCCGTCGGCTGGTGCTCGGTCGACCCGCGCTCTGCCAACCCGCGCTTGCTCCGCAACGTTCCGGTCCCCTGGGTGGGCCGGAACGAGGACAAGTACGACAACAGCGTCTGGGCGGTGACCTGCCTCGTCACTCGTGCCGGCTTCCGCCGCCGCGGAGTGAGCCGGTCACTCGCCCGCGCTGCCGTCGACTTCGCCCGCCGCCGCGGCGCCCGCGCACTGGAGGCCTATCCCCACCTCACCGAGCACAGTCATCTCGGCACTGCCGCGATGTTTGCCGCCGCCGGCATGGTCGAGGTGAGCAGACCCACCAAGAACCGCGTCGTCATGCGCATCGACTTCTGACAGGCGCATACTGCGGGGATGATCGGACGCCTCGAGAAGACGGTCATCGACTGTCCGGACCCGCGCGCCCTCGCCGACTTCTACTGCCGGATCCTCGGCATGCGAATCAACGAGGACAGCGGCGACTGGGTGGTGATCGGTTCGGAGCCCGGCATGCGGCAGGTGGCGTTCCAGCGAACCGAGCTCCGGGTTCCGCCGCGCTGGCCGGACCCGGAGCATCCGCAGCAGCTGCACCTTGACGTCCGGGTGACCGACGCCGACGTGGCCGAGCAACAGCTTCTCGCGCTCGGCGCCCGACGCGTGCCGGCGAAGCGCGAGACGGGATTCCGGGTCTTCCTCGACCCGGTGGGCCATCCGTTCTGCATCGTCTTCGGCGGGCCGGCACACAGCTGAGACATCGCGGCCCCGGATCGTCTCGGGGAGTCAGCCCCTGGCCGCGAGCCACGCCCGATGGAGGTCCGCGAAACCCGCGTACCTCGTGGTGACCGCCTCCTGCACGACCGCGTACACCGGGTCCGGGCCCCGGAAGGCGTCCCGGTCCAACGTGCCGTCCGCCAGGAGGACAAGCACGGTTCGGGCCATCACGTACGCCGTGGTGCAGCTGTCGATCGGCGCACTGAGCGAGAACTCCTCCGGCGCCATGAACCGGCTGGAGCCGAACATCCGCCCCATGTCGTTGCGGTACGGCCCGAGCCGGTAGGAGTCCAGATCGACCACGGTCAGGCGACGGCGGCGGAAGTCGTAGAGCAGGGCTCCGTCGTAGAAGTCCCCCTGCACCCAGCCGGCCGAGTCCAGCACCCGGTGCAGGTCGAGCAACCCGTCGAGCGCTGCAAGGATCTCCTCGGCGGGCAGGGCGCGGAAACGCTGGAACGCGGTGCCGGGGTCGTGGCGCCGATGGGACGGCGTGCCGAGGTGGTCACCGTCCCTCCAGTCGTAGACCAGAAGGGGTCCTTCGGACGACTCGATCAGACCGTGAAAGGCCGGAAGGAGCGGGTGACGGACGGTTTCGGCAAGGCGGGCAGCGGTGCGGAGGAGCGCTGTCCGGCCACCGAAGTCCAGGTACGGCGTGGTGTCGCCTGGGTCGCCGGCGGTCTTGACGAAGTACCGCCTGCCATCCACCGCGACGCCGTAGGAGACGTTGCCGGAATCCTGGGTGTCCGCGCCGAAACGGGCGAAGACCTCGCCGAGCCGTTCGAGACAGCGAATCGGCGCGTCGTCGATCACGGCGGGAAACACCCCACAGACCTTAGCCCTTGGCCGTTCCGCCGGTACGGATGAAGTTCAGGATGTCGGCGTTGACGGCGTCGGCGTGGGTGACGTACAGGCCGTGGCCGGCTCGGGGGTACTCGCGGTAGACGCAGTTGGGGATCACCGCGGCCGTACGCCGTCCGGTGAGGTGCACCGGAGCCGACGCGTCGGCGGCGCCGTGCAGCACGAGCACCGGAATGTCGAGCTTGGCGAGGTCGTCCTCGTGCGCGGCGTTCAGGTTGACCTGCTGCAGCCAGATGGCGGCCATCGGGGCGGTGTTCATGCACTGCCGGATCGTGTCCTCGATCATCGCCGGCATGACGGTGTTGCCAAGCTGGGTGGCGAAGTACGCCTGACCGCCGTTGTAGAGCCACCTCGTCCGGTCGGCGCGCAGGCTGGCCATGGTGGCGTCGATCGCCTCCTGCGGCAGGCCGTCCGGGTTCGCCTCGCTGCGGCGCATCGACGGCAGGCACGCGGCCAGGAAGACCGCCCGGCTGACCCGCTCCGTGCCGTACGCACCGAGATAGTGCGCCGACTCGACCCCGCCGAACGAGTGCGCGACCAGCGTCACCTCGCGTAGGTCGAGATGCTCGAGCAGTGCCGCGATGTCGGCGCTGAGCGTGTCCAGGTCGTACCCCGTCGACGGCCGCTCGGAGCGGGCATGTCCACGCCGGTCGAGCAGGACGCATCGGTAACCCTCGTCGACGAAGCGGGGCAGTTGGTACTCCCACATGTCCGCCGACAGCGACCACCCGGCGACGAAAACGATCGGCGAACCTGTCCCGTAGTCCTCGTACGCGAGGCGGGTTCCGTCAGCGGTCGAGAAGAACGGCACGTCGAATCTCCAGTCACAGAAGGGGTCGTCACGTCAGTCCCGGCACCTGCGGCGATAGTAGGCCCAGGTGAGCGCGAGCAGCAGCGGCCCCCACAGCAGGAGGGGCAGGTAGCACAGGACGAGCAGAGCTTCCCACCAGCCGTTGACGAACGCGAAGCCTTTTCCCGGTGGGCCGAACACGGTGAGTACGAAGAAGTTCACGGTCGCGAAGGTCCAGATCGCCGTCAGTGCGATGGCGCCGCTGGCAGCCAGAACCGTAGCCCCCACAGGCGGAACGCGACGGCCGCCGATCAGCGGCATCCATCGCGGGAACACCTCGCCCCACGGCCGGACCAGTCCCAGCGACAGCAGGCCGACTCCCTCCGACAGCACCGTCAATCCGAGGATGGCCACCGCCTGCCGGCCTGGTGCGAGTCCCAGGGATGCGTCCACGCCGGCCGCGGTGGCGATGCCCATCGAGAGCCCGAGGGCGACAGCCACGCGCCACAACCCGGACGGAAGCAGGATCACCGAGATCAGGTGCGCCGTACGCACCGCCCATCGCGGAGGCCGGCGCCCGTCCCGCGGGCCGAGGTTTCCCGGCCGCGGCCCGAATCTCCCGTTCTGGGGCACAGATGTAGCCGTACGCATGGCCTCCATCCTGCGCGGATCGGCCGGTCACGCCGTCGCTCGGACTCGGGAGGCCCCTCCCCCGCGCGAGTGACCTCACGCCGGCCGGATGCCGGCGAGGAAACGGCGTACCACTGCGAGGAACTCCTCCGGCGCCTCCTTGTGCACGCCGTGGCCGACGGCGATCGTCACGAACTGCCCGGCCGGCAGCCGCGCCGCCATCGCCTCGATCTCCTGCTGGGAGAACGGGCTCGTCGGGCCTCCGGCGACGACCAGCGCGGGCGCGGTGATCTCGGCGAGCCGTTCCCACCAGCGCGGGTCGGGACGGTTGACCTGCCTGACGATGGCGGGGCGTACCGGCCAGTCGAAGCCGAGCGGCCCGTCCGGCCGTTGCGGCTCTGGGCGGCGCTGCGGCAACGGTGGCGGCGTCTCCACCAGGACGAGGACGCTCACCCGGTCCGGGTGGTCCTGTGCCAGCAGATAGCAGACCACGCCGCCCATCGAGTGACCGGCGAGCACCGCCCGGTCCAGGTCGAGTGCGTCCAGGAAACCGAGCAGGTCGGCTGCCATCAGCTCGAACGAGTAGCGACCCGGCCAGTCGCTGCGGCCGAACCCACGAAGGTCGGGTACGTACACCCGCCAGTCCTGCGCGAGACCCGGCACCACCGGGTCCCAGCTCGACCCGTCGGATCCGACCCCGTGCAGCAGGATCAGCGGCGGAGACTCCGGATCGCCGAAGACGCGGTACGCCAACCGCACTTCGCCGACGTCGACCGACCGGAGTTCGTCCACGCCGGAAACATATCGATCACGCCTCGGGCGCGGCTCGGTGGCAGGTGTTCAGGCACGGATGGCCGCCAGGATGACGTCGGTGAGACTGTCGGCGTACTGGTCGGGGTCGGCGTCGGGGTTGCCGGCGAGCTGGCCGAGCATCGCGTCCACCGCGCTCTGGTACGTCACGGCCATGACGCGGGTGTCGAAGTCGCGCAGGCTTCCCTCCCGTTGCCCGCGGCGGAACAGCTGCTCCTGCCCCTGGTAGGTCTCCTCGTACGCGTCGACGCCGAGCCGCGGCGTCCCGTCGGGGTCTCGCAGATTGCGCACGATCTGTTCGATGGCGTCGAGTTGCGGCGCGTGGGTGGAGCGCAGGTGCGCGACCTGGTGGATCGCCGTCCGGAAGATTTCGGGTACGGGCGCGGACAGGTCGAGGCCGTCGGCGATGGCCGTCCGCAGCTCCACGAGGGTGGCGCGTGCGGTGTGCTCCATCAGCGTGTCCCGGTCGGTGAAGTAGTGCGAGACCAGGCCCTTGGAGACTCCTGCCTGTTCGGCGATGGCCGCGAGCGACGCGTTGCCGTAGCCGCGCTCGGCGACCACCTCCACTGTGGCCTGGACGATCTGGCCTCGTCTGGTGTCCTCGCTCAGGCGTCGACGTGGGCCGCGGGTGGACGTCACGGCGTCCTGCGCACATGGCGGGCCAGCAGCACGGTGACGGCCAGCATCACTGCGGCGATGACCACCATCTCGACCCGCATCCAGCCGGGGAAGAACGACAGACATGCCTCGACGAGGTTCACGGCGAGCAGCACACCGGCGATGATCTGCACCGCGCGCAGGGCACTGGAGCTGCCCCGGCGGGCGGCGCGCCAGCGCAGCGACAGCACCACGGCGAAGACCGCCACGATCACCGCGTGGCCCCACGCTTCCTGCGTCGCCCGTGCCGGTGTCTCCTCCGAGAGGACCACCAGGGCCGCGACCGTGCCCAGGGCGAGCACGGCATAGATCCCGATCAGCGCGGACGCCACTGCGGCCTCGTCGCGTCCGGTCGCCACGTTATTGACCATGCGGTCAACAGTATTGGCCGTTCGGTCAATACGCAAGCGTGAGCCCAGGACATGCCCTAAACGAGCTTGCGAGCGTACGGCGGCAGACGGCATCCTCCAGGCGTGCAGATGCATACCGACCAGCTCACCATCTCGCCGCACACCGTGTCCGAACTCGTCCGCAGCCAGTTCCCACAGTGGCGAGACTTGCCTGTCCGGCAGTTCGCCTCGACGGGCACTGTCAATGCCATCTTTCGCCTCGGCGAACGCCTGACGGCACGGTTTCCCTTGCAGCCGCAGGACATTGAGACGGCACGGCGCTGGTTGGAGAGCGAGGCCGACGCGGCCCGCGAACTGCTGGGGCGTACGCGCTTCCCCACTCCCGAGCCACTCGGCATGGGCGAGCCGGGCTTCGGCTACCCGATGCCGTGGTCGGTCCAGACCTGGGTGCCCGGCGTCATCGCCACCGAGGACGACCCGGGCGGGTCGGAGGCCTTCGCGTACGACCTGGCCGAGTTCGTCCGCGACGTACGCACGATCGACGTACGGGGCCGCACGTTCAGCGGCTCCGGACGCGGCGGGGAGCTCGGCCGGCACGAGGAATGGATGGAGACCTGCTTCCGGGAAAGCGAGCAACTGCTCGACGTTCCACACCTGCGTCTGGTGTGGGCCAGGTGGCGGGACCTGCCCCGCAGTGACCACCCGGACGTGATGACCCACGGCGACCTCGTGCCGGGCAACGTTCTCGTCGCAGACGGGAAGCTGGCAGGCGTACTCGACGTGGGTGGACTGGGACCCGCCGACCCGGCCCTCGATCTGGTCGGCGCCTGGCACCTGCTCGAAGCCGGCCCTCGCCGGATTCTGCGCCGCGAACTCGGCTGCGACGACCTGGAATGGGAACGCGGCAAGGCGTGGGCGTTCGAACAGGCGATGGGCGCCGGGTGGTACTACCAGCACACGAATCCGGCCATGAGCACGATGGCCCTGCGCACCGTGGCCCGCCTCGTCGAGGACTCGCCCACGCCCTGACCCTCGATCCTTCCGCTCTGACGCCGAAGCCGCAGGCAGTAGGCTCCGACCGCCGCGGGCTCCGACCGTCACGATCGTGGGATCGTTCCCAGGACCTCCCGGTTGTAGTGGTCGGCGATCTCGTCGCTGGTCGCCAGCCAGACGTCGGGGTGGTTCGCTGCGTACTCGAGTGCCTTGTCGAGGTACTTGTGCCGGCTCGGCTGCCCGATGACGAACGGGTGCAGGGCAAGCGCCATCACCCGGCCGCTGTCGCCCGCGTCGGCGACCAGTTGGTCGAGGTGATCGGTGAACATCTGCAGGAAGTCCGGTCCGGTGAAGCCCTTGAGCCCGAAGATGCCGAGGTCGTTGAGTTCGACGGTGTACGGCACGCTCAGCATGCCCGGCACGTTGAGGGCATAGGGCTGGTCGTCGTTCGTCCAGTCCAGTACGTACCGCAGCCCGAGGTCGGCCAGCAACCGCGGCGTGGAAAGCGTCTCGGTCAGCGCGGGACCCATCCACCCCAGCGGTCGTTGCCCGGTGGCCTTCTGGATCGTCTCCACGATCTCGGTCAGCTCGGCGACCTCGGCCTCCGGCTCCAGGTCGGCGTGCAGGGCGGAGTTGGTGCGGCCGTGGGCCAGCCACGCCCACTGGCGACTTCGCCCCGCCTCGATGATCTGCGGGTAGTGCTCGGCGACCTCGGAGTTGAGCAGGACGCTCGCGCGTATGCCGTGCCGGTCCAGGGACTCGATCAGCCGCCAGATGCCCACGCGTACGCCGTAGTCGCGCCAGCCGTAGTTGAGCGCGTCCGGCAAAAGGGTGGACGTGTCCTGGATGATGCTGGTGGACGGCTTGTCCAGATGGAAGTGCTCGACGTTCAGGCCTACGTAGAACGCCACTCGTGCACCACCCGGCCAGTGGATGGGCGCGCGCTCGGTGATCGGGCTGTAGTCGTACAGCGTGTTCTCCATGATTTCCTCCGTTGTCCCGGACGAATCGGTCGTCACGCAGCTATCGTGAACCTTCACACTGGTGTGATGGTCAAGCGGAAACGGAGAAGTCATGCAGATCGGTGAGCTCGCGGAGCGGACCGGGGCTTCCCGCCGGCTGCTGCGCTACTACGAGGAACAGGGCCTGATCACCGCCGAGCGGCTGCCGAACGGCTACCGGGACTACGACGACCGCACGGTCGACCGGGTGGCGCAGATCCGCGGCCTGCTGGACTCCGGCCTCCCGACCAGGATCATCCAGCAGATCCTTCCCTGCCTGAACACCCCGGCCGTGCTGGTCTGCGCCGACGACGCGACACCCGACGTCGTGGAGGCGCTGGAACGCGAGCGTGACCGCATCGCCCGGCAGGTGGAGTTCCTGACCGGCAACCTGAGCGCCATCTCCGACTACCTGGAAGCCGTCACCACCCCGCGGGTGAAGCGTCGCCCCGCGCGATCGAAGGCGCAGGCGGAGGCCCTGCCCGCGTAAGTGGCTACGTCGGTGGCCGCCCGGAACTCGACTCGGGTCAGACGCCGACGACTCCGTCGATGCGTTCCCGCAGCAGATCGGCGTGGCCGTTGTGACGGGCGTACTCCTCGATCATGTGCACGTAGACCCAGCGCAGCGAGGGCGCGATGCGCTGTCCGCCACGGATTCCGGTGCCCAGCGAGTCCAGGCTCGGCTGACCTGCCGCGACGCGGCGGCTGTGGGCGACCTCGGCGTGGAAGCGCGCCATGACGGTGGCCGTGTCGACGTCCGCAACATCGTCGAAGTCGATGTCCTTACGGTCGTCGGCGCCGTCGGTGGTGTCGGTCTCCGACGCACCCACGGATGCGGTGGATGCGAACGCCGAACGGAACCAGTTCCGCTCCACGCCGGTCAGGTGACCGACCAGGCCCAACAGGCTGAGCGTGGACGGCGGCACCGACCTGGTCCTGAGCTGTTCGTCGGCGAGGCCCTCGCACTTGGTCAGGAGAGTCGCCCGGTGGAACTCCAGCCACGACTCGAGCATCGCCCGCTCCCCCGCCGAGACCGGCGGATCCTCGCGTACGACGGCAACCGAGTTTTCCCGCTCGCTCATCCAGGCAGTCTAGGACGTCGGCCCTCGCAACACGCGATGCTCAGACCCCCGGGCCCAACGCCAGCGCGACCGCGACCGGCGCCAGAAACAGCAGCGGGTACGGGATGTGCGCGTACGAGCGAGCCCGCACGACGGTGATCAGCGCGCCGACGAAGTAGAGGATCAGACCGACACCCGCCGCCACACCGACGAACGGGACGAACAGTCCGACCACGAGTCCGACGGCGCCCGCCGCCTTGGCAGTACCGAGCCACGGCCACCAGGACCGGGGAACGCCGTACTCCGCCAACGACCCCACCACCCACTTCGCGTGCATGAAGACGGCGAGGGCGGAGAAGCCCACCCAGGCAGCTGCCGCGAGGGTGACCACGATATGTGCAACGGACATGGAAGGCGCTCCCTTCAGCGGTTACCCGCCGGCCGGCTCCTGGCCGGCCGGACCTGACCTCGTAGACACCGGGCAGCACACCCGTGTGACAACGCTCTGGGAGACTGGCGGAGAGCGCCCGGCGCGTCCGCGTCACGGCGGTCCACGTACCTCGGTCCTTGCCACCTCGATCACGTTCGGAGCCTGCGATGGCCGCACTGCCACACGCCCGGTACGAACCCGTTCGGCTGGCCCAGGTCCGGCCGCGGGGCTGGCTGCTGGACTTCCTCCGCCGCCAGTGCGCCGGGATCACCGGCCACCCGCAGGCCAGCGGCTATCCCCTGGACCACACCTTCTGGGACGACCCGTCCAAGCTGCCGGACGTGGCCGACCCGGCGATGGCCTGGTGGCCGTACGAACAGACGGCGTACTGGGTGGACGGCGCGCTCAAGGCGGGCTTCCTGGCCGGTGACGACTCGGTACGCGAGCTGGCGGTGGCGCAGGTCGAGGGCGCGATCGCGACGGCGGCGCCGGACGGCTTCATCGGCCCGGAGATGTTCCGCGACCGCGACCGGTGGGCGTACCTCGTCTTCTTCCGCGCCGTACTCACGCAGTACGACATCACCGGCGACCGGCGGCTGATCGACGCGCTCGTCCGTCACTACCGCAGTACGCCGCATCCGATGGGCTTCGCGCGTGACGTGTCCGGAGTCGAGATCCTGCTGGCGCTGTACGCCGAGACCGGTGCGCCCGACCTGCTGGAGCAGGCGACCGACCTGTACGCCCGGTTCAACGCCCAGGACAGTGAGCACGCTCGCGACTTCACCCTGGCCGGCATGCGTTCGGACCGGCCCGTCACGACGCACGGCGTGACCTTCAACGAACTCGCCAAGCTCGGCGCGCTGATGTACGCGGCGACCGGCGACCGCGACAGCCTGGACGCGACGGTGCACGCGTACGCCAAGGTCGAACGGGACCACCTGCTGGCCGACGGGCTGCACTCCGGCGCGGAGGCGATGAGCGGCAACGGGCCGCTGGAGTCCCACGAGACCTGCACCATCTCCGACCACACCTGGTCGCTTGGGTATCTGCTGCGGATCACCGGCGACCCGCGCTATGCGGACCGGCTCGAACGCGTTGTTTTCAACGCACTTCCCGGTGCGGTGACGAAGGACTTCACCGCGCTGCAGTACTTCTCCTGCGCCAACCAGGTGATCGCCACCAACGCCAGCAACCACAACCCGATGTCGCGTGGTGACAACCGGATGTCCTTCCGCCCGGGTCATCCGGTGCAGTGCTGCACCGGCAACGTCCAGCGCGCCTTGCCGAACTACGTCGAACGCATGTGGATGCGCAGCCAGGATGACGGCCCGATTGGTGGCCCGAGTGGCGGCGGGGGTGAGGAGATCGTCGCAGCGTTGTTCGGCCCGAGCCGGATCGAGGTGTCACTTGCCGGCACGGCAGTGACGATCGAGGAACAGACGAGGTATCCCTTCGAGCCGGGAGTCGCGTTCACCGTGACGCCCGAACGTCCCGCCCACTTCACCTTCACGGTACGCATCCCCGAGTGGTGTCAAGCGCCGGTTGTCACCGTCGGCGGCGATCCGATCGACCGGGCTCCGGTCCCGGGCACCTTCTGCCGGATCGAACGCGAATGGCACCCAGGCGATCGGGTCGAGGTGCAGCTTCCCTTCCCCCTGACGTCGAGGCACTGGGCCGACGGCGGGATCAGCCTCGAACTCGGCCCGCTGACGCTGAGCCTTCCCGTCTCCGCCACCCTCACCGCCGACACCGAGGACGACTGGGAACAGACCCCGGTCGAGTTCCGGTTGTCCGGGCCGCAGCACCGGCTGCCCGGCTTTCCCGCGTACACGCTCGTCCCGGAAAGCGCGTGGGCGTACGCGCTGGCGGTCGACGAGACGAACCTCGCCGACGCCGCCGAGGTGGTGTGGACGGACAGCGATGCGTTTCCACTCGACGTCGACACTCCGGCCGTACGGGTCAGCGTGCCGGCCCGGCGCGTACGCGAGTGGGCTCTGGTCGAGACCGACCGGGTGAGCCGTCTGCTGCCGTCGTTCGAGAACGGCCGGTTCCGCATGGTCGAGCACGAGGTCGAGGGCCGGTTCGCCCTGACTCCCCCGCTCCCCGCGCCGGACACTCTTGCCGAACGCCTGGAGGACGGGGTCGAGCGGATCGAACTCGTGCCGTACGGCAACACACTCCTCCGGCTCACGGTCTTCCCGGCGGCGGAGCCGGAGACCTCAGCGCGGTAGTTGCGTCATCACCCAGATGGGCAGGGGCTCCTCGACTGTTCGCGCCACCTGCCAACCGGCGCGGCGGTACATCTCGACATTGGCGGGGTTGCTGGTCTCCAGGACCGCCGGCAGACCGTCCTTGGCCGCGCGGCGCAGCCCGGCGTTCATGACGGCGTGACCGAAGCCTCGGCCCGCACTGTCGGGATGGGTGCCGAGGACACCGAGATACCAGAACGGCGTGGTCGGCAGCGCCGCGTGCACGGCCTCGTCGTAGGCACGCACGCGTGCCCGGACCTCGGCCGGCAACCGCGCGTCGAGGCCGTCGCCGGTCGGATCGGTCGAGTCCGCCGAGTCCGCCGAGTCCGCCGAGCCGGCTCCGGTCGACGGGGGCTGCCACATCGCGACCGAGGCGCCGCCGGCGACCGTCCAGATCGCCTGGCTGTGCACCCGCCGGTCGAACAGGTCGCCAAAGAAGGCCGCGGCGTACGGCGGGTAGGTGTCCTCGTCTGGGAAGAGGTACCGCAGCACCGGGTCGTTGGGAAACGCGGCCACCAGCGAACCGATCACGCGGTCACGGTCGGCCGGGGTGGCGACGGCGATCTCGACTGTTGTCACCCGTCCGACCGTACCGGCCGCGGATCGTCGGCTATTGACCCCCGACGGGCGCGGGTGGTCTGCTTGCCCGCATGCTGCGTGGACGAGCCACCCCCGACCCCTCGGCCGATCCGGCGAAGAGGAGCGACTACTGGGGTGTCGTGCTGGGCGCGCCCGACCCCCAGGTGCTGGGCGCCTTCTACGCCGAGGTGCTGGG
This sequence comes from Actinopolymorpha rutila, assembly GCF_013407855.1. Taxonomy (GTDB): domain Bacteria; phylum Actinomycetota; class Actinomycetes; order Propionibacteriales; family Actinopolymorphaceae; genus Actinopolymorpha; species Actinopolymorpha rutila. Next base: position 6,696,113 of record NZ_JACBZH010000001.1, read on the forward strand.
CTGGGAGATCAGGGGGAACGAGCCGAACTGGGTGACGCTCTACCCCGGTGAGGGCGTGGCGTACCTCGCCATTCAGCGCGAGGCCAACTACGTCCGGCCGGTGTGGCCGGAGGTGCCGGGTCAACAGCAGATGATGTCGCACCTGGACGTCGAGGTGCAGGACCTCCACGTGGCGGTGGAGCATGCCGTCGAACTCGGCGCGGTGGTCGCGGACTTCCAGCCGCAGGACAACGTGCGCGTCATGCTCGACCCCGCGGGCCACCCGTTCTGCCTCTACTCCTGACGCTGCCCGGACCGGCTCCGCTGCCGGCGCACGGTCAGCACAGCGAGCCCGGCGAGGAACGCGACCACGCCGACGGCGAGCCAGCCGGGTGAACCGCCAACCAGCGGTTGACAGTCAGCGACGCACAGCACGGGTTTGATGCGTACGAGGTCGGCTCCCTGCAGCACCCACAGGGCACCGAGCGCGACCAGGACCGCACCCACCAGCATCCGCGCGATCTTGCGTACGTTCACGACACTCTCACGCCCCTCACCATCCGACTGTACTCAGGCAACCTTAGAAGGTAACCTTAAGAAATGCCAGCAGACGAGACAAGCTCGGCGCCGTTCCTGCCGCAGCTCATCGCCCAGTCGTTCGCCCTCCTCATGGACGACCTGGTCCAGCACCTCGTGGACTCCGGCTACGACGACCTGCGACCCACGCACTGCCTGAACGTGTTCCGGTTCATGGACTGCGGCGGCACCCGGCCCACCACGCTGGCCAGGCGCGCCGGGATGACTCCGCAGGCGATGGGCGAGCTCGTCGGTTATCTCGAACGCCACGACTACGTCCGCCGGGTTCCCGACGCGACCGACGGCCGGGGTCGGGTCGTGGTCTACGCCGACCGCGGTACGCAAGCCGCCGAGGTCGCGACGAAGTACTTCGCGGACCTGGAGTCCCGCTGGGTCGACGCGCTCGGCAACGACCGCCTCGCGGACGTGAAGTCGGCGCTCGCGCAGATTGCCGGCGGGGCCTGCGACGCCGACAACGGCGTCGACGGTGCCGGCGGCGCCAGAGGCAGGGCCGGTACGTCGAAGGCCCCGGCGTCGTGAAGCGGTCCGCCCGCGCCCTGGTCGAGTACTGGGACCGGCGCGCCCCCTCGTACGACACGAAGATGGCCGGCGTGGACCGCCGCTTCCTCGCCGACAGCCGCCGCTGGGTCTGCGGACGCACCCGCGGAGCCACGCTGGAGGTCGCCGTCGGCACCGGCGCCAACCTGCGCCACTACCCCCGCAACGTCGAGTTGACAGCCGTCGACTGGAGTCCGGCCATGCTGGACATCGCACGGCAGCAGGCCAACCAGGATGGGCGCACCGTCACGTTTCACCATGCCGACGCGGGTGCGCTGCCGTTTCCTGCCGGGACGTTCGACACCGTGGTCTGCACCTTCTCCCTGTGCTGCGTACCGGACGAACGCGCCGCTCTCGTCGAGGCACTTCGCGTACTCCGGCCGGGAGGAAGCCTGTTGCTGGCCGACCACGTGGCCTCGTCCTCGTGGTGGCTGCGTGCGGTGCAACGTGCGGCGGAGCTGGCGAGCGGACCTCTGCAGGGTGAGCACTACACCCGCCGACCGGTCACCACCCTTGCCGGGCTCGCCATCACCTTCGAGGAGTCCGAACGCCTCACCCTCGGCGCGATCGAACGCGTCCACGCCCGCAAGTCGTAGGCCGATCTCGCTCCGAACGGGGCGCAGTCCGGCATACTTCCCCTCAGCCGGTCGGCCTGAAGGGGGAACGTCGTGACCGAGGCCACGAACGCAGCGCACGCTGCCGGCACCCGAGCCGGCGACGTCGCCCGTCTCGTCCCCGCCGGCCTCGCGGAGAGGATCCGCTCGTACTACCCGGCAGGCGCCGGCTGGCTGGAGGAACTCCCGCGCCTGATCGCGACCTGCGCACGCAGGTGGGACCTCACCTTGCTGCCCGCGTTCGAACCCGGTGGCGACTCGAGTTGGACCGCTCCGGTGCGGCGCAGGGACGGCGAGTTGGCGGTCCTCCAGATCACCGTGCCGATGCCCGTCACCAGTGATCACGTCACTGCTCTGAGGGCCTGGGCAGGCCGAGGTGCCGTACGCCTGTTCGCGCACGACGAGGCGATCCAGGCCACGCTGATGGAGTGCTGCGTACCCGGCACGCACGCCGAGCATCTCCCGCCGGCCGACGCGGACGACGTAGCGGTGGCCGTGCTGCCGCACCTGTGGGCCGCCGACCTGTCCGGCCTACCCGGACTGCCCGAGTCCGGCCGCCTGGAGTCACTGGACACGGCGGCAGGCAAGCGTGGCTTGCTGATGGAGGAGCGTGCCGAGCAGTTCGGCGACGTCGTCGACACCGCTCCGTATCTTGAAGCTGCGCGGCTGTTCACCTCGCTGCCGGAGTCCGCGGATCGTTCCGTCCTGCTACACGGCGACTTCCACCGGCGAAACGTCGTGCTGTCGCAACGCGGCTGGCTGGCCATCGATCCGCTCGCCATGGTGGGCGATCCGTCCTACGACGCGGCGTTGTTCCTCCAGCACGATTTGGACGGCGCGGTCACTCCCGCCCGGGTGGACACCCTGGCCGACTGGCTCGAGCTCGACCGCGAGCGGACCCGGAGGTGGCTGTTCGCCCTCGGCGTCCAGGCGGCGTCGTGGCACCTGTCGATCGGCGACCGCGCCATGCACGACGCGATCATCGGCTCCGCTCTCAGCCTGCGGGCTTGACGAACACGCAGAACTCGTTGTCCTCGGGGTCGGCGAGAACCGCCCACCGGAAGCCGTGCTCGGTCAGGTCTGTCGCAACCGTCTTCGCGCCGAGGCGGAGCAGACGATCCACCTCTGCTTCCAGGTCCTGTACGCCGAGGTCGAGGTGCATCCGGTTCTTTGCCGACTTCGGCTCGGGAACCTTCTGCAGAAGTAGCGGTGGGCCTTGCTCGGACACCAGGCTCAGGTAGGGCGGTGCGTCGAAACCACGCCGATATGCCAACGGCGAAAGGGCCGTCTCCCAGAACTCGGCCAGCGCATCGAGGTCGAGGCAGTCCAGCGTCACGACTATCTGCATCCACGCCACGTTAGCCGCCGGCTGCGTTCGCGCCTAAGCGTTTTCAAGCCGGCCGATGATCTCGGTGGCGACGTCAGTGGGTGCCTTCTGGTTCGTGTCCACCACGGTCGCGGAGGTACGCAGCCACGGCAACGCCGCCTGGTAGTCCGCCAGCCGCCTCAGCCGCCACTCCTTCGCCTGCGGGAGTTCGGTGTCGTGCTCGATGCGGCGTACGAGTTCGTCGTGTTTCGCGTCCAGCACGAAGTGCCTGACCTTGACACCCTCTGCAGCCAGCGCATCGAAGATCTCCCGGGCGTACTCCTGCACCACGACGGTCTGCGGCACGACGAGCGTCCCACCGACATAACGCAGGAGCTGGATCGCCGTCTGCGCCACCAACGGCCGCCACGGTGGATGGTCCTGGAAGTCGGCCACGCGTTCGGTGGTGAGCACGTGTCCGAGCATGAAGCCGACCTGCTCGGAGTCGAAGATGCGCGACTTCGGCAGGAGGCGTACCAGCTCGGTCGCCGTGCTCGTCTTCCCGGCACCGAAGGGTCCGTTCAGCCAGACGATCACGAGATCTCGATCGGCTGTCGCGGACGGCGGGTGTCGGCGTAGACGACGCCTGGAGCTCCGACCATGGCACGCTGCCTGGGTGTCAACGGCTCGAGTTCGTGCGGAGCCCACTGATGGGACAGCCACGCCCACTGGCCGGGCGCGTACTTGTAGAACAGCGCTCGCCGCAGCCCGGGCTCCTTCCAGTCCAACGAACCGTGGGTCAGTGCCTCGGTGAAGATAACGACGTCGCCGGCCTTCAGCTCCACGTGGCGCACCCAGGGATCGTCACGATCTGCTCGCGTGTCCAGGAAGGGGGACGGGAAGTTCGCCTTGTGGCTACCGGGAACGCACACGAAACCGCCGTCTTCCGCCGAGACGTCCGTCAGCGCGAAGCTCACCACGGTCAGTCCGGCGGAGATGGTGCCGTTGCGGACGTGGTACCAGGCGCAGTTGCGTGGCCGGTCGTCGGGGAAACCGTGCAGGTCCAGGCCAGGGGAGCCGGCGACCATCTGGATGCCGTACGAATGGTCGAGCCGGACTCGCTCGTCGACGAACTCGATCAGGTACGGCAGGACGCGCGGGTGGTCGATGAGATCCAGGAACGGTTCGCCGAAGTTGGGCAGCCACTCCAGAGCGCCTTCTCGTCCGGCCTCGTCGAGATCGTCCAGCCCCTGCTGGTCGAGCACCTTGTTGAGTCGCGCCACCTCGTCGGTGTCCAGCACTCCGCGTAGGAGGAGATAACCGTTGAGGTCGAACAGATACCGTTCCTTGTCACTCACGCCCATCTCAGAATCCCTTTCAGATCGGTCGATCTGCGACGATCAACGGCTCGCGGAGCATCGCTCGTCGATGAACGGTATCTGCCAGCGCGCTGCCACGTCCTTCATGCCAGCCGAGCGTAGGACATCAACCGGGGCATCTCGCTCCACCAACTTTCGTCAGGAATCCTTGACAGATGATCACCGTCAGGCCACCCTGACACCATGATCGAGACGACGGAACACCACGACGGCAGCGAGGACAGAGTGCACGTCAAGGTGACTCTCGGCATCAGCGGCGACTGGCGCGCCGAGCCGCTGAAGGTGATCACGGGCATCACCGAAGGCACGAAGTCACTCGACGGATCCTTGGCCGAAGCCGTACGCGAGGCGCGCAAGCAGGGCATCACCTGGGCGCAGATCGGCCAGGCACTCGGCGTGAGCCGTCAGTCCGCCTGGGAACGCTTCTCGGTCGACTGAGACCCGTCAGGCTCGCGACCTCGGGCTCGCAGGGTCCGGACGCCGGGCCTGCAGTGCGCAGAAACCAAGCTGCGCTGCGGAGTCGGTGATGTCAGGCTGCCTCCGTGATCACGATCAGAACCGTACGAACGACAGACCTGCCGGTTCTGTGGGCGATGGCGGTCCTGCCGCACCACGGCGCCACCGCCGACTCGTCGGTCCCGATCCCTCTGCCCGCTTCCTGCGCACCACCGGCGGAGTTCCCCGATCTCGCCGACCCGGCCGCATCGCTGCTCGAAGCGGGAGGCGACCTCCTCGTGGCGGAGGCGGGCGGCCACCTGGTCGGGATGGCAGGCTTCCAGCCGACCGGGCAGCCGGGACGAGCCGAAGTCGTGCACGTCCGGGTCCACCCGGCCCTGCGACGGCGCGGCGTCGGACGCAACCTGATGGCTGCTGTGGAAGCCGAAGCGGCACGTCGCGGCTTCACCGAGACCTGGCTCGACACAGCCACGAACATGCCTGAGGCCATGGCCTTCTACGAAGGCATCGGCTATGTCGAGACCGGCCGCGAGAGCAGACCGGAGTGGCACTGGACGCTCGTCTACTACCTCAAGGAACTCACGCCATGACAGGGCGCAGGCGATCATGTGGCAGCTGAGCGCACTTCGCCTCATCGAGACTGCCTCCCTTGCTCACGGGGCGCTCCGCGTCCAGGGGTTCGGGTCGCTCGCGGCTGGTGCGGTTGACGAGTGGAGTGACGTGGACGCCTTGGTGGTCGTCCCCGATGGCGCGCTCGCGTCGTTCTGGCCCGAACGCACCTGGCTTCCGCCCCTGGACCAGCTTGGCGAGTCGGTCGCCTACAAGCATTGGCCGTTCCCTCCCCACTCGGGCGTGACGCAGGTTCTGCTTGACGACGGGCGCCACCTCGACATCATGGTGATCGAGGAACAGTCCGTGAACGACCGGTTGAAACTGCTGGCCGACCTCAGACCCGTGGTGAACAACGAATCGTTGGCCCATATCGCCAACGAGATCCTCTTCGATGCGATGGGAGCGGTCGGACGATCGGCCCGTGGCGAGCGGCTGCTCGCCACGCAGCTCGCGCTCAAACTCATGGATCACTGCCTGGCCGCGGCGCTGGCGGTTCGCGAGCTTGAGACAGGCACCTGCGTGCACCCGGGTCCCACGGTGCAGGACTCGCTCGCCGACCTTCTGCCGGCCGTACCTGCGAGTCCCAGACCGGCCGACGTACTCGCTCTGGTCGCTGCCGCCATGGACTGCTTCGAACGCATCGTCGGCCGAACCGACCACGCCCCGCCGTTCCCTCGTGTGGCGATCGACCGGCTCATCGCGCGGGCGGCTGGTCAGACATGAGCCCGGGAACGCGGACGTCTCCTGTCACGCAAGGTGCCGCTGCCAATCTGCCCTGTGGGTGTCGAAGTAGTCGATGCTGCGACGCGCGAACGCAGTTTCCATGGCAAGCAGCCGTACGTGCAGTTGATCCAGGAACTCCTCGCGCTCGAGCAGTCCGTACGCGTCGCAGAAGAGGCGAAGGCGGCGACCGCGTGGTGGTGCGGGAATCCCCATCCGAGCGCAGCTCTCGTCCGGGTACGGGTTGCGCTGGATCGTGTCCACCGACCACGGCGGCCCGAACCACTCCAAGCTGGACGCCGAGCAGCGTTATCCGAGCCTGCTGCAGGCGCGTCGCGCGGTTCCCGACGTACTCCAGTTCTACGGCATAGAGCTGGACACCCCCGCCGCCGACCACTCCAGCCTGATCATTCCGCGGGTCGCGACGGAACGAGACATCCTCTTCGACCTCGAACGACGGTTCGGCGCGCGCGACCCGTTCCCCGCGGACCCTTCGCAGAACACCGAGGCGAAGATGGTCGAGGCGCTCCGCGTGATGCGCCAGCTCCCGCACAAGCCGGTCATGTTCGCCAACCACCCGGCCCGCTCGGCCACCGGCCTCGGCGCGTACGGCCTGGACACCCCCGAGGAGTTCCGCAACTGGAACGACACCGCACCCGACGTGCTCACCGGGTTCGAGGGGGCTCCTGGTCACCAGGCCGGTGCGCTCAACAACGACGGCACGATCGATCCCACTGGAGCTCGCGGTGGGTACGGCAGCTACCCCACCATGGGTGGGTTCGACCAGATGACCGCACGGCTCGGCGGCCTGTGGAACTCCCTGCTCGGTGAGGGCCGGCGGTGGTGGATCACCTCCACCTCCGACTCGCACGTGCACTACACCGAGGGCGGTTCGGACTTCTGGCCGGGCGAGTACTCCAAGACGTACGTACACGCGACGACCGACTACGCGGACGTTCTCGACGCGCTGCGCAAGGGCCGGATCTTCGTGACGCTCGGGGACCTGATCGACCGGCTCGACCTGACCGCGACGGCACAGCCCGGCAACTCGGTGACCGTGGGCGAAACGCTCCGGCTGAACAACAAGAACCGCCGGGACGTCGAGGTGGAGGTACGGGTCCGCCAGCCCCGCGGGGACAACTCCGCCGGTGACCGCCCGCAGGTGAAGCGGGTCGACGTCATCACCGGTCAGATCACCGGCCGCGTCACCGACCGTTCGGCCGACACCAACTCCACCACCAAGGTCGTCGGCCGCTACGACGCGGGCGACTGGAAGCGCGAGGGTGACTGGATCGTCGTCAAGCACACCTTGCGCGACGTCGACGGACCGATGTACGTCCGGGTCCGCGGCACCAACACCGACGAACTCGAACCGCTGCCCGACGCACACGGGTCCAACCCGTGGGAGGACCTCTGGTTCTACTCGAACCCGATCTTCGTCGAACCCTGAGACGCCAGCAGTTCTCGGACCGCCGCCCGGGGAACGGACCGGGCGGCGGTTTCCAGCCAGTCGAGCGGCGTGTGGCCACGGCTGTCCAGGGCACGAGGGTCCGCACCGTGTTCGAGCAGCACCTCGATCGTCCTCAGAAAGCCTGCCTTGGCCGCGTAGTGCAGAGCCGTGGCGTTCAGCGCCTCCACTCCACTGGTACGCCCGGGTTCGCCGGTCCGGCGGTCGTCCGCCCGGGCGCCGTACCGGAGCAGGGCCCGTACGTAGTCCGGGTCGTCCTTGCGGGCCTGGTTTCCGGTGCAGGCAGCGCCGATCCACGACCCGGAGGAGTCGATCGACGCCCCGCTCCCGGCCAGCAATGGAGCGAGCTCGGGATGCAGCACCCAGCGGCCCACACCGATCCGGGTCGCGTCCGCGCCATGGTCCAGCAGGAGTTCGACCATCGGCACGCTCCCGTGCTCGGCGGCACCCCGCAGGGCGCGCGCTCCCCCGTCCCACGGTGCCGCGATGTGGCCCAGGAGCACCCGCAGCGCCTCGACCTGTCCGCCGGCGACCGCGTGGTCGACGGGTGTGATGTCGAGGACGTCCACCGCCGGATCGGGCGACCGTGCGAGGTCCGGTTCGTCCTCAAGCGTTCGTACGAGCGAGGAATGGTCGCCGAGGAAGGCGGAGGTGAAGACGTCCTCCCTGGCACCGGCCTCCAACAGCAGCGACTCGACCGACGGACGCCGCTTCAGCCGCGCCACGCACAGCGGCGTCGCGAACACCACCCGTTCGTACGCACGGCCGACCACGCCTACCTGCAGACGGAAGGGAGTGTCGGCTCCGACCCCGTGACGCAGTAGCGACCCGACGACATCGGCCCGCCCGGCGAGCGCGGCCTCCTGCATGATCGCGCCGGCGTACGTGGGAATCAGCAGGTCCGGCTCCTCCGCCAACGCCGCATCGACTCCGGCGACGTCACCGCGACGCGCGAGATCCGTTGCCCGCTTGACGACACGACCACCGACTCCGTGCAAGGCAACGTGTTGTCGACGTTCACCGGCAGCCGGCGATGACCGGTTGACGAGCGCCAACGCCAGCGAGTGGGCCTGGTCGAGGATCGTCCACCGGTCGTCCTCCGCCGCGACCGTGGCGCTCAGTGCCTGCCGGAAGTGCCAGAGCCATCGGCCGGCAACCGCACGGGTGACCGGGACACTCTCGTGCCGGTGGAGCAGACTGCCGTAGGCCTGCTCGCTGTACCGGTGTGGGCCACCCAGCCATTCGGCGAAGAACAGCTTCTGCATCGCACGCCCGTCGGCGAGGTCCCGGGGGAACAGCGGCCGGAGGAGCTCGTCGTTCTCGAAGCCGTCGTAGAGAGCGTCGACCAGCCTGTCAACCGTCGGTTGCCCACCGATCCGGTCGAACAGCCCGGCGCCGCGGAACGGCCGGAAGCCCGGCGAATGCCGCAGCATGACACGATGCGCGAGGGAAGCGGGAGGCGGTGCGACCGCTTCCCCTCGCCTCCCCGTGCGGGTGGTTCGCGACTTCGGCATCCTGACATCCGTCCCCGGCAGGAACCGCGTCCCGCCGACGCAGGCAGAGTAGCGGGAGTCCCTGCGTGGCGGTTCAGTCGCCGAGGATGCGCCGCACCTCGCCGGCCAGGGCTTCGCCGAGCACGCGGTTGTTGTCCTCGGTGAAGTGGATCCCGTCGACACCGTCCGTGCTGATCACCGAGCCCGCGTCGAAGAACGGGATCTTCAGGAAGCTCGCCAGCGCCTCGTACTTCCGGGCAAGCTCGATGGTCTTCTTTCGTCCCCCCTCGAAGATCACCTCGAACCACGGGTGTCCCATTTCGGCCAGCGGCGGCGGGGCGACCAGCAGGACTTTCGGCGCCGGATAGCCGGTCCCGACCCCACCGGCCGAGGTGAGGATCTGGGACAGCAGCAGAGACATGCCGGTCGCGATCTCGTTCGGTGTGCGCCGCAGATAGGACTTCGTGTCGTTCGTACCGAGCATCACGACGACCAGGTCGAGCGGCAGGTGGCTGGCCAGCGCGGACGGAAGGTACGTCGATCCGTTGAGCCGCGGGTCCGCCGGGTCGTCGGCTGTCGTGGTGCGCGCACTCAGCCCCTCCTCGACGACGTGGTAGCCGTCGCCGAGCCGGTCGGCGAGCACTCCCGTCCACCGCACGTCGCGTGGATACCGCCACGACGGGGCGCCCTCCGCCACCGGCACCCAGCCCCAGGTGAGGGAATCACCGAAACACATGATGTTCTTCTCGGTCATCGAGTTTCCCCTTCGATCTCGGCTCGGTGTTCGATGCCGGCTCGGTGGACTAGTCGGCAACCCGATAAGGGCCACCCGTCGCCCTCAGACATCGGCAGGACGAGTCTCCCCTGAGATCCCACACCTGGGTAGCGCCGGTTCGTCCGTAGGTGAAGTTCAGTGGGACCCCGTACGCCGACGGAAAGCTGTCGAGCTTGGCCAGCCCCGCATAGAAGGAAGCGGTCGAGGGCTTCGCGCCGCCGGCTTCGAAGGCGTCGTCCATCAGCGACAACATGTCGCTCGGTCCCGCCAACGTGCTCGTCGACCAGACCTCGGGCGCGTTCACCCTCATCGACTGGGACGAGATCGGGCCGATCAGTCCCAGCCGTGAACTCGCGTCACAACTGTGGACCTGGCACCTGCACAACGGGCAGCCGGACATCGCCGGCATCCGGGAGACCGTCACGGCCTACCGCGAAGCCGGCGGGACGGCCGACATCTCGGACCTGGGGGCGTTCAGCTTCGGGCTGGCCTGCGACCTCAACTACCTGGCCGACGAGATATCCGCGGCGATGGACACCGAGATGCCGCCCTCCATGCGCGAGTACGCCGAACGGCAGGCGGAGAGGTTCCTGGCCGACCTTCCGTCACCCGGCCAACTCGCGGCGATCGTCCAGGCTGCTCGTACGGTCTGAGCGCAGCATGACCGACATCAACGCGCTCTGAGGTCGCCGGTGCTGACGGCAAGCTGGTCGAGACGCGCCACCTTGGCAGTCAGTTCGCGCAGCAGGTCGCCGATGGTCTGCTCGTTCCTCTGGTCGTCGCCCATCCACCACGACGCAGGAAGCTCCCCGAGCGAGACCTGCACCCGTTCGAAGAGAACGTGCAGATCGTGTCGCGCCACGCTGAGGAAGAGGTCCGGTCCGGCCCAGGCGAGGTCACCACCGGCATCGGCGTACGAACGCAGGATCTCGTCGACCCGCTCCGGTTCACCCGCGCCGAAGATGTACGCCACCCGGCCCGCTTCGAGCGCCGCGCTGTCCTCCCGCACGGCGTCCCAGTCGACCAGGACCGGACCCGTCCTCGCCATGAGCATGTTGTGCGCCTTGAAGTCGCCGTGCGTCGTCACGCGATCCGGTGCACCTGCGCACAGCCGGTGGATCCGAGCCGACAGGTCGAGGATGCCCGGCAGCCGTTCCCCCGCGAGCTCCGACCAGACTCGGTTCTGTCGCCGTGCTTCGGCGAACCAGTCCTCCCACTTCGTGCGCGGCCCGACGGGCCGATGCCACCAGGCAGGCAGACCGATCTGCTCCAGCGGCGCCAACCGGTGAATCCGCGCCATCGTCCGGCCGAGCCAGCAGCCGACCTGATCGTCGGCCCGCAGCGCACGATGCTCGATCCATCGGTGTACGCGGAACAGCCGTTCGCCGACGCGAGCGAGCCAACCCACGCAGGGATCCACCGGCAGAACCGGATCGGCCATGTCTATACCGGCGTCGAGTGCACGACGTTCGAACGACATCGCGGCCTCGAGCTGGCCCACCAGGTCCGTACCCAGGTACAGGCCTGCCGACATCGGCCTGTATTTCTTGACGAAGTAGCGGCCCCTGCTCGTGTCGAGCCGCCAGGTGTCGGTGTCGCCGCTCCGGACGTGAACGAGGCTGCCGAGCGGTCGTCCGAGCTCGAATGCCTGCGCAATGGCTTGCGGGGTTGGCGTGTCCACGATTCCTCCGGGCCGCGGAGCTTCAGCGCTCGGCCGTGAACCCGCGGTCGGTTCGGGTCAGTTCGACGAAGCCGAGCTTACGGAACAGGGCGAGTTCGGCGTCGGCGGTCGACATGGCGTACTCCAGCAGGCGGTCGACGTTCGCCATCCGCAGCCAGTCGGCAACCGAGCCGAACAACCACGTGGCGATCCCGCGCCGCTGGTGGTCCTGCGGGACGTGCAGGTTTCCGATGTCGGCCCAGCCGTCGTGCCGGGCCACGCGTCCGGCGTCGGCGAGGTTCTCGACCTCGATGTAGCCCACGCACAGGTCGCCGAGGTAGGCGGAGAAGCGGGTGCCGTTGATGCCCAGGGACCGGCGTACGACAAGTCCGGGGATCGGCGGCTCACCCGCGCTGGGCAGGTCCTCCACCCGGGCGAGCAGGACGACCTCGGTGTGCTGTCCGTCGTACACGAACCCGGCCCGTTCATAGATCGCGCGCACGTGCGGCCAATGCTCCGGAACGCCGTAGATCGCCGGCGCCGGCAGAGCTCCGTCCGCGGACCGTCGGCTGACCCGCCAGGCGTCGAACTGCGCGTGGCAGGCCGCCGCAAGCGCATCACCCGCCGGCTCGGCGTCGGCCCACGGGAAGTCCGGCGGCCAGCAGACCAGCCAGCGGATCTCGCCGAGGCCGCGGTAGCCCTCACCCACCGGCTCGCCGTCGCCGTAGCGAAGGAGATGTGCGGCGGCGACCAGGCGGTCGTGCTGAACCGCGACCAGCGTGCGGCGTTCGGCGACCCAGGGATCGACGATCGGCTCACCCGGCTCGCGTTCGAGTTGGTTCAGCACTGTGTTCGCCGACACCGACATGCCGGGGATCACCGCCTGGATGTGGCGGTTGACCAGGACGGTGAGCTGCTCGCGATCGCTGCGGCGGAACGGACGCACCTGAACGGACGACATGAGCGGACCTCCAAGGGACAGCGCACGACGGCGCTTCGTACGGGCTGGAGGCCGCTACCAGTGCGGCACGAAGCCGACACTACAACAGGGACAACGCTTCGGCGAGGACCTGATCCGCTTCAGGGCGTCCGTGAAACGCGTTGACCAAATAGGCGGCGCTTGCTGAACTTTGCAGGCCGATCGAACCGCGTCGACCGGAGAGCCTGGAGGCAGCCCGCATGACAGAGCCGACCGAGGACCTGGTGCGGGCGAGCGCCGAGAAGGCCCTCGGCGAGACCGTCGTCGCTGCCAATTTCGTCGCGCTGAACTCGAATCACCTCTACCGGCTGGAGACCGCATCCGGCGCGCGGTACTCGCTTCGCGTTCCGCGGCTACGTCCTACGGCACTCTCGCCGTTCTGGCAGTACATGCAGGACACCTTCGGTCTCCGGTACGGCAGCCAACTGCTGTCCGTCGACCCGATCCTCCGCGCCATCGACGAGGACGGGCTCCTCGAGGCCCCGTGTCCGATCGCAGCCACCACGGTGGGCGACAGACCGGCGTACATCTTCACCTGGGTGGAGGGAACGTCGTGGGAGCCGGACGAGTTTCCGGACTCCGGCGAGGTGCACGAACGGCTCGGGGAGTACGTCGCACGCCTACACCTGCGCACCCACGACAAGTACGGAACGCTCACCGAACAGGCCTTCGATCCGGTCGAGTTCGTGGCCCGCACCAACGCGAACCTGCGGCACACGATCTCGCGGTTCTGGACGCATCGGCCCGACATCGGCGCGTGGTTCGAACGCCACGCGACGGCGATGGATCCGGACGTCTTCACCGGCCATCTGGCACCGATCATGCCGGACATCTCGGGCAACCAGTTCGTCTACCGCGACGGGACGCCGGCCGGGGTGGTCGACCTCGACTCCTATGTCGTGGGCCCGCGCGAACTGGAGCTGGCGGTGGTCGAGACGTGCCTCACCCGCCCGGAGGATTTCCGCCGAGGGTACGAGTCGGTTCTGCCGTTGCCGCGCTTCGAGGAGTTCCGGGCGTACTGCCGGTTCTGGATGCTGGTCTGTGAGGGCGGCGGCGACCCGGACGTCGACGAGTTCCTCACCTGCCGCACGTACTTCGCGTGACCGGTTCGGGGAGCCGCCGTGACCGAACCGTTCGTCAAACGCCGCGCACGCGCGACGCCCGGCTCCATCCCGGACGTACTCCGGATGTTCACGAACGAGGTGCGCTTCTACCGCGAGATCGCACCGGTGGTGGGCGTCCGAGTCCCCGTATGCCTTGAGGCCGAGGTCCAGGCCGACGGCGGCGCCACGTTGCTCGTACTCGAGAACCTCTCCGGCTGGACCCCTGGTGCCGACCCGACCGCGGCAGCCCGTGCGCTCGCGGGTATGCACGAGCACTGGCAGGGCGTGGCCCACCGACGACCTCGGCGCTGCCGGAGCAGTGGGACGACACGATTGCCGCGTACGGAACGTCTGCAGGTCTCGGCGACGCCCTTCCGGCCGCGGTCTGCCAGGCCGTCCTTTCCCTGACGGACACAACACCCGGCTCCGCCCAGGCAGGTGCGTGGGTGCGGCGAATCGAGGAAGCGATCCGTTGGCTGTGACGAGCGGCGGATTTGGGTCGAACCGGCGACCGGACACCGTTTCGGACGTACTCTGAAATCGCTGTATCTGGGTCCGTTCCTGTTGTTCACCGTTCGACGCCACACTTCCCCGCTCCACCGCACATTCGTGGAAGGCAGGCTCTGATGGACCTCCACCAATACGACCGCCAGGATCCTCGGCTCGGTCGCCACGTCGAGCACGACGAACGATCGCTGGCCTACGCAGTCGGTGTTCTCCCCCGTTCCGCCATCAAGACCGTCCACTGGGACAGACGGATCGGCATCCTTGATCAGGGCAACCTCGGGTCTTGCACGGGAAACGCCGGCACCGGCCTCATCGGCACCGACTCCACCGCCCGGCAGGGCCTGGTGAAGGTCGACATCACCGCGGACGGTGCCGCCGCGTCCCAGGGAACCTTCACCGTGGGTTCGTACCCCCTGGACGAGGACTTCGCCGTACGCCTGTACTCCCTGGCGAGCCGGCTGGACGAGTTCCCGGGCAACTACCCGCCCGACGACACCGGATCGTCCGGGCTCGGTGTGGCCAAGGCCCTGAAGGCCCTGGGGTTGGCCACGTCGTACCAGCACGCTTTCAGCCTGAACGCGTTGAACGCCACGCTGCAGACGGCGCCGGTCATGATCGGTATTCCGTGGCTGAACAGCATGTTCGAGCCCGACTCCAACGGACTGATCACGGTCGACAAGTCGTCCGGGATCGCCGGTGGTCACGAACTCGAGGTGAACGGGCTGGACGTCGACGCCAACACCTACACCCTCACCAACTCCTGGGGCACCGGGTGGGGAGTCGACGGGGTCGGCTACCTGAAGTCCGCCGACCTGAAGTGGCTGTTGTCCCAGCAGGGCGACGTCACCGTCCCGACCTGGGCCCTGGTCACGCCCGACCCGAAGCCGGACCCGGATCCCGGCACCGCGGACGACACCCACCTGTGGGAGGTCGCGAAGCAGTGGGCGGCCGCGAAGGGCCTGACCTGACAGTAAGGGCCCCAGAAGTCAGGAGGTGAACTTCGGGGCCCGGATGGCCGGGTGTGGGTTGAGCGCCACCGAATACTCACCCCACACCCGGCCCGCGCTTGTTCGAACGTTGGCCGGCAGATCCTCGAACGGCACGCGCGGCTTACAGACGCGGAACTGGTGCGACTCGGTCAGTAAGTATCACTGGTGTCAGGAGCAGAGGTCGTCGGCCACGAAGTCCGTGAGCGGACGGGGAGGCGTACGCGCGATCGACGGTCCCCAGCCGAGCCACAGCCTCACCTGAGCGGGCCTTCCCGCCCGCGGCTGGTGCGACGGCCCGAACGTGCCCGGCCAGCCCACCGACCCGTCGAAGCCATCGAACCCGTCGAACCCGTCGAGCTCGTCAAGCTCGCCGAGCGGCGAGCCGGACAACCCGTGCCGGGCCGCCACCAGCAGGACCCGCTGCAGCGCCTGCCCCGCCACCAGCCAGTCGCGCGGGCAGGCGCTTGACGTGGCGACCGTGGTCAGGACCGCCGGCGTCCAGAGGTCCTCGTACAACGGGGGATACGGGTTGCCGGGCAGTACGTCGTACTCGCCGCCCAAGCCCCTCACCCCGTCGCGATGTCCGTCGTACGCCCAGCTCAGGGTGGCTCCCTCCGCGGCCGCCGCGTCTTCCAGCTCCTGCCGGATCGCCTGCGGGATGTGCCGGTCGGCGTACGAACGCCGGCCGGTCCGCGGCCGGTACAGATGGAGGAGGAGTCCGGCCAGACCGACCTCCTCGCCCGGCCCCGGCCAGACCCGCACCTGCGCGAGGAGCCCCGGCCGACCGGGGTCGGGAAGCAGCTTCGTGGTCGTTCCCCGCGCCAGCGCCGCCGCCGCGACCCTGAGGTTGAACACCGCCGCGCCGACTCCGACCATCGCCCGCCGTCCACCGGAGTCCTCGCCGCGCTGCATCTCGCCGCGCTGTATCTCGCCGTTCTGCATCTCGCCGGGGTCCCGGCTCACGTCGACGGTGTCGCCGCTGAACGCGAACCGCCACGGCCGGGCATCGTGCACCGACGGCGCCAGGATCGCGGCGCGTACGAGCAGTTCGCGTTCGGTCGGATCGAGTTCACGCACGATCATGTGGACGCCTCTGGCCGGATGCGCCTTCGACGGACATGACGCCCTCTTTCTGGCAGACCTGATTCGGTCCATAGAGGATCCCGCTGATCCCTCCGTCCGGGCTGCTACCGATGTCCCCCTTCGGAGTAGTCGAACGTCCCTGACCTCAAGGCCCTTTTCCTCCCCCGCCGCCCGCGCCGGTGTGCGCCACGTCCGCCTGCGGCGACCGGCGACGGTCCCACGGTCCCGTTCGTCGAACGTCCAGGTTTCGAATTGTTTGTGCGGCTGAAGTAGGCCCTGCCGTTTATTACGCTTTTCCCATCTGCCGATTGACCCAGCTGCCGACTGAATGGAGTGCCCCATGCCCGGGAGACGTTTCGTGGAGTGGCAGCAACGCCTGGACGAACTGGTCCGCCGACACGGTGTTCCCGGGGCGTCGCTCGCCGTCCTCGCCGACGGTGACGTGTCGACCGCTGCGTCCGGCGTCCTGAACGTCGGAACCGGCGTGACGGCGACCCCGGACTCGGTCTTCCAGATCGGCTCCATCACCAAGATCTTCACGACCACCCTGGTGATGCGGCTCGTCGACGAACACCAGCTCGACCTCGACCAGAAGGTCGCGGAGCTTCTGCCCGAGTTCCGGCTGGCCGACGCCGACGCGCTCGGCCGGATCACGGTCCGCCATCTGCTCACCCACACCAGTGGCATTCCGGGCGACCACTTCGTGGACACCGGCCGGGGTGACGACGCGGTGGAGAAGTACGTCGAGACCTGTGCCGACCTCGGGCTCGTGCACCCGATCGGCTCCCTCATGTCGTACTGCAACACCGGTTTCGTCCTGGCCGGCCGGATCGTCGAACGCCTCACCGGACTGCCGTGGCGGGAGGCGCTGCGGACCAGGTTGCTCCGGCCCGCGGGTCTGCGCGAGACCACCGCGTTGCCCGAGGAGGCGTTGCGGTTCCGGGTGGCGTACGGCCACGACGTCGACGGCGACCAGCCACCGACCCTGGTCGCCCGGTGGCAGCTGCCCTCTTCCACCGCGCCGGCGGGAAGCACCCTGTGCGCGACGGCCCGGGACGTGGTCGGCATGGCCCGGGTGCATCTGGACGGCGGTCTCGGCGTGAACGGCCGGGAGGTGCTCACCGACGCCTCGGTCGCGGCGATGCGTACCCGCTCGGTGGCCCTGCACCGTGGCGCGACAGCGGTGGGTTGGGGCCTCGGCTGGGCGCTGTACGACTGGAACGGGCGCCGGGCGTTCGGCCACGACGGCGGGACGATCGGGCAGTCGTCGTTCCTGCGGGTGGTGCCGGATGCCGGGGTGGCGATCGCCCTGCTCACCAACGGTGGCCGGGCCGAGGACCTCTACCAGGAACTGTTCGAGGGGCTGCTCGCGGAGTTCTGCGATCTCGCGCTGCCGCCCCGGCGGACGCCGCCCGACGTGCCGGTCGGGCTCGACCTCACCAAGTACGCCGGGACGTACGCCACCGTCGGCCGTCACGTCGAGCTCGCCGTCGAGGACCGAGGCCTGGTGGCCAAGGTCAGCGCCACCGACGCGCTGGCGGAGGTGGTGGCCCAGCCGGTCGAGGAGTACGTCCTGGTGCCGGTGGAGGAGGACCTCTTCCTCACCCGGGCGGCGGACGCGAGGTCGTGGACGCCGGTGGCGTTCTCGACGTTGGAGGATGGGTCGAGGTACGCACACCTCGGGCTGCGCGCCCTGCCGAAGGTCAGCTGACTCTCGAGACGGTAGGACCGGCATATCGGCCGTCGACCGGGTGACGCCATCGACGATCACCCGCCGGACTCGAAGGGCACCGACGAATTCCCGACCCCGTTGAGCCCGTCGGCAGCAGGCGCGGTCAGCCGGCGAGGGCGGCGAGGAGTTGCTCGCCGTACTTGGCCAGCTTGTTCTCTCCCACCCCGCTGACCTGGGACAGGTCGGCCAGCGTCGTCGGTGGGTCGGCGGCGATCTGCCGTAGCGTCGCGTCGTGGAACACCACGTACGCCGGGACTCCCTGCTCCTTGGCGGCGGCCGCCCGCCAGGCGCGGAGCCGCTCGAACACCGGCTCGGCGTCGGCGGGCAGCTCGACGGCCGTGGTGCCCGCGGACCGGGCCTTCGCCGCCCGGGAAGGGGACGTCGGCCGCTCGGGTTCGCGGCGCATCAACACCGTACGACGGCGGCTCAGCACCTCTGCGCTGCCAGAAGTGAGCACCAGCGTGCCGTAGTCGCCCTCGACCGCGAGCAGTCCCTGGGCGAGCAGTTGCCGCACCACGCCGCGCCATCCGGCCTCGGACAGCTCGCCGCCGATGCCGAACACGGTGAGCGAGTCGTGGTCGTACTGTTTGACCTTGTCGGTGTGCCGGCCGAGCAGAATGTCGACCGATTGTCCGGCACCGAACTTCTGATTGCGTTCGCGCTGCAACCGCAGGACGGTCGACAGCAGTTTCTGCGCCGGGACGGTGCCGTCCCAGGACTCCGGCGGAGTGAGGCAGGTGTCGCAGTTGCCGCACGGCGAGCCGTCCTGGCCGAAGTAACGCAGCAACTGGACCCGGCGGCAGTCGACGGTCTCGCAGAGAGCGAGCATGGCGTCCAGGTGGGCGGCCAGCACCCGTCGGCGGGCCGGATCGCCGTCGGAGGACTCGATCATCTTGCGCTGTTGGACGACGTCCTGGAGACCGTAGGCCAGCCAGGCGGTGGACGGCAGCCCGTCCCGGCCGGCGCGGCCGGTCTCCTGGTAGTAGCCCTCGACGGATTTGGGCAGGTCGAGGTGGGCGACGAAGCGTACGTCGGGCTTGTCGATGCCCATCCCGAAGGCGATGGTGGCCACCATCACCAGACCGTCGTCGCGCAAGAACCGCTGCTGGTTGGTGGCACGGGTGGCCGTGTCCAGGCCCGCGTGGTAGGGCAACGCGGTAATGCCGTTGCGCACCAGGAACTCGGCGGTCCTGTCGACCGACGCCCGGGACAGGCAGTACACGATGCCGGCGTCCCCGGAGTGCTCGGTGCGCAGCAGGTCGAGCAGCTGCTTACGCGGCTCCCGCTTCGGCACGATGCGGTACTGGATGTTGGGCCGGTCGAAGCTGGCCACGAAGTGCCGGGCCGCCGTCAGGTCCAGCCGGGTGGCGATCTCGGCGGCGGTCGAGGTGGTCGCGGTGGCGGTCAGGGCGATCCGGGGTACGTCCGGCCAGCGCTCATGCAGCATGGACAGCGCCAGGTAGTCGGGGCGGAAGTCGTGCCCCCACTGCGCCACGCAGTGCGCCTCGTCGATGGCGAACAACCCGATGGTGCCACGGTCGAGCAGGTTGACGGTCGCCCGAGTGCCCAGTGCCTCGGGCGCCAGGTAGAGCAGGTCGAGCTCCCCCGCGACGAACGCTGCCTCAACCCGGCGACGTTCGGCCGGGTCCTGCGTCGAGTTGAGGAACCCTGCCCGCGCCCCGACCGCTGTCAACGCGTCAACCTGGTCCTGCATCAACGCGATCAGCGGTGAGACGACGACGGCGACACCGGGCCGCACTAGCGCCGGGATCTGGTAGCACAGGGACTTGCCCCCGCCGGTGGGCATCAACACAAGGGCGTCCCCACCGGTGACGACATGCTCGATGATCTCTCGCTGCTCGCCCCGGAAAGCGTCGTAGCCGAAGACCCGCCGGAGCACCGCCAGCGGCGATTCGGTCTGCACGTCGGGGAGGGAGTCCATCCGTCGGAGTCTACGGAGCCCGCCGACAGGTCCCGACCGCGACGGGCCCGCTGACCGCTCGCGCCCGAACGGCCCGGGCGAGCAGGCCGAGCAGCGCGACGGTGACGGCGAACAGCACCGCGACGCCGACCCGTGCGCCGGTCGTCCTCGCCTGCATCGGCCCCCAGGCCAGGCTGTGCCCGAGCAGTGCGCCGGAGGTCAGGGCCAGCAGGTGTAGGTCGTTCCAGCCGTTCGCGGCCGACCAGCGCCGGACCACCGCCGTCCCGACCGCGACGATCACGAGACTGCCCGCGACCGGCGCCCACGCGAGCGGGCCGTGCAGGATCGCGGCGTGCGCGTGCGCCGGCCACGCCAGGACCGCGAGTGCGCCGATCCCGCCAGCCAGGCCGAGACCGAACGCGGTGACGGACGTGGAGCGCGCGCCGCGGCAGCCATCCGGACCGGACGGCGCCGGCTCACCAGTAACGCGGCCACGACCAGCGCGGCCACCGCGACACCGACGGCCAGCAGCAGAGCGGGCGGCGTCGAGTAACCCGGATCACGGGTGCCACGGCCGGCGGCGGTCAGTCCCACGCCCAGACAGAAGACCACGGCAGTCACCGCGAGGCCCAGCCGGCCCAGTAGCGGGTTACCGCGGCGGTGCGGGAATGCCAGATCGGTGAGTGCGATCGGCACCGTCACGCTCCACACCGCGTGGTTGAGGAGTTGGACGACGAGGTAGACGCCGTTGACGCCGAGGACCCGAACGCCCCACGCCGGACCGATTCCGTTGTACATCGTCGGGCTGAACAGGCTCTGCAGCGCGATTCCCTCCTCGACGATCCCGTAAGCCACCCCGAGAAGGGCGATCGCCGGCCATCCGGTGGCGACGCGGCGACGGACGACCTCGCGGGCTGGCAACGCACCGGCGCCGTAGATCGGGAGCAGGAAGAGGAAACCCACCAGTCCCGTGGCCGTGAAGGGCAGGTCGCCGATGGACAGCTCGGCCACCACGGAGGCGAGCAGGACGAGCAGCAGTACCGGAGGTGTTCGGGTCATTCGGCCCGGCAACCGGTGGACGTGGTGGTGATGGACCTGCACATGCCGCGTCTGGACGGGCCGGCCGCGATCGGGCGACTCCGCGAGGTGGCACCGCTCGCCCGGGTGCTGGTGTTGAGCACGTACCACACCGACGCCGACATCGTGGCCGCCGTCGAGGCGGGCGCCGCCGGCTACCTGCTCAAGGACGCACAGCGCCCGGAGCTCCTCGCAGCCGTCCGGGCCACCGCCGCCGGTCAGGCTGTGCTGGCACCCCCGGTGGCCGCGCGCCTGATGGGCCGAGTGCGTCACCCGGAGACGCTGGCGCAGCGGGAGCTGGAACTCCTCACACTGGTAGCGCGCGGCGACACCAACCGGCAGGCGGCCGCGGCGATGTACGTCAGCGAGGCCACTGTCAAGGCGTGGTTGCAGCTGATCTTCGACAAGCTCGGAGCCCGAGACCGCGCGTCCGCGGTGGCCGAGGCCTACCGGCGCGGCCTGCTGACCTGACCCGGAGATCGGGCCGGTGGCAGTACGGGCGGGCCCGAGGGGGAATCGCCCACGACGGTGCGGTAGTTCTGTGCACATGGGCGCAGAAGGGGGTACGACCGAGGAGGCGCGGGCGGAGCGGGCCGCGGCCCGCGTCGATGACCGCGTTGAGGACCGCGGCGAGGGCCGCTTTGAGGACCGCGTGGAAGCGACCGCCGGCACCGAGCGGCTGGTCTTCTTCTCCGACGCGGTGGTGGCGATCGCCATCACGTTGCTGGCGCTGGACCTGCACGTGCCTTCCGGGGCGACCAACTCGGCCCTGTGGCGCGACGCTGCAACACACCGTGACGACTACCTCGCGTTCTTCATCAGCTTCGCGGTCATCGGCAGCCACTGGCTCATGCACCACCGGACCTTCACCTACCTGACCCGTCTCGGCGGCCGTCTGGTCCGCTGGAACATGATGTGGCTGTTGACGATCGCGCTGACGCCCTTCGCCACCAGGGTCATCGTCGGCGACGGCGCGTTCGCCTCGCGGTTCATGCTGTACGCGCTCGTGCAGGTGCTGGCGGCGACGTTCTCGCTGCTGTGCCTGCGGGAGATCGACCGCCACCGGCTGCTCCGTCCCGACGCCGAGGCGGGGGTTGTCGCCCTCGGCTACCGGCGGTTGACGGTGATGCTGGTGGCGTTCGTGGTCTCGATCCCGCTGGCGTTCGTGACGCAGCTGGCCTACCTGTGCTGGGTGGCGATTCCGTTCGTACTGCGGGCCGAACGCGAGATCGCAGCCCTCCGCCGAACCCGGCGCCGCCCAGCCTGACCTGTCACCTCGGGGCGCCGGGGGCATTCCTCGATCTTCTGTACGGGACGAGGCAGTGAGCGGGTCAAACCGTCCGATCCTGCGCAAACGTCCCACGTGCTGTACGGTCTCCGGCGGCCGCCGACGCGAACCGTCGCCGGCCGTGTCCCTGCGGACCGGCACCGTGAACACGACGGCGGTCCCGGTCCGGCTCGGCTGGAATGCCACCGACAACGCCGCGCTGAAGAACGTACATCTCACCGCGCCCACCGCGTTGACGTTCGGGGCCCACCACCACGTCCTGGAACCTCACCGCCGAGTTCGGCACCGCCACCACCTGCGCCATGCGCGCCTACGACTACGCCGGCAACTCGGCCTCGAGTTCCACCAGTGCCACAACCGGTGATCAGGCAGGAGACGCCCACCACCAGGTCCGGGTCCTGGCAGAGCAGGACCTCCACGCACTACCTGGGCGGCGCCTCCTACGGCAGTTCGTCCGCCGGCGCGAGCCTCACCTGGACGTTCACCGGCGGGTCCGCGGCCTGGGTCGTGTCCCGCGCCAGCGGCTCGGGCAAGGCGTACGTCTATGTGGACGGCGTCAACGCGAGTACGGTCGATCTCTACTCGTCGACCGTGATGTACCGCAACGCGATCTGGACTCGAAGCTGGAGCAGCAGCGCCAAGCACAGCGTGAGGATCGTGGTCGCCGGCACCAGCGGTCGCCCCATCGTCACGACCGACGGACTCGTCTACCTGCCGTGACCTCCGGGGAGCCCGGAGCCCGCACCCGTTCCCTTTCCTACCGCGGGCGACGTCCTGCGCGGACGCGAACTCACCTTCGGCGGCGACGCCACCACACCGCGCCCGCACCGGTGACCGCGGCCAGCGCAGCCAGTGCCGGCCCCGCGATCCTGCGGACCGTGGACAGGCAGCTGCTGTCCGCGCAGTCCGGGATGGGATAGGGCTGGCCCGGGTCGAGGTCGTGCGTCTCGTCGGCGGACACGTAGGCGCTCGTCGCCGGAAGGGGGAAGGCGTTGGGGTTCAGCAGGCGATACCAGTACGCCTCGTCCCACTTCTTGATCCGGCAGGTGACGTTGACCGAGGGTGACTCGTAGGGCGACGGGCCGAGAGTGCCGATGACCACGTGGTCCTGGTTGTAGACCGCCACGTGCCCGTTCGGGTCGTTCATCGTGACGGCAGGGTAGTCCGCGTCGAGCCCCATGAGGACCTCCTTGTCGGTCGTACGCCATCAGCAGTAGACGCCGCCCGGCCCGAGGTCAAGGTGGAAAAGCAGAGGAGAACGAGACGGGTGGCGAAGTAGCATCCGCCCGCGTGTCAGGAGTGACCGTCGGCCGAGCTCGAACGCGGCCCGAGAGGAGCAGTCGTGAACGAGATCCTGTACGACGCGGTTCGCCACAACGCCTGGGCGACCAGGCAACTGATCGCCTTCTGCCAGGACCAGGACCTCACCGAGGACCAACTGGTGAACGCCACCGGCGTCGGCACCTTCGGCGGAATTCTCGCGACGCTGCACCACATCGTGACCTGCGACGGCAGCTATGTACGTCGGCTGGCCCAACGTGAGCTCGCATGGGCCGACAGCGACACGGACGGCGTCGACCTGTCGACGCTGGCCAGTTGGGCGGCGGATGCCGAGCAGGTCTGGGAGGGTGTACTCGCCGAGCCGATCGACGTCGAACGTGTGGTCGTCATCGACGACGGACTGCGCGAGTGCCGCGCAGGGATCTTGCTCGCCCAGGCACTCAACCACGCCAACCACCACCGCGAGCAGGTCTGCGCGATCCTGACCGGCCTCGGCATCCAGCCGCCCGACATCCCCGACGAGCAACTGGACGCGCCGATCGAACTCTCGGTCGAGGGCATCGACGACGAGCCGACCCCACGATCACTGCTGTCCCGGCTGATCGGCCAACTGGACATGTGGACGGCCTCGTTCGAAGGCTGCGAATACGACTTGGCGACAGAAAGAGAGGAGCCGGTCGAGCGGATGCGAGATCGGTTGGCACGGGTCGGCCCGGCATTCCTGACCCACGTCCGCGAGATGTCCGAGCAAGGGCGGCTTGACGAGGCCGTCGTGTGCCCGGGCGAGCACACGGAGATCTAGACGTTCGGCGCGGTCATCGCCCATGTGCTCACGTTCGCAGCGCATCGCCGCACGCTGGTCGCTGGTGCCCTGTGGGACGCCGGGTTCACCGATCTCGAGGGTGGCGATCCCATCCGCTGGATCACGAAGCGCACCTGAGCTCACGGACACCATCCGGAATCGGCTGTGTCGTTCCTGTCACCACGCATCGACGTCCCTCGTCGCACATGCACACGACGGGGCCTGCCCGAACGAAGGCTCGGAGAGGAGCGGGCGACAAGAGGCTGGCCACGCAGTACACCGACTACGACGTGGACAAGGCGGAGCAACACTTCGACCGCGCCGGACTCAAGTAGACCTCCGTACGGCAACCAGACCTCCGTACGGCAAATGCGTTGCCCGCCGTCGACGGTGGCTGGAACACTGCGCGGGTGCTTTCGGAGACACATCTCGACGGGCGGGCCGGCATCGACGCGGGCCTGGTGAAGCGGCTGCTCACCGCGCAGTTCCCGCAGTGGAGCGACCTCCCGGTGACCCCGGTCGAGGTCGACGGGTGGGACAACCGCACCTACCGCCTGGGCGAGGAGCTGACTGTCCGCCTGCCGACGGCGCCGGGATACGTGCCGGCGGTGGAGAAGGAGCACCGCTGGCTGTCGGTGCTGGCCCCACACCTGCCCGTTCCGATTCCGGTGTCGGTGGCGCTGGGCGAGCCGGGCGAGGGCTTCCCGCACCCCTGGTCGATCCGCCGCTGGCTGGACGGCGACACCGCTCGTCCGGACCGGATCACCGAGCTGGCGGAGTTCGCGGAGTCGGTGGCAGAGTTCCTCCTCGCCCTGCAGCGAATCGACGCGACCGACGGGCCGACCGCGGGTGAGCACAGCTTCCACCGCGGCGCGCCACCGGCGTACTACGACAACGAGACGCGGGCCTGCCTGCGCACCCTCGAGGGCCGCCTCGACACCGACCGAGCAGCCGCCGTCTGGGACGCGGCACTCGCCGCCGAGTGGCGTGGCGAGCCGGTGTGGTTCCACGGCGACGTCGCGCACGGCAACCTGCTTGTGCGCGACGGGCGGCTGGCCGCCGTCATCGACTTCGGCACCTGCGGCGTCGGCGACCCGGCCTGCGACCTGGTGATCGCGTGGACGCTGTTCGCCGGGCCGAGCCGGGAGGCGTTCCGGCGTACGGTCGCACTGGACGCCGGCACCTGGGCCCGGGCCCGCGGGTGGGTGCTGTGGAAGGCACTGCTCGGACTGGCCGAGGACGCCAGGCAGGGACGGGCGCTAGCGGCGGGCAACCTGCGCGTGGTCGAAGAGGTCCTCGCCGACCACGATCTGGCCTGAGCTCTCCGATCCGCCTGAGCCACCGGAACCGTCGGATCTGCCCGATACGGCCCGCTCGGTTCGCAGCCGGGGCAGCGAGTTCGGGTGGTTGTCCCGCAGCCAGCCGAGCAGGTGCTCGCGTACGTCACAACGCAGGTCCCACGCCGACGCGGAGTCCGCCGCCGAGGCCAGCACCCGGACGACGATGGAATGTTCGGTCGTGTCGACGACCTGCAGGGTCCAGTCGCGCCGGTCCCACAGCGGGTTCTTCTCGATGATCCGCTGAGCCTCCGCACGGAGTTCCGCAATGGGCGTGCTGTGGTCGAGGTAGAGGACGACCGCGCCGATGACGCGGGACTCCGAGCGGGTCCAGTTCTGGAACGGCGTGGTGGTGAAGTACGTCGCCGGCAGCACGAGGCGCCGCTCGTCCCACAGGTTGACCACCACGTAGGTGAGGGTGAGTTCCTCGACCCGGCCCCACTCCTCCTCGACCACCACGACGTCGTCGATCCGCAGCTCGTCGGTGAACACCAACTGCAGGCCGGCGAACACGTTCGCCAGGGTCGTCTGCGCGGCGAGACCGGCGATCACACCGGCGACCCCGGCGGAGGCCAGAATCGACGCCCCGTAGGTGCGCAGCGCGTCGAACGTCATGAAGATCGCGGACGCGGCCACCATGGTGACCACGACGGCGGTCAACCGGCGCAGGGCGGTCAGCTGCGTCTGCACCTTCCGCGCCCGCCGGTTGTCGGTCACGTCGACCTTGATGTGGCGCAGTGCGGCGTCCTCGGCGAGGAAGAGGACCGCGGTGGCCAGCCAGGAGACCGCCGCGATGGTGGTGACCACCATCAGGTGTCGTACGCCGTTCGCCAGTTCACCGTGCAGACCCGCGCTCGGCTCGGCCGCCAGCATCGCCACCGACAGCAGCGTCACCGTCCACGGCCGGTGACAGCGCCTGCGCAGCCGCCCCCAGAACGGCTGGCTCTCCGATCGCGCGAGACGTGCGGTGATCCTGCCGGTGAGCAGGGTCACCACGAACGCCCCCGCCGCGGTACAGCCCAGGACGAGCAGGGTGTGCATCGGGTCGGGCACGGCAGTTTTCATGGCGGCAACTACTTGCATGAAACTCGGCGATCCTCCCCATGGGTGCGGTCGTCCTCACGGTCTCATCCGGACCTGGGACGCCCGCACCACGCGGCCGGAGGTCGCCGTTGACCTGACGGTGTGCCGTCAACCGGTGACGTCTCGTCGGACGGTCAGTGCTCGTCGGACGCGGCCGCCTCGTCGCGCAGCTCACGCGCCTCGTCGAGCGCCTTCTCCTCCTTCTTCGCGTCCTTGTCGATCTTGGAGGTGTCGCGGGGCGGAAGCTGGATCGACTCCTCGGCCGGGATCCCGGCCTGCAACTCCCGGCCGCGCTCCATCTCCGAGTCCAGCTCCGCGCCGAACAGCAACGCCAGGTTGGTGAGCCAGATCCACAGCAGGAAGACGATGACGCCGCCGAGCGAACCGTAGGTCTTGTTGTAGTTGCTGAAGTTGGCGACGTAGAAGCCGAACGCCACCGAGACGACCACCCAGGTGACGATGGCGACGACGGCTCCGACACTCAGCCAGCGGAACTTCGGCTGCCGGATGTTGGGCGTGAGGTGGTAGAGCACCGCGACGATGAAGATGACGATGAACAGCATCACCGGCCACTTGGCGATGCCCCACACCGTGACGGCGACGTCACTGAGTCCGATCACGCCGCCGATCGTCTTCGCCAGCGGCCCGCTGATCACCAGGCCGACCGCGGTGATCGCCACCAGGACGAGCACCAGCGCCGTGATGCCCAGCATCACCGGGCGCAGCTTCCAGATCGGCCGGCCCTCTTCCACCTCGAACACGCGGTTCATCGCCCGGCTGAACGCGTTGACGTAACCCGACGCGGACCAGAACGCCACCGCCAGACCGATGACCAGCGTGAAACCCGCCGACTGGCTGCGGGTCAACTGCTCCACCACGGGCTGGATCGTGCTGACGGCCTTGTCGGCACCGAGGCCACGCAGGATGTCCATCAGCATCGAGGTGGTCCGTCCGCTCTGCCCGACCAGGCCGAGGATGGACACCAGGGCCAGGATGGCGGGGAAGAGGGAGAGGACGGCGTAGTACGTCAGCCCTGCCGCGAGGTCGGTGCACTCGTCGTCGAGGAACTCCCGGAAGGTGTTCTTGAGGATGAACTTCCGGGTCGGCGGAGCCAGGTCGAGTGGACTGTCGGGCTTCTCCTCCGCGTCCGCCGGAGGCGCGTCCCGGTCGGCCGCACCGTTGCCACCAGCGTGTGTCGTCATCCCTCATCCTTCGCCTGGACTGGTCGTACCGGACTGTCGTAGCAGGGACGACTGTAAGGGGAACCGCTACCCGACGCAGGCAGCCGAAACCGTACGACCTGTGCCTCAACCGGCCGAGCGCAGCAGGTCTGCGACCTCACCGGCGAGGTAGGGGCGGAGGTTCTGCTGGTTCGTCAGCACCGCCACGGTCAGGTCGTCGTCCACCAGGTGCATCACGTCCGCCAGCGCGGGACCACCGCTGTGGCCCACCGATGGGCTGCCGTGGCGCTGGTCGACGATCCAGCCGACACCGAACGGACCCGCCGACCCGTCCCGCAGTCGTTCCGGTGTCCACATCTCCCGCACCGAGGCCGGCGAGAGCAGCTCACCACCACGCAGCGCCGCCGCCCAGGTGGCGAGGTCGGCGGGAGAGGAGTAGAGCCCGCCGGCCGCGTAGGTCCAGGCGGGGAAGAGGAACGCGTACACCTGCCGGCGGTCGTCGCGTACGTCGTAGATGGTGGCGCGCCGGGGCAGGACGTCGCTGACCCGGGCCGTACCGTCGTCCGCCGCGTGGTCGAACCGGGTGGAGGTCATGCCGAGGGGATCGGTGAGGCGCTCACGCAGCAGGTCGGTGAAGGTCCGCCCGGTCACGGCCTTCAGGAGGTATGCCAGCACGACATAGTCCGACAGGCCGTACCGCACCTGCGTACCCGGCTCGTACTCCAGCGGGCGCTCGAACGCCGCCCGCACCGCCTCCTCGACCGACGCGGGACTGCCCACGTCGTCGCTCAGGCCCGAGGTGTGCGACGTGAGCCGGCGTACGGTGACCTGCTCCCAGCCCGGCGGCGCGTCGGGGAGGTACTCCCCCACCGGGGCGTCCAGCCGCAGCGTCCCGTCCTCGACCACCAGCATCAGCAAGGTGGTGGTCAGCAGCTTGGTCACCGACGCGAGCTGGAACGCCGTACCGGTCGTCGCGGGGGCGTCCCACTCCAGGTTGGCGGTGCCGTACGCCCTGGCCAGGGGCTCGCCACCCCGAACGACGGCCAGGCCGAGGGCCGGGATGTGGTGCTGCTTCATCCGCGCGCGCAGGTGGTCCTCGACAGCGGAAGGCAGGAAGCCGTCAGAGCCGTCGGAGTTGGCGGGGACGGCGGAGTCGGCGGTTTCGTTGAGGTCGTTCATAGTGCCCGTCCTGGTTCGGTGATGCCGCATGATGGCACGCGCACGGAACCCGAGTCCTGACGATTCGAGGGACCGGCCGGTGGCGGACGCCCGGCGTCGACCGCGGTGTTGGATGGGGACGTGAACGATGCCCCAGCCCGCCGCGACGAAGACCCGCGCGCCGAGGGCGCCGAGGGCGGCGACGTCCGCGTGCGCCCACGGGAGGACGCCGACCTGACCGACTGCGTACGCCTGCTCGCCGAGGTGCACGAACGCGACGGCTACCCGCTGAACTGGCCCGAGCGCCCGGTCGACTGGCTGGTCGGCTCGGCTCCCCTCGCTGCCTGGGTCGCGCTCCTGGACGGGCAGGTCGTGGGCCACGTCGCGTTGTCGCGATCCGGGCCCGGAGACGTGGCCACGGACCTTCTGCGCGAGCGGGACGGCGGCGTCCGCGACGGAGAGCCCGCCGTCCTCGGCCGGCTGGCCGTCGGCCCGGCCGCACGGGGCCGCGGTGTCGGCACGAGCCTGGTGGCCCGGGCGGTCGAGCACGCCAAGGCACACGGCCTGCGCCCGGTCCTCGACGTGGTCGACTCCGACCGGTCCGCGATCGCTCTCTACGAACGGCTGGGCTGGCACCGGCTGGGGAGCGTCGAGCAGCTGTGGGGAGCCGGTCAGCCCGTCACGATCCACTGCTACGCCGCACCGGCCTGACCTCCCGACGATCCGAGCGCGTGCCCCTCGCCGACCTCAGGCGGGCAGGTCGAGCTCGACCCCGTACTCCTCCAGCCACTGGTCGAGGCCCAGCACCAGCTCGACCGCACGCCGGCCGAACTCCGAGCTCACCGTCCCGACCGACTCGGTGAGGATGCCGTCGGCCTGCTTCGGGTCGACCAGCGGCAGCACCGGCGCGTCCGGCCGGGCGAGCAGCTTGCCGAACTCCTCGCGCAGCGCCTGCTCGTAGGCGGGGTCCTGGGTCGAGGGGTACGGGCTCTTGCGCCGCGCCGAGACGGACTCCGGCAGCAGGTCGACGGTGGCGGCCCGCAGCAGGCTCTTCTCCCGTCCGTCGTACGTCTTCATCGCCCACGGCGCGTTGAAGACGTACTCCACCAGCCGGTGGTCGCAGAACGGCACCCGCACCTCCAGTCCGCTGGCCATGCTCATCCGGTCCTTGCGGTCGAGGAGGTACTGCACGAACCGGGTGAGGTGGAAGTAGCTCACCTCCCGCATCCGGCGTTCCAGGCCGACCTCGCCGGACAGCCTCGGCACCTCGGCCAGCGCCTGGCGGTAGGAGTCCGCACGGTAGGCAGGCAGGTCCAGCGCCCTGGTCAGGCCGGGGTCGAGCATCCCCAGCCGTTCCCCGCCTGCGCGGCCGAACATCGCCAGCCACGGGAACGTGTCGGCACTGACCGCCGCCGGGTCGTGAAACCACAGGTAACCACCGAACACCTCGTCGGCCGACTCCCCGGACAGCGCCACCGTCGAGTGCGCGCGGATCGCCGCGAACAGCAGGTAGAGCGAGGTGAACATGTCACCCATGCCGTTGGGCGCGTCGTTGGCCCGGAGTACGGCCGACCGGACGTCGCGGTCCATCAGGTCCTGGGTGTCCAGCACGATGTCGCTGTGGTCGGCGGCCACGTGCTCGGCCAGCTCGTGGACGTACGGCGCGTCCGGCGTGCCCCGCATCGCGTCCGCCCTGAACCGCTCAGTCTGGCCCACGAAGTCGACGGCGAACGACCGGACCGGGCCGGCGCCCCGCTCCGCCAGGCCCTTGGCCGCCAGCGCGGTGATCACCGAGGAGTCCAGCCCACCGGACAGCAGGGTGCACAGCGGCACGTCGGAGACGAGCTGGCGGGTGACGATGTCCTCCAGCAGTTCGCGAACCGTCGCGACGGTGGTGTCCAGGTCGTCGGGGTGTTCGCGCGCCTCGAGCTGCCAGTAGCGCCGCTTGTGCAGGCCCTCCCGGTCGACCCGGACCACCGAGCCCGGGCGTACCTCGTACATCCCGGCGAACGGCGAGCGCTCGGGCGTCTTCACGAACGACAGCAGCTCCCGCATTCCGTCCGCGTCCAGCACCCGCTTCGCGGCCGGGTTGGCGAGGATCGCCTTCGGCTCCGACCCGAACAGCACGCCGTGCGGAGTCGGGTAGTAGTACAGCGGCTTGATGCCCATCCGGTCGCGTACCAGCAGCAAGGTGTCTGTCCGGGTGTCCCAGACGGCGAACGCGTACATGCCGTTCAGGTGTGCGGCCAGGTCCTCGCCCCACTCCAGGTAGGCGTGCAGCACGACCTCGGTGTCGCTGCGGGTGCGGAACCGGTGTCCGACCGCGGCCAGTTCCTCGCGCAGCTCGCGGAAGTTGTAGACCTCGCCGCTGTAGGTGATCACGGCCGCCGGCGTTCCGACGTACGGCGTTCCGACGTCCGGCGTTCCGGGGCCTGGCGTTCCGGTATCACCGTCGCCGCCACTCTCGGCCGCCATCGGCTGCCGGCCGCCCTGGAGGTCGATGACCGAGAGCCGGCGGTGCCCGAGCGCGACGTGCGCGCCGGTCCACGTCCCCTCGTCGTCGGGTCCCCGGCAGGCCATCGTCGCGGTCATCGCGGCCAGCACCGCACGCTCGTGGTCGAGGTCGCGCTCGAAGTCCACCCAGCCGGTGATGCCACACATGCGGGCGTTCGTCCCCTTCGCTCCGGGCCGGTTCTCCGCCGGCCGGGTTCGCTCCGGGAGCCCGGCTTGCCGCGACCTGGCCCCCGCCGTCACGGTGGCGCGTCTCCACCGCACCACCCGTCCAACATAGGTCGCCAACCTGGGAACGCTCCGGCTGAGCGGGGCTCTACTGTCGAAGGTGTGTTCGCCCCCTATCGCGGTCTGCTGCGCCAACCCGGCGCCTTGAGGTTCTCGGCCAGCGGACTGCTCGCCCGGCTGCCGATCTCGATGGTGTCGCTGGGCCTGGTCATCCTGGTCTCGGCGAAGACCGGTTCGTACGGCCTGGCCGGCGTGGTGTCCGCTGTTTTCGTCGTCTTCCGCGCCGTCTGCTCACCGATGCAGGCCCGGCTGGTCGACCGGCACGGCCAGCACCGGACCCTGCCCGTCATCGCGGGACTGAACGCGGCCGCGCTGGGCGGGCTGGTGGTGGCGGTCGAGGTGGACACCTCGCTCGCGGTACCGGTCGTACTGGCCGGTGTGGCCGGAGCGAGTTCGCCGTCGATCGGTTCGTACGTCCGTGCGCGGTGGAGCCATCTGCTCGGACGGGGGCCGAAGCTGCAGACCGCGTTCGCGCTGGAGGCGGTGGCCGACGAGCTGCTGTTCATGGTCGGGCCGCCGGTGGTGACGTTCCTCGCCACCGGGATCAGCCCGAACGCCGGGCTCCTGGTCGCCCTCGGCTGCGGCCTGGTCGGCACCCTGCTGCTGGCCGCGCTCCGCGACACCGAACCGCCGGCCCACGGCCGCGGCGGAAGCGGCACCCCGCTGGCGCCGCTTGGCTGGCCGGCGCTCTTCCCCGTGGTCGGCGCGAGCGTGGGGATCGGCACCCTGTTCGGCGCGTTCGACATCTCCGTGATCGCCCTCGCGACCCAGGCCGATGCCCGGGCGTGGTCGGGTGTCCTGCTCGGCATCACCGCGACAGGTTCGATGCTCTCCGCGGCGGTCCTCGGCAGCCGGACCCTGCGCAAGCCGCCGTTGACACGGTTCCGGATCGGCGCGGCGGCCATCACCGCGGCGATGGTGCCGTTGCCGTTCGTCTCCCACCTCGGGTTGCTGGCGCCGATCGTGTTCTTCACCGGGCTGACGATCTCGCCGACGATGATCGCGAGTGTGGCCCGGGTCGAGGAGACCGTTCCCGCCAGCCGGCTCAGCGAGGGCATCACCTGGTCGACGAGCGCCCTCGTCGGCGGGATCGCCCTCGGCGGCGCGGTCGCCGGGCGGGTGATCGACGGCCACGGGGCGAACGCGGGGTTCTTCGTGTCGCTGTCCGCGGGCGTTGTCGCGACGATCGTCGCCTGGTCCGGCGCCCGGCGCGGGACGGGAACGCCGCCCGTCGGTGCGCCCGGAGTCGGTGCGGCCGGGGCCGATGCGCCGGCCGGAGGATGAGGCGTGTTCAAGGTGTTGGTTCTCATCGCCCTGCCTGTGCTGGCCGTGGGCGCCCCGGCAATCTGCATCGTCGCCGCAGGTGTCCTCGCCACCCGGGCGGTGCGCGCGCTTCGGTCCGGTGCCGGCGTCAAGAGCCTCGCCACGGTCTCCTCGCTGGGCTGGCTGGCGGCGCTGGTGTCGGTCGGTACGGTCGAGGCGTACGCCTACGGCGCGCTGAAGTACTCCCCGGGACTCTTCCCGGACAAGACGTGCTACTTCAACGTGGGTGCGCGGGCGTATCCCGACTCCTCCGACGTGCTGCCGCTCAGTACGGTGTGCCGGGGCCAGGAGATCGTTCCGTTCTGGTTCAACCCGCTGATGGCCGCGCTGGCGGTGGCCTCGGTGGCGTTGCTGGTGGCCGTTCCGTTCGCGTACGCACGACGGCGCCGAGCCGTTGCCACGACTGGCGCGGCCTGTATTTCGGATGCGGTGCGTACGCCGGAAGCGGCGGCCGGTGCGGCGGTCAGCCCATCCAGTGAGCGGGCGGAGTGAACCACGGCGGCACCTCGGTGTCCCGGTCGCCGTTGGCCGCCGCGAGCTGGGTGCGGGTGAGGAACATCGCCTCGCGCAGGTGGGCACCGCGCAGGTCCGCCGCACGCAGGTCCGCGCCGATCAGGTCCGTCCGGGCGAGGTTCGCCCCGCGCAGGTCGGCACCGATGAGGTAGCCGCCGCGCAGGTCCGCACCGCGTAGGTCGGCGTCGCGCAGATCCGCGCCCAGCAGGTCCGCCCCGGGGAGTTCGGCGCCTCGCAGGTCACCGCGCCGTCGGCGCCTGTCCGCCCAACCCGCCCGGTCCGGCCCGCCCGAACGTGACCGCCGGCCCCGCCCCCGCCCGCGTCCTGCGGGACCGGCCGCCCCTGCACCGCGTGCCGGCCCGGGCGTGTGGGACCGGACGAGTTCGCTGGTACGCCGCAAGAGCGGGTTGACAGCCGACCGGTACGCGTCAAGGTCGAGTTGGCGCAGGGTGTCGACGTCGGCACGGGTGTGGCGTTCGGTCCGGTCGTGCAGCTCGGTGAGTTCCTCGCGCAGCACGCGGGCAATCGTCTCGGTCGACGCCAGCTCCTTGGTCGACGCCAGCTCCTCGGTCAGCGCGAGTGCCTCGGTGAGGTACCAGCGGAACTCGTGCAGCTGCCGCATCACCACGAACGCGTCGAACATCGGCTGCGAGGTGTCCGGGTGGGCGCGCCAGTCCCGGCCGCCGAAGGTCACCTGTGCGACCCGTTGGCCCGCGCCGAGGCAGTCGAACGCCGTACAGCCGGGAAATCCGCGAGGGCGCAACTCGGTGTGAATGCCGCAGCGGAAGTCCGGCTCCAGGTTGGGGCAGGGGGTGCGGGCGGGCTTGTCGATCGCGAAGTCCGCCGACGCCGCGAACGCGGGTACGACGCAGCACAGGGCGAAACACCGCGCGCAGTCGGCGCGGAGCTCCTCGCGTGGGTCGTTCACCGACCCAGGCTAGACGCTGTGTCGATGACGACGGCCAGGCCGTCGAGGACCCGCACCAGGCCGAAGTCGAACGCGTGGTCGGGGTCGTGCGCGCTACCGTGCGCCGAGCCGGCGGCCGAACCGACGCGGATGGCCAGCGGGTAGGTCTGCGGGTCGAGCACCCTGGACAGCAGCGGCCCCGCGGCCGCCCACCACTGCTCGTCGTTCATCGCGCTGTCCGCCGCCGCGGCGCGGGACTCGATCCGGGCCCGGGCGTTGGCCTGGACGAACGCGAGGAGGTAGGTCAGGCAGTCGTCCCGGTCGACGTCGGTCAGCCCGAGCCCGTCGAACGCGGCGAGTTCGTGTTCGTACTTCGCGACCAGGCCGGGCCCCAGCGGCGGGCGGAGGGTGGAGACGCCGGCCGCCCACGGGTGTGCGTCGTACAGCGCGCGGTTCTCCTCGGCGACCGCGGTGAGCCGCCGGCGCCACGGCTCCCCGCCGGTGTCGGCGCGGCGCATCCGTGCGTACGTCGCGTCGAGCATCAGGTCGAGCAGCTCCGCCTTGCCACGGACGTAGGTGTAGAGAGTCATCGGCGCGACACCGACCGCCTCGGCCACCCGGCGCATGGTCACCGCCGCCAGACCTTCCTCGTCGGCGAGGTCGGTCGCGGCGTCGACGACCGCGTCCAGGCTCAGACCGCGCGCGGGACCCCGGCGGGGCACCACGGAGGGGTCCCGCCACAACAGGGCGAGGGTGCGGGCGGGGTCGCCGGCGCTGCTGCGTTCGATCGGCACGGGAATCATTCTTGCGCATCGTACGTTGTACGTCGTACTTTGTACGGCATAACTGGGCAAGCATCGTCAAGGAGTCCCGTGAAGATCACCTCGTCCGCCGTGTCGCTGAACGTCGACGACGTGTCGGCCGCCAGCGCGTTTCTCACCAGGCACTTCGGCTTCGTGGAGGAGATGGCCGCACCCGGCTTCGCCTCGCTGACCCGCGAGGACGCGGGCATGAACGTCGTCTTCCTGCGGCGCGGGCTGGAGACCCTGCCCGACGACCAGCGAGACGATCACGCCCGCGGGATCATCCTCGCGTTCGTGGTCGAGGACCTGGAGGGCGAACTCGCCCGCCTGCAGGCCGAGGGCGTGCCGATCACCATGCCCCTGACCGCCGAGGAGTGGGGCGAGCGCGCCTTTCAGGTACGCGACCCCAACGGCGTGATCGTCCAGCTCGTCGACTGGAACGGCCCGCGCTCCTGACGAACGCCCGGCCAGGCGCAGCGGAGCGCTGAAGAGCAAGGGTCCCGGGTGCCGATCGGCGGCACCCGGGACCCGCGTCACCTCACGGGCCTGCAGATCGGCTCAGATATCGGCTCAGTGGTCGACTCAGAGATCGGCCAGGTCGATCGCCTCGGCCATCGCCCGCATGCCCGCGTCGTTGGGGTGCAGGTGGTCACCGCCGTCGTAGGCCGGCAGGAATGCGTCCGGGTCGGCAGGGTCGGCGACCGCCCGGTCGAAGTCGACCACGCCGTCGTACTCGCCGCTGGTACGGATCCAGTGGTTGACCTCGTCGCGAATCTGCTCCTTCTCCGGGGTGTCGTAGCCGTACTCGTTGCCCTTCACCGGGGTGAGCGTCGCCCCCAGGATCCGAACCCCGCGCGCGTGCGCGGCCGCGATCATGGCGTGGTGGCCGGCGATGAGCTGTTCGGCGGTGACCTTCGGTGCCGTGCCGCAGCCGGTGTCCGGCAGCCCGCCGGAGCCGATGTCGTTGATGCCCTCGAGCACGATCACGGTGCGGACCCCGGGCTGGCCGAGCGCGTCCCGCCCGAACCGCGCGACTCCCCGCTCACCGAAGCAGGTCGAGTCACCGAGAACCTTGTTCCCGTTGATGCCCAGGTTGGCTACCCCGAGCCGTAGCCCGGCGGCCACCAGGCGTTCGGCGAGCTCGTCCGGGTAGCGGTTGTCGACGTTCGCGGCGGAGAGTGCGCCGTCGGTGATGGAGTCACCGAAGGCCACCACGGTGCCGACCTGGCGACCGGGCCCGCGGGTGACGTCCACGCCGGTCAGGAGGTAGTAGGAGTGGGTGGCCTCGCCGCCGAACGGCCCGGCCGCGGTGGCGAAGCGATGGTCACCGGCCGCGCGGTAGGTCGTGGTCAGCCCGCCCTCGTGGAACGTCGTCGCCCCCGTCGGCTGGGCGAAGTACGTCGTCACCGCGAGCCGCTGCAACGCCCGCGTCGGCAGCCGCACCGGGTCGGAGGCGAGATCGCTGCCGGCGGGAATCGTCGTGCTCGTCCGGCCGTCGAACGTCACCGGGCGCAGGGTCCCTGGCCGGACGGCCGCGCCGTCGGCTGCCCTGGCGACGGTGACGCCGGTGACCCGCAGCGGCGCCGTGCCGAACCGGTTGGACAACCGGACCCGGACCTGCGAACCGCCGGTGGTGACCCGCACCACCTGCCGCACCGTCTGGTCGGCGAACCCCTCCTCCGACCAGTTGGGCCCGAACCACTCCGACAGGGCGAACGGGTGGTGAACGGCGGTGGCCCAGGCCGCGGTCCAGTGCGCGACCGGTCGCTGCCGGCCGTCGTTCGGTGATCGATGGTCGTACTGGGAAGCGTGCTGGGATCGGTCGTTGTGGGATCGGTCGTCGGCACGGGCGACGGGTGCCGGTCCGACAACGACCGCGGCGGACGCGGCCAGCAACGCAAGCGTCGCGAGCACGGCCACCAACGCCGCGGACAGTCGGGTCGCCCCGGCCGGGACAGTCTTCGAGCGCATGGTAACTCCTTGCGGGTAACGGGGGGTGGAACAGTGCAGAGCAGTGGAGCGGTGTGGCAGTGGAGCGGTGTGGCAGTGGAGCGGTGTGGCAGTGGAGCGGTGTGAAACGCTCTGGGGGTCGACCCGCGTTCCGGCCGGAACTCATCGGTGCGGACAGCATCCTCGACACCACCGACAACGACTGCTGGAGAACCAGAGCGGGAGGCGGCATGGGGCGCGTCGACTTCTGGGACGACCCGAACGCGCCGTTCCCCACCAGCATCGTTCCGTCGGTCACCGCGGTCGTCACCCGTGAGGCGCAGCTGCTGCTGATCCACAAGGTGGACAACGACAGGTGGGCGCTGCCCGGCGGCGGTGTCGATCGCGGCGAGTCCGCCGTGCACGCGGCCGTACGCGAGACCGCGGAGGAGACCGGACTCGACGTGGAGGTCATCGGCCTGGTCGGCGTCTACACCGACCCGCGGCACGTGATGCGGTACGACGACGGCGAGATACGTCAACAGTTCAGCATCTGCTTCCGGGCGGCGCCGGTCGGTGGTGCGCTGCGCCCGCAGCCGGGCGAGACCAGCGCCGCCCGCTGGGTGCCGGTGGGCGACCTGCCGTCCCTGGACATCCATCCGTCCATGCGCATGCGGATCGACGACGGGCTGGCCTGGCGACCTGGTGCGCCCGCCCGCTTCACCTGACAGCCCACGACCTGACTGCGCACGGTCCGAACCCCGGGCCGTGCCGGATCGGGCCGGAGGTGGGCCGGGCATGCAGAACCTCGCGGCGGCCGCGTTCGACCCGGACCTGTTCGTCCACCGGGGCTGAGGCCGCGTCGGGGCAGAGGGAGAGTCAGGCCGTGGCCGGCTCCCGGTGCAGCCACCCCCACAGGTCGGCCGGCACCATCGCCTGCGTACGCGCCCGGTAGCGCGCCCACTCCTCCTCGCCCAGAACCTCCCGGCCCGACCCGGACCGGCCGCGCCGGAAGAACGCCGCGTTGTCCTTCAGTACGCCGGCCGGGTTGGGGGCAAGCTCGTCGGCGCGGGCCCGCATGTGGTCGAACGTCGCCGCCCGGACGAGCGCCGGCCACGTCGGCTCCGGCACCTCGATTCCGAGCACGTTCGCGAGCCGGCGCATCTGCCCCTCGAGGTCGGCGGACAGGTCGTCGTAGTGGACGAGGACGACGTTGGGCTGGTCGCGGCGGGCCCACGCGTCGGACAGGTGCCACAGCACCCCGGGCAGGGAGTCCATCTCCTCGCGGGGATCGGCCCGGCTCGCGGCCCACGACAGCAGCCACTCCCTCAGTGGTGGCCGGGGACGGGGCGGCTGAGGCGGCTGAGGCGACCGGTGCGCCTCAGGAGACGCGACGGTTGACGGCTCGGGGGCGGCCTGCCCGGTGAGCTCGCGCAGCCGGTCATGGTCGATGTTGGCGCCCTGGTGGTAGAGCGAGACCGCCATGTCCAGCGGGTGCCGGGCGACCACCACGTACGTCGCCCGCGGATCGAGCACCACACCGTCCAGCGGCGTGTGCGTCTTCACGAAACGGCGGTGCGGCTGCGCCTCCAGCCGGGCGAACATCCCGTCGGCGGGCTCGACCAGCCAGTCCACCCACGGCGACAGCTCGGTCAGCGGCGCGGGGAGTTCCGGTGTCCGGAAGACCAGCAACGCGCAGATCATCTGCATCCAGGTCGTTCCGCTCTTGGAACGAGTGCTGATCACGATGTCGCCGGGCCGGAACGCGAAGTCCAGCCAGCGGGCGCTGTCCTCGTCGGCGGAGCGGTAGCGAACGGGCGGACCGATGCTGCCATGATCACCGGGCATGCGCGGGATGTTATCCGACCGCTTTGCCCGACCAGCAGGCAATTTCCGGTTGGCGACGTTCGCGCAGCGCCGAGTGAATTGCTTGAGGACCTTTCCCTGCGATTTCCGTATGGCCGAAAAACAGTCGATCGTAAAAGCACTACGGACAATCCGAACTCCCGGCGAGCGGGCGATGAGGCCGTACGACGAAAAGCTCTCACTGCCCGTTGCCGAACTCTGTCGTTGGGTAATCTTTGTGTGGCACCACAGTGATGACCTTCCCCAAGACAGGTGCACCACCTCAGCGCCGAGGCCCTGCCGAAGGAAGCAACACCTCGCCCGATGACCGCCGCCGGTACAGGGGGTCGAGATGGTCCTACGACGAGGGCGCCCGCCACACACGGCGCAGAGCACCGGTTCGACACCGACTGAACTCACCGGT
This sequence comes from Actinopolymorpha rutila, assembly GCF_013407855.1. Classification (GTDB taxonomy): domain Bacteria; phylum Actinomycetota; class Actinomycetes; order Propionibacteriales; family Actinopolymorphaceae; genus Actinopolymorpha; species Actinopolymorpha rutila. Next base: position 6,735,773 of record NZ_JACBZH010000001.1, read on the forward strand.
TCGCCCGAATTCACCGGATCCGCCGAATTCACCCGCCCACGTGGGTGGAAAGGCGGCCTCCGAATTCGTGGGGGCCGTATTCGCGGCCTCGGAATTCTCACGCTCGCCACGTGCACCGCCCTGGCCGCGGGGTGCACGGGATCCGGCGGAGGCCCGGACAAGGACGAGCGCGGCCCCACGCCGCTGGCCCGGATCGCCACCGATCCGCTCGACAACGCGGTGGCGGTCGGTCTGCACACCCCGGTCAGGGTGGTGGCGTCCGGGGGCATGCTCACCCGGGTCCGGGTGACCGACCAGACCGGGCGGGCGCTGACGGGTTCGCTGAACCCCGCGCGAACGACGTGGACGGCCACCGGCGCGCTCGTGCCGACCGAGGTCTACAGCGTGCAGGCACAGGCGGTCAACAGCGACGGGAAGAGTTCGCAGACGTCCCGGACGTTCAGCACCACCGAGCCGACGAAGAAGCTGAGCACCGACGTCATGCCGCGCGAGGGCGCCGAGGTCGGCGTGGCCATGCCGATCGCCGTACGGTTCTCCACGGCCGTGCGTAACCGCGCCGCGGTGGAGAAACGCCTGCAGGTGAAGACGTCCACGCCGGTCGTGGGGGCCTGGCACTGGATCAGCCCCTCCGAGATCCACTACCGGCCGAAGTCGTACTGGCCGGCACACACCAGGGTGACGCTGTCCGCCGAGCTGGACAAGGTGAACGCCGGCGCGGACGTGTGGGGTACGGCGAACCTCACCCGCAACTTCGAGATCGGCAACTCCGTGGTCACCAAGGTCGACCTGGTGGACCACCACGCGCGGGCGTACGTCGACGGAAAGCTCGAGCGCACCATCGCGGTCACCGGCGGCAAGCCCGGTTGGGAGACCCGGCAGGGCATCAAGGTGATCATCGACAAGCAGACCGACTACGTCTTCACCAACGAGATGATCAACGTTCCGGAAAGCTACAGCCTGCTCTCGCAGTACGCGATCCGGGTGACGGTGAGCGGTGAGTTCCTGCACACCGCCGAATGGTCCACCGGGTCCCAGGGCAACTCCAACGTCAGCCACGGCTGCGTCGGCATGAACCTCGAGGACTCCGACTGGCTGTTCCACCACACCCACGTCGGCGATCCGGTCGAGGTGCACAACCCCGCCGGGCCGCAGATGGAACTCACCAACGGGTACGGCGACTGGAACCTCTCCTGGTCGCAATGGAAGGCCGGCAGCGCGCTCGGCTGACGGACCTCAGCCCCGGGCAACTGCCCGGCCGGTCCCGCCAGAACGCGCCGGTCACGTCCGCTGCGTGATGACGGCTGCCGGAGCCGTCGCGGACGAGCCGGCGCCGGGGGGAAGGAAGGGCGGGGGAGGGAGCGGCGGGCTCCCTCCCCCGCCCGAGTCGTGTCGTTCGGCCCGACGACCCAGACGTCAACCCAGACTGGGATCTCCGGCCGTCAGCGGCGGACCGTGCGCGCCGCGCCGATTCGGACCCCTGACTCCCACCGCTGACTCCGACCGAACCCCGTCAGCCCTGCATTCGCGCGGCGCCGGCCTGGGCGTCGGCCACCAGCGCGCGCCGGAACATCACCCACAGTGCGAGTCCCAGCACGGCGATCCCGGCCACCAGGTCGGCGACGATGAGGAGGTTCTGCACGCCGTCGAACGCCGACGGTGGCCCGTCGGTGTAGTGGGCCGCGCTGATCAGGCCGCTGACGGAGTAGACCGCGATCCCGCCGACCGCCCGCCACAAACGCCCCTCGCGGTAGGCGAGGTAGCCGACCAACCCGACGGCGGTGAGCACCACCCAGGCCACCGGAACCACCCACGCCCCGGCGCCGGCGATCGGGCTGTCGGGGTCGACGGCGTACTGGTCGAAGCGAACGGTGTTGTCGACGTAGTGGAAGATCGAGACGACGAACGCGAACGCCAGAATCAGCAGCGGCGCCCACCGGGTGGCACCCGCGAACGCACCGGCACCAGGTCCCGCGTCCGCCCGAGTGCCTGCGTGCGAACCCCTCCGGCCCACCTCGGACATCGGTGGGTCACTCCTCCCCGAGCAGCCCCGGAAGCTCGCGCATGTCGTCGAACAACGTGGTGCCGGGGCCTGCGAGCCGTTCGGCGGGGATGATCCCGCCGCCGACATAACCGTACGCCGTCATTCCGGCCGCCCGCGCGGCCAATACGCCGTACTCGCTGTCCTCGATCACCGCGCAGTCGTCCGGCTCGACGCCGAGCGAGCGCGCCGCGTGCAGGAACAGGTCGGGAGCGGGCTTGCCGTGCGCGACCTCGGTGGCGCTGAAGATGCGGCCGTCGAAGCGTTCGTAGAGTCCGGTGAGACCGAGGGTGAACCGCATCTTCTCGTGGCTGCCGCTGGAGGCGACGCAGGTCAGGCCGGCGATCCGGTCGAGCGCCTCCGCGATCCCCTCGACGGGGCGCAGCTCTGCGGCGAGCACCTCGCGGTAACGCGCGACGAACCTGGCGTTGACGTCCTCGGGCACCGGTGTGCCGAGGTGCGCGGCCAGCTCGCCCATCATGTAGTCGGTGGTCCGGCCCACGAACCGCCGCGCGATCTCCTCGCTGGACAGCGGCCAGCCGAGTTCGGCGAAGAGTTCGGTGTCGACCCGGAGGGCGAGGGGCTCACTGTCGACGAGCACGCCGTCGCAGTCGAAGATCACCAGTTTGTACGTCGAAGCCACGCCGAGCACCCTAGGCCATGCCCGCCCAGGCCCCGTCCCGCGCCGTCTCCGCCGCCTTGCACCGTCAGTGCTGCGCGGTCACTCCTGCGCCGTCTCGCGGGCCCGCCGGGCCGCGCCTTCCCGGCCGGCCTCCAGGTGGCGGGCGAGGGTGGCGCTGATCGTGCCGAGCTCGGCCACCTGGTCGTCACTGAGCTGGTCGAACAGGTGCCGGCGTACGCCTTCCACGTGCCCGGGGGCGGCGGCCTCGAGCGCGGCGAAGCCGTCGTCGGTCAGTGCCGCGAAGTGCCCTCGCCGGTCGGTGTCGCAGGCTCGCCGGCGCACCCAGCCGCGTTCCTCCAGCCGGGCGATGGCGTGGGAGAGCCGGCTGCGGGACGAGCCGAGCAGGTCGGCCAGCTCGCTCATCCGCATCTCCCGGCTCGGGTGTTCCGACAGCCGGACGAGGATCTCGTAGTACGCGTGCGGCATCCCCGCCTCGGCCTGGAGCTCCTGGTCGAGGCGTTCGAAGAACAGCCTGGTCGCCGCGAGGAAGTCCCGCCAGACCTGCTGCTGACCGTCGTCGAGCCACCTGGTTTCCGCCACGCCCTCATCGTACCCCGAATTGGTTGAACGCTTGACGATCCTCTGCTACGGTCACAGTAGTCAAGCGTTCAACCAGTCAGCCTGACCCGTACGACCCGGGCATACCGGGCCCACGGACCTCCGGCCGGCTCGTACCAGGGAGGACGGTCGCCATGCCGATCACCCGTCTCAACCACGCCGTGCTGTACGTACGGAACGTGGACCGCAGCGTCGCGTTCTACTCCGACGTGCTCGGCTTCCGGCGCGTCGACATGACTCCGGAGGGCTTCGCCGGCGCGGCGTTCCTGCAGGCCGCGGGCTCGGCCAACGACCACGATCTCGGCCTGTTCGAGATCGGCGCGCAGGCCGGCGCCTCCCAGGCCGGCCGGGCCACCGTCGGCCTCTACCACCTCGCGTGGGAGGTCGACACGCTCGCCGAACTCGACGCCGTGCGGGACCGGCTGGTCGCCGCCGGCGCGCTGGTCGGCGCCAGCGACCACAGCACCAGCAAGAGCCTCTACGGCCGCGACCCGGACGGAATCGAGTTCGAGGTGGCGTGGTTCGTCCCGGCGGGCCTACTCGACGAGGCCACGCTCGCCGGTCGCAAGGTCGGCATCCGCCCGCTCGACCTGGAGCAGGAGAAGCAGCGGTACGGCGCGACCACCCCCGGCGCAAGCTCTGCAGTCAACCCGGCCTGACCGTTCAGCGGCGGGAGTGGCGCGGCAGGACGAGGACGACCGCGACGGCCAGGATCGCCGGAGCGGTCACCACCAGCCAGGCGGCCGGCGGTAGCGGGAGTACGACGGCGACGCACAGCACCACCGCGCCGGCGAGCCCGGCGGCGAGCAGCGGTGCGACCGTCCGTACCCAGCCGGACAGCCAGGCCGTACTCGCCCCGGAGCCCGCGGCCCGGGTGCCTTCGGGCTGCCAGCCCTCCTCCCCGGCCAGCGACTGGGCGAGCTCCACCAGCACGAGGTACGCCAGCGCCAGCAGTCCCAGCACGGCGGCGGTGGGCACCGGCAGCCGCCCGCTGTCGGCCGACAGCATGACGCCGAGCGCGGCGAGGGCAAGCCCGGCGGTGCCGAACGCACCCAGCCCGAGGTCGGCCAGGCCGCGCAGCCGCCCGACGCAGGCGCCGACCACGCCCGCGTATCCCAGGCACAACGCCACCACCATCGGCAGCCCGACCCAGACCAGCGCCGACGGCGGCAGCACCGCCAGCAGGACCAGCGCGAACCCCAGGACGCACGCCCCGGCCGCCAGCGCCGCGGCGAGCGGACCAGTCCTCATCGGGCACCTCCCAGCAGCGGCTCCAGCCGCACCCGGTCCAGGGTGATGCCGACCTCCTCGTCCCAGGCCAGCACGGTCACGCCCATCTCCACCAGGCCGTGCAGGAGGACCTCCCGCTCCAGCCGCCAGACCCGCAGGGCCAGCTCACTGTCCGGTTCCCGGGGCGACGGCTCGGGCTCGGTGGACAGCACGTCGACCACGATCACCGGGTGCCCGCGTTCGCGCAGGTCTCGTACGGCCTCGGCGGCGCGGGCGTCGACCAGCGGCGTGAACACGAACGCCAGCGCGCCCGGCGGCAGTGCCTGCGGCGGGAAGTGGGCCAGCTCGGGTTCGAGGTAGCTCTCGTCCACGCGGGACGCGAGCAGGGTCTCCACGATCCGGTAGTACTGCCGGGTCCCGACGTCGGGCGCCAGCCACCGCAGCGCGCCGCCGAGCGTGACCACTCCCACCCGGTCGGCGTACCGCAGGTACGCCTGCACCACGGTCGCCGCCCCACGCACCGCCAGGTCGAGGGAGGACCGCCCGAACGGCCCGAGGTCCGCGGTGGTGTCCACGACCGCCACCACGTCCGCGGCCCGCTCGGCGGCGTACTCGTTGACGTACAACTCGCCGCGGCGGGTGCTCACCGGCCAGTTGACCCGCCGCACCGGGTCGCCGGGTGCGTACGTACGGATGCCCGCGAACTCCACCCCGGGGCCGGCCCGCCTGGCCACGTGGCTGCCCACCCGGGCCAGCAGCGCGGGAGGTACGGCGACCTCGCGAGCGGCCGAGGGCGGCGGGAAGACGGTGAGCTCGGCCAGGGAGAGCGTGGCGGTCCCGACGTATCCCCAACCGCGGCTGCGTACCCGTAACCGCAGCGGCCCCGCCCGCCAGCGTCCCCACCGCCGCGCCCGGACGGTCCAGGTGTGCGACACGCTCCGCACCTCGAACTCCCGGCAGGCCCGCTCCCCGTCGACCTCGAACGTCCGCGGCAGCGCCAGGTCCAGCCCGATCTCGCCGAGCACCTCCTCCGCGCGCACCACGACGTGCACCTCGACGTCCTCGTCCTCGAAGCTGCGCGGCTCCGACAGCGCCGCCTCCACCCGGATCGTCTCCGGACGCGGCCGGCGCAGCGCGACGACCAGGGCGACCAGGCAGGGCGCCGCCACGAGGACGGGTTCGGGCCGGGCCGCGACGATGCCGGCCACCAGCGCCAGCGCGCCGAACACCGCCAGCCGGACCGCGAGCCTGCTCAGCCGCCAGGTCGGGGTGACCTCGACGCCCGGCAACGGCGACGCCGGTCGCGTCGGCGGGGTGGTCACCGGGCGGCGCCGGTGCGGTCGAAGACCCGGGTGCTGGGCGTCGGCACCCGCCCGAGGAGCTCGGTGATCACGTCCTCGCCGGACACCCGGCGTACCCACAGCTCCGGCCGCAGCACCAGCCGGTGCCCGAGCGCGGCGACGGCGACCTGCTGCACGTCCTCGGGCGTGACGTAGTCGCGGCCGGCCAGCACCGCGGCGCCCCGGGCCAGCTGGGTGACCGCGAGGGTGCCGCGCGGGCTGGCGCCCACCTGCGCCTTCGGGTGTTCGCGGGTGGCCTGCACCAGCGCCACGACGTACGCCAGCACGTCGTCGTGCACCTCGACCTGCTCCAGCGACGCGCTCATGGCCAGCAGCTCGGCCGGCTCCACGACCTGGTTCGGTACCGGCCGCTCGGCGCCCCGGTCGAGCCGGCGGCGCACCATGTCCGCCTCCAGCTCTGCGCTGAGGTAGCCGAGCCGGGTACGCAGCACGAACCGGTCCAGCTGCGCCTCCGGCAGCGGATAGGTCCCCTCGTACTCGATCGGGTTCTCCGTGGCCAGCACGACGAACGGCGCGGGCAGTGCGCGGGTCACCCCGTCGGCGGACACCTGCCGCTCCTCCATCGCCTCCAGCAGCGCGGCCTGCGTCTTCGGCGGCGTGCGGTTGATCTCGTCGGCGAGCAGCAGCTGGGTGAAGACCGGACCCTCCCGGAACGCGAACTCACCGGTCTTCTGGTGGTAGATCGACGCTCCGGTGAGGTCCTGGGGCAGCAGGTCCGGCGTGAACTGCACCCGGGTGAAGCGCAGGCCGAGCGTCCGCGCGAACGACCGGGCCAGCAGCGTCTTGCCCAGGCCGGGCAGGTCCTCGAGCAGGACATGCCCGTCGGCGAGGATGCCGAGCAGGACGAGGGTGAGCGGGCCGCGTTTGCCGACGATCACGCGTTCCATCTCGGCCAGGACGGCCAGCGCCCGCTCCCGGGTCTGCTCCGGACTCAACGCCGGTGGGTCCTGCGAGCCCGGCGCGGCCGGTGCTTGCTGCGTGGCCGGCGGGTTCTGCGGTGTCGTCACGGTCAGGCGCTCCTTTCCGGCCGGTCGACCTGACCGGTCGCGGTGTTCGGCTCGGTACGTCCCCCGGTACTCGCCTCGCCACGTGCCTCGGCACTTACCTCTGGGCGGAGGCGTTCGAGGGTGCCGACCAGGCGGTCCAGGGTGGGCAGGTCGGGCCCGGGCGCGGTGCGGTCGGTCGACGCAGGCTGTCCCGGTCCCAGCAGGTCCCAGGCCTCCTCGCCCAGCAGCCGGCGGGCGACCTCGGGGTTTCGGGTCAGGTCGACTCCGTGCCCCTCGGCCAGCCGTACCGACGCGGCGGCCAGCAGGCGTTCGCGCAGACCGACGTCGAAGTCGCGCCGGGAGAACCTCGCCCAGCCGATGTCGGCGACGATCCGTTCGTACGCCAGGAACGACGCTTCCGACCTCGTGCGGCGACGGCGCCGCGGGAACGGCAGCCGCCGCAGCCAGTCCCACAGCGGCCGGCGGCGCGCGCGTTCGGGGCCCTGCAGCCGCAGCAACGCTCCGACCACCTCGGACACGGCCAGGACGGTGAGCCCGAGCAGCAGTCCCTGCAGCCGCTGGGTGACGGTCGCGGCGAGCAGCAGGACGACCAGGATCGGGCGAAGCTGCCTCACCTGTCCGCCTCGTCCCGGGTCGCCGCCACGCGGAGTTCGGTGTCCAGCCGGCCGAGTACGTCCACCGCGCGGATGCGTACCTGCGGGTCGAGCTCCCGCCGGGTGTAGCGGGCCTGCCGGAACAACTCGGTGAGCTCCTCCGCCGCCGCGGCGCCCGCGGAGCTGAACAGCCCGGCGTCCACCGCCCGCCGGAGCAGGCCGGACGGGGTGTCGGTGGCGGCGCGGGCGACACCTGTCCTCGCCAGCGCCTCCTCCATCGCGGCGTACGCACCGATGACGGCCGCCCGCGGCTCGTCCAGGTCGGCCAGCGCGGCCCGGCCGGCGGCGACCACCGCGTGGACCTCCGCCGCGGAGGGTTCGGCCTCGACCTCCTGCGCCTGCGGAGCCTGCCGGCGGACGACCAGGGCCAGCGCGAGAGCGACCAGCCCGACGACGAACCCGGCGGCGACGGCGATCGGCCAGTTCCACGCCGGGCGGGGATCCTGCTGCGCCCCCGGCCCGGGAGTGGCGGCCCCGGCACCCGGCGGGACGGCGAGTGGCGTGGGCGGCGGCGTGGGTGTCGCACCGTGGTTCTGCATGGCCGACTGGATCTGGTCACGGAAGGCGAAGAGCGCCAGCACGATCACCAGCATGACCACGGCGCCGATCACCATGCTCAGCCCGCCGGTCCGCTGCGGCCGGTCCCCACGGCGGAGCGAGGGTCCGAGGAGCAGCGCCGCGACGAACAGCGCGAGGCCCAGGCCCAGCAGCACCCCGAAGATCGCGATGATCGTCTTCGCCGAGATCTGCCGGCTGTCCAGGGAGATCCGGTCCTGCCAGCCGAGGCCGACGGCGCCGGCGGCAAGAAGCACCAACACCATGGCGACCATGGCCGCGCCGGCCCAGTGGGCCGCCGGTCCGCGTGCACGCACAGCCGCCCCTTCCGTCCCCGGCAACCTCGACGGTCAGCGTCGTCAGCCTGCTGGACGACCTTCGGCCCCGCCAATCGCGAATTCGCAACGATCTGGCCGGACCCTGACAGCCGCTCCGGCGACGAGTCCGACGTTCACTCAGCGTGAGACGGCCGCCGCGCCGGCCGGGGCGGACCGAGGCCGGGTCGCGGGACGGGCAGAACCGAGGCCGGCGGGCACGCGGACGAGACTCTCCGTACACAGATGAGACCCGAACCCAAAGAACTCGTACACAAAGAAAGTGGCGGCCCCTCCCTCATCGGGATGGACCGCCACTTCGCAATACCTGCGTGTCCGAGCGTGAGACAACCACCTTTTCAGCGGCTCTCGGCTCCCCCGCGCTGTTCGGGGAGTACCCCGGCCAGCAGCGCTCGCACCTCGGACTCACGGTAACGCCGGTGTCCCCCAAGTGTCCGGATCGAGCTGAGCTTGCCTGCCTTAGCCCACCGGGTCACTGTCTTGGGGTCGACCCTGAACATGGCCGCGACCTCTGCCGGCGTCAGCAGAGACTCGGTCTCCGGCGTACGTGTCGTCATGAGCGGCCTCCTCCACGAGAACCGGACATTCGTCCGTCCCGCACCCTCCATGGTGCATCGAATCCCTCATCGAGGACAGGGGCTTGTGTCAGGACAAGCACCACTTTAGTCACGCCGCGTTGTGCATCCCCCACGTGACGTAGTGGTCTCAGTCCACCCCTCTCCTCACGTGACTCACCGTAACCCGAATCCGGTCGTTCCGCCCACTTTTCCCAGAATTTCCGGACCTGTTCCAGTGTTTCACGATGCGCGCTCTTTTTCGCGCATCTCCCACCACTGCTTCCGTAGGCGGTGGTAGATCGTTATCGCCTCCTCGTCGTCACCCTTCGCCACCGCCTGGAGGGCGGCGGCCACGTCACTGGCGGAGCGGTCCGCGGCCATCCGCTCCGAGCCCATCAGCCGCACGAGACCGCCGTAGTCCAGCTCCACCCAGCTGTGCGGGTGGAACGACTCGATCCAGCGGCCGAGCGTGCGAAGGGGCTCCAGCTCCCACTCGGGACGAGCCCGGGTCAGCAACCGGTGGGCCCGGCTGAGCCGGCGGCGCGCTTCCACCATGGGTGCGCGGTAGCGAAGCTCCACAGGATCCATCCCGATACTGCGGTCCTCATCACCAAAGATGACGAACCAAGCGAGCGGAACGTGCCATCGCGCGGTCAGGATGTGGGGCTCCGCGTCCGGCGGGCACATGTTCTCACTGAGCGCGTCGAAGTCGACACGGTCCAGTCCGCCCGCGGGCAGCAGGACCCGCAGCACGTGCTCAGGTAACGACATCATGAGATCACCAAGTGCCTGGCGGACCCGAAGGGCGGATTCGTCCGGACACAGCAGGAGGTTGCCCTCCACTTCCATGGCATAAGCGCGACGCGCCCGCGACACGGCACCAGGTGGCAGCATTGGTAACAACGCCGCGAGCGACTCCCGTTGCTCGGCTACGGCCAAAGACGACGTTTCCGGACGTTCGGGCACCCGGACCTGCGCTTCCCACGATGTCCGCTCCCGGGCCGGGAAGGCGGGCAGCGGCTCGTAAACCCGCAGGTAGCAGCAGTACGGCGTGACGACCGAAGTCCGCATGCTCCCATCGTGCACCTCTCCGTTGGTTCGCGGCACCTGTCCAGTGAGATCCTGAGCAGCCGTTATCCGCTCTAAGGTGGAGCCGGACGCCCGCCCCACCCCCTGCGGGCACGCAGCAGCGAGGAGTCACCAACGTGACGGAGTTCTTCGGCCGGCACCCCGGCCACGAGCAGCTGGTCTTCTGCGCCGACGAGACGAGCGGGCTGCAGGCGATCATCGCGATCTCCTCCACGGCTCTCGGACCGGCGCTCGGCGGCACCAGGTTCCACCCGTACCCCAGCGAGGACGCGGCCGTGGCCGACGCCCTCAACCTCTCCACCGCGATGGCCTACAAGGCCGCGCTGGCCGGACTCGCTCTCGGCGGCGGTAAGGCCGTGATCATCGGGGACCCTGACAGGGACAAGACCGAGCCGCTCCTGCGGGCGTACGGCCGGTTCGTCGAGTCCCTCAACGGCCGGTACATCACCGCCTGCGACGTCGGGACGTACTCGCCCGACATGGACGTGATCGCCCAGGAGTCCCGCCACGTCACCGGCCGCACCGTCGAGCAGGGTGGTGCCGGCGACTCCTCCGTCCTCACCGCGTTCGGCGTCTTCCAGGGCATGCGCGCCTGCGCCGAGCACCGGTGGGGGACGCCGACGCTGCGCGGCCGCCGCGTGGGCATCGCCGGCGTCGGCAAGGTCGGCCGGCACCTGATCGACCACGTGCTCGCCGACGGAGGCGAGGCCGTGATCACCGACGTCAGCGAGGCCGCCGTGGAGCGGGTACGCCAGGAGCACCCCGAGGTCGACGTGGTGGTCGACACCATGGCGCTGGTCGAGGCCGACCTCGACGTCTACTCACCCTGTGCGCTCGGCGGCGCGCTGGACGACACCAGCGTGCCCCGGCTGCGGGCCGGCATCGTCTGCGGCGGCGCCAACAACCAGCTCGCCCACCCCGGCATCGAGAAGCTTCTGCAGGACCGCGGAATTCTGTACGCGCCCGACTACCTCGTCAACGCGGGCGGCCTGATCCAGGTGGCCGACGAGCTGCACGGGTTCGACTTCGGGCGGGCCAAGGCCCGTGCCGCCCGGATCCTCGACACCACCCGGGAAGTCATGCAGGCGGCCGACGCGGAGGGCGTACCCCCCGTGGTCGCCGCCGACCGGCTGGCCGAACGCCGGATGGCCGACGCGGGCCGCGGTCGGCCACTGTGGCTGGGCGGACCGGCTCGCTGACCGGCACGGGGTCGACCTGACCGCCCGCCGCCGCCAAAACCTGAACCGACCGCGGGCCCGGCCACTGTGGCCGGGCCCGCGGTCGTGTCGTCGGCGCTTCGCGGTGTTCTCTGCGCCGTGTTCCGGGCGTGTCCCGGGCGTGTCCCGGGCGTGTCCCGGGCGTGTTCCGGGCGTGTTCCGGGGGGACCGGTCAGGAGCGGCCGGCGACCCAGCGGGCGGCGTTGCGGATGATGTGGCGTACGTCGTCCCGGTAGTACGTGGGGTTCTCCTCGTGGCCCGGCCGGAAGTAGAACACCCGCCCGTTGCCGACGGTGTACGCACACCCGGACCGGAACTCGTGCCCGCCCGGGAACGTCGAGTGGAACACCACCGTGTCCGGCTTGCCGCAGCCGAACTCCTCGTCGTACATCTCCTCGTCGTCGATGGCGAAGTCGGTCACGCCCGCGGCGATCGGGTGCTCCGGAGCCAGCACCTTGATCGACTCCGGGCCCGCGTCGTGCTTCACGCCGCCGATCCGGCCGTCGTCACCGATCAGCCGGGTGAACGGCTTGGCCATGTGCGAGGAGTGCAGGGCGAGGAAGCCCATCCCGCGTTCCTTGACGTGCCGTTCGATCCGGTCGACGGTCTCGTCGCTGACGTTGCGGTGCAGCATGTGCCCCCACCACGCCAGTACGTCGGTCTGCGCGAGCACCTCCTCGGGCACGCCCTGACCGGGGTCGACGAGCTCGGCCGTGCTCACCTGGAACCCCTGGTCCTTGTCCTGGCGCAGGCCGTCGGCGACCGCGCCGTTGATGTCGTGCGGGTACCACTCCTTGGGTGCGGTGTGCTCGGACCAGACGAGGACGCGGATCTTTCCCTGCTCGCTCACGTTTCCTCCTACGAGAGGTGGCCGGCGGATGGAGTTCGCCGGCCGGCGGAACCGCGAGGACGTAACGCCGAGACGCCGGTGTGTCGGCTACGGGCCTCACGGGGATCTGGTGGTGCGACGTATGCGGTTCGGACGGGCTCCGGGCGGCTAGGGCAGCGGGCCGACCGCGCACAGGCCGCGCTCCTCGTCGGGGTTCACCGAGTCGGCGAACGCCTCGGAGTCCAGGGCCGGCGTGTAGCCGAGGTCGGCGGTGGCGTTGTCGGTGTCCCACTCGCGGCGGGTGTTGGCGGAGATCCCGTGGTAGACGCCGAACGGCACCTTGGCGGCGTCCGCCTCGACCGCGCCGACCACCAGTGCCCGCAGGTCCTCCGGCCCGATCCAGGACGGCAGCCCGCCGACCGAGCCCGGCCGGGGCTGGACGCCCCCGAACCGCAGGCACACGACCGACAGGTCCGTGCGGTAGGCGTACGTACGCCCGATCGCCTCGGTGAACGCCTTGCTCGCGCCGTACAGGCAGCACGGCGACGGCGGCCACGCCGGGTCGATCGGTACCTCGCCCCGCCGGACGTAGGCGCCCATCGCGTGCACCGAGCTGGCCAGCACCACCCGGCGCACCCCCGCCGCCAGCGCCGACTCCAGGACGGAGGCCACCACGTCGAAGTTCGGGCCGCGCAGGTCCGCCCAGGACGCCTGCGGGCTGGGGTCGGCGGCCAGGTGCACGACGGTGTCCATGCCGGCGACGGCGGCGGCCACGAAGTCCGGATCGGCCAGGTCGCCGGGACGGACTTCCGCCGAGCCCGGGTCGGCGGGCGCCGCTTCCGTGCTGACCGGTGCCGTACCGGCGGAGTCTGCCGGGATCGAGCCGGCTCTGTCGGGCCGGTCGGTCAGCCGGAGCGAGTAGCCGGCGAGGCCGGGTAGCAGGAGCCGGGACACGTTGCCTGCCGCTCCGGTGAGCAGCACCCTGCGCTGGGTCATCCGCTGGTCGCCCGTCCCGTCCGGTGTCGTGGGGTCATCGGCTTCGTCGGCCACGGCGGCGCCTGGCGCCGCTGTCCGACGGTCCACCTCTATCGCACCATGCCGGGAGGGTTCGGTGCGATTCCGGCAGCCGGACCTGCGTGCCCGATCCCGGACTCGGTCGCCCGCAGCGGCTCGCCGAGAGCTCGCGGCAGCCTCTCGACAGCTACGGGCCTGCCCGAAACCGGACAGGCCCGCCCTGGCCGGGCCAGGGCACATGCGAATGCCGGGCGCCTGGGCGTCCGGCCCACGATCACGCCCCGGGACCCGCTCAGGACCTGCTCAGGACCGCTCCAGGGGCCTGCTCCGCCCCTGTTCGGGGTCGGAGGTGGTCGGGGGCAGGGCCGGCGCCGGGCCGGGCGCGACGTACGGAATCTCCTGGTTCGGACAGCTGCCCGCCGGGCCGTCGCCGGGCGACGAGGGATGATCCGGACCCACCCCAGGTGCACGATCCGGGCACGTGCCGGTACCGTTGACCCACGAGCAGATGAGACCGTGAGCCCGAGGGCACACGTCCGTGACGTGTTGCCCCGGTTTATGTTGTGCGAGGGGGTCGACCCATGGGGCGCGGCCGTGCTAAGGCCAAGCAGACGAAGGTCGCCCGGGAGCTGAAGTACCGCACCCACGACACCGACCTCGAAGCGCTGCAGCGAGAGCTGTCGAGTCGTGAGGACGCGAACGGCAACGTTCGTGGCGAGCAGGACGACCCCGACGAGCCAGACGAAGACGGGGCCGACGAGGACCATCGCATCGCACGTCGCCGCTGAACACGGTCGACATCATCGCGGTCAGCTCCGTCCATAGCTGCCCGTGAGATGCGCTGAACCCTCGCCTGCGAGCACTCTCCCGGCGATCCACGCGTGGATGCCGCGGTTGGCAAGAACGCCGACCGCGGCATCGGCGTCGTTCGCGTTCACCAGGGCGACCATGCCCACACCCATGTTGAGCGTCCGCTCGAGTTCGGACTGCTCGACCTGGCCCCACTCCCCGACCAGGGTGCAGATCCGCGGCGGAGTCCACGTCGACCGGTCCATCTCGACGTCCATTCCCCTCATACCCGACGGCAGCACCCGGGCGACGTTCGCCGCCAGCCCGCCGCCGGTGATGTGCGACATCGCGTGTACGTCGACCTCGCGGTTGAGCGCCAGGCAGTCCTTGGCGTAGACGCGGGTCGGCTCCAGCAGTTCCTCCCCGAGCGTGCGACCCAGGTCGTCGACGTGCTCGGCCAGGTCACGGCCGGTCGTCGCGAGTACGTGCCGGACCAGCGAGTAGCCGTTGGAGTGCAGTCCGGACGAGGCCATCGCCACCACCACGTCGCCGGGGCGTACGCGGTCCGGGCCGAGCAGTTCGTCGGCCTCCACCACCCCGGTGGTCGCGCCGGCCACGTCGTACTCCCCCGGCGACAGCAGCCCCGGGTGCTCGGCGGTCTCCCCGCCCACCAGGGCGCAGCCGGCGTGCACGCAGGCCTCGGCGATGCCCTTGACGATGGCCGCGATGCGTTCGGGTACGACCTTTCCGCAGGCGATGTAGTCGGTCAGGAACAGCGGCTCGGCACCACACACCACCAGGTCGTCGACCAGCATGCCCACCAGGTCGAAGCCGATCGTGTCGTGCTTGTCCAGAGCCTGGGCGATCGCGACCTTCGTACCCACCCCGTCGGTGGAGGTCGCCAGCAGCGGTCGCCGGTAGTCGCGCAGCGCCGAGGCGTCGAACAGCCCGGCGAAGCCGCCGACGCCGCCGACCACCTCGGGTCGCCGGGTCTTCTCCACCCAGGCGCGCATCAGGCTGACGGCCCGGTCACCGGCCTCGATGTCGACACCGGCCGCGGCGTAGGACGCCCCCGACTTCTGCCCGCTGCTGGGTTCGGCGGACTGGGTCACTGCTCGGTCCTTTCGTCGGGTGCGGCTCACGTACGGACGTGGGCGTACGGCTCGCGTCAGTTACCCGCGGCCGGGCCCACGACCTCGAGCTGGAACTTTCCGTGCCGGCTGGCGGCCTCGGGGATCGGCACCGGGTAGCTGCCGTCGAAACAGGCCCGGCACAACCGGTCGGCGGGAACGCTGCTCGCCTCGGTCAGCGACTCCAGCGAGATGAAGCCGATGGAGTCCGCGCCGATCGAGGCGCAGATCTCGTCCACGGTCTGCTCGGCCGCGATCAGCTCCTTGGGGGAGGCGAAGTCGATGCCGTAGAAACAGGGCCACTTCACCGGCGGGCTGGCGATCCGCACGTGCACCTCGCTGGCGCCGGCGTCACGGAGCATCCGCACCAGTGCGCGCTGGGTGTTGCCGCGGACGATCGAGTCGTCCACCATCACCAGGCGCTTGCCCTCGATCACCTCGCGCAGCGGGTTGTACTTGAGCCGGATGCCGAGCTGGCGCAGGGTCTGGCTGGGCTGGATGAAGGTGCGGCCGACGTAGCTGTTCTTGACCAGGCCGTGGCCGTACGGGATGCCGCTCTCCTCGGCGTACCCGATGGCGCCCGGCGTCGCCGACTCCGGCACCGGGATCACCAGGTCGGCCTCGACCGGGAAGTCGCGGGCCAGCCGGCGCCCGACCTCGACCCGGGTCTCGTGCACCGAGCGCCCGGAGATCCGAGTGTCGGGGCGGGAGAGGTAGACGAACTCGAACAGGCAGCCCTTGGGCTCGGCGGACGCGAACCGCCGGCTGCGTACTCCCTCGCCGTCCAGCGCGACCAGTTCGCCCGGCTCCACCTCGCGGACGAACGCAGCACCCACGATGTCCAGGGCGGCGTTCTCGCTGGCCACCACCCAGCCGGCGCCGAGCCGGCCGATCACCAGCGGGCGGATGCCCTGCGGGTCGCGGGCTGCGTACAGCGTGTCCTCGTCCATGAACACCAGCGAGAAGGCGCCCCGCAGCTCCGCGCACACCGCCTGCGCCGCGTCCAGCAGCGGCCGGTCGGGGTAGGTGGCGAGCAGCCGGGTGATCAGGCCGGTGTCGTTGGTCGAGCTCCGGTCACCGGGCGACTCGGCGAGATCGGTCTCGGCCGCGCGTTTCGCGGCGAGTTCGACCAGGTCGGCGCTGTTGGTGAGGTTTCCGTTGTGAGCCAGAGCCAGCCCACCGGCACTCGTCGACCGGAAGGTCGGCTGGGCGTTGGCCCACACGCTCGCACCGGTCGTGGAGTAGCGGCAGTGGCCGACCGCGAGGTGCCCGACGAGCGACTCGAGGATCGCCTCGTCGAACACCTGGGAGACCAGGCCCATGTCCTTGTAGACGAGCACCTGCTGCCCGTTGCTGACCGCGATGCCCGCTGATTCCTGGCCGCGGTGCTGCAGGGCGTAGAGCCCGAAATAGGTAAGCTTCGCGACCTCCTCCCCAGGCGCCCAGACTCCGAAGACGCCACAAGCGTCCTTTGGGCCTTTGTCGTCGGGATGAAGGTCGAATGAGAGCAGTCCGTCGCCGCCCGGCACGGTTCGAGTGTAACCAGACGTCCTGGGCAGCCCGTGCGGGGCGTACGCCAGACCGCCATAACCTGGGCGGATGCCACAGCGCAGAGATGCCGGGTCCGTCCCGTCCGAGCCCGCCCAGTCGCCCGCCCAGTCGTCCTTCCATCCATCCGTCCAGCAGGAGCACGGCCGGCCCGAGCCCGTGCGGCCGGAGACCGGAGCGGAGTTGCTGCGGCGGGTCGCCCAGGAGCAGTCCTCCGGCCGGATTCCCGCCCTCACCGCCGCGGTGATGCGCGACGGGGCGCTCGCGTGGAGCGGCGGCCGCGGCCGGGTCGGCGGCACCCGCCCGGACGCGGACACGCAGTCGCGGATCGGGTCGATCAGCAAGACGTTCACCGCGGTGCTGGTGGCCCGGCTGCGCGACGAGGGCCGGCTGGACTTCGCCGACCCACTCGACCGGCACGTGCCGGGTACGCCGTTCGGCGACCGCACGCTCGCGCAGCTGCTCGCGCACGTGTCCGGGCTGCAGGCGGAGACGAACGGTCCGTGGTGGGAGCGCACCCCGGGAGCGGAGTGGCCCGGGCTCGCGGAGACGCTGGACGGCGGGGTTGCCAGGCAGCGGGCCGGCCGCCGCTTCCACTACTCCAACCTGGGCTTCGGCGTGCTCGGCGAGGTCGTGGCCCGGCACCGGGGCTGCTCGTGGTGGGAGGCGCTGCGGAGCGAGGTGCTGGAGCCGCTGGAGCTTCGCCGTACGACGTACGCACCGCAGCGGCCGCACGCGTCCGGGTATGCCGTACACCCGTGGGCCGATGTCGTACTCCCCGAACCCGACCACGACGCGGGCGCGATGGCACCGGCCGGGCAGCTGTGGTCGACCGTCGCGGACCTGGCCCGGTGGGCGGCGTTCGCGGCCGGGGACACCGGCGGCGTGCTCAGCCCCGACACGCTGGCGGAGATGCGCGAGCCGCACGCGGTGGAGCAGGCGCCGACCTGGACCTCGGGGTACGGGCTGGGCTGGCAGGTGCTGCGGGCCGGTGAGCGCACCCTCGTCGGCCACGGCGGCTCGATGCCGGGCTTCCTCGCCGGGTTGTACGTCGACGTCGAGCAGAACCTCGGCGGGGTATGCCTGGGCAACACGACCTCGGGGCTGCGGCCGCTCGGCCTGGTGTCGGACCTGATCGACGTGGTGGAGGCGCGCGAGCCCCGGCTTGCACCGGAGTGGACGCCGGTGCCGAGCCTGCCCGCGGGGACGCTGGACCTGGTGGGGCCGTGGTACTGGGGCCCGATGGCGTCGGCGCTGCGGGCCGGGCGGGACGGGATGCTCGACCTGCGCCCGATCGGCGAGGGTGGCCGGGCGTCGCGGTTTCGGCCGAACGCCGACGGCACCTGGACCGGGCTGGACGGCTACTACGCCGGGGAGACGCTGCGGGTCGGCCGCTGCCCCGACGGCGAGGTGACCCATCTGGACATCGCGACGTTCATCTACGCCCGTGAGCCGTATGACCCGAACGCCCCGATCCCCGGCGGCGTGCACCCGGCCGGGTGGACCGGGACCGACCGGAACGGCAGCTCTGCTGGCAGCACGGACGGCGAGTGAGCCGGAGATCAGTTGCGCCGGGGCGCCATCTGGTGCTCCCTGGTCAGCGTGGTCCGGGCGCGCCGGCACATGGCGGTGAGCGCCGCCGCCTGCCGGTCGCCCGGGTCGGACTCACCGGACTCCCCCAGCGCCGCCGCCCCGTCGCCCGGGGCCGGCTCGGAGAAGGCGCTGATCGCCCGCATCAGGATCGTCCACTGCGGGTGCGGCACCACGCCTTCGAGTTCGGTCATTCCGTCAGCGTGACTTTCGGTGGTCACATAGCGTGCAAGGATTGCCGTGCCGGCGAGCGCCAGCGCCTGCAGGCCGGCCTGGCCGAGGGCTACCGCGTCGATCTCGTCGAGCCCGCCCGACGACACGCGAGAGGCATTCGAAAGCATGTTCGAACGCTATCAGGTAGCCGGCCGACCCGCCAGCGTCACCGGGAGGTCGTTCACATGACGATGACCCAAGGTTCCGCCCGGACCCTGATCCCCGCGGCGGCCCGGGAGTTCGGCGCCCGCGTGCACGGCGTACCCCCTGACGGCTGGTCCGCACCCACCCCCTGCACCGAGTGGTCGGTGCGCGACCTGGTCAACCACCTGGTCGCCGAGCACCTGTGGGCGCCGCACCTGCTTCGGGGCGAGACCATCGAGCAGGTGGGCGACCGCTACGACGGGGACGTGCTCGGCGAGAATCCGGTCGCCGCCTGGGACGCCGCCGTCACCGCCTCGCTGGCCGCGTGGGAGGAGGCGAGGGACGACGACACCGTTCATCTGTCGTTCGGCGACACCTCGGTGGAGGAGTACGCCGAGCAGATGCTGACCGACCTCGTGGTGCACGCCTGGGACCTGGCCCGCGGCGCCGGCCTGGACGACCGGCTGGACCCCCGCGCGGTGCGGCACGTCTGGGAGTACGCCTCGGTGCGGGTGCCCCAGTGGCAGGGCAGCAGTATGCTCGCGCCGCCGGTCCGCACCGCCTCCGACGACATTCAGGACCAACTGATCGCCCTGGTCGGCCGGCGGCCCTGATCGACGGCCCTGGTCGACGGCCCTGGTCGACGGCCCTGACAGGTGCCCCAGGCTGGTGGACTAGACAGGTGGGCCAGACAGGTAGGCCCGGTCGGCGACCCCGACCGCGGTCCGACAAGAGCCCCGGCCACCACACCGGGACGACACACCAGCAGTGGAGATCGAATGCGCGCGCTCGTGAAGGCCAAGGCCGAGCCCGGTCTGTGGCTGGAGGAGGTCCCCGAACCCGAGCCGGGCCCGGGCGAGGCGCTCGTCCAGGTCCTGCAGACCGGCATCTGCGGCACCGACCTGCACATCCTGAACTGGGACGAGTGGGCTCGGACCCACGTGTCCGTCCCGCTGGTGGTCGGCCACGAGTTCGTCGGCCGGGTGGTCGAGGTCGGCGCCGGCGTGGACCGGGTGGCGGTCGGTGACCTGGTGAGCGGCGAGGGTCACCTGGTGTGCGGTCGCTGCCGCAACTGCATGGCCGGCCGCCGGCACCTCTGCGCGCACACCCAGGGAGTGGGAATCACCCGGGCCGGCGCGTTCGCCGACCACCTCACCCTGCCGGCCGGCAACCTGTGGAAGCACCCGGCCGACATCAACCTCGACGTGGCCACGATCTTCGACCCGTTCGGCAACGCCGTGCACACCGCGCTGGCGTTCCCGGTGGTCAACGAGGACGTCCTGATCACCGGCGCCGGCCCGATCGGCCTGATGGCGGCGGCCGTGGTCCGGCACGCCGGCGCGCGCCACGTGGTGATCACCGACGTCAACCCGTACCGCCTCGAACTCGCCCGCAAGGTGGGCGTCACCGCGGCCGTCGACGTCTCCCGCACCACCCTTCCGCAGGTCCAGGCCGACCTCGGCATGAAGGAGGGCTTCGACGTCGGGCTGGAGATGTCCGGCCACCCGAGCGCGCTGCCGGCCATGGTCGACTCGATGTCCCACGGCGGCCGGATCGCGGTCCTCGGGCTGCCGTCGGGGCCGATCAGCATCGACTGGAGCCGGGTCGTACTCTCCATGCTGACCATCCAGGGCATCTACGGCCGGCAGATGTACGAGACGTGGTACGCGATGTCGGTGCTGGTCGAGGAGGGCCTGGACATCTCCCCGGTGGTCACCCACCGGTTCCCGGCCGCCGAGTACGAACAGGCCTTCGCGACCCTGCGCGACGGCAACTGCGGCAAGGTGATCCTCGACTGGAGACAGGACTCGCCGGCGGGGAGCTGACCCCGGAAGGACGGACTTGGCTGACATGGCCTACACGATGCGCGACCACCTGCGGACCCAGCTCGCGGAGATCCGGGCGGCCGGGCTCGCCAAGGACGAGCGCCCGCTCACCACGCCGCAGAACGCCAACGTCGGCGTCGCCGACGGCCAGCGGGTCCTCAACCTGTGCGCCAACAACTACCTCGGGCTGGCCGACCACCCCGACCTCATCGCGGCGGCGAAGGCCGGCCTGGACGAGTGGGGCTTCGGGATGGCGTCGGTGCGGTTCATCTGCGGCACCCAGGAGCTGCACAAGCGGCTGGAGAACCGCATCTCGGCGTTCCTCGGGACCGACGACACGATCCTGTACAGCTCCTGCTTCGACGCCAACGCCGGACTCTTCGAGACGCTGCTGGGCCCGGAGGACGCGATCATCTCCGACGCGCTCAACCACGCGAGCATCATCGACGGCGTGCGCCTGTGCAAGGCGCGCCGCTTCCGCTACCGAAACCGCGACATGGCCGACCTCGAGGCGCAGCTGAAGGACGCCTCGGACGCACGGTTCAAGATGATCGCCACCGACGGCGTCTTCTCCATGGACGGCTACTTCGCCCCACTGCGCGAGATCTGCGACCTCGCCGACGCCTACGGCGCGCTGGTGATGGTCGACGACTCCCACGCGGTGGGCTTCATCGGCGAGCACGGCCGGGGTACGCCCGAACTACACGGCGTGGCCGACCGGGTGGACATCCTCACCGGCACACTGGGCAAGGCGCTCGGCGGGGCCAGCGGGGGCTACACCAGCGCCCGGGCCGAGATCGTCGAACTGCTGCGGCAACGGTCCCGGCCGTACCTCTTCTCCAACTCCCTCGCCCCGGCGATCGCGGCCGCCTCGATCACGGTCTTCGACCTGCTCGACTCCTCCGACGAACTGCGGCAGCGGCTGCGCGACAACACCGCGTTCTTCCGGCAGCGGCTGGAGGACGAGGGCTTCGACGTCCTCCCCGGGGAGCACCCGATCATCCCGGTGATGTTCGGGGACGCCGTCCTCGCGGGCCGGATGGCGGCGGCCCTGCTCGACCTCGGCGTGTACGTGACGGCGTTCTCCTACCCCGTCGTGCCGCACGGGACGGCCCGGATCCGTACGCAGGTCTCGGCCGCGCACACCCGTGAGGACCTCGAACACGCGGCATCCGCCTTCGCCCAGGCCCGGGACAAGGTCGGCTAGGGCGTGTCCTGCGGATCTTCATCGCAGGAGCAGGATGAGGCAGGCGATAAGGACTTCGGAGCGGTAGTAGGCGGCCCGTTTGGCGTAGCGGGTGGCCAGACTGCGGAATTGTTTGAGGCGGTTGAAGCAGCGTTCGACCACGTTGCGGTTGCGGTAGAGCTCGGGGTCGAACGCTGGTGGGCGTCCGCCGGCTCGGCCGCGTTGTTTGCGGCGCTGGATCTGGTCGGCACGCTCGGGAATGGTGACCTTGATTCGCCTGTGCCGTAAGGCTTTGCGGGTGGAGGGATGGGAATAGGCCTTGTCGGCCAGCACCCGCCCAACCTGCACCCGCACCCCGTCGATGCGCGGTCGGAGATCTCATCCAGCAGCGGCAGCAGTTGAGGGTTGTCACCCGCCTGACCGGGGGTGAGGATCACGCTGACCGGTAGCCCGGCGCCGTCGACGGCCAGGTGCAGTTTGCTGGTCAGCCCGCCCCGGGATCTGCCCAGGGCCTCTCCTGGCACGGCGAGGTTTTCGATCCAGTCCGCGCAGCCCCCTTTTTCCGGGCTCCAGCGGCATGCTGGTGTGCCCGGATGTGGGTGGAGTCCACACTGATCACCCACTCGACCTCACCGACGGAGTCGTCTTTGGTGACGACCTCGCTCATCAGCTTGTCCCAGGTGCCGTCCGCGGTCCATTTCCGTAACCGCTCATGGGCTGTCTTCCATGGCCCATAACGTTCTGGCAGGTCACGCCAGGGTGCCCCGGTACGCAACTTCCACAAGATGGCGTTGACCACCTGCCGATGCTCACGCCACCTGCCACCAGGTGCTCCCGCACCCGGCAACAACGGCTCTATCCGCGCCCACGCCCGGTCAGTAACCTCACCCCGTCCAACCACCCACACATCGTGACCGAACGATCACCCAAGATCCGCAGGACACGCCCTAGGGGCTGCAGCAGGTCGCTGGGGGTTAGTACCGAAGTGTGGAGACCAACGGGGCTATGACCACCGCGAGTCTCCACACTTCACGACGACGAGCCGCCCCAACCCGGAAGCGTGAAACCAACGGGGGTCCTGACCACCCGCACCTTCCACACTGCAACGAGCTGCCGGCCCACGCCCTAGTCGGCGTTCATCACCATGCCGGCGCCGACGGTGACGTTGGTGGCCTCGTCGACCAGGACGAAGCCGCCCGTCTGCCGGTTGCGTGCGTAGTCGTCGACGAACAACGGCTGGGCCACCCGCAGGTCGACCCGCCCGATCTCGTTCAGCGCGAGCCGGTCGGCGCTCTCGTCGCGGTGCAGGGTGTTGACGTCGAGCCGGTAGTGCAGCTTCTTGACAATCGCCCTGGCGGTGCGGGTGGTGTGCTTGATGTAGATCCGCTGACCTGGCTTCAGCGGCGCGTCGGTCATCCAGCTGACCATCGCGCTGAGGTTCTGCGCGACCGTGGGCTGGTTGTGCGGACGGCAGATCAGGTCGCCGCGGGAGACGTCGAGGTCGTCCTCGAGCAGCACCGTCACCGACATCGGCGAGAACGCCTCGTCGACCGGGCCGTCGGCGGTGTCGATGCGTTTGATCCGCGAGGTCATCCCGGACGGGAGCACCATCACCTCGTCACCGGGCTTGAGCACCCCGCCGACGACCTGACCGGCGTACCCGCGGTAGTCGTGGTAGTCGTCGGAGTGCGGGCGGATGACGTACTGCACCGGCAGCCTGGGGTCCTGGAGGTTGCGGTCGCTGGCGACGTGGATGTTCTCCAGGTGGTGCAGCAGCGACGGCCCGTCGTACCACGGCATGTTGGTCGACCGCTCGACGACGTTGTCACCGGCGAGCGCGGAGATCGGGATCACCTGCAGGTCGGGGGTCGTCAGCTTGGTGGCGAAGCCCAGGAACTCCTGCCGGATGCGCTCGTACACCTCCTGGTCGTAGTCGACCAGGTCCATCTTGTTGACGCAGACGACCAGGTGCGGCACCCGCAGCAGCGAGACCAGGAACGCGTGCCGGCGGGTCTGCTCGACCAGGCCGTTGCGCGCGTCGACCAGCACCAGGGCGAGGTCGGCGTTGGAGGCGCCGGTCACCATGTTGCGGGTGTACTGGATGTGTCCGGGGGTGTCGGCGATGATGAACTTGCGTTTGGGCGTGGCGAAGTAGCGGTACGCCACGTCGATGGTGATGCCCTGCTCGCGCTCGGCGCGCAGTCCGTCGGTGAGCAGCGCGAGGTTGGTGTACTCGAAGCCCCGGTCGCGGCTGGTGCGTTCGACGGACTCCAACTGGTCCTCGAAGATCGCCTTGGAGTCGTAGAGCAGGCGCCCGATCAGGGTGCTCTTGCCGTCGTCGACGCTGCCCGCCGTGGCGAAGCGCAGGAGATCCACTAGAAATAACCTTCCCGCTTGCGGTCTTCCATCGAGGCCTCGCTCACCCGGTCGTCGGCGCGGGTCGCGCCGCGCTCGGTGATCCGGCTGGTGGCCACCTCGGTGATGATGTCGGCCACGGTGGCCGCGGTCGACTCCACCGCTCCGGTGCAGGAAATGTCGCCGACCGTGCGGTAACGGACCGTCGCCTCGTGCAGCTCCTCACCCTCCCGCCGGGGCAGGACGGCCGACTCCGAGAGCAGCATCCCGTCGCGCTCGAACACCTTGCGCCGGTGCGCGAAGTAGATGGACGGGATCTCCACGTTGTCGTCGGAGATGTACTGCCAGATGTCGAGCTCGGTCCAGTTGGACACCGGGAACGCCCGGATCGACTCTCCGGGGTGGATCCGGCCGTTGTAGATGTTCCAGAGCTCGGGTCGCTGGTTCTTGGGGTCCCACTGGCCGAACTCGTCGCGGAAGGAGAAGACGCGTTCCTTCGCGCGGGCCTTCTCCTCGTCGCGGCGCGCCCCGCCCATCAGCGCGTCGAAGCTGTGCTTCTCGACCGTCTCCAGCAGGACCTGGGTCTGCAGCGGGTTGCGGCTCTGGCCGGGGCGCTCGGTCAGCCGACCCTCGTCGATGGCTTCCTGCACCGAGCCGACCACCAGGCGTACGCCGAGGTCGGCGACCAGCCGGTCGCGGAAGTCGATCACCTCGGCGAAGTTGTGCCCGGTGTCGACGTGCAGGAGGGCGAACGGGATGCGGGCCGGCCAGAACGCCTTCTGGGCGAGGCGCAGCATCACGCAGGAGTCCTTGCCGCCGGAGAACAGCAGCGCCGGCCGCTCGAACTCCGCAGCCACCTCACGAATGATGTGAATGGATTCGGACTCGAGGGCCTGCAGGTGGGACAAGCGGTAGTCGAGGGGCATAACACCACCAGGTGGTCGTCGAGGTGGGTCCTCCGGCGGACCACCCATGGGCAGCAAATTCGAAAGTCTCGGCAACGTGGACGAACGGAGCGATGGTACCTGCAGCGCTGCGGGAACCCACTCGCATCGCCGGATCCTGGACATCACACGCGGCCGACGGACACGACGGTAACGGACGGGGAGTACGCATGACCTCGGTAGGGATGCGATGACGCTGTTCATCGTGGGAGCGGGCGGCTTCGGCCGGGAGACCTACGACGCGGTACTCGCTGCCCGCGACAGTGCGTCGGGGTCCGGTCACCTGAGTCGCCCGGGCAATGGTGGCGCCGGGCAGAGCGCCCCGGGAAACGGTGTGTCGGCGAACGGGTCCCTCGGCAACGGCCGTGCGGTGACCGAGCCGGTGGTGTTCTGTGACCACGCGCTCGCGGGGGAGAAGGTCCGCGGCCTGCCGATCGTCCACCCGGACGAGGTCGACGACGACTTCGTGGTCGCGATCTCCGACCCCGAGGTGCGGGCCCGGCTGTCCGCCGAGTTCGAGGGCCGCGGGCTGAACCCCCGCACGATCGTGCACCCGCGCGCCGTGATCGGCCCGGAGACGGTCCTGGGCGCCGGCAGCGTCGTCCTCGCGATGGCGTATGTCTCGTCCTCGTGCGTCCTCGGCCGGCACGTACAGATCAGCTACAACACCACGCTCGGCCACGACTGCCGGCTGTCCGACGTCACCACGGTCCTGCCGGGCGCCAACGTCGCCGGCTCGGTGCACCTCGCCGTCGGCGCCACCGTGGGCTCGAACGCGTTCGTACGGCAGGGACTGACGGTAGGCGCGGGCGCCTTCGTCGGCGCGGGAGCGGTGGTGACCAGGGACGTGCCGCCGCGGACCGTGGTGGTCGGCGTTCCGGCCCGGCCGCAGGCACACTGACCTGCCGGAGCCTGCCGAGCCGCCGGAGCCGCCGGGGCCGCCGGCGAACGGTCAGCCGGCACGCAACAGTCGCCGGGCCTTCGCGTCCAGGACGAGTTCGTCGGTCAGCGCCTCGCCGCGTTCCTCGTCCAGGTCGGACATCAGCGCACGGGAGTCGACCACGACGCCCTCCCGGGTGAAGACGATCTTCGCGGTCTGCAGGACGATCCGCAGGTCCAGCCACAGCGAGCACCGCTCGACGTACTCCACGTCCAAGCTCAGCCGGGCGCTCCAGCTGACGGTGTTGCGCCCGGCGATCTGCGCCAGCCCGGTGATCCCCGGGCGGACGTCGAACCGGCGGCGTTCGTGCGCGGTGTACCAGAGGTCGTACTTCCGCAGCAGCGGTCGCGGGCCGACGATGCTCATGTCGCCACGCAGGACGTTGATCAGCTGCGGGATCTCGTCCAGGCTCAGCGCGCGCAGCAGCCGGCCCAGTCGGGTGAGCCTCCGGTGGTCGGGGAGCAGATCGCCGTCGCGGTCGCGGCGGTCGGTCATCGTGCGGAACTTCAGGACGGGGAACGGCCGGCCGTTCATCCCGGTGCGCTGCTGACTAAAGAGCACGGGGGCGCCCAGCCGCCATCGGACCACCAAGCAGATGGCGAGGACCAGCGGCGAGAGGACCCCCAACCCGGCGAGGGCGAGCCCGATGTCGAAGGCCCGCTTGCACCCTCGTGCCACCTGGATTCTCACAGCGCTCCCCTCGGCGACGGGCGACCGCGCCTGTTCCGGTGCCCGTCGCACGGCAGGCGTCCGCAGAGGTTTTCCGTAAGGGAAGAAGCGGACGTGATGGCCGATACGAACAGATGCCGGTCGGTGCGGACAGACGATGTTTCGGACAGTTGTCCGGGCCGTCTGCGAGAACACCGCTTCAATTCGCTGACGCGAAGATCTGTGGGCGTTCTCACGTCGCAGGAGATACCCGGAGGGGTGACTGTCGATGCCCAGAAGTGATCTTCCCTTACTGTCCACGACAAACCTGTTGTGTACGACAAATAGGACGATAACGGGCCCCGCGGTGCCCGTGTTTGTACGTACGTAGATCGTTCACCCGCTTGGGATTCCACTGTTCGCGCTCATTCGGGACGGAGTTCGAAGATCGGCTTCTGAACACCTGACCACGTCGATCCGCCGGTGGAACTCGTCGCGACAGTCCGCTTTCCTCCCGACCTGCGCTTCCGCATGCCGGGACGAGCATTTGAAAGTTCTCACCGAAATCCCGCACAATGCAGCACGGCCACGGGGGCCGAAAGCCGACACAAAACGAGCACGGCCTCCGACATGTCCGAGCATCAACAGCATCGACAGCGCTGTCCTGTGTGCCGGAATCCGAGAATTCTGTGAGAGATTTCTCCTTCGTTCGGGTGGCCCGTGTGAACGACGCAGACCCGAAAGAAGGAGTCCTCAGTGCGGCTTTCCGCATCCGCGCGTAGCAACCCCAGCGAGCCGCCCCGTCCCCGCTCGCGCCGTTCGTCCCTCACCCGCGGTGCCGCCACCCTGGTCGGCGCCGCCGCGCTCACGCTCGGGGTCGCCGCACCGTCGTACGCCACCACGTCCGCCGGAGCGGCCGGAGCGTCCGGTGCAGCCGGTGCGAGGGCCGACGGCGACCTGGCCGGCATCCCGGGCCTGCGGATGTCCCCGCAGGCGTTCGGCGGTCCCGACTACCTCGCCCGCTACCGACCCGGCGCCGCGGCCGGCGCCGCGCAGCAGCAGGCCGCCCGGCCCGTTCAGCCGCCGCAGCCCGACGGAGTCGTCGCCGCCACCGGCGAGGTGGCCGACCTCAAGCAGGCGGTGCTCGCCCTGCGGGTGGCCACCCAGCAGCACGCCGCGGCGGTACGCGAGGTCGCGCGGGCCGCGGCCGCGAAGAAGGCAGCCGAGCGGAAGGTCGCCGAGCTCCGCAGGGCCGAGGCCGCGAAGAAGCTCGCCCAGGCAAAGGTCGCGAAGGACGCCGCGGCGAAGAAGGCGAAGGCGAACAAGTCGCAGGCCCCGAAGAAGTCCGCGGCCAAGCCGGCCGAGACCAGGTGGGAACCGCGCGGGCTGACCCGAGGAGCTCCCGGCATCGACGTGGCCAGCCACCAGGGCAACGTCGACTGGCCCTACTACCGGGACCAGGGCTTCAAGTTCGCCTACGTCAAGGCGACCGAGGGCACGTCCTACAAGAACCCGTTCTTCGACCAGCAGTTCAACGGTTCGGCGAAGGTCGGCATGCTGCACGGCACGTACCACTTCGGCCGGCCCGACCAGTCCAGCGGCGCCGAACAGGCGCGGTTCTTCGTCGCCAACGGCGGGCACTGGAAGCCCGACGGCAAGACGCTGCCAGGCGAGCTCGACATCGAGTTCGGCGAGGCGGTCGGGGTGTCGACCTGCTACAACCAGTCGGCGAACGGGATCGTCAACTTCGTCCGCGACTTCAGCAACGAGTACAAGCGGCTCACCGGCCGGCTCCCGGTCATCTACACCAACGGCTCGTGGTGGCAGCAGTGCGTCGGCAACAGCACCGCGTTCGGCCGCAACCCGCTGTGGCTCGCGAGCTACAACCCCGATCCCGGTCCCATGCCGGGAGGCTGGCAGAAGGGCCACACCTTCTGGCAGTACACCGAGACCCCGATCGACAAGAACTACTTCAACGGGTCGCTGGCGGACCTGAAGACCTTCGCCAACCAGCGCTGGCCGCGCTGACGGTCGGCGGCGTCAGCCCCGGCCGGGGCGCCAGCTCCGGTCGGGGGACTCGCCGGGTTCACCTGCTGGCGCGACGCCGATCACCCGGCGGGGCACCCCGGCCCAGCGGCTCTCGTCGGTGACCGCGCGGCCGTCGACCAGGGCGCGTACGCCGGGCAGGTCGGCCGGACCGATCGCGCGGTATTCCGGGTGGTCGGCCTGCAGGATCGCCGCGTCGACGGATGTGCCGAGGTGGTAGGCGGTGAACCCGAGCGCGGCCAGCTCGTCGTCGTCGTACAGCGGGTCGTGCACAACGGCCCGGGCGCCCCTGCGGCGCAGGGCGGCGACCGTGCCGAACACCCCGGAGAACGCGGTCTCCTTCACCCCGCCCCGATAGGCCGCGCCGAGCACCACCACCCGCGCGTCGGACAGGTCGCCGTACGTCTGCGCCAGCACCTCGACGGCGTACGCCGGCATCGCGGCGTTGGCCTCACGGGCGGCCCGCACCACGGTCGCGGCCGGGTCGTTCCAGAGGTACAGGCGCGGGTAGACCGGGATGCAGTGCCCGCCGACGGCGATGCCCGGGCGGTGGATGTGGCTGTAGGGCTGGGAGTTCGCGGCGTCGATCACGGCGAGGGCGTCGATGCCGTTGGCCTCGGCGAACCGCGCGAACTGGTTCGCCAACCCGATGTTGACATCGCGGTAGGTCGTCTCGGCGAGCTTCGCGAGCTCGGCCGCCTCGGCCGAACCGAGATCCCACACGCCGTTGGGCCGGGGCAGGTCGGTCCGGATGTCGAAGTCGAGCACCGCTTCGTAGAAGGCCCGGGCCCGCTCGGCGCCGGCCGGGTCGAGCCCTCCGATCAGTTTCGGATATTTCCGCAGATCGGCGAAAACGCGACCGGTGAGTACGCGTTCCGGTGAGAAGACCACCCAGAAGTCGATGCCCTCGGTGAGCGCCGATCCCTGCTCCAGCGCGGGTTTCCAGCGGGTCCGGCAGGTGCCCACCGGCATGGTCGTCTCGTAGATCACCGTCGTGCCGGCACGCAGGTGCGCCGCGATCGCGGTGGTGGCGGAGTCCATCCAGCCGAAGTCGGGCAGGCCCTCGTCGTCGACGAACAGCGGCACCACCACAACGACGTACTCCGCCTGCGGAACGGCGCGGGAGTAGTCGGACGTGGCCGTCAGCGCGCCGTCGGCCACCGCCTGCTTCAGGCGTACGTCCAACTCGGCCTCGCCCGGAAAGGGCTCGATACCGGCATTGACCGACTCCACGACGCGCGGGTTGGTGTCCACGCCGGTGACGCTGTGGCCCTTGCCGGCGAACTGGACGGCCAGTGGCAAGCCGATCTTGCCCAGGCCGACAACGGTGATCTTCACGGGCAACACGTCTTCCTGGGAAGGGATCCGAGGGACTCCGGCGGGTCGCTGGCTAGGGTAACCTGCCGCGAAGTCCGGTACGGAGTGTGACGCGCCGCTAACGTTACGGGTCTTGTCGCCGGCACCTGCGCGAGGGCGCCGGCTCACCTCGAGGAGGCACAGTGACCAAGCACCCCGAGCAACCGGGGCGGCCCGAGGTGCCCGGGCGGTCCGGGCGCCCGCTGACGGTGCTGAGCGTCGTCGGCGCCCGCCCGCAGTTCGTCAAGCTGGCTCCGGTCGCCGCCGCCTTCGCCGCGACCGGCCACCGGCACCTCATCGTGCACACCGGCCAGCACTACGACACCCGGATGTCGGAGGTGTTCTTCACCGACCTCGCGATACCCACGCCGGACGTCCACCTCGGCGTGGGCTCGGGCACGCACGGCGCGCAGACGGGCGCGATGCTGACCGCGCTGGACTCGGTGCTAGCCGAGCGGCGACCGGACTGGGTGCTGGTGTACGGCGACACCAACTCCACCCTGGCCGGCACGCTGTCCGCGGTGAAGCAGCACCTGCGGGTCGCGCACCTGGAGGCGGGCCTGCGGTCGTTCAACCGGCGGATGCCCGAGGAACACAACCGCGTCCTCACCGACCACGCCGCCGACCTGTTGCTCGCGCCGACCGACGCGGCCATGGCTCACCTGTCCGGCGAGGGTCTGGCCGGCCGCTCGGTCCTGGTCGGCGACGTGATGACCGACGTGTGCTTCGGCGTACGCGACGCCGTGGCCGGCACGCCCCTGCCCGCCGAACTCGACGAGGCCCTCGGCGGCGAGCCCGGCGGCTACCTGGTCGCGACCGTGCACCGCGCCGACAACACCGACGACCCGGCCCGGCTCGCGGCGGTGGTCGACGCGCTCGCCGGGCTGGACGAACCGGTCGCCCTGCTCGCCCATCCCCGCCTGGTCGCGCGGTGCGCGGAGTTCGGCATCGACCTGGCACGACCGGGCCTGCACGCCCTGCCACCGCTCGCCTACCCCGACATGGTGCGCGCCGTCCTCGGCTCCCGCGGCGTGGTCACCGACTCCGGCGGCCTGCAGAAGGAGGCGTTCCTGCTCGGCGTCCCCTGCACGACGCTGCGGACGGAGACCGAGTGGACCGAGACACTGGCCGGAGGCTGGAACGTCCTCGACCCGAACCTCACCCAGCTCAAGGAACTGGCCGCCCGTCCGGCGCCGACCGCTGAACGCGGCACCCCCTACGGCGACGGGCACGCAGCGCGCCGGACCGTCGAGGCGCTGGAAGCGGGCTGAGCCCCCGTTGACCGACTCGCCCCGTTCCGCTGCTTGCTCCACCGGTCCGCCCGCTGCTCCCATCCCGTCCGGTACGCGCCGTCCGTCGCCGATCACCCGTTATGGTGTGGCCTTACGACGTCACCGGGCTGGGAGTGGACTGATGGCGACCATGACCACCTCGGCCCGCCCGGAGCGGGGCTGGCAGTGCCCGGAGGCCGAACGCCTGCTCACCGGCGCGACCGTCGTCACCTTCGTCCGCACCGTGGCGTCCGTGGGCCTCGCGTTGTACGCCGCGTACGACCGGTCGCTGACCCTGCTGCTGGTCGCGCTGGCGGTCTACTGGGTGGGCGACATGGCTGACGGCGCCCTGGCCCGGCTGACCGATACCGAGACCCGGATCGGCGCGGTGTTCGACATCGTGAGTGACCGGCTGTGTGCGGGCACTTTCTACGTCGGGCTGGTCTGGCTGGAGCCGGCGATGGCACTGCCGGTGGGTGTCTTCCTGCTCGAGTTCGCGGTCGTGGACACGTTCGTGTCGCTGGCGTTCCTGGCCTGGCCGCTGCGCAGCCCCAACTACTTCTATCT
Organism: Actinopolymorpha rutila; assembly: GCF_013407855.1. Taxonomy (GTDB): domain Bacteria; phylum Actinomycetota; class Actinomycetes; order Propionibacteriales; family Actinopolymorphaceae; genus Actinopolymorpha; species Actinopolymorpha rutila. The sequence goes on from NZ_JACBZH010000001.1 coordinate 6,767,451, forward strand.
GGTCGACCGGCCGATCTGGCTGGCCAACTGGTCCAAGCCGGGCAAGGCGGCCAACTCCTCGGCGGTCGCGCTGCTCATGGTGATCACCCACTCCGTACCCCTGTGCACCGCGGTGGCGCTGTGCCTGCTCGCGGTGAAGGTCTGGTCGCTGGTCCGGCTCGACCGGCTCGGCCTGCCGCTTCCGCAGGCGACCGGCTCGCCGAACCCGGCCGCTCAGGCGGGCCAGGCGGGCCACGCGGGCCAGGCGGCCTGATGGGACTGCTCACCGCGACGTTCTGCTACTGCATCGCGTCCGCGCTGATCCCGCTGTTCAACGCCGAGGCGTACGTCGGCGCGGTGGCCGCGACCTTCACCGGCCACTCCACCTGGCTGGTCGCCGCCGCGGCGGCCGGCGGGCAGATGGTGGGCAAGGTGGCGTTCTTCCTGATCGGCCGCAACTCGCTGCGCTGGCGGTGGGTACGCAAGAAGACCGAGTCGCCGAAGTGGCGGAACACGTTCCTCACCTGGCAGCGCCGGATCGGTGACCGGCCGTGGCTGGCCGCGGTGCTGCTGCTGGTCTCGGCCGCTCTGGGGTTCCCGCCGTTCGCCGTGGTCTCGGTGCTGGCGGGCCAGCTCCGGGTGTCGATCACGTTGTTCGTGGTGGTCGGGTTCGTCGGCCGGCTGCTGCGGTTCGCCTCGTTGCTGGGCATCATCAAGGCGTTCCTCTGAGCCCAGGCGCCCGCCAACCCCCGCCCACCAACCCCCGCCCACCGGGGCCAGAGCAAGCCGGGGTCAGAGCAAGCCGGGGTCAGAGGCTGCCGAGGGTGATGCACTGGTGCGGGCGGGCCGCCTGTGCCCAGGCCTCCAGTCGCATCAGGAACTCCCGGGCGGTCTGCGGCCAGTGGTAGCCGGTGCGCGCCACCGCGTGCCCGCGCTTTCCCATCGAGGCCCGCAACTCCGCGTCGTCGCGCAGCCGCAGGATCGCCGCCACGGTGGCCTCGGCGTCGTCGAAGGGGACCAGTAGCCCGCACCTGTTCACCTGGGTCAGGGACACCGCCGCCGGCAGCGGGGTGGAGACCACGGGCACGCCGTGCGCCATGTACTCCAGCACCTTGGTGGGCATCGAGTGCCGGTAGTTGGGCAGGTCGCGCAGCAGCGACAGGCCGCACAGGGCACCGTCGACCAGGGCCAGCGCCCTGTCGTTGGGGACGTACCCGTGCCAGCGCAGGAACCCCTCCTGCTGGGCGCGGACCAGCGCCCGGCGGGAGTAGGAGTCGGCGTGCCCGACCACGTCGATGTCCAGGCCGCTGCCGGCCAGCAGCCGCGCGGCGTCGAGCATCACGTCGACACCGCGGGCGACCGACAGGTGGCCGACGTAGACCACCCGGTCCGCACCGGACGGCTCCACGGACTCGGGCACGTAGGTGGTGTTGGGCACCACCGGGTGGATCCGCCGGAACCGGCCGCGGTAGCCGGGCTCGGCGAGGATCAGCCGGAGGTTGCGTTCGGCCCACTCCTCGACCATCCGCACGCCCGCACGGGCCAGCGGCCGCACGGCGCCGGGGAGCCAGCTCTTGGCCACCAGAGCCGCGCCGGTGTCCTCGTGCACGTCCCACACCACCGCGCCGGGCAGGTCGAGTCCGGGCAGGACGAGCAGCAGCTCGGGGTCGTGCAGCAGCACCACGTCGGCGTCCGCCCCGTGGGTTCGCAGGACGTGCCTGGCAGCGCGGAGCGCGTCGGAACGTTGCCGGCCCAGCGCCCGGGGCAGGTCGACCGCCGTCACCTCCGGCCAGGCCGTGGTGGCGTACGCCGAGAAGGGCGCGGCGTAGGTCACTGTGTATCCGGCGTCCAGCATGGCCCTGATCTGCCGGTGAAGTATGCGCGCGTCCTGCGGATGGTGCACGACCGTGCACACGAGTACGCGCAGGCCGGGCATCACAGCACCTCGGCCGTCCCGTCGCGGACCCGCCCGCGCGTGTCGAACAACAGCCGCGCGCGGGACAACGTCCGCGCGTCGTAGCCGGCGTGGTCCTGCAGCAGGAGGGCGAGGTCGGCGGTGGCGAGCGCGTCGTCGAGGTCGTCCACCCGGGGCACCGGCTCCCCGTCGACCTCCCACTCGGTGACGTAGGGGTCGTGGAAGACGAGGTTGGTGCCCATCCGGCGCAGCCTGCGGGCCACCGGCCGCGACGGCGACTCGCGCTGGTCGGCGATGTTCGGCTTGTAGGTGACCCCGAGGATCAGCACCGTCGACCCGCGCACCGATTTGCCGGCGTCGTTGACGAGGTCCTGCACCCGCTGGGCGACGTAGGACGGCATCCGCTGGTTGATCTCCTGGGCAAGCTCCACGAACCGGAACGGGTAGCCCAGCCGTTTGACCTTGTACGACAGGTAGTTGGGGTCGATGGGGATGCAGTGCCCGCCCACGCCGGGACCGGGGTAGAACGCCTGGAACCCGAACGGCTTGGTGGCCGCCGCCTCGATCGCGTCCCGCAGGTCGATGCCGAGCTCGTGGCAGAAGATCGCCATCTCGTTGACCAGGGCGATGTTGACGTGCCGGTAGGTGTTCTCCAGCAGCTTGGCCATCTCGGCCTCGCGGGTGCCCTTCGCCCGCACCACCTGGTCACAGATCCGGCCGTAGAAGTCCACCGCCCGCTCCGTGCAGTGCGCGGTGTGCCCACCGACCACCTTCGGGGTGTTGCGCAGGCCGTAGGTGGGGTTGCCGGGGTCGATGCGTTCGGGCGAGAACGCCAACGCGAACTGCACCCCGGCGGTGAGCCCGGACTTCTCCAGGATCGGGCGGACCACCTCGTCGGTGGTGCCGGGGTAGGTAGTCGACTCGAGTACGACCAGCATGCCCGGCCGCAGGTGGTCCGCCACGGAGGCGGCGGCTGATCGCACCGCTGTCAGGTCGGGGCCGCCGTCGTCGTCGAGCGGCGTCGGCACGCAGATCACCACCGTGCCGACGGAGCTCAGCGCCTCCTCGGCGTCGGTGGTCACGGTCAGCCCGGCGGCCAGCATGGCGGTCACGTCGGTATCGGAGAGATCGTCGATGTGGGAACGCCCGGCAGCCAGGCCCGCGACCACGCGCGGTGAGACATCGAGTCCGACGACTCGAAGTCCCGCCCGGCAGGCCTCACGGACCAAGGGAAGACCGACGTATCCAAGACCGACGACAGCGAGGTCACGCACGCTCCGCACCCTAGGTTGGGGATTCCCCGCCGAAGCCGCGAAACGACGTCGAGCCAGGGAGAGTTAGGAGAAAGTTACCGTTTAGGTAACCGTTCAAACCCGGTCAGTCATATCTGTCCATGTCGCGTCCCGGCTGCGTTCACCCGGCCGTCGCCCCGCCGAAACCCGCTCCGGGCGCCGAAACTGGCGCGGAGGCGGGTCGTTGTGGGCCGAAACCGGCTCGGGGCTGGCCAGGGTGGTTGACCTCTCTTGACCGGCGATCTTCGAGCCACCCAGTCTGTCCGGCGAAGAACCGGCAGTGACGGCTGGCTCACCGGCCGACACCCGACGAGGAAGGCCGGCGCCGCGATGACCCAGCACGCCACGACAGGACCAGACCACGCCGACGACGCCGGCCTACCCGGCCACCCCGACCGCACAGGCCTACCCGGTGATCCCGACCACGCCGGCCCACCCTCCCGGCGGGCGTTCCTGCACCGCGCCGTCCTCGCCGGGGCGGCGGTCGGCGGCCTGCCCGCGCTGCTGGCCGCCTGCGAGGGCGAGGGCGCCGGAGGAGGCGGAGGAGGCGGCGGTGGCGGTGGAGGAGCCGGCGGCGGAGCGGGCGGAGGCGGCGGCAGCGCCCGGGCCCGTACGGTCGTGTTCGACTACCACGGCGGCCGGGTGCAGAGCCCGGACCTGTGGAACCCGTTCGTACCCGGGTTCACCAACAACGCCGGCTTCCACCAGGCGATGGCCGAGCCGTTGTTCATCCTCGACTACGAGACGGGCAAGACCGAGCCGTGGCTCGGGCTCACGTTCGAGCCGAACGACACCAGCACCGTCTGGACGCTGAAGCTCCGGGACGGCATCAAGTGGTCCGACGGGGAGGACTACGACGCCGACGACGTGGTGTTCACCATGAACCTCCTGCTCAAGGGCAGCGCGGAGCTGAACAACGCGGCCGCGATCCAGGAGTGGGTCAAGACGGTCGAGAAGGTCGACCCGCTGACGGTGCGTTTCACGTTGAACAAACCGAACCCGAGGTTCCAGCTGGACTACTTCTCGGTGAAGATCCACAGCGGCCTGGTGATCGTGCCCGAACACGTGTGGCGGGGCAAGGACCCCACGACGTTCAAGAACTACGACAAGAAGTCGTCGCCGGTGTTCACCGGCCCGTACCGCCTCACCTCGGCGAGCCCGACGAGGTTCACCTACGAACGCCGAGCCGACTGGTGGGGTGCGAAGGCGGGGTTCCTGCCGCTGCCCAAGCCGGAGCACCTGCAGTGGGTGGTGAACGAGACCGAGGACATCCGGGTCGCCCGGGCTGCCGACCACCAGCTCGACTCGGTGGCCGACCTCACCGCAGGTGCGTTCGAGAGCCTGAAGGCCCGCAACCCGAAGGTGATCTCCTGGCTTCCGGACAAGCCGTACGCCTGGCCGGACCCGTGCACCCGGCTGCTGTCGGTCAACAACGCGGTCGAACCGTGGAACGACCCGCAGATGCGCTGGGCGCTCAACCACGCCCTCGACCGGGACGAGATCGTGAAGATCGCCTACGAGGGCACGACCACGCCGGCGAGGTTCTTCTTCCCCAACTACCCGCCCATGCAGCGGTGGGTACAGAAGATCGAGGACGCCGGGCTGTTCGAGGAGTTCCCGATCGGCAAGCACGACCTGGGCCAGACCGAGCGCATCCTGACCGCGAAGGGCTACACCCGCAAGGGCGACGGCTACTACCAGAAGGGCGGCAAGGATCTCCGGCTGCAGATCGACGCACCGACCGACTTCATCGAGATCTGGCGGTACGCCGAGGTGGTCGGGGAGCAGTTGCAGCGCGCCGGGATCAACGCCACCGTCCGCAAGCTCGCCATCGGCACGTGGGGCGACAACCTCGGCAACGGGAAGTTCGAGGCCGCCAGCGACTGGAGCGCCTGCGGCTCGGTCACCGAACCGTGGTTCTCGATGCAGCTGTTCTCGGCGAAGGCGGTCGTGCCGGTCGGCAAGACCGCATCGTCCAACGCGGTCCGCTGGAAGAACGCCGACTACACGAAGTACGTCGACCAGATGGCGAACCTCCCGCTGGACGACCCCGGCCTGGACAAGCCGTTCCTGGACGCCGCCCGGCAGTGGCTGCGCGACCTGCCGTTCCTGCCGATCGCACACGCCCGCAAGCTGTACGCGTTCGACACGACCTACTGGACCGGCTGGGCGACCAAGAAGAACGACTACCTCCAGCCCACGCTGGACTGGGCGAACGCGCACCAGATCATCCACCACCTGCGCCCGGTGAGCGCGTGAGGAGCCGGTCGTGCGCGGACTGAGCGTGGGGTACGTCGTCCGCCGGGTGGGGATGTTCCTGTTCACCATCTGGGCGAGCGCGACGCTGATGTTCTTCATCCCGCGGCTGGCGCCGGGCGACCCGGTGCAGGCGATGATCACCCGGATCACCTCGCAGGCGGGCTACGTCGAGGGCAGCGGCAAGCTGGTCGCCGCCTGGCGGGCCCGCTTCGGACTGGACGACCCGCTGCCGGTGCAGTATCTCCACTACCTGAAGAGCATGGCGACGTTCGACTTCGGCTACTCGCTGGCGCAGTTCCCCGCGCAGGTGGGCACGATGATCGGGCGGGCACTGCCGTGGACGGTCGGCCTGCTGGTCATCGCGACGGCGCTGTCGTTCCTCGCCGGCAGCGCGATCGGTGCGCTGATGGCCTGGCGGCGTACGCCCGCGCTGCTGCGGGTCTTCTTGCCGGTGTCGCTGACGTTCACCGCGATCCCGTTCTACATCCTGGGGATCGTCCTGATCTACGTGTTCGTCTTCACCCTGCGGCTGTTCCCGATCTCCGGTGGCTACCGCGGCGACCTGACGCCCGGGATCAGCCTGGCGTTCGTGAACAGCGTGGTGCAGCACGGCACCCTGCCGGCGTTGTCGATCGTGCTGGCCAGCATGGGGTTCTGGGCGCTCGGCATGCGGGGGATGATGGTCACCGTCGCCGGGGAGGACTACCTGACGCTGGCCCGCGCGAAGGGGCTGCGGCCGCTGGACATCCTTTTCCGGTACGAGATCCGCAACGCGATCCTGCCCCAGGTCACCGCGCTCGTGCTCGGCATCGGCGGGATCGTCGGCGGCACCGTGCTGGTGGAGTACCTCTTCGGCTATCCCGGCATGGGCGCGCTGCTCTACCAGGCGATCTCCACCACCGACTACACCGTGATGCAGGGCATCGTGTTCATCCTGATCCTCACCACGGTCACCGCGGTGCTGATCATCGACCTGGTCTACCCGCTGCTCGATCCGCGCATCTCCTACGAGAGGAGGTGACGGGCCATGGACCCGACCGCCGTCACCCAGATCCAGGAACGGGCGGACGAGGCCGCCGACCCGGCCGGCCGGCGGCCGACGTCGCCTTGGCGCAACCGCAAGTTGCTCACCGGCGCCGGCATGGTCGTGGGGGTGCTGGTGCTCACCCTGCTGGGCCGGCTGCTGTGGGACACCACCCTCGCCAGGGCGGCCAGCTCACCGCTCAACCTGCCGCCGTTCTGGCTGCCGGGCGGCTCGCTCGCGCACCCGCTGGGCACCGAGAACAGCGGCCGGGACATGCTCGCCCTGCTGGTGGTGGGCGGCCCGACGACGCTGCAGGTCGGCCTGGTCGTTGGCGTGACGAGCATGGTGGTCGGCACCGTGCTGGGGTTCGCCGCCGGTTATCGCGGCGGGGTCGTGGACACGGTGATCCGTACGCTGTCCGACACCGCGCTCACCATCCCGACGCTGGCGATCCTGGTGGTGATCTCGGCGTACGTGCGGCAGATGGACGTCACCACGATGGCGCTGATCGTCGCGTTGTTCGCCTGGGCCGGGCCGACCCGGCTGATCCGGGCGCAGGTGCTGTCGATGCGCGAGCAGGGGTACGTCCGGATGGCCCGGCTCACCGCGCTGCCCACGCGGCACATCATGTTCGGGGAGATGATGCCGAACCTGCTGCCCTACCTCGCGGCCAGCTTCATCGGCGCGACGTCCGGCGGCATCCTGGCCGCGGTCGGGCTGGAGGCGCTCGGCCTCGGGCCACAGCGCATCCCCACGCTCGGCATGACGGTGTCCAACGCGATCAGCGGGTCGGCGATCCTGCGCGGGATGTGGTGGTGGTGGGGTTTCCCGACCCTGGTGCTGATGGTGATCTTCATCGGACTGTTCCTGCTGGCGATCGGCCTGGACGAGGTGGCCAACCCGCGGCTGCGGGGAGCGAAGGCATGAGCGTCGACGTGAGTGTTGGCACGGGTACCGGCGATCCCGTTCTGTCGGTGACGGACCTGCGGGTCCACTACCGCACTGCCGGCGGGGACGTGGTGGCCGCGAACGGCGTGTCGTTCGCCCTCGGGCGCGGGGAGACGCTCGGGCTGGTCGGCGAGTCCGGCTCGGGCAAGTCGACCGTGGCGATGGCGATCCTGCGGCTGACCACGCCTCCCGGCCGGGTGGTGGGCGGCTCGGTCCGGCTCGGCGACGCCGACCTGCTGGCGATGTCCGAGGCGGAGCTGCGGACCCGCCGCTGGCGCGACATCGCGCTCATCCCGCAGGGCTCGATGAACTCCCTGAACCCCGTGCTCCGCGTACGCCGGCAACTCGGCGACGCGATCGAGACGCACGAGGGCCGCCAGCCGCGCAGGGCGCTGCGCGAACGCATCGTCCGGCTGCTGTCGCTGGTCAACCTGCCCGAACGCGTGGTCGACCTCTACCCGCACGAGCTGTCCGGCGGGATGAAGCAGCGGGTCTGCATCGCGATGGCGATCGCGCTGGACCCGGCCGTGATCATCGCCGACGAACCCACCAGCGCGCTGGACGTCGTGGTGCAGAAGGCGGTGGCCCAGACGCTGCTGGACGTGAAGAAGCGGCTGAACAGCTCGATGATCCTGATCGGGCACGACATGGCGCTGCAGGCCCAGCTGGTGGACCGGATCGCGGTGATGTACGCGGGGAACATCGTGGAGATCGGTTCCGTACGCGACATCCTGCGCGACCCGCGGCACGCGTACACCCGGCACCTGATCGCCTCCATCCCGTCCATCCGGGAACGCCGGCCGCTGGTGGTCCGCGACGTCCGCGCACCCGACCTGCGCACGCGAAGGCCCACGCCGGCGATGGCCGAGGTCGCCCCAGGCCACCTGGTGGCCACGTCCGACCTGGAGGTGACGGTCGATGGCTGACCAGACGACCGGACAGACGACCGGACAGCCGAATGGGCAGACGCCCGGGCCGGACGGCCCACCGCTGCTGGAGGTCCGGTCGGCGGTGAAGGTGTACGGCAAGGGCGAGGAGCAGACCAAGGCCCTCGACAACGTGTCGTTGACACTGCACGAGACGCCGGCCGGCATCACCACCGTCGCCGGGGAGAGCGGCAGCGGCAAGACGACCCTGTCCGACGCCATCCTGGGCTTCACCACGCTGACGTCGGGCCGGGTGCTGCACCGCGGCCGGGACGTCTCCACCCTCGACAAGGAGGGGTTCCTCGCCTACCGCCGCGAGGTGCAGGCGATCTTCCAGGACCCGTTCGGCGTCTACAACCCCTTCTACCGCGTACGACACGTCTTCGACCTGGCGGTGCGGCACTTCCGGCTGGCCACGTCGAAGGCGCAGGCCCGCGACCTCGTCGAGGACGCCCTGCGGGTGGTCGGGATGCGCGGCGCGGAGGTGCTCGACAAGCACCCGCACCAACTGTCCGGCGGCCAGCGGCAGCGGCTGATGATGGCCCGGGCGTACCTCATCCAGCCGCGGCTGATCGTGGCCGACGAGCCGGTGTCGATGGTGGACGCGTCGTTGCGGGCGCTGATCCTGGACATCATGCTGCGGCTGCGGGACGAGCGCGGCATCTCGTTCCTCTACATCACCCACGACCTGTCCACGGCCTACCAGGTCGGCGACGAGATCTGCATCCTCTACCGGGGTTCGATCGTCGAACGCGGCGACACCCGGGAGGTGATCGACAACCCGCGGCACGAGTACTCCCGGCTGCTGGTCAGCTCGATCCCGGTGCCCGACCCGGACACCGCCTGGGCGTCCGACGGTTGAATCGCCGACGGCTGCCCGTCGGCTGTGCGGCCGCCGACGGCTGAACGACCGACGGCCGCGCCCGACGACCAGCCGTCGGGCGAACGACCGTCAGGCGCCGACGTCGGCGTACGCCGCGAACCTCGCCCGCGCCCGGTCCACCCGGTCGTGCGCCAGGTCCGCCCACGCGGCCACCACCTGGTCGGGGTCGAACCGCCGGGCGACCTCCGCCTTCGCCCACGCCGACCGCTCCGCCCAGGTCGCCTGGTCGGCGGTCTCCAACACCCGCGCCACCGCCTCGTCCAGGGAGCCGCACAGGGCGTCCTCGCCGTACGCCTCGGCGGCGCCCTCCCACGCCCGGATCACCGGCACCGCGCCCGAGCCCATGCCCTCCGCCAGCGCGGCGTGCGAACCCTCCACGTCCGACAGCGACAGGATGTGGCCCACCTTGCGGTACCACGCGGGCATGTCCCGGCCATACGCGTCGAACATCACCGCGCCGCGCAGCAGCGGGTCCTTCTCCACCCGCTCCAGGCTGCGCTGGGTGTCGCGGCGTTCCTCGGGGCGCTCCCACGACGGCTTGTGCGCCCAGCCCATCCGGCTGCGCACCAGCAGGTGGAAGCGCGGGTCCTCCCGGCGCAGAGCGGCGAGCAGGTCCAGGGCCAGGTCGAACCGCTTCAGGCCGGGGGTGATCCCGACCATGCCGAGGGTGAAGCGCGCCTCGGCGTACTTCGGCCGGTCCAGGGCGGCGAGGTCGACGTAGTTCGGGATGTAGACCAGCTTGCCGTCCGGCCAGCCGAGCTCGGTCCGGATCCGCCGGCGCATGTGCGGCGCGATGTAGACCACCGCGTCCACCGCGTCGAGCTGGATCTTGGGAGGGTAGGCGCTCTCGATCTCGAACCGGTGCAGGCGTACGACCAGCCGCTGGTCGGGGCGCTTGGCCCGGGACAGCCAGACCGCGTTCGGCCGGGCCCACTCGGCGACCAGGAGCTGGCCGGAGCGGGCGAGGTTCTCGGTGATGCCGTCGTTGCGCGCGCCGGGCGTACGCCACTCGTCGACGGCCACCTCCAGGTCCGGCCGCTGCCCGAGCTTGGTGGCCAGGCCGCGCATGAACTTCATGTCGTACCCGAACACCCGGACCCGCACGGTTCCCCCGGCCGTCCCGGTGTCTCCGGTGCCTTGATCGGGCTCCGCGAGCGGCGGGAGCAGGGCGAGGACCTGCCGGGCGCCGGCGTCCTGGGCGGCCGCGGTCCACTCCGCATGCTGCTCACCGGTCCGTGGCCACGGCTCGCCGCCCCAGCGGTCCAGGCTGGGCGGCGTCCAGGGGCCCCCGTCGCCGCGCAGCCGGGCCACGGGATAGGAGTACGCCGTCGGCTCGGGGGCCGCGCCGCCCGCCGTCTCGTCCAGCAGCCGCCGCCACAGCGCGAGGTGACCCGGAACGTCCGTGGGGTGTACGTCCGCCGCTCCACCCGCCCGGCCGGAACGCCGGTCCGTACGCCCACCGCGGCCACCGCGGCCACCGCAGGTCGGGCAGCGCCGGTCGGCGGCCAGCGGCGGGAAGACGACGGTGCGCGCGGGCCCGGCCACCCGCTCCAGCACCCCCGCCGCGTCCAGGCTGTCCGCGAGCAGCCCGCCGACCAGCGGAGCGGCCTCCCGCAACTGCCCGGCCCAGGTCACCGGCTCACCGGGGGCGGCGCGTTCGGGCGGGACGGCGAACAGCCACACGGCGGCACCGGGTACGCCGGAGTCGACCGCGGCCAGCGCCGCCGCGGAGGACTCGGCGAGCACCAGGCGGGCACCGGCCAGGGCGGCGAGCTGGGGGTCGGGTTCACCGGAGGTGCGGGCGGGCACCGGCTCCACCGGCGCCGGCGTTCCCGCCGCCCGCCGCCGGGACACGTGCACGCCGAACTCGTGGCCCACCCGCCTGGCCGCCGTGCGGGTCCGCCGGGCGACGGCGTACGCACCGGCGCGCGCGGCCCGGCCGACGAACCGCACCGCCACCCCGGCGGCGCTCGGCACCCGCGCGGTGGGTGCCGTGCTCGGCTCCACCAGCTCCGGTGGCGGCGGCGACCAGGAGACCTGGTGAACGTCCAGGCCGAGTTCGGTGAAGGCGGCATGAACGTTCGCGCGCCAACAGCACACACCCGGGTCAGCTGGCCAGCTCGGGTCGCACAGCACAACTACGCTGCCCACTGCGGCCGGCACAGGGGAGCCTTCCGGGCCTTCCCGGAGGGCCGGCCGCGTCTGCTGGACGCCAAGAGATGTGTCGTCAGCCACGACCGGAGCATAGGGACCCTCGCCACCGATGCCGAGCACCGACGTCGAACAGTCCGGAAATGCCGGGCCCGTTCACACCCCGCCCGACCGCCCCGGCGAGGCGTCAGTTCCCTCACGCACGGTGACATTCGGCTCGGTATCCGGCCGATCTCGCTGTTCGCCGCCCGTGCCCGGCATTGTTTGGCAAGCTGAGCAATCCGGGCTCCGCTCACCGAGCGCTACCGTCCGGCAACAGTGGAAACCGACGACGCGGCACCGCGTACGAGCCATGGGGGGCGGACGTTGAGTTTCGCGGACGACCTGGCCCGGCGCGGGCGTGCGCTCGCCCGGCAGCGCCTCTCTCCTCAGGTCCGTCGGCGGCTGCGTGAGCTCCAGCGGGCAGTACTCGGCCGGCAGACCGCGCTCGTCGCGCGGACCGGCCTGAGTGCCGCCCGAGCAAGCCTCGGCGCCGGGGAGTACGCCGAGGCGGCGGCACGCGTCGATGCCGTGCTGCGGCGCGACCCGGGTGACGTGCCCGCGCTCGACCTGGGGCTTCGGGTGGCGACGAAGCGGGGCGCGGTCACCGAGGCCGGGTCCTACGCCGTCGCCCGGGTCGAGCGGACAAAGCTGCCCGCGCACTGGCGGGAGGCCCGCAGGGCGGTCGGCCGGGCACGGGAGACCGACCCGCGCTGGCGGCCGGTGGTCACCGCACCGGCTCCGCGGGGCTACGAGGCGCGCGAGGGCCGGGTGCTCTACGTCGCCAAGGAGTCCAGGCCCTACCTGCACAACGGGTTCTGCACCCGCTCCCACGAGTCGCTGCGCGCACTCGCCCGCGAGGGCTGGGACGTCGTGGGGGTGACCGAGCCCGGCTTTCCCGGCACGCTGGACGTGACCGACGGGACGGACGGGCCGCATACGCCGACCGCACCGGACCGCAGCGTCGTCGAGGGCGTCACGTACCACCATCTGCTGCCGAACGCAGGTCGTCGCCTCCGCGACCTCGGGCACGACGAGTACGCCAGTCTGGCCGCCGCCACTCTCGCCGGGGTGGTCGCCCGCGAACGCCCCGCCCTGCTGCACGTCTCGTCCGGGCACCGGGGCTACGAGGCCGCGCTGGCCGCCGGTGCGGTCGCCCGCTGGGCCGGCATTCCGTGGCTGTACGAGGTACGCAGCTTCTTCGAGACGACCTGGACCTCCGACGCGCGGCTCTCCGAAACCGCGGAGTATCCCCGCCGCCGGTTCGCCACCGAGACCGCGATGATGCGAGAGGCCTCCCTCGTCCTCACGTTGTCGTCGCCGATGCGGGACGAGATCGTCGAACGCCACGGCATCCCCGCCGACAAGGTGCGGGTGGTGCCCAACGGCGTCGACCTCGACCGGTTCGCACCGCGCCCGCGCGACCCCGACCTGCGCCGCAAGCTGGGGTTGACGGACTCGTTCACCCTCGGCTACGTGAGCAACCTGTCCCACCCGCGCGAGGGCCAGGAGGTACTGATCGAGGCGGTCGCCCGGCTGCGGGCGCGGGGACGCGCGGTGACCGGGCTGCTGGTCGGCGACGGCGGCCGGCGGCCCGCGCTGGAAGCCCTGGCCGAGCGCCTCGAGGTGGCCGAGCACGTGGTCTTCACCGGCAACGTGCCGTTCGACGAGGTGGCCGGGCACTACGCCCAGATCGACGTGTTCGTGGTGCCCCGGGTGGACGAACGCGCCGCCCGGATGGTCTCGCCGATGAAACCGTTCGAGGCGATGGCGATGCGGGTCCCCGTCCTGGTCGCCGACCTGCCCGCGCTGACCGAGATCGTGGGCAGCACGCCCGGGGGAGCGGGAGGCCAACGCGGGCTGGCGTTCCGGGCCGGCGACCCGGGTGCGCTGGCAGCCGCGGCGGTCGAGCTGATGGACGACGTACCCACCCGTCGGCACCTCGTCGACAACGCCGCGGCGTGGGTCGCCGCCGAGCGTTCCTGGGACGCGGTGGCCGGCGCGTTCGTTCAGGCGTACGCCGACCTGCTGCGCCTCGGCGAGCCGGGTCGACCAGCTCGTACTGCACCAGAGGAGGGATCGGCGTGCTGATCACCCGGCGCCTCGGCCACGATCCCGCCCTGGCCATCGACGACGCGACCCGCGCGCTGGCCGGGCACGACTGGACCCGCCCCGACGGCGCGCTGTTCGGATACTTCCCGGTCTCGCGCGGAAACCCCTTCCAGGACATGCTCTACTCCCGGCTGCGCCCGGCCGGGCTCACCCCGTTACCGACGTACGACCTGACCGTCACCCAGCAGGTCGCATCCATGGTCGCGGGCGCCGGCGTGGAGTTCGTCGCCCACCTGCACTGGCTCAACCCCGTGCTGGCCAAGGCCCGTGACGAGGCCGACGCCCGGGACCGCGTGAAGGCTTTCCTGGACGGGCTGGCACAGCTGTGCGACACCGGCGCGCGGCTGCTGTGGACGGTGCACAACATCCTTCCCCACCAGACCCGCTACCCCGACCTGGACGCCGAGCTGCGGCAGGGCGTGGTCTCCTTCGCCGAACGCGTGCACGTGATGAGTCCGCGCACCCGCGAGCTGGTCGCGCCGTGGTTCGACATTCCCGCGGACAAGGAGCTGTCCGTCCCACACCCGTGCTACCAGGACGCCTACCCGTCGTGGATGCCGCGGGCGCAGGCCCGGGCCGAGCTCGGCCTGCCCGACGGCACCACCGTCTTCCTGCTGCTCGGCCGGGTCCAGCCGTACAAGGGGATCACCGAACTGCTCGACGCGTTCGACCGGTTGTGCGAACGCGAACCCGGGCGGTACGCCCTGCTCGTCGCCGGATCGGCCGGCTCCGAACCGGAGACGCTGGCGTTCCGGGACCGGCTGCGGGCGCACCCCACCGCGCACGCCTCGCTGCGGAAGATCCCGGCGGAGGAGATGCAGGTCTACCTGCGGGCGGCCGACCTCGCGGTACTGCCGTACCGCCGTTCGCTGAACTCCGGCGCCCGCGCGCTCGCACTCACCTTCGGGTTGCCGGCGGTGGTTCGCGACGACGCGGCGCCCGGGCTGCGGCTGGAGGCGAACCACACGCTCCGGTACGACGGGCGGACCGCCGACAGGTTCGGCAACGGCATCGGCAACGGCATCGGCGACGGATTCGGCGGCAGGTTCGGCAGCACCCTCGACGACAGCACGGCCGGCAGCGTCGACGGCCTGCTCGAAGCCCTCGCCGAGGCCGGGCGGGTGCTCACCACGCCACAGGCCCGGGCGAGCGCCGCCGCGGCGGCCGCCCGCCTTGCCCCCGCCCGGGTCTCGGCCACCTTCGCCGCCGCCGTGCGCGGATGGCTCGACCCAGCGCACATCCCCGCGCACGACCCAGACCACATCGCAGGGCACGACCCAGACCACGTCCAAGGAGGAACACCGTGACCGTCGTGCACATCACCGGCGCCCGTCCGAACTTTCCGAAGGCCGCACCGGTCCTGGCCGCACTCGCCCGGCTCGGACTCGAGCAGCGGCTGGTGCACACCGGACAGCACTATGACGACCGGCTGTCGGAGATCTTCTTCCGGGAGCTGGACCTGCCCCGCCCGGACGTCAACCTGGGCGTCGGCTCGGGCTCGCACGCGAGCCAGACGGCCGCGGTGATGGTCGCGCTGGAGGAGCTGTTCAGCAGCGAGCCGCCCGAACTCGTCGTCGTGTACGGCGACGTCAACTCCACGGTGGCGGCGGCCCTGGTCTGCGCGAAGATCGGCGTACCCCTGGCACACGTGGAGGCCGGGCTGCGCAGCTTCGACCTGACCATGCCGGAGGAGATCAACCGCAAGGTCACCGACGCGCTGTCCGATCTCGCGTTCGTCACCAGCCCGGAGGCGATCGGCCACCTGGCCCGCGAGGGCGTACCCGACGAGCGGATCCACCTGGTCGGCAACCCGATGATCGACACGTTGCTCACCCACCTGGACCGGTTCGAGCCCGGCCCCGCCCAGGCGGCGCACGGTCTGAACGGCCGGTACGCCGTGGCCACCCTGCACCGCCCCGGCAACGTCGACGGCGAGGCACAGGCCCGCGCGCTGGTGCAGGCGATGCACAAGTGCGCCGACCTGATGCCGATCCTGGTTCCGCTGCACCCGCGCGGCCGGGCCCGGCTGCTCGAGCTCGGCTTCGCCGACCACCCGGACATCCGGGTGGTGGATCCGCTGGGATACGTCGAGTTCATGTCGCTCGTCCGCGGCGCGGAGGCGGTCCTCACCGACTCCGGCGGCGTACAGGAGGAGACCACCGTGCTCGGCGTCCCCTGCCTCACTCTCCGGCCGTCCACCGAACGCCCGGCGACCATCACCCACGGCACCAACCGGCTGGTACGCGCGGACACGTTGCCGGCCGAGCTGTCGCAGATCGCCGACCGCGGGCGCCCGTCGTCGTGGCCGGTGCCGCCGCTGTGGGACGGGCAGGCCGGCCCGCGCATCGCCGCGATCGTCTCCGCCTGGCTGGCCGACCGCTCGTCCGTGGCGGGCGCGGCCAACTCGCCCGGATGAGCGACGCCTCCGCGGCCGGCGACCGCACGGCTGGTGACAGCACGACCCGCGACAGTACGGCTCGAGGTGCCGACTCCGGCGCCGACGGGCGAGGTCCGGCGCGCCGGATCGTCCTGGCCACCAGCAACGGCACCGGCATGGGCCACCTGGCCCGGCAGGCCGCCGTCGCGCTCGCGCTCCAGGACACGGTGGACGCCGAACCCCTCGTCTTCTCCCTGTCCCAGGCCGTGCACGTCGTGACCCGGCACGGGCTGCGGGCGGAGTACTGCCCGAGCCACCACCGCAACTGGATGCCGCACCTGTCCTGGCACGGATACCTCGCCGCGCGCGTCGGCGCGTTGCTGGCCGAGACGGGCGCCGACACCTTCGTCTTCGACGGGGTGGCGCCCTACCTCGGGCTACTCCGGGCGCGGGCCGCGCACCCGGACGTCGCGTTCGTCTGGGTACGCCGCGGCATGTGGCGGCCGGGCGCCAACCGGCGGGCGCTGGCCGCCGAACCGTTCTTCGACCTGGTCGTCGAGCCCGGGGACCTGGCCGCCGAGGCCGACCGCGGCGCCACGGCCGGTCGCCGGAACGCCGTACAGGTCCCTCCGATCAGCGTCTGGCCCCGGAGCCGGCCACTGTCGCGACCCGAGGCGGCGGCCGCGCTCGGGCTCGACCCGGACCGGCCGACCGCGCTGGTCACCCTCGGCGCCGGGTCGATCAACGACGCTGTCACGCCCGCACTGGCCGCGATCCGGACGTTCCTCGATCGCCCGGAGTGGCAGGTGGCGGTGACCAGGGCGCCGCTGGCGCGGTCCGGGCTGCCGCCCGCGGAGGCGGCCCGCGTGCACGAACTCGTCGACGTGTATCCGCTGGCCCGTCACCTTGCGGCGTTCGACGCGGCGGTGAGCGCCGCCGGCTACAACGCGGTGCACGAGTTGCTGCCGGCCGGGGTGCCGACCGTTCTGGTACCGAACGCCGCCACCGCCACCGACGACCAGCGGACCCGGTCCGAGGCAGTGGCCCAGGCCGGGCTCGCCGTACTGGCGGTCGACGACACCGCGCCGTCGGTCGCCGCGGCGTGTGCGCGGGTGCTGGACCCGGCAGTGCGGGCCGAGCTGGCGGCCGCATGCGCGCGACTGCCCACGCCGACCGGTGACCTGGCCACTGCGGAGCAGCTGCGCAACCTCGCCGGCTTCACCGGCCATCGGGCCGGCCGAGCCGAACGGTTGCGAGCGTTCGACCTGGAAGCCCGCGCCGGCGTGATGCGTGCGCTGGGCCCGGCCGGAACCTCCGCCGTACGCCGGGCGCTGGGCCGTCTACCGGTCCCCGGGCCCATGCGTCCGCTGGCCGTCCGGCCGACCGTCACCGACCGGCTGGACCCGGCCCAACTGCGCGGTGACCACCCGGTCGAGCACGTGCTGGCGGGCAGTTCCCCGGCCTACCGCGCCCGGCGCCTCGCGATTGCCCACGACGCCTACCGGTGGCCGGCGGAGGCCGAACCGGACGACCGGCTCGCCCGAACCGGACGACCAGCCGGCCGCGCCTGACCGCGGGAGTCCTAGCCGCTCACTGCACCCGCGGCCTGTTCGAAGCCCGTCTCGGACGGGTCTGGGACCGGGCGTCCCCGCCGCCCCGGTCGTCCGAGCCTCACCGTCGCCGGTCAGGGACGATCGGCGCCGGCCGCACCGCGCCGGCCGTCTGCTCCGACCGGCACCACCTCGACCCGGACCGTCGCGGCGGGCAGCTTCGCGGCGTAGAACGCCGACCCGGTGGTGGCGCCCAGCCAGGTGCGGGCTCCGCGGGCCGTCACCGCCTCGACGTCGTACCGCGTACCCCTGCCCGCCTGGGACCCCCAGTGCACGCGCACGCCGTCACCGGACCGCTCGGCCACGACGTTCACCGGCGCCGCCGGTGGCCGTGACCCGTTGCCCAGCAGCGCCAGCTCGCCGACGTGGACGTCCAGGTCCGGCTGGGCGCCGCGCAGGCGCAGGCCCACGCTGACAAGAGTCCGGCCGGCGAACCGGCCCAGCGGCGCGGTGTGCGTACGCCACCGGTCCGCGGTGTCCCCGAGCGGTACGACGACATCGTGGTCCGGTTGGTCGGCGAACCGGAGAACGGCGTCCCAACTCGCTTCGCCGGTCGCCGTCACCCGCAGCCTGGTGTCCCGCTCGACGCGCAGCCGTGTCGCGTACAGCGGGATGGTGGTGGGCTCGGTGAGACCTCCGCGGATGTGCAGGGACGAACCACCCCGCCAGGCCTGGTCGTGGTCCAGGTCGACGGTCAGCGGCGACCCCCGAACGATCCAGCGCCAGGTTGGCAGGACGTCCTGGGCGCTGAGGTTGTTCCAGTCGCCGCGCTGCCACACCTGTCCGTCGTACGCCCACAGCCGGCCGCGGCCGTCGCCGAACGTCGTGACGAACGGCGTGTGGGTCACCACCGCGTGCTCGGCCACCTTGGTCGACACTCCGCGCCAGCCCTCGGCGTCGGCGGAGGAGGAGCTGGGGTCGTCGTCCGCGCCGACCCAGAAGCGGGCATCCCGCTCGGCGTACTGCGACCTGTCGTCGGTGCCGGTGAGGGTGAAGTCGGGCCGGTACAACGCGACCGAGATACCGGAACCGTCCCCGTCGTCGGGGAACAGCGTGTCGAAGTACCTCTGCACCGCGAACTGCCGCCAGCCCACGTCCACGCCGGCGTGCAGGTCGGCCGGGTCACGGCCCATCGCCTTCGCGTGCGCTGCCGAGGACGC
Source organism: Actinopolymorpha rutila (assembly GCF_013407855.1). Taxonomy (GTDB): domain Bacteria; phylum Actinomycetota; class Actinomycetes; order Propionibacteriales; family Actinopolymorphaceae; genus Actinopolymorpha; species Actinopolymorpha rutila. Next base: position 6,786,126 of record NZ_JACBZH010000001.1, read on the forward strand.
CAGCCGATCGGCGTTCCAGCCGTAGTTGAGGAACATCAGGTCGGAGACGGCGAAGAAGTCGTCGTTGGCGTCGGTGAGTGCGTTCTGCCAGTCCACTTCGCCGGACTCGACCATCGCGTCGTACCACAGCACCTGCTGGCCGTGCGCCCTGAGCTCGACCAGGAAGTCCCGCATGTCCTTGGCCAGCTTCGCGTCCGAGCCCTCCGTCTCCTGGTTGACGAACCAGCCGTCGAACCCGTAGTAGTCCGCCGCCTGCGCCAGCTTGGCCGCGGCAGGGAAATGGCCGGCGGCGTCCCGGGTGAGGAGCTGCCGGACCCATTCCAGCTTTCCGCCGTACACGGTGGGCGGCAGAAAGACGGTGCCGAGGACCGGCACGCCGTTGCGGTGGGCGGCGTCGACCACGGTCGGGTTCGGGGCGAGGATCAGGCCCTCGCCGGCGGATCCGCCCCAGAACACCAGGGTGTCGAGGTACTGCCAGAAGTCCGAGGTGTAGTAGTCGAAGTCGGCCGACCCCTGGGACGGGTTGCCGTCGGTGTTGGCGAACACCGACAGCGCCATCACCCGACGTGGCCTCGCCAGTGGGTTCGCCGTCGTCAGCCGATCCACGACCCGCCCCGCCAGGGGAGTGGTGCTGCGGTTGTACGCCGCATCGGGGTCGGTGGACGGGCTCCACGCGAGCAGCTCGTCCGGGAACCAGTTTGGTGCGTACGGCCGGCCCGCATCCGCCGACGGGGCGGTGGCAGCCGACCGACCGGTGCCGACCGAGGACGGGACCACAGCTGCTCGCGGCGCCGATGCTTTCGGGTCGGCCGCGCCCGCACTCGGTGAGGTTGTATGCGCAGTGCCCGTCGACGTCGTACTCGCCGCGCTCACAGCGCCGGGTGCCATTGCCGCACCGAGCAGCCCGACGGTCAGGGCTATCCCGGCAATCCGGCCGGGACTCGCTGTGGGTCTCGCCATCGTCGACCTCCCCGTCTGCCGGCACGCGCCGGCCCCAGCGTCGCGGACAATCGCCGCGGGCTCGGGTTTCGGCACACCGCCTGCTTCAGGCCGCAGCTGCCGACGTCGATCCACGGTGAAGTGGATCATGGTGCGCCGGCGCCGCAGAGGGCAAGGAAAGTACGAATGACGGCCACATCCGGTGAAGGGAGTGGATGGCCGTCAGCGTGCACGGTCGATGTCGAGCCAACCGGACAGTCGAGCCAGGCGGGAAGAGCCCGGCCCAGTTGAATCGGCCCAACGCCACGCCACATGGGCCCAAGGCCCGGCGAAATGAGTCCGGGGCCTGGCGAATGAGGTCCGGACATGACTGAGGGCCACCCCGTGTGGGGTGGCCCTCAACCAATGTATGTCCGGCGGCGTCCTACTCTCCCACAGGATCCCTCCTGCAGTACCATCGGCGCTGAAGAGCTTAACTTCCGGGTTCGGAATGGGACCGGGTGTTTCCCCTTCGCCATGACCGCCGTAACGCTGTGAAGATATGAACCAGCAACCACAACTACCAGGCCCAAACACACCCTGGGCCGTTGCCGGCGCGCCGGGATCGTGTGGCGGGGTGGGTGGTTCGTGTCTTCAGAACCGCATAGTGGACGCACAGTCTTCGTTTTTGCGTTCGTCACGTGTGATGCTCACACCCCGCAAAGGGGGTGTGGTGTGTGACAAGCCCTCGGCCTATTAGTACCAGTCAGCTTCACGAGTCTTTAGTCCTCGCTTCCACATCTGGCCTATCAACCCAGTCGTCTTCTGGGGGCCTTACCCGGTTAACCCGGTGGGAGACCTCATCTTGAAGCGTGCTTCCCGCTTAGATGCCTTCAGCGGTTATCACTTCCGAACGTAGCCAACCAGCGGTGCTCTTGGCAGAACAACTGGCACACCAGAGGTTCGTCCGTCCCGGTCCTCTCGTACTAGGGACAGCCCTTCTCAAGTCTCCTGCGCGCACAGCGGATAGGGACCGAACTGTCTCACGACGTTCTAAACCCAGCTCGCGTACCGCTTTAATGGGCGAACAGCCCAACCCTTGGGACCTGCTCCGGCCCCAGGATGCGACGAGCCGACATCGAGGTGCCAAACCATGCCGTCGATATGGACTCTTGGGCAAGATCAGCCTGTTATCCCCGGGGTACCTTTTATCCGTTGAGTCACGGCGCTTCCACGTGCCACCGTAAGATCACTAGTCCCGACTTTCGTCCCTGCTCGACCTGTCGGTCTCACAGTCAAGCTCCCTTGTGCACTTGCACTCGCCACCTGATTGCCAACCAGGCTGAGGGAACCTTTGGGCGCCTCCGTTACATTTTGGGAGGCAACCGCCCCAGTTAAACTACCCACCAGGCACTGTCCCTGATCCGGATAACGGACCGAGGTTAGACAGCCAATACGATCAGAGTGGTATTTCAACGTTGACTCCACCCGAACTGGCGTCCAGGCTTCACAGTCTCCCACCTATCCTACACAAACCGAACCGACCACCAATACCAAGCTGTAGTAAAGGTCCCGGGGTCTTTCCGTCCTGCTGCGCGTAACGAGCATCTTTACTCGTAGTGCAATTTCGCCGGGTCCGTGGTTGAGACAGCGCCCAAGTCGTTACGCCATTCGTGCAGGTCGGAACTTACCCGACAAGGAATTTCGCTACCTTAGGATGGTTATAGTTACCACCGCCGTTTACTGGCGCTTAAGTTCTCAGCTTCGACCGTGAGGTCTAACCGGTCCCCTTAACGTTCCAGCACCGGGCAGGCGTCAGTCCGTATACATCGTCTTGCGACTTCGCACGGACCTGTGTTTTTAGTAAACAGTCGCTTGGGCCTGGTCTCTGCGACCTTCACCGCTGCAGGGAGCAAGTCCCCTCACGGATCCGGTCCCCCTTCTCCCGAAGTTACGGGGGCATTTTGCCGAGTTCCTTAACCACGGTTCGCCCGATCGCCTTGGTATTCTCTACCTGACCACCTGTGTCGGTTTGGGGTACGGGCGGCCTTGTCACTCACTAGAGGTTTTTCTCGGCAGCATGGGATCACTCACTTCGCCTCAATCGGCTCGGCATCAGGTCTCAGACATAAAAGACGCGGATTTACCAACGTCTCGTCCTACACCTTTGCCCGCGGATCAGCTTTCGCCTACCATCGCCGCGTAGAGCTACCCTCCTGCGTCACCCCATCGCTTGCCTACTACCGGATCGGTTCACGCGCTCACCCAGAACAACCCCGAAAGGTCGAACCAGGCTCGGGCGCTTAGCATCACCGGGCTCAGCATGGGCGCGACAAAGCCGGTACGGGAATATCAACCCGTTGTCCATCGACTACGCCTGTCGGCCTCGCCTTAGGTCCCGACTTACCCAGGGCGGATTAGCCTGGCCCTGGAACCCTTGGTCATTCGGCGGAGGAGTTTCTCACTCCTCTTTCGCTACTCATGCCTGCATTCTCACTCGTGTAGCATCCACGACTGGGTCACCCCGCCGCTTCACACGCCACACGACGCTCCCCTACCCATCCACACGTCTGGACCCCACCCCGAAAGGCAGAGCCGAACAATACGTGAATGCCACAGCTTCGGCGGTTCGCTTGAGCCCCGCTACATTGTCGGCGCAGAATCACTTGACCAGTGAGCTATTACGCACTCTTTCAAGGGTGGCTGCTTCTAAGCCAACCTCCTGGTTGTCTCTGCGACTCCACATCCTTTTCCACTTAGCGAACGCTTAGGGGCCTTAGCTGGTGATCTGGGCTGTTTCCCTCTCGACTACGAAGCTTATCCCCCGCAGTCTCACTGCCGCGCTCTCACCTACCGGCATTCGGAGTTTGGCTGATTTCGGTAAGCTTGTCGGCCCCCTAGACCATCCAGTGCTCTACCTCCGGTAGGAAACACGCGACGCTGCACCTAAATGCATTTCGGGGAGAACCAGCTATCACGGAGTTTGATTGGCCTTTCACCCCTACCCACAGGTCATCCCCCGGCTTTTCAACGCCGGTGGGTTCGGGCCTCCACGCGGTCTTACCCGCGCTTCACCCTGCCCATGGGTAGATCACTCCGCTTCGGGTCTAGAGCACGCGACTCACACGCCCTGTTCGGACTCGCTTTCGCTACGGCTCCCCCACACGGGTTAACCTCGCCACGCACCACTAACTCGCAGGCTCATTCTTCAAAAGGCACGCCGTCACACCCCACAAAGGAGACGCTCCGACGGATTGTAGGCACACGGTTTCAGGGACTATTTCACTCCCCTCCCGGGGTACTTTTCACCTTTCCCTCACGGTACTGGTTCACTATCGGTCACCAGAAAGTATTTAGGCTTGGCGGGTGGTCCCGCCAGATTCACACGAGATTTCACGGGTCCCGTGCTACTTGGGAACACGTCCAGGAGCCACCACGTTACGTCTACAGGGGTATCACCTGCTATGCCGGGACTTTCCAGACCCTTCGACTTCCGCAGCGGTTTATAACTCCTCGCCGGATCAGCAGCTCCGACAAGACGATCCCACAACCCCGCATAGGCAACACCTGCCAGCTATCACACCTACACGGTTTAGCCTCTTCCGCTTTCGCTCGCCGCTACTCACGGAATCACAATTGTTTTCTCTTCCTGCGGGTACTGAGATGTTTCACTTCCCCGCGTTCCCTCCGAACGCCCTATGTGTTCAGGCGCCGGTGACTGGACATGACTCCAGCCGGGTTTCCCCATTCGGACACCCCCGGATCACAGCTCGGTTGCCAACTCCCCGGGGCTTATCGCAGGCTCCTACGTCCTTCATCGGCTTCTGGTGCCAAGGCATCCACCGAGTGCCCTTACTAACTTGTCACAACAAACAGACACACAGTTCTCGGCAAAACAAAGATGCTCGCGTCCACTATGCAGTTCTCAAGAAACGAACGGACACCACCCCACAACCACCGCACACCACCACGAACAACCCCGAAACGAGAACAACATCCCGCCGGCGAAACCCGGGTGGCCGTTCGGTGAAGGAACGGCCCGACAACCCAAGGAAACCAAAACCACCACACAACAACCGTTGCGTGGTGGGCCTGATCCCTCAGGACCCAACAACGTGCCTCAGCGCCACCCACAGCCCACGCCCCGTTCCACACCCCACCACCAAAGGCAGCGAGAGCAGTACTAGGCCACGCAGAAACCATGGGCAAACACCCACTAGCCGATGCTCCACTAAATGAGCTCACCGCTCCGACACACTCGGCCGGACAACGGCGCCCTGAACAACCACCACAGTGAAACCACCACGACGGCCGCCAGAAAAGCTCCTTAGAAAGGAGGTGATCCAGCCGCACCTTCCGGTACGGCTACCTTGTTACGACTTAGTCCTAATCGCCAGCCCCACCTTCGACGGCTCCATCCCACAAGGGGTTAGGTCACCGGCTTCGGGTATTGCCGACTTTCATGACTTGACGGGCGGTGTGTACAAGGCCCGGGAACGTATTCACCGCGGCGTTGCTGATCCGCGATTACTAGCGACTCCAACTTCACGGGGTCGAGTTGCAGACCCCGATCCGAACTGAGGCCGGCTTTTAGGGATTCGCTCCACCTTACGATTTCGCAGCCCATTGTACCGACCATTGTAGCATGTTTGCAGCCCTGGACATAAGGGGCATGATGACTTGACCTCATCCCCACCTTCCTCCGAGTTGACCCCGGCAGTCTCCTATGAGTTCCCGGCATTACCCGCTGGCAACATAGGACGAGGGTTGCGCTCGTTGCGGGACTTAACCCAACATCTCACGACACGAGCTGACGACAGCCATGCACCACCTGTGCAGAGCCCTTACGGACCCCGTATCTCTACGAGATTTCTCTGCATGTCAAACCCAGGTAAGGTTCTTCGCGTTGCATCGAATTAAGCAACATGCTCCGCCGCTTGTGCGGGCCCCCGTCAATTCCTTTGAGTTTTAGCCTTGCGGCCGTACTCCCCAGGCGGGGCGCTTAATGCGTTAGCTGCGGCACGGAGAACGTGGAAGTCCCCCACACCTAGCGCCCAACGTTTACGGCGTGGACTACCAGGGTATCTAATCCTGTTCGCTCCCCACGCTTTCGCTCCTCAGCGTCAGGTAAGGCCCAGAGAGCCGCCTTCGCCACCGGTGTTCCTCCTGATATCTGCGCATTCCACCGCTACACCAGGAATTCCACTCTCCCCTGCCTACCTCTAGTCTGCCCGTATCGAAAGCAAGTCCGGAGTTAAGCCCCGGATTTTCACTTTCGACGCAACAAACCGCCTACGAGCCCTTTACGCCCAATAATTCCGGACAACGCTCGCGCCCTACGTGTTACCGCGGCTGCTGGCACGTAGTTGGCCGGCGCTTCTTCTGCGGGTACCGTCACTCACGCTTCGTCCCCGCTGAAAGAGGTTTACAACCCGAAGGCCGTCATCCCTCACGCGGCGTTGCTGCATCAGGCTTCCGCCCATTGTGCAATATTCCCCACTGCTGCCTCCCGTAGGAGTCTGGGCCGTGTCTCAGTCCCAGTGTGGCCGGTCGCCCTCTCAGGCCGGCTACCCGTAAAAGCCTTGGTAGGCCATCACCCCACCAACAAGCTGATAGGCCGCGAGCCCATCTTCAGCCAATAAATCTTTCCACCACCACCCATGCAGGCAGAGGTCATATCCGGTATTAGACCCAGTTTCCCAGGCTTATCCCAGAGCTGAAGGCAGGTTGCTCACGTGTTACTCACCCGTTCGCCGCTCGAGTACCCCGAAGGGCCTTTCCGCTCGACTTGCATGTGTTAAGCACGCCGCCAGCGTTCGTCCTGAGCCAGGATCAAACTCTCCGTTGAAAACCAACAAAAAGCCACCCCAGCAAACAAACAACCCACAGGTTGCCTGTCACCAAAGGAATCCGCGACAAAACACCACACACACCATCAGACCAAAGCCATCAGGCACGCACAGCACCTTGCCAACGGGGCAAAAAACACTGCATCGACTTTCGGCACGCTGTTGAGTTCTCAAGGATCAGACACACACCAGAACCAGACCTCCCAGCCCGGCTCCAGGGCAACTCCTCTACGTTACTTGCTCCGACCATCCGTGTCAACTCGGCTGTTCGGGGCGCCCTCAAGACCCGCTCAGAACGCCGAGGCGCTCCTGCGCTGATCTTGTGGGGGTGATCGCTGGTCCGGCCACCTCTCGGTGTCCCGCTCTCTCAGCGACCCGGTAAACCTTACCGATCTCTCCGCCGCCCGGCAAATCGGGCCCTTCGTGACCGGCTCGCCTGGATCTTACGTCCGTCACACAGCTGCGTGACGTCCGGTATGTCCCTGCGATCTGGCCGCCGTTCCGGCCGCCTTTCGGCGTCCCGCTCTCCGGCGACTCGTAGAAGTTACATGGTCGTCTCGCGATGGTCAACTTGGGGGTCGACCATGCGCCGACACCCTCGTGGAGGCGCCTGTGGGACGCCTGCCAGGGGACCGGACAGAGCCGCCCCGGCCGGCGGTGACAGGTCGTCGGACACCTGTGCACCGCCGGCCGGGGCAGTGGTCGAACTGGAGCTGACTGCTCCTGACTACCGACTGCTCTGCCTACTATCGACTACTTCTGCTCGCCGGACTTGTCGTCGTCGACGACCTCGCCCTCCACGACGTCGTCCCCGCCGTTGGTGGGAGCGTCACCGGCCGCGCCGGCAGCGTCGGCGTCAGCGGTGCCCTCGCCGGCGTCGCCGGCCGGGGTGCCCTGGGACTGCTGGGCGTTGGCGTAGATCGCCGAACCCATCTTCGTCCGCGACTCCGACAACTTGTCGAACGCCGCCTTCAGGGCGTCGTTGTCCTCACCCTCCAGCGCCTTCTTCAACGCGGCGACATCCTGCTCGACCTCCGACTTCACCTCAGCCGGAACACTGTCGGGATTGTCCGCGACGAACTTCTCCGTCTGGTAGACCAGACTGTCCGCCTGGTTGCGCAGTTCGGCGGCCTCACGACGACGCCGGTCCTCCTCGGCGTACTGCTCCGCGTCGCGGACCATCCGGTCGATGTCGTCCTTCGGCAACGCCGACCCACCCGTCACCGTCATCTTCTGCTCACGACCCGTCCCCAGATCCTTCGCCGACACATGCACGATCCCGTTCGCGTCGATGTCGAAGGACACCTCGATCTTGGGCACGCCGCGCGGAGCCGGTGCGATCCCGGTGAGCTCGAAGTTGCCGAGCGACTTGTTGTCGGCCGCCATGGCCCGCTCGCCCTGGAACACCTCGATCAGGACGGACGACTGACCGTCGGCCGCGGTGGAGAAGACCTCCGACTTGGTGGTCGGGATCGTCGTGTTGCGCTCGATGATCTTGGTGAAGATGCCGCCCTGGCCGGACAGCCGGCCCGACGCGATGCCGAGGGACAGGGGAGTGACATCCAACAACAAGACATCCTTCACCTCACCCCGCAACACACCCGACTGCAACGACGCACCAATCGCCACCACCTCATCAGGATTCACACCCTTGTGCGGCTCCTTACCACCAGTCAACTCCCGCACCACATCCGCCACCGCAGGCATCCGCGTCGACCCACCCACAAGAATCACGTGATCGATCTTGCCCACCTCGACCCCGCCATCCTTCAACACCTGCTGGAACGGCCGACGACACCGCTCCAACAAATCCCCCGTCATCCGCTGGAACTCAGCCCGAGTCAACTTCTCGTCCAAATGCAACGGACCCGACTCACCCAACGTCACATACGGCAGATTGATCGACGTCTCCGACGCCGACGACAACTCGATCTTCGCCTTCTCCGCAGCCTCCGTCAGCCGCTGCTTCGCGATCTTGTCCGCCCCAAGATCCACACCATGCTTGTTCTTGAACTGACCCACCAGCCAGTCCACAATCTTCGAATCCCAGTCATCCCCACCCAGATGATTGTCACCAGAGGTCGCCTTCACCTCAAACACACCCTCACCAATCTCCAACAACGAGACATCGAAGGTGCCACCACCCAGATCGAACACCAGAATCGTCTGATCCGACCCCTTGTCCAACCCATACGCCAACGCCGCCGCAGTCGGCTCATTGATGATCCGCTGAACATTCAACCCAGCGATCTCACCAGCCTCCTTCGTCGCCTGACGCTGCGCATCCGAAAAATACGCCGGCACGGTAATCACCGCATCCGTCACCGACTCCCCCAGATACGCCTCCGCATCACGCTTCAACTTCTGCAACACAAACGCAGAAATCTGCTGCGCCGTAAACGGCTTCCCATCCACAGACGCCGACCAATCCGACCCCATATGACGCTTCACCGAACGAATCGTCCGATCAACATTCGTCACCGCCTGCCGCTTCGCCACCTCCCCCACCAACACCTCACCATTCTTCGCAAACGCCACCACCGACGGAGTCGTCCGCGCACCCTCCGCATTCGTCACAACCGTCGGCTCCCCACCCTCAAGAACCGCCACCACAGAATTCGTCGTACCAAGATCGATACCGACCGAACGAGACATAACCACAAGCCTCCGAGCCAGATTGGGGTGCGGCGCCCGCGAGGGCGCCGCACCGGATGTTGTACCGATGAACAGGGGAGCCGACCGGTCGGCCGGATCGAACGGACAGGTTCAGTTGCGCAGTTTGCGCGGTTGAACGGTTGTAGGGCCGGGTCAGCCGACCCGAGCGGGTTCGGACGGGACGAGCTCGATCTCCAGCGAGTCGTTGGCGTCGTTGACGTCGACGAGGACGCGGTTGCCGTCGCGTACCTCACCGGCGAGCAGCTTGCGGGCCAGCCCGTCGCCGATCGCCGACTGCACCAACCGGCGTAGTGGACGAGCGCCGTACACCGGGTCGTAGCCGGTCAGCGCCAGCCACTCCTTCGCGCCGTCGGTCACCTCGAGCCGGATCCGCCGGTCCGCCAGTCTCCGGGCCAGGGCGGCGACCTGGAGTTCGACGATCCGGGTGAGCTCCTCCGAACCCAGCGGGTCGAACAGCACCACCTCGTCCAGGCGGTTCAGGAACTCCGGCTTGAACGACGTGCGTACGACGTTCATCACCAGGTCGCGCTTCTTCTCCTCCGCCAGCGCCGGGTCGGCGAGGTACTGCGAACCCAGGTTGCTGGTGAGGATGAGGATCACGTTGCGGAAGTCGACCGTGCGGCCCTGCCCGTCGGTCAGGCGACCGTCGTCGAGCACCTGCAGGAGTACGTCGAAGACCTCCGGGTGCGCCTTCTCCACCTCGTCCAGCAGGATCACGGAGTACGGGCGGCGGCGGACCGCCTCGGTCAGCTGACCGCCCTCCTCGTAGCCGACGTAACCGGGTGGCGCACCGACCAGCCGGGCCACCGAGTGCTTCTCGGCGTACTCGCTCATGTCGATCCGCACCATCGCCCGCTCGTCGTCGAAGAGGAACTCCGCCAGCGCCTTGGCCAGCTCGGTCTTCCCGACGCCGGTCGGACCGAGGAACAGGAACGATCCGGTCGGCCGGTCCGGGTCGGACACGCCGGCACGGGCGCGGCGTACGGCGTCCGAGACCGCGGTCACGGCACGGCGCTGCCCGATCAGCCGGTGCGCGAGCTCGTCCTCCATCCGCAGCAGCTTGCCGGTCTCGCCCTCCAGCAGCCGGCCGGTGGGGATGCCCGTCCAGGCGGACACCACCTCGGCGACCTCGTCGGGCCCGACCTCGTCGCGCACCATCGGCACGGTGTCGGAGACCTCGACCGGTGCCTCACTGGCCTCCCGAAGCTCCTTCTCCAGCTGGGGGATCTCGCCGTAGAGGATGCGGGCCGCGGTCTCCAGGTCGCCCTCGCGCTGGGCGCGCTCGGACTGCACCCGCAGGTCGTCCAGCCGCTGCTTGACCTCGCCCACGTGGTTGAGGCCGGACTTCTCCTTCTCCCACCGGGCCTCCAGGCCCCGCAGCGTCTCCTCGCGGTCGGCGAGCTCGGCGCGCAGCGTGGCCAGGCGTTCCTGGCTGGCGGCGTCGTCCTCCTTGGAGAGGGCCAGCTCCTCCATCCGCATCCGGTCGACCTGCCGGCGCAGCTCGTCGATCTCCACCGGGCTGGAGTCGATCTCCATCCGGAGCCGGCTGGCCGACTCGTCCACCAGGTCGATCGCCTTGTCGGGCAGCTTGCGCCCGGTGATGTAGCGGTTGGACAGGGTCGCCGCGGCGACCAGGGCGGCGTCGGCGATCTGCACCTTGTGGTGCGCCTCGTACCGCTCGCGCAGGCCGCGCAGGATCGCGATGGTGTCCTCGACGGAGGGCTCACCGACGAACACCTGCTGGAACCGGCGTTCGAGGGCGGGGTCCTTCTCGATGCGCTGGCGGTACTCGTCCAGCGTGGTCGCGCCGATCATCCGCAGCTCGCCGCGGGCCAGCATCGGCTTGAGCATGTTGCCCGCGTCCATCGAGCTGTCCCCGGACGCACCCGCACCGACGACGGTGTGGAGTTCGTCGATGAACGTGATGACCTGGCCGTTGCTCTCCTTGATCTCGTTGAGTACGGCCTTCAGGCGTTCCTCGAACTCACCGCGGTACTTCGCGCCGGCGACCATCGAACCCAGGTCGAGCGCCACCAGCCGGCGGCCCTTCAGCGACTCGGGGACGTCACCGGCGACAATCCGCTGGGCGAGCCCCTCGACGACGGCGGTCTTGCCCACGCCGGGCTCGCCGATCAGCACGGGGTTGTTCTTGGTACGCCGGGACAGCACCTGGACCACCCGGCGCACCTCGGAGTCCCGCCCGATCACCGGGTCGAGCTTGCCCTCGCGGGCGCGTTCGGTGAGGTCGACGGAGTACTTCGACAGTGCCTTGTAGGTGCCCTCGGGGTCGGGTGTGGTCACTCGCGCGGAGCCGCGGACCTGGGCGAACGCCGCCAGCAGGGCCTCGGCGTTGGCGCCGGCCCGCGTCAGGACGTCCTTGGCGGGGCCGGCCACGGTCGCGAGCCCGACCAGGAGGTGCTCGGTGGAGACGTACTCGTCGCCGAGCTCGGTCGCCTGGTCCTGGGCGACCTGCAGCACCTGGTAGAGCGGACGGGACAGTCCGGGTGCCTGAACGGTCGACCCGCTCGCCGCGGGCAGCCGCTCGGCGGCGTCGACGGCGGACTTCTCCACCGTCCGGCGGTCGGCACCGACCGCCTCGAGGAGACTCGCCGCGGTGCCTTCCGGCTCGGCGACGAGCGCGGTGAGCAGGTGGACGGGCTCCACGGCCGGGTTGCCGCCGTTGGCCGCCCGGCGGATCGCGGCCGAGAGCGCGTCCTGGCTCTTGGTCGTCAGTTTCTGTGCATCCATGGTTTCCGTGTCCCCGGTTTCGGTGTCCCCGTCGTGGTCATCGGGTCTTCTGCTGGTTGAACGATCCTGAAGTTGAGTCCATTCCACTCAACTTCGAGGTCGTTCGGGGCCCTGGGTCATGGGTCATCCGTGAGATCAGGGCTGTCGCCGACGCCGCGCCCGGCCCTTCCAGACCACGACGGCCTGGCTCGGGCGGGGCAGGAGCTCGGGGAGAAAGGCCGCCTGCTCGGCGGCTCGTTCGAACATCAGCCGGGCGTCCTCGAGAGCGCCCTCCAACTCCTGCACCCGGGAGCCGAGTGCCTCGACGACGGACTCCAACTCGAGGATCCGCCGCACGCCCTCCAGGCCGATGCCCGCGGCGGTGAGTTCGGTGACGTGCCGCAGGGTCTCGATGTCGCGGAGGGAGTAGCGCCGGCCGCCGCCCCCCGACCGGCCCGGGCGTACCAGCCCGAGCCGGTCGTAGGTGCGAAGCGTCTGCGGGTGCAGGCCGGTGAGCTCGGCCGCGACGCTGATGACGTAGACCGGCGTCTCGGCGTCCATCGACACGTCGAAGGCCGGCCGGGAGCGGCGGGAGCCGTCCGGCGAGCCGGCTCGGGTACCCGTCATCGGACGCCTTCTTTCCCGTCGTAACCACCGTGCGCCGCGTCGGTGCCGGTCGCCCGGCGGTAGGCGTCGAGAGCATCCCGGGCCTTGTCGTCGAGATGGTCGGGAACGACCACCTCCACGGTGACCAGCAGATCGCCCTTGGTGCCGTCCCGGCGGGCCGCCCCCTTGCCGCGTACGCGGAACGTACGGCCGTTGGGTGTGCCCGGTGGAACCTTCAGGGTGACCAGCGGGCCGGCCAGCGTGGGCACCTTCACCTCACCACCGAGCGCGGCCTCGGGGAACGAGATCGGCACGGTGACGGTGAGGTGCTCGCCCTTGCGGCCGAACCGCTCGTCCGCCTGCACGTGCACTGTGACGTACAGGTCGCCGGCCGGTCCGCCCCGCTCGCCCGCGGCGCCCTTGCCGCGCAGCCGGATGCGCTGGTTGTCGTACACCCCGGCCGGGATGCGCACCTGCATCGTGCGCGCCGACTCCGCCCGGCCCGAGCCGTGGCAGGTGGGGCACGGGTTGTCCACCACCAGGCCGCGGCCCCGGCAGGAGCGGCACGGCTCGGTCATCGCCAGCCGGCCGCCCTGGGAGGTGGCCCGCATACCGACGCCCTCGCAGTCCGGGCACACCCGCGGCATCGTCCCAGCCTTCGCGCCGGTGCCAGAACACGCCGGACAGGGCGCGTCGCTGGTCATCCGGAGCGGCACCGTCACGCCGTCGACCGCGTCGCGGAAACCGATGGTGACCTCGGTCTCCACGTCGGCGCCCCGGCGCGGGCGGGTGCCCGGCGGGGTCCGGGTGCGCCCACCCCCGGTGAAGATGCCACCGAGGATGTCGCCCAGACCGCCGCCTCCGCGGTTGCCGCCCTGCTGGGTGAAGATGTCGCCGAGGTCGAACGGGAAACCGCCACCGGCCTGGCCGCCACCCCCTCCGCCGCCGCCGGGGAAGCGGAACCCGCCTCCGCCGAACAGCGACCGTGCCTCGTCGTACTCCTTGCGCTTGGCCGGGTCGGAGAGGACGGAGTAGGCCTCGGAAACCTCCTTGAACCGCTCCTCCGCCTTGGCGTCACCCCGGTTGGCGTCGGGGTGGTTCTGCCGGGCGAGCTTGCGGTAGGACTTCTTGATCTCCTCGGCCGAGGCATCCTTGGAGACGCCGAGCACCTTGTAGAAGTCCTTCTCGAGCCATTCCTTCGTGCCCATGGTGCTCCCCACCTCCCCCTTGCTCAGCCGTTGCCGGTCGGCGGCTGGTCATCGGCGCCCGCCGTGGCGCCTTCGTCGTCGGCCGGGCCGGTGTCCTCGCCCGGCGCCGCCTGCTCCGGCGGCAGTCCGACGGTGGGTTCGGTGACGGCGACCCGCGCCGGCCGCAGCACCCGCTCGCCCAGCCGGTAGCCGGGCTGCAGGATCGCGGAGCACGTCGGCCCCGACACGTCGTCGGAGTACGCGTGCATGAGCGCGTCGTGCACACGTGGGTCGAACTCCTCGCCGACCTCGCCGAACTTCACCAGCCCGAGCTTGGACAAGGAGGTCTCCAGCGCCTCGGCCACCGCCTTGAAGCCGCCGGACAGCTCCTCGTGCTCCCGTGCCCGGCCGATGTCGTCCAGGACCGGGAGGAGCTCGGTCAGCACGCTGCCGACCGCCTGCTCCTGGTTTGCCTGCCGGTCGCGGTCGACCCGCCGCTTGTAGTTGACGTACTCCGCCTGGAGCCGCTTGAGGTCGTTGGTGCGTTCGACCACGGCCGACTTGAGGGCGTCCACCTCCGCGGCGGAGGCCACCAGGACCTCCTCGGCACCGCCCGACTCACCGGTCGGGGAGGCGGCCTCCGCGACGGTGTCGGCCGCGTCGCCGGCACCGGGCGAAGGCGCGGTCGCCCGCGCCTCCTCCCGGATCTCACCGGTGCGCGGGTCGATACGCCGCCGGTCGTGGACCACGGGTCCTTCGTGTTCCTCGGCCTGGCTCACTTCTGACCGCCCTGTCCCTCGTCGTTGGCGCCGCCCGCGGGCTTGTCCTCGTCGACGATCTCGGCGTCGACCACGTCGTCGTCCGCGGCGCCGGCGGAGGCGTCGGCGGTGCCCTCGCCGGCGTCGCCGGCCGGGGTGCCCTGGGACTGCTGGGCATTGGCGTAGATCGCCGAACCCATCTTCGTCCGCGACTCCGACAACTTGTCGAACGCCGCCTTCAGGGCGTCGTTGTCCTCACCCTCCAGCGCCTTCTTCAACGCGGCGACATCCTGCTCGACCTCCGACTTCACCTCAGCCGGAACACTGTCGGGATTGTCCGCGACGAACTTCTCCGTCTGGTAGACCAGACTGTCCGCCTGGTTGCGCAGTTCGGCGGCCTCACGACGACGCCGGTCCTCCTCGGCGTACTGCTCCGCGTCGCGGACCATCCGGTCGATGTCGTCCTTCGGCAACGCCGACCCACCCGTCACCGTCATCTTCTGCTCACGACCGGTGCCCAGGTCCTTTGCCGACACATGCACGATGCCGTTCGCGTCGATGTCGAACGCGACCTCGATCTGCGGGACGTTTCGGGGTGCGGGCGGAAGTCCGGTGAGCTCGAAGTTGCCCAGCGACTTGTTGTCCCGGGCCATTTCGCGTTCGCCCTGGAAGACCTCGATCATCACCGATGGCTGGTTGTCCTCGGCAGTCGTGAAGACTTCGGAACGCTTCGTGGGAATGGTGGTGTTGCGCTCGATGATCTTGGTGAACACACCACCCTTGGTGGCGATGCCGAGGGACAGGGGAGTGACATCCAACAACAAGACATCCTTCACCTCACCCCGCAACACACCCGACTGCAACGACGCACCAATCGCCACCACCTCATCAGGATTCACACCCTTGTGCGGCTCCTTACCACCAGTCAACTCCCGCACCACATCCGCCACCGCAGGCATCCGCGTCGACCCACCCACAAGAATCACGTGATCGATCTTGCCCACCTCGACCCCGCCATCCTTCAACACCTGCTGGAACGGCCGACGACACCGCTCCAACAAATCCCCCGTCATCCGCTGGAACTCAGCCCGAGTCAACTTCTCGTCCAAATGCAACGGACCCGACTCACCCAACGTCACATACGGCAGATTGATCGACGTCTCCGACGCCGACGACAACTCGATCTTCGCCTTCTCCGCAGCCTCCGTCAGCCGCTGCTTCGCGATCTTGTCCGCCCCAAGATCCACACCATGCTTGTTCTTGAACTGACCCACCAGCCAGTCCACAATCTTCGAATCCCAGTCATCCCCACCCAGATGATTGTCACCAGAGGTCGCCTTCACCTCAAACACACCCTCACCAATCTCCAACAACGAGACATCGAAGGTGCCACCACCCAGATCGAACACCAGAATCGTCTGATCCGACCCCTTGTCCAACCCATACGCCAACGCCGCCGCAGTCGGCTCATTGATGATCCGCTGAACATTCAACCCAGCGATCTCACCAGCCTCCTTCGTCGCCTGACGCTGCGCATCCGAAAAATACGCCGGCACGGTAATCACCGCATCCGTCACCGACTCCCCCAGATACGCCTCCGCATCACGCTTCAACTTCTGCAACACAAACGCAGAAATCTGCTGCGCCGTAAACGGCTTCCCATCCACAGACGCCGACCAATCCGACCCCATATGACGCTTCACCGAACGAATCGTCCGATCAACATTCGTCACCGCCTGCCGCTTCGCCACCTCCCCCACCAACACCTCACCATTCTTCGCAAACGCCACCACCGACGGAGTCGTCCGCGCACCCTCCGCATTCGTCACAACCGTCGGCTCCCCACCCTCAAGAACCGCCACCACAGAATTCGTCGTACCAAGATCGATACCGACCGAACGAGACATAACCACAAGCCTCCGAGTTGAGAGCCGCCCGGCGGACGCCGTGCGGATGGATCTGGTGTCGTGTTGTGCGTGCGATGCGCTTGCGCGATCGTGCTGGTGTCGCCCCCCTGCGGGCGGACGGTCGGAGTCCGACCTGTCAGCCTTGAGTGCCACCGGCTCAATCTTGCCGACCAAGCGTGCTTCAGTCAACAGAGGTGAGTCAACTCGGCTCAAGTTCAGGGTCGGGTCAGGGTCGCCTCCGGGTACCCGACGGGGCGACGTCGGCGGCAGAGGCAACGGGCGGGCATGCGAGAGGGCCCCGAGATCACCGGTGGCGATCTCGGGGCCCTCTCGACTCGTGGTGCGGCGACTTACGGGTGGCTACCTCCTGTCGGCGGCTCCGCTGACGCGGCAGCTCACCTGGCCGGCCACCCGAATGTCGGTCATGCGCAGGTGTAGATCTTGAAGTTGTCCACATCCATCACCGACGCCTGGGCGTCGCTCGACACACCGCTGGCCGAGATCCGGAACTGGACCTTCTTTCCGGCGAGGGTCAGCAGGTTGTACTTTGCCGAGGCCCAGCCGTGGGAGTCGTGCTGGGTCCAGGGCCCGCCGTTGACCGAGCCGGGCAGGGAGTTGGCATTCTTCCAGCCGCTGCCGTCGTTGTACTCCAGCTTGGCGGTCGTACCTGCCGAGGGCTGGTACAGGCTGAACAGCGTGGCGTAGTCGATCCGCAGCCAGCTACCGACCGGGATGGTCTTCTGGCTCGACGTCGCCGTGCTGGTCGTGACCGCCGGGTAGGGCCCGCTCGCCGGCTGGGTGAACAGCCCGAGTGCATCCTTACCGGTGTTGACGTAGTCGAACCCGATGTCCGCATTCGTCAGGCCGGCCCCACCGGCCATCGACCAGTCCGACGGACTGGCGTCGAAGGTCTGAACGTAGGACGACTTCACGTTGCCCACGGTGCAGTAGGGCGTGGCAACCGGGGCGGCGTTGGCCGGGTCCTTGTAGAGCTCGGTCGCGCGGACGGCCTTGTCGACCTGGGCGCAGTCGTCCTCGGTGATGTAGGTGCCGGTCTTGCCGATGTTCTTGCGGCAGGACAGCGGCAGGACGTTGAACAGATCCTTGTAGTCCGTACCCGAGGTCATCAGGTTTTCGGCGGTCCAGTAGATCTTGAACGCCTTCGCCAGGCCGATGCCACGGATGGTGTAGCCGTTGAAGGTGTCGCCCTGGGTGAGCAGGTAGGCGGTCTTGTTGCCCGGCCCGCTGTTGGTGTGCACGCCCCCGCTGTCGCGGTACTGCGCGTCGGCAGCCCACAGGGAGGAGGTCATGCGGTCAGGCTGGTCGTACTTGGTCGGGTCCTTCAGGCTGCGCAGCGGCGCGGGCAGGTCCGGCGACGCCGGCTTCTCGTCCTCACCGATCAGCCAGCCCTGGTCGCTGGCGGCCTTGCCGGGGTTGGCGGCCAGGTCGATCAGCTCGCCCATGGTGTCGGAGACCGACTCGTTGATCGCACCCGACTGGTAGGCGTAGAAGAGTGCGGAGGTGTGCGCCGTCACGCCGTGGGTCAGCTCGTGGCCCGTCACGTCGAGGCCGGTCACGCCCTCGCCGTAGACCATCTGCTGGATGCCGTCGCTCCAGAAGGCGTTGGCCAGGGGGCAGCCCGCCTGCAGCTGCGACAGGCAGGTCCGGGTGGAGGCCTTCAGCGTCTTGCTGTCGCCGCCGATGAACGAGGAGACGTCCAGGCCGGCGTAGGAGGCGTACCACTTGGAGACCACGCCGAGGTTGTCGTAGACCTTGTCGACGTCGGCGATGCCGGACTTCGCCTGGCCCTCGCGGCGGGTGTAGGCGTTGGTGGACCCGTCG
Organism: Actinopolymorpha rutila; assembly: GCF_013407855.1. GTDB lineage: Bacteria > Actinomycetota > Actinomycetes > Propionibacteriales > Actinopolymorphaceae > Actinopolymorpha > Actinopolymorpha rutila. The sequence continues at coordinate 6,804,596 of NZ_JACBZH010000001.1, forward strand.
CACACGGCGCCGTCCAGATTACCGGCGTCCTTGTTGTTCAGGTCGCAGACGTCGCGCTTGAGGGCCGCGTGGTTGTTGCTGACGGCCAGCGCGACGGTGTGGAAGCCGCTGTCGACGAAGACGGTGTAGTCGACGGAGTGGTCGGGGGTGTTGACCTGGAACTTCAGCGTCTCGCGGTTGACCGGGGCACCGGGCGCACCGAGCAGCGAGGGGTTGTAGATCCAGCGGCCCTCGCTCTTGACCTCGAGCTTGGCGGCGGAGACGTCGGCCTTCTTGGCGACGTAGTCGCGCGCCACGACGCGGCTCGCGCCGACGGTGAAGAGCTTCTGCTTCCTGACCGTCTGCACCGAACCCTTGGCTGTCTTGCCGAGCAGCGCCTCGAGGTTGCTCTGCTTGTCGAGGGACGCGACCAGCTCGCCCGCGACGACCGGGATGCCGTTGATGTACTGCTGCATACGGACGGTGTTGCCACCGTCGACCTGCTGCGACTTGACGGTCCTCATCTGGGCCGGGTCGACGCCGAGCTTGCCCGCGAAGTTCTGCAGGTGCGTCCTTGCCGCGGCCTTCGGAGACTCCGACGAGCCCTTCGGCAGCTTGATCGCCGCCCCCTTGGCCGCGATGCCTGTGACGTCGCCGTCGGAACCCTCTAGAACCTTGATCGAGCTGTCCGGCTTCTTGGGAAGGAAGCTCGGACCGGACATCGTGCCGGCATATGACGGCGCGGCGAGCGCGAGCGCGCTCCCGCTGATGACCGTCGCCAGGGCGGCGATGCCGCCGACTGTGCGTCGGTACTTCACTAGGAACCCCCATTAGTCCGAAGTGTGACGTGACGTCGCGTGCCGGAAGATCGGAACGCGCATACAGGTGCGCGAGGAGCCTAGTGGCAAATCGGACGATTTGGATACCTGAGGTATGACAAATCCGGAGCGGCCCCCGAGATACCAGAAACCGGACATGACGACGCGGCTACTCTGCGCGACACGACGACGCGGTCTCTCTGCGCCGGATCGTTCGGCTGTGATCCTCCGGAACCGGCGCGGGGGCCGCCCCGGAGCAAATCCCGGAGCGGCCCCCGCAGCAACCTCCGCGGCGCTCAGCCGCAGGTGTAGATCTTCAGGTTGTCCACCCACCAGGCGGAGTCGTCCGTCCCCACCTTGGAGTGGAAGCGGAACTTCACGGTCCTGCCCGCCAGGCTGGACAGGTCGTACCGAGTCCCGCCGAAGCCGTTGGACGTGTTGGCGAAGCTCTTCCGGCCACCGAGCTCGGCGGCGGGGGTGTCCTCGCCGTTGTTGTTCGGCAGTGCGGAAGCAGGCTTCCACCCGGAGCCGGTGTCGTACTGCACCTCGGCGCCGTCGTCGGCGGCAAGCAGGTAGGCGTGGTCGAAGCGGAGGTACGAACCCGCCGGGATCTTGACGCCCGCCTTCTGGGTCAGCGAAACGTCGTCACCCGAACTGGTCCACGCGACCGCGGACTCCTTGCCGACGGTGGCGTAGGGCAGGCCGACCTCGCTGGAGAGCACCCAACTGCCCTGGAACGTCCAGCCACCGCTCTTGGACTCGAAGTTCTCGGCGTAGCTGGCCATGGGCGACTTGCCGTTCGTGCAGTAGTCGACGTTCTTGGCCGAGCCGACCAGCGGGTCCTTGTACATCTCGGTGGCCCGGACGGCCTTGTCGACCTGCTGGCAGTCGTCCTCGGTGATGTAGCTGCCTGCCTGGCCGATGTTCTTCCGGCAGGCGAGCGGCATGGTGTAGAAGACGTCCTTGTAGTCAGCGCCGGACGTGAGCAGGTTCTGCGTCGTCCAGAGGATCTTCGCGGTCTTCGCCAGGCCCAGGCCACGGATGGTGTAGCCGTTGAAGGACGCGCCGTCCGCCGTCAGGTAGACCGACTTGTTGAACACACCGCTGTTCTCGTGGACGCCGCCGTTGTCCAGGAAGTCCACGTCGTCGAACCACATGTCGGAGGTCATCTTGTCCGGCTGGTCGTAGGCCCGGGGGTTCTTCATGTCCCGGATCACGCCGAGGGAGGAACCCTCGCCGATCTTCCACCGGTTGGCGGCGGTGTCGTCGGCGCTTCCGTTGGTGAGATCGACGATCTCACCCCACGCGTCCGACAGCCCCTCGTTGATCGCACCGGACTGGTAGAGGTAGGCCAGGTTGGCGGTGCGCTCCGTCACGCCGTGGGTCAGCTCGTGACCCGTCACGTCGTCGGTCGTCACGCCCTCACCGAACACCATCTGCTGGCCGTCCCAGAAGGCGTTCGCGAACGGGCAGCCGTTGGGGTCGGAGGTGCACACGCGCACCGTGGCCCGCAGCGCCTTGCCCTTGCCGTCGCCGTAGTCGGTGCCGATGAGCTTCGTCAGGTCGAGGTTGACATAGCTCGCGTAGCGGACCGAGGTGTCGCGGAAGAAGTCGTAGACCTTGTTGACGTCGGCCACGCTGGACGGGCCCTGGCCCTCCACGCGCGCGTAGGGGTTGGCCTGGCCGTCGCACGTGGTGTCCGCGTCGACCCGGCGCTTGGCGTCGCAGATCACGCGGTTGAGCGCGCGCTCGGTCAGCGAGTAGGCCAGCGCGGCCTTGCCGGTGGAGGCGTCGACGAGGACGCGGTACTGCAGGGCGCGCCGGGCGTCGCCGACCTGGTAGGTGTAGACGGGCTGGACGCCCTTGGCACCGGGCACACCGAGGATCGAGCCGTCGTACCAGTTCCGGCCCTCGGACCGGACCTTCAGGCCGGCGGTCGAGCCGAGCTTCTCCCGGGTCGCGACGACCTGCTTGGCGACGCCGGCGAACTTGTTGGCCTGGAGCTTTCCGACGCTCGGGAACGAGCGGGTGGGCTTGCCACCGGTCTCGCCCACGATGAACTGCAGGTTGTTGGACCGGTCGAGGGAGACGACCAGTTGGCCGGCGAAGACCGGGACGCCGTCGACGTCGCGGTCGAAGCGGACCGCGGAGCCGTTGGCGAGCTTCGTCGCCGAGGCGGCCTTCAGCTCGGTGCTGGGTACGCCGAACGCCTTGGCGTAGGTGGACAGGTGCGCCTTCGCGGCCGTCTCCGGCCTGGCGTCGGCGGCCACGCCCTTCGGCCGGGCGATGGCCCCGCCCCTGGGCTCGATGACGCGTACGGAACCGTCGTTGCCGCGCTGTTGCACGACGGCGTCCGGGGTGGTGCGAGCAAACGCGGGACTCGTGTTCGAGCCCGCGCTGGCCGGTGCGGCCATGGCAACCAGCGCCGAACCGCTGACAGCGGTGGCGAGAGCTGCAAGACCGCCGACCAGGCGACGCGATCTCACGTGGGACCCCCCGAGGGTGTCGTCTGGGAAGAAGAGAACAGACGTGAGCCTAGGACAGATCGGGGGATTCGGAGGAGGAAGCGGCACACCTGGGGAAAACGTGCCATCGGGCTGATACCCGACGAATGACTACAAGAAATGAACGAATCGAAAGGCAGTCATTCCGCGGCGCCGCTTCTCACCACAACGCACGAACCGCGGCGTCCAGCCGGCCCGCGACGTCGTCCACGCGTCGGTGCCGGCCACCGGCCACAACCTGCACGCCGCCGCTGACCACCGAGTCGACGTCGGCCGCGCCGGCGGCGAACACCACCGTCTGCGCGGCGTGGGCCGGGTCGGTCCCGGCGGTACGCACCGAGTCCAGCCGGACGTTCACCAGGTCCGCCCGGGCGCCGACCTCGATCACCCCGGTGTCGGGGAAGCCCAGCGCGCGGTGGCCCGCCTCTGTACACGCGGTGAGCAGGGCGGACGCCGGCCAGTGGCCGCGGCGGCCGGTGGCGAGGCGCTCGCCCCACTCCAGGGCGCGGGCCTCGGCGAAGAGGTCGACCACCGCGTGGCTGTCGCTGCCCAGGACGAGGGTCGCGCCGGCCCGGGCCAGCGCGCCAGCGGGACCGAGTCCGTCGGCGAGGTCGCGTTCGGTCGTTGGACACAGGCACACGGTCGTTCCGGTCTCGGCGAGCAGGCCGACCCCGCCGTCCTCCAGGTGCGTGGCGTGCACCGCGGTGGTGCGGGGGCCGAGGACGCCGCGGTCGAACAGGAGCCGTACTGGATCCATGCCGTACGCCGCCACGCAGTCGGTGTTCTCGCGGGGCTGCTCGGCGACGTGGACGTGCAGCGGCGCGGTTCGGGCATGCGCCCACGCGGCCACGGTCGGCAGCTGCTCGGCGGGTACGGCCCGCACCGAGTGCACCGCGGCCCCGATCGTCACGTCGTCGGCCCCGGCGTACCTCTCGTGCAGGGCGTCCACGCGTCCCGCCCATCGCTCGGCGTCCCCGTCGCCGAAGCGTTGCTGCACCCCGGTCAGCGGCGCGCCGATCCCGCCGGTGAGGTAGCACGCGTCCAGCAGGCAGATCCGGATGCCGGCGGTCCGGGCCGCGGCGACCAGCATGTCGGCCATCGCGTTCGGGTCGTCGTAGCGGCGGCCGCCCGGCCGGTGGTGGAGGTAGTGGAACTCCCCGACGCAGGTGACCCCGGCCAGGGCGAGCTCGGCGTACACCGCGACGGCGAGGTCGTAGTAGCTGTCGGGATCCAGCCGCTCGGCGACCTCGTACATCCGGTCGCGCCAGGTCCAGAACGTGCCGGTGCCGCCAGTGCCGCCAGTGCCGCCGCTACCGTCACTGCCTTCGGGTGGGTCCTGGGTTCGCCCGCGCAGCGCCCGGTGGAAGGCGTGCGAGTGCACGTCGGCCAGGCCGGGGATGGTCAGCCCGGGCAGCTGGACGGCCGAGGCGGGCGGCCGCGGTACGTTCGTGCGTACGGCCGTGATGCGCGTCCCCACCACCTCGACCAGCACGCCGGCCTCGACCTGGCCGGGCGGCAGCCAGGCGAGCGCGCACCAGTACGCGGTCGGCTCCGGGTTCATCCGGGACTCATCCGGGACTCATGTGGGGCTCATCCTGGGGACCCGGAGCGTCATCCGGCCAGCAGGTCGGTCAGGACGGCGGTCAGCGCGTCCACGCCGGCGAGGCAGTCGGCGGGTTCGGCGTACTCCTCCGGCGCGTGCGACACGCCCGTGGGGTTGCGGACGAACAGCATCGCGGCGGGGATCCTGGCGGCGGCGAGGATGCCCGCGTCGTGCCCGGCCTGGGTGGACAGGACCGGTGGTGAGCCGAGGCGGGCGGCCAGCCGGTCGCGCAGGCGTACGTCGAACTCCACGCGAGGCGTCCACGACTCCGGGTGCACCTCGAGCCGGGTGCCGTCGCGCTGGGCGCGGTCACCGGCCTGGCGGCGGATCTCCTCCACCAGGGCGTCCAGGCTCGGCTCGTCGGCGGCGCGGGCGTCCAGCCAGGCGCGGACGAGGGAGGGTACGGCGTTCGTGGCGTTCGGCTCGACCTGCACCCGGCCGAACGTCGTCCGGGCCTGGGTGAGCCGGGCGCGCTTGTTGGCGGCGAGCGCGGTCATGGCGTACGTCAGCATCGGGTCGTGCCGGTCGGACATCGCGGCCGTCCCGGCGTGGTCGGCCCGCCCGCCGAACTCGAACCGCCAGCGGCCGTGCGGCCAGATGTCGCGCGCCAGGCCGACGGGCGCGCCCAGGTCGGCCAGCGCCCTGCCCTGTTCGACATGGAGTTCGACGAACGCCGACGGCGCGTGCAGCAGGTCGGGTGCGGGTCCGAGGTCGACGGGTACGCCGGCCCGCTCCATCGCGTCGGTGAGCGGAACGCCGGCGGTGTCTCGCAGCCCACGCGCCCGGTCCGGCTCCAGCGCGCCGGTCAGCAGCCGCGACCCCAGGCACGGCACCCCGAACCGCGCACCCTCCTCCTCCGCGAACACCGCGATCCCCAGCGGCCGGGTCGCCTCAGCTCCACCGGCGGCCCCGCCGGCGGCCCCGCCGGCAGTCCCGCCGGCAGTCCCGCCGGCAGACTCGGCGGCTCCCGCGGACCTGATCGCGTCCAGCGCGGCGAACGCCGAGACCACGCCGAGCGGCCCGTCGTAGCCGCCGCCGTCGGGTACGGAGTCCAGGTGGCTGCCGGTGACCACGCCTCCGGTCACCCGCGCGGGATCCGGCCGCCACCACGCGACCAGGTTGCCGTTGCCGTCGGCCTCCACGGTCAGGTCGCGGCGTTCGGCCTCGTCCCGGAACCACCGCTCGCACTCGCGGTGCGCCGGCGTCCAGGAGTAACGGTGGTAGCCGCCGGTGCGGTCGTCCCGGCCGATCGGCGCGAGGGCCTTCCACAGCTCCTCGAAGCCGGTCCCGAGAGAGCCACTCTCGCCGGCAGTCCGCCCCGCCGTCATGGCTGCACCGCTGTCCCCGTAGTCCCCGCTGTCATGGCCGTACTGATCCTTCCACCGGTCCTTCCCGCATGGGCGTGCGTACGCCGAGCCGGCGCGCGGTCTCCTCGGCTCGTTCGTACCCCGCGTCGACGTGCCGGATGACCCCGGTGGCCGGGTCGTTGCCCAGCACCCGGGCGAGCTTACGGGCCGCGAGGGGTGTTCCGTCGGCGACGGTGACCTGGCCGGCGTGGATCGACCGGCCGATACCGACGCCGCCGCCGTGGTGCAGGGAGACCCAGGCGGCACCGGAGGCGACGTTCACCATCGCGTTCAGCAGCGGCCAGTCGGCGATCGCGTCCGAGCCGTCCGCCATCGCCTCGGTCTCGCGGTAGGGCGAGGCGACCGAGCCGGCGTCGAGGTGGTCGCGGCCGATCACGATCGGCGCGGTGACCTCTCCGGACGCGACCAGTTCGTTGAACCGCAGTCCCGCCCGGTCGCGTTCGCCGTAGCCGAGCCAGCAGATCCGCGCCGGCAGCCCCTGGAAGTGGACCCGCTCGCCGGCCAGCCGAATCCACCGGGCCAGCGGCTCGTTGTCGGGAAACAGCTCGAGCACCGCCTGGTCCGTACGGGCGATGTCGGCCGGGTCGCCGGACAGTGCGACCCAGCGGAACGGACCCTTGCCCTCGCAGAACAGCGGCCGGATGTACGCCGGAACGAATCCGGGGAAGGCGAACGCCCTCGTCAACCCGCCCTTGCGGGCCTCGTCGCGGATGGAGTTGCCGTAGTCGAACACCTCCGCACCCGCGTCCAGAAAGCCCACCATCGCCTCGACGTGGCGGGCCATCGACTCCCGCGCCCGCTCCACGAGCCCTTCGGGGTCACGGGCCCGTTCGGCGGCCCAGTCGCCGAACTCCACCCCGAGCGGGAGGTACATCAGCGGGTCGTGCGCGGACGTCTGGTCGGTCACCACGTCGACCGGGGCGCTCCGGGCGAGCAGCGCCGGCACCACCTCGGCGGCGTTGCCGAGCACGCCCACCGACAGCGGCCGCCGTGCCCGCACCGCCTCCTCGGCCAGCCGGAGCGCATGGTCCAACGAGTCCGCGCGGACGTCGAGGTAGCGGTGGTCGAGGCGGCGGCGGATCCGGCTCTCGTCGCACTCCACGCAGATCACCACGCCGCCGTTCATGGTCACCGCGAGCGGCTGGGCACCACCCATCCCGCCCAGGCCAGCGGTGACGGTGAGCGTCCCGGCCAGCGAGCCCGAGGACTCGGACGGGATGACGCCGCGTTCGGCGAGCCGGGCCGCAACCGCGGCGAACGTCTCGTACGTGCCCTGCAGGATGCCCTGCGTACCGATGTAGATCCACGAGCCGGCGGTCATCTGGCCGTACATCGTCAGCCCGAGCGCCTCCAGCCGGCGGAACTCCTCCCAGGTCGCCCAGTCTGGGACCAGGTGGGAGTTGGCGATCAGCACCCTGGGCGCCCACTCGTCGGTACGCAGCACCCCGACCGGCCGGCCCGACTGCACCAGCATCGTCTCGTCGTCGGCCAGCGTGGTGAGAGTACGCACCAGGGCGTCGAAGCTCGCCCAGTCGCGGGCGGCCCGGCCACTTCCGCCGTACACAACAAGGTCCTGCGGATGCTCGGCCACCTGCGGGTCGAGGTTGTTCTGCAACATCCGCAGCGCCGCCTCCTGCGGCCAGCCGCGGGCGTGCAGCGTGGTGCCGCGCGGCGCCGTCACCGTGCGCGGGCAGCTGACGTGTGAGTTGACCGGCGAGTGGGTCATCCGGCACCTCCTGGCCGTGGTCGGTGCGGGCGAGGTGGCTGGTCGAAGCCGCCGCCCCCACCAGACTCGTCCGGACCGCGCGGCTCCGCCAGTACGCCACGCTCGACCACCGTGTCGGCGGCGGCGAGAGCGAGGCCGTCGGTGACCACGGCCACCGCGGCCTCGATCTCCCTGGACAGTTGCCGGTCCGGTCCGGGCCCGAAGACCCGCAGCCGGAGCTCGCGCAGCGCGGCGGCGGTCGCCGGTGCCGGCGCCAGCGGGACCCGCAGGTCCAGTGCCCGCGCCGCGGTCAGCAGCTCGATCGCCAGCACCCGGGTGAGCCCGTCGACCGACTGCCGCAGCTTGCGGCCCGCCGACCAGCCCATCGACACGTGGTCCTCCTGCATCGCCGAGGATGGGATGGAGTCCACGCTGGCCGGGACGGCGAGGCGCTTCAGCTCGCTGACGATCGCCGCCGCGGTGTACTGCGCGATCATGTGGCCGGAGTCCAGGCCCGGGTCGTCGGCGAGGAACGCCGGCAGGCCGTGGTTGCGGGCGACGTCGAGGAACCGGTCGGTACGGCGTTCGGACATGCTCGCCACGTCCGCGGCGACGATCGCGAGGAAGTCGAGCACGTACGCCAGCGGCGCGCCGTGGAAGTTGCCGTTGGACTCCACCCGGCCGTCCCGCAGCACCACCGGATTGTCGATCGCCGCGGCGAGCTCGTACCCCGCCACCGAGCGCGCGTGCGCCAGCGTATCCCGCGCGGCACCGTTGACCTGTGGTGCGCACCGCAGGGAGTACGCGTCCTGGACGCGGGTGTCGGCCGGGCCGGCGTGACTCGCCACGATCGCGGAGCCGGCCAGCAGCGCCCGCATGTGCGCGGCGGCGGCGATCGGGCCCGGATGCGGACGCAGCGCCTGGAGCTCGGGCGCGAACACCCGGTCGGTGCCGAGCAGCGCCTCCACACTCATCGCGGCGGTGAGGTCGGCGGTCCGGATCAGCCGGTCCAGGTCGTGGCAGGCGAGGGCGAGCATCCCGAGCATGCCGTCGGTGCCGTTGATGAGGGCGAGGCCCTCCTTCTCCGCGAGCACGACCGGTGTGATGCCGGCGGCCGTGAGGGCCTGCGCGGCGGGCTGCACCATGCCGGCCGACTCGAGCCCGGAGCCGACGGCCGTACGGACCTCGCCCTCGCCGGTGAGCGCCAGCGCCACATGGGCCAGCGGGGCGAGGTCACCGGAACATCCGAGACTGCCGTACTCCGGGACAACCGGCGTGATCCCGGCGTTCAGCAGCGCCTGCAACGCCTCCGCCGTCTCCGGCCGCACGCCCGTGCGGCCGGTGGCGAGGGTGGAAAGCCGCAGCAACATCATCGCCCGGACCACCTCGGTCTCCGTCTCCGGACCGGAGCCGGCCGCGTGGGAGCGGATGAGGCTGCGCTGCAACCTGGCCCTCGACTCGCGCGGGATGTGCCGGGTGGCGAGTGCGCCGAAACCGGTGGATATGCCGTACGCCGGTGACGTCGACGAGCCGAGTCGCTCCACCGCCGCCCGCCCCGCGGCCAGCGCGGTCAACGCCTCGGGGGCGAGGATCACCCGTGCTGCGTACCGCGCCACCGCGACGACGTCGGCCTCGGTGAGCGGTCCGGTGCCGACCTGGACTGTGTCGGCCTGGGCGAAGTCGACCATGCCCCAATTCCACTGCGCGCGAGGCCGTCGTGCCAGCGTTGACGGGAATCCCCTACGTGACAACACGTGCGCGCAGCGGCGCGGTGAACATTCGACGGCGACGACAACAGCGCCGTCAGGTCAGCCGGCACCGCCAACCACTGACCACCGGCAGCCATCCACATCCGGCAGCCATCGACATCCGTCGGCCAGTGCCAACCGGCAGCCATCCACCACCGGCAGCCGCTGCCGACGCGGAGACCGTCGCCGACGGCGGGCGCCGGCAGCACCCGCCGCCGACGTACGTACGTCAGCAGACGCTGTCGTCGCGGCGCGGGTTGGCGAGCCCGAACGCGGCGCGGCCACGCAACCCGACCCACGTACCGGCGAGCGCGCACAGGCCCCACACCCAACCGTGCAGGCTGCCCGACGCGATGCCGGCGAGGTAGGCGCCGATGTTGCAGCCGCCGGCCAGCCGGGCACCCACGCCCATGAGGATTCCGCCGAGCACGGCGGCGATCGCCGTACGCGCCGGGATGCGGCGGTGCAGCGTCCACGCTCCTCCGGCTGCTGCGGCGACCGCGGCCCCCAGCATGATGCCGATGTCCGTCAGGCTCGTCTTGTCGGTGAGGACCGGGCCGGCGAGCGACGCTGCCTGCTTCGGCTGCTGCCAGTACGCCCACGTCTCCGGGTGCAGGCCGATCGCCTGCAGCGCCTTCGAACCCCACAGGGTGAACGCGCTGGTCACGCCCCAGGCGCCGCCGGACACCACCAGGACACCGGCGCCCAGCACCGCGAGGGCGACCGCGCCGACCCACAGCGGCCACGAGCCGCGAATGGCCCGCAGTGCTCCGCGACTGGTCGGCACGGGTGCCACCGGCGGCGGCACCCGGCGGGCCTGCACGACGCGGGTCACCGCAACCACGACGAGCAACGCGAGGATGGTGATCGCCCACGAACCGAGCCAGCCGACGTGGTCGGCGAGGACGTACGGCGGAAGTTGGGGGAGGGTGTCGACGAGCGGATACAGCCAGGCGTAGAGCACCGACCCCACGATGAAGCCGCCGAGGGTGAGCACGATCGCGGACTGGCCGGAGCCGACGGCGAACAGCGTCCCGGACGCACAGGCGCCACCGATCTGCATGCCGACACCGAACAGGAACGAGCCGACCAGCAGGCCGACGCCGAGCGGACCGCCGCTCGGCTCGGGAACGCTGCCGAAGAGGCCGGCACCGGTGCCGATGACCAGCGCGAACAACGTGGCAGTAGTGCCGAGCAGCAGGGCGTGGGCACGCAGCCCCGCGCCGTTGCCGACCGCGACCAACTGCCGCCACGCGGAGGTGAAGCCGAACCTGGAGTGGAACAACGCGACGCCGAGCCCGGCGCCGAGCAGGAGCAGGACGCCGGGTTTCGCTCCGTACGACGCCCACGTGTAGGCGGCCAGCGCGATGGTGGCGAGCATGGCGACCACCAGCGGCACCCGTGAGACGGGTCCGAGTGGTGCGGGCCGCGGGGTCGGTGCGGACGTTGCGGAGGTCAGGAAGCGCGTCGGCGTGGAGGCGGTCCTGGGCAGGACGCCGGTGCCGGTGGCGCCGGAGGACGCGGGGGTCGAGGTGGTGCCGCTGGACATGGGCGCACTCTCTGCTGAGGAGGAGATCAGGGACGTCGGCGCCGCTCGCGGTGCGAGCGAGGGGTCAGCGGCAGAGCTCGTCGTCGACGAGGGAGAGCTCGGTAGCGAACAGGACCAGGCAGAGCTGGCAGGCCGGGCTACGCATGGCGGCAACGATAAGCCGCATTCGTGGCGCACGCCGAACCCGCGTCCCGCGAAATGGACACCCGGCTCGAAATGTGGACGACTATGGGCGTACGCCCAACGAAAGCCGGCGGAGCGCCCGCTCCGGTCTCCCGAAGCCGGCGCCCCGCCGGTCGCCTCTCGAACGTGCCCCGGGTTCAGCCCCGGTCGGGGGTCAGACGAGGCCGTTCTTGGTGAGCCACTCCTTGGCCACCGCGGACGCGTCCTTCTTGTCCACGACGACCTGGGTGTTCAGCGAGAGCAGCGTCTTGGTGTCGAGCTTGGCCGAGACGCCGTTCAGCGCCTCCTCGACCTTCGGCGACGCCTTGGACTTGTTGATCAGCGGCACGACGTTCTGCGCCGGGAAGAGGGACTTGTCGTCGTCCAGCAGGACGAAGCCGTTCTTCTGCACCACCGGGTCGGTGGTGAACATGTTGGCCGCGTCGACCTGCCCATTGGCCAGCGCCTGCGGGATCAGCGTGCCCTTGAGCGACTTGTAGTCGCCCTTGAACTGCAGGCCGTAGACCTTCTTCAGCGCGGGCACGCCGGAACGCTCGCGGGTCTTCCACTCCGGCGGGCCACCGAGCACCAGCTTGCCGGCGACCGGCTTGAGGTCGCTGAGCTTCTTCAGCTTGTACTTCGCGGCGGTCTCCTTGGTCACCGCCACCGCGTCCTTGTCCTCCGCACTGGCCTGCTCGAGCACGGTGAGCTTGCTCGGAGTGGCCTTCTTCAGCTCGGCGTAGACGTCGGCGGAGGTGGAGGCGGTCGTCTTCGCGTCGAACGCCTGGAGGAGGTTTCCGGTGTACTCGGGGATCAGGTCGATCGACCCGTCCTGGAGCGCCTTGAGGTAGATCTCGCGGGCGCCGATGCCGAACTTCGTGGTGACCTTGACTCCCTTGGCCCGCAGGGCACCGGCGTAGATCTCACCGATCAGCGTGCTCTCGGGGAAGTCGGCGGAACCGACCACGATCGTGTCGGCCGGCGCCTTGGCCGCGGGGGCCTTGGTCTGCTCGGCCATCGGGTTGCCGCCGCCTCCGCACCCGGCGAGGGCGAGCAACGCGACCGTCGCCGCGGCGGCGATCTTTCCAAGCTTCATGACGGGTATCTCCTTGGTGTGACGGTTGCGCGGATCGGTCGCGCCGACGTTCCTCGGGTGTGTCGGCCGTGCGGGTCTGGGTGGGCGGGTCCTGGTGGACGGGTCTGGGGTCAGCGGGCTCCGGCGAGTTCCTCCTGGCCGGGCACCTCGGCGTCCGGCTCCAGTTCGGTGCTCTCGGCCGAGACCGCCGACGCACGTCGCTGTGCCCTGCTGGTCAGGCCGGCCGGAACCACGAGCCGCTGCACCAGGGCCAGCACCGCCTCGACCACGATGGCCAGCGCGGCGACCAGGATCGACCCGCCGACCATCTGTGCGTAGTCGCGGACCGCCTGGCCGTCGACGATGAACCGGCCAAGGCCGCCGAGGGAGGTGATCGCGGCGATGGTGGCGGTGGCGATGATCTGCAGCATGGCGCTGCGTACCCCGGACAGGATGAGCGGCAGCGCGCACGGCGCCTCGACCTTAGTGAGCACGCTCATGCCGGTCATGCCCATGCCGTACGCCGCGTCGCGCGCGGCCGGGTCGACTCCCTCCACCCCGGAGTACGTACTGGCCAGGATCGGTGGGACGGCGAGCACCACCAGGACGAAGATGCTCGGGATGACGTAGACGAGGTCGCCGTGGATCCGGGGCCCCAGCAGCAGCGCCATCACCACGAGCAGACCCAGCGAGGGCAGCGCGCGCAGGGAGTTGGCCAGCCCGGCGACGAGGAACGCGCCCCGCCCGGTGTGCCCGATGTAGAGGCCGAGCGGGATGCCGATCAGCGCCGCGATCAGCAGCGCCGCCAGGGAGTACTCGAGGTGCTCGAGCAGCCGGGCCGGGATGCCGTCCCCACCGCTCCAGTGGTCCGGGTCGGCGAACCAGCCGATCACCGACGAGATCATGAGGTCCCCCTCGCGATGCGCTGCCACGGGGCCAGCAGCCGGGTCAGCACCAGGATCAGCGCGTCCAGCGCGAGCGCGAGGACGACGCACAGAACGATGCCGGCGACCAGCGGCGGGAAGTAGTTCCGGTTGAGCCCGTCGGTGAACAGCAGGCCGAGCTGGGGCACGCCGAGCAGCGCCGACACCGCGACCAGGCTGACGTTGGACACCGCGGCCACCCGCATGCCCGCGGCGATGACCGGCACGGCCACCGGCAGGTCGACGGCGAAGAACCTGCGGAACCCGGTGTAGCCCATCGCGGTCGCGGCCTGCTCGACGTCGTCGGGAACCGAGCCCAACCCGTCGGCCACGGTGCGGACCAGCAGCGCCAGCGAGTAGATCGTCAACGCCACCACGACGTTGATCGGGTCGAGGATCTGTGTGCCCAGGACGAGCGGCAGCACGACGAACAGCGCCAGCGACGGAATGGTGTAGAGCAGACCGGTGAGGCCGATCATCGGCGTGTGCAGCCAGCCGAACCGGTTGGCCACCCAGCCCAGCGGGATCGCCAACAGCAGGGCGATCACCAGCGGCAGCGTCGCCAGCCAGACGTGCTGCAGGAAGTACGACGCGATGGTTCCGGCGTTGTCGCCGACCCAGGAGATCACGGGTTCGCGACCTCCGGCCGGACTGACTGGTCGGGGCCGGACCCGTCGGAGCCGGCGGACCCCTCGGAGGTGGTCCGGCCCGCGGTCGGCTGGTCGAGCCGGGCGAGGACCGGGCCGGCGGTGACGGTGCCGAGCAGGCGACCGGCCGGGTCGGCGACCACGCCACGTCCGGTGGGCGAGGAGAGCGCGGCGTCGAGCACTCCGCGCAGAGAGCCTTCCGCCGAAGCCACCGTGCCGGCGCGGTTGAGGTGGTCGCTGTCAACCGCGTCCTGGCGGGAGTTGTGTGCGTCAAGCCAGCCTTGCGGACGTCGCTCCTCGTCGACGACCAGCACCCAGCCGTCGATGGCGGCCGCCCGGGCGTCGGCGATCGGGGCGCCCAGCCGGACGGTCGGTTCGTCGTTCAGGGAGATGCCGTCGGCCGGGGTGAACGACAGGGCGCGATAACCGCGGTCCTTGCCGACGAAACCTGCGACGAACTCGTCCGCCGGGTGCTCCAGCAGCTGCTTCGGCTCGGCGAACTGAGCGAGTCGCCCGCCGGTACGGAAAACCGCCACCCGGTCTCCCAGCTTGATCGCCTCGTCGATGTCGTGCGTGACGAACACGATCGTCTTGTCGAGTTCGTCCTGCAGGCGCAGGAACTCCTCCTGCAGACTCTCACGTACGACCGGGTCGACGGCGCTGAACGGCTCGTCCATCAGCATCACCGGAGGATCCGCGGCCAGCGCCCTCGCCACGCCCACCCGCTGTTGCTGGCCCCCGGACAACTGCGTGGGGTAACGGCCACCCAGATGGGCGTCCAGGCCGACGCGTTCGATCAGCTCCGCAGCGTGTGCGCGTGCCTTCTTTCTGCTCCACCCCAACAGCAACGGGACGGTCGCGACGTTGTCGACCACTGTGCGGTGGGGGAACAGGCCCGCGTGCTGGATGACGTAGCCGATGCCGCGGCGAAGCTGCGCGGGATTGGCCGTGCCGGTGTCCTCGCCGTCGATCAGGATGCGACCCGACGTCGGCTCCACCATGCGGTTGATCATCCGCAGGGATGTCGTCTTCCCGCATCCGGAGGGGCCGACGAGCACCGTGATCTCCCCGGACGGAGCCCGAAGGTCCACCTGGTCGACTGCGACGGTTCCGTCGGGGTAACGCTTGGTCACGGATTCGAACTCGATCACGTCGGCCCTCCTCGGTCGACGGGCACGCCTGGTCGCCTGGTGTCGTACTGACTCCGGCCTGTCACGACCGCGCGCCGAAAAACCCACCCCACCCTAGCCGCGTGTACCGACAGTGGCTGAACGCAGAAAAGCTCACCCTCGGTCGCGACCGACCAATGAAACTACCTCGGCCGGTCCGGCGCCACCCATGTCGGTCCGACCTCCTACCCTCGAACCACCAGAAGCCGTTCCGAGAAGGGCGCCGCGAATGCGTGTCGCAGCGATCGTCATCTCCACCGTGATCACTCTGGTAGCGGTCGCGTTGGTCGCGCGCACCGCGGCCGCGATGGTGGGAGTGATCCGGCTCGGCCAGCCAGCCGTCGGCCGGACCGACCGGCCCGGTCAGCGCTGGCTGACGCTACTGCGCGAGACGATCGGCCATTCCAGGCTGGCGAAGTGGCGCCTGGTGGGCGTGGCGCACTGGTTCGTGTTCGTCGGCTTCGGCGCGCTTTTCTTCACCCTGGTCACCGCCTACGGCCAGATCTACGCCGGCCCCGAATGGGCGCTGCCGTTGGTCGGACACTGGTGGCCCTACGAAGCGGCGTCCGAAGTCATCGCCTTCCTCACCCTCGCGGCGATTCTCACCTTGATGGTGATTCGTCAGGTGGCGCACCCGCGACGGCGCGGCCGGGGCAGCAGGTTCGCCGGATCGACGTTCTGGCAGGCCTACTACGTCGAGTGGACGATCGTTGCGATCGCGGTGTGCATCCTGGTGCTGCGTGGCCTCGAGGGCGCACTGGCGGGTCAGCGCGGCTGGAGCGTCCACTACCCGCTCAGCACTCCGCTGGTCGCGGGGTTCACCGGCATGAGCGCGGGGGCGCTCGGCACCGCGATCCTCGCGGTGGCGACCGCCAAGATCGTGGTGTCGATGGCGTGGTTCCTGGTGATCGCGCTGAACGCCACGATGGGCGTGGCCTGGCACCGCTTCTCGGCGTTCTTCAACGTCTGGTTCAAGCGGGAGGCGGACGGCGGCACCGCGCTCGGCCCGCTGCCGCCGATGCGTTCGCGCGGTGAGCCGATCGACTTCGAGGACCCCGGCGAGGACGACATCTTCGGCGTCGGCGCGGTCGAGGAGTTCACCTGGAAGGGACTGCTCGACTTCACGACCTGCACCGAGTGCGGTCGGTGCCAGTCGCAGTGCCCCGCCTGGAACACCGGCAAGCCGCTGTCGCCCAAGCTGTTGGTGACGACATTGCGCGATCATACGTACGCGAAGGCGCCCTATCTCCAGGCCGACGAGGAGGCGCGCGCCTCCCTGCCCGACGTCGTACGCGCCGAGGGCGAGCGGCCGCTGGTCGGCCCGACGACCGCGAGCGCCGACGGCGCGACCGGCGACGCCGCCACCGGTCACGGCCCGTCCGGCCACGGGATCACGGGGTACGGCGTGGCCGGCGACGGATCAGGCACCGCGGTGATCGACCCCGAGGTGCTGTGGGGCTGCACCACCTGCGGTGCCTGCGTGGAGCAATGCCCGGTTGACATCGAACACGTCGACCACGTGATGGACATGCGCCGGCACCAGGTGCTGGTGGAGTCGGAGTTCCCGAGCGAGCTCAACCAGTTGTTCCGAGGCCTGGAAAACAAGGGCAATCCGTGGAACATGAACCCCTCCGCCCGGCTGGACTGGGCGAAGGACCTGCCGTTCGAGGTGCCGGTGCTCGGTGGTGACGTGGACAGCCTGGGCGAGGTGGAATACCTCTTCTGGGTCGGCTGCGCCGGCGCCTACGACGACCGCGCGAAGCGGACCACCCGTGCAGTCGCCGAGCTGCTGCACATCGCCGGTGTCTCGTTCGCCGTACTCGGCGAGGCGGAGACCTGCAGCGGCGACCCCGCCCGGCGCGCGGGCAACGAGTTCGTCTACCAGATGCTCGCCCAGCAGAACGTCGAGACGCTGAAGGAGGCCGGCGCCACCAAGGCGGTGGTCACCTGTGCGCACTGCTTCAACACCATCAAGAACGAATACCGCCAGCTCGGGCTGGAGCTCGAGGTGGTGCACCACACCCAGCTGCTCAACCGGCTGGTCCGGGAGAAGAAGCTGACGCCGGTCGCGGCGGAGGCAGGCGGCAACGGCTCGGCGGGCAACGGTTCGGCCGGACGGCCCATCACCTACCACGACCCCTGTTACCTCGGCCGGCACAACCAGGTCTACGAACCGCCGCGGGAGCTGCTCGGCGCATTGCCGGGGGTCGAGGTGCGCGAGATGCCACGCAGCGGCAAGGAGTCGTTCTGCTGCGGCGCCGGCGGGGCCCGGATGTGGATGGAAGAGCGGATCGGCTCCCGGATCAACCTCAACCGCACCGAGGAGGCGGTGGCCACCGGGGCGGACCAGATCGCCACCGGCTGCCCGTTCTGCAAGACGATGCTCTCCGACGGCCTGACCCAGAAGCAGTCCGAGGGCGCCGCCAGGGACGAGGTCGAGGTGATCGACGTCGCCCAACTGCTGCTGGAGTCGGTGCGGCGCGGCACCCTCGCCCCGCGAGCGGCGGACAGCAACGCGGACGACGAGGGCGTGACGTCGCGATAGCGCCAGATGACGTCATTCTGACGATGTAGATGCTTGACATGGCGTCGTCGATGACGCCATGATGACGTCATGGAACTCGCACCGTACGTCGACAGCATCCGCCGCGACCTCTCGGTCGCCGCGGAGGTTGCCGGGCAGGAAGCCCGGATCGCCGCGGAGCGTCTGACGGCCGCGCTGGACGCTGCCGTACGGCTCGCTCTCATGGACGCGCTCTCCACCGCCGCCGAGGAGGTCACCCGCGAGCTCGCACCGGGCTCGGTCGAGGTGCGCCTGCGAGGTCGCGAGCCGGAGTTCGTGGTCACCCCACCCCCGAGTGCACATCTTCCCGAGGAGCCGGCCGGGCCGCCGGCACCTCCGCCTCCGCCCGGCGACACCGAGCAGGGCACCTCCCGGGTCACCCTCCGGCTGCCCGAGTCGCTGAAGACCCGGGCCGAGGAGGCCGCCGCCCGCGAGGGCGTGTCGGTCAACACCTGGCTGGTACGCGCCGTGAGCGCCGCTCTCACCGAGGCCTCGCCGAGCGGAGGGCCACGCGGCTCGCGGGGCCCCTCCGGTCCGCGCGTGGGCAAGCGCATCACCGGCTGGGTTCGCTAGCCCGGCCGGCCGACGAACCAACGCGGCTCGGGGCTGCACCCCCCACCGCCCCGAGCCGCGCACCCGAGACACCGGGTGCACAGCACATCTCTCTCACTCACCAGTTCACCCCGAGGAGCCAGCATGCCTACTTTCGCGACCCCTGAACCCGTCACCCTGCGGCTGCGCGTCCAGTCCGGCGAGATCCTCGTCGAGGCCTCCGACCGCGCCGACACCAAGGTCGAGGTCCGCCCGTACAACTCGAACAAGCCTGCCGACAGCGAGGCCGCCCAGCAGACGCTCGTCGAGCAGCGGGACGGCTCGATCGTGGTCGAGACGCCCGACGGCAAGGAGATCGGCCGGTTCGGCCGCTCCGGCGCCGTCTACGTACGCGTCGCCCTGCCGACCGGCTCGCACCTGCGGGGCACCAAGGCGTCCGCGGACCTGCGGGGCGTCGGCCGGCTGGGCGACGTCGACCTGAACACCGCCTCCGGCGACGTCGAACTCCAGGAGGTCGGCGAGCTGGAGGTTCAGACCGCGAGCGGCGACGTCACCTGCAGGCGGGTGGACGGATCCGCGAAGGTGCAGAGCGCGTCCGGCGACGTCACCCTCGGCGAGGTCGGCGGTGACCTGCAGGTGGCCAGCGCCTCCGGCGACCTCGACCTGGGACCGGTCGGCGGGGACGTACGCGTGCAGACCGCCTCCGGCGACACGACGGTTGCCGTCGCGGGCGGCTCGGTCGAGGCTCGGTCGGCGTCCGGCGACGTCTCGCTGCCCAGCGTCCGCCGCGGCCAGGTCTCGGTGGAAACCGCGTCCGGCGACGTCACCGTCGGCATCGCCGCCGGAGTGGCCGCCTGGCTCGACGTGTCCTCGCTGTCCGGTGACGTGCACTCCTCCCTCGACGACTCCGGCGAGCCCGGCGAGGGTGACGAGTCGGTCGAGCTTCGCGCCCGCACCCTCAGCGGGGACGTCTCGATCGTCCGCGCCCGCTGAGCGGGCGACCCCTTCCCCTTCCCCTGAACACCGATCCCCCGATTCCACCGATCCACCCACTCCATCGCGCGAGGCGACCATGAACGACCACTACCTCAACGACGCCGCCAGGCAGCGCACGGAAGCTGTCCTCGCCGAGCGCCGTACCGACCAGCTCGCGGCGCGCCTGCGCCGGGCCGGGGGTCACGCCCCCGGCCCGGGGCGGCGCGAGGTGGCCGGCCTCCTGCACAGGCTGGCCGACCGCATCCATCCGGGCACCGCACGACCCTCTGCCCTACCCATCACCTGATCACCGCGGGCCGGCGCAGTCGGCACCCGCGCCGGCACAGCCCTCGAAACGGAGAGACCCACCATGAGCACGTTCCCGATGTACGAACTCGCCCAGCAGCGCCAGGCCGACCTCCGCGCCCTCGCCGACAGGCACCACGCCACGCCTCTGCGCACCGCGGGCAGACCCACGATGCGCCCGTGGTTCGCTCGGGTCCTGCGCGGGCTCGCCGACCGGTTGGAGCCGGTCACCCCTCGCACGCAGCGCCGGTTGACGTTGCCGACGCAACGCCTCGCGCGGCCGTCCGGCTGATCCGAGCCGGCTCAGCCCCGCGGCAGCTCGACCAGGGCCTGGACCGGCCAGTGGTCGGAGGCCCACCGGCCGTCGAGGGTAAAGGTGTTGATCGCCGCGACCGGGACCCGCACGCCAGGACGGGCGAGGATCCAGTCGATGCGGTGGCCACCCGCCTCCGGCGGCCGGTAGCCGTGGAACGTCGCGTACGCCGGTGACAGCCGCTCGTCCGCAGCGGTCCAGGTGTCCACCAGCCCGGCCTTCCCGACCAGCGTGTCGTAGGGCTCGGACGCCTCGGCCGCGACGTTGAAGTCGCCGGTCACCAACACCGGCAGGTCGGCGTCGAACTCGCCCAGCCGCTCGGCGACGAGTTCGGCGCCCCGCCGCTGGGCCTGGTCGACTGCGTGGTCGAGGTGGGTGTTGAGCACCACGAACGCCCGGCCAGTCGCCCGGTCGCGGAAGCGCACCCAGGTCGCCATCCGGACCACCTCGTTGCCCCAGGACGACGAACCCACCAGGTTGGGCTGGTCCGACAGCCAGAAGTGGTCGAACTCACGGGGCTCGAGCCGGGAGGCGTCGAAGAACACGGCCATGAACTCGCCGCGGCTGCCGCCCTCCCGCCCGGTGCCGATCCATTCGTACTCGGCGGGCAACGCCTCGGCTACATCGCGTAGCTGCTGGTAGAGGCCTTCCTGGGTGCCGATCACCGTCGGCAGCTCGGCCCGGAGCAGGGCGCGGTTGGCGGCCCGGCGTTCGGGCCACGGATCGGTTCCGTCGCCGACCGCGTTGCGCAGGTTGAACGACATCACCTGCAGGTGGGGCGGCGCGGCGTGGCCGACCAGCGGCTTGGACACGGTGTCTGTTTCCGGCTGCAACACGGTGCCACTGTGGCCCAGATCGGCCGGAGCCGCCACCTCGGGGGCTCTTCGGCGGCCAGGATCGGGCAGCACGAAGATCGGGCAGCACGAACCGTCGACACTCAGCCGTACGAGCACTCAGCCGGTGACCGTCCCCTCAGTCGTCGCCGGGGCGGGGGCGCGGCACGAGCGGACCGGGCTGCCGCTCGGCCCGCTCCTTCACACCGCGCAACATCGCCTGGTCCATCACGACGCTGATCGGCTCCAGCAGGCTCGGCCCGAACGTCAGCCGGGTGACCAGGTCCTCGGAGGAGTCCGCACGGAACCGGCTGAGGAACCTCGTCCGGCGTGCGTTCAGCGGTTCGAGGGCGAGCAGCCAGGTGGCCCGCGCCCACGGCCGGCCCTCCTCGCGCGCCGACTCGTCGTCCACGTACGCCACGAAAGACCGGCCCGGCGAGACCGTCACCAGCCGCAGCGGCATCACCCCGGGATGGACCAGAAGTTCGCCGCCCTCCTCCGCGGTCCACTCCGGGTGCAGCGTCTCGGCGTTGCGGATCCGGCAGCCGACGAGATTCTCCAGCCACTGGTAGCTGTAGAAGCCGGCCCGGTCGGCGCCGACCTGCTGCACCCACGGCCACACGCGTTCCACCGGCGCGTTGATCTCGATCGCATGGGTGAATCCCCAGCGTGGGTCCGGGATCAGGTGGTCGCCGGGGTAGGTGCGGTCGCGCCCGGCCGCGGGGTCGTCGGCGGCGAGTCCCCAGGTACGCCGGCGGCCGCGCAGGAACGGCGTCGCCACCCCGGCCGCCATCCGGGTGGCGCCACCCAGGCCGGCGGTGACATCGCGCCAGTCGTCGCGGGGCAGGCGTCCCTCCGCGCGGGCGGCGAGTCGGCGCAACTGGTGGTTCTGGGCAAGGTGGTGCAGCGGGCTGATCCAGCGGGTGTGCAGCCGACCGCGGGCGCCGAACGCCATCCGCATCCGCGCGGTCAGCCGGGTGGTGTCGTCGTCGAGGGGTTCGAGGACGAACGCCCAGGTCGCCTGCCAGAACCGCTCCGGCCGGCTGGCGGCGAACGGCAACTGCGTGTTGCTCAGCCGGTCGACCAGGCCGCCGAGTACGAGAACCCGGGCAGGATGCAGGACGAGTACGTCGAACCCCGCCCCGCCGTCGGGTGTCGCCGGGATCAGGTCACCGACCCGCAGGTCCTGGAACTCGGGGTGAAGCTCGCGGGCGCTGCGCCGGCCGGCGTTGTCGAGGAGATCCAGGCTGTAGAAGCCGGCCCGGCCGGTGCCCATCTGCACCAGCCACGGCCAGATCGTCGTCGGCCGGGCGTCGACGGTCACCTCCTGGGTGAGCTGGCCGTCGGCATCGGGCATGAGTTCGTCGCCGGGCAGCGCGCGGGCGGCGTCGGGGGCGCGCCGGGGTTTCGCGGCTCGATGCCTTGGCCTGGTCAGGCGGCGGACGAGCCCGCCCGCGACGGTGCCCGCCGCGCCCACCACGGCGGTCACTCCGCGCCCTCCGCGGTCGACCTCGGTGAGTTCGCCCGGCGTACCGCCCTCTGCCGTACGTGCCTCGTCGGCACGCAGCTCGCCGGCCCGCGTCTCCTCGGCACGCAGCTCATCGGTGCGTAGCTCGTCGGGGACCACTCCGTCCGTACGCACCTCCTCCCCTTTCGGGCCGTGCGCCCGGCCGAGCCCGGCCATCATTCGCCGGCGCAGCAGCCGTGACCCAGGGCCGAACAACCGCAGGTACCGCCGGAACCGTCGCCAGGTGGCCGCGTCGGTCGCGTCCGCCCGTACCTCCAACGTCACCCGGGTCGCACGGTCGTCCAGCGGCACCAGCCGCAGCGCCCACGCGGCCTTGACGAATCCCGGCCGGTCGAACTCCATGAACGCCTTTGCCGACGACACCTCGACCAGCGCGATCCGCGCCCGCCACACCTTGCCGACCGCGCCGACGACCATCTCGTGCGGGCTGTCCTCGGCGAGCACCTGAACGCCGGGTTGCCGCGCGGGCGATCCCAGGCGTTCCGGCACCCGCCGGAGCGTGGAAATGGCGCGGACCATCCGGGAGTGGGCGAAAAGGTCGCCGTGCCGGATCACTTCCCAGGTTTCCTCGGGGGACAGGGCGAGGTCCACCGTGTCGATCTCGACCATGCGGGCCGCCGGCAGCATCCGGTCCAGTGCCGTTGCCAGCTGTGCCTTGGTGGGGCGCTTCGTCTTCGCGCGGGTGGCGCCGGGCATCGCAACCTCCGGCTTCGACGGCCCCGGACCCGGGTCCTCCCGGGCGGCACGTCGGCAGCCCGGGGCGCACCCGGCCGGAGGACGGCGGACGGTCCCTTTCTCGCAGAATGTGCCCGCGAGGACTGCCGGAGTAGGGGACTGAAGCCCTAGCTGGTGGGCCGTCCGCCCGGCTCAGATGTCGGCGCGGTGGAAATTCCGGTACGACCTGGACGGAGTCGGGCCCCGCTGGTCCTGGTAGCGGGAGCCGTAGCGTTCGGAGCCGTACGGGTGCTCCGCCGGCGAGCTGAGCCGGAAGAAGCACAGCTGGCCGATCTTCATCCCCGGCCAGAGCTTGATCGGCAGCGTGGCGACGTTGGACAGCTCGAGGGTCACGTGCCCGGAGAAGCCCGGGTCGATCCAGCCCGCCGTGGAGTGGGTGAGCAGGCCGAGCCGGCCGAGGCTGGACTTGCCTTCCAGCCGAGCGGCGAGGTCGTCGGGCAGCGTGATCACTTCGTACGTCGAGGCCAACACGAACTCGCCCGGGTGCAGGATGAACGACTCGCCCTTCTCGCACTCGACCAGGCGGGTCAGGTCGGGCTGCTCCTCGGCCGGGTCGATGTGGGGGTAGCGGTGGTTCTCGAACACCCGGAAGTAGCGGTCCATCCGGACGTCCACACTGGACGGCTGGACGAACTCGGGCTCGAACGGGTCCAGGACCACCCGGCCCTTGTCGAGCTCGACGCGGATGTCACGGTCGGAGAGCAGCACGCAGGCAACCTACCGAACCCCGGATCGGGGGGAGGACGTGCCGTCGGCGGCGCGCCGGGGATGGGTAGTATTCTGAGCGCTCGTCGCCTTCGTGGCGGCGGGTGTCGTCTGACCGGCGGCGCGCTGCGGGTGTAGTTCAATGGCAGAACATCAGCTTCCCAAGCTGACAGTGCGGGTTCGATTCCCGTCACCCGCTCCACCACAAAGGCCCAGGCCAACCCCATGATCGGGAAGCCCGGGCCTTCGCCTTGCCACCTCCCGAAGCCTCGCGTGCGATCTCCGTGCCATCAGCGCGCGTGCTCGACCATCCTCAGCCGAGCCGTCATCACCCCGGCCATGGCCGGCACTGCCCGCCTTGCGAGGACGTCGTGGCACGCTCCCCGGCTCGGCCCCGTGCGTGTGCCAAGGGCGGAAAAGGTCGGCGCGTGATCCTCCCGGGGTCCCCTACGGCGCTACCGGAGCAGTCGCCGGAATCGCCGCAGTCGTCACTCATTCTGAACTGAGCCCCAAGACCGGATCGATAACTGTGCCGTCCCGACATATCCGATCCAGTGCTTCGAGGAATTCTGTCAGGCCCGTGACACGGTTTTTCAGCAGGTACCCGATTCCGTGCCCTTCCGCCAGAAGGTCCCGGGCGTGCTCGATTTCGACATACGCCGACAAGACCAGAATGGCTATATGGGGAAATTCCGTACGGATGGCGTGGGCCGCCGCTAGTCCCTCTGTGGTGTTGCTGGGCGGCATCCGAATGTCGACGATGACCAGATCGGGCACGCACTCACGCACCTTGGCCATCAGCTGCTCGGCGTCGGCGGCAAGCCCGACGACATCGAACCCGGACCGGAGGAGCACGCTCGCGATTCCCTCGCGTACTACGAGATCGTCATCGGCGATCACCACACGGCCATCAGCCGCCGGAGGAGTATTTTTCTCCGAGACCTCGAACAGCTTAAGGGAGCCGTTCATGAGTTCAGCCTAACCATGGCGGATGCGTCCTGCGGTAACCAACCCCCCGCGTATCACTTGCCACCTCCCGAAGCCCCACGTGCTGTCTCCGTGCCATTAGCCCGCACCGCCTGGCCAGCCTGTCCTCCCTGGGCGCGACGTCTCGTGCGATCTGCGCCGCGATCGCATCCGCGATGGCACGCCTACGTGGCGATCATTCGTTGTATCTTCGCCCCTGGTAGAGATCCACGAACAGCCGGATCACATCGGTTCGGTCTGTTGGAGCCCAAGGAATCGGAACGATCTCGGTGAGTCTTTCGACTTCGCATGGGTCAGTCACATGCTCTGCGAAGCCACTGGCGACGACGCTCCAACCGTGACCGGTGATCGGATCAATGTCATCTATTTCGAACGCGAGCATCTTATGTCGATCAGCCGCACGTAATTTTGCGCCATGATCGGTGCGGAAGAGGATGCAATGCCCTTCAACGACATAGCGGACCGGGTGAGCCGCGAGTAGCAAGGAGTCCACGAACACAACACGGCCGATCAAGGACTCGCGAAGATACTTTTCGCATTCGCCTTTATCGAGTACTTCGACACTTTTGGCATCGTACATTTCGATTGCCGAGATGGGGACTTGGGGTGGGCCGTACTCGGGCCATCATCCTCGTCCACCTTCGGCAGCACAACCACCAGCGTTCCATTGGCGCCAAACCGCAGGGGTCGCCCGACCGCTCAGGAACGCCGGTCACCGGTGTTGTTCGACGCGTGGAGGTCGTCAGTGATCACATTGTGATCGGAAGGGTCGAAACTGCTGCCAGGGCTGGCGTGGTCGAGGACGAGGCCCATGTGAACGACGTCCCAGAGTTCACCGTTCCGCCGTCTGTAGTGTCGACGTCGACGGCCTTCCGTGACGAAACCGGCCCGCCTGTACAGGCTGATAGCCGGCTCGTTGTGTGGCCATACGTCGAGCCCGACCTTGTGGGCGCTCTGCGATCTCGCCCACCCAATGGCTGCTGCAAGGAGCGACGTTCCTTTTCCGAAGCCGCGAGACGCAGAGTCGACGAACATTCCGAGTGCCGCTATGCCGCCGACAAGATCAATCGCGATGACGCCATCGATGGCCTCCTCCGACTCGGTCACCAGCACGGTGCTGTGCGGCCGGCGGATCCGGTCCAGGTAGAGCCGCTGCCCCTCAGGGCGATCTTCGGGCGTCACCTCAGCTATCCACCTGCCCTCGGTGGCAACGCGCTCACGCAGAAGGACAATGGCTTCAACGTCGCGTTCCTCGGCTTCCCGGACATGCATGGATGCAGCTTGCCACGATCACGGCTCTTCGGAAGGCACCACGTCGCCGCGAGCGCAGGTGATCGCGTGCTTGGATGCCGGCATGGCTTCCACGGCACCGCGTCAGATCGGAATAGTGCTCTTTGATGGCGTAGAGGAGCTCGATGCGGTGGGGCCGTGGGAGGTGCTTGCGTTCTGGACCCGGCAACATCCCGGCGACGGGTTCGCGGTGTCCTGCCTGTCACGTGAGGGTGGTGCCGTCGAGTGCGCGAAGGGCCTGACGGTCCAGGCCCATTACTCGTTCGCTGATGCACCCGAGTGCGATGTGGTTCTCCATCCTGGCGGCCGGGGAACTCGGCCGTTGCTTCACGACCAGTCGCATCTGGACTGGGTGCGCGGACAGCGCGAGACGGCGGCACTGATGACAAGCGTGTGCACCGGATCGCTCGTGTACGCCGCCGCCGGCATCTTGAACGGACGCCCCGCCACTACCCACTGGGGGTCCGTCGACCTGCTTGGCGATCTCGATCCGACAGTCCGGGTTCTGCCCGATGAGCGGTTTGTGGACGACGGCGATGTCATCACCTCGGCCGGGGTTTCGGCTGGAATCGACATGGCGCTACATCTGGTCGCGCGCCTGGCTGGTGTCGAACGCGCACGGCAGGTACGGCGCGGGATCCAGTACGCCCCCATGCCACCCGTCTGATCTTCGTGCTGCCTGCGTGCTCTGCAACTCGGCCCTCAACGGGCCCCACACAGGTACCCACGGACTACCTCTCATCACCCGCTCCACCGCAAAGGCCCAGGCCAGCCCGGTGATCGGGAAGCCTGGGCCTTCGTCTTGCGCGTAAGACCTGCGGTCAGTAGTTCATCGGCGCGGCGTGCCGTATTTGAGAGGTGCGTTGCGCTCTGACGGTGTCATACGGTGCCAAGAGGTCATATGGCCGTAGACAATGATGTTGCCGGACCAGCCGGCGGCCTTGTCGTATGTTCCGCCGCAGGTTATGAGCCGGAGCTCGGAACGTTCACTCTTCCCGTAGATCTGATCGGCGGGAAATCTTGCCTTCGACTGAAGCGAAGCGCCGTCGACCACATACTCGACCACCACGCCGTCGGCACGCCTCACGGCTACCTTGTCGCCACGCTTCAGGGCGCCGAGCCGGTAGAAGACAGCGGTGTACTGGCTGCTGAACCTGGAGTCCAGATGACCCACGATGACAGTACGGCCGGGTCGACCGGGAGTGACGCTGTACTTGTACCACGCGGCGAGATAGGGCTTCTTCGGAGGCGGTACGCCGATGGTGCCGTCTGGGGCGTTCCCGACCGCGATGAGGGGTGCGGCGACGTCAATGGCGGCAATGTCGACTCGGACTGGCCGTGCGTTGGTCGTAAGGAGCGGTGTCGAACCGCGGTGAGGGGATGGCGACACATTCCTGGCACGGTGGGAGTCGACTGTGGTGGCCGCCGGCTCGGGTGGAGGCGTCGTCGCCGCCGGCTCGGGTGGAGGCGTCGTCGCCGCCGGCTCGGGTGGAGGCGTCGTCGCCGCCGGCTCGGGTGGAGGCGTCGTCGCCGCCGGCTCGGGTGGAGGCGTCGTCGCCGCCGGCTCGGGTGGAGGGGTCGTCGCCGCCGGCTCGGGTGGAGGGGTCGTCGCCGCCGGCTCGGGTGGAGGGGTCGTCGCCGCCGGCATCGGTGGAGGCGCCGCTCGGCCGAGTTGATCGGAAATGATCAGTCCGAGCCCGCACACCGCCACGAGCATGAGTATCAGGGCAGTGGCGGCCCTCCGCGCCGCGGGACGCGGGCGGAGGGCCAACCACGGTAGGCGTCGCACTACGTTATTCCAGACCGGAGTCAGGCCGCAGCGGTCTCACTGTCGGGACGCCGACGCCGCAGAGCGAGGGCTCCTCCAGTGATCGCCAGTCCCAGCAGAGCGCCACCAGCGGTGGTCGCGGCACCAGGACCACCGTTCACACTCGCCCCATCGCCGGTGTTCGGCCCGCCGTTGTCACCGTTGCCAAGCGCCGATCCGCTGGCGGGAGTCTGCACCGTCGATGCAGTGGTGGGCAGCGGCGTGAGTTCGGTGAAGTCGTCGCACCGCGTGTTCGGGTCGAACGGGCTGTTGGCGTTGTCCGGGTTGACGGTGCAGTCCGTCTGCCAGACCTGCTGCGTCGAGTCGGTCTTGGTCACGAGCGTGACCGCAACGTTGTTGCCATGTGCGGTGATCGACGCGCAGACGATGCCGGTCGGGATGGGCGTCGGGGTAGTAGTGTCAGCCCCTGTTTCGGTGAACAGCACCCAGGGGTCGACGCTGCCGGCGCCGCGGTTCTCCTTCCAGATCCACAGGTCGTTGTCGGTCCCAGGCACGTAGACGAGGAACTTCTCGTTGTTCTGCTGCGACGAATCGAGGCAGAGTCCCGGTCCAGCGGGACCTGCGGGCCCAGTCGGACCCGTGGGGCCAGTCGGCCCAGTCGGACCCGTGGGGCCAGTCGGACCCGTCGGCCCAGTCGGACCCGTCGGCCCAGTCGGACCCGTGGGGCCAGTCGGACCCGTCGGTCCCTCAGGACCAGGAGGGCCAGGAGGGCCCTGCTTGCACTTCACCTTGGGGTGATGACCCTTCTTGTCGTCACCCTTCTTGTGGTCGCTCTTCTTGTCGTCGGCCTTCTTGTCGTCGGCCTTCTTGTCGTCGGCCTTCTTGTCGTCGGCCTTCTTGTCGTCGGCCTTCTTGTCGTCGCTCTTCTTGTCGTCATCCTTCTTGTGGTCGTCCTTCTTGAACTTCACGCACCACCACTTGCCGTCGTGCTTGCCGTCGTGTTTCCCGTCGCTGGAGACGGTGGCCTGAGACTTGACCGCAGCACTGCTGGCGGCAGAAGGCTTGTCGCTCGCGCCGGCCTGCGAGGCCGACACGAACGCAAGAAGACCGCCGATGACGATGGTCGAACTGAGCACCGCCAATGGGCGGCGACATTTTCTCACCCTCTGGAGCAGAGGGCGGGTTTCGGACGAATGCTTGCTCATCCGACTCCCCCCATTCTGTCGGACAGATTTTCCGGAAGAGCACATGCACGACGAAAACCCTCGAATTCTGGGAGTGGTAAATCCGATAGATTCGTCGTGCCGGTGCGTTGAGGGGATACCCACTCGGATGGAGCCGATAGCCATGGAGTGCGCTTTTACGATTATTAGCGGGACTACACCCGTTTGGCGCTCAGACGAGGTAGAAGCACAGGAAGACGGGCCCGAACGAGGGGGCGTGCCCACCGCCGGCCGAGTGTGCGCCGAGCCGCTTGCGGACCCTGGCCGCCGGCCGCCGGCCAGGGCTGGGTGGAGAGGCGGGGTCATGCCGCGGCCAAGTCGCCGTGTAACCGATGTGCAACTGGCACGGCGGCCCCGGCGCGATGACACGGTCGGCCTCCCGGGCTGGTACATCAGCGCCGCCCGAATGCTGCCATGTCCCAACCGCGCCACCAGATCTCGCAGCGTCGCCCCCGGCTTCTGGGCCGTGAGAACGTTCCCGGTGCGGCGAAGATCGTGAAAGTGCAGGGCATTGCCGTCACGCGAGAGTGGAGTCCGAGTTGCCACAGTGGCCGACAAATAGATAGCCGACGAAGTGCGCGGCGGCTAGGCTCCCCGCCTCACCAACGGTCGGAGGAGTACCGATGACCCGGATCAGGCAGCCCGAGGAACTGGCCGGCATGGCTCTCTTGGCGTACGACCTGGCGCCCGACACCCGTCTATCGCTGCTGGCATCCGGCCTCACGACGGCTTTCCAGGTGGTTACGGCAGACCGGCGGTACGTGCTCCGGGTGCACCGGCGGGGCTATCGGACCGCCGCCAACACTCGGGCGGAGCTGAACTACCTCCGCGATCTGGGCGAAGCCTTGGTCGGCGCAGATGTCGACTCACCCCGGCCGGTGTCGACTCGAGACGGCGACCTGGTGGTCGAAGTGTCCGACGATCAGCACTGTGACCTGATCACGTGGGTGGACGGTGAGGTCCGACGGCCCGAGAACGGCCTCGATGTGGGAGCGGTGCGGCAACTCGGGCGCGCCCTGGCACTCATCCATAACGCGTCCGACGGCATCACAGCGCCAAGCGACCTGCCCCGCTGGGATGCCGACGGAATGTTCACGACGGCTGGGTCTCCTTTCCGGCCGTTGATGGATATTGATGATCTGCTGTCCACAGCGGACCGTGCGGACTTCGACGATATCGCGGGCCGTACGCGCGAGATATTCGCCGAGCTCAGCACGGAGTTTGGGGTCATCCACTTCGACTACATTCTCGGCAACGTTCATCTGTCCCGAAACGGGAATGAGTGGCAGGTCGGTGTTTTTGACTTCGAAGATTGTGGACTCGGCCACTACCTGTACGACCTCTGCCCGATGCTGGGGAACCTCGCTGGATATCCTGCCGGCACATACAACCCGGATTATCCCGTACTCCGCGACACATTTCTGGACGGGTATCGCAGCGCCCGACCGTTGCCAGTCGAATGGGAACGTCATCTTCCGGTTCTCATGGCGGCCCGGCATGCCAATCACTGTTTCCTGACTGCTGGGCTGAATGTATCCCCGACACCGCGAGAAGACGCCGCTTGGCGAATGGACCTGGCTCGGCTCAGCTTGGAACTCCCGGTCTGAGATCGGGGGACACCTTGTCGTACGGTCGCTGGCCGACTGTGGGCAGTGGATCGGCCAGGCGCTGTCGGACCTGGGATCGAATGCCTCCCTGGCGGGCTGGCTCCAGCGGGCATCAGCATCGTGCAGTCCACCATCCTGGTCGGCGGCCTGGTCGGCGGCCTGGTCGGCGGTCTTGGTCGGATCGCTGATCGCACCGTGGCTGCAACCGCGGTTCAGCGCGCCGGTACTCATCATCGCCATGTCATGGCTGGGCACCGCGCTGTTCACCATCACCGCGATCCTGCCGGGCACGTACGTTCTCGCCGTCCCACTGGTGCTCGCCATGCTCATCAGCCCGTCGGTGAACGCCACGATGTTCGCCTACCGGATCGCGATCACGCCAGACGTCATGCAGGGCAGGGCGCAGAGCACGACCGGCATGATCGCGATGGCACTCAACCCCATCGGCCCACTGCTCGGCGGCCTCCTGATCGAGCTGTGGGGCGGACAGTGGGCCTTCGCCGGCCCGGCCGTGATCGTCGCGGCCGCAGCGGGCATCGCGACCGCCGGCCGGGGCGTGCGCAAGATGCGCCCGCTGGATCAGGGGGTGTAGTCCTCCTCGTCGTGCAGAGGAGTGGCGTCGGGGAGCGGGTCGCCGATGTGCATGCCGTCGTCGTCGATGGCGACCTGGCGGATCGCGGTGTCGTGGCCGGAGCCTCGGTGTTGCAGGATCGCGATGACGCGGTGCATGTTGCCAGCGCGTACTACGTAGCGCAGCGTGATGGTGGTGTCGATGAGGCTGGCGATTTCGGAGGCGATGGCGGGTGTGAGGCTGGAGGTGAAGCGTCCGGTGGGGGCAGAGGTGTACAGGCTGGAGATCTGGCCCTCCCGCAGGAGAGCGCTGAGAGCGAGTACGAAGTCCAGCAGACCGCGGGGGGCGACGATGCGTTCCAGGGCGGAGAGCGTGTCGATCACCACCCGGCGGGGCTGGAACGTCTCGATCTCGCGACGGACGTTGAGGAAGTGGTCCTCGATCGAGGCGGTCTCGGGATAGCTGGACACCACCCTCAGCCGCCCGGTTTGTTGCATGGCGGCCAGGTCCAAGCCCCAGCCCATGGCACTGCGGGACAACTGCTCGAGCGTCTCGTCGAACGTGTACAGCAGGCAGCGCTCACCAGCGTCGAACGCCGCCTGGGTGAACTTCAGGCCGGTCAGCGTCTTGCCCGATCCTGTCGGCCCGGTGAGCATGACGATGGAGTCGCGGTAGATGCCCCCTCCACACATCCGGTCCAGGCCGGGGTTGCCGGTGGAGACTCGCTCGGTGGACGCGTGGGTGCCGGGCCGCAGGAACGCGAGCGGGATGATGACGAGGCCGTCGATCGGGTCGATGGTGAACAGCCACTCACCGGTACGGTGCGGAGCACCGCGAAACTTGACGATCTCCACGGTGCGGCGACGCCGCTCCCCACGGAGGACGTTGCGCAGGACGATCACGTTGTCCAGGACGAACTCCTCCACGCCCAGCTTGGACACCCCGTTGTATTCCTGCAGCCGTTCGGCGGTGACGACGGAGGTGACACCGAGCTCTTTCAGGTGCGAGACGAAGCGGAACAGCTCGGCACGTACCGAGGCGACGTTGGGGTAGCGGGCGAGGACGGCGCCGATGGAGTCGATGCAGACCCGTTCGGCGTTGATCGTGTTGACCGCGCTCTCGATCCTGCTGACCAGTGCGGCGTAGTTGTAGTAGCCGGTGGTCGTGCTCTCCTGCGAGGTGTCGACCGAGGCGTCGACGAACCTCCACTTCCCTTCGGCTTCCCACTGTTCGATGGGGAAGCCCAGTGACGTCGCGTTGCGGCGCAGGTCGGCGGGTGGCTCCTCGAAGGTGACGAAGACGCCAGGGGTTCCGTACTTGGCGACGCCACGGGCGAGGAACTCCATGGCGAACAACGTCTTCCCGGTGCCGGTGCTGCCGGTCACCAGCGTGCACCTGCCGCTGGGCAGGCCGCCAAGGGCGATCGGGTCGAACCCGTTGATACCGGTCGGCACCTTCTCCAAGGCCATGCCGCTGTTATTGCTCATCTCGCAGCCGTTCGATCCGGGACTGGAAGGGAGTGGGGAGCCCCAGCGCCGCCGACGTGCGTTCGTCGTCGGACAGGTCACCGACCACCCTGATCGCCGGCAGTGGCTCGGTCCGAACGACTGTCGGGGTGAGGACGATCCGTTCCTGCTCGGCGAGGTCGGGCTCCTCGTCGACGTCGACCACGGAAAGCTCGTACCGGCCCGGGACCAGGGCCTCACACAACGCCGTCAGCTGTTCCTGCGCGTGCAAGGAGTCTCCCGACCGACCCACCACGAACAAGGTCAGCACGAACCTGGTCGATGTCGGGAAGCCCACACCCACCCCCGCTGCGCACTCTGCCTGGTCACTGGCGCTGACGACCCTGGAGCAGGTTGGTGGCCTCTCAAGGGTCCTCCTGCCTCATGCGCTCCAGCACGGAAAGATCACGGCGAATACGAGCACGGGTCGACGGATCAACACTGCCCAGTCCGTGCCGTCGCTCCTTGGCTCATGCCGGTCATCCGCTTGGTCTGCGCGTCCCTTACCCGAGCGTCGTTTCAGCCGAAACACCCACATCGACATCAACCGAGTCGACGCGGCTTCCCGTCCTGGCACGCCGGGGACGAAGCCACTACCGATGCCCCGGCGTTGCGGTGCTCTGCGAACCAGCGGGCGGCGTAGTCCACCAGGGGACGGTGCGGGACGAGCAGGGCAGTCGCGTCCCCGACCTGGCCGGTGCGCTGCAGGCCCGTCTCCTTGGCGAAGGCTGACCCAACGTCGTCGAAGTCGTGGTCGTGGACGATGATCTCCTCGTACTCCACCCATCGGCGTTCACCGTCGATCAGCAACGGTGCACCGTTGGGCACCGTGTCAGCCAGAGTGCCGCTGCGGTGTTCGGCCAGGTGCAGGATCGTGCTCTTGGAATGCCCCACTCCCAGCAACAACGTCCTGGCGTCCAGCTCGTACATCGTCTTCAGTGGGGACCGTTCCCCATTCGGGGAGTCCAGGTCGTGAACTGCGACGATCTCGGCGGCGCGCGGTCCAAGCGCTGCGAAGGATCGGTGCGGGTGGGCGCTGCGCACAGCGCCGGGAATGGCGCGGAACAGCTCCGCCACCTTCCCCATCGTCCTGGACGGGGTGACCGCAGGGTCGTAGGCGGGCAGATGGTCGCGTACGAGCTGCCAGGCCTCGCGGGGAACGTCAGGATCATTCAGGTACGCCGGGTCGCACAGCTGCCAGGACTGCGAGGGCATCACCAGAGTCCCGGACTCACCGAGGACTCTGAGCAGGGCCTCGATCACCGCCTGCTCCCCACCCACGACCCGGCCGATCCGAGACAGCGAGACGTGAGCGAGAACGACCGAACCCTCCGCAACGCCCAGATCACGAAGGTCCTCAGCCAGCCTCTCCACCGTCACGAAAGCCATGCTGCTCCCCGATCCCAACCACACAGGTCACGTATTCCGGCCAAGCGTATTCAGACGAGCACGGCCCGGTCTCACTTCAGGTGCCGGTCGAAGAACCGGTTCCCGTCGTCCACCTCGAACCACGGGGTGCCGGCGTGCCCGCCCAGATTGGCGTGCAGCGTCTTCTCCTTGGAGCCGAAGGCGTCGAACAGGTCCAGGGCCAGCTGCCGGTCGTTCCCTTCGTCGTCCCACTGCAGCAGGAACAGCAGCGGAATGGTGACCTGCCGGGCCTCCTCGCGCAGGGCCCTGGGCACGAAACCCCCGGCGAAGAACCCGGCGGCGGAGATACGCGGCTCGACCACCGCCAGCCGAATGCCGATGGCGGTCATCCCCGAGTACCCGACCGGGCCGCCGATCTCGGGCAGCGACAGAAGGGCGTCCAGGGTGGCCTGCCATTCCGGGACCGCCCTTTCGACCAGCGGGACGATGAGGGCGTCGAGGATCTCCTCGATCGGTTCGCCGGCTTCCTTCGCCCGGCGGAGATCGGCGCGGACCTGCTCGTCGGCGGCGGAACGGGGCCGCTCACCATGCCCGGGGGCGTCGACAGCGGCTACGGCGTAGCCGTACTTCGCCGCGGAGTGCCGGGCTCGGGCCACCAGCCGTGATTCCCGCTTGTGCAGGCCGCCGTTGTGGCCGATCAGGATCAGCGGGGCCGGGGCCGGGGAGGGACCCGGTGCAGAACCAGGCGTCCACAGGACGCCGGGGATCTCGCCGAGGGTGAATTCGCGTTCGAGGACGCCGTCGTCGAGGCGCTGTTCGGAAGTGAACTCCATGGTCGTGCCTTTCGGGAGTGCTCGTGAACGGCGCTCCCGGACGACCTATCGTCCGACCGTGACCCCGGAGGAGAGCACCCATGTCGCTGCGTTCACGGATACCACCTCCTCTGTCTCTCGCACGGCCACCGGAAAAGTAGCCTTGGGCGCCGTGGTCCGCCAACGGTTTTTTGCGGAGGCTGCGATCAGCTACGGCTGCCTGCTCAGGCGCCGGTCGCGGGCAGGGGACCGCGTTCGAGACGTTCGGCGAGGAGCTCGGCAGTGGCGGTGAGATGTTCCTGTTTCCAGGTCCGTAGGCTCCACCCCAGGTGGGTGAGGCCGATCTGCAACTCGTAGCAGTGGTGGCGTACGGCGGCGTCGACAAGGGCACTCCGGTCGGCTCGTACGGCGGGGTCCTGGAGCAGTCCGGACAGCGGGTCGACGACGGCGATCCCCGGATAGAACACGGGCCCCCAGACACTGCACCAGGCGGCGTCGTAGAGGAAGTCACCGCGGAGCGAACACTTCCAGGAAATCACCGCCTGAACCCGGCGCCAGTCCGGA
Source organism: Actinopolymorpha rutila (assembly GCF_013407855.1). Lineage (GTDB taxonomy): Bacteria > Actinomycetota > Actinomycetes > Propionibacteriales > Actinopolymorphaceae > Actinopolymorpha > Actinopolymorpha rutila. The sequence continues at coordinate 6,840,050 of NZ_JACBZH010000001.1, forward strand.
CTCACCAGCACGTTGCCGTGCAGGAGATCACCGTGGATGAGGTCGCGGCGCTCGGGGCAGGCCTCGATCAGCGTTTTCACCCGGTCGCAGACCGCCGTGGCCAGGGCCGCGAGCTTCGGTTCGGTATCCAGGGCGGCGCGCCATCCGTGCGCCCGGTTCCCCGGATCGTCCTCCAGCCTGGCGAGGACGAGCTCCCGCCAGCTGGGGGCCGGAGCGCCTGCCGGGTGCCACATCACCGGGGTACCGGGGGACGCGGGTACCCGGAGGAGCGCAGCGAGCAGGCGGGTGAGGGTGGGGGCGACGGCATCGGCGCACTCGACCGGCACGTCCTCCAGGAACTGTCCGTGGTGACGTACGGAGATGGCGTACGCCCCTCCGGCCGGCGTGGTCCCCACCTCCCTGACCTGCGGTACCGGCAGATCGGGTCCACTGAAGGCCATGGCCATCCGGTCGGTTTCGTACCAGGAACGTTCACGACCGAAGCGGATCACCAACTCTTCCCCGCCCACGCGGTAGGCCCATGCCGATGACCACGCCCCGCCGGTGAGGGGCTCCAGGTCGCTGGGAGTGCCGCCGGAGTGCCGGGCGAGGAATGCGGCGACCTCTTCGCGCTCTTCGTACGTGGGCTCTTGCATCCGGCCAGTATCAGCCCAGGTCGTCCGCGGGCCCGTCGACGGGTCGCTGGGCACGTGGCTGGGATGAGCCGATCAGCTCGACCCTGCCGGTTCGGCTCCGCGCCGCGGTGAGGTGGCGTGCCCGCCAGGATCTTCCCGAGTCGTAGCCCGGATGCACCGCCCGGTTGTCCGGGTCGAGGTCGGCGAACACGACCTGAGGTATGCCGTCTGCTCGGCCGCGGGCCAGCCAACGATCATCCGGGGCCGCGACGCCGGACGCGACGGTGCCCGGCACGGTACCGGGAACGGCGAACGCGACCCACATCTCCGTCAGCAACGCGTGGGCCAGCGGTCGCCGATCGTCCAGTGACTCTGCTGCCAGTCCATCGCTGTAGCTGGCAAGCAGCACACAGTCCGCGCCCAACGACTCGTACTCGGTGAACACTTCCGGACATCGCGCCTCGATGCACAGCGCACATCCGAAGCGCATCCCGTCGACCGAGATGACGGTGGCGTGGTCGCCCGCCGCGAACATGAACGACGACTCGCTGTTCGACAGGTACCGCTTGTCGTACCTGCCTTCCAGAACCCCACGATCGCTGATCACGTACAAGCTGTTGAACGGCCGACCGGACTCGGACTCGCGGTGCACCGAACCGACAACGGTCCACAGTCCAAGCTCCCCGGCATGGTCGATCGTCAACTGCCGCTCCGCCGCGATCACCCGCCAGTCCAGTCGAGACCAGTCCGACTCCGCCAGCCGATCCGGATCGCTCGACATGACCCGCTTGTCGGGATACCCGGACAGGGCGGCCTCGGTGAACAGGACGAGCCGAGCACCGCCGCGGGCAGCCAGCCCCATCAACTCCCGGACCCGACGCCCCCGCTCCCGAGTCGACTCCGCATCCGGAAGTCCGTTCGTCCCGACACCCTGCGCCACGGCGATCCTCACTACTGCCACACACGAGATCATCCCAGCGTGGCTTCACGGAGCCGAGTCGCCACCGCCGAAAGGAGCGCGTCGACCGCGGCCTCATCAAGTACGGCGTACTCCCCGCGCCGGAGAGCCACGGCCGCATCGATCACGCCCGGGTCGGGCCAGCGGGGGTGGGCCCAGGCGGCACCTTCGAGTTTCGACCCGAGTACGCCTTCCTCGGCGAATCTCCAAGCCCTGCACGCGTTCAGCACCGAATAGAGCGTCGCCTTCTCGTGTGCGCGGTGCCATGCCATGGACTCGTACATGGCTTCCAGAAGGGTGGTACGAGGGACATCAGCGAAGATCCTTCGTGCCGGGGGCCCGCTGATCACAAGGCCGGACCGGTGCGCGATGGCCCGGTCCAGCACGTACCAGAAGCCGGGCTCGGCCGTTGCGTCGATGTGCACGGCAGTAGGCATCCGTGGACCGCCGTTGGCGTTGACCTCGAAGTCGGCACCTGCGGGAGGCGAGCCCGCGATCTCGCTGCGGTAGAGCGTGAACTCCAGGCCGCGGGCTGGACAGCCCGCACTCGCCTCGACGACGGCCGACGCAACGCGCCTCTTCTGCGGATCAGTGAGCGCGGTGCTCGTGACAGCGGTTATGTCGATGTCGCTCTCGCCGGGGAGATATCCGCCCAGGGCAACGGAGCCGACGAAGTACACGCCGACCAGATCCGTCCCGAGAGTGCGAGCAAGAACCTCCGCCACTTGGTCACCGAACTCGGCGACCTCGGGGGTGAGCACCCACCCGTCATCCGGCACCCGCATGCGACGCGACTCAGCTTCGAGTCGGTCGCACCGGACGCCAATCGGCGCCGCGGCCTTCGGGGGTGAGATCCAGCGCTCCCCAAAGCGACCAGGACAGGTCAAGATGGCGGTCATCTTGTCCCTTGTCGCTGGGTGGCTTCTCGGCGGTATAGAAGTGGCGGATCGACCCGTCGCGGCGGGTGAAGACGTGCATCAGCGACCGCAGGTCACCATCGGCCGTGACGGCCCCGTAAGCGCGAGAAAACGAGGCGTCGGGGTCGGCAACCAGCCGTACGTTGCGCCACCGGCGTTCCCGCCCATAGGCACGTAGGGCATGGAACGGCGCCGGTGCGACCACCGCAAAGCCGACCCGTTGCTCGAGGTCTGGGGCCGCTCCGTCGTATCCGTCGATCAGCGAAGTGCACATTCTGCAGCCCGCACCGTTGCCGTCATACATGAAGCTGTACAGCAGCAGGCTCTCGTGGCCGCAGAACAGCTCGCTCATCCGCACGTCGCCTGCGACGTCACCGTCGTCAATGTCGCGCGGGCCTTCGGAGAATACGAAGTCCTCTGGAACCCGGCCACCGGGAGGAAGCGCGCGACGCAGCTGCGCCACCGCCTCGATCCGTCGGGTCAGGTCGTGCTCGGCCTCGGCGAGAGCTGCGCGCGCGGCGGCATACTCGTCACTTTCGCCCGGCTGGCGTCTCGTCTCACCGTCGGCCATCACCAGGTCCTCCTCGCCGACTTGTCGTTCGAGTCAGTGACACTGACCTTGCCGACAATGGCGAAGGCGCGCAAGTACCACCGGGTAGCGGCCTCCACCGTCGCGGCGGGCAATGGACCGTCGTCGAGGCCGTCGTGCGCCACACTGCTTGCAGATCGATTCACGAGACCCGGGGTGGGCGGACCAGAACAACGCCAACGTTTCATTGACAAGGCAGAGCCTTCACGAGCGGGGCTGTGCCTCAGCATCACCGACCGGCCGGAAATGGTCGGCCGCCGCTTGAACTTCGCTTACCTGCTCGCGCCAGAACGTCGGGTCTGCAGCGACCGATCCGTCAGCGCCGATTCGCCCGTCGATGAGTTCACGGATGATGTCGGCGTGCCCGGCGTGCCGCGCGGTCTCGCCTGCCATCCCGACCAGGAGCACTCAGAGGGTCGTCTCCTGGCGACCCTTCGCCCAATGCGCAACGTGACCTGGACTGTCCAGTTCGAGGTCGGCGATCGTGGCGTCGGAGTGAGCACAGGCGTTGCGGTAGACGCCGGTGATGTAGTCACTCGACTCATCGGGGGTCGCCCACATGTCGGTCTCGGTGTAGGGGTCGTCTCGGAACCAGGACGGTCGCTCGTACGCATGCCGGCCGAACGAGTCGCCGAAGTAGCCGTACTCACAACCGGCCAGGTGCTTGACCAGACCGAGCAGGTTCGTGCCCGTCGGGGTCAGCGGGCGACGCCGGTTGTACTCCGACAACCCGTCCAGCTTGCCGAGCATCGCTGCGCGATGGCCACGCAGGTTCGCCAGCAGCACCGCTTTGAGATCGGTCATCACCATCACCTCGCGACCTGACCGTAGCGAGCGCGGGGACCGGTCACTCGAACGAGGTCGCCGCGCCCCTTCACCGCCACGCCGTCGACCACGAGATGGCCCGGCCCGCTGACCCTGGTGAGATCGTGTACGAGGGTCAGTTCCAGGTCGGCGTGATACCGCGCTTACGTCGCGAGCAGACTCCGCTGCCCGACCGGCTCGCCCTCGGGCCGACATGCGCTGGCAGAGAACGATCCACACGGAGCGACCGCGACAGAACTTGATCGGTCCCGATACCGCTCGATCTTGATCTGCGGAACGCAGTGGACTTGCACTATTTTTGCGGCGTTCAGCGGCGACAAAATTTCGCGGTGGCCCCAGGTCTGTCCTTCGGACCGCTCCATCGCACTCCAATCGGGAGGCGTCTTGAAGCTCCTTCTCACGTCCGGTGGCGTCACGAACACCAGCATCCGCGATGCTCTGGTCGATTTGCTGGGCAAGCCGATCGCCGACTCCAGCGCCCTGTGCATCCCCACCGGGATGTACGGACATCCCTCGGTCGGCCCTGGCACCAGGGCCTGGCAGTTCATCAGCGGCAACTCCGGAAACCCCATGGTCGACCTGGGCTGGAAGTCCGTCGGCGTGCTGGAGCTCACCGCGCTGCCCAGCATCGACGAGGAGCGCTGGGTGCCCCTGGTCCGCGAGACGGACGTCCTGCTGGTCGCCGGCGGCGATGTCCTCTACCTGTGCTACTGGATGCGGCAGTCCGGGCTGGCGGACCTGCTTCCGTCGCTGAGCGAGACCGTCTGGGTGGGGCTGAGTGCGGGGAGCATGGTGATGACCCCCGAGGTCGGCGAGGACTTCATCCAGTGGAGACCTCCGACCGGGGACGACAGCACGTTGGGCATCGTCGACTTCTCGATCTGCCCCCACCTGGCTCAGGACGGCATGCCGGGCAACTCCATGGCCGAGGCGGAACAATGGGTGGCCGGCATCTCGGGCCCGGCGTACGCGATGGACGACGAGACGGCCATCAAGGTGGTCGACGGCACCGTCGAGGTCGTGTCGGAAGGGCACTGGAAACACTTTCCCGCCTAGCTCATCAGGGACCGAGGTGTCGGCCGCCCCGACCCTGCGGAGCTAGCCGATGGCCGCTGCCAGGTCCTGGTAGGCAGGGACGAGTTCGCCCCAGCGCTTCTCCTCGTCGCCTCCAGGTTCGCGCCCGGCGAGGTAGGCGGCCAGATTCTCCGCGTGGATCTGCCATCCGGCTCCGTAGAAGGCGACCTTGTTCAACGGCATGCCGTGGGTCTCGATGACCAGGATGGTCTGGCCTCCGTCGGCGGTCAGCGTTGCCTCGAGGGTCTGGTCGAAGGGCGGCACGCCACCACTTCGCTGCCAGGACTCGTCGGTTTCCCTGGTCACCACCCGCAGTCGCCGCGGCGGTTCACACACCTCCACCCGCCCGACCCCGCGCAGGTCCGGGCCTTCGAGATAGGTCTGGAACTCTCCGCCGGCACGAAGGTCACCGTCGAGCTCGCCGTACCAGCGGGCCACTCGGCTCGGATCGGTGATTGCCGACCACAGGTCGTCGATGTCGGTGTCGTAGCGGTCCTCGATGCGTACGAGGCCCGTGCCAGCGGCAGTCCCCAGGCTGCCCAGGATGCGGGTGTCGCCGCCGGTGGTGTTGGTCATCCGGTGCTCCTTCGTTCGCGCTTCCCGCGAGCCACGTCGGTGTGCAGCGCGTCCGCCAGTGCCCGCAGGACTTCCTCCACCCGAGCAAGATAGCCATGTGCTTATGTAACGGTCAAGGTACGAAGCGAGCGGAAACAGGAGGCGGACGTCAGCGGACGGGGTGGTGTCCGGGTGCGAGGAGCGCCGGCGATCGGCTGGACAGCGCAGCCGCCGCGTCGCTCACGGTCAGATCCACCAGGGCGTCACACGTTGGTTCGGCGCATTCGCAGTCGAACGAACGGATGACCTGGTCGGCGTCACGCGGTACCGAGGCCCGCTCGAACGCCTTGAGGCAGTGGGTGACAGCGACCTCGTTGGCGTAGCGAAGCAGCTGCTGCCGTTCACGCGCACCTCGCGCCGTCGGACCGGCGGCGATGACCTTGGCGAAGTGGTTCTCGACTGCGGCGAGAGTCTGGCTCACGGTCTGGTTGTCGACGACGAGCGTGGCCGCGTCCGGGGCGGCATCGAGTTGGCTCCGGATCAGCTGCCGGCCCCACAGATACCCATCGTGTACCTCGTCCGGGTTTCGCTTCTCGAGCCGGGCTCGTTGCTCTTCTTTCGAGGGCATCAGCCACACCGCACTGCCGGTTGGCGTGGTCAGGTCGGGAGTCACAAGCGCACCTTCGACCACGACCAAGGGCCAGGGCAGTGACCGCAGATCCTCACAGATCATGGGGCCGCGGTCGAAGTCGCCCGGACCACTCTTCGGCAACGCCACACCGGCCGCCGAGGCCCGGTCCCAGTACTGCCACGTGTGCGCATCCACGCTGTACCAACGCAGGCCGTGACGCCTCGCCAGCAGCCGGCTCACCGTCGTCTTGCCGGCGGCGGCCGGGCCACCGATCCACAGAACCTGCGTCAGATCTCCCATGTCCCCTCCCGATGACCCGGAACGACCCAGATCGCCGACGCTATCGGGAGCCGACGGCGTCGAGTGTTGCGGCGATGGGCTCGAGGTCGGCCACGAGCTGGTCGAGTTCGTCCGGCTGCAGGATGTCGTACGCCGGTGCGGCGAGCTCGTCGGTGAGCACCTCGACCCGCTCCTTGGTCGCCCGGCCGGCGTCACTGAGCCAGCCGGAGTCGTCGACGAGGCCACGGGCACGCATCCCGTCCACGACCGCGGCCAGCTGGGCCGCCGGGAGGTGGTGAACTCTGCCGAACTTCTCCGCGGGCATCCCCTCGGACAGGGCGTGGAGCACGTGGGCCTCCGTCCCGCCGATGCCGGCGGTGACCAGGGCGGCGTTGTGGCCGTCCCCGCGGTGCTCGCGGAGCAGGGTGGCCGCGTGCCAGAGCCGGGCCACGGGCTCCTCGGGCACGGGAAGCGCCCGGAGCCCGGCGTACAGAGCCCGGCCGACCGTCGGGGCACTCGTCGCCGCCTTGGTGGCGAGGTCGGCGGCCCGCACGAGGCCGGGCCCGTCGGCGAGGTCGCCGAGGATCCGCCGCAGCGCCGCGACGCAGCCCTGCTCGCGAGCCGCGAGCGCCGCCTCGGGCGTGGTCGTCTCCCAGACGCGCGGGATGTGCCGGGCCACCTCGCCGTCGGCGAAGTTGTAGAAGACCGCATGGACCACCTCGGCCGGGGCCCGGCCCAGCGGTGCGGCCCGTCCGGCGAAGTAGGCGTCCCACCCGTTCCGGAAACCGAGCGCCATGATCGCTTCCTCCGGCTCGTCGGAGAAGTACGTGACCATGTGGATCGGCTCCACGAGCAGGTGCAGGCGGCGGGCGGTGGGCTTCACGGGTGTCTCCTCTGTCAAGAGCCGCGGTCGCGAAGTCGACCGCTTCACCCCTTCCACGAACGTCCCCGCCCCGATCCGACACCGGCTCGCGGAGATTCTTCGAGGAACTTTTTCGTACGCCCCCTTGGCCGCCGTCAGCCGAGCTCCTCGGCCAGGGAGACGATGATCCCTTCGGGCCCACGGACGTAGCAGAGCCGGTAGATGTCCTGGTACTGCACCACCTCGCCGACGAGTTCGGCGCCGTTGGCTCGCAGGCCGGCGACAGTGGCGTCGATGTCGTCGACGGCGAACATGATGCTACGTAGGCCCAGCGTGTTTCCCAGTGCGTTCTTCGGCTCGGCACTGACCACCGCAGGGTTGTGGAACTTCGTCAGCTCGAGCCTGCCGTGGCCGTCCGGGGTTCGCATCATCGCGATGTCGACGCGTACGCCGTCGAGCCCGTTGACCCGGTCCACCCAGGGACCCTCGATCGGCGCCTCGCCCTCGAGCTCCATCCCGAGTTCGACGAAGAACGCCTTGGCGGCCTCGAGGTCCTCGACGACGACGCTCACGTGGTGCAGCTGCTGAATCGCCATGATGGTTCTCCTTCTTCGTTGCGCGACCTGTCGTGGCCACTGGTGTACCTGGGACGGCGCCAGTGCCGCATTCTCGACACCCGGAGAGGTACGAATTTCCAGGGCCTGGCACGAGTCACCCGACGCGGGTGGAACGATGCTGTTCAACGTGACGACTCTGCCGGGTCGGCATCCTTCCTCGCGAGCAGAGTGGAGTCGTTCGGGAACCTTCCCAGCTGCTCAACGATGGCGGAGGGGAGGTCGGCGGATTCCGGAGGCGAGAAGTACTCGTCGAGCAGCTCTGTGCGCATACCGGCGCGGGCCAACGCTGTCACGACGTCGCCGATTGGCCAGCGAAACTCGACCTTCTCGGGCATGTGGGTGTCCGCGGCCCCGGCCAGTCGAGCCGGACCGGCCGACCGCACCCGCCGACCGCACCCGCGGCGTCCCGCGCTGGAAGTAGTTCTCATCCGTGGCCACGACCCGATCACCTTCGACGTCCAAGCAGCGCGCAGCGGATGCATCTCCTCGAGAAGCAGGCGGCCACCGAGCTTCAGACAGGAGACAACGATGGTCGCCCATCTGGAGATGTCGGGAAGCCAGCACAGGGCACCGCAGCCGGTGAAGACGACGTCGAACCGGCCGGTCAGCAGGTCCGGCGGCATCTGGTAGACGTCATCCGTCCAAGGCATTCCGAGTTGGGGTAGATGTGTTCGCCGGCAGGGATCTTCGGCAGCATCAGTTGCATCAGCCGTCGTCCAGGAACGTACGGATGTGCTGGGACCAGACCTCGGGTTTCTCGAAGTGGCACATGTGCGCGGTGTTCTCGATGGTCGCCAGCTCGCTGTTGGGCAACGCGGCGTGCAGACGTTTGGCGAGCTGCACGGGGAAACCCATGTCCTTTTCTCCGTGCAGGATCAGGATCGGTTTCCCCCATGCCCGCAGGGTCTCCTCGGCGTCACCGGTGAACCACGGATGCATCCGCCCGGCGAGGTAGGCCTCGTAGCTCCAGTCTCCTCCGTCCAGATCCCTTGTCAGGTTGAGATATGCAGGTGCCAGGTCGAGGTTCCAGACGAAGATCGTGGAGTTTCGCAGCGCACCGTTCTGGGCGTCCTCCGCGCGCTGACGTCGTTGGTATTCCTCCCAGCGCTGGAGATACGGCTCGTTGTCGGCGGCGGTGTACGCCGAGGTGGAGGCCAGCACGAGCCGGCGCACCTGGTCGGGATGCCTGTCCACGAACTGCACGGCGGCCCGCCCGCCGGTCGAGAAGCCGAGCAGGTCGACCTGCCCCAGCTCGAGGACGTCGATCAGCCGGCGGGCGTCGTCGATGACGTACTCCGGCTGCAGAGCTTCTTCAGGCAGGCCGCGACTGCTCCGTCCACAACCGCGAAAGTCGAACAGCACAACGTGGTGATCACGAGCGAGGGGTTCGAAGCCGGGCAGCAGGTAACTGTGGCCGACATCGGGTCCGCCGTGCAGCACCAGCAACGAGGGCTTGCCTCGCCGGCGCTCACCGAGCCGGCGTACGAAAAGCGTCACGTCACCGACGTCGATCAGCTCACCATCGTCCATGCCGAGCAGGTTCCCAGACAGCACCGACAGGCCCCTGCCCCCCAAGCACCCAGCGATGCTCACCCGACCGGCGCGGCACGCCACTCGTCCTCGAGCAGCGACACCGCCGCGGCCACGAAGCCCCGCGTCTGCTCCTCGCTGTCCGGGCCGTACGGCTGGTACCGACAGGCCTCCGGAAGCCTCGCCCACGAGTACACCGCCGGCCAGTCCGTCATCCGCAGCGGTTCCAGCTGGACGTTCGACATGCGGCGAGCCTGCCAAGTCGGCTCCGTACCTACAAGGCAGTTCCAGTCCTCCCCGTGGTCACCGACGACTGTGCCAGCCGCTGACCACCAAGCGCCACGCGTCCTCCTGCGGCCGGGGAATCAGCCGAGGTGCCGGCGGATCGCATCACGGATCTGCCGCTTCGTCATGGGGTCGGTCGACAGGGCGCTGTGGAGCACGAGCCCTTCGATGAACGCGTCGAGTTCCCTGGCGGTGGTGGCGTCGAAGTGGAGTTCCAGCGCCTTGCGGCTGCGGGCCATCCATGCCTGGGTGACGGCCTTCAGGGTGGGGTTTCGCGCGGCGGCTCCGTAGAGCTCGACGGCGAGAACGAGGTCTCGGCCCGAGCCCGCGCCGAGCAGGTCCTCCCAGATCAGCGCCACGACGGCTTCGGTCGCCTCATCACGGTTGCGGGCGGCGCTCAGGCGCTCGTCGAAGACGCGAGCGGCGGTGTCCGCGTGCCGGCTGAACGCCTCGGCAAGCACCTCGTCGAGTGAGCTGAAGTGGTAGGTCATCGATCCCAGCGGCACGTCGGCCACGCGGGCGATCTCCCGGTGCGTCGTTCCGGCCACACCCCGATCGGCGATGACGGTGAGCGCGGCGTCGATGATCCGGTCGCGCCGCCCCGGGTCCTGCCGCCGCGGTCGCCGTCCGACCGGGCTTGCCGACGTGGTGGCGCCGTTCACGCCACACCCGGCTCGATCGTTCGGACGACGCGCGCCGGGTTGCCCACCGCGACGACGTTCGCGGGCAGGTCTCGGGTGACGACCGCGCCGGCACCGACCACCGTGTTGGCACCGATGGTGACGCCAGGGAGCACGATCGTCCCACTGCCCAGCCATACGTTGTCACCGATGCTGATCGGCTTCGCGGCTTCCCACTTCGCCCGTCGCAACTCCGGATCGACCGGATGGGTGGGGGTGAGCAGTTGAACGTTCGTACCGATCTGGACGTCGTCGCCGATGGTGATCGCCGCGACGTCCAGCGCGACCAGTCCGAAGTTGGCGAACGTGCGGGCGCCGATGCGGACATGGCTGCCGTAGTCGACCCGCAGCGGCGGCCGGATGTAGGAATCCTCTCCGATCGCGCCGAGCAGTTCGGTCAGGAGCCTTCGTTGCTCCCCGGGGTCACGCGCTGACGTCGCGTTGAACGCGTCCGTCAGGTCCATGGCCCGGAGGAGGTCTTCCCAGATCGCCGGGTCGTCGGCGATGTAGAGGTCCCCGGCCAGCATCCGCTCGTGCATCGAGCGTCCGTCCGCATCAGCACCACCAGTACGACCAGTACCCATGTGTACGAGCGTACACATCTTATGTACGCTCGTACGCGCGCGGACCGGTGCCGTTCCTCGCCCACATCGTTTCGCTGCCCCGCCGGCCCGAAGGACGCCATGACCACGACCATCGCCGGATCGACGACGCCGACGGCGGTCCGCGCCGCCACGGCGGCGACCTACGCCGCGTTCATCGGCTCGGGATTCGCGTTCGCCAGTTGGGCCTCCCGGATCCCGCAGATCCGCGACCGCCTCGAGCTCGACTCGGCCGCGCTCGGCCTGGTGCTGCTCGCGATCGCCGTGGGTTCCCTGCTGGCACTGCCGTTGTCCGGTCCGGTCGTCACCCGGATCGGCTCGGCCCGCACCGTCATGGCGATGGCCATCCTGCTCGGTGTCGGCCTGACCACGGCGGCGCTCGGCTCGCTCCTCGGAGTCGTGCCGGTGGTGATCGGGTTGTTCCTGCTCGGCTTCGCCAACGGCGCGTGGGACGTGGCGATGAACGTGCAGGGCACGGTCGTCGAACGCCACCTGGACCGGTCGATCATGTCCCGCTTCCACGCCGGGTTCAGCCTCGGCACCGTCGCCGGCGCCCTGGTCGGCGCGGCCATGGTGGCACTGCACGTGGAGGTGGCCGTGCACCTGGCCGCGGTGGCGGTGCTGGTGGTGATCCCCGTGGTGTGGTTCACGCGGCGGTTCGTCCCCGATCACGACGCGACCGAGCCGGGCCACGGCACGGCCGGCGAGGCCGAGCAGTCGCCGCGGGGCGGTGCGCTGACCGCCTGGCGGGAGCCACGCACCCTGCTCATCGGGCTCTTCGTACTCACCTTCGCCTTCGCCGAGGGCGTCGGCAACGACTGGATCAGCGTGGCCGCGATCGACGGCCACGGTGTGTCGCCCGTGCTGGGCACCCTTGCCTTCGCCGGCTTCCTCACCGCCATGACGGCCGGCCGCTGGTTCGGGCCCGGGCTGCTGGACCGGTACGGCCGCGTCGCCGTGGTCCGCACCATCGCCCTGGTCGGCATCGTCGGCGTGGCGGTGTTCGTCTTCTCACCCGTGCCGAGCCTCGCCTATGTTGGCGCCCTCCTGTGGGGCCTCGGCGCGTCGCTCGGCTTCCCTGTCGGCATGAGCGCCGGTGGGGACGACCCGCGCCGGGCCGCCGCCCGGGTCAGTGTCATCGCCTCGATCGGCTACTGCGCGTTCCTCGCCGGTCCGCCCACCATCGGCTTCCTGGGCCACCACATCACCGTGCTGCGTGCGCTGGTCGTCGTGGCCGGCCTACTCGGCCTGGCTGTCCTCATCGCCACCAGCGTCCGCCCCCTGCCCGCCGTACAGCCGACGTCCGACGAGGCCGCCGACCGGGCCGCGTGAGCGTCCGCCGCAGGAACGTGTTGCCACACCGAGCCGCTACCTGGGTTTGAGGACGATCTGGTTGGGTGCGTCCTTGGAGACGACGACGGCCTGCCAGCTGTAGGTCTGCCCGTTCGGCCCGCCGGTGATGAAGCGGTCCCCCCTGGCCTCGCCCGGCCGGTCGTCGACGAAGGTGTAGGCGCGACGTCCGTTCACGGTGATCTGGTGCAGGCTGCCGGGACGGTTCGAGACGCCGATCCGGACGCCCAGCGTGCCCGGGTCGGCCAGGTCACCGGCCCCCACGACGACGGGATGCCACACCGTGGTGCAGGAGCCGGTGCACACGGCCACCTTCGAGTTCACCGGACCGCTGTTGGTGTAGAGGGTCAGCCCGCGATGGTCGGTCAGCAGGCGGCTGTGCCCCGCGACCTCACGGGTCCGCAGCACCGACGGCCCGACCGTGGGGGTGTACGCCGGCGCCGCGCTCGGCACGAAGCCGGCCGGCTTGCCGGGCTCGGGCGGATTCGAACCTCCTCCGCACCCGGTGGCCAGGACCATGGCCGCCGCCGACGCGGCCACGGCGAGCCGTACGACGCCCGACGCCGGACGCACGTACGGCGCGATGCGTCCGTCCAGGGACCGCGCTCGGCTCATCGCCATTTCCTGACTCCGTATCTCCGTGGCTCCGTGTCTCCGTGGCCCAAGACATCAGGGCCGCAACGGGATCGAGGTGGGGGCCGACGCCGGGACGACCACCGCCGACCAGGTGTAGACGAGCCCGGCCTGGTCGCCGGTCCGGAAGCCCTGGCCACGGGTCTGCCCGGGCCGGACGTCCGGGACGAACGTGTAGAGCCGGCGCCCGTCGACGGTGAGCTGGTGCAGGCCGCCTTGCCGAGGAAGGGGCAGGGTTCCGAAGCGCACCAGCACTCCCTTCGCCTCCGACCTGACCTCCGCCGAGCCGACCGTCACCGGATGCCAGATGTTCGTACAGACCGCCGCGCACCGCGGCTCCTCGGCGTTCGGCGGCTCGCTGTCGACGTAGACCGTCCTCCCATGCGTATCCGTCAGCACCCGCCCGATCCCCCGCAGCGGAAAGGTGCCCAGCCTGGCCGGACCCACCATCGGGGAGTACGTCGGAACCGGACTGGAGGAGTGTGTCTCCGCCGGCGCCCCCGTAGGCACTTCCTGCCAAGGCTCGGGTCCGGGTCGTTGGCAACTGCCCACCGCCAGGACCACGGCGACGGCGAGGAGGGTCGACAATGCCCAGGCAGGGCCGCCACTTCCTGACGTCGCGCTGGTCATGCGTCCCCCTCGGGGTTCAGCGAGGACCCCTACCCGGCAGCCCAGCTCCGCCAACCCCCGGGCGCCGGGAACGGAAGGGGATACCCACCGCGGACGGCCGGCGTTCAGTTCCGGGGCTTGAAGACGACCTGCCCCGGTGGCCCGCTGCTGGTGTAGATGGTCATGCCCCGGTGATCGGTGAGCATCCGGCTGAAGCCCCTGACCCCCGCGTACGCACCACCGACGGACCAACCGTCGGGGTGAACGCGGCCGGCGCGCTCGGGTTCGCCCTAGCCTGGGCGGGTGGTCACCAGGGAGCGGGACGGAAGCACGTGGCGGATCGGAACCGGCGCCGACGTCGCCTGGATCGCGCGCGGCACCTCCGTGAGCAGAACCATCACCGCCGCCATCCCGCCGGAGTTCGAGGCGTACGCCACGGTGCTCCTGCCCCGGGAGACGGAGGAGCAGGACGAACGCGACCGCGCCCTGGTCTCCCTGCTGCGTGAGCAGTCGCCGGACCAGCCGTGGTGGCTGGGCTACCTCGACACCGGTGCCGACGACATCGTTTTCCCCGACGCGCCCAAGGTGACCCTCTACACGGGTTGGCCGTACGTGCTGGTGGAGGCGGGGCCGGAGCAGGCCGCGACCTGGCGGCACGAGGAGGCCGGGTCGTTCTGGCTGGGCTCGTTGCCCAACCTGATGTTTCCAGCGGACCGTTCCTGGCTGGTGTCGACGATGTGGGACGACGACTGGACCTGCGTCGGCGGGCCAGCCGACCTGGTGGACCGGCTCGTACGCCACCCGGTTCTGGCCGCCCGGCAGGTGACTCCCGACCAGGAGGCCGCCCCGCCCGGCCACCGTTCCTGCTGACGTTCGTCCCCGCTACGGTGTCGCAACGTGAGGACCGACGACTGGCTGGCCGACACCCGTACCTCCTACGACACTGTTGCGGCCAGCTACGCCGAGCGGATGCGCACCTCCCTGGCCGGCGAGCCGTACCTGCGCGCGGGTCTGGCGGTGTTCGCCGAACTCGTGCGCGGTGCCGGTGACGGCCCGGTCGCGGACGTGGGCTGCGGCCCGGGACACGTAACGGCGCACCTGCACACCCTGGGTCTCGACGCGTTCGGTGTCGACCTGTCGCCGGGGATGATCGACGTGGCCCGCGGTGACCACCCTGGTCTGCGGTTCGAGGTGGGCTCGATGACCGAGCTGCGCCTCGCCGACTCCTCGGTCGCCGGCCTGGTGGCGTTCTGGTCGTTGATCCACGTACCCGACGACGTGGTGCCGACGGTGCTCGGGCACTTCCGGCGCGTGCTACGTCCCGGCGGGCCGCTGCTGCTCGGCTTCCACGTCGGCGACGGGTCGAAACTCAAGACGGAGGGCTACGGCGGGCACCCGATGAAGGTCCACGTGCACCGGCGCCGACCGGAGCAGGTGGCCGGCTGGCTGCGCGACGCCGGGTTCACAGTCCCGGCCGAGCTGCGGCTGGACGGCGACGGGAGCCTCCCCGGCGCGTTGGTCTTCGCCCGCCGCGTCGACGACCGGGACTGACCCTAGGCCGAATCGCCTTGCCGTGTTGGGCCCATCACGAAGAGGGTGTTGCCGGCCGGGTCGATCACGCTGAACGTGCGGGCACCCCAGGGCTCGTTCTGCGGCGGGCGGCTGATCCTGACCCGCTGCCGCCACTCCTCGTAGTAGGCGTCGGCGTCGTCGACCTCCAGCGAGACGCAGGCCTCACGTCCGTGGCCGGACATCGGCGCGTCGATCGTGAGGCGGATCGTTCCGCGTTCGAGCCCCAGCAGGCCGGTCGTACCGTCGCCGGGCACCTCGAAGGAGACCGTGAAGCCCAGCCCGTCGACGTAGAAGTCACGGGCGGTACGCAGGTCGTCCGCCGGCAGAATCGGGATGGCGCGCTCCATGGCCAGCAGACGATACGCCAGGGGTGCCGGCCTGACCAGCCCTCGCGGTCCAGCTGGTTCGATCGCCAGTCGGGGCCAGTCGGGGCCAGTCGGGCCAGTCGGTGTCAGTCGGCGAGCGGGTGCGCCATCAGCTTCGGCTCGTGCTGGAAACCGGCACGTTCGTAGACCGGGACCGCGCGGCGGCCGGAATGGACGGTGACCCGGCTGCACCCGCGCTCCCGGCCGCAGTCGACAAGTGCGCGTACGACCATCGAACCGATGCCCTGGTTGCGGTGGTCCGGCAGGACGTACACCGACTGGATGTCGCCGGTACGCCGGTCCAGAGCGCCCGGGACCGGCACGCGGCCGGCCAGCGCGAGGAACCCCAACCCGACGATCTGCTGCTCGTCGACCGCGACCACCGCCAGGAAGTCGTCGCGCCGCTCCCACCACGCGGTGAAGCCACGAACGTACTCGTCGAGGCCGTTGTCGGGCTCCGGCCGGCGCTCGAAGGTGCAGCGCCAGCGGAGCTTCGCCAGCTCGGTTGTTTCGTCCCGCGTCGATTCCCGGATCTCGATGGCCACGGCCAGACCTTATGCGTTCCCTACGATGGTGCGATGCGCAGGCGACAGGTCTCCGGGCGACTGCTGACGCTCGCCCAGTTCGGACATGCCCAGTGGTTCTTCGGCAACCTGTACGAAGCGGTGGTCAGGGTGCCGGACCGACTGGCCGCCGAGGCCGGAGATGGGCACGCGCGTTCCCCGCTGGGTGCCGGGAGTCCGCTGCGCTACTACGTTCCCGCCATCCCCGCGACCTTTCCCGCAACGCTCGCCGCGCTCTGGTCGGGTCGAGAAGCCTCCCCGGAGGTCCGCCGGTGGCTTGTCGTCGCGCCTCCTGTTCCGTCTCCGGTGCTGCGGTGACCGCCGTTCTCGTACGCCTCAATCTCAGGTTGTTCTTCGCCGCCGAGCAGGTGCCGGCCGCAGAACGCCAGGAACTGCTACGCACCTGGTATCGCCTGAACGCCGTCCGGCTCGCCACCGCCGCCGGTGCGTGGGTCGCCACCCGGCAGGCCGCAGCCCGCATCACCCGCTAGCGAGAGGTGGAACGCATGGAGTCCTACGAACGCCGCACCCTGCTGGATCAGGCGCGCGTGTGGTGGGACGAACCCGATCAGGTGACCTTCTACAGAAGCGAAGTCGACTCCGGGCCGACCCCGGCCGAGCAGCTTCTGCTCCGGGCACTGCCGACCTCCGGCCGCGTACTCGACGTCGGCTGCGGAGTCGGGCGCATCGCGTTTCACCTTGCAGACAGGGGATACGCCGTGACCGGCGTGGACATCAGCGAGGCGATGGTCGACACCGCGCGGGCCCTCGCCGAACAACGCGGCTCCACCGCGACGTTCCGGCAGGTCGAGCCACTGGCGTTGCCCTTCACCTCCGGCAGTTTCGACGCTGGCTTCGCCGGCAAGGTCCACTGTTACGTTCCCTCACGGGCGGGCCGTCAAGAGTTCCTTGACGAGGTGGGACGCGTCCTGCGGCCCGGTGCGCCACTACTGCTGGTCAGCTACGTCGTACCGAACGAGCAGGAAGCCGACGACGCGCTGGCTTCCGACGAACAACACCAGCGGGCGGCCTCGCGCTTCCGGTCGCTGGAGCCTCTCGACACGTTCTGCGGGGACCGGGGCTACGTCCACTGGTTCACACCCGGAAGCCTGCGGGAGGAACTCGCCGACTCGCCGGCGTTCGAGATCGAGGAGGTACGGGAGGACACGCCGGGCGGCGTCCTTCGCCTGGTCGTCCTGCGGCGAACCTGAGCCGCCGAAGCCCTACGCCCACTCGGTTTCGACGTCACCGGCGATGTAGGTGCCGTGCTCCTCGCCCTTGCAGATGCCGGCCATCACACCGGCCCGGTCGATGTCGAACACGTGCAGGGGAAGCTTCTGGTCGCGGGCGAGGATGAACGCGGCCTGGTCCATCACCCGCAGGCCCTGCGCCAGCACCCGGTCGTAGCTGATCGAACGGTAGCGACGTGCGTCCCTGTTGACGTTCGGGTCGCTCTCGTACACCCCGTCGGCTCCGTGCTTGGCCACCAGGATCGCGTCCGCGTCGATCTCGGCGGCGCGCTGGACGGACGGGTAGTCGGTGGTGACGTAGGGCTGGCCGATGCCGCAGGCGAGTACGACGATCCTGCCCTTGGCCAGGTGGTTGAGCGCACGCAGCCGGATGTACGGCTCGGCGACGGAGTTGATCGGGATCGCGGTCATCACGCGTACGTCGTGGTCGCTCAGGGCACTGATCTTGCCCCGCAGGAGAATCGCGTTGATCAGCGTGCTCAACATGCCGATGCTGTCGGCCTCCACGCGGTCGATGCCCCACTCGTCGGCAGAGCTCCCGCGGAAGACGTTGCCGCCGCCGACGACGATCGCGACCTGGAGGCCGAGGTCACGCGCGCGCAGGACCTCCCGTGCGAGGTGGTCGAGCGCGTCCGCACTGAACCCGGAGTTGTGCGCGCCCGCCACGGCCTGGCCGCTGAGTTTGATCAGGATGCGTCCGTACCGAGACATGCATGCGTCCCCTCGTCTGCGCCGCGACCGGGTGCCGTGGCGCCCCGCACTCTACTGGTGCGTACGACGCCGCCCCGCGTGCTCGTTGCCCAGGCTCATCGGGTGTCCACATCCCCAGCGTGGACGACTACGAGGGGTCACCTCGTTGTCGGGCAGGTGAAGTGTGCGGGTCTCCTTGCCTCGGCGAGGAGACTCCTCCCATCTGGCATTGCCGTCGTTCGCGGAAGAGCGACTCCGTCTGACTTGTGGACGACCGCACCTCGGCCGGTTCCCCTTGTGGACAACGGAATCCTTGTCGGTGGTGACCGTTAGAGTTCGCACATGCTTTCGAGCGAGTGGGGTTGTCCGACTGGCGGCGGTGCCGCTGGTCGGGTCCAGGCTGCGCTCGACCTGTTGGACCCGGCTCTCGACTCGGCGTGGGTGACGCCGAAGGGCTCCCTGGATGCTGGCGAGGTTGGTTCGCTGATCGCGCAGGTGCGGGCGAGGAAGGCCCGCATCGAAGCACTCGAACTGGCGCTGGTGCGTCAGGCCGAAGCCTGCGACATCGGCAAACTCACCGGTGCACCGAATGCGACGGTCTATCTGCGGACGGCTCAGCGGATGAGTCAGCACGAGTCCTCCACTGCGGTCGGCCTGGCCAGTGACCTGGACAAAGAGGCCCGGCTGACCGGGGAAGCGCTGGCTGCCGGGCTGGTGTCTGTGCGGCAGGCGCAGGTGATCGCCGAGGCGATCAAGAAGCTCCCGGAGTATGTGGGTGTCGATGAGCGGGTCGAGGCGGAGGAGTTCCTGATCGTCAAAGCTCGGTTCGCCAATCCCGACGAGTTGCGGGTGTTGGGCGAGAAGTTGCTGGAGCGGATCGCGCCGGAGGAGTACGACCGGCTCATGCGGGAGGAGCTGGAACGCAAGGACCGCAAGGCCGAGCAGAAACGGTCCCTTCGGTATGTGCCGAACGGGATCCCGCAGTCGGAGTCGGTGCACATCACCCTGCCGGCGTGGGAGATGGAGCTGCTCCGCAAAATCATCGAGCCCCTTGCGGAGCCGACCAAGGGGGCCGAGCCGGACCGGCGCCCGATCGACCAGCGTCGCGGTGACGCGTTCGCCGAAGCCCTCGGCCTGCTCGCGGCTGCGGCGACCGCACCTGTCCGCGGCGGGAGACCACCCCAGGTCGCGGTCACCATCCCCTTCGAGACCCTGCTGAAGGGCACCGGTGCCGGAACCATCGACGACACCGCCACCATCATCCGGCCCAGACCCTGCACCTGCCCCTGCACAGACCCCAAATACGCCACCACCAAAAACGCCAAGGCCGACCAGGCCGGGGAGCCGAAGCCGGAGGAGGCAGAAGTCCAGGAGAAACGTCAAGCCGGTAAGGAGAAACGGCGATCACCTGGTACCGGCTCCCTCGCGGACGGGATACCCCCACCGCGAGCACCCGGGCAACGGCAGCACCCACAACCGAACACCGAAACCGACCCGGAACCCAACACCGGAACGGACCCGGATACCGGACACGATCCGGGCGACGACGCCGAGCCTGAGGAGGGTGCGGCGGGGCCGAAGGATGCCATCGACCCCCATGACGGTTGCCCGACGTGTGGAGGCGGCGGGTCAGCCCGCTACCTCGGCAGCGACGGCAAACCCATCTCCGCCGCCACCGTGCGCAGGTTGGCGTGCGAGGCCGACCTCATCCCGGTCGTCCTCGGCGGGGACGGGCAGGTGCTCGACCTGGGCCGTTCCGACCGGTTCTTCCAAGAGCACCAGCGGCGTGCACTGGCCATACGCGACGGGAGCCACTGCCACTTCCCCGGCTGCACCATCCCCGAACCACGCTGCATCACCCACCACATGAACCCCTGGGACCACGCCGGCCCGACAAACCTGGCCAACGGGGTACTCCTGTGCCGCTACCACCACACCACCGTCCACCACAAAGGCTGGCACGTCCGCATGGGCACCCACGGCCACCCCGAATACGTACCCCCCGAATGGTCGGATCCGCAGCAGCGAGTCCTGCGGCCGTGAACCCCACTGGGCTACTACCCCGTGCGGTGGGCCAGGACGCGGGTGAAGCCGAGCAGGTCACCGTCGTCGGCCCGCAGCATCCTCGAGTCCGGCTCGTGTCCTCGCCCCACCAGGTCGCACGCGTCCAGCCAGCGCAGCCAGTCCTCCCAGCCGCCGGGCACCATGTCGGCGACGTCGACCTCGACCAGCCCGGTCCGCTCCCAGTGCCGGCGCCACCAGGCCGGCCCCAGCCAGGTGCACATGTCGGGGCCCCAGCGCTCGGCGAGGTACGCCGGAAGGTCCGGGCCCGGGTCCCGCCGAAGTCCTGGCGCGACGATGCCGAGCGAACCGCCCGGCCGGAGGAACTCCACGCAGTAAGGAAGGTAGAGCGCGTCGGTTCCGAAGTAGTGGTAGGCGTCGAGGCTGACGATCGCGTCGAAGAAGCCGTCCGCGAACGGCAACGTGTGCGCGTCCGCGTGGATCGGATGCACCCGGTCGGCCAGGCCGGCCTGTTGGATGCGTTTCCAGTTCTCCGTGGGCTCGACCCACAGGTCCACCGCCCACACGTGCACGTCGAACTCGCGCGCCAGGAAGATCGAGGTGAGCGCGGTGCCACAGCCCAGGTCCAGCACGCGCATGCCCGGCCGAAGCGGCATCACCTGCGTCAACGCCTCCGCCGCCCACAGCGGATGCGGCCCCATCAGGTTGTCGACCACCCACCGCTGGTCGTAGGCGGACGAACGCGGATAGCGCTCCACCGTGAGGAGCCGTCGCAGTTGCTCCTCGGTATGCAGATCCTTGGTATCCGACATGAGGTGAAGGTGCCACCGCGACCGCGCGTCGACAACAGGTTTCCGGGCCCGGTCGCGCCAGCGCGAAAACCGTTGTGCCCCGGGCCGTCCTGCGAGCAAGACTGGACGACGTTCGCCAAGTCGGCTCAGGCCACCTGCCCGAGAGGTCCGGATGACGTACTACTACGCCGAACACGAGGCCGCGTACGCACAGATCGCGCGGCGTGGCCTCACCCAGTGGGACGAACTCTTCGACAGCGACCGCCCGAACACCTACGAGGAGTTCCCGAACCGGCGCTTCCTCGAACGCACCCTGGCCCGCCTCGACCTGCCGGCCCCGGCAGAGGTGGACGTACTCGAGTACGGCTGCGGCACCGGACCGGTGGCCTGCTTCCTCGCCTCGCGCGGGTTTCGGGTCCACGCCGTCGACCTGATCCCGCAGGCGATCGCATTGGCCCGCGAGTTCGCCCGGCAACGCGGCCTTGACATCAGGTTCGACGTCCAGGACATGTGTGCGCTGGCGAACATTCCCGCGGTCGAACGGTACGACCTCGTGGTGGACAGCTTCTGCCTCCAGTCGATCGTCACCGACCCGGATCGGGCCGACCTGTTCGCCGCGGTGCGCGCCCGGCTCGCGCCGGGTGGCCACTACCTGATCTCGACGGCGATGTACGAGCCGAACCGCGACTACGGCGACGGTTTCCGGTACGACGAGGCCACCGGTGTCTGTCATGAGGAGGTACCGGACCAGGAGGCCGGCGCACAGCAGGTCGACGGCGCCGAACAGATCGGCGGTACGTGGTACCGACCGCACCGCCGGCACCTGCGGCCGGAGGCGCTGCACGCGGAACTCACCCGTGCCGGTTTCGAGGTGCTGTCCCAGGAGTCCCGAGGCGGCGAGGTCGTCTGCACTCCGGCAATGCGATCCTGACGAAGTCCGGCGACGTGAAAGCCCGGAGGTGTACGCCGGCCTGGTGTGTCCAGCACGCGGACGAGTCGGTGAGAGTTAGGTTCGACCCATGCCCGTCTCGCCTCTCTACTTCCTGCGCCGCCTGGTGGGCGGTGAGCGCTGGCAGCGCATACACGTGAAGGCGTCCGTGTGGGCGGTCGCGGGAGTCGTTGCGGTGCTGTTGGTCGGCTCGCTGATCATCGTCCCGGCCGAGTCGTCGAGTCCCCGTGCGAACATCACGTCGTTCCCGCTCGCGTTGTGGTGGTCCGTCGAGACCGCGACGACCGTCGGGTACGGCGACCTGTATCCGGTCACCCTGGCCGGGCGGATCATCGCGACCATTGTGATGATCGTCGGGATCGCGTCGTTCAGCATCGTGACGGCTTCACTCGCCACCTGGTTCGTCGGCAGCGCATCGCGCCGCGCCCACCAGGTGGCAGCGGCCGTCGAACACGTCGAGCAGGAAGGAAGGGCCGCGACCGCGCGTGAGGTGCACGCCCTGCACGCGCGTTTCGACCGCCTCGAACAGCTGCTGAGCCGAGGCTCCGGCGACGGCTCGTAGCCGGAACGCCAGAACGGGTCGACCTGACCACCTGGGGCCGGCGTCCGCAGGCACCACAGACCAGCAGGAGCACCGCCGGCGCAGCCGCCGATCCGGACGGAAAGCACTGTCGAAGCCATCGCCGACGTCGGTAGGGTCTGCCTCCATGCCGGCTACCCGATCCGTCGACCTGCTCGCCACGGAAATGGACGTTCTCTGGGACCGCGACGCCGGAGGACGGCTGCGGCAGGCCCATTACGTGGTCCTCGGCGTTGCCGACGACGGCCAACTGCTGGCGGTCGGCGAGGACGTACCCGACGACGTGGCCGACGTGCTCGAGACCGCGGTCGAACGCGATCGCGGGCGCGGGGACGCCGAGCCGGGCCGGCCACCGGAGGTTCTCGCGTACTGCCGGCAACGCATCATCGAGGCTCTCGGTCCGGTGGTGACCTCGGCCGGGCCGAGCTACCTGTTTCCCGGCACCGGGACACCCAACGACGCGGCGACCGTACGGATCGTGCGGTCCGACGACGAGGCGGAAACCCACGACGGCCTGCGCGCCGCGAACCCCGACACCTGGACGGACGAGGAGTGGGCCGACCTGGTCACCGGACGGCTGGGTCCGTGGGCGATAGCGGTCCGCGACTCACGCGTCCTCGCCGTCGCCCACACCCCGGTCGCCGACGCACGGGGCGCCGAGGCCGGAGTCTGGACCCACCCGGACGCCCGTGGTCGTGGGCTCGCCGCCACGGTCACCTCACACTGGGCGGCGCTGATCAGGCGTACGGGGCGGCTGCCGTTCTACAGCACGTCGGCGGACAACCTCTCCTCCCAGCGGGTGGCGGCCCGCCTCGCACTCCGCCCGATCGGCTGGGTGTGGAAGCTGTCCGCGCCGGACCGGCTCGGCGTACACGCACATCGAACGTGGCACCCGGGCTGAGCTTTCCCGCGACAATGGGCGCATGTCCGAGGCACAGTCGCGGCATCGCCTCGCTGCGGGGCGGCCCGCCTCCGGTCGCGAACGCGCCCTGCTGACGTGCGGGGTCGCCGGACCGATCGTGTTCGTCGTCGCGTTCCTCGTCGAGGGCGCCACCCGTCCCGGCTACAGCGCGCTGCGGCACCCGGTGAGTTCGCTGGCGCTCGGGGAGTACGGCTGGACCCAGCGGGCGAACTTCTTCCTGACCGGTCTCCTCCTGCTCGCCTTCGCGGTCGGGTCCCGGCCGGCGCTGCGGCGGGCGTTCGGCGCCGACCTCTGGGCACCGACCCTGCTCGGTGCGGTCGCGGTGGGGCTGCTCGGCGCCGGCGTCTTCGCCACGGACCCGGTGGGCGACTACCCACCCGGCACTCCGGTGCCAGCTCCGCAGACGACGGCGGGAAACCTGCACGACACGTTTTCGACGCTGGTCTTCCTCGGCCTGCCCCTGGCCTGCTGTGTGGTCGGCTACCGGCTCGCCCGCGCCGGCCACCGGGGCAGGGCGGCGTACTCGGTGGCGACGGCCGTGGTCTTCTGGGCCCTGTTCGTCCTCGCCAGTGCCGGCTTCTCCCAGCAGACCTCACTGACGCCCGTCGGTGGGCTCTTCCAGCGGCTCACCCTGGTGGTGGGGCTTGCCTGGATCGGATGGCTGGCGCTTCACCTGCTCCGCGACCCGGCCGCACGCCCGTCAACGCCCACTTGACAGGACAACGTTCGGCCGTGGTCATCCTCTCGGCGATACTTCGCGCATGGAACTCGACCCGATCGTGCACGAGTACGTCCTGCGGTGCGGACCCGAACGCGCCTTCGCGGCCTACACCGGTGACATCGCCGCGTGGTGGCATCCGAGCTACACGATGAACGCGGAGACGCTGACCGAGGTGAGGATGGAACCCCGGGTGGGCGGCCGGGTCTTCGAGTCGCACCGGGGAGGCGAGGAGTACGACTGGGGGCGAGTCACGGTGTGGGAGCCGGGCCGCCGGCTCACCCACACCTCGACCCTGGCACAGCCGTCCGGTCACCCCAGTGAGATCACCGTGGAGTTCGGCCCGCACGACGGCGGCTGCCGGATGCGCTTCGAGCACGGCGGGTGGAACGCCGACAACGCCGCCGAACGCTCGAAGTTCACCGAGTGGCCCGCCATCCTGGACAGGTTCGCCGCCCTCGCCGACGGGGCCCCGGCAAGCTGACCCCGGCCCGGCATCGGCGTGACGGGCCTACGACAGTGCGGGGATCACCTCGGTGGCCAGGCGCTCCATCTGCTCGGCGTCGTCGTACATCGGGTTGAGCAGGATCATCTCCGCGCCCGCGTCGGCCACCGCCCGCAGCCCGCGCACGCACTCCTCCGGAGGGCCGTAGACGGCGAGCGCCGTCAGGCCGCTCAACCCGAAGTAGCCGTAGAGCTGGTCCAGCGCCGCACCGATCCGCGCGCGGCCGCGCTCGAGGTCGTCGTCGACGGCGATGTAGACACGCTTGGCGATCGGGAGGTCCTTCTGGTCGCGGCCGGCCTCGGCGAGTGCGGCCCGCAGAATCTGGACCTGGCCGGCGAACTGCTCGGTCGTGGTCGACCCCGCGCCCATGAACGCGTCCGCCAGCCGGACCGCCCGGCGCAGCGCGTTGGGATGGCTGCCGCCGAACCACACCGGCGGATGCGGCTTCTGGAACGGCTTGGGCTCCATCGCGGCGTCGTCGAGCTGCCAGAACCTGCCGTCGAAGGTGACACGGGGCTGGGTCCAGCACGCCTTCATCACCTCCAGCCCCTCGGTGAACCGCCGGGTGAGGGTGTCGGGGTCGACGCCGAACGCCGCGACCGCGCGCTGCCGGCCGCCGATCCCGAGCCCGACCTCGATCCGGCCCCGGCTGAGCTGGTCGAGGGTGCTGAGGCTCTTGGCGAGGTGGACCGGACTGTGCAGCGAACTGACCAGCACCGAGCACCCCAGCCGCAGCCGATCGGTGCAGGCCGCGGCGTACGTCATGGTCTCCATCGGCGCCAGGTGCGGCATCGTGCCCAGCACCTGCTCCTGTGTCCAGGCGCTGTCGAAGCCCAGCTCCTCGGCCCGGGCCAGATAGGCGCGGAAGGCGCCCGGGTCGAAGCTGCCGTCGGGGGAGTACTGCGGGATCGAGATCGCGAAGTGCATGCGCCGACGTTAGCCCCTTCAGCCCCTGCGGGCGCCGCTTCGGGGACGCGCACGCCCCGGCCGCGTGACCAGTGCGTCCGGCCAGTCCGCCACCACGACACCGCCGGCAGGCGTACGTGTCCACCGCTCGACCAGGCCTCGAAGGTCCTCCACCGCGAGCGCGAACTGCTCAGGGGCGAACGGGAACGGATCCTCCCGGACAGTGGCCCAGACCTCGCGTGCACGCCGGTCCAAGCCGCTCAGAAGCGCTTTCGTCGATGTGCCCGCGCCGTCCTGCTGGACCGCCTCGTGGACCACCGAGGTCAGCGTCTCGGCCGCGGTGATGGACCGGGACCTGGTGTTCGCGCGCAGGATCTCCTGGGAGCGGCGCTTCGGGTCGTGTCGCAGGCGCCCCGCGACCACGGTCATCGCGTCGAACATCGCACCGGACGCGGCACTGCCGAAGACTCCGTCGGGCATTCCCAGCGCCCGCTCGGTGGCGAAGTGTGCCAGGTCGTGCGGGACCGGCCACCTGCCGCCCGCTCCCGGAAGGGACACCACGACCCCGTCGGGGCGGTGGACGTGCACTGAGTACTCCCAGCTCTCGCCGCGCCGGAACTCCACCCTCATGAGGTTCACCTTCGCAGGGCACCGAGCGATCGGGCCAGCGATTTGTCCCGTCTCGGATGCTTGGTCCTTCCGGGCGCGCCACTCGGACGCCGTTTGTCACCAAAGGCCGGTATCGGTCTGGACGCAATGTCCGGCAGAACTCGCGTGATGCTCGCACGGTGGGCGAGAACTGAGGACAATGGTCGTATCTAATCGCGGCACCCGGTCAGGGAGCTGGCTGGATGCCTGGTCCTGTGAGGGAAGGGGGATGCCGTGATCGTTCTCGGCGTCATCCTGCTGATCCTCGGCGCGATCCTCGGGATTTCGATCCTGTGGACCATCGGGATCATCCTGCTGGTGGTCGGGGTCATCTTCTTGATCCTCGGCCGGATCGGCAAGCCGGTCGGCGGCAGGCGAGTTTGGTGGTAGCTGCCGGCCGCGGACGCTCGCGGGCGTCCGCGGCTGCCAGCCTCACCCTCGACTCCCCCGGCTGACGTACCCGGCTGGTCCCCCGGCTGATGTTTCCGACCGGTCCCGACCAGGTCAGGCACGGACCCGGCGGGCCTTCCACACCTCCGCGCTCGGCCACTGGCGCGCCCATTCGTGGTCGACGTAGTCGTAGTCCGTGGTGGCGTTCTCGGGTGCCTGCACCTCGATCAGGTCCTCCAGCACGAACCCGGACTCCCGGAGCAGCCGCACCATCGGACCGTGCGGCAAGTGGAAGTTGACAGCACCACCGTCGGCACCGTCGGCTCCCTCGGGCTCGTCCTCCAACCGGCACAGGCCGAACTGCGGGCGCAGCAGGGTGCGACCGGCCGGGCCCCGGTCGGGTACGCAGAGGGTGAGCAGGGTGGAGTTGCGGACGAAGACGAGTTCGCCGCCCGGGCGAAGCAGCCGGGCCGCCTCGGGGATCCAGCGGTACGGGTCGCACCAGCCGATCGCACCGTGCTCGCTGATGGCCACGTCGAAGCTCGCGTCGGGAAGGTCGACTTCCTCGGCGTTGCCGTGGATCAGCGGGAACTCACAGCCGAACTCCTGCTGCATCGCCTTGGCGGTGGCCAACTGGCGTTCGGAGTTGTCCACACCGACGGGACGGGCACCGGCCCGGGCAGCCCACGCACTGACGTAACCGGTGCCACACCCCAGCTCGATCAGGTCCTTGCCTGCCAGGTCGTCCGGTAACACCGGCAGGTCCCGCTGCGGAATCCGCCAGACTCCCCAGTGCGGCTCTGCGGCCCACTGCCTGCGCGCCTGGGCGCCGTACCACTCGCTGTGCCGGGCGTCCCACACCTGCCGGTTGCGGCGTACGTGCTCGGGAAGGTCGTCGGCTGTCGGCCCGCTCGGCTCGTTCACGCGGTCAGGCTCGTCCACCGCGCCGAACCTGTCAAAGGTGTTTCGCCTGGCCCGCCGTCGTTTCTAGTGGGACCGCGTCTACCAGGACCGCGTTTACTGGACCTCGTTCACTGCGATCCGCCGGCCAGCTTGCGAAGCTCCGGGCCGTACTCGGGATGGGCGAGCGCCGCCGCGAACTGCGCGCGCAGGTAGCCGAGCGGGTTGCCGGTGTCCCACCAGGTGCCGTCGATGACCTGACCGAACACGGGGTACTCGCGGGCATGCTCGTGGATGGCGTGGGAGAGGTAGACCTCCCCGTCGGGGTTGTGCCGATGGCGGTTGAGCTGACGTTCGAGCTCGGCGACGATGCCCGGCGTCACGACGTACCCGCCGATCGAGGCGAACGCCGACGGTGCCGCGTCCGGGGACGGCTTCTCGATGATGCCGGAGATGCGCAACAGCCCGGCGCCGAGGTCGTCCTCGACCACCGGAACGCCGTAGCGCTGGGACTCGCTGGGCTCCATCGGCATCAACCCGAGAACGGGCGCGCGGGTGCGTTCGTACGCCGCGACCAGCTGCTGGGCACGCGGAACGGCCGAGGTGAACACGTCGTCGGCCCACAACACCATGAAGGGCTCGTCGCCGACGATGCGCGCGGCGTTGAGCACCGGCGTGCCGTTGCCGTAGGGGCCGTGCTGGTAGAGGAACGTGATCCGGGCCAGCGACGCGAGCTCCTCCAGTGCCTCGGCGAGGTCGTCCTTGCCGTCCGCGCGCAGCCGCATGTCGAGGTCCTCGTCGGGCGCGAAGTGCTGCTGGATCAACGCCTTACGGGCGGAGGTGACGATGATGATGTCGTCGATGCCCGAGGCGACGAGCTCCTCGATCGTGTGCTGCAGAACGGGTTTGTCGAGGATCGGCAGCATCTCCTTCGGCAGTGCCTTCGTCAACGGCAACAGCCGGGTTCCCAGCCCCGCGACCGGGATGACCGCCTTGCGCACCATGTGTTCGCCCTTTCGCCGCGGCGGAGAACATTCTCACCGAGCACACCGTCGGAAACGCTACCTGCTGTCGACGAAAAGCGCCGCCCTGCGAACAGGTGGGGCCGTGGTCGCCCCGAGGCCGGCGTCAGGTCGCCACACCGTCAGACCGCACACCGTCAGACCGCTACGCCGTCCGCCGCCGCGCGCAGGGTGGTGGCGGCGTCTCCCACCACCGGAGCGCCGTGGCCGAAACACGCCACGTCGACGTCCAACTGGACAACCCGGCGGAACGATTCGACAGCCCTTGCCCGGTCGACGTTGAACACGCCCAGAATCGGCGCGTCCTGGACGCTCGCGATCGCGTCGCCGGTGAACAGCACCTTGTGGCGCGGCAGGTGCAGCGCGATGCTTCCGTCGGTGTGCCCCGGCATCCCGATCACCTCGGCACCTCCACCGACGGCGATCCGGTCCCCGTCGACGAGCTCCCGGTCGACTCGCACCGGAAGGGCCGCGGGGACGTTGGGCACGACGCTTTCGTAGTAAGGGCGTTCCTGGTCGGTGATGACCGGCGCCGGACCCGCCTGCTCGCCACGCACGACAGGAGCGTCCAACTGGTGCGCCATCACGGTCGCGCCGTTCCAGCCCGCGATCTCCGCCGCCGAACCCACGTGGTCCTCGTGGAAGTGGGTGAGGACGATGTTCTTGATGTCGCGCCGGTCGTAGCCGAGCCGGTGCACGCCGCCCTGGATGGTCGGCGCCGATCCCGCCACGCCGGTGTCCACCAGGGTGAGCCCGTCGTCGTCCACCCACAGATAGACCTGGCCCACCTCGAACGGAAACATGTGCAGGCCCGGCGCCAGTTCGATCGTCTGCATGTCATCGACCCTATTCGGGCCGTACGCCGGGAGTCTCGTCGTTCTGCCGGAGGCTGAACGCGGAATCCGAACCGGCCGGGTCGTACGAATGACGAACGGGCACAACGCAACGGCCATCGACATGGCCACCGAAATGGCCACCGAATAATGTCTTGCGAAACGACCTCGCGGCCAGTGGACTGGGGCGCAAGCGCTGGTTGACGCCGGGAGGTCGAACGCCGTGTCCGATCCGAACGAGCAGTTGCCGGAGACCGAGGTTCTGCAGGACCGCACCGACCGGCCGGTGGTTCGGGTGGGCGGCACCGTACACCGTCCCGCTCAGCCCTGGACCCCCGCGATCCACGCCCTGCTCGACCACCTTGCCGCCGTGGACTTCCCGTACTCCCCGCGCGTGTTCGACGTCCTCCCCGCCACCGGCACCGCGCCGGCGACGGAGGTGGTCAGCTACATCCCGGGCGAGTCGGGGCCGGCCGGCTGGGCCAACGTGGTGGACGAGAAGGGTCTGCGTGCCGCCGCCCGTCTGCTGCGCGACTACCACCAGGCGGTCGCCGAGTGGTCGCCCGCGACGCCGCCCGTGTGGTCCGGCGGCCGCACCGGCACCGGCGGCCCGGGCGAACTCGTCTGCCACAACGACTTCGGCCCGTGGAACATCGTGTGGAACGACGTCACGCCGGTCGGCCTGCTGGACTGGGAGTACGCCGGACCGGGACCGGTCATGCAGGACGTCGCGTACGCGCTGGAATACGTCGCACCGTTTCGCGACGACGAGATGTGCGTGCGCTGGCTCCGCTATCCCGGCCGGCCGGACCGTCGCCGCCGGCTGGAGATCTTCGCCACCGAGTACGGCCTGACCGACACCACGGGTCTGGCGGACGAGGTGATCGCGATCCAGCGGGCCGGCCTGGATTTCGTCCGGCAGCTGGCCGAGGAGGGGCACGAACGCCAGGTCGAGATGGTCGCGTCCGGGTACCTGACCGAGATCGCGAACCGGATCCGGTGGAGCGAGGACCATCGCCACCTGTTCGACTGAGGTTCCTACCGGGATCCGCAGCCGGGATTCGGGACCGGGATTCGGGACTGAGATTCGGCTATCCGCCGTCTCGCCGGCGACCGGTCTGCGACCCTGGCAGGGTGACCAAGGCTGTCAGCGGGATCAGCGACACCGGGTTCGCGCCGCCGTCCCCGGCCGAGATCGCCCGGTCGACCTGGGCGGCCGGTGACTTCCAGCGCATCGCCAACCGGATGGTCCCGGTCAGCGAGGAGCTGGTGCTGGCACTGGACATCCTCCCCGGTGAACGCGTGCTGGACATCGCCGGCGGCACCGGCAACACCGCCCTGGCCGCCGCCCGCCGCGACGCCCGCGTGACCTGCGTGGACGTCGTACCAGAACTCCTCGACCACGCCCGGCTCCGCGCCGACGTCGAACTGCTGCCGCTGGAGACGGTCGAGGTCGACGCCGCGGCGCTGCCGTTCGCCGACGGGGAGTTCGACGTGGTGACGTCGACGTTCGGGCTGATGTTCGTCGCCGACCAGCGGCAGGCGGCGGCGGAGGCGTTGCGGGTGCTGCGTCCGGGCGGGCGGATCGGCCTGGCCAACTGGACTCCGGACAGCGCGCTGGGTGGCCTGCTGCACCTGGTGGCGAAGTACGCACCGCCGCCCGCCGACGCCGCGTCGCCGCTGCGCTGGGGCACCCGCGACGGGCTGGCCCAGCTCCTCGCCCCGTACGCGAAGTTCACCGAGCAACGGCTGGAGCTTCGGTGCGTCGACGTGGCCGCGCGCTCGGTCGCCGAGCAGTTCCGGAGATACCGCCAGTGGTTCGGCCCGGTGAAGCTGGCGGTCGACGGGATGAGCGAGGAGGACGCGCAGTCGTTCGAGCAGGAGTTCGTCGAGCTGTGGGACCGGTTCAACCGCGGTGAGCCGGACGCCGTGGTCGTGCCGTACGACTATCTGCAGTTCGTGGCCACCGCCTGAGGCAGTCACTCCATGTGAGGGACCTCTCCCGGGCCACTCCGCCCCGGCGTCCAAGCATGCACACAGGGTGAGGGGCGAAGATGGGCGCGTGTGCCCCAGCGACGCCTTCGGACCCGCGCGGCTGCTGCTGGTCGAGGACGACCAGGCGCTGGCCGCGATGCTGGCCGACCTCCTCTCCGAGGAGGAGTACGCCGTCGACCTCGCGCCGGACGGCCAGCGTGGGCTGCATCGCGCCCTCAGCCGGGAGTACGACGTGATCGTCGTGGACCGCGGCCTGCCCGGTATCGACGGCCTCGACCTGTTGGTCCGGCTTCGCAGCAGCGGCGTGGCCACCCCTGTGCTGGTGCTGTCCGCACTGGGCACGCCCGCCGACCGGGTCGAGGGCCTGGACGCGGGTGCTGAGGACTACCTGGCCAAGCCGTTCGACGTGGCCGAGTTCCTCGCCCGCCTCCGTGCGCTGCGCCGGCGCCACCTCGACCAGGCCCGGCTGCTGCCGGTCGGGGGCGAAGTGCTCAACCTGGACACCCGGGAGGTCGGCCGGGCGCAGCTCTCGGAGCGGGAGTGCGACCTGCTGGCCGCCCTCGCGTCCCGGCCGGGCCACGTGTTCAGTCGTACCGAACTCCTCGCCCGGGTCTTCCCAGGCGCCGAGGGCGAGGTCGTCGTGGACACCTACGTCCACTACCTGCGCCGAAAGCTCGGCCGGGCGATCGTCACCACGGTCCGCGGCCGGGGATACCGGCTGGGCGAGGCGTCGTCGTGACCACTTCTGGCCGGGTCCGGCTGGGCGACCGGCGGCTGACCAGTGCCGAGTCGGCGATGTTGCGGCGTACGGCGGTACGCCTCGGCATCCAGGCAGGCCTGATCGTCGCCGCCATCGTCACCGTGCTGGTGGGGGTGACCCTCGCCGTGGTGCTGCACGCCGAGGCGGCGGACACCAGGTCGA
Source organism: Actinopolymorpha rutila (assembly GCF_013407855.1). Lineage (GTDB taxonomy): Bacteria > Actinomycetota > Actinomycetes > Propionibacteriales > Actinopolymorphaceae > Actinopolymorpha > Actinopolymorpha rutila. The sequence continues at coordinate 6,872,203 of NZ_JACBZH010000001.1, forward strand.
TGCTGGCGGCCGCGGTCAGCCGGGCGGACAACGACGTGGCCGACGCCCCGGCGAACGTCTGGCTGGTGAGACGCGGACCGGACGGGCAGCGCAGTACCGACGGCCTGCCGACGGGCGCGGCCGACCAGCGGGCGCTCGCCCGGACCGCCCGCACCGGCGTCGCGGAGACCCACGAACGCGAGGTGAACGGCGCGGACTACCAGGTCTTCACCATGCGGCGCGGCGACACCACCGTCCAGGGCGTCCTCGACCTCGGCCCGGTGCACGCCGACCGCAGGCACCTGCTGTACTCGCTGCTCCTGGTCGGCGGGCTCGGGCTGGTGCTGGCCGCAGGGGCGGGCGCCATGCTCGGCGTGCGGGCGGTCCAGCCGCTGGCCAACGCGCTCAGCCTGCAGCGCAGGTTCGTCGCCGACGCCAGCCACGAACTCCGTACGCCACTCACCCTGCTCACCACCCGGGCCCAACTGCTGCGCCGGCACCTGCAGCGGGGCCACGACCACCAGGCCGCCCTCGCCGACGCCGAGAGCCTGGTGCACGACAGCGACAACCTCGCCGCCGTACTCGAGGACCTCCTGCTCGCCGCCGACCCGCACGCCGAGGCGGCCACGGAGGAGATCGACCTGCGAGTACTCGCCGGTGGAGTGGCGGCAGCCAGCGCCGCGGTGGCCGGCGCACGCGGCGTCACCGTGCGGGCCGAGGGCGGTGACGCCCCGGTGGTCGTACGAGGCGCGCCGGTGGCACTGCGCAGGGCGCTGACCGCCGTACTCGACAACGCGGTCCGGCACGCGGAGCAGACCGTCACCGTGACCGTCCATGCGGACGACCGGCAGGCCGTGGTGGAGGTCGCCGACGACGGTCCCGGACTGGACCCGGGAATGGCGCCCCGGTTGTTCGACCGGTTCTCCTCGGCCGGCGGGAGTACGCCGGACGGGCGGCAGCGGAGGTTCGGCATCGGGCTGGCGCTGGTCGGGGAGATCGTGGCCCGGCACCACGGCGAGGTCGAGGCACTGGCGGCTCCCGGCGGCGGCGCGGTGTTTCGGCTCACCTTCCCCCGGCCCTCCACCGGGACTGGCGCGGCTCCCACGGACCCCGCCGACCCGGTCGAGTCCTGACTCCCCTGGACCGCACAAACCCGGCGTTTCCCAGGAAATCCACAGGCGCCGGCCACGCGGGCTCCAAGAATTCTCCCAATCAGCGCGGACATGCTGTAAGCGGCCATCAGGGCCCGCCCGGTGCACCACAGGTGCGCGAGAGGTACGAGAGGTACACAGCGGCAATTGCCAGGAGGTTCGCCCGTGCCCACCTTCCTGAACGGACTGCCCGTCCACGTTCTGATCGTCCACGCCACCGTGGTGGCGGTGCCACTCGCGGCCCTGGTCGCGGTGATCGTCGCGCTCGTGCCGCGCCTGCGCCGCCGGTACGGCTGGGCCGCGGTCGCCGTGGCCGCGGTCGCCACCGTCCTCGTGCCGATGACCACGTCGGCGGGCGAGGGCCTGGAGTCGCGGATGGACCACAGCGCGGCGATCGAACGCCACGCCGAACTCGCCGACGCGATGATCTGGCTGGTCCTGCCGCTCCTCGTCGCGCTCGCCGCGCTGGTCGCCCTGGACACTTACCGGCTGCGCAACGCCCGCGCGGAGGGGCCGGGCACGATGACCGCCGAACGCCGCGTGGTCGGCGCCCCGGCGTGGACCCGCTTCGTGAGCCTCGCGCTCATCGTGGTCACCGTGGGGTTCGCGGTGGCCTCGACGGTGCAGATCGTCCGGGTCGGCGACGCGGGTTCGCGGGCCGCCTGGGGTGACGAGCAGTACACCGCCCCGCACGGCGGCGAATGATCAGCAGCAGGCGGCTGATCAGCAGAGCAGACTGACCGCCAGCCGCTACGACAGGGCCGAACGCGGAGTCGCCATCAGCAGGGTGGGTACGCCCGGGACGCCGGTCTCACCCGACCACACCGGCAGGGGCACCCAGTCCAGTCCCACCATCCGGGGGCAGTCGCACCGCAGGTCGGGGTCGGTGCCGAGGCGCGGCTCGCCCTCGGCGCAGGTCACCGCGAACGCCGACGTCTGCCCGGAGGGGTACGGGAAGTCGTAGAGATAGCGGACGTCGACGCAGGTCAGGCCGACCTCCTCGGCCACCTCGCGGCGCACCGCGTCGGCAAGGTCCTCGCCCCGGTTCACTCCGCCACCCGGAAGCGTCCAGTACTCCTGGCCGTCGTGCCGGCCGCCGGGACCGCGACCTCGTTCACGCACCATGAGGACGGAGTCGTCGCGGACGATGACGGCCGCCACACGCCGGCGGCGGGTCCTCACGCCGGGCTGCCGGCGTAGCTGGTGCTGCCGGGGGCGAGCTTGCGGCGCCCCGAAGGCGACACCAGCAGAACCGGGTCCGGGCCCACCGCGGTGACGGCGTTCCCGGCCACGATCGCGTTGGCGTGCTCGGTCAGCGCGAGGACGGGCCGGCGATAGGTGGCGGTCCACACCGCCTCGCGCGGCAGGTCGCCGTCGGCGTGGTGCACGAACACCGCGTGACCCGCGGCCAGGTCGGCACCGGCGGTGTCGACCACCTTGTCGTCGTTGCGGTCCAGGTGCGCGACCGTGCTGATGTCGGCGCCGAGCAACGCCGCACCCGCGCTGCCGCCGAAGACCATGCCGCCGGCCGCGACGTACTCACGCAACCGGTCCAGCAGGTCGAAGCGCTGCGCGAGCGCGAGCAGGCGGTAGGTGTTGCCGCCGCCGATGTAGATGCCGCGTACGCCGGTGAACCTCGGCGGGATGTCGCCGTCCCAGGTCGAGATGTCGCGTACGCCGAGGGGCTCGTAGACGTCGCGCAGCCACTCCTCGGCCTCGACGTGCCGGTCCGGCTCCATCGCGACCGGCCAGTACGCCATCGGGCCCGCACCGACCGCGTGCGCGAACTGCTCGTCCAGCGGCTTGGAGGCCTCGGCACCGCCACCCCCTGCGAGGAACACCCGCCCGGTCACCTATACCTCCATAGCCCGACTGTCGAAGAGACTACTCACCGACTCACCGAGGTGGATCCGGCGGATCGCCTCGGCGAACAACGGCGCGATGGAGCGTACGGCCAGGTGGGGAAGGTTGTTGTCCGGTGCGAGCGGCACGGTGTTGGTGGTGACGATCTCGTCGACGTCGTCCTGCACCGCGAGCCGCTGCACGGCCTTGCCGGTGAACAACCCGTGCGTGCAGGCGAGCACGATCCGGCGCACGCGCTGCTCGCGCAGCCGGTCGAGGAGTTCGACGATGGACCCGGCGGTGGCGATCTCGTCGTCCAGGACGATGACGTTCTTGCCCTCGACGTCACCGACGATCGCGTCGATGACCACGCGCTCGTCGCTGAGCCGCTGCTTGCTGCCCGCGGCGACCGGGAGGTTGAGCAGTCGCGCGAACTGCGTTGCGGCCTTGGCGTTTCCGAGGTCTGGCGACACCACGACGGTGTTGCTCAGGTCGCGTCCGGCGAAGTGCTTGGCGAGTTCGTTGATGGCGTTGAGGTGGTCGACCGGGATGTTGAAGAAGCCGTGCACCTGCGGTGCGTGCAGCGCCATCGTCAGCACCCGGCTGGCGCCCGCGGTGGCCAGCAGGTCGGCCACCAGCCGGCCGCCGATGGAGATCCGCGGCTGGTCCTTCTTGTCCGAACGCGCGTAGGCGTAGTGCGGGATCACCGCGGTGATCTGCGCTGCGGACGCGCCACGCGCCGCGTCCAGCATGAGCAGCAGCTCCATGAGGTTCTCCTGCACGGGAGGAACCAGAGGCTGCACGAGGTAGATGTCGCGTTGCCGGCAGTTGGCCCGCAGCTGGACCTGCAGGCAGTCGTTGCTGAACCGCTGGATGTGGGCCTCGGACAGTTCGACGCCGAGTTCGGCGCAGATCTCCTCGGCCAGCCTGGGGTGTGCGCTTCCGCTGAAAACGCCGATCTGACGCATGGTGGGTGAGCCAATCGTGACCGGTGGGCAGGGCGGGCGGTGACGACGGACCTCAGGGTAGCCCGCTTCGCTTGGCGTACGCCCACGCGCCGGGTCGCACGGGACTTCGCAACGCGCTTCGCGAACGGCGCGCGAAACCCCGACCTCGTACTCGGCGAGCTGGGCGCCGGCCGGAGCGACGTCGTACGTTTCACGGGCGGTGCCGAGCCGGTCGACGACCTGGGCGTCGACCTTCCACCACGCGAGCCGCGGAGGTGACCCGCGTCACACCGCTGTCCCGCTTGTGCGTTTCGCTCGCCTCGGCGCACCATGGTCGCCCTGAAGTTACTGGCAGGTAGCCAACGAAGTTACCGGCAGGTAGCATCGGCCTTACGGCCCTGGTCAAGCCCGCCCGCGACCGCCCCGCCGACCTCCCGCCTGCGTCCGGTAGCACCCGGCCCCCCGTCCGAAGGAGCGCGCCCGATGAGCCACTACAGGAGCAACCTCCGCGACCTCGAGTTCACGCTCTTCGACGTGCTCGGCCGCGACGAGGCGCTCGGCTCCGGTCCGTACGCCGAGATCGACGTCGACACCGCGCACAGCATCCTCGGCGAGGTCGACCGGCTGGCCCGCGAGGAGGTGGCCGCGTCGTTCGTCGACGGCGACCGCTTCCCGCCGGTCTACGACCGCGACGCCCGCACGGTGCGGGTGGGCGAGCCGCTCAAGGACAGCTTCCGCGCCTGGATGGACGCGGAGTGGTGGCGGCTGGAGATTCCCCCGGAACTCGGCGGCCAGCCCTGCCCGCCCTCCCTGCGCTGGGCGGTGTCCGAGCTCGTCCTCGGCGCGAACCCAGCGTTGTTCATGTACTGCAGCGGCCCCCGCTTCGCCGGTGTCGTCACCCGTAACGGCACACCGTCCCAGCAGCGGCTGGCCGAGCTGATGATCGAACGCCGGTGGGCGGCCACCATGGTGCTCACCGAGCCGGACGCGGGTTCCGACGTCGGCGCCGGCCGCACCCGCGCGCTTCTGCAGGCCGACGGGACCTGGCACCTGGAGGGCGTGAAGCGGTTCATCACCAGCGGCGAACACGACCTGACCGAGAACATCGTCCACTTCGTGCTAGCCCGGCCGGTGGGCGTCGAGGGCGCGGGCGGCCCGGGCACCAAGGGCCTGTCGCTGTTCCTCGTCCCCAAGTTCCACGTCGACCTGGAGACCGGTGAGCTCCGCGGCCGCAACGGCGTACACGCCACCAACGTCGAGCACAAGATGGGCCTGAAGGTGTCCACCACCTGCGAGCTCACCTTCGGCGAGGGCGAGCCGGCGGTCGGCTACCTGCTCGGCGACGTGCACGACGGCATCCGGCAGATGTTCCAGGTGATCGAGTACGCCCGGATGCTGGTCGGCACCAAGGCGATCGCCACCCTGTCGACGGGCTACCTGAACGCGCTGGAGTACGCCAAGGAGCGTGTCCAGGGCGCCGATCTCACCCGGATGACCGACAAGACCGCGCCCCGGGTGACCATCACCCACCACCCCGACGTACGCCGCTCGCTGCTCACCCAGAAGGCGTACGCCGAGGGAATGCGTGCGCTGCTGCTCTACACCGCGTCGGTGCAGGACGTCGTGGAGGCGGGCGAGTTCGCCGGGCGGCACGGGGACGAGGAGCGTTCCGCGGCCGGGCTCAACGACCTGCTGCTGCCGGTGGTCAAGGGCTACGGCTCCGAACGCGCGTGGACGCTGCTCGGCTCGGAGTCGCTGCAGACGTTCGGCGGCTCCGGCTTCCTGCAGGACTACCCGATCGAGCAGTACGTCCGCGACGCCAAGATCGACACGTTGTACGAGGGCACGACCGCGATCCAGGGCCAGGACCTGTTCTTCCGCAAGATCGTCCGCGACCAGGGGCAGGCGTGGGGCCGGCTCGCCGGGGAGATCCAGACGTTCGTGAAGTCCGGCGCGGGCAACGGCGCGCTCGACGCCGAGCGTGGCCTGCTCGGCAAGGCTCTCGAGGACGTGCAGGGCATCCTCACCGCGATGGTGGGCTACCTGCACAGCTCCCAGCCGCAGGCGCCCGGCGGCGACCCCGCCAACCTCTACAAGATCGGCCAGAACACCACCCGGCTGCTGCTGGCCGTCGGTGACCTGGTGTGCGGCTGGCTGCTGCTGCGCAAGGCCGAGGTCGCGCTGGCCCGGCTGGGCGGCGAGCACGGTGAGCACCGCGCCGAGCCGCGTCCGGAGGACCGGGCGTTCTACGAGGGCAAGATCGCGGCCGCCCGGTGGTTCTGTGCGCAGGTGCTGCCGAAGGTGACCGCCGAGCGGGCGATCGCCGAGGCCGCAGACAACGATCTGATGGAGCTGTCCGAGTCGGCCTTCTAGACCGGCCCTGATCGCCCTACTCTGGCCTGACCGACGCACACCGCGAGGTGTCCGTCGCAGATACCTCGGGCCGGGTTGACGGCTACCCCCCAACCGTCGACCCGGCCCGAGTCATGCCTACGTCAGAAGCTGAAGCGGGCCAGCGTTTCTGCGGCGAGGCGGACGTTGTCCACCTCGTGCGCGTCCATCATGTTGAACAACAACCCGTCCAGCCCGGCGTCGACGTGCGCCTGCACCTGCTCCAGCACCTGGTCGGGGCTGCCGGCGACGAGCATCGCCCGCACCTGCTCCTCGGGGAAGCCGGTCGCGGCGCGAATCTGCTCGACCTTCCTGTCCGCCTCCGCCGCGGTCGGCGCGATCACCATCGTGCACAGCTTGGTCTTGGTGATCTCGGCCGGGTCGCGGCCGACGTCGGCGCAGTGGCGCTCCAGCACGTCCAGCTTGTGCCGGACCGTGGCCAGGTCGCCGAAGATGTTGGACGCGTCGCCGTACTCCGCGACCAGTCGCAACGTGCGCTTCTCGCCGCTGCCGCCGATCATCACCGGCGGGCCGCCCGGCGTCACCGGCCGGGGAACGTTGAACGCCTCGTTGATCTGGTAGTACTTCCCGGAGAAGCTCGGCGTGTCCTCGGTGAACATCGCCCGGCAGATCCGCAGCGCCTCCTCCAGCCGGTCCATCCGCTCGCGGGTGGACGGGAACTCGAAGCCGTAGCCGCGGTGCTCGCTCTCGTTCCAGGCCGCGCCGATGCCGAGGATCGCCCGCCCCGCGGAGATGACGTCCAGCGTGGTGACGGTCTTGGCGAGCAGGGCGGGGTTGCGGTAGGTCACGCCGGTGACCATGGTGCCGAGCCTGACCCGGGAGGTCCGCGCGGCGAGTGCCGACAGCAGGCTGTACGCCTCGAACATCGGCTCGTCCTCGGTGCCGAGTCCGGGCAGTTGGTAGAAGTGGTCCATCACCCACACCGAGTCGAAGCCGCCGGACTCCTCCGCGGTGGTGGCGATGGCGGCGATCCGCTCGAACAGCTCCGCGTCGGGTACGCCGGGATAGGTGAAACGTGGGATCTGCAAACCGAAACGCGTGACAGCCACCGGCTGGTCTCCTTCCCCTGTGGCCTCGTCGCCTGTGACGCATGCCTCTGGTCACCCTATGCGCGCATTCGGCTCCCGCTCCCACGTAGGACTTCGAAACACGCACTAAGGACGGGACACCCGGAAGTAGTCGAACACCGAGGTGGCCGGGCCGTACTTCTGCGTCGTCGCCGGCGTCGACGCCTGCGACACCAGGCCGACCCGCGGGTTGGCGTCCGCCGGCAGCGTCCACGTCAGCCCCCACGTCCAGTGGGTGCCGTCGGTGCTGGACGCCGCGCGGTAGTGGTGTTCGCCGGTACGCGGGTCGAGCGTGTGCGCCAGCCGCAGCCACGTCGTGTCGGCCGGCGCCCCGATCAGCCCGCCGCCCCAGGACCGGCGTCCCTGGAACACCGTCTCCTTGCCGAACTCCACGATCCGGGTCGGCCCGACGGCCACCACGTCCAGCCGCAGGAACTCGTCGTCCCCGGCGTACACGATCAGGCCGGCCTGCTGGAAGTTGCGTTCGACGTCCTCGCCCAGGTCGATGTTCAGCTTCGTCTGCACGGTGTAGTCGCCGTCGGGCATCGACCGCAGCAACAGGCCGGGCTTGCCGTCGCCGACCAGGTCGCCGGTCTGCGTCGGCCAGCGCAGCGCGCCGTCGCTCACCTGCGCCTTCGGGTCCGGCCGCACCCACGTCCAGCTGTCGCCGAGCGCGCCGTCGAACTCGTCGGAGTACGCCGGGTCGACCGCCCCCGGCTCCGGCGTGGGAACGGTGCGGGTCACCGGCGTGTAGAGCCGGCCCGCGGCGAAGTTGTCCGCCTCGCCGGTGCCGTCGGACACCAGGCCGGCCCGCCCGGGCCGGTCCAGCCCGGCCGGCAGGTCCAGGCGTGCGGTCGCCCACGGGTCGCCGAGCCGAGCGTCGGTGATGTCGGCGGTCGCGGTGGTCCCTCGTACCTCCAGGGCGAGGACGTGCCAGGCGGAGGTGTCGAACCCGGCCGGCAGGGAGACCGCCGTACGCCGGACCTGTCCGCCGAGCCGCGCCTCGATCCGAACCTGCCGGGCGCCCGCGTCCAGCACCGCGCGCACCCCGGACCCGTCGGGGGCTGCCCGGCCGAGCACCCCCACCGTGCCGTCGCCCGGTGCGCGGACGTCCGCCTCCACCCGTACGTCGGACTGGGAGATCGTCCGCCGGGTCAGCGCCGTGGTCGTGCCGGCAAGCCGCGCGAACCGGCCCGAGTCGGAGGTCTGGTCGGGGCCGGTGACGTTCATCGCGCCGTCGACCACGGTGAACGCCGAGCCGGTCGCCGCCGGGTCCTCGAACCGGTCGTCCACCGCACCCCGCACCACCGGCGCGGGCTGCGGATCCTCCGACGCGCCCAGCCCGGCACGGACGATCGGCCAGCCGTCGATCCAGTCCATCCGGTCGAGGTTCATCGGCCGCATGGTGAAGCCGGGCGAGACGTCCAGCCAGGGGTCGTTCCGGTCGATCGCGTGGTAGGCCATGTACGTCTGCCCGCTCACGTCGAGCGCGGCGGAGTGATGCCCGGTGCCGATCCACTTGTTGCCGTTGGGCGCGATGACGGGGGTGCCGCCGGCCCGGCTGGCCAGCAGCGGCTTGCCCAGCTTGTCGACGAACGGGCCCATCGGGCTGCGGGAACGCCCGGCGAACACCGAGTAGCCGGTGGTGGGGCCGGCGCAGCAGTTCGCCGAGGAGCCGAACAGGTAGTACCACCCGTCGCGTTCCATCACGTTCGGTCCCTCGTAGCGGGACGCCGCGACGTGCACCGGTTCGCTCACCGCGCGCTTCCCGTCCGCGGACAGCTTCACCACCCAGATCCCGGTGCCGAAGCCGCCGTAGTAGAGGTAGTGCGTGCCGGTGCTGTCGGTGAACATCGCCGGGTCGATCACCGTGTCGTACCCACCGCCGACCGGCTTGGCCGGGATCAGCGGCTGGTCGGACGGCGTCCACGGGCCGGCCGGGGTGGGCGCGGTGGCTACGCCGATCGCCGGGTCGAAACCCTGCGTGCTCGTCGTGGTGTCGGGGACGGTGAAGTAGAGCAGGTACTTCCCGTTGAGGTAGCGGATGTCGGGTGCCCAGAAGCCGGTGGTCGCGGTGGCCCAGGTCGGCCGGCGGCCCTCGGGGAACACGTCGCCGACCTTGCGCCAGTGCACCAGGTCAGGCGAGGTGGCGATCTTGTACGACGAACCCGTCTTGCCCGTCTCGTCGTACGGACCGCCGGTGGCGTAGGCGTACCACTGACCGTCCTTGCCCCGCATCACCGCCGGATCGGGAAAGTCGATGGAGTAGCCGCGGGTCACGTAGTTGGTGTAGGTCTCCTGCTGCGCGTCCGCCGGCCTGCTGGCGTTCGCCGGGGCCGGCGCGGCGGCGAGGGCCAGCGCCGCCAGGGTGCCACCGAGCACACCGGTCAGCGCTGCGCGGACGGGTCGGATCTGCTGGAACTGCCGGAACTGCCGGAACGGCTTCATCGGGCTCCTTCGGGTTCCGCGGGGTCGCAACCACCACGGCTACGTGGGGCACATCGGGGTACGACATGCCCGATGTGTCCGTTCCGACGTGTCTAGGCGCGCCGGCCAACGTTGTAAACCCCGGCTGGCCGGGTCCGGCCGGGCGGCGCACGCTTGCCGGGCGCGTCAGGATGGAGACCAGGTCGGCCGCCCGTCCGCGTTCGACCGTCAGCGTTCTGCGAAGGAGTGCCCATGCCGATCGCCACCGTCAATCCCGCCACCGGCGAGACCCTGGAGGAGTTCACCGCCCAGTCACCGGACGAGGTCGACCGCCGGCTCGCGGGTGCCGCGGAGGCGTTCCGGGCGCTGCGGCGGACGACGTTCGAGACCCGCGCGGAGTGGATGCGGGCAGCCGCGGACGTCCTGGAGCGGGAGACCGACCGCGTCGCGGCCACCATGACCACCGAGATGGGCAAGACGATCGGCGCGGCGAAGGCCGAGGCGACCAAGTGCGTGCGCGGAATGCGCTACTACGCCGACAACGCCGAGCGGCTGCTGGCCGACGAGCCGTACGCCCACCCGGACAAGGTCGGCGCTTCCAGCGCGTACGTCACGTACCAGCCGCTGGGGCCGATCCTCGCCGTGATGCCGTGGAACTTCCCGCTGTGGCAGGTGATCCGGTTCGCCGCGCCGGCACTGATGGCGGGCAACACCGGGTTGCTCAAGCACGCGTCGAACGTCCCGCGCACCGCGTTGTACCTCGACACGCTGTTCACCCGCGGCGGCTTCCCCGAGGGCAGCTTCGCCACCCTGCTGATCGGCTCGTCCGACGTCGAGCAGGTGCTGACCGACCCGCGGGTCCGGGCGGCGACGCTCACCGGCAGCGAGCCGGCCGGCCGTTCGGTCGCCGAGGTCGCGGGCAGGCACATCAAGAAGACCGTGCTGGAGCTCGGCGGCTCCGACCCGTTCGTGGTGATGCCCTCGGCCGAGCTGGACCGGGCGGCGAAGGTCGCCACCACCGCGCGCAGCCAGAACAACGGCCAGAGCTGCATCGCGGCGAAGCGGTTCATCGTGCACGAGGACTGCTACGACGAGTTCGCCGAACGCTTCGTCGCCGCGATGGCCGCGCTGAAGGTCGGCGACCCGATGGACGAGGAGACCGAGGTGGGCCCGCTGGCCACCGAGTCCGGCCGCGACGACGTCGAGCAGCTGGTCGCGGACGCGGTGGGCAAGGGCGCGAAGGTGCTCTGCGGCGGCGACACCCCCGACCGCCCGGGCTGGTGGTACCCACCGACGGTGCTCGCCGGCATCACCCCGTCGATGCGGATGTACGCCGAGGAGGTGTTCGGCCCGGTCGCCCAGCTCTACCGCGTCGGGTCGCTCGCCGAGGCGATCGAGCTTGCCAACGTCACGTCGTTCGGTCTCGGTGCGAACGCCTGGACCCGCGACGGCGACGAGCAGGCGGCGTTCGTCCGTGACCTGGAGGCCGGGATGGTGACGATCAACGGCATGGTCACCTCCTACCCCGAGCTGCCGTTCGGCGGCGTGAAGAACTCCGGCTACGGCCGGGAGCTGGGCGCCCCGGGGCCGAAGGAGTTCTGCAACGCCAAGACGGTCTGGGTCGCCTGAGGTCGGCCGAGGTCGGCTGAGGTCGCCGCGTTGCCGCTCAGCCGCGGAACGCCGCGAACGCCAGCAGGGCCAGCGGCAGGCCGAGGGCGAGCACCCACGGCAGCCCGAAGACCAGCGGCACGATGCCGACGAGGGCGAAGTCCGGTCCGCGGAAGATCTGCGCCACGAACCCCGCCGGGAGCGCCCCGGCGGGGGTGGAGATGAGCGCGCCGTCGTAGCTGACCCGCTGCCGGGTCACCGAACGGATCCCGCCGGCGGCGATCGTCGCCGCGAGCGCGAGCCAGGTGACGGCGGCGGGTTCGGGTGCGGAGAACCCGAAGACGAGCATGGAGTTCCCGGTGACCGCGGGCAGCGCGGCCAGTGCCCACAGGACGGCCGCCGCCAGCAGGGGCGCCGCGAACGCGATCCGCAGCGGCCGGTCGGCGACGGGGAAGGCGCGCCGCAGCCCGGCCGAACGCGCGATGACGTGCAGGCCGCCGCCGAGGGGGCGCAGCGCGAGGTAGCCGACCACTACGGCGAGGAGCGGGGTCAGCGTGGGTACGCCGATCCGGTCCACGGCGTACGGCACCGCCAGCAGGCCGACGGCCAGCGCCAGCCGCTGTGGTGAGCGCAGCGACCGCTGCGCCTCCCGTACGGCCACCCCGACCAGGCCGCTCCCGTGTCCGCGCAGGGTGCGCCCGGCGCCTCGTTGCCGGAATCTCCGGGCGACGAGCAGGTCGGAGACCATCGAGGTGTCCAGGGAGGCCGCCGCGCCGGCGAGGCCGGACAGGAGTTCGCCACCGGCGACGAGTTCCCGGCGCGGCAGCCGGCCGATCCGGCGGACGACTGCGGCCACCAGGGCGACGGCCACGACCGCCGCTACCGCCGCGCACGCGACCAGTGGGCCCGGCCGCGCCCACGCCGTCGACCACACCGCCCGGTCGAGGAGAAGCAGGGGTACGACGGCGAGGGTGGCGACCACCACCACGTCGCAGCCAATGCCCAGCGCCCGGCGTACCTTCGGCGCGCCCTGGGCGAGGATCGATGCCGCGACCGCGACCACGCCGACACCCGCACCGGCCAGCGCCCCCGCACCGATCGCGACCGGGTGGCTGGAGGTGAGCAACACGAGCACGGACACCAGCCCGGCGCCGAGGACGATCGCGCCCGCCATCAGCGCGGCCGCCGGCCGGAGCAGCAGCCCGCGCCGGTCGACCGGCGTACTCAGCAGGAAGGTTCCGGACGCCCGGCTGGCGACCATCGGCCCGAGTGCGACCAGCGTCCGCACCGCCAGCGCCAGCACCGCCGCACCGAGCGGCAGCGGCAGCACCAGCCGGGCGTCCACGCAGCCCGGCCCGGAGCAGCGGGCGATCTCCAGCCAGGCCCGCGACAGCGTCGTACCGGCCATCGAGCCCACCATGAGCACCGCGAACAGCCACAGGTAGAGGTCGTCCAGCGCCTGCCCCAGCGTGCGGTTGGAGTGGTCGCGGCGGCGTTGCCGGAGCTCCCGCCGAAGGTGCCGCGACGTCGGCACGGTGATCGGACGGCCGGGAGTCGACGGTGCGCCGACCCGGGCGGTCACGCGTCGCCGCCGATGCGCAACGTGTCGGTGGCGACCGCCTCGATCAGGTCCGGTGAGTGGCTGGCGAACACCACGGCCACCCCGGCGGCCAGGTCGGCGCGCAGTTTCTCTGCGAGCCACTCCCGGCCCTCGACGTCCAGGCGCTGCTCGGGTTCGTCGAGCACCAGGAGCCGGCGCGGCCGGACGAACGCCGTGGCCAGCGCGAGCCGGTGCCGCTGCCCCGACGACAGCGTGCTGGGGAACTGCCGGTTGGTGCCGGCGATCCCGAGCTCGTGCAGGGTGTCGTCGACCACGTCCTCCGGGTCGGGTACGGCGTGCGCGCGGGCCAGCAGGTCGAGGTGCTCGGCGACGGTGAGGTCGGGGAAGAAGTCGATGTCGTCGAAGACGGTGGCCACGTCGCGGCGGATGTCGGCCGAGGTCTCCTCGTACGTCGCTCCGTCGAAGGTCACCGTGCCGCCGGAGGGTTTCTCCGCACCGGTGAGGCAGCGCAGCAGGGTGCTCTTGCCGGTGCCGTTGCGGCCCACCACGGCCAGCGCGGTGCCGGCGTTCACCTTGAACGACACCGCGTCCAGGACGACGTGCGCGCCGTACGCGTGGCGGAGCCCGTCGACGGCGAGCAGTGGCGCGGTCATGCGGTCACCTTCTCCAGATCCAGGCTGTCGTCGATCTTGCCCAGCAGGTCGAGGAACGCCTGCTTCCCGGCCGCGACGTCGCCCTCGCCGGGCGGGGTGTCGACGGTCGCGGCGAACATGTCGGCGACCAGATCGAGGGTCTGGCCGAGAAGCGCGGGACCTGTCTCGGTCCCGGCACGGACCGGACCGATCATGATCATGCCCAGCGAGACCACGCCCATCAGATGGCCGAGCACCGCCGGGTCGACCTCGGCGCGGACCAGGCCGGCCGACCGCAGCCGCTCCACGAACCCTTCGCTCAGGGCCAGCCGCGGGCCACTCGGTCTGGGCGGGTCGCGGCGCAGGCGCGTGCCCAGCACCTCGACGTCGCGGGTGTAGAGCGCCCGCAGGAAGGGCCGGTCCAGGAGTTCGGCGGTGCAGTGGTGGTAGATCCGGGACAGTCGCCCGCCCTGCTCGTCGGCCTCCACGCGCGCGGCGGCGGCCCGCAGATAGGCCCGCAACTCGTGCCGGACCAGCGCCTCGATCAGGGCGTCCTTGCTCTGGAACTCCAGATAGATCGCGCCTTTGGAGATGCCGGCGGCCCGGGCGATCTCGTCCACCGTGGTCTTGGCCACCCCGAACCGCACGAAGAGTTCGGCGGCAGCGGCCAGCACGCGTTCGGTCCGATCCATCCCGCTCCCATGATCACCCGCTGCCCCACCAGCTGACCGGTTAGGCTCATCCGGTCAGAAGGTACCAGCCCTCGCCCGGTCCTCCTCAGGGTCGGTCTCCGGGTCGGTCTCGGCGCCCGTCTCGGCACCCGCCGCGCCGGGGCCGGTTTCCGACGGACCCTCCAGCGCCAGCCTGTGGGCAAGCCTGGCCAGCGGCCTGGGGGCCCACCAGGCGGCGCCGCCGAGCAGCGCGAGCACCGCCGGCACCAGCAGCCCTCGTACGATCGTGGCGTCCACGGCGATCGCGATCAGCATGCCGAGCCCGATCAGCTTCATGAACTTCAGCCCACTCAGCGCGAACGCGCCCACCACCACGGCCAGGAGCAGGGCCGCGGCGCTGATCAGCCCGCCGGTACGCCCGAGGCCGATGACCACCGCCTCCTTCGCCGACGCACCCGATCGGTAGGCCTCGGCGATCCGGGACAGCAGGAACAGCTCGTAGTCGGTGGACAGCCCGAACAGCACGGCCAGCATCAGCACCGGGATGGACGCGTCGATCGGCCCGGTCTCGGTGTTCAGCAGGCCGATCAGGTGGCCGTCCTGGAAGATCCACACCACGGCGCCGAAGGACGCGGTGAGCGACAACGCCGAGAGCACGACCGCCTTCACGGGTACGACGACCGACCCGAACGCCAGGAACAACAACACCAGGACCGCGCCCGCGAGCACGGCGAGCATCCACGGCATCCGGTCGCCGATGGCGTGCAACGAGTCGACCAGCGACGCGGTGGGGCCGCCGACCAGCACCTCGTCGACCCCCGCGGGTGGGGCGAGGTCGCGTACCTTCCGGATCGACTCCTGCGCGGCCGCGCCCTGCGGGTCGCCGTCGACCTGCGCGGCGAGCACCACCCGGTCACCCTTGCCGCCGAGCGGGGCGACCTGTCCCATGCCGGGCACCGCCGAGACGTCGGCGGCGAACTTCCGGACCACCTGCCGGCCCGGCGCGCGGCCGTCCGCACCGACGAGGACCACCTGGGCGGAGTCGGTGGACGCGGCCGGCAGCCGGTCGCGCACCTGTTCGGTGGCCGTACGCACCGGATTGCCCTTGGGCAGCACCGAGGCGTCCACCTCGCCGTACTCCGCCCGCAGGAACGGCGTACCCGCGAGCAGCAGCGCGCCGATCACGACCACCGCCACCAGCGCGGGTTGCCGCATCACCACCCGGCCGATCCGGCCCCAGCCGCGCTCGGTCCGGACAGCGGACCGCGCGTGCCGGCCGATGCCGCGGAGGCGGCCGGCTCGCCGGTTCCGTCCCCACGGGACCGCCAGCGCGTCGACCCGGTAGCCCAGGACGGCGAGCAGCGCGGGCAGCACGGTGACGGCGGACAGCGCGGACACGATGACCGCGGCGATCCCGCCCAGGCCGATCGAGCGCAGCATCCCCTGCGGGAACACCAGCAGCCCGGACAAAGCGGCCGCCACCGTGAGACCGGAGACCAGGACGGTGCGGCCGGAGGTGCGCATCGCCACCGCCAGGGCGGCCCGGACGCGCTCGCGGTCCGCGTTCCTGTCGGCGCCCCGCCCTGACTCGGCTCCGGCTCCGGCGTGGGCGCCGGCTCCGGCGTGCAACTCCTCCCGGAACCGGCTGACCAGGAACAACCCGTAGTCGATGGCCAGCCCGAGGCCCAGCAACGTCACGATGTTCATCGCGAACACCGACACGTCGGTGAACGCCGAGAGCACCCACAGCACGCCGAGCGCGCCGACGATGCCGATCCCGCCCACGACCAGCGGCAGGCCGGCCGCGACCAGGCCGCCGAAGACCACCACGAGCAGGGCCAGCAGGACGGGGAACGAGACGAGTTCGGCCCGCTTCAGGTCGCTCTCGGTCTGTGCGTTGACCGCGACCCCCATCGCCGCCCAGCCGCTGAACCGCACGGTCAGGCCGCGTACGCCGTACGTCGCGCCGGTCTCGCCGTCGAGCTCCCGCTGGATCGTCTTCCAGTCACCCAGCTGGTCGCCCTTGTCGGTGGTCTCCAGCCGGATGCCCACCGCGCCGGTACGCCCGTCGTGGGACAGCTGCGCCGGCTGCTGCCACCAGCCGGTCGCACCGGCCACCTTGCCGGCGGGCAGGCCGGCGACCTTCCGCTGGACGGCCCGCATGGTCGCGGGGTCGCGCAGCGACTGCCCCGCGGGCACCGTGTAGACGGCCAGGGCGTCCACGCCGTGGTCACCGAGCGTCTTGGTCACGGCTGCGTCCGCGCGTACGGACTCGCTTCCGGGCACCTCGTACCCGCCCTGGTCGAGCCGGCCGGTGAGCGTCGTCGACGCGACTCCGGCGAGCACGGCGAGGGCCGCCGCCACCGAAAGAATCCACCAGCGACGTCGCACGACCAGCCCCGCCCAGCGTGCGAGCATGGAGACCTCCGGAATGCGGAAAATGTGACGATCCTAAACTTGCTAAAGGATCGTAACGAATGACGAGGTGACCAACGACATGAGAGCGGCCACATCACCACGTGGTCCCCGTCTGTCCTCGTCCACTCACCCTGCGACTCCCGCCCCCGGTGGCGCCCGGCCGAGCCGCCGGGAGCTGCGCCGGCGAGAGCTCCTCGCCGACATCGGCGCCGCCGTCCGCGAGCTGGTCGTGGCCGAGGGGCAACCGGCGGTGACCATGGCCGCGGTCGCCGCCCGGTTGGGAGTCACCGCGCCCGCCCTCTACCGCTACGCGCCGCAGGGACGCACCGGCCTGCTCGACCTGGGCTGCGCGTCGGTCGCGCACGAGGTCAGCGCGGCCCTGCGTGACTACCGGGCCTCGCTGGGCCCCGACCCGCTCGACCAGTCGGTCGGCATCTGCCGGGCGTTCCGCCGCTGGTCGCTGGAGCACCGCGCGGAGTTCGCCCTGCTCTTCGCGCACCCGGCCGACCACCTCAACCAGCTCACGCTTCGCACCGGGACACCGCCCGGCGACGCGGCCGGTGACACGGCCGGCGACGCCGATGGGGACGCCGATGGGGACGCCGATGGCGGCCCCGACGGCGGCCCCGACGGGGGTGTCGAAGCCGAGGTGATCGAGGCCGTCCACGACCTCGCCTGGGTCTTCGAGGAGACGATGCTGCGGCTGTGGGCTGCCCGGCCGTTCAACGTACCCGCCGACGAGACCCTGCCGGCGGCGCTGCGTACCAGCCTCACCGGCTACCGCGACGAGGTGCTCAGCCGCGCCCGGGCGGCCGGCGTCGCCGTCGACTCACTTCCGGTCGCCGCGATCTCCGCCCTGCTGCAGTGCTGGGTACGGGTGTACGGCCTGATCTCGATGGAGACGTTCGGACACCTGGCACACATCGGTGGCGACTCCGAGCCGTTGTTCGAGTCCGTACTCGACGAGCTGACCCGCGTCGCCGGCGCGGCTCCGGCTCCCACTCCCGGGGCCGAGGCGCCGCCGGAGTCAGTCCTCGACGCTGCCTCCGAGAACGAGTGACAGGGTCGCCCCCGCACCCTCGGCCAGCCGGACCGGCACGCCCCAGTCCTGCTGGTGGATGTGGCACATCGGGTGTTCGGCGTCCGCGTCGCAGCTGGCCGCCGTGGCCGCCACGTGCAGGACACCGTCGCCGACGGCGGCGTCCAGGACCAGCCGCCGGCTGAGGTCGGTGCCACTGCCCTCCCCCTCGCGCAGCAACGCCGGCGGGGTCGCGGACACGAACAACCGGGTCGCCGGGCCGGCGGTGTCGTCCAGCTTCTGCCCCGGCGGCGGCTCGAACTCCACCAGCAGCTCCACCGCGCCGGGCGCGACCGTCGTCACCGGGCGCTGGGTCTGGTGGGCGAACTCACGTACGGATCGCACCTGCCCACCGAGCGGGAACCTCGCCACCCGGCGCGCGGCGGACTCCACCACGACCAGCGTGTCCCCGTCGACCACGGCGCCGCTCGGCTCGACCAGGCCGGCGAGCAGGGTCGTCACCGTGTTCGCCGCGGGGTCGTACCGGCGGACCGCGCCGTTGTAGGTGTCGAGGACCGCGACCGAGTCGTCGGGCAGCACCGTCACCCCGAGCGGGTGCTGCAGCAAGGCCTGGCCGGCCGAACCGTCCCGCAGGCCGAAGTCGAACAGGCCGGTGCCCACCACCGTGTGCACCTCGCCGTCCTCGACGTAGCGCAGGGCGGAGGTCTCGGCGTCGGCCAGCCACAGCCGGCGCCCGTCAGCGGAAACCGCGAGGCCGGACGTCTGGGCGAACCACGCCTCCGGCAGCGGCCCGTCGGCCAGCCCCTCGTTGGTCGTACCCGCGACCGGACGCACCTCCCGGCTCGCCGGGTCGAACGTCCACAGCTGGTGGATCCCCGCCATCGCCACCCAGACCTGACCGGCGTACCACGCCACGTCCCAGGGGCTGGACAACGCGCCCACCCCGTCGCCGCGCATCCACTGCGTGCCGTTGCCGGCGAGGGTGTGCACCTGACCGGTCGACAGGCTTACGCCGCGCAGGGCGTGGTTGGCGGTGTCGGCGACCACCACGTCGTACCCCGCGGCCGCGGCGACCTCGGGCGGAAGGAGACACAGGCCGTTCGGCTCGCGGAAGGCCGCCTCGTGCTGGCCGCCGTCGAGGAAGCCGCGCTCGCCGGTGCCGATCCGGTGGACAACGGTCTCCAGGTCGGGCGCCAGGACGGCCAGGCTGTGCGCGCCCGCGTCGGCCACCAGCAGGTTGCCGTCGGGCAGCGGGACCGCCTTGGCGGGGAAGCGCAGCGCGGTGTCCGGCGGGGGCGGCGGGACGTACGGCGAGGAGTCCCTGCGCAGGGTCGCCCGGGCGTCGTGGGCGGGGACGAGTTCGGCCAGCAGGGCGTCCAGCGCGTGGGCGTGGCCCTCGCCGGAGTACTGCGCGACGACGTACCCCTCCGGGTCGACCAGCGTGAGCGTCGGCCAGGCCCGCGCGGTGTACGCCTGCCAGGTGGTCAGGTCCGGGTCGTCGAGAACCGGGTGGCGGACGGCGTACCGCTCGATCGCGGACCGGACGGCCACCTCCTCCGCCTCGTGGGCGAACTTCGGCGAATGCACGCCCACCACGACCAGCACGTCGGAGTACTTCTCCTCCAGCGGCCGCAGCTCGTCCAGGACGTGCAGGCAGTTGACACAACAAAAAGTCCAGAAATCCAGCAGCAGGAAGCGCCCCCGGAAGTCGGCCAGCTCGTACTCCCGACCGCCGGTGTTCAGCCAGCCACCACGTCCGACCAGCTCAGGGGCACGTATCCGCATGCCGCTCAACCTACTTGACCAGGTGAGCGACCATATGTCCCGCCTGGCGGGATGCTCGGGCCTCGCCGCTCGGGGGCTCCGGGCTCAGGCGCGCCCCGACGGCGTGTGAGCGCGGACAGGTGGGGCCGCCGACGGCTTTCCACAGGCGGTCGTTGTCCACAGGTCGGCGCCCGCAGGACCTCGGCCGGAGGGTCCGGCCGACTACAGTGCCCGTTGGTCTTTGCCGAGCCGGTCCAGTGCGACAGGGGCTCGGTCTTCGGGTGCTGGTCGAGCGAGAACGAGCGGGAAGAGGTGTGCGCCGATGTCGCGAGCCGGGAGAGCGGGTTGGCTCGTGCTGGTAGCGACCGGAGCGCTGCTCGCCGGATGCGGAGCGCCCGGGGTGCACCCGGTGAGTCTCGCCGAGCGCCCGCCGAAGGCTCCGCCGAGCCGCTCGCCCCAGCCCGGCGAACCGTCCACGTCGACGCCTGATCCCACGCCGACGGGGAAGCAGGAGTCACCCTCCTCCGGCACCCTGCAGGTGACCTGCGCGACTCTCGCGTTCACGTTGCCGTCGTCGTGGACGGCGAAGGACACGACGGACGGCGCGACCTACACCGTGTCCGCCGACGCCGGCGGCGGAGAGGTGAGTGTGTCCGGGAGGTACTACACGGGTGAGCGGGCGCAGCAGTCGCAGGAGGACCTGCGGGCGGTCGTACGCGGCACCGACGGTGTGACCCTGCAACGCGACACCGACAACCAGGTCGTCGGCAAGCTGAGCGTGCAGCGCGGCACCGAGTGGCGTTATGCGCAGGCCTTTCCCGACGTACGGAGCGAGGTCGTGAAGATCACCTACGCCCCGGCCGACGGCGCCTCCGACGAAGCGGTCAGCCAGACGACCGACCTGTTGCAGAACGCCGTCGGCAAGCTGGAGATCACCGACCCCGGCAGGTGTGACCAGGGCAATTAGGGTCCCCGCAACAGTCTGGCCTGCGACGACCGCGGGGCGGACCCGAAGAGTCCGCCCCGCGGTCACACGCTCAGCTCGACCCGGTCCTCAGATCGGGCTCGGTGCTCAGATCGGCATAGACACGAACGGCGAGGCGTACGCATCGACCTTGTCCAGGCGCCCGGCGATCTGCTCGCTGCCGAGCGCGGCACGGTCCTTCTCGCCCTGGATGAGCTTGGACAGCAACCGCACCTCGCCGGCGGTGGCGATGCCGGTGATCTGCGGGTGGGAGAGCACCCACGCCAGCGCGGCGGTGATGTTGTCCTGGTCGTCCAGCGGCTCGTACCACGTGGTGTAACGGTGGTCGTCCTCGGTCCAGGTGCGCCGGGCGACCGTCTTGATGATCATCAGGCCGGCGTCCACCCGCTGCGTCTCGGCCGCCAGCTCCTGCCACGCGTTGTAGTAGGTCTCGTCGCGGCCGAGGGCGTAGTTGAGCGGGGTGAGCACGGTGTCGAACGGGAACCTCCGCAGCGCCTCGCGGTGAGTGGCAGGCGCCTCGTGGCCGTGTCCGGTGATCCCGATGTGGGAGACCAGGCCCTCGTCGCGAGCCCGGATCGCCGCCTCCAGCGCGCCACCGGTGCCGGTCGCCTTGTCCAGCTCCTCGCGGTCACCGACCGCGTGCAGCTGGATCAGGTCGAGCCGGTCGGTCTGCAGGCGCTCCAGCGAGCTGTTGATCTGTGCCCACGCCGCCTCGCGCTCCCGCTCGCCGGTCTTGGTGGCGAGGAAGATCTGGTCGCGAATGCGCGGCATCCACGGGCCCAGCCGCAGCTCTGCGTCGCCGTAGCTCGCCGCCGTGTCGAAGTGGTTGATGCCCGCGTCCAGCGCCTCCTGGATCGACGCGTCGGCGACGTCCTGGGTCACCTCGGCCAGCGCCGCCGCGCCGTAGATGAGGACGCTGCTCTGGTGTTCGAGCCGTCCGAGCCGCCGCTTTTCCATGGTGAGCTCCGCTCCATGAGTCTGGACACATCCGTGCGCCCGCACCACCTTCGTGCCCCGGGCACGGCGTTCACTCTACGGCGGTGGGCCGCCATACGCTGTGGCCACGCCTGGCCAATGGAAGGCCGCGCGACCGGACCATTTCCGGAAACCTCGCCGGAAGGCCTGCGTCAGGCCGGGGCCGGCCGACGGCTCTGCACGATCCGGAACCGGCCGGTCACATACGCCGCGTCGACGTAGGCGGCGTTGGCGGCCGGGTTGCCGCCGGTGCCGTGGTAGTCGCTGAACGCCGCCGACTGGTTGACGTACACCCCGGCGGTGAGGTTTTCCGACAACGCGACCCCCACGTCCAGCGCGACCTCCCGGGCGGCGTCCAGGACCTGTTCGGAGGTGGAGTACACCGCCGCGGTCATCGCCCCGCGCTCGTGGCCGAGCCGGCGCACCAGGTCCAGCGACTCGCGGGTGTCGGCCGTCCGGACCAGGAACGTCACCGGGCCGAAGCACTCCCGGCCGTACGTACGGTCGACCGCGTCGTCCTCGGCATCCGCGTCGACCGCCACGATCGCCGGTGTACGGACCACCGCGTCCGGGTGCGCGGGATGGGTCAGCGCCCGCGACTCCAGCACCACCTCGCCGAGGTCCGCGGCCCGGTCCACCCGGCCGAGCACGTCGTCGTTGACGATCGCGCCGAGGAGCTCGACCGCCCGGCCCTCGTCGGCGAGCAGCTTGTCGATCGCCGCGGCGAGTCCCGCGCCGACGTCGGCGAAGCTCTTGTGGCCCTCGTCGGTCTCGATCCCGCCCGCCGGCACGTAGATGTTCTGCGAGGTCGTGCACATCTGCCCGGAGTACAGCGACAGTGTGAACGCGAGGTTGGCGGTGAGCCCGCGGAAGGAGTCGGTGGAGTCGATCACCACCGGGTTGACGCCGGACTTCTCGGTACAAACGAGCGCCTGGGTGGCATGCGACTCCAGCCAGCTGCCGAACTCCCCCGACCCGGTGAAGTCGACGATCCGCACCTCCGGGCGGGTGGCGAGGTCCCTGGCCAGGCCGGCGCCTTCGGCCTCGGCGGCGAGGGTGGTCAGATGCGGGTCGAAGCCGCGCTCGGCCAGCACCTCCTGGCAGACCTGGACGGTGATGGCCAGTGGGAGCACGGCACGCGGGTGCGGCTTCACCACGACCGGGTTGCCGGTGACCAGGGACGCGAACAGGCCGGGGTAGGAGTTCCAGGTGGGGAACGTCGTACACCCGATCACCACCGCCACCCCGCGGGGGACGACGGTGAACGTCTTCTGGACCCGCACCGGGTCGCCCTTGGCCGGGCGTTCCCACACCATCGTCGCCGGGTGCCGGGTCATCTCCGTGTGGGCGAACGCCACCGCCTCCAGCGCCCGGTCCAGCGCGTGGGTCCCGCCGGCCTGGAAGGCCATCACGAACGCCTGGCCGGTGGTGGCCATCACGGCGTTCGCGAGCTCGAAGACCCGCCGGTGCAGCCGCTGCAGGATCTCCAGCGTCACCTCGACCCGGGTGTCGGGGCCGGCGTCGCGCCACTGGGTCATGCCGGCCCGGGCGGCGGCGAGCAGGTCGTCCAGGCCACCGGCGTCCACCTGTGGATAACGCACGCCGAGCGGGATGCCGAACGGCGACTTCTCGGTGGCCACGGAGCCGTCGGAGCCCGGCGTGCTGACCGGGAAGGTCCGGCCCTGCCACGCCTCGAACGCCCGCTGGCCCTCAGCGGCCGCGTCCGGTCCGTAGACACGCGGGCTCGGGGATTCGGGGAACGCGGAGAAGTAGCCGCGGGTACGGATGGCGGCGACGGCCTGGTCGAGAGTGTCGGCATCCACGGCGTCAGCGTAGGCGCTCGGAGGCCTCCCCGGCGCGCATTGCGCGGGCGCGTTCCGGCGCCGGCTGGGACCCGACCGCTATCCCTCGTGCATGCGTTGCCGGACCGAGCGGAGCTTGGGGCCGAGCAGTGCCAGGACGTCCCCACCCGGGTCCTCGGCGCGGGGGAGGTTCTCCACGAAGGACGCGCCGATGAGTTCGTCGACCTGGTAGTCGTGGCCGTACTCGCTCTCCAGCCTGTCGATCACCGCCCGCGCCCGGGCCTCGAGACCCGGGTCGTCCGACCCCGCCCACTCGACGACCTGCGGAGTCACCTCTCCCAGGAACAGGTGCGGCAGAAGCTCGTCGTAGAAGTCGAGGTGATCGCGCAGGACGGGCTCGAGCTCAGGCACCGCCCGCACCAACCGATCGACCAGCCCGGCCTCCGGACGGTTCGCTCCGGACCCGGCGGCCTTCGCCGCGGCACGCAGCTTCGGACCGAGCACGTCGAGCGCCCCGGCCCGCCGGCCGTCCGGGCTCGGGAAGTGGGCGAGGAACGCACTCGAGACCAGGCGGTCGGTGTCGGAGTCCGCGCCGAACCGGCTCTCCAGGTAGTCGGCGATCTGGCGAGCCTGCGCGACCCTCGCGGGATCACCGGACAGGTAGCCGGCGACGACCCGGAACGCGAGCGTGCGCAGGAACGCGTGCGCGGCCTGGTCGGGGTATTCCCGCTGGTGTTCGGACCACATGTCCCGCAACGCGGGCACCGCCAGCACCAGTTGGTCGACCAACGTCTCGGCGTCCTGCGCCATCATCCCCATCCCCTGCCGAACGCGTCACCGAACCGCCGGAGCAGGTCCTCGGCGATCGCCCGGTCGGCTGCCGAAGTGTTCGGACTGTCGATGATCTTCTGGAGGCCGCGCATGCTCTCGATCGACTTCTGCATGTGGAAGATCCCGTTGGAGGGGCGACCGGTCAGAATCTCGTTACGCAAGGCGTCGAAAGTGGTCCCGTCCCCTGCCGTGCCGGACTTCCCGGCGTGCTTCCAGATGTTATCAATGATGTTCTTCAGCCTGGGGTTGGTGGCGTTGGGCTTCGGGGGCGCCGGCCGCTTCGGGATGTCGACGTTCCTTATTCGACGGACGTTCTTGACCTTGGGCAGGACCTCCTTGGCCCCTTTGGCGATCTTGCCCTTCGCGTCCTTCGCCAGCCCGGCGAGCACTCTGGCCTTACCCAAGGAGCACCTCCAGCGCCTGACCTATCAGGAGGTTGATGATCCGGCTGAAGATCTCCTTGAACACCGGGATCTCCAGCAGGGAGGCGCCGAACGTGATGGCCGCGGTGGCGATGGCCTGGGCAATGGCGATGACGAGCAGGACGAGCTGGGTGATGACCCAGATCTTCAGCATCAGGACGACGAGAGCACAGACCAGGATCAGCGCCCCGACGACCACCACGCCCGTGGCGTCCTTCTGCAGGGTGTCGAGGGCGTCCTCGGCCTTTCCCCACGCCTCCTTGAACGCGTTCACGTCGTCGCCCTTGTTGTGCGTCCACACCTGCTCCGCGGCTCGCTGGGCGTCGGTCACCACACCGTCGAGCTTGGACTGCAGGCTCACCCACGCCTGGCCGAGTTGCATCAGTCGCACTTCGTCGGCGTCCGGCCACAGATAACCGAGCTCACTCAGCACGGAGACGAGTGGCCCGGGAAGGTCGAGTCCGTGTGCCATCGTCAGATCTCCACCGAGTCGAACGTGGTCTTGTTGCCGTGCTCGGTCCGCTCGTCACTGCCGGCCATCGCCTCGAGCTTGCCGGCGAAGATCTCGAAGCCGGTGACCACCGAGGCCAGCCCTTCGACGATCACCTCCTCGGCGGCGGCACAGCTGATCCCGAGCAGCATGCCGATCGGCTCGGCGTCTCCGCAGGCTTCCCCGATCGACTTGGTCTCGTTGAGGAACGAGTCGATCTCGTCGTCCAGGTGATCGGCGGCCTTGAGCAGGTCCTTGGCCGCCGAACGGATCGTCGCGGGGTCGAACTCCTTGCTCACTCTGCTCAGGCCCTTCTGCCGACGCGGTCCATGGCGTCCTGGAGGGTCGCCAGCATCGAGCGCGCACTGACGAGCGACTCTTCCTGGACGCGTTCGAGCTCACCGGCCAACGCGCCCGGGTCGACGGCGGTGGCGCCACTCAGGACGGAGGAGCGCAGGCTGACCATCGCGGAGTTGACAGCCTCGGCCATCGCCGAGCACACGGCCTCGGAGCCTTCTCTCATGAGTCGTGGATCCATCTCCAGGGAGGCGACCCGTCCGGGCATCTCGACGACGGCATGCACCCGCCCGTCGGCGGACTCGCCCGTACCGCGCGGCAGTTCCTCCGGGGCTGACGGCGAAGGACCGGCCGGGGCTCGCATCCGCTCCAGCGCCTGCCTGGTGTCGGTGAGCAGTCGTTCGACAGTGGCCGTCGTCAGGTTGAGGTCTTCGCTCACATCACACCTCCGGCAAACGACCTTGGCACCTGCGGCGGAGTCCGCGCTGATCTTCGAGCCGCGGCTGTGGAAAACCGGGCCCTTGTACGGCCTGTGGACGAGAACCACGCGGCGAGCCCGGCCCCGCCCGTGGCACCGCGGGTCGTCCACAGGACGAGTGCACGCGCCGTCGCCCGTACGCCAGGATGGGGCCATGGCGGGACTTCTCGTTTCCACTCCGGTCGGTGTCGTGGGCGCCGGGACGATGGGCGCCGGCATCGCCCAGGTCGCCCTGGTCGCGGGCCACGAGGTGCGGTTGTACGACGCGCAGGACGGCGCCGCCGACCGCGGCGTCGCCCAGATCCTGGCCCGGCTGGACCGGCTGGTCGAGAAGGGCCGGCTCGAACCGGCCGCCGCCGACGCGGCGCGCGGCCGCCTGACAGCCGTCGCCTCGCTGGCCGACCTCGCGCCGAGCGGCCTGGTGGTCGAGGCCGTGGTCGAGCACCTGCCGATCAAGCGGGAGGTGTTCGGCACCCTGGAGAAGGTCTGCGCCGACGACACGATCCTGGCCACCAACACGTCCACACTGTCGGTGACCGCGATCGCCGCCAGCCTGCAGCGCCCGGGCCGGGTCACCGGCATGCACTTCTTCAACCCCGCTCCGCTGATGGCCCTGGTGGAGGTGCCGGCGGGCGCGGCGACCGATCCGGAGGTCGCGCAGACCGTCGCCGACACCGCCACCGCCTGGGGCAAGACGCCGGTGCGGTGCGCGTCTACGCCCGGGTTCGTCGCCAACCGCGTGGCCCGGCCGTTCTACGGCGAGGCGATGCAGGTGCTGGAGGAGGGCGGCGCCGACTGCGCCACCATCGACGCCGTACTCACCGAGGCGGCCGGCTTCCCGATGGGCCCGTTCACCCTCGCCGACCTGGTGGGCAACGACGTCAACCTCGCCGTCGGCCGGTCGGTGTGGGAGCAGACGTTCGGCGACCCCCGCTACGCGCCGTTCGTCGCCCAGCAGCAGGTCGTCGACGCCGGCTGGCTGGGCCGCAAGACCGGGCGTGGGTGGTACGAGTACGCCGGGGACGCCGGAAGTTCAGGGCCGCCCCGGCCGCGGACGGCGGAGCCGCGAACACCACCGGACCAGGTGACCTACCACGGCGGGTTCTCCGCCTGCTTCGGCCTGCTGGACCGGATCGCCGCGTCCGGGGTGAGCATGGAGCGGTACGACACCGGACCGGCCGCCCAGCGTTCGGGACCGGGCGAGTTCGAGCCGGGTGAGTCCGCGTACGGCATCGAACTCCCCGGCGGCGGGCTGGTCCTGGAGACGACCGGCGAACCCGCCACCTTCGACGGCGACGCGGTGACCCTCGACTGGGTGGGTGACGCGGCGACGGCCACGCGCGTGTGCCTGGCCCCCGGCGACGCCTGCGAGCCGGGCACCCTGGACCAGGCGATCGGGTTGTTCCAGGCCGCCGGCCTCGCGGTCAGCGTCATCGACGACGTGCCCGGACTGATCGTCGCCCGCACCGTGTGCATGCTGGTCAACGAGGCCGTCGACCTGGTGGCCCGCCGGGAGGCGAGCGCACCCGACGTCGACGTGGCGATGCGGCTGGGCACCGGCTATCCGCGCGGCCCGCTGGCCTGGGGTGACGAGGTGGGCCCGGAGGTCGTCGCGGACGTCCTCGGCACGCTCGCCCGCGTCTACCCCGGCGGGCGGTACCGCCCGAGCCCGCTGCTGGTCCGCGCCGCCCGGACCGGGCGCTCGCTGCGCGGCCTCTAGCGTCTGGGCGCTGCCATGGCCCGGAACTTTCCCGGTGAAAGTCGCGAACCCCCGTCGCGGTCCGGACATAGAGGGGATGTGGATCAACTCCGGCCCACCGGCGAGTCCGACGGGGAGCTCTGGCGCAAGGCTGCTCAGGGCGACGACCCGTCGGCATTCGGTGGGCTCTTCGAGCGCCACATCGACGCCGTCTACAACCACTGCTTCCGGCGTACCGGATCGTGGGAAGCAGCGGAGGACCTCGCCTCGGTGGTGTTTCTGGAGGCATGGCGGCGCCGGCACGACGTGTCGCTCAGCGGAGAGTCGATCCTTCCCTGGCTGCTCGCGGTGGCCAACAACGTCGTCCGCAACCGCGACCGCAGCCTGCGGCGTCATCGGCGCCTGCTCGCGAAACTGCCACCGGCGGTGGTCGCTCCCGACCCCGCCGACGACGCGGTCTCCCGAGTCGACGACGAGCGAGCCATGCAACGGGTGCTCGAGGTCTTCACCCGTCTCTTGCCAGACGAGCAGGACGTGCTCGCGTTGTGCGTCTGGGCCGGACTCAGCTACACCGACGCCGCCGTGGCCCTCGGGATTCCCGTCGGCACGGTGCGTTCCCGGCTCTCCCGCGCCCGCGAACACCTACGCCGCCTTGCCGGGCTCGAGGCGGGCGCGGGACGGACGGGGGGTCCCGCGCCCACCTCGAGCCCGGGAAGTGCCCAGGGAAGAGCCCAGAGAAGGGCTCTGTCGGCGCACCGCTCGAACAACGTGAACGGGGAGCTCCTGCCATGACCGACGACGACTTCCATCTACCACCCCCACGGACGATGCCGCGGGAACGCCGGGACGCGCTCCGCACCGCGCTCGTCGCCGAGGTGAGCGGCACCAGCCGCCCGTGGTGGCGGCGCACCTGGAAGGGCGCGGCCGTCGGCGGAAGCGCGTTCGCGATGGTGCTGGCCGGTGGTGTGGCCACCGCGTACGTCGCGTTCAAACCGCCGAGCGACACCAGCAGCGTCCTGTGCTACTCCGCACCGAAGGTCGAGTCGGCACGCGTCGACGTCACCCGGGTCGCGGTCGCCCGGAAGATGCCCGCGGGAAGCACCGCCTCGGCCAGTGGCACCGTCGCCATCCACGATCCCGTGGCCGCGTGCGGCCAGGCGTGGCGAAACGGTCTCGTCTCCGCCGGCGACCAGAGCCCCACCCCAGTCGCGCCGGGCCGGACGGCCCGCGTCCCCCTTCTTGTGGCGTGCACCCTCGACAAGGGCGTGGCGGGGGTGTTTCCAGGACCTCCCTCCACCTGTGAACGCCTCGGCCTGCCGCGCGCCACGAGATGAGCCGGCCGCGCTGCCCCCGGGCGGCAGCGCGGCCGGCGAGCCCCCTCGACCGGGCCGGGCGAGACCCGCTCGGCCCGGTCGACCTCCCGTCCTCGTCGTGCTCGGAGAGCCGGCTCTGACCGTCGGCCCTCAGAAGTCGCAGGTCGGGGGAGGGCTCAGAAGAACTTGATCGACGACGTCCGGTCGTTCATCGTGCCGAACGTCGAGCAGCTCCCGTCGCAGTAGCGGTAACTGCCGGTGTAGTTGGTGCCGTCGTGGTGGCGGCCGAGGCAGTTGGAGTACATGCGGGCGGAGGAGATGCGGTTGTCGAAACCGAGACTGGACATGCTCGGGAAGCCGTACCACGTCCCGGAGTAGCAGCCGGAGCCGCTGGAGCCGTAGAGGACCAGCGAGTCACCGCCGTAGTTGGAGTCTTCGTACTCGATCCCGACCAGTGGCTGGGCGGCGAGCGCGGAGCGGGTGGAGACGACCCCCGCCGCCTGCAACTGCCGGGTGCTCACCGTGCGGGCACCGGGAGCCAGCCGGACCCGGCCGGCCGTGGCGTAGGAGACGGACTCGGCGAACGAGCCGAAGCAGGAGACCTTGCTCGGCTTGGCGAGGTGGAAACCGGTGCCCGCCCGCATGGCCGGCATGCCGACAGCGCAGTGCCGGGCGCGGTCGGGAACTCCGGTGGCCGCCTGTGCGGCCTGGGCCTGCCAGGACACGAGAACCAACGTGGCCAGCACGGCCAGCCAGGTATATCGACGTCGACGCACGATGAGTACCTCCCGAAATGGGCAGCAACCGCATGATGACATGTACCACTGATCACGGTCACGTACGTTTGTCCGGTAATTACCTAACGTACCCGCGGTCTTACAGTGGCGGCGGCCCCGCCGTACGGAATCTTCGGCGGTTCACTGATCGCCACCGGCGCGTCACCGGCCGTTGCACCGGAGGTCATCGCGGCGGCGTAGACAGACGATCATGTCCGCACCTCGCATCCCCCAGTCGCTCCAGTCGTCCCAGGCGCCCGTGTCGTCCGGACCGGCGTCCGCGCTGCCGCGCCGCACCTTGTTGCGCGCGGGACTCACCACGGCCGGGTTCGCCACCGCCGGGCTCACCGGCCTCGTCCACGCGCCCGTCGCCGCCGCGTCCCCCGCCTCCGCCGGTACGCCGTTCGCGGCACCGGGCGCGCCCCGCTCCGGCCGGCCGCGGCTGACCCACGGCGTCGCCAGCGGTGACCCGACCGCGAACGGTGCGGTGGTGTGGGCCCGAGCCGACCGCACCGCCCGGATGTGGGTCGAGGTCAGCCGGACGCCGGACTTCCGCCGGGCGGTCACCGTGCCCGGGCCAGTGCTCACCGCGCAGACCAACCACACCGGACGGGTCGACCTGCACGGCCTGCCGTCCGGCCAGGAGCTCTTCTACCGCGTCCACCTCGAGGACCCCGACCGGCACGGCGTCCGGGGCGAGGCACTGTCCGGACGGCTCGTCACCGCGCCCCGCCGGCGCCGGGACGTACGGTTCCTGTGGTCGGGCGACATGGTGGGCCAGGGCTTCGGCTCCAACCCCGACCTCGGGGGCATCACCATCTTCGACCGGATGCGCGCGCTCGCCCCGGACTTCTTCCTGCACTCCGGCGACTCGATCTACGCCGACGGCCCGCTGACCGAGTCCGTCGCGCTGCCCGACGGCCGGGTCTACCGCAACGTCGTGACGGAGGAGAAGAGCCGGGTCGCGCAGACCCTGGACGAGTACCGCGGCCAGTGGGCGTACAACCTTCTGGACCGCAACGTCCGCGCGTTCGCCGCGGAGGTTCCGCAGGTCAACCAGTGGGACGACCACGAGGTGCACAACAACTGGTATCCGGGCCAGATCCTGGACGACGACCGGTACACCGAGAAACGCGTGGACGTGCTGGCGGCACGGGCGCGGCGGGCGTTCTTCGAGTGGATGCCGATCCGGACGTCGCACCGCGACCCCGAGGGCCGGGTCTACCGGAAGGTGTCGTACGGGCCGCTGCTTGACGTCTTCGTGCTGGACATGCGGACCTACAAGGACCCGAACACGCCCGGGCTGGAGACCGTCCCCGACGGCGGCGTACTTGGCTGGCGGCAGTTGCGGTGGCTGACCGACGGGCTGCTGAAGTCCCGCGCCACCTGGAAGGTCGTGGCCAACGACCTGCCGCTCGGGCTGGTCGTACCCGACGGCGCGACCGCGATGGAGGGCGTCGCCCAGGGTGACCCGGGTGCGCCGAAGGGCCGCGAACTCGAGATCGCCACCCTGCTGTCGACCCTGCGCCGCCACCGGGTGGACAACGTCGTCTGGCTGACCGCCGACGTCCACTACACCGCCGCGCACCACTACTCACCGGACCGGGCGAGCTTCACCGACTTCTCGCCGTTCTGGGAGTTCGTGTCCGGGCCGCTCAACGCCGGCGCGTTCGGGCCGAACAAACTGGACGCGACGTTCGGTCCGGAGGCGGTGTACGTGCACGCACCACCGCGTCAGGGCGCCTCGCCGATGGAGGGCTGGCAGCACTTCGGCGAGGTGGAGATCGCCGGGGACAGCGGGGAGCTGACCGTCCGGCTGCGCGACCAGGAGTCGAACGTGTTGTACGCGCGGACGCTGACGCCAGGCCCGCGCTGACCTGATCGCCGGGTGACTCCGCCTACGCGAGCAGCAGAGCGGAGGCGGGGTCCTCCAGGATGCTCGCGACGTCCATCAGGAAGCGCGAGCCCTGTTCGCCGTCGACGATGCGGTGGTCGAACGACAGTGAGAGCGTGGCCACCCAGCGCGGGACCACCTCGTCGTCGACGACCCACGGCTGCTTGCGGATCGCGCCGACGGCGAGGATCCCGGACTCGCCGGGGTTCAGGATCGGGGTGCCGCCGTCGACGCCGAACACGCCGACGTTGGTGATCGTGAACGTCGTACCCAGCATGTCCGCGGGCGGCGTCTTGCCGGCGCGGGCGGTCTGGGTCAGCTCGGTCAGCGACCGGGCCAGGTCGGCCAGCGGCATCCGGTCGGCGCGCTTGATGTGCGGCACCATCAGCCCGCGCGGCGTCGCGGCGGCGATGCCGAGGTTGACGTCGTGCTTGAGGACGATCTCGCCGGCCGGCTCGTCCCAGGTCGCGTTGAGTTCGGGCGTACGCCGGAGCGCGAGCAGGCAGGCCTTGGCGACCACGACCAGCGGGGACAGCCGGACGTCGGCGAAGTCACGGCGGGCGCGCAGCCGGTCCAGCAGTTCCATCGTCGCGGTGGCGTCGACGCTGACCCACTCGGTCACGTGCGGGGCGGTGAACGCGCTCCGGGTGACGGCCTGCGCGGTGGACCGGCGTACCCCGCGTACGGGGATCCGGGTCTCGCCGGCGGAGGGTACGGCCGGCGCGGTCGCGGCCTGGGCGGGCTCGGCCGGGACGGCGGCCGTCGTACCAGCCGCCGCTGTCGTACCGGCGGCGAAGGCCTCCACGTCGGCCCGGCTGACGGTGCCGTTCGGGCCGGTCGGCGGCACCCTGGTGAGGTCGACGCCGAGGTCCTTGGCGAGCTTGCGGACCGGCGGCTTGGCGAGCACGCCGGGGCTGGCGGGCGCCGGAGCCACGGGCGCGGGAGTGGGTACGGCGGGAGCGGTGGGCGCGGGAGCGGCTGGAGTTGCGGCCGCGGGGGTGGGCGCGGGCGTGCCGGTACGTGGGCGCCGACGGGCGGAGGTCGTACGCGGGCCGTACCCGACGAGCATGCTGGTCTTCTGCTCGTCGGCGGCCGCGGCCTTCTCGGTGGTCGCGCCCGAGGTCCCGGCCGCGACGTCGAACGCACCGGCGACAGCGGCCCCCGACGCCTGCGGAGCCGAGGACGCCGGGGCCGCGGGAGCGGGAGCAGCCGCGGCGGCCGGAGCGGCCGACCCCGGAGCGACCGCGGTGCCGGGCGCGGCCACCCGGATGATCGGCGTACCGACCGGGACGACCTGACCCTCGGGCACCAGCAGTTCGGCGATCGTCCCGGCGTACGGGCACGGCAGCTCGACCAGCGACTTCGCGGTCTCGATCTCGACCACGACGTCGTTGATCTTCACCTCGTCACCCGGCTTGACCCGCCAGGACACGATCTCGGCCTCGACCAGCCCCTCACCGACGTCGGGGAGCCGGAACTCGCGCGCTTCGGTCATGGACCTTCCCTTCGTACGTTCGGGCCCTCAGTAGGCGAGTACGCGGTCGACCGCGTCGAGGATGCGGTCCAGGTTGGGCAGGAAGTCCTCCTCCGCCCGGGCCGGGGGGTACGGCGTGTCGAACCCGCCCACCCGCCGCACCGGTGCCTGCAGAGAGTAGAAGCACTCTTCGGTGATCCTGGTGGCGAGCTCGGCGCCCAGGCCGCCGGTGATCGGCGCCTCGTGCACGGTGACGACGCGCCCGGTCCGGCGTACCAGCTCGTACACG
Source organism: Actinopolymorpha rutila (assembly GCF_013407855.1). Classification (GTDB taxonomy): domain Bacteria; phylum Actinomycetota; class Actinomycetes; order Propionibacteriales; family Actinopolymorphaceae; genus Actinopolymorpha; species Actinopolymorpha rutila. Next base: position 6,905,446 of record NZ_JACBZH010000001.1, read on the forward strand.
GGGTCCAGGTCGAGCGGCGACAGCGTGCGCAGGTCGACCACGGCGAGGTTCTTGCCCTCCTCGGCGGCGGCCTGTGCGGCCTCCAGGCAGGTCTTGACCATCGGCCCGTACGCCAGCAGCACCGCGTCGGTGCCGTCGCGGACGACCCGGGACGCGAACAGCGGGTACGGCGCCTCGGTGGCCTCGGTGTCGACCTCGGCCTTCTCGTAGTAGCGGCGCTTCGGCTCGAGGAAGATCACCGGGTCGTCGCTGGCCACGGACTGCTGGATCATCCAGTACGCGTCGCCGGGGCTCGCGCAGGCGACGACCTTCAGGCCGGCGGTGTGGGCGAAGTAGGCCTCGGGGGACTCCGAGTGGTGCTCGACCGCGCCGATGCCGCCGCCGAACGGGATCCGGATCACCATCGGGACCGCCAGCCGGCCCTGGGAGCGGAACCGCATCTTGGCGACCTGGCTGACGATCTGGTCGTACGCGGGGTAGACGAAGCCGTCGAACTGGATCTCGCAGATCGGCCGGTAACCCCGCAACGCGAGGCCGATGGCGGTGCCGACGATGCCGGACTCCGCCAGCGGCGTGTCGATCACGCGGTCCTCGCCGAAGTCCTTCTGGAGTCCGTCGGTGACCCGGAAGACGCCGCCGAGCCGGCCGATGTCCTCGCCCATGATGACGACCTTGGGGTCGTCCTCCATGGCGCGGCGCAGGCCGGCGTTCAGGCTCTTGGCCAGGGTGAGCGCGGTCATCGGGTCACCTCCGCGTGGGGCGCGCCGCCGTCGGCCGTGTGGAAGGACGCGTGGTATTCGCGGAACCACTCCTGCTGGGCCCGCAGCTCCGGGGTCATCTCGGCGTACACCCGGTCGAACGTCGCCGCGAGGTCGGGTTCGGGCATGGCCAGGGTGCCGGCGCGGACGTGCGCGGCGAGGTCGTCGGCCTCGGTGTCCAGGTCGGAGATGAACGCGTCGTCGATCAGGGCGTTGCGGGTGAGGTACGCCTTGACCCTGGCCAGCGGGTCCTTGAGTTTCCAGTGCTCCAGCTCGTCCTGCAGGCGGTACCGCGTCGGGTCGTCGGTGGTGGTGTGCGCGCCCATGCGGTAGGTGAAGGCCTCGATCAGCGTCGGGCCGCCGCCGTCGCGGGCCTGCTGCAGCGCCGCCTTGGTGACGGCATAGCAGGCGAGGACGTCGTTGCCGTCGACGCGTACGCCGGGGAAGCCGAAGCCCGCGGCCCGGCGGTAGAGCGGGATCCGGGACTGCTTCTCCTGTGGCGCGGAGATGGCCCACTGGTTGTTCTGCAGGAAGTAGACGGTCGGGGTGTTGAACACCGCGGACCAGATGAACGACTCGTTCACGTCGCCCTGGGCGCTGGCCCCGTCACCGAAGTAGGCGAGCACCGCCGCGTCCCGCTCCGGGTCGCCGGTGCCGACGCAGCCGTCGCGCTGCATGCCCATGGCGTAGCCGGTCGCGTGCAGCGTCTGCGCGCCGATGACGATCGTGTAGAGGTGGAAGTTGACGTCGGCCGGGTCCCACCCGCCGTGGTCGACGCCACGGAACAGGCTGATCAGCGCCAGCGGATCGACGCCGCGGCACCACGCGACACCGTGCTCGCGGTAGGTGGGAAAGATGAAGTCCTGCTGCCGGACCGCGCGGCCGGAGCCGATCTGTGCGGCCTCCTGGCCGAGCAGCGACGCCCAGATGCCGAGCTCACCCTGCCGCTGGAGGGCGATCGCCTCGGCGTCGATGCGCCGGGTGAGCACCATGTCACGGTAGAAGCCTCTGACGGCCTCGTCGTCCAGGTCGAACGCGTAGTCGGGATGCTCGCAGCGCTCGCCCTCGGGCGTGAGCAGCTGGACGAGGTCGGGCTCACCCGCCGGGGCCCCCAACGTGCCTTCCGTCACCGTGCACTCCTTCAGTCCATCGGTGGGCGGGGTCGCCGCCACCGGGCCGGAGCTCAAGTCGTGTCCGACTCGTCGCCACCGGTGGGCGCGACCAACGTCCGACACGCACGGCTGTGAACGATCGCACAGCCGTGCCACCTAACGTACCGACAGCGCCCGCTCGACGCACCCGAACCCCGGTGCGCCAGGTCGTCCCAAGCGTTCCCGCCTGGGTTGTCCGTCCAGGATCTGCCCTCCTGACCAGACCGCACCATGTCGGATCCCACGGTTAGCCGCAACCGAAGTCGTTCGGCTCCCACAGTTTGTCGGACGTCCGAAGGGATGGTCGGACACCCGACTATCCGCGCTGGTCACAGGGTTGGTCGCGGGCCGTCACCGTTCGACGGCGACCGCGCCGGACCGGACGAGTTCGCCGATCTCCGCCTCGCCGAACCCCGCACCGGCGAGCACCTCCCGGGTGTGGGCGCCCGGCACCGGCGCCGGGCCCTGCACCCCGCTCGGCGTCCGGGACAGCCGGGGCGCGGGGGCCGGCTGGACCTGTCCGCCGACGTTCACGAACGACCGCCGCGCGGCCGCCTGCGGATGGTGCGGCGCCTCGGCCGGGTCGAGCACCGGGGTGACACAGGCGTCGGTGCCGGCGAAGCGTTCGGCCCACTCGTCCCGGGTGCCGGTGGCCAGCACCGCCGCGAACGTCTCGTGCAGCAGCGGCCAGCCCGCCTCGTCGTACTGTCCGGGCAGGTCCTCGTCGACCAGCCCCAGCCCGGCGAGAAGTGCCGCGTAGAAGCGCGGCTCCAGCGCGGCCACCGCGACGAAGCGGTCGTCCGCACACGTGTAGCAGCGGTAGAACGGCGCGCCGCCGTCGAGCAGGTTACCGCCGCGCGGCCCGGTCCACATGCCGTCGGCGAGCAGTCCGTGCAGTTGCGCCGACAGCAGCGCGGCGCCCTCGACCATCGCGGCGTCCACGACCTGGCCGCGGCCGGAGCGTTCGCGTTCCCACAGGGCGGCGAGGATGCCGACGACCGCGAGCATGCCGCCGCCGGCGAAGTCGGCGACGTAGTTCAGCGGCGGGGTGGGCGGTGCGCCCGCCGGGCCGATCGGCGCCAGCGCCCCGGACACCGCGAGGTAGTCCAGGTCGTGCCCGGCCTCCTTCGCACCCGGGCCGTCCTGGCCCCACCCGCTGATCCGGGCGTAGACCAGCCGCGGGTTGGCGTCCAGGCAGGCGTCCGGTCCGATGCCGAGGCGCTCGCACACGCCCGGACGGAAGCCCTCGACCAGCACGTCGGCGGACTCGGCCAGCCGGAGCGCGACCGCGATCGCCTCCGGGTGCTTGAGGTCGAGGGCGATCGACCGCCGGCCCCGCGCCAGCGGGTCGCCCGGTCGCCCCGGCCCGCCGGTCACCGCGTCGTGCCGGTCCACCCGCACCACGTCGGCGCCGAGGTCGGCCAGCATCGTCGCCGCGAACGGCACCGGGGCGAGGTTGGTGAACTCCAGCACGCGTACGCCGGTCAGTGGGCCACTCATCCGCCCATCATTCCCGCGCGGCACGGCTTACTCCCCGGAAGGGTCGGCGGCCCCCTTCGAGACCTGCCCCAGCATGGCCCGGCTGATGATGTCCTTCATGATCTCGGAGGTGCCGGCGTAGATGCGCTGCACCCGCGCGTCGGCGTACGCCCGGCAGATGGGGTACTCCCACATGTAGCCGTACCCGCCGTGCATCTGCACGCAGTCGTCGACGACCCGGCCGAGCATCTCGGTCGCGAACAGCTTGGCCTGAGCCGCCGACGGCGCGTCCAGCGCACCGGCGTTGGCGGCGAGCACGCACTGGTCGACGTACGCCTGCGCCACGTCCACCTCGGTGCGCAGCGAGGCGAGCCGGAACCTCGTGTCCTGGAACGCCGACAGCGGCCGGCCGAACGCCTGGCGTTCCCGCACGTACGCGATCGTGTCCCGCAGCGCGACCTCCGCGCTGGCGACCGCACTCATCGCGACCACCAGGCGTTCCTGGGCGAACTGCCGGGTCAGCTGGACGAACCCCTCGCCCGGGTGGCCGAGCACGTTCTCCTTGGGAACGCGGCAGCCGTCGAAGTACAGCTCCGCGGTGTCCTGCGTACGCAACCCCAGCTTGTCGAGCTTGCGGCCACGGGTGAAGCCGGGCGTGCCGCTCTCCACGACGAACAGCCCGATGCCGTGCCGCCGGTCGGGTTCGGTGCGCGCGGCGACGAGAACGAGGTCGGCGGTGATGCCGTTGGAGATGAACGTCTTCGCACCGTCCAGCACCCAGTGGTCGCCGTCCTCCACGGCCCGGGTGCGCAGCGCGGCGGCGTCCGAGCCGGCCTCGGGTTCGGTGATCGCGATCGCCAGCACGGCCTCGCCGGTGATCGCACGGGTGAGGAACCTGCGCTTCTGGCTGCGGGTGGCCGCGTGCAGGAGGTACGGCGCGACGACGCCGTTGTGCAGGCCGAGCCCGAAGCCGGACTCGTGCACCGCGGCGAGCTCCTCGACCATCACCTGCTCGTAGCGCAGGTCGGTGACGCCGAGCCCGCCGTACGCCTCGTCGGCGGCGGGCACCAGGAACCCCTGCCGCCCGGCGGCCAGCCAGACGTCCCGGTCGACCAGGCCGGCCTTGTCCCAGCCGGGCTGGCGGGGCACGACCTCCCGGGCGCAGAACGTACGAAACGATTCCCGGAAGGCGTCGTGGTCGGCGTCGAAGTAGCCGTGGGCCCGCATGGTCTCGATCCTGCCGTGCCCGGCCGGTGGCGTAAACCGTCGGCGCCGGCGGGCGTACGCGGGTCAGGGTCGTTGCAGGAGCAGGCCGATACCCGCGGCGCCGCCGGCCCACAGCAGGCTGGCGAACGTGCCGATGATGAACCGCTCGGCGGCACCGGAGGCTCGAAGGTCGGGGTAGCGGCCCAGGCCCTTCACGGCGAGGACCACCGCGACGCCCTCGCCGTACCCCACCAGCAGGCAGCTCGCGATCGCCGCGCGTTCGAGGACGCCGATCCAGGCGCCGCCGCGGAGTACGGGACGGCCGGTGCGCACCCGGCCCGACCGGCGCGGCGTCTCCGTCCCGGTGATGCTCCGTCCCGCGCCGGGCACCCCGGCGGGGAGTCCGCCGGTGCCGGGCAGGCCCCGCTCGGCGGCCACGCCGGACAGAGGGTCGCCGCCGGACGGACGGGCGCCGGTACCCGCGAGCGCTCCCCCGTCGGGCCGACCGGGCGTACCCGCGGCCGCACCCGGACCGCCGGACGTCCCGGCGTCCGTACCCTCGCCCGGCAACGGCGTCGGCGCCGGCGCGACCGGACGGGTGATGTCGGGGATCCCGGACTCGCCGGCGCCGCGCAGGATGGCGCGGGTCACCGGCTCGCCGCCGGAGATCGCCACCGCGACGCTCAGCACGACGGCGAGCACCCGGATCTCGTGCGAGGGGGCGCCGGTCATCCCGCTGGCGCACAGGGCGGCCAGTCCGAGCAGGCCCGCGGGTACGAAGGCGACCAGCCACCAGGGCAGCTGCTCGACCCGGTCGTGGACCGACGGCACCCAGGAACCGACGGCGACCACGGCGAGGAGGGCGAGTACGACGAGCGCCAGGTCGCCCCACACGTTCATCCGGAACTCACCTCGTCCCCTCCCCTGTCTCCCCGTCTCCCGTCGGCAGGTGCTCTCCGTACTCTGACAGGCGCTCTGCGTACTTTGACAGGTGCTCAGCCCTCCCGGGTGCTCTGCGTACGTTTCAGTCGCGGCCGGAGGTGGACGCCGGACCGCGGCTCGCCCGGCCCGCCTCGTCGGCCTGGGTGAGCAGCCTGGCCGCCAGCGGCCGGGCCCCGCGTTCCTCCTGCCACAGGGCGGTGCGCAGGCGCTGGCTCACCGCCTGCGGGCTGATCTTGAGGTCGGTCGCGATGTCCTTCTGGGGTAGCCCCTGCCTGATCAGGTCGACCACCTCCCAGCCGGGGCCGGTGCGGCGCTGCACCACCGCGGACAGCAGTGCCAGCAGGGACTCCGCCTCGGCGGCCGTACGGGGGTCGGGCCCGACCACGGCCAGCCGGGACGGGGTGTTCTTCGCCCGCTCGACCGCCTCCCGGGCGTTGATGAACGCCGGACCGGTGGACGCGCGCACACTCGCCGGGATGGGTTCGCGGACCGGCCCCACCCCCACTCCTGCCCACCAGTCGCCGGCCCGGACGACCTCGAGCACGACGTCGACGGCGTCGTCGGGATGGTTGAGCAACCCCTGCACCTCGTCCCCCGCCGTGCGTTCGAAGTCGCGGACGAACCGTTTGGACGCCGGGTTGGCCCGCAACCGGGCGAGCAAACCGTCGATCTTGTCGACGCCGTTGCGGCTGCCGCGCTGATCAAGCGTGAGAACCAGCATGTTTCCCTCCGGTACTCACAGGGACCGAAGTCCGGGGGCGTCATTATCCAGGCAGGAGGCTTGATTGGGGGCAAACAAGTCTCACCACTTGATGGGTGGTGGCTGGAACCGGTCGCCGTAACGCGCCATCAGCTCCTTGGCACGCGCCGTGAACACCGCGGGCCCGCCACAGGCCGAGACGAACTGCGCGGCACCGCCGGTCCAGGCCGGGAAGCCGATCCCGAAGACGGTCCCGACGTTGGCGTCGCGAGCGGTCTGGACGACCCCCTCGTTCAGGCAGCGCAACGCCTCCAGCGCCTGGACGAACAGCAACCGGTCGGCGACGTCACCGACCGGCACCGCACCCGGCCCGGTGGCGAACCGCTCCGCCAGCTCCGGCCACAGCCGTTTCCCTCCGTCGCCTCCGTCACTCTCGTTCCGGTAGTCGTAGAAACCGGCGCCGCCGCCCTTGCCGGGCCGGTCGAGCTCACCCACCATCGCGTCGATCACGTCGTACGCCGGATGCGGTGCGGGCGTACGCCCCTCCGCCGCGAGGTCGGCCACCTCCTGCGCCCGCACCCGGGCCAGCAGAGTGAGACTCACCTCGTCGGCGACGGCCAGCGGACCGACCGGGAACCCCGCCGTCCTCGCGGCGTTCTCAACCACGGCCGGTGGTACGCCCTCGACCACCATGGCGATGCCCTCGGTGACGTAGGTGCCGAACACCCGGGAGGTGAAGAAGCCGCGGCCGTCGTCGACGATGATCGGCAGCTTGCCGATCTGGCGTACGAAGTCGAAAGCCGCGGCCAGCGTCACCGGCGAGGTCTGCTCACCGCGGATGATCTCCACCAGCGGCATCCGGTGGACGGGTGAGAAGAAGTGCAGCCCGACGAAGCGGTCCGGTGCGCGCACCGCCGCGGCGAGGCCGGTGATGGGCAGCGTCGAGGTGTTGGACGCGAGGAAGGCCCGGGGCGCGGCGCGCTCGGCGGCGGCGTGCACGGCGTTCTTCACCGCGCGGTCCTCGAACACCGCCTCCACCACCAGGTCGCACTCGGCCAGCGCGACCATGCCCGGCCCGGTGTCGGTGACCGTGATCCTGGACAGCACCTCGTCCCTGCGACCGGGCGTGAGCCGGCCCTTCGCCACGCGTTCCTCCAACAGCGCGGCGATCCGGTCCCGGCCGGCGCGGGCCAGGTCGACGGTCACGTCGGCGAGCACGACGTCGATACCGGCGTAAGCACTGACGTGGGCGATCCCGGCGCCCATCATCCCCGCGCCCAGTACGCCGAGCGTGCGGACCGGCCGCTTCTCGTAGCCGGGCGGCTTGGAGGCGCCACGGGCCACCTCGTTCCGGCCGAACCACAGCGTGCCGATCATGTTCTTCGCGACCTGGCCGGTCACCAGGTCCAGGAAGTACCTGGTCTCGATCTCCAGTGCGGTGTCGACGTCGACGAAGCTGCCCTCGACGGCGGCGGCCAGGATGCGTTCGGGCGCGGGGTAGGCGCCGTGCGTACGGCTGGTCAGCATCGCCGGGGCGGCGGACAGCGCGGCGTACCCCTGGGCGTCGGCGGGCTGACCTGGCACCCCGAACCCCCTGCGATCCCAGGGCTGGACCGGCCCCTCGGACTCGGCGGCCCGGGCGTCGATCCAGGCGCGGGCCCGGGCGAGCACGTCCTCGGGCGTCGCGGCGAGCTCGTCGACCAGCCCCGCCTTGGCGGCCGCACCAGGGCCGAACTGGGTGCCCTCGACCAGCAGCGGCAGCGCGGCGGTGAGGCCGAGCAGCCGGACGGACCGGACGATGCCGCCGCCACCGGGCAACAGCCCCAGCGTCACCTCGGGAAAGCCGATCCGGACCGCCGGGTCGTCCAGCGCGATCCGGTGGTGGCAGGCCAGCGCGATCTCCAGGCCGCCGCCGAGCGCGGATCCGTTGATCGCGGCGACCACGGGACGGCCGAGGCGTTCGAGCCGGCGCAACTGCGCCTTGACCTGGGAGAGGAAGCCGCGGAACTCCGTGAGATCGCTGCGGTCGACGTCGCGCAGCATGTCCAGGTCGCCGCCGGCGAAGAAGGTCGACTTGGCCGAGGTAAGGATCACCCCACGCAGCTCGCCGGCGTCGCGGTCGCGTTCGAGCCGGTCCACCGCCGCGCCCATGGCCGTCATGTAGTCGGCGTTCATGACGTTGGCCGACTGGCCCGGCTGGTCGAGCGTCAGCGTGACGACACCGTCGGCGTCCCGGTCGTACCGCACGGCGTCTGTCATCACGTCCTCACCCACGCTCGGGGACGGCGGTGCTTTTCACGTGTGTTCCCGCGGTATGTGCCCGCGGGCGTTGTGTGGAGACGCTACCCGCCCGGCCCGGCGTTCAGTCCGTACGCCCGGCGCGCCCACGAAGGCGGAGCCGGTCCCGCCGACGGGCCTGACGGTCGGACCGGCCACACTGGCGGACCGAACGTAGGACACAATCCTGCGCCAACCGGTTCGGGCGCCAGTCCCCGTCCAAGATCAGATCGATAACGATAAGGAACGATCGGGATCGGGTCGGGAACGGGCCGCCGGAAGGACCGCCCCGTGGTGAGGAGACGCCGATGCCGCAACCGTTCCTGCACGAGCTGATCAGCTGCGTGCACGCCCCCGCAGTCGTGTTGTCCGACCAGGACGGGCAGATCCGGCCCGGCGGCGTCCAGGGGATCCTCCTGAACGACCGGCGCGCCCTGTCCACCCTGCTGGTCGACGTGAACGGTGTCGAGCCGACGCCGGTCGGGCACGCCCTCCACGACGCCGGTACGGCACGGTTCGTGAGCGTGGCGCGCGGCCTGGGCGACCCGGGGGCCGACTCGACGGTCCGGGTGGAGCGCGAACGCCGGGCCAACCCGGACGGCATCGAGGAGGACCTGACGCTGGTCAACGTGGCCCGGACCGCGGTGGACTGCACCGTCCGGGTGCGGGCCGGGTCCGACCTCGCCGCCATGGACGACGTACGACGCGGCGGCCGGCCGGACCTCGCGCCACTGGCCGCGGCGGGGTCGGGCACCTGCGCCTGGGCCGGCGAGGACGTCCGGGTGACGCTGACGGCCGCGGACGGTGTGGGAGCGGAGTCGGACGAGCGGACGCCGGTCACGTACGAGACCGACGCCGAGGGCCACGCGGTGTTCGCCTGGCGGGTCCGGCTGCCCGCGCGTACCCGCTGGTCGACCACGCTTCGGCTCACCGTCGAGCGGGCCTCCGCAGGCACCGCCACCGTGACCGCCACCAGTGCGTTCCTGCCCGCGGCCGACGGACCCGGCTGGTCCGAGGTCGACGTCTCCGGCCCGGCCGAGCTGGTACGGCTGGTCGACCGCAGCGTCGAGGACCTGGCCGCGCTCGCACTCGCCGACCCGATGGCGCCGGGCGATGTGTTCCTCGCCGCCGGCAGCCCGTGGTTCTTCACGTTGTTCGGCCGGGACTCGCTGTGGGCGGCCCGGCTCACCCTGCCACTCGGCACCGACCTCGCCCGCGGCACGCTGCACACCCTGGCCCGCCGCCAGGGCACCCGGCTCGACCCGGACACCGCCGAGGCCCCGGGCAAGATCCTGCACGAGGTACGCCAGGACGCCCTGGCCGTCGGCGGTCCCGGCGGGCTCCCGCCGCTGTACTTCGGGACGATCGATGCCACCGCGCTGTGGATCTCGCTCCTGCACGACGCCTGGCGCTGGGGCATGCCGGCCGCCGAGGTCGCCGACCTGCTCGACCCGCTGGAGGCGGCGCTGGGCTGGCTGACCGGGGACGCCGACGCCGACGGTGACGGCTTCCTGGAGTACATCGACGAGTCCGGGCACGGCCTGGCCAACCAGGGGTGGAAGGACTCCAACGACTCCATCCAGTTCCCCGACGGCACCATCGCCGACCCGTCGATCGCGCTCAGCGAGGCGCAGGCGTACGCCCACGAGGCGGCCATCGGCGGCGCCGCCCTGCTCGAGGCGTTCGGCCGGCCAGGCGCGGAGCGGCTGCGGGACTGGGCGGAGGCGATGCGCGAGCGCTTCCGTACGACGTTCTGGGTGTCGGACCGGCGCGGCTCCTTCCCCGCGATCGCACTGGACGGCGCGAAGCGGCCGGTCGACACGGCGACCTCCAACCTCGGCCACCTGCTCGGCACCGGCCTGCTCAACCCCGAGGAGTCCGCGCGGGTCGCGGCCCGGATGGCCGAGTCCGACCTGGACAGCGGCTACGGCCTGCGCACGATGAGCGCCGACGCGGCCGGGTTCAACCCGCTCGGCTACCACTCCGGCTCGGTCTGGCCGCACGACACCGCGATCGGCGTACTCGGGCTGTCCCGGGCGGGCCACCATCGGGTCGCGGCCTCGCTGGCGTCCGGGCTGCTGCGGACCGCGCCGGACTTCGCGTACCGCCTGCCGGAACTCTTCGCCGGCACCGACGCCCACGCCGGGGACGCGGTGCTCGCCTACCCCGCCTCGTGCCGGCCACAGGCGTGGTCGGCGGCAGCCGCGGTGGTGATGCTCACCGCCGCGCTCGGGCTGGAGCCGGACGTGCCCGGCGGAACGCTGCGAGTCGCGCCGGCGGCGGACTTCGCCGCGTGGTGGCCACTGCGGGTGAGCGGGCTGCGGGTCGCCGGGCATCCGGTCACCGTCGCGGTGGACGCGAACGGCCAGGTCGAGGTCCAGACCTCCGCACCGGTCAAGGTCGAGACCCGGAACGTCTAGGACGGGGTCGTCCGGCCGCGCAGCCTCGCGTGCGGCCGGGCGACCTCGCGTGCGGCACTCGGCGGCGGGTGCGCGGTTACGATCGGCCGATGGCCGAACGACTGTCGCTGCGCGCCTTCCTCGAGGCCGACCTGGACGTCCTGGATCGCCTGTGCACGGACCCGGAAGCCCTGGGCGCGTTCGAGTGGCACGGGTTCGTGGATCCGAAGATTCGCCGCCGTCGCTTCGAGAAGGACAGCTACGTGGGCGAGGACTCCACCGCTCTGGCCGTCGTCGTGGACGGGGAGGTCGCCGGCCTGGTGTCCTGGCGCGGACTGGACTACGCCGGACCCAAGGGTGCCTGCTTCGAGGTCGGTGTCGCGCTGCTGCCCGAGCACCGCGGCAACGGGCTGGGCGCGCAGGCGCACCGGGTGCTCGTCGACCACCTGTTCAGGTACACGACCGTGCACCGGCTCGAGGCCCGCGTCGAGTCGGGAAACGTCGCCGAGGACCGCACCCTGGAGAGGGTCGGTTTCGGGCGCGAGGGTGTGCTTCGTGAGGTCTGCTGGCGCGACGGCGCCTGGCGTGACGGCGTGATCTACGGCCTGCTCCGCGCCGACGCCTAGGGTGTGGCGACGCGCGTCCCGCCCCCCTACTCCGTGAACGCTGCGGACGGCGTCCGATTGCGTCACCGCCCTCGCGCGCCCCGCCCCGCCGGCCGTAGGGTCGGTCCCGCGTGGTCAGCGGCGACCCGCGACGCCCGCCCGACAGTTCGCGAGCGGAGGAACCGCGTGCCGACCGACCAGCGACGAGACCAGCGCGACCAGCGGCCCAACATCGTCCTCGTTCTCACCGACGACCACGCCGCGCACGCCCTCTCCGCGTACGACGACACCCTGCTGCAGACGCCGAACCTCGACCGGCTGGCACAGGAGGGCATGCGATTCGACGCGACGTACTGCACGAACGCGCTGTGCGCGCCGAGCCGGGCGTCGATCCTCACCGGCACCTACAGCCACGTCAACGGCGTCCGCACGTTGTCGACGCACTTCGACGCCGCGCAGCCGACGTTCGTGTCGATGCTGCGGGACGCGGGCTACCAGACCTGGCTGGCCGGCAAGTGGCACCTCGGCCACGGCGGTGAGCACGACCCGCAGGGCTTCGACTACTGGGAGGTGCTGGACGGGCAGGGGCCGTACTGGGATCCGGAGCTGATCTCCGAGGACGGCCGGCGCACCGTCTCCGGCTACACCACCACGATCCTCACCGACCTGGCCATCGAGCGGATCCGGCAGCGCGACCCGGACCGGCCGTTCTGCCTGCTGCTGCACCACAAGGCGCCGCACCGCAGCTGGGACCCGGACACCGCGCACGCCAAGCTGTTCGCCGACGAGGACCTGCCCGAGCCGGCCACGTTGTTCGACGACCACGCCGGGCACGGGCGCGCCGCGCGCGAGGCCCGGATGCGGATCGGCCGCGACCTGAACGAGCGCGACCTCAAGGCGCCGTTCCCGCCCGGCCTGGACGAGCCGGAGCGGACCCGGTGGGCGTACCAGCGGTATCTGAAGGACTACCTGCGCTGCGTGGTGTCTGTCGACGAGAACACCGGCCGGCTGCTGGACGTGCTCGACGACGAGGGACTTCGCGACGACACGATCGTGGCGTACAGCTCCGACCAGGGCTTCTTCCTCGGCGACCACGGGTGGTACGACAAGCGCTTCATGTACGACGAGTCGCTGCGGATGCCGCTGCTGGTCCGCTACCCGCCGGAGGTGCCGGCCGGGTCGGCCACCGACGCGATGGCGCTGAACATCGACTTCGCGCAGACGTTCCTCGACTACGCGGGCATCGAGGCCCACCCGCGCATGCAGGGCGAGAGCCTGCGGCCGCTGCTGCGGGGCGAGCGTCCGGACGGCTGGCGGGACTCGATCTACTACCGATACTGGGAACACGACGACAACCCGCACCACGTCGAGGCCCACTACGGCGTGCGTACCGAGCGGTACAAGCTGATCTACTACTACGCCCGCGGGTTCGGGATTCCGGGCGCGTCGGACCGGACGATGCCGCCGGAGTGGGAACTGTTCGACCTCGAACGCGACCCGGCCGAGCTCACCAACGTGTGGGCACATCCTGCCTATGCCGACGTACGCGAGGAACTACGGGCCGAGCTTGCCCGCCTGCAGGCGCAGTACGCCGACGAACCCTGCGAGGACTCGGCGTAGTCCTAGCTCGCGGAGGTCACTGCTCGGGTGACCGGCTGGGCGGCAATCCGGCGTACGTCCGCCTCGGCGGCGGCGTACGAACTCACCGTCAGGTCGGCGAACCGGGCCAGCGCCGGGATGTCGCGGGTCCGGGTGTACTCCGCGCGCACGACGTGCAGGTCCTGCTCGGCCACGCCGAGCTCGCGGAAGTACGTACGCGCGAAGGCCGGGTGCTGCTGGCCGTCACCTTCACGGTCGAGCAGGACACGATCACCGCGTACGACGTGATCGCCGACCCGGCCTGCCTGGCCAGGCTCACCCTCGCCGTCCCCGACGACTGAGCCCGGCTACACACCTTCACCGGCAACCGGCGTAGCCGGCGGGAGTCCGGGCGCCAGGCGGGCGGCCCGCTGCGCGAGGTACCGCTGTTCCTGAACACTCGCGGTCGACCGGGCCGCGTCCAGGTACGCGTCGCGAGCACCTGCGAGGTCGCCGGTCTGTTCCAGCAGATGGGCGCGCACCGCTGTCAACCGATGGTTGCGGGCCATTCGTTCGTCCCCGGCGAGCGTGCCCAGCAAGGCGAGTCCGGCCCGTGGTCCGTGCACGCGGGCGAGTGCGACCGCCCGGTTGAGGGTCACCACCGGACCGGGCAGCACGCGTTCGAGTACGTCGTACAACGCGAGGATCTGTGGCCAGTCCGTCTCCTGCGCGGTGGCCGCCTCGTCGTGCACGGCCGCGATCGCCGCCTGCAGTTGGTACGCACCGACCGGGCCGGTGCCGAGCGTCCGGCTGATCAGCGCCACACCTTCGGCGATCTGGGCGGCGTCCCACAGGTCGCGGCGCTGTTCGTCGAGCGGCACGGGGACACCGTGGTCGTCGGTGCGCGCGTCCCGGCGGGCGTCGGTCAGCAGCATCAACGCCAGCAGGCCGGCGACCTCGGCGTCCGCGGGCAGGAGCCGGTGCAACAGCCGGGTGAGGCGGACGGCCTCGGCGACCAGGTCGGCCCGCCGTAGCCGCAGACCCGACGACGCGGTGTAGCCCTCGTTGAACATCAGGTAGAGCACGTGCAGCACGACCTGCAACCGTGCCTCCCGTTCACCTTCCGGCGGCAGGACGAAGCGCGCGCCGTCGGCCGCGATCCGCTGCTTGGCCCGGCTGATCCGCTGTGCCATCGTCGCCTCGGGCACCAGGAACGCCCGCGCGATCTCCGCGGTCGTCAGGCCGCCCACGGCGCGCAGGGTGAGCGCGAGCTGCGACGGCGCGGACAACGCCGGATGACAGCACAGGAACAGCAACGTGAGGGTGTCGTCGTGGTCGGCCGGCAGCGCCTGGCCGGCCGAGTCCGCCGGGTCCGCCGCCTCCACCGGCTCGAACGGAGCCAGCGAGGCAACCGCCTCCTCCCGCCGTACGCGCGCGCTGTCACTGCGCCACTCGTCCACCAACCGGCGCGAAGCCACGGTCACCAGCCACGACCGCGGACTGTCCGGCAGGCCGTCGGCCGGCCACTGCACCGCGGCGGCGATCAGTGCCTCCTGCACGGCGTCCTCACAGGCGTCGAACTGGCCGTGCCGCCGGACGAGGACGGCGAGGACCTGCGGCGCGAGATCACGCAGCAGGTCCTCCAGGCGGCCGGGAACGTCCGCGGTTCTCACGAGGTCGCGGTGCTCACATCTCCGGCGGGGCGTCCATCACCTGACGGACCTCGATCGGCGCCTGCACGAACGCCACGATCCGGGAGGCGATCTCCAGCGCCCGCGCCTCGTTCTCCACGTCGACGATCCAGTAGCCCACCAGCGACTCCTTGGACTCCGCGAACGGCCCGTCGGTCGGCACCGGAACGCCGTCGCGCCACCGGACGGTCTTCGCCGTGCTGCCGTCGGCGAGACCGTTGTCGTCGACGAGCTCACCGGACTCGCGCAGGTCCTGGTCGACCTTTCGCATGAAGTCGATCATCTCGTTGATCCACTCCGGTGACTTGGCGGCCATCATCCCGGCCGCCTCGCCGAACGTCATGAGCATGTACTTCATCTGCGTACTCCTTGGTTCCGAGCCCCTCGGCTCCGAGCCCCGGCGTTCCGAGTCCCGACCGGGGCGCTGTCACCGATGGGTCGGAGCCGGACCGGTCCGCTCTACACACGGACGGAAGTAATTGTGGCTCAGACGCGTTCGATCACCGTGGCCACGCCCATGCCGCCGCCCACGCAGAGCGTCACCAGGCCACGGCGCAGGTCCCGGCGTTCCAGCTCGTCCAGCAGGGTGCCGACCAGCATCGCCCCGGTCGCGCCGAGCGGATGGCCGAGCGCGATCGCGCCACCGTTGACGTTCACGATCTCCGGCGAGAGGTCCAGCTCCCGCATGAACCGCAGCACCACCGCGGCGAACGCCTCGTTCACCTCGTACAGGTCGATGTCACTCGGCGTCAACCCGGCCTTGTCAAGAGCGCGGCGGGCAGCCGGGCCAGGTCCGACCAGCATCAGCGTGGGGTCGGTGCCGACGGCGGCGGCACTGACGATCCGGGCACGCGGGGTCAGGCCGAGGTCGCGGCCGGCGCGTTCGCTGCCGATCAGTACGGCGGCGGCGCCGTCGACGATCTGGGAGGAGTTGCCCGCGGTGTGCACGTGCCGGATGCGTTCCACACTGGGGTAGCGGTCCATCGCCACCGCGTCGAACCCCAGCGCGCCCATCTTCGCGAAGCTCGCGGGCAGCGCGGCCAGTCCCGCCGGGGTCGTCTCCGGCCGGATCGCCTCGTCCTGGTCCAGCAGCACCTCGTCGTTAACGTCCACGACCGGGACCAGCGAGCGGTCGAAGTAGCCCTTCTCGCGGGCCAGCGTCGCCCGCTGCTGCGACGTCGCGGCGAACCGGTCGACGTCCGCGCGGTCGGTGCCCTCCAGCGTGGCCAGCAGGTCGGCGCTGATGCCCTGCGGTACGAAACCGGTCTTCAGGTTGGTCTCCGGGTCGATGAACCACGCGCCCCCGTCGGAACCCATCGGCACCCGCGACATCGACTCCACACCGCCGGCGACCACCAGGTCGTCGTAGCCGGACGCGACCTTCTGCGCCGCCAGGTTGACCGCCTCCAGCCCGGACGCGCAGAACCGGTTGAGCTGGGTGCCGGGCACGCCGACGTCCCAACCGGCCACCAGCACCGCGGTCCGGGCGAGGTCCGCGCCCTGCTCGCCCACCGGCGTGACGATCCCGAACACCACGTCGTCCACCCGCGCGGTGTCCAGGTCGGCACGGTTGGCCAGCGCGGTGAGCACGGTCGTGGCCAGCGTCACCGGCTTCACGCTGTGCAGCGAACCCCGCTTTCCCCTGCCCCGGGGCGTGCGGACGGCATCGAAGACGAACGCATCGGTCATGTCCCCAGCTTGCCCCCTCACCGGAGCGCCGGCGCCGCAACGACCGTTTCCCGGTGATGTTCGTCCGGATTTACGTCGTACGCGTGGAATGGGAGGGTTCTTGGGGCCTACGGAACGGCTCCGGACGATTGAGGCGTTTCGGACTGTGTCCGTGACCTCGCGCGAACGGGACGAGGCGGCCGGGCAGGCGAGCCGGGGTAGCGCGTCGCGACGTGGGCGGGGCACCCTGTCGGGATGGTCGCCGAGAGTTCAGCGGGTCGCCACCGCGCCGAGGCCGCCCGGGTCGAGGACACCGACCCGGGGACGGCGCCGGCGCCTGGCACCTCGTACGTCCACGATCTTCTCCGTCACCTCGGCCACTACGACTGGCCGGGCGCACCTCGATACCTCCGCGGCAGTGACGGCCGCGAGGTGCTCAGCCGGCTCGACGGGCACGTCGCGTGGGAAGCCGCCCAGCCGCCGCCGGTCTGGTCGGAGGACAGCCTGGTCAGGGTGGCGAAGCTGGTCCGGCAGTTCCACGACCTGACCGCGGGTACCCACCTGGCCGGTGACCAGGAGGTCGCCTGCCACAACGACCTGGCGCCGCGCACCACGGTCTACCGCGAGGAGGAGGCCGGGCTGCGTCCGTACGCGTTCGTCGGCTGGGATCTCGCCGGCCCCGGCCGCCGGGTGCACGACGTCGCACTGGTGTGCTGGCAGTTCCTCGACCTCGGTCCGCGCCGGGCCAGCGCCGCCGGTCCGGCGAGGCTGGTGGCCCTGATCGCCGATGCGTACGCCCTGCTGCCGAGGGACCGTGCCGAGCTGGTGGAGACGATTCTGTGGTGGCAGGACCGCTGCTGGCGCGGGCTGGCCGCGTCCGATGCCGCCGGGGCCGGTGACGAGGTTGCGGCCGCGGCGGTCGAGGACGTCCGCGCCGCGCATGCGTGGGTAGCGGAGCACGCGAACGAGTTCGCCGCGGCGATCGCTCCCGCCCGGGTGCTGAACGCCGGGTCGCACGCCCGCGAGGACTGACCGACGCGGGCGCGCGTACGCCTCACCCGTACGTACGGCTCAGATGGCATGTACGGCTCGGCATGTACGGCTCAGGTGGTGCCCACGCCGACAGGCTCGGCCTCGCTGACCTCGGTGACCACGTGCGCGGTGGGTGTCAACGGCGCCTTGGCACAGCTGGTCTTGCGGTCCGGGCGGAGGGTCTCCTCCCGGCCGGTGACGGTCCATGCCCGGTCGTCCACGACCACGCGTACCTGCCACCCCCGGGCATCGGCGCCCGGCGCCTCGGGCTCCGGCCGTACGGCGTCCGGGTCGGCCTCACCGGCCCGCTCACGTACCGCGAGTTCGGCCACCTGACCTGGTGCCGTCCAGGTGGAGCGGCCGCGGCAGCGTTCGGTCACCATCCGTCCGGCCCTGGCCTCGGCAAGGACGTGTTCGGCGAAGTCGACGTCCAGTCGGCCGTAGAGGTAGCCGGTGGGCAGCAGGACAGCGGTCGGCGCGAACCGGTGGCCGCCGGTGTGCGTGGTCTCCCAGATGCCACCCGTCGAGTCGGCCACGTCGGCGGCGTGGCGCCGGGCGAGTTCACCGGCCAGCGGACGGCCGACGAGCGCGCAGCACAGGTCGCGCCGGCCGTTGCTGCACACCAGCAGCACCGGCCCCTCCACCCGCGCGCCCCACTCGAGTGGCTCCTCCCCCGCGGCCAGCGCCGCGAGGTCGAGGTCGAGCAGCGACCGGGGGTCTTCCACGAGTGCCGCCCGAAGCCAGGTCGCCCCGGGACGGGTGTGCGCCACGAACACCCGCCGTCCGCCCGGCAGCGTCGCCGGCGGATGCGCGTCGGCGTGCCGTCCGGGCCTGCGGATCAACTGGATGCGTACGCCGGTGCCCTTCGACCGAGCCGCGAGCTCACGGCCGAGTTCGACGTCGAGGTGGCTCTCCACCAGCGCGTCCGCGCCGTAGGGTCCGGGCTGCTCGATGCACAGCCAGGTCGTCGCGGTCGCGGCCGACCCGGCGATGGGTTCGTCGTACGTCGCGGACAGGATCGAGCACGCATCAGGAGAACGCCCGACCTGATGACCTTGGCCGACAGCCGGCTCGTCGGGAATCGCGTTCGTCCTCGCTTCGGCCTCGCCACCGTCACGTGTCACCGGACTCCTCCGTCGCATCCCGCGGATCATCTCCCACCGCTGCCTAGCACTCCGTCCACTCTGTCAGCCCGGCGCGGCGGCTCGGGTCCGGGGCGCCACTATCGGCCAGCCGGTCCGGATGAGCCAGGTTTCCGGCGTGCGGTCCGGGCGTGCCGGTTTGGGCGTACGCCCTCAGAACGGCGGTAGGTCATCCTCGGCCGTCCTCGTGTTCGAGGTGGCGGGTGCCGGTTCGGGTGGTGCGGGGTCGGTGAGGGATGGTGCTCCGCTGCGGTATTGCCGGCCGTAGGGGTCGGTGAGCCTGTGCTCTCCCGGCCCGGTCTGTTCGAGTTTCCAGTCGCGTTCGGTTTTGGCTTTGTGGTGCCGGGGGCACAGGGGTGCGATGTTGTCCACGGCGGTTTCCCCGCCGTCGGCGTGTTCGGTGTTGTGGTCCAGATGGCAGGTGGCTGCGGATCTGCGGCAGGTGGTCCACACGCAACGCTGGTCGCGGGCATGCACCAGTTCGGCTTGCAGTCCGCGCAGGAACCTGGTCGGGATGGGATGCAGGTGTAATAGCCGTCCGGTGACCGGGTGGGTGACACCCACGGTGAATCGGGCTTCGGGGTTGGTGAGGTTGTTCGCGACCAGGCGGCTGGCGACCTCGGTGATGACGGGTCCGAACCCGCCGAGCTCACCGGGCTGGGCACTGAGTCCCATCAGGGTGGTCAACGGGACATTCAGCTGGATCTTCGCCCGCGTTCGTATCCCACCCCAGCTCCGCTGCGAGGAGGTCCAGGGCGGCCCGGGTTGTGGGGGTGCGGTCGTCCTATCTGTCGGCGGGCCGGTGTCGCCGGGCGGTGGGAATGTCGACTCGTCGGGTCGGCGCTTCTGCTGCGGGATCTGTCCCGCAGCGGAATGTCCGGTGGTGGCAGTGTCGCTGTCGGCAGCGTTGGTCTTCTCCGCGGCTACGTCCTTCGCGGCGTCGTGGGCGGCGGTGTCGTGGACCGGGGTGCCGTTCGCGGCGGCGCCGCACACCGTGCACCTGGCCACAGGAACCGGGGAGCAGTCGCCACACTCGCACCAGTCGTAGTGCAGGTCGTGGTCGGGGAACCGGTGAACGGCACAGTGCCCCTTGCCCGCGTGGCTCCGCGCGCCCTGGTCGTTGTCGGCCTCACTCGGCACGGTCTCGTCTTCGGTCTGCTCCGCCTGGTCCTGATCGGTGTGGTCGGGAGCGGGGCAGTCGGTGATGTCGGCGTTGCCGGTCAGCAGGGAGGCGGCCACGTCCGCGCGCAACTGGCCGAGAGTGCGGGAGTCGCCGGTGGACTTGACCGCCCGGGCGATCGCGTCGAGGGAGCCGAACGCCTCAGCTGCCTGGTCGGCGGACAGACCGCGAATGGACAGATCCGCGACACCATCGACGGCAGGCCAGATCGCCACGTCACGCTCCGAGCGCTTGGCCTTGTGCCGCTTGGCGGCGGCTTCGGGGTCGGCCTTGACGACCTCAGCCTCCACCTTCGCCCGCAGCAACCCGCCGCGCAGGTCCAGCACCCTGGGAAACAGCGCGGCCTCGATCGCGTCCCACAGGTCGGGCTTGGCGTCGGTGATGCGGTCGACGATGGTGCGGGCGTCGGTGAGCTCCAACTTCCCGGTCGCGAGTGCTTCCCGGGTGCGGGGCAGCCGTGGCAGTGCGGTGGCCATCGCGACGACCCAGTGCGCGTGGTGACCGGTCCAGCCCAGCAGCGGTTCGAGAACCTCCGGGGTGAACGGGTCCGGCGTGGATGTGCGTTCGGCCGGTTCGTCACGCATCCCGGAAGGAGTGTGGGCGAGTTCGTTCACATCGGCCAGACACTCCGCCTCCAGCCAGCAGACCAGCCGCCGCCGCGCCATCAACAGCTCTTCCAGCTCGAACCCGTTACACGCGGCACGGTCAACCGAGGCGAGCGCGACAACCAGCTGCGGACCGGGCGGCAGGTCCGCCAACCCGGCCGGCAGCACCCGACGAGCACCGGGCTCATCACCCAGGCCTTCGCCGAAGCACTCATCGCCGTCGCTCATGCGTTCGATTCTATCGAACAAGATCGACTAGTGTGCGCCGGAAACCCTTACCCACAAGAAGAACTGACGTCAACTTCAGCTTGCGCGACGCCACCTCAGCCACACACGTGTGCGCGTACCCGCAGACGCCGACGGACCCTCCCCGGTACGGGAAGGGTCCGTCGGAACGTTACCGATGACGCCACGTGCGCGCGCCACCAGCGGTGAGGCGGTAGTCCTACTTGCTGAGGACCTCGTACGTGACCTCCTGGCGGCCCTGGCCGCGGGAGACGCCCAGCGCGTCCCACGTGTCGGGCAGCATGTCGATCACCGCACCGGTCCAGCTGGCCGGGCCGCGGTCGGCGACCGGAGCGATCACGCTCTTGCCGGTCTGCTTGCTGGTGATTCGCACCATGGTGCCGCAGGGAATCTTCCACAGGGCCACGCCCTTGGTGGTGGTCCGGCTGTTGCCGCCGCAGGCGAGGGGCTGGTACTCCGAGGCGTCACCGAAGAAGGTGCCCGGGCCACTCTTGGTCTCCAGGACCTTCCAGGCCGGGGCCGCAGCCTTCTTGACCGTCTTCTTCACCTTCTTGGTCACCTTGGGCGTCGGCTTGGCGGTCTTCTTCACCACCTTCTTCTCGGCCTTCTTGACGACCTTCTTCTTCTCAACCTTCTTCGCGGCCTTCTTGGTCGCCTTGGGCGTCGGCTTGGGCGTCGGCTTGGCGGTCTTGGTCGCGGTGGCCTTCGGAGTCGCGGTCGGCAGGGCCTTCCGGTCGGCGCCACGGGCGGCGGCCTTGGACGTCTCCGACTTGGTGGCCTTGATCGGCTCGTTCACGGACGCGGTCGCCGGCGTCGGTTCGGACCGGTTGGCCAGGACCAGGCCGCCCGCGGCGACTCCGGCCACCACGAGAGCCGCGGCAACTACTCCCACGACGATCTTTCGACGAGCACTCTGCGAGAATTTTTGCAGCCCAGACAAGAGCAAAACCTTTCGATCGGGACAAATCGTTCTGCACCGCTGCGGAATGATCTCCCCCGACCGCGCGCGGCCCGAATTGGCAGGCCGCCGGCGTCACGAAACCTGAAGTTTTGTCGCTTTTGTGTGACTAGGTCTCGACTTATGTACGGACAACCGCGGGCAGTCGGCGCGATGGGACACGACTGCTCGGCGCAGCACCGGAATGTAGCTGGCGAAACCGCGCAGGATTCGCCACGACGCCGCCTAGATTTCCATGAGCGGCGAGATCATTCCAAGTCGGTGCGCACCGCAAGAAAGTGACCTTCACCACATCAAATGCGGCGAGTAATCCGGTGATGGCGCAGACCGTATGGAACGGAAAGAATATGCGCACACCTGCGGGCCCGCGAAAGATTATCAGCACTTCCTGGTGCCTTTATCAGGGCAACTCTAGCTTTCCGGCGCAGAACTGTCCAAACAGCCCTCGAATTGCCGGCGACTGCACTCCGGGAGACGGGGGCAACGGGTCGTTGACAGCAAAGCGGCGCCCGGCCCACCACGTCGGTGGGACCGGGCGCCGCACAGCTACCGGAAGGCCGGTACGCCTCACGTCGAGGCGGCAGACCTACTTCGTCAGGCCGTCCACGAAGTCGGCGTTCTTCTTCGACCAGTCGGACACGCCCTTGTCCTCGTTGCCCTTGTTCTGGTTCAGGGCGACGTCTTCCAGGGTGCCGAGCTGCTGGTCGTTCATCTTGAAGTCGGCCATCCACTTCTTGACCTCGGGGAAGTCCTTCCCGAAGCCCTCACGCCCGACCACGTGCAGCTGCTCGCCCTTGCCCAGGGTGCCCTTGGGGTCCTTGAGGTCGTGGATCGGCAGCTTCGCGTAGGCCCAGTGCGGACGCCACAGGGTCACCACGATCGGCTTCTTGGCCTTGATGGCCTTCTGCAGCTCGGCCAGCATGGCCGGCGTGGAGGACTTGGCCAGCTGGAAGTTGTCCAGACCGTAAGCCGGCATGACCTTCTTCTCGGTCGTGCTGGTCAGCCCGGCACCTGCCTCGATGCCGGTGATCTTGCCGCCGAACTCGCCGGACTTCGCCTTCAGGTCCCCGATCGTCTTGACGTCCTTGACGTAGTTGGGGACGGTGATGCCGAGCGTGGCGTTGTCGTACCAGACGCCGATGTCCTCGAGCTTCTTGCCGTAGCGGTCCCAGTACGTCTTGTGGGTAGTCGGCAGCCAGGTGTCCAGGAACAGGTCGACGTCACCCTTGGCCAGGCCGGCGAAGAGCGGACCCGGGTCGAGCTGAACCATCTCGACCTTGTAGCCCTTCTTCTCCAGGGCCTGCTTCCACAGGTGGGTGGTGACGACGTCCTCGTCCCAGGGGATCCAGCCGATCCGGATCGTCTTGCCCTTGCCGGGCCCACTCGCCTGCGTGGTTTCCTTCTTCTCGCCACCGCCGGCGTTGTTCGCGCCGCCGATGGTGCCGCAGCCCGCGGCCACCAGGGTGGTCGCCACCAGTGCCGCCAGCGCCACCGCGAGGCGACGCCACAGTCCTCCAGTTCGCACGGTTCAACAGTCCTTTCGTCGTCAGGTAGTTCACGTCACGCGCCAGACGACACGCGAGTGCCCCGTATGGTCGGGTGTCAGCGCTGCCGGAAAGTCATCGGTTTCCGGCGGCCGACTGCGCACGGACCACTGCCGAACGACTCGTGAGAGAGGCCGTCAGCCGGTCGAGGTAGACCGCGAGCACCACCACCGCCAGGCCGGCCTCGAAGCCGCCTGCCAGATCGATGGTGGAGATTGAGGTGTAGACCTTGCCGCCCAGACCGCCGGCGCCGACCAGCCCGGCGATCACGACCATGGACAGGGCCAGCATGATCACCTGGTTGATGCCGGCCATGATCGTCGGCAGGGCGAGCGGGATCTGGATCCGGCCGAGGATGCGTCCCGGAGGCGCACCGAACGACTCACCGGCCTCGACGACCTCGCGGTCGACCTGGCGGATACCCAGCTCCGTCAGGCGTACGCCGGGCGCCATCGCGAAGATGACGGTGGCGACGACGCCGGGAACCACCCCGACGCCGAACAGGAAGATCGCCGGGATGAGGTAGACGAACCCCGGCATGGTCTGCATGAAGTCCAGCACCGGTTTGACGATCCGGCTCACCGTGTCGTTCTGCCCCGCGGCGATACCGATCGGGATGGCGAACACCACCGCGACCACGCTGGCGACCAGGACCAGCGCCAGGGTGTCCATGGTCGGCTTCCACAAGCCCATGCTGTCGATGAGCAGGAACGCCAGAACCGCGAACAGGCCGAACTTCCAGCCCCGCAGGGCCAAACCGAGTACGCCGAAGGCCACTGCGAGGACGATCGCCGGCGGCAGTCCACCGAAGGCCGCGGCGTAGCCGAGCGCCATGGCCACCACGAAGGCGGCCGCGCCCCACTTCCAGCCCTTCAGGGCAAGGGCGAGCAGGCCGAACACCACGGCCAGCCCCACGATCACGGGTGCGTTGAAGAACCCGGCCAGGCCGTCGACGACGAACCCGACGGCGCTGCCGATCGCGTCGAACACCGCACTGAGGTTGTTCACCAGCCAGTCGACGGCACCGGCGAACAGCTCGCCGACGTGCAGGCGAGGGATCGAGAACGTGGCGAGCAGACTCACGGCCTGACCTCCTCGGTGTCCGTGCCGGTGCTGCCGGCGGGCTTGGCGTCAATTCCAGGTTGCGCGCCGTCAGGATCGGCTTGCGCGCCGTCAGGACCGGCTTGCTCCCCGTCCGAATGGGCTTGCCCACCGTTGAGATCGGACGCGTGCGGACCGCTGCCCAGCGCGGCGAGCAGGGTCACCCTGGGGATCACGCCCAGCAGCCGCCGGTCGTCGTCGACCACGGCGAGCGGCACCGGCGCCTCCGCCGAGGGAGTCAGCAGCTCGGCGAGCATCACGTCCGGCCCGACCGACACGACGTCGTCGGCGTTGGTCAGTCCTTCCAGGGACTCCTTGCCGGTACGGGTCGCCTCCGCCACCACGCTGTCACGCACGGCACCGACCAGGTGGCGGTCGCGGTCGACGACGAACGCCGCACCGACCTGGTTCTCCCGCATCACCCGCAGCGCCTGCCGCGGGCCGGACTTGGCCCGCACCAACGCCACCGGCGGTTCCATGACCGCGCTGGCGGTGAGCACCCGCGAGCGGTCCACGTCCTGCACGAACTGCGCGACGTAGTCGTTCGCCGGGTCCTGAAGAATCTCCTCCGACGTGCCGATCTGCACGATCCGGCCGTCCCGCATCATCGCGATCCGGTCGCCGAGACGCATCGCCTCGTTCAGGTCGTGGGTGATGAAGACGATCGTTTTGCCCAAGCGGGCTTGGAGTTCGAGCAGCTGTTCCTGCATCTCACGCCGGATCAGCGGGTCGAGTGCGCTGAACGCCTCGTCCATCAACAAGATGTCCGTGCCGGCGGCGAGCGCGCGGGCCAGGCCGACGCGCTGCCGCATCCCGCCGGAGAGCTGGGTCGGCAGGTGGTCCTCCCAGCCCTCCAGCCCCACCATGGAAAGCGCCTCGCGGGCCCGGTCGACGCGCTCGGTCTTGCCGAGCTTGCGGACCTCCAGCGCGTAGGCGGCGTTCTCCAGAACGGTGCGGTGCGGCAGCAGCGCGAAGTGCTGGAAGACCATGCTGATCTTCTCCTGCCGGACCGCACGCAACCGCTTGGGGGAAAGACCACTCAACTCGGTGTCGCCGAGGTAGACATTGCCGGAGGTGGGAGTGAGGAGTCCGTTGAGCATCCGGATCAACGTGGACTTTCCCGAGCCGGACAACCCCATCACGACGAAGATCTCGCCTTCGTCGACGGCGAAGGACGCGTCGATCACGGCCGGCGTGACGCCCATCCGGCGCACGTCCTTGGCTTCCTTGCCCTGCTCCAGCAGGGGAACGGCATCGTCTGCACGACGCCCGAAGACCTTGTAGATCTTTTCGGCACGTACTGCGTGCACGAGCTCCCAATCTTTTCGATCGCACCACGTGGCACACGGCTCTACGGCCGGGCTCGGCGAAGCACTCGGGGTTCGTCAACCGCACATTGACACACGCGGGTCGCGTGCGTTCACACGGTCACAGTCGACCGGCGCCCCCGGAGTCGATCACGACGATCGACAGCACGAACGCAACTGCGCCCTGCGGCGCCTGTCGGAGACACCCGTGCGGGCCGGTCCACCCCTGACGGGTAGTTCGGCCCTTGACGCTACCGGGACCGGCCATCGGATAGCCAATCCGGTAACCGGAATGTTGTCATTCTCCCACTCGATGTCACGTCGAGTGCATGGGAAGAACGCCTGTGCCACAACGAGCCGCCGAACAGTTCGCGCGCGCACACCGACCGTGACGAGACACGGGTCGACCCGAGGTTGCACCCACCCCCAGTCACTCGCTCGAACCGCCCGGATAGTTCGGATGGTTCGGATACGGGTGTCAACGCCAGGTTGCGGGCTATGCCGGGTTGCGGGGCTATGCCCGACAACGACGGGTTGGTGGTGCAACGAGAAGGAGCCGCCTCCCCGCAGGGAGACGGCTCCATTCTCGTTTGCCGTGGCCGGCCCGAGGGGCCGCGCCGAGCTCAGGCCCTCAGGCCAGGCTCTCCAACCAGGCGTTGTGCAAGTCGGCGAACCGGCCGGTCTGCTCGATCAGCTGGCTGGGCGACCCGTCCTCGACCACCCGGCCCTGCTCCATCACCAGCACCCGGTCGGCGATCTCCACCGTGGACAGCCGGTGGGCGATGATCAGCGCCGTACGGTCGGCGAGGATCGTCCGCAGCGCCCGCTGCACCAGCCGCTCGCTCGGCACGTCCAGGCTGGACGTCGCCTCGTCGAGGATCAGCACCGCCGGGTCGGCGAGGAACGCCCGGGCGAACGCGATCAGCTGCCGCTGCCCGGCCGACAGCCGGCCGCCGCGCTTGCCCACCTGGGTGTCGTACGCGTCCGGCAGCGCCTCGATGAACTCGTCCGCGCCGATGGCCCGCGCCGCCGCCACGACCTCCTTCATCGTGGCGTCCGGCCGCCCGAACCGGATGTTGTCGGCGACCGTTCCGGTGAACAGGAAGTTCTCCTGGGTCACCATGACCACGGCCGTGCGGAGGGTGGCCTCGTCGAGGTCGCGCAGGTCGACCCCGTCCAGGCGCACGCTCCCCTTCACCGGGTCGTAGAAGCGGGACAGCAGCTTCGCCAGCGTCGTCTTGCCGGCGCCGGTCGCACCCACCAGCGCGACCGTCTGGCCCGCGGGCATCCGCAGGTCCAGCTCGGGCAGCACCGGCCGGCCCTCGACGTACCCGAACTCGACGTGGTCGAAGTGCACCTCGCCGCGGGCGTTGTCGAGCTTGACCGGCTTGGCGGGCTCGGCCACCTCCGGCTTCTCCTCCAGCACACCGGACAGCTTCTCCAGCGCGGCACTGGCCGACTGGAACGTGTTGTAGAACTGGCTGATCTCCTGCATCGGCTCGTAGAACTGCCGCAGGTAGAGCAGGAACGCCGCCAGCACACCGACGGTCACCGCGTCGTGGAACGCGAGCCAGCCGCCGTACAACAGCACCGCCGCCACGGTGACGTTGCCGATCGCCTTCACACCCGGCATGAAGACCGCGATCAACCGCATGCCCTGCATGTTGGCGTCGCGGTAGTTGGCGTTGACCTCCTCGAAGATCTGCTGGTTGCGCGGTTCGCGGCGGAACGCCTGCACCGCGCGGATCCCGCCCATCGACTCCACGAAGTGCACGATGACGACCGCCACCGTCTCCCGCGTCTTGCGGTAGGCGATGCTGGACTTCTTCCGGAACCACTGGGTGAAGAACAGCAGGATCGGGATCGGGACCAGCGCCACCAGGCCGAGGTTGACGTCGAGGATCAGCAGCAGGACGGCCGTACCGACAAGGGTGAGCACCGCGCTCACCATGCTGTCGAAGCCGGACTGCAGCAGCTCGTAGATCGCCTCGATGTCGGAGGTCAGGCGGGAGATCACCCGACCGGAGGTGTACTTCTCGTGGAACGACAGCGACAGCTTCTGGAAGTGGTTGAAGATCCGTCGCCGCAGGTGGAGCAGAACCTCCTGGCCGATCCGCCCGGACAGCTGCAGGAACAACTGCCGGGTGACGGCCTGGGTGACCGCGGCCACCACCAGCGCCACCACGACGGTGACCAGCGTGGTGGCGCCCTCGTTGTGGACCAGCGGCGGGATGCCGCGGTCGATGCCCACCTTCACGAGGTACGGGATGGCCAGCCGGGCGGCGTTCTCGACCACCACCGCCACGATCAGCAGGGCGATCAGCTTGCGGTAGGGACGGAGCAGATCGCCGAGCAGCTTCCGGGATCGCTCCCGGAGGAACACCGACGCCTTGTCGCCGATGTCGTCCTGTCCTTCGGACGCGACACCGCGCCAGCCCTGCTCCTCCACCGGCTGGGCGCCGGCGGTCTTCTGGTTCTCGTCGGCCTCGTCGCCGGAGGTCTGCGTCGTGGTCTGGGTCTGGGTCGTCACGAGTACACCTCCTCCGCCTCGAGGTCGGTGTCGGCGTCCTGGCCGAGCAACTCGCGGTAGGCGGGAACCTCGGCGAGCAGCTCCTGGTGGGTGCCGACGTGGGTCACCGTGCCGCCCTGCAGCAGGGCGACCTTGTCCGCCAGCAGCACTGTCGACGCCCGGTGGGCGACCACGATGCCGGTGGCCTCGGCGAGCACGTACCGCAACGCCTTCTCCACCAGCGCCTCGGTCTCCACGTCCAGCGCGGACAGCGTGTCGTCGAGCACCAGGATCTTCGGCTTGGTGAGCACCGCCCGGGCCAGCGCCAGCCGCTGCCGCTGACCACCGGACAGCGACAGGCCCTGCTCGCCGATCCGGGTGTCCAGGCCCCACGGCAGGTCGTGCACGAACTTCGCCTGCGCGACCTCGAGTGCCTGGTGGACCTCCTCCTCCGTCGCATCGGTGCGACCGAGCGTGAGGTTCTCCCGCACGCTCATGGAGAACAGCGTCGGCTCCTCGAAGGCCGTGGCCACGATCGAGCGCAGTGCCGGGAGGGTGAGGTCGCGGACGTCGCGCCCGTCGATGGTCACCCGGCCCGCGGTGACGTCGTGCAGCCGGGGCACCAGCGACGTCAACGTGGTCTTGCCGGTACCGGTCGCCCCCACGATCGCGACCGTCTCGCCCGGCTGGACGTCCAGCCACACGTCGTGCAGCACCGGAGCGTCGTCGTCGGGGAAGTGGAAGCCCACCCCCTCCAGCCGCAGGTGACCGGCCGCCCGCGGCGCCTCGTCCGAACCGCCCGCGATCGCCGGCTCGGTGTCGAGCACCTCCATCACCCGGTCGGAGGCGGTCATCGCCTCCTGCGCCATCGCGAGGATCTGGCCCAGTGAGGCGATCGGCCACACCAGCTGCAGCACCAGCGTGCTGAACGCCACCAGGTCGCCGAGCGTCAGAGCGCCCTTACCGACGGCCAGTGCCCCGAAGAGCAGGACGAAGGTGAGGGTGAGGTTGGGGACGAAGCCGAGGAACGTCCAGAACCTCGACGACAGCCGCACCTTGTCCATCGACGTGTCGTAGACCTGGCGTGCCTGCTCGTCGAACGTGTCGTACATGTGGTGCCGGCGGCCGAACGCCTTGATGACCCGGATCCCGACCGCGCCCTCCTCGACCACGGTCGCGAGGTCGCCCTGCTGGTCCTGCACCGCACGGGAGATCCGGATGTAGCGCTTCTGGAACCGGAGCGACATCACGATGACCGGCGCCGCGGACACGGCCACCAGCAGGCCCAGCGGCCAGTACATCTGCAACAGCAACACCGTGACGACGCTCAGCTGGACGACGTTGGTGATGAGGAAGATGACGCCGAAGCCGAGGAACCGGCGGATGATCGACAGGTCGGTGGTGATCCGGGACAGCAGCTGGCCACTTTGCCAACCGCCGTGGAAGCTCATCGGCAGTCGCTGCAGATGAGCGTAGATGTCGTCGCGGATCTCGGTTTCCAGGCCGAGCACGGCCACGGACTGGATCCAGCGACGAAGGAAGATGAGGAACGCCTCGACGAGTCCGAGTACGACCGCCAGGACGCCCAGCAGGACCAGGCCGCGGGAGTCACGGTGCGCGATCGGTCCGTCGATGATGTGCTTGGTGATCAGCGGGATCGACAGGCTCGCGCCGACACCGACGAGTGCGGCGGCGAACATCACGATCAGTCGGCCGACGTAGGGCCGAAGGTAGGTCCGCAACCGCCACAGGGAGTCGAGGCTACGGAGTCGGGATCTGGAGTTGTTGGTGGTACCGGGCTGGTTGGGCTGGTTGGCGACAGTCGCCGCCGAGGTATCTGATGGCATTGTCGGGCAGGCCACTCCTCACCGAGTGCGTTTCGGAAG
Source organism: Actinopolymorpha rutila (assembly GCF_013407855.1). Lineage (GTDB taxonomy): Bacteria > Actinomycetota > Actinomycetes > Propionibacteriales > Actinopolymorphaceae > Actinopolymorpha > Actinopolymorpha rutila. The sequence continues at coordinate 6,935,410 of NZ_JACBZH010000001.1, forward strand.
AAGGTCGCCGGATCTAGAACGCCGCCCCTCCACGGGCGATCCGGCCAGGAAGCTGAGACCTCCTCAGGATAATCGGTTCGAACAACCACGCGCACCGGAGAAACCGCGATGCCCGGGTGAGACCGCCAAGCTCCGTTGAGCTTCTGGCCGAACCTGGCCAGGCACCGCCACCGCAGCCGGACGTACGACATACAGCACGTGACTCATCCCGGCGTGCGGGACCTCACGGGCGAAGCGCATTCCCAACCGGTCCATCACCGCACGTGAACGCGTGTTGTGCGGCACCGTGAAGGCGACCACCTCCCGCGCACCGAGCTCGGTGAACGCGAGCACCAGACCGGCCGTACCGATCTCGGTCGCGTAACCGCGGCCCCACCGGTCCGGGCGTACCGTCCACCCCACCTCGTGCGTCGAACGGCCGTCGAGGGTGTACGGAGCGACGCCACCTCGGCCGACGAGCTCGCCGTCGTCACGGTCGTAGGCGACCCACGTACCGAACCCCGCGGCGTCCCAGCCGGCGCGCAGGCGCAGCACGCTTCGCCGCGTGGACTCCTGCGTCCACGCGCCACCGAGCCACCCCGCCACCTCCGGCCGGGCGTGCAGCCGCCACAGGTCCATCCCGTGTTCGGGTCCGACCGGCTCCAGCCGCAGCCGTCGGGTCAGCCGGGTACGCGCGGCCTTCACCACGACTCCTGCCAGGCCGGGGTCGGCCACGGTCGCGGGCGACCGCAGCCATCCGGCGTCGCCGAGACCGGCCCAGGTGAACGCGTCGTGGTCGGTGCCGGCCAGGTCCGGTGCCGGGACGGGAGTCGGGGTCGGTCCCAGGTCCGGTGCCGGGGCGGGGTCGGGCATCGCGGCGGGCTCTGCCGCGGAGACCAGGAAGCTGAGCTCGCGACGGACCGGCCGGCCCCCACGACCTGATCCGGACGGCCCGTCCAGCATCGGCTCGACCCCGCGGACGGTCCAGCCGGTCGTCCGGGCCACCGCGTCATGGAGGGTCTCACCGATGGTGGCACCGACCGGTACGTCGGCGACGACGGGTTCCCAGGTGCCGGGCCACGGCGCCCGGTCGGGCCGCCGCAGCAGCAGGATCCGGTGCCGCCGGTCGCGAACGAGCGCGGTCACCCGCAGCGCGGGCCCGTCCTGGTCACGGGTCAGCCCGCACAGGTCTGCGGAGACGCCCATGAACTCCGCCTACCCACCTGCGGCGCCCACACTCGCAAGGAGCCACGCCGGGCCAGGCAGGCGGTCGGGACAGGTGCCGGCGGACCCGCGTCAGGCGGTTCGGGCGGCCCAGCGTCCGGCGAGCTCCAAGAAGAGGTCGTTGGCGGCCGGCTCGCCGACGCTCACCCGGCACCCCTCGTCGCCGAACGGCCGGACCACGACGCCACCTTCTTCACACGCCCGCGCGAACGCCTGCGTGTCGGCGCCGAGCGGAAGCCAGCTGAAGTTGGCCTCGGTCGCGGGTACGTCGAAGCCGAGCGCCCGCAGCCCCTCGGCCACCCGGGTGCGCTCCTTGACCAGCACCTCGACCTGTTCCAGAAGTTCGTTCTCGCAGGCCAGCGCCGCCAGGGCCGCCTCCTCCGCGACGCTGGAGACCGCGAACGGCGGGGTGCACACCCGCAGTGCCTCGGCGACCGGGTCGTGTGCGATCGCGTACCCGACCCGGAAGTTGGCCAGGCAGTACGCCTTGGAGAAGGTCCGCAACACGCAGACGTTCGGGTACTCGCGGTACAACGCCAGCCCGTCGGCGGCCGCCGGGTCACGGACGAACTGCAGGTAGGCCTCGTCGACCACGATCAGCACGTCGCGCGGGACCTGCGCGCAGAAGTCGGCCAGCTCCTGGTGCGTGACCACCGGGCCGGTCGGGTTGTTCGGCGTACAGACGATCACGACCCTGGTCCGCTCGGTGATCGCGGCGGCCATCGCCGGAAGGTCGTGCCGGGCTCCGGTGGTCAGCGGCACCTCGATCCGGGTGGCGCCGGCGACCTGGGCCGCGATCGGGTAGGCCTCGAACGAGCGCCAGGCGTACACCACCTCGTCGCCGGGCTCGCAGGTCGCCTGGAGCAGGTGGTAGAGGAGCGCCACCGAACCCGTACCCGTGGCGAAGTGACCGGGCGGGACGTCGAGCCGGTCCGACAGCGCGCCGACCAGCCGGCCGCAGGCGAGGTCGGGGTAGCGGTTCATCACCCGGCTGGCCTCGTGCGCGGCCTCGACGAGGGCGGGCAGCGGCGGGAACGGGTTCTCGTTGCTGGACAGCTTGTACGTCGGCCGGTCGGTGGCCGCCGCGGCCGGTCGGCCCGGCTTGTACGACGGGATGCCCTGGAGGGCTCTGCGCAGGCGAGGTCCGGTCGACGGATCGGTCATGCTCCTCACCATAGGGTCTGCCGGGCGGGATACGGCGCCCGGATCCTGCACCACGTCGAAGCGCTCCTCCGTGACCACCGGCGGCCCCGTCTGCCCGGCGATCAGGCACGCTTGGTGACGTGCGGGCAGACGAGGCAGGCGAGGTCGACGAGCGCGACGAGCGCGACGCCCACCATTCGGACGAACCGGACTCGCTGGCCCGGGTGCTCGGCGGCTGGGAGGCCTCCGTCGACGCCACTTTGCCGCCGGTCGCGTTCGTGGCCGGCTGGCTGCTCGCCGGCAACTCGGTGGGTTGGGGCGTCGCGGCCGCGCTGGCAGTCGGGGTCGTGGTGGCGGCCTACCGGTGGTCGCGGGGTGCCCGGCCGCGCGCGGTCCTGCTCGGACTGCTCGGGGTCGCGGTCGCCGCCGTGGTCGTACTGCGGACCGGCCGGGCGGCCGACTTCTTCCTGGTCCAACTCGCCACCAACGCCGCCAGCGGGCTGGCCTGGATCGTGAGCATCGTGGTTCGCCGGCCGCTGCTCGGCATCGTCGTGGGCACCGCGCTCCGGCAGCGCGGGGGCTGGCGACGTGACCCCGACCTGCTGCGGGCGTACGGCATGGCCTCCTGGGTGTGGGTCGGTCAGTACGCCGTACGGGTGAGCGTCTTCGGCGCGCTGTACGCCGCCGACGCGGTGGTGGCCCTGGCCGCCGCCCGGGCCGCGCTCACCTGGCCGCTGGTCGCGGCGTGTGTCGCGGTGAGCGCGTGGGTGCTGAGGCGTTCACTCCCGGCCGGGCATCCCGGCTTCCGGCGTCCCCGCGTCGAGGAGTCCTGACCGGCCGGAACCCCGCGCATTTCGGTGGCCCGAACGGCCGCGCTCTCGCGATCATGGCGACTTCGTGCCGTGACCGAGGGGAGCCCCATGCCCGACACACCATCCACGCCATCCACGCCGCCGGTGCCGCCGGTGCCGCCGGTGCCCGCCGACCCGACGGTGCTGCATCCGATACCGGACCAGCCGCGGGTGGTGCTGCTCCGGCCGCTGGTCACGTCGCCGTTGATCGAGGTCGGCGAGTTCACCTACTACGACGATCCGGACGAGCCGACGGAGTTCGAGACCCGCAACGTGCTCTACCACTACGGGCCGGAGCGGCTGGTGATCGGCAGATTCTGCGCCCTGGGTACGGGCGTTCGGTTCCTGATGAACGGCGCCAACCACCGGATGGACGGCCCGTCGACGTTCCCGTTCCCGATCATGGGTGGTTCGTGGGCGGAGCACTTCGACCAGATCACCGGCCTGCCCGGGCGCGGCGACACGGTGGTGGGGCACGACGTCTGGCTCGGCTACGGGGCGATGGTGATGCCGGGAGTACGGATCGGGCACGGCGCGATCGTCGCCTCCGGCTCGGTCGTGGTGGACGACGTTCCCGACTACGGCATCGCCGGCGGCAACCCGGCCCGGCTGATCCGGTACCGCCACAGCGAGGCGGACATCGCCCGCCTGCTCGCGGTGGCGTGGTGGGACTGGCCGCTCCAGCACCTCACCGAACACGTCCGGACGGTCATGTCGGGCACCGTCGCCGACCTCGAGGCGGCGGCTCCGGGTTCCACCTGAGCCTTGCCTGACCCGATGCCGACGGTCCGAATCTCTTCACTCAGGTCTTGTCGCCGTCGTATCGGCGATATATCGTGAACCATCGAACGACACTCGGCGACACGTCGCCAGACCTGAGGAGAGATCACATGACTCGGCACAGCACACCTTTCGCGAAGTTCGGGGCCGGCGCGTTCGGACCCGGACGAGGTGAACGCCCGGGACGCCCGGAGGGCCGGGGGCCGTTCGGGCACGCACGGTTCGGCCCGTTCGGCTCCACCGGTTTCGAGCCGCCTCCGCCCGGCCCACACCCGAGCGGTGAGTTCGGCGACGCCGGCAGCGAGTACGACGTCCCCGGCGACCCGGCGGAGCACTTCCGTGGCCACTTCCACGGCGCACACGGAGAGCACGGAGAACACGAAGGACGCGGCGGCGGAGGTCGCGGCCGCGGTGGGCGAGGCCGCGGAGGCGGCGGCCGGGGACGCGGTGGTTTCGGCCCCGGCGGCTTCGGTCCCGGTGGGTTCGGCGGCTTCGGCTTCGGCGGCCCGGGCGGTCCCGGCGGCTGGGGTCGCGGCGGCTGGGGTCCGCCGTTCGGGCCCGGCCGTGGGCCGCGGGCGCGCCGCGGCGACGTCCGGTCCGGAATCCTGCACCTGCTCGCCGACACCGGCCGGCCGATGCACGGCTACGAGATGATCCGGGAACTCGCCGAACGCAGCGGCGGAGCCTGGCGCCCCAGCGCGGGTTCGATCTACCCCACGCTGCAGTTGCTCGAGGACGAGGGCCTGGTCACCTCCACCGAGGAGGGCGGCAAGCGGTCCTACGCCCTCACCGACGCCGGCCGCGAACACGTGGCCACCCGCGAGGGACAGGCGCCGTGGGAGGAGTTCGCCGAGCCCGCCGACTCGCCGTGGCACGAACTGCGGAACGCCGGGATGGGCCTGGCCGCCGCCGCGATGCAGGGCGCCCAGGTGGCCGACGAGAACCAGTTCGCCCGGATCGTCGACACGCTGCACGAGGCCAGGTCGAAGATCTACCGGATCCTCGGCGAGGACCAGCCCCGCGGTGACGCGGACGCGGTCGAAGAAGAGGACGAAGACGAGTGACGTACGCCTGACCCACTAGTGAAGTACGCCTGACCCATGACCGGCCCGGCCGACCCCGTACCCACGGGCGACCGGGCCGGTCGGCATCCTGGGACCGTGCAGCTTCCTCAACCTCGCGACCCGTCCGCGTACCACCTGAGCCTGGTCTGCCTGGGCAACATCTGCCGGTCACCGATCGCGGCGGTGGTCGTACGACGACAGCTCGCCGACGCCGGGCTCACCGTGGTCCGGGTGGACAGTGCCGGCCTCGGCGGCTGGCACGTCGGCGAGGAGATGGACCCCCGCTCGGCTCGCGTACTGGTCGCCTCGGGGTACGACCGGGACGAGGTGTCGGCGCACCGGGCCCAGCAGTTCGACCGAGGCTGGTTCGCCGGCCGCGACCTGGTGCTCGGCATGGACGACGCCAACCTCGACGGCCTGCGCCGCCTCGCCGGGCCGGGCGACGGGCACCGGGTGGGACTGTTCGGCTGGTTCGGAAGGAACGTCGGCGAGATCCCGGACCCCTACACCGCCGGTGGCGAGGCGTTCGACGAGGTGCTCGAGATGGTCGAGGTAGCGGCCGCCGGACTGGTCGCGGAACTCGCCTCAGTGCTCAGGACCACCGACTGATCGTCACGCGATCAACCTCGCCCGCCTACGCAAAGTGAGACAACAGGTCTTACTATCGGGCAATGGCTCGGCAGGCAAGCATCGCTCAGCACGTCGAGGAGCTCCTCGACACCACGGTCGTGGCAACCAACCCCGTCGCCGGCGGCGACGTCTGTGTCGCCACCCGCGCCCGGCTCGGTGACGGCCGCAGCGTCTTCGTCAAGGCGCGGCCAGGCGCCCCCGACGACTTCTTCCCCACCGAGGCCGCCCACCTCGGATGGCTGGCCGCGGCCGGAGAGGGCGCGGTCGCCATCCCGGCGGTGCTCGGCGTCGGCCAGGAGTGCCTCGTCCTGGAGTGGCTGGAGGCCGGCCGGCCCACGCCGGAGGCGGCCGAACAGCTCGGCCAGGCACTCGCGATCACCCACCGCAGCGGCGCGAAGGTGTTCGGCGGGCAGGCGGACGGCTACATCGGTGCGCTGCCGCAGCCGAACGAGCCGACCGACACCTGGCCCGAGTTCTACGCCCGCAACCGCGTCGAGCCCTACCTGCGGACCGCGTTCAACCGGGGCCGGCTGCTGGCCGACGACGCGAACGCGATCTGCGCGGTGCTGGACCACATCGACGACCACGCCGGTCAGCCCGAGCCGCCGGCCCGGATCCACGGCGACCTGTGGTCGGGCAACATCGTCTGGGCGCTGGACGGCGAGCCACGGCTGGTCGACCCGGCCGCACACGGCGGGCACCGGGAGACCGACCTGGCGATGCTGGCGTTGTTCGGTACGCCGCACCTGGACCGGCTGGTGGCCGCGTACGACGAGGTGTTCCCGCTCGCCGACGGCTGGCGTGACCGCGTGGCACTGCACCAACTCCACCCGCTGCTCACCCACGCGGCCGCGTTCGGTGGTGGGTACGGCGCCCGCGCCGGGCAGGCCGCGCGGTCACTCACCGCGGCCCTCGCCAACCGGAACGCGGCGACCGAGGCGTGACGTCTCCACCATGACCCTGACTCGTACCCTGACCCGTGATGTGTACCAAGGTGTGACGGTTCGATGTTGTGACCGGCACCAAGTCACGGATCCGGGCGGTTGACCTCGTCCGTGGTTGAGGTCGTACGGTCCAGGCCATGACCGACCGCGCCACCCCAGCCGAGCATGCCGAGCTGGCTGCCCAGCTGACCGTCGACCTCACCACCAGAGGACGCCGCAGCGGGCGGCCGCTGCGGGTGGAGATCTGGTGGTTCCACGTGGACGGCAGGTTCGTCATCACCGGGACGCCGGGTCCTCGGCACTGGTACGCCAACGTCCTCGCCGACCCGCACGTCACCGTCCACGTCGACGGCCTGGACCTGGCGGCCATCGCGCGACCGGTCACCGATCCCGAGGCCCGGCGCCGGGTGTTCACCGACCCGCGGACCGGGTGGTACCGCGAGCAGGCCGACCTCGAAGAGCTCGTCCGGACCTCGCCGATGATCGAGCTGGAGTTCACCGCGCCAGCGGTGACTCGACACCGGCCACAGGCTCAGACCCACGCTCAGGACGAGTAGGCCGGGGAAGCGGGCGGCGCGACACGTCCGGTGAGGACCGGACGAGCGCGACCACGACGAGGGGTACGCCGGTCATCAGGACCGCGGCGAGCACCGCCACCCCGGAGTCGTTGAGTGCGAAGCCGAGCAGCCCGGTGAGCCAGACCGCGCGCAGGGTCGGCCGCGCCGTTGGCCAGTCGCGATAGGTGTCGGCGAGCGCCCGGGCGCCGAACCCGCGCGGACGCAGGAGGAACACCCCGACGCCGACGTACGCCAGCAGGGTCAGCCAGCCGAGCGGGCCGCCGTAGGTCAGGCTGGCCAGCGCCGCCTCGGCCTTGCGGACGACCACCGGCCCGCCCTGCCCCTCGACCACCCGCTGCACGAAGGTGCCGAGGTGCGACCTGCTCTCCGGCGGCCGCAGCCAGTCCGCGACCGAGACCGCGCTCACCGCCGCGACGGTCGCGACCGCGACGAGGACGACCCGGCGTACGGTCAGCCGGATCCCGGCCACGTGCGCCGCGAGCACCAGCACTCCGGGCACCAGCGCGAGCACGCCGCCGAAGTCCGCGCCCCAGGTCGGCCAGCCGTCGAGCACGACCGCGGCGAACCCGACCGTCAGCACGACGAGCGCGGCCCGGCGGCCGTGGTGGCGTTCGACCGGGCGGGCGGCGAGTCCACCGGCGGCGAGCAGCACCGCGGTGGCGAAGATCGCGAACGCGACGTTGCCGAAACCGAAGTACCGCCCGCCGACCAGGGGCAGGTCGCCGGGCGTCACGAGGTTGCCGCCCTGCAGGTGGGAGCCGGTCATCACGTCGGCGCCGAGTACGACGGCGGTGACCAGGGCGAGCGTGGTCGGCGCCGCCCAGAGCGGGTCGTACGGTGTGCGGCCGGCCAGCGCGGCCAGCACCGCGGTGAACCCGGCGACGCCGAGGACGAGCGACCACACCGGGACCGGCGACGCGGCCCAGGGCACCAGCCCGGCGAGCACCGCCGCAATCGGGGCGGCCCCGCAGACCAGCCCGGCCGCCGACGCCAGCCGGCCCGCCCGCCGGCGCGACGTTGCCCGCCGGGTGCGGGCGGTGACCAGCAGCGCGAGCCCGTACGCCAGCACCTGGACGACGACCAGCACGGTGAAGAACCAGAAGCCGTAGGTGCTCACCACGCGGTCGGTGGTTTCGAACGCCCGCAGCCGGTCCAGGGTGGCGGTCGTGGCGACACTGTTGGCGCCGGTGCCGGCCGGCCGGCCGCCGGTGGTGCGCCAGCGGCCGCCCTCGAACACCTCGTCGGTGCCGGTGCCGAGGAGTTCGGTGAGCGTCGGGGTCAGGTCGGTGAGCTGCACGAGCGCCTCGCGCCGGGTGCCGCCGCTGGTGAGCCAGCTCCCCTCGAACCCCGGCCCGGCCGCGGCGGCCAGCCGCAGGGACGTACCCCTGCCCGCGGACTCGTCGGACAGCCCGGCGACCAGCACGGTCGCGCTCGGGCCGGCGGCCGCGACCACCTTCGCGACCAGCGCGTCCGCGGCCACCAATGCGTCTCCGCGACCGGCACCCAGGGGAACGGCACCCGCGTCGACGACGGTCAGCGGGCAGTCGCCGGTGGGTGCCGCCGTACGGTCGAACGCCGGACGGTAGCGCGCCACCGCGCCGCTCCGGTCGGCGAGCGCGACCGCGGCGCCCGGCCCGACGGCGGTGGCACAGGTGCCCGCCCGGGCGAGGTGTTCGGCCAGCCGGCCGGGTTCGGCTCCGTAGCCGGTGCTCGCCTGCGCCTCGGCCAGCCGCCGCCAGCCGGGCACCACGTAGGTGCCGGCACCTCCGGGGATCCGCGCCACCCGCGGCAGCGGACCGCAGGTCGCCGGCCCGGCCGCGCGCTCGCCGGCGGAGACGGTGAGCCAGCCGTCCAGCGGGCAGGTGTGGGAGCGCACCGAGCGCGGGACGAGGACGCCGGGCGCGCCCCGGCCGACCAGCGCCGCCAGCGCGGGGGTGCGAGCGGGTGTGACGTCCCCGGCGGTCAGCCCGCCGATCCCGACCATGACGACCGGGGCGACCCGCAGCTGGTCGGCGTACGCCCAATCCGGCGCGCCGGCGAGTGCCGTCGCGGCCACCGGCAACGCGGCGAGCACCCACACGACGGCGGCGGCGAACGACACCCGGCGCGACATCGCGACCAAGATTAGGGGCTGCCAGGGACAGGGCCCCGGACTTCGGTCAGGCGCTCCGGGTCCACTCCCGGACCAGCGAGGCGAGCACCTCGTGGAACTCCGGGAACGTCTTCTTCACACAGCCCGGATCGTCCAGCGTCAGCCCCGGTGTCCGCAGACCGGTGACGCCGAAGCTCATCGCGATCCGGTGGTCGCCGCGGCAGTCGATCTCGGCCGCTCGCGGAGTGCCCGGCCACACCTGGATCCAGTCCCGGCCGGTCTCCACCCGCACGCCGAGCCGGGCCAGGTTGGTCGCGCAGGCGTCCAGCCGGTCGCACTCCTTGACCCGGGTGTTGTAGACGTCCTCGATCCGCACCGGCCCGTCGGCGAACGGCGCGATCGCGGCCAGGGTCGGCATCGTGTCGGAGATGTCGCGCATGTTGACCGTGACACCGGACAGCCGCTCCGGCCCGGTGACCGTAACCGAGTCCGCGGTCAGCGCGATGTCCGCGCCCATGCGTCCCAGCACCTCGGCGAACCGGATGTCACCCTGCAACGCGCCCGCTCCGAGCCCGGGAACGGTCACCGAGCGGCCGGTCAGGGCGGCCGCGGCGAGGAAGTAGCTCGCGGTGGACGCGTCCGGCTCCACGGCGTACTCGCCGGCGCGGTAGCGGCCCGGCGGCACCGTGAACGTGTCGCCGGTGCGGGTCGCCTCCACCCCGAACCGCCGCATCATCGCCAGCGTCATCTCGACGTACGGCACCGACACCAGGTCGGTCACGGTGATCTCGAGGCCCTCGGTCGTCAGCGGCGCGGCGAGCAGCAGGCCGGTGAGGAACTGCGACGACAGCCCGGCGTCCAGGGTGAGCGCGCCGCCCTTCAGCCCGGCGCCGCGGACCGTGACCGGAAGGTGCCCCTCGCGTTCCTCGGCGCGTACGTCGACTCCCAGCGCGGCGAGGGCCCCGACGAGCGGGCCGAGCGGGCGGCGGCGCAACTGCTCCGAACCGTCGAACCGGAACACGCCGTGCCCGAGGGCGCCCAGCGTGGGCAGGAACCTCGCGGCCGTCCCGGCGTCCCGGCAGAACACCTCCGCACCCGGGGCGGGCGGGCCGGTCGCGCTGCCCCGCACCGTGCAACGGTCCGGGCGCACCTCGACGGCGTACCCCAGCGCGGTCAGCCCGGCGGCGAACGCCTCGGTGTCGTCCGACCACAGCGGCCGGTGCAGCACCGACGTGCCGTCCGCGCAGGCCGCGAGGAACAACGCCCGGGCGGTGAGCGACTTCGACCCCGGGATCGCGACGTCCGTCACGCGTACTCCTTCGTTGGTGCCTTCGGCACCGTCACAGGTGTTGCTGCGCGGCGGCGGCGGCCTGGGCCAGCACCGCCTTGACCGGGCGGCCGGTGCGTTCGGCCAGCGCGAGCACGTCGTCGTACTCCGGCTGGGCGTTGACCACCTTCCCGGCGTACGTCGCGACCTTCAGGCGCACGGTGCCGCCGGGGAGTTCGAGGGTACGGAACTCCCGCTCCAGCGGCCGCTTGCGCACCGCGTGGCTGCGTACCCCGATCGCGGGGGTCTGGGTGAAGACCACCTCGCACACCTCGTCGTACCGGTCGGGGTCGACCAGCACCGCCAACGTGTGTGCCGGGCGGCCCTTCTTCATCAGGATCGGAGTCAGCCAGGCATCCGCCGCGCCCGCGTCGAGCAGCCGCGCCAGGACCGCCGGCCACACCCGCGGGTCCAGGTCGTCGACGTTGGACTCCACCACCAGTTGGGTCGACTCACCCGGGAAGGTCGCGCCACCACCGGGAGCCCCGGTCTCGGCTGTCCACACCTCCGGAGCGGGCTCGCCGACCAGGAGGCGGACGGCGTTCGCGCGCCCGGGCGTCTCGCGGGTGCCCGCGCCGAAGCCCTGCGCGGCCACCCGCATCGGCGGCTGCGGGCCGTACGTCGAAGCGTGGGTGACCAGCAGCGCCGCCCCGGTCGGGGTGCACAGTTCGCCGACCGGGGTGCCGTCGATCTCTCCGGCGTACGACGGAGCGCCGGCGGCGGCCAGCAACTCCACCACCGCGGGCACCGGCACCGGCAGCCGACCGTGTGCGGCCCGGACGAACCCCGACCCGACCGCGACCGGCGACACGACCAGCCGGTCCAGACCGAGGTGGGCCAGCCCCGCGCACACCCCCACCACGTCGGCGATCGCGTCCAGGGCACCCACCTCGTGGAAGTGGATCGCCTCCGGCGTCGTGTCGTGCACCCGCGCCTCGGCCCGCGCCAGCCGCTCGAACGTCGCGTGCGCGGACCGGCGTACCGGCTCGGGCAGGTCGGCGGCGTCCAGCAGCGTACGGACGTCGGCCCAGGTCCGGTGGTGCTTGGAGTCGGTGCCCTCGACGTGCACCAACGTCGCGGCCAGGCCGTTGCGGACGACCTTCTCCGGGCGGAGCCGGATCTTCTCCGGCGCCACGGCGTCGACGGCGTGGGTGAGGACGTCGAGGGGTACGCCCGCGGCCACCAGCGCACCGAGCAGCATGTCGCCGCTGGCGCCGGACGCACAGTCCAGCCAGCCGATCCGGCTCACCGGGCGGCTCCGTTCGGAGTCTCGCCGTTCGGAGTCTCGCCGGCACCCGCGGAGCCACGGCCGGCGTGCGCCCGCCGGGCCACCCGGGCCGCGAACACGCCCGCGCCGAAGCCGTTGTCGATGTTGCAGACGACCACGCCGGGCGCGCAGGAGTTGAGCATCCCGAGCAGCGCCGCGAGCCCGCCGAACGACGCGCCGTACCCCACGCTCGTCGGCACCGCCACCAGCGGCACGCCGGTCAGCCCGCCGACGACGGACGGCAGCGCGCCCTCCATCCCGGCGACGACGATCAGGCAGTCGGCGTCGTCGAACTCCTCCTTCGCGGCGAGCAACCGGTGCACTCCCGCGACCCCGACGTCGGTGATGGTGCGTACCCCCGCGCCGTAGGCCTCGACCGTGTGCACGGCCTCGCGGGCCACCCGCGCGTCGGACGTGCCCGCGGCGAGGACGCACACCAGGCCCACCGGCGTGGGCGGCGGGCCGAGGGTCGCCGTGCCGGCCACCTCGTCCAGCCGGGCCTCGGGGAACGCGGCGCGCACCCGGTCCAGCGCCGTGGCGTCGAGCCGGGTGGCGAGCGCGGCCCGGTCCGGGTGCGCGGTGTGCAGGTGGCGCAGCAGGTCGACCACCTGGTCGGGAGTCTTCCCGGCTCCGTAGACGACCTCAGGGTCGCCGGTACGGGTGAGCCGGTCGGTGTCCAGCCGGGCGTATCCGAGGTCGACGTAGCCGGGGTCGGCCTCGGTGACCTGGGTGGCCTCGGTGGCGTGATCGGGGCTGAGGTTTCGGCCGGCGTCGTCGGGGGCGGGCGAAGTCATGGACCCGACCCTAAGTCCGAGCCTGGCGGACCCGGCCGGGAGCCTGCCGTCCACACCGCCCACCCGCGGCCATATCGCCCGGGATCGCCGCTCGCTCGGGTCCTGTCGTGTGCCCGTGGCACCCGGATTTCTCGCGGTTCGGAGTCCGTGGAACCTCCCCCGCCCTCCCCTGTGGCGAGGTTGACATCCTCGAACACGCGTTCGATGATGCTGGAGTGGTCGGGACTTCACAGGCATCCGCGCTGGACACGAGCCGGGCGCCGCACAGGAAGTACAACCGCAGCGTGTCGTCGGAGGCCGGCGCCAGGCGGTCCGCGGCCGACCGGGCGGCCGTGCTCGCCGAGCTTCGGGCCGAGCTCGCCGCCCGGCCGACGACCGCGGGGGTGGCCGGGCGCGCGGTTCCCACCGTGCCCGCCCTGCCGGCGTTCGCCGGCCTGCTGCCCGACGGCGGGCTGCGGCGCGGCGCGAGCTACACCGTGGCGGGGTCGACCACGCTCACCCTGGCCCTGATCGCGGGCGCCTCCGGGGCGGGGTCGTGGTGCGGACTGGTCGGATTCTCCCAGCTCGGCGCAGAGGCGGCCACCGGGCTGGGCGTCGACCCGGGCCGCCTCGTCCTCGTGCCCACCCCCGGCCGGAAGTGGCTGGGCGTGGTGGCGGCACTGGTCGACGTCCTCGACGTGGTGGTCGTCCGCCCGCCCACCTCGGCCCCCGACGGCGAGGTCCGCCGGCTGGCCGCCCGGGTCCGTGAGCGCGGCGCCGTGCTCGTCGTCCAGGACGCGGACTGGTCGGGCAGCGAGCTGGGACTGTCGATCACCTCGAGCACCTGGCACGGACTCGGCGCCGGCCACGGGCACCTGTCGGCACGCGAGGTCACCATCCAGGCGACCGGACGCGGAACGGCCGGCCGGCGCCGCACCTCCCGGCTGTGGTTGCCCGACCACGCCGGCGCCGTGGCGGTGGCGACCGAGCCCGCCACCGCCACGGCTAACCAGCCGGGCGAGCAGGTCGTTGAGCAGCTTGGCGAGCAGCCGGCCGACCGCCCGGGGGAACAGCCGGGGGAGGTGATCTCCCTCGCCGGCCGCCGGTTGTCGGCGTGACCTCTCGGCGACCCGAAAAGTCGCGGGCGCCCTGTCGGTGGGCACTGGCATGATCGCGGAGGACTCGACAGCCGCAACGAGGCAGCCACGGGAGAACGCATGACGACGTACGCCATCGCCAACCTGCAGGTCGCGGAGTACCACCCGGACATCGCGGAGTACATCGAGCGGATCCAGGGCACGCTCGACCCGTTCAACGGGCGGTTCCTGGTGCACGGCGTCCAGCACGAGGTGCTCGAGGGCTCGTGGCCGGGGGGAGTGGTCGTGATCGAGTTTCCGAGCCTCGTGGACGCGCACGGGTGGTACGACTCCCCGGCCTACCGGGAGATCCTCCACCTGCGCACCGACCACATCCCCGGCGACGTGATCCTCGTCGAGGGCGTGTCGGAGGGGTACGACCCGGCGAAGACCGCGGCCGCCATCCGCACGGCCAACGAAGGCACGTCCGGTCAGGAGTAAGCCCCGCTCTCCCCCGGAATCCCGCCTCTTCGAACCGCGTCGATCCGATTGACAGTGATCGAACGTGTGTTCGATAATAGTGCCATGGTTCCGAACCGGTCGGGCGCTCCGCGCGGCCTCACCCCCCAGCCGGGGAAGCTGGGGGTGATGGGGGGATGAGCGCCGTACGCACCCTGGTGGTGTGGTGCCCCGACTGGCCGGTGACCGCGGCCGGACGCGACGCCGGGTGTCCACCCGACGCCGCGCTGGCCGTGCTCGACCGGGGCCGGGTCCTCGCGTGCTCCCAGGCCGCTCGCCACCAGGGCGTACGCCGGGGCCTGCGGATCCGCGAGGCCCAGTCCCGGTGCCCGGAGCTGACCGTCCTGGCATACGACCCGGCGGTGGACGCCCGGGCGTTCGAGCCGGTGGTGGTCGCGGTCGAGGCGCTCGCTCCCGGCGTGGAGATCATCCGCCCGGGCATGTGTGCGCTCGCCGCCCGCGGACCGAGCCGCTACTTCGGCGGCGAGCAGGCGTTCGCCGAGGCGTTGCGCGAGCACCTGCGGCAGGCCGGTTTCCAGAGCGTGATCGGCATCGCCGACGGGCCGTTCGCGGCCGAGCAGGCCGCCCGGCTCGCCGAGCGGGCCGGTGACCCCGAGCTGACGTTCCCGCCGGGTGAGTCCGCCCGCTGCATCGCGTCCCTTCCGATCGACACCCTCGACCGCCCCGACCTGGCTGACCTGTTGCGCCGGCTGGGTATCCGCACCCTCGGCGAGTTCGCCGCGCTGCCGGCCCGGAGCGTGCTCGGGCGGTTCGGCTCCGACGGCGTGGCCGCGCACCGGCTGGCCGGCGGCCGCGACTCCCGCGCCCTCGCCACCCGCAGGCCGCCACCCGAACTGGCCACCGAGGTGACGTTCGAGCCGCCCGTCGACCGGGTCGACCACGTGGCGTTCGCGATCCGCGGCGCGGCCGACCAGTTGGTCGCCGGCCTCGCCGAACGCGACCTGGTGTGCACCTGCCTGCGGGTGGAGACCGAGAGCGAACGCGACGAGCCCGCCGGTCGGCAGTGGCGGCACCCCCGCTGGTTCAGCGCGACCGACGTGGTCGACCGGGTTCGCTGGCAACTCCAGGGCACCCGCACCGACTCCGGCGGACCCGCCCAGGAGCTGACCTCCGGGGTGGTCCGGATCCGGCTGGTGCCCGACGAGGTGGCCGCCACCGGCGCCTACCAGGACGGCCTGTGGGGCGACCAGGCACCCGACGAACGCATCCACCGGACCTTCACCCGGGTGCAGAGCATGCTCGGCCACGACGCGGTGGTGACGGCCGTCCTGTCCGGAGGCCGGGCCGCCGCCGAGCGCGTGACCTGGGTGGCGTGGGGCGACGATCCCACCCCCGCCCGACCCACTGTGCCGCCGTGGACGGGGCACTTACCGCCTCCGGCCCCGTCCACGGTGTTCCCCTCTCCCGAGCCGGTCGACGTCCTCGACCCCGCCGGCCGGGCCGTCGCCGTCGGCGAGCGGGGCGAGATGTCCGGCGACTGCCAGACGCTCGCGCGGCCCGGCGGTTCGGTGGCCGCGCTGCCCATCGTCGGCTGGGCCGGGCCCTGGCCGGTCGACGAACGCTGGTGGGATCCCGGCGCCGCCCGCCGCTACGCCCGTTTCCAGGTGGCGTGCGCCGACGGGAGCGCGTTCGTCCTGCTGCACGAGGCCGGGCGATGGTGGATCGAGGCCAGCTATGACTGAGCCACCCGGCGGGCTGATCGGCGGGGGTTCCTGATGGGGTGGAAGAACCCCCGGATGCCCTGGTCGGAGCTGGAACGCAAACTGTCCGGACGCCGGCCGGGCGGCCCACCGGCCGAGGTGGACGGCGGCGACAGCCCGGCCTGGACCTCCGTCCGCCCGCCCTACGACCCGCCGCCCGACGAACGTCCGAAGCGTCCCGACGGCCCGGTCGTCCCGTACGCCGAGCTCCACTGCCACTCCAACTTCAGCTTCCTCGACGGCGCCAGCCACCCGGAGGAGCTGGTCGAGGAGGCGGTGCGGCTGGGCCTGCAGGCGCTCGCGCTCACCGACCACGACGGCCTGTACGGCGTGGTCCGGATGGCCGAGGCCGCGGAGGCGGCCGACTACCGCCTGGGGACGATCTTCGGGGCGGAGCTGTCGTTCGACCTCACCGAGCCGCAGAACGGCGCCGCCGACCCCGAGGGCAGTCACCTTCTCGTTCTCGCCCGCGGCGAGGAGGGCTACCACCGGCTGGCCGGTGCGCTCACCGAGGCGCAGCTTCGCGGCGGGGAGAAGGGCCGGCCCACCTACGACCCGGACGACCTCGCCGCCCGCGCCGGCGACCACTGGCTGGTCCTCACCGGCTGCCGCAAGGGGACCGTACGGCAGGCCCTCGAGCGCGGCGGCACGTCCGAGGCGGGCCGTGAGCTCGACCGGCTGGTCGGGCTGTTCGGCCGCGACCAGGTGGCGGTCGAACTCATCGACCACGGCTACCCCCTCGACTCCGACCGCAACGACGTGTTGACAGAGCTCGCCCGGTCCCGCCGGCTTCCGGTGGTCGCCACCAACAACGTCCACTTCGCCACGCCCGAACGCCGGCCGCTGGCCACCGCCCTGGCTGCCGTACGCTCCCGGCGCAGCCTGGACGAGATCGACGGCTGGCTGCCCGCGGCCGGCACCGCCCACCTGCGAACCGGCGCGGAGATGGCCGCCCGGTTCGCGCGCTATCCCGGCGCCGTCGCCCGCACGGTGGAGTACGCCCGGGCACTGGCGTTCCCGCTGCGCCGGGCCAAGCCGCGGCTGCCCCGGCAGGACGTCCCGGCGGGACACACGCCGATGAGCTGGCTGCGCGAGCTCGTCCGCCAGGGCGCCGAACGCGCCTACGGCACCTACACCGGACGGTTCGCCGAGGAGACCCGCGCCCGGCTGGACAAGGAGCTGCGGGTCATCGAGGAGAAGGACTTCCCCGGCTACTTCCTCATCGTGCACGACATCGTGGAGTTCGCCCGGAGCAGGCGAATCCTCTGCCAGGGAAGGGGATCGGCGGCCAACTCCGCGGTCTGCTACGTCCTCGGCATCACCTCGGTGGACGCCATCTTCTACGACCTGCCGTTCGAGCGCTTCCTGTCCGCGACCCGGGAGGAGGAGCCCGACATCGACGTCGACTTCGACTCCGACCGGCGCGAGGAGGTCATCCAGTAC